>NZ_KB905696.1:0-200120 GCF_000380985.1 Proteiniphilum acetatigenes DSM 18083 | reverse complement strand
ATGCAGTGTTTCTGTGTACGCTCGGCGGTGTTCACCACGTCCCATATCTCTTCCAGGGTCATGGCGGCGGGTACCTCGCAGGCCACATGCTTGCCCTGCTCCATGGCGTAGACCATCATCGGGGCATGCTTTTTCCAGTCGGTGGCGATATAGACCAGGTCGATATCATCACGCTGGCAGAGTTCCTTCCAGGCTTCTTCACTGCCGCTGTAGGAGGCGGCACGGGGCAAGCCGGCCTTCTCGAGGATGCCCTGTGCCTTCTCCACCCTGTCTTCGTGCAGGTCGCACAGGGCCACGATCTTCGTTCCCGGGATATGGGTAAAACGCTGTACGGCGCCCGGGCCGCGCATGCCCAGGCCGATAAAGCCGACGCGTACGGTGTCCAGCTTTTCGGTTACCAGCCCCAGTACGTCTTTTTGTCCCGCCGGGCGTCCGGGTACTTCTGTCCGGATGGGTTGGCACTTCTCTCCTTTTCCTTTTGTCCCCTGCGTACCGTTGGTACAGCTGAACAGGAAAATAGTTGCCAGTAATATGGCCAATGTTGTCAGTTGTTTTTGCATAAGAATTTTGAGTAATATAGTAGAAGGCAACCTGATTGTGCCTTCTACTTATTGAATTAAAAGGAACATTTTCGTTAAGCAAGAGCAGAACAAATTTATTTGTTTTGCCGAGCGCAGAAAATGTCTATTGTAAATGAATGTTTTCTAAAACTTTTAGACTATTCAAACGGTTGGAAGAGCAATAGACTTACCCTCAGATCGTTCGGATAATTTAATTGCTTGTCGGATTCTGCGTTAATTGATTACCTGTACCTACGTATGCATTGATTGCATCTTGTGGTATATAGTAGACTACACGGTAATCGATAGGGGCTACCTCTTCCATTGCATTGTGTGGCCCTGGATAATGGCGGGTGAGCGATTTACCGTTGCGGAATACATCATAGCTCCGTTCGGCCTGGAAAGCAAGTTCCAGTTGACGTTCCTTGTCGATCAGCTCATCTGCATTGGCAGCGGTAAATTGAGTGTATCCCTGACCGGGCAATGAACGTTCACGCACAACGTTCAACGCTGCAAGGGCAGTGGTATAATCGCCTGTTTTGGCAGCAGCTTCTGCTTTATTCAGATACATTTCCGCCAACCGGGTGATTATGGGAGAGTGGAGATGGGAGTCTTCCCCTTCGCGTGAGCACTTCACGATATAAAACATAGGATGGGAACGGTTCAGCTTCATCAATCTGTCGATTACACCTGTATAGGTTTTACCATCTTCATAATTGATAGAATAGATACCCTGTTCTGCATCTACCGGTGTCAATGTATAGGTTTTTTCATTGTCTACGCAGGTGATGGTGTTGCCTGATCTTGTAATGGGTGCCTGGATATATGTATAATTGGTCTGTACACCAGCATCGTTGTATAGATTCCTGATAAACCGGAAGACATCTATATCATCATCTGCATACTGTGGTTCGATAAAGGCGGCGCGGGCATCTACTATTTTACCATTTGCCCAGTCATTACGCCCTGTCTCATCAAGTAAGCTCAGATATTTGCCGCTGGCGTACATCTCGCCCCAACCCATTCCTCCGATAACAGCGTACATCCCTCCTACACCGTAGTAGTGATCGTAGCCCGAAAACTCCGCAGCAACACGCTTAATGGCGAAGATGGTCTCACTGTTATTTTCAGGAGTGAACTCGTTATAACGCATAAAATTGTTGCGTGACAACAGTGAATATTCTCCCGAACTGATCACTGCGTCAGCATATTCAATGGCTTTATCAGCGTATTGTACGTTCGGATTTTCATAGGTTCCACTCATATAAAGATAGATACGGGACAATAAGGCTTGTGCTGCCGTTTTGGATGCATATACGGGCCCTTTGTCGATAGTCAGCAAAGTCGTAGCCTTCTCCAAATCGGCAATAGATTGCTTGTAAGTCTCTTCCACTGTAGCACGATCAGGAAAATCTCCGAAAACATTCTCAGGTGTACCATTTACGATGGGAACGCCAAGGTTTTTGTCGGGATTCTGGAAATAGGGCCTTCCATACGCACGGCAGAGATAGAAATACATTAACCCACGAAGGAAATAAGCTTCTCCAATCTGGTTGTCTACTTCGGGACTCTGCCCCTCCTCAATCATCGAAATGATATTGGACGTCTGGGCAATGGCTTTGTAGCTGTTGTCCCAGAATGATTGAAGACGATAATTGTTAGGAGTTCGAGAGTAGGAGATAAATTCATAGAAGGCATCGGTGGATGAACCCCGGATCATGATATTATCACCTGCATATTCACCGCAGCGGTGCATTACGTCCGACCATGTTTTCATTTGTGCATAAGCACCGTTAAGCAGGGTTGAAAGTGATCCGTCGGGATCCTGCTTTATTCTTTCATCCGGCATGGAGCCGTAGGGCAATCTGTCTATATCGCAAGCAGTAAAACCAATTCCTGCGAAAAATAAAATGTATATAACAAATTTCTTCATATGATTATTTTCCTTTAAAATGTTATGTTGATGCCAAATAAGAATTTACGCGTGGTGGGATATACGGTAGTAGTGACACCCACAACTTTAAGTGTGCCATTGTCATCATGTGAAGGCAGTTCAGGATCAATACCTGAGTAGTTGGTAATCGTAAAGAGATTCTCACCGGTAACAAAAAGCCTTACATTGGACAGGTTGTATTGCGGTAACTCGAAATTATATCCTAAGGATAGTGTACGCATTTTGAAATAGGATCCATCTTCCAGATAACGCGATGAAACCTTGTTGGACTGGGATTTGTTCTCATAGACAGCTTTGGGGTGTGTAGCGATATCACCCGGTTTTTGCCAGCGGCTCCATCCTTTCAGCAGGCGCATCTGGTTACGATCGGTATAGGTTCCGTCGGAATCATATTCGGTACGGGTATAGTTGTAAATCTTTCCTCCTACCGAGTAGCCAAAAACAGCATTCATATCGAAGTTCTTCCAGTAAAGACTTGTGGAGAACCCACCGAAGAATTTCGGGGTATAAGCTCCCATTTCTACCTGGTCGGCCTGTTCGTACTTGTCAGTTATTTCCCTTGTTTTATTGCCGTTGGCATCGGTTACGGTTTTGTACCACTGCGGTGCACCATTTTCCGGGTTTACACCTGCCCATTCGGGGAGATACCATGTGTCGGCATCAATTCCTTCACGCAAAATAGTCTGCGCTGAGCCGGCAATATTTACACCGCTACCACCAATGACAGGTGGCACCTGCCCTGTTTCCGGGTCGCGTACACCATAGAGTTCGGTCACTTTGTTGCGATTCAGGCCGATATTGGCATCTATGCTCCAAAGTAAATCCCTGTTTTTGATAATATCTACACTTGCGGTAGCTTCAAAACCTTTGTTCCGTACTGCCCCTATATTACGCCATACACGGGTTACACCCACAACTCCCGGAACCGGAACCTGGTAGAGCAGGTCGCTGGTATTTTTATCATAGTAGTCGAATGTCATCCGTAGACGGTCGAATAAAGCGATGTCGAGTCCCAGACCGGTCGTATATGATTTCTCCCAGGTGAGCCCCTTGTTTCCTATTTGAGAGATCAATGCTCCGGAATTGCCGTTATAGCTTGCGCTGGTAGCTACAGCGTATAAATCGTACTGCGGATACAGAGAGGTCGGGCGGTTTCCTACCGAACCGTAGGCCGCTCTTAGTTTTAGCTCATTTACCACATCACTATTGAAAAATTCTTCCCGATGGATATTCCAGCCGCCACTGATGGAGAAGAAGTTACCATACTTTGCGTTGTCACCGAAGTTGGATGCTCCGTCGCGACGCAGTGAGAGTTGGGCTAAATATTTGTTATCGTAGGCATAGTTGATATTGGAGAAGACAGATTGTACTGCCCATTCAGATATCCCTCCTTTGGTGGATTCAGGCTTGGCAACAACATCGAGTATTTCGAATCCGGGTACAAATCCGGTTCCCCTGGCTGTAATATTTCTTCCTGAATAGTCATTGAATTCGTATGCTAACAGGGCATTGATGGAGTGTTTCCCGAAGTATTTGTTGATACGAAACATTTGGTTGGTATAGCGGCGAGTCATATCGGAGCGGTACTCCTCAATACGTCCGCTAACCCCTTCGCCGGCATTTGAGCGTGGATCGGTATAGTCTTTTGAACTATAATTCTGGTATTTTATGTTGTTGACAGAAGAGAACGTCAGCCAGTCGGTCAATTTTATATCAAAATCGAAATTTCCCATAAACTCATAGGTGAGAGAATTGGAGAAGTTATATTGCAGGTCGTACAAATAATTGGTACTATTGCTGTTTACCCACAGTGGAGATCTATGACCAACGATATTTCCATCCTTATCGTAAGGACTATCCCATGGTAAATTGGAATACATAGCGCTTACTGAATACTGGCGATTGTCGATATCACGTCTCGAACCGGAAAGGAATGGCTTGATGGTAAGCCAGTCGAAAGGGCGGTAATCGGTTTTGTACAACAGGTTATAACGTCTGTAGTCATATCCTTTTACAGCCCCGGTTTCATCGTACACACCTACAGAAATCATTGAACGCATCTTTTCGGTTCCACCGGAAAGAGTTAGGTTATATTCCTGTATAAATCCGTTTTGTGAAGCCAGATCCCACCAGCTGAAATCACTGTCTCTCAGTTCAGGACTCCAACGAGGAAACAAAATTTCCTCCTGGTTACTGAATGACTTGAAGTAATCATACATCTCAGCGCCATTCATCACCTTGAGATTTCCTCTCATCAAATTGCTGACACCTGCTTTGGCAGTAAGATCGATAGTCAGTTTGTCGACTTTGGGGTTTTTGGTGGTGACTACAATCACACCGTTGGCTCCCTGAGAGCCGTAGATAGCGGTGGAAGCGGCATCTTTCAGGATGGTGATCGATTCGATATCGGCAGGGTTCAAAGAACCAGAACTGCTTCCCACGATCACACCGTCGATTACCCAAAGGGGGTCGGTACTACCGTTTACAGTAGATTTACCACGGATTATAATGGTTCCTACCGAACCGGGCTGTCCTGATCCAGGCGCTACATATACACCCGGCGCTTTTGAATTAAGCATGTTTTCGGTGGAAGGAGAAGTAATATTTCTTAATTTCTCGCTGGAGACAGTTTGTAACGAACCCGTTAAACTTTCGCGGCGTTGCACGGTATAACCTACAACCACCAACTCATCAAGTTGCCGAGTGTCTTCTTGCAATATGATATCGACAGAAGTTCTTCCTGCTGTTGGCATTTCCACATCCTGATAGCCGATATAAGAAACCAACAGGACTGCTCCGGCCGGAACATCGAGAGAAAAGTTCCCATCGAAATCGGTCACGGTACCTACTGTAGGATTATTCTTATCCACTATGGTGGCACCGATAACCGGCTCTCCATGAGCATCTACGATATTCCCTTTCACAGTGGTTGTCCTACTCTGATTTGATGTAGAGGGTTGTTGTGCGGCAGCAGTTTTCTCTACCAATGCGATGATGTTGTCGTTTTTGTTATAATCGATATTCGTACCGGCAAGTATTTGCCGCATGGCGTTATCGATGTCGGAATTTGTCAACCGGACAGTGGTGTTTTTTTCCAGTCCCGGAAGTGACTCATTGTAGAAGAACCTGTAATTACTGGCGCGTTCAATCGCTTTCAATGCTTCTACTAATGGTTGGTTCTGTACATTGACAGTAATTTGCGAAAAGACCTGACTTGCCACGAACCACAAAAGCAAGAACAGCATAGGTTTCGCTGATAGGCGTTTTTCCCGGAATAAAATTTTCCTCATAGATAATTAATTTAATAAAAAGTTTGAAAAATGGGCGTTTTCTGCTATGGCAGAGGATAAACTAGTTCATCATCTGCTTATTTAGCTTAATAAAACGTAGTTTTGAATAATCGGAACAGATAAAATTCCTTTATTCTCTCTGTTATATTATACAAGAGAATATAAAAACTCCGCTAATCGATTAATACTTGTTGTGTTTATTTAACAATTTAGGAATTGTGTTGTTGGGTTCCGTCGCTGAAAAAGAGGTTGTGAAGTATTTATTATAAGATGCCAAAAAATGGGACAATATTAGTCCCTGTAATACAATTCAATGGTTGTGCCGTTCATTTCGTAATGCATGGGAGAGGTTAGTGAGAGTATATCTAAGGTATTACGGATACTATTGCTGCCTAGTGTTCCGGAAAAACGAATAGAACGCAATTCATCGGATACGAAACGGATATCGACGTTAAATACGCGTGACAAGGTGTTGGCAATTTCTTCAAATGAACGGTTCTGGAAGTAGAGATTTCCGTTTTTCCATTCTACGAAATCGGAAGCATGGACCCAATCGGTTGTGAGAGTCTGGTTTCTTTTATTGTATAGCGCACGTTCATTTTCTTCAAGAATACACTCTTGTCCATAGGCGGTTACTTTTACCTTTCCTTCCAGTAATATGGAGGAAAATATCTGTTCATCGTCATAGGCGCTCACATTGAAAGAGGTTCCTAATGCCTGGATGTCCATCTCTCTTGTTTTTACGGTAAACGGATGTTGGGTGTCTTTTACCACTTCGAAATAGGCTTCGCCTGTGAGGTACACATTGCGTTCTCTGCGATTGAAGGTTTCATTATAGGAAAGTGATGATTCGGAATTGAGCCATACCCTGCTCCCGTCGGCGAGGGTAATCGCCGCTTTTTCTCCCTTGTCGGCAGTAACAGTTATAAGGGCTGCATTATCCTCTAAATTAGTAGTCATTAGAAAATAAACAGAAAGGGCTGAGATGACAGGTAACAGAATCACTGCCGCCCAACGTAATGTTTTTCTCCATGCCGCATATGTGAAAAGAGAGTTCCTTTTTGGGGAAATGGAGGCGTGGATAGAGGCAAAGAGACGTTTTGACGTTTCTTTATCGATTTCAGGATCAGCATTGATCAACTCATTGTCTAAAATAACCTGGATCTGTCTGTTGTTTCGGAGTATTCCCGCGAGCAATTGCAGTTCCGACTCCGAAATCTCGTTTCGTAGGTATTTTTCAAAAAGATCTATGTATTGATTGTCCTCCATTATTTTTTCCATGTATTATGAATACAGTTTATAGCTGGCTTTCCTCTAATCTCCTTCTTGTTAATTATGTTAAATTAATGATAGCAGACATAGGAGAAACAGTTTGTCGTAATTCTTTTCGAACTGTTTTCGTATAAATTTTGTCGCCAGTGAAAGTTGTGTTTCCACCGTACTTATAGATATATGCATCATCTGGGCGATCTCCTTCGTCGATAATTCTTCCTTCCTGCTCAATATGAAAATCTTCTTGCGTGATGGAGGTAATTGTTCAATCAATTCATCCACATAATTTTCAAGCCATTTCCGGTCGGTTTCTTTTTCTGTAATAGTATCATAGGCAGGTTGTTCTGTCAACAGGAATTGCTGGTAC
Source organism: Proteiniphilum acetatigenes DSM 18083 (assembly GCF_000380985.1). Lineage (GTDB taxonomy): Bacteria > Bacteroidota > Bacteroidia > Bacteroidales > Dysgonomonadaceae > Proteiniphilum > Proteiniphilum acetatigenes. The sequence goes on along the minus strand of NZ_KB905696.1, from coordinate 192,677 downwards.
AGAAATTCTACTGTCTGGCGTTGATATTTATTGAACAGGGTATTCTTGGCAATGGTAGAGAGATAAGACAATATTGATTTTCTTGTATCGATTTGTTCCCGTACTTCCCATAATTTGATGAATGTGGCTTGTACGATCTCTTCCGCCATGTATCGGTCGCCATGTGAAATTGCCATAATGAAGTTATAAAGCTTTCCGGAATATTGATTGTAAATATTCTCGAAAGCTTTATCCGACCCGTTACTCAATGCTCTGAGTTCTTTTACTTCATCAAACATATCAGTTTCTTTTATTCCCAACCGTAGATCATTCGCATTGCCTTCATCTACACATCATCAAATCGTCACATCGTTAAATTAATCTCATATCCCCATGCTTTCCCTTTTTCTGTTGCAGGTACACCTTTTGTCATCCAGACCGGGGCTGGATCACCTTTTAGATAATGGTCGAAGAACTGCTGCAGTCGGATAGAGAGATCTTTTGCATTGCGGCGTTCTTTCAGATTATGTGCTTCGTTATTGTATTGCAGCATCCAGACGGGTTTTCCCAGGCGGCGCAATGCCATGAAGTATTCGATACCCTGATACCAGGGAACAGCTCCGTCTTTGTCATTATGCATGATCAGTAAGGGAGTGTTGACCTTTTCGGTATAAAAAACGGGTGAGTTCTCGATATAGAGATGGAGTGAATCACTCATAGGCACTCCGATACGCGATTGGGTTTGCTCATACTGGAACTGGCGGCTGCGTCCTGATTCCCAGCGAATCCCACCATAGGCACTGGTCATATTCGATACCGGAGCACCTGCTCCGGCTGCTTTAAACATATCAGTTCTTGTCACTAAATAAGCGACCTGATATCCGCCCCAGCTTTGTCCTTGTATGGCCATATTCTCTTTGTTCACCCAACTGTTCCCGGCCAGCGCCTCTGCTCCCGCTACCACCGAATTGTATGCGTCTATCCCCGGTTGACCTGTCGTATAGTGGATATCGGGTGTGAAAACAATGTATCCGCGACTTACGAAGAAAGGAATATTAATCGTGGATCGACTGGGCGCCGGAGCAAAGTAGCTGTAAAGATTATCGGAATGCTGCTCGTAAAAATAGATCATTACCGGATATTTTTTTGTGGGATTAAAATCTTCAGGTTTGTACACAATGCCCTGGTGTGGTACGCCGGTAAGTGAAGTCCAGGAAAAGAGTTCGGCTGTTCCCCAGTTATAATCACGCATTTGCGGATTAATATCGGTCACCTTTTCGGCCGATTGCCAGAGATTATGGGTGACGTACAGGTCGGGTGAAGTATTGAAATTACTCTTCTGGAACGCATACACCTCTTTATCCTTCGCCCTGGCAATCCCTGAGAATGAGAAGGTATCCATCGTTCTTTTTTTTAGCGGGTTGCGTCCTTTTTGTGCGAGAGTATAGTAACCGGATTGTTTGGTTGTTCTTTCAAAAGCCGATAGGAGAAGCAGGTCGCCGGCCTCGATAAATCGTTTTTCCGGATCGGTATTCACATAACGGAATGTGATGGAATCGTTCCGTCCGGTATGGCCGGTGATATTCTCGGGTCTCTTCTTCCCTTTTGGATCAATTTTCCAAATGTCGAATGCGTCGTTGACAAGGATATACTCGTCATTTTCCATCCATGCTGCAGTTCCGTAGGAACCGGGATTAGCGGGGACGTCGTTCTTTTCATCCCAGAAGTTGACGGTAATATCCCCGGTAATATTCCTGGTAGATATATCACGGTTATCATACACGAACCACTGACGTTCGGCAGCATCCCACCAGTAGACAAAATTTCCCTGTGGCGAGATCATGGGCCTTCCCGGCAGGGGAGTGGCAACGGTTTGTAGTTGTCCTGTGCGGGAGTCCCACACCCAGGTATCGTTTTTGGAAGAGATATCCCACTGACTTTCGAGTTGATAAGGTTCATTAGACCAAAGCAATGCAAAACGGCCGTTTCCCTCATCCGAAATATTACAGAAAGGCATCTCTTCATTGGCGATGGGGATAAACCTATTCGGTTGGTTGGGAAGGATTATTCCCGTATAAGTTTGGCGTTGTTTGTTTTTTAATTCTACTAATTGTTGAGGCTGGATCAACGGTTCCTGCCAGTGCCAGATGTCGAGCACAGCTGTTTCGAAATCGACAATGGTGGTATCTTTCGGTGCTTGTTGCGGAGCAGCTCCAGGGATAATCCGTTCTCCATTCTTGCTGAATCTGGGAGCAGAAAATTCACTAAAAATCCATTTTTCGGGAAGACCTGAAATATTTCTGTCGGCCAGGATAATGGCAGAATCGTTTCCGTTCCGGAAATAGCGGACGTCGAACACTTTTTGTTCTATTTTCGAGGTATCCTTTGTGGCCAGATAAATGAGCTGTTCCCCATTTTCATCAAAAGCGAGCGATTTATATTCAGCTTTTTCATTGGATATACGCGTTGAGGTATTCTTCTTCAGGTCGTAAAATAAGACGCCGGGTGTACCGGTAGAGTCTTTTTTATCCGGTTCGATGATAACAGCCAGTGAGTTGCCGGATTTGCTGAACAGGTGTTCTTTTGCATTGCGGATAGTATCCTCGTGTTGTGTTGCAATATTCCGGATTACCAGCAGTTCTTTCGGTTTGGTCAGTTTATTCTTTTCTACAGTAGTATCAGATTTTTGCGTGATGGTGTAAGCTATATGCGAAATCGTCTTTTCCCCTGTTTTGAATGATTTGACAGCCGTTATTTTTTCAATCCGGAATGAGTCATTATAGATAATAGCTAATGAGTCTTCAGGCAGATCTTCCGCTTTTTTCTTTTTGATCCGTGCTTCCCGTCTTTCAGCAAACGGTGCCTTTATTAATCCTACCGTATATTTCCCGTCTGTAGACAGCGTGTATTTGTTTACTCCTTTGAGTGTCAGGCTTTGGTTGTTCTTCAGGTCACGGACGAAAAGAACGCTGTCGCCTTCCTGTGGACTGATAATGGCGCCTAAAAAACTGCCGTCATCACTTATAGTAATGTGCTGGAGACTTTTCCAGTCGTCATATACGGAGTGGTCGAGCGGTTTTTTCTGAGAATGGAGAACAGTTATTGAAAAAAGAAAACAGACAGAAATAAGAACGCCTTTGTACATATTGTGTTTAAATTTTAAAAGGATGTCGACACCCCTTTTATGAAGGGGTGGAAATGTTTATAAACAAAAATACAATTTTTTTCGACAAATCAATTTTCATTTGTCATGTTTTACCCAGATAAGTTCCTCAGTTTTAACTCCAATTTCTTTTGCTTTCCGGATATAATCTTTTCGTATGTCTTCAGGGATTGTTCTTTCACGGGAAAGTATCCACATGTATTTCGGGCTTTTACCGATGACGAGGGCATATCTGTAGTCTTTATCCAATGCAGCTACATTATATCCGGCATAAAACGGCCCAAAGAACGATACCTTGAGTTTGGCGATATCGGGTGACTCCACGAATTTTGCTTTCCCTATAGCCTCTTTCCATTCTTTTTTTACGTAATTATAACCACGGTTTACCACTTCTATAGTTCCATCCTCGTTCATGGAGTATTCCGCAGTTGTATTGTTCAGGTCTCTCTCGAATTTAAAATCCAACCGGGCTATTTCGTACCATTTCCCAAGATATTTGTCCGCATCGAAAGGCGATACGGCTTGTACTTCTTTCGGTATTGTTGTACATGCTCCTGAAAAGAGAAGAGCCAGCATGAATAGCATGGCGCCTGTAACAATTTTCCATTGGGTAATATTTACTTGCGGGTGTACAACAAATCTTTGTTTTTTATCGGTATATCGACTATGTTTGGTGCGGAGGATTCCTTCCATGAAAAATGTAAATTGCATAATTCAGAATTTTAAAATGTGGAGTTCAGAAATAAGATGTCAGAACTTAGAATACAGAACTCATAATTGAGAACCTGGAGATTTTGAATATAAAATCCAAAGATATTGAATCTGAATTAATAATTGCCGTAGTCAAAATCTACATAGTCAAATCTTAAATCTGAAAAGTAAACAACGAAAATACAAGAAATCTTTCTTTTCCACAAACTTTGAAATCAATGTTGCTGAATTATGTTATATTTCTAGAATACAGGATGCGTTTCGGACAAGCTCAAACAAGTTTGGCCTTTCTCCCGGCTTTTATTATATTTGCATATCTGTATTTTGATTTATCTTTTGTTATATAATTAATGAATTGATTTATTATGCGTAAAAAATCGGTGTTACTCCTTTTATTTGTCTCTGTTTTATGTTTTACACTTTCAGCACAGCAGAACGATTATGTCAAACCTTCGCTGAGTGATGAGGATTCGTGGAGCCTCATCCTTCTTCCCGATGTGCAGACCTATATGAAATTCGATTACAATCAGCCGATTTTGGATCTGATGCTTGCCTGGGTCTCCAATAATGCGGAAACGTTGAATACCAAAATGGTGTTGTGCACCGGAGACCTGGTGGAGCAGAACGACCTGTTCAATCCCAATGGCAGGGTTGCAAACCAGACAAGTGTATCCCAGTGGGAGGCTGTATCTTCGGCTTTCGGGCGTTTAGACGGACAACTGCCCTATATCCTGACCATCGGTAATCACGATTATGGTATTGTGAATGCGGAAAACCGTTATACTCATTTCGATAAATATTTTCCGTCTAATAAGAACCGGTTGAATCAGCAGATGCTCCGTGAGGTGGGAATGAATGCTGAAGGAAGACCTACACTGGCAAATGCAGCTTACGAGTTTGTCAGTCCGCATGGAAGGAAGTTTCTGGTACTCGTACTGGAATTTGCACCGCGTGACGAAGCACTGGAATGGGCAAAGGGTATAATTGAAAAAGAGCAGTATATGGATCATACCGTGATCCTCCTCACGCATTCCTATATGGATAGTAACAACAAGCATATCGTGCATGAGAATTATAAGATTCCCGATCCGAACTACGGGGAAGCCGTATGGCAGAAATTAGTGCAACCCTCGAAGAATATCCAGATGGTTTTTGCCGGTCATATTGGAATTCCCGATGATCCGAAAGGCCACATCGCTTTCAGGGTAGATGAAAATGCAGGAGGAAAAAAGGTGAGCCAGATGGTGTTCAACGCCCAGGCCCTTGGTGGAGGGTGGCATGGTAACGGTGGCGACGGCTGGCTGCGTATCCTTGAGTTTTTACCGGACGGAAAAACTATAAAGGTAAAGACTTTCTCGCCTCTGTTCGCTATTTCCCCCACTACACAGAAATATGCCTGGAGAGTTGAACCTCATGATGAATTTACCTTTGAGTTGGATTGATAAAAAATTATATTCCTCAGGAATTATTTGGTTTCAACCAGTTTAAAATGATAATACTCTGTTAACCATGCGATAGTATCGGATGGGAGCGTCATATCCTGTAAATTCCTGAAACGTGCATTCTTATGAAAGAACTCATTCATCCGGGCTTCTTCATGGTAACGCCAATAACCGTAAGCACCGATATGAGAGTATGGATTCCAGTCTGTTTTCCGCCCGTCATAGTGAATAAAGTAGTGTGCCCTGTTCATTATAAAGGTTGAGTCTCCTACAAAAAATCCCCAGTACAGCATGCCATCGGCACTATATTTGAGCGTGTCGGAGGAGATAGTAAGTTCTTGACTTATCGACGAATATTGATGCTTCAGATATATACTGTCATTCTTGGTATCTACAACCAATGTATCGTAGTATGGTTGGCCCAATGAGCTATATTCTCCCCAGAAATGGGATGCATTGTCTATACTGTACGGAATTTTCTGACCCTCCGGACCGACATATACATTGAAATCTTTTGTCTCATGTTGATTTGTATATACATAAGTGAAGATTTGCGGTTCGACTTCAGGGGCTGGAGTGTCAATAGGTTCTTTCTCGCAGCTTAGAAGAGTAAAGCATACAAAAAGTGATAAGTAAACTACTTTGGTTGATTTCATTTGTACTTTGACGCTAGTCGTTACTTTCAGAAAAGAGATAAGTAACCTTCATTTATTGTGTTAATTTTACAAAGTTAGTTTAAATGTTATAGTGTGACAAATTTATTTTTTTCATTGATTATGTTAAAATGCGGAAAACAGTTGCATTGTATTTTTAAAACACTTTTCTTTGCAAACAAAATTCATAGGAAAATGAACAATTCATTATTAAACGGATATTGGTGGCGCTACTTACAACTCTCAAAGTCGTAAGGAAGAGCATCATGCGTTTATAGTGAATCAGAAATATAAAAAGCCTGTCGCAATCCTGCGACAGGCTTTTTTCATAATAGAGCCGGTTCTCATAGTGAAATGAATGGGGAGACGAATAAGTCCCATTATACGATCACCGACCGGATAGTAGTTTGGAAAATAATTAAACAATTTGATATATGCAAAATTATGCAATTGACGAAAAGGGGTATTACGGTGAGTTCGGCGGAGCGTACATCCCCGAGATCCTGCACAAATGTGTAACCGATTTGAAAGAGTCGTACCTCCGCATTATGGAAAGCGAACGTTTCCGGCAGGATTATGCACAGTTGCTCCGCGATTATGTAGGACGTCCCTCTCCGCTATACCATTCGAAACAACTTTCCGGGCGGTATGGCTGCAAAATATATCTGAAGCGGGAAGATCTCAACCATACAGGAGCGCACAAGATTAACAATACGGTCGGACAGATATTGATTGCCCGTGAGATGGGCAAAACACGTATTATCGCCGAGACCGGTGCCGGACAACATGGAGTGGCTACCGCCACTGTCTGCGCACTGATGCAGATGCCCTGCACTGTCTACATGGGGAAGACCGATGTAGGACGTCAGCAAGTGAATGTAAAGAAGATGGAAATGCTGGGGGCGACAGTCGTACCGGTAACTTCGGGCAACATGACGCTCAAAGATGCGACCAATGAGGCGATACGCGACTGGTGTACCCATCCGGGTGATACGCATTACATCATCGGTTCCACTATAGGCCCGCATCCTTATCCCGATATGGTGGCCCGGTTACAGTCAATCATCAGTCGCGAAATAAAAGAACAACTTGCCCGGGAAGAGGGACGCGATTATCCCGATTATCTCTTTGCCTGTGTAGGAGGGGGAAGCAATGCGGCAGGAACTATCTATCATTATCTCAATGACGAGAGGGTACGTATTGTGCTGGCGGAAGCAGGTGGAAGGGGAGTTGACAGCGGCGAATCGGCAGCGACCATTCATCTGGGAAGTGCCGGTGTCCTTCATGGTTGCAGGACACTTCTGATGCAGACCGAAGACGGACAGATTACTGAACCTTATTCAATCTCTGCCGGACTGGATTATCCCGGTATCGGGCCTATACATGCCCATCTTGCATCGACAGGGCGTGCACAGGTGTTGGCCATCAACGACGATGAAGCACTCCAGGCTGCTTTTGATCTTACCCGCAACGAAGGGATCATCCCTGCGTTGGAATCAGCCCATGCCCTGGCGGCACTTGAAAAGGTTACATTCTCTTCCGGCGATATTGTGGTGTTGACACTTTCGGGAAGGGGAGAAAAGGATCTGGAGACTTATTTTAAGTACTGAAGTTGGAAGTTAGAAGTGTTTTTAATTACCAATTACTAATTATTAATTACCAATGGATCGGTATGAGGCATATCCTAAATCAAAAGTCTTGTGTCTTGATTCTTGGCTCTTATGTCTAAAAAATTTATGAAATTAAAATTCCAAACCAATAGTAAGAAGATAATGGGTGACCTGCATACGCCGGTCAGTATTTACCTCAAAGTAAGAGATGCTTACCCCCAGTCGGCGCTTCTGGAGAGTTCTGATTTTCACGCCAATGAGAACAGCGTATCCTATATCGCATTGAAGCCAATCGCACGGGTAGAGGTGAACAGAGGGATATGTACATTCCTGTCTCCGGACGATAAAGAGGAGCAAAAATCGCTGTCAGACGATTTTACCATCTCTGATGCGCTAAGCAATTTTATTTACCGCTTTGAGGTAGCGGGCGACAATAAAGAGCAGTGCGGACTGTTCGGTTATACTACATTCAATTGCGTGAAATATACCGAGAATATCCCTGTCCGTGAAAGTAAAGAGGCAAGGAATGATGCCCCTGATATGCTTTATATCCTCTATAAGTACCTGTTGGTATTCAACCATTTTACCGATGAAATTACCCTGATAGAATTATTGGAAGAAGGGGAAATAAGCAACCTCTTCAAGGTGGAGTCGCTGATCAATCAGCGCAATTTTGCTACCTACAACTTCTTTACAGAAGGAGCGGAGCGGAGTACTATTACCGACGAGGAATACAAGCAGTATGTACGCAGCGGAGTAGAGCATTGCCTTCGCGGTGATATTTTCCAGATAGTACTTTCAAGGAGATTCATACAACCTTTTTCAGGTGACGACTTCAAGGTATACCGGGCACTGCGTTCCATCAATCCTTCGCCCTATCTCTTCTATTTTGATTTCGGCGGATTCCGTATCTTCGGATCATCGCCCGAGACACATTGCAAGATCCGCGGATCACGTATCAGTATCGACCCGATTGCGGGAACTACAAAGCGGACCGGCAATTATCAGGAAGATATGAAATCGGTGGATTTTCTGTTGAATGACCCGAAAGAAAATGCCGAACATGTGATGCTCGTCGATCTGGCGCGTAACGATCTGAGTAGGAATGCCTACGATGTGCAGGTCGATTTTTTCAAGGAACCACAATTCTATTCGCATGTAATACACTTAGTATCACGCGTGAGTGGTCAGCTTAACGAGGATGCTGATCCTATCAAAGCCTTTTTTGATACTTTTCCGGCCGGAACACTCTCGGGAGCGCCCAAGATACGTGCCATGCAGCTTATCTCCGGGATTGAGTCGCACAACCGTGGCGCTTACGGTGGATGTATCGGTTTCGTCGGACTGAATGGTGATCTGAACCAGGCTATCACTATCCGTACTTTTGTAAGCAGAAACAACGAGTTATGGTATCAGGCCGGTGCGGGTGTTGTTTCACAAAGTAGTGACGAATATGAGTTACGCGAAGTGAATAGTAAGCTGGGAGCACTGAAAAAAGCCATCGATATGGCGGTCACATTGTATAACGCCTAAACTTTTTTGCAATGAGTAAGATACTTATTCTCGATAACTACGATTCGTTCACCTACAACCTGCTCCATGCAGTAAAATCATTAGGTTATAATGATGTGGATGTGGTGCGTAACGACAAGATCGATCTTTCATCGGTAGCACAGTATGACAAGATTATCCTTTCCCCTGGCCCCGGTATCCCTGAAGAGGCGGGTTTGTTACTGCCATTGATTGAACAATATGCCGAAACGAAGAGCATATTAGGTGTATGTCTCGGCCATCAGGCTATCGGAGTGGTTTTCGGCGCTACATTGGAAAATATTCCGTTTGTCTTTCATGGTGTACAGACAAGGGCAAAGATCACCGGAAATGATTATCTCTTTCACGGCTTGCCGGAGGAGATCCTTGTGGGACGCTATCACTCATGGATCGTATCGGGAGAGAATTTTCCTCCAGAATTAGAGATCACCGCATTGGATGAGGCGGGCAGTATTATGGCGATGAAGCATAAGCGGCTTGATTTGCATGGTGTGCAGTTCCATCCCGAATCGATACTCACCCCGGAAGGGATTCACATTATAAGGAATTTTATTGGAAGCTGAGATGTTTTTTTAATTACAAACTACAAATAAATCGATATTAGACCGTTGAATTGTTGAATTCTCAAATCCCAAATCCGACATTCCAAATCTCAAACAGTCTTTATTCTAAAAAAATGAAAGAAATATTATATAAACTATTCGATTACCACTACCTCTCGCGCGAAGAGGCCAAAGAGGTGTTGTTCTCTATTGTAAAAGGTGATGTGGCTGACACCCAGATCGCTTCGCTTATCACCTCTTTCCTGATGCGGAATATCTCGGTGGATGAAATACTGGGCTTCCGTGATGCACTGCTCGATATGCGGGTGGGAGTAGATTTGTCTGATTACGGGGCACTCGACATCGTCGGAACGGGAGGAGATGGGAAGAACACTTTCAATATCTCTACAGCCGCCTGTTTTGTGGTTGCCGGTGCAGGGTACAATGTGGTGAAACATGGTAATTACGGTGCGACTTCTATCAGTGGGGCCAGTAATGTGATCGAGCAACAGGGTGTGAAATTCGCTACTGATAGTGAAAAGTTGCGTGAAAGCCTCGATAATTGCCATATAGCTTATCTGCATGCTCCGCTGTTCAGTCCGGCACTAAAAGCAGTCGCCCCTGTAAGGAAAAGCCTGGGAGTACGTACCTTCTTCAATGTATTGGGACCATTGGTAAATCCCGTGCAACCCGAATTCCAGATGCTGGGGGTCTATAACCTGGGTATGTCACGGTTATACGGCTATATCTATCAGGAGGAAAAGAAGAAATTCTGTATCGTACACAGTATGGACGGTTATGATGAGATATCTCTTACAAGTCAGTTCAAGGTGATTACCAATAAAGGTGAACAACTTTATATTCCCGAGGAACTCGGTTATCGGCGGGTTGCGCAGGAAGAATTGTATGGTGGCAATACGCTTGAAGAGGCTTCGCAGATATTCCGGAATGTGTTGCATGCCAGTGCTACCGATGCGCAGATGAATGCGGTACTGATCAATGCTGCTTTTGGTATTCAGACGATTGAACAGGATAAACCGATCGGAGAGTGTCTTGAGATTGCCAGAGATTCATTGTATGGAAAAAAGGCGTTGAAAGCGTTGGAGAAGTTTGTAAAACTGAACAGATGACTGGAAGATGGTGAAAACTGGGGAAATGACAATTGACAATTGACAATTGGTAATTTAATTGGCACATTGGCATATTATTCACGTTGGCATATTAAATTATGAAAGATATATTAAGTGAAATTATTGCTCACAAAAAAGAAGAAGTTGCGGAGCAAAAAGAAAGACTGCCCCTTTCTGAATTGGAAAAAGAGTTGGCGAGGAGTAGTATCCCATTTTACTCGTTAAAAGCAGCTTTGGAAAACTCAAAGTCAGGGATTATTGCTGAGTTCAAACGACGTTCACCAAGTAAAGGATGGCTGTTTCAAACAGCTGATGTGAACGAAGTGGCAAAGGCATATGCATCGGCAGGCGCTTCAGCGCTGTCGGTACTGACGGATGAGAAATATTTTGGCGGAACAATGGACGACCTGCGACAAGCCACCGGGGGTGTGGAGATACCGGTGATGCGGAAAGAGTTTATTGTGGATGAATACCAGTTGTTCGAGGCTAAACTTTCCGGAGCGAGTGCAGTACTGCTGATTGCTGCGGCTATTACACGGGAAGAATGTAGACGATTTACGGAACTGGCGAATCAACTGCAACTGGAAGTGCTTTTGGAACTGCATGATGAGGGGGAAGTCGACCATATCGGGCCGCTCAACAGACTTGTCGGTATCAACAACCGTAACCTGGGAAGTTTTGTGACCGATTTGCAGAAGTCGTTCAGGATGGCTGATCTTTTGCCCAGGGAGGCAGTATGGATTTCGGAAAGCGGTATATCGGATACGCGGATTGTGAGGGAATTACGGGAGACAGGTTATCGGGGATTCCTGATCGGGGAGTATTTTATGAAAAGCGGTAATCCCGGGCAAAGTCTGAAGGAGTTTATCGAACAAGTTATTCGGCAGGACCAATGAGGCGAATATGACAAACAACGTTCAACGGAGTGAAACGTAGTTAAATATGCTAATCCCGATAAATCGGGAAGTAATGACTAATGTGATGATTTGGCTAGTTAGTAATTGGTAATTGGTAATTAGTAATTAGTAATTGAATAACAATATGATAATCAAAGTATGCGGCATGCGAGAGGAAGCGAACGTGCGTGAGGTGGAACAGTTGGGTGCGGATTGGATGGGATTTATTTTCTATCCGAAATCGCCGCGCTATGTGGGGAAGACGTTGGCCTACCTGCCGGAGAGCGTAAAAAAGGTCGGTATCTTTGTGAATGAAGATACTGATCGGCTCCTTACGTTGGCTGAAAAAAACAGATTGGATATCCTTCAATTACATGGGGACGAGTCTCCCGAGCTTTGCAAAGCGCTCCAAGAAAAAGATTTTCTCGTTATCAAGGCATTTGGTATCACCACGGAGAAACCTTTCCCTTCTGAATTGACGGAACGGTATGAAGACTGTTGTGACTATTTCCTTTTTGATACGCATACGGATCTTTATGGCGGTTCAGGAAGAAAATTTGGATGGGAGATCATTTCGGATTACCAGGGAGGGACGCCTTTTCTGTTAAGCGGAGGTATTTCGCCGGAAGATGTGGAGGAAGTAAAACGATTCTCACATCCGAAATGTGTTGGTATTGATCTGAACAGCGGATTTGAAACCTCGCCTGCCGTCAAAAATACACAGTTATTACAGAAATTTATAAGTGCATTTCGTTAGTTGATAGGATAATAATTCACTGAGTAATAAAGCCGGAAACATACTTCTTTTAAGTTTGGTGGGCTGTGAAGGGATAAAGCGAAGTCAATGCTTTTTAGGAGTTACAAAGAAAAAGATAAAATCAAATAGAAAATCAGATAATGAACAGAATAGATCGATTGTTTGAAGAAAAAAAGAGCGGTATCCTGTCGGTTTACTTTACGGCCGGATATCCTCAATTCGATGATACCGTAAAGGTGATCAAAGCGCTGGAAAAACAAGGTGTGGATTTGATAGAGATCGGTGTACCGTTCAGTGATCCCATGGCCGACGGGCCGGTGATCCAGGCATCCGGAGCCCGGGCATTGGAAAACGGCATGAGTGTGAAACGTCTTTTCGGACAGCTGGCCGGGATTCGTGAAAAGGTGTCGATCCCGCTGGTACTGATGGGATATCTGAACCCGATCATCCAGTTCGGATTCGATAATTATTGTGCGGAAGCGGTGAAGTGCGGCATTGACGGACTCATCATTCCCGACCTGCCGTTCGCCGAATATATGGATACCTTTAAGCCTGTAGCCGAAAAATATGGATTGCATATCATTATGCTGATCACACCAGAAACATCGGAAGAGCGGATCAGGTTGATCGATGAACATACCTCCGGATTTATTTATATGGTCTCTACCGCTTCTGTGACCGGAGCTAAGAATAGTTTTGGTGACGAAAACCTGGCTTATTTCCGTCGGGTGAATGCAATGAAACTGAAAAACCCCCGTCTTATCGGTTTTGGTATTTCTAATAAAGATACGTTTGATGCCGCTTGTCGGGAAGCTTCGGGAGCGATCATCGGAAGTAAATTTATTTCATTGCTGGGCAGTGAAAAGACGATTGGTGGGGCAGTGAAGAAATTGGTGGAAGCTATCCGTTGAGGAAATTCGTTTATATTTAAATTAGGCTCTTGTGTGATTTTGCAATTATACTCCTTTCAATTACCTTTGTAAGCCGTTTGTTCCAAAAGAGGAATCGGCAATCTCTCTATGCTTTTCCAATCACATGTTGGTGAACTGGCCTCATTGCTGACAGCAATCTGCTGGACGCTGAGCGCCATCTTTTTTGAGAAAGCCGGCCGACGCGTAGGTTCTATGTCGGTGAATATTCTTCGTCTTTTCCTGGGGATTCTCTTCCTGGGAATTACTACCTTGTTTACCCGTGGCATGTTTTTCCCAAAGGATGCCACGCTTTATAACTGGGTGTGGCTCGGTATTTCGGGAATAATCGGTTTTTTCCTCGGTGACCTTTTCCTTTTTAAATCCTATACTATCATCGGCTCCCGTACCTCCCAGCTTGTGATGAGCCTCGCACCCATGATTACAGCGGCTATCGGATGGTTTTTTCTGGATGAGATCCTTTCAATGAAAAGTATTCTTGGGATCCTTGTAAGTGTTTCAGGAATCATGCTCGCTGTAGCAGGGAAGGGATTAAGACTGAATGTGCCGTTACATGGGTTTCTCTATGCGCTGGGTGGTGCGGCAGGACAAGCTCTGGGGTTGATACTCAGCAAAAAGGGAATGGGTGACTATGACGCTGTGGCTGCCACACAGATCCGCGCGATATTCGGTTTTTTCTCTTTCGTCCTGTTAATCACCTTTCTCAACCGTTGGAGGCGGGTATTCCGGACAGTAAACGATGGAACATCGATGAAAGCCATTACCGTGGGAACTGTTTTTGGCCCATTCATTGGTGTATCCTTGTCGCTTTATGCCGTACAACATACCGAAACCGGGATTGCTTCCACGTTAATGGCGCTGGTTCCCATCTTCATTATAGTGCCTACTGCTTTTATGTTTAAAGAAAAAATTACCGCCCGACAGGTAATCGGAGCGGTAATCAGTATCGCCGGAGCAAGCATCTTCTTTTTATAAGGAATGGTTCACTCAGGATTGTAGTGTGGAATTGGGAAGACGGATTGAAGAATACCCGGTTCAGTACCTTCCGGAAATTGTACTTTCTCCTTCTTCTAACGGCGGGATATTGATATAAGCTTTTGCCGTGGATACCGAACCGACAATCCCGATGCCATTGTGCACATTGCTGAACGTGATTCCCGGCTCGGAGATTATTTTGAGTGACTCTTTATCGCTGTCGGGATTAAAATCCCCTTCCCGGAAATAGGGATGCAGTTCCGGCGATATGGCCGTGAATATCACTTCTATTGGAGGGTTGAATATTTCTGTCTTGACAGGGACATAGATCGGATAGCCCCATATGTTATCATTCTCTTTTTCCTCATAAATGGTGTGGATATAGTAATAGTCGGTGATTGAAAAATCGAGTGTATATCCGTTGTCACGAAATAATTTATTGGAAAAAAGCGCTGAATTGTAATATTGCGTATCGTTAAGAGGAGAGTTCTCTGAAACTAGGTCTTCGAGAATGCTGTTCCGATAACCCTCTTCAAAAATCGGATCATCGTCAGTGTATATATAAAGGTATTGATCCGGCAGGTTGGGATACTCCTCGATCTTTTCAGCCATTAACCTGAGTTGAAGCCGGAAATAGCGTTTTGTTGCTGTAGGGTTGTCACTAACCGCCATTTTGATACGCATATTCCGGAAAGCACCTTCTCCTGTGTCGCCGGGATCTGCGTAGCTGTTATGGATGATATGCATGGATGTTAAAAAGGTGACTGTGTCAACACTGAGGATTTGAGCCGGAATGGGTATGGTCGTTTCTGCCCAGACAGGTTGAAGCTCTCCCGCAGAGGCTTCTATACGTATCTTATCACCTACCTTCGGGCGTATCGTAGAACGATATATACCGGTTAGTGCGGTATATCCAAAGAGCCTGTCGCGACCGTGGACAGTATCCACCCGTACCATCCGCATCGTTTCCCGTTCCACTCCATTGATGAACAGGATCATCGAGGCATTCTTCAGCAGGCTTCTGTCCAAAAGCGTGTCGGTATATAAAAAACTCTTGCTGAGGCTTATTTCTATGAGCGAGTCGGGCGAAATAATCCCGTTCATTACAATCCTGGGCTTGTAATTGGCCACATCAAGATGGATCTCTTTCTGGCATGCGGATAAAGAGAGCAATGTGGCGGTCAGTACAATCGATAAATATGTATATATTGATTTTGCCATCTCGTCAGAATTTATACGTATAGGAAAATGAGGGAATAATGGGGAAGATAGAGTAGCTCTGATAGGTGGGGTAACTCTTTTGAGGATAACCGTCTACACTGTTAGGGTCAGGAGCAAAACTCTCATCAGGCAATACCAGGAACGAGTTGTGATGCATATATGCATTATAGATGCTGAAATTCCATATCCCCATTCTGCCGTTTTTCTTGTGGCGGTAGTAATTGAAACTCAGATCGAGCCGCTGGTAGTTTGGCATCTTATAATTATTTCGCTGGTGAATATACTGTCTCTTATTTCCGTTCATATCAATATATTCTTCTATCGGGAGGGTTGTCCAGTTGCCGGTGGCGTAGATCCATGAAACATTCAGGTCGAATTTGGAATTAAACTTATGCAAAAGAACCGCATTGACCTTATGCCGGTTATCATATTTCGCCGGATATACTTTTCCCTGGTTGATCTCTCCGTTCGGGAACTGACGGTTTGCCCAGGAGAGGGTGTCGCCGATCCATCCCGATGTTTTCTCGAAACTTTTTTTTGCCATCAGCTCTAATCCGTATGATGTGCCGATACCCTGGGCGATGCGGTCTTCCCAGTTTGTGTTGCCGGCAAGTATGGTCGCGCCGTCTTTGTATTCCACCTGGTTGGTCGATTTTTTGTAGTATGTCTCTGCCGAGAGGTCAAATCCCCGGTAACGTCCGAATATCCCTGCCGAAAACTGGTGTGAAGAGAGCGGTTTCACATTTTTGGTGATAGGTACCCATAAATCGTTGGGTGAGTTTATATAACTGCTTTGCAACAAATGGACATATTGGCTCATTTTACCGTAAGATGCCTTCAGGGAGAAGTCTTCCGACAAGAGATAACGGGCTGCCAGGCGGGGTTGGGCACTCAAATAGGATTTCCCCTGTACGAAAAATCCTGACAGATGCATGCCGGCGTTTACCCTCAATCTTTCGGTTAATTCCATCTCGTCCTCTGCATAGAGGGATAGTTCCCGCACTGAGATCTGATCGTCCGCATAGGTGATGGTATCGTTCTTATTTCTGTCTCCGTCTATTTTCCGGAAAACCCGACTCTCCTCGGGGCGGAAATCATGATGCAGTAACGCTGTTCCGAACCGGATCAGGTGATTATTATTGTATGCATAATCAAAATCGAGGCGATAGCCTATATCTTCAATGCCGGACTTATATATCGGATTAAAAGAGCGATAGAAATTTTCCGATCTTTCTTGCTGATTTTCATTATCTCTGAATATATAAGTTCCTTTGCTTTCACTTAAAACTGAAATATCCGACCGATATCGGCTATATACCAGCGTGGCATTTGAGAACAGTTTGCTGTTGACGGCATAAGTCCAGTTGAGCGATGCCATACGGGTTCCCCAGCCTATATCTATGTTTGTACTTTGATCAGTATTTGTATTGTACGCGTATTGATAAGCGGGAATGTCAGGGTGGTCTGTTTCAGAGGTATAAGAAATATAACCGGAATCTCCGTACAATATATCTTTACTTCTGCTTTTACCATTAGCGAAAAGTTTGTCTTTCCCGTCATATAAACTCAGATAAATCCGGCTCCTGTCGGAGAATTTATGATTGACTTTGGCGTTGAGATCATAGAAATAGTATGCAAAATCAATCTTATCGTAATTGTCCGGGTCTTTCTTTTCATTCTTCCTGTTGATAAAATACATTGCCGGACGGGCCAGCAGGTCGAGATAGGTACGGCGGAACGAGACTGAGAACGACGTTTTATCTTTGATGATAGGCCCCTGGAAATTCAAACGGGATGAGATTAAACCGATGGAAGCCGTTCCTGAGAACTTTTTCATATCGCCATCATTCATCCTCACATCTACAACTGAGGAGAGGCGTCCTCCGTAGCGCGCGGGAAAACTGCCTTTATAGAAATCCATTGTTTTCACCGCTTCGGGATTAAAGGTGGAAAAGAGCCCCAATAGGTGATGAACGTGATAGAGGGGATTCCCGTCTACAAGGTAGAGGTTCTCATCGGCATTTCCGCCCCGTACATAAAGCCCGGCCATACCATCGGTGCCGACTGCCACACCCGGCATTTGCTGCAGTGTTTTGATGATGTCGCTTTCGCCCATAAATGCAGGTATAGCTTTCAGCATCAAGGAGTTCAGGCTTATCTTGCCTGTCTCGGCGTGTTGTGCCGGATTTTTCAGTTCCCCGTCCACCACCACTTCTTTCAGTAGTGAGGACGGTTGCAGAAAAAAATGGATTACGGTATCTTGTATAACTGTAAAGGAATAATTGTCGGAGGCATATCCCACATAACTGGGACGAAGCTCTACCTCCCCCGGTGGAACAGAGAGGCTGTAAAATCCGAAATTGTTACTGGCGGCGCCATGTCCCGAAATAAGGTCGTACACATTGGCGGCTATCAGCGATTCGTGTGATTCCCGGTCGTAGATAAACCCGCTGACGGTAATCTCTTTAGGGCGTTTTTTCAGGATAATATATTTCCCCTGTATGACAAACCGGATATTGGTCTTTCCGAAAAGTGCCTGTAGTGCTTCTTCGAGTGGTTCATCTGTGATCCGGATGGTGACCTTAGGGAAGTCTTTCAATAGGGAAGGGTTGTACGAAAAAGTGTAGCCCGACTGTTTTTCGATTTGCCGAAGCGCCTCAATAACCGGCCGGTTTTCCAGATTCAATTCTATTTTTCCCTGACTGACTGCTGCCAATGGAAAGGTGATGGTCAGCAACAGGAGAAGAATGTTTCGTCTCATTATGGTTCTATAATAGTAATATGCGTATCGAGTGTGAGATTGATAATATTGATGATTTCGATAATGCTTGCCTGGGTAAAAGAGGAACTGAATGTCAACTCCGATTCGCTCTCCGGCAATTCAATTTGTATCTTATAGAAGTGTGACAGTACCATCACCACCTCTTTCAGTCTCATATTCTCGAAAGTGAGTGATCTCGTTTTGCCATTGATTTCCATTTCGCTGTCGGTAGAAGCGATTTTGACGGTTTTGCTCCCGGCGCTGTAATGTACGGTCATGCCGGCAGTACATAGTAAAGGGATCACCGGATCATCAGGGGTGAAAAGTACCTTACCTGAAGTTACGCTGAGGCGGGTTTCATCATCATCGGCAATGACGGTAAACTCTGTTCCGAGTACTTTTATTTGTGCTGCAGGTGTAGAGATAATAAACGGTTTTGTTTCATCAGGGGCGACTTCAAACGTAATCTCTCCATACATTGAGACACGTCGTTCGGTTTTATCGAAATATTTGTCGTATTTCAATACCGACCCCTTTTGCATCACGATCTCGGTTTGGTCGGGGAGTGTGAATTCAGTGTGATCGTATCCGGCAATGAGCGTATCACCCCTTTCTGCGGTGAGATACAAAATTCCTGCCGTGATAACAACTATTGCTACTGCCGCAACACGCCACAACAAAGTCAATGACCGCCGTTCCGGGGCGATACCTAAACGCCCACCCATTTGAAGCCAGGCTTTACGGCTGTCGAACCTGCCGGGTTGATAGTGCCGGGCTACAAAACGTACGGATTCTTCTGTTTTATCGATTTCTAACCGTCGCATAACGATCTTATATTTAGAGATAAATTACCCCCGAATCTTGGTCAACAAAATTAATACTATTTTTTAATGATACTTGTCGTACAAGATTCAGGGGTGATAATAATTCTAAAACTCGTATCCCACTCTCAATCCAATTATTGAACTGTTTTTTTCAGTATACTGTTTTAAATCTACGACGGCATTTTCTTGACGAATCATATTCTTAGTCTTCACTTTCAACAAATCATACGAAATAGCAAGAAAAAGAGAACGTTGCTTTACTACAT
Source organism: Proteiniphilum acetatigenes DSM 18083 (assembly GCF_000380985.1). Lineage (GTDB taxonomy): Bacteria > Bacteroidota > Bacteroidia > Bacteroidales > Dysgonomonadaceae > Proteiniphilum > Proteiniphilum acetatigenes. The sequence goes on along the minus strand of NZ_KB905696.1, from coordinate 173,267 downwards.
CATAGCTTATTCCTATTGACGGCGAAATGAAAAAATCAGCACTGTACTTAATTTCACCGGAGTACTGAAGGTCATTGACATCTATGCCGGCTATTCCCATATCTGTTGAGCCAAAGCCATATCCAATTTTTAAATTAAAAAATGGCTTTAAATTCGAGTTCGTATTCAATCTATATTTAGAATGAACATATACCGGATAACTCCTTTCCGGAAAAGTACTTTTGTGTTGCATAAGACCTGCTCCAATCCCCATTGAGAAATTGTCATTAACTCGATAATAAGGTGAAAGAAAAAATTGATACGCACTGGCATTGTCTTTGTTGCTTATTATTCCATATCCTGCTTCCAGTTGCAATCCTATTTTTTTGTCCTGTGCCATTATGGCGGGGGAAGAAAATAGGAATAAAACAGATAAACTTAGTAAAATTGTTTCCCTCATAATTTATTCTTCATTATTAATATATCAATAAAACATACCTTAATTTTTACTTTTGTAATTACCACCATCTGAAAAATCTATAATGCAATGGCACTATAAAAGTATATGCTCTCAAAGCATCGTAATAAATCTGGGCCTCTCCATAAACATCTTTCTGATAATAGCCTGGTGTAGTAGTTGGGGTGGATATTTCCGTGCCGTTTACTAAGAAAAATGAGTGATCATGCGAGGAATAACCGTCTATCGTTTTATTGTCGACAACCCTCAGTCCCTGAGGACCAATATGGGCATAAGTTTTTGTAAGCGCCCAATGGTTATACCACGCTCCAAGAAATCCTTTTTTCCTGAAACAGATATCAAAACCAGCTTTCGTTCTAGCATTATTATCTACAGTCACATCATCCAGAGTAACCCATATGCGCCTATTGTTCATTTGAAATGTTTTGTCTGGTAACAACTGAAATGGTGCACCAGGGAAGAAAACATCTCCTGCTCGAGTATTTGAAGGGGAACCCTCGTCTGATATAATCACGACTTCCTCTGGTGGTGTTAGACCAAGCTCTCTTAACTGTTCATAAGTAGAAATGTTTTTCATGTTGACTGTTTCTCCATCTATAATTATTTCTCCATCACTATTAAGGAATTTAGATAAAGCTGGATCGCTTACGGGAAGGTAAGCAGAATAGTCATCCCCATATTCAGGGAAATAAAGAGAAGCATATTTCTTCTTAAATTCCTCGTAGCCGCCTTCTCTATCATAGTATGACTCTGCATCTCTCATCGCATCTACAAAAATATCATAAAGCGATTTAAAACCATCAATACATAATGTCTTATTTACGTCATTATTGAAAACTTCATCACTACCCTGTCTTGTTGAAACAGATTGATAGGCTTTCAACTTAATACTAAGTCTTGCAATTCACTCTCGCTATTCAGTGTTAATGTATTATTTTTCAATTCTACACTCACACCCATAATCTCCACAAGCCCTTCATTACCGGCTTGTTCCACAATAGCTTCATCTCTATTGCAACTTGTAATAACAAATGCAAATGCTAACCCAATACAAAGGGTACTAGTTAATAAGAGATACTTTTTTGTTTTCATAATCTTAATTTTTTGTTTCCCTCATGCCTTTTTTAGTCAGGAATTCGGGTAAATAAATATTAAAGTAGTATTCTTATTATATGATGCACGAAAGCTAAAAATCCCTCACTCGAAAGTGAAGAATTTTACGCAAAAAAGAAAAGATACGCATTGAAGTCTTTGTTCCGGAGCGATTGCATGGCGCGAAATACGTGGTTCTCCACGGTTTTTACCGATAATCCGGTTTGTTCGGCAATCTCTTTGTAGCTTATTCCGTCGCGTTTTGCCATCAGGAAGATCTCGCGACGGCGCTCCGGTAGTTCGTCTATCATTTTCCAGATACGGGCTTCCATTTCGGCACGTTTCATCTGATCTTCTTCAGCAAACTGTTCGTCGGGGAGTATATCGAGTGAAGTAGTAGGCTTCGCATCACGGATACGGGTCAGGCAGTTATTTCTAACGGCTGTGTACAGATACGATTTCACTGACTGGATCGTTTCTATCTGTTCTTTTTTATCCCAGAGACTCATAAATGTTTCTTGTACCACATCCTCTGCTTCTTCAGGGTTACCCATAAAATGCAAGGCGTGCAGACAAAGCTGACGGTAATAAGTGCAGAAATATCCGGAAAACTTTTTTTCTAAAATCCGCATCGGCAATCAATAATAGAATGAATTGCAAAAGTAGTGAAAATTAAATAACATCTGAAAGCGTAATGCTCAAAATGTAGCCGCTTTTGTGACCGTTTTCGAAAATAAGGACTATCTTTGTAACAAGAAATAATTTGTAAAAAAAGAATAAAAATATGGCAACCATTATCAGCAGCAGACAATTCCGGGACAAGCAAGGCTATTATTTCGGCCTCATAGAAAAAGGAGAGCAGGTTATCCTACGCCGTAAAGGGGTGTCCTACAAACTGACACCAATTGAAAAAGACGACACATTAATGACGGAAGAGGAATTTTACGCCAAAATAGACCGTTCTATTCAACAGGCGAAAGAGGGAAAAACAAAAACAATACACAATAAAGAAGAATTACAGGCCTTTCTGCATTCGTTATGAACTATTTGATTAGCTTTACTGACGAAGCCACCTATGATATCAAGCGGTTGAAACGCAGTGAGCCAAAAGCATACAAAAAAGTGGTGAAGCTGCTTGAAGAGCTGGAGCATCATCCCTATTCCGGAACCGGGCATGTGGAAAGGATGAAACATTACGGAGAAGAAACGTGGTCACGCAGGATTTCCGATAAACATCGGTTGGTTTATCGGGTTTACGATGAAGTGGTACTGGTGCTTGTCCTTTCCGCCTACGGACATTACGGGGATAAATAAAACGAAAAGCTCAGTGCAGAGTATATTCAGGGATCACAATCTCCCATGGCTGTTTTTTAGCTAATTATTATCATTATTTATAAAGACAATTTTTCAAGTTTCACTATAAATTTCTAATTATGAAGAAAGCTTTAATTCTATTGATGGGGATAGGTCTATTCTTTTCCTGTAGTAAAGACACACCAGTTATCGATGAACCTGTAACATCTAAAGAGTACATTGTGTCATTGGGTTTTTCCGGTGAAATAACAGAAATTTCCGAATCACCTTTAAGGTCAACGGAAAGCAATGATTTATACGGCATACAAGTCTATGCTGCACCTACACAGGGCAGTACTGACTACAAGCCTTATGCGTATGGGTTATTTGATAACAAAGCTTCAATGACGGTAAAATTATTGGAGGGATACAAGTATAAATTCGTATGTTCAATGGTTGTAGATGGGAAAAACAGATTGCTTTTTAGCGGTGGTGGTTATTATTTACCATTTTACACAAATGAGGTTACTCCACTAAACAATGCATTTACCTATTCTTCCTCTAAGGAAATGACGTCATTGTCAAGAGGATCGACATTTTTAATAAATCCCCGGTCGATTTTTGATCGTCCAAATCTTGATAGATACCATGGGCAGATTGAAGGCTATACTCCATCTAACAATGGTTCCGTATCTATTAACATGAAGCGTGTAGTATTTGGAGTAAAAGTGGAAGTAGAAGGAGTTACGGATGGACAAGTAAAAATAAGTATCTCTGAAGCACCTGATTTGTATATTGAGTATCCTGCGACTGAAATACAACAGATTTTCACTTTTCAAAACACTTATCCTTATGCTAGCTGGACGAACGATAATTATTCGGAAACCATCACTCTTTCCGTCAATTGGTTAAAAGCTGATGGAGCCGAAGTCCCTATAGCTACACAAGACATAGCTTTTAAACGAAATATGCTTACGACAATACGGGTTAAAGTAAATGACGCACTGGTGGATAACAATTTAACCATAACTACTGAAAGTACTGAAATGGGAGATGGGGGAACGATCGATCTTGAAGGAGATGGGGGAACAGAAACGCCTGTTGACCCTAATCCATAAGACTCAAATATACAGAATAAATTGAGGTGGCGCTGCTTTTTGAGCAGCGCCACCTTTTGTACGTGTAAAATCCGGAGCATGTATAAGTTTACAGGATAAAACTCACTCGGCAAGAGAGGATATTTATTTAATTCGTGCGATATTTTGTTTATTATCAAAAATGTACGCAATGAGGATATTATTATTTTTCACTTCGTAGAAAATTGTAGTTTGTTTGCTCAATACCGCTTTTCGAAGTCTTTTTTGATATTCCGACCGAGGAAAGATAAACGGAAACCGACAAATCAGATCAAGTTGTTTATTTAAATTTTCCTTGAAATCAGTGATTACTTTTTCTGACCAATTCTCATGGAGATAATCGAGAATATCTTCTAAATTACGAATTGATTCTTCCGACCAACGAAGTTTATAAGAGCCCATACCGTTGTTTTACCTCCTCGTGCGGAACGGTTCTTCCTTCGTCAATATCTTTCAATCCCCTTTCGATCCCTGCCTTTTGTTCATCGCTCAGATCATTCCACCAATCATGATCACGTTCGCTATCTTTTACTATTTTTAGATAGCGAATTACCTCTTCATCTTCAAGACGGGCAAGCCATTCGATGAGTTCCAATTTGATCGCGTCGTGTCCCATAGTCAGCGTCTTTAGTTATAAACAATTACTTAACCTCGATGGTTCGATTTCATCAGACTATTTCTGCGCTCGACAATGTTCAAGCGAGCTTGACATTGTTCTCGCTTAACGAAATAGTTCTTTTTTCGCGGCTACTTTGGAAAGCGAGTTCAATGATCCGCATCACATTGAGGGCTTCTTCCGGTTTGACGGCAAGAGGTACTTTACCGTTGATGGCGTCACGCAGGTTGATGAAATAATCGCGGTAATCGCCATGTTCACTTTCCAGTTTTCCCTGTATCTTCACTCCTTTATACTCGGCATTGATAGTACCCCAGATGTTTTCGGGTTCGCGTCCCCAGTCTTTTCCTTCGGGTTTGGCGCCTCCGTCGAGTGTCGCCTCCTGCACGTCAAGTCCATATTTCACAAATGAGCCATTGGTGCCGTGAAGCATGTAGGTAGCTCCGGGAATACGGCAGATCATTCCCGATTTCAGCGTGGCTGTAAAAGTGGGATAGTGGAGGCGTACATCGAAATGGTCGTCGGCTTTTGCCCAGGGGCGCTGCGCATTGATCTCGGCCGTTACCGCTTCCGGCATACCGAAAAACCAGAGTGCCTGATCTATAAGGTGCGAACCCAGATCATAGAAAATCCCTGATCCGGGTAGTGGTTCTTCCCGCCATGCACCTCTCGGGCGGGGTTCGGTACGGTAGCGGTCGAAGTGAGTTTCATAATCAACAATTTCTCCGAGAAGACCGCTATCGAGCAGTTTTTTCACCGTTTTGGTATCACTTGTGAAACGACGGTTGTGATAGACGGTGAGGATTTTTTGCTGCCGCTTGGAGATCTCGATCAGTTCGGCAGCTTCCTTTACATCTACAGTGAATGGTTTTTCCACCACTACATGCTTACCTGCCAGCAGGGCTTCCCGTGCCCAGCGGAAATGGTCGGTATTGGGTGAAGTAACAATAACGAGGTCAATCTCGGGATCGTCGATGATCCCTTTTCCGTCGGGAACCACTGCGGTAATAGGGTATCGTTCTTCAATAAGCGCTTCTCTTTCGGGATCGGATGTGCTGATCTTCGTGAGTTCAAATCCTTCTACTACATCGATAAAAGGAGCATGAAATACCCGGCCGGAAAGTCCGTAACCGATAATACCTGTGCGAATGTTGGTTGACATAGGTTGTTAAGTTAAAAGTTAAAAGTGAAAAATTTGACAATTTAATAATTTAACGATCCCGACAAGTCGGGACAAGTGGTGACAATTTGATGATGAAGCCAATTCAAATTTTTAGCAGAAAACCGACCAGTTTCTCCATAGCCAATGCCCGGTGGCTAATACTGTTCTTTACTTCGTTGCCCAATTCGGCAAAGGTTTTATCATACCCGTCAGGCATGAAAATGGGATCGTATCCGAAACCGGTCGTACCCCGTTTTTCTTCGATGATCTTCCCTTTGATCACTCCATCAAAAAGATGCTCTTTTCCGTCGATGACTAATGCAATCACGGTACGGAATTGTGCTGCCCGATTTTCTGCCCCCTTTAAAACCGAAAGTAACTTATCCATATTATCCGTCGGGTTGCAACCGTTTCCCGCATACCGTGACGAGTAGACACCGGGTGCGCCATCCAGTGCCTCCACTTCCAGGCCGGTATCGTCGGCAAAGCAGTCGTAACCATATTTCTCCCTGACAAATCCGGCCTTGATCAGTGCGTTTTCCTCCAGGGTGCTGCCTGTTTCTTCGATCTCTTCATGGCAGTCGATATCGGCGAGGCTGAGGATACGTAACCGTCCTCCTGTAATTTTCCGGATCTCGTCGAGTTTATGTTGGTTGTTGGTGGCAAAAACTATTTCCCTCATTGTTACTTTCTTATTTTTTGAGCCCTTTCCCTCTCGCGTTGTTTCAGCGCTGCTTCACGCTTCCGCTGTCTCTCTTTTAATTCCTGTTCTCTTTGCCGGATCCTGGCTTCACGTTGCCGCTCCCGCTCTTTTATCAATTGTTCCCTGTTTTTGCGGGACGCCGTTCCCTGCTGTTGCTGTAATGCTTTGGCAGCATTTTCCTCGAGTTTTCGCTTCAGCGATTCGGGTGTTTCCCGTTCAATCTGACGGGCCGGTTCTGTCCGAACAGTTTTCTCCCCGGATGTTATCCGTTCAGTCTGATACACCGGTTGCGGTTGAGAGGATATCTCTTTTTGTTCCGGAATAGTGACCGGAGATGTCTCCAAAGATACAATCTTTTCCGATTCTTTATCCCTTTTTTCTTCAATTTCTACCCTTTCATCTTTTATTATTGATTGGAAAGTCACAGTGGCCGTTGCCATATTTTCTTTATAGAAAGCATTGTATTCATTCAATTTTTTCCCTGATTGTATGAGTCTCGTGTTCTCTTCGGAGATGATGACGGGAGTAGTTTCCATAATGGCAGATAGGAAAAGAGAGTCGGAAAGTATTATCTCTGTGTATCGGGATACCTCTTCAAAAGACTGGAAAGGTTCGATCTGAAGTGCTTCTACCCCCGGCAGATATATATAGGAGAAGTTGAACCTGCGGAGTTTGAAATGAGAAAAATTGAAATCGGCTATTGTGAAGAGAAGTTGGTTTTTATCGACCGAACCAGATGCAAAGGTAAGCAAAAGGTAATGCAGCCCGTTTTTATCGGGACTGAAAGGGATGACTTGCCCGTTCCTACTCTCAGCGGAGCCGATTGGGCGTGATTGCCATAATCCGTTTCGGGATCGCCATTGCCTGTGCAAGGAAGCATTTTCCGCTAAAGTTCTACCTTCTGACAACCGCCCGTGGGTATTTTGGCTGTGCTGTATATTTCCGGCAATTGAATCAGTTGCAACCATAACCGTAGTCATCACCTTTTGTACTGCTTTATTATCGGGTTCGGAAGGGCGAAAAATCTGTGCCAGTGAGTCATTTGCTATAGCTGATTGCCAACGGACAGCGTTTAATGTAAGTTCGGAGGGGGTGCGAAGCCCTTTCACCTCTTCAAAGGCACGGTGGGCTTTGTCCTTTTCCCCGGTCACTGCATAGATTTGCCCAAGCAGGAATTGTAATCTTTTTCTCCTGAGATGGTCGGATTCCTGCGCTATGGTTTTTTGTAATTGAGGGATCGCTTCAGGAAACTCCTTTTTCCGTATCAAAAAATAAGTGTAATGTTCGGCAAACAATCTGTCCAGATCCACGGATAATTTTTTATTTCTTAATGCATAGATTGTTTGTTCTGCTTCGTATGTCCTTTCCGTTTCCGTATATATCCGAAGCATCCATATCTCCGTTTCATCCACCACGTCGGGATCGTGACCGAACTGGCGCAGCATCCCGGAGAAGACCGTCAGTGCCTCGTCATAATCACCATTCTGCAAAAGGGCTTTTCCCCGTAGCATCCATACATTTTTCAGGAATGGATTGAATTCCTCCTGCCGTAGCCATTGCCGGTATTCCTGAGAGTGGGCTTTAGCAGGATCGCGACGCGGCTTTGCCGTGATGGAGTGTTCACGGATGGCTTTTTCGGTTTTTTCGATCACCGGATCGAAAATCCCTCCGGAGGACGATTTTTCTGCATTAGGGAGTGAAGGGTAGAAGGGAAGCAATTCCCCATAGTTTTCATGAAAATTCTCCGTTCTCTCTTTTAAAATCTCGTGGTAAGCCTCTTCGGCATTGAAATAGATATTGTAACGTGTGGTGAGTTCATGATAGGCGCGTGTGGCTGTCGTATTTCTTCTGGTGGTACATCCTGTAAAAAGAGTGATACAGGCCAATATCCATAGTATATGCCCTGTTTTTTCTTTCCTCCTTATTCTTTCTGTTGATAACACTGGTGATCTCCTTTCCGGGTAATTATCTCTTTTAATTAACTCGAAAAATAGAATTTTATTGTCCTACCGTGTGTTTGAAACTAAATGGAATACCAATCCTATTGGAGTAAACAGAATTTTTGTCTCTACGGTATCTCTTGTGGCGCAGTCTTTAATGTTTTACCGGTAATAACTTTTATTGCCTTGGCAATAAAAAACATCATGATAAGCACAAAAATGATAAACGCGCCGGAAGGTACATTCAGATAATAGGAGAGTAACAATCCTGTTACACAACCTGTAAAGCTTAACAGGATTGAGAGAGAAATTATTTTTGAATAGTTCACCGTGAAGAGGTTGGCTGTCATCTGCGGCACTGTGATCAGGGACATCAGCAGTACGATTCCCACCAACCGGATGCTTAATACGATGGTAACGGCAATGAAAAGCATCATCGCATATTCGATAAACTGTGTGGGTAAGCGTCGGGTTTGTGCAAATTCGGTATCGAACGATACCGAAACAATAGCATGATAGAACAGGATAAAGAAAAGCAGGAGGATCAACGATAGGACGAGCAGGGCGGTGATATCACTACGAGTGATGGTAAGGATATTCCCGAAGAGGTACTCCGACAGGTTGGGCGCATAGCCGGGTGTGAGGAAGGTGAGCACTATCCCGATGGCCATCCCCAATGACCAGAAGACGGCAATGGCCGAATCTTCACGTACACCCTGTTTCTGTGATAACCATTGGATGCCGAATGCCGAGAATATGGAGAAAACCATAGCCGACAAAATGGGAGAGAGGCTGAAATAGAACCCTATCCCCAATCCTCCTAACGAGGCGTGGGTTATACCGCCGCTGATGAATACCAATCTTTTGGTGACTACGTAAGTGCCTATGATACCACAGGCAATACTTGCAAAAAAACTGCCTAGCAGAGCATTGCGAAAGAAAGCATAATCCAGGAGTTCAATGATATTCATCCGGTCAGCAGGCGTGCATTTTTTGTGCCCTCAATTCATTGACGAACATCAGCACTTCGTCTTTCAACTGGTCAGGAAGGGAAATATCCCTCATTTGGAGACTCCTGATCCAGCGTGGCTTTTCTTCGTCGAGTACGGAATAAAAGACTTCCCGGAATTCATCTATTTCATTGGCTGCATAGCCGTCAGAATCGCGGTGAGCATACCGGTCGAGCTCTTCATCGTCGAAATATTCCGGTTTCTCTGCAAAAGCAGCTATCAGGCTATCCCGCTCACATGTTTCATGTGCACCGCAACAGCCGCTATCTCCCAGATTTATGGAAGGGGGAGTTGCCTCACGCTCCTTATTGTTCCCTTTCCTGCGTTGCAGGTAGTTGGAGATTGTGAGTGCCACAACGAAAAAGAGTATAATGCCTGTGAAAAGGAGTAAACTTTGCATAATAATTACCTTTCTTCAATTGTAAATCCCGCCTGTTTCAGGTCGTTCCAAAAATCAGGGTAGGATTTGGATACTACTTTAGGATCATTGATAATGAGTGATCCGGACACAATGGCTCCGGGAGCCAGTGACATGGCCATCCGGTGATCGTCATAAGTGTCGATGGCCGGTTCTTTTTCCGGCAGACACCGTTCTCCGTCCCATTCCAGCATCCCGATCCCATTTTCCTTAAGCAGGTAGCCCGACTTCTTCAATTCGTTGATCAGTGCGGCCACCCTGTCAGTTTCCTTTATCTTCAGGCTTTGAATCCCGGAGAAAAGAAACGGTATGCCTTTAAAACAACAAGTGGCGGCAAAAGTTTGTGCCAGATCCGGCTCATTTACAAAATCGTGGAAAAATTTTTTGGTTCCCTTTTTTGTATTTCGGATGATAATGCCTTCCGGGACGAATTCTGTTGTAACCCCCAAATCGCTGAACAGGTTGGTCACGTTGGAATCGCCCTGAAGGCTGTTTCTTCCTAAGCCTTTTAACGTTACTTCCGCCCCGGGGATAAGGGATACCATCTCATACCAGTAAGAGGCGGCAGTCCAGTCCGGTTCCACCACAAACTCTACAGGGTTGTACACCTGCGGTTTCACGACGATGTCGTTACCGTCCCACTTAGTCTGTACCCCGCATTTCTCCATCATGCTGACAGTGAGGTGTATATAGGGCTTCGATACGATTTCATTTTCGATATGCATCACCAGTCCGTTTTCCATTCCGGGTGCTATCATCAGTAAGGCAGATATAAATTGCGAGCTGATATTGCCCGACAGGTAGACTTCGCCTCCTTTTAGCCTTTTACCTTTTATTTTCAAGGGTGGATATCCCTCTTTTTCCAAATAATCAATTTCGGCTCCTAAGGCTATAAGTGTCTCCACCAGCGGATAAATGGGCCTTTCATGCATCCGCTTCGAGCCTTTGATGATCCATTCGCCTTCCATTCCTGCCAGAAAAGCTGTCAGAAAACGCATGGCGGTACCGGCAGCCTTTATATCGAACTGGTTGGATTTGGAATTGAATGCGTCTATGAGCACTTGTGTATCTTCACAGTCCGACAGATTCCTGATCGGGTAAGGACTCAAACTCAAGGCATTCAGAATAAGTGCCCTATTGCTCATACTCTTGGATGCGGGAAGCTGCACGGTTGTGCGCAGGGCATCAGGTGGGTATATTTTATATTGTAACGGCATTTGCGGGTGAAATATTGATACAAAAATAATACTTTAAACCGAAGGTTGAGCGGTTTATTTCCGCTTTTACTTTGTTTTAATTGATTTAAACTTTTTTCTCTTTCAACTACCGCGTTATGCGGCCAACCCGTAGATAAAGATAGCCAGCATGGCAGTAGGGACTACATAGCGTAAAAGGAATATATAGGTTCTGAGAAATCCTATGCCAAATTTGAGCGTCCTTTCATTGGTGAGTTGTGCATATACAAGTCTGCGGTTGAGATGCCATCCTACGAAAAGAGAAATGAAGAAACCGCCTATCGGCAGCATGAATTTGGCAGAAGCAACATCGAGGAAATTGAAAAATGATGAGGAGAACGAGGCGAAGATGCCTAAAATGATTACACCTGCAGTGACCAATAGTGTACTTTTTCTACGTGAAATGTGATATTCTTCGTGGATATATACCGTGACTACCTCCATCAGGGAAATAGTGGATGTAAGGGCTGCGAGTGCCAACAGGCAAAAGAAAAGGGTGCTCCAAATCATAGAACCCGCCATCTGGTTGAACAATTCGGGTAATGTGATAAAGAGTAATCCCGGACCGCCGGCTACCAGTTCGTCGACAATGGTGCCGGGATTGGTTGTCAAAGCGAATGCCGCGGGAAAGATGACCACACCGGCGAGAATAGCCACCAGTGAGTCGAGAACGGAAACCTGTACCGCTGTTTTTACAAGTGGAGTCTTATCATTGAAGTAGGATCCGTAAGTGATCATACAACCCATGCCGAGGGAGAGGGAGAAGAAAGCCTGTCCCATGGCATCGAGGAAGACGGTCGATTTTACATGCGCCAGGTCGGGCTTGAAAAGGAAATTGAGTCCTGCTATAGCACCGTCAAGGGTAACCGAACGGATGGCCAGTATAATAAGTAACAGGAAGAGTAATGGCATTAAAATCTTGGCAGATTGCTCAATCCCTTTCTTCACGCCGGAAAGGATAAAGAATGCAGTGAGAAGTGTAAAGATAATCATCCAGATGATTTGTTTGGCAGGATTACTTTGCAATTCTATGAAGTTGGCCGAAAGATTATCCACCCCAAAGAGATATCCCGAGACCGATTGGAAGATATAGACAAGTGTCCAGCCGCACACTACCATATAAAATCCCATGATGACAAATCCGGTGAGTACACCCAGCCTGCCGACCCATTTCCATTGGGTACCGGGAGCCAGTTTGTGATAAGCACCGGCGGTATTGGCCCGGGAGGCCCTGCCGACCATGAATTCGCTTACCATAAGCGGTATGCCGAAAAACAAGATACAACCAATGTATACCAGGATAAAAATGGCCCCTCCACCATCAGCCGTCTGGCTGGGAAAACGCCAGATATTACCTAAACCTACGGCTGATCCTGCGGCTGCGGCGATTACTCCGATTTTTGATACAAATGTTGCTCGTTTATCAGACATAATATAGTTGTTTTCGTTAATTCTGATGATGGTCTTTTAAATTCTCCATTCTACCCCCTCTTTGGTGTCTTTTATCTCTACACCAATCGCTTTCAGTTCATCGCGGATTTTATCTGATGTACTCCAGTCTTTGTTTTCCCGTGCCGTTTTACGGATGTCGATAATTAAATTCATCAATCCCTCTATCACGTCACTGCCGCCCATGCTTTTTGACTCGTCAAGCAGTCCCAATACCTCGAAAATAAAGGTATGCATTAGTTTTCTCAAAGCCTCCAGGTCGGCCGTGGTGAGGGTTTCTTTTTTGTCGTTAGCCGAATTGATGATACGTACCCCTTCAAACAGATTTGCGATCAGTACAGGACTGTTAAAATCATCGTTCATGGCGGCATAACATTTTTCCTCCAGTGCAGCGATATCTACCGAAGAGGAAGCGGACGGAGATAATTTCTCTAATACCGACAGGCTTTCCATCAGTTTTTTGTATCCTTTTTCTGCTGCTTGCAGTGCTTCGTTGGAGAAATCGAGCGTGCTTCTGTAGTGTGATTGCGCCATGAAGAAGCGTACTGTCATTGGAGAGTATCCTCTTTCCAATAAGGGATGGTCTCCTGTGAACAGTTCTTTGGGTAAGAAGCCGTTCCCGGCTGTTTTGGACATGCGGGCACCGTTCACAGTGAGCATATTGGTGTGCAACCAGTATTTGGCGGGTGCGGTGTGGTTACAAGCTTCTGATTGGGCGATCTCGTTGGTGTGGTGGGTTGCCTGGAGATCCATCCCTCCCCCATGTATATCGAAAGTAGTGCCCAGATACTTTGTACTCATTGCCGAACACTCTATATGCCAGCCGGGGAATCCCCATCCCCAGGGGGAGGGCCACTGCATCAGGGTCTCCGGTTTTGCCTTGATCCAAAGGGCAAAGTCGAGCCTGCCCCGCTTCTCGTCCTGTCCGCCCAGTTCCCGTGTCCCTTCCAGCAGGTCTTCCATCTTTCGGTTAGTGAGTTGGCCGTAATCATGCTCTTTGCTGTATTTCTCCACATCGAAATAGACAGAACCGTTTACCTCATAAGCGAACCCCGCGGCCATGATCTTTTTGATCATCTCTATCTGCTCTATTATATGCCCGGTGGCAGCCGGCTCTATGCTGGGAGGAAGTGTGTTGAAGAGTGCCATTACGTCATGGAAGCCAATAGTGTATTTCTGTACTATCTCCATCGGTTCCAACTGCTCCAGTTTGGCCCTTTTGGCAAATTTATCATCACCCTCATCCCGGTCGCCCTCCAAATGGCCGGCATCGGTGATGTTACGCACATAGCGTACCTTGTATCCGAGATGGAGCAGATACCTGTATATCATATCAAAAGAGATGAAAGTGCGGCAATTCCCGAGATGTATATCGCTGTAGACAGTAGGTCCGCAAACATACATACCCACAAGAGGGGGATGCAGCGGTTCAAATGGTTCTTTTGTCCTACTGAGTGTGTTGTAGATTATCAACCTCTTTTCCTTTTCTTCGCTCATAATGAATGATGTTTTTTTAAGAGAGGCAAAAATACAAATTATAATAGAATAATATGTAAAAGTAAAGTGGGAATGTGGAAAAGAGGAAAAGCGGAAAGGTGCCTGAGTGGTTAGGCGGCTAAGTGGATGAGTGGACTGAAATGAATTGGAAATAGAGAATTGAAAATGGAAAATCGACGGAGTCAAATCTTGAAAAAGAGTCACATTTATGAGGCTGTTTTGTATATTTTTAATATTTTTGCGGCTTCTTTGGATTCACTTGAATTATTAAAACAAAAAGTCTTTATGGTACGAAACATTGTTCTATCCCTTGTTATTTTATGTGCGGCAGGGACTATTCAAGCGCAGAACCTGCAACTGCACTTCGATCCCCGTCATTCATTGTATGGAGATAAGATAGGTGCTCCTGTCAATTATCTTACCGCTACCTTTGAGATGTTTAAACCCGACCAGTGGGGAAGTACTTTCATGTTCGTGGATTTCGATTTCAATTTCGATAAACGTAATCCCGGACTTGCTTATGCTGAGATAGCCCGCGAATTTAAGATTGGTGATTTTCCTTTACTGCCCCATATTGAATACAATGGCGGATTGGGATTAGTAAGAGGGCTGGATGGCGTTGGTTTTTCCATTCCAAGTTCTTATCTGGGTGGATTTGGTTATCCGTTCCAACTGGGTAATTTTTTCATGAGTACTTACGTGGCTTATAAACTGAATGCTTTCCAAGAGTTAAGTCATGATGCACAGTGGACACTTACATGGAACTCTACCCTTGCCGGTGGCAAGCTTTCACTGGCCGGTTTCCTGGATATCTGGAGTGAAAACAAGAATCGTACCGGAGAAGGAGACGAAAAGGGGAAGAAGATGGTTTTGCTAAGCGAACCCCAGATATGGTACAATATTACACCCCAATTTGCTATTGGAAGTGAGGTAGAGGTGAGTTATAATTTTGTTATCGGGGCAAATAGCTTTTATGCTATCCCTACGATAGCTACCAAATGGAATTTTTAATCTAAATCCCATAAAATCATGCTGGAAAAATTATTTAAACTGAAGCAACATAAGACAACTGTACGGACGGAACTCGTGGCGGGAGTCATTACTTTTCTTACCATGTCCTATATCCTGGTGGTGAACCCCAATATCCTAGGAGCGACGGGAATGGACAGGTCAGCACTTTTTACCGCAACAGCACTTGCAACTGTATTAGGTACACTTTTTATGGCGTTTATCCCTAATCTGCCGGTGGCACAGGCACCGGGCATGGGGTTGAACTCCTTTTTCGCATTTTCGGTGGTGATAGGATTGGGATACTCCTGGCAGATGGCCTTGACAGCGGTCTTTATTCAGGGTATTATCTTCGTACTTCTCACCCTGTTCAATATCCGTGAACTGATAGTGAAGAGTATTCCGGGCACTATTAAAAATGCTATCCCTGTGGGTATCGGGCTCTTTATCACTTTGCTCGGCCTGCAAAATGCGGGATTGATTGTGAAGGATGAAAATACTATGGTCACGCTGGGCGTCATGTCTAATCCTCACGTATGGGTAGCTTTGTTAGGACTTATCCTTACTGCGGTACTCTTTTACAAAAAGGTGCACGGAGCTTTTCTTATCGGAATTGCGGCAGCTACTATCTTCGCAGTTGTCCTCGGGCTGGTACACTTTCCTGAAGGAAGCGTGGTTGCGCTTCCACCCGATATTTCGCCCATTTTTGTACAATTCGAATGGACGAATATTTTTACTTTCGATATGCTAATCGTGGTATTCACTTTCCTGTTCGTGAACCTTTTTGATACTATCGGAACATTGTTAGGGGTGGCTTCTAAAATAGGCATTACCGATGAGAACGGCGACTTTCCTCAGCTTAAACGTGCTCTCTTTGCCGATGCACTCGGTACTACCTTTGGCGCTGTACTGGGGACCAGCACAGTTACTTCTTATGTGGAAAGTGCTTCGGGAGTGGCTGTAGGTGGTCGCACGGGGCTGACCGCTCTTTCTACGGCGGCCATGTTTGCCCTGGCGCTATTCTTTGCTCCGCTCTTCCTGATGGTACCGGCTGCAGCTACTGCCCCCGCCTTGATTCTGGTAGGACTGTTTATGATCACTTCCGTAGTGAAGATCAATTTCGACGATATGACCGAAGCATTACCCGCATTTCTCACCATTGTGATGATGCCGTTTGCTTTCAGTATTGCTCAGGGAATTGTCTTCGGTATGCTCTCTTTTGTCTTCCTGAAAGCATTGAGTGGAAAGTTCAGACATATATCAGTCACCATGTGGGTAATCTTCGTGCTGTTTATTGCGAAGATGGTACTCGATGGAATGAACGTGCTTTAACCGGGATCGTTTGTGTATGTCGACTGAAATGACTACTTTTGCGGCCTAAATCAATATAAAATAGTAACAATAAATATCTTATGGCAACAACTGCTGATTTCAGGAACGGAATGTGCATCGATCTGGATGGCCAGTATTATTTTATCGTAGAGTTTCTTCATGTGAAACCGGGTAAGGGTGCAGCTTTTGTCCGTACTAAACTGAAAAATGTAACTACGGGACGAGTGCTCGAAAAGACATTCAACTCAGGTGTAAAGGTGGATGAGGTGCGTATTGAACGTCGCCCGTTCCAGTATCTTTACCGCGATGATATGGGGTATAACTTTATGAATACCGAAACTTTCGAACAGATCCCCATTCCGGAAGAGCAGATCGAAGGAGTGCGGTTCCTGAAAGAGGGTGATGTGGTGGATGTGCAGATCCATGCCGAAAGCGGTACAATCCTTACCGCCGAAATGCCGGTACATGTGGTGCTCGAGGTGACCTATACCGAACCGGGTATCAAGGGTGATACCGCTACAAACACGCTTAAACCCGCCACTGTGGAGACAGGCGCCGAAGTGCGTGTACCTCTGTTTATCGATGCGGGTGAAAAGATCAAAGTAGATACACGCGATGGATCATATGTCGAGCGTGTAAGAGGATAGTTGCAAATAGCATTTAGACGTATGGACTTCGACCGCATATTCGATTTTCTTGTTCGGTTGCAGATAAATAACGACCGCAACTGGTTCCATGAGCATAAATTCGAGTATGATCAAATCCGGGCCGATTTTGAAAACTTTATTAACAGGCTCATTGTGCCGCTTGCTCAACTCGATCCGGATATCGGATCGGTTACGGCCAATGAGTCTGTTTTTCGTATTTATCGCGATACCCGTTTCTCTCACGATAAAACACCTTATAAAACCCATCTCAGTGCCTTTATAGCAAACGGGGGAAAGAAAACCCGGTTTGCAGGCTACTATATCCATATTCAACCGGACGAATCATTCTTTGCCGGTGGTATTTATAGTCCCGACCCGGCTGCTTTGGAATCCATCAGAAACGAGATTTATCATCAGCCCGAGGAGATACGGAGTATTCTTGATAATAGGAAGTTCAAAAAAACTTTCCCCGAACTGTCTGCTGAAGATAGGCTTAAAAATCCGCCCAAGGGTTATCCGAAAGATTTTAAGGAAATCGAACTATTGAAAAATAAACACTTTATTACCCATTATCCTCTTGAAAATGAGTTTTTCCAACAAGAAGGGGGGATTGACCGGCTTGTGGAACTCTGCAAAATACAATATCCCCTTAATGCGTTTTTG
This sequence comes from Proteiniphilum acetatigenes DSM 18083, assembly GCF_000380985.1. Taxonomy (GTDB): domain Bacteria; phylum Bacteroidota; class Bacteroidia; order Bacteroidales; family Dysgonomonadaceae; genus Proteiniphilum; species Proteiniphilum acetatigenes. The sequence continues at coordinate 155,609 of NZ_KB905696.1, read as the reverse complement.
AACAGGGCTGTGAAAGGCTGATGAAGCTCTGAAAAATCCAGAATAAGTTGACTTCTCTTCCAATTTGATGGGATCCCACAATATATCCTGTTTGCCTATTCATTTGTTATGAGTATATTAATAAATTATATGTGCGGGATAATTTTGTAACAAAGTTGTTTGTAACAAAGTTGTTTGTAACAAAGTTGTTTGTAGTTATTTTTTACCTATCTTTGTGACAGAAAGGAGATAACTGTATGGGAAATCCGTTTGTTTTTGGTTCGGCTACATCGGGCGAATGGTTTACTGACCGCGAAGCAGATGCTAAGCGCCTGTTGGCGAATTTCACACATGGTGTGAATACGATACTCATTTCACCACGTCGTTGGGGTAAGACCTCACTTGTGAGAAAGGTGAGCGAAGAAGCCTGTTCATCGGATCTGAAAGTTGTCAATATGGATGTGTTCTCCTGTCGCAACGCGGAGGAGTTCTACACCCTTTATGCTACAGAGCTGATCAAGCAAACAGCAAGCAGGTGGGAAGAATGGGTAGAAAACGCGAAACGCTTTTTGTCGGGACTGGTGCCGAAGATCAGTATTGGCGTTGATCCGATGACCGATTTCGCTCTTTCGTTCGATTTCTCCAATCAGCAGCAGAACGAAGAGGTACTGAATCTCCCCCAAAAAATCACAAAAGAGAAAGGCATCCGTATCGTGGTATGCCTGGATGAATTTCAGCAAATCGCCGAATTTGACAATGCGCTTTATTTTCAGCGGAAATTGCGGTCGGCATGGCAGTTGCACCAGGATGTAACCTATTGTCTTTACGGGAGCAAACAGCACTTAATGACTAAACTGTTCTCGAAACAGAGTATGCCGTTTTATAAGTTCGGTGATGTAATCTATCTCCAGAAAATTAATACGTCTGACTGGATATCATTTATCTGTCGCCGGTTTGAAGTTACCGGAAAGCAAATATCGCCCGAACTTGCTGAAAAAGTTTGCCTTACGGTAGAAAACCACTCCTCATATGTGCAGCAGTTGGCTTGGCTTTTATGGGTGCAAACGGATGTGAAGGCATCCGAAACCGGCTTTCAGGCAGCATATGCCGATTTACTGAATCAAAATTCGATGCTTTATTATAAGTATATCGATGGCCTGACCACCTACCAGCTTAATTTTTTGTATGCTGTGGCGGAGGGTGTAACGTCTGAATTTACCAGGAAGGAGAATCTGAAGCGTTACCAGTTAGGGACATCAGCCAATATAAGACGATTGAAAACATCTCTTGAAAACAAGGAGTTGATCTATATTTCGGGTAAAATCGTCAGTTTTAATGATCCTGTTTTTAAGCTGTGGTTCAAAAAAAATGTGAGAAGATTCTGATAAAAATAGTAATATGCAAATTATCCTGTCACCTGCCAAGTTAATGGACTTTTCCGGTAAAGGGGGAGACATAAAATCGTCAAGACCGTTATTCCCGGAAAAGACTAAAGAGTTGATAACTGTATGCCGGCAACTCTCGGAAAGGGAGATCGCGACGGAGATGGAGATCAATGCCAAAATGGCGCATGAAGTATATGAATATTTCCAGACGTTTGATCTCCGGCCTACTCCGAAACAATCGGCCGCACTCGCGTATAACGGTATTGCTTATAAGGGTTTGAATGCCCATGATTTTTCTGTGGAAGATTTCGATTTCGCGCAGCGGCATCTCAATATCATCTCCGGGTTATACGGTATTGTTCGTCCGCTGGATGCAATTAAGCCTTACCGGCTCGAGATGCAGAGAAAAATTATGCCGCGAGGATATAAGACACTCTACGATTTCTGGGAAGATACGGTCAATGGCCATCTCTCGAAAAAACTCCGGAAAGGAGATAAAACCATCATCAATGTAGCATCCAAAGAGTACGCAAAGGTAGTCAGGAAAAACAAGTTGCCGAAAGGTGTGAAAATCATCGACATCCAGTTTCTGCAGCAAGAAAATGATAAATTGAAACAGATTGTGGTGCATTCCAAGAAAGCGCGCGGCCTGATGTCCCGTTTTATCATTAAAAACAGGTTGACAGATCCGGAGGAAGTGAAAGGGTTTGATTACGAAGGTTATTTTTACTATCCGGTCCTTTCGAAAGAGGATACCTGGGTATTCGTACGGTAAGGAATTTAGTAAACTAAAAATGAATTTTTTCAGAAACGATGACAGAGTACAGGTTTATTTGTATTATACCGAGTGACGACAGAAAATCTACAGAGTGAAAAATAAAATTTCAATCTTGAATTTTTATTCAGACTTGCTTTATACGTAAATGACAGACGCCGGATAACAAAAACTATTTGAAGCAGAGGATGGTATTTTCGGAATTTTTCGTATATTTGCTTTGCCGAACACAGAACTATTTCGTTAAGCCGAATGCGCCGAACATGAGTTCACTTATCCTTACGCTACGGCGAGAAGTAGTCTGATTTTTGTGGACCGTTATGAGCAAGTTAAGTATCAAGCAGTGGGCGGAGGAAGATCGTCCCCGTGAAAAATTACTACTGAAAGGTGTTTCAGTACTTTCCGATTCGGAGCTTCTCGCTATCCTTATCGGTTCGGGCAACGATAAGCAAAGTGCAGTAGAACTGGCCCAACATATTTTGTCGAAGGCCGGTAACGATCTGAACAAATTGGCCCGGATGAGCGTATCCGATCTGGTAAATAATTTTCACGGCATTGGAAAAGCAAAAGCAGTAACTGTTTTTGCTGCGCTTGAGTTGGGCAGACGCAGGAAAGCGGTGGAAACTCCACGTCGGAAAAAGATTACTTCCTCGAGGATTGCTTATGAGTACTTTTTTCCTCTGATTTCTGATTTGAATCATGAGGAGACATGGGCATTGCTGACCGACCGTTCCAACAAGGTGCTTAGTACTATTCAGGTGAGCCGCGGCGGTATATCGGGTACGGTAGTAGATATCCGGTTGATCCTGCGGGAGGCGCTGGGGCAGTATGCGTCAGGAATCATTCTCGGGCACAACCATCCCTCGGGGCAATGCAGACCAAGTCCACAGGATACCCTCCTTACCAAAAAACTGAAAGAGGCTGCCCAGTGGATGGATATCTCTCTGCTCGACCATATTATCGTCTGTGGTGATAGTTATTTCAGTTTTGCAGATGAAGGAATTATCTGATGCAATTAAACAATATGCCGGGCAATCGGTTTAATCAAAAAACGAGATTATGAACGAAGAATTACAAGCTTTACAAGATAAAATAGTGGTCATGCTCCGTACGGTATACGACCCTGAGATTCCCGTGAATATTTATGACCTGGGAATGATCTATGATGTGGATATAGATGAGGAGAATAATGTGACCATTGAGATGACCTTCACTTCTCCCAGTTGTCCCGCAGCCGATTTCATACTGATGGATGTGCAATTAAAGGTAGAATCAATCCCTGAAGTGAATAAAGTGGAAATCGACCTCACTTTCGATCCCCCATGGGACCGGTCTATGATGAGTGAAGAAGCATTGTTGGAGCTGGGAATGATGTAATCAGGGTAAAGAGGCTAGTTGAATAAATTGATTGTGAGAAATAAAATCTATTTTCTTGCCGACGCCCATTTAGGCTCCAAATCACATGCCGATTCCATTGAAACGGAACGTAAACTGTGCCGATGGCTCGATCAGGTGAAGCGCGATGCCGCTGTGATCTTTTTGATGGGAGATATCTTCGATTATTGGTATGAGTACCGGTATGTGGTACCCAGAGGGTTTACACGTGTTCTTGGAAAGTTGGCCGAATTGACTGATGACGGAGTGGAAATTCATTTCTTTGTAGGAAATCATGATCTTTGGGTGACTGATTACCTCTCTGAAGAGTGCGGGATGATCCTCCACCTGGAGCCATATATCACGGATATTGAGGGCAGAAAATTTTTCCTTGCCCATGGCGACGGGCTGGGTGATGACTCCCGTTCGTTTCACCTTCTTCGGAAACTGTTTCGCAGTAAATTCCTGCAAAGATGCTTTTCAACCATTCATCCGCGATGGACGATACCACTGGCGCATTCCTGGTCGAACAGCAGTCGCGAGAATGGGGGTGTAGTTCCTTATCTGGGGGAAGACCAGGAGCATCTGATCCGTTTCGCGAAAAATAAGTTGAAAGAGATCCCTGATATCAACTACTTTATATTTGGACACCGTCACGTTTTACTCGACCTACCCATCGCTGAGCAGAGTCGAGTGATCATGCTGGGCGACTGGATCACTCTTTTTTCCTATGCGGAATTCGACGGGGAAAGTGTACAGTTAAAGCAATGGACATAGAGATATATGCGGGTTCCTTTAGAGTTATCGATTTTTCGTTTGGAAATTTCCCTAGCCTCTAAGTTGTTGGAAGAAATCCCATATTACAATACCTGCTGTCACTGATACGTTGAGAGAATGCTTGGTCCCATACTGAGGAATTTCGATGCATCCGTCTGATGCGTCTATTACCTGTTGTGCTACGCCATGTACTTCATGCCCGAAGATCACGGCATATTTTTTTTTGTTATCCAATTCAATTTCTTCCAGTGAGATACTGTGTTCAGCCTGCTCAATGGAGAAGACTGCATATCCCTCTGATTTTAATGTTTCTACAGCCGAAAGAGTTTCTTCGAAATAACGCCATTTTACAGAATCTTCGGCGCCAAGGGCTGTTTTGTGAATCTCTACGTCGGGCGGTGTACCTGTGATGCCGCAGAGCAATATCTCCTCTACCCGGAAGGCGTCCCCCGTACGGAATGCCGACCCTATATTATGCCGGCTGCGTACGTTGTCGAGCACCATTGCCAACGGTATTTTTTTTGCTTCCCGGAACTCCTCGACCGAGATGCGGTTCAGTTCTTCAATCTTTAGTTTTCGTCGTTGCATGTGTATACTTTGTTTTCCCTTAATTTTTGAGAGAAGCTATCTTAACATTTTTGATTGTAGATTGTTCCGACCTGAATAATAAATTTTCTACTTTCAAGCCGGGACGGAAAGAGATCATGGTGCGTTGACCTGCAATCTCCGTGTCGATTTGTGAACCGCCATATTTTTCTTCATATTTGACAATTATACGAACCGTAAACGGTTTATCGGTGCCAATCAGATTTTCGATCGCATAATCGCGCGCATGATTGGGATAGCCTCCTTCACGTAATGTTTTCTCCTCTTCGGAATAGTGGGTGGTATTTCCTTTTCCGTACTGTGCTCTTTTTGCCCGGGGGGTGATTTGTAATTCACAAGTCTTGTCTTCATCGGATCCCGACAATAGCAATCCCATTTTTTCTGATATTGCCTCTCCCGGATTTACATCGAATGTAAGCATGAAAGAAGAGTTGTCGACGGTAAAGGATGATGTTTCTTTCACCTCCCGGGTCAGTGTTTTGGCTTTTTGGGTTGTGGGAATGATTTCTTCCATCCATTTGGTGCCGATTCTTCCGTCAGGATATTGGATCATTTCATGAATATTGAGGGTTCCTCCCCAGTTTACCATAGGAATCCATCCGGCCATCAGGAAACGTCCGTCTGATATCTCCGTAATAGCCGGTACGCACATCCCGTTATAGAAATCCAACCCTTTCTCAACTATACTTTCATAATTGTCTTCCGGTGCACTGGCCGGTTTCGACCATAATCCCGTAAAACCACCGATTATATAATCGAAGTTGCCCCAGCGAAAGAAGAATGTACAATCACCGCCCGGAGGAAATCCGGGATTGACACTCCACCAGCCCCCATCGATAGATTCTGACTCCCATGTGCCTTTGGCTCCATAGTTGGCTAACATACGCAACCGCCCTTCGGGATCGGTATAAACGCTTGGATTTTCACAAGGGTGAAACAATATGTGAGTTTTTTTAAAGTTACTGATACCATCCTCACTGATAGAGTAAGTAGATCCGGCCGGATAACCGGGGATTGTATCATAGAGGAAAGAACCTGTAACGTTATGTGTATTGTAGAAATCCCACAGCAAAGGCAATGTTGTTTGTTCTCGTGGATAAATGCGTGTGGTATGGAGCCCATAGCTGATGCATAACTGGTCGTTGAAAATAAAGGGCGTCCCTGTTCCGAATGTTTCCCATTGTTCCTCAATAGGAGTTGCGGCAAGATGTTCTGTCCATGTCTTGAAATCGGCTGTGGAGATGTGTTCAAAGTAATGAGCTCCTCGTCCGAATTTACTGGCATGTCCACGCCTGTCGTAAAGATAGAATATATGATAGCGTCCTTTATGGTAGAAAGTGGCTACATCGCCTACCCAGGTATTATGTCCGGGAGGAGTCCAGTATTGTATCTCCTGTGAAATGCGGGGACTGTTTAATGCAACTTTCTGAGGTTCGATTCCCGGAAAGAATATTTCCGCTTTGGATACAACAGACGGATCTATCTGCCATGAGTTTGACGTTCCCCATTTGGGATAACCCAATGGGAAATCGTTATCCATTAGTTCGTTGTCGATATAAATAGTCCACTGAGTTCCTGAAAAATGAAGAATAACTTCATGATCGCCTGCCGGCTTTTTCAGCATGGCAAGAGGAAGACCTACCTGCATGTATCGGGCTTCGGTGGGTTCGACCGGTAAATGGAGCAGAAGAGATGCTTCCAGTACAGGAACCGAACCGTCGGGCATTGGATAGGCCGGGTAGTTCTGCTGTTTTCTGTCATTGACATCATGTTGATAAACGGTTAGCTCCAATACGTCAGGAATAGTGAGAATCGATTTTTTCGGGTTTACAAAGGGAAGATTTACCTGCAATTTGATAGTGAAACTGGAACTGTCGTTCGGGACGGTAAGATCTGCTCTGCTATTTTGTACCGAGAGAGTGCTTAATGGCGTATCCTCTGTTATAAAATTCCAGGGAGAAGAGTATAGTTCAAGCTGTACCGATCTCTTTTTCTCCATACAGCTAACTAATAAAATGCTGCTGATAATCATAAGAATAATTACGGGCAGTGTGTGTTGTTTTTTATTCATTATTGTAGGTATATAAATAATTGTTATTGCAATGAATGACAGGCGTAGTGAGAAGCAATTGGCTGGATCTGTTATCAGAGAAACTGACTTGAATTACGGACAACTATTTCTCCTGTCAGCGTTACTGTGATGGGAATTCGGTCATTGTCCTTTAACCTGCGCATGAGTAATTCAATACTGATATTGGCGATCTCTTCACACGGCTGCCTGTATGATGTCAGGGAATGTTTGAGGTGTTTAGAATATTTCATATCATCATAGCCACACATTAATACGTCTGATGATATCTTAATGTCCAGTGCGTCTAATGATGACATTAATACTGCAGCAGTAGAATCATTAGCACATACAATCCCTGTTTTTCCGGGAATAATCTCCATTTGTTTTACGAAATCCAGATCTTCGGGGTTGCCGTTAAATATATTGTGGCTATTAAATTGGTAACCATTCTTTAAAACGACATCTCTTACACCGGACAGGCGAAGAGCGACGGAGTTCGCCGAATCGGGGCGGTGAAAGAAGTGAATTATCTCACATCCTTGTTCTATCAGGTGTTGAGCCATAACACAGCCCGCATTGAAGTTATCAATGCATACCAGGTCGAATTCACTCCGCTCGGGAAACGCCAGAACATCTCTATCGATAAGTATGAGTGGGATATTGGCCTCTTTCACAGCCTTGCAAATCCTGAGGTTTATTTCGTAAGAATCCGGAACCCGTTCTAATGGGGAAAAGAAAATTCCATCTACCTTCTTATTTATATAGCTTTCACAGCATGTTTCAATAAGTGTTTTTCTGATTTCTGCACTACTTGCAGTTGCTCCTTCCCAAAGACAATTGAATCGACCGATATCCGATTGTCTGAGAAGTTGATCATTGATGATGGAAAATATTTCGGACTCACCCGCGCCGGGTAATAGTAAGCCAAAAGTATAAGTAGTATTTGAACATTGATAGACTACAACCGTTCCCAACCCTTTTGTCTTTTTGACAAATCCTTCTTCCTGCAACTGGTTGTATACTTTAGCAATGGTCGGACGAGATACAGAATATTTTTCGGCCAGGGTCTGCTCTGTCGGTAACATTGAACCCGGACGGAAAGCCTCTTTTACTATTTGATCTTTCAAGGTGTTGTAAATAGTTCTGTAACTAATTCTAGATTTCATGATGAGAATTTTAAAATGATATGCAAATGTAATTATTATTTTCATATAATTTGCATATATGAAAAATAAATGTAATTATTTTTTTCTTCTTAAAAATAAATTATGCATGATAAATATGTTTTTTGATTATGATTAGAAATTTGGAATGTTAAATATTGATGGACAAATGTTTACATTTTATAAATGTGATGTAGTTCTTTTTTTCTTTTCATCGACTTTTCTGATTTAGCTATTAAATAATTGATTTTTATTTAATTAATCTATCTTATTGATATCTCTGCCTGCTCTGTTTTTATGTTAATTCTATATGTTCAATAATATCATTTATGAATTAAAATGTAATAAATATGATAGTTTAAAATACTCTAAAATGTAAAATTATTGTTTGTTTGTGTGTGTGAGATATCTATATTTGTGTCCAAAAGATATCGGATGATCAGTAATCTAAATGTAAAATAAAAACTCAAAATGAATGCCTCTTTAAAAAATCCTATTCCAATGAAAAAGCAATTATTCATACCTCTTTTATTTATTACAATCTCTTCGATGGCACAGGTTGTGAAAGATTATAATCCTTCTATCCAGCGGACATCCCATCTGCAATATTTTAAACCTGTGGAGGAACATTTGTTTTCCGGCGATTGTATGCCTTATTATCACGACGGAACTTTCTATCTGTATTGGTTATTAGATGAAGGACATCATGCCGGACTGGATGGATTAGGTGGACATCAATGGGCCTTAAGTACAACCACGGATCTTATCCACTGGAAACATTATCCGGTTGCATTGGGAATAGATAATGAGGAGTGGGAAAAATCGATATGTACAGGCTCGGTTATTGCTGAAGGGGATAAATTCTATGCTTTTTACGCTACACGTGTAAAAGAAGAGGGAAAAGTGCATGAACAATTGAGTTATGCAATCAGTACAGATGGAGGATACCATTACCAGAAACAGGAACCCAACCCGTTTTATTATGCTCCCGAAGAATGTATCAGCCGTGATTTCAGGGATCCGAAAGTTTTTAAAGATATAGATGGTCTTTTTCATCTGTTTGTTTCGGGTAATTTAAAAGAACCCTCATTGGCTGGTTTTGGAGGTTATCTGGTGCATCTGGTCTCAACAGATCTGAAAAACTGGGAAGAGATAGAGTCTCCATTGGGAGGGCAAAGAGGTACGCCTGAATGTGCTGATTATTTTAAGTGGAACGATTGGTATTATCTATTATATAGTATTGGTGGTCATACCTATTATCTGATGTCGAAAGAAGCATACGGACCCTGGATATACCCTGAATCTCAGGCCCTCATTGAATATTTTGGAAGTGTTTATAAAACAGCCGGCTTCAAGGACGGTCGTCGCATTGCTGTAGCCTATTCCCCTTGCCGCAAGGATGATAAAGATAACGGAGACAGAATATGGGGAGGTACTATTTTGTTTCGGGAGCTTTATCAGGAACCGGATGGGACTTTATCTACCCATTTTCTGAAAGAAGTATTGCCGGCAATGGATCCGATATCTACTCCGGTTATAGAGATTGCTTCGCCGGTGAATATCGTATCTGTATCTAATGATTTTATTCAGATGAATGCATCGGGAAATATAGGCGTTGCTTCCCTTGCCGGTTTACCGGAGAATTATCGTATTTCAATGAAAATTGAACCGGATGGAAATTATGAGGAGTTAGGCTTATTTTTACGTGCTATCGATAAGAATAGAAATGGTTACCGATTGGAATTAAATGCTGATAATCATACAGTGTTAATGCATAATACCTCTATTCAGGCCGTGAAAGATTTAGAAAAAACTATCATTTTGGATGTGATCGTGTATGGTGAATTTTTTGATGTGTCTGTAAATAATAAACGATCTGTATTGAACCGTTTGCCTGAGCAAAAAGGTAATAACCTTTTCTTTTATGTGAAAAACGGGAATGCTGTTATCCGGGATATAAAGATTCAGAAGATTAAAGATTAGTGTTAGAGGATTAATAGAGAGTTTGCTTAGGACTCTTATTTGTTCGTATCCTGAAAAAATCGTTGGAGATTGCTTGATAATTGGTTGAAGTCTTCCCCGATAATCGGGTGGATTGTGTTCCTTATCCCTGTTTTTGTCAGTGAGGAATAATAAATGGAGTTGAATGATTTATGAATAAAAAATTAAAACTATGAAAAATCTTAACAGTGGATAATTGAATATTTATGAGGGAAATATTTGACTATATATTTTCCCATATGAGAGATAAAAAGGTGCCTTAAGTTTAATTGATAACTAAATATATATTTTATGAATCAGGTAGCATTTTTAAAGAAAAAAACAATGTGTTGTATGATACTTGTGGCTTCTCTGTTCCCTATTCCGGAGAGTGTATATGCTTCCGGTCGTTCCGGTGAAGTGAATCAGCAGAAAGTAGTAGCAACAGGTATTGTCCTTGATGAAATGGGAGATCCTTTACCTGGCGTCTCTATCGTAGAGAAGGACAAGGAAAGTAATGGAACAATAACGGATATTGATGGCCGTTTCTCTCTGACTGTGGAGGGTACAGGTACATTAGTATTGAGTTTTATCGGTTATAAGACAATAGAAGTTCCGGCATCGAGTGCAAAGGATATTGTCATTCGGCTGAATGAAGATGCCTTGAATCTGGAAGAGGTTGTTGTGACAGGTTATACCACCCAGCGAAAAGCAGACCTGACGGGTGCGGTATCTGTGGTAAAAGTTGATCAGATCCGTTCAAGCACTACCGGAAGTGCCATGCGTGCAATTCAGGGGAGGGTGGCAGGTATGGCAGTATCCGCAAATGGTTCACCCAATCCCGGAGCTACCGTACGTATTCGTGGAGAAGGAACATTGAACAACAACGACCCTTTGTATATAATTGACGGTACACCTACAACCCGCTCCATGGAAGAGCTTGCCACGTTGGATATCGAATCAATTCAGGTCTTGAAAGACGCTTCATCCGCTTCTATTTATGGTTCACGTGCGGCCAACGGGGTTATTATCATAACAACCCGTAAAGGGAAGAGAGGAACTACAGTAGATTTTAAAGCTTCCTATACGGTGACCAGTAGTAAGAAACCGTATGGACTCATGAATACCGAGCAACGGGGTATTGCTCAATATTGGGCAATTAAAAATGATAATCCGAATGTCGACCCTAATCAGGTAGGTATTGGTTATGTGAATGGGCACGGAGGTTTATACCGGTATGAGGATCATCAGGATGCAAATGGAAACTGGGTATTGGATAACGTCTCCTGGAGAGAGTTCCTGGATCCGATAGAACAGACAATGCGTTCGGCTGATACAGACTGGCAAAAAGAAATACTCAGGACCGGACAAATCCAACAATACAATATTACGCTTTCTTCGGGTACCGATAGTGGTAATGCCTTGTTCGCACTGGATCTTTATGATAATAAAGGAACAATTAAAGGTAGTTATTTCAGACGTTTCAATGGTCGGGTCAATACGGACTACAGTTGGTTGGACGGCCGGGTTAGGGTCGGTGAGAATTTTACGATTTCTCAATGGAGAAGCAATCCCAATATAGGTGACGGTAATTTAGGTTCTACCAAGTCGCTGATGTCCATAGTGCCGGTTCATACGGTGGATGGAATAGGTTGGGGAGGACCTATCGGCGGGATGAGTGACCGTCAGAATCCGGTTCGACTGATAGAGGATAATCTACAGAATTGTCAGGATAATTTGCGCTTGTTTGGAAATGGCTATATCAGTATTGAATTATTGAAAGGTTTGACTTTCCGTTCCTCTCTCGGTATAGATTTTGTCGGTCAGACAAGGAGAATAATGGATTTGACATATAAATCCGGTTTCATGAGCGAGAGCCGAAATAAAGTGACTCAGTCGTCCGGTTATAACTTCGACTGGAATAACAGTAACATCCTGCAATATGTATTTGATGTGGATAAACATAATTTTGATGTTATGCTCGGTCAGGAGACTATAGATCATAATTATCAGCACCATTGGGGTAGCCGTCGTGTGTTTGCACTCGAAACGCCTGAGTATATGCAGTTAGATGCCGGTGAAGAGGATCGTGATAACGGGGGTAATTCCAGCCATAATACTTTGATATCCTGGTTTGGTAAAGCCAATTATAATTATGATAACCGTTATCTGGCCTCCTTTACTCTCCGGCGGGATGCTTCCTCTGTCTTTGGAGAAAATAATCGTTGGGCTACATTCCCCGCATTCTCACTGGGATGGACTTTGAATAACGAGGCTTTCCTGAGAGATGCGCTGTCCGGATTTTCTATTTTGAAACTCAGGTATGGTTGGGGACAAAATGGTAATTCACGAATTGATGATTATGCAGCCTATTTAATGTATCAGGCTTTGTATGACTATAATTCCCATGATTGGAACTGGGGTACAGCCTATGATTTCACAGGCCAGGGAGGAAATAACCTGCCTTCGGGTTTTCGCCGGACACAGCGAAACAATCCGAATCTGAAATGGGAGACAACTACTCAACATAATATTGGTGTAGATTTCGGGTTCTTCAATTCAAAATTAGGAGGCTCCCTCGACTATTATATCAAAAAGACAACCGATATTTTGATGAAGCCGGGAACAGTTGCCACGTTGGGTGAGGGAGCTCATATGTGGTTAAACGGTGCCGATATAGATAATAAAGGATTTGAACTGACTCTAAGTTATACGGACAAAATAGGAGAAGTCGGCTTTGATGTCAGTGGAGTTTTCTCACATAATAAGCAGAAGATCGTAAAAGTGCCGGAAGAGGTAATTAACAATTTTGCCGGGAACGGAACAGACCAGAATGTTTTAGGGCGTTCGCGTACTTCTATGTATGGATATATTGCCGATGGTTTATTCCAGTCCCAGGCAGAAGTGGAAGCCCACGCTACTCAGGTAGGTGCTGCTCCCGGACGGATCCGTTATCGTGACATCAATGGCGATGGCAAAATCAACAGCGAAGACCGTACATGGTTAGGTAACCAGGACCCAAAACTGGAGTATGGTATTAATCTGGGGTTGACCTGGAGAGATTTTGACTTCTCTGTATTCTTAAATGGGATATTTGGAAAGAAATTGAATGTAGGTGGTTGGAAATCATGGACCGATATTTATGCATTAAGTACCTCGGGAGAGAACTATGGTACGCGTATACTGGATGCATGGACACCGACCAATACAAATACTACTATTCCGGCTATGTCCATTAATAACTATAACGATGAGGGGCGTTTTTCTACCTATTATGTGGAAAGCGGTTCCTATATGAAGATCCGAAATATGGAATTAGGATATACAGTTCCTAAAGTGTTATTGGAAAAAGCAAAAATAAACAGAGTTCGTTTAGCATTGAGGGCCGATAATGTACTTACCCTGAAAAAGACATGGGGTGATGATCTTTATACGGGGCTTGATCCTGAAACACCGGGGAATAGTTACCCGTTGCCATTCTCAATGACATTTGCTGTAAATATTTCATTTTAAGTAGTAATAAAAAATAAGAAATCATATGAAACGAGCATGATAACTGTTTTTACACAAGAACGTTTTCGATAAGCGAATACATAGGAAAAACTTGTTTTTACTATGTTGAGCGTAGAAAACGACTAACTTCAGTGAACATGACTAAATGCGAGTTCCATATGACACCATTGAAAATAAATAATTTTAGTCATATGAAAACGGTCAAAATAATCAGTTTGGGTTTATTCCTTTCGTTGTTTTCCGCATGTGAATCCATGCTTGAAACAAAACCACAGGGAGTGGTCGCCGATAAAGACCTGAATACCCCGGAGAGGGTAGAACAAATGATAAATGCTGCTTATTCGTTTTGCGGACAGAATCACTTTAACAAGCAGATTGGCATGCCTTATGAAGAAGGTTCAGTAAGAGGGGGAGAAGCTTATAAAGGAGGTTCCGGTACGAACGATAATGAAGAGAGGAACCGATGGGAGACCTTTACTTATCTGCAGCCTACGAATGTAGGTGATCTGGATAACCTATGGTGGGTACATTATGTTGCCGTAGGACGTATTCACGATGCTTTGCGGAAGGTTAAGAATCTTACACCAGAGGAGTACCCCCTTCGGGAGCAGCGTATTGCAGAACTTCGCTTTCTGCGTGGACACATCTATATGTATATGAAACTGTGTTTCAAATTCTTCCCTTATATCGATGAAGATACCCCGGAAGAGATGTATGATAAGGTAAGTAATGATGAACTGACAAATGATGAATTATGGGGAAAACTTATTGACGATTTCCGGTATGCAGCGCAAATACTACCTGAAAGACAGGATGAGGTGGGTCGGCCGACAAAGTTTGCTGCGAAAGCTTATCTGGCCAAGACGTTGATTTTTGCAGCCTATGAACAGGATGATAAGCATAATGTAATCAATGTCAATCGGGATAAGCTGACTGAAGTCGCTTCTTTATGCAAGGATATTATTGACAATTCCGGAAGTTCCCTGGCCCCCGATTTTGCAGAGAATTTTCTTTGTGAATACCAGAACGGAGCGGAATCTATCTGGGCTATTCAGTACACAACAGACACGCCACAGGGACGTTTAAATTCGTGGTTGGTTTCACCGGTAAATTCCGATTATGGATGTTGCGGATTTTTACAGCCTTCTGTCAATATGATGAACCGGCACAAAACGGTGAATGGGGTTCCTGATTTTGAGAATTATAATAAGGGAAGAACATTAGATAATAAGGCGGCTTTCGCTGAAATGCCGATGGATCCGCGTCTGATGCATACTGCCTGTGTACCGGGTATGCCCTGGAAATATGAACCATCTTATATTATGGAAGAAAACTGGGTGCGTACACCGGAAGTTTACGGATATTCGATGAGTCAGAAATTATTGGTTTTACCTACCAGCGATTGTTTTAAAAAGACTAATCCCTTTATGGGTGCTGGTTTAAACTGGGATGTATTGCGTTTGGATGAAGTGATGCTGTGGCGTGCAGAAGTATTGATCCAATTGGAGCAAAATATGGACGAAGCATTGTCTTTGATTAATAAGGTTCGTGAGCGTGCCGCTAACAGTACGGGACGATTGGTATTTGAAGATGGGACACCTACGGGTAAATTTGACGTTCAGCCATATAAACCCGGAGTCAATTGTCCGCCATGGACAAAGGATTTTGCCATGCAGGCACTTCGCTGGGAGCGTCATCTGGAGTTTTCTACCGAAGGGAAATGGTTTTTTGACCTTGTGCGTTGGGGTATTGCCGCAGAATTTATGAATGAATATTTTGAGGTGGAAAAAGAAAGGCGTTCCTACCTGAAGGATGCCAAATTTACGAAGAATCGGGATGAGTATTTTCCCATCCCTCAGCAGCAGATCAGCTATGTGAAGGGATTGTATAAACAAAATGCAGGATGGTAAAACAAAGTGCTCTCAGCGGTTTGGAATAGTTTAATCCAACCGCTGAGAAACTTTCTCTGTACTCATTTAAGCCGGATGACTGCTGCCGATTGGCAGAAAATATCGCTGAAACGGAGACTAATTGATGGACGGATAACGAAAACAAATAAAATAGTCGTATGAAATGAGCATGATAACTGTTCTCACACAAGAATATGATAATATGCGAGTTCCATACGACCATAGTGTAAAAAATTAAATATTATCGTATGAAAAAAGAGAGTATAATCGAAAAAATAATTCCAGTAATGTTTGTCTTTTTTACAATGGGATTTATTGACCTGATCGGAATAGCAACGAATTATGTGAAAAGTGATTTTGCTCTTTCCGATACCGCGGCCAATGCTTTCTCGGTCATGGTATTCTTATGGTTCCTTGTGTTTTCTGTTCCGACAGGAATACTGATGAATAAAATAGGACGTAAAAAAACTGTATTGCTAAGTTTAGTTGTAACCTTTATAGGGCTGTGTATCCCATTTTTGATCTATACCGGTTTTTCGATGTTACTCTGCTTTTCTTTATTGGGATTGGGGAATACTTTGATGCAGGTGTCCCTTAATCCCTTATTGACAAATATCGTTCAGGGAAATAAACTGCCCAGTTATCTTACAATGGGACAGTTTGTGAAAGCAATTGCTTCATTTATTGCACCTGTTATTGCTGCCCAGGCATTGATCTATTACGGGAATTGGAAACTTTTATTTCCTCTTTTTGCTGTTGCCACTCTGATTGCTATGGTTTATCTGTATTTTACAGAGATCAAAGAGCATGTGATAGAGGGAAAACCATCTTCTTTTAAGGAGTGTGTTGGATTGTTGAAAAATAAGGTTATTTTCATTCTCTTCTTAGGTATATTAGTCCATGTAGGCATAGATGTAGGGGTGAATATTACTGCCCCTAAGCTCCTGATAGAAAGAGTCGGCATGGTATTGGCAGATGCCGGATATGCTACCAGTCTTTATTTTTTGTTCAGAACGTTCGGTTGTTTTGCAGGTACTTTTATATTGGCTAAATTTCCTCCACGAAATTTCTTTACAGTAAGCGTTTGTATGATTCTGTTCGGAATCCTGGGGCTTTATTTTAGCTATAATCAGATAACGATCTATATATGTGTTGCTTTGATAGGATTAGGTAACTCTAATATATTCCCGATTATTTTCTCGCGTGCTATGATGTATATGCCAGCCCGGAGCAATGAGATATCAGGACTGATGATCATGGGAATAGCCGGAGGTGCTGTATTTCCACTGCTGATGGGTGTGGCTTCCGATAGTTTGGGAGGGCAAACAGGGGCTGTTATTGTATTGACGGTTTGCGTAGCTTATCTGGTTTTTCTGACGTTCAAATTTAAGTCGATCTATCAGAAAGGGTGAAAATTGAGAGTAGTAATTAAAGAAAGACAATATGTACTTTATTGGAATAGATATAGGAACCAGCTCTATAAGTGGTGTTATATATGATTACGAAAAAAAAGAAATAGAATCGGTCACACTGGAAAACGATGCCACAATCTTGTCAAAAGATGATTGGGAAAAAATTCAGGACCCTGATCGAATTTTACAACTGGTACTGGAAATAGTGGATGGTTTCATTAACCGTTATACAAATATACAAGGGATAGGCGTTACCGGGCAAATGCACGGGATACTCTATATTGATAACGAGGGTAACGCCGTCAGCCCTCTCTTTACCTGGCAAGACAGACGTGCTAACCAATTATATAAGGGTGATAAAACATATTCGGCTTATTTGTCCGGGATAACCGGATATCCGGTAGCTACCGGCTTCGGGCTGGTTACCCATTTTTATAATATGAAGAACAATCTGATTCCCGAAAATACCCAACAGATATGTACTATAATGGATTATACCGTAATGAAATTGTCAGGAAGGAAAAACCCTTTGACAGATTATTCCATCGGCGCCAGTCTCGGTTTCTTCGATTTGGAAAATCTTGTATTCGACAAAGTGGCTTTTGAAAAGATAGGTGTCGATTGCTCCTTGTTACCGCAGTTGAGAGAATCTGCCAGTTATTGTGGAAGTTTTAGAGGAATAATCCCTGTATATTCTGCAATAGGAGATAATCAGGCCGCTTTTCTTGGATCGGTAAAAGATATCCATAAATCTATTCATATAACTGTCGGAACCAGTAGTCAAATATCTGTTTATTGTGACAAGTATATCAGGATACCGACTTTAGATACACGTCCCTTTCCTGGAGGAGGATATATTTTAGTAGGTGCTGCTTTGTGTGGAGGGCAGGCCTTTGCTATGTTAAAGAATTTCTTTATGCAGGTACTTCAATTATTCACGGGAGAAATTCTGTCGGAGTCAGATGTCTATAGGATAATGACCACAGTACCGTATAAGAGAAATGAAGAAGATATGCCCATTGTCTCAACATTGTTTGATGGTACTCGTTTTGCTCCATGGAAAAGAGGAGAGATAGAAAGTATATCACTCACTAATTTCACCCCGGAGAATTTAATTATAGGCTTCCTGAAAGGGATTAGCCGGGAATTATATGACTTTTATTATAACTTACCTGAGGAAATAAAAGGCAACAAAGATACAATAATAGGCTCAGGAAATGCTTTAAAGAAAAATCCCCTGTTGTGCAGAGCTTTTGAGGAACAATTCGGCAGTAATGTAACCTTTTCTCCTTATCAGGAAGAAGCTGCGTTCGGTGCCTGTCTTAGTGCCGTGATGGGAGAAGGATATCCGATCAATAAGTAACAATCTGCATAAAAAATGATTTTTATTTCAGAATTGCCCTGACAACAAACCATATATGATGGAAAAAGGTAGAGATATGTCCGTAATACTTTGCCATGATGCGATAACGCTCTTTCAAAGAAGCTTGTCGGTTGGTCGTGGTCATCCCTTCGTTCAGGTAGTTGATCAGTGTGAGACGGGTGTTGTGGATAGAGGTGGCTTTTTTCATCATGCGGATACACCAGTCAAAATCGGAAGAGAAGCGGTAGGAGAGGTCGTAGGGTTCCGACAGCTCACGCTTTACAATAAAAGCCTGATGGCAGACCAGCATCCCCTGCTTAAAACTTTTCCATGTGAGCCTGTCGGGTGCTTTCAGCCGACGCATATAGAGAAAATTGCCTTTATCGTCTACAATGGCAGTTTCTCCGTAGAGGATATCCGGTGGTTTGTTTGTATCGAATGAATGCATCATTCTTTCTACTGTATCCGGTGCATGAAAAGTGTCTCCCGCATTCAGAAAACAGAGCCAATCGCCGGAAGCCATCCCGATGGCTTTGTTCATGGCGTCGTACAGACCCTGGTCGGGTTCGCTGACCCATCTTAACTTCCCTTGTGCGCTCACCTTCTCCTCTGCATATTTGCGAATCAGTTCCACTGTTCCGTCACCCGATACTCCGTCCACAATCAAATGCTCCAGATGAGGATATGTCTGTTCCTGTACGCTTTCCAACGTTCGTTCCAGCGTTTTCTCAGCATTCCAGGTAACGGTAATAACAGTTAGTTTTATCATTTTCGGGCGTATATGGCAATGTAAGGTGATAATAACTTACCCTTCACAGGAAATAATTTGGCGGCATAACTCAGTATCTTTACCCACTTTCTCCTGTTTCGGTGTTCAGGTTTTGGTTCGAGCCAGAGCATCGGCTTTCCGATATATTCTACCGAAACATCATGAAGGTTGAATGATTGCATGATCTCTTTCAGACCGGATATTTCCATCGATTGGAGATTATGAGCCTCCAGATTCTCTCTATCGAATCGTTTCTGGAGTTTTCCATTTAACCCCAGGAAATTGGGGATAAGTATCAGCAACTGCCCATTCTCCGAGAGTAGTTTGACATGGCGACTAATCACATCCCTTGTGTCTTCGAAATGCTCGATAAAACCGGAGGAGAAAACCACATCATATTTTTTGTCGGAAGAAAATGTGAAAAAATCACTTTCTATACACTGGATAACCCCTTCAGGTAATCCGTTGATCTTCTCTAAATTCCGAATAATATCCTTGTTGATATAAAAATCAACGATCGTTACATCATGTATGCCACGTTGATAGAAACAGGCGGCAAAGATTCCGGGAAAGCCACCGATCTCGATAAAGTTCTCACCTTTCACCAACATCGGTATAAACTTTTCGAATACTACTTTCTTAGGTATACTGTCGTACTGGTAGTTACTCCAGTAGTTATCCCAGTATTCTTTATCGGTTATATTGTTATTCTCCTTCATACAATTAAAAGTTTAGATACAAGAACCAGGAGTCAAGACACAGGACATAATTGTATACTTGTGTATAAACGGTTCATCAGCTTGTTTCGTACTCGTAAATTTCCTTGTATTGTTGTGCGACTTTCACCTGGGTGTATTCTTCCAGCACTTTGTTGCGGGCGTTGACAAAAAGCGTTTCGGAATCGGCTTCAAATAATGTCCAGATCAGTCCATCTGCCAGATCTTGTGCATTTTTGTATTCGGCTACGTATCCGTTCTTCCGGTGATCGATCATTTCCGGAATTCCCCCGGTACGAAAACCTACACAAGGCGTGCCGCAGGCCATCGCCTCCATAATGGTGTTGGGCAAGTTCTCATAGAGAGAGGGAGTGATGAACAGGTCGGATGCATTATAGAGCTCCGGCATCTGTTGGGGAGAAATATATCCCATACTCCTTGTTGGCAGGGAAAGCCTCTTCTCTATCTCCTCTCCCTGGCTCCCGGCGATAAGAAAAAGCAGGTTTTCCGAATGGTGTGCCATCAGCCTGGCTGCCTCCACCAAATAGTCCATCCCTTTGCGCTTGTCGGCTGCTTTCACTGCTGCGAACAGAATAATTTTTTTATCAAGTGGCAAATTCAGTTTTTTACGTATTTCGCTTTTATCCATCGGGCGGTAGGTTTCAGTATCGATAGGATTGGGGATGGAAGTAACCCTGTGTCCCTGTGTAAGAGGGCTCTGCTCGGCCAACTCCCGTAACCAGTGGCTACATGCTGTAAAAGTGATATTGCCGGTTAAGTAGGTAGAATGCTTCCGTTTGAAAATAATATGTGAGAGGTCTTTTCGGGAGGGTCTTTTCAGATAGGGACAATGTCCGCACCCGAAGGTATAGGCGTCACAGGCACCGGCATGGTGGCAGATGCCGGTAAACGGCCACATATCGTGCATTGTCCATACTACTTTTTTCCCGGAGGAGAGGATTTTTCCGATCTCTTTGATGGAGAGCATCCCCTGGTTTATCCAATGTAGATGGATAACGTCAGCCTCTTTGAATACCGGGAGTTCCGTAATGGATACACCCGTATTGGCGATTGAGACATCGAACAGGTTCTTTCTTGACAGGCGATTGTAAAGATAAATAACACCACGCTCCCGATAGAACCGTAGCGTATTCACCTCTTTGCTTCCCGCGGTAAATACCGCCGTATCACTTCCCAGTTTGGTACGCACCACCATTGAAACATCGCATCCGGCAAGGCGCATTGCATGCAATAACCGGGTCGCGGCTATGGCTGCTCCTCCCTGTATGTCGTATGTGCTGATAATAAGTACCTTCATTTCTGAATATTCGATGCAAGAATGCAAAAGTAACGATTTTGGATGATAAGTTATTCTTTGGGTTTCTTCTTAACAGTATGTTTGACCTTCAGTACTGAAAAGTTAAACTCAATTGTGGTTTCCGTCCCTACTGTCTGAGAATCATCGCTTAATATGTCAGAAATCAGTTCTCCGCTTTTTTTTATCATAGACTTTTGTCGCTCTTTATCGGACTGTTCCGATAATTGAGAGATCGTACGGGATAATTCTCTAACTTTGGCAAAAGTTTCAATAATTGCGATGGTGGTTTCCGTTGCTTTTGGTGATTTCAGGATGGTTGCCAACATATATAAACCTTTCTCGGAAAAACATTTTGCGTTGTATTTTGCATGTTTACCGCGTCCGGTATTTTTTAAGGTCGAAATTTTCGACCTTAAAAAATTCATTTCATCATCCGTCAAAGTAATAATATATCCTTCGGGAAATTTACCGGGATTATTCTTTACTGCTTCGTTGATACGCTTTGTCTCTACATTGTACAATTCAGCTACATCACTGTCAAGGATTACTTGTTTTCCCTGGATCGTAAAGATTTTGTTTTCGATTGCTTGTAGTTCCATATTCTTTTTGTGTTTTAATATCCTGTTTGTCGCGTACCGCCATCAATATATCGTATCTGGCATGGCGCGCTGCATGTAATAACCGGCTTGCGGTTATGGTTGCTCCTCCCTGTATATCGTTATCGTATGTACTGATGAGAAGTACCTTCATTTTTACAATTATCAATGTGTAATTAGCAATCGGCCGACCATCAAATCAATGAGTTACTTTGTCGTGCGTAAGGATACAAAAGTAACGATTTTATACTATTTGAAAAAATATGTAAACTTAAATAAGGATAAGGAAGAAAAACTTCTATATCGTGTTTTGCCAAGTGTTTTAACCATAGCCGAGACAGAACGCCGAATGAACAAGACTCCCGGCCAATTTTGAAAATATCTCTATCCCTTATTTTCAGATTAGTGTCCGGTCATTTTTATATGACCAATAATCTCCTCTTTTTCTTTCGTGGAAAACGAACAAGGATAACTTTCCAATATTTTTACAGCTTTCAACCCCTTTTGTTTGTCACGTGCTATGAGAAGTTTGTTTATAGGCTTTAGCAGTTTATGTTTTTCAGTCAAAAGTGTTAACTGGCGTTTCTTTGATATGATTCTATCAGTATCAGGCTCTTTTAAAAGTTTCAAGATCATTTCATAGGCCTCTGATTTTGGAATTCAACCAACCGTTCTACCTCCGTAGTCTTCCACACCGTGCCTTCGAGTGGTTTATTGGGAGAAGAGAATAGTTCATTTTGGTCGCATGAGGCGAAAAGGATTAACAGTGCCGGGATGATCGTGTATATCCGTAATCCTACATAGTTGATATTCATTGTTTTATCGCTTTGATCGTTTATTTAAAAGCAGAATATAAATATTTTTTATAATAGTTAATAATAATACTTTAAAATAAGGTATTTTTTTGAATTATGCAATAGATTATTGGCTAAATAAACTTAAATAATCGATATTTTTTAAGTGTTTTGTTTACAGTGTATTAGGGTCAGATGAGAGAAATCCATTCCTGAAAAGGAAGAAGAGATCATACAGAAAAAGAGATATACACCACAAAAATACTTTTACTGTAGTATAGTTTATCGTGTGGGGTCTAATAGTCTTCGCCTACGTGATACAATCTTACATGACCAGGGAGAAAAAAGACTCATATAAACACTTTGATTGTTTGGCCAAAAGTAGTATTTTTGTGTAAATTGGCAGTGAGCGAAATGCAGAATATATCGGGATTGGAGCAAATATATACAAAAATCGGAGAGGTGGGAAATACTTTGTTGAGCCTTTTCCGTATTATCCTGTTGTCAAGGAGGGTAAAACCGTTTTCCCTGCCGGTGTACAATAACAATAAAGAGCTAGTTGTGCTGGGAAACGGCCCTTCACTCCGCCTGTTATTATCCGAACGGTCATCTTTTCTGGAAGGGAAAGATCTGATGATGGTCAATTTTTCGGCTTCTTCGGATGATTTCGCCAGATTCCGCCCCATGTTTTACCTGCTGATGGATCCTGCTTTTTTTGAAGATGAAGCCACACGGCAGAAACTTTTTGTGCCGATGGTAGATAGAACGGTGTGGGAGATGCATCTCTTCGTTCCGGTAAGTGCACGTAAATATGCTGCCTGGCAGGAGATAGTAAGCCGGTCGCCTTATATCCGTATTCACTGGTTCAACGCTACTCCCGTGGAAGGCGTGGTTAGTTTTCGTCATTTCTGTTACAGAAAACGACTTGGAATGCCCCGTCCGCGTAATGTGTTGGTGGCGTGTCTGATGGTGGCGCTTCAACTGCCTTATGATACGATCTATCTGGCTGGTGCTGATCATTCCTGGATGAAGGAAATCTGGGTGGATGAAAATAATATTGTCAATGAAGACCGGGCACATTTCTATGACCGGAATAGTACGCAACGGGTGGTGTCTTCGCATAGGTTACATGAATTGCTGGACAGCATGGCAGTCGCCTTCCGTTCATACCATGAGGTGGAGGCTTACAGCAGGAAGAGAGGAAAAGAAATCATCAATATAACTCCCGGCTCGTTCATTGATGCTTTTAGGAGGATGTCTGTTGACTGATATGGAAAAAGGAGATACAACAGGGATTATTATCCAGGCACGTATGGGAGCCACCCGTCTGCCCGGTAAGATGGTCAGGCCATTCTATAAAGAGAAAGGCGTACTGGAATTGCTGTTGCAAAGGTTGAAGGAGCATTTTGCCCGTAAACAGGAGGTTGTAATGCTGGTGGCGACTACTGTGAATCCGTCGGATAATCTCATTGAAGAGATTGGGAAAAGGTGTGGTTTTCCTGTATTTCGGGGGAGTGAGGAAGATGTCCTCCGGCGTTTTATTGACGCGGCATCTTATAGCGGAGCAGGAAAGGTAATCCGTATTTGCGCAGACAATCCGTTCCTCGATATGGATGCTGTGGAGATGTTGGCCGGGCGTATCAATGCACAGCATCATGATTATATCGCTTTTTCCACATCGCAGGGGGTGCCAACGATAAAAACACATTGGGGATTCTGGCCGGAAGCGGTGCGTTCCGATGCGCTGAAGCGCGTTGCAGAGGCAACCACAGAAGAACTTTACCGTGAGCATGTCACCAATTACATCTACACGCACCCCGATGGTTTTGATATCGATCTTATTCCTATTCCACGGGAGGTAGAAGAGAACAGCAATATCCGCCTGACACTGGATACGCCGGAAGATTTTGAAATGCAGTGTACAATTTATGCCCGTTGCATGGAAAGGTACGGGAGGATCGATATTCAGTCTGTACTGGAAACATTAGAGGCTTTTCCCGGGTTTTACGAACAGATGAAACAGCAAATCCGTTTGAACATCAAATAAACAGCATGAATCTATTTAATGATTAAAATATCTTGTGTCTTGATTCTTGGCTCTTGTGTCTAAATTTATAATCATATGAACCCACATACCTATATAATCGGGGAGATCGGTCAGAACCATAACGGTTCAGTGGATATTGCCAAACTGATTGTCGATCTGGTGTCCCGTCCGGTGAAAGAAGAGGTTTTCGATATCGACCTGAAGCCGATGGATGCCGTGAAATTGACGAAACGTGATCTGAAAGAGGAACTGTCAGTCTCACAGATGAATCAGCCATATAATTCGCCGCACGCTTTTGGCAGAACCTATGGCGAACACCGGGCGTTCCTCGAGTTGTCGGACGAAGAGCATCACGAAATATATCAACATGCCCGGTCGAGAGGACTCGAATTTGTAGAAACTCTTTGTGCAATAGGTTGCCTCTCATTGCTGAAACTCTTTACACCCGACTATTTGAAAGTAGCCAGCCGCGACCTGACCAATCTTCCACTGCTGGAAGCGATGGCTGAGACAAAAATCCCTATCATCTTGTCGACCGGTATGACAGGAAAGAAAGAGCTGGACGATGCGCTCGATATTATTACCCGGTATCATTCCAGTATATCCATACTGCATTGCGTGTCGCAATATCCAACGCATCCCGATAAATTGAACCTCAATACGATCCGTTATCTGAAGAAACATTACGGTCAGTACCGTATCGGTTTTTCCGACCATACCATCGGTATTGCAGCGGCGGCGGTTGCAGTAGGGATGGGAGCAGAAATAATTGAAAAACATGTATCTATCGACCGCCGTATGAAAGGGACAGACCAGGCCGGGTCGTTAGGTCCTGACGGAGTCAACCGAATGATCCGTGATATTCGTGTGACCGAAAGGTGGTTAGGAAAAGAAGATCTTTTTGTAGAAGAGGAAGTCGCAGAAGCGCGCCGCAAACTCGAACGGTCGTTGGCTGCCAAACGAGACCTGTTGCCGGGAGATGTGATCTCCGAAAGCGACTTGCACCTTCTAAGCCCGGGCGACGGCTACCAGTGGGCAGATAGGGGACTTGTGATCGGGCGTACGGTAACAAAGAAAATACCGAAGGATGAAATTATTTATGGTGATTTTCTGGGTTGACAAATAATGATGAATAGCTCTCTTTGAATGGACTGATGCATATGGATGAAACTGAAATGAAGAAAAATCTCCCGAAACTGGTGATTACGGATATCGATGGGGTATGGACGGATGGCGGTATGTACTATACGGCCGAAGGCGATGTGATGAAAAAATTCTCTGTCCGTGACGGATGGGGAGTGGCGATGCTTCGGAAACACGGTGTCGATACGGTCATAATGACCGGTGAGAATACGGAAATCGTGAAGCAACGGGCACGGAAACTTCGTATCGGGCGTTGTTATATAGGCGTTCAGGATAAACTGCAACTGGCTAAACTTCTTTGCGGAGAACTCCATATTTCTTTGCAGGATATTGCGTTTATCGGTGACGATATCAACGACCTGCCACTGCTGCGTACGGTAGGATTCAGTGCCGCACCGGCTGATGCTTCGGATTATATCCAAAAAGAGGTGAGCTATGTGACAAACAGACAGGGCGGCCGGGGTGCTTTCCGCGAATTTGTGGAAAAGATATTATACGACTGCGGGTTACTTCACTCTACCGTAGAGTCGTTGTTGCCTTTGTGATCGTTCTTCCGGAGATCTTTTACGTTTTTTATCTTGTTTGCGATTGTATTAAATATATCTTGTTGTATAGTCGATCGCAATAATTTGTTGATACCGGTGTAAATAAGAAAGCCGGCAGTAATCTGTAATACCAGTTGCCAATAAGGGTTCTCTGTAATCATTGGAACAAGCATCAACAGGGCGCATACCGATCCGCCGATCACGATATAGGGAAATATATCTTTCAATTGTTGTTTGATACTGTATTGAGTAGCGCGGCTTGTAATAATGAGAGCGATGACATAATGAGCCAATCCTGCAGCAGCCTGTCCTGCCACTAATGCAGGAATACTTATCCGCACGGTCAGTAAGATGGCAAGAAGGATAACTCCATTTTTTATCAGTTCGAAATGAAAAACCGTTTTAGTCCTTCCCTGGGCAATAAGGTAGTTGGTCATAAGCGTAGTGAACACAAAGAAAATACCTTTCACCAGCAGGAGTTGGAATAGTGGAATCGAGGCATCCCACTTTGTTCCGAACAGGACATGGAACAACGGTGTTGCCACAACGATCAATCCCAGAAAGAAAGGAAAAGAGAGATAGGCTGCGGTACGGTTTGTTTTCCCATAAACACGCTGCATCCGTTCGGGATCATCCTGTATGGAAGAGAGTGCAGGGAAGAGCGACTGTCCCAATGCCTGTCCCAGCGCGGTATATCCCATCTTGCTCCAGCGATCTGCCTGGCTATAGTATCCCAGGTCCCTGAGACTGTACCAAATACCGATAATTAGCGGATACAGATTCTGGAACAATGTCCCCGTAAATGAGGCGAGAAACATGTTCTTTCCTGTTGAGTAAAGACTCATGAAAGATGCCTTGTCAAATTGAATACGTGGACGCCAGCTGTTTTGCACCCATAACAGGATGGAGCGTACAGCTGCTAATGCCAGCGCCTGGGCGACCAATGCCCAGGGGCCGTATCCGTTTAAAGCCAATATTACGGCAATGGTACCCGATATCAACAATGGAACAATGTTGGATATGGCAAAGGCCTTCATGTGCATATTGCGCATCAGGATGCTGCTCTGTACCAGTCCGAAAGCCTGAATAATTACAGTAAGGAACATTGTCCGGGAGAGCGGAACCAGCCGTGCGTCTTCGAACCAGACCGCAATAAGCGGTGCCAGAAAAAAGAGGAGCAGATATAAGACTATTGATGCTGATAAATTGAAAAAGAAAATGGTATTGTAATCCCTGTCGGTAATGTTTTTCCGTTGTATAAGTGCCACAGTAAAGCCGCTGTCGATAAAAACACTAAGAAATGCAGAGAAGACTGTGATGATGTGGATCAACCCGAAATCTTCAGGAAAGAGGGTATTGGCCAGGATAATCCCGACAACAGCATATGTTATCTGAGAAAACGTCTTGTCGAAGGTATTCCAGACCAACGCGTTTACTGTCTTTTCTTTCAGTGTCTTCTCCATTTCCGGTGTTATTGGATGATGATCTCCCGGATGTCAGGTCGTTTAAAAATCGGTCTTAGAGGACAATATATTCCGCTGTAATACCTGTAGCGAGACCTGTTTCCCCACCTTGATCCCTTTGCGGCTAAGATGTGTTTCTACCGTTTGGTAGGCCAGTTCCGGATTGTTATTGTCACCGCTGAGGTGACAGAGCCAGATATTCCGGAGGTCGGACGAGTAATTGTTAGCCAGGAACTCGGCTGTTTGACGGTTACTAAGGTGTCCCGATCCGGAGGAGATACGTTGTTTCAATGGATAGGGATAGCGTCCGTTGTTTAGCATCTCTTCATCATAATTACTCTCTATGACGAGGTGATTGGCCTTGCATATATAGTAGGCTACTTCGTCGGTAATGGAGCCTACATCAGTGGCTAGAGTGAATCTATGATTACCGAACTGAATAAAGTACCCGGAATTATCTACGCTATCGTGGGGCACGTTGAAAGCGGTAATTTGGAAATCTTCAA
This sequence comes from Proteiniphilum acetatigenes DSM 18083, assembly GCF_000380985.1. Lineage (GTDB taxonomy): Bacteria > Bacteroidota > Bacteroidia > Bacteroidales > Dysgonomonadaceae > Proteiniphilum > Proteiniphilum acetatigenes. Next base: position 127,404 of record NZ_KB905696.1, on the reverse strand, counting down.
TTTGAAATGGTGTCCCTTTTTCAATATATCTGGTGGATCCGTTGAGATTGTTGCGGACAAGGGGATGGTTCATTATAGCCTTGTGTACCTCGCGGGTGGCATAGACCGGGATATACAGCTTCTCTCCCAGGTAACCCACCGATTTGATATGGTCATAGTGGTCGTGTGTGACCAGAATCGCCATGATTGAGGAGAGCTCGACTCCATAATGAGCAAGCCGCTTTTTGATGACACGGGGACCGATACCGGCATCGATCAGGATGCCGTAATGAGAATTTCCCAGATAGTAGCTGTTTCCACAACTACCACTGCTCAGGCTGAAAAAAGAGAATCGTTCCGATGGAAAAAGTTCATACTGCATACTTACTAATGTGCCAATGAGACTAATGTGATTAATGTGACTAATGCGCCAATAAGACTAATGAGAATAGTATGCTAATTGGCCAATTGTTCTTCAATGGCCGATTGAGATAAACGATGAACAGTTTGGTTGTACTGCCCGATCATTTCTTCGATAACTTGCTTTGCGGGGATGATCTCTTTGATGTGTGAGGCGATCTGTCCGATCTCCAGTTCTCCTTCCGATAAATCTCCTTCGAAGATTCCTCTTTTGGAACGTCCCCTGCCTAATAGCTCACGTAGTTCTTCGGACGTGGCGCCCCGGTCTTCCAACTGCTGTACCTGTTGGTAGAACTCATTTTTTATCAATCGTGTGGGACTCACCTTCTTGAGCGATAATATAGTATCACCCTCATTCAAGGAGATGCACCGTTGCTTGAAAGCATTGCTGGCGGAACTCTCCTCCGTCAGTGCAAACCGTGTTCCCACCTGAACCCCCTCAGCTCCCAGGGCAAACGCGGCAGCCATTGCCTGACCGGAAGCAATACCTCCGGCGGCGATCAACGGCAGATCGACCGCATCCCTTACTTGTGGGATCAATGTGAAAGTTGTAGTTTCTTCGCGCCCGTTATGCCCTCCGGCTTCAAACCCTTCGGCCACGATGGCGTCAACACCTGCTTCAGCCGATTTAACTGCAAATCTGGAGCTGGATACCACATGGGCCACTTTTATTCCTTCTGCTTTGAGCGTCGCTGTCCATGTTTTTGGGTTACCGGCGGAGGTGAAAACTACCGGTACCTTCTCCCCGAGCACGATCTGCATGATTTCTTCAATCTGGGGATACATCAACGGGATGTTTACCCCGAAAGGTTTTCTGGTCGCCGCCTTGCACTTTTGGATATGTTCACGTAGTGTGTCGGGATGCATTGATCCCGCTCCAATCAGTCCCAGCCCACCGGCATTGCTTACTGCTGCTGCTAATTTCCAACCGCTGCACCATACCATTCCTGCCTGGATGATAGGATAGCGAATACCAAAAAGAGCCGATATTCGGTTTATATTCATGTTTGAGATATTTAACTACGTTTCACTCCGTTGAACGTTGTTTGTCGTATAAAGTTACAAAGATAGCAACCTCCCGACGATTTTACCTCATTGTCGTAGGACAAAATCAATTTTGCTTATTGGAATCGGTTTTGGAAGAGGTCGTCTATTCCCGTTTATTCCTACCTCTATCCATCCAAATTTCAAATTTCGTTACATTACAGTTTCAATTTTTTTAGTAGCTTTGCATATTCAATGTGACTAATGTGCCGATGTGTCAATATGCCAATAAGAATACTGTAAGTGGTAATTAATAATTGGTAATTAGTAATTGCTAATTTGTAATTGAAAATTATATGAACGTCCTTCTTCTTGGTTCCGGTGGACGCGAGCATGCGTTGGCCTGGAAAATTCAAAAGAGCAGACTCCTGAATAATCTTTATATCGCTCCGGGGAATGCCGGTACAGCATCGTTAGGTGTGAACATCGATATAGATGTGGCGGATTTTGAAGCGATGAAGCGGTTTTCGCTTGATCATGACATAGATATGATCGTCGTCGGGCCCGAGGTTCCTCTGGTGGAGGGTGTGTATGACTACTTCCATGAAGATGAGGATATCTGCCATATTGCTGTGATTGGGCCATCTAAAGAAGGGGCACAGTTAGAAGGAAGTAAGGATTTTGCCAAAAGGTTTATGTCCCGCTATAATATCCCTACCGCACGTTTTAAGACAGTTACCCTGGAGAATGTGATGGAAGGGAATGCTTTTCTCGATTTACTTTCATCGCCTTATGTGCTGAAAGCGGATGGGCTGGCAGCAGGGAAAGGCGTATTGATTGTCAATGATCTGAATGAAGCGAAGCAATCACTCTGGGAGATGCTCAACGGAAAGTTCGGAGCCGCCAGTAAGAGCGTGGTGATAGAGGAATTTCTGTCGGGTATCGAGTGCTCGGTTTTTGTGCTGACCGACGGGAAATCATATAAAATTCTGCCGGTAGCGAAAGATTATAAGCGGATCGGTGAGGGTGATACTGGTCTGAACACCGGAGGAATGGGGGCAGTGTCACCTGTACCTTTTGCCGATGAACTATTTATGGAAAAAGTGCGTAGCCGGATTGTGGAGCCGACTATCGAAGGATTACAAAAAGAAAAAATAGACTACAAAGGGTTTATTTTTCTTGGGCTGATTAATGTAGGAAGGGATCCGAAAGTGATTGAGTACAATGTCCGTTTGGGTGATCCGGAGACGGAAGTAGTGGTGCCGCTGATCAAATCGGATTTTTTGGAATTATTTACTGCCGTAGCTACCGAAACATTAGATGAGAAAACATTGGAGACAGACGACCGTCATGCCGTCACTGTGATGATGGTCTCCGGCGGCTATCCCGAAAGATATGAAAATGGAAAAATCATTGAGGGGTTGAATGATGTGCAGGACAGTATTGTATTCCATGCCGGCACGAAAAAGATAGGGGATAAAGTAATTACTTCGGGAGGGCGCGTACTTTCTGTCACCTCTTACGGGAAAACTATGGATGAAGCATTGGAGACATCTTATAAGAATATAGCGAAGATAAAATTTGAGAATAGTTATTTCAGAAAAGATATAGGCTTCGATCTCAGTATATAACAATCTAAGGCGCTCATGCATTCTGTTGTCAGGTCGTTTCGTGCAGCTTTTGTCGAGGGGCGTTTTGCTCCTCTGCTCGCCGCTTTTGGAATGATCGGTATGCGGTTTGCATTGTTCTATACGCAAGGGTTGCCCCGGATTACTTCCCTCGGGGATAATTATGTTTGGGAGCCAATAGCATATCTTTTTGCCCATCCACAGGTCTCGCTGATTACTTCCACGCTGGCTGTTTTTTTGATCGCCTGGCTCCTCTCCCTGTTAAACAGCAGGTTCAATCTTCTTCGTTCACGTTCCAACCTACCTTTTACTGCACCGTTGTTCTTATTAAGCCTTCATCCCTATTTTTTAGTGATGTCGGGTGATTATATCAGTATCATCTTTGTTCTTCTGGCGTTCTTTCCGCTTCTGGAGTCGTATCAGAAACCTGACTCTTATCTTTGTTCGTTTCGCGCATCCATACTCATCGCAATGGCTTCACTGTTTCAGATCTATGCCTTTGTGTTATTTCCCTTATGGTGGATCGGAGAGCGGTCGATGCGGGGACCTCAGTTTCGTTCGTTTGTTTCGTCCTGGTTCGGTGTTTTCCTTGTGTACGTAACGTTGTTCTCTGTTTATTGGCTACTTGATGATATTCCCCGTTTCGTCAGGCCGTTTCTGCAGTTTGTCTCCTTTTCAATACCCGAAATCCCCCGGTTTTCTATTCTGGAATGGGGTGGAGTATTGTTTGTCGGATTGTTTTTTATATCCAATATGATTTTCAGTATCAGGATATATAGTCGTGATAAGGCGCTCACTCTTTCATTAATGCAGTTTGTGGTCTTCCTGATTGTTTTTCTATTGCTTCTTCAGATGGTGTACTGGCAGGAAACTTTTTTCTTCCTCTTGCTTTCCCTTACATTGACCTCCTATCTGAACGCTTATTTCTACTCAAGAACGATCTTGAAAAACCATATTTATGTGGCATATGCTATACTTTCATTGATGTTGCTACTCTATTTATCACATCTTCTCCCGTCGATAGAGACTCTTTTATAAAACAAAAAACTATTTTCCTCTGTTTATTATATGGTTACGTTGCCGGTGGTATGATGATTGCCGGTATATAAAGTATCTTATTGATGGAGGAGGATATATATGAAAAAGTTGCCATTATTTGGATTCGCGGTACTTCTTCTGGTATGGATTTTCTATGCCTGTGGAAGTGCGCAAACAGCTGTTGAAAAAGAAAAACAGGCTGCTGATGTGCGGAATGCGGTGGAGGTGCCTGACTTTACATTTAAAGCTACCTACGCATATCCCACCGGTTACAAGTCTGTGTACCTTTCACCTTATTACGATGTGAAGGTGTCGCCCGACACTGTGGTGGCCTATCTGCCTTATTACGGCCGTGCCTATCGGGCTCCTATGGATCCACGTGAAGGAGGATACCGTTTCACGAGCACGGATTTTGAGTATCGTGCGGATAAGGGGAATGAGAGAGGGAACTGGAATGTAGAGATCACACTGCATGATCTGGGTCGTCCTGTTACATTCCGATTCGATATCTGGGAGAACGGAACGGCCCGTCTCAGTGTGAATGATGTGGATAGACAACAAATCTCATTTCAGGGAGATTTGGTGCTCAGGAAAGAAGAGTGACTACACTATTTGGATCAAAAACAAAAAATCCACCTTTCTGGTGGATTTTTTGTTTTTGTAAAATGAGAATCTATAATTTCTCTACCAGTGCTGCCGGCAAATAGAAAGTATCGTTCTTATCGATATAGACTGTTACAGACCCTAAGTCGAATGGTTTTCCGTTCAATGTTGCTATTGAGGAGAATGCTTTCACTTCAAGGGTATTTCTTCCTTTTTTTACCCGGAGTACCGGAAAGTCCGGATCTTTCTTGTCAATTGAATAGTTTAATCCCGAAAAGACCTGGTCATGTTTAGCGAATATCTGATCGGACAATTCCTGTAGGGATGTCTCCAGGCCGGTTACTTTCTGTAGGTATTGGTTCAATTCTGTATTCTTTACATGTCCTCTGAGCACATCACCTTGTGGATGGTAAGAGGCAAGAAGCACTTCTTCGCCGGTGTGTCCTCCCGTAGTGAACCCAAAACAGGTCCTGGAATTCAATATGTTTACAATGTTGTGTGCCAGATTATTGCTGGTGCCGACTTTCATATAATCTGCTTCTTTATAATTTTTGGAAGCAAGTAGTGTCTCAAGTTCTTCATCAGTGATATCGATATCGGTATATTGTTTGAATACAGCTTTTATATCGTCGGGTTTCGTGTTGACCAATATCGATTCCAATCCATTGGCGCTCAACTGGTATTTAGAGACTGTGCCGAAAAGTTGCTCTATGGAGAGTTTGTCGTATCCCGGACAATCCCTTGTACCGATGGTGAAACCGCTATTTCCGTGGTCGGCTGCAACCACTACTACCGTGTTCTCGTCTTTTTCGGCAAATGCCATCGCCTTGCCTACTGCTTCGTCAAAAGCAAGATATTCGTTGATTATAGTAGCTGCGTCGTTGGCATGTGCCGCCCAGTCCACCTGACTTCCTTCTACCATCAGGAAAAAACCGTTTTCGTTTTTAGATAACACTTCTAACGCTTTTTCCGTCATCTCTGCAAGCGAAGGTACTTTATCTGGATTCCTGTCGATATTGTAAGGTAAAGCTCGCTCACCGAACAGCGCCCAGACTTTTCCGGTGGCGTTATAGTTAAGTAATGCTTCTTTGTCATTCTGAATGAGGGTAGTTCTGTTATTCGCAAAATGTTTTTTGATGTCATCGGTAAGTATACCGTTCCCACCACCAAACATCACATCTAAATTCTGATAAGCTATTTGTGGAGCAAGCGCCTTGTAGTTGCCTCTGTTATAATGATGTGCAGAGAAATCGGCCGGAGTGGCATGCGGAAACTCGCAGGTAACTACTAATCCTACTGCTTTCTTTTTCTCAATCTTTGATGCTTCGAGGATTGTGGCGGCAGGTTGATAAGTACGTGATGCATCTACGGGAAACAGGTCGTTCTCAGAAACTTCAGGATGAATAGCTACGTTCCCCGATTGTTGTAATACACCGGTTGCGTAAGTAGAACCGGTAGGAGCGGAGTCACCGATCGGGGCGTTAGATGAGAAAGTAGTGACGGTGCCGGTAAAATAAGGGTCGATGTTGAGTTTATCATCCGTACCGTTGTAAAACTTGAACCACCGTGCGGCGGAATAGACTCCTACGGAAGTGCCGTCGGGGATCATCATGATTACATTTTTTACAGGCCTCACTTCCTGTGCAAATATGAGTGAGGCGGCAAGAAACAGATAAAGAAGTGTGCCGAATTTCTTCATAGCAATTGTCATTGTTTTTTGTGAATATGGTTTGGAACCTGTAGAATCGCCGGCCGGTGCGTAAATGCACCGAACAACAGTTCCATTTCATATAGTTGTTTTGTGAATGCCCAAAGGTATAAAAAAATTGTTACCTTTTTATCAAGGTTTACAGAATTAACCATTTTGTAACATCTGTGCAGAGGGATAGTGGTTAGTTCAAGTGAACTTAGTTGTTTTCAAGTTTTATTGCACTACATAGGATGCGCCTCGGATAAGCTCAAACAAGTTTGGCTTTTCACTCGGCTTTCACTATATTTGTATTTTGGAAAAAATAATAGAATGACGAATAGAAAACCCCTGATCCTTGTCACTAATGACGACGGGTATCAGGCGAAAGGGATCGCTTCGCTGACGGAAGCGATGAGAGATTTAGGAGAAGTGATTGTATTTGCGCCCGACTCACACCGTTCTGGCATGTCGAGTGCCATTTCGACCAGCCATCCGCTTCGGGCAAGGTTGTACCGAAAAGAAGAAAATCTGACCGTTTATATGTGTAACGGTACACCTGTCGATTGTGTGAAATTGGCGTTAAACGAGTTTACCGAGCGTAAACCCGACCTGTTGGTTTCGGGAATCAATCACGGGTCCAATGCCGGGATCAGTGTTATTTATTCCGGCACTATGGGAGCAGCCATCGAGGGTTGTGTATTTGATGTGCCCTCTATCGGCTTTTCATTGTGTGATTTCACCCCCGATGCCGATTTCTCTTTCACGATGGAGATTGCCAGGAAACTGGCCGCAACAGTTATTGAACAAGGTCTTCCCAGAGGGATATGCCTGAACGTAAATGTTCCTGCCGGGGAGGTGAAAGGAATCAAGATGACTACACAAACGCATGGGAAGTGGGTGAATGAGTATCATCGATCTAAAGACGGTTCAGGTAGAGATGTTTTTTGGATGACCGGTAATTTCGAAAACTGGGAAGAGGAGAATGACAACAGCGATGAATGGGCTTTGGCAAACGGATATGCTGCAGTTGTGCCGGTAAAGATCGATATGACAGCTTACGACTTTCTTCCCCAGTTGAAGGAATGGAGAGTATAAAATGAAGTATTACCTTATAGCAGGAGAGGCATCGGGCGATTTACATGCGTCCAATCTGATGCAGTCGTTACGGAAACTCGATAAAGAAGCTGACTTTCGCTTCTTTGGAGGGGATCTGATGCAGTCTGCCGGCGGTACGCTGGTAAGGCATTATCGCGATATGGCTTTTATGGGTATTATTCCGGTAGTATTGAATGCACGTACTATTCTGCGGAATCTTGCGTTCTGCAAAAAAGATATTGCTGCTTATCGTCCCGACGCGGTGATCCTGATCGATTATCCCGGCTTTAATCTGAAGATTGCCAAGTATGTAAAAACTAGATTGGATATCCCGGTTTACTATTATATTTCGCCCAAGGTGTGGGCATGGAAAAAGTACCGGGTGAAATCGTTCAAAAAATATGTGGACGAAATGCTGTCGATTCTACCGTTTGAGGTCGATTTTTTCAGAGAACATCAATATGAGGTGCACTATGTAGGAAATCCTACGGTAGATGCTATTGTACAACGAGACCATAAAGAAGAGACCTTTGCTCAGTTTGTAGCGATGAGCGGACTGGATAACAAGCCGGTGATTGCTCTTCTGGCCGGGAGCCGCAAGCAGGAGATCGCTAGTAACCTGCCTCCTATGTTGGAAGCAGTAAAAGGCTATTCCGACGGTTATCAGGTAGTCGTAGCAGGCGCACCGGGTATTGATCCGGCATTCTATAACGACTTTATCGGCTCCTTTCCTCCTGTAAGAGTGCTTTTTAATCAGACTTACCGTATTCTGGCACAATCGGATGCTGCTTTAGTGACGTCGGGGACGGCCACGCTGGAGACAGCGCTGCTCAATGTACCTCAGGTGGTTTGCTACCGGACGCCGATGCCGCGGATCACTTATTGGGTTTTTAAAAATATTCTTCATACACCTTATATTTCCCTGGTGAATCTGATATGCGGTCGTCCTGTTGTCAAAGAACTGTTCGCCCGCTTCTTCACGGTAGATAATATCCGTAATGAGTTGAAACAGATACTCCATGTGCAGACTTACCGGAAGAATATGCTCGACAATTATGAAGAGATGCGACAGATCCTTGGCGGACCGGGTGCTTCGGATCGGGCTGCTGCGATCATTTATGCCAAAAGAACAGTCAATGAGAGTAACAGGTAGAGCTTGCTAACGTTTACCGGAAAATAATTTTACCGAAACTTTATTTTTTCTCCCTTTTTTGTTTTCTTTGCAAGTATCAAGAACCAAGACTTGGGACTTGGGATGTTGGATGTCGGTCCGGTGATATGTAACCCTATTCACTTTTAGTTTTCCCTTTCTCCACTTCTTTACTTCCGACTTCTTAGTTCTAAGTTCTGATTTCTTAGTTCTAAGTTCATAGGTTTTCAATGTTCTGTACATCAAACTAAAAAATAAAAATGAATCAGATGAAGGTAGGTATTCTTACATCCGGTGGTGATGCCCCGGGAATTAATGCGACCATACGTGGCGTAGGAAAAACAGCCATCAATAATTATGGCATGCAGATGATCGGTATTCAGAATGGGTTTTCCGGATTGCTATATAAGGATATCGTGGAACTCACCGATCAGTCTCTTTCTGGAATTCTGAATATGGGAGGGACAATTCTGGGCACTGCACGCGAGAAAGTGTTCCGGAAAATGATTACTTCACCTGACGAGAAAGACAGGGAGCAGATCAAGAATGCTTATAATGAACTGGGACTTGATTGTTTAGTCTGTATAGGTGGAAACGGTACGCAGCGTACTACCTGGATGCTTTCGGAACTGGGACTGAACGTAGTGGGGATACCCAAAACCATTGATAATGACGTATACGGTACAGATGTAACCTTCGGGTTCGATACAGCAGTGAATATTGCTACCGACGCTATTGACAGGCTGCACTCTACCGCCAGTTCACATCGTCGTGTGATGGTGATCGAGTTAATGGGCCACCATGCCGGATGGATTACGCTTCATGCAGGGATGGCAGGAGGGGCTGATATCATCTTATTGCCGGAGCTAGGATACAATATGAAGGTGATTATCGATAAGATCAATCAACGGATGGAGATGGGGAAAGCCTACTCTATTGTAGCTGTAGCCGAAGGAGTGGAGTTGCCTACCAAGGAACGCCCCGCCACCTATTTTGCCCGTGAGATCGAAGCACAGACCGGTTATGAAACCCGCGAGACGGTGCTCGGTTATATCCAGCGGGGTGGATCGCCGTCGCCATACGACAGGAATCTCGGTACATCTCTGGGAGGACATGCCGCAGAACTGATCCATGAAGGAAAATTCGGACGGATGGTAGCCAAAATCGGATCGGAAATAACCGATGTGCCTTTGTCGGAAGTGGCAGGTAAACTCCGTTTAGTTACACCCGATAATCGACTCGTGTTGCAGGGCAAACGAATGGGTATTTCTTTTGGTGTCTGGTAAATATCGATAATACCGATCATTCGTTCTCCGGGGAGGAAGCGGGTGATCCTGTTTTTTTATCTGTTTCCTCAGATTCATTTTTCATTGTTTCAACGAGCGCTTCTTGCAGTTCGTTGCTCTCACGTAGCTTTTTGATCGCTACTTTTGCCGCCATTTGGTGAGATTCTTTCTTTGAGTATCCTTTTCCGGACCCAATTTCTGCCCCTCCTACTTTTACGCGGGAGAAGAACACGGGGTTATTTTGCGCATCATAAGTGGATTCGGTCACTTCAAAGTTGACCTCAATCCTGTTTTTCTGACCCCACTCAATCAACCTGGATTTAAAATCGACTTCACTCTTCAATACCTTGTCGATATTCAGGTGCTGTTTGATCAGTGTTTCAAACACGAATTTCTTGGCTACCCGATATCCCTGATCGAGATAGATAGCGCCAATGAGGGCTTCCAAAGCATCACCATATATATTGGTGTTATGAGCCAGGTTGCGGGTAGATGAGACAATAAGCTTGTCAAGCCCAAGGTCTATGGCCAGTTTGTTGAGCGTTTCCCTTTGTACTATACGTGAACGGGTACTGGTGAGAAATCCTTCCTTTTTGTGTTCGAAATCTTTATAAAGGATATCGGCGACGATGGCATCAAGAATGGCATCTCCCAAAAATTCGAGACGTTCATTATTCACCCATCGTCCCTTCTCCGACCGGATGGACGAAGATCGGTGAGTCATGGCTTCCTTATAGAGATTTATCCTGTCGGGATAGAATCCCAATATGTTATAAAACGAGAGATAAGGCTCTTTCCCTCTGTGTGGGAGAGCCTTTATCCTCTTTATGAGTCTTCTTAACACACTATTTGTTGAATTGCTTGAGAATTACACTTGCGTTGTGTCCCCCAAAGCCAAAAGTGTTAGATAACGCAGCTCTTATCTTCCTTTTTTGAGCTTTGTTGAATGTAAAATTCAGATTGTAATCAATTTCCGGATCGTTATCCCCTTCTTCATGATTGATTGTTGGGGGAACTATCTGATCCCTTATTGCCAGGATAGTGAACATCGCCTCAATAGCACCTGCGCCTCCCAGAAGGTGGCCGGTCATCGATTTGGTAGAACTGATATTCAGGTTGTAGCTGTGTTCACCAAATACATCGAGGATTGCCTTCACTTCCGAGATATCGCCTACAGGAGTGGATGTGCCGTGTACGTTAATGTAATCGATCTCATCCGGGTTCATTTCGGCATCTTCCAAAGCATTCCGCATCACTAACTTGGCACCCAATCCGTCGGGATGGGAAGCAGTGATATGGTGTGCGTCGGCTGACATGCCTCCGCCGACTACTTCTGCATAGATAGTAGCTCCACGTGCCAGTGCATGGCCTAACTCTTCGAGGATGAGCGTCGATCCGCCTTCTCCAATCACGAACCCGTCGCGGCTGGCGCTGAAAGGACGTGATGCTGTTAGCGGGGAGTCGTTGCGGGTAGACAACGCATGCATGGCGTTGAATCCTCCCACTGCCGAGGGACTGATAGTTGCTTCGGCACCACCTGTTACAATGGCATTGGCTTTACCCAGGCGAATAAGATTGAATGCGTCGACAATTGCATTGGTAGAGGAAGCGCAAGCCGACACGGTCGCGTAGTTAGGACCTCTCAGTCCATAAATCATAGAGATATGGCCGGCAGCGATATCCGCTATCATTTTCGGAATGAAAAAGGGATTGAAACGTGGCCCTTTGTCCATGTTGGTATAATAACTCCCAACTTCCTCTTCGAATGTTCTTATTCCTCCGATCCCGGCAGAAAAAATAACCCCGATACGGTCTACATCCTCGTTTTCGAGATTGAGTCCCGAGTCTTCCATCGCTTCTTTGGCTGCGTGGATGGCTAACTGGGCATACCGGTCATATTTTCTGGCTTCTTTACGATCGAACAGATCGCTCGGATCGAAGTCTTTTACTTCGCAGGCAAACTGCGTTTTGAAAAGCGATGCATCAAAATGAGTAATAGGCCCGGCTCCGCTCTTACCCGCCAAAGCATTTTCCCACGTGGTTTTCACGTCGTTTCCAAGGGGGGTAATCGCACCCAGGCCTGTTACTACTACTCTCTTTAACTCCATAAAAATGGATTATTTTGCGTGTTGTTCTACGTAAGAAATTGCGTCACCAACAGTAGAGATTTTCTCAGCCTGATCGTCCGGAATTGAAATATTGAATTCTTTTTCGAATTCCATGATCAATTCAACCGTATCAAGAGAGTCAGCTCCCAAATCATTGGTGAAGCTTGCGGTTTCAGTAACCTCAACTTCTTCAACACCCAATTTATCGACAATAATCGATTTTACTCTTTGTGCTACTTCAGACATAACTTTCGATATTAATTAATAAATAAAAAAATTTATTCTTAAATTTGCGATGCAAAGTAACACAAATTTTCTCTAACTGAGCAAATTTTTGTCTATTAAAATCAAGAAAAGTGCACAAATTATGTTTTTTTGTGCAGGAAACAACCGTTTTATGACTCGTATCGCCCTGTTTGCATCGGGAAGTGGCAGTAATGCGGAGAATATTGTCCGCTATTTTTCCGAAAAAGAAGATATATCAATCCCGCTTATCATCTCCAATAAAAGAGATGCTTATGTTCATGAACGCGCCGGCCGTCTGGGAATTCCTTCCTTTACATTCAGTAAGGCTGAGTTCGATGAAGGATTGGCTATAATAGACCTCCTTCGTACTTCCGGCATCGATTATATTGTATTGGCAGGATTTCTGCTGAAAGTATCGCAGCCGCTGCTGGATGCCTATCCCGGTAGGATCATCAATATCCATCCGGCACTGTTGCCCAAATTTGGCGGTAAGGGGATGTATGGTGACAGGGTACATCAGGCCGTGGTGGAAGCGGGTGAAACGGAGTCGGGCATCACTATTCATTATATAGATGAGAATTACGATGAAGGAGACATAATTTTTCAGGCAACCTGTGAGGTGCTTCCCGGAGACACACCCGAAGAAGTGGCCCGGAAAGTGCATGCATTGGAATATGATCATTTTCCCAAGGTGATAGAAGCAGTGGCAAAAGGACTGTATCCCCGGAATTCTGCTTCTCCTGCCGGAAAAGAACTCTAATTACCGTTCTCCGTGAAAAAAATAAGTAGGGAAAACGATAGGTAGCAAAATAAATCGTATCTTTGTACTACGTTTCACTCTTGCGGCTGTGGCGTAATTGGTAGCCGCGCCAGACTTAGGATCTGGTGCCGAGAGGCGTGGGGGTTCGAGTCCCTTCAGCCGCACAGATAAAAATAATGATTTATTAAGTCCCTGAAAGTAAAATTACTTTTGGGGATTTTTTGTGGTTTACTCCTGTATATCCCTGCTAAAATTGTTATCTTTGAGAGTCAATTAAAAACAATACAAATATCTATATATTCTTATACCAAAAGCATCATGAGTGAAGGATCTAATTTGATAAAAGTAGAATTCGTCTATCTTCCTGTGATCAATTTCGCGTTCCAGCAGAATCGCGTTTCTGTCATTCGTGCTTTCACCATTGAAAATATTTCAGGAAAGCCGTTAAGCAATATTCGTGCGGAACTGACTACCGAACCCGATTTTGCCGAGACAGTACCTTATCTGTTAGAGGAAATTCCTGCAAACCATATAGTCCGGATTGATGATCTGAAACTAAAATTGTCGACTAACTTTTTTATTCAACTCACCGAGCGGATTGCCGGGAATATTTTGTTAACAATTAAACTGGAGGATGAGATTATTTTCAAGGAGGATTATCCTATCGACGTTTTGGCTTTTGATCAGTGGAGCGGGGTTTCCATCCTGCCGGAGATGCTGTCCACTTTTGTCACTCCTAACCACCCTGCTGTTATTCCCATACAGAGGAGGGCGGCTGATATTTTGGAAAAGATGACGGGCAATCCGGCGCTTGACGAATACCAGAGCAGGAATCCCAACCGGGTAAAGAATCAGCTGGCGGCTATCTATAATGCCATTGCGGAACAGGGTATCATATACAGCTCGGTTCCGGCAAGTTTTGAGAAGTATGGACAGCGCGTTAGAATGGTAGATAGTGTGACATCGCGGAAACTGGGGACATGCCTGGATATGGCCTTATTGTATGCTTCTTGTCTGGAAGCGATCGGCATCCACCCCTTGATTGTTGTTACCCGGGGACACGCCTTCGCGGGTGCGTGGCTTATGCCGGACACTTTTCCCGATAGCGTGATTGATGATTGTTCGTTCCTGACAAAAAGAACAGCCGAAGGGGTCAATGAGATTATCCTGGTGGAAACTACCTGTATGAATAAGGGAAATGACGCTACTTTCGACCAGGCGGTAAAGCAGGCACACGATGCTGTCAAGCGAATTGGTGATTTTGTTTTGGCTTTGGATGTGAAACGTTCCCGGTATTCGGGAGTACGGCCTCTGCCGCAACGTGTTTTGAATGGTGAGCATTGGCAGATAAAAGAGAGCGAGAATCAATTCATAGAAAAGGAAATTGTCAATCCGGAAGCGATTAATCCATATGATTTATCCAATCTTTCCACCGATATCCAAGTTACCAAGCAATTGATGTGGGAACGAAAATTATTGGATTTGAGCTTACGAAATAATCTATTGAATACCAGAATAACGAGAAATACACTTCAATTAATTTCAGCCGATTTAGATAAATTTGAAGATGCCTTAGCCGATGGGAGCGAGTTCAGGCTTATGCCGAAACCTACAGACTGGGACAATCCGTTATATGATTTTGGAGTCTATCATTCTCTGGCCTCTTCCGATCCTATTATCGAGTTGATCAAATCGGAAATGGATCAGAAGAGATTAAGGACCTACCTGACAGAATCGGAATTGGATAAGTCATTAAAGCATTTGTACCGTTCCTCCAGATTGTCGATTGAAGAAAATGGAGCCAATACACTCTATATGGCGCTCGGGTTACTTCGCTGGTATGAAACTCCCAATAGTGAACGCCCTCGTTACGCCCCAATATTGCTGCTTCCGGTAGAAATGATTCGCAAATCGGCTGCTAAAGGATATATCATTCGTTCCCGGGAGGAAGATGTCATGTTGAATATTACTTTGCTTGAGATGCTCAGGCAAAATTTCGGTATCAATGTGCCCGGTTTGGAACCTCTTCCACAGGACGAAAGTGGTGTCAATGTACGGCTTATCTATTCCATCATCAGGAATAGCATCAAAAACCTGCCGAGATGGGATGTGGAAGAACAGGCTATTTTGGGTATATTCTCGTTCAACAAATTCATTATGTGGAATGATATTCACAATAATTCGGATAAGTTGTTACGGAATAAATTGGTACAGAGTCTTGTCAACGGAAAAATTGAGTTCGAAATGGATGATACGATGACCAATGCGTCGGATTTGGATAAAACTTTGAGTCCGGCAGACATTGTACTCCCTATAAGTGCCGATTCATCCCAGTTGGAAGCCGTTTATGAAGCAGTCAATAATAAGACCTATATTTTGCATGGACCTCCCGGAACAGGGAAATCGCAGACTATTACCAATATCATAGCGAATGCTTTATATCGGAAGAAAAGAGTATTGTTCGTTGCTGAAAAAATGGCTGCATTATCGGTTGTGCAAAGCCGCCTGGAGGCTATCGGATTGGCACCTTTCTGTCTGGAGCTTCATTCAAATAAAGCGAAGAAAACAGATGTCTTGTCGCAGTTAAAAAGGACGACCGAAATTGTGAAGCATCGTTCTCCTGAGAACTTCGATCGAGATGCCAAACGTTTATTCGAACTACGTAAAAACCTGAATGTATACGTGGAAGCATTGCATAAACAGTATCCGTTTGGTTTATCGTTATACCAGGCTATCACAAATTATTTGCATACAGAGACCGATCACGAGGTGATATTTTCCTTACATCTGTTTCCTGACCTAACAGAAGACAAACTGCTTGAGTGGCAGGATACGGTTGATTTGCTGGTAAGCGTTGGCAATGCTTGCGGACATCCTTATGATCATCCTCTGACCGGGATCAACCTGTCAAGATATACATCTGAAGTGAAAGAGAAAACTTCTGTTGTCTTGCAGGAGGCCATTAAAGTTTTTTCGGGTCTGAAAAAGCAAATAACGCTATTAAATACGCTGACTGGTGATGCTCCTGAAACAAAATATACCCGGGGGCAGTTTGATAGCGCGGCAACGCTTTTTTCTGTTTTACTTCAAATACCCGAGTTGACACCTGCTTTATTGCACGAACATAAACCGAATGAGCTGTTCACGGAATGTAGAGAAGTGATAGGGCATGGAACGGAACGTGACCGATATAAGAAAGAAATTCGACAGCATTTCAGCGAAGATATCCTTACTATCAATGCCAAATCTCTATTGAATGCATGGAATGTCGCCACCAATAAATGGTATATCCCCCGGGTTTTGGGACAAAAGAAGGTGCGTGATCAATTGAAATTATATATTGATGGTGGCACAATTAAGCATATTGATATAAAGAACACACTTACAAACATTATCCAATACCAGCAGGAGCAGAAATTGGTGAATGACTATTCCCAAAAGTTCCAATTGCTGTTCGGGAAGTTTGCCAAGCAGGAAAATGAACAATGGGAGACGATCCTTCAAATAATCAACGATTTTTCTTTATTGGACAATGCTGTGCTTGTTTTTACGAACGATATCGTGAAAGCCAATGAACTGAAGCAAGGTATCGCCAAACAGTTAGTGAGCGGGATAGATACTTTCAGAAAAGTACACGAAAAATCTTTCAATGAATTTAAAGGGTTACTGTTGCAACTCGAGAATGGATTATCCGACTTGTCGAGGGTATTGAATGTGGATGATACTGTGCTAATGAGTAATGATGCATTATGGTTAGACAACGCTTTATCGCAGTTAAATAGTTGGGTTTCTCATATCGACAAGCTAAAAGACTGGTGTCAATGGCTTTCAGCAAAAGAGAGAGCGGTCGGTCTTCAAATTGGGTTTGTCGCTGATGAATACAAGGAGAAGAATATTCCAACGAATCAATTGAAAAACAGTTTTTTGAAAGGATTCTATCATGCAGCGGTTGACTATATTATTGCACAAGAGTCGGGATTGGAACTTTTCAAAGGAGAATTATTCAATGATGTGATTTCAAAGTACAAGGAGTTGAATGATAATTTTGCTGAGATTACCAGGAAAGAATTATATGCCAGATTGGCTGCGAATATCCCCTCTTTTACAATCGAGGCAACCCAAAATTCGGAGGTGGGAATATTGCAACGCAGTATCAGGAATAATGCGCGTGGCATGTCCATCCGCAACCTGTTCGATCAAATTCCTACTTTATTATCACGCATGTGTCCTTGCATGCTGATGAGTCCGATCTCTGTTGCGCAATATATCAATCCCGATGCCGACAAGTTTGATCTGATTATCTTTGACGAAGCTTCTCAAATGCCGACGTATGAGGCTGTGGGTGCTATCGCCAGGGGAAAGAACATGATCATTGTGGGTGATCCCAAGCAAATGCCTCCGACAAGCTTTTTCTCTGTCAATAACATAGATGAGGATAATCTGGATAAAGAAGATCTGGAAAGTATCCTGGACGACAGTCTGGCGCTATCTATCCCCTCCCGCTATCTACTGTGGCATTACCGCAGTAAACATGAAAGCCTGATAGCGTTTAGCAATTCAGAGTATTATGATAATAAACTGCTTACTTTTCCCTCCCCTGATAATATCGAATCGAAAGTCCGCATGGTTCATATAGATGGACTCTATGACATAGGGAGAAGCCGGCAGAATAGAAATGAGGCCGAAGCCGTAGTCAATGAGATCAAACGTCGTTTGTCCGATGAGGAGTTAAGAAAAAAAAGTATTGGAGTAGTTACCTTTAGTGCAGTGCAACAGAATCTTATTGAAGACCTGTTGTCAGATCTGTTTGTTTTCAGATCCGATTTAGAGGCTATTGCTCTGGAATGCAAAGAGCCCCTGTTCATTAAGAATCTCGAAAATGTACAGGGCGATGAACGCGACGTGATTCTATTTTCCGTGGGATATGGCCCGGACGCGGAAGGTCGGGTGAGTATGAACTTCGGGCCATTAAACCGTAATGGAGGGGAGAGGCGTCTGAATGTGGCTGTCTCCCGCGCAAGGTATGAAATGATAATTTTCTCATCACTACGTTCCGACCAGATCGATTTGAATCGCACCTCTGCCATAGGTGTCAAAAGTCTGAAACGTTTTCTCGATTTTGCGGAAAAGGGAGAGCGGCTGAATAGGGAGCGGCAGTTGGCTATAACCAAAGACGCTTCAATTGAATATCTTGTTGCTGAAAGATTGAGGGAAATAGGGTATGAGGTGCATACAAATATCGGGACTTCCGGCTATAAGGTCGATATTGCCGTTGTGGATGAGAATAATCCCGGTAACTATATTTTAGGTATCATTTGTGATGGTGAAAATTATAAAAGGACAAAAACCACCAGGGATAGGGAAGTTGTGCAGAACAGTGTATTGCGTATGTTGGGATGGAATATATGCCGTGTATGGACGCTCGATTGGTGGGAGGATCCTACGAAAGTAATGATCATGATTGAATCTGCCATCGAAAATGCTAAAAAGAGAATCACTGAACCGGTCATAGCCAAAAAACAAGATGAAAAAGTGTTGGTTACGGGTGATGAAGAGGGGCTGATCAAAAATAATTTTGAGGGTCGGGGAGTGATGCCGGAAAAACCAAATACAATGGCGAAAGAGCCGGTTGTGATGAAAGAAGAGTCAATCGTAATGCAGGAAGAGCCAATAAAAACAGAAGAATCCGATATACATGATAGATATGTGTATGCAAATCTTCCAAAAGTACCATTTCCTTCAGAATCATTTCTTTTTCCTCACAATGAGAGTTACATTGTAAGACAGATACAGATAGTTCTTGAAGCGGAAGCGCCCATAAGCCGCTCTCTGTTATGTAAGCGTGTACTTAATTCCTGGGGAATTTCCCGTTTAGGATCCCGAATAGATGCATATTTTAATGAGTTGTTCAATAAAGTTGAATACTACCAGAAAAGAGACGACGAATCTATCTTCTTTTGGAGAAGTGAAGAGCAGATGATTTCATATGATACTTTCAGGCCAGCATCGGAACGTACTGCACTCGATTTACCTCCTGATGAAGTGGCGAATGCGATAAAATATTTACTGGCATCACAGATCAGCCTTCCGACAAAAGATTTGGCACGTATTACAGCACAACTTTTCGGTTTTGCCAGAACAGGTAATAATGTAGATAACGCTATGTATCAGGGTATACGGGAAGCTGTAAGGCGGGGTTATATAAAAGTGGAAAAAGGACGGGCTATTATTTTGTAAATTAGCTGTTTATTGCAGTCGGTAAAAATATTTCCGCTAAAATATAGGAAAATAAAAAATTTAATGCAGGATTAATAAGTAAAAGATGTATTGATGAGCAATAATCAAGGAAATATCATTATCTATCAAGCTGAAAGCGGGCATACCCGTATTGAGGTGAAGATGGAAGACGAAACTGTATGGTTGACGCAAGCGCAAATAGCCATATTGTTTGATGTAGATCGATCGGTGGTTACTAAGCATTTAGGTAATATATTTGAAGAAGGAGAATTAGACAAAGATTCAGTATGTGCAAAATTTGCACATACTGCCGAAGATGGGAAGACATATCAAACCCAGTTTTATAATCTGGATGCTATTATCTCTGTTGGCTATCGTATTAAATCCATTGTTGCCACACACTTCCGGCGTTGGGCCACCGAACGTTTGAAAGAGTATATGATCAAAGGTTTCACGATGGATGATGAACGCCTGAAGCAATTAGGTGGTGGAGGTTATTGGAAAGAACTGCTAGACCGGATCCGGGATATTCGTTCTTCTGAGAAAGTGCTTTATCGCCAGGTGCTCGACCTTTATGCGACAAGTGTGGATTATGATCCTAAATCTGATGTTTCCATTCAATTCTTCAAAATTGTACAAAATAAGCTACACTTCGCGGCACATGGACATACCGCTGCAGAAGTCATCTACGAACGGGCAGATTCTGACAAACCGTTCATGGGGCTGACTACATTCTCTGGAGATCTTCCCACAAGCAAAGATATAACTGTTGCAAAAAATTACCTGACAACTGATGAACTTAAGATATTGAACAATCTTGTTTCCGGGTATTTCGACTTTGCGGAAATTCAAGCTATGCGGCGTAATCCAATGTATATGTCGGACTATGTCAATCAGTTAGATAATATTCTTTCTTCAACCGGAGAAAAGTTATTGACCGATGCTGGTAGTGTCAGTCATCAACAAGCGATGGAGAAAGCAAAAGCTGAGTACAGAAAATATCAGGTGAAAACTGTATCTCCTGTTGAGCAAGCCTATCTGGATACGATTAAGCAATTGGAAAGAAAGGCTAATAAGAAAAAAGATAGAAAAGACGAGTAAGAGTTTCTGACAGTATAAATCACAATTTGTGATCTTAAACCAAAATATTAATATTGACTGATAACGAGTTTCAAAACTTGAAGTCACGATTTGTGACTTCAAGTTGGGGAGCGTTCGTAAACTCTAGAATGCCTTTACAGAATTATTTATAAGGTATAATATATGGATACAAAATAAATCAAAAGAAAAAAGAAGAGGAATTGATCGAGCTGGTCTCTAATTTCTGCCAATCGAATCGTTGCCGAAAGAATACCAACAGATGGTCAAGGAGCCCCGTGCAAGAGGAGAAGATATTTCTTTCCGGACAAATGGATAAAAAGTATGAACAAAAACTATCTGCTAAGAGAATGGAAATTGTCAGATAAGGAATCTCTTGCTGAAAATGCCAACAATATAAATATCTGGAACAATGTAAGGGATTATTTCCCTTACCCATATACGGTTGAGGATGGGGTGCAGTTTATCAATATGGTTTTAAGCAAAGAACCACCCTTTACCGATTTTGCGATTGACGTTGACAGAAAAGCTGTCGGAGGAATTGGAATTGTTTTGAACTCAGATGTAGAACGAATAAGCGCCGAAATCGGCTATTGGTTGGGAGAATGTTACTGGAATAGAGGAATTATGACAAATGTTGTAAAAGAAATGGTTAATTATGCTTTCTCTCATTTCCAGATAAAGAAGTTGTATGCACCTGTTTTCGATTTCAACAAAGCTTCACAACGGGTTCTGGAAAAAGCCGGATTTGAAAGGGAAGCTATTCTGAAACAAGCAGCCATCAAAAACGGTAAAGTCATAGATTTACATTATTACGGATTAATCAGAATATAAAATGAAAATTATATCAGTTCGGGAAAACCCCGAATACAAGGAAAAAGCGGTTCGTTTCTTCCAACAAAGCTGGGTTACGGTATCGCCAATTATCTACGAAGACAGTATAAGCCATAGTATAAATGCGGAAAATTCTCTGCCACAATGGTATTTGCTGCAAAAAGAAGATGAGATTATTGGATGTGCCGGACTAATCACAAACGATTTTATCAGTCGGATGGATTTGTATCCGTGGATTTGCGCAGTGTTTATTTCGGAACAACAAAGAGGAAACAACTATGCGGAACTTCTGATTAACAAAGCAAAAGATGATTCTAAAAGATTCGGATTCAAAAAATTGTACTTATCTACCGGTCATGTCGGTTATTATGAGAAATTTGGGTTCAAGTATATCGGACAGGGATATCACCCTTGGAATGAAGAATCAAGAATATATCAGATAGAATTGTAAAATATGAATCTCGAGATCAACAAAATAACTGAGAGATATCCTTAATCTTTCCGCATCCGTATCGGTTGGGCTGTCGAGTTTACCGATGATCCTTCGGGTAACAGATTAGGATTTGCAGATTATAACCCACAATAAATTCAATTAATCATGGAAGAAAAAATTTGCCAAAGTTGCGGTATGAATATGAAATCCGCAGAAGATTTCGGCACGAATGCCGACGGGACAAGAAATGAAGAGTATTGCCTTTACTGCTATCAGAACGGGACTTTTACCCGTGATGTAACCATGGAAGAGATGGTGGAGACAAACCTGGAGTATCTCGATCACTGGAACAAAGAGACGGGAAATAATTTTACACCCGATGAAGCGCGTCCGATGCTCCGTGAGTTTTTGTCAACGCTAAAACGCTGGAAGAAAGAGTAAATATGAAACTAAAAGACACGTCCATAGAGGAAAGTGTTGTTATGGCCAGGAATGGAATTGATTGACGAAAAGATCGCGGGCAATCCGGAAGAAATAAAATCGGAGCATGAACAGGAATTTGATTATATCACATTGAGATGCAATGAACTGATAAATAGATATCCTGAACAAAAATCATTGTTTGAGCATTACATGGAAAAGCAGCGTGAAGAATATGAGGTTTTAGAGAATAGTGTGGTTTGTTTGACAATGGTGATAAAAGAGAAACACCTTGAGTGACCAGGAACGCTATCGAGCCACAGTCGAAGATATGGAATCTGTGGTATGGCTTGCGGCGGGAATTAATTTTAATACGATAAAATAAAAAATATATTATCTTTGTCCCGTTAAAACGATTGGATGTTTAAATTTAAGAAGGATTCCGTGAAGTAAATAACCTTTGCTATCCTGGCAAGGTTATCCCTTAAGGTTACACTCAGGCATATTCTTGCCGGAGTTATTTTCATATTTATATACTAACTATTTCGTTAAGCGAGAGCAGAAACAAAGCTTGCTTTGGTTATGCCGAGTGTAGAAATAGTCTAAATTTATTGAACATATTTCTGATATGGCGGCAGGTGATATAATCCCTGTTCCGGCATCATCTCATTAAAAATTTAAATATCATGAGTAACGAAAATATTAAAACAATTGAGCTACGCTCCAATGACCTCACGCCCGACGAACCGAGCGAACTCGCTCCGTCTTCACTTAATCGGTCAATTCACGAATTCGATTTCAATTTAATCTGCGAATATTTTTCAAATGTAGAACGTCAAGGACCGGGCAGTCCCGAGATAACACTAAAAGCATTAAGTTTTATCGACAACCTCACGGACGAATCCCGGATTGCCGATATCGGCTGCGGTACGGGTGGGCAAACAATGACATTAGCCATACACGCTCCGGGACGAATCACCGGACTCGACCTGTTCCCTGAATTTATCCATATCTTTAACCGGAATGCCGAGCGACTCAATTTGCAAGACAGGGTCAAGGGAATCATCGGTTCAATGGATGAACTTCCTTTTCAGAAAGAAGAACTAGATCTGATCTGGTCGGAAGGAGCGATTTACAATATAGGTTTTCAACGGGGATTGAATGAATGGCGGGAGTTTCTGAAAACGGGCGGGTATATTGCCGTTTCGGAAGCGTCATGGTTTACCGATGAACGTCCGGCTGAAATCAATGATTTCTGGATGGATGCTTATCCCGAAATAGATATCATTCCGAATAAAGTTGCCCAAATGCAGAAAGCAGGGTATATCCCTGTCAGTACCTTTATCCTGCCAGAAAACTGTTGGACGGAACACTTCTATGCTCCACAAATTGCAGCACAGGAGAAATTCCTTACAAAGTATGCAGGAAATAAAACAGCCGGGGAACTTATCTCAAACCAACGCCACGAGATGCAATTGTACGATAAGTATAAAAGCTTTTATGGCTATGTGTTCTATATCGGAAAGAAAATATGAGAGGCGCCGTAAAGGTAATCCGGCTCTCCGGCTCTATGAGCGGTTAGGTTTTAAGATAATTGACGAGAATGAAGAAGGTTATATCATGTTGCTTTTTTTGAAATAATCCTTCTCATTTTCAGTGATCTTGCATAATGCCTGTTTCGGAGAATTGTGTCCGGAACAGGCATCTGTATATCAGCGTCAGTTATATAAGATAACTCTTATCAGATGTTAGCAAGATCGGAAAGGATATATATAATATTATACTCTATTTTTGCAGAAAATAAATTATCGATATGCAACAGCGAACTTCAACGACAGAAGAATACCAGAGGCAGATAAATATCATTAAGGATTATATCAATAATAATCTGGATAAACCGATTGATTTGTCCGAACTGGCTGAAATAAGCCATTTCTCTCCCTGGCACTTCCATCGGATAACCCGTGCCCTGCTTGGTGAACCTATAGGGAGTTATGTCGTCCGGATAAGATTGGAAACAGCCGCCAAATTACTGCGATATACCGATATGTCCGTTTCCGAAATCGCTTGTAGGGTAGGCTATGATGTCCCTACTTCACTTTCGAAAGCATTCAGGCAACAGTATGGTATTTCACCGATAGATTATAGAACGAATAGAGAATATACAATCATGAAAACAGAAAAGAAAATTTTACAGCTGAGTATAAAAGGGCCTAAAGTAATGGATATCCCTGTAACAAAAGCACTTTACATTAGTTTGACAGGACGTTATGGGAGCCTGGATTTTAGCGGTTCATGGCAGCGTTTATGGCAATTTGTAAAAGAGAAGAAACTGTTTTCTGCGGGTATGGAGCATATTGCCATTTATCACGACGATCCGAAAGTAACAGAAAGCGAAAAACTCAGGACAGACATATGCCTGACCATTAAAAAAGAGGCCAGACCACAGGGAGAAATAGGCGTAAAAGAGATAAAAGGCGGAAAGTTTGCCATGTTTCTTTATAAAGGCTCATACGATCATCTTGACGAGGTATATAATACCATTTATAGTAAGCTTTTACCTGATAACAATCTGAGACTAAGGGATTATCATTGTTTTGAAAAGTACCTCAACCATCCCGGTAAAACGGTCCCGGAAAAGTTGAAAACGGAGATTTATATCCCTGTAGAATAGAACCTGATCGTTTCGATATTTTACAGAGGAAGAATATCTTTATTAAAAAGATGCCTGTTTTTGACATCCATATCCGGAACAGGCATCGTATCTTTGCAGTATGAATGAATTATTGATGCAAATTCATATTCCCATTGACAAATAAATAATAATATGCTGGAATTACCCGAAGTCCTTACCCTGAGTAAGCAAGCGAATAACACATTAAGCGGTAAAACGATCACGCAGATATTTAACGCCACCAAACCGCATAAGTTTACCTTCTATAACGGCGATCCGTTGGAATACGGTAAGTTGCTTATCGGAAAGACGATCCTGTCGTCTGAAGGATACGGCATGTTTGTAGACTTCTATCTTTCGGACAATGTGACGATGAATATCGGTGACGGAGTCATTGCCCGTTACTACAGTCCGGGCGATAAGATCCCGGCCGGTTATCAGTTGCTGTTGGTTTTCGATGATGATTCGTTCCTGGTTTTTAGCGTTGCCATGTATGGATTTATCAATGCCTATCCCGACGGGATTATTGACAATAAATATTACAAACTAAGCAGAGAAAGTATCTCTCCGCTGAGCAAGGATTACACGGAAAAACAATTCGATAAACTCTTTACCGAAGCAAAAAAGACTCTGACCGCCAAGGCCCTGCTCGCCACCGAACAACGAATCCCCGGCGTAGGAAACGGCGTCATACAAGATATTCTTTTTAACGCACAAATTAATCCGAGGCAACAGATCTTAAGGCTGTCTGACAAAAAGAAAGAAACGCTGTTCTTTTCCCTGAAAGATACTTTATCGGAAATGGCTTTCGAAGGCGGGCGCAATACGCAAACCGACCTCTATGGTAACAACGGCGGCTACCGTACAATCCTTTCCTCCAAAACATGGAAAAACCCCTGTCCCCGTTGCGGTAGTATAATTGTAAAAGAAGCCTACTTAGGTGGTTCGGTTTATTATTGCCCCGAATGCCAGAAAATAGAATCATGAATAACGGGAAAAAAACTTAGTTTTCGGTTGTTAAAGGAGACCGTTTATAAAAGTCCTGCAGCAATTGATACGCCCTGATTGTGCTGTCTGGGTTCAGATAGTTGTTTCGGATCTTCCTGTATTTTTCCAGCACTTTCTCCGACCGGTAATAAATGACAGAATCTGTGGTAAATGTAGGTATATGATCTTCCGGATAGGCATAGGTGAAAGATCCCGCTTCTCTTGCATATACCGGTATCTGGAAAAATTTCCGGGGTAGAAGCTTCTTTGATTTGTAAGATTCAAAAGCAGCTTCAACAAAAAAATCGACAGCATAATCCGGATACCCGAACAAATAGCCATATCCTCTGTATCGTTCATAGCGATCCGCATTTTCAATTGTACTGACTACGGTCGAAGGATCGGCTCCGGGTACTAATCCGAATTGGCCGAAAAAACTTTCTTTGGCCCGCAGAAGGCTGTCCAGCGAACTCACCCTGACAACGCTTAACTGCATCAACCGAATGCTGTCCTGTGCCGTTTTATAAGGGATCAGTACAAATTTCAGATCAGGGAAATTTAGCCGGTTAACCGCTTGTTGAATAGTATATAACCGATCTAAATAGCTTCCTTGTTTCTTCCGGTCGACAATATCGGAGCTTGTTTGTTTTACGCTGTCCGTATTGGCCAAAGGAAAACGATACAGTCTCACCGAGCTCATGGGTTTCACATTGCCCAATAGGGTGTATAGCGCCTCATAATCGAGGGCGTATTGCAGAATGGAATCGATGAGTCGTTGTTCCTGAATATGAACAGACATTCCGATACCCACCGGGACTACTTGTTGCTTGCTTTTACAGGACAGAACAAGCGATAAAATAAGTAAAAACGCTAAATAGGAATATTTCTTCATAAAGTTGGTTTAACACCTGTCCCTCCGGGTTGGGAATTAAAAATTCCTTATTTGATAGCCTTGGGGCTTGATTTGATATGCCTGAGGGTTGCCTCGGGAGTATTTATTGACCGGATAACCGGTTAATGGATTTTTTTATTTCGGAAAGGACGGTTTCGTTCGGTTCCGCTGAAACTAGCTGCTGTAACTGTCCGATAATGTATTCCTTGCGGTAGGAATAATTATACCAGCCAAGCGCTTCGGCTGTAGCCGTGCGTAATTCGGGATCATCTGTCCGGTCTGCCAGTACCGAGAGCAAGATGTCCGCTTCATCCGAAGCTGGATGGTTACGGAACCGGGAAATCTCTGATGCTCTTTTGCTGACGCTTATCGATTTATCCGATATGGAAGGGATATCGCTCTTTTTGCTTTGATTGGCCGACCGGATACTCTTCAGCGTATTGTCCAGCATTTCCCTTGTATAGAAAGGCCGATTTTCTGACTGGTTCAGTAATTCTGCTTCCAGTTTATCCAGATTCAGCATCCTGTATGCGGAAGAGATCTTAAAGTTTATACGTTTCGAAGTATTGTCGTTCAATATGGCGCGGGCGACAGCCGGCAATAGTTCTTCCGATCCGTTCTTTCCGATAAAATCAAGGGCATACCGTTTTGTGAGTTCATAGCTGTCTGTTGCGGCTGCAGCCAGTACTTCCACGAATGCGTCGTTATTGAGCCGGGACAACAGCATCAGGGACTGGAGCCGTACAATCATACTGGGAGATTCGAAATAGGATTTTTTCAATAAATCGCTTATACCGGGATCATTATTCTCATACAGCATCTGTAATGCCATTGCCTGTATATCGACATCCGGACTGGCAAGTGCCTTTCTCCAAAAACGGTTATCATTCCGGTGTATGGTCAGTGCGTCATTGATGTCAAAATCACCGGCACTGTTTTTCGCGAACCGGAAAGTAGGATCTCCCAGAATATGTGTTTCCAGAAAATGGGTGTACTTTCCCCATTGTCCTATCCGTAATCCGTGATCGAGCAGCCCCAGGAATTTATCAGGCCACTTGTCCTGGATGGTGTTGACGGTGTTCGCCTGTGTAACAACGGTTTGCCCGTCGTTGAACAGATAGGCGCCGGCAATATACTCATCTTCGTAGAAGGAGCCGTTATAGCAGGCATCGAACATGACAAACCTTGCATTGGGCGATATGGAAAGGATGTCATCCACTGATATTTCGAGGGATGCGTTCATCACTGAATCCTTCTCCATCAAAACGGGATCGAAGGCTTCCTCACACCATGCACGCGGAACATCCAACAGGTTGGTATAATATGCTATGGTCTCTTCTTTGTCTTTCCCTTTTTTTACGGCTGACGATACTTTGCTGCGCAGGTATATTTTTATGTTTTCTATCGACGTATTTGTGTCGCTGCCGCTTTTATATCCGTTGACATATTGCCGGTCGTTGGACCCGTGATGGTGGAATAGCATGATATCCAGGTCCGGACGAAGGATCTCGTTCATCCAGTAGGGTTTCATCGGCCAATAGGAATCGAAATCCATGAACTTCACGTAGCTCTCCGGATTGAACAGGGTGGGAAACTGCTCTTTAAGCGCCAATTGCTCGCCCGACCATGCCACTTTCGATTCGGAATTGTATCCGTATCCGCGAGCAACCGAAAGATTGTCAATGATATTGTTTTTCTCTTTCGTCTTGACATCAACCACTTTTGTCAGATAGTCACGCAATTGGGCGTACTTGTCTTTTTTCCCTTTTTCCAGCGGCTTGATACGCGCCGTATAGATATCCGAACGGATTGTCTGTTTTGAGTCGGGTCGTAACGAATAATAGAAGAAAAGCGGTTTGAGTGAATCCTGCCTGAGAAAATCAAAAGAGAGGTCGAAATCGTCATAGAAACGGTCGGATGCAACGCTGGATTGCTGCCAGTCCCGTTTCTGGTTCATTTTGAAAGCGGAGGTCAGATGCTGGGCGTCCCTTACCATTACAATGGGGATGTCACCTATCAATACGGCGCCTTCGATCGGATTTTTCTTTACATGGTATAACCGTTTCAATTCCTGTTTGATGGAATCGGGATGGAACCATCGGTCAATAATGAGATACGTTTTAAGTCCGTCGGCTTCTATCGATTCGGCATACCGTTTTACCTCGTTTTCCGCCTGCTGGTAACTTGCACTGTCTATGACAATGGCAAAACCGTTTGACGTTTTTTTTGCCTGTAATGCTACCGTAAAAGCGGCTAGCAATATGATCAGTAATCTATACTTCATAAAAAAATATTTTTAAAATGTACATCCGAATGCGGTGGAAACGTTTATCCTGTGGGGTTCGGTGAAGTTCGTTGTTTTCAACGTCGATTTCGTATAATCAATACCGGCTGTCAAGTACACAGTGGTTGGTAATTTTCCAAACAATGTTCGCTTATTGAGTTTAGCTTGTACGCCGCCCGTATAATAGTCCGATGTCAGGTATTCGAGTACGGGATATGACCATATACCGGCGAGGGTTATTCCTTCAAAATCGGCTTTTGAAGAAAGATTTTTTCGATAACCTGCGTTGACCTTTAATCCCAGCAGAAACATCTTTGGCAATCGCAATGTTTTTTCCCCTTTCAATGCAATCGTGATGTTGGAATATTGTTGCAGATACATTTCGGGAAGGAAAGAGCTGTTTTGCTGTTCGAAGATGACCGTTCCTCCAAAGGCATAGGCCGCGAAACCCTCCCTCTCTTTCGTTAATCCGTAATCTGCCGCTGCATGATAAACCCGGTTGCGGTACTGCACCGACTGGTTGAATACCTCCCATACGGTCTGGTTGTTCACATTAGTTACCCTTTGCTGATCGTACCAGATACCTTTAGAAGGAATATAGTCGAATGAGAGTTTGGCAATCTGGGTGATATCATTGCGTTTCAATGAAAAAAGATTCGATATGGAAAAGCGATTCTCCTTGTAATCTCCCGATTTAAAGGGAGCAAAGGTGCTGCCATCTTCCGATTTCTCCACATTATTCCTGTATCCCAATTGGAGGATATTCTCCATGCCTCTCCCTTCCCAGCCCAGTTGGATGTTCCCTCCTAAGACTTTCCCTTTATAGCGGCGTGAATGGCTGTTCCCTGAATCGGGAAAGTAATTACCCAATCCCTGAAACTGGAAAAAGACGAAATTCGATGTGCCGTAATAGGAGTCCATCCCAATTTTTTCAGCATACCCTTCCATGCCGATATCTGCCCCCAACGACCAACGGGAGAAACGGTAGAGGATACCCGGTCGCAACGAGTACCTGACGGCATCGATCAATGTCCTCGGGTCATTTTCGTCCGACGAAGAGCCTCCCTTGTAAGTGGCGGCGATACCCCATGTGAGTCTATCCTTAACGGACGAAGCTACCCCTCCACGGATATCAAATAATTCATTGTTGTAATTACCTCCGATACTGTCTGCCAAAAGGTAGGGATTGCCGGGAGAGGGCATCAATACATTGTTCCACTTTTGCCCGTTCAACGTGGAGATTCCATAAGAGAAATCTCCGAAGAAATGAAGCTGCCCCACCTGCTTGAACCCTTCCACCGATACTTTTCCCCCGTTTATGCTCTTCGGATTGGAGAGGTGTTTATAAGATCCGGAGGTATGGTTGTATCTCAGGCGTATATCCATGGCATCGCCAATACTGGCATAAGCCACCGGGTTCTCTACCTGAAGCCATAGATGGCGTATCGGCAACAGTGAATAGTCAACCGGGTAGACCACACTGTCGTTTGTCCGGGCGTGGCCTGTCACGGTTGAAAACAGGCAGGCAACACCTGTAATGATAATTATTTTGGATATAAACTTCATTAAAGAGAATAGCTGTTATTGATCGACGGTTGTCGGGTGAACAAACGGAGTAGGCGTTTGGTCTTGCAGAAAATCTTCCGTCGAGTTATTCGTATCCTTGTAAATCACTTTTCCGTCGATGATCTGGTTTACTTTTCTACGTATGCTTTTGCCGCTGTATGTTCCTGCAGAAATAAATGTGTATCCTGCATCCAGATCGGAAGGAACTCTTTTATTACGTCTGTTTGGATCGTGGTTCATACATTCAACCGCGTCGATAACGTATTCTTTGGGGATCCTTAAATATTGGACCTGAGACGAAGTCCCCGGCTTCGTGGAAAGATTGGTTTCGTCCGACGCGAAAACGGCAGGATCGATGTTCTCCGGGAACCGGAAGATAACCTTTGCCGGTCCGAAGACAGAATACAAGGCATCAACCAATGATGTCGATGTCGTGTGCAGGATCTCCATGTTGGGAACTCCCGGGGCATCTGCGTCTCTTCCGTTATTTATGTGTCCCACATATAGCTCCCAATCTGCATTGGCCAGGTTTACCGGTGATAGGGGATTTCCCGCAGGATCTGTCTGGTGATCGATACCATCCATCGCGATTACGATGCTTGTGCGCGGAGCCAAAGGGTGATCCGTGCCGGAACCTTTGAAATAAAAGGTATATCCGTATAAAGGCAAGCGATCCTGCAGATTCCCATTTTCATCCACCCAAGGCGAAGCGCTGTTGGAAGCTGCCGGATCTAATGCGCCGAAACCGATATTATCCAGATAGATCACCTCATCGGAGTTATTGTAGATCTCGGTAAAACTATCATGAAAATAACTGGAGCTGAAAGAGCCTTCAACCGGAGATCCCGAATAATAGATCTCTTTAAACACGAGTCCACCTGCGAGAGAACTTGCATGGAGTGTAATGGTGAGTGACTTATCTTCTGCTATGGTCGTGTTCTCCAGCAACCCGTTGAGAGCAAATTCTTCGGTTTCGTGGGCAACGCTGAATGAGTAAATACCCGATACAAGGGAGAATTGTGCTACGCCATCGGTATTGGTTTTAGCGGAAACAGCTGTCCCGGTTTGTGAATTGGTCGCTTTTACCTCGATATCCGAAGCGGAGCCATTGGGATACCCTTCGGGATACTGAACCGTTACATTGACGGTATATCTTACCGCCTCTTCTTCCCCGTCCTCGCAGGAGGAGAAAAGGAACAGTGATATGGCAGAAATAAATAGAAAAGCACTCCATTTCCAATGGAAAGCGCTTCTTTCGCCATGTTGATTGTTGAATATTATTTTTTTCATACGCTGTATAATTTAAATGAATAATTAAAATTTATATTGAATCTCTGCTCCGAAATAAAAATTGGTATTTCGTTGCACGTATTGTGATGTTCTGTTGCTTTGGTGTAAAGGATTCATCTTTAGGAAATTGTTTGCCATAAAGGATAACGTTAAATTGCGTGAAAACTCCTTGGTCAGGCGAAGGTTGAATTGCAATGCAGGAGGAAGGCTTTCTTCCACGTATTCATACGTATATTGGTTGCTTGACCGAAGAAAGGCGTACCGTGAATCCTGCGCATATTCTTCTTTCCATTCATGCTTTTGTCCGCTCTTGTCGAAAAAAGCCAAAGGGTCAATGTAGCGTGATGTTTCCGTATCCCGCAGGGCGGTATGGTCGTATACCCTTTCCCCGTTGTCGTTGTAATAATATACCAGCGAATTCCCTCCTTCGTCGTCCCATCTGTCTCTTTCCTTTGTATTCCAGATGATTTGCGGGGTGAGGGAGACGATCATCTTCAGCTCCGGAATATGGGTGATCATGCGGATGTTGGTATTGATGCGCTGTCGGATCTTTTTGTCTCCCGGCGGCATTATGGTGACATAAGAGACGAGTTCGCCCTGTTCAACCCTGGATCTTTTTACATACGTCGGATTGATATTGTAGGATTCCTGGAACAGCCAGGCTCCGTCAATGACAAATGACGTGCGGATAGACTTTATTTGCCCGATATGTATAATATATTCCAACCCTTTTTTGATGAGAACCTGGTTATTGGTCGGCATGTTGTAGGTGTAAACAGCCGTGTCCATGACAGAAGGAGCCTGTAATCGTTCTCCGTTCTCGTAATAATAGACCTCCCCGTTCTCGAATTCCGGCGTTTTGCCGGCTCCCTCGACTGTAAATTTTCGGTATGGGGCGAAGTAAGGGACGGATGAAAAAGTCATCCCGTTTTTCAGTTTTTCGTGAAAACCTGTTACGGAAACCGATATTTTTCGGATATCGAAAGAGAGCCCGATTTCTTTTTTAGTGCTGCGTGCCGGTTTCAATTCCGGATTCGCCGTATCGATCACTTTGGTAGTTACCACTGCCAGCATATGATCCGTATCATAATAGTTAAAGCTGACATTGTCGAAGTATGCTTTATCGGGGACAATGTAGGATAGTGTGGGCATTTTTGCGGAAACTCCATAGCCGATATTGACGCTCAGGCGGTCAAACAGTCTGTTGTTGTTTTTGTTGAGAACCTCCCAGGAGGTGTTGAGGCGTGGTTCTATGGAAGAATAATTCCCCGGACGGGTGAGCGAGAACCGTATCCCCGCTTGCGCTGTAAGTATTGTTTTTCCTATCGGATGGATTGCTTTATCTTCAATAAAAAGCGCATAGTTTCTCAAAACCGGAAGGTCTTTATCTGCCCTGGGGCGGATACTCGATTCGAGCGTCGACATGGGAGGGGCGGACAGGTCGTACTGTAGTCCTTCTCCGTTGTTCCCGTTCACTGAGATATCGAACCCGGCGACGAGCGAATTGAATGTTTCTCCGAACTGGCGGTTCAGGTTACCTTTGATCTTCACGAAAAAATTATAGGGTTTACCGTCGATGGTGTATTCCGTGTAAAAAATTGCCGGCAGATAGTTTTCTTCGAATATTCCGTCTACATAAGAGGTAGGATAGGGAACAACTCCCGTCGTAAGCGTCTGTAATTGCTTTACATAGTTTTCAGACCAGGAATAATCGCCCGACAAACTGTATTCGAGATTGGTGATCCACGGTTTGCGCAGCATCCATTTACCGTTTATCCCGGCCCGTATACCTTTATTGGATGACCGGATGGCTTCCTGCTTGTTCAACTGCACGTCAGTTTTATTGTCGTCTATCGTCTGGAAATAGGAAATACGCGCATTTATATCCAACGGAGTCGATTTCTCCATAAAGGTGTTGGAGTAAATGGCTGTTCCTGTGAGGCGCTTATAACCACGGTACTTATAGCGAATGTCGTTGTAAGCCTGTGCGTAATCTGCCCCGAGGTTTAGTGTGCCGGACCGGCTAGGCAGACGGAATCCTTTTGACAGGCTTCCCATCTTGGTGTTCGGATCCATATTGGCTTTTACCCTCCAGGGCTGGATGCCCGCTTTCGTTTTAACCAATACTACTCCTGAGGTGAGGTTACCGTATTCCGAAGAAGGTATTCCCCGGATCACTTCCACTTCTTCGATGTTATCGGCAGATATCTCCCTGAGATCGACACCTCTGCCTACTGTATTTGCGGCGACGGAGAGATTGCCTGAGCGGGTAGTATTAAATGTTTGCATGTTGGCATCATTCGACATGGGAGCGCCGTCTACCATCACCAGCGTACCTAACGCGCTGTTCGGATTTTCGGTTATTTCCCTGATCTTTACTTGTCCCGGTGATGCCAGTGTCGGATTCTCAGTCACTTGCCCGGGTAACAACTGAAAGATGTCCGTCAGGCTTTTCGGTTGTATATGCTCGATAGCCGTTGTTTCTATCTTCGATGACGAACCTAATTTACTCTGCGTTGCAGTAACCGTTATTTCCTCCAAAGCCAGGGTTGCCGGTTGCAATTTTTGTTGCCAGTTATGAATATCCGCATCGACCATTCTGGAAATGTGCAGCTCCTGGTAACCCAGCAGCCGGAAATTGAACGTATAGGTCCCTTGTGGAACATTATCAAATGAAAAACGGCCCTCTTTATCCGTAATCGACCAGAGATCCAGATTGGCAATCGAGACAACGGCCATCTCTATCGGGTTTGAATCCGTAGAATCCAGTAAAACACCGTTAATTTGAAAATGATTGCTTTGGGATTTTACGCTCTCTATATGACAAACCATAAGAGCAGCCACTGCGATAAGGACAGTCTTATAAAAAGTATGAATTTTTTTCATATTCACTACGGGAAATATCTAACTACGATTCTTGGAGTTAGAGGGGCTTCCGGGAAATTAAGAGTTCAACCTAAATTCAAACGAGTATTCCTGATAGTTCCACCAAAATATATAAAATGAGGAGCAACCTGAATGATTGGTTGTCGTAACAATTTATTTCCTATATATTAAGTTACAAAGTAATATGATTCCATAACGTTTGTCAATCATCAAAAATGATGATTTTTGATGGAAAAATCATTATAAATGGGGATGACAGAGGAAACAGAAAATGAATTTAAATAAACGCTTCTTCCTAAATTGAGGGAAATCACAATGGATATCCCGCAAAGTTCCCTATCTTTGGAGATAGATTAATACTTACAGTATCTTCCTTACATATTGCAGGATTTTGATTATATTACATTCAGATACAATGAATTGATAAAGAAATATCCCGAACAAAAAACATTGTTTGAAAATTACATAAAAAAGCAGTGTGAAGATTATGAAACTTTATAGAACTGTGTAGTTTGTTTGACAATAATGATAAAAGAGAAAACAGTTTGATGACAAAGAATGCTATTGAACCAAAGTCGAAGATGTGGAACCTATGGCATGGCTGTCATAAGTTAAGTACAGGTTGTAAGTATTGCTATGTATACCGCGGTGACTCAAAGCGGGGCATTGACAGTAGTGTTGTTTCCAGAACAAAGAATTTCGATTTGTCTGTGCAGAAAAAGCGGAATGGAGAATACAAAATCCCCTCGGGAGTGATGGTTTACACTTGTTTTACTTCTGACTTCTTTTTAGAGGATGCCGATCCATGGTGTGCGGAAGCATGGGAAATGATACGTCTTCGAAATGATTTGACATTTATGATGATAACCAAGCGTATCGACCGCTTGCATGAATCATTACCTGAGGACTGGGGCGACGGTTATGATCATGTAACCATTTGTTGTACAGTTGAAAATCAGGACAGAGCGGATTATCGCCTGCCTATCTATAAAGCAGCACCTATAAAACACAAAATCATTATTTGCGAACCGCTTTTGGAACGCATAGATTTATCCTCATACAATATCGGTTCATGGGTTGAGCAAGTGGTCGCCGGAGGAGAATCGGGATACAATGCCCGTACATGTAATTTCGATTGGATCATAGATTTACACAACTTATGTATCGGGCAAAACGTTTCGTTCTGGTTCAAACAAACCGGAGCCAGGTTCGTCAAAGACGGAAAATTATACCATATAGACCGTCGTTTACAACATTCACAGGCTCGCAGGGCGGGGATTAATTTTAATGCGATAAAATGATAGAATAGACTCTCGCCGGTTCGGATAGTAAAAACGGATAGGACTAAATACTAATAAAGGCTTGTTATCGATTAAGATGGCGGGCTTGCTCTTTTTGTATGTCACATCCGGTACAGCCGCCACAATGGGAGGGGTCTCTTTCGGTAAAAAAGAAGCGATAGACTACCCGTGCGAGGATGATCCCTACAGCGATACCGATAATGATAACGATAAAAAGTTGTATATCCATACGATTAAAACAGGATTGTTACTTGAAAAGTTTTTAGATAGACCTAAATTAACAGGCTTCCTACCTGATATACCAGAAATGCTATAAACCAGGCGAGGCCGGTAGAATATAGTACGCTGAACAGTGCCCATCTCCAGGAGTGTGACTCTTCCTTGATGGCTACTACCGAGGCCACGCAGGGGAAGTAGATCAATACAAAAAGCAAAAAGCCGGCTACCACGAGAGGAGTGAAAATGGGTGATCCGTCGGAATAAGATTCTGCTTTCAACCGGTGTTGTAATGACTGCTGATCCTCACTATCGCCGGTATAAAGCACTCCCATAGTGCTGATGACAATCTCTTTAGCCGCCATCCCTGAGAGTAGGCTTACAGATATTTTCCAGTCGAACCCGAGTGGACGCATCACCGGCTCAATAAATCTTCCGATATTTCCGATATAGGAATTTTCCTGATGCGATGTATTGCGGCTATGCTCTATCTCCGTTACCATATCTTCTCTCTCCTCACTACTGATCTCATTTCTGTCATATTGTGCATCGACCATGGCTATTTTGTTGTCGAATGCAGCATCTCTCTCCTCATTCTGAGGAAAATAACCTAAGAACCAGATCACGATAGAGGCTATCAAAATAGGACCTCCCATTTTCCGCAGGTACTGACTTGACCGGTCCCACATATGCGTAAGAATGGACTTGCTGGTCGGCATCCGGTAAGGAGGGAGCTCCATTACGAACGGTGTTTCCTCTTCCTTGAAAGCGGTCTTGCGGAGTAATCTTGCCGTGAATGCTGCAATCAAAATGCCAAAGGCATATAATCCAAGCATTACCAGACTTCCGTATTTAGGTATGAATGCGCTGACGAAAAGAATATAAACCGGTAACCGGGCGCTGCATGACATGAATGGCACAATGAACATGGTGATCATGCGGCTGCTCCTACTCTCAATGGTACGTGTAGCCATAATAGCCGGAACATTACAACCAAATCCCATAATAAGCGGGATAAACGATTTCCCATGCAGGCCAATCCTGTGCATTAACTTGTCCATGATAAAAGCAGCGCGCGCCATATAACCAGAATCTTCCATGAAAGCGATGAAAAGGTACAATATCACAATATTGGGAAGGAAGACAATGACGCCTCCCACACCTCCGATGATGCCGTCTACGATCAATGCTTTCAGAGGACCTTCCGACATATTGTTTCTGATGAGATTACCTAATTGTTCCACCAGCCACTCGATCCATTCCATTGGGTAATTACCCAGGCGGAAGGTTGCTTCGAACATAACCCATAAAAACAAGAAAAAGAGGGGGAAACCGATATATTTATGGGTTACGAAAGTGTCTATAAGTTTTGTTTTATCGGAGAAGAGAGTCTTTTCCGTAAGTGTTTCTTTCAGTCCACCGGCAATGAAGCCATACCTTGCATTGGTGAAGGCTGCCTCTGGGTCTTCTCGCAGCAATTTCTCAATATAAGTACGCTCTTTATCCCTTCGGGTGATGATTTTTTCCTTTTGCTCCAATTTGCGAACCCTCTTCTCGATATCGCTATCTCCTTCAAGCAGCTTGATGCAGATATAACGTAGCGGCATATTCCATTCGGCATAGGCAGCTGATCCGATGCTATTGAATTCCCGCTCCATGATGCTGATGGATTTTTCCAAAACCCTTCCATAGGGAATCTGAACATAATCGTGCTCTTCCTTTTTGTACACATCAATTACTTTCTCGAGCAACTGGGGAATTCCCTCACCCCTCTTGCCTACGGTAGGAACAATAGGAATATCGATTAGTGAGGAGAATGTTTCATAGTCGAATGTACGGCCGCTTCCTTCCAGTTCATCGTACATGTTCAGGGCGATCACCATCGGAACCTGCAGGTCGATCAGTTCTGTGGTGAGATAGAGATTCCGTTCCGGAGCAGATGCCGATACCACGTTCACGATTACATCAGGCTTTTCCTCCAGGATATGTTTCCGGACGAACAACTCTTCAGGGGTATATGCCGACAGCGAATAGGTTCCGGGAAGATCTACCAGTGTAAACTCATATCCGTTGTGACGCAAGGTTCCTTCTTTTGAATCGACGGTCACTCCTCCATAGTTACCCACGTGCTCGTGTGCACCGGATGCCAGATTAAAAATGGTGGTCTTTCCCGAATTGGGATTACCCAGAAGTGCAACTTTTATCCTTTTTTCGGGATGAGATCCGTTATTCTTATAAGGAGGCATCCTGTATTCCGTTTCATCGCCATTATTCTTTTCAGTATCGGTTATAAATTGTTCGTCAGACCGCGATTCTTCTCTGTATAAGGTTTCATTTCGGACATCCCCCGCGAGCATGGATATTTCAATCATTACGGCCTCACTCCGGCGAAGCGATACTTCGTACTCCATGATCTCGTATTTGATAGGATCCTTCAATGGAGCGTTCAGTATCGATTTGACTTCCTCGCCACGCACAAACCCCATTTCGAGGATGCGTTTCCTGAAAGCCCCGCTGCCATTTACTTTTACGATGTATGCTTTTTGTCCGGTTTGTAGTTCTGAAAGACGCATTAATGACTGAATTTTTTGATTTGGCTTGCAAAGATAGGTCTTTTTACCGTTTTTTATTTATGCTGATTTCACCAATGCATTTGGGCTGCAAAGAAACAAATTTTTTCATCTCAATACCATCCCGTAAAATGAGTATATTTTTGTAAGAATATACTATAAAAAGGGGATGCTATTTGTATGTTTTTCACTTTATCTCGTTTTTCAATGCCGTTTTTTCTTTGTATTTTTGCGAACAATAATTATGACCGGACCAATTCATTCACTTTCCGGGTTATTGATAGTGAAAGAAGGGAGGTCCTGCTTACAGATATGTCCAGAATAACAGATTGGAAACGATAAAAATTATATAAATATTAAACGTAGGATTTATGGATTACAGAATTGAGAAGGATACGCTGGGTGAGGTGCAGGTGCCTGCCGACAAGCTATGGGGTGCACAAACCGAGCGGTCGCGTAACAATTTTAAGATTGGAAGCCCCGCTTCCATGCCGTTGGAAATCATTTACGGGTTTGCTTACCTGAAAAAGGGAGCGGCGTATGCCAACCATGAACTGGGTGTATTGTCACAGGAGAAACGCGATTATATCGCGCAGGTGTGCGATGAGATTCTGGAAGGTAAGCTCGATGACCAGTTTCCACTGGTTATCTGGCAGACAGGATCGGGAACGCAGAGTAATATGAACGTGAACGAAGTGATTGCTCATCGTGCCCATCAACTGGCAGGAAAAACAGTAGGAGAGGGAGAAAAAACACTGCAGCCCAATGATGATGTGAACAAGTCGCAGTCATCAAACGACACGTTCCCCACCGGAATGCATATTGCTTGCTACAAGAAGATTGTAGAGGTGACTCTGCCGGGGTTGCGTCAGTTACAGAAAGCACTGGCTGTC
Source organism: Proteiniphilum acetatigenes DSM 18083 (assembly GCF_000380985.1). GTDB lineage: Bacteria > Bacteroidota > Bacteroidia > Bacteroidales > Dysgonomonadaceae > Proteiniphilum > Proteiniphilum acetatigenes. Next base: position 87,836 of record NZ_KB905696.1, on the reverse strand, counting down.
AAATCGAAAGAGATGGAAGAGGTGGTGAAGATCGGACGGACACACCTTATGGATGCCACCCCCCTTACGTTGGGACAGGAATTCAGCGGGTATGCCGCTCAACTGGAATATGGTATCAAGGCTATTGAAAACACATTGCCGCACCTGGCTGAACTCGCCCTTGGTGGTACTGCAGTAGGAACGGGATTGAACACACCCAAAAATTATGATGTGACCGTGGCACGTTACATTGCCGAATTTACCGGTCTTCCTTTTGTAACTGCCCCGAACAAATTTGAGGCACTTGCGTCTCATGACGCTGTGGTAGAAACACACGGAGCACTGAAGCAGGTAGCCGTGGCACTCAATAAGATAGCCAACGATATCCGTCTGCTGGCTTCCGGGCCGAGAAGTGGTATCGGCGAGATCATCATCCCGGCTAATGAACCCGGATCGTCGATCATGCCTGGAAAAGTGAATCCTACCCAATGCGAGGCGCTCACCATGGTCTGCGCTCAGGTGATCGGAAACGACATGGCAATTGCCGTAGGTGGAATGCAGGGTCATTTCGAACTGAACGTTTTCAAGCCGGTGATGGCGGCTAACTTCCTGCAGAGTGCACAACTCCTGGGAGATGCTGCCGTATCGTTCGATATCCACTGTGTATCGGGCATTGAACCTAACAAACCCCGTATTAAGGAATTGCTGAACAATTCTTTGATGCTGGTAACTGCTTTGAATACGAAGATCGGTTATTATAAAGCAGCCGAGATAGCAAATGCTGCCCACAAGAATGGAACAACACTCAAAGAAGAGGCCGTTCGACTGGGTTATGTCTCTGCCGAAGATTTCGACAAGTGGGTGCGCCCCGAAGATATGATCAAATCGCTGGATTGATATAGAGGCGATCATCCTTGATCGGATAAAAGAAGAGAGCGTGTTGTAAGCTATTGCTTATGACACGCTCTCTCGCATTATATATAGGAATATCTGCCCTGATGTTTTGTTTACTGCCGTGATATTTCTTTACGGCACAAAACTAACTTTAGTTTAATATTTTTCCGGTTTCGTCTGTTTTTATTTTTACTTCGGAATTGCCTTTTTCAAGTTCCAACAGGTAGTAATTACCCTGGGGAGTCTCTACAAAATCGGCATCATCGATATGATATCCCATGTAGGCAGGATCGTTCACGATGTTTCTGACAGCCTCGGGCAATCCGGAAACTGCTACATCCCATGATGTATACAGCCAATTGATCTTCAGGTCGAAAACAACATCCTTACTCAGATTATTATGAATGATATCTGCTTCGATGGTTTGGTTGTCTTCCCGCTCAATCTTCACGACCTGTGCACCCGGATATTTGTTTTCAATAAAGGCTTTAATATCCTTGCTCTCAGTGTTGGATACAAAGTCGTCCTCACAGCTCAAAAATGGTAATGTTATTATAGCCAGAGCTAACATTATTACGTGCTTTTGTAGTTTCATTGTTTTTATTTTTTAGAAGTTAGAAATTTGAAATCAAATTGGCACATTGACTCCACTTCGTTCCGTCGAACGTTGTTTGGGGCATTAACAAATTAGCACATTCATTTAATCGTCAATATCAATTACATTAAAATTAGCGTCGAATTCCAGTTCCATGCCATTCAATAATTCGATCTCGTGCCGGTTTCGACTCTTTTTCTCTATTTTGGTTATTTTTAAATCGGGATAATTTGTCCTCACATAATCAGCGATTTGCGGAGGCACTACTTCCGAAGGAAGTTCGGTGTACTTGCAATCAATCTCTTTCCATATCCCTTTCCTGTCAAATTCTGCTTTGTTTCCATTGGTGAAAATGACTTCATAGCTTTTTCCCGAAAATTCACGCTCCATTTTAACCAATGCTACGGACTGGTTGGGGAAATATTTTTTGATCATCTGTTGAGACTTGGCCGGCAGTTGATCAAAACTGATAGGTCTGTCGTTGCCGGCTTGGGTTGATACCTGAATAGCAGCCACGCATAGGAATAGAAGAATTAATTTTTTCATTTGTAATTTCTTTTTATTTCAGTGAATACATTGGCAAAGCTATAACTTGATTCTGAAAAGAAAATGAAATTTTTTACCGGGAGATTTCAAAACGATGAAAATTATTCTCAAAAGCATAGCTTATATGTAGCTTTTCCAAATCGCATGTCGATTTGATCAAGGCCAAGCCCAGCCCTGAGGATTCGGGTTTTTTATTCCCCTGGTAGAATCTCTTGAAAATAAGTTGGGAGTCAAGGGCGAATTCCTGTCCGCTATTTTTGATAACAAGTTTCGACGAAGAGATTTCGATAACGATCTTTCCATTTGCGATGTTGTGGACAAAAGCATTTTTGATAATGTTGTTGACCAGTATATCAGCCAACGTTTCATTCATTATTACTTTAAATATACCGGATTCCCTGATTTCAACTTCTATATTCATATGGGCATACACTTCCTGATAGTCGTTGATATTCTTTTTTATGATGGAATTTAACTCAATCTGATGTGTGCCGGGAAACTGCCTGTTTTCTATTTTGGAGAGCAGTAGTAGTGTTTTATTTAACCGGGTGATCTGTTCAAGGGTCTGGAGTGTTTTCGACAACTCTTCCAGTTGGGTTTCGGTGAGGGACTCGTCTTCCATCAGGTTTTCCAGTCGGTTGCGGCATACGGCCAGGGGAGTTTGTATTTCATGGGAGGCGTTCCCGATGAATAGTTTTTGTTCCTCGAAAACTTCCTCACTGCGTTGCATGCTTTTGACGACTGCCTCGTTCAGTCTCTTGAATTCGGTGATGCCCGTATCATTGTTTAAAGGAGTGTTTTCTTTTCCTATCTTGTATCTGTTGAGCCATGCAAGTAATTTATGCAGAGGACGGTTACTCTGGTGATATATCCAGACATTGATCAGGAGGATGCAAAATAAAAGTCCGAAATACAGAAAGATCATCCAGTAAAGGATAGCCTCCTTGAGATCTTTTTTTTCAATGGTGGGTATAGCGACAACCAATTCGTAGTATTTTCCGTTTTCATCCCTGTAAACGGTAGTGAGTATACGAGCCGGCTCTGTTTCCCTTTTGAGTGGTATATATATCATGGAATCGATATAATGAATATGGGGTTTGCTTTGTGCCTCCCCGGCTGTTATTTCTTTCAGGTAATATTGGTTATTTGAGTTGTTACTTTCAGAAGGCATTTCTTCTCCTGCAAGCTGACGCATGATGATCTGTTCGGAGTAATCTTCCAGTGAGTCGTCGGTTTCATCGTTTATTTCATCGATCATCCTCATATAAAAGAAGACGGCCCATATAGCCAGGACAATACTGAGTATAATGCTCAAACGGATGATGATATGGTAGATCAGTTTCATTAGCGATTATTCAATAATTAGTTTGTAGCCGATACCGTATACGACTTTTATTTCTATGCTTGCCCCGTATTCTTTCAGTTTCTTCCTCAGGTTTTTGATCTGTGCATAAATGAAATCGAAATTATCGACCTGATCGATATGATCGCCCCATACCGCTTCTGCGAGCGTGTGCTTATTGATCAGCCGGTTGCTGCGATTTGCAAAATAGAAAAGTATGTCGTATTCCTTGCGGTTAAGATCCATATCCTTGTCTCCAACTATAACCTTGAATCCATCAGGATAAATTTTCACATTGCCTATCTCAATGGCCATGTTGCCGTCCTGTTGTTTCCGTCGTATAACACTCCTGATCCGGGCTATCAGTTCGGCCAGATGAAAGGGTTTAGCCAGATAGTCATCTGCGCCCAGTTCCAGCCCTCCAATTTTATCTTCCAGTGCGTCATTAGCCGAGATAATGATCACACTGTCCGGTTTTTGCATTTTCTTTAAAGCTTCCAGTATCAATAACCCGTTACCATCGGGAAGCATAATATCCAACAGGATACAATCGTATTCGTAATCTTCGATCTTCCGAAGGGCCGATTGATAGGTTGAAGCACATTCCACCACATATCTTTCTCTTTCCAGGGTTCGCCTGATCAACTCCTGCAGGGAGGGTTCGTCTTCTACTATCAATATCTTCATATGACCATTTATATTTAGAGTCAAGAACCAAGATCCAAGATATAAAACCTGGAACTTGGGAGCAAAGAACGGCATAATTTCTGAATTAAATCTGAAAAATCTTTTTAAGTCGTATCAATGATTTTTTTGTATTTGTCTGAAGGTAATAGATCATAAAATCAGGTGGTTAATATAATCAGACAAGCGAATAGTCCAATCAGTATTATAGCTAAAAGGATACAAATAATAATCTCGAGCCACTTTTCACTGGCTTGATTCTTCTTTTTCATGCGATTAGTTTACCTTTCTCATCCATACTTTATTGATTTTTTATCAGTGTATGGAAGTTATAATGATTCCGTTCCTTTAAAGAAGTGATATATGTATTTTCTTCTATTTATCTGAATGACGGACTGATTTGTGTGGTTTCCTTATACTTGCAAGACACACTCTACGAACCCCAGATATCCTTAATTCCATATTCAGCGAAGATAGATTCTATTAACTCCTTTTCGTGTACCTTCAGGGAGTACACACCCCGTATACGATATCCGAGCCCCTGCGATGTTCGAATACCAAGCGCCTGCATTAATTTAGCCTTAACTTCAGCCAAATCTTTTACCTGTACTTGCCCGAGGCCTTTCTGAAACGAATTTCTTTCCATTTTTTATGTATTAGTTAAGGAAATAGCGTTTTCCTGCTATTTCAAAAGTGAAATAAAAACGTTTACTTTGTAATAATTTATTTCGTTTTGCAAATATCAATAATATTATTGATATAAACAAATAAAATGATTGCTTTTTTCTATGGAAAATGAAACTATTTTTGACAGAATTGCTCAAATTATTGAAATTGAGTGTAATGGGGTACCTGCACAATTTGCGAAAAAAATCGGATCAAAAGATCAAACTGTCAGGAATATTGTTGTAAATAGAAGAAGCTATCCCGGATATGAGATGTTATTAAAAATCATCCAATCAATTGATTGGTTAAATCCGGATTGGTTGATCACCGGCAGAGGAGAAATGAGAAAGGGACATGATAAAAGCAATCAAGTGATCACAGAACCGGAGGCTCATTATGAAACTGATATCAACCGGCAATTAATCAATATTATCGATTCACAGCAACGCACCATTGAGAATTTAACCAGTTATAAAAAAACCGACAAATAACTTTTTCATCTTTATAGAATATAGGATGCGCCTTGGCACTGCTCAAACAAGTTTGGCACTGCTGTCGGCTTTCACTATCTTTGTGCCTCAAAACGGTGGAAAAATGGCGAAAAAAAGAAAACAACTACCCTTACTGGAAAATATATTGATTACTGATGTGGCAGCCGAGGGTAAGGCGATTGCCAAAGTGGACGGCAGGGCTGTTTTCATCCCTTTTGCTGTGCCCGGAGATGTGGTGGATATTCAGTTGACACGGAAAAAGAATAGTTTTGCCGAGGGTAGGGTAATACGTTTCGAGAAATATTCCGAAAACAGGACTGAGCCGTTTTGTATTCATTTTGGGGTGTGCGGTGGATGCAAGTGGCAGATGTTGCCTTATGAAAGGCAGTTGAAGCATAAACAGCAGCAGGTGACGGATAACCTTGAGCGGATAGGAAAGATCGATCTGCCCGACTTTAACCCCATTCTGGGTGCACCTCATGCAACCTTTTACAGGAATAAACTGGAATTCACCTTTTCCAATAAGAAATGGTTGACCGAAGCACAAGTCGCCAGCAACGAAACGTTCGACAATATGAATGCACTGGGTTTTCATATTCCCGGTATGTTCGATAAAGTGTTGAATATCGATAAATGCTGGCTTCAGGATGACCTCTCTAACCAGATAAGGAATGCAGTCCGGGAGTTTTGCCTGGAGAACGGCTACACCTTTTTCGACCTTCGCAACCAGGTAGGACTGATGCGTACGCTCATCATCCGCAACAGTTCCATTGGAGAATGGATGGTGATTGTGGTATTTTATGAAGATGATCCGGAGAAAAGGGAGAAACTGATGAATTTTATTGCCGGAGAATTTCCGCAAATCACTTCATTACTCTATATCGTCAACCAAAAAGCCAACGATACGATCACCGATCAGGAAGTGATTGTCTGGCGTGGTCGCGATTATATTTACGAAGAGATGGAAGGGCTTAAATTCAAAATCGGTCCCAAATCGTTTTTCCAGACCAATAGCGAACAGGCATATAATCTTTATAAAGTAGCGCGTGATTTTGCACAATTGTCAGGAAAGGAGACGGTCTACGACCTTTACACCGGTACCGGCAGCATTGCCAATTTCGTGGCGCGGAATGCCAAAAAGGTGGTGGGGATAGAATATGTGCCGGAAGCCATCTACGATGCACATGAGAACTCCCGCCTGAACGGAATCGGGAATACACTCTTTTTTGCAGGTGATATGAAAGATGTACTCACCGCCGATTTTATTTCTGAGCATGGGTGTCCCGATGTGATTATCACCGATCCGCCCCGTGCAGGTATGCATAACGACGTAATTGATGCGATCCTTTTGGCTGAACCGGTGCGGATTGTGTATGTAAGTTGTAATCCTGCTACACAGGCACGCGATCTGAGTTTGCTCGACGGAAAGTACAGGATTACCCGTGTGCAACCCGTCGATATGTTCCCCCACACGCATCATGTGGAAAATGTGGTGTTGCTGGAAAAAAGATAAATTTTGTACAGTCCGGCGGCAATAGATAACAGGAAGTTATCGGCTGACTGCCTCTACACTATACCCCAATTTCCTTAATCCTTCAATCAGTCCGTCATCTCCCGGCAGGTGCAGGCAGCCGACAGCAATAAATGAGGATTTTTCTTCCATAATAGAGGGTAATTTCTCTAACCACTTCCTGTTGCGGTCGCCGTTCAGCACATTTTTCTCCTCCTCCGTAGAAGGACAGGGATCGTTGGGTATTTCCTTTTCGTAGAGTTTTCGCAGGGACTGGATATCCTGAGCATGGTAAGCGACCTGCATTTCATCCATCTGTTCTTTCAACAGTTCCGGATGTTTTATCATACAGGTCAGCATTTCTGCCTGACGCTCCAATGATTGTGAATTCAGCAGGACGTAGATCTGGTCTTCAGCGGTTTCAAGCCCCACTACAGGCCGTGAGCGCTTCAGTGCCTCTTCCTGAAAGTAATAATCTATGTTTTGTGCCGAAGCTACGGAAGGATAATATCGCTGGTAGAGTGAGATGGAGATCAGATTGGATAACATTGCCGGTTTCAGTTGTCCCAACTGGTCGAGACCTACTCCTACCACAGCGTGGAGCATACTGTCCAGCAGCGCTGCATCCTCAGTAGAGAGCAATGTCCCGTAGGTAACTTCCGGTGGAAGCATGCCTTCACCCATGATTTTCATCTGCATCTCCGACATGTCACTCATATCGAGTTCACCTACCGTCTGCTCCGTTTCTTCGAAAGCGGCCTCAATTCCGGGGATACTGTCCAGGAAAGAGACTGGCACAAGATGATGTGAGCCGAAGATGTAGGAGGGTTTCTGCAAACCGTTCCCCGATATTTTCCATAACAGGGAATTTCCCTTCTCAGTGGATGCTCCGGTGGAACAGGAGAGTAATAAAAATATCGCTGTTATAGCGATAAAGGCTTTTTTATAGTTCATATTTTTTTCTTTGTAATGTCTATGGAATCCCCATAATTAAAAAATCAGGTTGGATTGATTATTAATAATTTAGTGAAGTTTACTGTACTTTTGCGAAACCGGCATCAGGGGAATTCCCGAAACGTTCTTTTCCTATTCCCAGGAAATCGAATAAAAACCAGAAGATTGTGAAAGAAGGTATCACATCGGTGACTGGTAACAACTCTTCAACGAAAGTGATCAGTGAGGTGTATTTTCCTCTTTTTTCTCCGAACATTTTATAACTGATAGAGGCGGCTATGGGCGCCCAAACGACGTCCAGGAATGGGCCGACAACAGGAATGGCCAGGGATGCCATACCCACGGCATCCAGTAATACGCATTTGATCAGCTTTTTATACTTATTGTCCATAAGAGTTTGTTTTATACATCGTGCAATAAAAGTAGATAAAATTTTGGTGTTAGAGTCTTTTTTCAGTAAAAGGTTTATCCAATTACGTAAAATCCGGATTTTTTTTAGTGTAGGGATCATATAGGTGATAAAAAATAGCCGGAAACGATATTCGGCTATTGTAAGGTTAAACTAAAAAAGAGAATACAGTTTTTATGGCCTTGGTGTAATTGTTTGTTCTATTGTTTTTTGTTAATTATTAGGAAAATATTGTCAGATATATTCGATAAATTGACAGGGAGTTTCCAATTGTATTTTTTATTCCAGAGCAGGAGCAACAGGGATTAAACGGCTGATATAACCAGCTATATGTGCTCTGGGAGCATCATTCAAAACAAAGCCTCCCAATGAAACCGAAGGGGACTGTGCTAAAACCATCTGGTCTTTTTTGTCGATAATTCCATCTACTATTGTGTGGGTAGCTACCAGCATAGATTCGACAACTAAGGGAAATATACCTTCATTTTCTGTCAGTTCACCGGAGGAATAGAAGCCCTTTTTCAGTCCGTTTATTTTCCATTGCGTGGAAAAAACATCGTAATTCATCCATTTTCTCGTGAAATTTACCAATAAAACGTCCATTTGTATTTTCTGTATCTCTGTTCCGGGCTGAACAGGTACGGGTTTCCATTTCCCGTCATTCCCCAGTATATTCCATGTAAGGGATTGCACGCCGTTGATGGTCAAAAATTCCATGCTTCCGTTCTCCTCCCTGTCATTTTTTTGCAGGTCTATATCCAGATGTATCAGGTTTGCCTTGTCCGATAGTAGGTCATACCAATTGTAAGGATCTGTCTCGACCAGATACCAATCGTCGGGAAAGCCGGCTCTACCTGACTTTTTGGATAGTGTAAAATTTTCCCGTGCTTGAGTAAGTACACGCTGTGTATAACTGTCTTCCTTCGATTGGGGCATGGCGGCATGCAGTAAACTGTTCCATACATTCGTAAGGGAATTGCCACTATCCTCAAAAAAAGGTGTTACCGATGGAATCCGGTTTGCCAAAGCAGACAAAAGAATAGCCGGCCCATAGTCGCCTTCTGGGTTGTATGAGGATATTGGTTCCCGGTACCGTTTCAAATCCAGTGTCTCGGGGAAAGGGTTGAGTTGTACGATTTTATGGACCCTAGCCGTCCGCGCCGACCGTAATAATGGCCTTTTCTGTTCCAACTTCTCAGACAAAGCCGTCGCGAATGCTATTGATATGGATGGCATATATTATTTTCCTGGTTTTTAAAGAGAAAACAGCATAAAACCTCATACGGGCTTTATGCTGCCTGATTATCCTTATACTTCCTGTGGTGAGAATGGAACCACACGGCTTACCCATGCGATAATCTGCATACCGGGTACTTTGATTGTTCCATTTTGAAAATCTGAATTGAGCTTTTCTTCAGTCTTCCCATATCCGTACGAGCCGCCGATGCTGAATGGGCCGAACCCTACAGAAGCTCTTCCGGTTACCGCTTGCTTAATAAATTCCGCATCCTCGTGTGAGAATTCGGCCCTTATTTTGATATCCTTGGCTATGATGAATGCCACGGGATACATCGGCAAATAGCCTGCCTTATTGGAAGTGTCTATTTTACCGTTCGAGATGCCGCCTTTCGTCTTTACTAAATTGGTGGACCAGGAAGGTAGTCTGAATAGGGACTCGTTGAACCACGGACGCATGATATTTACTTTGGCAATTTTGCAGGAAATCGAGAGGCTATCCGTGTCGGTACTGCTATTCTTATGTTCAAAATTACCCTCTGCCGAGGCTCTGACCCTCCATAGCCCATAATTTACAGTTGTGTCCACACCGAATCTGTGTTCCGTACTTTTTGACCTTTGTTTGGTATTTCCCCCGCTGATTTCGAGTTCTGTAAAATTCAGGTTCTTATCGTCCGTCCAGTTTGCCGGTGAAGGATAGGAAAACAGCCATTTGTTAACTAACCCCAGGGAAGAGGCGATCCATCTGTCATCTTTTACCGCTTCCTGTGCTTTGGTAAGAGCCACACGAATTCCGTCATTTACGGTTGTCTCCATAATCTGGAGAGCCTGTTCAACATATTTGCCGTTCCCGGCAGTAATATTTTGTAAAGCCCTTTTTATATCATTAGCCAGCTTCGGTTCACTTGCCTGCCACTCGCGATCGGCATTTTTCTTCCCTTTTTCCAACTTCGCCAGATATTTATTGTATTCATCACGATATTTCCCCGTAGCATTTACGTAATCATCTATATTCTTTTGATATGTAATATAGTCTTGAGAATCTGTCACGCTTGTTGTTTCCTCACCTGTGAAGGGATTCACCTCCTTGATTACCGGATGCAGATAGTTATATGCCTTTTCATACATATCCTTTGCCTTTTCATCGGGTTGTGTGTTGGCATTTGCACTATTGACAATATTGGCAAATGTTTCGGATAGCGGGCTGTTCGAATTTTCCCATTCCAGTGTGAGTGGCGAAATCTGATCGACCATCCGTGCAAACTCTTCGGATGTTTTCTGATCGCCCAAAGGATTGGACGGTGTTCTCGGGTTAGCAAACGATTTCACATCCACCGCGGCGTTTTTTGAAAAATGGATAAATGTCTCATCTTCCGTAAACGGGTTTTTACCTCCTTGCGGTTGGTAGGTGACCGCATCAAAAAGGCGGTCATAGATTGCTTCGAGCAGTTGCTTTTCTTGTTCTTGTGTCATAATGGATAAACTTTAAATTATTAAAAATATTGAGGGCATAGTTGGCTTTTAAGCCGGTTTCAGAAGTTAATATACGCTTGTTTTTAAATTAAAGTAATAGCTTTTCCCTGCTTCAAACCCTTTTGGCATAAATGAAAGCTGATTGTTGAACGATAATCCGAAGTAGGTTCCAAGCCTATCTTGTGAGTAATTAGTGCCTGTCTCAGTTTGAGTTACAATTTGAGTTTCAAACGTTAACCTGTGGTTTGCCAAATCGGAGGGTACGCCTGTTGGTGAAATCGGCACAAAGAAATCTATTTCCCTATGGGTTCCTTTATCTACAAAGGATAGATCACCGAAAACATGCAGATTGGTTTGTTTGGATGGCTCAATGGGGGTGAGCGAATCGTCATCCATTTCTTCCAGGTAAGCCTCCACCGGGAAGAAGGGGAAAGTATTGGATGGAAGTGGATGAATGAGACCGGCGTAATCCAATGCTCGTAGTGTCAAGCCACTCAAGTAGCCTTCTATGGGAGCCTCTTCATTCTCTATGATATGGAATCGCGCTACTGACGAAAGGTGTTTGAACCGGAGGTTGATAGCGCCGCCGCTCTCTTCTCCAATTTCAATATCTTCCGCTTTCGCTTTCATAAACATATAATCTTTCAGGTGTGCAGAGGATGCCTTCCATTTCCATTTTGATAATTTCGATAGATGGTTTTTCGTATGCCGGAGTGTATTGTTCTCCGGCAGGATTGCATTGATTTGTTTCCATTGTTTTTTAGTTAAATAGTGGAATTAATTATTGTTATAGTTTACGCTTATTTCATCTTTTGGGAATCTCCGGACGGCTCGCGCTGTTTTCCCCTAAATTGGCTTTGGAAATCGAGGGGTGAAGGAAACTCAAAGCGACTAACTTTAATGAATGATTTTTTAGTGGCACAAATATATTTCGGAGACCCCAAAAGCCATGCGACAATTCGTCCGGAAAATGCGACAATTGATATGTGCCTGTATATAAACTGTATATGTCTGTGTTTTTCAGGTAATCAAATTGCTGAACAATATAATTGACATTGTAACTTTATGCGATTGCTGCTTTGCGATAGTCTTTGGGAGACATATTGTATCTGGACTGGAACTGGCGTTGGAAAGTGCGTACTGTCCCGAAACCCACCTTTTCGGAGATCTCTTCTATGGTCAGATCCGAACCTTCAAGCAAGGGGATGGCATCCTTCAGCCGAAGAAAATTTAAATATTCAGGGAATGACATGCCAAAACAATACTGGAAAGCGTCTATGAACAGATCCTTATTACTGCCTAAACGTTTACTCAGGTGATCACGGGTTATGGTCGGGTCCCGGTATGCCTTTTCTTTAAGCAGCACATCACGGATAGCCATGCAGAGTTGATCTTTCCGTGTTTCAGGGCAAAGGTGGTTATCGGTATCTTCTATCCCGAAGCTGGTCTTATTGAGTAATTCTGTTTCTGCCCTCTCATGTTGGGTCTGGAGCTCTTTTATCTGTTTTACCAAAGCTTTATTTTTCTTTGTGATCTGACGGTTATAATAGATCCATATACCGAGTGTAATGATTAATAGGATATATCCGGCAAGAGCGAAATACATAAAGTTGCGTACTCTTTCTTTTTCTGCTATGTGCTTATCCACCTCATATTGGGTGCGAAGTTCGTCAAGTTGCCTGTCATATGAGATACAACGCAGTGAGTCGATGTATTCCACTGTTTCTTCGGTTTCGGCCCAGGTCAAAGGCGCGTTTTCCATACGTGATAAAATCCTTACTTTGGTAAACCGCGCATAAGTATAAGTGGGATCTGTTTCAATGGCTTTGTTGATATATGCCAATGCCTTTGAATAATCGCCCCTTGCCTCCCATATATGCGAATGCAGATAGGTGATGTTTCCCAGTGATACGGCATCGCGCCCATGCAGGCTGTCTATCCGGTTGCAATAAGCCTCTGCTTTGTCATATTCACCTTTGGAGTTGTAGGCAAAAGCATATAGCGTCCATAAATTCATCTTATCAGTATTGTGGTCTTTGTGCTTATCTTCCGTGCTAAGTTTTTCCAGAAGCTCTTCAGTCTGTCCGGCCATATCAAAAAACTCATCGAAACGTCCGGTGGCCTGCAACATATTGCATAATTCGGCATACATCCCTCTCCTGCAATAACTGAGGATCTGTTGTTTATAAGCTATATACATTGCATCTGTAAGTGCATGTTCTTTGAGAAATGCCAGTGTGTTATCTATATTTTTATCTACTTCATCAAAATGATTCATACGTAAATTGGCAATCAGGTTATTAAGCATAATATCCCCCTGCTGCTTAGTGGCGTTTTGATTACGTGCTTCCGTTGCATATTCGGTTGACAGAGCAAAAAAATCCTCCAATGAAGCATCGTCGAACAGGTTATCCATATAAATTGTATGTAGCCTGTCGTAAGCATTCAATTTTTCTTCTCCCGTTAGCGAAGGAATAACATTAAGTAATGAATCCTTAGTGTGTGTCAATCCCTCCTGTGTGAAAGCCGGAAAAGACAACAGTCGGAAAAATAAAAAAAGAGATATAAATGCCCTGTAATTGCACCTCATTCTATTGCGGATATAACATTTATGCAATATATGTTAATCTGTGATTATAGATTTCCCCTATATGTATTTGATCGTGTCTATGGCAAATTTATTTATTTTACAGGAAATGTTTTTTTATTCCTTGTTATTTTTCAGTATACACCCAGAAAAATAACAAAATAAGTGACGAAAAGGGAGAGTTATGATTCTTTTGACTTTTGCTGTCTGTATTCTGTAGGGGTTAATCCTGTAATCTTTTGAAATTGTTGATGGAAGTTCGCCCGGTGATTAAACCCGACCAGTTCGCGCACTTTCTCGAGTGATATTTCGGGATTGTCTCTGAGTATGGATTGTGCTTCACTGATACGCAGCCCTGAGCGCCATGTGCGAAAATCGGTCTGCATATAGGTCCTGAAATAATATTGCAGGAAATTATGGTTTATACCCAGTGATTCGGCTATTTCTTCGACGCTGATATCTTTCTCCGTAAATTTCTTGTCTGCCACCCATTGTGCTAAAATACTCCTGAACTGTTCACTTTTTTCCGTCAGGTGAGCGGATGTCACATCATTATCTGCCTCTTTAGGCTTTTCCATATCTTCACTTCGGGTTATAACAGGAATTGCGAATTGAAAATCTATCTGGTAATTATACATCCTACCCACCATATAGATGTAGTAAATGGTATAGATAATGGAAAATAAGGCATGAAAATAAAGATTCATAAACAAGGATACCAGGGCAAGTATCCCGATCCCCAAAGCACTATAAAAACAAACGCCGGCCCAGTGTAAACGGGCACGCTCGTCTTCTTCGTAGTATTCCTCCAGCGAATCCAAACATGCTTTGTATTTTAACCTGAATGTATGGGCATAACAGGAAATCTGAAGGAAATAACCTGCCACCGCAATATACAGGAGTATAAGGAATGTTGAATGGGGAAGTAACGATAAAGCAAGTAATAAAAGGATACCTGCTAAAGTAATAATACCTAATTGCACTAATATCACTTTTCGTTTGATAAAAAGCGGTTGTATTAAAGCCAATATGGTATAGGTGAAGAACAGGGCCTGATAAGACGCAATAATCAGGGTAGAGGAAGCCCGCAGGATTTTATCTTCCGCCTCTTGTTGCGTGAAAAAACTGACGAAACCGGATATGCCCAGTACAAAGTAGGAAAGAGACAGGAAATTTCTTGCAGAACGAAAATTGTTAAGCCTTTTATCTGATGGGATATGTATGCCTGATAACATTGCGGCTAATACCACGATGACGGAAGAGGTCGCAAATGATAATATATAGTAGAATGCCACAGGTTCAAATAAATTCATATGCAGAGATATTTGTCATACAAAAATATTTAATTCTGTGAATAGGTGATGCTGTTTTTTAAATTTATGATAAAATGGATGATAAATCATGAGATGAGAGTGGTGCATCAGTTGGGACTAAATCTAATCCGTATCGGAAGTAGTATCGAGTGGAGTATAAGCCCTCTTGGCCAACTCTTTGTCCATTGTATAGATACCAAAACCGTTATCGCCGATCAAGCTTAACCCATCAATCATACCCTGGGCCGTTTCTTCCTCTTCTACCTGTTCGTTTACGAACCATTGCAGCATATTCTCGGTAGCGAAATCATTCTCCTTCCTCGACATGAATACCAGATTATTGATAAGTGAAGTGACAACCCTCTCATGTCCCAAGGTAACTTCGAATGCATGGAGTAACGAATTCCACGAGGTGTCTACCTTGTCGATGGGTTGTAATTCCACCCTGTTTCCTTTGGATATAAGATAATTCATCAACTTATGGGCATGATCCTGCTCTTCCTTGAATTGTACCTTGAACCAGTTGGCGAAACCCGGGAGACCTTTGTGCGCAAAATGTACCGACATGGAAAGATAGAGATAAGCCGACCAGAGTTCGGCATTAATCTGTTTGTTGATTGCAACTTCTAATTCTTTACTTACCATAGTTCTTCTTGTTTATCATATTAATATCTGCTGATGTTAAAACGTTTTTCAGATTAAAATGTTTAAAAGTGCATAGTTTCAGAAGGTATCCTTCATATTTCAAAAATTAACCCTACTTCAGAAATTAAATTAATTGCTATCTTTGCAAATTGATTGCGTTCATGATTGAAAAGATGCTTCCGGTACTTTTTTAAGTGGGGGCTTATTCTTTAAATTTTTTTCAGATGAATCTTTTAAGGGAAAAAATGATGAAATATGATGCTCCGCAGCGTGCAAAGGCAGCGGGTATCTACCCCTATTTCCGGGCTATTGAGAGTGACCAGGATACCGAGGTCGTCATCAACGGAAAAAAAGTGTTGATGTTCGGCTCAAATGCCTATCTGGGGTTGACCAATCATCCGAAAGTGAAAGAGGCGGCCGTTGCCGCAACCAAAAAATATGGTACCGGAATGGCCGGCTCCCGCTTCCTGAATGGTACACTCGATATTCACCTGGAGTTGGAACGGAAATTAGCCAACTTTATGAATAAGGACGAGGCTATTGTTTTTTCAACCGGTTTCACCGTTAACGAAGGCGTATTGGGATGTCTGACAGGAAGGGATGATTTTATTATCTGGGATGAAAGAGACCATGCTTCCATTATAGAGGGACTTCGCACTTCCTATTCGACAAAGTTTAAATTCCGCCATAACGATATGGCGCATTTGGAGAAACAGTTGAAACGTTGTCACCAGGGAAAGGTGAAGTTGATTGTTGTGGATGGTGTCTTCAGCATGGAGGGAGACCTGGCTAATCTGTCTGAGATTGTGAAGTTGGCGAAGAAATACAATGCCAATATTATGGTCGATGAGGCTCACAGTCTGGGTGTTCTCGGCCGGAAATACAGCGGGCGGGGAGTGTGCGATCATTTCGGTTTGCTGAATGATGTGGATCTGGTAATGGGTACCTTCAGTAAATCACTCGCATCAATAGGCGGATTTGTTGCCGGTGATTATCCTGTTATCAACTACCTGCGTCACAACGCCCGTACAAACATATTTAGTGCAAGTATTACTCCCGGAGCTACTGCTGCCGCATCCGCCGCCCTGGATATATTGAAGGCGGAGCCCGAACGGGTGAAAACATTATGGGAACTGACTCATTATGCCATCAAACAATTTGAAGAGAGAGGTTTTGAACTGGGCCCGACCGCAACACCCATTATGCCGCTTTATGTGCGTGACAATGACAAGACTTTCCTTGTTACCAAGCTTCTGTTTGAAGAAGGTATCTTTGTCAATCCGGTAGTTTCACCGGCAGTCTCTGCCGGCGATACCCTGATTCGCTATTCGTTGATGGCAACACATACCAAAGAGCAGATCGATTACTCTATTGAACATATTACCAAGATATTTAAAAAACTGAGTATCTTGCCGTAGTAATTACTCTGCTGATAATATCTTATTTATACCGGGGGTGAACGATTCTTTTCTGTATAAGTTCATGCCATGTATTGACTGTTTCCCGGACTTAAGTAGATATGTCATTAAAATTAACATCCTCTATCGGATTAATTCGCAAAAAAATATCTACTTTTGTATGCAATAAAAAAATAAAGGTAAAATCTTATGTCATTTATTGCAGATAAAATCATCATGGAAGGGTTGACTTTTGACGACCTTCTGTTAGTCCCCGCTTACTCGGAGGTACTCCCCAAGAATGTAGATCTTTCTACTCAGTTTTCCAGAAATATATCGCTTAATATTCCTATGGTGTCGGCTGCTATGGATACGGTGACCGAAACCACGATGGCTATCGCTATTGCCCGCGAAGGAGGGATCGGTGTGATCCATAAGAATATGAGCATTGCGGAGCAGGCCAAACAGGTACGTGCCGTGAAACGTGCCGAAAACGGAATGATCCTGAACCCTATCAGTATTACTCCCGATAAGAAAGTGTCTGATGCACTGGCCATGATGGCCGAGTTCAAAATCGGCGGGATTCCTGTAGTGGACAGAGACAATAAACTGGAAGGTATCGTCACGAACCGGGATCTCCGTTTTGAGAAGTCGATGGAGAAGCAGATCAGTGAAGTGATGACAAAGGAGAATCTGGTCACTACCCGCCAGACGACTAACCTGGAGGATGCCGCGGAGATTCTTCAGCAATATAAAATCGAAAAATTACCCGTGGTTGACTCCAATAATAAGTTGGTCGGTCTGATCACCTATAAAGATATCACAAAAGCAAAGGATAAGCCGTTTGCCTGCAAAGATGAACAGGGGCGTCTACGTGTGGCAGCAGGAATTGGTGTGACGCACGACTCTATCGAAAGGGCGACAGCCCTTATTGAGGCAGGTGTGGATGCGATCGTGATCGATACTGCACATGGCCATTCTAAAGGGGTGGCAGATATGCTTAGACTGGTAAAGAAGACCTTCCCCGAAATCGATGTGGTGGTGGGTAATATTGCTACCGGAGATGCTGCCAGATTTCTGGTCGATGCCGGTGCCGATGCTGTAAAGGTGGGAATAGGCCCAGGATCGATATGTACCACTCGAGTAATTGCCGGAGTAGGGGTACCCCAGTTGTCGGCTATCTATGAAGTGGCTACCGCACTGAAAGGTACAGGTGTCCCTGTGATTGCTGACGGAGGATTGCGCTATTCGGGAGATATTGTAAAAGCGTTGGCGGCAGGAGGTTCTTCGGTGATGATGGGTTCATTGCTTGCCGGTACGGAAGAATCGCCGGGCGAGACGATTATCTTTAATGGCCGTAAATTCAAATCATATCGTGGAATGGGATCACTCTCTGCTATGCAGCAGGGTTCGAAAGACCGTTATTTCCAGGATGTGGAGGATGATATCAAGAAACTTGTTCCGGAAGGAATTGAAGCCCGTGTACCGTTCAAAGGAACACTGCAGGAGGTGGTCTATCAGATGGTGGGTGGACTTCGTTCCGGTATGGGTTATTGCGGAGCGGCGAATATTAAGAAACTGCATGAGGCGAAATTTACCCGTATTTCTGCTGCCGGATATGTTGAAAGTCATCCCCATGGAGTGATGATCACGCGTGAAGCGCCCAATTACAGTAAGGGTAGTGAGTGACCTCTCCGGATGTTAGCTATTAGCATACGTTGATTAGCAGATTTATTGATTTACTGATTAGTAGATTGATAAATCTGCTGATTATTAATTATCACATTATCTAATTATCGCATTAACATGTTAACCTTTTCTTCTCCTTAAACGCATATACTTTTCGAATTACACTCAGATTAAAAAAATTAATCAAAAATTTGTTGTATCTCTGCAACGTTTTGCTTTCAACGAACGTCATTATAATAAACAGGGAAATTTTATGTCGGAACAGCGATTAATACTTGCTTGCAGGCAGGGAAAATTGTGGGCGAGAAAAGAGGTGTACGAACAGTACGCTCCGTCCATGATGGCTCTATGCAGGCGCTATGTCTCCGATGTGGAAGATGCCAAAGACGTGTTACAGGAAGGGTTTCTGAAGATTTTTATTGAGATAGGACAATATTCGGGAAGAGGTTCTTTCGGGGGATGGATAAGGAAAATTTTTGTGAATACTTCACTTGATTATATGCGGAAGAAGAGTCGCCTGAAGCAAAAGGAACTGTTAACGGATGTTGAGATAGAATGTTCCGGAAGCGTTCCCGATATGGCAGATATCACAGCTGACGATTTAATTCGTTGTATCGACGAGCTTCCCGATACCCATCGAACGGTTTTTAATCTCTTTGCAGTGGAAGGTTTTAGCCATCGGGAAATTGCCGCGTTGCTGAATATACCCGAAAGTACGTCACGGTCGTTCTTTTTCAGGGCAAGGCAATTGCTACAAAAGAAAGTCATAAAGTTAATGGATCACAAATAACAGGTAGCAAAGATGCAGTCAGATGATAAATACATAGACAAGCCGGATGACTTTTCGAGGAAGGTCGGGGTGAAGCTGCGCGAGCATCAGATGCCTGTTGATTCAGGCGTGTGGGACTCGTTGACGGAGAGATTCCCGTCATCCAAAAAACCTGTTTTTATCTATTGGTCATGGGCGGCTGCAGGTATAGCAGCCATGGCATTGGTGTTGTTGTTTTTGTTTAATCCTTTGGTCGACGAACCGTTGCTTACAGAGCATTCACAACCAAAAAAACAAATACAACAAGAGGCAGTCGTTCCGGAAGTTATATCAGATGAAACAGATAACCGGACAGATAAAGAGTTGGATCTGAGACAAAAGCCGACAGAAACTACGGGGTTGGCAGAAGCTTCAAAACCGATAGAAAGGGAGAAATCAACAGAAATTACAAAGCCGGAAGAGGTCATGATTCCCGAAAGAACTACAAAGCCCGATGTAACTGGGGTGTTGGCTGCAACTGTAAAATTGGAGGAATTTTCGGCACCGGAAAGAATGCCATATCCGGGAGAGATTGTGAAAATAGATACGGTAGGTTTTCCGGAACAAGAACCTCCGGTGGAAGAGCTTCTGAGGGAAGAATTCCTGGCGGAAAATGATCTTTCCTCTCCAGTTCAGAAACAACAGGGAGTTCGGTCGCTGATCGCTGCATTGGGTAGCGGAGGTACACCTCTGGATTTCTCACTAGGAAGTTATGATGCGGATTATCCGCAATACGACCATCATTTTCCGGGCGGCGAGTTTAATGATGGAAATGGATTGGGTTCAGGTGCTGATTATAATGTGCTTAATCCCGGCGATTATACTGAGGTTGTGCATCGTCTTCCCGTTTCCATCAGCCTGACGGCTGATTTTCCAGTTGCAAAGGATATGAGTCTGGAAACCGGATTGTCATACACTTACCTGTTTTCACGTTACAGACGCAACGACGATTTCATCTATAGAGGCACGTTACGACAACATTATATAGGCATACCGGTAAACCTGAGATATACCGTGTGGCAGAATGATGCGTGGAATGTGTATCTGTTGGGTGGTGGAAGCGTCGAAAAGGGGCTACGGTCTGTATACAAACAGGAGATTGAGCACAATGGCGGCATTGTATACCACACCAACCTGTATAGCCGCATCAAAGGATTCCAGTTCTCTGCCCAGGGTGGAGTCGGTTTCAGCTATCGGTTGCAGGGTAACCTGAGTCTGTTTGGCGAGCCGAGAATTGTATATTATTTTAAAAATAACCAACCAATGAGTGCCCGCACGGAAAATCCGTTGATATTCGGCTTGAATATGGGGATAAGATTACGGTTTAAGTGAATAATGAATAGTTAAGAGTGAAGAATTTCCTGGTTTTTAGTTTTAATTCTTCATTTTTAATTTTTAATTTAAAAAATAGTTTGATCATGAAAAAACTGAGTTTTTTGCTATTGATGACCGGTCTGTTTGCTTTGCCGGGGTGTAGGGATTATGTAGATGAATACGTAACCTACACAGTGAATGAACCTGTTTTTATGTCGGCCTCCGAGTTCAGAAGTGCAGTAGATGTAGAGCAGCCTAAACCTATTGAAAAACAGGGGAAAATCGCTTTCTATAACGATTACCTCTATATTTCGCAACCTGAAAAGGGAATTCATATCATCGATAATCGCGATCCGTCGAATCCGCGGAACGTTGCTTTTATTGAATTATTGGGAAATGCAGATATGCACGTTCGTAATAATGTGCTGTATGCCGATTCATATATCGATTTGGTATGGTTCGATATCAACGATCCGGCCAAACCGGTATTCAAAGGACGGAAGGAAGAGGTGTTCCCGCAGGCGTTACCTCCCACCGAAAATGGATTCGGTATTGATTACGAAAAAGTGATGGATCGGAATAACGGAATTGTTGTCGGATGGAGGACCGTTGAAAGAAAAGAGCTTGTCCGCACTTATAAACCCCGCTGGTGGAGTTGGGGTGGGTTGACCGAAAATATGGTCTACAACGATGCCGCTTCGTATGGAGGAGGTAGTGTAGGAGCAGTCGGTTCCATGTCGCGGTTTGCTATTTATCAGGATAATCTCTATACGGTGATAAACAACCAGCTTGGTATTTTCGATCTCTCGGAAGTGACACCTGAGAAAGTGGCTGAGGATGTACCTGTGGGATTTAATGTGGAAACTATCTTCAGTTATAAAAATTGTCTGTTTATGGGTACTCCCACGGGTATGATCATTTATTCGGTAGAAGATCCGTTAAAACCCGAATACCAGTCTATGATTACCCACGTGTTCGGTTGCGACCCGGTAGTGGTGGAGAACGATATCGCTTATGTAACTATCCGTTCGGGGACTTTCTGCGGACAAAATGCCAACTCATTGATTATTGTGGATGTGAGCAACGTACAGCAACCCAAACACATTGTGACCTACAATATGGAAAACCCTAAGGGCCTGGGAATAGACAATGGAACGCTTTTTGTTTGTGACGAGGGCCTGAAAATATTCAATGCAGAAGACCCGAGCACCATTATGCACAAGGATAACATATTGGCGCATTTCAAAGAGATAAACGGGCTTGATGTGATTCCATTCAATAATGTATTGATGATGATAGCCGAAGACGGGATATACCAGTACGATTATACCGATGTTCAGAGTATAAGGCAATTGAGCCGTTTACCGATCGGTAAATAAAACTTCCCTGTTTGCTCAATTTCCTGCTGCCGTTGGAGAAATTCAGCGGCAGCTTTTTTATAGGTGAAAGGAAGGAAATCTCTATTCTACAGTTCCTTCCTGCATGGGAACAAAGATAAAATCCCCGTGCTCCGATTCCTTGAATTCAGTGTCGCTTACACGGCGAATCACGGTCATCTTTTGTCCGCCCCTTCCTCCCAGTGGAACGACCATCCATCCTCCTACGCGCAATTGTTGCAACAGTTTTTCCGGAATCTTCTCAGGCGCAGCCGTGATCAGTATCTTGTCGAAAGGTGCATGCTCTGGTAATCCTTCGAAGCCGTCACCAAAAAAGAGGTTCGGATAATATCCCAGTTTATTCAGTATCTCTTTGGCGGTCTGATACAAATTGTAATATCTCTCTATACTGTAAACCTCCGCCTCCATTTCACATAATATTGCCGCCTGATATCCGCTGCCGGTACCTATCTCCAACACTTTTTCGCCCGCTTGCAGTTGCAGTAGTTCGGTCTGATAGGCCACCGTAAAGGGTTGAGAGATGGTCTGTCCGCTTTCGATCGGTAACGGACGGTCCTGATAAGCATATGCCGAGAGTTGTTCATCGATAAAGGAATGCCTCGGAACGTTACTGATAGCCGCTAAGACACGTTCATCAGAAATGCCTTTTTTTCTTAATTCTTTGGAAAGTTTTTTGGCTTCGTTGTGCTGCCGGGAGAGATCTGTCATATGGATATCTGATTTTTTTTGCTGTTTTTTTGTATTGTTCGATGCACAGGTGATCATCCCTGTACAGCAAAGGACGATAATGAATACCGGAATGAGATGTTGCTGCTTTCCTCTTCTCATAATATGCGAATTCTTATGTGATAAAAGCAAAGATAATGATATTCTGTGTCTTATCTAAATTTTTCGTTGTATTATTTTCAGTTCAATAAAAAGTCGTATATTTCGCACAATTTTAGAAACGGTAATTAAAATGCAAAAAACGGTTTTTTTATTTTTTATGCTCTTTTCAACGTTATCTGTTATGCCTCAGAATAGTGATATGGACTCTGTGATTAAACTCTTAAAGGAGAAATACGCTCCTGATAGTCGTGTAGAGGTATTTAACATTGTGGCAACACAAAGAAAGGATACAATTGTTCTTAAAGGTGAAACGACCAGTATGCCTGCTTATGAGGAATTGATCCTGCAGGCCGGTAGTATGTCAGATCATATGAAAGACAGTATCCGTCTTTTACCCGATAAGGAACTGGGTGATACAATATGGGGCATAATTTATAATTCTGTCGGGACGCTTCGTGCCGAACCCCGCTATGGTTCCGAGCTGGTGTCACAGGGACTGCTGGGCATGCCGGTAAAGATATTGGAAAAGCGTGGAGGATGGTGCCGCATTCAGACCCCGGATAAATATATCGGTTGGATCAACGGATCGGTAAAGGCGATGACACTGTCGGAACTGCAGCAATATCTGCAGCAACCGAAGGTTATTGTTACATCCGTTTTTGCTCACTCACTACAAAGGCCGGATAGCGATTTTTTCCCTGTTTCCGACCTGGTGGTTGGCAATATGCTGGTTGTAAAAGGTGAAAAAGAGGGATTTTATCATGTAGTATATCCTGACGGGCGTGAAGCTTATGTCCGGAAATCGGATGCCATAGAAACAACTGACTGGTTGAAAAGTATAGACCTGACCGGCGAAAGTATTGTGAATACCGCATACCGGTTTATGGGAGTGCCTTACCTTTGGGGAGGGACTTCTTCCAAGGGCCTGGACTGTAGTGGATTTACCAGGACAGTCTATTTTATGCACGGTATTATTCTACCCCGGGATGCCTCCCAGCAGGTTCATTGCGGTAAGCTGATAGACTCCTCCGGAGATTTCAATAATACCTTGCCGGGAGACTTGTTGTTTTTCGGATCGAAAGCGACTGATGATAGTCCGAAAGAGCGTGTAGTACATGTCGGCATATATATTGGTAATAACCGGTTTATCCATGCTTCCGATTATGTCCATATCAACAGCCTGGATCCTGCTGATACGCTGTATGATGAATTTAACGCGAACCGTTACCTGCGCACCAAACGGATTATTGGTGAAGTGGGTACACCGGGGATTGAAGATATTTTTGAAAATGAATTTTATAAGCAATGAAACAGAACAGACGTCAATTTATACGTTCATCGGCGTTGGCGACGATGGCATTGGCGACACCATTATTTCCCGCGATTGCATCCGTGAAAAAACTATCTAAAATTTCCACTGATAAAATGAAACTATCCTGGACTCCGTACGACTTGCAGTTGAATCATACTTTTACCATTTCCGGGTTTTCACGTACCACTACACCCATAATATTGACTAAAATAGAATACGACGGCCTGGAAGGGTATGGCGAAGCGTCATTACCGCCTTATCTGGGTGAAACACAGGCCTCGGTGATCGAATTTCTGAAGAAAGTGGATCTTTCTGCCTTTACTCCCTATGGGCATATCGAAGAAATCATGTCGTATGTCGATGGCATTGCTGTAGGGAATACTGCGGCGAAAGCAGCTGTGGACATCGCCTTGCATGATCTGGTAGGGAAAATCGAAGGGGCGCCGTGGTATAAGATACGTGGATTGGACAAATATGATGTGCCGGATACCACTTTTACCATTGGTATCGATACCGATGAAGTGGTACGTGAAAAGACGCGTGAAGCGCTTGGTCGGTTCAATATCCTGAAGGTGAAGGTGGGTGGTCCGGACGATAAGAGGATGATCGAAGCCATCCGCTCTGAAACCGATCTGCCGTTGGCGGTGGATGCCAATCAGGGATGGAAAGACCGCCGTCAGGCACTCGATATGATTTTCTGGATGAAAGAGAGAGGGGTAGTGATGGTAGAACAACCCATGCCGAAGCAGGATCTGGACAATATTGCACGTCTCACCGAAGAAAGTCCCCTTCCTGTTTTTGCCGATGAGTCGATACAGCGACTCTCCGATGTGGAGCGCCTGAAAGGCGTCTTTTCCGGGATCAATATCAAGTTGATGAAGTGTACCGGCATGCTTGAAGCGTGGAAGATGCGGAAACTGGCCTATTCGCTGGGAATGAAAGTAATGATAGGGTGTATGACGGAAACCTCCTGCGCCATATCGGCTGCATCACAGCTCTACTCGGGAATGGATTTTGCAGACCTCGATGGTGCGCTCCTGATCGGGAATGATTGTTTTGATGGAGCAAAACTCGAAAACGGCAAAATCATACCTTCTGACCAGCCCGGTATCGGGGTAAAACTCTCAGGAGACCTCCGCTTTTCAAGGAAAGGATAGCCTTTTTTCACTGAGTAGGACTTTTTCTTCCGTAATCTGTCGGGTTGTATTATTTTTGCAACTCAAAAGATGGTTTTATCCTGCGCCGATCTATCACACACGTAACCTTGTTTGTACTTTTTCTTCTATTCCCGGTTTTATCCCCGGCCAATTTGTCATATGATCTTGCCGACTGTTCCTCAACACCCGGTACCGTCATTTATACCCCGATGGTCGATTCGCTCCTGAACCTGATAAAGACTGCGTCAGGCATGGTATGGTCATTTAAAATTGGCGGAAAATACATGGTTCAGTAAACTGCCGCTTTTTGGGGTGATTGTTTTTAGTTGGTTGATCGCCTTTTTCGAATACTGTTTTCAGGTGCCGGCAAACCGTATCGGATTTGACGGGAACGGGGGGAGTTTCTCTCTTCTGCAACTGAAAGTGACACAGGAAGTGATTACCTTGGTCGTATTTGTCGTTTTCTCCTTCCTCGCCTTCGAGACCCAATTGAAATGGAATCATCTTGTTGGATTTGTGTTTCTGGTACTCGCAGTCTATTTTATTTTTAAGGGGTAAGGGATCGATCTTTTTATTGCCAATTTCCGGGGGATCGAATAATCATACTCCAGTATCACCTTCAGCGTATTATTTTGAATTCTTTCCCTGGCAATATTGAGGGCTTTTAGCCTTTCTTTCTTAATGGAAAGATGCCATCTGGAAGGGAAAATATTTACTGAAAATCGATTGTTTGGCGCCCTTTCTCCAAATTCTTTCACATCATCTACATATTTGTACGCCCATGTCTTCCATTTATCTCCCAAAATGGTCATTATAGTCCCGAAAGCAACAAAAGAAGAAAGCATTAAGATGATTGATAGAATAATCAATAGTAAAGAGTTCTCAAATGATGCTAAAATAAAGACTGCTGTTGCCATAATTAACATCATAGCTATGAGCGCTGGATACACTACTGTGTTACGTGCCTTTCTTATTGCTTGAGAAACGGTGATATATTTTTGCATTGCAATTAATCTTTCAAACAACCTATAGGTACCACATAAACACCATCTTCCCTGCGGTAAGCATATTGGCCCGCTCCTGTAAGAACCATCAAAAATGAAGGAGACTTCATTTTAGCGGTATCTATTTTATCAGCCAATTGCTTGAGTGTATTAGCCCCGGCCTCTATTAAACTGTCGCCACCCAGTTTTACCTCTATCAGCCCAAAGTTGCCATTGCGCAGATGCAGCACAGCATCACACTCCAGCCCGTTCTTGTCCCGATAGTGATATACTTGTCCGTCAAGTGCAGCGGCATATACACGAAGATCACGTATGGCCATGGTTTCAAAAAGCAAACCGAAGGTATGCAGATCTGCGATTAAATCTTCGGACCCAAGTCCGAGTGCGGCGGCGGCCACTGACGGATCTACAAAATAACGGGTGTCTGAGGTGCGTATGGCAGTTTTAGACCTGAGGTTAGGACTCCATGCAGGCATATCTTCAATGACGAATATTTTCTTAAGAGCTATGATATATGAGGCAATGGTATCTTCACTCATACTTCCATTCCTGTTATTCTCCAGGTCTTTATATATTGTACTGATGGATACTTGCTGTCCTTGATGGCGAGCGTAAGAGCGTAACAACCTTCTGGTAAATTCAGGACTTCTGTTTACATTGTCTACACGGGAGATATCGCTGTTGGCAACTGCTTCCACGTAGTTTATAGCCTGTCGTAAAGCAGCATTTGGGGTTAAACTGAGAGATCCCGGCCAACCACCACGACATATCAGGTAAGCTAATTCCTTTAAGGATATGTCAGGTGCAATAGCCGCTGTCATATTTCCTTGAAACAAAGCATGCAGGCTGATACTTCCATTTGACTCCCCGGATTCCCACAAACTCATAGGTCTCATTGTCAGCCAAGCAAATCTGCCAGTCCCGGAATGGGTCAATTCCGACATGTCTGGCGGAACGCTTGATCCTGTAAAAATAAATTGTCCCGGCAATCGTCTGCGACTCACCTCAAATCGTGCTGCATCCCATAGTTTCGGGGCTAATTGCCATTCATCAATCAGTCTGGGTGTATCTCCCTGAAAAAGAATCTCCGGGTCTGTCTCTGCCAGCAGCAAATTGGCCTGACGTGTCCTTGGCTCATCCAAATATAACACACTTTTTGCTTGCTGCTCTGCCGTAGTAGTTTTTCCACACCATTTCGGACCTTGAATCAGGACCACCCCCGCTGCTGCAAGTTGTTCCTGCAGCATTTTGTCTGCTATTCTCGGTATATAAGTCAATGATGTATCCATATTCCTTTTCGTGTTAGATCATACTGAATACCGGATACAAATATAATCTTCTTTTCTCTGTTTACAAATACTTTATATATCTTATTCCCCAATATGGCCGATTTTTATTCACCAACCTGGCTGTCCTCCATTCACCAGCCTGGCTGTTTTTTATTCCTCAATTTGGCCGGAATATATCAGGAATTTGATGCCCCGGCCTCTTACTTTACCAACTCCTCAAACAATCGCTCGAACGTTTTATCCAGATCGCCGGTTTTTCCGGGATGCGGGCGTGATGACTGGATGATGGAACTGCGTACAGCCGTTAACCAGCGAAAACGTTCGGGGATATCCAGTTGTGCTATGGGGCCACACTTTGGATTACCTTGTGCAATCTGTTTATGTGTCTCAAGGTTTTCAACCACATCATCATATTCTGCCTCCGAATGCATCAGTCTGAATTTTTCGGGGCAGAGATGGTACTCGAACCGGATATATTTCTCCCGCTTGCAGAAAAGAATAAGTCCGACGTTGAAGAATTCTTCCCGCTCTATCCTTGGTACCAGTCGAATAACGGCATAATGATACAGTTTATCCTCTTGCATCTTTGGCGGTATTTAGAAAGTTTCGGGAATGTTGCAATCGTGTTTTTAAAAAGTCGAGATAGACATTTCGGATCTCATCAGGCGTCTCCTGCGTATGGTTCCATACCAGCCATTCATCGGGGATAAGTGCAGTGATTTCCCCCAACAGGTCATGCGAGAGTATATCATGTGCGAAATCGTCTGCCTCATCGAGCATTGACGCCTGGGACAGCAATACGTGATCTTTTATATGAGGGAACGGGTTGAGGGCATGCCTTTCAAAATCGTTCCAGGAGTGGTGGAAATAGAACGATGCCCCGTTGTCGATCACCCACAACTCGCGGTGCCACCACAACAGGTTCGTATTGTTGAAAGTGCGGTCGATATTGGTAGTAAAAGCATCGAACCACACAATTTTTGAAGCCAGGAAAGGATCAATCTTTACGGAAGGGTCGTAAGCGATTGCCCCCGAGAGGTAGTGTAGCCCGAGGTTGAGCCCTTCGCTTCCTTTCAGCAGATCCTGGATCTCCTCATCACCTTCGCTACGGCCGAAATCATCATCGAGGGTGGCGAAAACCAGCTCAGGAATTTGTAAGCCCAATGCAGAGGCTATTTTTCCACCCAGCAGTTCCGAGACCAACATTTTGGTACCGTGTCCCGCACCGCGGAATTTCAGTACATACTTGAACCCGTCGTCCGCCTCTGCCAATGCCGGTAGTGATCCACCTTCACGCAAAGGCAGAATATAACGGACAACCTTTACAGTGCGTAATGATATATCTTTTCCCATCGCGCACAAAGATACGATAATCTCATTGAATTTCTTCAGATTCAATCAGGATACATCCTTTGCCGTACATTTCATGTAATGCTTTTTCGTCATCGCCGGGTTGTGCATTTACGGCGCCGATGGCATCGGTGATCACATAGGTATGGAACCCTTGTGTGACCGCATCGATGGCAGAAGCTTTCACGCAATAATCTGTGGCGAGACCACAAAGATAAAGGTGCTGGATATTGTTTTCGTGAAGAAAATCGGTAAGCGATGTATTGGTTGCCTCAAAAGCGGAATAGCCGTCGTCTTTATTGTCCGTCCCTTTTAACAGTCTCAGATCTATTTTTGCGATATTCAGATCAGGGTGGAACCCGGCTCCATGTGTTCCCGCGACACAATGTACCGGCCACTTCTCAAAATGCACTGAATCGGCCGGATGCCAGTCCTGCGATGAGATCACGATATCAAACTGATCCATGATCCGGTTGATTACAGGTATTATCTTATCACCATCCTTTACAGCCAGGGCGCCTCCGGGACAGAAATCGTTCTGGACATCCACTATAAGTAACGCTTTTTTCATAGGACTCATTATTTCCACTTCTTTGTATATAACAATGAAGAATCATTCATGTTCGATTTACGGATAAATCGAGAATCCGGCAGACAACTGAAAGTTACGGGTTCGCAATTTATACGGATTATTTTCTCCGTACCGATAAAAGGAAAAAACGAAGCCTAGGTCGAGTTTCAACCAATCCACTTTGTCAAATCCTAATTGGAAGAAAGTCGCCGGTTCATAAAGAAATAAATATCTTTTTTGTAGACTGTTTAACCCGAAAAGTTCTTGAGCATCCTGTGGATAATTATCGTAAATATTGCTGTATTTCAAGAATGAGAATTGTGGAACGGCGCTCATTTTAAAGTTCCTGTGAAAATTAAAATTAAAGTAAGGTTTCAGATAAAATTTATGATAATTACCATTAAAATGGAACACTCTGTTATCGTTAATCGTATGACTGGTATTGGTGAAGACGGATTCTGAACGGCCGAAATTGACTCCCACGATCGGGTTGAAAATAACTCTTTTCCGCTCGCTGAATGGGAACAGGACTCCAATACCGATATCCAAAGCCTTTCGGGTATAATTGATTTCGGAAGTAGAAGCTGTTTGCAATACATCGTTATCCTTGAATGCATCTTTTTCTTTCCTGTATAAACCACCCAATGTTGCCATGAACTGGTCTGAGAACGCATAAGCTGTTCTTACATCGAAACCGGTAGTATAAGATTCCCTGGTTTTGTCCGGACTATCCGATAGATCGGATTCTCTATATTCATCTTTGGGCATAATGGCGATATTGGCAGAAATCATTTTGTCTCCCTTTTTCTCCAAAAAAGCAGGAGCATGAGCCGACGGCGAATTAAAATATCGCGGATTGTGGATGCGGCACGAAGAAGTATACATCATAATCGCGCCTAAGCAGATAAAAAGAAATAGCTTGTTCATGTGAAAAAATGTATTGTCGCAGCTAAAAGATTTGTTTGTTCTGTTGTGTAATTTAAAAGACGGCTGTTTTGTTTATTAAGTTCTTGTTATTGACTAACCTTTTTTGCGTACACGGGTTGATGCCCATCATCTCCAGATGGCATTGTAACAGTTCTCCGGTTTTTTCGTCCCGAAGATGGAGACCGTTCCCCTGGCAATACTTATACGATTTACAGGACGCACATTTCCCTGTTTTTGTCCATGAGCGGTCGCGCATAATCTGGTAGCGGGTGTTCCAGACAGTCCAGAAATCATCCCGGTAGATATTACCCTGCACATAATCGCCCCTGAGGCTCGGACAGGCACTGATATCGCCATTGGCAAGCACTGATGCAATATGAATACCCGCCTG
Organism: Proteiniphilum acetatigenes DSM 18083; assembly: GCF_000380985.1. Taxonomy (GTDB): domain Bacteria; phylum Bacteroidota; class Bacteroidia; order Bacteroidales; family Dysgonomonadaceae; genus Proteiniphilum; species Proteiniphilum acetatigenes. Next base: position 57,078 of record NZ_KB905696.1, on the reverse strand, counting down.
ACAGAAGAAAGGAGTATCGCGCACCTCCATCTCATAATCAGACAGATATCCTTCGCAACCGTAGGATAGGCTAATTTTTCCTTGCCGACGAGTGTCACGAATAAAATTCATCATTTGTAAAAACTCTCCGCTAGAGAGTTTTAGGAGGGGATTGTCTTTGGCGCGCCCTTTCGGAAAAACAGTGAAAAGCCGCCAGTGGGTGACGTCCAGGGAAATGAGCAAATCACGGAGTTTTGGCAGGTCAGTTATGTTTCTTTTGTTGACACAAGTTACCACATCATACACCAGGCCGGGTGTTGATGCAACTCCTGATATGGCATTGAGGGCACGTAGCCAGGAGCCTTTCTTCCCTCTGAACCAGTCGTGCAATTCTTCTGTGTAACCATCAAGACTGACTGTCACAGAGCGTAATCCTGAGTCAAGGAGAGACTGTAATCTTTTTTCATTCAATCCCCAACCGTTGGTCACGAATCCCCATGGATAACCCATATCGTACATTGCCTGCCCGCACTCTGCCATATCCCTGCGTACCAATGGTTCGCCACCTGTAAGTACAACCATGGTTTTATGCGGATTTACATGTGGACGGATATCCTCAAGAACTTTCAGAAAATCTTCCTTTGGCATATCGGGTACGGCTGCCTGTCTGGTACAATCGCTTCCGCAATGTATGCAATCGAAATTACAACGTAAAGTGCACTCCCAGAAAAGGTATGATAGTTTATGCAGTTTGGTTTGCGTAGCCTTATGCTGCTGGTAAAGAGAAAGAATGAATTTCTTTTTCGGATCCATACAACTTTGTTTGAGTTTTTATTCTTCTTCTCCTTCTATTTCTTTGTATTCTGCAGAACGTATTCCGTACATAGGTACCGGGCCGGGTTCTCTATTAAGCGAAAAATCAGCTTTACCTTCAAATTTACCGTTATACCAATTTTTATCTCTTTTTTTAATTTGCTTTAGTTCATGTGCTTTTATCTGTATAGTATCGGACTGGTATTTCCCATCCCCGATATCCGAAGTGTAAACTGTGATATCTTCCGGGCCGAAAGCGACTTCCGTGAATTCCAATTCGTAATTTCCGTCTGCATCGGTTCTTACAGTATCATTCCCGTAAGGTGCCATACGGGATTTGCGAATGACAGCCATATCCTCAATTGGTTGCATGTTATGTGCGTCATTGATATTTCCCCTGACTATGAAGTCTGCGGTGGGTGTGCCATACTCCGCAGGAGATATGATATCGCAGGAGGTGTAAAGCCCTAAAGCAGTTAAGATCCAGGCGATAACTTTTCCATAGGTTTTTAAGACAAATCTTCTCATAGGTTATTATTGAGATCCATACAAAGTTATACTTATATAGTAGTATAGATGAAAAAAAGAGGAAAACGTTGCATCAAAAGACCTGTTTTTTTACAAATATCCTTTTTGAAGAAAAAAATCACTAATTGTGGTGATTGACTGGTATGCCATTTTGCCGTTCCTTTGTCCCCGAACATTTCCGTTAAGCTAAAATAACGGTTGAACGAGAGCAATGTCTATCTTGCTTGGGACATGCCGGGCAATAGTTATTTATCAAAATAAGCAAAGGACAAGTTTGCCTGAACTTTGCCATAGCGGGGAATTGAAAATCGAGGAGTGAAGGCGACTCAAATATCTACTTTTGTGAATATTTTGAATATCAAAGGTTCCATATACCGAAATAAAACAATAAAATAATCATATGAAAAAGTTATTTTTACTAATATTTATTTTGTGTAGTACTCTTTTTGTGTTTGCAGATGATAATGATCGGGCTAAGGAGACTAATCCCAATGATACACTAAAAGTATACTACCTTAATGAGGTAGTGGTAAGCAGTTCCGTAAAAGAGACCAATGAATTGAGGAATCTGCCTACGGCTGTATCGGTGGTATCTCCCCAGCAATTGCAGGATGCCCGTATTGAGTCGTTGCCCGGGCTGAGTGCTTTTATTCCTAACTTTTTTATCCCTTCCTACGGAGCGAAGGTCTCTACGCCAATCTATATCCGTGGTGTAGGTGCCCGCCTCGGGGCACAGACGGTAAGCCTCTATGTGGATAATGTGCCCAGTTTCAATCCGTCAGCATTCGATTTTGAATTTCAGGATATCCAGCGGATTGAGGTGCTTCGGGGGGCACAGGGTACCCTTTACGGACGAAACGCTATCGGCGGTATTGTGAATATGTACACCCTTTCCCCTCTCTCTTTTCAGGGTACTAAAGTGATGGTGAGCGGCGGTAATTATGGGCAGTTCTCGGTAAAAGCATCGGACTACAGAAAGCTTTCCGACCATTTCGGCCTTTCCGTAGCCGGTTATTACAAACGTGACGACGGTTATTTTATGAATAGTCATACCGGAAAAAAAGTAGATGCTTCTGAAAATGCAGGAGGAAGAGTCAAACTGGAGTGGCAGGTTACCCCTTCGTTGAAAGCGCTGCTTTTCGGGAACTACGACTATGTCTCCGGCGGAGCTTTTCCCTATATGCATGTGGACTCTACAGGCGCCAGTTTCAATGAGCCGTCGTCGTATGATCGTCACCTGATGACTAACGGGTTGTCGCTTGATTATACAGGAAACGGTTATAGTATTCACTCCACTACCGGTTTTCAATACCTGAAGGATGATATGAAAATGGATCAGGATTATTCTCCTAAATCGGTATTTTCTATTAACCAGAAACAGCAGCAACATTCCCTAAGCCAGGAAGTGACTGTGAAATCGGATACGCAGGGAAACTACCGCTGGGTAGCAGGCGTTTTCGGATTTGTAGATAATCGGGAGATCGATACGCCGGTAGCACTTAAGGAGGATGCAGTGGCAGCGATGCAGGGCCAACTGGATGCTTTTACAGCCAATGCTCCATTGACCATTTCTTATGCGCATGACCGGATCGATCTACCGGGTATCTATACCAAACCATCACGGGGAGCCGCACTCTTTCACCAATCGACTTTACATAACCTCTTCGGCCTGGAGGGACTGTCTGCGACTGCAGGTGTCCGGTTCGACTATGAGCATACCGGTATTGATTTTTCTACCGAGAGTGATGGAGGCGATGTGAATCTCAACTTCCAGATTCCCAACCGGCCGATGCCTCCGATGTTTGTTGAAGGTGATACATTGTTGGAAGGTAGTTATAGTAAAGATTTCTGGGAAATACTTCCCAAGTTCGCGTTGAAGTATCAGTTTTCACCCACTTCACAGGTGTATCTTTCTGCATCAAAAGGGTATAAATCCGGAGGTTATAATGAGCAATCATTCTCTAAGATATTGCAAAATGCTTTGCAGGCATCGCTTATGGGGAGACTCGCGGAGATGATGCCTCCCAATATGCCCGGAGGCCCTCCTGCAGATTCTGATGACGATATACCGAAGCCGACGCTCGAGGAGCAACTCTCCTATGATGCGGAAACCAGCTGGACTTATGAGTTGGGCGGACGTTATGAGATGCTGGACAGAAGACTTTCACTGACTTATGCCCTTTTTTATACACATGTCGATAACTTGCAACTTACTAAATTAGAGGATCAAGGCACGTCGGGTCGTACTATCAACAACGCAGGAAAATCGGAAAGTAAAGGTTTTGAGTTGAGCTTGAAATATGTACCGGTTGATAACGTTGCACTCTATGCTGAATATGGTTTTGCAGATGCACGTTTTGTAGGCTCTGACGCAGATGAACAGGGAGATGATGATAATTCGGAAGTGAACTATTCCGGTAACCATATCCCTTTTGCTCCCCGGCATACGTTAGGTCTGGGAGCCAGCTATGTACACCATCTTCCCTATGGTTCATTCATCGACCGCTTAGTGGGAAACATACAGTATCAGGGGGTAGGGAAGATCTACTGGACAGAATCGAATCAAGACCATAAAGGAGCAGCACTATATCAGCCTTTTTACGGGATCACGAATGCCAGTATTTCGGCAGAGAAAGGGGCTTTCGGTTTAGAATGCTGGGTGGAGAATCTTTTCAATACGAAATATAACTCATTCCTCTTCGAGGCATCCGATATGACAACTGAACAGGTAAATGTATTTGTGCAGCGTGGATATCCCACCCGCTTCGGGGCTACGTTGCGTTATACCTTTAACAGGTAATTCCGTAATCAATTAAATGTACAGAGAGGAGGTTGCCCAAGGCGGTCTCCTTTTTTAGTCCCATTAAAGATCGATCTTCCCGGTCAGGATTTGTACGACAATCAGCAGTGTACCGGCAAGTAACAGGATAATGACCGCCCATTCCCACTGTTTGGGCTGTTCTTTTTTTTCTTTTTTAGCCTTGATAAAAAGCAGAGAACCAATGCCGTAGAAGAGTACCGAAAGGAACAGGTATTTGATTCCTACTGCATAGATCACATAGGTAGAATAGAATGTGCCTAGCAGGGCAATGATCAGGTTCCGCACTGTTTTTTCTTCTTTTCTGTAATGGATTGCAGTCTTTACAGCATAGAGTGATGAGAGGAGGTAGGGTATCAGGACGAGGGTGGTGGCAATGGTGATAGCGGCAAGGTAGGTCTCGTTTAGTCTGGGCGACAGGATGGCAAGGAGAAAGACCTGCGTGAAGCACTGTGTGAGCAACAGTGCATTGACCGGTGTGCCTTTGCTGTTCACTTTGGCAAGGCGGCGGGGCATCACACCGTCGCGGGCGGCAGCATACATGGTCTCCACCGAGAGTAATATCCACGACAGGCTGGCTCCCAATACCGAAACCATAATGCCTAACTTTATAATGATACCGCCGGGTGCGCCTATGATGGTCCGCTCGAGTACCAGGGCGAGGGGAGTCTCCGACGAAGCCAGCTCTCCGGCGGGAATAGAGGACATCGCTATCAGTGTGATAAGCATATATATACCCAGGACAAACAAAGTAGAGATGATCGTTGCTGTACGTACGGTTTTCTGCTTCTTTGCCCTGCCCGACAGGACAGAGGCGGCTTCTATCCCTACAAAACACCAAAGGACGACTGCCATTGCATTTCCTACTTGTTGTATGGGAGTTGTTGCCGCTCCGGTGGCTGCGAGTTTCCATTGCCAATCGGGTATATGAAAGAGGTCACGGTCAAAAAGCGCCGGTGCGAGCAGGATAATCAGTATAATGGGAATCAGCTTGGCGACTGTCACTATAAAGTTGAGAATGGCACCTTCCTTTACACCTGCCATCAGAATGACATAATAAGACCATAGGATAGCTGACCCGATAAAGAAAGATTGCAATGGAGAAAGGGCATGTTCACCCAACAGGTCGTTCAACGTTTTGAAAAAGAGTGCCAGATAACTTATATTGCCTAACCAGCCGACTGACCAGTATCCCCAGGCGGAGTTGAACCCCATATAGTCACCAAATCCGTCCCGTGCGTAAGCGTAGACCCCACTTTTGAGTTCGGGCTTTCGTCCCGCCAGATAGACAAATACCAGTGCCAGCATCAATGCCCCCATACCTCCGATGATCCAGGTAAGCATGGTGCCCTGTGGATTGGCTACCTGGATAAGGTCTTTCGGGGAATTAAAGATTCCAGACCCGATCATGGAGCCGAGTGCCACGAAAACCAGCAGCCATAATCCTAATTTTTCATCTCTCTTTTGCATCTTAACTGAATATCCAGATCAGCAATACCACGATAACCAGTGAGGGTAGCATATTCATAATGCGGAGTTTTTTGATCCCCAGTATATTGATGCCGAGTCCGATCAGTAAAATACCACCGGTGGAGGTAAGGCCGAGGATGATATCGTCGGTAAAGAGGGTAGCAGCATATTTGGCCAATAAAGTGAGAGAGGCCTGGAAGATGAAAAGCGGAATAGCGGATATAACAACACCCACACCAAAAGCGGAGGTCAGCAGTATGGCAGAGAAAAAGTCCATCAGCGACTTGGTGAAAAGCAGGTCGGGTGAACCACCTGTCCCTTCCTGAATGGTGCCGATGATGGTGAGGGAACCTACGCAGAACAGAAGAAACGCAGTAACCAACCCTTCCGAAAATTTCTCACTGCCGATTCGGAAGCGGTGCTTCAGATAATCGCTCATCCGCTCTGCGCCTTTTTCGAGATCGGCCCACTCTCCCAGCAGAGAGCCGATGGCAAGGCTGCTGACTACAATAAGTATTTTCTCCATCCCGATGGCCATGGACGCACCAATGGCCAGTGTGAACAGGCCGATGGCTTGGAAATAGATGGTGGTGACACGTTCGGGCATCCGTTTTTTTAGGAGCAGGCCGATCATACCACCACCCACTACCGCTGCTGTATTTACAAGGGTTCCAATCATTTTTATCCGATAATCTGCAAAAGTATCAATTTTTTGTGATAAATAGTTCTCTGTACTTACCGCATGATATATTATTTTTCATTTTTGAGGGAAAGTCATAACTTTGCACTTCGTTGCGAAAGGATGCGACCGACAAATAACAAAAATATATGTACAATTGGTTTGAGTGTAAGATAAGATACGATAAGATGCTGGAGACCGGCATGCAGAAAACAGTAACTGAACCCTATCTGGTAGATGCGTTGTCGTTCACCGAGGCGGAAGCAAGGATTATAGAGGAGATCAAACCTTTTATATCGGGTGAATTTTCAGTATCCGATATCAAGCGGGTAAAATATACGGAATCGTTTTTCAATGAAACGGGTGATCGTTACTATAAGGCGAAACTCTATTTCATTACCCTTGATGAAAAGAGCGGTTCGGAAAAGAAAACGGCGGTCAATATGCTGGTGCAGGCATCCACGCTGAAAGAGGCCGTGGAAATTGTGGAGGGGGAAATGAAAAAAACCATGATCGACTATGCCATTGCTTCGGTAACGGAGACCGCCATTATGGATGTGTTCCCTTATGGGGAGGAGAAGAATAAAAAGGAGGAAGAGTGACCATACAATCCCATATCAATGCTTTGCGGGAGACCGTTCCGTCCGGAGTGAGGCTGGTGGCGGTTTCCAAGTTTCATCCTGCTGAGATGATCCGGGAGGCCTATGATGCGGGGCTTCGGATCTTCGGGGAGAGTAGGGTGCAGGAACTGATTGTCAAGAAAGATCAACTCCCCGGGGATATAGAATGGCATTTTATCGGTAATCTGCAACGGAATAAAGTGAAGCAGATAGCTCCTTTTATTTCCCTCATACATAGCCTCGACAATGAACGGTTGATGCTGGAGATCGAAAAGCAGGGGGCGGCCAACGGAAGGATTATACCCTGCCTGCTGCAGATCCATATTGCCGAAGAGGAAACCAAATCGGGTTTCTCATCCGACGAATGTCGCCGTTTTCTTGAAGAAGGCAAGTGGAAAGCATGTCCTCATGTGCGGATTGCCGGAGTAATGGGGATGGCTACTTTTACCGACGATGAAAATCAGGTACGTAAAGAGTTCCGGCAATTGAAATCACTGTTCGACGAATTCAAAACCGGTTTTTTCCGACACGACACCACATTCAAAGAAATCTCCATGGGAATGACGGGCGATTATCAGGTCGCAATTGAAGAAGGAAGCACCATGATACGAATTGGAACGCTGATCTTTGGTGACCGTTAAGCTCCTCATCCTGCCAGTCTATAATTTATTTCCGATATAAGGTATTGATTTTATCGATAAAATGCCTATTTTTGTTGATTATAAAATTTTTGAAAAACATCGTAAGTTCATGGTTAATTTAGAAACAACCTTTGCAGGGTTACGGTTAAAGAATCCGTTGATAGCGGGGAGCAGTGGTCTTACCAATTCGGTGAAGAAAATTAAAGAACTGGAAAATGCCGGTATCGGGGCAATTGTATTGAAATCTTTATTCGAGGAACAGATCGAGAATCATTCCGAAAAACTTTCCCAGATCGCTGATTATCCGGAGGCGGCAGATTATATCAATACATATATTGAGATGAATCATATGGAGAAGTACCTCGACCTGATCCGTTCGGCAAAAAAGGAGTGTGATATTCCCATTATTGCCAGTATCAATTGTTATAAACTGAGCCGGTGGATTGAATTTGCCAAAATTATTCAGGATGCCGGAGCCGATGCGATTGAACTGAACTTGTTTGTGTTGAATGCGGGAGAATTGGGAGATACCTATCTGGAAGACTCTTATGTGAATATCGTAAGGGAATTGAGAAAGATAATACGTATTCCCGTTGTGATAAAAATGGCAAAGAATATCAGTAACCTGCCGGGACTGGTAGGGAAGTTGAAAGCGTTGGGTGCAGGCGGAGTAGTACTCTTTAACCGTTTTTATCAACTCGATATTGATATTAAAAATCTGGAGATCACTTCCGGACCGGTATTCAGTAATCCTTCCGATTTCACTGAAACATTGCGCTGGACGGCCATCGTTTCGGGGCGCGTGCCCGATTTCGACATTGCCTGCTCCTACGGAGTACATTCCTGGGAAGACGCTATCAAGGGGATTTTGGCCGGGGCGGGGGCTATTCAACTTTGCAGCCTGCTTTACGAACAAGGGTCCGACGTAATAGGAGATACTCTTATGTGTATGGAAGAATGGATGCTCCAAAGCAACTATGAGCGGATAGATGATTTTAAGGGTAAGTTGAACTATGCGAACATCAAAAGCCCTGCACTCTACGAACGGGTACAGTTCATGAAATATTTCTCCAGTTATAAGTAAGATAATAAGATGAACATTCAACAATTAGAATACATAATCGCGGTAGATAATTACCGTCATTTTTCCAAAGCCGCCGAAGCCTCTTTTGTGACTCAGCCTACATTGAGTATGATGATTCAGAAACTGGAGGAAGAATTGGGCGTGAAAATATTTGATCGCTCCCAATTGCCGGTGCAACCTACCGATATCGGTGAACGGATCATCACTCAGGCCCGTATCGCGGTAGCTCAGGTAAATCAGATCAAAGAGATCATCCAGGAGGAAAGAGGTATTGTGAAAGGTGTCTTCCGTTTGGGAATTATCCCCACCGTGTCTCCCTATCTGCTGCCGAAACTGATGCAGGTTCACCGTGAAAACAAGCATGATGTGCGTATTGTTATTTCTGAACTGACTACCGACCAGATACTGAAGGGACTTTCCAATGATTCATTGGATGGAGGTATCCTTGCTACACCTCTGAAAGAACCCTCCATCAAAGAATATCCTATCTATTACGAACGGTTCTTTGCTTATGTTTCCCCGCAGGAGAAGGCATTGTTCGCCAAAACGGCGCTCGACGAAAGTGACCTGAATTCCTCCGCACTGTGGTTATTGGATGAAGTGCACTGTTTCAGGACACAAATACTGCACCTGTGTAACCTGAAGAAAAAGCGTGGTACGAATAACTCCATTTTTTCCTATGAAGCCGGCAGTATCGACACACTTATCAATATAGTGGACCAGAACGAAGGGCTTACTGTTATCCCGGAGATGGCACTTGCCAATATGAGCGAGAAGCAGAAAAAGAATGTACGTCCTTTCAAAAACTCCACGCCGGTACGTGAGATCAGCCTGGTCACCCGTCAGGAATTCTTGCGTGAGCGCCTGATCGGTATTATTATCGACGAAGTGAAATCAGCAGTTCCCAAATCGTTCCAGGATACGGCAATGAAGAAATACGTTGTGCCGTTGTAATGTCCATTGGCTATAAGGAAGTAGAAAAAGAAATGTTCTTCTCGGACGGAAAAATTTGTTAGATTAGTCTAAATTTGTACTTTTGTAATTCATGAGTGGTAAAGCAAGATGAAATTGACATTCAGAAACAGCATATCAAAACAGATCGCCCGGTTGTTAATCGTGGTGCTCGGTCTGTTTATCCTGAATAATGCCGTTTTTTTGCATGCCCACCGGTTGCCCGATGGACAAGTCATCTTGCATGCTCACCCGTATAAAAAGAGCCAGGATCCTGCCCCTCTTAAAACACACCATCATACGGCAGCGGAACTGTTTGTTTTGGCTCAACTTCAGTTTCTGTTCTTTGTTTTAGTTACGCTGTCCGCTACTGTCCTCAGAATTAGCTACAAAAGGGTTTTCTCTTATATTTACCCGTCACTACATCTTAAATGCTTTGCAAAATCAAGAGGGCGTTCCCCACCCACTCTACCCGGGATGGATTTGCAGCCTTTGTAAATTTTCTTTCTCTCATTAGAAACGGTCATGGGCCGTGTCAGGCTCGTGTTTTCTAAGCTACGGGAGGGGATTGTTTTACACTATACATGTGGTCTGGCTTTGTGTTTATCGTTTGCGATGAAACTCAAACATCCCTTATCTTTGGTTCTTTATATTTAACTATGTTGATTTTCGGTTATCAATCGACGTGGTTCATTAAAATTAGACCATTTCTTTCAGGCTTTTTTAATTTATTCTGCTATTTCCATTGGGGCTATTTGAGTCGCTTGCTACTCGATTATTAGTTCTCTCTATGGCATAATGCGGGCAGGTTTATACTTTATTTTAAAAGACAACAATAATCATATGAAAAAAATTATATTAATTACAATAATCCTTTTTATTACTGTGGTTGCGGGAAAGGCGCAAGCACATGCAGGCACGGATGCCAATATTGTAGGTGACGTGCAGTGCGGAGGGGAACATGTTCCCTATGTGACTGTATCAATAGATGGAACGACCATCGGTACTTCGACCGATGCTACCGGACACTTCCAGTTAATAGACCTGCCCATAGGAGAATTGACCGTACGTGTCAGCGGAATCGGCTACAAGAGCGTAACTCGGAAAGTAACTACCAAAGCCAACACTACCGAGGAGATTAAATTTGTGATTGAAGAGGATCGCCTGCAATTGGAAACTGTTGTGGTTACCGCCGACCGTAACCAGACCAACCGTGCCGAGGCGCCGGTTGTTGTCTCGTCTATCTCTCCGGAGTTAATGGTGCGTACCCAGTCGGTGAATATCGCCGAGGGACTCTCTTTTACACCGGGGCTTCGTACGGAGACCAACTGTCAGAATTGCGGTTTCACCCAACTGCGGATGAACGGGTTGGAGGGTCCCTACACCCAGATACTGTTAAACAGCCGGCCGGTATTCAGCGGACTGGCTGGTGTATATGGGCTGGAACTGATCCCTACCAATATGGTGGAGCGGATGGAAGTAGTGCGCGGCGGCGGATCAGCCCTCTTCGGGGGTAATGCTATTGCCGGAACGGTCAACATCATCACGAGGGAACCGGCCAGGAATTCATTCAGTGTTGAAAGCCGACTCGGAGCGATCAACGTGGGTGGGCGTGAAGGCTCTAATACGAAGGCAGACGCGCAGTTGAACGTCAATGCATCTGTAATCAGCGACGACCGGAAAACGGGAGGCTATATCTACACCATGTTGCGTAACCGGGGGGCGTATGATGCCAATGGTGACGGCTTCAGCGAAATGGTGGAGATGGAAAACACAACGTTTGGGTTCAATGCATTCCATAAACCGAGCAGCAAGAGTAAGATCTCTCTCGACGGCTACCGGATCAGCGAATACCGCCGGGGTGGTAATATGCTTGATCATCTCCCTCATGAGGCCGATGTAGCAGAACAGCTCGAACACCTTATCTCGGGAGGAAGCCTCTCTTATGATCTTTTTACCAATAACAAGTATGACAAGCTAAACCTGTATGTGTCGGCACAACATGTTGCCCGTGCCTCCTATTATGGTGCAGAGCAGGATCCTAACGCTTATGGAGATACAAAGGGGTTGACTTCTTCGGTAGGGGCACAGTATAACCTGAATAGCGACTGGTTTTTGTTCGCACCCTCTACTACCGTCTTCGGGATCGATAATACCAATGACAATCTGCATGACGTGAAGTTGGGCGCAGAAGGAGAGGAGAACACCAAACTCGCCGACCAGACCGTGAACACGTTGGGAACTTTCGTGCAGCAGGATTGGAAATCTGAGAAAGTAAACCTTTCTCTGGGTCTTCGTTATGACTACTATCGGATTAAAGATACGGAAAGTGTAAGCGATGACCCCAAAGGTGGAGTATTGGTACCCCGTGTGGGCTTACTCTATAAGCTGACACCCGATTTGCGTTTCCGGGTAGGGTACGCCAGAGGTTATCGTGCCCCGCAGATCTTCAATGAAGACCTTCATATCGACCTGGTAAATGCCACACGGGTGGAAACCCGTAATTCTCCCGATCTGAAACAAGAGACCTCCAATGCTTTTACTGCCTCTTTCAACTCTGTATTCGATTGGGGAGGGACCTATCACGATTTCCTGGCAGAAGGGTTTTATACGCTGTTGAATGACCCGTTCGCCAATGAGTATGCGCTGATTGACGAGGATGATGAGTCGCGTGGTTTTTACTACGAGCGGGTGAATGCCGAAGATGGCGCTTATGTTTCCGGGATCAATCTCGAATTGAAGTCGCTTTTTTCCACCCAGATAGAAACGCAACTCGGATTTACTTTCCAGTCCAGCCGCTATAAAACAGCACAAGCCTGGGGTGACGGGGACGAAAGTGTTTCACGAAATTTTATGAGAACTCCTAACCAGTATGGTTACGCGACTTTTATCTGGAAACCGACACATCACCTCAATGCATCCTTCTCACTCAACTATACCGGCCCAATGGATGTGCCGCATTTCGGCCTTTCTGCCGATGATTTTGAGGGTGCTGAACGGGAGAGAGTCGAGACTGCTATTAACAATGGTTATATCATCGAAGGTGAGAGGTTAGAGAGAACCCGCCGTTTTCTCGTGGCGGATCTGTTACTCTCCTATGATTTTCACTTGGGCAAAGAAACAACGTTGGAGTTCTTTGCCGGTGTGAAGAATATTTTCAACCAGATACAGAACGACTACGACCGGGGAGTGTACCGTGATGCCGCTTATATTTACGGCCCTTCGCAGCCGCGTACCATCAATGTTGGTTTCCGGTTCGGTAATTTGTAGGTTTGTTATGCCTTCCGGTTATTTGCCGGTAATAGGTCTGCTTTATCCGGGTTTTTCTCCCTTTTACTGAGAGGATCCCGGATAAATTTTATATACTCTTATCGTTTCACCTTTTTATATTACTTTTGCAAAAAAGAGCAGGCATGTTCAGGTTTTTCGGAAAATCCTGCGGCGGTGGCAATTTGTTGGCTTATTTTATGGATATACAGACAATTATCAATAAATATTATAAAGCGGGGACAAAACTCTATGATATTTACATGTCGCATGTGACGGATGTGACAAATAAATCTCTCTCGATTGCCCACAAACATCCTGAATTGGCAGTCGATGTCCGGTTTATTGAGGAGGCAGGAATGCTTCATGATATCGGTATTTTCCTGACAAAAGCGCCACATATTGCCTGTGAAGGCGGTTATCCCTATATTTGCCACGGTTATCTGGGACGTGAATTGCTTACAGAAGAAGGTTATCCCAAACACGGATTGGTGTGTGAAAGGCATACTGGTACCGGATTAAGTCTGGAGACCATTATCAACCGGAAATTACCGATCCCCCACAGGGATATGCGGCCTCAGAGTCTGGAGGAGAAAATTATTTGTTTTGCCGATAAATTTTTCTCCAAATCACAGTTAGGAAAAGAAAAGCCATTAAAAAAGATCAGACAGAACCTTGCCGGTCATGGCTGGCATCAGGTGGAGATATTCGATGAATGGTGTGAACTTTTTCTTTAGTCCGAATAGTTTATCCGAAACAGACTGGTTTTTCGATCCAGGCTGATTGTTTATTTTTAAACTCGCTTCTGTTCACTTTTATTTTTGGCAAACTATTTGCAGTGTTAGAAGTGAAAAGGTGAGAAAGTGCCCGGGTATCTGGGTGCCTAAGTGGTTAAGTGTCCGGGTACTTAAGTTGTCACTTTTAATTATATGAACGAAATCAAATAGAACAACTATATGGGTAATAACAATCAATCGAATAAAGATCCCGAAGAGATCAACGAAAAGGAGTTCTACGACCGGGGCGAGTCTGTCAACGGTGAAGGCGGAGACAAAATGTCAGATGAAGCCGAAGAGGTAAATGCGGCAGAAGATACGGTAGAACAACCGGAAACGGACGAGAATGATCTTCAGCATAAATATGATGAACTGAACGACAGCTATCTTCGTCTGAATGCCGAATTCGACAATTTCCGGAAACGTACGCTGAAGGAGAAGGCTGACCTGATCAAAAGCGGCGGGGAGCGCGTCTTGCTTGATATTATAACTCTGGTGGACGATTTTGATCGTGCACTTGAATCATTACATAAGACGGAAGACAGAGAAGCCATGTTGGAAGGGATGGATCTTATCTATACAAAATTTATCGCTTTCCTGAAGCAACACGGAGTGAATGAGATCGAAGCCATCGGACAGCCTTTCGATGCCGACAGTTTTGAGGCGATAACTACTATTCCGGCGCCGGAAGCGTCACAGAAGGGAATAGTGGTGGATTGTATCCAGAAAGGATACCGGCTGAACGATAAGATTATCCGATTTCCGAAAGTAATTGTGGGAGAATAAGATGGCGGCAAAGAGAGATTTTTATGAAGTGCTGGGAGTATCCAAAACAGCGACTGCCGATGAGATAAAAAAAGCTTATCGTAAGAAAGCCATTCAGTATCACCCCGATAAAAATCCCGGGGATAAGGAAGCGGAAGAGAAGTTTAAAGAAGCGGCAGAGGCATATGAGGTGCTGAGCGATGAGCAGAAGCGTGCGCGGTACGACCAGTTCGGTCATGCCGGCGTAGGTGGAGCTGCTTCGGGTGGTTTCGGCGGCGGAGGTATGTCGATGGAAGATATCTTCTCTCAATTCGGAGATATCTTTGGCGGTCATTTTGGCGGCTTCGGCGGTTTTGGCGGCTTCGGTGGTTCCCAACGGGGCAGGAGAGTCAACAGAGGATCTGATCTTCGGGTAAAGGTGAAACTGAACCTGAAAGAGATACTTAACGGCGTGGAGAAAAAGATCAAGGTGAAGAAATATGTCTCCTGCTCACATTGTAACGGTAACGGCTCTGAAAACGGGAATTCGACCTCTACCTGTAGTACCTGTAACGGTTCGGGAGTAGTGACACGTGTGACAAACACAATTCTCGGCCAGATGCAAACGTCTTCCACCTGTCCTACCTGTAACGGAGAGGGTACGACCATTACTAAAAAATGTTCCTATTGCAACGGCGAGGGGATCGTACGTGATGAAGAGATACTCTCTATCAGGATACCTGCCGGTGTAGCCGAAGGAATGCAGCTGTCCATGTCGGGGAAAGGGAATGCTGCCCGGAGAGGAGGTATCAACGGTGACTTGTTGATCGTCGTGGAAGAAGAGCAGGATCCCAACCTGATCCGTGACGAGAACGATGTGATATATAATCTGTTCCTCAGTTTTCCTATGGCTGCCCTTGGAGGAACGGTGGAAGTGCCTACCATCGACGGGGTTGCAAAAGTGAAGATAGAGCCGGGGACACAACCGGGGAAAGTATTGCGTTTAAGAAATAAAGGGCTTCCCTCTGTGAATGGATTCGGCAAAGGTGATGAATTGATCAACGTGAACGTATATGTTCCGGAAAATCTGAGCGACAAGGAGCAGAAGTGGCTCCAGGAGATGGATAAGTCGGAGAATTTCATCCCGTCTAAGACGGAGCGGAGAAAAGTATTCGATAAATTCAAAAGAATGTTCGATTAATAGATCCGTTAGCAAACATTATAAGGGAAAGACGACTTACTCCATGAGTAGGTCGTCTTTTTACGTTATATTACCAGAGGAACCGATCATTTCCTTAAATAATATTAAATTGAAGAATAAATAGGCGAAAATATTATAGAATGAAAGTTTGGATGGATTTTTTTTATTTATTTGCAACTATTAAAAATCCAGCATAATATGAGTAGTTATTCAATTAAATCCTTAGAGCAATATTTTAAGGTTTACCGTAAATCGATCCGTAAGCCTAAGAAATTCTGGGCAAAAATAGCAGAAAATAATTTCACATGGTACCGGAAATGGGATAAAGTGGTGGAGTTTGATATGGAGCAGGCAGAATTCACCTGGTTCAAAAATGCCAAACTCAATATCACCAAGAATTGCATCGACCGGCATCTGGCAAACAGGGGAGATGAGAATGCCATTATTTTTGAGCCCAACAATCCTGAAGAACCGGCTCGTTATTATACCTATAGCCAGCTGTATGCCGAGGTGTCCAGAATGGCCAATGTGCTTCGGGATCAGGGAGTCCAAAAAGGTGACAGGGTATGTATTTATCTGCCCATGATCCCTGAACTGGCTTTCAGTGTACTGGCCTGCGCACGTATCGGTGCAATTCACTCCGTGGTATTTGCCGGCTTTTCTTCTAACGCATTGGCTACACGTATTAACGACTGCACCTGTAAACTTCTTATTACTGCGGATGGTGGGTTCCGGGGAGCCAAGACCATCGATCTGAAACGTATTGTAGACGAAGCGCTTGTGAAATCCCCTTCGATAGAAAAAGTACTGGTCGTAAGACGTACCGGTCAGGAGATCGACATGAAAGAAGGACGTGATCTCTGGTTGCAACCGCTTCTGGATGAAGCGCCCGCTACCAGCAAGGCAGAGGTGATGGATGCCGAAGACCCCCTGTTTATTCTCTATACTTCCGGCTCTACCGGAAAACCGAAGGGAATGCTGCATACTACGGCGGGATATATGGTTTATACGGCATATACCTTTAAAAATGTATTCAATTACATGCCGGGCGATATCTATTGGTGTACGGCTGATATCGGGTGGATCACCGGGCACTCTTATACCATTTACGGCCCGCTGCTCAATGGTGCTACTACCGTTATTTTTGAGGGAATCCCTTCTTATCCTACCCATAGCCGTTTCTGGGAAGTGATCCAAAAGCACCGGATCAATCAGTTCTACACGGCACCCACAGCAATCCGTTCACTGGCAAAGGAAAAAATTGAATATGTCCGGGATTACCGTCTTGACTCCCTCAAAGTAATCGGCTCTGTGGGTGAACCTATCAACGAAGAGGCCTGGCACTGGTATAACGATCATGTGGGGAACAAGCGATGTCCCTTGGTGGATACCTGGTGGCAGACCGAGACCGGCGGTATTGTGATATCAGCCATTCCTTTTGTTACGCCGACCAAACCTACTTACGCTTCTCTGCCCCTTCCCGGTATCAAGCCGGTATTGATGGATGAGTTGCGGAATGAAATTGAAGGTAATCAGCAGATCGGCAATCTTTGTATTGAGTATCCCTGGCCGGGCATCGCAAGGACTATCTGGGGGGATCACCAGCGCTTTATCGATACCTATTTTAAAACATTTCCGGGTAAATATTTCTCAGGTGATGGCGCTTTGCGGGATGAAGTCGGTTATTATCGGATTACAGGGAGGGTAGACGATGTCATTATCGTCTCTGGCCATAACCTGGGGACTGCCCCTATTGAAGATGTAATTAACGAACATCAAACAGTAGCCGAAAGTGCCATTGTAGGATATCCGCATGATATCAAAGGGAATGCCTTGTACGGATTCGTGGTGCTGAAAGAGACCGGCTTATGGCGCGACCGGCAGAACCTGGCAAAAGAGATCAATCAACTTATCTCCGACCAGATCGGTGCCATTGCTAAGTTAGACAAGATTCAATTCGTGACAGGATTGCCAAAGACCCGTTCCGGGAAAATTATGCGGCGTATCCTCCGTAAAATTGCCGAAGGAGAGCACTCTGACTTCGGAGATATCACCACACTGGTCAATCCCGAAATCGTGGAGGAGATCAGCCGGGAGAGGGTATAATATCTGTTAGTCTTATGGCCTGAAATGTCATGTGAGCCACACTGCTTTCATAAATGATGCCGACAGTTTCTCTGTCGATCATCGTCAGGCACGAATATCCCCATCCGTGATCCTCATCGAGAAGTAATTGATATTCATCAGGGAAAGAGATACCGCCATCCAGACTGATTTTAATCGTAATCTTATTTCGTTCCTTTGTAGAGTTTGGGTTGGAAAACAGTAAAATGTCTTTATTCAGGATATTATCTTTGGCATCTACCTGTAAAAGACTACCCATACAAACAGGTTCAGGCAATGCTTTTCGGGATGAGGGATGCTCCGTCCATGTTCGTCCCAGATCTTTGGTGATTGAAACGGCACGGCTACCACCCCTGTTATCCCGCATATTCAGCATAAGTACCCCTGGTGCTGTTTCAGCTACCTGTGCTTCTGTCGTATTTGATCGTGCGGGATTATGGATTTGCCATGTTTCACCGCTGTCCTTGCTATACATGATGCCGGCAAAGGGAACCGAAGTCGAGTCAATGAATTGTATCGGAAAGACCAGTATTCCGTCCTGCATAGTGATGCCTCTTCCGGGTCCTTGCAACAAAAGCTTCCACGATGGATCTTTTACCTGTTGGGTGATATTGATGGGATCAGACCAGGTCTTGCCGTCATCAGTACTTTTTGTAAGTACCAGTTGTCCTGTTTCATTGATCTTCATTCCGCTTTGCGAGTTGTGCCATGCACGTCTGTTCCCCATACCGTGTGTCCATAGTGCAATGATCCAGATTGTGCCGCTTTTTGTGTCCACTAATATCGCAGGATCACCTACACCATTCTGTGCTTTCGGTAATCCTCCATATTCGCCAAAGCGCAAAGGAATACGCATCTCCTCCCATGATTGGCCCTTATCGGTACTTCTGCTCAATCCTACATCTATATATTCCTGCAGGTCGACACTGTTGTTATAGCGGATATCGTACACGGCCAGTAATGAGCCATCATTGCTTGTGGCTAATCCCGGGATACGATAAGCGGCAGCCCCATCGTCGCCGGCATGACGTACCCCAATACCCATACGATGGATAGCCGGTTTATCCTGCCTTGTTACAGGAGCCTGCTTCCCGTCGAGTTTCACCGAGACAAAATCTACCTCGACTGTAGAAAGCAAAGATGTATTCGGCTTCATCTGTAAGCTTATCCAGAAATAGTTAATACCTGGAAACAGGCTATATACCGGCTTAAAAACCACTTCACCGGATAGTGGTTGCTTCTCGTTTACTTTGATAGAATAGGACGGGATGGCCTCACGTGTATTCCCTTGTATGTTATGACTCGAAATGTACTGCACCGGTGCATAGTGGATATCCCCTAACCGTTCCGGTGCTTCAGTACCCCCATAATATAGCTTCAGGGATGCTATTTCGTTCAGATTGGTATTTCCGGTAAATCGGAGTCTTATCTCATCCAGTATTTTTGAATTTTGCGCGTCTATCCGAATGTAGAACAATACATTATCCAGTCTGTCTATTAAAACCGGAACTCTTGTTTGTTTTACATATATCGTATCGGCTGCCTGGATGGAGAAAATGAAACAGGAAAGTAAGAAACTTAAAATAATTCTTTTCATTAGAGAATGCTTTCTTCTACAGTATAAGTAATCATTTAACAAAGCTACTGTAAAAATTCTATAAGTAGAAATTATTTTTCAATACACCGGTTATTTCTTTTTTAGCCAGAATCGTTCGATATCTTGGAGTGATTTACCGGCGGTATCAGGTATCAGTTTTCTTATAATAGGTTTTGGAAAACATGAATTTATGAAATAAAACCCTCTTTTAATGAATTTTTACGTAGAATTATCTTCAAATGGCGCAAAATAAATAATTTATAAGAGATAATATGATTTTAATTTATATAAAAATCCCCTATATTTGTTTTTTATTTAAAAATATAGTTATCTTTGCCCAATATTTTTGATTTTCCCCGTTAATCTGATAAAATAAATATATAAATACATGAACTTGAGAAATACATATATGTTAGTTTTTTCTCTTTTGTTAATTAACGTTAACGGGGGGGGGGGGGCAATTCCGTATAATTCTTTCCCTCTTCAGTTACAGCAGCTTCCGTTTCTCCGCTCTTTCCTGGTCTTATTGGAAATTAATCGATTCAGTAATTCTTTTCTTTTCATTTATCTCACTTTTGGTAAGGGAGGAGAGAACCCTTGTGTTGACAATCCAAACGGGTCATATAAACTATATTGTCCACGTAGATCGTGTGGACTGCCAGATTCCTGCTGATGTATTACAGGATATGAAGTCACTATATCTGCGCTCAGGAAGACAATCCGTATCATGATTTATATGAGACGAAAAAACGGGAAACACTTGAACCAAGAGAACAAAAATAAGCCAATTACTAATAAGTTATTTTTTAATTTAAAATGAAATGAAAAGAGAAATTAAATTTTTTTTCTTATTTATTTTTCTTCTTTTTCCTGTATTTCTAGTTGCACAGCAAGAAATACAGGTAAGGGGAAAGGTTATTGAGGCAGAGACAAACGAACCTTTGCCGGATGTTAGCATCTTGATTGAGAATTCTACAAGAGGAGTGCCTACGGATATGGACGGAACTTTTGAAATAAGAGTTAATCCGTCGGATAAATTAAACTAATTCATATATTTTATTTAACATGAAAAAACAAAAGCAATTAAGTGTTATTTATTTTGTCATGACCATTATTCTTTTTTGGTCATGCGAAAGCAACAAGCCTGATAATTTCGGGCGGGAAAATTACGATCCATCAAAACCGGTCGAAATCACCAGCTTTGAACCGGATTCAGGAGGGATGTCCACTAAAGTATTTATTACAGGAAGTAACTTTGGCTCGGATGTATCCAAAATCAAGGTCTATTTCAACGATGTACCCGCGCCGGTTATCGGCTCCGACGGGAGGCATATTTACACGATTACTCCACGACAGCCGGGCAGGGAAAACGTCATATCTGTTGTAGTGAATGGCGATTCCACTGCTTTTACCAAAAAGAAATACTTGTACCGTACAATGTATGTCATTCAAACCATTGCCGGAAGAAAGGGTACTACCGAGTTCAAGGGGGGACGGTTGTCGGAGGCTGAATTTCAATATCCTTCCACCATCACAGTGGACAATGAAGGTAACATCTTTATTTCTCATTGGCGCGTTCCATATAGTTTTCTTCGGATCAACGAGGCGGAGGACATTGTAGAAGCTGTATTGCCCGGAAGTTCCACAGATGCCACGTATGCGTTGGGTGCGCCAACAGTCGATGCCGATGGCGTGGTTTCTGCGATTTCCGATGGAGGTAGAATATTTTTTACTTTCGATCCTGCTGAAGCCTGGACGCCAAGACAACGCTCCATTCTACCGGCAGGAGCAGGAGGAGTTCCCTTTACATTCAGTACGGCGCACAGTCTTGCGGCTCATCCGGTGACAGGAGAGCTATATACCCGTTATTACTCCTCAGGGCATCTCATCAAGGTCGATCCTAACACAAGGGAGGGTTCATTAGTCGCAGAAACGTTAACTTCATCCGATTCTTACCTCGTTTTTGATCCTGTTAATCCCAATATTATTTACATTTCCTATTCATCCCTGCATTGTATCGGCAAATATGACCTCGAAAAGAAAGAGCATACTATTTTTGCCGGCAGAAACGGTGAGGCCGGATGGCAAGACGGGCCATTATCGGAAGCCAGGTTTAATGTTCCCAACCAGTTGATCGTTGCCCCCAATGGCAACCTGTATCTGGCAGACAGGGGTAACCATTGCATCCGCATGATTACCCTTGACGATAATGGCGGTGGTGTGGTATCGACCGTTATCGGCAAAGGAGGCGTTGCCGGTTATCAGGACGGCAATCCCGAGGATGCCCTTTTTAATAATCCAAGAGGAGTGGCAGTAACACCCGATGGCAACATTTATATTACAGACTACGAGAACAATGTTGTCCGAAAGTTAACTATAGAGTAATTATCATTCATAATTCAACATTTATTATGCAATTTAATTATAAAAATATTCTGGTTATTTGTTTACTGTGTTTGTTGCCATCATTCGCCGCAGCACAGACGTATAATATGGCAGGTACCGTTTATGACGAAAAAGGAGAGACCCTTCCGGGAGTCAGCATTTTTCTGAAGGCGCAAGCCATGGTTGGCACGGCGACCGATATCAACGGCAAGTTTAAGATCAAGGCTGCCAAAGGAGATATACTTGTGTTTTCATATATAGGATATGAAAATCAGGAATATCTTGTTGACGCTGAAAATGATAATATTACCGTCACCATGACGCCAAGTGCCATTGAAATGGAAGAGGTAGTTGTTACCGCCTTGGGAACCCAACGTAAAATTAGTGTTGTAGGCGCTGTTACATCTGTAAATGTAGAAGAACTTCAAACACCTGCTACAAGCATTACAAACATGCTTGGCGGGCGTGTGGCCGGTATGATTACGCAATTAGGCAGCGGCGAACCGGGCAAAAACATTTCGGAGTTCTGGGTGCGAGGTATTGGCACATTCGGCGCG
The DNA here is from genome assembly GCF_000380985.1 of Proteiniphilum acetatigenes DSM 18083. Classification (GTDB taxonomy): domain Bacteria; phylum Bacteroidota; class Bacteroidia; order Bacteroidales; family Dysgonomonadaceae; genus Proteiniphilum; species Proteiniphilum acetatigenes. The sequence goes on along the minus strand of NZ_KB905696.1, from coordinate 34,844 downwards.
AGTAGTTCGGCGTTGGTATTGATAGACGGATTGGAGGGCAATATAAACTCCATCGACCCTGCTGACATCGAATCATTCTCCATACTGAAAGACGCTTCTGCAACGGCTGTTTACGGAGTTCGTGGTGCCAATGGTGTGGTGCTGATCACGACCAAGCGCGGACAAAGCGGCAAAATGCAAATTAAGGCAAGAGCCAATTATACGCTGTCGTACCTGAAACGGATGCCCGAATATCTGAGAGCCTACGATTATGCCGTTTTAGCCAATGAAGCAAGGGCGGTACGTAACGAAGAGATTCTTTATGACAATATGGAGCTGAAACTCATCAAGAACCATTTGGATGATGATCTTTATCCTGACATCAGTTGGCAGGATGAGATCATGAAACGAAACGGTTTCCAGCAGACTTATTATGTAAGTGCGCAGGGCGGCGGCGATGCAGCGCGTTACTTTATCAGTTTGGGTACCTCGATGGAAGACGCCGCCTACAAAGTCGCTCCTGAAAACACCATTCGCTCCGGTGTTGGCTACAACACTTATAATTACCGTATCAATCTGGATATTGACCTAAACAAGAGCACCACTTTGTATTTTGGTACAGACGGTTTCATGTCGCTGAGGACACAACCCGGCTTTACCAATACAGATGACTTGTGGGCAGCCCAGTCGATGCTTACGCCTATTACTGTTCCAATCAGATATTCGACAGGAGAGTTGCCGGCTTTCAGTTCAGAATATGGCTTTGCAGGCATATCGCCATATGTATTAATGAATTACACAGGAAAGCAAACCAACCAGCAATATATAGGTAAGGCAACGCTGGCGTTATCACATGATTTCTCTTATCTGGTCAAAGATCTGAAATTGAGAATGCAAGGAGCCTATGACAACATTTCATGGAAAGACGAAATCCGATATGTAATTCCCGAATTGTATCTGGCGAGCGGGCGTACTACCTGGGGCGAATTACAAAGGGCAAAGAGTGTTGACGCAGTTAGTCCCCAATACTCGAACTATCAGCGTCAGTCCCGGAAATATCATTTTGAAAGTACGTTATCATGGGATAGACTCATTGCAGAGGATCATCGCGCAAGCGCACTTGTTTATTATTATATGAGCGACGAGCAAGACACAAGAGATGCTGATGTCGCCGGTGCGGGTCGTCGAGCCCTGGAAGCCCTACCTAAAAGGTATCAGGGACTTTCCAGTCGGCTTACATACGGATTCAAAAATACTTACATGATCGATTTTAATTTCGGCTACACGGGTTCGGAAAATTTTGAGCCCGGAAAACAATTTGGTTTCTTCCCTTCGCTGGCGCTCGGTTGGGTGCCTACCAGTTATCAATGGGTAATGGATCATATGAGTTGGCTTAACTATTTTAAAATACGGGCTTCTTACGGATCGGTAGGTAGTGACCGTATTGCCGATTTCAGGTTCCCGTTCATGACCATTATTGGAGAAAACCAGCCTGTAGGCTGGGGTAGTACGCTCAACGGCGTGAGCGAATTGCAATTCGGGGCCAACAACCTGATGTGGGAAAAAGCGTTGAAAGCCAATGTTGGTGTCGAAGCCAATCTGTTGGATGATCGATTGTCATTTGTGGTGGACTTTTTTAACGATAAACGCGAAAATATTTTCCAACGCAGGGAAACGATTCCTGGTTACGTCGGATTGGTCTATTCCGCGCGTCCGTATGGTAATGTAGGGAGTATGCGCAGTTACGGTACGGACGGCAACATTTCCTATACGCACGAAATCCGTAAGGACTGGAGTTTTACAATACGGGGAAATTATACCTATTCGGCAAACGAAATCATCAACTGGGAACAACCGCCTACCAGATATCCATACCAACCCTATAACGGATATCCTTTATCAGCGATACGCGGCTATATTGCCACAGGTCTGTTCGCAGACGAAGATGACATTGAATTTAGTGCTACCCAGTCTTTCGGAGGCTTCAAAGTCATGCCCGGCGATATCAAATACAAAGATATCAACGGTGACGGCGTGATCAATACCGATGACATGGTGTTCTTGTCTGATCCTACTTACCCGCGATTAATGTATGGCTTCGGCGGGGAGATGAAATACAAAGACTTCACGTTGGGCATATTGTTCAAAGGAACAGGTAAAACCGACTTTTATCATGTGGGTTATTATCATGCAGATTATGGCACCAATGGACCGGGTTACGTACCTTTCAATAATGGGAGAATCGGGAATGTGCTGACTATGGTCAATGACCCTGCCAACCGTTGGATCCCGATGGATTATGCTTTGGCAAACGGGATTGACCCGGCTCTGGCGGAAAATCCCAATGCCCGCTTTCCAAGACTCTCATACGGATACAATGCCAATAATTCGCAGTTGTCCACCTTTTGGAAGAGTGATTCCCGTTACTTGCGCCTGCAGGAAGTAACGCTCAATTACCATCTCAGAGCGGAATTTCTCAGACGGTTTGGCTTGACATCTGCTGATATACAGTTAGTCGGGAATAATCTTTATGTTTGGGACAAGGTGAAAGACTGGGATCCGGAACAGGGATTTAGAAACGGACGCGCTTATCCGATACCATCGAGATACACGCTGCAACTTTACCTTAACTTTTAAAATATAGAAACGGATGAAAAATATATTTAAGCATACAATAGTTTGTGCCTGCTTGGCAATCATGACGATGTCATCCTGCAATTACCTGGATGTGGCCGATAATTTTGAAGAGGCGTTTAAATATGATTCAATTTTTGTAAATAAAACAAATCTGGAACGTTACGTATGGAATATAGCGTCTCTGTTTCCTGATGAAGGTTACAAATTCGACAAACTGGGTTCGTTTGCCACCGATGAGGCTTTTTCGATTATGATTTCCGACTATGCCTCATTGGATTTTGTACAGGGGAACATAACTCCTACTAATCTCAGGTCGTTTGATATTTGGAACAGCATGTATATCATTGTTCGTAAAGTCAATACGGTTTTTGCCAACATAGACAAGGCAACCGACCTGACCGGAAGGGAAAAGAATGAGCTAATGGGCTATCTTTATTTCATGCGCGCCTATGCCTATTACAGATTGATCATGTATTATGGTCCCATTGTGATATTAGGCGACGACGTGATGGAAACAAATGAAACGGAAGATTACTACGACCGTCCAAGAGCGACATTCGACGAATCGGTGGATTATGTTTGCAGTGAATTGGAACGATCGGCAGAGCTTATGCCGGACGTTGTCACACCCAGTTATTTCGGACGTCCTTCCGCCGGATCTGCACTGGGATTGAGCGCCCGTCTGCGGCTGATTCAGGCAAGTCCGCTCTGGAATGGTGGATCAGCCGCCCGTAGAACGTATGGAACGTGGAAAAGGTCAACGGATGGAGTAAATTATGTTTCACAGACATACGACGAACGTAAATGGGCTGAAGCAGCTGCGGTTTGCAAGCGTATTATAGACATGAACATCTTTGCTTTACACACCGTAAAAAAAATGCCGGATACTGCTCCTCTGCCCGATAATGTACCGCAACATAGTTTTCCATTGGGAGCGGGAGATATTGATCCTTTCCGGTCATATTCCGATATGTTTACCGGAGAGTCGCCATTTGCGCGTAATCCTGAATATCTGTGGGCGCAGCGATCATCCGGTTTAGTAAATTATTCGAGACATGCTTTTCCTTATGAATTATATAATGGGTACGCCACTGTATCGGTACCCCAAAAAGTGATTGATGCCTATCGGATGGCAGACGGACGTACCATCGAAAATTCAAGCGATGAATATCCCTATTTAACCGATGGTATATGGAATAATGGAACTGATCTGACATTTTCCGGCTATACGTTAAAAGGGAATGTCCATAAAATGTATGTAAACCGTGAATTGAGGTTCTATGCCAGTATCGGCTTCAGCGGAGCACTCTGGCCTATGCTTTCCACTTCAAACTTAAGCAAGAGGAATATCCAGTTTTGGTATAACCTGAATGGTAACGCCGGTAAAAATTCAAACCGGAATTTACCCTACAACGTGAATACAACGGGCTATTCGTTGAGAAAATTCGTCCACCCTGAAGATTCATGGGGAGCTCCCGGTCAAGGTGAGGGGTACGAAAATTCCCGGCGGTTAGAAAAAGCATATCCCATTATCCGGTATGCGGAAATCCTGCTTGCATATGTGGAAGCTTTAAATAATCTAACCTCCACACATACCATCCAGGATTATCCACTATCAAGGAATATAGACGAAATGCGTTATTATTTCAATATGATTCGTTTCAGAGCCGGATTACCGGGACTGACTGATGCTGAACTTGCTTCACAAGAAACCATGCAGAGTCTGATAGAACGCGAACGAATGGTGGAATTGCTTCACGAAAACGCGCGTTTCTGGGATGTGCGGCGCTGGGGCAAGTACGAAATCACGGAAAGAGAACCCATTCAGGGTATGGATATGGATGCAGACGGATTGGCGTTTTACAATATTGTTCCTGTCAATCAAACAGTAGCCAGAAACAGAGTAGTGGATAAAAAACTGATTCTTGTACCCATTGAATTGAACGAGATAAGGAAATCTCCTTCGATGGATCAGAACCCGGGATACCAATATTAATTGAAAGTAAAAATAGAAATTATATGAAAATATCATTAAAAATATTCATTGTGTGCGTCGTGGCGCTTCGTCTTATCGGTTGCAACACCGATTCCATTTATGAGGATGAGCAATATAAAACTTTGGTTTATTTGCTAAGTGGCTCGGAAAATGTTTTTGCCACATCCTATACGCTCAATGAAGAGGAACCTGTCAGGTATGTTTCCATTGGATGCGGCGGTTCAAATAGCAATGAACAGGAGATCACGGTAACGCTTGAGCCGAACCCGGCTATGTTAGACGAGTTCAATAGTTTGAACTATAATTACCAAAGCGAGTATGCCAAATTGTTACCTGCCGACAGGTACGAGATTGCGTCATATACGGTAACGTTACCCGCCAATTCGGGTTATCATTACGTAAGAATGCCTGTGAAAGTACGCCCGTTGGGTTTGTCTCCGGATTCGATCTATTTCATTCCTTTGAAAATCAAAAGTGTATCGCGTTATGATGTGAATGAGGACAAAAGTGATGTGCTCTTCCGTGTAGCCATTGAAAATGATTATGCCGAACAATTAGTACCCACCTATTATGCAAAAAGCGGGACGATGACCAATCCGATTACCGTGTTGAGTGGCACAAAATTAGTGCAACCGCTGGAAAAAGACAAGGTGAGGATGTTTATTGGCAACGAAACTTATGGAAATACAACCACTGTTGCCGATATTGAAAGACTATCCGTTGTGGTGCAGATATTAGAGGATAATACACTCGTGGTTACTCCTTACGGTGACTCTATGGAGGTGGAAATGCTTGATAATGTAAACGGTTATAACAGATATGTCCCTGAACTTTTGCAAGGAACAACCAGGCAGCGCGTATTCTACTTAAACTACCGTTTTCGACTCAAGAAAAGCGATGGCACCTTTAACGTATGGAGAGAAGTAGAGGAGAGGTTGATACGAATAGAAGATTGATGACAAATTAAGAACTGATAAAAATTAAAAAACATGAATAGATTTTTACATCGGGCATCATTCATTTTCGCCGGTTTGTTGTTGCTCACAGCTTGCAGCGATGGTCCGGAAAGAAATGTAGAATATACAATTTATTCCACCCATTCTTCAATAGAATTGTTAGAAGGCGAGGAATTTCAAATTACGGCGAGCCCAACGACACAAACGTTTACATGGGAAACTACCGACGCTTCAGTGGCCACGGTCAGTTCAACGGGGTTGGTTCGTGCAATCAGCGATGGTACATGCTTTATCAATATAACAAGCAGCGAAGGTCTGAGAAGGTCGATACCTGTAGATGTAGAGAAGCTTCTGCTGCTTGAAGGGATTGAAGTATTCAATAAAGCAAATCTTGCATCTGTTGACCATATTCCCCTATTAATGGGTAAAACCACGGAATTGGCCGCAAGCGCAATACCGTCAAATTACAATGAAAAAATTCCTTTCAACATCATTTGGGAATCGTCTGATAAAGACATTGTAACAATTGATGAGAGTGGAATAGTAACACCCGTTTATTTCGGTAATGCTGAAATCACGGTCAGTGTGGCAGATAAACCATCTGTAAAGAAGGTTATTCCCGTTGAAGTTTTGGAGAATCCTATAACAGCCATTCAGGTGGAGAGCGATTTGATTTTGACGCTGAATAATAAACACACTGTGATCCCCGTACTGTTGCCGTCAGACTACGGAGTTAGAGATCCTTCTCTCGTTTGGAAGTCTTCCGATGAATCCGTTGTGAAAGTGACGGATGGCGAAATCGAACCGGTTGGCACAGGTTCAGCTGTTGTTACTGTTTCACTCAACAGTAATCCTTCTGTAAATGCGGAGATAGCTATAATCGTTGCATTAAATCCCGGTATTCTCAACCGCACAGATTGGGAAATTATTGATTGGAATTCATGTATCTGCGAAGAACCTCAATATGAATTTCTTAACCGTATACCGGAGAATATGCTCGACGGGAATGTGGCCACTTTCTGGGGATCGAAATGGGATGAACCCAAACCACTTCCCTATTATTTTATCTTCGACATGAAGAAAGAGTATAAGATTTACAGGATTAGTTTTACTAAACCGAACGACGATTGGAGGGGGAACCTTAAAAACGGCTATTTTGAGATCAGTGCGGATAATGTCACATGGACAAAGTTGTCCGATTGGAGTGTTAGCAGCAATGCGCCGCGTGAACATACTTTCAACCAGGATGGCTCTTCGGCTCGATATCTCAGGTTTGTGATCAGTGACGTTTTTGCGTATTACAAAAGCGGTGCGCAATGCGACATAGCCGAATTTAATGTGTTTGGGGAAGAATAGATTGACATTGCATGAAAGATGTTTGGAAGAGACCTCTTTTCCAAACATCTTCTTTTCATAAAAACTAACTTCAGTTAACTAAACAAATATGCAAAACAGACGCGAATTTCTAAAAAAAATGGCGATAAGTGCCGCAGCGCTCAATTCGGCTTCTTCATTGCTTTCCGTCGCCGGTGAGAAAATGGTTAAAGACGTGAAAACGTCAATATCTCCCAACTCTTTCATCAATATAGCCCTGATAGGCAAAGGAGGTATGGGAACAGCCAATACCAACACGGCCCTGACGGTTGAGGGTGTGCGGTTGGTGGGCGTGTGCGACCTGTATGACAAACGTTTGAAGGATGCCAAGGCACAATGGGGAAATGAAATTTTCGCTACAAAAGATTATAGGGAAATTCTTTTACGGAAAGATATTGATGCGGTAATAATCGCTACTCCCGACCATTGGCATCAACCGATAGCCATTGAGGCAATGAACGCCGGTAAACATGTGTATTGCGAAAAACCGGTCATCCATAAATTGGGTGAGGGAAAAACCCTGATTGAAGCGCAGAAAAAGAGCGGAGTACTGTTTCAGGTGGGCAGTCAGGGTATGGCTTCATTAGGAAATAGGGCGGCCAGGTTATTGGTACAACAGGGGATTATCGGCCCTGTCAATTTTGTTGATGGGCAGTTTACTGCGGCTCCGGGCAGGTTAAATGCCTTTACCGCCCCCGATGATGCCTCCGAAGAAACTATCTGGTGGAACCGTTTTCTGGGGAATGCACCTAAAATACCCTTTACTCCACAGCATTTCTTTGCATGGAGAAACTGGAAGGATTATGGTACGGGCATAGCCGGAGACCTGTTTGTGCATGTCCTCTCCAGTATTCATTATATCATGGATGCAACAGGTCCGGAGAAGGTGTATACTACCGGAGGAATACGGTACTATACGGATGGGTTACGTGATACTCCCGATGTTATGTTGGGATATTTCGATTATCCGGATAGAAATAATTCGGGAGCTTTTACGGTGCAGTTAGGAGCCAATTATGTGGATGGCGTATCCAGGAAATGGGGAAGTATGGATTTCAGGATTGTTGGTTCGAAAGGTTCGTTGGATGTCGGTTGGGATAAAGTCGTCCTGAAAACAATGGAAGATGTAAATATGAAGGATCTTGAAGTCGTAAAACAATTGGGGCAAGGAATGGATATTCCTGAAAAAGTGTCTCCCCGTGAGATTGTTTTCCATGCGGAAAAAGGATACAGAGGTGGGCATTATGATCACCATTTGAACTTTATCAACGGAATAAGGAATAATACGCCTTTAACGGCAGATGTCCTTTTTGCCGTCAGAACGGCTGCACCTGCTCTGCTCAGTTATGAAAGCTATTTACGCAATAAAGCAATTGAATGGGATGCTCAGAAACTCAAAATAAAAAAATAATGAAGATGAAACATGTAAAGATTATTTTTGCCTTTTTACTGGCTTTTTTCACGGCTGTCTCTTGTCATGTATCGAGGGACAGCGGTTCTCAACAACCTGCTCCCGGTAAAGGAGCCACATTCCGCCTGTCAAAAGAAGAAAAGAAAGAGGGGTATAAGGTCCTTTTTGACGGCACATCTATGTCACAATGGACAAGTAATACCAATGAATATGTTCTGGAAAACGGTTACATTGTCATGTACCCGAAAACCGGCCATGGAAATTTGTACACAAAACAAGAGTTTGACGACTTTATTTTACGTTTTGAATTTTTACTTACTCCTGAAGCGAATAGCGGATTGGGATTACGGCATAAAATGATAACTGCACAAAGCGGATACGATGGAATGGAATTGCAGATACTGGATAATGAAGCACCTATCTATAAAGATTTAAAGCCTTATCAGTACCACGGATCGGTATATGGCTGGATACCTGCAAAACGGGGCTTCCTGAAACCCGCGGGAGAGTGGAATTATCAGGAGGTGGTTGCAGACGGCAATCATATCAAAGTCATTCTGAACGGAACGGTAATTGTTGACGGTAATTTAAGGGAAGCCACAAAAGGAACTCCTGCAGATAAAATTCCGGCTACGTTATTTTACGAAAAGGGACATATCGCTTTTTTAGGGCATAATTCTGTTGTTAAATTCAGAAATATCCGGATAAAGGAATTGAAAAAATAAGCTTGCTCCTCCTTATTTATCCAGAAGCGATCGATATCTTCGAGTGATTTACCGACGGTTTCGGGCATCAGTTTCCATACGATTCAGGCCATCATTTGCCAGATAATATATGTTTTTGTCTCCTGGAAAAGATAAGGAAGGTATCGTTGAAAATCGCAGACGCCACTTCGGAAGGGTGACAATCCGCGCGGCAGCATGTCGTACGAGCGAGTGGGTGGTCAGAAGGCCTATTTTTTTCTTCCGGTTATTCTAATTATACTTAGAATATTTATTTATTTATACGAAGTATGTTTCGTGTAAATAAAAATAACTAACTTTGAACTCTAATCGTAAATACATCATTCTATGGAAGAAACACTTATTCGATTGAACAGGCATTGGGAGGGGCGGCCATATCTTTCACTGTATAGAAGGGAGCTGTTAAATCAATTGCTTAAGAAAAAAGATTTACCCCATATCCAGGTGCTTACCGGTATTCGTCGTAGCGGTAAATCAACCATTTTTGAATTGATAATCAGTGATTTGATTGTATCCGGTGTAGATCCAAGATCTATTTTACGCTTGAATTTGGACGAACCTGTTTTTACTTCCTTGTGGAATAATCCTTCTGAACTGTATTCGATTATAGAAAAGGCGGAAGTGCTCACGGGTATCAAATCCCTCTATCTCTTTTTGGATGAGGTGCAGCAGGTGAAAAACTGGGAACTTTTTGCAAAAGGTGCGTATGACACACGCCGCTTTCGAAAGATTTATATTACCGGCTCTACTTCCGATTTGCTGGATAAACAATTTTCCACCCTGCTTTCGGGACGATATTTCAGCAATGTTGTGCGTCCGTTCTCCGTGAAAGAACTGTTTGCCGTACATGGTTTCAACGACAATCTTTCGATATTGGCACGTAAAACGGAAGCTTTGCGGCTGATCGATCGGTATATGCTATGGGGCTCCTTTCCAGAAATTGTGTTACATGAACTGTCAGATGACATAAAAACAGAATTGTTGCAGAGTTATTACGAGTCTATCGTCCTGAAAGATTGTATCACCCGTAACCGTGTAAGAGACATAGACTTATTTTACCGGTTAATGCACTACTTGCTGACAAATACCGGATCGCTCTTTAATTACAACAGTTTAGCCCAGGCTTTGGACAGTAACGAAAATACAGTCAAGAGCTATTTGTCTTTCGCGGTCCGCAGTTATATACTGGTGGATGCTACAAACTTTGCTTTTTCCGTAAAACCGGGTGCGCGTCCCGATCATAAATCTTATTGTATAGATAACGGATTGATGAATGCCGTGAGTTTCCGCTTCTCAGAGCAAAAAGGAAAGATGCTGGAAAATGCTGTTTATAACGAATTGGTAAATAAGGGATATAATAATATTTCTTTTGTTCGTAGAAACGGAGAATGTGATTTTATCGCTCAGAAGGACAATGCTTTCCATGCCTTTCAGGTCTGTTACGAACTGACAGCCGTCAACAGGAAGCGTAAAGCCGAAGGATTCTACGGTCTCAATAAACAAGTTAACCTTGTTTCCCGCAGCATTATCACATATAATCAGGAAGGAGAGGAGGACAGCGTACAGATCAGACCTTTCTACCGGTGGTGCCTTGAAGATTGAATTTTTCCATATCAACCGTTTACTTTTTACGATACCATGAATTTATAGAGTTTATTATGTGGGTCTCCACCTTTCGCACTGCATAGGCGCTTTTTCGAAGATTCCTTTAACCTATATGAGCGGCGGACCATTAAATTTTTTTTAGATTAAAACTGACGGTTTGCAGCCCAAGTCCCTGTGCATTAATAAGTACAAGCCTATAAGAGAATGAATCTCCAGTTTTAGCTTGATTTTTGATAGAGTCAAATTCTTCTTGAGGAATAACGTCTTTGAGCAATGGGCCTCCATAGCTTTCATTATGAATCTTGATTATTTTCTCGGATAGGGGTGAAATCACGTATGCTCCGGTTGTCATATACATCAATTGATTGTAAAACTTATCTCCGTATTTGAGGGTATAAGTTAGATGCACGCGTGTCCATTCATAAGACGTCCTATGATTGCCTGTGAGTATGTTGCCATCTTTGTCCACAGTTATTTCGGGATCCATTACATCATAGATGTTGGTAGGACAACCTTCCTTAAAAGGTATGTCTTCTTCGGTATTGACAATAACTTCAACGGGAGTTTCTGGCTCTTTAATTTTTTTCTTATGTAGAACCGTCAGAAGCTCATACGTATATAAGTTCCCATCGGCGGGAGGATTGCCCAAAGTGGTCTTCTTAACTCTTAACTCATATTCATAGCCTTTTTCATAGTCAAACCCCTGGATTGTGCCAAATGCCATTGTATTCCATTCCCCATTTCCCCCCTCTTCGGTCACCAGCATGCATTCCATTGGGAAAATACCTGTTTCATCAAAAATATTATACATCACCCCGGTATCTGACGAGATAGACATATTTATAACTTTTGACTTGTCTTTTAGCTCGTCGTCATCTCTACATGAGTATAAACAAAGAGCAATTGCCGCTAAAAGCAACCATAAGACAAAGTGTTTTGCATTAATATTTATTGTGGTCATAATTATTTGAATTAATTAATCAACTCATATTCCTTGCCATATTCGTAACATGTTTATTATTAGCATAACAAATATACTACAAAGTTCTTATAAGTAAAAAAATATTTTTTCCGATACACCGGTTATTTCTTTCTTAACCAGAACCGCTCGATATCTTCAAGTGATTTACCGGCGGTTTCAGGCATCAGTCTCCATACGATAAGCATATAGGGGATGCACATAAATGCGAACAGGAAGAACGTGCCGGCAGGGGTAGCGTTTTCAAGCATCCACGGAGTGAGCTGTCCTATAAGGTAAGTGCCGACCCACAGGGAAAATCCCGCGATAGACATGGCCAATCCCCTTATCCTGGTAGGGTACATCTCGGAAAGGAATACGAAGATTACCGCGCTGATGGATCCTGCCGTAAAGAAAATATAAGCAAGGAAACAGCCCAGCAAAAATATACTCGACATGCCCAACGATTCACCTTTCAGGAAATAAATCCCGATAAGGATCAAAGATACGATCATACCCGAAACGCCGATATAAACCAGTTTTTTCCTGCCTACCTTGTCTATGATAAGGAGGGCAAGTACCGTGGTCCCCATATTGACAAGGCCTATCAATGATTGATAGAACAGGGAATCACCGCTTGAAAGCCCGCTTGTCTCGAAGATGGACGGGCCATAGTACAACACGGCATTGACACCCATAAATTGTCCCAGGATGGCGATGGCACAACCGATCAGTACCGCACGGAAGATACCTGGCGTGAGAAGTAGTTTCCAATCCGATTTTACATCCGATTCCAACATCTGTTTGGTCTCATTGATCTGGAAAGAGACTTCCGATGCTTTGGTGTAAATCTTAGAGAGTATTCCCGATGCGGTTTCGTCTTTCCCTTTCACGATCAACCAGCGGGGGCTTTCGGGAATGAAAAAGATAATAATAAAGAACATCATGGCCGGAATGGTTTCGACACCGAGCATTCCACGCCAGATCTCTGTCCCGAAGATTTGATGCAATATCGAGTTTGATGAGGTAAATCCTGCAGAGAAATTTAGCAGATAGTAATTTGCCAGGTAGGCGCCCAGAAAACCTACTGTGACCGCAAGTTGGTAGAGGGAAACCATTCTGCCGCGATGGGAAGCGGGGGAAATCTCCGAGATATAGAGCGGACAAACAATCGATACAATACCGATACCTATCCCTCCTACAATTCGCCAAATGACCAGTTGGTTAAAGTCGGGGGCAACGGCGCATCCCAATGCCGAGGTAGTAAATAATACCGCTGATAGTAGCATTGTCTTTTTACGCCCGAAATAATCACTCAAAGCTCCGGCAAAGAGAACCCCACTGATTGAGCCTATCAGTGCGCAACCGACATACCAACCGCTTTGGAGCGTTGTCAAACCAAACTGACTTGTCACCTGGGACACTGTTCCCGAAATCACGGCGGTATCATACCCGAAAAGGAAACCGCCTAATGCCGCTATAACGGAAAGAAAGATCACATAACTGCTAATATTCTCTGCTTTCTGCATCTTTAGTTATAAATTAATATTCTATGTATATTACACTGTTGTTTCTCTTGAACCCGGGTGGTCTTTCCCCCTTTATTACAGATTAAAATATTCCTTATACCGGTTGTATAGATTCCCGGCCTGGCTATAGGCCGACTGCGGACTCATAAAATGGGAAAACTCAAAGGTGATTGCCCTGTCGTAACCACATCGTTTGGCTGCCTCCAGCTTCATCCGGAGTTTATCAAATTTGATGGGTAGAAACTTGATCGGCATGTCGCGGTCGAACGACTCGGCGTTTGTCCAGCATTGCATCCCGTATTTGTCGGCCAGCTTTTTATTTACAGTGAAAAAAGCGTCCAACTCATCGTAATCGATATGTCCGTCCTGGAATGCCACAGCATCTACCACCTCGTGAATCCCGGCAAATATCTCATCCCACTCTTTCTCATGTTGCTGCACAGATACCGCTTCCTCTTTGCTTAGAGCTTCCCCGCTTGCAGCAACTGCTTTTTTACCGTCGATCCAGGGTGAGATAAATGTGGGCAGTCCCCCGGATACATCTTTACATTGCTTGCCCATGGCGTAGAAAGCGCCGATTGCCCCTTTGGTGGCACGGCTTATTTCACCGCTCACATACCATCCTCCGAAACTTTTGTATTTTTCACCGTAGTTTTTCCACACTTCATCGATCACATACTTGTTGTCTTCAATTTCATGGGTCATGTCGCCCGTTGTCCAATAATGACCGGAGTCGTACAGGCCGAAATAGAACTTCATGCCGTATTTCTCTGCCAGGCGCAGGTACATATCCACCAGGTCGACCGACGGCATGAAACATCCTTTGTTCAATAAATATTCCGACGGGTAGGTAATGAATTTCCTGTATCCGGAGCGGATCATGATCACAGTGTCAATACCGATGGCTTTCATATACTGGAAGTCCAGGTCCCATTCCGCCTCTCCCCAGTTCTGATGGGGAATATCGTGGGATATCTCATCCAGGAATGTACCGGTTATTTGTATTCCGTTATTCCCGGGAACAATAAGTTGGCTTTTCAATTCATTGTCCTTGTATATGTTGGATCGATTATCATTTGCTGAGGACGACTTCCCTGCGCCCTCGCAGGCAGATAATGCGGGAATAGCCGCTACCGAAGCACCCGCAAGAGCCGCTTTTCTGATAAAGTCTCTTCTGTTGTTCTGCATCGTTTTTCTGTTTAATAGTTATTGAATATTTATATGTTGGATAGTATTATATAATTTATCGGCAAAACGCAGAAATCCCAAATCGGTGAAATGGATACCGTCGACAGTGCCTTCTCCGTCATTACCGATCAGGTCATCATTTGCCAGATAATATACGTTTTTGTCTCCTTCGTGCTTGATCTTTTCATATTCTTTGCGCAACAACCTGTTCTTTTCCGTTATGGTTTCATAGATGTTTTTATCATAAAAAGAATGGGGAAAAATAACTGTCTCTACAAATAGAATTGGCGTACCAGGATTGGCTTTTCGTATTATATCGAAAAAAGGTCTGGTTTTCTCCGTCAACTGTGTAGCATTGACATTGGGAATAAAATCGAGAACAAACAGGGATGCATCCCGGCGGGTTGACATCAATTCCGCAATCTCATAATCGAGCTGCCCGTTTCCGCTGAATCCCAGGTTGATCACCTCCCTGTTTAACCGGCGGGCAAGAATATTGGTATATGACATTCCCGGTCTCGTGGCACATCCACCCTGAGTGATGCTGGTTCCATAGACGAGAATAGGATGGGTGGTGTCAGGGTAGGGAAGTGCCGGTTTTTTAATATAGGCTGTAGAATCTATTCCTATCGAAAGGGAAACCACTCCGTCATAAAGCGGGAGGAACATCATATATTCCCGTTCCTGCGGTGTCATATCCGAGATAATGGTTCGTTCGTTCACTTTTCCGGAAGGGAGCCCGGCTTTCACGGGCTGCCAGTGACCCTCTTCCCATGCATACAGGTCGACACCCTTGATCCCCGTTTCGGTCATATGATTCATCCGGTTGTCGCCTGATACTTCCCATTTTGCGGAAATAGCAGTACTGTTTGTCCTGAAACGGATTGCCAGTCCCGATGTATTTTTTCCCAGGTTCCATACCGGCGGTCGGCATACCTCTTTCAGGTATGCAGGGAGGCGCTCGTACCTGGTTTCGGTCTCGTCCGACGTTTTTCCGACCAACGGGAATTGGTCCGCGTCATAATACACTGTTTGTGCATGGAGCTGCAAAGCAAGCATATATAAAACAGATGCTAAGAATAGATTTGCTTTTTTCATTTCTCGTTTCTTAATAAATTACTTTTGAACTGCTTTTTAGCTATTGATTGCTTTATGTTTTGCCAGTTCTTCATACAATATCAGGGAATCAGGATGACCGGCGAAAGCCAAACTTCCCGGTTTATTCAATAATCCCGTATATTGGTAGATGAATATCTTTTCCACAAACGGTGAAACGGCTTCCAGTTGCCGGATAACCCTTTCAGCCGGAGCAGGCAGCAATGCGCTTTGGTATACTGTTCCTTCAAACCGGAACACCTCTACATCGGCCCATAGGCTGGATCTGGACGCTTTCTTATGAAGCCGGTGCAATTGCTCGAAATATCCTGCACTTTCATCCACTCTGGTCTTTTCCACTCCGATTTCATCCTGATAAGCGATATAATCGACATTCAGCGACTCTAACTGGCGTGCGTATTTGTCATCGGCCTTTACGTTCCTTGTGCCGTAAGGTGCGATCAGTGTTTTTGTGCCGGGAGTTAGTTTTGCCGCTTCGGCAGAAGATGCGTTTACATAATTGATAAAGAAATCTTCGTAATGTCCCGATATTCCCGTTTCATTCGGAAAATACCATCCGTAGAAGCTTTTATGATGCGCGTATTTTTCAGCGATCTCGTTCATGGCTGTCAACCGTAATTTATTGATTCCGGGATCTGTCATCAGAAAATAAGGATTTGTCCAGTCGCCAAAAAAATCGTTGCTGATGAAAAACTTTATTCCGTATTTGTCGGCAGTGTTTAATACAGTCTCGAGCGGATCTTCACAACCCATATCGTGTTGAGGAAGTAATACGGATGGGTAGAACGTTTTATCATATATAGCTACGTTGAGCAATACCAGATAGCGGATACCACTATCTGCAATTTCTTTTACCTTTGCATCCCATTGTGCTGCGGAGAATGTTTTCAGGGTTTCATTCCAGTATTTTCCTTCGGCAAGGTTATGGTGCTGGAATTCAAACCAGGACCCTTCAATGGATTTTATTTTTTCCGAATTGTGTCGGATAGCGGCCTGGATTTCATGGGAAACACTTCCTATCATAAGTGTTACTCCGCAAGATCGTAAAAAATCGCGTCGTTTCATTGAGTAAATATAATCTGTTTTACGGGATATTTTTGTCTATATAATATAATTTATCCATAATAAGACTGAGTTATTATATATAATTTCCTTGTATGTCCACATCTTTTTCAAAAGGATTTAGAAGAATGTCAATCAATACTGCGGCTTCTGCACGGGTAAGTTGTTTATTCGGTTCATATCCGGTGAAGTCAAATCCTGTAAATACCTCTTTAACAATAGATGATATATCACTGTCATAAGAAAGTTTTTCTTTATCGCTAATCATGACGATCAGTTCAAGCAATTCATTCAGTGTGACGGGAGTATCCAGGTCAGAAATTTCAAGATAGGGATACATCTCTTTCATACCGCCCAGCTCAGACCATAAAACCGGATCATCCGCTCTGAACCAGGTTTCGTTCGACCAGCCTTCGTTTTTTCCGATACCCTGTAAAATACCGGTAATTCCGATACGTTGTAAAGGCAGGAAAAGCGGGTGCTCTTTTTCCACATCGAGATATGGCAAAAGGTAACCTCCCTGCGACAGGAGTATTTGCTGGACTTCGCGCACAGATACTTTATCGATATCAGTCCTGTTTTTCACACTTAGTGCCGCCAATACTCCCGCAGCCTGGCCGATTTGCAATACAACCGGTTGTAAGCGGGTTGTACCATTGACAATATTGGATACGGAAATAGACTTCTCGGCTACGATAAGCCCTTTTGTATCCTGAGGGATCATCACTCCCAGCGGAAGTCCGTATGAAGGAATAGAGTGAAAGTAGAGGTGAGGGAGTATTTCCACTTCAGGATACCTTCCGTGGTGATGATCCACCGGATAATCTCCCACGGCAATGCTGGTGCGATATAACTTCTCGTCCTGCGTATAGGGATCCACGATATGATTAAGCGTGAAACGGACCAAACCGTGAATGCGTAATGATTCGCGATGGTAAGGAATCAACGGCATTTTGTCCGGAGTGGGAAATTCATCGTCTGCCAGTCCGAGTGTATTCATTCCCAATTCCTTCTGGATGAAATAAACGAAACAAAGCGTATGGTTCTTTGCTTTTTCCAGGGCTTCTTCACGTTCCTTCTCACTTTTACCGATTAAGTTTATGAAATAGTCGTTGCCTTCAACAGGCCAGTTAATCATATACTTGTTATTCGGCAGTTTGCCGTAAGTAATCATTTGTTCTTTCGGCCACAATACGTTTTTCGGGTTGGGATTACTGCAGGACGGATTATCACACGAGCAGGCAAACCGGCTTGAGTCGTAACCGTCAGGCATAGGAATCGTCACATCTTTGCCATAATCTTTCAGAATAGCCACATAGGTTAAATCCTGTATCACATCGTTGGCTGTTTCAGGTGCGATCTCTTCTTTTGTCACTTCACGGCTTTCCATCCCTACATCATACTTTACACCGCATCGGAGTGCAACATCGCCCAACTCGGTAGCGTCGATGACGATTTTCGGATAAAGCATAACTGTTTTCTCCGGTGTTTCAATAGTCACAATCCATTGATCTTTTTCCTTTACAATTGATTTCAGCCTGCTTTTGAAATGGATCTTCAAATCCTTTTCCTTTGATGCGATCTGTTGCAGGATTTTATTTCCAACCGATGGTTCGAACAGCACATTGCTTACCCATCCGGTTTTCAGCGCTTCGGCGCTACCGTAATAATTTATCAGCGAATCTTTCAGTTCTCCCCAGAAACCGCCCGGCAGACGATAATTTCCGTCTACTGCGCTTACACCGGCGCTTGTAAGCATCCCGCCCAACCATTCCGATTCTTCTATAATCATTGTTTGCACTCCCATTCGTGCCGAAGCTATGCCGGCACTGACCCCGCTTGTTCCTCCTCCGATAATAAGCACATCGGGTAATGGTGTGTTGTTCTTACAACTCTGTGAAACAGATACTATTGAGAAGAGAACAAAGAGTTGAAAGGATATTTTTAGTTTGCACATAGATCGAATCTGTTTTTAATTCATGATGAACAGGATCATCACTCCGGCCATTTTGTTTCTATTCCCTGACGTTCAATTTCCTTCTGAAAATCAGACAGAAGGTTCTTGTCCGCTCTGACGGCGCGGAACGGCACTTTTTTTCTACCGGCAAAGGCGATCAGGCATCCCACTGCTTCACCAATGCTCCATTCCACCGGATGCAAACGGTAACAACCGTTAGTAATGTGAGTTGTTCCTATATTTTTATTCGCAGGAAGGAGATTGTTTACTCTTTTCGGAAGAAGCGCTCCCAGCGGTATCTGGAAAGGAAGTGAAGAGAAATCAATATAATTATTACCGCGCGAACTGGGATGAAGATCGATATGATAGTAGCCTGTTCCTATACTGTCATAGAAATCCGCAGCACGCTTACCTGCAATATTGCCGGCAACCAGTTCCCGGTTTTCCGCTCCCACATGTTCTTCAAGAACAGTGAATTCAGCTTTGATTCTTCTGGCTTCTCTAATATAAGGATATTTAGCCATTCCATCTTCTGTACCCATAATATCGCCGCGCAGCCTTAACCCGCGCCAGCCGGGTTTTCCATCCGGGCGGGGGGCTTCTGTCTGGAGCCAATAAAAGAGTGAATGACTCAATTGTTTAGCTCTGTCAACATTCTTCTGAAACTCTTTTTCAGGAACATCAATCAGATTCCCGGGGAAGAAATCATTTTGAGGCCAGTTTACGATAGTGATATCACCATCATAGGTTCCTTCAGTAAAATTCTTTCGATTGATAATTCGTCTGTAATTCCACAGATTGAGTACACCTTCCAGATCTTTACCTGTGGGATCAAACCCCAGTTTTTTGGGTTTCAGTGTACGTGGATCGGAGTAGGAGAGATCCAGTAATCGTCCTGACCAGGGTGGAGTCATCTCAGGTATATAGTTTTTCCAGAAATCGTATTCCTTAGGGGGATCCTGTACATTGTCTTTTCCGGGTTGATAATCCATAGCAAAACAGACTGTAAAAGCCTGATTGTTCATTGGATCTGCTTTCTCCGGAGCATGCAGTTCCCCTGTATCCTGTTTCGATTCAGTACCGGTGACATATTCAGTGCCTGTTAACGGAAGCAAATCGCCACACTCTGTCGCATCGATAAAGGAGTTGCCTGTGAGAATTACCTTGTTGCCTGAATAAAAATGTACTGCTTCTACATTCGTAACCCGGTCACCATTCACGACGGCGCTCTTTGCCTTATAGTTGAGCAGTAACTGCAGTTTCCCGGTGCTCAGGTAAGGTGAAAGCATATCTATCAATACCGATACCGCTACTCTCGGTTCATGACACAATCTGGAAACGCTTCCATCACCGGGATTGAGATATTCCCGGGCACGGGCAGAGTCTGTTAACGGATAGTTATGACGATAATATTCCCGTATCCTGTTTCTGAAATCCCGATACGACTGCGGTGCGCCGTGTGTCTCTATCCATTGATGTTCATCAGGGGGAACACCCTGTTGGGATACCTGACCGCCGATCCAGTCGGTCTCCTCAGTCATGATCACACTTAGTCCGTTGCGACAGCAGGCAAGAGCCGCAGCACAACCACCCATCCCTCCTCCGATAATGATGACATCTGCATACATTTCACGCGCCCTGGAATTTTCACGTCTTCCGGCACGTTTTCCAGATGTAACAAAACCCTGATTTCCCTGCAGCGCAACAGAACCTCCCAAGAGGGAAGCATAGGTGATAAAACTTCTTCTATTCATAAGTATATTTTTTTATTTACTTAATAATCAGTTATTCCTCAGTTAGAACAGGCAGTTCCTGCGACAGATAATTATCTTGTCACAATAGAGGCATCGGCATTTTCAAAGAGACTTTATAGTATCTCTTCTGTCACCTGATTGAAATAATCGATCGATTGTTTTATCTGAGGCAGGTTGTTCTCCCAGTCCGCTTCATATTCGATCGTGAAATAGCCTTTGAATTTTTGTCTTTTTAATTCTTTCATCATTCCTTTCACGTCAAGGATGCCTTGTCCCCATACCACATCTTCGAGACTTTGTTCTTCTCCCTGCGGTGCAATGTCTTTGAAATGTAATGCGATGATCTTTCCCTTGAGTTGCCGCATAGAAGGAATAGGGTCCAATCCCATTCTTTTATAATGTCCTACATCCACACAGGCTCCCAGTAAACCGTCCCTGCCTCCGATGCTGGCGAGTAGTATTTCCGGCTTCCAATAGGAGTTTTCACTTGGATGGTTGTGAACGGCCACTTTGATGTTGTGTTTCTTAGCCAACTCTTCCACTACGTCCCAATCTTCACGGGCCGGTTCCACGCTGATAAATTCCATTCCCATATTTTTTGCAAATGCAAAGATAGGTTCCCATTCCTCTGTTTTGGCAGTCCATACCCCCGAGGAAATGATTTTGACACCCTTCGATGCGGCCAGAACTCTCAGCCTTTCCTGATCTTTCATACTTAGATCATAGCCGAAAACAAGATCTCCGAAATCCGTACCCATTTTCTGTCCGGGATAGATCTCGATAAAGCGGATTCCCAATTCCTCGGTTTTACGCAATGCCTCAGTTACTGTAAACAGATGGAACGTATAGGATTGCATGGATAAATGCCACTCCTGTTTCTCCGCTTTTGTTTTCGTGCTGTCTTGTGCACATCCGGCATTTAATAAAAGGCAGGACAGTGCAATAAATACCATTTTTGTTGTTTTCATATTATTTAAAAATTTATCGTACTTCGATAATTATTGGAGAGATTAATTTGCATATTCACATTTTAAATGTTAGTTTTGCGATAATATTCACATTTTAAATGTTAGTTTTATGATGAATCAATATGATTTGGACTTTGTCGTTTCTGATCAGCGGGACCTGTTTTCATCCAGATCACCAGGCATTTTTAGGCAAATCGACTTCGACCTTTACTTGAACAGCGAACAAATTGTCATTGTGTCGGGTATTCGTCGATGCGGTAAGTCTACCCTGTTGCGACAGTTTGCTGATCGTTTGGGTAATGATTTCGTCTATGTCAATTTCGATGACGAACGGCTGCTTCATTTCGAAGTGTCCGATTTTTCTACTCTACTGACCCTTTGGCACAAGCAAAACGCCAGCCGGAATGTTATTATAGACGAAATACAGAACATTCCCAAATGGGAACGTTTTGTACGCCGTATACACGACGAGGGATACACAGTATTTCTTTCCGGGTCAAACTCCAAATTGTTGAGTGGCGAATTAGGCACACACCTTACCGGACGCTACAAAGAAATAGAACTATACCCTTTCTCTTTTGCCGAATACCTCGACTTCGCAGGTATTGCCGTGAAAAAGACAACGGCATCACATGCGGCGGTAAATAAGGCTTTCGACGAGTATTTACCACATGGGGGTTTTCCGCTTTATTGCCATACGAAAGACGAAGAAATCCTTGCCACGCTCTATGAAAATATCCTTTACAAGGATATTCTTTTCCGGTATGTCATTCAGGAAAAAAAAACGTTCCGGGAACTGGCCCATTATGCTATTTCGAACATAGGAAAAGAATTCAGCTACCGGAATATCTCTCGTCTGTTGGGAATAAAGAGCGACACGTCCACCAAGAATTATATCTCATATATGGAAGCATCCTTTTTGCTTTTCCAGGTTCCCAAATACGACTATTCACTCAAAAAGCAATATGTTTCCAACAAGAAAATCTATTGTATCGACAATGGACTGAGCTCCAGAGTGGCTTTTCGTTTTTCGCAGGACCGCGGACGACTGTTGGAAAACATGGTGTTTATCGAACTGCGCCGGCGAGGTTATCAGGTTTACTTTCATAAAAAGATGAAAGAGTGTGATTTCGTCTGTCTGCAACACAATCAAATTATAAGTGTGATACAAGTGTGCGAATTTCTGACGCCGGAGAACTATACACGGGAAACGGAAGGTCTGCTGGAAGCTATGGATACTTACCATTTGTCCGAAGGGACTATCCTTACCAGGGGAAAATCGGAGATTATTCCCCTGCCCGGGCCGGAACAAAGCATCTGCGTGGTCAATATTATAGACTGGTTACTGTAAGTTTTTCTCTCCAATATGTCAAAGAACTCTTTTTTTTATTTTATTGTTTACCGAACCTTTTTGTATTTATCCATTATGTAAATTATTCAAAGTTCACTAAAAGACACTGTTCTCCTTCTGGTTTACCCTTTCTTACCGGGGCATATCCGGCAAGGTAAACCCGTTTTCATAGGTATGCCTGATCCATTCATTTGCCATTTCGGAGGCGTTGAACTCCGCAAACCTTCTGTCGAATTTCGGATCCCCGTCAATCACCGCATATTCATCATGTGTAACGATGCTGATCTTATCGGACGGAGATATGTTGGTAAATTGCATATTCTCCCCGTCCCACTGCAGTTCGCGGTGCAGTCCCTGCAAACCGGAAAGGCGTACGGCCAATACCCCCATTACTACCATTTCATTGAAAGGTCCGGAAAAGCGAAAATTCGACGAAGCTTCGGTCCTGTTTTCCGGAGACTCCTTACATGCCCTGATCCAGTCCTGTTCATGTGCGTTGGTATCCCAGATATTGCCATTTCCTCCTTTGATGCGGGGTATAGTAGGCTCGGGCTGTTTGAAATCTGCCATCCTGGATGTGGGAAGTAATGTAGGATTCATCCCGTAGCAGCCGGTCATGATTTTCCCTTTGGTGCCTACCAGTATGATACCTCCATTGGAGTCACCCATCATTTCCCCGTCTTTCAGTTCCTGCGGTCTGTCCGGAAGTAATCCGCCATCGTACCAGTGTACCGTCAGTTCCGGCATATTGACGTTTCCCTTTGCCGGACGTGCCGGGAATTTGTAGGTTACTTTCTGTGCCTGGGGTGGGGAATAGAGATTTGCCAATGTCGAACTGGCCGAGACACTTACCGGATACTTCAGGTCCAATGCCCAGTATAGCGGATCCATAATATGGCATGCCATGTCGCCCAATGCACCTGTCCCAAAGTCCCAGAATCCGCGCCAGTTCCAGGGAGTATATGCGGGATCATAAGGGCGTTTTTTTGCAGGGCCGATAAACAGATCCCAGTCCAGCGTGGAGGGAACGGGCATGCCTCCTTTGGGTTCACCCAACCCCTGTGGCCAGATGGGACGGTCTGTCCAGCAATGCGCTTCGTATACATCGCCGATCACGCCCGATTGTACCCACTCGGCTATCTGCCGGCACCAGTCGAACGAATTTCCCTGATTTCCCATTTGGGTCGCCACCCTGTATTTTTCGGTGAGTCTGGTAAGCAGTCTGGATTCATAGACGGAATGAGTTAATGGTTTTTGTACATAAGCATGTTTTCCCAGGGTAATGGCATGGGCGGCTACCCCGGCATGGGTATGGTCGGGGGTTGCCACCATAATAGCGTCGATGGATTTACCCATCTGGTCGAACATGGCTCTCCAGTCCTTAAACTGTTTGGCTTTAGGATAATCGTTGAAAGTTTTGGCGGCATATTTCCAGTCGACATCGCAAAGCGCAACGATATTCTCTGTTTTCATGTTCGCCAGGTTGCGACGTCCCATTCCTCCCACCCCGATACCGGCGATATTCAGTTTGTCGCTTGGAGAAGTATATCCCCTTACTTTCCCAAGTACCGTATTGGGAACTATGGTAAGACCGGCGGCTCCCATGGCCGCGGTCTTTAAGAACTTTCTGCGTGAATAAGTTGTCATAATAAATTTATTTATAATTATCATTTTGAGTCAATACTCCGTTTGAACGGTCTATTTCCGCTTGAGGTATCGGGAATGGCCAGCTTTTTTCGGAGGCTTCGCTTCCTTTTCCTGCATATTGATATTTAGAAGAAAATGCCTGCATTGTTGTGACATAATCTCCCCAACGGATTAAATCGTACAATCGTAATCCTTCCAAAGCAAATTCAGCTCTACGTTCATCTTTAATGACCTGTTCTAAATCGTCACTTGCTTTTATGGCATATTCAGTTAAAAATGTTGATGCATCAATATCCTCCAATGTTTCTTCAAATTTTCTTTGGAATGCAAAACTATCTTTTTTGGAAGTGGAGACATAGGCTCTATATTTAACCATATTAATATATGTGGCAACTTCTTCTTTGCTCCCGGCTGTTTTCAAGACTGCCTCCGCATAGATCAACAGTGTTTCGGCATATCTTATCCAGTAGGGAGCCCATTTGCTTCGCTGTAGATTACCATCTTCCCTGTAATCATACGGGACAAATGCTTTGCGACTTTGTTGCAGACTGAAATTATAATATCCTTTGTAATTATGGAC
The DNA here is from genome assembly GCF_000380985.1 of Proteiniphilum acetatigenes DSM 18083. GTDB lineage: Bacteria > Bacteroidota > Bacteroidia > Bacteroidales > Dysgonomonadaceae > Proteiniphilum > Proteiniphilum acetatigenes. The sequence goes on along the minus strand of NZ_KB905696.1, from coordinate 10,033 downwards.
TTCTTCTTCCCCACCTCTTTTGAAAATATCTCCATCGCTGATAATAGTAAATAATTTTCTTGGATCTCTCTCATCATAAAACTCAGCCAGGTCAGAAGTGGGAACATTTCCTCCCCATCCTCCAACATTATTTCTACCAACGTTCATAATGGCATAAGAGTCTGTAAGGTATCCTGTCTCCGGCACATATTTGCTCAAGCAGGTAAATATGCATTCCGGCGAAGAAAGTCCTTTATCATAGTCTCCTCCGTATAGATCCTGAAAATCAGGAGTCAGCGATAGCCCTCCTTGCATTATTACTGCAGATGCTGCATTTTTTGCTATTTCGTATTCTTCCTGGGCATTTCCCTGCATTTTGTTTTGTTCCATTAATCCCGCAAAAAATAACGCGATACGTCCTTTAAAGGTATATGCTGCATCTTTTGAGACTCTGCCCAACTCGGTTGACAGATTCATCTCTTTTTTCCAGGGCAGGTTCGGATCATTGATGGCATCATCGAGGTCCTTATATAATTGGGTTCTCATTTCTTCCAGTGATGCTTTCTCAAGCCTTGTATCCGGCAATTGAACTTCGCTAAGCAAAGGAACACCTCCAAACGTATTGACCAAATCGAAATAGTACCATGCGCGAAGAAATTTCATTTCTGAAATATATCTCGACACGGTTTCCTTACTGACCGGTTGTCCGCCACTCGTTAAAGACAGATCTTCCTTGCTTAATTGTTCTATACCGACATTACAACGCCCAATTCCTGTATAACGATGGGTCCATGCTTCTTGCAACAAGGGATTACTGGAAAGAGGATATCCTTTACCCAATTCTGTGGTTTGGGGACGGTCACCGGCATCCGATCCACCTCCGTCGGCATCATCCACACTTTCACTGCCAATAGCTACTCTGTTGATAGAGTAGGCAAAACCATCGTGTAAAGGTTGATAGCACGATGTTACAAGTTTGAAAGCGGCATCATCTGTTTTCATGTAGGCAGATTCATCCAGTCTACCCTTAGGATTTCTTTCAAGAAAAGAGTCACTACATGAGAATAATACAGAGATACTCCATATGAATAATATATAATATCTTTTCATTGTATCTTGATTTTTACGAATTATTAGAAAGTCATGTTTATCCCCATCATATAAGTGGCTGATTGTGGGTAATAACCGTCATCAACCCCATTGTTAAGAGGATTGCTATTGCCAATTTCAGGATCCAGCCCCGTGTATTTGGTGAAAGTCAATAAATTATATGCCCCTACCCATACTCTTATACCCGAGATATTGTAATGAGTCAATATATTTTGCGGCAATGAATATCCGAGTTGGATATTTTTCAACCTCAAATAAGAACCATCCTCTACCAACCAGTCGGAAACCTGAAGATTGTTCGTGTTGTCGGCATTTATTTGAAATTGTTCATTGGTAGGATTTGTGGGAGACCAGGCTTTCTCCATCAGGTCTTTGGGGGCATTGTACCATCCGACTCCTGAATACATATCAATTTTCTTGGCATTCATGATTTTATTCCCATAAGTCCCCTGAAATAACATTTGAAGATCAAAGCCTTTATAATCGGCGGCAAGATTAAATCCAAAGCTTACTTTTGGAAACGGATTACCGATGTTTGTCCTGTCATTTGCATTGATAACACCATCTCCGTTTATATCTAAAAACTTAAGATCACCAGGACGCGCAGTGGGTTGGATAAGCCCTCCCTCTTTGTTTTTATAAGCATTCACTTCGTCCTGGCTTTGGAAAATACCATCGGTTTTTAATCCATAGAAATAACCTATAGGTTTTCCTTCTTCGGTTTTGGTCGTGGTAACTGTTATCCAGCCGCCACCATAGAGAGGCTCTCCACCACCTAAGCTTGTCACTTTATTACTGAAAGTGAATAGGTTTGCGCCAATAGAATAGTTGAAATCTTCAAGTGAGTTCCTGTATTTTACATCTATTTCCCATCCTTTGTTTAAAATACTTCCGGCATTTACCCAGGGATTATTGGGAAACCCTAAATAGGAAGGAAGCGGTACTTTCAAAAGCATATCTTTCGTTCTCTTTTGAAAATAGTCAATATTCAGGTTTAATGTGTTTTTGAAAAATCCCAGATCAACACCGATATCGAACTGTTCTGTGGTTTCCCATTTTACGTTTGGATTACCCATCAGATTATTTCCTCCCATTAGCTGGGAATTGAAATTGCTGCCAAACAGATAGTACCCCCAATTCCCGGTGAAAGCCGACTGATAAGCGCCCCCTCTGTTACTAGCATCATTTATGTCGTAGATAGCCTGATTACCTATTTGTCCCCAGCTTACACGTAATTTCCCGTTTGAAAGGTATTTTGAATTACTCAGGAAGTCTTCTTCAGAAAAATTCCAGCCTGCCGAAAAAGAGGGAAAAGTTCCCCATTTATATCCCGGGCCGAAATTGGACGAACCGTCTCTACGGATGTTGGCAGTGAATAAATACCTGTTTTTATATGAATAGAAGATACGTGTAAACAATGATTGTAATGCGGACTCCGATTTCCAGCCGCTTGCGCCCGGATTTTTTGAAGCGGCATCCAATATCCTCTGGTCTTCACTGTTGCTCACCAATCCCTGACGTGAAGCAGAGGTCGCTTCCGATTTTGTTTCTTCGGCAGAAGTCCCGATCATAGCCAATACATTATGATCGCCAAAGGTCTTGTTAAATGTGAGCGTATTTTCCCAAACCCAGTAATCGGAATTTGAATAATATTTGCTTACGGTAGCATCATTACTGAACTGGTCTCCATCTAAATAATATTTTGGATTAAATCCGTCCGATCCCCCTCTGTATAAATCAACCCCGAAATTTGTTCTGAACTTCAGCCATGATGTTATGTCTGCATCGAAATTTAATCCTCCTTTTAGTGACAGATCATTCCAGACATTATCCTTCCGGATATCTGTTTGAGCAACAGGATTTTCTTTGTTGGTCAGTAGAATAGGTGAGTACCAGGAATAACGGTCATTAGGATCAACCTGATCCATAAAAAAACCTGATTCCAGAAAATCGGGAATATCTTTTAGGTCTTTTCTGTATACTGGAGATATAGGGTCAGCCGTGAAAGCAATAAAGGATGTGTTGAATCCGGGAGAATTCTCTACTACATTTCGTCTTGACTGTTTTATTACACCTACATTTCCAGACATTTTTAACCATTTATACAATTGATGGTCAATGTTTGTCAGCCATGATACTCTGTCGAAGTCAGATCCGTTTATGATGCCGTCTTGCTTCATATACCCCAGGTTAGTATGATATGCTAATCCGTTTGCGCTTCCGGAGAGGGATACATCATAGTTTTGGACAGGAGCATTTTTATGGTTGATCTCTTTCCACCAGTTTGTTCCTTCTTCACTGCCCGTATTCTCCTTTAGAAACTGTAATATCTGATTTTTCTGATTCTCAGTATAAAAAGCTGCATTTCCCGCATTTGTATTAGCCAGATTCTTATAGTCAATAAATTCGGATGCCCCCATCACTTCATAAATTTTGATCGGGTTTTGTATCCCGTAATAGGCATCAAAAGTTACTCTGGTTTTGTTTTCCTGACCGCTTCCTCTAATCGTGGATATAATGATCACTCCATTGGCAGCCCTTGATCCGTATATGGCGGTTGCCGATGCATCTTTCAGAATTTCCATTGAAGCAATGTTGTTGGGATTGAGCCATCCTATATCCGTTTGAGGTAATCCATCTACAATATAGAGAGGATTATTGTTATTGACGGTGCCAATTCCACGGATCCTGACTGTGGGAGGTGTTCCGGGGCTTCCTCCGGTGGAGGTGATAGTGACTCCTGCGGTTTTTCCCTGTAATGCATCTGCTACACTTCTGACAGGTAAGTTCTTTAGTTCTTCGCCTGATACCTGACTTAAAGCACCAGTCAGATCACTTTTTTTCATTGTACCATAACCTACAACCACTACTTCTTCCAGTAATTCGGTATCTTCCTCCATTATTACCTCAATAGATGTTCTTCCAACCAGTTCAACAACCTGCGGATGCATACCCACATAGGAAATTTCCAATGTGGCATTGGATGGTACGTTTAAAAGAGTGAATTTACCCTCTATATCAGTAATTGTGCCGATGGTTGTTCCCCGTACCTGTACGGTTACTCCGATCAGGGGTTCACTTTTAGTGTCCGTAACAGTACCTTGTACAGTAATGTTCTGGGCAAATATACATAAGGAAAATGTCCACAGCAAGGCGAACAAAAATCCTTTCCATAGTTTCACAATCTTTCTTTTCATCTCATTTTGTGTTTGTTTAGGTGATTGATAAGTCTATTTTCCGGGTATATTTTTTTCTTTACCCGGAAAACAGTTACGGGACAATTTTAAATAGTTCTATTAGTACCCCTCATTTTGTGTGAGATTTGGGTTGCGGTCTATTTCCACTTGCGGAATCGGCCACAGATTAAATTTCTTATCCCAGAATCTGTTCCTGTCACGGACTTTGAGTTTATCCTTATATGAGTCATATGTGGCTATATTATTCAAATCATGACGTTCAGACTTTTTGAAATCCGGAATATCGGTGCTTGTCATACCTTCATAACGAATGGTTGGAATCGGAAGACCATAGCTGGGTTGTCCATTTTCAAGGTCTCCTATATCCCATCTTCTCATATCTACCTGATGTAATCCTTCAAGAGCGAATTCCACTTTTCTTTCATTACGGACAAGCTGCCTCATTCTGTTTTGATTTCCAATCCTGTCTTCCGAAACATTGGGCATACCGGCACGATTTCTTACCTGATTGATCGCACTATAGACCGATTCATCCAATTCTTTTAATTCTATTTTCGCTTCTGCATATGTCAGGAGAACCTCAGCATACCGCATGACAGGTACATTACAGGATTGTGCGCTGATGTTTTCTGCCACTTCGTTGCTGAATTTTGCCCAAATATAACCTGAGCCTGCATTGCAGAAACTAGCCCATGCCGCCGCACTGTTAATGTCTGCGTTATTTTGTAAAGTCCATTGGCCGGAAGAAAAATCATAGAACGGTGTTTCGATGTCATAAGCGTTTAAGATATGGCGTATAACTGATCCATTATTTACGGTAACCGTATCACCGTGCATCCATAGTGTCGAATGGAAACGCGGATCTCTGTTTCTCTGCGGATAGTTGGGGTCATAAAGTGGAGATTCGTCTATCCGCTTTCCATCTATGCACTCAAACATATCAGCCAATAGCATGGAGGGATGTCTTCCTGTCTGGCCTGTGTTTCTGGATACCTGTCCAAAAGCAATCACATGGATTTTTTGTGTTCCCTGCTTAGTATACATTAACTCGAACAGCATTTCGTTACGTACATCTGCCTGGGCTTGCCCTGTCATATTAAATAAGTCATCAAAAGAATCGGCCAGTTCTCTTTGTCCGATTACCTGTGCGGCTGCTTCAGCTGAAATACGGAAATATTCAGTCCCTTGATTTGCATAGTCCAGACTACCTCCCAACAGGGCTGCACGCGCCTTTAACCCATAAGCGAAAGCTTTATCTACCCTTCCCCTTTCTGTAGCCGTCCAGGGTAAATGTGTAACTGATTCGTCTATCTCTTTTAAGATAAAATCAAGAATTTCCGTTTTCGATGTTCTGGCATCCTTGTATTGATCGATAGTGACAGGAGAAGTAAAAAACGGAACATCCCCGTATGTGGCAATCAGGTTATAATAGGCAAAAGCCCTTAAGACCCTTACTTCCGAAATATATTGAAGAGCTTTACCTCCTATGTCGTCTATATATTCACTGGAACCATAGATGACCGAATTGGCCCTGGCGACCAAAACATATAACATGCTCCAGAAGGATTGGACAGACGCATTATCGGGATTGAGTGCGCCTCCTGCACCAATAGTCGTATTCTCTGCCCGCTCCATCCCTAATCCTGTGAAATGATCCAGATACACGTTAAACGGGACGTTGTATCCAAGATCCATGTATAAACAATTGTATACACCGGAAGTCCCATTCAGAATTGCTGCTTCTGACTTGTAGAAACCGGAAGATGAATAGTCTGATGACTCTCTTTCCAGAAAATCGGAACAAGACACCAATGTTCCTGCTAAAAGCATGCTTGAAATTATGTAAGATAATAACTTTTTCATACGAATATTTTTTAAAAACGAAGATCGATACCAAAAGTGAAAGTCTGCATTACAGGATAAAAACTTCCATTATTTACGTAGTTTTCCGGATCATACCCTTTGTAAGCGCTGCTGAGTGTGAATAGATTTTGTCCATTGATATAAAAACGGAGGCTCTCTATCTTTAAATTATCTAATGTGTTTTTAGGCAAGCTATAGCCGAGAACTACATTTTTTAATCGTATATAGGCTCCACTTTTTATCCAGAAGTCAGAGACAATATTGTTCGGATTACTCCCTGAACCGTCAATTAAAAGAAGTGGAAACTCCGCATTTCTGTTATCCGGTGTCCATGTATCCAACTGATTCCTGAAGATAGTGCGTCCTACGTAGAAAGGACGGGCCCCCGCACCGGTATATAAAATATCCTTCTTGCCCACACCCTGGAAGAAAACAGAAAAATCAAAACCTTTCCATTCAGCTCCCATGTTTACACTGAATTCGTATCGGGGATATGGGTTCCCGATGACAGCCCGGTCCTCATCTGTGATCTCACCGTCAGGTACTCCGTCGGGTCCGCTGATATCTTTGTATTTTATATATCCTGGCTTTACATTTTCTTTATTGCCTCCATAAACGGGCGACTTATCTATTTCTTCCTGACTCTGGAAATATCCGTCTGAAACATAACCATACCACGAGTTAAGAGGTAATCCTTCTTTTGTGATTTGAGTGCCGATATATTCGTTACCATATAGATTGGTAACTTTATTTTTTACATCTGATAGATTGCCTGTGATATAATAATTCACGTTCCCTTTTCGTTCTCTCCACGTAAGAGACAGATCCCAGCCGTTATTTCTCATAGAACCGGCATTTTCCCATGGAGAAGATAATCCTACATATAAGGGAATAGGAAATTGTTGCAACATATCGTTTATATTGCGTATATAATAATCAAAGCTAAAACTTAACCGGGAATTCAGGATATCACCATCCAATCCAAAATTCAATTGAGTGGATTTCTCCCAGGATATCTTTTCGTTAGCAACCTGGGTTTGAGCCACACCCGTTCCTAAAACTTTATCAAACCAATATCCGTAGCCGGAGCTTATCGAGGCCGCATAAGGGAAATATACCGGATTATTGTTGAGTACAATATCCTGATTACCCAATGTTCCATAAGAAGCTCTGAATTTTAGATTACCGATAGTATTTTTTATGGGTTCAAAGAAGGATTCTTCAGAAATTCTCCAACCTCCTGATATTGATGGAAAGAATCCCCACCGATAATCTTTCATAAACCGGGAGGATGCATCTAATCTCCCATTCAACTCCAGAAGATATTTATCAGCAAAAACATAGTTTGCACGTGCAAAATATGATAACATAGCCCATTCCAACCGTCCGCCGGAATTTGTTGCTGTGGAAATATCCCCATTATTTAATTCTTCAAAACCCTCAAATTCATATCCTTTCCGGCTTGCACTGAAACTACGGATCAACCGTTCTTCCGTTTGCATACCTCCCAGCAGTTTGAAATAATTCCGGGATATTGTCTTTTCGTAAGACGTCTGGAGGTTGAATTGATTGGTTATGGTCTGACTCCACCCCTCATACTTCTGGGTTCCGGTAGCAGGATAGGATGTCCTGAAAACGCCATTTTCATATGTGTCGTACGGTTTAATGAAATAATCCGATTTGTATTCTACTTTCCGGCTGCTATAACTGCCCAATATCTCGAATCCTTTAAAGGGATTTATGCTGATAAATCCTTTTACACCCAACTCTGGCGTTACACCGGTGTGTACTCCACCAGCTTTTGATACTGCAATCGGATTATCTCCGTTTTGTCCGAATCCCCATGTACCATCATTGTTTTGACCAGAAAATACCGGGGTAAATGTCAATGCTTTGTTAATGGTAGATTCAGGTTCTTCCATGCTGGGACGTGTGACATTGGATTGTCTGATATTGATATCTACGCCGACTTTCATCCATTCAGAGAGTTGGGCGTCTGTATTTAAACGCAAGGTCATGCGCGAATAATCATTATTGGAAATGAGTCCCTCCTGATAATAATACCCTGCATTTGCAAAAACACGGAATGTTTCAGATCCTCCACTTAAACTTACAGAATGGTTGTGAGCCAACGTCTGATTTTTGAGCACCTTTTCACGCCAGTTTGTGTCGTAGTAGTTCAGGTTATCGGCTCCCTGGGTTTTGTAGATATTAATGATCTCCTGCGAATATTGGGGATCCATATCAGCGTTTGCCCGGGCTGTGTTTACCGCTTCCATATATTCAATGGCATTCACCGGATCAGGCATAGAGGTTGGAGTATTGAAACCTGCGTATCCATTATAAGTGATTCTGACTTTTCCTTCTTTCGCCCGTTTGGTCGTGACTAGAATTACGCCGTTGGAGGCACGGGATCCGTAAATAGATGCTGAAGCAGCATCTTTTAAGATGGATATCGACTCTATTGCATTAATATCTATATTGTTGATGTCCCCTTCAACTCCATCTATCAATATTAGCGGGCTTGTAGATGAATTGATTGAGCCTGTTCCGCGGATAGTAATCCAGGAGCCATCTCCTCCCGGTCGTCCGGATGGCTGTACCACGGAAACACCCGGAACCAAACCTTGTAATGCTGTAGAGGTGTTGGATAAACTGCGTTTTGTTAAGTCTGCACTGGTGACGTTTTGAACAGCACCTGTCAGGTTGATTTTTTTCTGTGTACCATATCCTACTACAACTACTTCTTCTAACAACTCAGAATCTTCCCTCATAATGACGTTTAAATAAGTTTGCCCATTAAGAGAAAGTTCCTGGGTCTGAAATCCTATATATGAGAATTCAATAACCGCATTTGTATTGGGAGCGGTTAAAGTGAATTCACCTTCAGTATTTGTTACAGTTCCCTGTTGGGTACCTTTCACAATTACATTTACACCAATCAGAGGCTCATTATTTGAGTCCTTTACTATCCCGCTGATATTTACTTGTGCATACATGCTTGTGCTGAATATCAGTAAAGTAAAAAAGCTCAAGACGAACAATAAATATTTTTGTTTTCTCTCTTTCAAAGAGAGGTTTCGTCCTTTTTTCATGAATTTAATTTGTTTTAGAATTAGTCATCATATTTATTCGCATTGTTTTATCAATTGGCAAGCATCTTTGCCAATTGATCATAGCTTACAATCTGCGATATTGATTGTCTCCAGTATCTTCCAGCATTGATACAATCCTCTCGGCACATGGAAACAACCCTTCCATTTGCCTCCTTTCAGATCGAGCAGTACTTCCCCACGACGATTCAGGTATGCCCACCATTCGGGATATTCAGTATCTTTGAAGTGGCTCCAGGTGTAATCGTGTACTTTTTTGAACCATTGGAGAGACTTCTCCGAGCCGGTTAATTGATACCCTTTCAGCAGCGATATCAGTGTTTCCACATGCACCCACCACAGTTTCTGGTCCCATTCCAATTCCAGTGGCGGGAACCCTTTTCTGTCCATAAAGTAGAAGATTCCGCCATACTCTTTATCCCATCCATATTCAATGGTCTTCAAGGTTGTTGCTACTGCTTTTTCAATTAATGCAGGGCGGTTGAGCCGTACTCCCAGGTCCATGATAAACCACATGGCTTCTATGCCGTGCCCCGGATTGATCAAACGTCCGTTAAAAGAGTCTGACAGGGATCCATCCTGTTTCACGTTTTCCACTATAATCCCTCCCAGTTCGGGGCGCAGAAATACCTCCATCACTTCGTGGATGCATTCTTCCATGGTTCGTTCGACGGTTTCCTTGTCGAGCAGGTGCTCGATTTCCAGCGTGAGGTTGCTCAGGATCATCGGCAGGGAGAATCCTTTGAGCGGACGGGTGCCGGGATAGGCTTT
>NZ_KB905695.1 GCF_000380985.1 Proteiniphilum acetatigenes DSM 18083 | reverse complement strand
GGATCTGGGCCAGCATGTTTCCACACATACCTCACTGGTTGTCAAACCGGAAGAGGTGGAGAAGGTCTTGCCCTGGGTACATACGGCAATCAGCAATGTCAAACGCTTGTTACTCGACGTGCACCACAATAAACTCAAACCCGAATACCTGCAATATTACCTCGACGAATTCTGTTATAAATTCAACCGGAGATTTTTCGGGGAGAAACTATTTGACAGGCTTGTGATAGCCGCTGTTTCATATCCTCCTGAATTCAAATCCAAAATTTACAATAGGGCATATTGCGGATAATCATTTTTGTTAAATCTTAATCTTTTTTGAACTTGATAAAGCGAATACGACTGAAATAAACGATGTAAAGGTAAATATAATCAAGGCAATAAAGAAATAATTGGCTTCGGAGGTCCCCACCAACAAGTACCTGCACCCTTCGAGAACATAAGTAACAGGATTTCCCCACGAAACGGTCAGCAGCCATTTGGATGTCAATAATTCCCTCGGCAGAAAGGTGGTGCTGAGAAAAAGCAGGGGAAACACGGCATTTGTAACTATCGACGCACTTTGATACTGACCGGTACGTATCATAATGCCTGCCGAGAATCCGCATAAGGTAAACGACCACAACAGGGAAATGAGTAAAATTCCCAAAACGGAAAGAAATCCGAATTGAAAAGTTACGCCGAATAAGGCTCCGATGGCAATCAAAATTGCCGTAAACACAAGTGATGAAAGCGTGTCTGCAACCATCGGGGCAATAACCAACGACCAACGAGAGGCGGGCGAAAAGTAAAGACGTTTGAAATAACCCGACTGCATATCGGCATTGAGCGTTTGACCTGCCCCTGATGAAGAACCCATTGCCAATGAAATAACCGCTATCGGGAATAGAAATGACAGATAGCCTTTACCGGCAAAAGCCTCCAAATTGCCGATGCCCCCTATTCCCGCATTGTAAACGATGAGGAAGAAAAGACTCATGCCAAATCCCATAAGCGGTGCGGATGGCTGTTTTATCAGTTTGATAATCGCTCTTTTCATCAGTAATATATTTGCTGTATTCATCGCTTTTCGTCGTTTGTGGTGTTTTGTTTAGAAATGGATTTAATGTAATGCAGATAACTGTCGTCCAACGACATTGATGCTGATAGATTTACAAATTCTTTAAATCCCGCAATTGTACCCGAATAATGCAGTTGTCCTTCGATGATAAGCGCCATTTCATTGGCGTATTTATCGGCTTCATCAAGGTATTGCGTGGTTAGCAAAACAGTGGCGTTTTGCGTTTTATTTAGCTGTGTTATGACTTCCCAAAAATTGGCTCTTGCCAAGGGATCCATTCCAACGGTCGGTTCATCAAGAAAAAGGACTTTCGGATGATGTACCAAAGCAAGTGCACAATGGAGTTTTCGTTTGTTTCCTCCCGAAAGGGCACTTGTTTTTTTATCTTTTTCGTTTGACAGATGAAATAACGAAATAAGTTCTTGGGCTCTCGAAAACGCTTCTGCTTTCGACAGTCCGAATAATCTGCCTTGGAATACCAGCAAGTCCTCCACTTTCCCTGATGGGTCGAGTTCGTTGTCTTGCGAGGCAATACCGATGTAGTTTTGAATTTTTGCGCTTTCGGATTCGGGATTTATTCCACCAATCAAAAATTCGCCCGAATCTTTTTGTGATAAAGTGGTTACTATTTTAATAAGCGTGGATTTACCTGCTCCGTTCGGACCTAAAAGAGTGAAAAATTTCCCTTTTTTGATTTCAAGATCAATGCCTTTCAAGGCCTTCGCACCGTTTGGATAACTTTTGGTGAGATTGTGGATTGAAATTTCTGTTCCCATATTTTTTTTGCTGAAATAAGGAAACAAAAGTACAACGGTCAATTTTACGAAAATTGTAAAATCAAGACATTCTTAAGGTTGATAGCCTTTAAAATTCCTCCGCGGTCATTTCGTTGTTTACCATGGCACCGGCAATATTTCCCGCACCTACCGCATAGGCCACGGAACGCATTGGACTTGTATTGTCGCCACAAGCAAAGACATTGGCTATACTTGTTTTCTGGAACATATCTGTTTTGATAAGCCCTTGTTCCGTTAGTTCGCAACCTAACATTTCGGGTATTTTGCAATGTTGTTCAAACGCAGGACGTGCGTAAAGGGCTTGGAGCGCAAAAGTTGAATGATCCTTAAAGACGATTTGCCTGATCTTTCCGTTTTCGTGATCGAAGGAAGCAATCTCTTTCTCAATCAACGGAATGTTATGTCTGGCAAATTTATCCGCTTGTTCCTGTGTAAAATCGGCCTTGCCGTTCGTGAAAACAGTCAGGTGCCGGGTAAGGTTCCGTACCAATTGCGCATAGTGCAAAGCAAAATACCCGTTGGCTAAAATACCTGTCCTTTCATTCTTTACTTCATAGCCATGGCAATAGGGGCAATGGATGACCCCAATTCCCCAACATGCAGAAAAACCCTCGATGTCGGGCATCACGTCGATCACTCCTGTAGCAAAAACCAACTTCTTTGCCGTACACAGGGAACCTGTTTGCGTCGTTATCTCAAAACCGGTTCCTGATTTCTTTCCGCTTACGGCAAGATCGTTGTGAAACTTTACAGTATTGTAACTCAAAACCTGTGTTTTGGCTTTCTCTGCAATTACCTTCGGGTTTTCCCCGTCCTGAGTAATGAAATTATGCGAATGGGGTGTTTGCCGGTTACAGGGTTTTCCGCTATCGATAATTAAAACATTTCGTAACGAACGCCCCAATGCCATTGCTGCGGAAAGTCCTGCATAACTTCCACCTATAATGATCACGTCAAAGTTATTATGATCTGTCATACGATTGAATTTTGTAAAACTGGCTCATCACATCAGGGATAAATAAAATCTTTGTCCAGGCACTGCGCTAACATCTTTTCCAATCCCTGTGAGGCAAGGTCTTTACCGATAAACACCAACCTGCTTTTGGGCATTTCCTCAGGGGGCCATCTCTCCCCCATTGTAATGGCCAGCATATTAGAGACCGACTGGACGATCACCTTTTGCGGCTCATCGTTTGCCCATATAAAACCTTTCACCCTGTATATATTTTTCGCCTGGATATTGAGGAACATCATCAGGCGATGGCCGAACCGGTCGAGGTTGAACGGCCTGTCGAACACAAAGCTGAGCGAACTGATGCTGTGATGGTGAAATTCCTCATGATTCGGATGTGTGTCAGGGTGTGAATGGGAATGGGAGTGTGAATGGTCCTCTACATCGGCATGTGGGGCCGGATGAAGGATGGGATGATCGTGCCCGTCCTTACCGGTTGCCCCGAATGGGGGTATTTTACCGTCGAAATCGTCACGGTTGAATGCCATTATTTTTTCCAGAGGATAACCCGACTCTTTATCCCCCGATAGTATGACGGCAAACGGATTGATATTTCGAAGCAATTCCTCCAATCCGGAAAGATGTCCTTTACACACCGTATCACATTTATTGATCAGGATGATGTCTGCAAAGGTAATTTGCTTACGCGCCTCTTCGGTTTCTTCCAGTTGAAAATCGATCTGTTGGGCATCCACAATGCAGATGGTCCTTTCCAATTTGTAGCACTCCTCTATTTCCGGATAGACCAGGAACGGCTGTGCGATGGTCGCAGGGTCGGCTATGCCTGTGGTCTCGATGATCAGTTCGTCGAATTCATCGTTCCGTTTCCACAATGCATCCAACAGGTCGAACAGGTCTTCATTGAGGCTACAGCAAAGACAGCCGTTGTTCAACTCAAACACGTCCGTGCCGGGTGCGACGATCAGCCCGGCATCAATACCTTCCTCACCCAGTTCGTTTTCAATGATAAACGGGCGTATTCCTTTCCGGTAAGTAATGTATTCGTTCAGAAAGGTGGTCTTGCCGGCGCCAAGAAATCCGGAAATGATGGTTACGGGTTTTGCTGTTTCATATCGATTATTGTCCATGTTTACGTTTTTAGAGATTACAATATTTGCCTTGACAGATTCTATCAATATCTGTGTAATGGAAATACAAATATACAACTTTACCATAAATGCAACACTGTTTCATTAAAAAATAATAAGCCTCATACAAAACAGATTATCCAGACGGAACAAACTGTTAGCAAGTTGCTTGGTTAATGCACTCTTCTCCGACTTTTGGAAACTACCAGACAGGTTTGTTGTGTTCCATAGACGCATCGGTTGACTGCATGCGAAGCATCCGGGCAAAAAGCCCATTTTGTTTTATAAGTGCTGATGGAGAACCGGTTTCGGCTACATGTCCGTTTTCCAGTACGACGATTTTATCGGCATTGGCTACTGTACGCATTCGGTGGGCGATAATTAGCACGGTGCGGTTTTTGACGAGTTCCGAAATAGCAGCCTGTATCCTGGTTTCATTTTCAGCATCTACCGAAGCTGTCGCCTCGTCCAGCAACACGATGGGCGCATCTTTCAACAATGCGCGGGCAATGGATATACGTTGACGCTCTCCTCCCGAAAGTGTACTGCCATTTTCACCGATAATGGTACGGTATCCATCCGGGAGGTTGTGCACAAAGTCATCGCACTGGGCAGCATGCGCTGCACACAATACTTCTCCGTCGCTGGCATCTTTTTTACCAATGCGGATATTGTCCATCACCGATCCATTAAAGAGTACCACATCCTGAAAAACAATCGAATAATTTTTCAATAAGGCTTCAGGATCGATAGTAGTGATATCCGTACCACCGAGGGTAATAGTGCCGCTGTTTACATCCCAGAAGCGGGCCGCCAGTCTGGCCGCCGTACTTTTACCGCCGCCAGAAGGACCGATCAATGCTGTCACTTCTCCCTGACGGGCTTCAAACGAGACATCGTGCAACACTTTTTCCTCATCGTCTTTATAGGAAAAACCGACATGGTCGAAACGAATAGTATAATCGTTCACATAATAATCAGCGGTTCCGGTTTGCACAGGCAGATCCATAATTTCATTCATCCGGTTGATACGAATATCGAGAAAGAACAGTACTGCTCCATGTTCCAATGCGTTGAGCAACGGATTAAAGATCACGGAAGAGAGGATCAGGAAGAACAGGTATATCAGGAAATCCACCTTACCGGCGAGCAACAAGGTCGTCCCGACCAGTATCAGCGTGGGTATTCCCAACTTGATAAGGGCGTGCATGGTGTTAATGATCACCCCGATAAGTAACTCTCCATTGATTTGTCCTTTCTCAAACCGCTCTTGCTCATTCGACAGCTCATAAAGATATGTTTCTTCCTGTCCGTATGACTTGATCTCCTGGATTTGCTGGATCCCTTCCTGAATTTTCTCGGTAACCGCACGTTTTTGTAAATAACTCGCCTGATGCTCTCTCGTCTGCATCTTCTTGGTGAACCAGAGAACCGTCAAGGCTACGGGAACAACCCAGAAGACGGCAAGTGCCAATTGCCAATTCATAAAGCCAAGCCCGATCATCGTCAATATCAACGTAACAAATGAACCCACTAATTGCGGGACAGCATGGGAGAAGGTATGTTCCAGGTCGGTAGCGTCCTGCATGACCGTTGAGGTAAGGTCAGACAGGTTTTTCTCCCCGAAATAGGAAAGCGGCAGTTTACGTAGTTTTTCGGCTAGCGATATACGACGTACGGCACTTTCGTTATACACATTCACATAGGTATTTTCATATTGAAAACGGGTAATGACATAAATGATCCCGATAGCCATTATACTGAAGACAATATATTCCCATACAGAAGTCGTCACTACCTCCCGGCCATTCAAATAGGGCGACAGAAAGTGTTGCAGGAAAAGATATACCAAAATTACCGGCAGCATGAATGAAAAGTTCTGCAAAGTAGTCCATAATACTCCTTTGATAAAATCCCGGGCACCTTGTTCGCTCATGGCGAACCGTTTTTGTATATATTTAAGCATATTTTGTTGTCTTTCTAATGTCCCATTGGACTGATTGTTGATATTCGTTCCACATACGGCGGTAAAGGCCCTCCTTTTGAAACAATTGGGAATGTGTTCCCTTCTCGATAATGCGGCCTTGCTCCATCACCACGATAGTGTCGGCATCTGTCACCGAGGTGAGGCGATGAGCGATCATCACTACCGTCTTGCCGTGCATGAGACGACGTAACGCCTGCTGTATCTCCTGTTCGTTTTCGGGATCGGCAAAAGCGGTAGCTTCGTCGAGAAGCAGGATAGGAGCATCTTTCAGGAAGGCCCTTGCCAAAGTAATACGTTGCTGTTCACCGCCGGAAAGATAAATACCTTCCGTCCCTATTTTTGTATCAAGACCAGCTGGCAGCTTGTCGATGATCTCGCGGCATTGCGCCAGTTCGATAGCCCTGTCGATATCGGCAGGTGCTGCATCAGGATTGCCATAGAGAATATTATCCCGGATGGAGGTCTTAAAGAGTTCGGTGTTTTGAAAAACGAACGATATATGTTTCATTAATTCTTCAGGATGGATCTGTTTTACATTGACGCCACCGATAGATATCATACCGCGGCCGGTATCCCAGAAACGGGCAATAAGGCGTGCCAGAGTCGTCTTCCCGCTTCCGGAAGCGCCTACCAACGCGACAGTCTCCCCTTGCGGGATGGCCATTTCAATATGGGAAAGCGCATCTTTCGACGCTCCGTCGTAACGGAAAGAGACATCATTGAAACGGATATCGTAAATGGCCGGCATAGGCGTCGGCGGCTGCGGTGTCATGAGCTGCTGTTTTTCGTCCGTCATCGCTTCGATCCGCTTTACAGCTTCACCGGCCTGACGATAACCATCGATCACGTACATCAACTTCATGATGCATTGTCCGAAGAAAGGCGTGATAAGCACGTAGAAGATCAGATTCAACGAGACCTGTTGCCAATTACCGCCGATAAATATCAGAATAATTGCCAGGGGAACGAGCAGAAAAGCAAATCCGTTAATGGCTACGGTATAGACCGACATCGATTTCTTCATGGATGCGGAGTATTCCTTCACCCATTTGTTGTAATCCATGATACTATCATAAAACCGCTTAAACGAATAGACCGTTTGCTGGAACACTTTTACCACGGGAATTCCGCGTACATATTCCACTGCTTCGGCATTCATCGCTTCGAGCGAGGTCATATATTGCCGCATGGTGGCAGCATAGTTCTTCCCCATCATCAGATAAAACTGTGCGAAAGCAATCACCAGCGGGATCAGGCAGGCAAGCCCCAGACGCCAGTCGAAGACGAACATCAATATGAGCGTGGTGACAGACACCGTTATGCCTCCGGCCAGGTCAGGCATCTGATGGGCAACAAATGTGTGAATAATGCCGGCGTTATCGTCAATCACTTTCCGCATCTTTCCGGTGCTGTTCTTTGTGAAAAAGCCCAACGGCATGTGTACTGCTTTTTGCATAGCCGAATAACGCAGATTGCGCTCAAGGCGGAAAGCAGCCAGATGCGATAACATCAGCGAGGTAAAATAAAGCAGAATAAAGAGGATGGAAAAACCGAAGGCCCCCCAGGCATAACGGATAATTTCATTACCCGAAGCGGAGGCTCCTTGCGTGAACAACAGGCGGATGATAAGCCATACGCACACGAACGGTATCATCCCTATCAGGTTTCCTAAAACTGAGAGCACAATGGAAAATGGCATCAGCACACCTTTCTTTCCCATATGGCTTCTCAACAGGTTGAAGGTGGATGTCTGTTTCTGAGATTTCATTTTGTATTTTTTCACAAAAATACGACCTCAAAACAGTGATTTCAATCCCTTAAAATTGGGATTTTTTTTAAGAAATGCCATCATTTATAGGGAGTATCATGGCAGGTAATTGGGTTTCAAATATTGTGATCTACCGATAATAAAAACTGCTCAATGGCTCCTCTGACCTGGGGGCGGGTGCCATTGAATTTATTTACCATCACGGCAAATGCGTATTTTTTATTGCCGTCGATCAGATAACCGGCAAAACATTGGACTCCTCCGATGCTTCCGCTCTTGGCAACAACCTTCCCACTCAGCTTTGTATTACGCAGGAAATATTGGAGCGTACCCTCCTGCCCTGCCTTCGGCAGCGAGTTGAAGAATACTGTGGAATGACTGCTTCTATTGTACATATATACCAACAGGTCGGTCAGAAATTGTGCACTTACTGCGTTTTGTGGAGCCAGTCCACAACCGTCAAACATCTGCAATGAGGAAATTGAAATCCCTCTCTCTTTCCAAAACTCTTCCGTGTATTCGATTCCGGCCTCTAACGGATCAATGTATATATCCCCTTTACTATAACGCCCCATGGTACGGATAAGGTGCTCCGAAAAGTGGTTGTTACTTTCCACATTTATCTCCCGGATAATATCCTTCATGGGACGCGACACTTGTGTAAATATCACTTTCCCGACACGATAGGAAGCTGACTTCCGGTCTGTAGCACAAATTCCCGAAAGGTAGTCGTTACGCGCCGTTTCCACATTTCCTATCTGGAAACCGGCACGGGAAAGATAATCAGCCAACGTTTGTCCTAACAACAACCCCGGATCGGGGATATCTCCTTTAATACTGAATTCTGTCCTGCCTGCAGGAATATTCCCCCGCACCGCCCTATCGTACGAGAAAGGCTCACCATAGATATATCCGTTATCGCTCCCGGTACTATTCAAAGAAAGCGAATTTTGAAAGGTTAATCCCTTAATTTCCGGCTCTGTACGCAGGATACGAGGACAACTGTTTCTGTCAGTCGTATTAAAAAACAAGCGATAGCTATTGTCAAAAATACTGATACCATAAGCGCCTGCTGCATAATAATTCCCCATATCTATCCATGTCCATCCCGGCGCGACACCATCATAACCGAACAGATTATCCACTACATAAATGGTATACTCCTTGTCTTTAGGAAGTACCTTTGCGAGTGCTTCGGTACCATTGATAAAAAAGGCATTCCGATTTTCCCCGAAGGCTTCACTACCCAGTGTGGGATCGCCGGAGCCAAACACCAGGATACGCGACGGGTCATTGGCATCAAGGCCCACTTCGGTCTTATAACGGTAATTATCTCCGAAAGTTTCCAACACCGTAGCGGTGGTAAGCAGTTTCAGTGTCGATGCCGGTGTGAGTGATTTTTCAGCATCATATGAAACAATATGTTGACCGCTCTTCAGTTCCACGACGGACACCCCTACCGAAGCATGCTTCAGTGCGGGATGATCAATAAAACGCTGGAGCGCTGTCTGTGACTGTGAGTAGCCAAATCCGGCTACTAAAAGAAGAGTAAGTACAAGGAGATATTTTTTCATTGATCCAGAATTATTTTCAGTATAAAAAGTGAATGCAGATTATTCCTGTTCTTCAATAGTTAAATGATTCGATATAATCTTATTGATATAAATATTTTTGTTATCATCTATATCATAAATAATATACCAAATAGTATTTTGGTTACGACGATACCGATGAACTTTTTCATCAAAACGTTTATGGTCAGGATAAGTTGTATTTATATGAATTAGTTTAGAGGGAATACTTTCACACTGCTTCTTTAATTCAGAGATATAGTCTTGGGTAAACTGTACGCTTAATTCTATTTTATCCCAATGTAAAAGCCCTTCAAAAATATCATCAAAATCGTCAAGTGCCTGTAGACTATACAATACCATTATCAGTACAGAATTTTTTTCTTTTTCTTTCTACCAACTCCCAAAACAATTCACTTTTGATATATTCTCCACCAATATCCTTATCCAATGGCTCATCCCGCTTATACGTTTTTACAGGTTCTTCCACTGCCGGAAGATCGTTTTCAAAAGTAACAATATCGGGAAACTGTTTCAATTTCTCAACAATCTGCCTTCCTTCAGGCGATGTGATGTCTATTGTAAGTTTAATTTCTTTCATAATCACCCCCTGTTTTATATACGTGAAGCCGAGAGACAAACCAAACTTGTTGAGTTTGCCCGAGGCGTCTCTTATATTCTCCAAATATAAGAAATAATCCGGAAGAATATTGATCTCGGTCGGAAAATTCGAGAGAAATAAAAAAATGCCTGTAAAAACACTTTTAGTAATAATTACATGATATTTTCTCTAAATGTCGGTAATAAACAGGAATTAATTCCATCCAGAATTCTGCCCTAATTGAGGATTCAATGGGATTTGAGAAATAAATAATTAAAATTTAACACGGGTAAATTTAAATAACGCACTAAAAAAGGATGACCCCTTTTAAAGAGTCATCCTAATTGATAATCTATTTATAATTATTTTTTGGGCTATGGTTAGAATTTATAACCCACAGAAAGGTAAGCGTTCTGGTTTTTGATATTTCCGTCGGAGACATTGGAAATATTCACTAATCCCATATCCCAGCCCAGATCTATCAGAATAGGACCAAATTCGGCACCTACCCCAAGACCTAAACCGGCATCGAACGGTTTATACTGCCTGTTGCCATCACCGAATATCTTATCAACATCCCATTCCCCGGAGATATTACCAACCGAAGCCTTTCTGCTGCCACCCACTCCGTATGCTGCATAAGGGCCTGCATGGAACACGATTCGCGTTCCAGGTGAAACATCTAATTTATACGCATAGTGAACCGGCAGTTGCAGATACATCAGGTTTTCAGTGTATTTGGCATCCAGGTCAGTATTTTCTGTTTTGAATCCTTTGGTTGTGAAGAACAATCCCGTTTGGATAGCGCTGTTGTACATGAATTCATAGTCAGCCGCCAAACCTATGTGGAATCCAACCTTTGCATTTCTGTCGTCCAATTCGTCACCATAGAAGTTCGACATGTTCACACCACCTTTTACTCCAAGGTTTACCTGGGCACTTGCTGCCGTTACCATGATAAGCATCGCTGCGATCAGCGAAAATTTCATTTTTCTCATAATTTCGTTCTTTTAGTTAAAAATTTAGTTTGTTTGAAGAGTATGTCTTCATTTTTGTTCTGACTATTTCTTCCGGAAATAGTTTAAAAACTATATATACAACACCCGGCTGCCAAATATTGTTTTATCGGATATATTGTATCAAACGATAAAACTCTAGAAATACGTATCCGGCAGATCATACATAACTCAACTGAAAAGGAGATGTTGAGAATATTTCGTTGGCTACTTTTTTGATTTCCTGTTGTGTGATCCCGTCGATCCGGGAATAGACCTCGTTCAACGGGGTGTAGCGGTTAAAATGCAGAAAAGCTTTTCCCATTCCCAACGTATTGTTTTCATGATTTTCCGCAGCAATACCCATCTGCCCCTTCCACTGCCGTTTGGTCCGCATTAATTGTGTAGGAGTTAATTCAGTCTGCATGATTTTCTCAATTTCTTTGTTGATAAGTCTCAGGCATCTTTCCCTGAATTTCGGATCAGAAGCAAAGTAGATGGTGAACAGGCCGGTATCGGAGTACAATGTCAGATTTGATTCCACATGATAGACCAATCCGTGTTTTTCCCTGAGTGAAACATTGAGCCGGCTGTTGAGGCTTCCTCCACCCAGTATATGATTGATCATATACAATACATATTTATCCGGATGATACATATTGAATGTACGCCATCCCATCACGACATGCGACTGGGATGTATCTTTTTGCATCTCCGTCTTTTCGGGAACCAGAATAGCCGGGGATATACGCTGCTTAAGGGGTAATGCTTTATTCGACGGATTTGATGCAGACGAAAAATACTTTTCGGCCATCCGTACGACTTTTGAAAAAGAGGTTTTCCCGAAAGAAAAAAAGACCATATTATCCGGACGATACTGTCTCTCAACGAAACGCTTCATGTTCCCGCTATTGAATGATTGCAGTGTTTCAGGATCACCCAGTATATAGTGCCCCAAATCGTGGCCGTCAAACACCAGATTCTCAAAATCATCATATATCTGCTCCGAAGGAGAGTCTTCATATGAAAGAATTTCATCGATGATCACTTCCCGTTCCCTCTCGATCTGCCGGTCGGAAAACCGGGAGTGAAAAACAATATCATTCAACAGTTCCATGGTACGGGATAAATATTCTTCCGGAAATGCGGCGTACACAAACGTCTCTTCCTTGGAAGTGTAAGCATTAAGCTCTCCTCCTATATTCTCCATCCGGTCGACAACATGATGGGCTCTACGCTTCTCCGTACCTTTGAAAAGCATGTGTTCCACAAAATGAGCCATACCCTGCTCAGCAGGAAATTCATCACGGGTTCCACTGTTCACAGCAATCCCGCAATAGGATATGTCGGATGGAAAAGAACGGTGAATGATGCGTAGACCATTCGATAAAGTATGTGTATGTGTCATTACAAAAAAAATCAATTCACCCGTGATACGGAATAGGTACCTTCATAAAATCCCACAATGTTCTGTGTCATCTCGATCGACATATTGATACGATCCTCTATTGTTTTGGTTGCAGCGTGGGGAGCAAGCACCACATTATCGAGTTCCAGCAATTCCGGTAATATATGCGGCTCATTCTCGTACACATCCAATCCGGCTGCCCAGATTGTATTTTCTTTCAGCGCTTTTGCCAGTGCTTTTTCATCCACCATGCTGCCACGGGCCGTATTGATGAATACGGCGGTGGATTTCATCATCTTCAGTTGCTCTTCACCTATCATATGGTGCGTTTGAGGTGTATATGGCGCATTCAACGAGATATAATCGGCCGTTTTCAATAGCTCCTCAAATGCCACATACCGGGCGTTATATTGTTGTTCGATAGCTTCATCCAACCGATTCCTGTTATGATAAATGATTTCCATACCCGATGCCACGGCACGTCGTGCCAATGATTGCCCGATGCGTCCCATGCCGATAATACCCAATGTTTTTCCATATACCCGCATGCCGCTCTCTGCATAAATACCCCAGCTTACTCCTTCGGGTGTACGCAATTTACGATCATAATAACCTATACGACGGCCGGCTGCCAGCAGAAGCGCAAAAGCGAACTCAGCCGTAGGCTCACGTGTACTGTTGGGTATGTTTGTGACCACAATTCCTTTTTTTGCAGCATAATCAACGTCGATATTGTTGAATCCCACACCGTAATTAGAGATCAACTCTAATTTTTTTGCTCTATCCATGATCTCCTTATCAGTATAAAAACTGAAGTTGGGAACAAGCACCTCGTAGTCAGGGATCATTTCCAGTACCTCTTCTTTGGTAAAATAGGATTTATCCACAGGAAACGTAATATCATATTTTCCTTCCAGAGCCTTCAACCCTTCAGGCTTTAGCCGATATGCAATCAATACTTTTTTCATAAGAATTACGGATTAAGAGACAATAAACTACCAATTACAAATTACCAAGTATCAACTGTCAATTATCAATTGTCAACTGTCAATTGTCAACTGTCAATTATCAACTGTCAATTATCAACTGTCAATTATCAACTGTCAATTATCAATCAAATAAGTATAACAAAAAAACGAGCCTTTCGACCCGTTTTCCGCTCTTCCTCTTGGACTTGAACCAAGGACCCTCTGATTAACAGTCAGATGCTCTAACCAACTGAGCTAAGGAAGAATATTTCACTTTTTAAATTTAACCTTTCTGCTCTTCCTCTTGGACTTGAACCAAGGACCCTCTGATTAACAGTCAGATGCTCTAACCAACTGAGCTAAGGAAGAATGTTCTCTCTGCCGAAAAGCGATGCAAAAGTAGTATAATTTTCCGAATAAACCAATAACTCCCGGAAAAAAATTAAGTGCAGGCTTTTGTGACGAAAGAACCACTGATTGTCATCTTAATCTGTATGCAACACCAAACGTAATGTTGACTGATTGATAATCAGAAATACCCATATAATCAAGATTTGTCAGCAATGATATTTTATTACTCGTATTAATTCTCAACCCCACACCAAAATCGTATCCGAAATAAGCTTCAGACGATTCAGTTTCTGACCCGTAAGAGGCAGTGAAAACACCAAAACCGAGTAAACCCTTAGCCTCGAAATTAACTTTCGGGCTAATTGGAGTAGAAGCCAACACTCCAAACATCAATCCTCCTATACCATAAGAAACATCATCTACGACATGCCCACTGCCAAACCATTTTCCGGCAATACCTACATTGGGATGGAACAAATATCCAAAATCGACCAACGACAAAGTGGCACCAGCTCCTAAATCACTCACGTCACCCACAGGGATAGCAGCTCCTAAGGACAATCCAATAAAACCTCTTCTGGAGCCAGTGTCATTCAAACCCGCTACTCTTCTATTGCGGGATGAAACAGGCTCTCTGACAATTTTTTCTATTTCATCTGTTTGGTAGACGAAAACACTGCCATCAGAAGTTTGTAGTTTAATTTGCTCATTAGGGACCTGTTCAATAATAATACCTCTTAAGATACTTCCATTTTTAAGGTATACAACATCTACAAGGTTGTTTTGCTGAGAAAAAGCAATCAGTGAAACAAATAGAGCTAAGAATAACAAGTTAAATTTTCTCATAATTCAATTATTGCCACCCCCCCGTTCCTAAAGTTTAGGTGAAGTTTAAAATAAAAGCGTTAGAACGGTTGAATACCCCCTTAGTGTCAGATAATATGTCTCCCCTTAAAGAAAAACAACACCCATTTTTGCATCATGTATATTCTTTATAATTGCAGTTGTTTTTCCTATACATTAGTTTACTCATTCATCGACTACAAGGTCAATACTCAAACGCTTTTTGATTTACATATAGATATATTTCTTAGTACTTAATGGCAAAGGTATCTATTTTTCACATATAAAAGTATTTTTTCGATTAATTTCAACTAAGAAACAGATAGCATTATTCTTTTCATTACATCTTCATCCCCATCGGAAAGGTTAATCCAGATCGTTTCTTTGTCCTTCTTAAACCAGGTAAGCT
Organism: Proteiniphilum acetatigenes DSM 18083; assembly: GCF_000380985.1. Classification (GTDB taxonomy): domain Bacteria; phylum Bacteroidota; class Bacteroidia; order Bacteroidales; family Dysgonomonadaceae; genus Proteiniphilum; species Proteiniphilum acetatigenes. The sequence goes on along the minus strand of NZ_KB905695.1, from coordinate 435,507 downwards.
GCTTACGGGCATAATTACGGGAATGCTGCTTTATTTTTTCTATTGCGAACTCAAGGCTACATGTCCCATCGAAATAATCGAAAAGTTCTTTATATCCCACTGTATTGAGTGAATTCAGATGACGCTGCGGATAGAAAGCTCTCGCCTCCTCTATCAACCCTTCTACGATCATTTGATCCACCCGTCGGTTGACACGGTCATATAATTCTTCACGATCACGGGTAAAACCAATTTTTACAATCCGGAACGGACGTTCTTTCTTAGGATTAGTGCGAAGCGATGAGTAAGGTTTTCCGGCCATCAGGCAGACCTCTAAAGCATGGATCACTCGCTTGGGATTTTTTAAATCTACCTCATTATAAAAAACGGGATCAAGAATTTTCAATTGTTGCCGTATTGGATCGAGTCCCTCTTTCCGGTAAATATCCTGTAGCTCCCTGCGCAGCGTTTCATCAATGGTAGGAATATCGTCAATTCCTTTACAGACGGCATCAATATACATCATGGAACCCCCTGTCATTACTACGACCGGATATTGTTCATGCAATTCCCGGAGTAGTAAAAGCGCATCCCGCTCGTATTCACTGGCACTGTAGTAATCTTCCGGGGAAAGTATGCCCACAAAGTAGTGTGGCACACGCTGCAATTGCTGTTCTGTAGGCGCTGCCGTACCGATGATCATTCCTTGGTAGATCTGACGCGAATCAGCCGATAAAACAGGAGATCCTAAAGCTTCAGCTATTTGTAGGCTCCATTCAGTTTTCCCTACGCCTGTGGGGCCAAGCAGCACGAGGAGGGTATTCATTGTTTCGGTAGAGTTAATAACGGCGAAGCCGAATAACAATAATAGTGTTATCGACTGTATTAATATAAATCGTTAGTGTCCGGTTCTGCCGGGGTGTCGTCTAACCCATCAAACCCTTCTCTATCCAATTCGTCCAATTCAAAACTTTCGTCGCCATAAAAAGTTTCCCCCATGTCCAATGAAACTGTATCTGATTTCATAACCTCAATATCTGCGATTTGTTTAGGCGCTTCTCCTACCGAAAGTGTGCATACAGGCGATTTCAGGTTTTTACCGGGAATAAGCTCTGATAATTCTATAAACAATGCGCGTTCGTTAAAGTAATCGAACACAAACATCAGTTTTTGCTTTTCATCTTCCAGATAATCACTCAAAATGCATTCTTCCATAATATAAGAATCCTCATCGGAATAGGTATCCATCTCCACCAGAGTAATCTCCTGCTTCTTACGCCATTTATTGTCACAAAGGAAGAACGACGCCATTTCCTTATTACTGAATCCAGTACAATCTATAATAGCATTGTAAAAATCCAGGAACGTGGCATCCGCATCTATTTTAATTTCTCTCTTGAAGTTATCCACTTCATCAGACAGGATTAGAAACTTGAATATCATTGTGATCTCCGTTTATGCTGATTATTTTTCTATAATTAAACATTTCAAAGGTAATAAAAAGTTTTAATTTTTCACATTTAAGTAATTATTTAATGCATCCAATATACTACAGCACATGGATGAACCTAATGTAAAAGCAATTGTTTTATAAGTATGATATAATTTAGTCATTTGTTCGTTATGACAAAGTTCAACTGACGACAAACCGAACGTTTTCGTTAAGCTAAATGAGCAGAGGACAAGCAAGCTTGTCCTCTGCCATAACGAGAAAACGACTAAATTTATTGAAACCAAAGCAAACTTGTTTGAGCTTTGGTGAGGTGCGAAAATAAAAAATAAAAAAAATCGTATGAAACCGAAATATATGCCCATCGATTCCGGCTATTTTGAACTTTTTGAGCAGGAGATGGAAAAAAATGATGTAAGAGTGATCTATTTTGCTTTTGCCAATGAACCTGAACTGGAAGAGTCACGCGGAAAGATCATCAAGGTAGATGATAAAGGTCAGGAGGGTCATTTTCTTCTCTTTGAGAACGGCGATCAGGTACGTCTCGACAGAATTATCGTAATTAACGGAATACCGGGACCCGCCTATGATGAATACGACTCATACGCCCTTGCCCCTCTCACTTGCCAGGCAGGTTATGACGATTGTTTTATGGAATAGAAATCATTATCTTTGCCTCCAACATTAGACTATTTCAATTGCGTTTATGGCTCTGAAACAACAACAGGAACTAAAACAAACACAACGTCTTTCACCTCTGCAAATGCAGGTAATAAAACTGGTAGAATTAAACTCGGTAGAGGTGGAAGACCGCATCAAACAGGAGATAGAAGATAATCCCGCTCTGGAAGTCTCAGATTCCGGCCCTGCCGGCGAGGAAGAAGAGAACAATAATGAAGCAACGGAGGATATTTTATCCCAAGAAGAGATCATACTTGGTGATTATGCCTCGGAAGATGATATACCGGACTATCGACTGAACGGAAGCGACCGGAAGAATGAGACCAACATTGTCGAGATCAGTTATTACGACGACAAATCGTTGGGTGATTCGTTGCAGGAACAGATCGGATTATTGCAACTGGACGATCACAGGCAGCTGATCGCACAATATATTATTGGCAATCTCGATGAGAATGGTTATCTGCAACGCGACCTGCAATCGATCTCAGACGACCTGTTGTTTCAGCAACAGATAGAGGTATCTCCTCTGCAAATGGAAGATGTGCTGTATGAAATTCAGGATCTGGAACCGGCTGGTGTGGGAGCCCGGAATCTGCGGGAATGCCTTCTGCTTCAACTGGATCGGTATGAACCCACTCCGGCAGTAGAACATGCCAAAGAGATCCTCTCCAATTACTTCGAAGAGTTTTCCCGAAAGCATTACGATAAGATCATCCGACAGATGAATATCACGCAGGACGAACTGCGCGAAGCCATCCGTGAAATCACCTCTCTGAACCCTAAACCGGGCAACGCGCTGGGCGGTACAATGCAGACCGCAATGAATAATATCACTCCCGATTTTATCGTGGACTCTTACAATGGAGAGGTCTCTATCCAACTCAATAACAGTAATGTTCCCAGCCTACAGGTGAACCGATCTTTCTCGGAAATGCTCAAGGGATACAACGAAAACAAGGAGAGCATGTCGAACGACGACAAACAAGCTATCCTTTTTATGAAACAGAAAGTAGACTCAGCCAAATGGTTTATCGATGCGGTGAAACAGCGCCAGAACACCCTGCAGCGTACCATGGAGGCGATCGTAAGCCTACAATACGATTTTTTTCTTACGGAAGATGAAACCCAACTCAAACCCATGATCCTGAAAGATGTGGCTGAAAGAACAGGATTCGATATTTCAACCGTTTCCCGCGTAAGCAATAGTAAGTATGTGCAGACCAATACCGGTATTTATCCTCTTAAATTTTTCTTCTCGGAAGCGATGCAGACTAATAGCGGAGAAGATATCTCTTCAAGAGAGGTTAAATTGATCCTCAAAGAAAGTATCGACAATGAAAATCCTGTCAAACCGCTCACAGACGATCAACTCACGAAAATACTCAATGAAAAAGGGTATGTGATTGCGCGCCGTACTGTGGCCAAATATCGTGAACAATTGAATATTCCTGTAGCACGATTGAGAAAAAAGATATAACTTTGCCGATTCAAAACTGGTTACAGGATGAAGTCTATCGCACACCTAATCTCCACAATCTTTCAACCCCTGCTGATGCCCACCTATGGAGTAATGCTCCTGTTTGTATATACTTACTTCGGGGTAACTTACCTGCAGCAGTTCTGGTTGATAATTACGCCGGTAATCCTATTTTCATTTGTGATCCCGGCTATTCTTATTTTCATGCTCTATAAGATAGGAGTTATTTCCGACCTGTCGCTGAAAGTACGCCGTGAGCGTATTTATCCCTATATGATCACCTTGCTCTCCTATTCTGTAATGATCTTTTTCTATTACAGGATGCGTATGCCGCTATGGTTTTTGATGATCATGGTCTCCTCAGTCGCAATCATGCTTGTTGCTATCCTCATCACTCTGAAATGGAAGATCAGCGCACATATGTTCGGCATCGGCGGACTCATTGGGGGTGCCATGTCTGTAAGCTATTTTGTAGAGCATTCCAATCCTTATTTTATGTTTATGGGATTGTTTATTATCGCAGGCCTGGTGGGTACGTCAAGGCTTATCCTAAAACGTCATACCCTTGCCCAGGTGATTGCAGGATTTTTATTGGGCTTTTTGTTCTCCTTCGTTTGTGTATGGATAGGAGCTCAATCATGAATAGAATCGTTGTTTTTTGACATAAAAGAATTAAATAGTATATTTACCGCATAAATATTTTTTAAAATTATAATCATTATGAATTTTCCTGAAAATGTAAAGTACTCTTCCGATCATGAATGGGTAAGAGTAGAAGGCAACGAAGCGTACGTTGGAATTACCGATTTTGCACAAGGTGAATTGGGTGAAATTGTCTATGTCGATGTAACGACAGAAGGTGAAACCCTGGGTCTGGGAGAAGTTTTCGGAAGTATTGAAGCCGTGAAGACCGTATCCGACCTGATGATGCCCATCGGAGGGGAAGTCCTGGAAGTGAATACCAAACTGGAAGACGCTCCGGAGTTAGTGAACAGTGACCCGTTCGGTGACGGATGGATCATCAAAATAGCAGTCGATAATGCCGATGAACTGTCGGATTTGATGTCAGCGGCCGAATACAAGGAGTTTATCGGAAAGTAAAAATTGATGTGATAATTTGATGATTTAAAGATTTAATGATGATTCAATTCTTTCATTAACACGCCAGTAAATCAACAAATTAGTAAATTAGCAAATCATTCTCTATGAATCCATTAGTAAGTATTATTATGGGCAGTACTTCCGATCTGCCTATAATGGAAAATGCAGCCCAGTTTCTCAATGAAATGGAAATCCCGTTCGAAATGAATGCCCTTTCTGCACATCGGACTCCCGAAGAGGTGGAAAAGTTTGCAAAGAGTGCTAAGGACAGAGGTATTAAAGTAATTATTGCGGCAGCCGGTATGGCAGCACATCTTCCGGGGGTGATTGCCTCTATGACTACTCTCCCCGTAATTGGCGTACCAATCAAATCGTCTCTGGACGGAATGGATGCACTGCTCGCCATCGTACAAATGCCCCCCGGCATTCCGGTAGCGACCGTAGGAATTAATGGTGCGTTGAATGCAGCTATCCTGGCATTACAGATGATCGCTACAGGCGATGAGTCGGCACAGAAGAAACTGTCGGACTACAAAATAAGCCTGAAAAATAAGATCACCAAGGCAAACCAGGAATTGGCATCCGTTTCTTACAAATTCAAAACCAACTGATTGATAATTGATAATTGACAGTTGATAATGGATAACAATTGGTATTTTGTAATTCATAATTCATAATTCATAATTAGTAATTCGTCTTGGTTCTTGACACTTGTATCTAATTTATAATCAATATGAAAAAAGTAATTCTTATGTTAACTGCCCTATCTCTGCTGGCAGCCTGTAACAACAGTAACCAGGCAGATAAGCAAGTACCGGCTGACGACGGTATCGACTACGCTACATTCGAATACAAGGTGGACCGGTTTGCAGATATCGAAATACTCCGCTATCCGGTCCCGGGCTTCAACAGCTTGTCGCTACAACAAAAAGAGCTGATCTATTATTTATCGCAGGCCGCACTCGAAGGACGCGATATCCTCTGGGATCAACACAACCGTTACAACCTGACTATCCGGCGAGTTTGTGAAGGAGTTTACGAGAACTATATGGGCGACAAATCGTCCGAGAACTGGAAACATTTCGAGACCTACCTGAAACGGATATGGATGGCTAACGGCATCCATCATCACTATTCCGAAGACAAGATCATACCTGAATTCCCGCAGGACTACTTCGTCTCTATCGTAAAAGGGGTGGATCCGGGGCGTATGCCTTTCCGTGACGGGATGGCTGCCGATGAGACACTCAATGAAATCCTCCCGGTGATGTTCGATCCGAATGTCATGCCTAAACGGATGAACCAAACGCCGGGTGCCGATATCGTGGCAACTTCAGCAGTGAACTTCTACGAAGGTGTGACACAAAAAGAGGTAGAAGATTTTTATAATGCAATGAAGGATCCTAACGACAATACACCGGTGTCTTACGGTCTTAACAGTAAAGTAGCAAAAGAAAATGACGTTGTCACCGAACAGGTATGGAAACTGGGCGGTATGTACGATAAAGCCATTGAACGCATTATCGGATGGCTGGAAAAGGCGGCTGCCGTCGCCGAGAACGATCAGCAGAAAGAGGTGATCAACACGCTGATCTCCTATTACCAAACGGGGGATCTGAAAACGTTCGACGACTATTCGGTGAAATGGGTGACTGACACCGATTCCCGCGTAGATTTTATCAACGGTTTTATCGAAACCTACACTGATCCGCTCGGTATGAAAGCGACCTGGGAGTCTATGGTGAACTTCAAGAGCGAAGAAGCATCCGAACGTACCCGGATCATCAGCGAAAACGCCCAGTGGTTCGAAGATAATTCTCCTGTCGACGACCGTTTCAAGAAAGAAGAAGTGAAAGGGGTATCGGCCAAGGTGATTACAGCCGCCATGCTTGGTGGCGACTGCTATCCGGCTACTCCAATCGGCATCAACCTGCCTAACTCTAACTGGATCCGACGCGACCATGGCTCCAAATCGGTGACTATTGATAATATCACCTTTGCCTATGACAAAGCGGCAGAAGGGAATGGCTTCAAAGAAGAGTTCATGTGGAGCGATACCGAACGGGAACGTGCCAAAAAATATGGCACCCTGACCGATAACCTGCATACCGACCTGCACGAATGCCTCGGACATGGATCGGGAAAATTACTTCCGGGTGTGGACGGTGACGCACTCAGAGCCTATGGTTCACCGCTGGAAGAAACAAGAGCCGACCTGTTTGCGCTTTATTATCTGGCTGATCCCAAATTAGTGGAACTGGGGCTTTTACCGGACAATGAGGCTTACAAAACAGAGTATTATGGCTACATCATGAATGGTGCCATGACTCAGCTCACCCGTATCCAACCGGGTAAAGATATCGAACAGGCACATATGCGCAACCGGGCATTGATCTCCAACTGGGTGATCGAAAACGGAAAAGCTGACAATGTAGTGGAATTACAGCAACGTGATGACAAAACATACGTGGTGATCAACGATTACGACAAACTGCGCAGCCTCTTTGGAGAGTTACTGGCCGAAGTACAGCGTATCAAGTCGGAAGGCGATTACGAAGCAGGCAAGAACTTAGTGGAAAAATATGGTGTGAAAGTAAATGCGAATCTGCACAAAGAGGTGCTGGCACGCTATGAAGCACTGAATATCGCTCCATACAAGGGATTTGTGAATCCGGTTTATAAACTCGTAACCGATGACAAAGGTAAGGTAACGGATGTAACCGTTTCGTACGACGAAAACTATGTAAACCAGCAGTTGCGTTATTCAAGACAATATTCGGTATTGCCACTGAAGAACTGACGCTGTAGTCAGTAAACATTCAATAAATCTGTTTATTACAGGTATTTCCTTTTCAGGACAATACAAAGCATAAATGTAAATGAGAGGATCGATAACGGAAGGATTTCCGCATTGATCCTCTCATATTTTTTATATAATTTTCATTGTGATAAATATCACATCTTTCGCAATCGTACTCCTGGCAGTATTGTTTATAATTACCTGAAATCATAATAGAGATATCACCTTTTCTAATAAGTTTTCTTTGATTTTCTCATTATATTTAGGGATTGCCCGCTCACCCGTTTATGAATAACTTTGTCATTGAAAGTTTTAGAAAATAGTATAGATCAAATGGCACAGATTATAAACAAAACAAGTTTCGGTTTAGTGTTTAGATGTAGTCAATGTAAAAAAATCCACATTGAGTTTAATAATATCAACCTTAATTTTTCGGAAACTGATTACAAGCGTTTTTCGGATTACATTTATCATTTGGACGGTCAGTATTGGGCAGAACTGAATACTAATTCCCCATATCGCCGAAAGATCCGCATTCCCATCAGTGCGACACCGATCTGCCTGATGCTGACGGTTGAGGAACTCTCGGCGCTACGTAAGTTACTCGAAAACACTTCAGCTTCAGCAGAAGAAGAGCTGATTAGAACTTTTCATACAACAATCCGGTTAAACTAAAGCCAATATATGCTAAAACCATTGGTAACGAACAGATTCCATACACATTTTTCAGTCTGTCTGCAATGCAAGCCTTGTGGCGGAGACTGCTCGTTCCTGGACAATAGTGTTGTTTTTATCCGAAATCAGGAAACACGCCGGGTGAACCGAATGGTGTTCGACACAAGCCTGGCCGCTTGCAACGGAGAATGCGGATATCATTGTGTCACCAATTTTAAACTGATCGAAATATTGAAGAGCACTTCAGTTGTTGTAGAGAATAATATAAGTTCATATTGAAGAATTTATACTGATTGATATCCCTAGATACGAATGATTCGCTGAAGATAACAAGGCATCAATCCAGCTCTCTTTTGTTTCTCTATAATAAATCAATTACTTTTGTACTATTTTCCCATTTCCGTATCAACATGTAGAAAAATTGATGCATGAATTACGACGAAACAATTGATTATCTTTATCGCCAGATGCCCGAATATCAGCGGATCGGCGATAAGGCTTATAAACCCGGGCTCGACAACAGCCTTGCATTAGACAAGATATTCGATCATCCCCACCGACATTATAAAACCATCCATGTGGGGGGTACCAACGGGAAGGGCTCCGTTTCACACCTGTTGGCTGCTATATTACAGGAATCAGGATATAAAGTGGGATTATATACTTCCCCCCATCTGATCGATTTCCGCGAAAGAATCCGTGTCAATGGAGAGATGACCAGTCGTGAGTTCGTGATGGATTTTGTAGAGCACTACAGGGAACAGTTTGAGCCGGTAATGCCCTCGTTCTTCGAGTTAACCATGGAGATGGCTTTCCTCTATTTTGTTCAACAGGAAGTGGATGTAGCTGTGATCGAAGTCGGTCTGGGCGGACGGCTTGACAGCACCAATATCATCTCTCCCGACCTTAGCATTATCACTAACATAGGATTCGATCATATGAAACAGTTAGGCAATACATTGCCCAAGATTGCTGCCGAAAAAGCAGGAATTATAAAGTCATATACACCTGTAGTGATTGGAGAAATGGGCAATACGGAAGTAACACAGGTTTTTATCGATAAGGCACAGTCAGTGAACGCTCCTATTGTCTTCGCAGAACTCTATATGAACAATTTTACGGCAGAAAGAAAAGAGTCCGGATGGTTGTTTCACGCCAACGGGTATCCGGATGTAAAAGGCGGATTAAAGGGACTGGCACAGAACAAAAATGCCAGAACGGTGTTGACGGCTGTGGAGGTACTCCTTGAAACAGGGTATGATATCCCGAAAGAAGCTGTATACAAAGGATTTGCCGACATAATCGCGATCACCGGATTGATGGGCCGCTGGCAGCAGTTACAAACCTCGCCGAAGATCATCTGTGATATCGCGCATAACGCTCACGGGATACGATATGTGGCGGAACAGCTACAATCAGAAAACTTCAATCGTCTCCATATGGTGTTCGGGATAGCAAACGATAAAGATATCGATCCCGTCCTTTCTCTCTTACCACGAGATGCTGTTTATTATTTTACAAAAGCATCGGTAGAGCGTGCCTTGGATGAAAAAATACTGTCACGGCAAGCCGAAGCCCATGGATTAAACGGAGAAAGCTTCAGCAGCGTAAAAGAAGCAATAGAAGCTGCAAAAGAAAACGCCGATAAAAATGATCTCATTTTCATCGGCGGTAGTTCCTTTATCGTAGCGGACGCGTTGCCGCTGTTTAATATTTAGGGAGTTATCGTCTTTTATAACTTTCTTTTCTATGTGCAACCTTTATTACTTCTATACATAAAATATCGTCCTCGATAGAATAAATAATCCGGTAATCTGCTATACGAATTCGATAGTAATTGTTAGATCCAATTAATTTTACACATCCACTTGGGCGTGGATTTTCAGCCAAATCATAAATTGCTTCTGCAATTTTAATTGCATAAACATCCGGAATTTTATCAATCTCTTTTTCCGCCTTTTTATGGATTACAACGGTATACACTTTCCAAAACGTTTATCCATATTTTCCTTAAACTCTTGCAAAGAGATTGTCTCTCCCCCTTGACGGCTATTAGCCTCTTCTATATCCAAAAAATCTTCAAGTAACTCATTATTGCCATGCTTTTTCATGTCAATTTTTACGTAACGAGTCCTTCCTTTCTGGTCTTTTTTTATTTTAATGCCTGAAGAATTCATTATTATAACCTCCTTCTATATTATTGGACTACAAATATATAAAAAAATTTATCAAAAAGAAAACACCGATAAAAATGATCTCATTTTCATCGGCGGTAGTTTCTTTATCGTAGCAGACGCGTTGCCGCTGTTCATATAATTACCAAACTAACACGATTCGGAAGTTGTAATCAGGCAGATATTCCACATATTCATCGCCTCCGAATAGATCTGAAGTCTGAATAAAGAAAGCGACGGTAGGCTGAACTACGCCTTCAGATTTATATTGTATATCGAAACTGATAGTTTCGGTATACGGCGTATCCGCATCATTATAAGTATGCACATAGGGAAGTAATTTTTGCACTTCATTCACACCCTGCTGGCCTATAAAAACATAACCTAAAACAGCTCCTTCTTCGTAAATAAAATCCGTTAACTCTGGTAAATCATATATCGCCTGATAACGACCCGCATCAGGATTCCAGTCCCAATGTTCCTTTAAAACAGTATACGGAAGTATTTCCCACTTCGTAAATTTAGGTTCTAGTTCCTGATTATTCTGCCGCAACGCCTCTTCAATCATCCTCCGAATCTGAGCCTCAGTCAGATAATCATCAGGATAATCATCAGAACAGGAATACCCTCCAAGCAAAACTGCCACAGAAAACAATGATACAGCAACTGTTTTAAATAAATTTTTTCCCATATAGATAGTTTTAATTGGTTTCCATTCGAGCGTAAAAATAATCATTTTTTATCAAAAAAGCATTTGATCTCACCAGATCAATACAAGTCTGAATTGATAGTATGCTTTCGCCGCCGTATCCTGAATACCGTCAGACGGCTGAATATAGAATGTCACTCTGGTGGTCAAAAAGCTATATTCATAGCTTATTGTTTCCGTAAATTCAGTTCCATCGTTCAAAAGAAAACTCCTTGAGTAAGGAAGTTGGGTTTGCACCTCATCCTGATTTTGTACGCCTAAAAAAACATACCCAATCACCGCTCCACTTTCGTAGATGAATTCATCTATATATTTCATCTGTTTAACTACTTCCCACCTTCTCTTGGCAGGATTCCAACTCCATTCCGAAGCATTCACTTCATAATCCTGAATATCCCACGCGGTTTCAGTTATATCGTCATCACTACAGGATGAGGCAAAAAAGCCAATACCTACAAACAGAAGGCCAGCAAACAAGTAGGGAAATAATTTTCTTTTCATAATTCGTTGTGTTGAAGCCATACAGCTTATTTATAAGCTAAGACTTGAAAAAAGTTCTTACGTTTAATTTAAAACAGTAAAAGAGGGAAAAAAGTTTAAACCCATTTCCCCTCTATATTAATACTTGCCTGAAGATCAGAACAAATTATTTAATTCAAGAAGATAAAAGTATTATTTTATACCTCTTAAATATTTGTACTACAATCTTGGGATCAAATTTATCTTCCTCCGAGAAATCCTCCGAGAATATCGTTCAATGGATTGCCGTCGCCATCCTTATCGAGCGCGCCGCCCAGCATATCCATAATTCCACCGCCGGATCTGCTCTGCTGTGAGCTGCCCAAAAGGCCTCCCAGGAGATCGCCTAAACCGCCGGCACCGGTATTGGTCTGCCGTTTCTCTTTACCAAGGTAAGCCATTACAATAGGTGCTAACATGGCCAGCAAAGGAGCTATCTTATTCATACTGACACCTGTTTTCTGAGATATCCCCTGTTCTACAGCGGGAAGGTTGTTCCCGAACACATGCCCCAGGATCCCGTTGCCATCCTGCTGCAATTCCTGTGTACGGCCCTGCAATATGCCGGAAAGGTTATTCAGAAGCGACCCGTCGTGTTTTGACTCGAGCGCTTTGTTCAGGCTTTCCGCCCCGTTGCTGGATTGTACATTTCTGGTAATTCCGGCCAATATCGCCGGTACAGCCATATTGACGACTCCCGACGCCTCTTTTTCATCCATGCCGAATTGACCGGCCACATTTTTCACGATTGATTGCCCCATCGGGCTGTTTAATAATTCTGATAGATCCATTTGCGTGAGTAATTAATAATAGAGTCCAAATATATACTAATTAAACAATTTCTATCCCGGTTGAGTTCTTATAATTAGCATAATGAGGAATAAAACCACACACTGGAATCGCAGTAATTTACAATTACTTTTCAACATTGGATTGCCAGCTGTAAAAAAAAGCGTTATTTTTGTCTATCCACATTATTATGGATGATAAATTTTTAATATAAAAAGAACAAAGGGTGAAATCTTATAAAAAGTATAGTAAGCATATCTTATATCTTGATTCTAAGTTCTTACTTCTAAGTTCTAAGTTCTTTTTTCAACAATATGAAACAATATCTTGATCTATTGCAGCGGGTACTCGACGAAGGTGCCAAAAAAGAAGACCGTACAGGAACCGGTACCATCAGTATCTTCGGGCACCAGAGTCGATATAGGATGAGCGACGGATTTCCGGTACTCACCACAAAAAAACTGCATCTGAAATCGATCATTCACGAACTACTCTGGTTCCTGAACGGGGATACCAATGTGAAATATCTGAATGAAAACGGTGTACGCATCTGGAACGAATGGGCAGATGAAAATGGCGACCTGGGGCATATCTACGGATACCAATGGCGTTCATGGCCCGATTATAATAGCGGACATATCGATCAGATATCGCAGGTAGTCAACACCATTAAGAACAATCCCGATTCGCGCCGTATCATCGTCAGTTCGTGGAACGTGGCCGATATTCCCAATATGAACCTCCCACCCTGCCACGCCTTTTTCCAGTTCTATGTAGCCGATGGCAAACTGAGCCTGCAACTCTATCAACGCAGTGCTGATATCTTTCTGGGAGTGCCTTTCAATATAGCTTCCTATGCGCTACTGCTGAAAATGATGGCGCAGGTTACCGGATTACAGGAAGGAGATTTCATCCACACTTTTGGGGATGCCCATATCTATCTGAACCACCTTGAGCAGGTGAATCTTCAACTGTCGCGTGAACCGCGACCATTACCAAATATGAAGATCAACCCTGATGTCAAGGATATTTTCAGTTTCCGATTCGAAGATTTCGAACTGGTAGATTACGATCCACACCCACACATTAAAGGCACTGTCAGTATATGATGAACCACAATAAACCACATATTGCTATTATCGTCGCACTCGATGAACAAAACGGTATCGGGCGTAATGGCGGACTGCTTTGCTATCTTCCTGCCGACCTGAAACATTTTAAGGAACTTACCACCGGACACAGTATCATCATGGGAAGAAAGACCTATGAATCGTTACCCAAAGGTGCACTTCCCAACCGCACTAATATAGTGATCACCTCCGATAAGGCGGAGAATTACCCTGGCTGTATTGTGGTACGCTCTGTGGATGAAGCGCTGGCCTATTGCAAAAATGAAGATACGGTTTTTATTATCGGCGGAGGAGAACTTTACCGTTCATCATTACATCTGGCCGATAAACTTTATCTTACCCGTATCCATCATACGTTCGACGATGCCGACACCTTTTTTCCGGAAATCGACCCGGATGAATGGGAATTAATTCACACCGAAAAATATAAAACAGACGAAAAGCATAAGTATAATTATTCGTTTCTGACCTATATAAAAAGGAAACAGTAAAAATGGGTGCGGACAGCTGGCAAAAATTCTTACAAGGTAACGAAGACGCTTTTTCAGAACTTTATCGCTTTTATTTCAAAGAACTTTTTGCATACGGTCTGAAAATAGGCTTCGATGAGGAGGTATGTAAAGATGCCATTCAGGATGTTTTTTATAAAATATATATATCCCGGAAGCAGTTGACCCATATCAGAAATATTGAGTTTTACCTGCTTCACTGCATGAAAAACAGATTATTTGATATCCATAATGTGGAAACCCAAATTAACTATATAAATTATAATGATATCATACTGGAGAGTGAAAACAGTGTAGTTGAAAGGATTATTGAGAAAGAAACAGAATTGCAGTGGAAAGATGAAATTAAACGATCACTAAGAGTTTTACCACCGAAACAGAGGAAAATAATTTATTACCATTATCAACTCAATCTATCTTTCAATGAGATAGCAGCCTTGTTGGATATGAACCCTGAAGCCGTAAAAAAATCGACATACAGGGCACTACAAAAAATGAGAGAAAACCAGCAACTAAAAAATCCTTTCCTTACTTTTCTTCTGGCATTCCTTTAACTATATTTGGTTAATATTTATTAATATTGTCCTCCTTTTCCCCTTCGCTCAGTCTTTATTATATAACTAATGATAGAGCCTGTTATGGATTATAAAGATTTTTTGAGCGACGAACTTTTTGTGTACTGGAGAATCCGCCCCACAAAAGAACTGGATGCTTTCTGGGAAAATTTTATTCGGGAAAATGCAGAGCTTCAGGAACCGTTCAATAAAGCTATTGAAGCACTTGAAACAATACGGAATAGAAAAGGTACACTTCAGAACAGCAAAACTTCAGGCCTGCAAAAACTAAATGAAAAAATTGAAAAACAGAGAAGAAAAAAATGGCATAAAATATATGCTTCATCTGCCGCCGCCGTATTATTGTTTGCGTTAATATCCACACTCTTCATTCTGCACGAGAAGTCTGAAAACAGGGAGCCTGGAATGTCTTCCATCGGGGAAGTAATGAACAATAACAATATACAACTTTTTACCGGTAATAACGTATTGGAAATCGATAATAATTCCACCTTGGATCTTTCCGAAAAGAAACACAGTGCAGTGATCCAGAATCCACTTACACAGAAAGAAATCGATTTGAATAATAACCAGACAAACAAACTTATCGTGCCTTATGGAAAAAGGTCGACCCTTATATTGGCAGACGGATCGAAAGTACACCTGAATTCCGGTACCAAAATGGAATTTCCCGGCACATTTTCCGGAAAAAAGAGGGAGATCAGTGTGGAAGGAGAAATCTTCATTGAGGTTACGAAACAAACCGATGTCCCTTTTGTGATCCATACCCCTCATTCTCAAATCACCGTATATGGAACATCCTTCAATGTCTCTTCCTATTCTGAAGATACAAGAGAGTCGGTTGTTTTGGTAAACGGTTCAGTGGAAGTGATGAGCGAAAACAGCGCCGTATTATTACAACCCAATGAAATGGCTGAGATCGAAAACGGCATGATCCTTCGCAAGCAAGTAGATGTTTCGGATTATATCAGTTGGACAAACGGTTATATGCAATTAAATAAAACCCCTTTGAGCGAGGTATTGAAGAAAGTAGGAAGATACTATAACGTAGAATTCCGATACAATCCGAATATGAATATGCATGACCAGACCTGTTCAGGTAAACTATTCCTTTCGGATAACTTGAATGATGTGCTCGAAGTTTTTTCTAAAATGACTTATTTACAATTTGATAAACAGAGTGATGAGACAATATTCATCCACCGATAACTAAATCGATATTATTAATTTAAAAACTATGTATGCCTATGGAAAAAGAAAAATCAAAAAAAGTCGAATAATGCGGCAACATTATTCGACCAGAGTGTGAATTTTGCAGTTAGGCAAGAACAGAGGCCAAGGAAGTTTGGACTATGCCGAGCGATTAGCAAAATCTACGGAGTGAATCGTAATTTATTGGTAACAAATTAAAATTCAAAACAAAGATATGCAAGAAAAGTACACAAGTAAGCTTTTTGTCACGAAAAAGAATGATAAGTTTTTAAAGATTATGAAAATCTATTTTTTTATCACTTTCCTTTGCATTTTTTCTGTGACGGCAGAAAATATTTATTCTCAATCAAAAGCAATCAGCGCCGAATTGGAAAATGTAACGTTGAAAGAAGCATTTCGTGAATTAGAGAAAAACAGCGACTATCTGTTTCTCTTTATGGATGATACCGAAAGCGGTTTATCAAAGATTGTAAATGTTTCCTTTAACAACAAATCTATGGACGAAATACTGGATTTGTTGCTGAGGAATACAGATATGGCCTACTCTATCGTCAACAGGCAGATCACCATTTCAAGGAAACCGGGAAGTGTTGAAAATAAGAAAGAGGCTGAAAACAAAATCAATACCGGGGAAGTGCAGCAAACCCGTAAGACAATTACCGGAACTGTAAATGATGTTAGCGGAGAATCAATTATCGGTGCCAATATTATTGAAGTGGGCACCTCCAACGGTACCATTACCGATGTAAACGGAAATTTCACGTTGCAAGTGGCAAACGATGCAACAATACAGATCACCTATATCGGATATTTGAACCAGACAATCAATACAGCAGGAAACACAAATTTCAACATCACACTAATAGAAGACTCTCAGGCATTGGAAGAGGTGGTGGTCGTGGGATACGGTATACAGAAAAAAGCTAATTTAACAGGAGCTGTATCTACCGTGGATGTAAGCAAGACACTGGAGGCGCGCCCCTATTCGGATATTTCCAAAGCTTTACAAGGAGCGGTTCCCGGGCTATCCGTTATAAGCAGCAGCGGCAGGTTGGGAGCACAGCCCACAGTTACGATCAGGGGGTTGGGGACATTGAGTAATGATGCGAAAAGTAATCCCCTGATAGTTGTGGATGGGGTACCGATGGACGACCTTTCCTTATTGAATACACAGGATATTCAAAGTGTTTCAGTGTTAAAAGATGCAGCCTCAACTTCTATTTACGGTACCAGAGCTGCTTTTGGGGTAATACTCATCACCACCAAATCAGCCCGGCAGGTCGACCGGGTATCAGTGAACTATAATGGAAATGTTGCATGGGATACACCTACTATACTACCCGACTATCCCGACGTGCCCAGTCAGTTGAGAGCGTTAATCGCAGCAAACGGTCGGAGCGGTGCGGCAAATGAGTTGTTCGGCATGTATTTGGATCAAATGCTTCCATATGCCGAAAGATGGAGAGATGAGCATAACGGTAAAAAATCAGGTTATAGGGAAATGATTCCGGGTCACAGAGATGCCCTTACGGATAGTTCCAAGCCGCTTGGAGATTTCATTCTCGACAACAACGGAGTGGGTATGTATTTTGCCGATTGGGATGTCGTAGATATCATGTTCAGGAACTGGAAACCGTCGCAAAGCCATAACCTGTCCGTACAGGGAACAAGTGGAAAAACATCTTACTACATGTCGGTAGGATACAACCATGATGAAGGTATCATGACCTTCTTCCCCGAAAAACTGGATAAATGGACTGCCATGATGAATGTAACCACCGATGTAAAGGACTGGTTGCAGGTGGGAGCACGATTCAATTACAGCAATAAAGACTTCATCGGGCCTGCCACGCGTAGAACGACTTATCAGTATATGTGGCGATGGGGAAGTTTCTTCGGTCCTTACGGAACATATCAAGGTACTGATTTCAGGAATGATATAGCATACCGGAAGCAGGCAGGAGATTGGACCGACAATAATGGTTTTATCCGTATGGGTACGTTTGCAAAAGCTACCCTCGCAAAAGGGTTGACGTTAAATACCGATTACACCTACGATGTAAATAACTATACTTACAAGGGTGCCTATATTCCCGTACAGGTTTGGAACTCCTGGGGTGGAGCCATTGATAATATTGGAACTTTTGAAACTACCTCATACCTGATCCAGGAATCACGAAAGGACAAGTCATTCGCCTTTAATATTTTTGCCAATTATGAATTCTCGCTTGCCAATCAACATAATTTTAATTTTATGTTAGGAGCCAATGCTGAGAGCGGCACCCATTTCAGACATTCTTCAAGAAGAGATAACCTTTTGGATTACAACCTTCCGGAGTTCAATCTTGCAACCGGCTCTCAGTACGTGACCGGACAGCATAACCATTGGGCGACAGCAGGTTATTTCGGCCGTATTAATTACGATTATAAGGGTATCTGGTTACTGGAGATGAACGGTCGTTACGACGGTTCATCACGTTTTCCTGCATCCGATAGATGGGCGTTCTTCCCTTCCGCTTCGGCAGGTTACAGGATCAGTGAAGAATCATTCTTTGTCCCTCTGAGAGAATCCATTAGTAACCTGAAATTTAGAGCATCTTATGGTGAAATTGGTAATCAGGCAGTAGGGGACAACATGTTCCTGTCTACGCTGGCAAAGCGCTCCGATACCGATACCTATTGGCTGGCCGATGATGGTACCAAAGTAGTGGCATATGATTTACCCAAGTTGGTTTCGTCCACATTGATGTGGGAACGGATTCAAACGCTTGACGTGGGATTGGATTTAGGGTTGCTGCACAATGAACTGAACTTCACGTTCGACTGGTACCAACGTACCACAAAAGATATGTTGGCTCCTGGTCAGACCATGCCTCAGGTATTAGGTGCCGATGCTCCATATGTGAATGCCGGCACACTCCGCACACGTGGTTGGGAACTGACAGTTGACTGGCGTCACCGTTTCAATCAAGTGCTTGTATATGCTAATGCAAATATAGGAGATTTCGTTACCGATATTACCAAATGGGAAAATGAAGCGAAATTACTGAATCAAAATTACTCCGGAAAAAGATATGGTGATATCTGGGGATTTGAGACTGAACGCTATTTCACACAAGATGATTTTAATGCCGATGGAACTTATAAGACTGGAGTTGCTTCTCAAGAGGGGCTAGAACAGGGAAGTTTCGCATTTGGTCCCGGTGATGTCAAGTTCAAGGATCTAAACGGAGATGGCGTGATTGATGGTGGTAAAGGTACTGCCGATGATCATGGCGACCTGAAAGTGATAGGTAATACGACCCCTCGTTATCAATATAGTTTCAGATTAGGTGCAGAATGGAAAGGTTTTGACATTGATATGTTTTTCCAGGGCGTGGGGAAACGGGCAGTTTGGACCCAAAGTGCTTTTGTTATGCCGATGATGCGTGGTGCCGATGCTATTTATGCAAACCAGACAAGCTATTGGACAGAAGAAAATCCCGATCCCAATGCTGATTTCCCGCGTTTATTTCCCGGTAATGCCGGAAGAGGAACTATCTCAGTGTTAGAGTTAGGGAATCATAATTTCTATCCCCAATCCAAATATCTTGTCAATATGGCCTATTTGCGGTTAAAGAATTTAACGGTCGGATATACTTTGCCATCAGAGATTGCATCGAAGATCTACATGCAAAGAGCCAGGATCTACTTTAGCGGGAATAACCTGATGGAGCTGATCAACAAAAGCAATGCTCCTGTCGATCCCGAAGTAAATGATAAAGAAGAAGGTGCGAGCCTGGGTAACGCCACATGGGGACGTATAGACCCGATGTACAGGACAGTATCATTTGGAGTTCAGCTTACATTCTAAATTGTTTTATTATTGAAAAAAGAAAGTAATATGAAGAATATAAATATAATATGCATATCTACTATCGCTTTAGTGTTGGCGTCGTGTAGCGATTTTCTGGACAAAGGACCGCTGGATACGTTCACTAACGATAATTTTTGGACCAATGAAAATAATGTGACCGGCTACGCCAATACCTTCTATCAAACATTCCTGGGGTATGGTAATGCCGGTGGAAGCGGACTCTTTTATTACCGGACACTGTCGGATGATCAGGCAGGTAACAGTTTTACTAACTGGACCTTTCAGAATGTGCCGGCAAGTAGTACCAACTGGCGTGACGGATGGGTGGAAATACGCCGTGCAAATATTCTGCTTGAGAACGTGGACAATGTGGAAATGAGTGACGAGGCAAAAAATCATTGGAGAGGCGTGGGCCGTTTAATGCGCGCATGGCATTATTATCAGCTTGTGCGTACGTACGGAGATGTTCCCTGGGTCGATCAGTCTCTTGATATTACTGATGATGGATACCTCTACGGTACACGTGAAAATCGTGACAGTATAATGGACAAGGTACTTGAAGATTTGGATTATGCCTGTCAGAATATGTATGATAATTCAGCAAAGACCAAGTTGAACCGGAATGTGGCCTATGCGATGAAAGCGGAGATATGTCTGTTTGAAGGAACTTACCGTAAATATAGAAAAGCAGAAGATAACCAATCGGCACCGGATATGACGGGAGCCAACAGGTTTCTTAATGAAACCAAGAGTGCAGCGGCGTATTTGATGGGGAAAGAGTTTTCACTAAATAGCTCATATCAGGGAAATTACAACTCAACCGATTTGTCCGGTAATCCTGAAATGATCTTCTATAAAGCTTATAAACAAAGTGTGTTGCATCATTCCCTGATTGCTTATATCAGTTCATCGACACAGATCAGTGGAATGTCAAAAAATGCTTTTGAATCTTATCTGTTTACCGATGGTAGACCATTGGCATCGACATCACTCGATACAAATGATGAAGCAGAATTCCTGGTCGGAACTAAAACAGTCGCAGGAGAAGTGGTGCCCGATACGGTATTGTCCATTAGGAAAATGTTGGAAATACGTGATAAACGGCTCAGTGAGACGATTGATACGGCGCTCTGTTATGTGGGAAGAGGGTTCACTCGTTTTGGAACCGGTATTTCCATGACTTCATCTACCGGTTATGGAGTATCCAAATACGACAATAAGAATCTGGAGAACATATACAGAAACCAAACTTCGGCTAATTTCACGCATGCTCCTATTTTCTGGTTGGCGACCGTCTACCTGCAGTATGCAGAAGCTTGCGCAGAGCTAGGTGATATTACCCAGGATGATCTTGATAAATCAGTTAATAGATTGAAGAGCAGGGCCGGACTTCCTCCATTAACTGTGGATGTCGGTTTTTCCGATCCTGCCAATAATATGGGAGTAAGTGATCTAATCTGGGAAATCCGTCGTGAACGCCGTACCGAACTGATGTTTGACAACTGGACACGCTACTGGGATCTGATCAGATGGCATCAACTTGATAAACTGGATTCGTCGGTATATCCCGATATCCTGCTGGGTGCCAATATTGTGAACGACCCGTATAACCGTGTTATAGATAAGGTGGGAACCTATATTGACGGTAGCAAAGAAATGACACGTCTGTTCGATAAGAAACACTATTGGTATCCCATACCGTCAGATCAGATTTCTTTGAATCCTCAATTAGGACAGAACCCGGGTTGGAATTAATAGATTAAGTGAATCATAATTTATTGGAAACAAATTAAAATTCAAAATAAAGATATGCAAGAAAAGTACACAAGTAAGCTTTTTGTCACGAAAAAGAATGATAAGTTTTTTAAGATCATGAAAATCTATTTTTTTATCACTTTCCTTTGCATTTTTTCTGTGACGGCAGAAAATATTTATTCTCAATCAAAAGCAATCAGCGCCGAGTTGGAAAATGTAACGTTGAAAGAAGCATTTCGTGAATTAGAGAAAAACAGCGACTATCTCTTCCTTTTAATGGATAATACAGAGAACAGTTTATCGACGAGTGTAAACGTTTCTCTTCACAATAAATCTATGGACGAAATTCTGGATTTATTGCTGAGGAATACGGACCTTACTTATTCCATTGTCAATCGACAGATCACCGTTTCAAAGAAACCCGAGGTTATTAAAGACAACAGAAGCGTTGATAACGAAACCAATCCCGATGAAGTGCAACAAACCGGAAAAACCATTACCGGAACAGTAAGGGATGCAAACGGTGAATCCATCATCGGTGCCAATATTATTGAAGTGGGCACCTCCAACGGTACCATTACCGATGTAAACGGAAATTTTTCCCTCAAGGTGGCAAATGATGCCACAGTACAGATCACATATATAGGCTACCTGTCTCAAACAATCAATACGGGTGGAAGAACAAGTTTCAATATTACATTGCAGGAAGACACCCAGGCACTGGAAGAGGTCGTGGTAGTAGGCTATGGTGTACAGGCAAAAGCCAATTTAACAGGCGCAGTTGCATCAGTCGACCTGGGAAAGACAGTCGATAGCCGTCCTATTTCAGATATCGGCCGTGCGTTGCAGGGTGCTGTACCCGGATTAACCATTTCAACAAGATCGGGAGAAATCGGGAGTGCTCCTTCCATTAAGATCAGAGGAGGAGTAGGCTCTCCGAACGGAGATGCCAACCCATTGATTCTTGTGGATAATGTGGAGATCTCGGATATAACACTTATCAATCCGGATGACATTGAATCCATTTCCGTATTGAAAGATGCTGCATCATCTTCCATATATGGTGCCAGGGCGGCATTCGGGGTTATTCTGATAACCACAAAGGCAAAACAACGATACGACAGGCTATCCATCAATTATTCCAATAATTTCGCATGGAGAACCCCGACAAAAAAACCGGAACAACTACCCGGATGGCAACAAGCCGAAATTAATCTGGCCGGGATGCAGGCAGCCCCTTCTCCTGCCAACTCATACAATGTTGTGGCAAATATGATCGTCGACCAGAAAACCGTAGATGGTATGAAAGCCTGGGCCGAACAGTATGGTGACGGAAAAGGCTTAGGCCTGGAGATGGTGTATGGTCGCGACTTCGAAATAGATGCTGCCGGAATACGGTTTTACAGAACATGGGACTGGTATGATATGTACATAAAAAACTGGATGCCACAACAGTCTCACAATCTCTCGGTAAGTGGAGGTAATGGAAAAACAAACTACGGATTGACATTAGGTTATATCCATCAGGAAGGGCTTACCAAAGTGAACCCCGATGTGTTTAACAGGTATAATGCCAACCTCACATTAAATACAGAGCTTAGCAAATATATGAACATCAGGGCTAATGCTATGTACACCAAAACCGGTTTTGATAAACCGTTTATGTATGCGGCGGATTTATATGACCATATGTACTATCTCTACAGATGGCAGCCGATGTATCCATATGGCACTTTGGATGGAAAACCGTTCAGAAGCGCTTTAACCGAGTTGCAACAAGCACCTATGACCCATCGTGATAGAGACTATATACGTCTTGGAGCAGGATTCACGTTAAAGCCGTTGGAAGGACTCACTATTGACTTTGATTTCATCTACACGGCTAATGAATTACGTTATAAAAGATTTGGAGATAAAGTATATGCCTATGATATCTTCACCGCTCATAGTTCTCTTGAAAGTTTAAAGAATTCTTATGGGAATTATATCTCTTCAAGTTACGACTATGTGCGCGAAGAAAGAAGTAACAGGCAGATGTTAACAAATAACATTGTGGCTACTTACACCAGGAAAGTAGGAAAACATGATTTTAATGTATTGGCCGGCTCCAATATAGAACAAAGTGAGTATAGGTATATCTGGACACAGAAAAGAGATCTGCTCAGTACCTCCAGGCCTGAGCTTAATTTAGCCATCGGGGATCCGACTACCAGTTCCGAACATACGGATTGGGCCGTAGCAGGATTCTTCGGGCGGATCAACTATGCATATAATAACCGCTACCTTCTGGAGTTGAATGGACGTTATGACGGCTCTTCAAGATTTCCTAAAGATCAGAGGTTCGCATTCTTCCCTTCCGTCTCTGCAGGATATACAATATCAGAAGAAGATTTTATGCAGAAACTCTATCCCGCGCTCTCTTCTCTGAAAATAAGAGCATCCTACGGGACTATTGGTAATCAAGATGTAGGACTGAACCGATTTATTTCTACGATGGACGGTCAGTTAGACAGCTGGGTTATCAATGGCGTGAGACAGACATCAGTAAGTACGCCTACTGTTGTATCCAGTTCTCTTACGTGGGAAAAAGTAAAAACGATCGACGTTGGATTTGATTCACGATTCATCAATGACAAATTGGGCATTACATTCGACTGGTACCGGAGAACAACCAGTGATGTACTTGCCACCCAAACCCTCCCTGCGACATTGGGTGCTGCAAGCCCCTATCAGAATATGGGAGAATTGGAAACACTGGGCTGGGAGTTATCAGCCGATTTCCGTCACAAATTCTCCAATGGCCTGGGAATTACCTTAGGCGGACAAATCACTGATTATAAAACCAAGGTGAATAAATGGTCCAATAATACAACCATACCCTCTTATGGAGGTAATGGCAACGGATGGTTTACGGATGTAAGTGTCTACAAAGAAGGTATGGTATTAGGTGATATATGGGGATTGCAGGTAGACAGATTACTTCAGGAAAGTGATTTCGATGCAGATGGAAACCTCGTGGCAGGTATACCCAACCAGACAGAGGTATTTCCCGGAAATTACAAATTTGCACCGGGAGATGTATTGTATAAAGATCTGGATGGTGACGGATATATCAGAAAAGGTGTAACAGTGGGAGATGCCAAAGATATGACTATCATAGGGAACGCATTACCCCGTTTTGAATATGGATTCAGTATAGGTGCTGATTATAAAGGATTTGATTTCCATATGTTCTTTCAGGGTGTGGGACAACGCAAACTCTGGGCAATGGGTAATCAGGTATTACCGGGATATACTGCCGGAGAGCCTTATTACAAAGGTGCTGAAGATTATTGGAGAGCGGACAACACGAATGCTTTCTATCCCCGCCCCATGAACTATTCACAGGTAGCTTCGGGTAATTACCAGGTAAACAACAGGTATTTACTTAATATGGCCTACTTACGTGCAAAAACATTGACTTTAGGATATACATTGCCTAAGTCTCTTATCTCTCAAGCTTATATGAGTAACCTCAGAGTGTATGTTACTGCTGAAAACCTGTTTGAATTCGATAATGTAAAACCCGATATCGATCCTGAAATAGATGTTCGCTATGTAGGTACCGCAGCAGACTCCCGCAATTTCGGACGCAGCTATCCTTACCAAAGGACACTTTCGTTTGGATTACAACTTACATTATAATTGATTGTTAAAAAACTGAGATTATGAAACGAGCATATAAATTATTGGCACACAAGAATATTTTTAATAATATGAAAAAATATATACTATATACAGGATGCTTATTACTTCTCATATCGGTACACGGCTGTGACGATTTCCTGGACAAGCCGCCTCTCGACAAACTGGTAAACGATGAGTCATTCTGGGTAGATGAAGTAAGCTTGAGAGCGTATGCGCAGGATTTCTATTCGACTTATTTTGTCGGCTATGCCCAGGACTACAGGGTTTTCGGCGGCTATTTCTCAGGAGATTCATATAATGACGACTTCCTCCTGACAAGTGATAATGTGAGCGATACAAATCAACGCTTATTTTTCCCTACCAGCAATACGACAGGTATCAACTCAGTTACAGCCCTGTGGACAGACCAATACAGGATTGTCCGTAAAGCCAACGTCATGCTTGAGAAGATTCCGGAAATGGGTATCTCCGAGGAAGCAAAAAATCATTGGACAGGGATCGCATATTTTTTCAGGGCAATGGCTTACAGTGCATTGGTAAAAGCATATGGAGATGTCCCATATATAGACATCGCTGTTGTGAATGCCGAAGATTATGAAATCCTGTACAAAGACCGTGATCCTCAGGTTATGGTGGTAAATAAAATCCTGGATGATTATAATTATGCGCTGCAAAACGTTAGGAGTGATGATGGTCTACGCCAGGTAAATAAAGCCGTTGTAGGTGCATTCATGTCGCGCAATATGCTATATCATGCCACCTGGCTGAAGTACCATGGCACGACTGTAGGTCCTTCCTCCCAACCGGTGAACAATGAAGAACTTTCAAAGTTTTTCAGGGGAGCTATCGACGGAGCCGTAAGCGTCATGGAATCCAACGAATATTCTATCGGGAATACATACAATGCATTGTTTACAAGCGAGAGTCTGGCCGATAATCCCGAAATAATATTCTATAGGGAATACACGACAGGCATAGCCACCAATGCACTGATGGCCTATAATGC
This sequence comes from Proteiniphilum acetatigenes DSM 18083, assembly GCF_000380985.1. Classification (GTDB taxonomy): domain Bacteria; phylum Bacteroidota; class Bacteroidia; order Bacteroidales; family Dysgonomonadaceae; genus Proteiniphilum; species Proteiniphilum acetatigenes. Next base: position 409,420 of record NZ_KB905695.1, on the reverse strand, counting down.
CAAAGAAGACCAAAGGTTAGGTGGAGCCACTATCGATGCTATAGAAAGTTATCTATGCCTGGACGGACTTCCAATAGGACAGTCTCCTCTATATCAGGGGGAAACAAAACCCAGTATAGAAAATACATTCATCGATCGTGACCCGAGAATTTATGATACGTTTGTCGACTCTCTTCGCATTTTAAATTCCGGGTTATTCAGTGCTGCCTCTCCCACCGGATTCGCTTCGAAAAAATTCCTGAATGAAGAATGGCTCCTTGGAGACTCCCCATACATTACAGGCCTCCTTAGTCCGGCAGATGCACCGGTAATACGCTATGCAGAGGTACTTCTCAATTATGTGGAAGCACGGTATGAAATAAGTAAAATAGGAGGAGAAGCATTCAGTCAGGCCGATCTGGATAAATCCATCAATGAAATAAGAAAAAGGACATTGACAAAATGGGCAGAAACGCCTTCTGTAAACAGGAAATTACCGTCTGTAACTCTTAGCGGAAACAGCCTTGCTGTAAATAATATCGTGATAGATGATCCAGACCGTGACCCATCCGTAGATCCTGTTTTATGGGAAATACGTAGAGAACGCCGTACCGAACTGATGATGGAAGGCAGACGCAGTGACGACCTGAACAGATGGGCAAAATTTGAATACCTGAATACAGGCACATCAAACAATCCCAATAAAAAAGTACTTGGAGCATGGATAGACAAAGCGGATTATCCGGGCATATCTACGGCTGTACAACTATTTGATCCTGAGAACCCGGGAGCAACCCCAACCGAAGGGTATATCAGCTATTTCAGTTTTAGTTCTCCGTTAAGAACATTTGTGAAAGGAGATATAAATTCCGAAAGGAATTATCTGCGGTCTATACCGGCCGCGCAAATAACGATCTATAAAGACAAAGGATATACATTAACACAGAATCCGGGTTGGTAATAGACCTGATCAAAAATAGAGAGGCGCATTTATTATAAAATGAGTCTCTCTATTGCCGATAGAAAAGAAAAACAAACCTATGCAAATAATCAAAATCTTATTTATCTTTTTACTTTCTGCTTTGGCGATGAATGCACAAAGCAACAAGGTGAAAGTAGGTGCGGAATCTACGAATGAATATTTCCCTATCCTGAAAAACAAACGGGTAGCTGTGATGGCTAACCAAACCAGCATGGCAGGTGATGAACACCTGGTGGATATGCTGATAAGAAATAAAATGAATGTAGTAGGAATATTCTCTCCGGAGCATGGTTTTCGTGGAACAGCCGATGCAGGAGAGCATGTAGCCAGTTCAGTGGACGAAAAGACAGGTACTCCCATATGGTCGCTCTATGGCAGTGGGAGCAGCAAGCCGTCACCGGAGAACATGGCACAATTCGACGTGCTGCTGTTCGACCTGCAGGATGTAGGACTTCGTTTCTATACCTATTACGCCAGCATGGCACGCCTGATGGACGCATGTGCGGAACATAACAAGAAAATGATCGTCCTTGACCGCCCTAATCCGAACGGGTTTTATGTGGACGGTCCGATCCTCGACATGCAATATAAATCGGGAGTAGGATGGTTACCGATACCCGTAGTCCATGGGATGACGCTGGGAGAGTTGGCTCTTATGATAAACGGGGAAAAATGGTTACCCGAATCGCGTATTTGTGATATTACCGTCATCAAATGTAAAAATTATACCCATCAGACGCTTTATCAGCTCCCAATTGCTCCATCACCCAATTTACCGAATATGAAATCGATATACCTGTACCCTTCCACATGCCTGTTCGAAGCCACACCGGTCAGCCTGGGCAGAGGTACGGAATTTCCGTTTCAGGTATATGGGCATCCCAATATGAAAGGGTATTCTTTCACATTTACTCCCAGAAGCATTCCGGGAGCAAAAAATCCACCACAACTAAATAGACTATGTTATGGTGTAGATTTAAGGAATATTCCCGATGAAGAAATATTTGAAAAGGGTCTTGATCTGTCATACATTATAGATGCTTATACCAACTTAAATTTAGATGATCATTTCTTCCGTTCTTTTTTCGAAAAGCTGATTGGTGTATCCTATGTTCGGAAAATGATAATGGAAGGTAAACCGGCCGATGAGATAAAAGCGATGTGGAAAGATGATGTGGAAAAGTTCAAGATACAACGCAAGCCTTACCTGTTATATCCGGAATAAAGAATAAATAGAATTCATATACATACTTACAATAAATAGTATGAAAAGAGTAAATCTAATATTGCCACTACTTTGGATAGTGTTCACAGGTTATGCCCAATCATCCTGGATACGTGTCAACCAGGTCGGCTATCTCGAAGACGATGTGAAAGTGGGCGAAACAGAATCCATCCCATTCCGTATTGGCAACGATGTGTATTACGATATCACAGGCGATGATTCATTTCCTGAAATCGAAACCGTCATGCGCGACGGGCTGCTGGGATGTAATCCGGGTTATCTGAGTGCACAGGCAAAGCAACCGAAAAAAGTAGCAGGAGGTATCGTACGCAGTGACAGTTCAAAAAAACAACTGTCGCTTGTTTTTACCGGACACGAATATGCCGACGGAGCCAGGAAGATACAAAAAGTGCTGAAAAAAAATAATATAAAAGGTACATTCTTCCTCACCGGCGATTTCTACAGGAAATACCCCGCCATTGCAAGGGATATTCAGAAAGACGGCCACTATCTTGGTCCACATTCCGACAAGCACCTTTTGTATGCAGACTGGAAGAACCGTGATTCTACCCTGCTTTCCCGGACTGATTTCGAAAAAGATCTGAATGATAATTATCAGACGATGGAAGAAATCGGATTAAAAGTTGAATCTCCACGATACTTTATGCCACCCTACGAATGGTATAATCAGGAAATCAGCAACTGGACCGAAGCGATGGGCGTACAAATAGTGAATTTCACCCCCGGCACAACTTCCAATGCCGATTATACAACGCCCGATATGAAGAATTATCTTTCGTCAGAAACAATTTACAACAACATCCTGGCGTATGAAGAAAAGAATGGATTGAATGGCTTTCTACTTCTGATCCATATCGGTACCGATCCGAAACGGACCGATAAATTGTACGACCGGTTGGAAGATCTGATAAAGAAACTGAAAAAAAGAGATTATGAATTCAAGAGAGTAGATAAACTATTGAAAGATTGAGGTGATCCACCGATTTTTCTTATTTTTGTAAAAATTCGGAAAAGCATCTATTGATTACGTCAGTCCTCCGTACTCAAACTTATCATTTCATTTTGATAAACAGTCCTATATCCATAAAGAGAAAGTAAAATAATCACATGAAAAGATCCGTTTTCATTCTATTCATCCTTGCTCTATCTTATTCTGTTTTTTCACAGAATCCTGCCGACGATTCGTTGAAACTGAAATTGAACAGTTCTCTCACCAATATCTATAAAGAAGTCATGCTGCGTCCCGGAAGGGTTACGGTGGACAGCATCGCGATGAATGAACGAAAAAAGAGTATAGAGTTACATACCAACCTGACGCTATCATACCTCCCCATGCGGGAAAATACAGTCCTGCATATCTATGATAGCGTACGTTACCACCTCCCCCCGGCACAGAAAAAATATCACATAAGCGTTTTTTCCGACGGACAGGAGATCAGCCACCTGATCCCCAATTTCTTCCGGAGTAAGCAGAAAGACAAAAACCGGATGATCGCACACCGGGTGAAAAAACCGCTCGTCACCAATATTTCTTCTCCTATGGGAGATTTCGGCAAAGGATTGCAAAACAACCATATTGCACTGTGGCAAAGCCATGGTTGGTATTACGAGCAGAAACTGGGACGGTGGGAATGGCAGCGGGCACGTATCTTCCAAACGGTAGAAGACCTTTACACACAGAGTTATGTCCTGCCGTTCCTGGTACCGATGCTTGAGAATGCGGGAGCTAACGTACTGATGCCGCGCGAACGGGATTACAATAAAACGGAACTGATCATAGACAATGATGATGTTACCGGAGGGAACCGTTCCGGCCATTCAGGCAGATATGGCGATTCACACTATAGGGAACTCAATGGAAAAGAAAGATGGCAAAATACCAATTCCGCAGGTTTTGCCAATCCAAAAGAGATCTATCCGGATGGTGAAAATCCGTTCAGGATGGGAACAGCCAGACAAATCAAGACAATAACCCGCGATGAAGAGAGTCTCGCCGAATGGTATCCCGATATTCCCGGAAAGGGAAAATATGGTGTCTATGTATCCTATCAAACAGTCAGGAACAGTACAGACGAGGCGCTCTACAGCGTGTATCATGCCGGTGGAAGGACCGATTTCCGGGTCAACCAGCAAATGGGGGGCGGCACCTGGATATTTCTGGGATATTTTTATTTCGACGAAGGAAATAATCATAAAATAACACTCACCAACAGGAGCAGCCGTGCAGGGAGGATTGTCATTGCCGATGCAGTAAAAATAGGTGGGGGAATGGGAAATATCGCAAGAATGCCCCATCCCGACGGATTTGAAAAAGAAAATACAAAAAGTTCCGAAAAACAGGTTTCCAAGGAGACACTTATAGCAAAGATCAACTATTCACCCGAGATAAGCGGCTATCCGCGCTATACCGAGGGAGCACGTTACTGGATGCAGTGGGCGGGCGTACCCGACAGCGTATACAACCGCACTGAAGGGAAGAATGATTATACCGACGACTATGCATCACGCGGCGCATGGGTGAACTGGCTGGCAGGTGGCTCGCCGGTACTGCCCAAGGACGAGGGGCTCAATATCCCTGTAGACATGGCTTTTGCTTTCCATACCGATGCAGGGACTTTCTGGGGAGATACCATAGTAGGAACACTCGGTATTTATATGACGCATTTTAACGACGGGTTATTCGAAAACGGAAGATCGAGATGGGCCTCGCGCGATCTCTCCGAACTGGTGATGGAAGAGATCGTAAGCGATATACGGCGCGAATTCGAACCGGAATGGACACGCCGCCATCTCTGGAATCGTTCCTATGCCGAAGCACGGATGCCTAATGTACCGACCATGCTACTGGAGTTGTTATCCCATCAAAACTTCGCAGATATGCGCTACGGACTGGATCCCTCTTTCCGCTTTACTGTAAGCCGCTCTATCTACAAAGGAATGCTCCGCTTCCTGGCGAACCAGTACAACCGTCCTTACGTAGTACAACCACTTCCTGTAAAAGAATTCAGCGCCCGCTTTTCGGGTGATACGGAAGTGGAATTGAAATGGCAGCCATCGCCCGATCCCGCGGAGCCGTCAGCCACTCCCACCCGGTATACAGTCTATACCCGCCTCAACGGTGGAGGATTCGATAATGGAATCGTTGTGAATAGCAACAGTTACACTACATCCATACAAAAAGACACTGTTTACAGTTTTAAGGTAGTGGCTGTGAATGACGGTGGTATCAGCTTTCCCTCGGAGATACTATCCGTATGCCGTAAAACGGGCCAGAGAGGGGAAGTCTTAATCGTAAACGGATTTACGAGGGTTTCCGCTCCGTTCAGTTTTACTACTTCCGAAGACAGCATCGCCGGTTTTGCAGGAAATGTGGACAATGGCGTACCCTATATTGCCGACCATCATTTTATAGGCCATATGCATGAATTCCGTCGCGTGATCCCATGGATGGACGACGACGCATCGGGTTTCGGTGACAGCGGTGCGAATTACGAAACTACCGCAATTGCAGGTAATACTTTCGATTATCCCTTTATTCACGGGCAGGCCTTTGCCAAAGCAGGCTATTCATTTGTATCCTCATCTGTCGCTGCTATTGAAAATAAAAGCCTATCTTTAAACTCCTATAGTATTGTGGACTGGATACTGGGTAAACAACGGGAATGGTCGGTAGCACGGGGAGCAAAACCACCACGGTTCAAAACATTCTCCAAATCCAACCAGGAAGCTATTACCGATTATTGTAATAACGGCGGCAGCATCATCGTCAGCGGTGCTTTTGTGGGAACCGACCTGTGGGACAATCCGTATGCTTCAGCGGAAGACAGGGAGTGGGCACAAAACACCCTCAGATACAAATGGCGCAACAATTATGGAGCAGTAACCGGAAAGGTCAAAGCGGTGGCTTCGCCCTTCCCTTCCGTTCAGGGAAATTGGTCCTATTATAATACCCTGAACAGTGAAAGCTATGTGGTGGAATATCCCGATGCCATTGAACCGGCAGACGAGAATGCCTTTACCGTCTTTCGCTATTCAGAGAATAATCTAAGCGCCGGCGTCATATATAAAGGGGAACAATATGGTACCGCCATACTGGGATTTCCGATAGAAGCCATAAAAGGTACGGAGAACCGGAATAAATTGGTGAAAGGACTGGTTGATGCCCTAACTGATTAGTTGATTTGAAAATTTGATGATTTGATGATTGAGAAATTAGAATTTAGCACATTAGTCACTACTACCCGAAAGATCGGGACCAGTTATCCCGACATATCAGGATTGCCATATTAGTCACTTTAAAAAAAATCCTATGCAAAAAATAAACGCCTTTATTCTTTTCACACAACCTGAACAGGCAAGAAAAACAGTAGAAGAACTCAAACAGTCGGAACTGATACAAAACATTTATCTGCTTACTCCTGATGAAACTGTCACAACTTTGGAAGATTGTGAAAAGATTATCATCGATAGACTGCAAAGCACGGAAACGATCAGAAAAATCGCCGGTAAATCTACTACCGGTTACACACTTATCTATCAGAAACCGTCCGTCCTGAAACCGGGTTATTTTGCCCTTGAACGGATGGCTCGCATTGCCGGAGATATGCAGGCGGGAATGGTATATGCCGACTATTACGCGGTTATCGACGGCGAAAAAAAGAATCATCCTGTGATAGATTATCAGGAAGGAAGCCTGCGCGATGATTTCAATTTCGGGTCGTTGCTGCTCTATAATGCAGACGCACTCAAAGAGGCAGCAGCAAGGATGAATGAGGATTACCGGTTCGCCGGACTATATGACTTGCGGCTCAAAGTCTCACAACACCACCCGCTGATACATATCAATGAATACCTTTACACGGAGATAGAAGAGGACAAACGTGCATCGGGAGAAAAAATATTCGATTACGTGGATCCGAAAAACCGGCAGGTGCAGATCGAGATGGAACAGGCCTGTACTCAACACCTAAAAGAAGTGGGAGCCTACCTGGTACCACAATTCGAAGAAATCGAATTCAACAAAGATCATTTCGAATATGAAGCTTCTGTGATCATTCCGGTGCGCAACCGTGTAAAAACCATTAAAGATGCCATCACATCCGTATTGAAACAGAAGACTGGTTTCCCATTCAATCTCATTGTGGTGGATAACTACTCTACGGATGGTACCACAGAGGCTATCGACGAATTTAAAGATGATGAACGACTGATACATATTATCCCGGAGAGGGACGACCTGGGCATAGGTGGATGCTGGAATCTGGGAGTACACCACCCGAAATGCGGAAAATTTGCCGTACAACTCGACAGTGACGATGTCTACAGCGGTGAAGATACACTGCTAAAAATTGTCGACGCCTTCTACGAACAGCAGTGTGCCATGGTGGTAGGTACCTACCGGATGACCAACTTCCATATGGAGGAGATTCCACCAGGCATTATCGACCATCGCGAATGGACACCCGATAACGGCCGGAATAACGCTTTGCGCATCAACGGGCTGGGAGCCCCCCGCGCATTCTATACGCCGGTACTGCGCGATATCAAAGTGCCCAATACCAGCTATGGTGAGGATTATGCCCTGGGATTGAATATCTCACGACGCTACCAGATAGGCCGTATTTATGATGTGCTTTACCTCTGCCGCCGTTGGGAGGATAATAGTGATGCGTCGCTCGATATAGTGAAAATGAACGCACATAACCTCTATAAAGACAGGATCAGGACATGGGAATTACAGGCAAGGAAGAAGGTGACAATGGACAATTGAAAATTGAAAATTGAAAATTGAAAGTTAAAAATGATATTCAACAACCCACAATCAACTATCAATTAGTAATTAAAATATGAACGCACCGCTGATTCATGTAGGCATATTATTGCAACAGCAAAAAATTGATTTTTCGCTGACTGACGGTTATAAGTCGAACGGTCGGGAAATACAGCCGGGAGATTATTCGGTTGAAATCTCGGGGGAAAAGATCCTTTTCAAGGGGGAGATATCCGATGAACTCGTTTTCGAAGCCGATGATCTGCATCATAATGCTTTCGGATTGAAAAATGTGATCATCGGCGTGCAATTTCATTGGGAACGAAAGGAAGATCAATATTTTTTGGGTAGCCTGAAATTTATCGTAGAAAACGGCAGTCTCTCGGCGATTAATATCGTTTCATTAGAAGATTACCTCACCAGTGTGATCTCATCCGAAATGAGTGCTACAAGTTCCGAAGAGCTGCTGAAAGCACATGCTGTCATCTCACGAAGCTGGTTGCTGGCACAGATACACAAAAATCAATCACTTGAAAGTACCGGCACCCATTATCAAACGTCATTCGAAACACCAACCGGGATATTCCGTTGGTACGACCGGGAGAATCACAATCGGTTCGACGTCTGTGCCGACGACCACTGCCAGCGCTACCAGGGAATCACCCGTCAATCCACCGAATTGGTAAAAAAGGTGATCCGGGAAACATGGGGAGAAGTCCTTTCCTATGACGGTACCATCTGCGATGCCCGCTTCTCAAAGTGTTGTGGCGGCGTGATGGAAACATTCGAGAACGTATGGGAACCCGTAATACATCCCTATCTGCAGGCAAAACCCGACTATACCGAAGGTTCACTCCTACCCGACCTGACCATCGAAGACAATGCGGAGGAATGGATCCGCACTTCACCTCCCGCTTTTTGTAACACACAGGATGCAAATGTATTAAAACAAGTGCTGAACGATTATGACCGGGAAACAGCCGATTTTTACCGTTGGAAGATAACCTATTCTCAGAAAGAATTATCGACTCTTATCAGAGAACGTTCCGGAATCGATTTTGGTGATATCATTGCCCTGCAACCGCTTGAAAGAGGTGCTTCCGGCCGTATCATCCGTCTGAAGATCATCGGCACGGAACGGGTGATGACGATAGGGAAAGAATTGGAAATACGGCGTACTTTATCGAAGTCGCATCTTTATAGTTCCGCATTCGTAACCGATACTCAGGACGAAGATGAGAACGGAATCCCGCAGACATTTATACTCACCGGCGCCGGATGGGGTCATGGCGTAGGACTGTGCCAGATAGGCGCCGCCATAATGGCGGAAAAAGGATACAGCTATAATGAGATACTGGCGCATTATTTTCCTCAATCAAAAACCGTAAAAAATTACTAATTACTAATTGATAAATTACCAATTACTAATTATAGGTTATATTGAAAAAATGAAAACAACACGCAACCCCTGGGCATGGATCCCTACTTTGTATTTTGCCGAAGGTTTACCCTACGTAGCGGTAATGGTCGTTTCCGTAGTTATGTACAAACGCTTCGGATTATCCAATACCGAAATAGCCCTGTACACCAGCTGGCTCTATCTTCCATGGGTCATCAAACCCTTCTGGAGCCCTTTCGTGGATATCCTGAAAACCAAACGGTGGTGGATCGTATCCATGCAGTTGCTGATCGGCGCCGGATTCGCGGGTATTGCCTTTACCCTACCCACCCCATTCTACCTGCAGGCATCACTTGCATTCTTCTGGCTGATGGCCTTCAGTTCCGCCACACACGATATCGCTGCCGACGGTTTTTATATGCTTGCGTTGGACGACTCACAACAATCATTTTTTGTCGGTATCCGTAGCACTTTCTACCGCCTGGCCTCCATTGCGGGACAGGGATTGCTGGTGATCCTGGCCGGATTCCTCGAGAAAAGTACCGGTAATATCCCATACGCCTGGAGCATTACCTTTTTCATTCTGGCAGGTCTGTTTATCGCTTTCTTTGCCTGGCACCGCTTTATGCTGCCCTACCCTGCAAGCGATACAGGAAAAGCTGCACACACCCCAAAGGAGGTAATGACAGAGTTCGGGAACACATTCAAATCATTTTTCACGAAGAAAGGAATCGGACTGGCTATCACCTTTATGCTTTTATACCGACTGGCTGAAGCCATGTTGGTGAAGCTGGCATCACCTTTCCTGCTCGATGCCCGCGAAGTGGGCGGAGTGGGGTTAAATACTCAGGAGGTAGGTCTCGCCTACGGTACGGTCGGCGTGATAGCCCTGACTCTTGGCGGTATCATAGGCGGTATCGTTGCGTCGCGTAAAGGATTAAAATACTGGCTTTGGCCTATGGCACTGGCTATTACACTTCCCAATGCCGCTTATCTTCTACTGGCGATATACCAACCCGAAAGTTTTATTTGGGTAAATGTGGCAGTGGCTATCGAACAACTTGGTTACGGGTTTGGTTTTACCGCCTATATGCTCTACCTGATCTATTTCTCTCAGGGCGAACATAAGACTGCACACTACTCCATCTGCACGGGATTCATGGCACTGGGAATGATGCTCCCGGGTATGGCGGCCGGCTGGATTCAGGAACAACTGGGATATGTGAATTTCTTTATCTTTATCCTGATAGCTACTATTCCTACCCTCCTGTTGATTCCCTTTATGAAAGTAGATAAGGATTTTGGGAAAGCTAAAAAAGTGAGAAAGTGAAAAAGAGGAATGGTAAAAAGGTTAATTTGATGATTTATTAATTTACTGATTATATGAATAAATTCTTGGTATTTATTGTATGTGGTTTACTCATTTCCTTCTCCTCTTCCGCCCAGAAAATAAACGTGAAGACCGGGATCGAAGTACTGAAAGAAGCCAACTTTAAAATATTGCATGGGAAACGTGTGGGACTGATCACTAATCCGACGGGAGTCGATAACAACCTGAAATCGACCATCGATATCCTGTATGAAGCACCCAATGTGCAACTGGTAGCACTCTATGGCCCGGAACATGGCGTACGCGGTGATGTGCATGCCGGCGATAAAATAGAATCATTCACTGATCCCAATACCGGAGTACCTGTCCATTCCCTCTACGGAGCTACCCGAAAACCCACCAAAGAAATGCTGGAGGGCGTGGATGTACTTGTGTATGATATCCAGGATATAGGATGCCGGTCTTATACCTATATATCTACCATGTATCTGGCTATGCAGGCCGCCGCAGAAAACAATATCGAATTTGTGGTACTCGATCGCCCAAACCCGTTAGGCGGCCTGAAAGTGGAAGGGAACCTGGTGGAAGAAGGTTTCTTCTCTTTTGTAAGCCAACTGCGGATCCCTTATGTCTACGGCCTTACCTGCGGAGAATTGGCGGAAATGATCATCGGAGAAAAGATGATTCCTCAACCTTGTAAACTGACGGTGGTAAAAATGAAAAAATGGCGTCGGAAAATGAATTTCGAAGACACAGGGTTACCCTGGATTCCCACCTCACCTCATATACCGTTCGCCCATTCAGCCTATTTTTATCCTGTTTCGGGGATCCTGGGAGAATTGGGGTATATGTCTATCGGCGTGGGTTATACGCTTCCCTTTGAGATGTTCGCAGCCGAATGGATCAATGCCGAAGAGTTTGCCGGGGTATTGAATGCCAAGCGACTGCCGGGAGTAACGTTCCGTCCTATCCACCTGAAGCCCTACTATTCGGTTGGGCAAGGAAGTAACTTTCAGGGAGTACAGATATATCTGACTGATTTTCGGAAAGCACGCCTGTCGGATATCCAGTTCCATATAATGGAGGTCGCCGCACAACTTTACCCCGACAAAAAGGTATTTGATCATGCTCCCGAAAACAGGTTCGACATGTTCGACAAAGTGAGCGGCAGTGATTTTATCCGACTGGAATTTTCCAAAAACCACCATTTCGCCGATATTCAATCCTACTGGACAAAAGATGAAGAAGCATTCAGGAAATTGTCGAAGAAGTATTATCTTTACAGATAATGTACCTCGCACGATAATGCCTTCGGTGATAATGCGCTTCGCGCGATAGATAAAAGATAATGGATTTTGAATCTTAAATTTGGAATCTTGAATTTTGAATTTGAAAATAATATATGAATACAATAACTACACCTCAGCAAAGCGGCCGGTTACTCTCGCTCGATATTCTTCGTGGAATCACCATCGCCGGTATGATTATGGTCAACAATCCCGGTTCATGGAGTTATGTCTATACTCCTCTCGGCCATGCACATTGGCATGGGCTCACCCCCACCGACCTGGTATTTCCGTTCTTTATGTTTATCATGGGCGTATCCACCTTCATGTCATTGAGAAAATTCCGCTTCGAACCGTCTAAAGCAGCTATCTGGAAAATTGTACGGCGCACCATCCTTATTTTCGTGATCGGATTGGCGTTGGGCTGGTTCGGACAACTGTGCAGGGGACTGGCTTCAGGAGAATCCTTCACACAAGCTGCCACACATTTCGATACCCTCCGCATATTAGGCGTACTGCAACGATTGGGGCTGGCTTATGGCTTTGCAGCACTGATCGCTATATTTGTAAAAAGTAAGTATCTGCCCTGGGTGATTGCCTTGCTGTTATTGGGATACTTTCTTATACTACAATTTGGAAAAGGCTTTGAGATGTCGGAACAGAATATCATTGCCGTAGTCGACCGCGAGTTATGGGGTACTGATCATATGTACAAAGATACCGCACCGTCAGGAGAACGGATTGCATTCGATCCGGAAGGTCTGCTCAGCACACTTCCTTCCATTGCCCATGTACTGATCGGCTTCCTCTTCGGTAAGCTTATCGTTGATAACAAGGAGAATCATACCCGCGTAGAAAAACTGCTGATCTGGGGGACCGTACTTGCATTTGCCGGATTACTGCTACAATATGGCTGTCCTATCAACAAGAAAATATGGAGTCCTACTTTCGTCCTTGCTACTACAGGTTTTGCAGCCCAATTGTTGGGATTGCTGATCTGGATCATCGATATCAATAAAAAAGAGCGATGGAGCCGGTTTTTCCATGCATTCGGTGTAAATCCGCTTATCGTGTATGTTTTTGCAGGAGTATTCGCTACCCTACTTTCCAACATCAGTTTTACAGTACAGGGGGAAGTTATTTCCATCAAAGGGTTTGTCTATGAAATGTTACTGCGTCCCTGGGCAGGTGATTATTTCGGATCGCTGCTTTACGCCCTCTTATTCGTCACTGCTTGTTGGCTATTCGGATATATCCTCTACAAACGGAATATTTACATCAAATTATGATAGCCAATTTCATTGTAATAATGTGCTACGGGCAATAATTAAAAGATAGATGTTGCGCACAATAATGCCTTCGGCAATAATGCGCTACGTGCGATAAAGGAAAATAATTATACAAATAGAAGATTTGGGAATTTACAAATTATCCATGGATTTTGCCATATGCAAGAAATATTAATAGCCGATAGCGGCGCTACAAAATCAGACTGGTGTCTTACAAGAAACGGAGAGATAATACACCGTTTTTCCGGGAAAGGTATTAGTCCTGTATATCAGACACAAGAAGAGATCGCTGAAGAGATAAGGTTACATGTATATCCTCTCTTAAAAGAGGCCAATATAGAAGCGATTTATTTCTATGGAGCAGGGTGTATCCCTGAGAAAACGGACTTGGTACGCGATGCCATTCGTCAATCATTTCCCGTTGAGACTGTTCAAGTCTACAGCGATCTGATAGCAGCGACTCACAGCCTTTGTGGACGCAGATCCGGAATTGCCTGTATCCTGGGAACCGGAAGTAATTCCTGTGAATGGGATGGTACAAGTATCGTGAACCAGATATCTCCGCTCGGTTTTATTTTGGGTGACGAAGGAAGTGGTGCTGTATTGGGAAAAAATCTGATAGGAGATGCTTTGAAAAATCAACTTACTGAAGGGCTGAAAGAAACATTACTCGACGAGTATGATCTTACACCTGCACTAATTATTGACAAAGTATACCGTCAACCTTTCCCTAACCGTTTTCTGGCAAGCCTCTGCCCGTTTCTACTCAAACATATCGAAGACCCGACTATCCGGAGAATCGTTACCCGCAGTCTTTCTGCTTTTTTTGAAAGGAACGTGATGCAATACGATTATCAAAAAAATAAAGTTAATTTTGTGGGCTCTATCGCATGGTATTTTTCCGAACCGTTGAAGGAAGTTGCGGCAGAGAAAGGAATTGAGATCGGAACAATATCCCAATCACCTATGCCCGGACTGATTGAGTATCACAAATTGTAAATTACTAATTACTAATTTAAGTATACCAATCAATTAGCCACATTAGCACTACCCGTCCCGACTCATCGGGATTGGTACATTTAACTACGTTTCGCTCCGTTGAACGTTGTTTGTCACATTAAATTAATCATCAAATCATCACATTAGCAAATCATCACATCAACAGTCATGTCTTTTACTAAAATAACAGAGCAATCATCGCTCTATGACAACTTAGAACAAAAATCTGTTCTCGAAATTCTTACAGAGATCAATCAAGAAGATCAGAAAGTAGCGCTTGCCGTACAGAAAACCATTCCCGAAATAGAGAAACTGGTGACCGGCATCGTGGCAAGAATGCAGCGAGGCGGGCGTCTTTTCTATATCGGTGCAGGTACAAGCGGCAGGCTTGGAGTGCTCGACGCCTCTGAGATTCCACCTACCTTCGGCATGCCTGACACTTATGTGATCGGGTTGATTGCCGGAGGAGACGTCGCGTTACGTAATCCGGTGGAAGCAGCCGAAGACAACCTTGAGAAAGCGTGGGAAGAACTTATAGCACATAAGATCGATCAAAACGATGTGTTGGTTGGTATTGCAGCTTCGGGCACCACTCCTTATGTGATAGGGGCATTACGCCGCGCACGTGAAAAGGGTATCCTTACGGCAGCCATCTGCTGTAATCCCGATTCTCCCGTAGCAGCTGAAGCGGAGATTAAGATAGAGCCCATTGTCGGGCCGGAATATGTGACCGGCAGTACCCGTATGAAGGCGGGAACAGCTCAGAAGATGGTACTCAATATGATCACGACAAGCACCATGATCAAGCTTGGTAGGGTAAAAGGCAACCGTATGGTAAATATGCAACTCACCAATCAAAAACTGGTGGACAGAGGCACACGTATGATCGTCGATGAACTGGGGCTGTCATACGAACAAGCTAAAAACCTGTTATTACTCCATGGGTCAGTCAAAAATGCCATCAATAGTTATCACTCTAAGAAGGAATAGAACTGTACAATATGGCAATCATCATTTATACCGATCATCCCGATCTTTTACTGGACAAGATCTATGAGGCAATAGAAAATAAAAAAGCGGATAAATGGGTAGCGACTGCAGACGGTTATCTTACCTACGGATCACTTCTATGGAAAAATGAAGCTTTTTTTAAGCCTGAGATCTGGGTAGATGACAAACAACTCCGTTTCGGATTGATAAAGCGAAAGGACAGAAAACATATCTCGACAAAACTCTATACAGCTTTTCATGCGAAACTGGTTGAGTTGCTACTGGCCCGTTTCGACCGGGATTTCCGGAATGTAACGGTGACAGCCGCACGCACAGAACCAGACCGGTTCTGAATATTATATTCCCTATTTTCATTTTTAATTTTTCACTTTTAATTTTTAATTTAATAATTATGATCAGAAATATAACACTCTTCCTCTTCATTGCATTATCCACATCTTTGGTAGCACAGGAGATAGGATACGAAACCATTTCCGACATTCCCTATTATGCGGAAGAAGTGCGCCGGCAAGACAGCTATATTGGAGAGCGGTGCCTGCTCGATATTTACTATCCGGTAAATAAAAAAGATTTCACTACAGTCGTCTGGTTTCACGGTGGCGGCCTGACAGGAGGCAATAAAGAACTTCCCGAAGCACTGAAAAATAAAGGTCTGTGCATTGTCGGCGTCAACTATAGGCTTGCCCCGGGGGTAAAAGCACCCGCTTATATTGAAGATGCGGCAGCAGCGGTGGCATGGGTCTTTAAGAATATCGGAAGATATGGAGGCGACAGTTCGCGAATATTTGTATCGGGGCATTCTGCCGGAGGATATCTGTCCATGATGATTGGACTGGATAAACAATATCTTGCAGTTCACGGTATCGATGCCGACAGTATTGCCGGTCTGATCCCTTTCAGCGGGCAGGCTATCACCCACTTTACTATACGAAAGGAGAACGATATCGACGACAAACAACCGGTTATAGATAAATATGCCCCGCTGTTCCATGTCCGCTCCGACGCACCCCCTATGCTGCTTATCACGGGAGACCGCGAACTGGAAATGTTAGGCCGCTATGAAGAGAACGCCTATCTCGCCCGCATGATGAAAGTAGCAGGACATCAGGATACCCGTTTACTCGAACTGCAAGGTTATGGACATGACATGGCATATCCCGCATTTCCTTTGATGTTAAATGAGATAACACGCTTAAACAGAGAGAAAAAATAATTTCCCTGGAGAAACAGGTTTATTTTGCCTACCTTTGCAGGTCTAAAATAAAGAAGATATGCTAACAAACGTCTGCCTCAAGGAGACCGAAGAGTTGTATGCTACACCTATTTTACAGCAAACGGCTTTCTGGTCGGAGGTGAAAACATCCCTGGGAGCTAACACCCTTGCCGTCAATTTTACATCCCAAAGGCCTGATCTCTTTCCGAAATCAGGCGATCAGTCATACATTAAATCGGATCTGCTGGTTATTTTGCAGCAGATCAACCGGAATCATTCTGTAGCTTATGTGCCTTACGGCCCGGAAATTGAACCGGCCGACGAATTCCAGGGTATATTTTTAGAAGAACTCTCCGAATCTCTCCGCTCAGTTCTGCCTCCCGATTGCATCCATATCCGTTATGACCTTTGCTGGGAATCGTACTGGGCCAGGGAGAAAGATCATTTCGACGAGAACGGGATATGGAAAGGCGAACCGGAAAGTCTCTCACAGGAACTACGGTTCAATTTCAGTACGCATAACTGGAATTTCAAGAAAGCCCACTCCAATATTTTACCGGCTAATACCATCTATCTCGATCTGACACAGGATAAAGAAACCCTTCTCCAAAGGATGAAACCGAAAACACGTTACAACATCAAATTAGCACAACGCAAAGGGGTGACGGTAAGATCGATGGGCATGGAAGGAATGGATATCTGGTATGAACTCTATAAAGAGACAGCGACCAGGAATCACCTTCTCCTGAACGATATCAAGTATTTTCGGGCAGTGCTTGACGCCCGTGCAGACAATACCAGTTCTCCGGCCGATGTAAGCCTTCTTATAGCGGAATACGACGAAAAACCGTTAGCGGCTATGTTCCTGGTCATTACAGGTAACAGAGGATCTTATCTTTACGGTGCATCCTCATCGTCACACCGTAACCTTATGGCAACCTACGCATTGCAATGGGAAGCGATCATGAGATCACAACAGGCGGGTTGCACCCAGTATGACATGTTCGGCATTTCCCCTTCACCCGATCCCGAACATCCGCTCTACGGCTTATACAAATTCAAATCGGGATTCGGAGGTGAAATATACCATAGTCTCGGCTGCTGGGATTATCCCTTAGATAAGGAGACCTATAACCTCTTCCGTGCATCGGAACTGCGCAGTCAGGGATATCATTTAAGTTAAAATTTTATTAAGCAGCTGTTTTGAATTTTTATCTCTCAGGGGTTAATTCCCCGCTGCTTGCAGCGGGAAGTAAAAATTATTCCTCTATGATCCCCGACCGCTTGTGGCGGGAAGATTCATTCTATGAGTTATTTCTTTGCCACCAATAATATTTGCCCACCGCCTTTATGTTTACGCCCGGTAGGTAATCGGAACCGTAATCAGTATCGCAGGAGCAAGTATCTTCTTTTTATAAAAATTGGATTCAGAGAGGATGAGCACGCCATAAAAACCTGATAGCCTAATTGCTGCTTATTGCGTTACAGAAAAAACAGAGAAAAGCATTCTCAAACGTTGTTCCTCTAGTGAGGATACATCTTTTCTCAAAAAAATGCCTACTTTTGTTCAGTGTAATCCCTTGGTTCGTAATGACTACAGCGCCATAATCCGAGAACGATAGAGAGGTTTAAATTTGCTCTCGTTCTTCTTCTAAAAAAGTTTTAATTGGAGAATAAGATGAAAAATAAGCAGTCAAAAAAATATGTTTTGTTTTATTTGAACTGGACAATTATGTTTACTATAATCATAATACTAAACGTTCAGCCTGAAATGTTAACTTTGAGAATGATTTTTGTTGCAACTATTATTTCTGCTACTCTTAGTATACCCGCTATATATTATTTCTTTAAGACATTTAGTAAAGAGACGGTTAAAAGTGACTATATACATTTAAATTTGCTGCCTGAAGAAAAATTAATATCAAAAACCAATGCTAGCCTGAAAAAAGGTGTAATTCGTTTGGAAGGTATTTTGTATCTTACAGATAAACATATCCTATTTATCGGGACAGAGTTTTTTGACCGAAATAAAAAATTGATCTGCTTACCTTTACATTTAATATCCGGACATGAACTTGACGATAATTATCAACTGAAAATAAGAGAAGACTCTGGTAAAGAGTATATCATTGCTTTAGAAGGGGCTTTCAGATTTTTCTCAAAACTAAACAATGCCTTGGAGTAGTATGAACTCAAAATGGAACGTCGTAAAAAACATAACTTTGTCAAACTAAATTCTCTTCCTATGTGTAATGCCTATGCGCGTTTAGTCACTATGGTTCTTTTTACAAGCTTGTTTTTAGAATCTTGTAATTGGATACACGACGGGTTCGTCCATTCATTGCAACGCAGGGACACATTTTGTAATTATTCTCTTGGTGATAATTATCATGGACAGGCATTGGGACTATACACTGCTTTGGACCATAATCAACTTGACATACAAATTCAAGAACTCAAAAAACAATGCGACCTTGTAGAAGCTGAAAATAGGATGTTGAAATCTGATTACCGAACCCGGATTATTCTTTTATTAGTTGCCTGTGGGTTACTTTTTGTTATCAATGTAATGCTCTATGCCAAGAGGGAAGAAGCATGGTTCCTTCAAGCAGAAGTGACACAGGAGAAAAATCATATTAAATTAGAGAAGCAGCAAGTAGAATCATCATTGAAGTTATCACGTGAGCAAGTGGAAAACCAGCAGGAGCTGCTATTTCGATACGATTTATTTCTGAAATTTCGAGTAGAACAACAGTTGCTACTACAAAAGAATGCCAACAAAGTGCGATCTAAATATCCAGCATTGGGAGATGCCTATGATAAAATGCTTGAAGTGGAGAGAGAGCGGTTTAATGAACTTGTAGGCACCCTTTTTAAGGTAGAAGATATGGAACGCTTGTTCGATATCCATGATGAAAATAATATCCTGACTAAAAGTGACAGGTTATTGCTTTTTATGCTTGCCAATAATGCCGATAACGAACAGATTGCCGCATTTCTCAATATCTCTGCGGACAACATGAAATCAAGAAAATCATATCTGAAGAACAAAATCATTGCACAAACCACCACTTCCAATGGATTTCAGCGACTGATGGAGTTATTTTGACTAAATCTATTCCTTTTCTTTCCCCTCTTCCGGTAAGAATCCTCCTCTCTTCGGCGCGATATATTATTTATAATTAAATGATTACGGTTTTTTATCAGGTCGTGATTTGCTTGTGTATTGACAATTTCATTTTTTATTTTTTCCTTTGCCTGTGAATGCACCTGAATATTTAAAGAACTAAATGAGACCAAATTATAAGAATATTGAGACATTATATCTATTTACACTTTTTGCAGGTACGCTTTTTTTCATTCCCGCTATATTTGTAGACAGGTTTACTACTGTACCGTCATTATGGATGCAGGTATGGATAAGTACCGGAATATTGGGGTATGTCTTGTCGAGAAAGGGGCGGGCAGCTATCCTGGCAACTGTTGTTATTTTTATCCTGTTTTTTATCCGCTTGTTAAAAGAGCGGGACATCAGGTTCTCTTTCGTCCACTATACGGTCGTTGCTTTATGTTGCCTGTTGTTGCTTGCAGGCTTGTTTTTCATAAAAAAAGACTCGGCCAGCGGCAGGTTACTGATCTGGCAATGTTCGGCACAACTGGTTTCCCGTAAGCCGGTATTCGGATATGGCGGCAACGGTTTCACGACAAATTACATGGATGAGCAAGCCTCATATTTCACAAAGCATCCCGACAGTAAATATGCAATGCTTGCCGACAATGTACGCCACCCGTTCAACGAATTTTTAAAGTGGACGATAAATTACGGCATGGCAGGATTAAGCCTGACGTTGTTATTGGTCGTTAAAGGGTGAAACACGCCGGATGTTACCCCGGTATAAATCGCTTCATACGCATTTACGACACAAAGACCTGTTCCTCTACAATTACGCTGCGGAGTTGAATGTAGTGGGACATTACAAAGAAAGCCTGCAAATCGCGCATGAATGTGATATCCTTTGGGCGGATTATGACCTGCAAATGCTGATGGCAGATAATTGCCTGCAATTACGGCAATACGGAGATACAGAAAAACATCTCAAAAAAGCGGCGGCAATGTGTCCTGTGAAATTCATGCCGTTATACCAGTTGACTGAACTTTATCTGGAAACGGGGCGAAAAGAAGAAGCGCGGGTATTGGCCCAAAAGATAGTGGACAAACAAGTAAAGGTTCCGTCACCGGTTATAAACAGCATCAAAAACAAAATGCGGAATTTGTTGAATGAACAGGACAGTCTGAATGATTCACCCAAATTAATTGAATACAATATGAAACCGGCAACTACTTCCTCATGGCAGGATTGCCTTCCGGATCCAAGGACTCCGAGGGCGCTCCTGCCTACCTGAGACAAGGCGGCATAATACACTTTCCTATTCCGGCAAGCCGCCTGCCTCTCATTGATTTTGGAATAAGGTGAAATCAATTAATAAATATCCAGGAATTGGACATGCAATTTATTACAATGGCGCATTCCACTATTATTGATACAACTTAGGAATTATTGACTTTACAAGACAAATACTTGAACTTTTAAATTAGAATAAATGAAGGCTACTCTTATTTTATTAATCCTGGTTGCATTTACCAGCAACTTAATCATGTCTTATCCTGTAAATCATGTGAATGGAGGAAAATATTTAAAAACGATTGAATATAATGTGATTCACCCAGGCGTGACGGAAGATGCAAACATTTACAACCTGAAACATAAATCGGTAATTGACAGGTTATTTTTTGGGACTAAAAACGCCTTTGTGGAATTCGTATTCACGGATTCTCCCGAGGGAAGTAACGAAGCTGCTGTATTCCGCATTATTAAAAACCGACAGGACGATTCCTATGAACTGGAAGTGATGCGTTTGCAAAACTTGGATGTGTATTATAATAAATTGAAGAATGTGTTGTTGGAAAAGTCGACACCAATTGTCACCCCTTTTTGGTTGTCCACTGTGGTCTCCCGTGAAACAGAGAACCGGATAAGGGAACATAACAAACAGGCAATTCTTCTTGAAAATCAGGATAACCTGTATAAACCTTATCGGCCTGAACCCTTGAAACTTCAGATTAATAAAGAATTAGCTGAGAAAATACATGACAAAACTTCAATACTGATTGAAAATTTCAAAGGAGTAGGAATACCTCTGAACATCGTGGATGGTTTTGAAGTGACATTCCGTTGTGTCATGGACGATGAGTTATGGACTTTATCGATTCATTGCCCACAGGGAAAGGCACTCCGGTTTTCCAGTCTCTTCCGGCAAATAATAGCAGACGGTTTCGATAACAAATTCGACCAGTCCAAATACCTAAAACTTTTTGATGAGATATTATAATTGACTGGAGAAATAAAAAAGAACAATGTAAAAAACATCTGGTATAATATGAATTTTAAAGAACAACTCAAAGCAAGCTGGCCATTTGCGGTTGCTGCCGGCATATTTATCCTGCTTGTCATCTTTTCTACTTCAGGGCTATATAATGTACCCGATATCTTTTGGGGTATAACCTACATATTATTGGCAGTCACATTAACTATTACATGCCTTAAAGCGTCGAAAAGATTTCAACAAAATGGACGATACGGCACTTGTGCCAGATTGATGTATGCCGCGGGACTTTTGTCGGGATTATGGCTTTATGAAGCCATTAAACAGCTGTTCTGAACGACTCAGGAGATTTACCGGACAAATTTCCTCATCCGGTAAATCTCTTTTTCCAAATTATCCGTATAGAGGACGAGGTGTCAGGTTAAAAAATGGGAATGAATCCAGTTGGAATTTTGGAGAATGGTGGCAGAACACTTTTATGCCAAAAGCTGAAGAGGTTGTAAAAGCTGATTTCGCCGGTGCCGCATCTGGTGCTGTGATGGGAGCCATAGCCGGTGGATCAATGGGAACTGTCGCAGCTCCAGGCCCGGGGACTATAACCGTTGGTATTACTGGAGCAGTCGTAGGTGGAGCACAAGGAGCAATCGGAGGTTCAGCACTTATGGGTATTTTAGTTACATTTTGGTAATAACCACAATAATATAAAAGTAATATGAAAAGCAAACCTACCAAAAAGCAGTTTATTTTATTTTATTTAAGTTGGACTATAGTATTTACTATAATTCCAATAATAGTTGTGAGGCAGGAGAAATTAACTTGGGGAATGATCATTCTTGCATTTATTCTCTCTGCTATACTCAGTATACCTGCAACTTATTTTTTCTTCAAAGTGTTAAACAAGCAAACAGGTAGAAGAATGGATATAAGTTTTGATTTGTTATCTGAAGAAAAACTAATCATAAAAACCAATGCTAACCTGAAAAGAAATATTGTTTTGTTAGATGGCTTTTTATTTCTTACGGATAAGCGTATTCTCTTTTTGGGAACAGAGTTTTTTGATCGGAATAAAATGTTGATGTGTTTGTCTTTAAACATAATATCTGATTATGAACATATTAATGGCAGTCAATTAATTATAAGAGATAATTTTGGTAAGAAGTACATATTACTCTTAAATGGCGGCTCTAAATTTCTTTTAGAGTTAAGTAATATTCTTTCGTGAATCTCTCCGGCCCGGATAAATCGATGATTTGTATAGGGTCGGAGATTTAAAATTTATAGTATGTATAAAATTTTCACTACATATATTGTTGCGTTGACTTTTATTTTATTTTCGTGCGAAAAGGATGAATCATTACGTCCCGAATCAGTTAATCGTACTGTTATTATTTATATGTCAGCAGATAATGACTTATCTGCTGATGCCCTTAACGATATAGAAGAAATAAAGAAAGGGTATAACCGCAAAGATGTCCATCTGATAGTGTTTGTCGATTTATCGGGAGAATCGCCTTATTTGTTAGAGATAGCACCGAATTCAGCCAAAACAGTAAAAACATATCCCGAAATAAATTCGGCTTCTGCCTCTCAAATGCAAGATGTTTTGAAAGATGTTATTGATTTATATCCTGCTCATGGCTATGGATTGGTTTTATGGTCGCATGGAACATCATGGCTTCCTTCAAACATGTCATTAAGGTCATTTGGAAGAGATCATGGAAGTGAAATGAATATTCCCGATCTGTCAATGTCGCTACCAGTTCATTTCGATTTTATCTTGTTCGACGCCTGTCTGATGGGGGCCGTGGAAGTAGCCTATGAGCTGAAAGATAAAACGGATTATATCATAGCATCCTCTATGGAAATCATTTATAATGGATTCCCTTATGACAGGGTTATCCCTGAACTGATAAAACCGGTAATCGATTATAAATCTGTGGCACAGCATTATTATAATTACTATGATAATATGCAGGGAGCATATCGTTCGGCAACCGTTTCTGTTATTGAAACACGATATGTACAGGAACTGGCTCTCCGATTAAAACAGCTTTTTGAAGATAATATAGCAAATATTTCTCCGTTTGACCGAACCACGGTTCAACGAATGGATACTTACGAGGAACAATATTGTTTCGATTTAGCAGATTTTGTGGATACGGTTTTTCCCGAAACAGATAAAAGTATATTCACCGACCAACTCAACAAAGTAGTCATTTACAAGGCTCATACTCCGATGTTTTTATCTGAATACGAAATCGAAACCTATTGTGGATTGAGTTGCTACATATCCCATCCTGGGAGGGATGATCTGAACACATATTACAGGAAATCGGGATGGTATAATGCAGCAGGAATTTACCATTTATTTTAATGGAAAAAATCATAAACGATTTATATTATAAGCAAGAAATAGCGATGAAGTATCTTTCTGGAATTCTTTTTTTCTGTTTTTTTCTTCTTTCCTCCGCCTGTTCCCATAAGAATGATAGCCCGCTGGAAGAGGTATTAGGACTTGCCGGCTCAAACAGACATGAATTAGAACGGGTGATTGCTCATTACAAGGCCGATCCTGCGGATAGCCTGAAACTAAAAGCAGCCGGATTTCTTATCCTGAACATGCCGGGGAAATATTCCGAATATTATGAGGCCCCTTGGGAAGATGTGGCGACCGTAAACCTGCGGTGGAGCAGTTCCTCGGACAAATCAAAAGTGTTGGATGCCTATAAAATGGGCAATCCGGTCAGAAGGGACGATGTCAACCACATCACGGCAGAATACCTGGTCTCCAGTATCGACCTAGCATTCCAGGTCTGGAACGACAAGCCGTGGGGAAAACATATTTCATTCGACACCTTTTGCGAGGAGATCCTTCCGTACAGGATCGAAGCCGAACCGCTCGAAAACTGGCGTGAAAAAGTCCTCGCCAGCTTTGCCGATATCAATCAATCGCTAAAGGAAGATTCAACAATTACGGCAGTAGAAGCTTGCAGAAAAGTGAATGACCTCTTACCTCGCTTCCGTCTGGACAAGGACTTCTCAAACATGAGTTTTACCCAATTGATGGCAACAACCAAAGGGATGTGTGACAGCCAGGCGGCATTGGCCGCTTTTGTGATGCGGGGGTTGGGTATTCCTGTAACCATTGATTTTACCCCGCAGTGGAAAACTCTCCCTACAGGACATAGTTGGAACAGTGTTTGCGACAGTGCCGGGCAACATATATCCTTCATGGGTACCGAAACCAATCCTTACAAACCTCATCAGGGCAACACATTGCAGAAAGCAAAGGCTTACAGGAAAACCTATAAGCGCCACAGGGTTGTTGAAACAGATGAAATGCATACCCCGCCCTTGTTTCAGGACAATTTATATGATATTTCTTCGGAACATGATAATATAACAAATATTACCGTCCCGGTAAAACACCGTTCGGATCCGCCGGCTCATATAACGATTTAGGCGACACCGGAGACAAGGCGTTCGACGGTGATATCACCACTTTCTATGACGCAATCGAACCGGATAACTCTTGGACTGGGTTAGATTTCGGGGAAGAAAAGAAAATAGCGGTTATCCGTTACTCTCCCCGGCTCCTGGGGATTGGCATTTATGAAGGATATGAGTATGAGTTGTTTTGCTGGAAGGACAACGGTTGGAAATCAATCGGCAAGAAAACGGCGACGGGACAAACCATCGAATTCAAC
Organism: Proteiniphilum acetatigenes DSM 18083; assembly: GCF_000380985.1. Classification (GTDB taxonomy): domain Bacteria; phylum Bacteroidota; class Bacteroidia; order Bacteroidales; family Dysgonomonadaceae; genus Proteiniphilum; species Proteiniphilum acetatigenes. The sequence goes on along the minus strand of NZ_KB905695.1, from coordinate 383,824 downwards.
ACCCCGAAAAACGCCCTGTTACATTTGAACAACAATACCGCAAAAAAGAAGGGTAAAGTATTCTTCATCCTCAATGGTGAACTCTTTTATTATAACTGAGTTGCTTATCCGTAGGAAGAAATGTATTCTGCGTGTCGCTATCCGGGCGCCACATGCTTGTGATAACCAGTAAATCGCTCAACAAGGACGACCTTATCAAGACGGCGGTAGCCCGCCGCACCGACCTGAATGCCATCACGCTCAGGGCGTGTATCGACATCCTCAAGCAAATAGCCGTCAAGGAAGTGTGCAACGGGGCATCGGTGGCATTCGGGCTGGGCTATTTCGTCCTGAAAGACACGTCGCAGATCCATACCCGCATCGACCGGGAAAAACAGTATGCCGACACGCGTACCCGGGAACGCATTGTCACGTTTTACCGGACAAGGACGGACACGGTATTCCTCGACGGGGATACGGTAGTGGTGCCTTATTATTTCCCGGAACGCCGGGAAGAAGAAAGGGATATTTCCCGGCAGGACATGCAGTGGAGCCTGCACATCCGCGACAGCATCCAAAAGGCGGTGGAATTAAAGTATAAAACCCAATCACAGGAAAAGGAAAAGCAGAAAAGCGAGTATTCCGGAACGCGCGTCATATACCATCTCGCCTTGCTGGTGACGGGCATGGCGCTCCTGCTCCTGATAATATTGCTTTTGAGGAGGAAATGAGGGGAGGTGTATTACCCGGGATCAATGCCTTACCGGTCATACTTATGCGCTGGCCGGGAATGGCTACAGATGCGATCGGTATAACTTCGATTAAATTTGTCTTGTTCATCTTTTGTTTTTTCGTATATTTGTAAATCCCTTTAAAAATGAATTTATTATGGTAGATTTTAATCACATTATCCGGATCAATCCGAAAAAACGTTTTGGTAAACCTTGCGTAAGGGATACCCGTATTACGGTTTACGATGTGTTGGGCTGGCTTTCGGTAGGAATGACCTACGATGAAATTATCGCTGATTTTCCTGAGTTGACGAAGGAAGACATTCTTGCTTGCCTGGCATTTGCCGCCCGACGCGAACGCTCTTTGCAAACAGCCTGAGATGAAACTGCTTTTTGACCAGAATATCTCATTCCGCATTATGCGTCTGTTACCGGACGATTTTTTCCACAGCAGGCATGTAACTCCGTGGGGCTTAACGACCACGAAGATGTGGAAATATGGCAGTTTGCCAAAGAAAAGGATTTTACCATTGTAACCTTCGATTCCGATTTTTTTGACTTATCGGAGCTGTAAAATATAACGGACGTGGAAAGGATTTGGATTTTCATTTATTGAGATGTAGCGGGCTGCTTGTCTATCTAAAATTCATTTTGTATCTTTGAGCATTAAATCCCAATAGATATGGATATCCTGCAAAACGCCGAACCCCTGTTGCGAACCTTTTGGTATATCGCCGCCCCTGTTACCGTGATTTTTATTATCCAGACTATTCTGACATTTGTAGGTGGAGATTCCATGGACGGAGTGGAAGCCGATTTCGAAGGCGACCTGAGTGACGGGGATGCTCCGTTTCAACTGTTCTCTCTCCGGAATCTCATTAATTTTTTACTCGGCTTCGGATGGGCAGGGATCGCATTCTATAATCTTATCCCCAACAAAACCTTACTGATCCTGGCAGCCGTAATCTCCGGAGTTTTGTTTGTAGCTATCTTCTTTATGATCGTAAGGGTTTTCCTGCGGTTGGCAGAAGATAATTCATTCAAGATGGAAAAGGCACTCCATAAAACAGCCGAAGTATATCTGACCATTCCGGCGAATCGCATGGGTAAAGGAAAAATACTTATCAGTGTGGGCGGCTCGCTACGCGAACTGGACGCCATGACCGATGAGAAAGAACCTATTCATTCGCAGTCGACCGTAAAAATCGTCAAAATAGAAAATAACAACATTCTAATAGTCGAAAAAATCTAAATATTTATGACACCCGAAATGCTTTCATCACCCATGTTTTTAATTATTGTCCTGGCAGTCGTCATCTTCGTCACCATCCTGGCATTGGCATCGCGCTTTAAGAGATGTCCCTCCGACAAGATACTGGTCGTCTACGGACGGACCGGCGGGTCATCGGCCCGATGTATCCATGGCGGTGGTGCTTTTATCTGGCCCGTCATTCAGGATTATGCATTCCTCGACCTGAAACCGTTATCAATAGAGGCTAATCTCACCAATGCATTGAGCCGACAGAATATTCGTGTAGATGTTCCTTCCCGCTTTACCATTGCCATCTCATCGGAACCGGAATTAATGAATACCGCAGCTGAAAGGTTACTCGGCCTTACTCCCGATAAAATCAGGGAACTGGCATCCGATATTCTTTTCGGACAGTTACGTCTGGTGATCGCCACCATGTCGATCGAAGAGATCAACTCCGACCGTGATAAATTCCTCGAGGCCATCTCTAAGACCGTAGATTCAGAATTGAAGAAAGTGGGCCTGAAGCTTATCAATGTGAACGTAACCGACATCAGGGATGAATCGGGATATATTGAAGCGTTGGGTAAGGAAGCCGCAGCCAAAGCGATTAACGAAGCCAAAATAAGTGTGGCGGAACAGGAAAAGATTGGTGAAACCGGTAAGGCCGTGGCCGATAAAGACCGTGAGGTGAACATTGCCTCGGCCAGAAAAGACGAAGCGATCGGCAAAGCCGAAGCCGATAAACTGACCCGTATCAAAACATCGGAAGCCAATGCCACAGCGGTGGAAGGAGAAAATACGGCAAAAATCACTATCGCCCAATCCGATGCCGCACGCCGTGAAAAAGAAGCCGAGGCAGCACGTATTGCCGTAGCAGCAGAAAAGGTACAGCAGGCAAAAGCCCTGGAAGAAGCCTATTCTGCAGAGCAAAAAGCGGAGAATGCACGTGCTGAACGCGAACGTTCCACCGAAACAGCCAATATCGTGGTGCCGGCTGAAATTGCCAAACAGAAAGCGATCATCGACGCACAAGCCGAGGCCGAACGTATCCGCGTACAGGCAAAAGGGGAAGCCGACGCTATCTTTGCCAAGATGGATGCGGAAGCGCGTGGGCTATTCGAAATCCTCAGTAAGCAGGCACAAGGATACAGAGATGTGGTTTCCGCCGCAGGTGGAAATCCCGACAAAGCTTATCAATTGCTGATGATCGAGAAACTTCCTGAACTGATTAAAACGCAGGTCGAAGCAGTGAAGAATCTGAAGATAGATAAAGTGACCGTCTGGGACGCGGGCAATAACGAACAGGGCAAGGGATCTACTGCCAACTTCGTATCGGGACTGATGAAAACTATTCCACCCCTCGATGATCTGTTCAACATGGCGGGAATGAACCTTCCTAATTATTTGAAAGGGGAAGACCGCCCGGAAATAATCCCGGTGGAAGAAGAGACTGAAAAAGAGGAATAGAAGATCTAAAATCTCAAGTAGAAGTAGAGCAAAAGAGGGTGGAATCACATTACAGCAATTCCACCCTCAATTTTTAGGGGTAAAGTAAGAATAACCTTATGGAACCCGGTAAACAATACTGTTAATATTCATACCGGCACCTACCGAAGCCAATACAATATTGTCTCCGCTTCTGAGGGTATGCCCGTCCATCTCACCACGTGTAATGATATCGAGCAACGTAGGGACGGTAGCCACCGATGAGTTACCCAACCATGAAATAGTCATCGGCATAATATGTTCAGGGACCTCCTTGAGGTTATACAATTTAAATAACCGCTTCAGGATAGCATCGTCCATCTTCCCGTTTGCCTGATGGATCAGTACCTTACCGATTTCATTGACATGCAATTTCAATTTATCAAGTCCGGCTTTAATGGCTTTCGGCACGTTCTCAAGGGCGTACTGATAAAGACGCCGGCCATTCATCTTCAGGTAATATTCTTTTTTCTCTGCCAATTCGGGTTTATAGGAATATCCAAGATAAAGCATATTGGCATATTCCAATGCATCGCTACGCGAATTATGACCGATAACACCTACAGGAGTATCGCTTTCTCTCGCCTCCATGACCGCTGCGCCTGCACCGTCGGCATAGATCATACTGTCACGGTCGTGCGGGTCGGATATACGTGACAGTACATCTGCCCCTACAACCAATATCTTCTTTGCATCACCGGAACGGATATAGTAGTCGGCCTGAATAACCGCCTGCACCCATCCCGGACAACCATACAAAATATCATATGCTACGGCAGAGGGATTGGCAATGCCCAGTTTCTGCTTCAAACGGGCAGCCATCGTAGGCAATACATCTATCCGCATATTATCCTTGGTTGTCTCACCGAAGTTATGGGCAAAAATAATATAATCGAGTTCCTCCTTATCCACTCCGGCCGCCTCTAAAGCTCTCTGGGATGCTACAAGAGCCAGATCGGAAGTCGACTCATCATCGCTGGCATAGCGCCGCTCGGCAATAGTGGTGATCTCTTCAAATTTCCGGGTGATCTCCTCGTTAGGCGTGAACAATTTCTCTCCGGTAGAGTCATAAAACTCATAATTGTGAAAAAACTCGTTCTTTATCTGTTTGGCAGGAACATAACTGCCTGTTCCGGTAAAAACACTATAAAGCTTACTCATTGTAAATCTTTCTTAATTGACTTGATAACCTTGTATCTCTTTTTTTACCTCTCTACTTCCTGTTAGGGAATACAAAAGTACATGATTTTTTCTAAATAAACCACAAACAGGTAAAAATAACCATTTTAATCAACGGAAAACTAATTGTATTAATGGGTTATCCCGGTTTCGGGTATTTTGGTGATGACCGGATTAGAGACATCCTCGTAAAGTTCCAGGTCGAAATATTTAGCTGCTGCTGTCACATGATCAAGCACGTCGGAACATATATCTTCATATTTAAGCCAATTGGTTGTAGCAGTAAAGAAATAGAGTTCCAGGGGAAGTCCCTTTGAAGTAGGTTGCAACTGGCGTACCAGTATCAGCAGCCCTTGATGCACATCAGGATGATTTTTCAGATAAGAGAGCAGGTAATGTCTGTAAAGGCCCATATTGGTCAGATTTCTTCCATTGATGGAAAGTGACTTGTCCACACCCCTCGCCTTGTTGTACTCATCGATCTCTGCACTCCTTGAACGGATATAATCCGAAATAAGTCCTATCCTTTCCAGTTCTTTCAACTCGTCATCCTTCATAAACCGGATGGTGGACTGTTTCACGAAAACAGAACGTTTTAATCTTCTCCCGCCGGTCTCTACCATACCGCGCCAGTTCTGGAACGACTCCGACACCAGTGAGTAAGGAGGGATAGTGGTAATGGTCTTATCGAAATTCCTTATTTTCACGGTAGTGAGTGAAATTTCGAACACATCCCCGTCTGCATCATACTTGGGCATGGTGATCCAGTCACCAATACGCACCATATCATTGGCCGACACCTGGATACTGGCCATAAATCCAAGGATAGGGTCTTTGAATACCAGCATCAATACGGCAGAAAGGGCTCCCAGGCCGGTCAGGATATGAGCAGGATTTTGTCCGGTAAGGATAGAGAAAAAGACGATAAAGCCGACACAATAGAGCACAATTTTCACCACCTGGGCATAACTTTCCAGCGGCTTATCCCTCATCCTTGGTTTCTTGGCAAGCGAGTCGAAGAATGCATTAAGAACAGACATCAGAAGCCATATCACATAGAATATCAGGAAAATATCGATTAATTTATTGATCAACACCATTGTTTTCGGGAATTGGTCAAAAATAATAGGGATGGAACCTTTTACCAGGCTATAGGGTATCACCATTGCCAGGTAATGAGGAAATCTTCTGTTAGAAAGATTTTTAGGGAATTCGGCGCGTGAAATCTTCCCAAAACGGTTGAGTATCTTCTTCAGGATAGTACGGGTAAGGTATTGCACTATAAATACCAGTGCTGTTAATACTATCAACAGGATGACCAGGTTGATATACTTAGCCCAGGTATCCGTAATTCCGAGGCTTTGGAGTAATTGGAGGGACCAATCGCTGACAGCATTGGTCGAACGTGAAATTTGTTGGATGTTCTCTTCGTTCATAAAATTATTTGTCTTTTAAAGAAGCCTGACAGCGCAAAGATTAAGCGCAAAGATTATCAGGGTCAGGAATCAAAACATGCGTTATTTGATTAACTAATTAATATATCATCAGATAAGGTGATGAAACGACAAAGGTACAATTTTTAGGTGAAACACGCCTCATTTCACGGATTCATTGTATATTTGTAGGATAGGATTTGTCAAGGCAGTCCTTACTCTGCTATAAAGAGATGAAGGAATTGCTCTTAATATTTATTATATCTAAACAACTTAACGAAAATATGGGAAAAGTACTGATCATTGGCGCCGGTGGTGTGGGAACAGTGGTAGCCAATAAAGTGGCACAAAACAGCGATATCTTCACCGATATTATGCTGGCAAGCCGTACCAAAAGTAAATGCGATGCCATTGCTGAAGATGTGAAACGTCGTACAGGTGTAACCATTCAGACGGCACAGGTGGATGCCGACAATGTACCGGAATTGGTAAAGCTGTTCAACGAACAAAAACCGGAATTGGTGATTAATGTAGCGTTGCCCTATCAGGATCTGACCATCATGGATGCCTGCCTGGAATGCGGCGTAAACTATCTCGACACGGCCAATTACGAGCCGAAAGATGAAGCCAAGTTCGAATACAAATGGCAGTGGGCCTATAAAGAAAAGTTCGAAAAAGCGGGACTGACAGCCATCCTCGGCTGCGGCTTCGATCCCGGAGTGACAAGTGTCTTTACGGCATATGCCGCCAAACATCATTTCGATGAGATCCACTATCTCGATATTGTGGATTGCAACGCTGGCGATCATGGTAAAGCCTTTGCTACCAATTTCAATCCCGAGATCAATATCCGCGAGGTAACACAGAAAGGTAAATACTGGGAAAACGGACAATGGGTTGAAACGGAGCCGCACGAAATCCACAAGCCGCTCACCTACCCCGAGATCGGTCCCAAAGAGTCCTACGTGATCTATCACGAGGAATTGGAATCACTCGTGAAGAACTTCCCCACCCTCAAGCGGGCACGCTTCTGGATGACCTTCGGACAGGAGTACCTCACCCACCTGCGTGTGATCCAGAATATCGGTATGGCCCGGATCGATGAAGTGGAATACAACGGACAAAAGATTGTACCCATCCAGTTTCTGAAAGCGGTACTTCCCGATCCCGGCGAACTGGGAGAGAATTATACGGGAGAGACATCCATCGGATGTCGTATACGGGGCATTAAAGACGGTAAAGAACGTACCTACTATATCTATAATAACTGTAGCCACGAAGAGGCTTACAAAGAGACCGGTGCCCAGGGTGTAAGCTATACTACCGGCGTACCGGCAACCATCGGGGCCATGATGTTTTTGCAGGGTATCTGGAAGAAACCGGGCGTATTCAACGTAGAAGAGTTCGATCCCGATCCCTTCATGGATCAACTCAATAAACAGGGATTGCCCTGGCACGAACAGTTCGACATAGATCTGGAGGTATAATCTACACGTTGTGGCCTATGCTTGGTTGTATCTTATGAAAAACGCGACAAAGAAAATAATTCTTGTCGCGTTTTCAATAAATAATAAGCATTCATCATACAGGAGGAATTGTATTATGCAAAAAATATCGTTAAGAACGCTCCCCCTTTTCATTCTTCTTCTCATCTTAGCAGGCTGCAAGGAAGATACCCCGGATACTCAGTTAGACGGGGACAAAGAGTTACTGGAATATAAATTTGAAGCATCACTGAACCCTCAACTCGTCAATGGAGATATTACAGGGAGGATCGAAGAGGGAAAAATAGAACTGAATCTTCCCTACGATCTTAATATAAGTGAGCTGATTGCCACATTCTCTTACAAAGGCGCAAAGGTATTAGTCGGCGGAAAAGAACAGGTATCGGGTACTACACCTAATAATTTCAATGACGCCGTTATCTATACCATTATTGCTGAGGACGGAAGTATAAAAGAGTATATCGCAACCATTGCATACTCTCCTCCCATACCCCATATATATATTAACACCGAAAACGAAGAGGATATCACCTCGAAAGAGGATTATTTATGGGCTGATATTTCCATCGAAGCCAACGGCTGGGGTAAGGACTATTCAAACAGGACACAGATCAGAGGTAGAGGAAATTCCACCTGGGGTATGCCTAAAAAACCGTACCGTCTTAAACTGGAAACAAAAGCAGTCCTGTTCAACTTAGCTGAGGAGAAGGATTGGGTACTTCTGGCCAATTATATAGATCCTACGCTGATGCTGAACTCTGTAGCTTTTAAAATCGGGCAACTGATTGGATTGCAATTCACTAATCATGCCATTCCCGTCGATTTGACCCTGAATGGCAAGTATGCGGGAAGCTATCTTCTCACCGAACAGGTTGAATTATCTTCAAGCCGCGTAAATATCGATGATAAGAGAGGTGTTCTATTGGAACTGGACATCAACTTCGACGAAGACTTCCAGTTTTACTCCAATAACTATGGCTTACCAGTGATGGTAAAGGATCCCGATGTGGAGTCCGACGAGCATTTTGAACAGATTAAAAGCGATTTTCACCAGTTCGAAGATGCGTTGGCATCAGAATCTTTTCCTGACAATAATTATAAGAATTTTATCGATATAGAATCGGTGGTAAAATACCTGATCGTCTATAATCTCACGCACAATATGGAGATCAATCACCCAAAAAGTATCTATCTCTATAAAGATGACAACGGAAAATACACCATGGGGCCAATCTGGGATTTCGATTGGGCTTACGGTTACGAAGGGTCGATGAAGCACTTTACTTCCCATCGTCCATTGCTCCACAAATTCGGACACTCCGATGCAACCGGCTATACATTCTTCTCACGTTTTTTAGAGGATCCGGAAGTGGTTCAGTCGTACAGGGATATCTGGACCCGGTTCCATACCGAAAAAAAAGGAGAATTATTCGACTATATCGACTGGTACGCCGACAGGATAAAGGAATCCCAAAAGAAAGACCTCCAATTATGGAAAAACGGGACATCTGATTTTGAGGGTACAGTCCGTCAACTCAAAAGCTGGTTAGAAGGAAGGTTCCGCTATATGGACGAAGAAGCATTGTCTATGTGATGCAGTCCACAGCATAATTTCATATTTTCACGATGAAAGCTTTCAAGCAGTAGTAAAATTAGCTATTTTTGCAACAATAAAATTCCTCACGGATGAAATCCAAAAGTTTAGTCAATATCGTCGATTACGACAGGGATGATATCTATCGTATCATCAAAAGTGCTTCCAGGTTCAAGCAGAATCCTGACCGTGATTTGTTGCAGGGAAAAGTGTGTGCCACGCTTTTCTTCGAGCCGTCTACCCGTACAAGGCTCAGTTTCGAGACGGCAGTTAACCGTCTGCGCGGACGTATCATCGGCTTCTCCGACTCGGCCACCAGCAGTTCCACTAAGGGGGAGTCGCTTAAAGACACCATCATGATGGTAAGCAACTATGCCGACCTCATCATTATGCGCCACCATCTGGAAGGATCGGCCCGCTACGCCTCGGAGATATCGCCCGTACCCGTAATCAATGCCGGGGATGGTTCAAACCAGCATCCCACGCAGACAATGCTCGACCTGTTCACCATCTACGAGACGCAGGGGACATTAGAAAACCTCACTGTCACCATCGTGGGCGACCTGAAATACGGGCGTGCGGTACACTCGCTTATCCAGGGACTCTCCCACTTCAATCCTACATTCAATTTCGTGGCGCCGGAAGAGTTACATATCCCCGACAAGTACAAAACGTTCTGCGACAACAAACAGATCCCTTACAGGGAATTTACGGAATTCTCCCCCGAAGCGATCAACAGCGCCGACATCCTTTATATGACCCGCGTGCAGAAAGAACGTTTTACCGACCTGATGGAATATGAAAAAGTAAAGAATGTATATATCCTGCATAACCGTATGCTGGATGAGTCTAAAGAGAATCTGAAGGTGCTGCACCCGCTTCCGCGCGTGAAAGAAATCGACCAGGACGTGGATGAGAGCCCGAAAGCTTACTATTTTGAGCAGGCAAAGAACGGGATGTATACACGCCAGGCAATTATTTGTGATTTAATGGGAATCGTAGATAATAATTGATAATTGACAATTGACAATTGACAATTGATAGTGAAATCTGTGAGTAAGTGAGAGTAAAACAAGTTTACTTGGGTTTGCCGAGCGGGAGCAGATTGCGCGAAACGAATAGTGAAAAATGGCAGGGAGGTCAGACTGGGAGACCGGGAGGCCGGGGGAGATTGGGAGAAACCGATAATTAGTAATTAGTAATTACTAATTGGTAATTAAATTTGGTAATTGGTAATTGAATAATAATTATGGGAAAAGAACTACAGGTTGCAGCGCTCGAGAATGGCACAGCCATCGATCATATACCCAGTGATGCCGTTTTCAAAGTGGTCTCACTGCTTCAACTGCAGAAACTGAACAACCGGATCACCATCGGCAATAATCTGAAAAGCAGCAAGATGGGATCCAAAGGGATCATCAAGGTATCGGATAAATTCTTCCGTGAAGATGAACTCAACCGTATTGCTTTGGTTGCGCCTAATGTAAATTTGAATATTATCCGTAATTTCGAGGTGGTAGAGAAAAAGAAGGTGGTACTTCCCGATGAGATTGTGGAGATCATGAAGTGCAACAATCCCAAATGTATCACCAACAATGAACCGATGAAAACCCGGTTCCATGTGACAGATAAAGAGAAAGTGGAACTTCAGTGCCACTACTGCGAAGTAAAAATAAAAAAAGAAGAAGTAGTCCTTCTATAATTGAAACTGAACTAATTATGCCCGTCAATATACCCGATAAATTACCCGCGATTGAGATCTTAAAAAAGGAGCATATTTTTGTGATGGACGATTTGCGTGCATCCACACAGGATATACGTCCGCTGAGAATCCTGATCCTCAACCTAATGCCGGTCAAAGTCACGACCGAGACCGATCTTATACGCCTTCTGTCCAATTCTCCGCTTCAAGTTGAGATTGAATTTCTGGGACTCTCCACGCATACTCCCAAAAATACACCTATCGAACATCTCATGTCGTTTTACACCAATTTCTCCAAAATAAAAAATGCCTATTACGACGGGATGATTATCACCGGAGCACCGGTAGAAATGCTGCCTTTTGATGAGGTGAAGTATTGGAAAGAGTTCACCCAGATTTTAGATTGGGCACGTACGCATGTCACCTCCACTTTCTATATCTGCTGGGGGGGCCAGGCTGCATTGCATCATTTTTACGGTATCAATAAATATCCGTTGGAGAAAAAACTCTTCGGCGTTTTCAAGCATAGGATAAACGATCCTTCGTTCCCCTTGTTCCGCGGCTTCGATGACGAATTCTATGCACCTCACAGCAGGCATACCACTATCCTGGCCGAAGAGATCAACCGGCATCCCGCTCTGACCATTCTCTCCGAATCGGATGAAGCCGGCGTATATATTGTCACTTCGCGTGGCGGAAGGGAGTTTTACGTAACCGGCCACTCCGAATACTCTCCTTCTACCCTGCATAAGGAATATATACGTGACAAGGAGAAAGGGATGGACTCTGTCGCACTACCTGAAAACTATTACAGGAATAATGATCCTGAATACCCCCCGTTAGTGCAATGGCGATCTCATGCAAATCTTCTATATATAAACTGGTTGAATTACTTCGTATATCAGGCTACACCTTTTAATATTACCGATATCGCAGAATTACAGGACCTCTAAACAGCGCGTACTTTTTGCAGGTTTGCTTAAAAATTGTAACTTAGCGGCTCGGAAAATCCAATCCTGTTGTTCAACGACCTGCTTATAAAAATAATAAGCTTTTTTATCGTTATCTGATGATAATGGGATTGAGAAGAAAAAAGTCAGCAGTTTCACTTGTGGAAAGATCATCTATAAACGATAGCGAAGAAGCAACCGGAAAAGTAAAAGTTGCTTTTTTTACCGATATCCTGATAAAGGACTATGATGGGGCTATCAAGACAATGTACCAACTTATCAACAGGATACCCGACGATCGGTTTGAGTATCTCTTTTTTTGTGGCGTCCCTCCTAAACATGAGATAGGGCATCGCGTTGTTAAAGTCCCCTCAGTCATCATCCCCTTTAACATTTCATACAGGGCTGCTTTACCCAGATTGGCAAAAAAGCGTCTCCTTGGGATATTAGATGAATTTCAACCGGATGTAATTCATATCTCCACGCCTTCCCTACTCGGGGCTTTCGGATTAAAGTACGCAGTGGAGCGGCATATCCCCGTATTATCTATTTATCATACCCATTTTATTTCCTATATGCGGTACTATTTCAAAAAAGTACCGTTCCTGATCAAACCTACCGAGTCGCTTATTGCTTATGCATACAAAAAATTCTATAACCGGTGCGATCTGGTATATGTACCCACCCATCTCATGATCAATGAGTTGATCGATTATGGCATCTCCGGAAAATCGCTTAAACAATGGCATAGAGGATTGGATACCAATCTGTTCAATCCAGGCAGAAAAGACGAGGCCTATATCAGGAGTATCACCGGCAACGACAAGCCTTGTATTCTTTATGCTTCACGGATAGTATGGGAAAAAAATATCGAGACCCTGTTTGATATTTATGATGAAGCCGAAGCACAACAACTGGATGTCAACTTTATAGTGGCAGGTACCGGTGTAGCGGAAGTTGATGCCAGGGTACGGATGAAAAATGCCTTTTTCATGGGTTACCTTAGCCATAGCAATCTCGGAAAATTATACGCATCCACCGATATTTTCATCTTCCCGTCCATATCAGAGACCTACGGCAATGTGGTAGTAGAGGCAACAGCCTGCGGATGTATTCCGGTGATCGCACGGGGTGGAGGTTCACAGGCGTTGGTAGATGACGGCAAGACCGGCTTCCTTTGCGAACCCAACGATGCCAAAGACTATATCGAGAAGATCAAATTACTGCTTAGTGACGAAACTCTCAGAAAAAAGATGCAGAACGAAGGAAGACAATATATCTCTCTATTGAGCTGGGACTATCTCACAGAGGTCTATTTTTCTGATATCGAACGATTAACCGGAAAGCATTTGCCGGAGAAAAAAGCTTTGCCGATAGAAGAACTCTCGATTTAATACGACAAAGAAAAAATGGCATTCTTCAAAAAATACAGGAAATATATCATATTGGCGTTGCTGATCACTGTTTTTCTGTTGATCGGCCGTTTCATATCCACCATCGACCTCGAATTACTTAAAACCTATCTGAGCGGTATGCCCGGTATGTTTGCGGGGGTAATACTAATGTCGCTTTGTGCTTATATCACATCCACTATTGCATGGTTGCTCTGTATGGGAAGTGAAGCAAGGAAAGTACCCTTTGTAGAGCTGTTCATGTTCAGGCATGTAGGCGAAATGCTTTCCCTTTTCAATCCCACGGGTATCGTGGCCGGTGAAAGCCTGAAAGCCGTTATTCTCAACAAAAGAGGCATCAGTGCCACCGACAGTGTGAGCTCCATATTACTTCAACGGGTGTTGGTGATCTTATCGGGGGTAGTGCTGATGGCGGTCTCCGTCCTGTACCTGACAGCCGGACAAATGCTCAATGGCGAAAGTGTGTTGGTGGTATTACTTACATCAATATTTATCGCTTTTCTCGCCTATCTCGTGATCCGCTTTCTGGTACATCCCAGACTCTTTCTTGGAAAGACAATGGAGAATCTGAAAAAGAAAACCGGCTGGAAGCTCTTTTCCGATAAACTAGTTGCCTCTTCCTTCGAAATGAATGAGGTCTCCTCCCGCTATTTCCGGGAAAATAAAAAGCGATTCCTGCTTGCCTTCCTGATGTGCCTGATCCATTGGATCTTTGGAGCAATGGAGTTTTATATAGTATTGAATATGATGGGACTGCCCATTTCGGTTATCCAGGCTTCGGCAGTCGAGATGGGAGTAATTCTTTTTAAAACGATCGGTGCCATTGTACCGGGTCAGATCGGAATAGAAGAGTATGGGAACAAGGTAATGCTTAATGCTATCGGCGTCGTAAGCAATGAAATGTGGCTGGTCGTCACTCTCATGCGCAGAGGCCGTCAGCTTTTCTGGCTGCTTATCGCAGGAATATTTATGCTGATCATCTCCAAAAAACTGCAATTAAAACTACACAAATGAACGAGGTCCTTTGCGTTACACATAAATATCCGCCTTCCGTAGGAGGAATGGAAAAGCAAAGCTACGAGCTGATTAACGGGCTAAAACAATACTATAAAACCCATGTCGTCGCATATCAGAACAAAGGGAACAAAACCATTTGGTTTATCCAACTACGTACAAGGATACAGGCTCTCCTCAGAGAAAATCCCGGTATCAGACTCATCCATCTGAATGACGGTTCTATGGGTGCAGCATGCCTTTGGTTACAGAAACAGGCCGATATACCGGTAGCAGTTACCTACCACGGATTAGATGTGACTTTCCCCCTGGATATCTATCAGCACAGGCTCGTACCACGACTTACCCGATATCAGGGAGCCATCTGCGTAAGTGAGTATACTCATAATGAATGTATAAAAAGAGGATTTAACAGACACACCACCTTTACCGTAAGAAACGGTGTCGACACCTCGATGGGCGACATCCCCTTTGATCCGGCCATTGTAGACAAACTTAAAGAGCAATATGGGATCGACCCTACAGGAAAAAAGATTATTCTTGCCGTTGGCAGACCGGTAAAACGAAAAGGATTTTCATGGTTTATGAAGAATGTATTACCCTTACTGGGTGAAGATGTGATCTTCCTGATGACCGGTCCAATGAAGAGTAAACCTTCCTTTTTAGAAAAAGGAATTGAATCACTCCCGGGTGGCCGTAACCTGCAATTACTTTTAGGCGCTGCCAGCGATTCGAAGCAGGTAACCGAATTACTACAGGTAACAAAAAACGCATACCATCTCGGCAGCGTACCTTACAGAGATCTGATACAATTACTTTCACTGGCCGACCTGTTTATCATGCCCAATATCGTGGTGGAAGGCGATGAGGAAGGTTTTGGTCTGGTAGCACTGGAAGCTGCAATGAGAGGTACCTATGTGGTTGCCTCCGGGATCGAAGGCATTACCGATGCCGTGATCGACGGCAAAAACGGCAGCCTTCTGCCTTCAGGCGATGTAAAGGCGTGGGTTGGTAAAATCTACCAATTATTGGGTGATAAGGAAATGCTGAGACAACTTTCGGAACAGGGCAAAGAATTCACCCGCCGCAACTACTCATGGAATACTATGGTAAATGAGTATCATTATCTTTTCGACAGGATCATCACTCAATATGAAAGTGAAAAACTCAGTCGTTCCGGTCTGTTCCTGCAAACTTCAGGCAGACCGGCTTACTGACGGGGATATCCTGATGGGTATCGGTCAGCAACCCTGTCTCAGTATCGATGCGGAACACCTGTATCTTATTATCATCCCTACCGGCTACCAGAAGGAACTTCCCATTAGGTGTGATCACAAAATTACGTGGATGCTTTGCTGTCAATTGATAACCAGTTTTCGTGAGTATTCCCTCGTCCGGGTCAATGGAAAAGATAGCGATCCCATCGGCCTGCAACCGGTTCGAGGCATATAAAAAACGCCCGTCGGGTGAGACATGGATATCGGCACTACCTCTGGCACCCGTCGAATCAGCTGCAATTATCTGTTTTTGGGTCAACTCACCGAAAGCATAATCAAAAACAATCACTTCTCCCGATAACTCACCTAACAGGTAAAAATATCTGCCTCCGTCGGGATGGAAATCAAAGTGGCGCGGCCCGATGCCTGCAGGTAAAATAAATTCTTTCAGACTGTTATCCATCAACCCGGGCTGTCCCTCAAACGGGGTATCGTTCACATCGAATCGATAAAGTTTATCACTCCCCAGATCGGCAGCAAACAGATATTGCCCGTCGGGAGAATACCTCACGCAGTGCAGGTGGGCACTCTCCTGCCGGACAGAATCCGGGCCGGATCCATTAAAAGCGATCATCGAGACGGCTGAAGTGAGTGTGCCATCCTCTTTTACCTGAAACGAGGTAATGGTTCCCCCTCCATAATTTGCAGTATGCACATTCCGCCCTTTACTGTCGATAGTGATATAACAAGGGGCGCTACTGTTCACAGGGCGGGAGTTCAGCAGTTCTATCTTCCCACTCCGTTTATCGAACGAAAAAGCGTGTACAGCACTCCCTGACTCGTTATTTTCACTTGCCGTGTAAATAAACTGCTCGTCCGGACTCAAGGTCAGATACGACGGATTATCGACTTCCACCATGCTGACCGAGTCGGAATTCCCGGTATCGGTATTGAAACGGTATAAATATATCCCTTTGCTGCCCTCTTCGGAAGTGTAGGTTCCTGCCAATAAAAAGAGGTCTCCACTCATAGTCTCTATCGCCGGAAGCGTCTTCTCCGATGCATTCCTATCGCCTGCTTTTCCGGAACGGTTTCCTGTACATGAAATTAACAAAGCCGTTGCCATGCCTGCCATCGCTATTTTCTTAATCATCTTTCTTACATTTATCGGTCAAAGCATATATTATCGCGCAAAGCGCACTATCACACGAAGCACATTATCGCCGAAGGCACTATCGTGTAAAACACACTACGCGCGAAGCGCATTTCACGAAAGTAACTTATTTTTCCGAAACAAATTCTCTTTTTGGGAAAAAGTTTGCGAATGTGGCGCGGACTCCGTATTTTTGCACCGTTAAAAATTAAACCCGGTTGCTAAACAGAAATTAATTATGTTGTCCGAAATATTATCTATCACCGGCCGTCCAGGCTTATATAAACTCATCTCCACCAATAAAAATATGAATATCGTTGAATCGCTTGCCGATGGAAAACGTGTTCCTGTATATGCACAGGAAAAGGTGGTAGCCCTGAGTGATGTATCCATATATACCCAAAGTGGGGATACTCCGTTGCGGGAGGTATTGAAAAAAATAAAAGAAAAAGAGGGAGGCAAACAGGTATCCCTGGGATCCAAAGCGTCCGGCAAAGAGTTGTTTACATATCTGGGTGAGGTACTGCCCGATTACAGCCGGGACAGCGTCTATGCGGGTGATGTAAAAAAAATAATTTCCTGGTATAATATTTTGACAGAGCACAATATCGACCTGGAAGAAGCGGAAAAAACAGAGGAGAGTGCTTCTGATGAATCTGAAACAAAAGAAGGAGAAAAATAATTCTCCTATTCCGGATTTTGTAGTAAAGTTCCTTGTTTCTATAAAGAAAGAAAACCGTATCTTTGGCAAGTCTTAAAATCATAAGGAAAATTGAACATAAAAGATATCTCTACCCGTGCGGGAGCCGGCATCATTTATATCCTGGTTATACTTTTGGGTCTGCTGGGAGGCCGGTTTTCGTTCCTTGCCGTTTTCGGAGCCATACTGGGTTCCGGACTGTTTGAGTTTTACCGCATGGTTGAGAAAGACACCTCACACGCCATCAGCAAGATATTCAATATTTTGTTAGGAATTATCATTTTTATATCGGTCTTTCTCTATCTCGAAGGTATCTATACCTACCTCCTACCCGTCTGCATCCTTATCTACCTGCTTATACTGATTGCCTCAGCCATTTTCCTGCGCAGACATGATATCCTTCATGGTATCATCTATTCGGTTTTCGGACAGGTCTATATTACCATGCCGTTGAGCCTGCTCATGTTCATTTCCTATTCTCCCAATGTTGCAGGCAATGAGTACGATTGGGTTCCGGTACTGGCTCTCTTTGTGTTCCTGTGGGTGAACGATACGGCTGCTTATTTCATAGGATCGTTGATCGGCAAGCATAAGTTGATAGAACATATCTCACCAAAAAAATCGATAGAGGGTTTTATTGCAGGTATCCTGTTCACTATGCTTGCCTCCCTGATCTTCGCCCGGCTCTATCCCGGCTTTTCCGTCGCTTTCTGGATGGGATTAGCCGTAGTGGTCTCCCTGTTCGGAACGCTGGGCGATCTGTTTGAGTCGCTTATCAAGCGGACTTGCAATGTAAAAGATGCCGGTGACCTCATTCCCGGGCATGGCGGTATACTCGACCGGATCGATAGTCTTTTAGTGGCAGTCCCTGCCGTTTTTCTCTACCTGATTCTGTTCCTCTCTTTTTAAATAATTTTACTTATTCGAATAAGAACAAAACTGTTTCGAAAAACGTTTGAAAGGTAATCCTTTTAAACAGGTACCACTATGAATAAGAAAGTGATCGGAATCAATGCAGGCATTATATGGAACCTGCTGAATGACTACCAAAAGTGGGACATACCGAAGCTATCTAAGGCCTCCGGGTTATCGGAAAAAGAGGTCTATACCGCCATCGGTTGGCTGGCGCGTGAAAATAAGATCGAGATCGATTCTTCAATTGATGATAGCAACGAGCAGTTTTATCTTGTAGTAGAATACTATTTCTAAGCATTTAGCACTCAAAACAATGAAAAGAGGGTGAATCACATTGCATCTGTGAAGTGCACCCTCTTTTGCATTCCTTTTGTCCGGAAAACTATTACATCGTCCCTTTTTCCCGGAGACGCTGCTGCCATTTCCAGGCCGAAGCCATAGTATCCTCAATAGTTTCTACTGCTTTCCAGCCCAGCACGTTATTGGCTTTATCGGGTTGAGCCCAGATCTGCTCGATGTCACCTTCCCTTCGTCCGACAATCTTATAATTCAAAGGCTTCCCCGACACTTTTTCGAATACTTTGATCAGCTCCAGTACGGAAAGGCCGGTTCCGGTCCCCAGATTAAATATCTCCACCTTCTCATCCGACTTGTCTTCGAGCATCCGTTCAATAGCGATGACATGTGCTTTAGCCAGATCCACCACGTTGATGAAATCACGGATACAGGAGCCGTCGGGAGTATTATAATCGTCGCCGAATACGCTTAGTTGCTGGCGTATGCCGATCCCTGTCTGCGTGATATAAGGCACTAAGTTCTGCGGTACACCTAAAGGTAATTCCCCGATCTCGGCCGACGGATGAGCGCCGATAGGATTAAAGTAACGAAGAATGATACTCTTGATAGGAGCGCCCGAATGTACAAAGTCGCGGATGATCTCTTCGTTGATCTGCTTGGTATTTCCGTAGGGTGATGTGGCCGGTTTGACAGGGGCATTCTCATCGATCGGATTTGTATCAGGTTCTCCATAAACGGTACATGAAGAAGAGAACACGATCCCTTTCACATTATGCAGCGGCATCAATTCCAACAGGTTAATCAACGACACTATGTTGTTGCGATAATACATCAACGGTTTTTCCACCGATTCTCCTACCGCCTTGCTGGCTGCAAAATGGATGATACCGTCGAAGGTATATTTCCGGAATAATGCCTTCATCGCCTCAAAGTCGGTACAATCGAGTTTATCGAAAACAGGGCGTTTTCCGGTAATGCGGGTGATGCCTTCCAATACATCGGCATTGGAATTGGATAGATTATCTATAATCACCACTTCGTACCCGGCCTGTTGCAGTTCGACCACGGTATGAGAACCGATATATCCGGTTCCTCCTGTTACAAGAATTTTTTTTGCCATAATATTTTATCAAATTACTAATTATCAATTACAAATTACTAATTATCGATCTTCCATACCTCCTCATTCTCCCAATCTCCTTATCTCCCAATCTCCTTATCTCCCAATCTTCCGATCTCGACTCCCAGGCATTTTTATTTTTCACTTTTAACTATTAATTCTTCACTTTTCAATAGTTCCTCCACTGCCCGTTTCAGTTGCAGGTCATCATCACTCAGCAGCGATTCCGGAGAATTATATACCTTCACATCAGGTTCCAGTTGATTGTTTTCCATCACGGTGCCTTTCGTATCCACCACAGTCACCTGCGGGATGCCGAATACCAGCGATGGATCGACCTGCGTCTCCCACCATACGGCAGTCATGGTTCCCGGCACGGGGGCACCCACCAGTTTTCCGATCCCTAACTCTTTATAGACCCAGGGGAATCCGTGTGCGTTGGAGTAGTTGCTCTCTCCCATCAGCACAATGGAAGGCTTGTTCCATTTGTTGAAAGGATCACTGCCGATATACTCTCCACGGGGTGTAAATCGTTGGTACTCCTTCCCGCTCAGGAGAGTCGCCAGATCATCGTGTAGCCATCCTCCTCCATTGAAGCGGGTATCTACCACTACGGCCTCTTTATTACGGTATTTCCCGAGCAGATTCTGATAAACATCCCTGAAACTGCTGCTGTTCATTCCGCGGATATGGATATAGCCAATGCGTCCGCCGGAATATTTTTCAGTCAATTCTTCCCGCTGTTCCACCCAGCGGTTATATAACAATTCGTTCTCCTCTCCGTAAGTAATAGGTTTCACGATTTCTTCGAACCGGTCTCCTTCGCCGGGTGTATAAGCAGTGATGATGACATGTTTACCTGCCTTTCCGTCGAGCAAATGCCACCAGGTCTTTCCCGCTTCCACCGGTTCCCCGTCGATCTTCTCTATGACCACACCCGCCTTCAATTTCGTATTCGCCTTGATAAGAGGGCTTCCTTTCATGATCTCTTTGATCTTCAAACCGTCTCCTTTATGGGTATCATCCCAGAATACACCCAGGGTAGCTGTCTGCCAGCTACTCCGGGGAGGCGAATAACGGGCACCCGTATGCGATGCATTCAGTTCACCCAGCATCTCCGACAGCATTTCCGCAAAATCGAAATTATTATCGATATGTGGCAAAAATCTGCGGTATGTTTCTCCATACATCTTCCAGTCCACACCGTGTAATTCCTTATCGTAGAATTTATCCTTTACCTGCTTCCACGCATGATCGAAGATATAGGCCCTTTCCGCTGCACCGCGGTAGTTAAAGGGGGCGGAAAACGATACTTCGGTCACTTTCCCGTTCTCTATCTTCTTTATCTTTCCCTGCGATACCAGGTACAGGTTCTTTTCCTCTTTGTCCGGAAGCAATAAACCATAGCCTACATCTTTGCTTAACAGTTTGGTCGTGTTTTCAAGGAAATCCTGTTCCCATAAGTCGACTCCTTTCTCAAAACTGGCAAGATAGTAGAGTTTGGATCCATCCTTGTTCAGGTATGCATCGGACAAATTGGAAGAGTGGCGCGTCAGGCGTACCACCCTGTGACGGCGGTTATCAAGATCGAAAACGAGCGGTTCCACAGTTTTGGTTGAATCCTTATCCGCATTCGATTCATCTTTTGCATCCTTATCTCCTTTTTTCTCCTTGTTTTCAGACTTCTTATCTTTATCCTTCGCCTCTTTTTCCATCTCTTTCTTCAGCGCCCGCTCCTCTTTGTCCATCCGGAAATCATCGTAAGCGTCGGGAGTAAGGAACATCAGATAGGCATCGCGATGTGCTCCCCAACTGCCGTGGCTGCGATATCCGGCCCGGTCGGAGAAGAACAGGATCGCCTTACCTTCCAGCACCCATTTGGCTCGTACGTCGGTATAACCGCTGAGCGTGAGGTTGGTCGTCTCTCCGCTTCCATCAGCTTTTATCAATGCCACATCCTTGTTATTCCAACCACCGGTATCTATATAATCCGAGAGAAGCCATTTGCTGTCGGGCGACCACTGGAACCACTGGTCACCATCGCTGTAGGAATAATTGTATTTGGCATCCATCACCTTTCGCGACTTCTTGCTTTCCAGATTGAGCACATAAATCGCGGAACGGTCTTCCAGATAAGCGATCTCTTTCCCGTCGGGAGAGAACAGCGGCTGGAACGAAGGAGCGTCGGTGTCGGTCAGCTTTGTCTCTTTCAGTTCGCGGGCATAACAGAAATATTTGTCTTCTTTCCGTACCAATTCGGTACGATAGATATTCCAGGTATTGCCACGTTCGGCTGAGTAAACGAGTGAACGTCCATCGGGACTAAAGTCCACATCACGCTCCTGTTCAGGGGTATCGGTAATACGTTTCGTGGTATTGAACTCGATGGAAGTGACAAACACATCACCGCGGGCAATAAAGGCGATCTCCTTTCCGTTGGGTGAGACGGCGATACTTCTTGCGCCGGTGGTAAGGGTCTGGGGAACCATGTCCCTTTCAAAATTGTCGGAAACGATACGGACATCTATTTTACGGGGTTTTTCACCCTTTTTCATATAGTACAACTCCCCGTTAAAAGAAAAGCAGAGATTGTCACTTTTATCGGCTGATAAAAAACGTACGGGATGATCCTTGAAGTGTGTCAACTGAACCGGTACGTCTCCTTCAAGACCGGCACGGTATACGTTGAACGTTCCGTCCTGCTCGCTCAGGTAATAGAAACTATTCCCGTCGGACGACCAGACACCATTGCGGTTTTCACCTTTAAAACCGGTCAGTTTCCGGTGCATCTTCTTTTTGCTGTCATACAACCACACATCACGGGTGATGGACGAGGTATGGTGCTTCCTCCATGCATCCTCATAACCTTTCCTGTCGGTATAAAGCCATAAATCCCCGTGCCGGGCAATATCCTCCATATGAGTCGGAGAAATCATCTGTGGCCGATCCCCATTCAATGACACAGTATAAATCTGGTTAAACAATCCAATCGGGAATTGCTGGCTTTCCTGTGCCGGCTGGATAAAGGTGCTGAACAGTACGGTTGTGTCGTTTTGAAACCCTTCGGGATATTCGTTATTGGAATGGGAAGTGATGCGTTTGGTCTGTCCGGTTTGGAGTGTAACCACATATACATCGAAATTCCCTTCACGGTTGGAAGCAAAAGCCAGTTTATCACCCTTTGACGACCAGACCGGGCGGGTATCGTAAGATGCATGTGAAGTCACTTGTGTAGCTTTTCCGCCGGAAACCGGCACGGTAAATATATCCCCTTTGTAAGTAAACGCCACGGTGGCACCGTCCGGGGAGATCACACTATTACGGAGCCAGAGAGGGGCTTCCTGGGCATGCAGCCAAAAAACAGCCAGTAAAAGCAAGGAAGAAAGCAGGATTTTTCTCATTGAAATATTTATTAGATCATGGGCGGTCAGACGGTATCATACCGTTTACACACCGTTAATTTGCAAAATTACATAAAAATTATAAAACCTAAAACCATAATAGTGTCAAACAGGCTGCGATTATCGAAAAGAGACAATCACATTGTGATATTAGTTTTTTTTAGTATTTTTGTTTAATATTGATCCGTGTTGCGCACTCAAACAGATATGGGATACAGTGTAAAAGCATATTATCGTAAAGAGGATCTTCCTCCGATGGAAGAAATCAATTTTTTTCACAGCCCTTCATCGTTCGATTGGTACGGCAACAGTCCCGCCTATACCCCTTTAATGCTTGTTATTTTCGAGGATAAGGTGCCGGTAGCCGCCATGTTTGCCGTCATTGTGCGGATCAATCGTTTCCTGAGAGGTAAACTATTTAAAAGATGCGTCATCTCCCAACAACCGGCTTTCTTCAGAAAAAAACTGCCTCAGATAGAGATATTCGATACCCTTATTGCCCATCTGGTAAAAGAGGTACGTAACCGGGTTTTTTTCATCCGTTATGAAAATCTAGGAAATGCTATTTTCGGTTATAAGGGGTTTCGGGAAAACGGATTCTATTCGGTAAAATGGATCAATATCCGGAACTCGCTCCAGCGTAAGAGAAGAATCTGGGATCAGCTTTCGAAGAGCAGGAAGAACCAGGTCAATAACGCATTAAAAAAGGGGGTCGTGATGGAGGAATTCACCTCTGAAGAGAAGTTACCGGAGATGTACAAGCTGATCCGTGATACAAACAACAAAAAGATATCGCGCCGGTTCCCACCCTACCAATATTTCGAGAATTTCTTCTGTCACTACATAAGGCAAGGCAAAGGAAAAATATTGCTTGCCCGCTATCAGGGTAAAATTATCGGAGGCGCCATTCTGGGATTCGAGAAAAAAGAGACGGTCTATTGTCTCTACTATTGGGGCAAATCGAAACGATACAAGTTACTCTATCCCACAATTTTCACTATTTATCAGGCGATGCAGATATCGGAAAACAAGGGTTTCCATTATTTCGATTTTATGGATGTAAGTTTTCTGAATAAAAATGCCGGCCGCTCACGGTTCCTGCTTCAGTTTGGTGGTAAACAGCGGGCCACGAGGCGCTGGTACCGGTTCAACTGGGGGTTACTCAACTTCTTTGCCAACCGGATCTACGATTGAAAGTTCAGCTATATCAAGTAAGAAGTAGCCAAAAAACCTGAAAGCGAATTTGATTTTAAGAGAACAATATTCCAATCAAAATAATTAACTTTGCATCAATACGCAGATGTTGAATTAAGGAATAAGGAGCGGTATGAAAGTTATACATAATTGGATCGGAGTGTTATCAGTGGTTTGCATTCTTGGAGTTGTTTCATGCAATAAAAATGATAATATCGAGTTAATATCTCCCTTATATAAAGACTTGAACCTTTCAGGCCGAGGTAATCTTGAGATACCCGTTTTGACGGATAACTGGCATATTGAATCTGTTCTGTACGTGCCCTCAAATGAAGTGATGTTAGACAAGGAGGGCAATCCCTTGACCTTAGGAGACGGAACAATTGAAGCGGCAAACGGCTGGCTGGCTTTAAAACGCTCTGAAGACAATAAATTAATAGTTACCTTAAAAGAGAATTTCGATGTATCGAATGAACGTAAATTTGCCATATATATAAATGATGGAAGCCATCGCGACTACGTCTCTATTGTTCAGCAGGCAGGTGCGGAATACGAATTAGTGAAGTCTGAATACGAAGAAATAGAAACGGAACGTGAAATATATGTAAGCGACGAAGGGTGTAGCAGCATAACATTCACCAATAATACTTCGGAAGCTGTTTGGGAACCTACCGGATATATTTTTGAGGATGTAGTAGAGTCATCAAGTTTCGAAAGCGACGTTTACGGGGCATTCGATTGGACTCAGGGAAAAAATATCGAGATCAGCATGCCGGAATTACTTATAGATAATAAGATATACTGGACGGACAGATGCTTATATAGAGAGGGGCCTACAACAACCCCGTATATCAAAGATATCCCCGGTGGTAGTAAAATCCTGGTGCAACCCTATTCCACGCTAAAGTTAAGAGGAGAAGTCACCTATTGTAAACGGGTTTATAATTGTACTTTCACCATCGAGAATACCAGCAGCGGTACCCGGTTTGAAACAAGCGGTGTATGGACACATATTACACCTATTGCAACACACACAATATCAGAGTAATAAATTAAAGCCACTTCCTATCAATGTATAGGAAAATGGCTTCAATTTTTTGTAAAAATTCACCTTTTCAAGTATGCCTGTGTTACCGATTGTCAGGCTATATAGTGGCTATTTTATTATCAGCTGAATTTCAATGAACTGCTCTTATTTACTCTTTTGTTTACATCGCCCGGATTACCGAAACAAGTTACGTCGGCTGAACCTGACACAGTGATATCGAGGCGGTCTGTAACACGGATACTCCCGTCGGCAGCACCTGAAAAATCGGCATTACAATTACGTGCGTTGAGTTTGGAAGCAGAAACATCACATCCGCCACTCGCGGTCAGGGTAAGCTCGTCGGTCTTCCCCGTCAGTTCAATGTCACAACCTCCGCTGGCGGAAATCCGGGTCGTTTGTGCGGATATATCACACAGTTCCACATCACTACCACCGCTTACATCGGCTCTTACAGCCTGTGCGGAAATAAACCTGATCTCCGCATCACATCCACCCGAAAACTGTCCTTTAAATTGCCTACAGTCCAGCCTTAAATTTTCCAGATCGGTGCCACCACTCAGTGCAAGCTCGAAATCGCCGGTTTTTAGGGGTGTTTCAAAACTGATATCCACACCACCCGATGCTTCTATCTTTCCTAAATCCGTAACGGTAACGTATGCCTTTTGGATTGTGTTTCGTGTGTTACCTAAGTTGCGAAGGGAGAATGTACGGTTGTTTCTCTTATTATAGATATGCAGCGTGCCGTTTTTGACTTCCACTACGGCCCTGTCCAACACCTCTTCACTGACTTCTATGGAAACCGACTGGCGGTCGCCCTGGCGAACAATAACATCCCATCCTCCCGAAGCATTGATAGCGGAAAATGACGCTACCTGACGGTTCTGTTTTATGATTCTGTTTTGCGCCGGAGCGCTGACAAATGCCACAGTGGCAAGGATAATAGTGAATAATGTCTTCATTGTTAATAGTGTTTAGTTTATATTTTTTATAGTGATTGCTTTTTAGCTTTTAAAATACGCATGTAAAAAAACGGAGTAACCATTTTCCTCCCGACACAAAATTTCCTTTGCTTTCTTATTAGACGTAATTAACTCTTGTTTGGTTACATCTTTCTTTATCTTTTTTACTATTTTTTTCTTTCATCCTAAAAGTAAAAGAATAACTTTCTTCATTTTGCAACCAGTGACAGGTTATTTCAATTTTCCTTATCACTGCTAATCCCGCTCATATCGATCAAATCTTGACTTATCAATCTCTTTTCGTTCCTTTTTCGAATAGTCTCCGAAACGATAGGAGAATGTAACCCGGAAGAATGGCGTATCGGCATAATCATGCATCCTCAGATTCTGGTTTTGCCAATTCGTTTTCAAGGTCACACTGCAGGTCTTGAAAATATCCTGTACTTGAACACCTCCCTCCATACGCCGGTCTCTCGATTGCCATTTGACTCCTGCCGTCACATTGGAATAATGCTGAATGGTATAAATTCCCTGTATGGCACCTGAAAGATAAAAGGCCGACAACTCTCCCTGGATGCTGGGAGTGGATGAGATATTAAAACTGTTGTTTATCTGGGCAGAGAATGAATTATGACTATTCTTGAATGCCAGTTCATTGAAGTCGCTATCTTTTTCGGTCTGCCTGAAAAAGTTGAGCGTTAACTGGCTCTCCATGAAGTTCCCCACCCTTAAAGGTATCATACCGACAATACCGTATATATTCCGGTAGTCGAGGTTGACCATCTGAAACCTGTTCTCAAGCTTTTCGAATGACTGGTAAGGCAATTGTGAATATAATTGAAGTTCAAATTACTTTACAACTCTTCCCATCTGGATTAATTAATTGAAAACTCACCTTTTTCACTGGCGTTGATAATTTGACAATTTAATTATGACTACTCAATATAGAATTCCGCATAAGTTTTGTATTCCTCTTTAGTTCTTTTAAAATCAGGTTTTGTATACTCCACGACAATTCTATGCCTGCCTTTTGAATAGAATTTCCAATGTTTGAAGTGTCCTTTTTTAAAATTTACGGACGCACCGGGTTTCAGTGGATAAGCTGTACCAGTAAATATTAGAAGATAAGATTTGTCATTAATGACGACAGTCTCGGGCAAAAATAATTCTCTCCATAAACATTGGTCGTTATCAAAGAATTCAATATGGTAATGCTCCCCGGTAATAATTGTATCATTTGTATTATTTGTTATTTTCACCTCTACTTTATCGGGAAGTGCGGAAAACTCAAAAACTCTTGTCTCCATAGATAACTTTACTGAACGGTGGAAGGTGTCCGGGATTTCGAGAGGCTCAGGCATTCTAAGAAGGAAAACGGTGCCCCACAAACGGTGCTTATAAAG
Organism: Proteiniphilum acetatigenes DSM 18083; assembly: GCF_000380985.1. Classification (GTDB taxonomy): domain Bacteria; phylum Bacteroidota; class Bacteroidia; order Bacteroidales; family Dysgonomonadaceae; genus Proteiniphilum; species Proteiniphilum acetatigenes. The sequence goes on along the minus strand of NZ_KB905695.1, from coordinate 356,178 downwards.
TGTAAAATCAAGTTCCTGGTGATTCTTTAGAAACCATGCAACAGTCACGGGGGATAAACTACCGGCCCTGTTCAAGTCCTCATATATGCTGGCATAACGATCGTCAGACTCACCTATCTCCTGCAGATATTTCTTATATTTTCCCTCAAGATTCAGGTCAAGGTATTTTCTGCATTGTGATTCCCATGGAATATATGCCAGACTCTCTATCCAGATGGAAGAAAAGGCATCATTATCTATTGTTTCCAAAAATTGAAATTTTGTACTGTCATTCAAAAGTGGAGTAAAATTCCCTCCACTAAAAACATCGGTGCTCAATTTTTCAATATAGGCACGATAACTTTCATTGATACCCGTATGTCCTGTCTTTGCCGATACGATACTATCCACGAAGTGGATCATATGCCCGATGCCTTCTAATTCTGTCCGGGTGAAGATTTTCTTTGCAGTCTCGTCCGGAGTCACATCGTTAACTGCAGGATTACAATTTTGCAATATGACCAATATTATCGAGATAGATAAAATAAAATGTTTCATCATTCAGCGTTTGGCATTATTTTTTTACTCTCCACTCCTTTCCACAATCAAAACAGATATAGGAATTTTTAAACACCGGAAAAATAAACCCCACGATCAGATAAGGTATCAGTGTAAGCCAATTGGCTTTTCTCGTCCGACTTATATTTTCAGAATGACAGAAAGGACAGGTATTTGTCCCGTCAAGTTCTCTCTTTGAAAAGACAACTACCTCGTGAGGGATCTCTTTTACACTATCTATAATAATTAACGCCCTTTCTACATCTTCGGAAGGGACTTGTAATTTCACGCCCCCAATTGCATTGGAGTAGAAATTATGTACCTGTACCGTCATTTCATCTTTGAGAAAGGTTCGTATTCCTTCTGATTCCAGTTTTCCCCTGATCACGTATGCCTCATGGGGATAAGTAAATGTTTTTATCGTGACAAGTTGTTCCATTTCCGTCTAAAAAATTATCTCAGTTGATAAGTAGAACTCTTATTGTTCAAATAAATTTAATTCTATATATTCACTAACACCTTCTTCCATGTGTCCGTTCCAAACCATTACAATTTTCGATTTATTTCGGTATCGAATAATAGTTACGCTTCGCTATTTCTACAGGTGGGAAATCACGGGTTCTGCATAAATCACATATTTAAAGACGTCTAAAGTATCAATTATCAATAAAACGATATTGGCATGTTCCGTCACCCAAATGGCACAAGGATAGTCATGGGGATATTTTTTCTGTTCGGAAAACAACTCGTCATACAATTGGAACATCTTTTGCTTCTCTTTATGATCCTCATAGGCAGGTTCTGCATAGAGCTTGCTGAAATAGGAATAAAGTATATCGTAACTTTGATCCCTGTCAGAGGAGAGAACCACTTCAACTGACGGAACAGGACCATTAAAGCTGTATGAAGTCATCAAACCAGGATTGCTGCCAAGTACATCGACATACGCAGTCCATGCCTGTGACGTTTTTGTAATATCTTTCCAGTCATATGCCAGAAAATCCTTGTCATCGGTGACAGATATATCAAGTTGGTCACAGAAAATCTCATTGTTGTCTTTCCATACGGTCAGATACGTTTCATATTCGCCGGGGAACAGGAAACAATGTCCCCATTCCATAACAAGGTCCGAACCATGTCCTTTATAATCAAACACACGATAACTGCCGCTCTGTCCCTTCACGCTCCAGACTATTGAGTCGCACACGGATGATAGTTCGTTGAATACCGGTTCTGAACTATCATTGCGGAGATAAAAACTCATAATGTCGAAAATGTTCCCTCCCGGCTGCTTCACTGCAAGGCGAGGCATCGGATATTCCGTGACTTTCACTTTTATCGTGGCCGACTCTCCCGTCACATTGTCCGTAACGACAATGCTGGTTTCGCCTTTCTGCTTGCCTGTAATTTCGATAATAGCCGTGAAACCCTCATGATTGCCCCACTTGTAAACGGCATCAATCAGTTCGGGAGAAGCTATATCCAGTGTCGTGTTTTCATGGGCAATCAGATAAATGGATGTAGTACGCAGTTGCATCACTTCACACGAATTCTTGGATAATTTCAGGTGATATTCGGTTTTGTCTTCATCATCATTACAACTGACAAAACTGATTGTACCAAGAAACAACACCAATATTCCGAATAAAAATTTAGTTTTCATTCCTATACTTTTTATCATAAATTTATTTTCTGTAAAATTATCACTATGTTCTGATAAAGCAAAAATTGAGACCTATTAAAAGAACATATATTAGATAGACGCAAAAAGTGAAAAACGCTGCACTGTTTCTAATTATTATTTTTAATCGCCACCGGTTAGAATGATAAACGGTTGATTTCCGCATCACCAGCTCCGGTTCCTTTGTACTTACTCCTTGCCGAATTGAAGTTATAACGTACTGTCAATTCCACTTCACGACTGTCGAAACGGTTTAATTGGTACAATTGCATTTGGCTGTTGTACACCAAATTACCATCTTTACGGGTGTTGAATATATCATGCCCTTTCAGTTCCACGCGCAGACTGTTGTCGAAGAATGATTTGGTAGCACCGATATTTACGCCGAATCTGTGTTCGATCAGATGAACATTCTAAATATCGCCTTTTCCCTGATAATTGGCATCGAGCGTCAGAATAAATTCTTTCGGGAGTTTAAACGAGTTTTTGAACGAAGCGGTAGGAAGCGGTTTATTCAGTTGGACAGGTTGGTTGTTCATTGTAATGGTAACCCACTGTTTGATAAATCCTCCGCTCAATTGGGGCGACCAAATGCCGAATGTGGGCGAAAGGGTAAGATAAGCCGTAAAACTAGGCAGTTTATCCAGATTTCGATACGAAAGCAATGATATAGCCGGATTTTTCTCCATTTGTTCCACCCAATTGATAATCGCGCTCTTTTCATTTGCATAACTTGCCATTAACTGCACGAATTTCCATGTGCTAACGAGCGTTACATCGTGTATAACCGACGGTTCCAAAAACGGGTTTCCCGTTTGCATCAGAAAACGGTTGGCGTAAAAAACATTACTGCTCAACTCACGATACCTCGGACGTTTGGTTTTGACGGTATAGCTCGCTTGCAGATAGACGTTTCTCACTTGCGTGGAAAACGAAACGTTCGGAAACCATTGTCCGTACTTACGGCTTTGCCCATCTATTTTCACGCCGTTATCGAAGTAATCGGAACGGAAGTTTTCATAACGTAGTCCCGCGCCTAACTGCCCGATAGGGATGGCGCGCGAATATTCCGCGAAAAAGCTGTTGTTCCGCTCCTTGATGGTCGTATTCGATGTCTGGATGAAATTTTCCGCGTTGCGGTAATCGTCCTCGCGGAAAGTGGCGGTATTTTCGTTTCCGAGCGAAAATTTCCCGCCCAATACGGGATACGGCAGCACTAATTTGGTAGCGGTAAGGCGGTTCTGTACGTTATTTTCCGAAGTTACCGTGCGATCGTCATAATTTTCGCTTGTTTCGGTTACAGACGAAATGGAACGGTTTTCGCTTGTAAAGAAATCGGCATTGAAATCAACATTCAAATCGCCGAACTTACCGTTGTAGTAGGCATTCATTCGGTGTGACGGCGAACTATGCGTTTTTGCCCTATCCACACTTTCCCATTGGTCGTACAAAACACCGTCGGCATGTACCATACTGTTGATTGTTGACATATTTTCTGAACGAGGAACTCCCGAAACTGTATACTTTACTCCTGCATAGTGTTTAGGTGAAATTTCGTAATTCACACCCGCAATTCCCCGCAAAGCTTCGTTCGTTCCGCTCACGTACATTATGTTGCTCTGTGCCCAAAAGCGTATCGACAAATGTTTTCTGCTCCATTTTGCGGTCCTGTATCCACTCATTGTGATTAAAGTAAAACGTTCCGAATACGTCCCAACCGTTCTTACGCCAATTCACATTCAGTTGTTCCGTCAAATCAGTATTTAGCCCCTGCCAATAAGTCGAGCGCACATCGAAACTGAAACTGTCGCCCGCTTTCTTCACGGTCGTAATGCAGATGACGGCTCCGTAGCCCATCGACTGGAAACGCCCTTTCGGGTCTTTATCGACCTCTATCCTGGCAATCCTGTCCGGTGGCAGGTTGAGGGTATATTCCTTGGCTTGCACCACTCCGTCGACAAGATAAAGTACATTTGTCTCATTGCCAACCCTTATCTGGTTCGACATCCTGTCATACCTCAATCCGTGTATCTGGTTTAAAATTTCCAATGTATTGGACGCTTTTTATCGCATCTTTTCAGTTACCAGGTACACATCGGCATTTAACTTTACACTGGCTTTAGTATTTGAACGCAATAACATGGAATTCGGGTTCTGCACTTAATCCATAAATTACCCGGTTTTTTACATCAACATCAAAGTTGAAAATTGTCTGGTCCAGTTTGTATATTTTCAATGGGCTTCCTTCCCAGTCAAAAACGTAAATTTGATCAATCTGATACATTGCATTTCCGGGTTCATATACTATTCCCGAATAGAGGACAAAGACTTCTTCTCCCGCATATTTTGGAAAAAAATAGCCGTCTCTGGATTTTCCGGGATTTGATCTGACTTTAACGATTTCTCCGTCATTCGTCTGTTTTACTACAGGAAAAAAGTGATCCGGACCATGTTTTCTATGTAACAACTTTCCGTCAAAATCGTATATCTCAATTAAATCTGTCTGTTTATGACTGACAAAAATTCTTTTATATTTATAATTTACTGCTATTTGAGACATAAAACCCTCTATTTTCTCAAAATCAGTAAACTCTATGCCACTTTCCGGATATTCCCCCCCTGTTTCCTTCAATTCTCCCTGGCCATCAAAAAAGTAAAATCTTTTAGCTTCCGGTTTCATCATGGATGCGATAATTGTATTACTGTCCAATACGGCCAGTTGATCTACATGGTCGTCGAAAGTGATTTTATTATTTTCAATTATTTCAATTTTTCCTTCTTCGAAATCAATCATATAACGGGAAAGGCTTCTTTTCATCTGGTTTAATATCCAAAGCCAATGGTCATTAGATTGGACGATTACCGGTTCTATAAAATCCTTTGGACCATTACCAAATGCTCCAAATTCTCCAATTTTGCGCAATGTATAAGGATCGAAAACATGAAAATAATTTTCAGTACTCCTATTTTTCATATATAGGAGAGAGTCCCTATAAGTAATACTTACCGGTTTCATTAATAAATCATTGAATTCGATTCTATCCCCATTTAGTACCCTCGTTTCTTTAAAATCTGAAAGTATTATTGTCTCCGCATTTTTATATTGATTTTCCTTACAAGAAAAGAGGCAGGAAATAATGATGATATGGAAGAATATAAATTTATTTTTCATGGTGAAATCAGTTTTTAATTTCTGTCAATACATAATACACGATAAAATATCGATTTAGATGTGGATATATGTTTTTATCCATATTCAGGTTATCAGGTAAAAATTCATCTTTCTGATTCTCTTTGATTAAATTTTCTATAGAACTATCCAATTCTTTTTCTTCATAAATAAGTAATATTGGTATTCTTTTATCATATTCATTTTTTTTTGACTTTTCAAACAAAGCATATTTAAAACGAGTATTCTCTGATGATATTTTTTGTCGGAAACTCTCACCTCCCGGATAATACGTGAACAAACGGAGATGCTTGTCATTTACTATATCAGGTATAATTTCCAGGATTATTTTATTTCCTTTCGTATATCGATCGGCTAAAATTAAATCAAACTCATTGACTATTTCTTTCCCCCCGGAATATTCTTTGACAAATAAAGTAAAATATGTATCATTCAATAATCCGTCAGTCAACACCTTAAGGCCTTCTGCACCTTCGGTTGGTTTTTGCTTCAAACTGTTATCCCCTCTGGGTCTGGTTTCTACCCTTACCTTGCTCCTATCTGGGAAAGGAACTTGTTGGGCTGGCATTTTAACAACAAAAAAGGCTGCCAGAAATAAAAAAGCAAAAAATATTTTCATCATTGGTCCTTTCATAATCTTTTTTATACTGATTCGTATTATTATTAAATTTTCAACTGTAAATTACAATTCTGTATCGAATTTATAGATACTGGTATCTTCTTCATCATCTGGAAAAAGTCCGAGAAAGTATCTGTCGTAAGGATCAACGTCAAAAGAAGCAAGTGGTTGGTCTGCCTGAATTGTGGAAACATGGTTCAAATCCCAATCGAAAACGAATATTTTGGAATTTTTTCTTTGATCTGCATCAATACCAATTTCACTCCGGTTCCACAAGCAATAGAAATAATTTTCAGTTCCCACCACGTCGAAAAAGAACATCTCCGTGCCATCAGAAAATTTCAGTCGTTCGAAATCCTCGATAACCGGTTCCACAATTTCTTTTCCGATTTGTATATCTTTAAGGATATTACCGTTAAAGTCAAATGCGACTATTCTATTGAAATATGTCAAGGCACAAACAACTATGCCTTTCTCTCCATTGGCCAGAATGCTATTTCTGTATAGATGAGTCACATCCTCATCATATTTCTTTTTGGTTTCAGGATAATAAGGCACCCATGCTTTGGTAGACCAGTGTTTATCCCATTTAAAATAAAGACCTTTATTAAAATGCTCAACTCCATTGGCGAAATAAAGTGAGTCTGATATTTTATTCAGGTTGATACTTGGCCAAAGCGAGTCGGGCATCATTTCTTTTTCAATTACATACCTTTTCTCTTCGGACTTATAATCAATATGTATAAGGTTCCTCCTATTCAGATCGAAAAGTTCTATATCACTTTTCCTTGAGATATCTTTCAGAAAGAGTGGAAACTGTATACCCTCGGGGCCCTGGCCTCTTTCTCCCAGTTCTGCAACACGTTCAAAGTTCTTTAAGGATAATGCAGTGATTGGATTTTCATTTCTCTGGGATGTAAGAAAGACGAGAGAGTCAGTAATATGCATATAAAAAAATTGCTGCATATCTTCTTTGAAAACCAATTGTCCCGCACTGGATGTCGTTTCTTTTTCGTCAACCAGGACGAAATGACCGGACGTTTCTTTCTTGTCTTTACAAGAAGAAACGAGGCAAAAAAAGCAAAGAAATAGTGTAAGATAAATGGATGGGGTCATAACAGATATTATATTAATGACAAGTTAATATCTTTATCTCATATCTATAAGGACAGGATCATCCGATTTGATTCTTTTCAATTCGCAGTGATATTTTTTGGTTTTGTCAGAATTGAAATATTGAATTATATCAACATGATTTCTTTTTAATAACCCTGTCTTTTGAGAAAGTGGCATATTGGTAATTTCGTACTCTTTCTTAAAAATATCGATAGCAAGAGAGTCGTTATCCTGATATACCTGCAGGGATTTAATAATATCAGCGCAGCTACCCTTGCTAATCCTACATTCTTTACATCCCCTAAATAATTCAAGGTTGTTGCTTCCGCTTTGATTATTTTCTTTTTGCTGCACTTCACTTTCCTGTGCTACGGAGATAAACGGTGTAGCCCAAAGTATCAAATAAAATAAATATTTACATTTCTTCATAACGCTATTAATTTAAAGATAAATTATATTCAACAATATCATATCCGGCCTGCTCTTCCTCTGGCTATAAAATTACTTCCCAAGTTCTTATTTCCCCAATAAACCACAAGCTATTAAATTCCCATCCGGTGAGAACTTCACATCAGTAATGATATAAGAAATTTATGCATAATGATACTATTAAAAAATAAGACAATCAACATTATGCTTCACGATACATTCACTATTTTAACAGATGCAATGGCGTATTAAAACGCTGCACCAAAAAAGTTAAAGAAGAATAATAGTCCTCCAAAATTGATATAGTTGAGTAAGAAAAAGGCAAGTTGTATCCCGATCATCAGGATTTACATCCCAAAACAGATTGGGAGAAAAGGCAGGTACGTTATTTTTATTTTTTCTCATTTTCTTCTGATGCACCTGGGTGCCGATTACCTTTTATACTTACTCAAAAGTAAGAAAAATAATTGTACTGCAAAAAATGATAAAAAATATGATTTACTAAAATTAGAATTGAGTATTTTTGTCATTATGAAATAATAGCAGATTAAATTGAAATACTGTAATGAGAAATATAAAGATTCTAAATATTACATTCCTAATCTTTTTCTCACAAGCTTTTTTGTTAGTAGTACATTCACAAACAAAAGTTATAAAAGGGAATATTATTAATGAATCCGACAATAGGGGTATCCCCAATATAAACATCTTTTTAAAAAACAGACATATTGGTACCGTATCAGATCAAAACGGGAAATTCGCACTAAATATTTCAGACAAGTACACAAATGAATACCTGCACTTTACAGGAATATCCTTTCAGGGGGACAGCCTTTTAATCAGGGATATTAAATCTCCGGCAACAATAAAATTATCGCCTAAAACCTACATCCTTTCAGAAATATATGTAATACCTGACAGCACCCTGCATACATTATTACGAAAAGCATATAATAATATTCCAAATAACTATCCCAATGTACCCACATTGTATGAAAGTTTTTACAGGGAGAGCGCACAAAATGAAGAAGAACTGCAGGCAGACTTTATAGAGGCTGTATTATCCATCTATAAAGACCCTTATCATAAACCCAGCAATAGCCCGGGACAGGTTGAATTGCTTAAATCCAGGAAAAGAAAAATCAGGGATACCGGTATATTATATTACGGGGGACCTTACCTGGCAATTAAGAATGATTTCGTATTATCCCGCGCAGAGTTTATCCGGCCTCAAAAATTTAAAAATTATGAATTTAAATTCAATGGAGTAAAGTCACTGGAAGGAAAAGATTTTTATGATATTAGCTTTCACAAAATATCTAAAGATTCCCTCACTCTTTCAGGAACGATGATGATTGAAAAGGAGAGCCTCGCCTATGTATCGTTTGACGTGAACAGACACTTAAAGTCAGCAAAACTACCTATTAAACAGCGAATAAATACGATCAATGTGGCTTATGAAGAGACTGCCGGAAAATGGCACCTGAAATACTACAGTTCAAAAAATGAGGATATCAAAAGATTTGATGAAAAAAAAATATTTGGTTCGATTGAATTTATTACAACTGATATTAAAAGTGATTCCATACGTCCAATTCCATATGAACGACAATTACAGTTTTTCGATCCCCTGATAACAAGGGCTGACGAATACAATAAAAAAGGATGGACTGATTACTCTATCCTTGACGGAGAGGACGCAAGTAAATCCAGGTTCCAGTTTACAATAGACGAATCAACTGAAATATTCAAGGAAAATTCACAAGCGAAGTCAATCCGAGCCATGAAATTGATTTCTGTCCTGACCAGATTCCATTATGACATCGGGGTATCGTACAGGCAGGTAAGGACAGGTGCTGTAAACCATGATATTTCTTTTCAGCCTGATGCCAATTCATTTGCAATCAAACACAATCAAAAAGCTACAAATGATAATATTCTTGTTCAAACCGCATTCGGATATAAACTGAATAAAAATATAAACGTATTCTATCAGGAAAATACCGATTTATTCAATAAATCAATCTCGATAAATGAAAGATATGTAGGAATTGGATACAGTAAAAATATAAAGCCGACAGGATTACCTTTATTCCTTGAAGCTTCTCTCATGTTTTCCAGTAATAGCTATTATTCGGATCTTGGTAAATATGATAATCCAATGGCTTTCGATTACAATGGAAAGAAGATAGATTCAAAAGTTGTATCATTCGATTATGGATATAAATATAAGTCTGTTACGCCCCAAATATCATTATCAAAAGGAGTCAGCAGGCTATTTTCCATGAAAATGTACGTGTCGTATGATATCCATTTACTCTCTGATAAGATATTCCGGGTAAAAGAAGAAAAAGGCGGGTTGTTCTCAAAGAAGAAAATCGAATTGAAAGATAATGATATCAATCTCAATTTTAGCAATGAATATTCCCCGTGGGATTCTTTTGGTGTAGGCAATGCACAATTTGGAATCCTGCTAAGATTTAATTAGAAACTACAAATTTTCACTATGCCATCGTCGGTACCAAGTCCGTACCTTCTCCGGTGCAACACCATATCATCCTCATAAATTTATGAGGATGTACCGGAGTTAGTACGGGAAATAATAGGGCAAATAATTTGATTTAAAGCGAGAAGAGAATCGGCAAGTACTGTATGCGCCAAGAATACCCACACCATTTTCTATATTGGAATAGACCTGCACCGGTTCGGTAAAGGGGCCGTAATCTTCGGCATTCAAGGCTTTATTGCCTGAAATGAGGTACTGGTACATATCCTTTGAAATCTCACCTATTTCTATGATATATTCCACTGTCAACTCTCCCCGGGAATTGCTCCCATCATTTATTTTCTCTCCATTGACATACGTTGCAGACTCCAGAATATCAGACAATGAAAAATCGAACAAGATATCTTTCCCGTCTACAAACAGATCCGAAAAAAGGTTATCCGTCCTGTCCGACTCTCCCTCATCACCGAAAATACCCTCAAAGATATTGCCGTTATCTGTAATATTGTTCTTCAATACTTCACTGAGTTTCAGCTCCACTGTCCTTTCCGTAACTAGCATGCCATTATCTGAGAAGTACTGTGAGGCTTTTATAAAGTAATAATTTTCTTCGTTGGCTGCATCTGTTAATTTCAGTTGTACCTGCATATTACGGGATGTAGTTTTAGTTACGGTATTGGGTTGATAGGGATTACTGTATTCCTCTTCCTGGACAGTCACTGTCGAATCATTGACCACGACACCGGGCTTTTTCGGAATTCGGGTTTGAGATGTGACCCTGCTGAGTCCCTCGGCAATAACTTCAATCTTTATATTATCACCTGCCTTTGGCAAGTAGGTTCCCCTGTATATTCCATTCTCACTATGCAAAAGCTGCTCTTTCAGATCGTCGTTTACAAATACAGATACCGTTGCATTGGAAATATGGTTGAACGGAGCTATTTCCCCAAGGACGAAACGGCTTTGGGACAGATGCACGGAAACAACCGAATCAGGAGTAAGCAATGCATTCACCACCACTAGCGGATCGGTGATCTTACCTTTAAATTCGATGTCTTTTTCGCAGGATATAAAACAAGATGTGAAGATGAATAGCAGAAGGGTAAATGATTTATATGCTCGTTTCATTGTCTTAAAAATTAATCTTAGAATTTAATTGTATAGCTTACCGAAGGGATAATGGGAAAGAGCGTGGCCTGCCGCAAAACATTTTTTGTTTTCCGTTCACCCGTCTCATGATTCACGGAGGTTTCATCCCATACATATACATAGAAAGGATTCAGGCGGTTGTACACGTTATAAATACTGACATTCCAGGTGCGAAGGTTTCCCCGTTTGGTTTTTTTGTGGAAATTCACTCCCAGATCCAGCCGGTGGTAATTGTTATACCTGAAATTGTTCCGTGCCTCTATATAAGAATAGGTTTCGGGTGAATAGAATTGATGCCTGTAAGTGGGAGAATCGGCTGCCGCATATTCATGGAAGCCAAAGGTGGCAGCGTTTCCCGTGCTGAAGACCCACGAGGCGGAGACATCTATCTTTTCCGTGAACTTATGCGTACCGGTAATACTGATGTCATGCCTTCTGTCGTACTTGGCAGGAAACCGTTTCCCGTTGTTAATGGTATTTCCGGGGCGGTCGAAGATCCTGTCGGATTTAGACCAGGTGTATCCTATCCATCCGGTCGTATTCCCGAATGAACGTTGCGCCAGGAATTCTACGCCATAAGCTATACCTCGTCCCATGCTCACCTTCTCTTCCCAATTGGTGGATGCTCCCATAAACGAAGCACCATCCTTATATTCGAGCAGATTGTCCATTGTCTTGTAATAGCCTTCCACGGAGAAATCAGCGATATGCTGAAGCGAATAGAATGCTCCCAACGCATACTGGTGGGATTTCATCGGTTTGATTTTTGATGTGGCCGGCACCCACAAGTCCGTCGGCATGCTGATGGTGTTATTGGAAAGCATGTGGATGTACTGATTCATGGATGCATAGCCGGCTTTCAACGACAAGTTGTCGGTAAGCAGCACCCTCAATCCCGCACGCGGCTGCAAAGAGAAGTAGTTGCTGTTCTGCACATGAAATGAAGAGAAATGCACCCCCAAATTCACTTTCAGCATTTTTCCGAGTGAGATGTTATCTTCAAGATAAGCCGCCGTCTCATGGGCATATACTTTGGGGCTTCCGGCTACCGTATCGATGTTTTGCTCTGTCTGGCCGGTATCCATGACTTTCAGGGAAATAACATCGGGTGCAAATGTATGGTAAGTATAAGAGGCACCGAATTTGATGTCGTGATTAACGTTCGGCGTGAAATCAAAATCGGTTTTCAGTGTCCAATCCTGTATCCCGGAATTATAGGTGAGTCGCGTTTCTTCTTTTGTTTGGGGTTGACCAGAATTAGAAGGATAGCGGGTTTCGCTTTCGTAGCCGCTGCCTAATGCCGACCGGTAACGGGTGAATGAAGCGGTAGTATTCATAAACAGTTTGTTGTTCAGGATGCGGTTCCAGCGGAGTGCGGCAATGGCATTGCCCCAATCCCAGTCAAGCTTCGTATGATCTCTGGATTCCAGATTATCACCATAGGAATATCTGTCTTGTGCTTTCAGGTAAATTGCATCATCTCCGAAATAGGTACTCAGGTATAGTTTGTCTTTATCCGACAGCTTATGGGTGAACTTGGCGTTTATATCATAAAAGAAATATCCCGCGCTGTTCACTCCCCCGTTTTCATTATCCTGTGCCATTTTGATGATCGGCTGGGCCAGCACATCGATATAGGTTCTACGCAATGATACGTTGAATGTGGTCTTTTCCTTTATGATAGGGCCTTCCAACTGTAATTTGGATGAGATAAGGCCGATGCTTGCCGTACCACGAATTTTTTTATCGTCTCCGTCTTTCATCCGCACGTCTACGACAGACGAAAGTCGTCCGCCAAACCGTGCGGGAAAACTGCCTTTGTAAAGGGTCACATTTTTCAGTGCATCGCTGTTGAACACAGAAAAGAAACCGAGCATGTGATTGACATTGTACAGCGGCACACCGTCCAACAGGAGCAGGTTTTCATCCGGCCCGCCTCCCCGTACATACAGCCCGGCCGACCCTTCGGTACCCGATTGTACACCCGGCAACAATTGCAAGGCTTTGATCAGGTCGTTTTCTCCAAGGAGGGTCGGGATATTTTTTATCTGCTCAATGGGTACTTCCACGGTACTCATCTGCGATCCCCTGACACCTGTTTCGGAGCGGTTTCCAATCACCGTCACTTCCTCCAGCATGTTATCCAGATCCAGTTGGATGTTCAACACCGTGTCGCGCTGCAGGTAAAATTCCTGTTTTAATGTCCGGTACCCGATATAAGAATATTCGAGGGTTACATCCCCGACTGGTAACGTCAGCGAATAGTAGCCAAAGTTATTGGTTGCCGTTCCTTTAGCGGAATTTGAGTCGAAAACAGTAGCAGAGATAAGGGTTTCACCGTTTACCCTGTCGGTAATGTATCCGCTGATAGTGTAACGTTGTGCAAATACCGGATGAGCAATCATATACAGCAGCATCAGGTAAAGTGTGGTTTGTTTCTTCATAAAATTAAATAACAAGCAATACTCAATGTTGATTTTTTACGTGATATGCTTATAAGATGCGAAGACAGTAAAAATCACTCATACAAGATTGTTAATATACTAAAAAATCACTATATTTCCCACGCCACTTGCAATATTGCTATTGTAGTGTATAATTTTTATTTATCTAAACCAATTAACAGGATTGACTTTTCTTAAAAAAATTGCTCTTTTCCTTTTTCTTTTATACCTCTCCCAGTCTTTCCTCTCTTTTTTGTTATAGTATTTTACATAAATATCGTCCTCTTGTGAAGGTTCGAAATTTGTAAAACTCCATTTAATTATTTTGTCATTTTCAGCAATTTGATACCCAATCGGTGAGATTTCTTCTAAGGTTTCCAGTTTAATATCATGTAGTTTTAATTCAATATCGGCTTTTTCTATCAAGCCATACCATCCTGAACCAGTCTCCAGAATATACTTAAAATATCTATAATCAGCACCATATCCTTGTCCGGATGGCAGTGAATACTCTACTTTTATTTGTTTCCTTTCATTTTTGTCAAAATGAACATTCCATACATACCACGGAAAATTACCTTTTTCCATTTGTTTTCCAAATGGTTGCCAAAGGTCTGATCCGAAGTGTGGTTTTGTCTCTCTCCATCTAAACAAATCCTCCAAAGCTACTCTGGCTGCTTGATATGATGAATTTGAAGAATATTCAAAAAATACATTCTCTTCTATAGTCACATTATTTGCTGAATATATGCTATCCATTTTCCGCTGGTATTCTTTCTCAATATAGTATATATACATATAAGTATTGTAAATGCTATCTAACTCTGAAGGCACACCAATATCATCTTCTGTTAGCATTTTATTGTCAACAAAAATCCTGAAATGCGATTTATCATCATCAGAATAGTCACCCATAGACCAGTATTGAAAATTCATTACCGGAAATCCAACCTGAATAGTTATGCTATCCCCATGGTTTAATAATTCAAAAGTACATGATACTTTGGCTGAATTATTAAATAAGTCAGCATAAACATATTCTTCTGTCATCTGGATTTTACAACTGTCATTTGTATAAATTCCTTTGACAACAATCGGGTTGGGAGCAATGTCAGCGTTAACCCTGACAAATAATAAAAAAGCAGTCAATATTAAATAAAATAGTCTCATATTCATTATTTTATCATACATTATTACCTTATCCTCCTAATGGATTTAATTTCATTAGAAGTAATACAGTATCTCATCGTTGGATAACGTTATCAGTCAGGTGTTTTAGATGGAAAAAAACGGATAAAGATTGTGAAAAATTACCATCAGTATCCGTTTTTAAGATTTAGTTTTTCAAAACTCAGCAAAAGCTGGAATCATATGAAGGTTTCAGGGATCAGAAATAAACAGAAAGCCCTACTGATCCTCCCAAACCTTTTGTTGAATATTTGTAGGAAGAATCCTTTGAATACCGTGCACTCACTTCTGCATATTCAGCCATCAAATCGATAGAAATATTATTGCTGACAAAGAATGCCGCTCCTAATCCTCCAGCCCATGTAAAACCACCGAATGACATACTCTCGGCTTGTGCTCCCTGCATAGCCATTTCCAACGATACATTTGCATATCCTGCACCGAGAGCTACAAACGGACGAACCGGTTTTCTTGTTGGGATGTAATAGGCTACCGTTGGCATCAGAATAAATTGAGATGTTTTACTTTGATAATCGCCATCGGTAATCGAAAATGAAGCCTGGCCGCCGACCGATAAATTATCAATCACAAAATACCCTATACTGGGGGTAATTGTAATTGAATATCCGTCCAAATCCATTGCCTCCCTATCACTGATGTCGATATTAGCACCATATACACGATTAGAAAAATAAGCTCCTTCCATTGACGAGCGGCCTGAAATGGAAAATTTACCTTTTTCTGTTTGTGCAGACATAGTAAATGAGAAAAGACAAAACAGTACTGATACAATAAAAAAATTTTGTTTCATAAAAATGATAATAATTAAAGTAAAGTGTGTATTTCTTTCGTTTTGCTAAAGTGTTACTATTTCGCATCCTCAAGGGAAAGTATCTTCGAAATAAGAATATTTCTCATGATGTCGGATCATATAAAAATAATTCATATGAAGCGCTGCAAATCTAAAATATTTTTTTCAATCTTAATTATATATCTCAGAAAAATAATAGAATTTAAAAAATAATTTATCTGTCTGCTATACAGTATAAATAAATCTTACTTTACAAAAATAATAATGAATAAATACAAACAGTTTGTATTGTATTTACTTTCAATTTATTAAGATCAAATTCGTTTGTCGTGACACGGTATTGAAACAAGAGATTCAGAAAAGCACCATCTTTTAACTAACAACATTAGTTTTATAACGAAAATATTTAGTTAATTTGCCGGTATAAACTTCAAAACAGACCAAATTATGCGACACAAAACAGTAGTTACCGGATGTATAATATCTTTCTTTCTTTTGACAACCGGAAATCTTAACGCTATGCAACCGGCAAAAAATAATCATGTTGATCCTCCGCAGCAGGAAGAATTGGATAAGGCTTTTCTCCGTATTATTTATGTGTTCGATCAGCAGACAACAAAAGAGAAGGAAAAAATTTCAGTAACCGATACGATGGCATTGGATATTGCACAAAACTGGTCGGTGTACTATGATTGGAACAAAGAGCGGAGAGACTCTGTCGCTAAAGTAAAAGATCAGAAATTAATACAAACACTTAAATCGGTAAATGTATTGAAAGATCCCGATAATGAAATTTTTGAACGTTTTGAAGCCATGAACCGAAAACCCGAAATTATGAATGACCGGAAAGGTGAAGATGCACGGATATTTAAGAACCGATCTGACAACACAACTATTACCATAGACAAAGGTCCACTTACCGGAGCGGGTAAAGGTATATATCTCCGATTAAAAGAACAAATACCTCCAATGGATTGGCAAATATCGGAAGATACTATTTCCATAATGGGTTACCTTTGTTACAAAGCCACAGTCCCATTCCGGGGACGTGATTATACGGCATGGTTTTCACCGGAAATACCGGTCAACGAGGGACCATGGAAGTTATACGGTCTGCCCGGAGCGATCCTGGATGCAAAAACGGAGGATGGATTATTTCGCTTTCAGGCGATTGGAATAGAGCAGATAAAAGACGTTCCTATCCGGTTTCCGTCCGACAGAGACTTTGAAGAAGCCAAAACCCTGAAACAGGTTAACGATTACAGAAGGTCGAAACTGAAAGACATATCGCTCAGTTATATGGATAATGGAACGATGACTATATTGAGGAAAAGGAATCCTGTGGAATATAATGATCTGGAATTGAGCGAATGATGAATGTGACAAGGCATTATTTACTGATCTTCCTGCTTATCTGTAGCTGTTTCTCTTCGTTTGCCCAACAGGAGATCAAAGGAAGGGTGCTCGATTCACAAAACCGCAAACCGGTTGTTTCGGCCACGGTCACGATACACCCTGTGGGTTCTTCCTCCATCCTGGCCTATACCATGACGGCAGAAGACGGCACATTCATCCTGAAACGCAACAACTTCCCCGACTCGGTCACGGTGACCGTATCGGCCATGACCATCGAACAGCAGTCAAAGAACATAAAGAGTGATGTTGCAATGATTGAATTTCTGGTTACCGAGAAGACAATGGAACTGAAAGAGGTGGTCGTGAAAGCACCCAAAATACGCCAGTTGGGCGATACCATCCATTACGACGTGGCCGGTTTCATGGATGAGACCGACCGCAGTATCGGCGACGTGTTGGAAAAACTACCCGGTGTGCAGGTGCTCTCCTCGGGACAGATACTTTACCAGAACAAGGAGATCAGCAAATTCTATATCGAGGGACTCGACTTGCTTCAGGGCAAATACGGCCTGGCTACCCAAAACGTAGATGCGTCCAAAGTGGCTTCGGTGCAGATACTCGAGAACCACCAGCCCATCAAGGCGCTTAAGGGGATGGAAATTCCTGAAAATGCCGCCATCAATCTGAAACTGAAACAGTCGGCCATGGGTGCTTTCTTTGCCACGGCACAACTGGGAACAGGCCTCCCGCCCATCCTGCTCAGCAACGAAGCAGTAGGCATGCGCTTCACCCGCTCGCAACAGAATATGCTGGTATATAAGGGCGACAATACCGGAAGGGATATCAGCAAAGAGTTGACTTCCTATTACGACCATTTCGGAAGCAGACCCTCCAACCTCTTATCGGTAATTGCCCCTGCCCCGCCTTCCATCAGGGAACAGCACTATCTTTTCAACGAAGCCCACCTGGTATCGCTGAACGATTTGAGAGGAATCAAGAAAGATCTTATACTCACCACCAACATAAACTTCCTGCACGACAAACAGAAAAGCAGCAGCTTCTCACGGCAGGATATCTACCTGACTCCTTCCGATACCCTACAGATAGCGGAGGATATGGATGCCCGCCTGTTGAAACGGGAACTGGAAGGTTCGGTCACCCTCGAAGGCAATACCGACAACTATTTCCTGAACAACAAACTCAATGTCCGCTCTTCATGGAATGCCCATACAGGCAATATTGCGGGTAGTGAACCGGTGGCACAGTTCCTGCAACTCCCCTCCTTCCATATCGAAAACGACTTCGACTACCTGCGGCGGAATGACTCCCGGCGAAACCGGATAAGGGCAAACGTAGCATATACCACCCGGCACCATTCGCTGGATGTTTCACCCGTATTGTTCGAAGAGTTGAAGAATCCCGACCCGCGTATCCGGCAGGATATTTCTTTCGACCGGTTCAATGCCTCGGCCAGCGTATCCGGACATAAGGACCTGCAACGGTTTAGCTTCGGGTACACTACCGGAGCCTCCTTCCTGCATTACAGGATGGAGTCGGGTTTGCTTTCGGGCACTACCCATACGCCGGTTGCTGCAGATACCTTGCAAAACAATACCAGCCGTACGGAAGCAAAACTCAATTTCTCTCCGTCGTTCGGGTACAGGCCTCCATCAGGTCTCCAATTGAACTTTTCCTTTCCTCTGGACTACCTGTTCCTAAACAGGGAAGACGTGATAAGACAGACAAGGCAAAAGAGAGGACATCTGCTCGTTTCACCCTACTTGTGGATCCAATATCCATTCAGTACCAGACTGGCTATCTTTTCCAATATTTCCTTTTCCAACCATATCGGTTCGGTGAATGAGGATTACAGGGGATACATACTGAATACCTACCGCAGTATGAACCGCAGCGACGGGCTGTTGTCGAAAAACAGCCGCACATCGGCAAACGTAAGCTTCAATTATAAGAACCCGTTCACCACCCTCTTTACATCACTGCGTTTGTTCTACAACAACACATGGCGTAATATGCTTTACGATGTTGGATACAACGGTATCCTGAGTAGCAGTGTAGGCGTTCCCCATCCCCACACCTCACATGATTGGGGTGCAGGTTACTCCATCGGTAAGAGCATCGATGCGATCAACTCCGAAGTGAGATTCAGTACCGGTTATGACCGCAATCAATCGGCAACCCTGCACCAGGGGATAGTCTCCGGTTACAGTTCAACCGGCTATTTCCTCTCACCGCGTATTACAACTGATATCGAGCGATGGATGATTATAAAATACGGTGCCTCCTACCGGCATAGCCGGACCAAAATCAGGGACAACGAAATGGCACCGGTAAATTATTTCACACAGGACATCGCCTTATCGTTGATCCCCGCAAAAGGGTTTACCCTGACCGTTTCAATCAACCATTACTATAATAACATGATTGAATCTTCAGACCGTTCATCCTGGTTCGGAAACCTGGGAGCACGGTATAGGATGAAGAACACGGACTGGATGCTCGACTGGACAAATATTTTCAACACCCGGCAATTCGTGACCTATTCCTACAATGATATCAGCAGCTATTATTCGGTCTACGGCTTACGCCCGGCAGAAGTATTGTTAAGGGTAAGATTCAAGATACTATAAAGAATAGGCAGGGTTACAAATACGTACACATCATTACCTCTCGGTCTATGACTAAAATCCAAACTATTCCCGAAAATATGTAAACAAAAATCAATCAATATCCCTTTGTCTGGAAGAGGTGAGTTGAAAGTACTAAATAAAATTAAAAGACTAATTTTTTCTACTCTATTGTTTGGAAAAAAGAAAGGAGCGCCTTATTTTTGCAACGTGTTTTTCATGGTATTAGATTTAAGGTTAACAATGAAGATTGGTTGTCGTGAGACAACCATTTCTTTTTATATATAGTCCCAAACAATTCTGCCAGTTTTAAAGATCCGTTCCTTTTATTTGTATTGCTCCCATAATGCGGAATAGATGGTATCCCTCGTTTTATCGATCAATCCAGGTGTCTCTGCCTCGGTAAGTGATGCGGTGGGTATTGGGCTATGGATCACAAGTTCCATTTTTCCCGGCCTGAGACGAAAACCATCCCTCTTCAGAACATTATAAGCACCGTTTATAGTCAGAGGCACCACAGGCAGGTCCATATCGTGGGCCAGATAATAGGCACCCCGTTTAAAACGACCCATTTTTCCACTCCGAGTGCGTGCTCCCTCCGGAAATATCACCATAGAGACGCCATCCACTATCTGTTCTTTCGCTTTTTTAATAGAGGCTGCCCGCGCTTTAGGATTGGTATTGTCCACAAACACATGGCCGGCCTTTTCTGAGGCAAATCCTACGAACGGGATCTTCCGTAAACTCTGTTTTTGCATCCATTTGATATTCTGATTCAGGAAACCGTACACCAGGAAAATATCAAATGCACTCTGGTGATTGGCTACAAACACGTACGATTGTCCGGGATCCAGATTCTCATGTCCGCTTGTCTTTATCCGGCAAAGAGCTAACCAACAGGTCAGCCTCGACCACCATTTGGGCGGATAATAACCCCAGAACTTACTTCCGAAGAGGGGAGCCATAACCATTACCGTCAATGCCGTAATAAGGGTAAGCACAATAAAGATCGGCACAAATATGAGCCATTGATACAAAAAAACAAGTATATTTTTCACCACCATTCAGTTTTATTGCGATCAGTCTTCAAAAACGATACCGACGTTCCGGCCATCTCGTCCGCATCAACGGAAACTTTTTCACAAAAATATACAATTTGTGCATTGTTAGGAGATAAAAAAGGCAGTTTTTTATCTCTGAAGTTCATTTTTTCGCTGAATACAAAATTTTTATCTCAAATTATTTCCTTGTTTGTCGAATTTTGTGTTTATTTGCGTTACGAAATCAGAAACATAAATTATTATACACACATGAAAGAATTAGCGAGAAACATCGGGGTATTAGTAATGCTCATAGGCGTTGCTATTTTGGTGATTCCCTTTTTGACGGGCGCAACCAATAACACCAATTTAATCATCGGACTGGTATTGGTTATAGAAGGATTACTGGGACATATCTATGTGAATAACATGAAAAAAGGCGGTTTGATAAGTAATATTCTCTGGGCAATTATACTATTAATCGTCCCCTATGCTATCTTTTTCATCTCAAAGAGAATGGCTTATTCCGACGAAGAAATAGCTGCTTACAACTAACCAAAAGGCATCTGTTTCACAGCAAGATACAAAGTTTACGACAAAATACGAACACCCTGGGGTAAGAACCTCGGGGTGTTTTGTTTAAGTATATGCGTCAGCCTAAAGATATTCTGAAGGACAAACAATACGATACATAATGGTTTCTCTCCAGGTATCGCCCTCTGCATAAATACCTTGGGAAAAATGAGGCCGGTTAGGGGAGTCGGGATAATAGTGGGCCTCCAGGCATACTCCCGATAAGGACTGATAAGAGCCCGAAAGATAATCCCCTGTGTATATCATAACTCCCGGCATTGTTGAAAACACCTCCACACGTATGTCTGAATCTCCGCTTTTCAAAATAGCCAGTCTTTTTAAGTTTCTCTCATTCTCATTCCGTCGCGATATGAAATATGAATTATACCCCTTTATTTTTTCTTTTTTCAAACTCATATTTTCACCTATCACCTTGAATTCCCGAAAATCGAAACCCGGATTATTTTTAACATTGAGATAGGCTCCCGTAGGCAGGAAGTTGTTATCGGATTCAAGAACCCTATCAGACTCAATTTTCAGTTGATGATCCAATATTGTTTCTCTCCCGGATAAATTAAAATATGCATGATTGGTGACATTCACCGGCGTTTTTTGATCGGTTGAAACGTGATAACCCATGAATAGATCATTCTTATCCGTTAACTGATAACTGACTGTCAACGTTATATTTCCGGGGAATCCTCCTTCTCCATCTTCACTTTCAGCACTTAAAATGAGCTTGTCGTTTTCAATTTTATGATCAAATAATTTTTTGTGGAATCCGGAGAAACCTCCATGGTTACAATTGGGGCCATCATTTTTATCCAGAGAATAAGACCTTCCGTCCATCACGAAAGAGGCATTTGAAATCCGGTTGGCGCAACGTCCGATTGTTGCGCCAAGATAATTTTTATCGGACAAATAATCTTCAAGTCTGTCATATCCAAGGATGATATTTTTAATTCTTCCTTTTTTATCAGGGATATTGATCGATTTTATCGTTGCTCCGTAACTGATGATCTCGACACTTGTTCTCTCGTTATTGACTAACCTGAAAAGATAAACGACCTGCCCGTCAATTATACCGAATTTCTCCGACTCGATTGTATGTAGCTTTACCATTATCCAGAGTCCTCTTCCTTACTATCCTTTCATTTCACTGATTTAATCTTTATCACTACACTGGCTCTGTATTTACTAACCGAAGGATTAAAACCTACCTTCATCAGAAATTCCCCGGAATATACTTTCTGATGGTCGACAGGAGTATTTGTTCCTTCATAGAGGTTGATTTCCGTTAACTTATAAGTTTTATCTTTGTCCAATCCCTGTAGTTTTATGGGGCGAAGAGATGTATCCGCCACATCCCGCCAATTGGTAAGGTAATTAAACATAACTCCTTCTGTTTTTTGTTCGTTCACATACATAAGAGACGCCATATCATCTTCATAAGGACTTGCAAGACGGTACATCTCTCCGTGCCACAGGATATCCTTAAAGTCGTTATAATTACGAACCGTCTGTTGAGCAAACTTCATATCCCGTTCACTCAATTCATTCGCACGGATATCGAATCCGAGTTTACCCATTGATGCTACATCTATACGATATTTTAGCGATTTGTCTTTACTCCAGTCGGTAACATGGTTACACATTGCAATGGCAGGATAATAGTAAGAATAATTCCATTGCATAAAAACCCGTTCCAGTGGATCAGTATTGTCACTCAACCAGAATTCAGTAAAATATTTCAGCAAATTATAATCCGATCTGCCTCCTCCGCCGGAACAGAGCATCATCGGTACGGTAGGATATTTTGCCCGTATCCTTTCCAATACGTTCTGTAAACCTTTTGAATATTTTATATATAAGTGTGACTGAGGGATCTTTTTTCGTTCCAAGTATTTCGAATGTCCATTGAAAACAGGAGCGTTGCAATCCCATTTTATGAATGCTAAAGTAGGATTCTCAGTAAACAGATCGTCCACTACTTTAAAAACAAAATCCTGCACCTCCGGATTAGCCAAATCGAGTACCAGTTGATTCCTGAAATAAATTTCGGGTCTCTTTTCCTGTTTGATCACCCAATCGGGATGCTTTTCATACAATTCACTTTTCGGGCTGACCATCTCGGGTTCGATCCATATACCGAACTTAACGCCTTCTTTCTCTGCCTCACGTACCAGAAAAGGGATACCGTCAGGAAGTTTCCTCCTGTTCACTTCCCAGTCACCCAATCCGGTTGTATCATCGTTCCGGGGATACTTATTGGCAAACCATCCGTCATCCAACAAAAACATATCTACACCTAACTTTTTTGCACCACCAAACAGGCTGACCAGTTTATCCTGGTTAAAGTCGAAATAGGTAGCCTCCCAGTTATTGAGTAATGTCAGGCGTTCACCCCGGCCGTCCAGCAATGCATGATCCCTCAGCCAACCCTGCAAATTACGGCTTCCTTTACCTTTTCCTTCAAAGGAAAGCGTATAAACAAAACGCGGTGTCTCAAAAGAGGTGTTCGGTTTCAGATGATAAGCAGACTGATAGGGATTTATTCCGGCAACTATATGTAAATTTTTATATACATCGGTTTCGAATTGCAACGCAAAATTACCATTCCATGCAATTTGACCCATCATTACGGTACCGGATGTTTCGGTTGCCTTTCCATCCAACGATAACATAAAGTTCGGAGAGGTAAGCAAATTTTCTCTTGTTCCCAACCGGCTTTCAATGGTATGCATTCCCTGGCGCAGATGTGTTTCTACAGGTTGCATCTCCTTAATCCAGGAGCCATTATAGCTGGTCAGGTAATAATCTCTATTATTCAGGTACAGATTTGCCGATGCATACTTGTTAAGCACTACATTCCCTTTTTCAGTATGCCTGATCACGCTCCATTGCTCAATCACATCCTTATCTTTCCATGCTTTATAATACAGATCGACAAAGAAAGGATAGACAGGATCTTTGAGCGTAACAACAGTAAGCGTAGCCCCGTCAGATGTTTTCGAAGTCGAATGACTCTCATACAGCAGATCCAGCGAGTTGTTACCATCCACATGTACCACTGCGATGGCAGGCTCTGTAAAGTTATTGTCGATCCCGGCAACTGCATAAGCGTTATTATTGGAGCTTGCGCCTTCAGATCGAAAATTAAAGACTTCTCCCGTCTGTTCATATTCATTTATGTTCGACAAAGACTTTCCGAAATAAATAATCTTTAAACGATTGTTCCCATCGGTTTTCAAAACTATGGCTACATTCTCTGTCTCTATCGGGATTGTAACACTTTGACCAAAAGAAAAAGAGAATGGTAATAAGACAAATAGAATGTTAGTAAGTAAATTAATAGATTTCATTGTTGATTGATTTATATTTTTGACAAACGTTATTTTGAATTGAACTATTTATATTTATTAGATACTGACCAAACTGAAATGTGTACACTACATTTTCTAATTACTTTTAAAACTTTGTTAGCGCAGTTATTATAAATCCAATGCCAATCTAAGCTTTACCCCGACAGAAATAATGCGGGTAACATCCACTAAAGCTTGAGTAATATTATCATCAGTTGAATAAGAAGAATTAATCACACTATTATGTATATACTCAGAAGGTTCCATATTATTATATTGAATCATTCGTTTATCAGAAGCTTTTTGGATATTATTCAATCCATAGTCACAATAGATTCCACTATATAAATTCAGTTTATTACCTAAAATCCATTTCATTCCACTCTCTACAGACAATAAATACAATGTTTTGACTTCCAGATTACCTTTTACATTTTCACTCCCGAAATCCCCAAATCCCATGAAATATGGATTATCTTTAATGGGATTTTCCCATTTAGGATAATACCCGTAATTATTGAATAACGCGCTAACATCTACCCGTTGCACAACAGGAACACCGAATTTAAATCCGGCAGAGGCAAAAAAACTATTTTTACCGGCTATCGGTCGCTGAAACATCACAACAAAAGGAATATTCAAATAGGATATGTTTTGACTTTCACTATACTCTTTTACTGTTGTATGAAATATGAAATCATCCTCACCGTCATATGCAGCATAAGAATCCGAGAAATTTTCCATGCTATATTCTGATCTGGAAATCAACATTTCAACCCCTGAGCCGATACTCCAATAATTTGTTATTTTATAATTATACCCAAACCCGATCGTACTACCAATTTTATCTTTGGATTGTCCGACATTGGGACTATAATTTATTGTCGATAGTCCGCCGGCTACCGACACAGATATTTCATGTCTTTCCTGCGAATAGACTATCATCACAGATAATAAGCAAAAAACTATTATTGTTGTTTTCTTTAACATCATATTATTATTCAAGTTTTATCTGACGATTATTTTCTTACTTTCCAAAAAATCTGTTGCTGTCACATTAATAATATACATCCCCGGACTTCGAAACAAAGAGACAGTAGTATATTGCCCTTTTACTCTTTGCCGGCCTATATACATACCACTGCTGGTATATACTTCAATTACTGCATTTTTCATCTGAGGGTCATCCTGAGGTATATCGACTGTAACACTTCCATTTGTAGGTAGCGGATTTGGATATATCCTGATCTGTTCTTGCGGTGAAAATGTAATTGTCGATTCACATGTGCGCAATACTTCATCACTGGTCGTCGTCACTTCCAAATAATAGAGTGCATTTTCATCCAGTAGCATATCTCTCCGTGGACCGGCTGAATAACTCGGATTGGTTCCAATCAAAATATTATTTTTGAACCACTTATAACTTTTAAATTTATATCCCCCATTCGTTGTATGATTATTATTGGCAATCAGGGTATTGTTCCATTTAACAGCAATCAGATCGTCAAACTCAAATAACCTATCAATTGTGATTTCGTAGGACCTCTTCATTTCCGCATTATCTGCAGACTGTATATCAAATTTTATTTTTGTCCTTCCCATCCGGTCAATGTTCTGCCTAATAATCTTGTTTTCAACAATCTCATCATTAAAAATTATTGTAGCATCCGGATGTTCTGTTGTTATTTCAATATCTATACTATTGGTACCGCATAAAATAAATGGTTCTGCAATATCCCAAAACACATTATTGATTTTCACATCCCTGATTTTTATCTCATCAGTAAGCACCTTTAGTACAGCCTCATTACTTTTTACCGAACCGGCAGAGTTTGACACGACACAGTGGTAACTACCGGCATCCGATAATGACAAATTACTGATTGTCAAGCTATTTAAGTTTGAATTTGCGATCAAATTATCATCTTTATACCATTGATACGACAGACTGCCACCGGTAGCTTCAACTGAGAACGTTACTGAATTGCCCACAAATACTTCTGATGATTCCGGTTGTTCTACAATTTTCGGCTCTGTTTCAAATTCAATATTCGTATCCATCCTGTAAACCCTGACATCCTGGGGTGGAACTGAATATTCAATCCTATTATTTTGGAGTGTCAAAGAGGCTCCTGTCCAAAGCTCCTTAACTCCCAATACTGCATCAGCAGATGCGCCCAATCGATTCAATGGTATATCACCGGTGAGTGTCGTATTATTACTAAAATTAAAAATAGCCAGGTATACTTGATTTTCATGATGCAGTATAAAAAATTTCTCCGACCTGTCATATTCATCTGCCGTATACCCTTCAACGGGGTAAAAAGATTTTCCGATTTTTGCGATGGAATTAATATCTTCATTGGAGGCTACCTGAAGAATACGATTCCTAATCTCCTGTGTACCCTGATAGGTGCCTTTTAAGCTCATGTTATCTCCCAGCATATATAATCCCGTGATAACACCCGAGGTTATTCTGGAGCGATTCTCTTCTTCCTTGTAAAGGTTTCTTGATTCACGGTCATGTAATACCAGGTGGTCAGGATCATTGAACGCATATACCCTATCCAACCACCATCCAAAACTGAGGCTATTCAACATATATCCCGTATGCGATGCATGCTCGGACATCTGCCCCCATGTATCACAGCTGATCCGTTTGGAATGGCCATATTGAGCAGGGAAAGTGGGAGCAATAGACAATGCCAGGAAAATATCGTCACCACATGCATCCACCAACTTCTGCATTCCAAAGTTATATGCCTGTACTCCGGTCGTTATGCCGGATTCATAAAAAGAGTCTGCTTCAAGAGTACCATTATTGATAAAGTCCAATTTAATATATTTATATCCCCATGACTTAAACCGATTGATTTGGTATTCTATATAAGTAATCGTACCGGGATGAGTGGGATCCAATGCCCTTGACTCTATTTCAATAGGTGTCCCATTGGAATACAGATAAATATCCTTAAACCTATATCGTCCGTTTGTTCCGGGCACAATACGTTCACCATCAAACGCCCATTCGGAAAAAGGTGTAAAATAAATACCCGCTTCCTGACCATTATTATTACAATGTTTGACAAAATTGATCAACTGCTGGTCGGTAAAATTCATATCCCACCACGAATCTAAACCTATAACCACAACATCGTTATCGAATCCTCTGGTTTTCAATTCATTTTTTATGAAATTGGAGACATCTATCACTCCTTCATAATTTACATGGGTCTCCATTCCACTCCAACTGTTCCAACCGAATGGTGTTCCTTTATCCCAACTACGGGGAGGAGCTATAATTGCGTTGACATTTCCAAACTGCTCCAACCCTTTACGCCAATCATCAAAATAACCTACCAATATTTTAGGTGATTTCAAAGAGGTGCCGGAAATGCTCCCATGTTGCTTTTGTGTTGAATTATTGATATCCCGCGTTAATCGATGAGTAATACCCCCAAAACATGCCAGATAATCGATATTTTGATTATCTGAAGTCGAAAAACGAATCCCTGTCTTCCAGGTCGTATGTTCTATCGAGCCAATAACCATTCCGTTACGTTGTTCTCCGTTAAAGATGGCTGTAACTTCAAATGACACTGAATCTGTTGTCAAAGGATACGATCCATACCTGATAAAATCGTCATTATCGAAGGGAATGGTCAATACCCTGTTACTGGAGCTACTCGGCAAAAAAGAACTGCGGGTTCGGGTAACTACCGGGGCAATATAATTACTCGAGATAGTTGCAGTTGATTGAATATAAGCTTCGGTTAAGAAATAATCTTTTGAATCGTAAAAATAGAAAATCTGTTCCAGATCCGGCTGACCTGATACACCGGAAAAAGAGATCGTATATTTTTTGCCACTACCGAAATCATCATTTATATCTTCATCTGACAATGTGAGAGACTTATAATCTGAACTTTCCAGGATATCATTGTTGCTTTTAGCTTGTATAAAAACACCGTTTAGGATCGATTTCCCATCCTTCCGATAAGTAAGGGTTCCTGTATTTTCATCATACACAATATTCCAATTACCATAACTTATTTCAATATCAGCTGGTGCAGAGAAAACAGGAAAACTATTTTGTCCGAATAAGACTATTATGAAAAGAACCAGACTTTTTATTATTGTATATTTTTTAGTTGATAGGGACATAATGTAAGATTTTATATGATTTATTACCGGGTCTTATCCTTCTAAGTATAACCATATCAGCATACCAATCAGATTAGTATAAGAAATTCAATAGGATATTATTAATTTATCATCTTTATTTAAAGAAAAACTGAGCAGACCTTCTTTTTCCTTTTCAGGTTGTTCGTTTTTTCCGTTAATTAAAAACTTAACTCCGTTTAAATCATCCATTTTTATACGAAAAGTGTATTCCATAGTAGATTTTAGCGCAGCTGCACGTAACATGCCGTCTTTCCAATCCAAGTCCACTTCAAGTCCACCCCTGACACATAGGCCCCTGAAACTACCGCTTTTCCATTGATCGGGCAAACAGGGAAGAAATTCTATATAACCTTCATGATCTTGTATCAGCATTTCTGCAATACCGGCTGCAGTGGCAGTGTTTCCATCAAATGCATAGATATCCGATTCCGCCCCGGCTATACCTGCCGGAGAAATACTCAATAAGTTATCTGCCAGAAAATTCTGCTCAAACATTCGGACACTCTCATACGCCATTTGTGCATCTTTTAAACGGGCATAGAAACAGATCATATTCGCACGGCTCCATTCCGTATCCTCCCATCCATCGGCAGCCAACCTGTCTTCAATAGTTTTCCGGGCTCCTGCCGCCAGATCCGGAGTTTTATCCAATGATATCTGTGAATACGGATAAAGAGCCAACAGATGGGTAGTATGCCTGTGATTGGGATGTGCCTCTTCATAATCTTCCATCCATTCACGGACACCTCCGTTTTCACGCAACCGGATAGGGGGTAGCAGGGTCAAAGCTTCTCTGAGTGAGTCGGCAAAGAGATTATCCATACCCAATATCTCAGAGATTTTTATACAGTTACTAAAAATCTCGTAGGTCAATACCCGGTCGCAGGTCGGCATCATCGACGCACACAATTCAGTACCATTATACAGGAACGAGTTTTCAGGAGAAATGCCCGGACCGGTAACCAGATACCCTGTATTTGGATCTTCTACCAAAAAATCAAGTAGAAACTTGGCACTTCCTTTCATCAGAGGATAAGCCCTGTTCCTGAGAAATTCCTTGTCCCGAGTATATTCGTAATGACTCCAGAGATGGGTAGCCAGCCACGTCCCGGCTGTAGGAAAAAGCCCCCACAGAATACTTCCCGACGGAGCAGTATACCCCCAGATATTTGCTGTAGTATGTGCAGTCCATCCCTCGCATCCATATATTTTTTCTGCCGTCTTTGTCCCGTGAACCGACAAATCTTCGATATAGGAGAACAACGGATAATTGGATTCGGCCAGATTTCCGATATTGGCCAGCCAATAATTCTGCTGGGTGTTTATATCGAGATGATAGTCGTTCGTCCACCCCATATTACATGCCAGGTTATCATTGAAGAATCCCTGTAATGCAATCGGCAATGGAGAATTTTCCCGTGATGATGCGATAGTCAGATAGCGTCCATATTGAAACAATAACGCATCGAAACCGGTATCGGGAAATCCTGCCCTGATGCTTTCAAGACGTTTATCGGTAGGCAAATGGTTGTTGTTACTTTTCCCGAGCGACAAGGATACTCTATCAAAAAGAGGCTTGTAATCAGCCAGATGATTTTCTTTAATCAAGCTGAAATCTTTGCCTTCTGCTTTTGTAATGGTCAACTCACAACGCTGCTTGTACTCTTCATCTTTATAATTCGTACGGAAATCGACGATAATTGTAGCATCGTCAGCATTTTCAATAATCAGTGAGTTCTCTGTAGTTGTAATTTCACCGCTGGTTGTCTGTAAAGATATGCATCCATTGAACAAGACACCACCCCTACCCTGTCTCGGGAAAAGTGCATCTCCTTCAATGAATAGTTTATTGTTTTCGGCCCTGATTTCGGCATTCCGGAACAAATCGAGTTTTAATTCGAAAGATATACTGGCCGGTTTATCAGAGGTCAAACGGAACGCCAATACATCGTCGGGATTGGAAGCCAGATATTCGCGGGAATAAGATACCCGTCCGATCTTGTAATCGACTCTTCCAACAGCTTCCTCCAAATTCAGACTACGCCGGTAATTCGTGATCTCCGCCTGAGGGTGGTACGATTCGATAATCATATCCCCAATAGGGAGATGTGTTCCAAAGGAGCCTTGATTTCCTTTCAGGTATTCTCCGGCAATCTGATTTCCTTCTTCAAGTTTTCCTTCAAAAAAAAGTTTCCGTAAGCCAGATAATTTCTCTTTACCAAACGGCATTTCCTGATCCGGTTTATACTCTCCCGACCAAATACTCGATTCATTCAGGGCAATTACTTCTCTCTCCACTCCTCCATAAATCATAGCACCCAGCCGTCCATTCCCTATGGGTAAAGATTCCAGCCATTTTTCTGCAGGCTGTGCGTACCATAGCTCTAAGGTTTGAGAGGAGGTACAACTAACAAATGAAGAAATAACAATACAGGCAATACCGAAAGTTTTATAAAATCTCATAATATAGGAAATAGGCAACACCAGAAATTTCTCTGGCGTTGCCAAAAATAGTTATTTTATTGAGGATATCCCGGATTTTGATCTTCCGGACTAAAAAAGTCATTTGTCTTTATCTCTGTATCAGGAATAGGATAGCGTGTATGGAACTCCTGAATGGTAGCTGATTCATGTGCCCAACGATTCCTTTCCTTTACCAACTTCACAAAATTACCTGTACGAATTAAGTCGGAACGGCGCCACCCTTCAAAACATAATTCTCGTAACCGCTCGTCCATAATGTTGGCACGAAATTCCTGCTGTGACATTCCTGTCGACCATTGTTTATCAGCAGGGAGAGTACCGCCCCAGGCCCGTGTACGGATCTTATCATTGACAATTGCTACGGCCTGTGCTGTTTGCCCTAATTCATTGAGACATTCCGCATGGAGTAAAATAACATCTGCATACCGGATAACAGCAAAGTTCTTTCCTGAATTCCACATATTATTGATACCCAGGCCTGACAAAATATCCGTACGGAAATCTTCAAATTTTTTGATATGCGGATCCAATTCATCCGTCGTACCCGTCCACTGTGTCTTTGATAAATCGGGAGTAACATATTCAAATGAACCGTCCGCGGAATACCGGTTTGTATAATAGGTAAAATCATACCGCAAAGAAGTTTCTTTACGTGCGTCTCCATCTTCCCATATTCCTCCTTCTTCTACAGTTTTATAAGTAAAAGGCGTGGGAACAAGGAAATCATAACCGGAGAAAGAGCAACCCTGGCTAAACCATGAGTCTACAGCCCGTGATCCCGTATCAAACTGCCAATAATTACAATCCGGCCATACATTATTGAATTGCAGTTCAAAAATAGATTCTACAGTATTCGGATTATCATATTTAAAAAGATCTTCATAATTGGAAAGTAACTGGTATTTGTCCATAATTTGCCGGAAAGCTTCTTCTGCCTTAACAAAATCCCGTAAACCGGTCTCTTCCGGTGCCGACATATATGCTCGTCCGAGCATTGCCCACGCAGCTCCTGAAGTAGCACGATGAGGCTCATTAGAATATTGTCCCGGTAAATTATTGGCTGCCACCTGAAAATCATTGATAATAAATTCCCAAACATCTTTAAGAGGTTGTCTGCCTAATCCCAGTTCCTGAGTACGGGCAATATCTATGATAGGAATTTCGCCCCAATACATACTCAACTCATACATCAACATTCCCCTGATAAATGAAGCCTCTCCTAACAATTGTTGGGCATACTCAGGATCCTCTTTGGTCAAGCCTAATGCATAAACTGCTTTCGCTGCTGCAGTGACTGCAGGCCATCTGTTATTCCAGATTGCTGCAACCTGGGTTGAAGTGGGGTTCAACTGGCCATTGAATTTATCGAGACCGGCCTGATCTCCTGAAGACAAGAGCTGATAATTACCTTGTTGCGATTCATCCAGACCCAGGTTTGGCATCAAACCGTTCCGGCCTTGCCTGACACCTCTAAAGCTATTGTAAAGTCCCAAAACCAAAGGTTCTACATTCTCAATTTTCTCAAAAACCTGCTCTTCTGTTAAAGAGCCCGTAGGCTGGACATCTAAAAAGTCGGCGCAAGAACCTCCTATAATAATAAAAGAGATTATTGTATAAGCCAATATTTTGTATCTTAATGTTTTCATATGATTATTTATTTTGAGATTTTAAAAACTAAAATTCACTCCCACCACATACATTTTAGTTGGAGGATACCAATCGCCTGTCTCCGGATCATAACCTTTGTAATTGGTCAAACAGAAAAGATTCGATCCGGTAGTGTATACGCGAAGATTGCTTACGTTCAATTTGCTTAAAACCGATTGAGGAAGGTTATACGAAAGGGTAAGTGCCGATAGCCTCAGGTAAGAAGCATCCTGTACACTGAAATCCATCTGATGCGCTCCGTAATGATTATAGTCGAAACCGGCTAAAACACGGGGAAATTCAGCCGTTGTATTGTCCGGTGTCCAACGATCCAGTAAATCGATAGAGGCATTGCTGCTGCCTTTACTTCCAATCAATGATTCATAATACGGGCTTAACCGTCTTGCACCATATGAATAGTTGAATACAGCGTTTAAGGAGAGCCCCTTCCAGGTAAGATCAGTGGCAAAACCTCCATAGAATTTAGGATCGGTTGAACCTATTACCACGCGGTCATTCTGATCGATCTGACCGTCATCATTGGCATCCAACGGATACAAATCTCCCGGATTTACATTGTAACCCTGCCAGTTGATCTTGCTTAGACGTTCCATATCCACTTCCTGAGCAATACCGCCTGTACGCCAGATATAGATCGTATTTCTCGATTCCCCGAGAAACAGGTTTCCTTCTTTCTGGATATTGCGATCACCATCTACATTATAGACCACATCTGCATTACCGTACAGTTGCGTGACTTTATTTTTATCGAGGGATAATGTCCCGGAAAGATTCCATTCAAAATCCCTGGTTTGTATCAGGGTAGCTCCTAAAGAAAATTCGATCCCCTTGTTTTCTATAGCCCCGATATTTTCGATCGTATAGGTATAACCTGATGTGGTGGGTAATGAGTGACTCATCAACAAGTCTTTGTTCTTGATCATAAAAGCATCCACACTGAAATTGATACGATTGTTCAATGCTGTCATATCAAGACCGATATTCCATTGACGTTGTTTTTCCCAGCTTATGTTTTCCGTACCTCTCCGTCCATCGGATACAAATGAATAGGTGTACCCCGTATCAGAAGTGCCGGTATAACTGGTATGGTAAAGTGACAAATATGCAAAATCGGAGATATTCTGATTACCTACCACACCGAATCCTGCACGGAACTTTAATTGATCAAAAAGATCCTGTGACTCCATAAATTCCTCTTCAGTTATATTCCATGCAGCAGACAGTGAAGGAAAAATCCCCCACTGATGCCCTTTGGCAAATTTTGAAGAGCCGTCGTATCGTGCGGTTGCTGTCAGTAAATATCTGCCATCGTAACCGTAATTAGCACGCAGGATATAGGAGAGTAACGTTGCTTTCCACCAGCTGGATGATAATCCTCGTTGGTCTCTTTTATAACCTGAATTCAGACTATGATAGGAAAACAGATTCGATCCAAAACCTTGTGCAGAAGCGTTAATCCAGCTACCATTCGTTTGTGTGGCACTGGTTCCTATCAGTGCATTTATACGATGTTCATCAATAACTTTATCGTAAGATAAGGTATTATCCCATTGCCAGACGGTTCGTTCATCCCGGTTATCTGTAGCCTGCCCCTGTGTCCCATAGCGTTCGGCTTCGTAGATGTCGTTCGGAATATACTCATTTTGTTGTCTCTGCGCATAGTCAAGTGAAAAGGTAGTACGAAAATTAAAGTTTTCCAGGAAGCTTATATCAATAAAGTTGGAACTCATAAATCTATTGTATACCAAATCATTGTCTATGCGTAATGAGCGTAACGGATTAAAATTATTCTGATCGAATATTCCCTGCCAGTTTAATGTCTGAATCTCGTCCGAGATAGGCAGCATGGGATTGGCATTCCGGGCACGATTCATGACTCCGTCGCTGACAATCGAGTTCATCGTACGGGTAAATGAAGAGTTTGTCCCTACTTTTAACCAGGGTTTTATATTCTGATCGGCATTGATGCGGCCGGAATACTTTTCCTGACCTGTTTTCTTTATTAATCCCTTGTTGTCCGAATATCCGAAGCTGAGATAAAAAGCGCCACGATCCGAAGCATTTGAGAAACTTAAGAGATGATTCTGCTGAACTCCCGTACGACTTACTTCATCCAACCAGTTATAATTGCGGTTATTCTGATAGGATTCGAACTCGTAATCGGCGAAAACCCGATTGGAACCCATGACCTCATTTTCAATAAACTCCTCCACATTTCCGTTCGGATTTGTTTGCATATAACCGTTGACATAGGCTTCTTTTCTTAGCTCGAATAATTGTCGTGTATCCATTGTTTTTGGTACCTTTGCATAGTTCTGGATACCTACCCAGCCGTCATAGGTAACCTTTCCTTCGCCTCTTCTTCCTTTTTTGGTAGTAATGAGTACAACTCCATTGGAACCACGGGATCCATACAATGCAGTAGCCGAAGCATCTTTCAGTACTTCAATGGAAGCTACATCATTTAGATTTACAGCATTAAACCCGGCATATGCATTATCCATTACCATCCCGTCAACCACGTAAATAGGGTCTGTTGAGCCATTAATTGTATTAATACCCCGAATTTTGATCTGTGAATCGTCACTCGGTCTGGCTCCGCTTGATATAAAAACACCTGCTACGCGTCCCTGCAGGGCCTGATTTATGTTAGTAACAGGTTTTTCGGCTAAAACTTCCGCACTCACGCTCGAAACGGCTCCGGTAAGATCGCTTTTCCTGATTGAGGTCCCCACTATAATAACCTCATCCAATACTTCAGTATCTTCCTGTAAGATTACTTCCAAAGACCCTCCTTCCGTAATCTCTATTTCCCTGGTCAGATATCCGATATAGGAAATACTAAGGATACTGTTCTTCTCCACACTCAATGTGAAATTTCCGTTTATATCGCTCACCGTACCATTGGTCGTTCCCTTTTCCAGGACACTGGCTCCAATAATCGGATTAGATATCTCGTCTATCACTTTGCCTGTGACCTCCATTTTCTGAGCCACCAAATTAATGCTGCAAAGTAACGCGAAAATCAAATAAATTAATTTTCCACTTTTCATAATTCTCTTCTTAGGTTTAATAATTTGATAAATTAAATTTAAATAGTAATACATCTCTTGCTGGTATTGTAATTTCTAACTGTTTTTGCACTGGCATTTCCGTACCTCTCCATAACTCCTTCGCTATATACTTATTATCATCTGACAATCCTAACCGCTCTACCGGAATATGTAACAGCGTGTCTTCCTCTGAATAATTGAAGAATGCAAAATCAGATGTTCCCTCTTCGTTTATCCTATAAAAAATACTTTCGGATTTTTCCCCGTTCCCTTCAACAGGCCTGAATGCACGCCCGTCTGCCAGAGAGTTGACTTGTTGATTTGTTGTATATCTTAAAGTTCTTTCTTTGGCCTCCTTATCCCCTTGTTTACTGTAATCGTCTCCGAGAATGAACATTCCGGTTATGACGGCAGAGGTGATCCGCGCCCTGTTCTCCCCTTCAGTGGCATCTTTCAATACGACATGATCCGGATCATTGAAACTGTAGATCCGATCCTGCCACCAGCCGTAAGACAAGGCATTCATTGTGTATTCGGTATCTTTTATCTTGTTCCATGCATCGCATGCTATACGTCGCGATTGTGCATACTGGGCCGGGAAAATGGGTGAAATAGATAAATTAATATACATATCAAAGAAGTATTTATCCAGGAGCTCCATGCCGTAGTTATATCCCTGTATTCCTGTCGTGATACTTTCATTATACCATTTATCCGCTTCCATGGCTCCGTGTGTCATAAAGTCCATCTTTACATACTTAAATCCGGTACGCCGAAACAGAGCTGATATCTCTTTCATGGCAGCCTCCACTGCGGGATGAGTAGGATCCAATGCATAAGCGCCGTCAAGCTCCTGCGGTTTACCATTGGCATACAGATATACATCTTTATAGGTATATTCAGATGCGGCACTGAATACCCGGTCAGGATTTTTGGCCCAATCGGTAAAAGGAGTCCAGTAAATACCCGCAACCTGTCCATTCTCGGCACATCGACTGGCATATTCCCGCAATTCCTCTTCCGAGAAACGATTCCAACCGGAATCGAGCCCTACATACACAAGCCCATCGGCATTCCTGAAATTATTATTCTGCAGATTATCCTTAAAAAAATCTGAAACCTGTAATGCTTTTTGATAAGTTAAATCGAACTGCAATACCCCCCAACTATTCCACCCAAACGGCACAGAATGTTTCCATTTGCGGGGAGGGGTGACTACCGCATTTGCATCGGCGTAAGTTTCAAGTCCTGTCCGCCAGTCCTCAAAATATCCGAGGAAAATCGTAGGCGATTTAACAGACTTTCCACTCAGGAATCCATGAGGTTTTACATCCCTCGTAGTTTCGTTGGCAACGCCTCCGTAGCAGGTCAATGAAGACAACTGATTTTCTTCCGATGACAAGTCGATTCCTGTCTTCCAATGATCATGTTCCACTGAACCAACCACTATTCCATTCCGTTTCTCATTATCAAAAATGGCAGTCACCTCATAACTTGTTAACTGTTGAAAATTCATAGGATGTGACTGATAACGGATCCATTTATCATTATCGAAAGGAATAAAGAGAGCCCGGTTATTTTCTCCACCTTCAATCGCTCCTGCCATACTTTGAAGATTGACCGGAGCCATATAGTTTGTACTTACCCCGGCTTCGTCCTTCAACTCGAAATCCGTAAGGATAAAATCCTTATCGGGATATAAATAGAAAGAGTGTACCAACCCGGGAAGTTCTTCTTTTGACGAATAGGTCACCTGATACAAAAATCCCTGGCCGAAACGATCAGAAATACTCTTTGTATTTACCTTGGCATAAGCATATACCTTACTTGAAAGAAGAGTATCCGAGAGTTTATACGTAGCATGCAGATCAGCATAAATCAGTCTGTCATCTTTAAGAATGTCAATGGCGTTCGTCGCTGCATCGTATTTTATAGTCCAGCGATTTACGGTAAGTTCTTCGTTTCCCGAGCAACCCATGAACATTATCCAGGATGCAAGGAAAGTAATGAATAATAATTTCTGTTTCATTTATTTTAGGTTATTAAAAAGGATTAGTCTGTTAAAAGCGATCCATGATCTTGATATTTATTACCCAACTCTATGCACTGCTATATCGAAACAAGGTAAAAGCTCATTCTTACATCAAATTAACAAAACAAAAGTATGTACATCTCATCTTAATGACGGATACATTGGTAGCGA
Organism: Proteiniphilum acetatigenes DSM 18083; assembly: GCF_000380985.1. Taxonomy (GTDB): domain Bacteria; phylum Bacteroidota; class Bacteroidia; order Bacteroidales; family Dysgonomonadaceae; genus Proteiniphilum; species Proteiniphilum acetatigenes. The sequence continues at coordinate 317,939 of NZ_KB905695.1, read as the reverse complement.
AAAACGTCAATTTCGTCGCATTAACATATCTAACAGTCTGGTCTTAAATAATGTATAATCACTAAATTATATCAGGCTCAACTCAGATTGCCATACTCTTTACAGGGGTGTTACCATTATTGCAAATCCTCCACCCTGTGCCATTCTGATACTCATTTTATCAGTAGAATTCACTTCTATCTTCTCACAAGTATATTGTTCCGCATACAGATTTGCATTTTTTCCGTCTCTGTAAATAGTGGCAATATAACTACCATTCTCCGACAAAAAGGAGAAGTCAATCACAGCATCCCGTGCTTTCCAGTTTGTCATACCTCCGATAAACCAGTTATTGCCGTTTTGTTTTGCAGTCACAATATATTCTCCAATTTCAGCATCTAAAACCCGGGTGTGATCGAACGTAACAGGAACAGTCGCCAAAAACTCCATGATGTCCGGAAATTTACGGTATTCGGTCGGAGCGTCACATAACATTGCCAAATATTGATCGTACACTACATACATTGCCAATTGGTGACATCTTGTTCCCTGTGAATAAGGCATTCCCTCGGCTATAGGCTTAAATAGTTGCGGAGAAGCATTTCTCATAGACCCGGGTGTATAATCGAGGCTTCCATTCAACATTCTTATAAAAGGGAAAGTAACATGGTGTTTAGGACTGGCCGTTAGATCCCATTTCGCACATTCAGCACCTCTTACCGCTTCAAAAGTAATGATATTGGGATATGTGCGCTGGAGTCCGGTCGGTTTACTGCAACCGTGATAATTGACCATCAGTTTATAGGTAGCAGCTTTTGCTGCAAGCGTTTCGTACCATTCCATTTCCAGCTGATCGTCTCTGTCGAAAAAATCCACTTTTATACCAACGGCTCCCCAATTACTTATCATTTTCAAATAGGTATCCGCATTATTTTTCAGCGAGGTAGAAGTACACCACAAAAAAATTCCTACATTCTTGCTTTTGCCGTATTCGATCAACCCCGGAATATCGATATTTTTATTTGTCCTTGAAAGTTCGAAAATATTAGACCATCCGGCATCTATCAATAAATACTCGAGCCCATACTCTGCTGCAAAATCTATATAATACTTATACAATGCAGTATTCCTGTTCTCCATCCCTGAAGGGATAGGAGCATCGGGCAACATAGCATCGTGCCACCACTCCCAGGCCGCTTTACCTGGTTTTATCCATGAGACATCTCCCTCAATTTGCAACGGTGTAGCCAGTTTATACACCAATTCATTTGTCAATAACTGCCTGTCATCATCAGTAGCAGATACGATACGCCACGGAAAAGTATTACACCCATCTACTTCTGCAATATAATCTTTCCTGCTCCTAACTACCGACACAAAATTACCCCAGCTGCCAAGAGACACACTATCCGGGTATAAAGCAAAATCGCCGGTAAACCCCTGCCTGTTTTTCACCAGATACATCCCGGGATAGTTTCTTACATCCGATTCGTTGATAACTACTTTTACTCCAGCCTTTCTGTTCAGCAGAACAGGAGTAATACTTCGTTTATTATCATGGATGGAAGTGTGCGAAGCATAGTCAACATACATTAATTCCCACGATGTATAATTCTCTGTTTCCGGTAAAATTACCGAAGGATTATCAGGGAGATTAAAATTGGCAATTTCATTGACAACCATTATTTCACCATCCATTTTCGTAATGAATCTGTATGCAACACCTTCATTATATGCTCTAAAAATTACAGAAAAAAGATCAAAATCAATGGTAACTTCATTATAGGAGTCATCCAGTTCTTTAAACTTACCGTATAGAGGATGAATTTTTCCCCGATAGTGATCATAACTGACTTTCTCTATATCAGAAAATAATTCCTTTCGCATTTCTCCTTTTTGGATCTCCAATCCAATGTGGGAAGGTTTGATAATTTCCTTATCCCTGTAAAACAAATTATAGTAGATGGAGTCGTCACAGTTTATCCGTATCCGGAATACTGAATCGGGAGAATGAAGTGTTATTGGGTCACCTTTCGCGTACCCTGCACAAATAAAAAACAGGAATGTAAAACAAAAAATAATTGATCTCATATCATACATTGTATCAAGTTGCCCATTATATCTCCGTATTACATTATGACCTGATGGTTTACATCCAGTTCTAAAACCTTTTCCATATACAGATCAGCTTTATCCTTTTTTCCTAAACCTAACCATCCCAGTGCCATCACATTATAGCAATGTATTTTGTTCCGTATGTTCAGGTCGTCTTCCCAGATTGCCAGATCGGGAAGGGAGACTGCAAAATATTCGATTTTACAATCGTCATTCATATGTTTCTCTCCATGGGCAATCAGTTTTCTAAAACGTTCCCGGGCTTTTTCCTCATTACCCAATGCCCTCCAGGCCAGCCCCTGGAAGTAGATCTTATCAGGATTTTCATCATTGTAATAGAACGCCTGTTTAGGCTCATCAGGCCCTTTGGTGGCCTTTGTAAACCATTCAATTGCCTTCTCTTCATCTTTCAATCCTCTGTAACAAACGCCCTTGTAATATTCCACATCATTTTCATTCACCGTACTCAATTTTCCTTCTCCTAAATTATGCGGGTATGCATCCGTTTCGTGTAAGAGCGCAATTGCTTTTTCAAATTCTTCCCTGACAATAGCCTGTTTTGCCAACTCCAGACGACATAACGTATATTGTCTGGTAATTTTACCTTCCCCCCCTTCCCATGGATGGAATTTTCGTGAGTCGATCAGCTCTTTTACCTTTTCATATTCACCCAACTGGTTGTAAAGTGTAATGCGTTCAATAGCCAGATCATCCCGTTCCTGTGCAATGTCCCAGTGCTTTTCCAGCAGATCGAGCCGTTCCCGAGCGGGTACTCCTGTTTTCTTATACAATTGATCCAGTTCCATTAGAATACGGGAATCTGCCGGATCCAGGGCAAAAGCTCTTTCAAGCAACTCCCTTGCTTCGGCTTTCCTGTCCTTTTTATTGTAGTATGCCAAAGCCAGATTACGTAAAACAGTCGGGAACCGGTCATTCAATTCTTTGGATCGTTCCCAGCAGGCAATTGCTTCATCATGCTGCCGTACACCATACCAGAAATTTCCGAGATAGAAAGGAGCGAATGAATCGTCAGGATTCAACCGCATAGCTGTTTGCAGGATATTCACATCCTCGATCTTATTGGGAAAGCATAGTGCAGGATTCATCTTCGAAGCTTTCACAATATATTCTTTCGCTTGTTCGGTATTTCCAGACAAGAGGCTAAAATAACCCAACGTGTAATACACCATCGGATATACATCATTTTCGTTGACAATAGCACACGACAATAACCGGATAGCTTCTTCATATAGTCCGCTTCCGGCAAAATCCAAAGCATACTCTGTGTATGAATATGCGGAATCGCGCGTCAATTCTTGCAGTTCTTTTAAATCGGCATCATTACCGCTCAAAAGGTAACGTTCAAAACGGCATCCCATATTGAACCTGTCGATCGCCAGGGAATCTTCAATTAACTGCAAAGCATCCTCTTTCATTCCCAGTTTTCTGAGGATCGAAGCTTTTAATTGACGGGCTTTATGATTATGCCAGTTACAGATCAGGGATAATTCAACATGCTCCAACGCTTCTTCCCATTTCTGACTGAACGCATCGATCTGAGTCAAAGCGTAATAGGAAGACCCTTGCCATGCGGCATTCCACGTTGCTTTATAAAATGCGTCATACGCTTCCTCGTTGCGTCCCTGCATCTTCAGGCTCCATCCCAGATTGTAGTAGGGTTCTCCGTCATACGGATTCGGGTTCCGTTCGGTCAATGTTTCTATTGCCTTCCGGAAATGGGATTCTGCCTTTCTGAATTGCCCTTTTCGCATCCACCAAAGTCCCAGAGCGTTATTGCAACGGACATCCCCCGGTTCACGCCGTAAAGCTTCGGTATAGTAATCGGTCGGATTATACGTTGCATGGCGGTATTGCTCCAGATGCAATCCGGTTAAAAAAAGCTGCTCGATGGATACAATCTCTTGCGGTTCTTTCGCCGCCTTTGCCGGGGCGGGAATCGGTTTCGTTTCAGGTTTATCGGCCTTGTATTCCAACAACAATCCACCATCCCGACACAGGGTAAACAGCAGATCTTCCGGTAATATATCGCCGGTCCCGATCACTTTTTTATAAGGCTGTGCCGGTGATATATCCGTAATCTCATCCAGATACAGCTTATCCGATGCATCTTTTAATGAAATATGAAGGTTCTTATAATCGGCAGTTGTGTATACAATAACGGTAGTCTTACCATTCTTTACCTCGACATTCACCATGGCATCCTTATTGGCGTTTTTTACATAGCCAACTTCCGAATAGGGCATAAAATACTGTACCCACGACTTCTCCTCATTCGGTTGCAACCAGGCAAAATCGGGTTGATTGTCGGTATAAACACCGGTCATCAGTTCAATATAGGGGCCGTCTTCATCGGTCAGGTTCCGATCCCATGCAATGCCGAAATCTCCACAGCCCCATGTCCACTGTTTTTTTCCGGGCGATATATGATGATTAGCCACATGAAGTAATCCCGCTTCTACATCTTTTTCGTAACCTCCTACAAAGTCGAATTTCGATTGAATAGCCATATAGGAGGTAGGAACAGGAATATTTTTATACTTCGAGATATCGACTCCCGGAGAATAATCCTGTTTGTAATAAACTCCCGTAGCTATCGGAAAATCCGATACTTCACGCTTGCCGTGGTCGAATACCGCATGCACATCGGGCGGGAAAACGGAATGATACCCCTCGTTCACTGCTACGGCAGGGTTTGCCCACCAAAGGAATGTTTGCGGGAAGGCTGTCCTGTTATACACTTTTACTTTGATCTCAAGATAGGCTTTGTCGGGATATAATGTAAAACCCTGCATACCTTTCATACGGAACATACGTTCAACCTCGTTACACCAAACCGTAATGCTCCCGTCTTTATTTTCTTCGATAAGATAATCGGTCGGCATAAATGTACTCGGACGGTGGTGCTGAGGCCAGTTGAATTCGATCCCTCCTGAAATCCAGGGACCGGTCAGTCCGACCAGAGCCGGTTTTATTACCTGGTTGTAATACACGAAATGCCGTTGTTTCACTTTATCGTATGCCATCTGCACACGTCCCCCCAGTTCGGGAAGTATCATTATCTTCAGGTATTCATTTTCAAGAAATAAAGCCTTATAGGGTTTATCTTTTTTCTCATCGGAAATCTTTTCAATTACAGGATAGGGATATACAGATCCTGAACTTCCCTGATAGACCCTTTTTTCCAGAAAGATCGGGTTCTTTTCCTCTTTTCCTGTTTCATACGTCGGAAGGAATACGGTTTCTTCCCAAGCTTTTGCTATACCTTTCTCATGCAAGGTAGACCCGATTAAATATTTTGTTATTTCCTCCATTTTTGCAAGCTATCTTTTTAATATTTACATTCAATTTGAACTTCTCTATTCCGTCGCGAACCGAAATTTTGAAATCGTCGATTTTATAATTGTATTAATTTTATCTTCCTGTAAGTTCTTTTTCAATCGTTTCCAGCGACTTACCTTTTGTTTCCGGTAGATTCCGGTATATAAACAGAAAACCGGACAGGCAGATAAAGCCATATAGCCAGAAAGTACCGTAAGCTCCGAGCCAGCTATTCAGTAGCGGGAATGTGTAGGTCAATACAAAGCAGGCACTCCAAAGGGCAAACGTAGATATGGCCATCGCCAATCCCCTGATTTTATTCGGGAATATTTCTGAAATCACCACCCAGGTGATCGGCCCCAGTGTCATGGCATAGCAGGCAATGGCAAGTACTACCAACAACAATACGGAAATTCCCGTTACTTCGAAATAATAACAGGTACCCAATATAAGGTATATGGCAGATAATCCTATAGCGCCCATTAACAGCAGCGCTCGGCGCCCCAACTTATCTACCGCATACATACCCACAAATGTAAATACCACATTAGTGACACCTGTGATAACAATATTGAACAGGATATCGGAAACGTTGTATCCCGCAGAAGAAAATATTTCCTGGGCATAGTTGAATATTACATTGGTACCCGACCATTGCTGGAAAACAGCTATAACAATGCCGATAAGGAGTATTTTGGGCATCCTGCCCCGGAACAGCGATGTATAATTAACTTTTGAAGCAGCCTCCGTGGACAGGTTCTTTTTGAGATCGTTCATCTGTTGGACAGCTAATAATTCTCCGCCTATGCGTTGGAAGACATTTTTCGCCTTTTCAAACTGATTACGGGTTGATAACCATCGGGGGCTTTCAGGAATAAAGAATACCATCAATAAATAGAATGTGGCAGGAAATGCTTCGGCCCAGAACATCCAGCGCCATCCCATTTGCCCGTTCCATGAAGCCAGAATACTTTCCCCCTGCACAATGGGTTCGGCAATCAGCCAGTTCACAAGCTGGGCTGACAGAATACCCAGTACGATCATCAGCTGATTAATGGAAACAAAGCGTCCGCGTATGCCGGAAGGGGACACTTCGGCAATATACATAGGAGCCACGTTGGAAGCAATTCCAATCCCGATACCTCCGAACAGCCTGTAAAAAATGAACCAGTTCAATGAATCAACCCATCCTGCTCCTATGGAAGATGTCAGAAATATAATCGCAGCAATAATCATCAGCGGTTTTCTTCCGTAACGATCGGCCAGACTTCCGGAAACCATCACCCCCGCAATACAGCCAAGTATAGCACAACTCATTACCCATCCCTGCATGGTTGGAATGGACGATATAGTGAAAAAAACTTCATAAAAAGGTTTCGCTCCACCGATAACCACCCAGTCATAACCGAAAAGAAAGCCGCCCAATGCGGAAACCAGTGCAAGGAACAATAAATAAGAGGTATTGTAATTCTTCATATATGTAAATAATTGCACATACAACCGTCCAATCAATACAGGCCGTTTTTGGCAGTATATATGCTCGTTTTTCCGAATGATAAGTAAAAAGTCCTTTCTCTGATATTTTAATATTACAAAAGTAGGGCGTATATTCTATCTAAAAATGTAAGAAATTTTGCAAAACATGTAAAAAACAATTATTTTAGCACATTCAAACCCGTTTCACTTTATTTCCGGTATTATCATATAAGGTGGAAAGGTGGTAAGGTGGAATGGTGAAAGTGAAAATTCTTGGACTTCTTCACTTGCTGATTCTCAGTTCTAAGTTCTCAATTCTAATGTAAAATCGTATGCAAACAACTATTGCCGACGGATTCAAGGGTGAAAAAGCGATTGTGACACCTTATAATATAAGGACCTATCAGGAAAATAATCCTATCACCCGGCAACTCTATGTGACTCATATCGGTTACTATCCCAATGCAAAATACCACTACAGGGAACGGGAAAAAGGTGCGGGGCAGTATATTTTCATCTATTGCGACAAAGGAAAGGGCTGGATTGAATATGAAGATGAAAGGTATATATTATCCGAAAATCAGTTTTTTATCCTACCCCCGGAAGGACATCATAAATATGGTTCGGATATTCATCATCCCTGGAGTATCTACTGGATACATTTCAAAGGAGAGAATATGGCCATGTTCAATTCTATAATAAGGAAACATATCGATGTGGGAGATACCCATAATAGCCGTCATCACGACAGGATACAATTATTCGAAGAAATTTATCAGAATCTGGAAATGGGATACAATCCCGATAATCTCGAGTATATCAGCTTCTGTTTAATGTATTTTTTTGCTTCGCTGAAATATCTTCCCCAATACAGGGAGATTAAAAATGTAAGGGAGACCGATGTAATCCAAAAAAGTATTGTATTCATGAAAGAGCATCTGGAGGAAAAAATAACACTGAACGATATTGCAGTTGCGGTGGGTTATTCCTGCTCCCATTTAAATACTCTATTTACACAAAGAACTTCTTATTCTCCCATGGCATATTACAATCAATTGAAAATACAACGCTCCTGCTTTTATCTTCAGTTTTCGGATTTAAAGATAAAAGAGATCGCTTTCCGGTTGAACTATTACGACCCGTTTCACTTTTCTAAAACTTTCGTCAAGGAAATGGAAATTACTCCGAAAGAATACAGAATACGATACCGCGATAAGAAAAGACAGGAATAATTTTCAGGACGATATACACCTTTCCACTTAAATCACCTTATCATCTTTGCACCTTTCCTGACCACATACAACTGGAAATTCTCATACCTCTTCACCACCACTTCATCTCCTTTATCAATGAAACCTTTCAGTGAGATGGCATCGTAAAAATCCCCATCCACATTCACCATGCCCGAAGGACGAAGATCAGTAGCTGCTACACCGGTCTTGCCCACCAGAGAAACCGGCTCCATTGACACGGACACATATCCTTCCTGATCGGTATGCAATGCCGCGAATTGCAGGAAGCCAGGCTTACCGATCCGGCCCGACAGGTAAATAATAAGCACCAGCCCCATACCCGTACCTCCTAAGACAACCATTAGCGCCCTGAACATTTCCATGGCGGGTAATCCTTCAAAGTTAAACCGTATATTACCTATAAGTGCGAGTACCAATGCCGAAAAGACAAAGAGTATTCCCAGAATACCGGTTATTCCGAAACCGGGGACGACAAATATTTCAAAGACAATAAAGATTAGCCCCAGAACAAATAGCAGCACTTCCCAGTTCTGAGCATACCCGGTCAGATAAAGAGGTGTAAAATAGAGGATTGCGGCCGTAATAGCTGCAGCTGTGGGGAAGCCTACACCGGGCGACTGCAATTCAAAATAGATACCTCCTATAATAAACATGATGAGGAATGCCTGTACAATCCCGTTAGTAAGAAAACCTCTGACCTTATCATAAAAAGAGGGATTATAGGTCTCTAAAGTGTAGTCGCTGTACCCCAGATGGGTCACGATCACTTCATGCACACTTTCCGCAATACCGTCGCAATAGCCTAATTCCGTAGCCTGACTGGCTGTAAGGGTAAGTATCTGTGTAGAGTCGGCAAAACCGGGTATTACAACCCTTTCATCTACCATCGCTTCAGCAACTTTTGGATCGCGTCTCCATTTTGTGACGGTATCTCCCTCATGGACAGTCACTGTCTTGCCGTGACTCTCGGCCGTAGCACGCATGATTCCCCGCATATAGGACTGATGTTTATCGGAAGCTCTTTCCCCGCTTCCCCCTTCCACCACTGTTGCAGCGCCGATAGAGCCGCTGCTGCGCATAAAAATACTGTCACAGGCGATTGAGATAAGCGCACCGGCAGAAGCGGCATTATTGTCAATAAAAACATAAACAGGAAGGGGTGCATTAAGAATGGCCGTGCGCATAGAGTCGGCCTCCAGTACGCTTCCCCCATAAGTATTCATATGTAAAAGCACTGCGGCTGCATCTTTTCCGGTTGCCTCATGAAGTCCGTTCTGGAGATATATCCATGTATTACTGCCTATATTTTCCTTTATATTGATCCGGTAGACCATAGGCTTGGCATCCTGCGCCAAAAGATCAAAAGAAAAGATCAGGAAAAACAGCAACAATGCGATTTGTAAATTTCTCATTTTTCACAAGGTTTAATACAACAAAGATAATAGATTTTGCGATTCACTATTCATTTTAATTTAAAATGTCTATATTTGTACTTCAATTTATCAGTATGAGCACAATTTTACTAAGCATAGGATCAAATACGTTCGCCAAAACCAATATCGACAAAGCCAAGAGAATGCTTTTATTTCTTTTCCCCGATATTGTTTTCAGTGAGCCCATCCTGACTGAGCCGGAAGACGATAAGTATGCGTACCTTTTTCGGAATGTGCTTGCAAAAGCCAATACTGAAATGTCTCCGGAAGAAGTTATTGACAAGATCAAACAAACGGAACGGGCTGTAGGACGAACTCCCAGGGATAAGTATTTAGGCAGAATGATCATTGATATCGATCTTATTCAATATGACGGTCGGATTCTTCGTCCGCAGGACTATGAGAGGGATTACGTTCAGCAGTTATTACCCACCCTGCCGGACCTTGACGTAACGATTCCCGGCATGTCCGACCCTGATACGATAACAGACCCTGAAATCACGGAAGAGGAAGATTAACAGGTATCTTGTGGAATAAATTCAAGCAACTCCATCCACACTTGTAATGCTTTGACAAGGTAGACGGAGTTGTTTAGGTGTTTTCGAACTCAATTTCGTAAAAGATAACAGTAGTGCATTTCTCGATTTTTATTTAGCTTTTAGTTGGTAACATTCAACGTTATAACACAATAATCCCCCACACCACAACTATTCGTTGCCCGACATACAAGCTGGTATGTTCCCGGATCATAAAAAGCAATATCGACAAAACGACCAGAAGGATAAACAGAGTTTCGGCCTCTGGGGTTCAATATCCATTCGAAATTGGACGGGATCGGAGCTCCATCTGGAAGAATGGCTTCATATCGTGCTTCCTGTCCATTCGGAGGGCTTTGCAGCCCGGCAATTCTTTGTATTGCCGGCGCCCCAAAATGGACTCTCAATGGAGCTACATTAGTCGTGCGGTTGCTATACACAATTTTGCACTGAATCATATCCGAACCATTCCTTGTTTTTCTATATACAGCTTTACTAGTACCCTGACCTGAAACCAGTGTTAGATTACTGTTATTTGTACCCCACTGCACCGTGAATCCCTGTGGTAATACATCGAATTCTTCAATCTTATATTCTGCTTGCTCACAAACTACTGAAGAGCCGGAAATAGAAGGTCTTACATAATAATGCAAATCACTTACCGAGTAAGGACAATCATTTTTATAATGTCGAAATCGAGGAGATGGACCCCATTTTGAAATAAAATAATCCGAGGTAGTAGTCGTTACGGCAGAATGATCGACTGAACCATATGACACTTTAGTTGCACGTGAAGGATCCGAAACTTCGATGTAACTATAATCATTCCAATATTTGTCATCTTCTGGTGTATTTATCCATACCGGGGTATTTATCCATACTGGTGATCTTCCTTCTGTCATATGCCAGGCATAAGCATGACAATTGTATCTATGCGTAGCCTCTGATATGAATTCTATCTTGTTATTGTAAACTCTCAACCAATATTTTTTCGAATCATCTTTTTCCTTTGACGTATAATCCGTTCCTATAAACTGACCTGCTACAACAGGAGTATTATTAGGAGTATAAATAATTACATTAGTATATTGTGCATTAGCATATGCACTAATCATCATTATTGACAAAATAAGATTTATCTTACATACTTGATGTATTTTCATAATTATCTTTTTAAGTCATTCAAAAAACGTTTCGCGTATTTTTCAACTACATCATAAACACATATATCATACCCCCATGTATTTTCACTAAGACCATTTCGTTGAGGGTCACCCACACCATCTTCTGTCTTGAAAGCGCTGTATTTACCATCCTTACTTGCTTCTGTAAGGAATGGAGTATAGTTACCTGCTTTCATGATAGCAACCAGGATATGTCTCGGTTCTTTCAACAGCTTCTTCTCCCGATTCATCATCTTCAACGCCATCATCATAAATTGAACCCTCTCTTCCTCTTTTAGTAAAGATATACACGCATCACTTGCTATTATCATTTCCAAGCATTTCTTGCGCCCTATTACTTCTTCACCCTGTTCTATCATCGAAAGATACCGTGATGCTAAAACTTCAACACAGTTATTCCTACCGAAAATCTCTTTTAAAATTTTGTCATTATTGACCATATTGTTGAACTCTGTCACTCCCGGATGGAGAGAATAAGAACACACCTCACACCATGGCCCCAATACCCGTTCAGGATGGGTAAGGTAAGTATCCAATAAACCGCATGTACTCATGGATCGGATTGTTTCATCACTGACAACAAATGCTTCTGCGTCTTTTATTGTCCAGTTAGCAGGATACTGAATCCCATCGGAAACGCTACCACATCTCTGTTGATAAGTCCCATATCTGGATTTGATTGCATTCCAGTCATCTCTCGTTACAGACGATAAATCATCGTCTTGCGAACATCCAGCAAACACCAATGCCAGATATGAAATATAAAGGAGTTTTTTCATTGTAATCATTTTTGATTGTTAGCGTTTTTGATAAAATTATCCGTTAATATAACCACATCATTAATCAAGGATATAGCATCTTCAATGATACCTGTTTCTATAAATTTGTCCATTTCATGTTTATTCGAATAAGTTTCAAATTCGTCATATTTCCCAATTTTAAGAATTTTGGCCATCATCAAGGTTGAAGATTGAAAGGAAGGAAGAGAGCGGAAAGATTCATCTTGTACTTTTTTTTCTAATTTGCTCCTTGCTTCTATTATCAATTCTAATTTCTCTTCTTCCGTTAAAGATTCTATTATTTCGTCTTGTGATAAAATCAATTCAAGATATTTTAGTTTGATAGTCCAAAATTCATTGGAGTACGACATCTTTTCAAAACCAGACATTCCTGCATCTTTGTATACAGCGATCAAATCTTTTCCTACGTTTTTTCTTGACAGCAAATGTTCAAAAATATTAAAACTGGATAGCATTATAAGGAATCCTTCTTGAGGGGTGTTAAATGCCGTAAAGTATCCAAACAAAGGAAAATCAACAAAAAAGTCTACGATTTCATCTGAAGATGATCTCATCAATACATCTTCAGGAATCTGAACGGCAGCTATTCGTTCTTCCTCGCTTTTTAATAAGCTCCATTCTACTGTTCCTGGCTTTACACGATAAACCCATGCTCGTTCTTTGGCAAGGCGAGTTTGTGCCTGTTCACTCGATTGTTCTTCCTCTGGAACTTTCAGTTTGGCTTCTTCTTCACACCCTCCAATCATTACGAGTAGAAATATGGAAATCACCGTAAATAATAAAAATGTTTTTGTTTTCATTCTGTTTGATTCTAAGTTAATGATAATACAAAGAACCCTTACTACCTGCAAACTTTGTGTACAAGCGGTATCTATAGTCTGGTGGAATATTAGGTTTCATTTTTGTGCTAATTTTGCTGTAAGGATAAAAAACAACCAATTAATCAAAAAAAGTTATACAAATATTATACACTCTCATATTCTTCTTTGATGGTAAAAGTAATAAATATCCTATTGTTAATCAAAACATAACCATCTATTTATAAGATGCAAAAAAGAAAAAAACGTTGCGTGGCCTATGGTTAAATTTTTCATTTTCATGTTATATTTGAATAATCTTTGCCAATTCAAGTAACAGGATAAAAAATAGAAAGATAAATGGATTTACCACGACCACCTTCAATTCAATCTTGAAACGGATTTCACACCTTTCACCGCACGTAGTTTTTTAATTAACTGGTCGAGCATCGAAGTATCTCCCAGCATCACAGCGATATTTCCCTGAAAAAGGCCGTCGTTGGAATCAATGGTGATAGAACGCATCTGTACACCCTCCTCTTTCGAAATGATGGACATCAGGTTGGCCACTATATTCAGTTGATCATTCCCTATCACCCTCAATACAATAGTATAACTGGAAGAGCTTGTCTTACCCGACCAGCGGGCTTTTAATATGCGGTAACCGAACCGGGAGAACAGATCATGGGCATTCGGACAATTCGCACGATGTATCTTTATCCCCTGCGAAGAGACAAAGCCGAAAATATCATCTCCGAAAATAGGATTACAGCATTTTGCCAGTTTATAATCCACACCGGTCAGATTCTGATCGATAATCAACTCATCGGAACCAGTAATTTCAGGTGAAGGCGTCTTTAAAGTAAACTCTTCGGCACTCATCGTAGCATGACTCTCCCGGCCTTCCGACTCCTTACTTTCCAATTCCAGATAGCGGTCGATCACCCAGTTCACATCGATCTTTTCTGAAGCGATATCCACGTAAAACTCGGTGACAGTCTTGTATCTGAGTTTTTTGATGAGTTGCATCAGACGTGGTTCATCCACTTCAATTTTCCGGTTCCTCATCCGCCGCAAAAGCGTTTCCTTTGCGATATCCACCTGCTTGCCGGCCTCCTCCTTCAGTAACTGGCGTATTTTTGTCCGTGCTTTCGAAGTTACTGCAAAGCTCAGCCAGTCCTGCTTGGGTGTTTGATGCGACGAAGTATTGACTGCTACTTGGTCGCCGCTTTTCAGGACATGCCTGATGGGTACATTTTTCCCGTTCACCCTTCCCGACATACAGGTAGCTCCCAGGTTAGAGTGAATGGCGAAAGCGAAATCGAGTACTGTCGCTCCTTTGGGAAGCTTGAACAGATCTCCTTTCGGGGTAAATACAAAAATTTCTTCGTCGTACAGGTCGAGTTTGAAATCGGTCAACTTCTGGCTCAGATTGGTTTCGCTGTCTTCCAGCGACTCCCGCAGCGAACTCAGCCAGTTATCCAGGACCGTCTCCCCCTTTACTCCTTTGTATTTCCAATGTGCTGCCAGCCCGCGTTCGGCGATCTCATCCATCCGTTTCGACCGTATCTGCACTTCTACCCACCTTCCGTCGGGTCCCATCACTGTAATATGAAGCGATTCGTATCCATTGCTTTTGGGAATGGAGAGCCAGTCTTTCAACCGTTTAGGGTTGGGCTGATACATATCGGTAATGATGGAATATACCTGCCAGCATTGGGCTTTCTCCTGTTCTGGCGGTGAATCGAGTATCACGCGGATCGCAAACAGATCATAAATATTTTCAAATTCAATCTTCTGTTTTTTGAGTTTATTCTGGATGGAATAGATCGATTTGGTACGCCCTTTGATATCATATTTCAGCCCTGTTTTATCCAGACGTTCCTTTACCGGCCCGATAAACTCACTGATATAACGGTCACGCGACCGCTTCGTCTCATTCAACTTACGGGCAATAAAATCATACTGCTCCCGGTCGGTATATTTCAGGGAAAGGTCTTCGAGTTCCGACTTGATGGTATAGAGACCCAGTCGGTGTGCAAGAGGTGCATACAAATAAGTGGACTCCACCGCCAGATCTAACTTGTGTGACGGTGCTCTCCCCTTTGCATCGCGCATACGCTGTAGCTGTTGCGCTATCATAATAAATACCACCCGGATATCCTCAGCTATAGAAAGCAGTAACTTGATATAGTTTTCCGACTCTACCGCCGTCCTCTTATCACTGAATTGATTCACTTTTTTCAATCCCCTGAGAATACTCTCCACCTCACTGCCAAATAGCCGCTCGATCTCATCCGGAGAATGATCACCAGCCACAACACTATGAAAAAGTAAGACCGCACATACTGCCGGTTGCTTCAGCCCTATCTCATCAATAATAATGACAGCCGTCCGCATGGCCGACACAAGGTGATATAGCGTCTCGCTGTCAGGCTGCTCTTCCGCTTTTTTAAAGGACCGGCGCAACAACTCTTTCAGTCCCGACACTCTTCGCAGATCCCATTCCTGTCTGAAAAAGGAATAAAGTCTGCCATAGAGTCGTAAAAACTCATTACGGTCTGTAAAAGTATTCTCGCTCATTTTCTCTGATTTGTTGCTTTTTCATTCACAAATTTATAATTTTCTTCCGAATATCAGAGGAGAGGCAGATAAAAGTTCAGGAACAAATGGCTATATTTGTAGGCAAAATTAAATCCGTTTCTTATGCGAAAAAGTCTATCTCTTTTATTTCTTCTTATTCTTGTAATGCCATTTATTTTATCAGCACAGCAGAGTGAAACCCTCCTATTGAACGAAGGCTGGGAATTTTCACAAATGAATAAAGAGCAGTGGTATGCTGCCGAAGTACCGGGATCGGTACAACGTGACTTAGTGCGGCATAATGTACTGCCTGACCCTTTTTATGGTACCAATGAAGAAAAAGTGCAGTGGGTGGAGGATGAAAACTGGGATTTCAGAAAAACCTTCACTGTGACAGTTGACCAGTTACAGTACGACAATGCGCAACTCTTTTTTGAAGGACTGGATACTCATGCCGATGTATTTCTGAATGGTTCACGTATTCTCCGCTCCGAAAATATGTTCATCGGATATAAGGTGCCGGTGAAGCAATTACTGAAAGAGGGAGAAAATCACCTCTATATTCGTTTTTATTCGCCGATACAACTGATGATGCCTGCCAGGACTACCTTTGGTTATGATTACCCGGCGGGGAACGACCACCGGGAAGAAAAGCTAAGCATATATAACCGTAAAGCTCCCTATCATTTCGGATGGGACTGGGGTATACGCATCGTGCAGATGGGTATCTGGAAACCGGTCTCACTTAATTTTTACAACGATGCCCATATAGAAGATTATTATGTAAAGCAGACCTCTGTAACGGAACAGTCAGCTAAGATCGACAATCAGATAGAGATCCATTCCATAGCCAATGAACTGGTACAAGCCATTATCACCATTGAATACGGTTTGCAGGGGAATGTTAATGCCGGTAAGCCGATTTCAAAAAATATCATCTTACAACCGGGTAAAAATCAACTCTCTCTACCCCTGGAAATCAATCAACCCAAAAGATGGATGCCGGTGCATTGGGGAGAACAACATCTCTATGATTTTACGGTAACAGTTATATCGGGCAACCGGGAGATTGCAAAAAAAACTGTCCGGACAGGTTTACGTTCAGTCCGACTGGTACAGGAACCGGATGAACACGGCAAATCATTCTACTTTGAGGTGAATGGTATACCCGTTTTTGCCAAGGGAGCCAACTACATCCCTGGTGAGATCTTCACTACCCAACAGGATGCCGGTTTTTACGAAAAACTGTTTGACAACATCACTGCGGCCAATATGAATTTTGTACGCGTATGGGGAGGTGGTATTTATGAAAACGAGGAATTCTACCGTCAGGCCGACGAAAGGGGTATCTTAGTATGGCAGGACTTTATCTTCGGTTGCGTGCCCTACCCTTCCGACGATACTTTTCTGGCGAATGTGCAGGGAGAGGTGATCTACAATATCAAACGTCTCCGCAACCACGCTTCACTCGCCTTCTGGTGCGGCAACAACGAGATAGAAGAGGGTCTTAATCACTGGGGTTGGCAAAAAGAATATCCGGACGAAGTGATGAAGGCATGGTTCAAAGGTTACGATAAAACATACCGTGAACTGATCCCCGGATTAGTGAACGAATTTGACGGTACACGCGGCTATATCCACGGATCGCCTTATAACTCCAACTGGGGAAATCCCGAGAAATTCGCCGCAAGCGACGCGCACGACTGGGGGTTGTGGTACGGACACCTACCATTTGAAGGAATGGCAGACCGGTTACCCCGCTTCGCCAGCGAATTCGGCTTTCAGTCATTCCCTGAAATGAAAACCATCCGATCTTTCGCTACCGAGGATCAATGGAATCTTGAAAGTGAGGTGATGACGGTACATCAGAAAGCATCGACCGGCAACTCCCTTATCAAAAAATATATGGATATGTATTATCCGGAACCGGGAAATTTCGAGGATTTTGTCTATATCGGTCTGGTGATGCAGGGCAACGGTATGGAGGAGTCGGTAGAAGCGATGCGTCGTGGAAGGCCCTACTGTATGGGAGCGCTTTATTGGCAAATCAACGACGACTGGCCGGTGGTTTCCTGGTCGAGTATCGACTACTACAACAACTGGAAAGCGCAACACTACCGTATGCGGGATGTGTTGGCTCCTCTGGCCCTGGGAGTCGAGTCTAAAGATGGTAAACTGAATTATTATACTATGTCCGATTATCTTCAGGATCATAACAACCTCAGGTTGACCGTGCAGGTGATAGATTTCTCTACAGGAAAAAGGAACGAATTTACCGAGCGTGTCAATGCCAAAGCCAACGACAGCCGGATCGTTAAAACATTCAATATCTCCGAACTGGTAAGTGAAGCAGAAAAGACGCATACCATGATACATACTTTCCTGAGTGACAGTAAAGGGAATGTGATCTCTTCCAAAGATCATTTCTTCTACTGGCCCAACAAACTGGAATTGCCGGAAACAGAAGTGAAAACCAATGTGCAATACCGCGACGGAGAATACAGGGTAACCCTTTCAAGCAAAAAACTGGCGAAAGACGTCTTTGTGGAAATACCCATCCAGGGTGCCCGCTTCAGCGATAACTTCATCGATCTGCTACCGGGAGAGAAAAGAACCATCACCATCACTTCTCCCGAACTGAAAGCGGCTGACAAAACCCCTATTACGGTGAAACATGTCAGGGAAACTTACTAATGTGGAAAAGTGGGAAGGTGGGAAGGTGGAAATAATATGTGCTGCATGTAAAAGAAGTAATTAGTAATTAGTAATTGGTAATCAGCTAATTGGTAATCAGAAACGCAATGGGGAAAAAAGAAGACTTTTCGATATTATTGGTAGTAGCGGTAACCTCCTTTATGGGTACCTTTCTGGTGTCGGCGGTTAATATCGCCCTGCCCACCATTGAAAGGGATCTGGCGCTCAATGCCATCGAGCTGAGCTGGGTCATCACCGCTTTTATACTGGCCATGGCGCTCTTCATGCTTCCGGCAGGAAGCTGGGGCGACAGGAGCGACAACCGGCAATTATTCAAACTGGGGTTGATATTGTTCACCGTCTCCTCAGCCATCTGTTATGTGGCCCCCGACGGGTATTGGTTAGTTGCTGCACGCTTTCTGCAGGGTATCGGTGCTGCTTTTACCGGTACCACAGGCCAGGCTATCTTAGTATCGTCGTTCCCGGCTGAACGACGGGGACAGGTACTCGGCATCTCAGTGGCTTCCGTCTATGGCGGACTGGCGCTGGGACCCATTATCGGTGGGGTCATCACTCTTCATATCGGCTGGCGTTCCCTTTTCCTGATTGCCGCTATCTTCGGCCTGCTCACCATCCTTATCTCATATCTTTTTCTGAAGAGTGATGATAGCAAACACGCATCTGTAAAAGGCGGAGACAAAACAGGCACCTTCCTTTTTATGGTGGGACTCGCCGCATTGGTCTACGGCTCCTCACTGATTCCTTCTGCTGTGGGCTGGGGAATGATGACCGGGGCAGTAATCCTGATTTTCCTTTTCTGGAGATATGAAAGCCGGGCAGAACATCCGATGCTCGATACGCAGCTCTTTTCTCATAACCGCCTTTTCACCTACTCCAGCCTGTCGGCACTTATCAATTATACCGCCACCTTTGCTATCGTCTTTTTCCTCAGCCTCTATCTGCAAAAAGTACAGGGACTCTCGCCACGCGATGCGGGCGCGGTAATCGTGGCGCAACCGGCTATGATGGCCCTCTTCTCTCCCATCGTGGGGAAACTATCCGACAAGATACAGCCGCGCTACTTTGCCACCACCGGTATGGCCATGTGTACAACCGGATTAGGCATGCTGGCTTTCCTCGGTCCCACAACAGCCATCTGGATCATTGTCGCTATCCTTATATGGGTGGGAGTCGGTTTTGCCCTTTTCTCCTCTCCCAATATGAATACCATTATGAGTTCAGTAGAGAGACGGCAATATGGACAAGCCTCGGGACTCGCCTCTTCCATGCGGGTATTCGGACAGATCATCAGCATGAGTATTGTCACCCTGATCTTCTCCCTGCTGTTCGGTAACCAGTCGATAGAGGAAGTACCCAATTCTGTTTTTTTACAGGCCATGCGATGGGGATTTATCATCTTCACCCTGATCGGCGTACCGGGTATCTACTTCTCATTCAACCGGGGGAATTTGAAAAGAAAAGAATAAAAGGCTCAACTTTCTCATGTGAAACTGGAATGTATGCAACTAAAGCGAAGACCTTTAGATTTTTTGCGGGGTATCCATAGCTCGCAATAAACGTTAAAAGAGTAGCTGTCTGATCACGAAACTTGAATAAAAGTTATCACAGTTCTTCCGATAATATTTTTTGTAAAAGATAAGTAGCATTGAGATTTCTGGAAACACCTCTCTGTATTTTATAACTATACTGCTCTTCTTCGGAAAGAGATATCTCGAAACAATAATTTAGAAACAAGTCCGGCAATTCATTCTCCAATTTTGCCAGTTCCAGATCGTGGGTAGCGATAATCCCCGTTACCGGTAATTCCGTCATTTTTTTCAGGAATAATATCGAACCGTCGAGTTTATCTTTGGAATTAGTCCCCTTTAACAGTTCATCCAGGATAATTAAAGTATGGTGGTGAGCACGGCAATACCTTATCAGCTCCCTCATCCTTTCTAACTCTGCCTTGAAATAAGAAGTACCCGATGAGAGATCATCTGTGTTGCGCATACTGCTGAATAAATTGAAAAGTGTGAAACTGAACTTCGAGGCACACACATTCATACCACTGACCGCCAATATATAATTGGCTCCCACCGTACGCAGGAAGGTGCTTTTCCCGGCCATATTGGCACCGGTAATAATCAGAAACTGTTTTTTGATGATTATTATGTCATTGTCTACCCGTTTTTCTTTGGATATAAACGGATGCCCCAGCTCGGATGCATCAATAAGAAGATCTGTACGTTCTGTGATTTCCGGCTGAATGAATTCAGGCAGATTAAACATATAGGTAGCCTGCGACACCCTTGCTTCCATTTCAGCCAATGCACTGATCCAGGATTGGATATGATGCAGATAATTGTTTTTCCACCGGTAGAATTGCCGCAACAGGAACAGATCTCTCAGAAAAAAGCCGTTGAGCAACACAAGGATATAAGCATTATGGCGCTGGTCAAATTTCTTCAACAGGGTGGAAAGCTCCTTCAACGCTTCACGAGAGTTGTAGGTGCCGAACAACTTCTCTTTTAGAGTTCTGTTCTCAGCAGCGTCAAAAGTTTCCTGATGTACAATATGCAACAAATCAGCATGTATCCGGGTATTTTTATGTAGAAAACCTATGTCGGCACCGACTTTGTTCAGCACCTTACTAAAGATCATCGGCAAGAAAAGCTGAATCATAAACAAGGTGACAGATATCGACCAGGGCAGGTATCCCAGCCATGCCAATATTACCGATGCCAGAGTAATAGTGATAGAGATATAAAGAAGAACTAACCCTGTTTTTGAGGTCAGTAGGGCATTGCTACCTTTGTGGGCGCTTATCAGTCTGTAGTTATTTTTCTCTTCATCGAAACCTTTGCAGATAGCCATAAACTGATGCCTGAAATCATCTTTCTGCGTCAATTCCGAAAGCGACTCCTGCCTTGCCACAATCTCTTCTTCGCTTTTCGGAATTGAACTCAGTTTCTCAGCCAGAATAGAACCGGCCTCATGCGTCACTGTCCTGTTGATCATATGATAAATGGAGTTCTCACCGAAAATATCCAGGTCATAAGAATAGGCATGCTTTTTATTAATAAATCGTTCTCCGTTATCAAAAGGGCTGTAATCTCCATTCAGAAAACTGATTTCATTCGTGTACACACGCTGTAAAGCCATATAATAAGCCCTCTTTTGCAGATAGTACTCATCCCACTTGTACAACAACGAGAAAACTGCAAGCGAGAGTGCAGCGAAGATAAAACAGATTGTCCTGTCCCATCCCCATTGATAGGTAGCAATCACAAGGAAAACACCTGTGAGGAAGAACAGTAGTTTCAGAAAGGGGAATATCCTTAACCGGGATTTTACCTTATTCAATGCTATACTATTCTCCTCTATTTTCTTTTTATAATAATCCTTGTTCATTTCTTCAATCGATAAATCAGTGTTTGTAACTAAAGTCGAGACCTATAGATATTTTGCAGGATACCCATAGCTCAGAAATAGCATTTGAATTAAAAAGTCCGCCGCCAAAGATACAATTTTTTTGAGGTTTCCATCCTCCCTCATTTCACCTTAGCACATTAATTATTATCTTTGCATCCGCAAACAAAATATTGGAACGTTTTCGTTAAGCTAAATGAGCAAAGTCAAACTTGTTTGAATTTTGGTGAGGTGCGGAGGAAGAAGACGAAGTCAAAATTACTTTGGTTTTGCCATAGCGAGAATTGAAAATCGAGGAGCGAAGGCGACTCAAAACGACTAATGAAATTGAACTATTTCGTTAAGCCAATACATAGTCAAAACAAGTTCTGACTATGTTGAGCGAAGAAATAGTCTAATGAAATTGAATTATAACAAGATGGCTAAAGAATTGAAGGAGCTTACGCCCCGCAGTAAAGATTACTCCCAGTGGTATCTCGATTTAGTGATTAAAGCCGAACTGGCAGAAAACTCCGCCGTGCGCGGTTGTATGGTGATCAAACCGTATGGTTATGCGATATGGGAGAAGATGCAGCGTCAATTAGACGATATGTTCAAGGAAACAGGACACATGAATGCCTATTTCCCGTTGTTCATCCCCAAATCTTTTCTTAGCCGTGAAGCCGATCATGTGGAAGGGTTTGCCAAAGAGTGCGCTGTAGTAACGCACTACCGCCTTAAAAATGCACCCGACGGCAGTGGCGTAGTGGTCGACCCGGAAGCCAAACTCGAAGAAGAACTGATTGTACGTCCCACTTCGGAAACCATTATCTGGAGTACCTACAAGAACTGGATACAATCCTATCGCGACCTACCTATTCTTATCAACCAGTGGGCCAACGTGGTGCGGTGGGAGATGCGTACACGCCTTTTCCTCCGTACAGCTGAATTCCTATGGCAGGAAGGGCATACAGCCCATGCCACAAAAGAGGAAGCCATCGCTGAGGCACAACAGATGATTAATGTCTATGCAGACTTTGCAGAAAAATATATGGCCATGCCGGTAGTGAAAGGATTGAAATCGGAATCCGAACGGTTCGCCGGTGCTATCGACACTTACACTATCGAGGCATTGATGCAGGACGGTAAAGCGTTACAATCAGGTACTTCCCACTTCCTGGGACAGAATTTCGCCAAGGCGTTCGACGTGCAATTCACTGACCAGAGCGGGAAACGCGACTATGTATGGGCCACCTCATGGGGTGTTTCTACCCGGTTAATGGGGGCCTTGATTATGTCGCATTCCGACGACAACGGACTGGTACTTCCCCCAAAACTGGCCCCTTATCAGGTGGTGATCGTTCCTATATATAAGAATAGTGAACAGCTACAACAGATCAATGAAAAGGTAGCCGGTATCGTAGATCGCCTGAAAGCCCTCGGGATCAGCGTGAAATACGATAATGCCGACAACAAGAAACCGGGATGGAAATTCTCGGAATATGAACTCAAAGGGGTTCCGGTACGTCTCGCCATGGGTGGGCGCGACTTAGAGAACAACACCATCGAGGTAGCCCGCCGCGACACTCTCACCAAAGAGACGCTGCCCTGTGACAATATTGAAAACCACATCAAGTCTCTGCTGGATGAAATGCAGGAAAATATCTACAAGAAAGCGGCTGATTTCCGCACTTCGCAAATCCGCGAAGTGAATTCCTACGAGGAATTCAAAGTGGAGATAGAGAAAGGCGGATTCCTGCTCTGCCACTGGGATGGGACTCCCGAAACGGAAGAGCGCATAAAGGAGGAAACCAAGGCGACCATCCGCTGTATCCCACTCGATGGAGACAAAACACCCGGTCAATGCATGGTAACGGGCAAACCGTCGGCACAACGGGTACTCTTTGCACGGGCATACTAAAAACTGAAAATTCATTTTTAACTACGTTGATTTTCACTATTCACTATCAACATGGCAACAGTAAAAGACTGGATTTCCGCCTTTCGCCTGCGGACACTTTTCCTGGCTGTGGCCACTGTCGTCCTGGGAAGCGGGCTGGCCTTGCACGAAGGGAGTTTCAGTATGACGACCTTCATGCTCACTCTCCTGCTGGCTGTCTCCATTCAGATACTGGCCAATCTGGCCAACGATCTGGGTGATTTTCAGAAAGGGACCGATACTACCGGCCGCAGGAAAGGACCTACACGCACCTTGCAGAGTGGAAAGATCTCACCCCGGGAAATGAAAGGGGCTATTGCCGTATTCTCCGCTATCTGCATCATTACCGGACTTTCTTTAATCCTAAATATTATTGCCTATATTCCCCGGTCTTCTGCAGCCATACTGATCAGCTTGGGAGGATTAAGTATTCTTGCCGCACTCTTTTATACGCTGGGAAAGCATGCCTACGGCTATAAAGGTTGGGGTGATCTACTGGCTTTTATCTTCTTTGGCCCCGTACCGGTGATAGGCACCTATTTTCTCCATACTCACGTGTTCAGTTTTGAACCTGTCATGCCTGCCATCGGGATTGGACTTATCAGTACCATGATATTAAATATCAACAACATGAGGGATATAGAAAATGACAGAGCCTCAGGGAAAGTCACCATCGCTGTAAAATTGGGGATTAGCAGGGCAAAAGCATATCATGGGGGATTGACCCTCGCCTCATTTTTCTTTTTTCTCGGATACAGTAATCTATACGAACCGGCACCCTGGTACCGCTATCTTTACCTGCTCGTTTTTCTCTTTTTGTTCAGGATAATGGATGGTGTTCGGCGGAAAAACGGCCATGCGCTCGATCCCTATCTCAGACTTACATCGCTATCGGGATTTCTGCTATCATTGCTGTTTTCGGTATGTATCAATATCTAAAGCAGACGGGGAACGGTATAGGGGGGGGGGGAACGGCATAAGGGATAAATTATTGTGAATTAATTTGTCTCCATGTAATGGATCAGACCGATAATCGATTCCGAATCCTTAAAATCAACCTTATTCTCCTTGAGATATTTGTTATAAAGCGCTTTCTGCTTGTTGTAAAATCTTTTTATCTGCCCCATCGACGAGAAACTATTCCACCCGGCCCCATTATCGAGCCAATAAACAAAAGAAGTATTCACTTTGAAATCATCAGGCAGTTCCAATTGATAAACTCTGCCGGACTCGCTCCAACTTGAATATGAAGTGACCGAGGATGTTTCTGAAGTTCCTCCGTAGGCAGCCGGCTTACCGGGAGGAATTATCCGGCATTTATACTGTATAAGCAGTTTATATCCATTTTGATTTATGACTTCTACGAATTTTTTATTGTCGAGTAGAACGAACTTACGGTCTTGTATAAAAACAGTATCCAATTGATTCAATGTGATTTCTGCAAAAGCTAATTTTTGCCCGTTCTGATCAAAGATCATTTCTTCGGTAGCAGCATTATAATTGAGCAGGGCCTGATTCTTCGTACCGTTTTTCATCAACACGGTACCATTCATAAACTCGGGAAATATGTAATGATATATTGCTTTTCCCTGCTGCTGGGCATCCAAAGAAAAACAGACCAATATCAGAGAAAAAAGTAAAATATGTCTATAGTTCATGGGTATATTACTTTTAATCTGTTATAAATGATATAAAGGTATATGATATTTTTTGCAACACAAAAAATTTAACTCAATATCATAATTCAGTTTTCCATTTCAATTATTTCGTTAACTTTGCGCAACTTACAAATTTAATAATCGTTTAATATGTTCGATAACAGCAAACGCGCTTTTATAGCCATTAACGATAGTGCGGAAGTATGCCTTGTACCCAGGATGGCAAACCGCCATGGCCTTATTACCGGCGCGACCGGTACCGGAAAGACAGTCACCCTGCAAACATTGTCCGAAACATTCAGTGATATGGGAGTGCCCGTGTTTGCTGCCGATATGAAAGGCGATTTGTCCGGAGTGGCAAAGACAGGAGGTAACAAGGAGAGTGTTGCAAAACGGGTTGATCAATATAACCTGCCTGAAAAAGGATTCGAATACAAGCCGTTTCCTGTACGATTTTGGGACGTATTCGGCGAACAAGGGCATCCGGTACGCACTACCGTCACCTCCATGGGGCCGCTGCTGTTGGAACGTTTGCTGGATCTGAACGAAACACAGGGAGCCATTCTCTCCATGGCCTTCCGGATTGCCGACGATAATGACCTGCTGCTGATCGACCTCAAAGACTTGCAGAAGATGTTGCAATATGTGGGCGATAACCGGACGCAGTTTACCACCCGGTACGGCAACATTTCCCCGGCAAGTATCGGCGCTATTCAACGGGGATTGATCCGGCTCGAAAACGAAGGAGCCGATAAATTCTTCGGCGAACCGGATCTGGAGATCACCGATTTTATCCAAACCGAACAAGGAAAAGGGGTAATTAATATCCTCGCTGCCGACAAGTTGATGAGATCACCACGGGTATATACCACTTTCCTGTTGTGGTTACTCGACGACTTATATGAAACACTTCCCGAGGTGGGTGACCTGGAAAAGCCCAAACTGGTCTTTTTCTTCGATGAAGCACACCTGCTGTTCAATGATATGCCTGCCTCACTACTCGAAAAAGTAGAGCAGATCGTCCGCCTGATCCGTTCCAAAGGCGTGGGTATTTATTTCTGTACCCAAAATCCGGCAGATATTCCTCAAAGTATCCTTGGCCAGCTCGGGAACCGTGTACAGCATGCGTTGCGCGCCTACACGCCAAACGACCAGAAAGCAGTAAGAGTCGCAGCCAATACCTTCCGTGCCAATCCCGCATTCGATACCGGTGATGCTATTACTCAGCTCAACACAGGGGAGGCGCTCGTCTCGTTTCTTGACGAAAAAGGGGCTCCGCAAATGGTTGAGCGTGCCAATATACTCCCGCCGCAGGGACAGATAGGGCCAATAACGGTTGGTGAAAGAGATCAACTGATACGCAGCTCTCTGATTTACGGAGTATACGAAAAACTGATCGACCGGGAATCGGCCTTTGAAATATTGTCAAAAAAACAGGAGTTACTTGAAGAAGAACGACGTCTCGCCGCAGAGGAAAAAGAGCGTATCCGTCAGCTGAAAGAAGCACAGAAGGCTGCACTCGAAGAAGAGAGAGCAAAGCGTGCAGCAGCACGGCAACGGAAGGCCGATCAGGGTTTTCTGGGTGATATCCTCACCCAGGTAGGAAAAAGCACACAACGACAAATCAGTAATGAACTGGGAAGAACCATCACCCGCAGTATTTTCGGGGCGTTTTTCGGAAAAAAATAAGAGACTATTTGAATTTGTTTCGCCATTCAAAAAAGAATTATTTACGGGAAAAATCTTTCTTGTTTTGGCGATCATAGCAGGTATTTGAGCCAAATAAGAGGAAGAAATATGCAAAAAGGAACTTTTGAAAGCGAACATTTTCTATTTACTTCTTTCGTAAGAAATTTAAATAGTTTCTAAACAATTTCTAAATATTTCGACATACTGATATAATCAAACAATAAGTATGGAAACAATAAAGCTCGACTCCCCCTTTAATATGGAAACTTTTATACACTCCAATCGGGTTTTCTGGCATTATATCTGGAACAAAAGGAAAAAACAGCTAATACGCTGGCTGGGGATGTCTGTTATTTTCGTAGGACTCGGAATATTCGTCGGAGTTCGTGACGAGATGCGAAATCCCTATATTTTTATAGGTATTTGCCTCTTTTGTCTGGTGATATTAAGTACGATAGAAATGTTTTTTTCCTGGAGAAAACAAAATAAAAGAATACAAGAGATGGCCGACGAATACAAAAAAGCAGATTCCGAATACATTATTGAAATATCGGAAGAGTCTGTTAATATACGTGATTTTCAGTCCGGTATAACCCTCAAATGGTCTGCATTCAAATACTATACAATATATAAAGAACATATCATCTTAATTCCCAAAAATTATATTGCAGGAGGATTAATCATAAATAAAGAGAATGACGGCCCTGAGAAATACCATCAAACGCTCGAATTATTGGAGCATAAACTAAAATATATAGCACCTTAAGACAATGTACACAACTCTTTTCAAGCACTACTGGTTAAAAAGCATCCGGTCACCCGGATATTACAAAAACCTGATAGTCAACATCTTTATGGGACTCACAGTGCTTTACTTTGTAGTAATCCTTGTGATGATGGGATTTATGTTTCCCAAGCTGCTGGAAGAAATTGCTCCTCAGCAAGATGCCGCTGCAACATTCAGCAGCATAATGATATATGCTGTGATAGCCCTGCTTATGGCCCGTTATCTGATGCAGCCGCTAAGTACTTTGAACATAGAAAATTACCAGGTATTACCCATCAAAAGGGAGACTCTGGTCAACTATCTCCTGTTGAAACCATTGCTCAATCCGCTGAATTATATCACGTTATGTTTTGCTATCCCTTTTGCCATTACCGGAATATATCCGGCTTACGGGACAGGCGGCGCTTTCAGGTTTCTGTTTATTGTAATCTTCCTGGTCTGGTTCAACACCCTGCTCGCTCCCCTGTTGAAACGAAAATTCAACAATATCCTCGTGGGAACAATTGTATTTCTGATGATAGGTGCTATACTGGCAGGGTTGGAATATTTCAAAATTTTCTCCCTGTTTCAATTATCACAGCATCTTTTTGGTTTTCTCTTTGGTAATTCTTTTGTATGGATTTTTGTACTATTGCTCAGCTTATTGGCATTTTTTCTTAATAAGCGCTATTTTGCAAAAAACTATTATCCCGAAAATTTCGACAGAAAAATAAAAAAGAAAGAAGCCGAATCCAGAAGATTCACTTTTATGGAACGGTTCGGGAAGATCGGAGAAATCATTTCACTGGAAATAAGACTGGTGCTTCGTCACAAACGGACGAAAAAAACGCTCTATACGGCAATCTTCTTTCTGTTGTACGGACTCATATTTTACCCAAGCGAGGTATACAATAACAGTCCCGGATGGATGCTGTTTGTCGCTATTTTTGTTACCGGGGTAGGAATGCTGATGTTCGGACAATGGATCATCAACTGGGACGGCGCCCATTTCGATTTCCTGATGACAAGGGATATAGACACGCATACCTATATCAGGGCCAATTATTATCTGATGCTGGCATTATGCATCGCTTCATTTATTGCCACCACTCCCTATTTCTTCTTTGGAAGAGAGATTATTATTTATCATCTGGTGGCACTGGTGTACAACATAGGAGTGAATATCTATGTCTATCTTTTTGGAGCTACTTTCAATACTAAACGATTGGAACTTTCCAGAGGTTCTTCAATGAATATGCAGGGGGTAAGCTACAAAAACTTTATAGTAATGATTCCCCTGGTTATCATTCCCATCGCACTGGTTATCCTGTTCGACCTGTTCTCGGCAGCCCATATAGCATTGATTATTATCGCCCTGATGGGTTTCGCAGGTATCCTTTTCCGCGAAACACTCCTGAAAGTAATAGAGCAGCAGTTTCTGAGAAGGAAGTACGCCCTTTGCACCGGATTCAGGAAAAAGGAATAAACCCCGACATTTTCCGTCCCGTTTAAATGATTTCAACAAAAGATAAAGAAACCAATAAAGTACAAGATATATGCAAGATTATGAAAACAGATCGATAGATCTCTCCGACGCACCGCCGCCTATACCACAATCTGTAAATGAGATTAAGGAAATTATCACAGCGACAAACCTGAAGAAGATATATCAAGGCGTCACTGTGCTTGACATTCCATTCATGGGGATTGGCAATGGGGAAAGTTTCGGGCTGGTAGGAAATAACGGTGCAGGAAAAACCACCTTTTTTCGGCTGATCCTCGACCTGATCGAAGCTTCTTCAGGCGAGGTGAAAGTCGATAGTGAGAAAGTAGCCCGCCGCGACGAATGGAAATCAAAAGTGGGATCGTTTCTCGATGAGAGTTTCCTGATCGACTTCCTCACCCCCGAAGAGTATTTTACCTTCACGGGGAAAGTATATAATAAATCGGAAGGTGATATAGCCCTGTTCCTGGAAACGATGAAAGAGTTCTTTAACGGGGAGATACTGGGTTCCGGGAAACTGATCCGTGATCTCTCGAAAGGAAACCAGAAGAAAACGGGTATCGCTGCGGCACTCATCAGTGACCCGCAGATATTGATCCTGGACGAACCGTTTACGGCACTCGATCCCTCTTCCCAAATCCGGCTGAGGCGGATGCTCAATGAATTAAAAATCACAAAAAAAATGACAATGCTGATTTCAAGCCACGATCTCAACCATGTAACGGAAGTATGCGACCGTATTGTGGTACTTGAAAAAGGGAATGTTGTGAGAGATATCCGGACAAGCGAAAATACGTTGAAAGAACTGGAATCCTATTTTTCAGTTTGAGCGTGATCTATTCGGCATCTTAAGGTGCTCAAAACATATAAATATTATATCTTTGCAATTATTTCATGTAACGAGTAAGCAGGAGGCAAATAATTTACTTTCTACTGTGGCGTGAAAATGACTTAAAGAAAAAAACCATACATATAACAGGGAATAATGAAGGAACAAGAGACCGGGATTGTAAGAGAACCAAAGCAGATTAACCCCGTAGCAGACTGGTTTATCCGTCTTCTGAAAGGAGCCCTCGTAGGGATCGGATTTATCCTTCCCGGACTATCGGGTGGAGTATTAGCTGTTATCTTCGGCATCTATGATCCGCTGATCCGGTTTCTTGCCAATATCCGGCGAAAATTTCTGAAAAATGCACTTTACTTCCTTCCTGTGGCAATCGGCGCCGCTATCGGTATCGTTCTCTTTGCCGTAGTGGTAGAAAAGGCTTTCGGCAAATATGCCGCGCTGTTTGTCTCTCTTTTCGTGGGATTTGTGGCAGGAACTTTTCCTTCTCTCTATAAAACAGCCGGGAAACAGGGAAGAAAATCGTCAGATATTGGTATTCTTATTGTTACCACGATCGCCATTTTTGCGCTGATGTTAGTCGGCGGGCAACAACTTACCGAAGTAACACCCAACCTCATGGTATGGCTCGGATCAGGGTTACTGATGGGGCTGGGACTGATTGTCCCGGGGATGAGCCCTTCCAATTTCCTTATCTATTTCGGCCTTTACGACAAGATGGCTATCGGTATTAAAGATTTTGATTTTGGTGTCATTATTCCGCTGATTATCGGGTTTATTGTCTGTGTACTGCTCTTTGCCAAACTGGCTTCCTGGCTTTTTCGGAAATATTACTCCGGCATGTACCACTTCATTCTGGGAATGGTGGTCGGCTCTTCACTGGCCATTTTCCCTACAGTAGTTTTCCCGGCATTCACTGCTGAACAACTTGCCGTGGCCGGGTTAAGTTTTTGGGGAGCGTTGCTCATGAGCCTTTTGCTTTTCATAGTAGGTACCGTCGCCTCCTGGCTTTTCAGTAAAGTGGAAGAGAAATATCCGCGGGAAGAAATGTTTTAGGCAAGCTTTACTCCTCTCCAGCGATCCTGATCCTCGGGTTTCTCTCTTTCAGTTCAGCTATCAGGCTATCTATATCCGCCTCATTGACTCTCAGCACTTCAAAACCACGTACCTTGTCAATGCGTAGTTGGTTCTTTTTCATTTTTTGCAATCCTATTATATCACCAATAGCTATTCTTCTGTTTTTTGAAAACAATTTCAGTACAAAACGGATCTCCAGAAAATTCAGTTCAGTAACAGCATACTCCTTTATCGTGGTCGACAGAATAAAAACAATGGCAAAAGCAAAGTAAATAAAATCCATCCAGATTCTCTCACCATGTCTGAACCTGTAAATAACTACACCTAACAGGAAGAGTGAAACAATTCCCCAGAAAAGATTCCCAAGTCCGTTATCTGCTTTATATTTTTTTTCCACAACCGTTGAATTAAAGTTATATTACTCCGAAAATACATTAGTTTGTTTCTGTATTCAATACTTTACAAATATATTCTTCAAATATACACTTATTTCTGAAAAATGGGTTAAAAAATGAAAATAATCGGAGAATAGATCAACAGGTTGTTTTTGTCGACGAAACCGGCTTTTCAATAGACAAATCGCCTAATCTCATCTATATAACACTGAATATATGACATTTAAATAGCAAAAAAGAATATTTTCCCTTTAAACTTTTGCTTACCTTCGGAGGTCATAAGAGCAGATCATATTTTTATTCACTTTTTAAAATGTATGTATTATGAAGAAGATTGTATTCATGGCGCTGGTTGCCATATTCACCTTGAGTTTTACCCTTGAGGCTCAGGATAACACAAGAAATAGAAGGGACAACAGGCAGGATACCCGTAGCGGTATGAGATGGACAGCGAAGGAACGTGCCGACAATATGGAAAAGCAATTGGGACTGACTGCTGACGAGAAAGCGAAAGTGCAGGCTTTATTTGAACAACAGGATGCCAAACGGGCTGAGCAGGTTGCTGAACAGAGAGCAAAGAGAGATGAGCAGATGCAGGATCGCACCAAACGTCGCGAAGAGATGCAGGCATTACGTGAAAAAGAGGTGGCCGAAAACGATGCCGAACTGGAAGCTATTATCGGAAAGGAAAAGATGGAGCAGTGGAAGCAATATCGTGCCGACCGCCAGAAAGAGATGCGTAGTTCAAACCGCGAAGGAAGACGGGGGCCTCGTTGAAGTTGAATGATAACCTTCACAAGAGGAATCTGACAACTGGCATATGAGCCTTCATTGAATCGATTGAATAACTACGGGTAAAATTGAAAAGCCGCCTTATACAATGGGGCGGCTTTTTTGGGGTTAGTAATATTTCCGGTATATCTGCCTGAATGTTGCTGTTGCTTTAAACCGGTCGAGCCAACGGTTAAGGCTGTCCAGCAGTACGGGAGAATCTTTTCGTAGTGCCCATGATTCCAATTGCGTGAAACTGATATCAGTCTCAATATCTATCTCCGGCAGGACCTTGGCCAGACGCATGGCCATTTTCTCATCGCATACTGTAAAGTCTATATCGCCCGACGCTACCATTATCACCAACTGTTCCGTTTCATAGGTAGTATCTTCCACAATAAAAATAGTATCTCCTATCTCATGGGAAAGATTCTTGAGTCGTAGGATAGCAGGTGACTCCCCTGCTACATGAATGGTTTTTCCGGCCAGGTCAAGATGTTGGCGAATCGGTTCCAAACTGTCGTTATACTCCTGCTTCCGTTGTACCAGCACCTGCTTGTTCAGCGTGATAGGATTGGTAAAGGCAAAGGTGTCTTTCAATTGTATATTGACCGGGATATTACGGGCGACCAAGTCGTAGCGCATTGTCTGCAGCCCTTCCAGATTCTCATCAAGACTGTTCTCTAGAAAGAGATTCACTTTTATCCCCCATTCTTTCTCAAGTGCCAGAATCATCTCCCGTTGAAAACCCTGTAACGAATCTCCTGAAACATACAATCCGATACTATTGTAGTCTGTCACTACATTCAATTCACCAGATGCTATTATCTCATTATAATCGCGCGGAGCCGAAAGAATGTTCCGGGAGGTTTTCATACCCGTCCTGAGCAGTATCATCACCACTACAGCGGCTACCAGCAAGAGAAGATAGAGATGTAAACGTTTTCGGGACTGCAAACTGTAAAAGATTAATTATGTAAATTCACTGAAACTCCAAGCCTGATGATAGCGGGATTGACCGGATATCCTGGTAATGAAAAATATTCTTTTGGATTCATGAACTGTGAGGCCACATTATAATACATTACATAAAAACGGGTCTGTTTCAGGTGCATATTGGCATAGGCAGTAGCTATAGGATAATTTCCGATCTCTCTCTCACGCTGATTGTAAAATTGCAACAAAGCCGGCTCATAACCAGGTATAAAATACTTTGTATGATAATGTGCATCCACTCCCAGTTGCAAGGTGAGCTCGTTCACAATTTTGGTCTTCAGATACATATTGGAATAAACACTGAGCTTAGGCACAGGGATTACTTCCTGATTACTCGAAGTCTGGTAAACCACCTGATTATCCCAGTTGAATATGCCAAAACGCAGGTTCTGCTCTATACGCGCGGTCACCAGTTGCACATTGCCGCTCTCCTGGGCAATCTGCCTCTCACTGTTATAATAAATGAAATTCTGCAGGTTCTCTACTCCTGCACTTAATGTAGTATTTGTAAACGGTATATGTAGTTTACCTCCGGCGTAGACCCTGCGAATATCACCAAAATTATGGTTCCAACGGAAATATTTTGAGTAATAATTCTCTTCCAGATATTTAGGTTTTAAGTTTTTAATGTAGGCATGCGCAGAAAGAGTAGTCCGTTTTCCGGCAATATCAAAACCGGTCTCCACATCACCCATCGCCCTGAATTCACCCAGGTTCGCTCCCAATATCCCCAGATCGGCACGGATATTAAACAGAAGATTATCGCCCTGCTGTTTATTCAGTACACCTCCTATGGTAACGGCACTTTCACGGTGCCGCATCATTCCGCGTCCCACACTGTCCCTCATGGAATAATTCCGCAGGTCATGTTCCAGAAAAGCGGTCAGCCCGAATTTCACCCACTCTTTGAATCCTTCCCGCAGACCCACAGAAACAGTGTTCTTCATTGATGAGAAACGGATACTGTCATCCACAGCCCCCTCATAGAACCGATTGGGATAAAACTGGTCTATCCGGTGCATATCTACACCATCCACATTCACAAAGGCGGTATCATACGACAGGAATCGCCGATATTGCTGAGTAAACTGCGACGAAAAACCTATACTCGCCACAGGAACAAACTGTCCTTTCCCTTTGTGTAACGAATCGGCCGGTGTCTCCACATACCCCAGATTGTACCTGCCTGACAAGAAGAAACGGTTATTGCGTAATGAGTTCCATGTATTGGTGAATTTAACCGGGATATCCCTCGACGTAAAATTCTGTTGAACGGAATCAGGATGCGTAATAAAACGCTCATCCGTTATTCCTCCGTTCTCGGCATTGACCAGAGATCCAAGATTCATAAAAGCATGTGCTTCAATCCTGTCGGAAAGGTAATTTCCAAAGAGTGAGAAATTATTATGCTTCACTGCCTGAGAGTTGTAATAACCGCGGGCATTGATCAAATCGACGTCTAATCCCACATTCAGGCTTTTCCCGAAATTAGAGACCAAGCGTGCCTCAAAGCGTTCCTCTCTGGTTTGTTTAGGAACAGCACGATTATAACTCAATCTGGAATAGGGTACCCGTGTATTGACGAACAATACCTCTTCCGGATCTTTCAGATAGAGATAGTAAGCATTGTTGAATATAAACTGTTCGGTTTCTGGCCTGTCGGCAAAGATCTTCGAAAAAGCCGGAGATCCCAGTGGTGCCAAGAAGCCCATGGCTACCGATTGTCCGTCGGGAAGGATGCTCTGTTGGTAATTATGGAGTAATGTATCCGAAACGGCAGGCAGACGGTTACCGGTACGCGCATCGATCTTCCAGATAGTCATTTGTGCCAGCCGACGAAGTGAATCGGCCTCTGCCCCATGATCGTGTATCAGGTGATCGAGGTGCGATGCCTGTCGGGGTGACGTCGAATCCAACTCCTGCCCGTTACGTTCCGGAATCTGCCGGGGAAGAAGATCCAGTGAATCAGGATTCGTTGTGATCTGCGATGAATCGGGCAGAATAATGCGCGCCTGCGAATAGGTGGCCGTCACGCAGAGAACACATGCCAGAAGGGATATGAACAGCTTTTCTTTCATCGGATGCAAATCTACATAAAAAATTGCCATCCACGGATAATCAAGCCCGCTTTTCTCTCATTTTTGAGGATTTTTAGGATGAAACATAACCATGCGATCCGTTTGTCTACTGACTAATATATTTGAAAATCGTCATCCTGTTGACATTTTCCCATATAAGGATAAAAAAACGCCTATAACCATATTATGTCATCTCGGCTTATCAAGGATTGTGCCTCCAATCTCACCTGTAAACTATACTATATCCGTTTATTTTACAAACTCGGGTACATGACGGGTATCTGTTTTTGTTGCATTATTCCCCACAGGAGAAAGTATAAATACCCTTTATTTCTTAATTTTGTCATTTTGAATCCCTATTAGCGATATTCGTAAAAACCGAAGCAGTTAAGATAATTAAATAAAAATGAAAGGAGTCATACTGTTTGCAGCGACATTATTGGCTATTGCCGGTTGTTCCTCGCCAAAGGACCCTCCGGCTACCGAAGTACGCAAAGTGGACAGCCTTCTCGAACTGTCTTACCAAAGCAATCGGGCAATAAATCCGGAAGCCAGCCTCCGGTATGCTTTAGAAGCACTTGATCCGGCTAAATCTGTAGGTTATCGTAAGGGAATAGCAAGGGTTTATTATCTCATCAGTAATGCGTTGTACAATACGGGTAGTTATAATAAATCTCTGGAATACATCTTACTAGGTGAAGAATATGCGGACGGAGATGCCCAGATATTATCTGATTTTATACGTATAAGAGCCCGTATCTATACCTATATGGGATTATACGAAAGCGCAAAAAAAGAGTTTCTGAAAGGGCTTTCTTATATAAAAGAGATAAAACAACGCGAACGACGGGAGTTTCTGACGGCACTCACTTACGAGAACCTGAGTCATTTCTACGCCGTAACAGACCGTCCGGACTCGTCCCTCCTCTATGTCCAAAAAAATATGAAGATTTTAAATGAATTGGATGAAGATTTTGTCTATACCAGCCTCATCAATTCATTTACCACCATAGGGAAATTCTATGTAGCAGAGCAAAAATACGATTCTGCAGGAATTTATTTCGACAAAGCGATACAATTAGCAGAAAAATATACCTTTTCTTACCATTCAAGGACCTGGGCCTATAGGGGAGATATGCACTTTCAGAAGAACGAGGTCGATTCGGCATTATACTACTATTTCAAGGCCCTGGACAATTTGGAAGAGACCGGTTTAAAAGGAGAATATAAGGAACTCTACGGAAAAATATCCAATGCCTATTCGTCACAGGGTGATACTACCGCAGCTCATGAATATGAAAATAAGAAATTACTTATAGAGGGTCAGTTGAACGAAGAAAAACTCAAATCTACCCAAAAAGTGCTCACCCTATTGACAAACGAAGAGAAAACACAGATGCAGAAAAGATATTTCATTATTCTGAGAGTGATTATCCCTCTTTTCTTGCTTCTAATAATTTTCACATGGTGGTTTGTGAGGCAATATAAGGTAAAATATATAAGAAAAGAAGCACATGAGATGGAGATATACAAGATTAGAGAACAAGAGACAGAAAAGCTTAAAATAAGATTGAATAAATCGCTTGATGAAATTATCGAACTGGTTAAAAAAAATGACCCTACCTTCATGATTAAATTCCAGGAGGCTTACCCCCGGTTTACGACTTCACTTCTGGCTATCAACCCTAAAATACAACCGAGCGAACTGCATCTGTGCGCACTTATTTACCTACAATTTACAACCAAAGAAATTGCCGATAGTATGTATCGTTCTGTAAAAACCATCCAAAACCGAAAAAACAGCCTGCGCAAAAAATTAGATATCCCCTCCGACATAGATATAGCTATATGGTTGAATGAAGTTATTTAACAGGCACATACAAAAAGCTTAATAACCACAAAAACCGTCTCCACATAAGAATCAGATAATATTTTCGCTAAAACAGGTATCTAATGGGTATCTGTTTTTTTTAGTAAAATTCTTTTTTAGAATATATTTGCCTGCTCTAATTTCAAAACCTCTTCTATAACGCACAAACAGGAACTCTGTGGTTATTTATCGATACACTAAAATACATTAGTGTTCTTAGCGAGACCATTTATACAAAATAGGGGAAAGATATTATTCTATGCAGAAATATTGAATTACATCCGGATTCGAAAGTATAGACAGAAACTTTTTTAAAAGTATTATATGAGTGTTAACACAAAAAAAAGAAAAGATGAAGTACGCAAATATTTGCTGACGGACGTGGCATCGTGTACATTTACTTTCTCGGACGGGCTGAAAAGCAGGGTAACTCCATCACCCGATAATGAAATTGTTCTTGTAAAGTTGATTCCGCGCACGTCAAAATCAAAACAGTTTGAGGATAGTGTGTTACAGAACTATTTATCGGCAAAAACTGTGTCCGAACTAGCAAAACTGTGCCACTACGACTGTTTAAGGACATTTACACGCCATTTCAAGAAATATTTCGGCGAAGCACCCTATCAATGGATGCTGGACCACAAAATGGAAGAGATACAGTCTCTGGTACTCAGCTCCGATTTAAGTATTACTGAAATATCCAGAATGTATAACTTCAAAACAGTATCTCATTTGGTAGGTGTTTACAAAAAGAGATTCGGTACTACACCTCAAAAAGGCAGATCATCAAATGATATCTGATTCTGTTATTCGAGCCTATTATTTCTATAAATCGATGAAAAGTTATTACAAGAAACTTCCTGAAGTAAAATCGAGATCCTATCAAGAATAGAGTACTGCTAAAAAATACTCCTTATTATGGGTTGTTTTAAATAATTTCATTATCTTTGTCCCATCAAAATAATAAAAATGAAAGCAAACTTGTTCCATCATCATCATTTTCATACTTGCAATCAGGCGAGTTGAGGTTGGTATGTACGAACAGAAAAAGCATATATGCATAAACCCGTCTGAAGGAACTCAGGCGGGTTTTTTGTTTAACATCCAATCGGACATATCCGGGACGATTGAGTAAAGTGAATAAAGAATGGAAAAAATTAAAATCGCTATTCAAAAAAGCGGACGGTTAAGCGAAAAATCCCTCGACCTGCTCACGGAGTGCGGCATCAATGTCTCCAACGGCAACCGCAAACTGAGAACAGAAGCACACAACTTCCCTATGGAGATCCTCTTTCTGCGGGATGACGATATCCCGCAATATGTAGAACAAGGCGTAGCAGATATCGGTATCCTGGGGCAAAACGAGGTATGGGAAAAAGAAAAGGATGTAATAGAGATCGAAAAACTGGGTTTCGGAAACTGTCGCCTTTCTCTCGCCATTCCGAAAGATGAAGTTTACACGGGACTCGATTATTTCAATGGTAAACGAATAGCGACAAGCTATCCCAGGATACTGAAAAAATTTTTCCGGGAGAAAGGAATGGATGTGAAGATTGAAGAACTGGGGGGAAGTGTGGAGATTGCTACCGGAATCGGCCTTGCTGATGCCATCTTCGATATAGTAAGTACCGGAAGTACCCTCATCATGAACGGGTTGAAGGAAGCGGAAGCAATCATCAAAAGCCAGGCTGTACTCATTGGTAACAAAAACCTTTCGACTGCCAAAACCGAACTGCTGGAGCGGTTGTTATTCCGTATAAAGGCTTACAAAAACGGACGCGGTAAAAAATACGTTTTGCTTAATGCACCCAACGAGGTCATCCCCGATATTGTGAAATTATTACCCGGCATGCGTTCTCCCAGTATCCTTCCGCTGGCCGACAAAGGTTGGAGCAGTGTCCACTCCGTGATTCATGACGACGATTTCTGGGAAATCATCGATGAATTAAAGCGCCTGGGTGCCGAAGGAATCCT
The DNA here is from genome assembly GCF_000380985.1 of Proteiniphilum acetatigenes DSM 18083. Taxonomy (GTDB): domain Bacteria; phylum Bacteroidota; class Bacteroidia; order Bacteroidales; family Dysgonomonadaceae; genus Proteiniphilum; species Proteiniphilum acetatigenes. Next base: position 278,778 of record NZ_KB905695.1, on the reverse strand, counting down.
TGTAGTGCCTATTGAGAAGATGATCCTCTGAATTGATGTGATAATTCGATGATGTGATGATGTGCCAATTGATCTTCAAATCAGTAAATCAATAAATCAGTTATAATGAAAACGATTTCAAACCCTTCGCAAAGCAAAAGGAAGAAACTGGCCGAACGCCCTATGATCAGGCAGCGGAAGTTGATGAATATTGTGGAAAAGATATTTTACAATATCCACCGAAAAGGAGATAAGGCAGTACTCACCTATAGCCGTCAATTCGACTGGCCTGCTCAGGAGACATTGGAAGTGGATCGTGAGACCATTGAACAGGCGGCGGGATTAGTGCCCGAACGGCTAAAACAGGCTATCGGACTGGCACGAAAGAATATAGAAACCTTTCACCGTTCACAGCAGGAAGAGATATGTAAAGTGGAGACCGCTCCCGGCGTGCTCTGCTGGCGTGAATCGCGTCCAATCTCCCGGATAGGTATCTATGTACCCGGCGGCACTGCCCCACTCTTTTCCACAGTACTGATGCTCACGGTACCTGCAAAAATTGCCGGATGTAGCGAGATAATATTATGCACGCCTCCTAACGAGGAAGGGAAAATCCATCCTGCCATACTCTATGCCGCCGTACTGACGGGAGTGACGAAAATATTTGCTGTAGGAGGGATCCAGGCTATCGGAGCAATGGCTTTCGGTACGGAAAGTATTCCAAAGGTTGATAAAATATTCGGCCCGGGCAACCAGTACGTAATGGCTGCCAAACGGTCAGCCCAGTATTATGGTACGGCTATCGATATGCCGGCTGGCCCAAGTGAACTTCTGGTGATTGCCGACGACACTTCCAACCCGGCATTCGTAGCTGCAGACCTATTGTCACAAGCCGAACACGGACCAGATAGCCAGGTGATCCTGCTTTCAGACAATAAAAAGGTAATCAAAGCGGTCAATAAAGAGCTTGATATCCAACTGGAAAACCTGCCAAGGAAAGAAATTGCATCACAGGCTCTTAAAAACAGCAAGGCAATCTTCTTCAAAGATTTGGATGAATGTATCGATTTCAGTAATTTCTATGCTCCGGAACACCTTATCCTGGCTACCGAAAACCCGGTACTATTAAGCCGGGATGTCACCACAGCCGGTTCCGTATTCCTCGGACATTATAGTTGTGAGAGTGCCGGCGATTACGCCAGCGGAACCAATCACACCCTCCCTACAGGCGGACATGCAGCGGCTTACAGTGGTGTATCACTCGACAGTTTCGTTAAAAAGATCACCTTCCAACAACTTACCGAGGAGGGAGTGATAAGCATCGGTAATACAGTGGAGATCATGGCTGAAGAGGAACAACTCATTGCCCACAAGAATGCCATGACTCTTCGTCTGGGAGCGGTAAAGGCAAGGCAGATAGCGATGACAGGTTACACGCAGGAGCAAGGGCAAGATCAGGAACAAGAACAACAAATACAACAAGAGGAATCTCAAGCATCATCACAAACAGAGCGGTACGATGCAGAAGAGCTGACTCAAAAAGAACAACAAGAAGACGAAAATGGAGAAATTTGATCTGGAATCGCTGGTACGCCCCAATATCCGGGCATTACACCCCTACTCCAGTGCACGAGATGAATTCACGGGTGATGAAGGTATCTTCCTCGATGCTAACGAAAATCCGTTCGGACAAAGGAATCGTTACCCCGACCCTCATCAGCGCCTGCTAAAAAAAGCCCTCTCCGAAAGAAAACAGATCCCGGTGGAGAACATCTTCATCGGGAACGGAAGCGATGAGGCAATCGACCTGATTTACCGTATCTTCTGCGAACCGCAACAGGATCGTGTAATCATCTGTCCCCCTACTTACGGTATGTATGAGGTATCAGCCAATATCAACAACGTGGAAGTGCTCCGGGTGCCGCTGACCGATCAATTCAAATTAGACATCGATAAAATACTATCTCTTCAGGCACAATGTATCTTCGTCTGCTCTCCAAATAATCCTACAGGGAACAGTCTTCAAAATGTAGAACGACTGCTTCAGGAGTTCTGCGGGATCGTGGTAGTCGATGAGGCCTATATCGACTTCAGTGGCGGCAACAGCTTTCTCGAAAAATTACCCGATTATCCCAATCTGATTGTGATGCAGACTTTCAGTAAAGCATGGGGATTGGCTGGGGCACGTGTAGGTGTAGCCTATGCAAGCGCTGACATCATCACATTGATGGACAAAACAAAACCTCCCTACAATGTAAGTTCACTGAATCAGGCAGAAGCGCTCAGAGCGTTATCTAATCCTCTTGAATTTGAGCGGCAACTCTCCATCATTCTGGAGCAACGTACATTGCTGGAAAAAGAGTTGAAAGGTTTGTCCATGGTACATCATGTCTATCCTTCCGATGCCAATTTCCTGCTGGTAGAAGTGACGGAAGCCAATGCGATCTATCGATATCTGGTCGGGAAAAAGGTGATTGTCAGAAATCGTAGTACTGTCATCCGCAATTGTCTCCGTATCACAGTCGGTACACCGGAAGAAAACCGGATGCTGATAAACGAATTGAAAAATTATAATTAAGAATGGAGAATTATCAATTACTAATTACTAATTGTTGTTTTCGTTGCTGCGGACTTCTAAATTTCTCCCCTTCTTGACTTCTTGGACTTCTTGACTTCTAATTTCTAAACTTCTTAGTGCAAAATATATGAAAAAAGTATTATTTATCGACCGTGACGGGACGTTGATCATAGAACCTGAGGATGAACAGATCGACAGCCTGGAAAAACTGGAATTTTATCCGAAGGTATTCCGGAACCTCTCCCGTATTGCCGGCGAATTGGAATACGAATTGGTGATGGTTACCAACCAGGACGGGTTGGGTACTCCCTCATTTCCCGAAGAGACTTTCTGGCCGGTACAGAACAAAGTCATCAAGGCTTTTGAAAATGAGGGAGTACATTTCAGTGAAGTACTGATCGACCGATCTTTTCCCCACGAAAACCTACCTACCCGAAAGCCCGGTATCGGTATGCTCACCCATTATATGAGAGGAGTATACGATCTGGAGCATTCTTATGTAATAGGAGACCGGATAACAGATGTACAACTTGCTGAAAATATGAATTGTAAATCTATTTTACTGAATAATAATTCATATCCGGGAGTCACACTGTGTACTACAGACTGGGGAGAGATCTATCAGTTTCTGAAAGAGGAGCCACGCAGAGGGAAAGTACACAGAAAGACTTCCGAGACCGACATCTTCGTCGAGGTGAACCTTGACGGCAAAGGGAAAAGCGATATCTCAACCGGATTGGGATTCTTCGACCATATGCTTCACCAGATCTCCCGCCACGGCAATATCGACCTTACCATTCGCGTCAAAGGTGATCTGCAGGTGGATGAGCATCACACGGTAGAAGATACGGGAATCGCCCTGGGAGAAGCTTTTATACAGGCGCTGGGCAAAAAGAAGGGAGTGGAACGGTATGGTTTCCTGTTACCGATGGATGATTGCCTGGCACAAGTGGCTATTGATTTCGGAGGACGCCCCTGGTTAGTATGGGAAGCGGAATTTAAACGCGAATTCGTAGGTGATCTTCCCACAGAAATGTTCATGCACTTCTTCAAATCGTTCAGTGACAACGCCCGCTGCAATCTCAATATTAAAGCGGAAGGCGACAATGAGCATCACAAGATCGAATCTATCTTTAAAGCCTTTGCCCGGGCAATAAAGATGGCAGTAAAGCGAGATGGAACAGAAGGTATACCCAGTACGAAAGGAACACTGTAGTTGATGTGATGATTTGTTGATGTGATGATGAAATCTGAATTGAATCAACGTTCGGTGGAGTCAAAATCAATATAATAAATTAATAAATCATAATAATATAAATTTTGAATCTGGAATTTTGAATTTGAAATAATTCAACAATGATAGCAATAATCAAATACAACGCTGGCAATATCACATCGGTCAAAAATGCGGTCGAACGGCTGGGTTATGAGTGTAAGGTGACCGATGATATTGATGAAGTTCTATCTGCTGAAAAAGTTATTTTCCCGGGTGTGGGAGAAGCAAAATCAGCAATGAATCACCTGGAGAGTAAAGGATTAGATAAAATTATTCAATCTTTAGTTCAACCCACACTGGGTGTTTGCCTTGGGCTTCAACTGATGTGCCGGCATTCGGAAGAGGGTGATACAAAGTGCCTTGGCATCTTCGATGCGAAAGTGAAAAAATTCCCTGCAACAGATATTGTCCCACATATGGGGTGGAACAATCTGGAGGTCGAGGTTAATCCACTTTTCAACGGTTTCGGTAAAGATGATGCTGTTTATTTCGTGCACAGCTATTATGCAGAAATATGTTCCGAAACTATTGCCCGCTGTGACTATATCTTGCCGTTCAGCGCCGCAATGCAAAAAGACAATTTTTATGCCACACAGTTTCATCCTGAAAAATCGGGTGACGTGGGCGAAAAGATCCTGAGGAATTTTCTGGACCTATAATGCTAATATGCCAATATGAATAATGTGAATCAATGTGCCAGTGTGAAAAAAGAAGTCAGAAACAGATATGTGCATATTGTCCTGGAAAAGTCTGCAGCATACTTATGATTGCTTTTACAAATAAATGATCTAACTCAATCAAAAAATGAGAATTATTCCGGCCATAGATATTATCGGCGGTAAGTGTGTACGCCTCACTAAAGGCGATTATAATACACAGAAAATATATAACGACGATCCGTTCGAAGTAGCCAAAGAATTTGAAGCGAACGGTATACAATACCTGCATGTGGTGGATCTCGACGGCGCTCGCTCGAAGCATATTGTCAATCATAAGATTTTACACGATATCGCCTCGAAAACCTCGTTGAGAGTTGATTTTGGCGGTGGCATCAAATCAGATGAAGACATTCGTATTGCTTTCGAGAATGGAGCGTCACAAATTACCGGTGGAAGCATCGCGGTACAGCAACCTGATACTTTCCGGCAATGGCTCGGCACATACGGATCGGAAAAGATTATTCTTGGCGCCGACAGCAACAATCGGAAAATAGCGACACACGGTTGGATGCAACAATCGGAACTGGAGGTAGTCGCTTTTATTTCGGATTACGCAAAGAAAGGTATCGTGTATGTCATCTGTACCGATATTCAGAAAGACGGCATGCTACAGGGTACATCCAACGAATTATACCGCGAGATTATCGAAAAAACCGGTGTAAAACTGATTGCCAGTGGAGGTGTTTCTTCAATCGACGATCTGCAGGTATTGAAGCAGCTTGGTTGCGACGGAGCAATCATAGGAAAAGCGTTCTACGAAGGAAAGATCACTCTTCGTGAATTGCGGGAGTTCGTAGAAAAATTATGAATTATGAATTATGAGTTAATATTTGGAAGTGGAGAATTTGATGATTTCATAATTTTAAATTTGGAATCTTGAATCTTGAATTAAAAAGTTATGCTGAAAAAAAGAATCATCCCCTGTCTTGATATCAGGGACGGACGTACCGTCAAAGGGGTCAATTTCGTGGATATCCGCGATGCAGGCGATGCGGTGGAACTCGCCAAGCGATATGTGCAGGAAGGTGCGGATGAATTGGTCTTTTTAGACATCACCGCTACTATCGAGAGGCGTAAAACGCTCACGGAACTGGTCACGCGTGTTGCACAGGAGATCAATATCCCGTTTACCGTAGGGGGAGGTATCCATTCGTTAGACGATGCACGCGCCATTATCCAGGCCGGGGCCGATAAAGTCAGTCTGAACTCTGCAGCTGTCAAGCGACCGAAACTGATCACCGAAATTGCCGGGCAATTTGGAAGTCAGTGTGTAGTACTTGCTATTGATACTAATTTCGAAAATAATGAATGGATCGTATATACCCATGGGGGTAAAACGCCGACAGATCTCCGTACCGTCGACTGGGCAAAGGAAGGCGAACACCGTGGCGCAGGGGAGATACTGCTTACCTCGATGAATAACGATGGTACGAAGGATGGTTTTGCTATCGACATTACAATTGCTGTCAGCGAAGCGGTACGCATCCCGGTGATCGCTTCAGGCGGCGCCGGAACCCTTGAACATTTTTCTGAAGTATTTACACAAACGAAAGCAAGTGCGGCACTGGCGGCCAGTATTTTTCATTTCAGGGAGATTTCTATCCCTACACTCAAAGATTATTTAAAAACTCAAAATATACCCATACGATGAATATCGATTTTTCAAAATCGGGAGGATTAGTTCCTGCCGTCATTCAGGATACGCTCAGCTTACAGGTATTGATGGTCGGCTATATGAATGAAGAAGCGTTGGAGAGAACACAGAAAGAAGGAAAGGTGACTTTTTTCAGCAGAAGTAAGAACCGCCTTTGGACAAAAGGGGAAACATCGGGCAATTGGTTGGTTGTGGACGAGATCCTGACGGATTGCGACAATGATACCATCCTTATCAAGGCCTATCCGCAGGGGCCAGCCTGCCATACCGGTTCCACATCCTGTTTCGGCGATAAACAATCGAAAGGATTTCTCTATGAACTGGAAAATGTGATAGAGAAGCGGATCACCGAAAATCCGGAAGGCTCATATACTTCAAAGCTGTTCAGCCGTGGTGTAAACAAAGTGGCGCAGAAGGTAGGAGAAGAAGCCGTCGAGTTGGTAATCGAAGCGAAAGACAACAATATCGATCTGTTCAAAAATGAAGCTGCTGACCTGCTCTACCACTTCCTGATCCTGTTAAAAACAAAAAAACTGAAACTGGAAGATATTGAAGCCATATTGGTTGAGAGGCATAAATAGTTAAAAACCCCGGACGATCCTACATCAGAACTCAACATTTTCAAAAACAAACTGTTGGTCTGGTTCTGTCTTGTATTCGTTTATGTACGGAGAGTAAGTTTTTACGGATATTGTTTTATTTTCAGGATCAATGGTAATGATCCGAAGAAATCCATTTCCGCCATTTTCAGAACCTTCTACTCCCGACTGGTAATTGGCCAGCATCTGGTACACATCATTGCCATGCATTCCGGTGCTCACCAACTGCCCCGTACCACTATGGAGTACATGTCCGCTGAATACCAATAATACATTGGGATACCGGCTCACCAGCTTCTCCCACATCATTTCGCCATCGTTGACGGACTCGTCGCCTGTGTCTTTGCCCACACCATATCGTTGTGGTACCCAGGAATGATCCCGATCGATACTCATACGGGTATCATCCGAATACATATAATCGTGGGTATTAATAATGACCTTATGTTTGGGATGTGCCTCAATCACTTCACCCGCCCAACGCAATATTTTATCGCGTGTACCAAATTCGAGCGAAAGGATCAACCAATCCAATCCGCCGGCACGAAAAGTATGGTAGGTATTTTCCATCTTTCCGGGTTCAAAGGCCCCGCCGAAATGTGCCATTTTACTATACCGGTCGTAGGGTAAGTATTTGTTGAAAAGTTCTGCGTCCCGGTTACTGGCACTACCTCCCGGTCCCAGGTCATGGTTACCCGGCACAAACGTATATGGCACTTTACCGTCCATTACAGAGAAAGCTGCGACAGCGTTCTGCCATTCCTCCTCGGAGTTGTGATCGGTAATATCTCCCTGTTGAAGGACAAAAGCGATACTATCAGCATTTTGAACGATCCATTCGGTTTGCGAACGGAATATTTCAGGATATAAACGGGAATACACTTGCGTGTCCGGCAATAAGACAAGATTAAACGGTTTTGCCCCATCAGTACAGGACGACAAAACGAGTAATGCCGGAATGATAAATATTGCTGGTATTACCCATTTCTTTAGTTCGCTGAAAAATGATGGTTGCTTTATATTTTTCCTCATAATAAATGGTATAAGTGTCGTATATATTAACGTTTACCTGAAATTTTCAAATAAAAGGCACATATATCGGTTAAATCACTATATTTCAACGTATTAATCAATATATAACACCAAACATCCACGAATACATGCAGGACAAAATTATAAAAAGATTTCGGAGATGGGTAATTATTTTAATAAAAAAAGTTGTTTATTTTGCCATTTTTCCGGATATATTGCGTCTAATATAGAAAAAGAAGATAATGGAGGGAAATAAAAAAGAGCATGCCTTTGTAAAAATCGTTCAGGAACACGAACGGATCATCTATAAAGTCTGCTCTTTCTATGTTTCGGACACCTTTCCCCTTGCCGATCTGTATCAGGAAGTGGTTTGTAACTTGTGGCGCGGTTTCCCGAAATTCAGGAATGAAAGTTCTCCCGGAACATGGATTTACCGGGTTGCCTTGAACACCTGTATCTCGGGTATACGCAAGGAGAAGAAACGCCCGAAAAGCGATTACCCTATCGAAGATTTATCCGATTGGTTTATCGAACAGGACAGCCTGAACGAAAATATCCGTGAAATGTACCTGCTGATCAACCGGTTGAAAACACTCGAAAAAGTGGTTGTCCTCCTTTATCTCGAAGAAAAATCCTATCAGGAAATCGCCGACATCACCGGCTTGACATTAAGTAATGTGGCCACAAAGCTGAAACGTGCAAAAGAGAAACTCAGAGAAATGTCACACCTCTAAAAAAAACAGGAATTATGGAATTAGACGAATTAAAAAACACGTGGGCTGCGCTAGACAAACGGTTAAAAGAGAACAATACACTGAACGAAGTTATCATCCTGAAAATGATACAGGTAAAAGTGGAAAAAACGTTAAACAGGTTAATACTTTGGGATATTTTTTCGGTTTTCATCCTGATTGCGGTCATTCCCGTCATAGTTTATTGGCTCGACAAATACTCAGGAAGACTACTGTTCGGGGATATTGCAGTTATCTATGGGGGTATTATTTGCGTCGTTTCCGCTATATGGTACATATATAAGATTCGGGAATTAATAAAAATAGACGTTACGGAAAATATCCGCGACAATATTTATTACACCAATAAATATGCGGTTCTGGTTAAAAGGGAAAAGCTGATCATGGCATTTGTCGGGCCCAGCATCGCTTTACTTTGCGTCGCCGCGTATGCCGAAGCGAAAGTAAGTGTTTCGTTATGGATATTGTTGGGGTGCATGTTTGTTTTAGCGTCCCTGATAACCGCATGGTCATATAAAAGGCTTTACCAAAAGAATATAGATTCGATCCTGAAAAGCCTCGGAGAGATCAAAGAACTGGAAGAAGAATAAACATCGCCAGCCAAAAGATTTAGCGGTAATCGCATAACATACGAAAGTTCAATAAAGTATAGTTTATATGAACGGATTCCTATATATTCACTGGGATGTGAATCCGAAGCTGATAGATGCAAACGGATTCAGTTTGGGATATTATAGTTTGTTATTTGTCGGAGGACTGATATTAAGCGCATGGATCGTAAGAAAGATCTTTCAAAAAGAAGGATTATCGGACAATGACTATGAAAAGCTGGCTCTCTATTGTGTGGTGGGCATTGTATTGGGCGCCCGCTTAGGACATTGCCTGTTTTATCAGCCTGATTATTATCTGAAACATCCCTTAGAGATGATTCTCCCATTTTCATGGGAAGGCGGCCGGTTCGTGTTGACCGGCTACAGAGGGCTGGCCAGCCACGGAGGAGCAATCGGCTTGATCATAGCCGTCCTGGTTTTCAACCGAAAAACAGGTATTCATTATCTTACGGTTTTTGATTATATCGCCATTGCAGTTCCGCTGGGAGGGGCGTTTATCCGGTTAGGCAATTTAATGAATTCCGAAATAATTGGAAATCCGACCAATGTACCTTGGGCATTCATCTTCGAAAGGATTGATCAGGTTCCCCGCCATCCCGCCCAATTATATGAAGCGATCGCGTATCTGATATTTTTCGTACTGGTTTACAACATGTATACAAAGAAGAGAAAAACATTGAAACGAGGATTTTTATTTGGTTTGGTGTTGATGTTGATCTTCACTTTCAGATTTTTTATTGAATTTCTAAAACAGGAACAGGTCGATTTTGAGAGAGGATTGGTACTGAATATGGGACAATGGTTAAGTATTCCTTTTATTCTATTGGGTGTTTATCTGGTATTTTTTTATAAGGAACCGATAAAAGAATAAAATACACGAAATAAACACTATATTATCAGGTTTGTATTTCGAAAATTGATTGAATTCCCTTAAAACAAGGATAAGGGTATCTATGAAAGACCTAAACCGTTCATTTTTCACTAACTTTGAGGCACAAGAATGGGAACTACATGGTGGGAGCTTTTCTTAAAATACGATTTAAGCAATTATACCGGGGTCTGATGGGGATCGGGTTGTTCCGTATTGTTTTCCTGGTCTTATTGTTCGCTTATCTGTTACTCTTCCTGTTCGCATCAACGAAAAAACAACCCGGTTCGCTGTATGTTGCCGCCGGAACGGTATTCATCATCCTGAGCCTGCACATTCGACGAAAGGACAAACTATTCCTGAAAACCTGTTTTGAAAAGCATACGCAAATTTATTTGTCGGAATATGCAGCGCTTGCGTCCATCGTCGTTCTGTTCCTGGCCGTTCATTTGCAATGGATCGCGTTGCTGGTGCTATTGAGCAGCATTTTCCTGATTGCCCGGACCGACATCACACCACGACACCTCCACACACTGAATACCAAGCTTCAATCCTTTATTCCGGCATCCTCCTTTGAATGGAAAGTGGGAATAAGGCAATCGTTTTTTATCTTTGTTCCGGTATGGATCATCGGCTTTTGCTCTTCTTTTTTTATAGGAAGCGTGCCGGTAGCATTGTTGATTCTCGGCATTATCGTTTCCGGTTTCTACAGTCAAAACGAACCATACCAAATGGTTATTCTATATGAAAAAAGCGTCAACCGGTTTTTGTACGGTAAAATCGGAATGCAGATAACATTATTTGGCATAGTCGCTTTCCCTCTGATCCTTATCTTTATCGTTTTCCATTCCGATAAATGGTATATTCCGGTCATTGAATTTCTGATCCTTACATCGATACATGCCTATCTGGTATTGACCAAATACGCTTTTTACGAACCAAACCGGAATTCCCAGGCCGCACAGATTATCGGAGCCATCGGGATGGTAAGCATGTTCATCCCGGTTCTCCTGCCTGTTATATGGGCGTTATCCGTTCTGTTTTATATAAAATCGCAGAAAAACTTAAACATCTACTTACATGATTTCCATTAAAGACCTAACTATATCGTATGATAAACAATCCACCGTTATTGATTCTCTGGATTTATCCATGGAAGAAAACAGCATACACGGTATCGTGGGGTTAAACGGAGCAGGAAAAACAACACTGTTGAACGCGATATACGGATTGATAAAAACGGATTCCGGAGAAATACACCGTGCGGACCAGAAAATTACCAAAAGGGATATATCCTACCTGACTACGGAAAATTATTTCTATTCGAACATTACCGGCAGGGAATACATCGGGTTATTCCGGAATGTGCGCTTTGACCTGGATAAATGGAACGAACTGTTTTCGTTGCCGCTTGACGAACTGATCGACCATTACTCCACAGGAATGAAAAAGAAACTGGTGTTACTTTCCATCCTGAAACAGGATAAACCCGTCCTGATCCTCGACGAACCGTTTAACGGGCTTGATATGGAAACATGCCGCATTATCCGTTCTATCTTATTGCGATTAAAAGAGCGGGAAAAAACCATTATCATCACATCGCATATTATGGAAACATTAACCAATCTATGCGATTACATCCATTATCTGGAATATGGAAAAATAGTCCTGACTACAGATAAAACCCATTTCCAAGAATTTGAAGACACTCTTTTCAAATCAATAGAAAATAAGAATATCGGGTTAATCACGGAATTAATCGATTAATACTTTCCGGCACGCGATCCACACCTAATTTTATAAAGGTGCTTTCCGGCAAATAATCCACACTTTCTGCCCTTCAGCAAGCGTAGTGGCAAACAGGTAGATATCACCGCCGTCCTCTAATCCGGTTTTGCGGCGGATCTCGGCGACCGTCATCGGGAAATTGCGGACAGTGATATTCGCTTTTTTCGTCTCTTGGGAAAATACCTTTATGTTTTTCTTATTCGGAACAAAAAATGACTCTACTTTAAAAATGCGACCGGGAAAATCTTCGACAACTTTACCCGAGGTATATAAATGGCTGTTAATATGCAATTTTTGAAGGTTATACGCCTGCGCTACCGATTTAAAAGCACCTGCTTTCAGGATAGATGCATTGGGCTCGTATAAATAATGATCCGGTTTGTCAGCAAAAGTGATCATCGCTTTGTGTTCCTGTGTCACGGTAAACGAAAAGCGCTTCTCCCTACTCGCCCGTTTGAGGTTTACGGCAACAAACAGCGGTTCATCCACAGCCGTTTTCGATAACAGGAAAAGTAATTCCTTGCATTCGTTTTCCACCGAAACTACGTGCACCGCACTCACACAATCAAGGCTTTTCACCGCTAAAGAAATATCCAGCATGGGAGAATATTTCACCATAACCCTGTTTGATTTTTCAAGTAGCAACGGTTTTATTTCCGATAAATCGGGACTGCAATCCTCAATACGGAACTGCTTCCTTCCCGCATTATCCCGTCGCGAAGGATCGAGATAGATAAAATCGAGCGGAGGACTCTGTTTCAGAAAACCCTCTGCTCCGGCACAATGAACCGACGCATTTTTCAATCCTAACACTCCGAAATTGTGCTTCGCAATCCGGCATAAATCCTTATTCTGCTCCACATAGGCCGCTTCCCGGAAATGCGGCGACAGGAATGAGAAATCAACTCCCATTCCTCCGGTCAAATCGGCAAACGTATCGTTTTTCCCCGAAACCAGCGAAGTCTTGTAGCGGGCTGTCAGTTCCGACGAAGACTGTTCCAACGAAAGATGCGGCGGATAAATGATATCTTCCTCCGCATACCACGAAGGTATTTTCTTTTCTGCCATTTGCCGTCCTGCAATCTGCACCAATAACAAAGGCATATCATCACGCACAAAACGCAAGGCTGTCCTGCGCACGTCTTCGCGTTCATGCGCAAGAATAAACTGCTTTTGTTCGGATGTCAACTGCATAGGGATATACAAAAAATAAAAACAACCTTACTTTGGGAAGCAGGCTGTTTTTATCAACTAAAAAATTATATTTTATGGTTCAAGTTCCCTTTTACCGGAACACCAAAGGCAATTGCCGTTAGGCTTCTGCCTGTACTCTAGGTTGTACCGATACGAATGAGCGGTTGTCTCTCCTTTTCCGGAAAACCACTACGCCATCTACCAGTGCAAACAAGGTATGATCCTTACCCATACCCACATTCTCTCCGGGATGATGAGATGTCCCACGCTGACGCACGAGGATATTACCGGCTTTTGCCGTTTCACCACCGAATATTTTCACGCCCAATCGTTTACTTTCCGATTCACGGCCGTTCTTGGAACTACCTACACCTTTCTTATGTGCCATTTCCTTCTGATTTTAACTGATTAAGCAATAATCTCTTTTACTCTCACTTCGGAGAACTGTTGACGGTGACCGTTCAGTTTCCTGTATCCTTTTCTTCTTTTCTTTTTGAAAACAAGAACTTTGTCGCCTTTCACATGGGAAAGGACTTCTACTACAACTTTCGCTCCTTCGATAACCGGTACACCTACAGTTACGGTGCCGTCCTTATCAACGAGCATTACTTTCTCAAATTCCACCTCAGCACCCTGATCGGCGTTGATCCTGTGGACAAATAATTTTTGGTCTTGTTCAACTTTAAACTGTTGACCCTGAATGTCTACAATGACGTACATATTAAAAATAACCTGAAGTTACGTGCCTGAGGCGGGCCACTCTCCGCAGCCTCTTTTTGGGCCTATTGGCAAATTGAGGTGCAAAATTACACAATTAAATCGTAAAACCCAAACAGATCAGTTCTTTTTTTCCAAACTCCGGTATGCATTTCCTATATTTTCAATGATATCCGAAGCGACGAAACTGCGGGGATGAATGCACTCACCAGCGATGTCGGCAGTCATTCCATGCAGGAAAACCCCTATTCTGGCGGCTTCTACCGCTTGATACCCCTGCGCCAACAAGCTGGTGATCATACCGGTCAGCGCATCTCCGCTTCCGGCAGTAGCCAGTGCAGGCGTGCCACTGCTATTGACATATATTTCTTTTCCATCGATAATCAGCGAATAAGCTCCCTTTACTACTACGATCACATCATATTTACGCGCAAAAAACCTTGTTTTCTCTATCTTGTCATAATCGTCGCGCCACTCACCAATCAGCCGCTGGAGCTCTTTCGGATGGGGAGTCAGGATGGTTTCTGACGGCAGAAGTGATAGCCAGTCAGGATGCCCGGCCAGGATATTCAACCCGTCGGCATCCACCACCAACGGAGTATTGTTCTTCTGAAGGAACTGGTATATCGCCTGCGCTGTTTCCTCATGCAATCCCATACCTATACCTATACCGATCGCATCCGGTTTCAGTTCGTAGTCAATAGAGGTAATATGGTTCGCACCCTTATCTTCAAGGGCCATCGCTTCAGGGAAATAGCATTGTATTGCCGTCACGCCACATTTGGGCAGATAAGCCGTAACCAATCCACAACCGGTTTTGAGTGCCGCTTTCGATGCCAGGGAAACCGACCCGCATTTGCCGAGGCTTCCACCGATAATAAGCGCATGTCCCAAAATTCCTTTATGGACAAATTTGGAAAGCGGTTTCAGCAGATCTCTGATTTTCTTCTTTTCCGTCAGGTAAATATCTGTCTCCGCTTCAGCGATAGCTTCCTGGTTTAAGCCGATATTTACAATACGGACATTCCCGGTAAACCCGGCATTTTCGGGAAGAAACAGAGCCAGTTTAGGTATCTGGAACGTCACCGTTTCAGTCGCTTTCACCGCGAACTTCGTTTTCCGGTCCGAAAACAGCCCACTCGGCGCATCGATACTGATCACCTCTTTTCCGCACTCATTGATCCGAGCGATCACTTCAGCAGCGGCTCCACTTACTTCCCGCGACAATCCTGTACCGAATATACCGTCGATCACCACATCAAACGGCGACAGATCGGGAATATCCTCTTTGTTAAGAATCTTTTTATAGGGGATATTTTCAGCTTTCACGCGGCGGATATTGTGGGTACAGTCTTCGGTATATCTATTGCCGAACTCCACCATATAAGCCTTCACCGGATACCCCGATTTATGTAACAGGCGGGCTACAACCAATGCATCACCACCGTTGTTACCCATCCCGGCAAAGATAATTACGGATGTATTTCTGTCCGTATATTTCTCCGTAAAAAATCGATAAAAAGCAGTCGCAGCACGTTTCATTAACTCAAGAGAGGAAATTCCCTCCCGTACAATCGTTTCGGCATCTATCTTGCGGATCTGTTCCGATGTAAGGATTTTCATACAATCTAAACTATTTACTTCCTATGAAGCACCAAAATATTCAATTCGAAATATAAATATACAAAATATATTTTCTAAAGATTAATCCGACGGAAGTTCAATATTCTTATATCTTCTGTAGATAGCTACCATCAGCGTGCCGAACAATACCGCCATAACGATCATGATATGGCTGGCCAGTCCCTCTACGGTAAAAGAGAGTCTGATCAGGGTCGTGGAGACAACAAATCCTGAGTTTCGCATCACCTTGGGGAACTCATCGGTCGCAGCAAATGAAAAAAGCAGTATAATTACATCGCTAATGATCAGTATCAGGAAGAAAGAGGAGAATAGCTCTTTGGATGACAAGCCGGTATTTTGAACCCAATCGATAATTGAATGGTGACTGAACCAGTCCACCAGGTTAAAAACAACCATCACAAGAAATATAACCCCAATCACCAGTGCCAAAATTTTTTTGGCATAGATATATTTTTTCTTCTTTCTCGGGATTCCATCAGGTATTCCCTTTGTACTATTATTGCTACGAATGCTCTTTTGATTTTGTGCATAATAGAGATAAATCAGGAAAAACAGGACAAGTATAGTGATCAGGGTGTAAATAAATTGCGGATTGTTGTACATCTGATTCAGATCCGACGAGATCTTTAGTTTGGGGATCTCTTTAAATATTTCCCGAATGGTGATAAGAGCAATCACTTCAAACTGCTTTCCAATATATACGATCATCGATTTGGGCAGATAGTAAATCAGGCAATATACTTCATAATAAAGGATAATGGAAAAAGGGGTATAAATGGCATTCACCGGATTACTGAATCCATGGACATAATCTCCCGCATCAATCACTCCCAATTGCACCAGCCATATAACACCTAAATGGAGGAAGAAACCGATCATGGCAGCCACAAAAATCAACCTCTCCAATCTCAATTTAGTCTTTGAAGATAGTATTTTGTTATAGATAATTGTTAAGATTGCCTTTAACCTCATTATTCATACGATTAGGATACAAAAATAACAAATAGGGAGAGAAATAGTTGCTTTCCCGAAAAGAATCCGGAAAGAAGACGTTTTACTCTATGCTTTTTTACTATAAGCTAAACTCTTTTTTACTTTGCGAAACTTGAATTAAAAGGTAAACTTGTTGAAGAACTTATTGAGTTTGCTGTTATTGCCGCATAACTCTATTTTAAAATCTATAACGAACTATTGTTAAAAAAGATGGAAAAGCAGCGGAATAAAAAAACCACCATGAGTGTGGTGGTGTTAAAGTGCGCAGGATGAGACTCGAACTCACACGCCGTAACCGGCACTACCCCCTCAAAGTAGCGTGTATACCAATTTCACCACCTGCGCATTTGCAGTGCCCAGAACAGGACTCGAACCTGCACGTTGTTACCAACACTAGTCCCTGAAACTAGCGCGTCTACCAATTTCGCCATCTGGGCATTATCATTAATTTAAATAGAAAAACAGGCCACTGCCTGTCGCTATCCGAAAGCTCATGTTTCCGGCTATATGAACCGTCTGTTTCCGAATTGCGGATGCAAAGATAATAGTTTTTTTATACCTGAACGAATATTTTTAAAATTTATTTCCAATTCATTGTGATACCTTTTATATGTCGTTACTAAAAAAGGAAAACCGCTCCACAGGGGAACGGCCTTCCGATTCACAATGAAAAGTCAAGTAGAGTAGAATAAAAAAGTTATTTATATTGAGTCAGTAGAAAGTGTCATAAAAACTTCTCCCTCTTCAGAAATATCTACAGGCAGATAATTGGTATTGCGTGAGTAATTCCTGATCCTCTTGCGCACGACGGCCGGAGGCCTGTTGTCTTTGTAATCACGCAGTGCTTCACTCATCTCAATCGTTTTGCCCGCCGGCACCGATATTTCTACGGTGATGCTCTGGTTTCGGAATCCCTGCTCCACCGGTACCGAAAAGAATTCCGGAAGTAACAACAGGGAATCTTTCTGTACAATCTCATAAGAAAACTGTGCGATATCGGCTTTGGCGGAACGAAGATCTTTACCATGTATGGCAGATATGACCCGCACATGGAACAACGAGTCGCTGCTTTTACCTATCTGCAGGTTAATGTTATCAAAAAGGAGAGAATCTTCATTGATCGTGGTATAAGGCAGTTCGTCGATTTTAGTGCCCGGTCCGTATCCTGTCTTGAATTCAGCATAATCTTCGGCATAGGGTTGCATCTCCACATACATCTTGCCCGAGCTAACCAATTCAATGGAGACAGTTCTTTCACTGGAGCTTTCCACGCTGAACTTGTCGGCTATCCGTGCACCCAGCACACCGGATATCACCAGTCCCACAATCCAGAGCACAGAGGCGACAATCCCGATAGCCGGACGCGATTTGGCTTTCGTAGTGCGGCGCACAATCCATATGATGACCGCTATGATCGGAACCAGGAAGATCAATCCCAACGCGGTAAAGAGCAGATTGGTCTCATAACCGGGATCAATAAACAGCGACTTCAACGGCGAAAGATGTGTTCCGGTTACTAATAATCCGACAAACAGACCGATCAATACCAATAAGAAGATTCCTACAACTGAGAAGAAGATAATTTTCAGAAAGATAATCAATGCATTCAGGCAGCCGGAGCGTTCAGGTGGGGATACCGTTGCAGTACGACGCTCAGACAGAGGTGGTTCGGGAGGCATCTCCTCCATCCCGATGGCTTCATCCTCTTCACTCTCAACTTCTGGATCTGCGGCACGGAAGGCATCTTTTTTTTCTACCGACGGGCGAAAGTTTCCCTCATTGGAGGTACGGCTCCTTGAACTTGCTACATTGTCGGTTACCTTTTCCCTGATCGAACGGATATAATCCTCTTCACCCATCATTTCCAGCTTCTGTTTCACGGTCTTTGCCACGGGAATAATCGCCCAAAGGACAACATAGACTACTACCAGGCTCGAGTTGATATTCCAGTTGAAACCCACATTATCAAAGATCCGGTTCAACGGAAAAATGGAGATCATCCCAATCATATTCAATACAAGCGGTGTAAGGAACAGGAGACGGGGTATCCATGAATCGATGCGGAAATAGGCAGCAATACCGCCGCATACCCCGCCAATAAAACGGTCGTTGGGATTCCGGTAAAGCCGCTTGGAAACATTCGATTCCAACACTTTCGGTTTTAACACGATCCATAATACAATGTATACCCAAAAAAGAAATCCAAAGAACAGTACAAAGAGAAGTCTTATCCATACGGGGTCGGTTTTGAAATAGTGTGCTAACCCGCTACAAACACCACCTATAATCCGATCGCCGGCATTCCTGTGTAAACTTTGGCGTTCGCTTTCGGTTGACCAAGTTTCACTTTTGGGAGCACCGGAATTTCCCGTACCTGATTGAGATGATTGGGATTCCTGCCCGGTGCCCGCAACTTCTTCGTAATCCGAATCGAATTCCTGTGGCCTGCCGATACTGTCGATAACAGCTTTCACATCTTCATCAGTGATGCAATTGATGCCATGCTTCAAACGGTTGCCAAACAATTCGGCGATACGACATTCTATGTCGTTCACAATCTCATCGCCGCCCTCTTCGCGAGAAAAATAAGTCTTGAGACTACCAATATACTGCTTCAGCATTTCGTAAGCAGTCTCCTCGATGGCAATCACCTGACCCTGAAAATTAATGTTGATTACTTTCTTCATATGGATTCTATTCTGATTGATTTTCATGTGACTCGCCCCTCTTTTGCGTGAGGGTCTCAACTCCTGTCGCTAACTCATTCCATGTCGCTTGCAGAAGGATGTAAAACTCGTCTCCTTTTTCCGTCAGACGAAAATATTTGCGTGGAGGTCCCGAAGTACTCTCCACCCACTGGTAGGTAAGTATTCCGGCATTCTTCAAACGGTTGAGCAGAGGATAAAGGGTTCCCTCCAAAAGCTGTAATCCCGCATCCTTCATCTCGTCAATAATATCGCCGGGATAGGCTTCGCTTCTTTTGATGATGGAAAGAATACAATATTCCAATACTCCCTTTCTCATCTGGCTTTGCGTATTTTCAATATTCATCTCTGTATCATTTTATACTGCAAAGATAATCAAAGCAAGGTATTATGCAATACAAAGTACCAAATATTTCTTCAGAATTAAATTTATTTAACATTAAAAGCGGTAAATGTAGCCTTAATGAGACTGTATAGAGTTTGATTCTTGTTACTTTTGCACATCAATTATCACAACTTCCCGAGAGATCGGGACAAGTAGTCCCCTATTTATCGGGATTATAAAATCAACACAACTTGTCCCGACTTGTCGGGATCATCAAATCAACATTTATGTCGCTTCAGGGAAAACATATTGTATTAGGTATCACAGGCAGCATCGCAGCCTATAAATCGGCTATTCTCACCCGGCTGTTGATAAAAAAGGGAGCGGAGGTACAGATCGTGATTACTCCGGCCGGAAAGGAGTTCATTACGCCGGTGACGCTCTCCGCACTTTCGGGACGGCCGGTGATCAGTGATTTTTTTGCCTCGGGCGATGGTACCTGGCACAGTCATGTGGATCTGGGATTGTGGGCAGACGTGATGATTGTGGCTCCGGCTACGGCTGCTACTATCGGTAAGATGGTCAACGGGGTCGCCGACAATATGCTGATCACCACCTATCTTTCCATGAAAGCACCTGTCTTTGTGGCGCCGGCCATGGATCTCGACATGTACAGGCATATT
The DNA here is from genome assembly GCF_000380985.1 of Proteiniphilum acetatigenes DSM 18083. Classification (GTDB taxonomy): domain Bacteria; phylum Bacteroidota; class Bacteroidia; order Bacteroidales; family Dysgonomonadaceae; genus Proteiniphilum; species Proteiniphilum acetatigenes. The sequence continues at coordinate 258,661 of NZ_KB905695.1, read as the reverse complement.
TCCACCCAACGCAATATCGAAAAACTGAAAAGCGACGGAGTGCAGATCATCGATGCAACCGACGGGGAGCTGGCCAGCCACCTTGAAGGGAAAGGCAGGATGGAAGAGCCGGAAAATATTGTGTCTGTTCTGGAACAGTTCTTCGCTACCGGAAATGATCTTGACAAGAAAAAGATCATGATCACTGCAGGACCGACCTATGAACGGATCGATCCGGTACGTTTCATCGGCAATTTCTCTTCCGGGAAGATGGGATTCGCTTTGGCGGAAGAATGTGCTTCACGGGGTGCTGAGGTGATCCTGATCACAGGCCCCACCGCATTATCAGCTTCACATCCCAATATATTAAGGGTGAATGTGGAGTCAGCCGTCGAGATGTATGATGCCGCACTAAAGATTTTCCCGCAAATGGATGCAGCCATCCTCTCGGCAGCAGTAGCCGATTACCGCCCGGAGGAGATGAGTGAGGAGAAAATAAAGCGGTCAGGAAATGAGCACTTATCACTCTCTCTTGTTCCCAATCCCGATATCGCAGCTTCGCTCGGAAAAATAAAAAAACCGGGGCAATTGAGTATCGGTTTTGCTCTGGAGACCAACGACGAAGAATCGAATGCGATAAAAAAGATAGAAGAAAAAAACTTCGACTACATTGTACTCAATTCACTGAATGACCGGGGAGCAGGCTTCGGACACGACACGAACCAAGTGACGATCCTTTCCCGCGACGGCGAAAAACAATCATTCTTACTGAAATCAAAGAAGGAAGTGGCAAAAGATATTATTGATACGGTTTTTGGTAATTGAAAATTGAAAATTAGTAGTTTCCAAATCCAATATCCGACATCCCAAATCTAAAGTCTTGGTTCTATCATCATTCTTAATTTTTCACTCTTAACTATATAATGCGACTACTTAAATTACAACTTATATTTTTCTTATTTTTCACCAGCACTCTCCTATCTTATTCGCAACAATATAGAAATCCCGTTACCATTTCACCCGCTCTTAGCGGCAACTTCGGTGAATTAAGAAATAATCATTTCCATTCCGGGATCGATTTCAAGACACAACAGGTGGTCGACAAACCCATCATCGCCATCGAGGACGGGTACGTCTCCCGCATCAGTGTCTCTCCCGGGGGCTACGGACTGGCACTCTATGTAGACCATCCTTCTACCGGCCATACCAGTGTCTATGCGCATCTCAACAGCTTCTCCAGAGAGATTGCGGAATGGGTAAAGGAACAACAATACCAACAGGAGCGATTTAGTGTCATTCTCTATCCGGAGCCGGGCATGTTACCGGTAAAGAAAGGAGAACAAATTGCTTTGAGCGGCAACACCGGCAGTTCCGGCGGGCCTCACCTCCATTTTGAGATACGCGATACCCACACGGAAGAGCCGTTGGACGCATTGGAATTTCTGGCTAAGATACCCGATACACGAAAACCGGATATTCAGGGGATCACCTTTTATCCCATACTTGAAAAAGGGGTAGTTAACGGTAGCGGCAACCCAGTCAGACTTAATATTAGCAAAGATAAAGCGGGAAATCCGTCACCACTGGGAAGAAACATTGAGGTCTGGGGACGCATTGGTGTGGGTGTAAAGGCATACGACCGGATGGACGGCCAAAATAATATCTACGGGGTAAAGCATATCCGTCTTTTCATGGATGACCGCCAAATATTCAGCAGTACCATAAACCGGTTCTCATTCGCGGATACACGTATGCTGAACACTTTCATCGATTTTGAAGATTGGAGAAAGCAACGGTCATTCTTTATGAAATCATTTATTGAGCCAGGCAACACCCTTCCATTCTATGAAGCCGAAAACAATGGATATATCGATATTGACGAAGAGAGGCCCTACCGATTCCGGTATGAACTGGAAGATCATTACGGGAACAGGCTGACCTACAATTTCACCGTCGACGGAAAATCCCAGTCTATCCCCCAAAGACCGGATTGTAATAACTGGATGGCCTGGAACCTCTATAACTCTTATATGGAGATGGGGTTCCAATTGCAAATCCCAAAAGGGAATCTATATGATGATATCTGCTTCTTCCATTCCTCCACCAGAAGCCCCAACCATTATTCCGACCTGCACCGGGTAAATGACACCCCTGTACCACTGCACAACCGTGCAGATATGTGGATCGGCATGCATACCGACACATTGCTGAACAAAAAAAATTACGGAATCGTCAGGATCAACGACAACGCATCGGAGAGTTGGGTCGGGGGAGAGTATGTCCGTGGAGGTATTAAAGTCAGCATTCGCGAGTTGGGTGATCGGTACGCCATATCGGCCGATACTATCGCTCCCGTCATAACACCTATAGAACCAGCTACCTGGGTAAATCAAAAACGCATCCGCATCCGGCTCAGGGATGACAAGAGCGGTATCGCATCATTCAGGGGAGAGATCAACGGCGAGTATGTATTGTTCACACACGACAGCAAATCATCGATCTATACTTACCGGTTTGATGATAGCCGGCTGACAAAAGGTCAACAGCAGGTATTGGTCTTTACTGTTGTTGACGGGGCAGGCAACCGAAGCGAGTATACCTACAACTTTTTTTATTAATTACAACCCCAGTACCGCCTGGGCAATCGCTATCTCCCGCTCGCTGCCGGTATGCTTACCTTCTACATCCGATAGTTTGATGCACTCCTGCCACTCTTCACGGGGAGTCATCTTGCAGCGGAAAAGCTTCATCACGATATTCATCCCTTTGATATCGTTCCCTACATCGGCTGTCAGATTTGTACCAATCCCGAAAGTAGCACCGATACGGTCGCCGCAATATTCTTTGATTTGAATAGCCTTATCCACATTCAGGCTGTCGGAAAAAACCAGGTATTTAAGTTTAGGATTTACACGTAACTCCTCATACCTCCGGATCACCTTGTCGGTAAACAAGAACGGATCACCGCTATCGTGACGCAGGCTGGTGAAGAGCGACGCATGTTTTTTACTGAAGTTACGCAGAAAAACATCGGTGGTATAAGTATCGGTCAGCACAGTACCCAGATCGCCGTCGTAAACATTGATCCAATTCTCCATCGACATATAATTGGCCATCTTGTAACCGTAGATCGACCCGTGGAACTGCACCCATTCGTGCGGATGGGTACCCGATACGTTCAGGTTATGTTTAAATGCCATATAGACATTGCTCGTCCCATAGAGGCTGGTACCGGCATGTTGCTTCAACAGCCCGGTCACCCGGTCTTCCACATCAGCACTGAACCGCCGCCTCATTCCGAAAAGGGAAACGGAAAGATTGTATTCCTGCATTTTCTTTGCTTTCTCTACAGTTACCGCTTCCATGTACTTCAGGTCGGGATAGCGGCCGGTCTCACGGAAAAAGAGCTCCGATACGGTAGCCAGGATAGGCGTTTCCCAGAGAGTGACACGGTAAAGGAGACCACGAGCCTTTATATGCAATTTGCTTCCTTCCATCGTGATTTCCAATTCTGAAGGGTCGAAACGAAATCCTTTCAGAAAATCAATATAGATTGGCGGCAAATAAGGCATTTGCTTCCTTACAAATGCCTCTTCTTCTTTGGTGAGTGCAAGGTTTGACATCTCCTCCAGTTCTTTTCTCAGCAGCCGGTCAAATCCTTCCGGATAGTCACCATTACTCCGGTCTATAAATTCAAACTCGCCGTAAGCCCTTGGAAAGAGCTTCGAATAGGCATAACCGGTGGTAAACTTATAAAGATCGGTATCGAGGATACTCTTAATAATTGCCATATCTTTTATTTATTCAATTTATTGAACATTTTCATTAAGCAAGAGCAGAACAAATTTATTTGACTCTGTCTTTTTCCTTCGCACCTCACCAAAACTCAAACAAGTTTGTTTTTGGTTTCGGTTTGTCGTCAATTGTTTTGCCGAGCGCAGAATTGAAAATCGAGGAGCGAAGGCGACTCAATTAACCGTTGAGGAGCCTGCGACTCAAAACGACTAATGTAATTGAACAATACAACATCTCAAACCGAAATCCGGTTCACCACTCTTTTTATTCTCTATTCTAAAAAAATATCGTATAAAATATATTATTTTTGCTTCTCACTTCTTACTTCTGATTTCCGAGTTCTAATTTCTTTAAAAGAATAATCATATGAAAGCAGCCGTTTATACCCGGTATGGTCCGCCGGAAGTTGTAAAAATTACAGAAATCGACAAACCGGAACCAAAAGACAATGAAGTGCTGGTAAAAGTGATTACATCCACTGTAAACCGTACTGACAGCGGATTTCGAAGTGCTCAATATTTTGTATCGAGATTCTGGAGCGGCCTGTTCCGTCCAAAAAACCGGGTATTGGGATGTGAATTTGCAGGTATAGTGGAAGATACCGGAAAAAGTGTCATCCGATTCAGGAAAGGCGACAAGATATTCGGATTCGATGATAATAATTTCGGCGGACACGCAGAATACCTCGCCCTTGCAGAAAACAGCGCCATAGCATCTATGCCTTCTAATGCTACCTTTTATGATGCTGCTCCCATCACAGAAGGCGCTCATTACGCGCTGGGCAATATCAGGGCGGCGAGAGTGGAAAAAGGAAGCGACGTAATGGTATATGGTGCGACAGGGGCTATCGGATCGGCTGCCGTGCAGTTATTAAAGTACTTCGGGGCAAACGTGACGGCGGTATGCAACACAAAAAATGTGGAACTGATTAAATCTCTAGGCGCCAACCGGGTAATCGACTACCAGACGGAGGACTTCACCAAAATCGATACAAGGTTCTCTTTTATTTTCGACGCCGTAGGTAAAAGTTCCTTCGGACAATGCAAACCATTACTGACGAAAAACGGAGTTTATATCTCCACAGAACTCGGGAAGAACGGGGAAAACATCTTTCTGGCCCTCTCTACCGCACTCCGGAATGGAAAAAGGGTATTATTTCCCACCCCGACCATCACTCAGGAAGATATTCTTTTCTTGAGAGATCTTTTCGAAACAGGCGCATTTAGGCCTGTGATCGACAGAGATTATACACTGGATAAGATTGTGGACGCCTACCGTTACGTAGAAAGTGGACAAAAAACGGGGAATGTAGTGCTGAAGATCGTTGAATAACAGATCCCTAACCGGTTATCCCAACAGGGCGAGCACTTGTATCAATACGATCAATAATATCATGGCTACCGGATATACAGTGGCGTAAGCCACGCTGGGAGCAGTGCTGTCGGTCATGGAATCGACAGTGGCCAACCCGGGGGTACTGGTCATTCCACCGACAATGGTACCCATTAAATCCAGAATAGGGATTTTGAACACGTAAAATCCAAGCAATCCGGCGACAATCATGGGTACTATCGTGACAACTGCGCCGGTAAGGAAATAGGGTAAGCCATAAGTTTGGAATGTAACGAAAAGATTTGCTCCTGCCGATGTGCCTACCTCGGCAAGAAAAAGCAACAGCCCGAGTTGCCGCAGTAGCTGGTTTGACATGCCCGACATCGACCAGAGAATAGGTCCTGTTTTCCCCAGTTTACTAAGCACAAGTGCCGTAATGAGTACCCCACCCGTCAACCCCAGGGAGAAAGAAAATGAATTGGAAAAAGATATCTGCAACTGTCCCACCAGTATGCCCAATACAATACCCATGGCTATCGGGAAAAAATCGGTATCGGATAATTTCTTCTCGTTGTTACCAAGCAGCAGGCCTACTTCCTGCACACTTTTTCGTTCACCTACCACTACCACCTTATCACCGAATTTCAATTTCAGGTCGGGTGTGGGAGAAAGCACTATCCCACTCCGCCGGATACGGGTAATATTACAATGATAGGCCCGTGAAAGGTCTAATGCTCCCAATGTTTTATCCACCATCCGTTTATTGGTAACCAGGAGCGATTCCACCACCTGATCATGATCTACAGGCAGTTCTATCTCGGTACGTTCGCCGATAAACAAGGCTAGCTGGTTCAAAGAGTTATCCGTTCCTACGGCTTTGACCAGATCCCCTTCCCGGAGGACGGTTTTCGCTCTGGGAATCACCATTACACCGTCGTGAATCACACGGGAGATAACAGCTCCCGTCATGGTGCGGATCTGCAATTCGGACAATGATTTATTGAATACTGTAGGATTCTTTACCCGGAAAACAGCAAAATTCACTTCGGGATAAGCCGCCTTTTCCTGCCGGTCGAGCCGAAGCGCCTCTTCCTGAAGATCTACGCCGATTATTTTCGGAAAGAACTTCACGAACAGGATCACCCCTATCACACCAAACGGATAAGCAATACCGTAAGCGATTGAAGCAAGCGGTGAATTGGTACTATCAATGGCTACCGCCAATCCCGGTGTACTGGTCAATGCACCGGCGATCAAGCCTGTCACTCCCGGCATATCTATCCCCAGGAAATAAGCTAACCCCAATGCGACAGCGCCGGCACTGATTACAATAATCAATGCCATCATCAACAGCTTTTTACCGTTTTTTTGGAACGAATCGAAAAAACCGGGACCCGATTGCAGGCCGATAGTGAAAATAAACAACACCAACCCGAAATATCCCAGTGAGCTGGGAATGGTCACACCAAAATGTCCGAACAACAAGGCGATGAAGATGACGGCCGACACGTCGAGCGAGATACCTTTGATCTTGATACGTCCCAGCATATAGCCGAGCGCTATAATAAGGAAAACTGAAAAATAGGAGTTCTGGAGCAATGAATACAACATAACAATGTCCGTATTAATGAATTATCTATGACAATCTGGAAGACGCTGCAAAAGTAGTATTTATCATTCGTTCAGACAAGAGACGGAAAATAATTCTTATCAATCCCATGATATGCAGTATGGAGGTATAACTTAAAAAAGCCGAACATATCCATGCCCGGCTTTTGACTTAACTGTATGTTTATTTACGGAATCACATTATACCTTCAATATTCCACACAAAGGCACGGAGGCCCAGGTTGGGCGACTCTTCATCGAGTTTCCTCAGATAGTCCAGCAACAGCTTCACCCTATTATCCTCTACAATGGTGAGGATAGCCTTGTTCACCGAAGGCCAGGCGTGGGAGCCGTAATGCGGCTCTCCGGTCTTGCTTCCCCGTCCGTGGATCTCTTTCCATGAAGTGAACCCGCGTATATTGAGTGAGCTCAGGTTGCCCACGATCTCATCGTAGTGCGCCTGGTCTAAAGTTATCATTACTGCTTTCATTTCTTTTTATTTTTTTAGAAGTTAGAAATAAAAAATTAGAAGTAGGAAGTGGAGAAGTCCGGGAAGTCAAGAATTTCGAAATTTCTATGGCCTTACTTCCTGATTTTTGGCTCTCATCTTCACTTTTCATTTTTTATTCTTAATTTTCAATTTTCCACTTTCAATTGTCAATTACCAATAGCGCACGGTGTTTCTTCCGTTGGCGTTTTACTCCGTTTCCTCCAAAAACTGAATAGAGTACAGGAATAAGGATAAGCGTTACAATCGTTGAAAATGTCATACCGCCAATAATAGCGATACCGAGCGATTGCCACATTTCAGAACCCTGCCCTGTACCTACTGCCAACTTTTGGGTTCGAACGGCCTCCATGTACTACCGCCGTGATAATGGACATACCTCTCTCCCTGTTCAGGTTGATGTAGTCGACAAGCACAATACCGTTCTTCACCACCATCCCCACAAGCATTACCAGTCCAATGAGTCCCATAATTCCGAGTGGTTCACCGGTGATCGCAAGTAACAGCAACGATCCTATAAACGCGAACGGAATGGAAAAAATAATAATGAACGGGTATGTAAGTGATTCGAACTGGGATGCCATTACAATGTATACCAACAGGATAACGATAACGATCAGCATCGTCAACTCGGAAAATGACTCCTGCTGGTCTTCGAGCGAACCGCCTATCTCCACTTGTATTCCCATAGGAATATCCAACGTTGAAATGGCGCTGTTCACATCTGCCGCGACATCACTCAAAGCACGGTTATGGATTGAACCGCTCACAGTCACTATTCGCTGGCGATCTTTACGGTCGATCTCAGGCAGCGAAGAATTTTCCACCACTTTTCCCAAATCCCGCACACGCACTCCCACGCCCATCGGATTGTATATCAATATATTTTCAATATCCTCTATGGATTGGCGTGATTTTTCATCATAACGTACACGGATATCATATTCCTCACCTTCTTCGCGAAAACTTGTCATCGTCATACCGTTTATCCGGTTCCTGACAGCATTGGCAGCAGTTCCCATACTTAAGCCGTTGAGTGACAGTTTTTCCCTGTCGAACTCAATCTGGTATTCCATGCGATAATCCTGACGGGAAATGGTCACGTCACGTAAACCTTTAATATCCTCTAATTTAGATTTTACTTCTGCGGCAAGATTGTCGGTCTCAGCAAAATCATGCCCATAGATCTGCACATCCATCGTGCTTCCGCCACCCATGCTTCCTGTTGATCCCCCGGGAGTCACTACGAAGTGACTGATGGTCGGAATAGCAGCAAGATCGCTACGCAATTCATCCGAAATATCATGAATGGATCTTTTCCTGAACCTGGCCTCCTTCGTACGGATATTAAAACTCATAATATGCGCTCCGTTTTCTTGAATGGAGGCGATAATATTGTCTTCATCAGCCTGCCCTACAGTAAAAGAATTGATCTCTATCTCAGGATACTTCTCTCCTATCAGTCTATTGATCTGTTGACCCGTGGCGCGGGCTAACTCCATCCTTGTCCCTGTAGGCAATTCCACAGTCATTGAGATGGTATTATTATCAGAGCTCGGCATAAATTCGGTTTTAAGTGTCACTGCCGATACTACGGCCCCAATAATGAATATACCTATAATCACACCCAATGTAATGCCGCGTTTTCTCACTACTCCGTTCACCAACTTACCATAAGCTAAGTCTAATTTGTCGAGCAACGGAAGGATATGCTTATTATACCATTTGTCGAATTTACTCACTTTCGCTTCTTTCGTCGATCTCAACATTTTGGCACTCATCATCGGGGTAAGTGTCAACGCAATGATCATTGAAAGAGTAATGATGATGGTCACCATCCATCCGAGTTGTTTGAACATTACCCCTGCAAGACCGCCAACTAAAGTCATCGGCAGGAAAGCCGCGACAATGGTCAAGGTGGATGCAATCACGGAAAGCGAGACCTCTTCGGTACCGTAAATCGCCGCTTGCCGGGGACGACTACCGCGTTCAATATGCGAGGTAATATTCTCAAGTACTACTATTGCGTCGTCCACTACCATGCCGATACAGATTGAAAGTGCCGACAACGAAATAATATTAATGGTGTTTCCAGTGATATACAAATAGATGAACGATCCAATGAGCGAAATGGGGATAGCCACCATGATAATTACGGTAGCCCTCCATCGCCCCAGGAATAATAAAACAACAAGACCCACAATAACGAGGGCAAGCAGGATGGTTTCAAGCAAGCTGTTGATAGAAACCTTTACATTATCCGAAGTATCTATTACCGTTACCAGTTGGATATCGGGAGGAAGATTCTTCTGAAGTCCGGGAAGTAATTCTCTCACCGCGTTCGCGATAGCGACCGTATTGGCTCCTGTCTGTTTCTGGATCATGATGGAGGCGCTGCGTTGCCCGTTGGTATAACTCTCCATTACATCTGACTGAACGGTATCGCTTACTACGGCCACATCTTTCAGATAAACAGATTGTCCCTGGCTGGTGCCGATCACGATGTCGTTTAATTCCCTACTCTCGGATATCTCGCCTTGAAGACGCAGCATGTAGGTTTGCGACCCCACGTTGAGGTTTCCGGCAGGAACGTTCACATTTTCCGCGGCAATTTTCTGGGCGATTTGCTCAAGGGGAATATTGTATGCCTCCAGTTTTTCGGGGAGCACGTTTACCTGCACTTCACGTTGCGGTGCACCGGAGACGGAAACAGTACCTACGCCCGGAACCCTGTTAAGGGGGGTGGCAATCTGATCATCCAGAATCTTATATAACGCGTTCGCGCTCTCGTTTGCCGTCGCGGAGAGCACGATCACCGGTATCATATCGGTGCTGAATTTTAACAGCATGGGGTCACTGGCTCCGTCAGGAAGGGAGCTGGATATCAACTCTATCTTATCCCGGACGTCGTTCATAATATTGATCATATCCGACCCCCAATTGAACTCGAGCATGATCACCGATATATTGTCCTTTGAAGTGGAGGTAATCTCTTTGATGTTTTCCGTAGAGTTCAGCGCATCTTCCAAAGGACGGGTGACATTTGTCTCCACGTCTTCCGCACCTGCACCGGGATAAGCGGTCATCACCGATACCATGTTCACATCCATTTCGGGCAACAGGTCAACCGGAAGCTGCCGGTAAAACATGATCCCGATAAGCACAATTCCAATAAAGATCAGCGAAGTCCCAACAGGATTCTTGACCGCGGTTTCATATATCTTCATATTATTTTATTTTTAATTCAAGATTTCAGATTCCAGATTCAATATTTGGCTTACGCCGATTATTAATTGACTACGTCGATTTGCAATCCAGATTTATCTACACTGGTTTTTAATTCAAATCCCTAATTTTAAATTCTTGAATTTTGAATCTTAAATCTGAAATTTTTAATCAATAACTTCCACTTCGGCGCCTTCAATCAATCCGGAATTTCCCTGAACGATCACACGGTCACCGACATGTAACCCCGATACTATCTCATATTTATCGCCAATCCGGGTTCCCAGCTCTACTTTCGTATAGACGGCCTTTCCATCTTTTTCCAGAAAAACATACCGGTCGTTGGACCCGCTTTGTTTCAAGACCGCCAAATCAGTGACGAGCGGACGCTCATTGGTTCCGAAATTAAGTATCACGCGTGAAAACATTCCCGGACGAAGACGTTGTTCGGTGTTGTTCACTTCAATCTCCACAGGAAAAGTACGTGAGGTAGGGTTAATCGTCGGATGGATCAAAGATATTTTTCCTTCGAAAGTTTCACCCTCCAACGCATCCACGACTATTGTAGCAGGCATCCCCGGAGATACTTTACTATAATATGATTCCGATACATTGATGACTATCTTGACCGGATTGATATTTTCAATCGTCAGGATCGGCATTCCGGCAACCACATCACCCGGATCATAATTACGGGCGGTTACAATTCCACTTATGGGACTTATCAACCCGGTATTTTCCCCGGTAGTATTCAGTGCTGTCTGGGCGACATCAAGTTGTGTTTTCATCTGATCCAGTTGTTGTCTGGAAACACCTCCCACTTTATACAATTCACTGTATCTCTCATAATCGCGCCGTAGAGTAGCCAATTGTGTCTCCTGCTGTGAGTAATTGGCTGCATCCATTGTTACCAGAGTCTGTCCTTTGGAAACCCGACTGCCAATATCCACATGAATAACCCTGATACGACCACCCATCGCGGGAGTGATATGATTGACAGCTTTTGCTTCAACTGTTGCTGTGAAAGATGAGAGTTGGTCTACAGGCATCAATCTGACCTCTTCCACTATGATGTTTCTTTTAGCGTTCTCTGTTTGTTGTTCACTCTTACCGGATCCTCCGCATGAAGAGAGTGTTAGAAGAGCAGCCAACGGCATAAATTTTAGAAAGACTTTTCGTTTCATTTGATTTTTATTTAGTTTCAACTTCTTTGATTTTATATTTCGATATTCAAATTCTAATCAATTCATTTATTATCAATACTTTTACCAGTTTATCGGTATCATCACATCAATAGATCAATAGATCATCAAATCATCACATCAACTTAGATATCATAACCGAGTGTTTTTTCCAAATCTGCTTTGGATGCCAGGTAGTCATAGATCGCATTTCGGTATTGCAACTCAGCATTGGTTACCGCAAGAGCAGCCGCATTCAGGTCCACGATAGTTCCCGCTCCTGTTTCATATCTTTTCTGCGTGATTTCGTATCCCTTCTTTGCCTGCTGTACAGATGATTCAGCGGCGACAACCTGTTCAATACTTTTATTGATAAGCTCTACACTGTTCCTGACAGATAGCTGCAGATTGCGTTTCAGGTTATGACGCTGCTCCTGCAGTTGAAATAATTGAATTTCGGATTGTTTGATATTGTGATACCGTTGTCCGCCGCTAAAAATAGGGATGGAAAGCGTCACTCCTACCACGGAATAAGGATCCCAACGATATGTGTTAAACTTGAAATCGTTGTTCTGGCTTATATAAGAATAGCTGAAAGAAGAGGTAAGCGTAGGCAAACGTTGAAGTTTTTGAATCTCATATGCGTTCTTCGCCTGAATGGCTTGCAGGTCGAACTGTCTTAAATCACTATTACCTGACAAATTATTATCGGAAGGTACAATGGCTTCAAACATCCATTTTTCATAATCAGAAAGCGATCCCACAATCTCCACCGGCAGCTCAGAGTCAATACCCATCAGCATTTTCAATTGAAGTTCTGCGATTTTCAACATGCTTTCTGACTGCAGGATATTGGGAATAATGCTTTTGAGGCGGACATCGGCGGTAATGACATCGTATTCGGCAACGATACCCTGCTCGAACTTATTTTTGATATTCACCAGGTTCAAAGAGTCGGTCGCATAGGTTTCCCTGAACAGTTCATAGCTGTCTTTCGCCAACAGTATACTGTAAAAGGCTTTTTTTACCTGATGGGTCAGGTCGATCTTCGAAGAGCGCGACTGTTCCATGGCCATCTCCAGGTCGACCTTACTCATCTGGATGTTTTTCCATAACGAAGGAACGACCAGTGGTAAACTAACATTGACTGTTCCGTTCCATATATTTTTCCTTCCCACCTGAATTCCTTCATTGGCATCGGCATCGGAACTGGGTGTCATCATTTTCCCGAAAACTTCCACGATTTTTAATTCTTCGGGGGTGAATTGCGATGGATCAACAGATCCGCCGCCAAAAAGACTGCTCATATCCGTGTCCAGATACATCGTCTGGCGTTTTAAAGTATACTGATACTGTCCGATAAGATCTATCTGGGGAAGCAATGCGCCATAAGCGCTTTTTTTAGCATAATCCTTTTTCTCCACCTCCATATCGGCGACTTTTACCAAAGGATTTTCACTTAGCGCTATTTGAATAGCCGTCTCCAGATCTACACGTAAAATTCCGTCATCTGCTTCCTGTGCTGTCGTAACAGATAACCTTAACAATCCACAAATCGTCATTACGACGATACCAATTTTTGTAGCTCTCATAAAATATTATTAATTATTTGAATGGGGTAAGTTGGCAATATATTGATCTATGATTTCAATACCCTTAGGAGTAGAAATTCCGCGAAGCATATTAATCATCATATTGGAAATCAGATCCATACGAGACAAAGAAACTCTTACTGAATAAATACCGCAGATTTTTATGCAAGTACTTATATCCAACATAAAGACAGTTTCATCCAAATTTATTTTTTTACGGAAATAATTGTCTTTTATTCCTTCTTTTAGCAGTCGTTTCAGATAGATATTATTTTTCTCTGCATCCTGCAAAATGCCTTGATAAACTTCCGGATAATATTTGTAAATATCCTCCCAGAATATAGCAGCCGGTAATCGGGTGTATTTATAATCATTAATTATTTGTAAACATCCACAGACAACATTCTCCGATTGGCTCATGGTCTCAATAATTCTCAGGGTTCTATTCTCCCGGGAAACAAGGATACAATTCTTCAAAATATCCTCTTTGTTTTTAAAATTCTGATAGATAGTTCGTTTAGAGATACCCAGGGAAGATGCCAAATCGTCCATGGATACATTTTTAATGCCATGAAGGCTGAAAAGGTCTGTTGCTTGTTGAATTATTCTTTCTCTTAACATTATACACCCATATTTACATTTTTGACAATGCAAAGTAATACTACAACCGCGCAGGTTGTAGAGAGTGTAATTCCCAAACGGCTATTTTAAGTGCTGAAATATAAAAAAACAATGCCGAGTCTCCATCGGCGGTAGTTATAAGTGGTTATCACTCATTTATTAATTAAAAACAGCTCAATTTTGATGAGAATTGAGCTGTTTTTGCTGTTGGGTTGAGCTATAAATAAGTAGTATTATCATTTGTTTTTAAGCTGATACCGGACTTACTCTGATTTGTCCGCCAATTGCTTTCAACTTTTCATAATGCATTTAATTTGTGGTAACTGATATACGATAACGCAAGTATCCCGATAAAAATAAGCGGGAAAAACGATTGAAAACCCATTCCATCTACTGCAAAATGGCTTATACTCGCAAAAATAAAGTTGAACAGAAAACCTGCATAAGCCCATTCTTTAAGGCGTTTTGGAACTTGCGGATATAATTAAAACGACGCTACTCATTCTCAATCATCTGTTTTCATGTACCATTTTTTAAAATCGGCACTTCTGGCACGACTCACAATTATTCTTTCGGGCGTAGGAACAGAAAGATTTACTGCTAATTTCCCGTCAAACCACATCGAGAGGTCGGTTACGGCCTGGTGCGAAATAATGAATTGCCTGTTTGCTCTGAAAAACAGATCGGGATCGAGTTGTTTCAAAAAATCATCAAGCGATGTATCCATCATGTAATCACGCTTATTGAAACAGGTGATCACGGCCTTTTTATTCTGTGAATAAACATAGGCAATATCGTCGGATGAAACAGGTATCAGTTTATCCTTGAACGGGATAAGGAAACTTTTTTTGTGTGTTTTATTCACCTGATGGATACTTTTCATTATCTGTGCAATCACATCGGAGTGATTGTTGTTGGGCGAGAAGTTCTTCAGTTTGGCCAATGCCTTTTCAAGGCTGTTTTTACTGATCGGTTTGAGTAAATAGTCGATGCTGTTCACCTCGAACGCTTTCAATGCATACTGGTCATAAGCAGTGGTAAAAATAATCGGGCAACGGATTTCAATATTCTTAAAAATAGAGAAAGAGTCTCCATCGGCAAGATGAATATCCATAAAAACCACATCGGGCAGCCTGTTTGTCGAGAACCACTCTATACTCTCATCTACATTTTGCAGTACCGCGATAATATCGATATTCTCATCTACCGACTTTATGAGTCTTTCAAGATTCTGCGCGGCAGCAAATTCGTCTTCTACAATTACAGCGTTCATATGAATTATGAGTTATTTTATATTGATAAACTTATCGCTATACTTCTCCAGATTTTTTATAAGCGGGATCTCCACTCTGAAGACAGCATCGTTGGCTTGTATGCTGATATTTTTCCTGAACATCAACCAATAACGCTCGTTAAGATTAGACAATCCCAAACCATTTCCAGGGCTCACGTCTTGTCTTGGTTGAAGATTATTTTCGACAATAATCGTATCATTTTCCATCATTTCAATAATTAGATGTAATGGTTTATTCAAGCTTACTATATTATGTTTAACCGCATTTTCCACCAACGTCTGTATAGCGAAAGGTAAAATATAATACTCTTGATAGTTGTCCAAAACCCGAATGTTGACAGAAAAAGCGTTTCCGTAACGGATCTTCATTAGATAAATATAAGATTCAGTAAATTCCAGCTCATCGGAAAGTGTCACCACCGGACGTTCCTGTATAGTATATCGAAATACTGACGAGAGCTGCATCAGGTACTCATGTGCCCGTTCATCATCGTAACCGATCAATCCGTTGAGCGAGTTGAGCGAATTGAAAAGGAAATGGGGATCGGTCTGATTTTTCAACGCGTTGTACCGGTTTTTAAAATTTTCAATGGTAAGATTCTTGTTTTCTTCCATCCTCTCTTGATTTTTAATGATCAGATAGATCAAATAAGTAAAAAAAACAGAAGCAATAAAAAGAAACATATCTTTGACAAACTGAATAATAGAATATTGGTGCGCTGTTAGCTCACTCTTGAACCAAATTCCCAACAGTTGAGAAATCATAGTGCTCAAAACACCTATAAAAATAAACATAATGAAGAATGACATCCACGCCTTTCTTCGATTATCAGAGAAGCGGGTAAGTATCCAAAATTCAATTCGAAAAAAGAGATAGAGTAAAAACGTATTTATCAAAAATAGAATTACAGGTTCAAAAAACAGGTTTACAGGTTCTATATAATACTTTGATCCGGAAATTCTTTCAGAAAATCTTTCTCCTATATTTTCTCCCATATAGTAACTATAAATTAAAATGACAAGCTGTACAAAGACAAAAAATATGTTGATAAACAGCGCTGATAAAAAGGCCGTTCTTTTGTCTAATCGAATAATAGAAGGTTCTGTTTTCCGAAACATTTGGGCTATAGTAATATATTGGTTGTTTATAGATCTGCCAGGGCAATGCAAATATAGTGAAAGCCGAGAGAAGAGCCAAGCTTGTTTGAGCTTTTCCGAGGCGCATCCTATATTATTCAAATATAATCAAAATCACTCACTTACAAAACAAAGAAGCAAACTCAACGGGCTTCGGATTATATTTCCTGCAGCCCGTTGAGCTTTGAAGAAGAAGAAACACTATACTTCACCTTATTTGAGGAGATTGCCCCTGTCAGACTTCACCTTTATCCCATCAGGCGTGCGATACAAACTTAATGCCGGCACATCTGCATGGTTGGGGTAAATGTCGGGTATCGAGGCAATCTCTTTTCCTTAGGTTCTCTTTAGAAGCGATAACCAACGCCAAGACTCACAGTCTGTGTACGCATGGAAGCGTGATCTTTAAGAGCGTCTAACTGATCCACCAGTCCGAGCTGGTATCCGGCATTAATCTGGATACCGTTATGGAATTCATAGCCGACCAGTGCTCCCAATCCAAAATCCCACCGGTTCATATCGGCCTCGTCATTCACCTTCTTGTACAGATCTTTATCGGCGTCTTTATATCTTGCATCAAAGCCAAGTCCCAGATAGGGCCCTACACCGGCATAAAACTTACCGCTATTGGTATAGGTTTGTCCCAGAAAGTAAACCGGTACCTGCATACCCCATTGCCTAAAGTCGTCTTCAGCAGTTCCGGTTTCCATTTTGGAATTACGGTAGAAGAACATTACTTCCGGTTGGATGGAGAAATTCTCATGCAGACCAATGTTCATAAATCCACCCAGCGTAGGGCCCAATTTCATTGTACTTGACTGATTATCTAAATCGCTAAGTAAAAAATTCGACATATTTGCTTCAGCTTTCACGCCATAAGATATGGGAGTTTGAGCATTCACTGTCACCAATCCTGTTGTCATCAATACTGACAAACACACTAAAAACATCTTTTTCATTTTTCTGAATAATTAATTGAGTAATAAAATCTTTTTCTTTTCTCTTGTTTGATATTGCAAAGATATGGCTTCAAAACACTGCCTGCTCCTAAAAATTACCCAAACGGTAATTTTGAATACCGAATTAAAACATATCAATACTTAAGTCAAGGCCCGGCAAAGGTTTCATTAAACAACACAATCATTACGTTCAGTTATCTGCAAAAGATAGTAAACCTTAGTCCTAATAGAGTGTATATCGCAAACTAAGGGCAAATCCGTTAAGCCAATAGTCGTTATAACTGTTAGTGAAGTTAAAAGATGGTTTCCAGTCCAGCCCAACAGTATAAGGTGTTCGGGCGATACTGTATTCCAGGCCAGCCATCAAATCCACTCCCAACAACAAATCGGTTTTGTATTTTTCCTTCTCATAGTGTATAGCTCCCAGATGGGCGCCAACCCCTACGATCCACGATAGATCGGATGATCCCGGCACAAATTGCTGATATTCATACATTCCAGTGAGTTGAAAGTAACGGGGTGATACAGAGAGAATAAACTCGGCCGCATTTTCGGGAGCGAAGAAATATTTTAGCGTTAAACCGCTGTCATATCCTAATCTCACACCAAGAGATGTATTGTAATTTTGTGCATTTAAAGTGGAAGTAAGCACCGTGATAGAAAATGCGGTAAAAAACAGTTTTTTAAATCTCATAAGCAGATGTTATATGTTTGTATTCAATTACATTAGACTATTTGAGTCGCCTTCGCTCCTCGATTTTCAATTCTCGCAACGACATAATACAAGCAAGCTTGTCTTCTGTTCGTATTGCTTAACGAAATAGTTTCATTTGTGTCATCTCTGTCGGCGTACAAGAATTTATTAGCGAGTAGTAAGAGATTTTATTTGAATAATTTTACTCCTGTTATCGTCTCGCAATAGTTCCAAATGATCTCTTTTGTCTCCACCGAAATATATTTCTTATTTACCTTCTTAGGTTTGCGGTTGTAAAAATACAAGCCGCTGGTATCTTCCACCTCTTCCGAAGAAGCGAGATAAACAATGGTATCCGCTCCCTGTTCTGCTGTTTTCATCAGCAACCGCATCAGAGGAAGCATGATTGCTTTTCCTAAAAAGCCTCTTCTTTTCGCATCTTCCACCATTTTCTGGTTTATCACCACACCGGGATGAAGTGAGTTGACGGTAATATCAATACCTGTCTCTTTAAACTTCCGGTCTAATTCCTGAGACATCATGATCAAGAAGAGTTTTGCATTCCCATAAGCCCTTCCGGCTGTGTACCCCTGTTTTAATTCTATATCCTCAAAGTCGGGTTTTGCCATAGAACTATGTCCATCCGAAGCTGTAAATACAATGCGCGCATCGGAATGCTTTTGTAGCTCGTCGGTAAGTAACGCGGTCAACAAGTAAGGTGCGACGAAATTTAAGGCAATGGTCTTTTCTATCGCGTCGGCAGTCTCCATCCTTTCCTTACCAAAAATGCCTCCTGCATTGTGGATGAGTATGTCTAATCCGTCAAAGCGCTGCTTGAACCTTTCTGCCAATTGATGGATATTACCCAGCAGTGACAAATCGGCTAAAAGATAATCAACATGAGGGTTATCGCTTTCTAAAATGATCTCCTGTTGTACCTGAACGGTTTCGTACTCTTTACGACCCGTGATAATAATATGGTGCCCTTGTTTTGCTAAGGCCAATGCCGCGGCTTTACCCATGCCCTGTGTCGCTCCTGTGATCAAAATTGTTTTTTTTCTCATAATGATTGATCGTTTTTTTTCTAATTAAGCTGCCTATCAATCCTCCAAACAATAATCCATACACGCAATTTGTCCACAATTCCGAAGAAAAACCAAATGTACCGTCATAGATCCCATAATATAGCCAGTAAAGATATCCGCCTATCAATCCCAGAGTCATACCCAGAAAAGAGATCATGTTTCTCCTGACAAATAAAAAGATAGTCTTCATATTAATGGGGGTTTTCTATGAAAAATTTGTATGCATCTCAAAGACAGACCTCGTTTCGATCTGTTCAACTATATTCCTTGCGAACAGGTTATTGATCCGGTGACCGGGACGATTTGCGATTATTCTTCCTTTGATAAACCTGCCGACAAGGGCTATATCTCCGATAACATCCAGTAATTTATGCCTTGCGGGTTCATTAGGAAACAAAAGCGGCTTATTTACTATATATCCGGTTTTATCAATCTTTCTCCTCTCTATACCCATGACATCGGCCAACCGATCCAATTCCTTCTGTTGAATGAGTTGATCGTAAATAACAATTGCGTTATCCAGGTCCCCGCCCTTAATCAATCCGGTTTTCAGGAGACTTTCGATCTCTCTTATAAAGACAAATGTTCTGCACATCGAGACTTCATCTTTAAAATCGGATAAATTTTCCAGAAAGGCCTTTTGTACAGGTAAAACCTCCGAGTCGAATGCTATCTGCACATGGATGCTAAATCTGTCAGAGGGCATTAATATCAGGTATGATCCTGTTTCAGCATCGAAATATTCAATATTCTGATCCACCTCATAATAGATCCTCTCTTCAGACTGCTCTTCGAAACCTACCCTGTGAATATTATTCACATATTCAACAGCGCTCCCATCCAGTATCGGAAATTCAGGAGAATCAATTTCAATCAGGCAATTATCAATCTCACATCCGTAAAGTGCAGCCAACGCATGTTCTATCGTAGCAACCTGTACTCCATCTACAAGTAAGACAGTACATCTTTGGGTATTCATTACATTTTCGGCAGAAGCCGTAATTACCGGGCTTCCTTGAAGATCAGTCCGTTTGATCTTGTATCCGAAATCAACAGGCGCCGGCCGGAATGTGATAGTAGTTTTTACCCCTGTGTGTAATCCTTTCCCCTTGATAGAAAAAGCTTCTCTTATGGTTCTTTGTTTCATATGATTAAATCATTTATTTTCACACGATTATTTTATATATACATTATGGTGTGTGGAATTGACACCCGTTCGGTCGTCGAACGTTGTTCCGCAGTAATCATGTTCCTTTGTAAGAACTTTTCTTCTGCTCGTTTTATATTTTTATTTTTTCGTTATGGTGTATGTAACTTTTTCGTTAAACAAGAGCAGAGTAATTTTATTTATTTGGATCAATAGCTTTTACCCTATTCACTATTTTCTCTAAATTATCGGTAGATACAATACCCATGACTCGTTTTGTTTCAACATCTCCGTTAAGTATTAACAGGTTGGGAATTCCGGAGATATTGTACTTATAATAATATTCAGAATTCTCTTCAATATCCATAGCGTAAAAATTGATACCGTGAAGACTTTCGGCATCCAATTGCTCTATATTGTATCGCATCTTCCGGCATAATTCGGAATCTTTCCGATAGAAAAACAGGAAGTTTATACTCTCTTTGTCAAGATTAACCTCATGTAATTCGGTCAGAATCGAATTGCCTTCTTCCGACAAAGGAATATGGTTCACTTTTTTTTCGGCTATAACTCCGGTCAGTACGAAGAATATTACAATTGCCAATATAAAATGCCAGGGTCTGAAATAAAAAGAATGACTATTATCCATTATTTACCTCTTCAATATCTGCTTATAATCTGCCTTCTCAATAAGATTATTCCTGTAAAACTCATCACTGAAAACACTATTACAGATACGGTAGATACAATGGCTATCCTTAATCCCTTTTTCATACGATATTTTTTCTTTATGGTGTATGGAACTTTTTCGTTAAACGAGAGCAGAGTAAATTTATTTACTTTGCCGAGTGTAGAAAAAGTCTAACTTTAGTGAACTCGCTTCAATCATTTACTTATGTGTGAATGATTATTATGCTCGTTTCATTGCTTGATAAAATTTGAATAATCCCTAATTTTTATAATACAAAGTTATAGTACAGTTTCGCGCCTTTTTTTACAAACTTACCGAAACGAATGTTTTGGTTACCCAACTGTAAAAAATCGATACCAAAAAGTTGCCGACTGTAACATGTACGACGGAAAATCCAAAAAGAAAGGCGCTACTTTTCAGCAACGTCGACATAGAGCTATCCAAACGGTACTTTACCTGCCAAACTTCAGTATAGCAGTATTGAAATAATTGGAAGGAATAATAAAAGATGGAGTATTTAAGGAGATATATTTTTCACATCACGTATTTTTCGGATGCTCGAAGCTGAATAAGCTTATCGTACACTTCGGCCTGATAGAAGCCGAATGTTTCGAGACCGTAAATATAAATTTCCTTGCGATGTGTCTTGAACAATCGACTTATTACAACCGGTTTTTGATCTGCTGGGCTTTCCATTGCTCAAATTCCTGATTAGCTTCTTCTAGTGGGGTAAATTCTCCTTCTTCTATTTCACGAAAATATTGAAACCACTCCTCTTGTCCTGCAATGAAAGGTTCATTTGGATGCCATTTTTGTTCAGAAGTAATAGGGTTCATTTCTGTTTTCTCTCCGGAAAGATATTCAGCCGGATCTTCCCTCACAATATCCGATAGGGTATCTGTTTCCAACCTGGAAAGAAACTGTTCCACGAGACGAAGACTTTCAGGTGGAAGGTTGGTGATCTGCCGGTGTAACCGGTCGCGCAGTTGGTCATCGGTCAGCATAATAAATTGGATTTCACTGTTAATAATGAAACAAAGATAAAAGTTTTATTTGAATAAACCGTGGACTTACATCACTAAGTTCATAATCATTTACAGTCAAGAAAGGCGCTACTTTTCAGCAACGCCTTTCCGAAATTGATCATCCGGATCAAATTACATCATATCTTCAATATTCCAGACAAAGGCACGTAGGCCCAGGTTGGGCGACTCTTCATCGAGTTTCCTCAGATAGTCCAGCAACAGCTTCACCCTGTCATCCTCTACAATGGTGAGGATGGCCTTGTTCACCGAAGGCCAGGCGTGGGAGCCGTAATGCGGCTCTCCGGTCTTGCTTCCCCGTCCGTGGATCTCTTTCCATGAAGTGAACCCGCGTATATTGAGTGAGCTCAGGTTGCCCACGATCTCATCGTAATGCGCCTGGTCTAAAGTTATCATTACTGCTTTCATTCTTTTTATCTTTTAGAAGTTAGAAGTTAAAAATTAGAAGTAGGAAGTGGAGAAGTCCAAGAAGTCAAGAATTTCTATAGTCTTGATTCTTGGCTCTCATATTCACTTTTCACTACGTAGGTTTTCTGTCATCACTCGGCATAGTGCAAATAAATTTGACTCTGCCCTCGCTCCTAAGAAAATTCACTTTTAGTTTTAACTTCTTCACTATTCATTCTTAATTCTTAATTTTCAATTTTCCACTTTCAATTGTCAATTACCAATACTGCACGGTGTTTCCTGCGTCTTCTGCGCACACCGTAACCCGCCATCATGGAATAGAGCGCCGGGATCAATATAAGGGTAATGATAGTGGAGAAAGTCATCCCACCGATAATGGAGATACCCAGTGATTTCCACATTTCCGATCCCTGCCCTGTACCAATTGCCAGGGGAACCATACCCAGGATAGTAGTAAGGGTGGTCATCAATACGGGGCGCAACCTCGAACGGCCTCCATGTACTACCGCCGTGATAATGGACATACCTCTCTCCCTGTTCAGGTTGATGTAGTCGATCAACACGATGGCGTTCTTTACCACCATCCCCACAAGCATGATCAATCCCACAAATCCCATGATGCCGAGCGGTTCTCCCGTAAGGGCAAGGAAGAGGATAGAACCGGTAAAAGCAAACGGCACGGTCAGGATGATCATAAACGGATAGGTGAGCGATTCGAACTGCGATGCCAATACAATATATACCAGCAGAGAAACGATCATAAGAAGAAGTCCCAACTGTGAAAATGATTCCTGCTGGTCTTCCAGCGATCCACCGATCTCCATCTGTACTCCTGCCGGCAGATCTGCTTCGGCCATAATGGTATTTACATCGGTCACCACCTCACTCAGGGCACGTCCGTAAATGGTACCGGTCACCGTCACAATACGCTGGCGATCCTGACGGTCGATCTGCGGCAGTGTAGAAGTTTCTATTACTGTCCCCAGATCACGTACCCGCACACCGGCTCCCATCGTGTTGTATATCAATATATTTTCGATATCTTCGATAGACTGGCGGTATTGTTCTTCATACCGTACCCGAATATCATACTCTTCTCCTTCTTCACGGAAACGTGACATGACAAGACCGTTGATCCTGTTTCTGATAGCATTGGCCGCCGTACTCATGTTCAGTCCGTTCAACGCTAATTTCTCACGATCGAACTGTATCTGGTACTCCATCCGGTAATCTTTTCTCGATACCGTGATATCGCGCAATCCTTTCACTCCTTCCAGTTTAGTTCTCATCTCAGCAGCGAGTTGGTCGGTCGCAGCCAAATCGTAACCATATATATCCAATGCGACATTACTTCCACCGGTCATTCCCATATCGCCTCCACCCGGCATTACCCGGAAACGGTGCAACTCCGGCATATTGGCAAGATCCTGACGTATTTCGTCTGATATATCGTAGATCGTCTTTTTTCTGTTCTTGGCCTCCGTCAAACGCATCGTATAGGTCATGATATTGGAAGCATTTTCCTGCATAGCCGCCCAGGTGTTATCTTCATCGGCCGCACCCACACTGAAAGAGATGATCTCTATCTCCGGATATTTCTCCTGCATTCCCTGTGCTATCCTGTGGCCTGTCTCCCGGGCGACTTCCATACGGGTTCCGGTAGGCATCTCCACGGTAATGGCAATTTCATTGTTGTCGGACGCCGGCATAAATTCCGTTTTCAACGTGATAGCACTGACAACCACACTTATAATAAAAACAACCAGCACACCCAATAATGTGAGTCGCCTCCTGCGGGCCACCCAATTCACCAATCGGGCATAAGCATGATCGATTCTGTTGAGTACCGGTAATATCCTTTTATTATACCACCTGTCAAAACCGGACACCTTGGCATCCTTGTTCGACCGCATCATCTTCGCACTCATCATCGGGGTAAGTGTCAAGGCTATGATCAGCGACAGAGAAATAATGATGGTTACCATCCATCCCAACTGCTTGAACATCACACCGGCAAAACCACCGACCATAGTCATCGGTAAGAATACCGCAATAATGGTCAGTGTAGAGGCGATTACGGAAAGGGATACTTCTTCCGTACCGTACACAGCAGCCTGTCTGACTCGGCTCCCCCGTTCAATATGGGTGGTAATGTTTTCCAACACCACAATGGCATCATCCACCACCATCCCGATGGTAATGGAAAGAGCCGAGAGCGAGATGATATTAATGGAGTTCCCGGTAAGGTAAAGATAAATAAACGACCCGATCAGCGAGATGGGTATGGTCACCATGATAATGATAGTGGCACGCCACCGCCCCAGGAAGAAAAGCACGATGATACCGACGATAATAAGTGCCAGCACGATCGTCTCCAGCAAACTATTGATGGATACTTTAATATAATCGGAAGTATCCATTACCGTAACAAGCTTGATATCGGGCGGAAGACTCTTTTCCAGCACAGGCAACTGTGCTTTTACCGCATCAGCAATCGCTGCGGTGTTGGCACCCGACTGTTTCTGTACCACAATGGAAGCACTCCGCTGTCCGTTGGTATAATTCTCCTGTATACGGGACTCCAGTGTATCTTTCACCGATGCCACATCCCGCAGATAGATGGCGCGTCCCTGGTTGTTACCCACAATGATATTGTTCAGGTCGCGGCTGTTCTTGAATTCTCCCTCGAGACGTAACATATAGGTCTGCGTGCCGATATCGAAATTACCGGCAGGGACATTCACATTTTCAGTGGCGATCACTTGTGCGATCTGTTCCAGGGAAATATTGTATGCCTCCAGTTTTTCAGGTACCACATTCACCTGTATCTCCCTTTGGGGGGCACCACTGACGGAAACAGTACCCACACCCGAAATACGGTTGAGCGGGTTGGCCACCTGTTCGTCGAGTATCTTATACAGTGCTCCCGAGCTCTCTTGTGCGGTGGCAGAGAGCACTACTACCGGTATCATGTCAGAGCTGAACTTCAGGATCATGGGATCTTCCGTACCGTCAGGCAAAAAGCCCGATATCAGAGATACCTTATCCCGCACATCGTTCATCACGGCATCCATATCTGTACCGAATTCGAACTCCAGCATGATCATTGACATACCGTCCCTCGATTGTGATGTAATTTCTTTCAGTTTCTCGGTAGAGTTCAGGACATCTTCAAGCGGACGGGTTACATTGGTCTCCACGTCTTCAGCACCTGCACCCGCATAGGAGGTCATGACCGAGACGATATTCAGGTCGATATTGGGATAGAGATCTATAGGCAATTGCCTGTAGAACAAAAAGCCTATCAGCACAACACCGATAAATATTAATGATGTTCCCACGGGATTTTTCACCGCGGTTTCATATATCTTCATACTTATATATTTTTAATTCAAGATTTCAAATTCAAGATTTAGCTTCGCTGATTTGCAATTCAAATTTTGAATTTTAATCAATAACTTCCACTTCAGTCCCGTCAATCAGGCCTGTATTACCCTCTACGATTACCCTGTCACCATCGTTCAGCCCTGAGACGATCTCATATTTATCATTGATCCGGACTCCCAGTTGTACCAACGTATAGACAGCTTTCCCGTCTTTTTCCACAAATACATAGCGATCATTAGAACCTACCTGCTTCAGGACAGCCCTGTCGGAAAGCAACGGACGCTCGTTGGTGCCGAAATTCATCCTCACACGGGCGAACATGCCGGGACGCAGCCGCTGATCACCGTTAGGCACCGATATCTCTACGGTAAAAGTGTGCGAAACCGGGTCAAGCGTGGGGTAGATCAGTGATACACTTCCCTGAAACCTTTCACCGCCCAAGGCGTCTACTAACACTTCCACAGGCATTCCCTTCACCACCTGGCTATAATAAGACTCTGAAACATTGACTTTCACCTTCACCGGATTGATACTCTCAATGGTGAGGATAGGCAATTGTCCGGCCACATCACCCGGATCGTAATTACGGGCAGTCACCACCCCGTTTACCGGACTGGTCAGTGTAGTATTCTCATCCAGATTATTCAGGGCATACTCCGCCACATCGAGTTGGGTCTTTGCCTGATCGAGCTGCTGTTTGGAAATACCACCCACTTCATACAACTCTTTATAGCGTTCATAGTCCCTCTTTAACGTGGCAACCTGTGTCTGTTGTTGTGAAAGATTTGCCTTATCCATGGTTACCAGGGCCTGCCCACGACGAACCTGCGAACCTACATCTACTTTAATCTCGCGGATCCGTCCTCCCATGGCGGGAGCAATATTATTCACCTGATCGGCCTCTACCGTAGCGGTAAAGGTAGATATCTGATCCACCGGCACTAACTGCACCTCTTCTACACGTACCCTTGTTTTCTGTGAAGCTTCACTTTCAGCGCTTCCGGTACGGTCTGCTCCTCCACAGGAAGCAAGCAATGCAACTGCCAGTAAAGGAGTTATTCTCAATAAACTGTATCGTCTCATATAATTATTTATATATTTTATTTTTAAATTGGGTTCCACATTCAAAATTCAAGATTTCAGATTTCAGATTTGACTACGTTGATTTGCCATTCGAATATTAAATTTTGAATCTTGAATCTTAAATCTTTATTCTATATTCACCGGTGCAATATCATAGCCGAGCACCTTTTCCAGGTCAGCTTTGGCTGAGAGATAGTCGTAAATAGCGTTCCTGTACTGCAATTCGGCATTCAGCACAGCCAATGCCGCCGCATTGACATCCACGATGGTACCCATCCCCGTCTCGTATCGCTTCAGAGTGATCTCATGACCTTTGCGGGCCTGCTCCACAGATGACTGGGTAGCCACCACCTGCTCGATATTTTTGTGGATAAGGTCGTAGTTGTTCCTGATCGACAGTTTGAGCCCCCGTTCCACATCCTTGCGCTGTTCATCCAACTGCCATAGCTGTATCTGCGATTGTTTCAAGTTGTGGTAGCGTTGTCCGCCACTGAAGAGAGGTATCTGAAGCGTAACACCCAGCATGGAATAAGGATCCCAGCGGTAAGTGCTGATCTTGAAATCGTTGTTCTGGCTCATATAAGTCCAGTTGAAAGAGGTAACGAGTGAGGGAGCATACTGCAGTTTCTGCAGTTCATAGGCTTTCTGTGCTTGTTCGGTCTGCAGGTCGAATTGCCTGATATCGCTGTTGTTCATGAGCGAAGTGTCTGCCGGGATAATGGCATCAAACATACTCTTCTCATAATCATCCAGTGAACCTACCACTTTCAGCGGCATATCGCTGTCGATCCCCATCAGCATTTTCAGTTGCAGTTCGGCGATTTTCATCATATTCTCCGACTGGAGTATACTGGGGATAAGGCTTTTCAGCCGTACATCGGCGGTGATCACATCATATTCAGCCACTATCCCCTGATTGTAGCGGTTACGGATGTCCTCCAGGTTAATGGAGTCTGTTTCGTAGGTTTTCCTGAAAACGTCGTGGCTGTCCTGTGCCAGCAGCAGGCTGAAGAATGATTTCTTTACCTGGTTCACCAGATCGATGCGCGATGCACGTGCTTTCTCCATGGAAAGTTGGATATCCACCTCACTCATCTGGATATTTTTCCAGAGCGAGGGTACCACTAACGGCAGGCTTACATTCAACCCCGCCGACCAGGAATTGAAACGTCCCATCTGGATACCTTCTCCGGAACTTTCGGTATCACCACCCATCACCTTTTGCAACACCTGCAGTATCTGTAACTCATCGTCGGTATAGTCTCCGGGATTAATGTCGCCACCCATGAAGCTGAAACCTTCATCAAAATATACCGTCTGCCTTTTGATGGCACGCTGGTACTGCCCGATCAGGTCCATCTGCGGCAGGAGTGCACCGTAGGCCGATTTCTTCGCATACTGCTTCTTGGTGATCTCCATATCGGCTATCTTCACCGTGGGATTTTCGCTCAAGGCAATCTCCAATGCCCGGTTCAAATCGATCCGCAAACTATCGGTTTGTTGTGCTGTCGCCGTCGATAAGCCGGCAAGGCCCGACAGCATTAGTAATAATAGTATTATACTTCGTAGATTCATTATAATCACTTCTTTTAATAGTTCAATTATATTAGACTATTTGAGTCGTCTTCGCTCCTCGATTTTCAATTCTACGCTCAAATAGTCAAAACAAGTTTTGACTATGTATTCGCTTAACGAAATAGTTCATTAAAAAGACCGTTTCTTTCAGACTTTTTCTACGTTCGACATAGTCAACTAATCTCAGTTAATTTCCAGCAAAGAAACAGTTCATTTGTTTTTTTGTTGTTCCAGGTAGGCATCTATAATCCGAATCCCTTTTCCGGTCATGATACCCCGCACAAAATTGATCATCATTGTGTAAAAAAGTTCTCTAAACGAAAAAGGAGGCTTTTCGAGGTAGGAGGCGCGGATATAAGTGTAGGTACTTTCTTCTACCAGAAAGGCAGCTACATTCACATTCAGATCCTCACGGATATATCCCTCTTCAATCCCCTGCCGCAGGAAATTCCTCAAATGAATATTATTGATCTCGGTATGCCTCCTGATTAGACTGGCAGCCCGAGGATAATATTTCTGAATATCTTCGAAGAATTTTACATTGCAAACAGGTGCATTCTCATGCACTTCGATGATTTTGATAAAAACCTCCACCACATTATTGCATTGAGCGAAAAGAGTTTCAAACATCTCTTTTCTTCTATCTCCAAACCAGACAAGTGTAGACAACAGAATATCTTCCTTATCTTTGAAATTCTCATACAATGTTCTTTTAGAGATACCTATCGAGGATGCTATCTCATCCATCGACACATTCTTTATACCGTATTGCCGGAACAGATCGCCCGCTTTTTCTATAATTCGTTCCTTTAATTCCATTTTTAAATTTAAAAAAGCGGTGCAAAGGTAAAACGGAAAACTCAAAAACTCAAATTGGTTTTCCAAGTTTTAACATACTTTACATTAAGATTCTGTTACGCTCAGAGGTTCAGCACGGTCCGCAACGCCTTGTAGCCCGCAATGCTGGCCCTGATCTTGTCTCCGTTCTTAAGGGTAAGCATCTGATTCTGTTTTTCGTACATCTCTATACGAAGTATCTTTTCCACATTCACAATATAAGAACGATGCACTCTAACGAACTGAGACGAAGACAGACCGGCTTCGAAATACTTCATGGTCTCTTCTTTGAGAAACCTGTTCTGGTCGGTTACTATCTGCACATAATCGCCGTCGGATTGGATATAGACAATATCAGGGACAAGAATCACGTGTATCTTCTGACCAATCTTTACCGCTACCCGTTCCAGCACTTCGCTCTCTTCATTGTTATTCTCTTTTTCCCTGTCGGCGTGCGGTTCCGCGGAGTCTGTTTCCGGTCCCTCTTCTTTCTGCCTCTCCTTTTCAGTTTCCCTTTGTATCATCCTGAAATGGATCATTTGCACATGTATCACATACATAAACAGGCCGATAAAAACGGACAACGGAATAAGTGAACGAATCTCATCCCTGTTTTCATTCCCGAGCAGAAGGATGGAAGAGAGATAACCAAAGAGCACCCAGATGGATACATAGAGGAACCCCAATGCGAAATAATTGATAAACCGCTGAAAGACATCTAATCTCACATAGTTGGAAGATGGAATGATGACTGCCAGCAGCATCCCCATTCCCAACAAGATGATCGCATCGATGCAACTCTTGAGTAAAAGCAAACCGCAGGGAAAGGAGACAATCGGGCGAAATGCCGCCGTTTGCAATAGGGCGTACATTACGCCCAGGACTATCACCGGTAACAGTCGTAAGGGTATATACGTCAATGAGAGTTTCATTCCTTGTTTTTAAATTGGGTTACCGTTTTTCTGTTTGTCTACCGTATTTCGCATCCTCCGAAGGTCAGATTGCCTTGCAGTATCAACTTTCGGGTATGATCGGGCTGGGAAATGATCCGATTATCTTCAACACCTCCCAGAACAGTCTGAAATCGTGTCTCGATCCACCAATCACCGGGAATATAGAGTTCCACTCCGCCAAAAGTGGCGTCAATATCGAGAAAGGTCTCTCCTTCCGGGAGCGTGGTTCTTCTCAGGTCGAGCACCACACCGCCAAAAGTGGCGTTTATGCTGCCGCCGCTGAAAACAGGGTCTAAGAAAATGCTCTCGGAACCGCCGAATAGTACGCTTTTGTCTATTCTCCCGTTTACGTTTTCTGTAGAATCGGCTCCTATCTGTTTGTATCCGTGCTGCCTCCTACCCCTGCCGGAACCTATCCTGAAAACAAGCACAAGTCCCAGGAGGATGAGCAATACCGGCCAATAGATACGGGCAAAATCCGTATCAACGCCGCTGATAAATCCCGGATAAGCTTCCGCTATACGGGGAAGCAGGAAGAAGAGTCCTGCGATCAACCAAATCACCCCGAAGGAATAATCTCTTTTGGAAAAACTGATAATGGAAAGTACAATAAAGATCATCGGCCATGAAAACAGGATAGGTCTGAGGGCGGCATCAATCCATCCGAAATTAAATGATAGAAACAGCAACCCGGCTATAATCAACAACAGACCGAAAATAATCCCTTTCGACTTTGGCGAATGATGAAATGTAGAACATGAATTTGTTTCCATAATAAATACAATTTAGAATTTGCACAAATTTACGCTTCAAAAGGGGTCGGAAACAACTGAAAATCGATGAACGCATCCGATTTACCCGACGAATGAACTATTTTTTCCTTTAAACGATACCTTTTTTCTCCGTCCTGGATAATATTTATCTTTGGGCTGTAAATGTATGAAAATAACAGTAAGCCATATGAAAAGAAACACATTTTTTTATTCTTTTTCTCGTTGGAGACAACTCTCCTGCTATTATCTGTAAGTTGCATCGGTAAGGGGTAACGCCAGGCCCATGAACGCAAATGGTTTATTGGTATTGTGAAGGAGAAGCAATAAAAATTATAATTTGTGATGATAATTTTATAAATTTGCACACATTTATATTTTTACCGCACAATAACAATCAAAATGGCAAATAATAAACTACATGACGACGCCCTTGCCTATCATTCGCAGGGGCGCCCCGGAAAAATAGAAGTTGTTCCCACAAAACCCCATAGTTCGCAACGCGATCTCTCACTCGCCTACTCTCCCGGCGTGGCAGAACCTTGCCTGGAGATCGAAAAAGATCCGCAGACAGCCTATGATTACACATCGAAAGGTAATTTAGTGGCAGTAATCTCCAACGGTACCGCCGTACTGGGTCTGGGTGATATTGGTGCAATGGCAGGTAAACCCGTGATGGAAGGGAAAGGATTGCTCTTCAAAATATTCGCCGGGATCGATGTGTTCGATATCGAGGTAAACGAAAAAGATCCTGAAAAATTTATTGAAGTGGTGAAAGCCATCTCCCCTACTTTCGGGGGCATCAACCTGGAGGATATCAAAGCGCCGGAATGCTTCGAGATCGAAGAACGCCTGAAAAATGAACTGGATATACCCATTATGCATGACGACCAGCATGGTACGGCAATCATCTCCGCCTGCGGATTGTTGAATGCATTGGAACTAAACGGTAAGAAGATTGAAGATATCCGTATCGTGGTGAACGGTGCGGGAGCCGCTGCCAACTCTTGTACACAGTTATACATCGCTTTGGGAGCAAAACCGGAAAATATCGTGATGCTCGACTCAAAAGGGGTGATCAACACTTCGAGGACCGACCTGAATGATCGCAAAAAACCATTTGCCACTACCCGCAATATCTTTACTTTAGAGGAAGCTATAAAGGACGCCGATATGTTCCTTGGTCTTTCCGTAGCCGATGTTCTTACTCCCGAAATGCTCCAGTCAATGAATTCCGACCCGATCGTATTTGCACTGGCCAACCCCAACCCGGAGATTTCTTACGAACTGGCCATGGCATCAAGAGAGGACATTATTTTCGCTACAGGACGTTCCGATTATCCCAACCAGATCAATAATGTACTGGGATTCCCCTATATTTTCCGCGGAGCGCTCGATGTGCAGGCAACCTGCATCAACGAGGAGATGAAAGTCGCCACGGTGTACGCACTGGCAGAGCTGACTAAAAAAGCGGTGCCCGACGTGGTGAATGCCGCCTATAGCATCAAGAAACTGAGTTTCGGCAGAGACTATATCATACCCAAACCCCTGGATCCGAGATTGCTGACTACTGTCGCCCCGGCAGTGGCAAAAGCAGCTATGGAGTCGGGTATAGCCCGCAAACCGATCACCGACTGGGAACAATATGACCATAAGTTGCGTGACCTGATGGGATTGGACAACAAGATGATCCGCCGCCTGTTCGAGATGGCGCGCCAGAATCCGAAGCGAGTAGTCTTTTCCGAAACTAACCACCTCAACATGCTCAAGGCAGCCGAAACGGCGTATGCCGAAGGGATATGCAAACCCGTTCTGCTCGGGAACGAAGAGAAGATTGCCAAAGTAGCCAAAGAAAACCAGATCAGCCTCGAAGGAATTGAGATCGTGAACCTCCGGCACGACCGGGAAGAGGAGAGGCGTTTACGTTATGCGGAACTCCTTGCACAGAAGCGGAAACGACACGGTATGACCTTCGACGAAGCAGCCGAGAAGATGTTTGAGCGGAACTATTTCGGCATGATGATGGTAGAGACGGGCGATGTGGACGCCATGATTACGGGTGTGTTCAGTAAATATGCCGATACCACTGATATTGCCAAAGAGGTGATCGGTATCCGTGACGGGTTGAACCACATCGGCGCCATGCATATTGTCAATACAAAAAAGGGTGTACTCTTCCTTGCCGATACACTCTTCAACCGCCATCCCGACACCGAGGCGCTGATAGATATCGCCCGGCTGGCCAACGCTACTGTTAAGTTTTTCGCGCACGATCCGGTAATCGCCATGATCTCCTACTCCAATTTCGGCGCCGACTCCGTAGGTAGTCCCGCAAGTGTGCATAAGGTAGTGGACACGCTGCATGAAAGATATCCGGAACTGGTAGTGGACGGTGAAATGCAGGTAAACTATGCACTCAACAAAGAACTGCGCGACAAGAAATACCCGTTTACCCGCCTACGTGATAAAGAAGTAAATACCTTGGTATTTCCCAATCTCAGCTCGGCCAATTCAGCCTATAAATTGTTAAGGGAAACCGGTACGAAAGATATTATCGGTCCGATCCAAATGGGATTGAAGAAACCGGTACATATCCTCGATGTGGAGACATCGGTACGTGATATCGTCAATATGGTGGCGGTAGCGGTAATAGACGCGATCGTGGAAGAAAATATCCAAACAAATCAACTCACAAGGATTGAATAAAAGAGGATGCGCAGGAAAGCTATTTTTGTCCGGTAAAATCCGGTAAAACAAATAATAAATTATGACTGTTGAACTTAAACAATAAATAGTAATGATGGAAAAAAGAAAAAAATTTATTCTCCCGGAAGCAGAGATTCCTACGCAGTGGTACAATGTAACGGCTGAAATGAAAAACAAACCTCAACCCATGATCAACCCGCAGACGAAAGAGCCGTTGAAAGCGGAAGATCTTTATCCTCTTTTTGCCGAAGAGTTATCGCGTCAGGAGATGAACCAGACCGATGTATGGATTGATATCCCTGAAGAGGTAAGAGAAAAGTACAAGATATACCGCCCCAGCCCACTGGTACGTGCTACCGGATTGGAAAAAGCTCTCGATACACCGGCGCATATCTATTTTAAAAACGAAAGTGTAAGCCCGGTCGGATCCCATAAGCTCAATTCGGCACTGCCCCAGGCATACTACAATAAGATAGAAGGAATCACCAATATCACTACCGAGACCGGAGCCGGACAATGGGGTACCGCGCTGGCATTTGCTGCCAGAGCATTCGATCTGGAACTGGCCGTTTATATGGTAAAGATCAGCTACGAACAGAAACCTTACCGCCGCTCGCTTATGCAGACCTGGGGAGCGCAGGTGATCCCCTCTCCCAGTATGTCGACTAAAGCAGGACGGAAGATCATCACCGAGCATCCCAATTACCAGGGCAGTTTAGGTACAGCTATTTCCGAAGCCATTGAACTGGCGATGCAGACTCCCAAATGCAAATATACGCTGGGAAGTGTACTTAACCATGTGGCACTGCACCAGACGATCATCGGTCTGGAAGCAGAGAAACAGATGGCAATGGCCGATGAGTATCCCGACGTGATAATCGGCTGTTTCGGCGGTGGTTCCAACTTTTCCGGTATCAGCTTTCCGTTCCTGCGTCACAATATAGCCGGAAAAACCAACACACGGTTTATTGCGGCCGAACCTGCATCCTGTCCCAAGCTAACACGAGGGGAGTTCCGTTATGATTTTGGTGACGAGACCGGTTATACACCGCTGATCCCGATGTACACATTAGGACACAAATTCGCACCGGCCAATATCCATGCCGGAGGACTCCGCTATCACGGCGCCGGCAGCATCGTAAGCCAGTTGCTGAAAGACAATTTAATCGAAGCGGTAAGCGTCAAACAACTGGAGACATTCGAAGCAGGCGTACTCTTTGCCCGTACCGAAGGCATTATCCCTGCTCCCGAATCGACCCATGCTATTGCTGTCGCCGTCCGGGAAGCACTTCAAGCCAAGGCAGAAGGGAAAAAAAAGGTGATCCTGTTTAATCTCTCAGGACACGGATTGGTGGATATGGCTGCCTATGACCAGTACCTGGCGGGTGACCTGACTAATCATGAGGTTTCTGATGAAGAAATCAGTAAGTTTTTAGCAGAGTCATAACTCCACTGAAAATAAGCGCTATTGCGGATAAACAGACGAAAAAGGGTAAAAAATAACATAAATAATTTGGAAGTTTCATTTTTAGCCCCTATCTTTGAAAATACAATTGAATGAGTTATTGCCGCATTGGTCGATTGGGAAACTCATCAATTACATTTTATGAACCGAGACTCGTTTTTGGTATCAATGGCGGGCCGCATCCTTCGGGATTCCGGTTTTACCGGGACAGCGGATTACAAAGATACCCGGACACTCAAATCCTGTCATAAGGAGTTTCGTCTTATTCCACCGGTGCGGCTTTTTATAAAAAGCAGATTAGCAAGAAGATCTTCTCTGATTGCAGTCTGCTTTTCACTTTATATGTAAGATGATTCAAGATTTAGCTACGCTGATTTTGGCTCCGCCGAACGTTGTTTCAATTCAGATTTAAGATTATGAATTGCAAATCGACGTAATCAAATCGTAAAATTATCACATTAGTTTTATCAGTCTCATTGGCACTACATGTTCCGACTTGTCGGGATTAGTCTCATTGGCACATTGACACATTAGTTTGATGGCTACAATAAAACAATATTGGGAACTCTTCCTTATCTTCTTTAAGATCGGCGCCTTCACTTTTGGAGGTGGTTACGCCATGATTCCCCTTATCCGTAATGAGGTGGTCAACAAAAAGAGATGGCTGGAAGATGATGAATTTATGGATATGCTTGCCATTGCCCAGTCCATGCCGGGGCCTATTGCGCTGAATACAGCCCTGTTCGCGGGAAATAAACGGCTTGGGTTCAAGGGGAGCCTCTTTTCAGGCGCAGGCGTTATCCTACCCTCGTTTATCGTGATCCTGCTTATCGCCATGGTATTTACTCAATTCAAAGATAACCCGCTGGTAGAGCGTATTTTCAAAGGGATCCGTCCCGCAGTGGTAGCGCTGATTGTCGCTCCACTGTTGAGCCTGGGTAAATCAGCCGGTGTAAGATGGAAAAACCTATGGATTCCGGTTGTCGTGGCGCTTGCAGTCTGGCAGCTAAACGTCTCCCCTATGTATATTGTACTCGCAGCTATCCTTTTAGGAATTTCCCATTTTATTTATTTGAGAACGAAAATAAATAAGTAATATGGAACTATTGGACCTGTATCTGGCATTGTTTGTAGCGTTCTTTAAGATCGGCCTGTTCGGTTTTGGAGGAGGGTATGCCATGCTGCCTCTTATACAGCACGAGATCGTCGATACGCATCAATGGATGTCGGTAAGCGACTTCACAGATATCGTAGCTATCTCGCAGACCACGCCGGGGCCTATAGCCTTCAATTCAGCTACTTATATAGGTTATTCGGCCGTTACGGAGATGGGATTTGCGTCGGGTTACGGAGTGATTGGCTCGGCAATCTGCACCTTTGCGGTAAGTCTTCCCTCTCTTATCCTGATGACACTTGTCACCGCCTTTTTCTTCCGGCTCAAGAATAACCCATGGATGCAGTCAGCCCTCTCGATACTAAAACCGGCTATTATCGGATTGATTGCCTCTGCAGCACTTATACTGATCACCCCCTACAATTTTATCGATTATAAAAGTTGGATTATTTTCGGAGCGGTATTAGTGGCATCCATCAAAAAGGTAGATCCCATCCTGCTCTTTTTTCTCTCCGGAGTGATCGGGTTGATTTTTTACTGAACCGGTTTCTCTGATATCCCGGATTCATTTGTCTTATTGAATACTTCCTTTTGAAATTCCCCTGACTCTTTTAGTGCTTTTTTCAATGCTTTCTTTGCTTTCTGCCTACGCCGTGCTCTCTTTCCCCCACGGATAAGTAGTATCAGCAAGAACAGGAGGAATACCGCAATCAGGATCAAAAACCATGTTTCAGTATAAAATGGATCGCTGGTGTAGTCAATATCTATATTAAGGTTGATGCCGGCTATCTCTTCGGCAGCAACACCCGACAACGGGACTGATACTAAACCCCATAATCCTGCAACTCTCCTAAATATCGTTTTCTGTTCTATTCTATTTATTTTCCTCATACTACTTTCTGATAAGCAAGCCGTTCCGTTCCGTTGGATACATAGATGATACCACAGCGGGTAAATCCGAGTTTTTCCAGGATCTGCTGCATCACCCGGTTATCACGATGGGTATCTACCCGGATGTTGCGGCACTGTTCGAAACACCACCGGAAACAAGCTTCAGCCACTCCTTTTTCCTTTCCTGCCGATGCGATACGATGCACTGTACCATAGAGGTCACTATTGAGCCATTCCCCTTTATAGATCTTCTTATAAGTGGGATCTTCTCCGACAATAAAGCAGAAAGTCCCGACCAGCTCTCCATCCTGATTTTCACAAACGAAACTATGTCCGGCACCGATCTCTTCCGTGATATATGCAGTCGAAGGATATCCCTCTATCCATTGTGAAGCATTCCCTGTACGGCACATAAAATCACGTGCGATGGCGTATATTTCCATCACCTCCGGCAGATCGTCATAGGTTGTGGGTCGTATCCGGGTGATCATTTTAATTATTTACAGCACCACAGTTGAATTGTCCTGATTCTTGACTCTTATCTCTCTTTATGCCTTTTTGGCTGATGTTTTCTTTGCCGTCGCCTTCCTGGCTGTCGGTTTTCCCGTAGTTTTCTTTGCAGTTGCTTTAGCAGTGGTTGCTTTTCCTGCTCCTTTTTCCGTTTTGGGCTCTTTCCCCTTATCGGTATCTGCAATGATCTTCTGACAATCTTCAAATGAGAGCTCCTCAGGTTTCCGTCCCTTTGGAATTTTATAATTCGACTTTTTATAGGCGATATAAGGACCATAACGCCCGTTCAGCACCTGTAGATCGGGTTCTTCCTCAAATGTTTTAATGATCTTTTCCTGATCTTTTTTCTCTTTTGCTTCGATCAGTTCGATAGCTTCATCAAGTTGGATCTCTAATGGATCGACTCCTTTGGGTAGAGAAACAAACTTACTGTTGTGACGGATATAAGGGCCGAAACGGCCCACTCCTATCACTACCTCTTTTCCCCTGAAGTCACCAAGTGTCCGCGGTAGTTCAAAGAGTTTAAGGGTCTCTTCGAGGGTAATGGTTTCAATGGATTGTGATTTCTGTAATGAAGCAAAAAGCGGCTTCTCCTCTTCATCCTGGGTACCGATCTGCGCCATGGCGCCATAACGGCCGATCTTCACAGACACCTGCCGTCCCGTCTTAGGATCTGTACCCAACACCCGTTCCCCCGCCTTATGTTCGGTACGCATCTGGGATGTCTCCTCCACAATGGGATGAAACATCTTATAGAAATCAGCGATTGCTTTATTCCACTGCGCTTTTCCTTCGGCAATCCTGTCGAAATCCTTCTCCACATTCGCAGTGAAGTTATAATCGACGATCGAGGGGAAATATTCTATCAGAAAATCGTTCACAACCATACCGATATCGGTCGGGATTAATTTGTTTTTGTCGGCGCCGGCAATTTCTTTCTTGTCGGTGTCTTTGATAACACCTTTTTTGAGGGTAAGGATATTATAGATTCTCTCTTCTCCTTCTACATTTCCTTTTTCCACATACTCCCGATTAATAATAGTGGAGATGGTCGGTGCGTAGGTGGAGGGACGTCCGATACCCAGTTCTTCCATCTTTCTCACCAATGCCGCTTCGGTATATCTTGGAGGGCGCTGTGTGAAACGCTCCGTAGCATTGGTTTCCAGCATGGCAAGTTGTTCACCTTTTTTCATGGGAGGTAACATCCCCTCTTCATTCTCCCCGTTCTCCTCATCAGTCCCTTCCAGATAAACGCGCAGGAAACCGTCGAATTTGATCACTTCTCCGTTAGCCACGAATTTACCGTCGTTGTTGGAGATGGTAATATCCGCAGTGGTACGTTCCAGTTCGGCATCGGCCATCTGCGAAGCAATAGTGCGCTTCCAGATCAGTTCATAGAGTCGTTTTTCCTGGACAGTACCATCGATCTCATGCGTACTGATATAGGTCGGCCGGATGGCTTCGTGCGCTTCCTGTGCACCTTTCGACTGGGTAGCATACTGCCGGCTTTTGATATATTTCTCTCCGTATTGCGCGTCAATCTCCGTCTTAGCGGTTCCGATCGCCAATGCAGACAGGTGTACCGAGTCGGTACGCATATAGGTGATCTTCCCCGACTCATAGAGACGTTGTGCTACCATCATCGTCTGTCCCACCGAAAAGCCTAACTTGCGTGATGCTTCCTGTTGCAGGGTGGAGGTAGTGAATGGAGGTGCGGGTGATTTCCTGGCCGGGCGGACGTGGACATCTCCCACGGTAAAGGTCGATGTCTTGAGTTTCTCTAACAATGCCAGCGCTTCGGCTTTGGTCTTTAACCGTTTGTTGTATTCGGCCTTGATCTCATACTGATGGCCGTTTTCCTCTTTCGTGAAATGAGCTACGATACGGTAAGCTGCTTCCGACTGAAAATTCTGGATATCCCGTTCCCGCTCCACGATAAGGCGTACGGCAACCGACTGTACACGTCCGGCAGAGAGGGCGGGTTTTATCTTTCTCCACAGTACCGGTGACAGTTCAAACCCCACGATACGGTCAAGAACCCTCCGCGCCTGCTGTGCATCTACTAAGTTCTGATCAATGTTACGGGGATTCTTGATAGCTTGCTGAATGGCATCCCTGGTGATCTCATGAAACACAATACGTTTGGTCTTATCCTCTTTCAGGTCCAGTGCATCGAAGAGATGCCATGAGATAGCTTCTCCTTCACGGTCCTCATCGGAAGCCAACCATACCGTTTCGGCTTTTTTTGCCGCCGCTTTCAGTTCAGAGACAACTTTTTTCTTATCGGATGGAATTTCATAGATCGGTGTGAAACCATTCTCGATATCAATGCTAAAATCTTTTTTCTTTAAATCGCGAATATGTCCATAGCTGGACATGACATGAAAATCCTTTCCGAGAAACCTCTCAATTGTCCTTGCTTTTGCAGGCGACTCAACGATAACCAGGTTTTTATCCATTCAAAATGATCTTTCTTCTTATTTATTCTATTAGAAAACAATGCACGTCTTATAAACAATTTTCTTCTATCTCACCTCATCCGAACTTAACAAGTCTACTTTTCGGGTGCAAAAGTACTAAGTTTTGTGCAAGGAGCAACAATTTTCCCCGAAATTCCTTCTTTATTAAGGTGTTTTATGCTTATCTCCTGATTTGGAATCGGGGAATTGGGATTTGGGATCGGCCGGTCTGCTTTGCGGATAGGAAACGGCAACCCCATGAATAGATGTCAGTATATCAGAGAGTTGCAAAGACAGTGAACGACGTATTTCCAGGCGCATGCAGCAACTATCGGTAAAATTCTGTGTCCATCGCACAGCGTCAAATTGTTTTAACACACGCATCACCTCGTTAAGTAAAATATAATCGAAAGTAATATCGATGGTATCGTCCACTGTTCTCTCCACGATCTTCGCGTTGGCAACAGCATCGGCAGCAGCTTCCTTGTATGCCTTGATAAGTCCTCCTGTCCCCAGGAGAGTACCACCGAAATAGCGTACTACGATGATAAGCACATCGGTCAGTTCTGCCGAATTGATCTGCCCAAGAATAGGTCTTCCGGCCGTTCCCGACGGTTCACCATCATCGTTCGAACGGAAATCGTTTCTCTCCCACCCCAGCATATATGCCCAGCAGACATGACGGGCATCGTAATATTTCTTACGCTGCTCCTCCAGGATTACCTTTACCTCATCGGCACTCTTTACCGGAAAGATATGAGAGATAAATTTACTCTTTTTTTCGGTAATATACCCTTCGGCAGGCCGGATCACG
Source organism: Proteiniphilum acetatigenes DSM 18083 (assembly GCF_000380985.1). GTDB lineage: Bacteria > Bacteroidota > Bacteroidia > Bacteroidales > Dysgonomonadaceae > Proteiniphilum > Proteiniphilum acetatigenes. Next base: position 217,798 of record NZ_KB905695.1, on the reverse strand, counting down.
GTCTTATAAGTATCGTCCATACCACAAAAATAGTAAAAGTGGATGGAACAGGCATAATGCCGACAGGGTTGTTTTAATGTTTCACGCTCAACTTAATTATTTCTTTGACTGTTTCTGCTGTTTTGAAGATGTCTTCTTATCGGATTGTTTTGATGTTGTTTTTTTGTCCGACTGTTTCGAAGATCTTTTTTTATCTGGCAGTTCCGGGACTTTATATCCGGCCTGGTCTGCCTCGGAAATTCCTATGGCGATAGCCTGGTCTCTGTCGGTTACTTTTTTGCCGGCCGAAGTCTTTAGTTTTCCCTTCTTAAATTCAGACATAACTTCGCCGATCTTTTCCTGTGCTTTTTTCGAATACTTAGCCATACCAGTTCCTTTCTTTTTTATATTTATAATAGACTACGATACAGGTATATAAACATATCTGCTCAGATAATGTTCCTCCCACGGTATTTCCTTTATCAATATTTATACGCAAATAATTCTCTTTAACAGCTATTATGCCTATGACTCTTTTATCTCGAAGATATTCTCTTTTCAAACAGGTTCAACAGGTCGATGAACGTTTCGGGTAAGATGTTATATACAAAATCGAGAATATAGATGGGGATTTCCTTGTAATAAGCTGCTGCAATGGCTCCTGTCATACAGGCTATGGTATCGCTGTCGCCTCCGATTGAAATAGCCAGCCGGATAGCGCTTTCATAATCCGAACTTTCGAGGAAAGCCCTGATCGCTTGTGGGACGGAACCCTGGCAAGTAGTGTCGAAAGTATAATACGAACGGATCTCATCAAGCGTAAAATTGAGATCGTAGCCAAAAGTTTCGGTGATGTATTGTTTTATTTCATCCTTCGTTTTTCCCTTTCGGGCGAAAAAAACGGCAGAAGCAACTGCCTGTGCGCCTTTGATACCTTCAGGATGATCGTGGGTCACTTCCGCTGTTTGTCTGGCAACGTCCAGCACCTCTTCCAGCGTGTCAAAGGCAAAACCGACAGGACTCACACGCATCGCCGAACCGTTTCCATAACTTCCATATGGTGCACGGTTTTCCGATTGCAGCCACTCGATAAAAAAGCCGCCATAACCCCGGTAAGGATGCTTCCGTCCATATTTCCAAATAGTTTCGGCAAAATCTTTGTCATGGAGAATAGCATCGGCCACAGCGACCGTGAGTACAGTGTCATCCGTAAAGTCCGATTTATCCGAGAACAACGGAAACTTTGTCGTCTTCATGTTATTCCGTTCAAAAACGGAACCAATGATATCACCCGCGATTGCACCTATGATAGTTGGTGTAGGATAAAGCATAATTATTCAAAGATTTATCGTGTTAGACGATTTATCGTTTTGATGCGTACTTATACTGAGGATGATTTCTTCTCAAATCACTATCACCCGTAAGTTTTACTTGTGATACATAACACCTACGAAAATATGATTTTACATTCTAAATTGCAAGAATTATAGGTATATATCAAAAGGCTTACCCGCCAAACCGGTAGTTGAACCGGAATGACGGGTAAGTAAGTTATACAGGATATGCTCAAACCTACCTGAAAGGTGTCCCTTTAACACTTGGATGCACCGCAGTTACGGCACTTAAGGCATCCTTCCTGATAAACCAATGTTTCCTGACCGCAGACAGGACATTTCTGCCCTTTGGCTTCGGTTTCGTTGGGCAGGTATTTCTTCAGTGCCCGCTCCACACCGTTCTTCCATGTGTTAATGGTCTCGCTGTCGAGTTCCAGTCCCGATACCAGCTTGATCACCTGGTCGATAGGCATCCCGTAACGCAATACACCGGAAATCAACTTTGCATAGTTCCAGTACTCGGGATTGAACTTACCATCCAGCCCTTCGATGGTCACCTTGTAACCACGCCTGTTCTGGAACTGGAAATCATAATGCTTCCGGCCGTCGCTGTCATATGCCTTGATAATCTTCCCGGAAGTAACCGTCTTAGGCAACATAATACCATCATCCTCATCATTGATCCCAGTGAAGATCTCATACGGCCTGCCATTATGTAATCCGATGAAAGCGATCCACTTCTCCTTATTATTCTGGAACTTGATCACATCGGCTTCCAACTCAACAGGACGGGAGGTGACAATTGCCGGCAATTCGTAACAGTCATCGTCTTTTTCTTCTTTTTTGTCACCGTTGGAGATAAGCACACCGGCCCGCGATCCGTCGCGATAGACCGTACAACCTTTACAACCGCTCTTCCATGCTTCCATGTATAATTCGCCCACCAGCTCCTCGGTCACATCATTCGGCAGGTTGATAGTCACGCTAATTGAGTGGTCTACCCATTTCTGCACTCTTCCCTGCATCTTTACCTTTTGCAGCCAGTCCACATCGTTGGAGGTAGCTTTATAGTAGGGTGATTTTGCCACCATCTCATCGATTTCTTCGTTGGTGTAGCGTTTGGTAGTAGAATAGCCCTTGGCTTCCATCCAGGTCACGAATTTATGATGGAACACCGTGTATTCTTCCCATGAATCGCCGTTCTCATCCACGAAGTCGATCTTCACATCCTTGTCATTGGGGTTTACCTTACGACGACGGGTATAAACAGGCAAAAAGACCGGCTCGATACCCGAAGTGGTCTGCGACATAAGACTGGTTGTTCCTGTAGGGGCGATGGTAAGGAGGGCTATATTACGCCTTCCGTATTTCACCATATCCTCATACAGCTGAGGATCAGCCTCTTTCAGGCGATTGATAAAGGGATTGTTTTTCTCTCTTTCTATATCGAATATTTCGAATGCACCCCGCTCTTTTGCCATCTCCACAGATGAGGCATAGGCATTGAGTGCCACTGTACGGTGTACTTTTTCCGAGAAATCATTACCCTCGTCAGTTCCATAACGAATACCCAATGCAGCGAGCATATCTCCCTCTGCAGTGATACCTACACCGGTACGACGCCCTTGCAGGGTTTTAAGTTGGATCTTCTTCCAGAGATTACGCTCGGAATATTTTACTTCTTCCGATTCGGGGTCGGCTTCTATTTTTTCGAGGATCATATCGATCTTTTCCGATTCCAGATCCACGATATCGTCCATGATACGCTGCGCCAACCGTACATGTTTGCCAAACAGTTCGAAATCGAAATAAGCATCCTTCTTAAAGGGATTCACCACATAGGAATAAAGGTTGATAGCCAACAGGCGGCAACTATCGTAAGGACACAAAGGGATTTCACCGCACGGATTGGTCGATACGGTTCTGAAACCCAGGTCGGCATAACAGTCGGGGATCGACTCGCGGATGATGGTATCCCAGAACAGCACACCAGGTTCAGCCGATTGCCAGGCATTGTGCACGATCTTTTTCCATAACCTCTCGGCATCAATCGTTTTTTCATATTTCGGTTTGTCGGAATCGACAGGAAACTTCTGTACATAGGGTTTTCCTTCTGATGCAGCTTCCATAAATCCATCATCGATTTTTACCGAGATATTGGCTCCGGTTACTTTACCCTGCTCCAACTTGGCATTGATAAAATCTTCCGAGTCGGGATGCTTGATAGATACGCTCAACATCAGAGCACCTCTACGACCGTCCTGTGCCACTTCACGCGTGGAATTGGAGTAGCGTTCCATAAAAGGAACCAAGCCAGTGGAAGTGAGTGCCGAATTCTTTACGGGCGATCCTTTCGGCCGGATATGAGAGAGGTCGTGCCCTACCCCGCCGCGGCGTTTCATTAATTGTACCTGCTCCTCGTCGATACGGATAATGGCGCCATAGGAATCGGCATCGCCATCCATCCCTATCACAAAGCAATTTGATAACGAGGCCACCTGGTAATCATTTCCGATACCGGTCATAGGACTTCCCTGGGGAATGATATAACGAAAACGGTCGAAAAGGTCAAACAACTCTTTTTCGCTCAATGGATTGGTATATTTCTTTTCGATCCGGGCTACTTCTTTGGCCAAACGCCAATGCATATCTTCGGGCGTCTTTTCATAGATATCACCCTGACTGTCTTTGAGGGCGTATTTGCTTACCCACACCTTGGCCGCCAGTTCATCGCCCTGGAAATACCTTAACGAGGCGTTATAGGCTTCGTCGAAAGTGTATGTCTTCTTTTTCATCAGGAAAAAATTATATAATAAATAAAATTTCAATTACATTAGACATTTTGAATCGCCTTCGCTTCTCGATTTCCAATTCTGCGCTCGGCAAAACCAAAGCAAGCTTTGTTTCTGCTCTCACTTAACGAAATAGTTCTAAAATGTCACTTATTCTCCAAAACAGACCACTCAATTTATCAAAGTAAGGTTTTTTGGTTTTGCAAGTTTATGGAAAGTTTCTAAGAATCCAAAATTTTTATCTATTTTTTTATCAACAAAATCCCAAAGTTCTCCATAAAAAATCATAAAATATTAATAATCAGATAATTAATTTTACCAAAGAGAGAAAAAGTTTTCCAATTGGTATAACTTCACTGAATTTCAAACAAATAAATAAGTAAAAAAAAGAATATAAAAAACAGAGAAAATATAAATAAAAAAATCACCCAACAGGTGAAACCTGCTGAGTGATAGGACTCCCGGATGATTAATAAGTCGTCCCGGATTATAAATGGTGTATAAATCTACTTGTCGAAATTTTTTACTGCACCCATAAAGAGAATGGCACCGGTGGAATTTTCCTGAATGAGATAAAGGAAAGGACGATTAGCGTTAAATACCACTTTTTCCGGATTTACAGGAAGGGAGGTCATTATCATCCCGATTGTAGTAACAGCTGCCGCTTCGGTACCCAACTCATCAGTACTGATATAGGTATCCTGTTTAACGAAATCAATTTTAGCAGGTGCATCACTCATCCGTGAAAAATCGGCCGCATTGGCAAAAGCGATCCCCATCCCCATTTTTGCAAGTACCTCATTCAACCTTTTACTATACTCTGTTTTGAATTTAGGTAAGGAGAGTTCAACCTCGGTCTCATGTAATCCCGACTTCAAATTTTCCCAATAACCCTCCTGACGGGTTGTTGCTATCACATCCTGTAGTTTTTTATCCTCTGCAGGCAGGAGTACCATCATACTGAAAGCCTGATTACCATAGGGAAGTTGTACTAACTGGAGGTTCTCATCATTGGTATAATTAAACTTTGCAGTTTGCTTCATCATCTCCACATTTTTCCGTGTACCATTTTCATAGGTAAACGGCCTTTCAGAAGTGTTCTTCTTGTCAAATTCTGAAGTCCATATACCTTTAAAGTAAATGGCATTAAGCAGATACATCAGATCTTCAGGTTTGGTATTCTCTATCACTTTCTCTATCAAACCGTTGGTATTATCCGATGCCCACTTATTAATAATACTTACGGTTTCAGGACGAGTAAAATCGACAGCTTCTACAGTCGCCTCATAGAACGAGCGATTAGTATTAACAAAATCGGGCTTGATCTTAACGGATTGATTGGTAAAAATAGCGTTGGCAATTGATAACTTAGTAGAAGGATCTGTTTTTAATAATGCCTCCCTGAGTTTTTTATAGTAACTATTGAGTTCATCATCGGAAAATCCATCCATTTTCAGCGTTTGCTGCATAGCCTCCTTTGTTTTGCCGGCAGCACCGTTCCATGTCATGGCAAGAGCCATGCTCAGGCTCAGCGGCGAAACCATAAAATTATTGTCTTCGCCGAGGGATTCTTCCACAAACAGATGTTCAAAGAATTCAAACGCAAAAGTCTGGTCTGCACGTACCATCTGCTGCTCTGCCGAGCGCAGGTCTATCCGGATGGGATCGGGGAGATCTCCGGCCCGCACATCACTGCCGTTTTTATCACAAGACATAGCCCAAAACAGGCTTGTAATAATTACCATTAATAATAATGAGTTGATCTTCGATAGCATAACAGTTATATTTAAGTGAACATTCTCCATTTACATATTTATATGATGTATTTAAACGGCAAATTGTTGCAAAAAGACCATTAAAAAAGGTAAAAAAGAGAAAAGGTGGGAAGGCGGGAAGGTGGGAAAGATGACCGGGAGACTGAGGGGACTGGGAGATGGCTGGAGATGATGGATGAAGATTTTGGCTGCGGTAACTGTAAATGACAAAATTAATGCGTATTTTTGCCTGCTGATTGATCAGGCCTTATACTGGTTGATCGAATTTATGTATCACCTTTAAATAGTGTCTGTCGGAATGAGAAGATGGCGTATTGAAGACTCGGAAGAGTTGTATAATATCAACGGTTGGGGAAACGGTTATTTCTCCGTCAACGAAAAGGGTCATGTGCAGGTAACTCCACGTAAACAGGGAGGCTATAGCGTAGACCTGAGCGAGCTAATGCGTGAATTGTACCTGCGCGATGTTTCAGCTCCCGTATTGATACGGTTTCCCGAGATACTGGACAACCGTATTGAAAAGATATCCCAGAGCTTTGCCATCGCATCCAAAGAATATGAATACCACGCCCAGAATTACATCATCTATCCTATCAAGGTAAATCAGATGCGTCAGGTAGTAGAGGAAATCGTTTCAAGTGGTAAAAGATTCAACATCGGCCTTGAAGCCGGCTCCAAGCCGGAATTGCATGCCGTACTTGCAATCAATACCGATAACGACTCGCTTATCATATGCAACGGATACAAAGATGAAAGCTATATTGAACTGGCGTTGCTGGCGCAAAAGATGGGAAAGAAGGTGTTTATTGTGGTAGAAAAACTGAATGAACTCGACCTGACCATCCAGATCGCTAAGCGGCTAAAGGTAAAACCCAATATTGGTATCCGTGTGAAGCTGGCCAGCTCCGGCAGTGGCAAGTGGGAAGAGTCGGGCGGCGACGGCAGCAAATTCGGACTCAATTCGAGTGAACTGCTTGAAGCACTGGAGGTGCTTAAAACAAATAAGATGGAGGATTGCTTTCAGCTTATCCATTTTCACATAGGAAGCCAGATCACAAAAATACGCCGCATCAAGACGGCGCTGCGTGAAGCAGCACAGTTCTACGTGCAGCTCCATGCCATGGGGTTCAAGATTAAATATGTAGATATAGGAGGAGGATTGGGTGTCGATTACGACGGCACACGTTCCTCTTTTACCGAAAACAGTATCAATTATTCTATTCAGGAATATGTGAATGACTCTGTATTTGCTTTTGTGGATGCGGCAAACAAGAACGAGCTACCCCACCCCGACATTATCACAGAATCGGGACGCGCACTTACAGCACATCATTCGGTTTTAATCTTTGAAGTGCTGGAAACGGCTACCTTACCGGCATGGCCGGAGGACCAGGAGTTGGAAGAGGATGCCCATGAATTGGTGAAAGAACTCTACAATATTTGGGATACGCTTACACAGGCGCGGATGCTGGAAGCATGGCACGACGCACAGCAAATAAGGGAAGAGTCACTCGACCTTTTCAGTCTGGGCATGCTCGATTTGAAAACCCGGGCACAGATGGAGCAACTCTATTTCTCCATCGTGCGGGAAATCAATATCACCAGCAACCGGGCTAAACATGCCCCCGAAGAACTAAGGCAACTATCGACTCTGCTACCCGACAAATATTTCTGTAACTTCTCGTTATTCCAGTCGCTACCCGACTCATGGGCTATCGACCAGGTGTTTCCGATCATCCCAATCCACAGGTTGGACGAGAAACCCGACAGGACAGCCACACTGCAGGATATCACCTGTGACTCGGACGGGAAAATATCCAACTTTGCTTCGCAGGATGGATTCCGATCCGCTTATCTTCCCGTCCATTCTCTTAAAAAAGATGAATCTTATTATATAGGTGTTTTCCTGGTGGGGGCTTATCAGGAGATTCTGGGCGACCTGCATAACCTATTCGGCGACACCAATGTGGTACATGTTTCTACGGGCGAAAGCGGATATAAGATCGATCAGATGATCGATGGTGAGTCAGTAGCGGAAGTACTGGAATATGCGCAGTATAATCCCAAGAAACTGGTTCGTACCGTGGAGACCTGGGTGATGAGCTCCGTAAAACAAGGGAAGATCTCGGTAGAAGAAGGGAAAGAATTCCTCTCGAACTACCGGTCGGGGTTGTACGGATATACTTATCTGGAATAAGCGCATTCCTCGTCCACCACTTCAAACTCAATGGTACAGTGCTGTACCCCCATTGACAGCAGTTTGTCCCGGATCTCCAATTTTAGTCGGTGTTGTGCCTCCATCGGAAGAGCGCTACGAAGTACCACGTGAACGGTCATTACGTTATATTCGCCGTCTACCGACCATGCATGGAGATCGTGTACATCTTGCACTTCTCCGATTTCCAGTAGCGACCGTTTCACTTCTTCCATATCAAGCTGCGAAGGACTTCCCTGCAAAATAATACGCAAGCTTTGACGGATATTTCTATACACATTATAAAGGATATAGAGAGAAATGAGAATGGAAAGGAGAGGATCGATAAATGGCGCGTCGACAAAATACATGATCCCTGCACCTATCAATACCGCCAGCCACCCCAGCACATCTTCCAGGAGATGTAGCGACACTACCCTTTCGTTGATTGAGCTTCCCTTCCTCAGCCGAAGGACAGCCATCCCGTTAATGATCACTCCCAGAACGGCAAGCAACAACATCCCTTTCACATCGGGATGTTGAGGATTAAACAGACGGGGAATAGCATGCGTCAGGATCAGAATACTTCCCACCAGCAGTACCACCGAATTGATCACGGCTCCTAATAACGAAAAACGTTTGTAGCCATAGGTATATTCCTTGGTTCGGGGTCTCTTTGCCACTTTTTGGAAATACCATGACAGCCCGAGCGAAAAACTATCGCCCAGATCATGGACTGCATCCGAAAGGATTGCCACACTATTGGTTATCAAACCACCGACTAACTCAATAATGGTGAAAGAAAGATTCAGAAAAAAAGCCGCTCTGATATTCTTTACATCCGTGTGTCCGTAGTGATGATCGTGATGGTGGTGCTGATGTGCATGCATAACTAATTCAACTCTGTCTATTTATCGATCCCGACACGATTCAGGATAAAGGCAAACTCAAAGGCAGTATCTTTGATACCGTCATATCGCCCCGTAGCACCTCCATGGCCTGAATCCATATTCATATGAAGTAACAGGATATTATCATCCGTCTTCAGTGCACGCAGTTTAGCCGCATATTTGGCCGGTTCGTGAAAAAGCACCTGCGAATCGTTGATACCGCCGGTAATCAATATATTGGGATAATCCTGCGCGGTGATATTATCATAGGGCGAGTAAGAAAGGATATAGTTGTAATATTCCTCTTCATTGGGGTTCCCCCACTCTTCATATTCACCTGTGGTGAGTGGCAGCGTATCGTCGAGCATAGTGTTGACTACATCGATAAACGGTACCTGCGCTACGATAGTCTGGTAAAGGTCCGGACGCATATTCGCCACGGCACCCATCAGCAATCCCCCTGCACTTCCCCCCATCGCAGCCAGTCTGTCGGAAGATGTATAACCATCCTGTATCAGTTTTTCGCTGCAGGAGATAAAATCGGTAAAGGTATTCTTTTTATGCAACAGTTTGCCATCTTCATACCATTGCTCACCCAGGTCACTTCCTCCACGGATCTGGGCAACGGCGTACACAAAACCGCGATCGATCAGGCTGTACATGCTCGCACTGAAATAGACATCGGAACTTATTCCGTAACTTCCATAGGAATAGAGCAACGCGGGATTGCTGCCATCTTTCTTCAATCCTTTCTTGTAAACGACAGCCATCGGAACCTGCACTCCGTCGGGAGCGGTCGCCCAAAGCCGTTCCACTGTATAATCATCAGGGTTGAATCCGGAAGGCACTTCCTGTTCTTTCAGTTTTTCCGTTTCTTTTGTCTCTATGTTATATTCGTATAAAGTAGTGGGGCGGTTAAGCGACGTATACGAATACCGGAAAGTGACGGCATCATATTCGGGATTACCGCTGAGTGATGCCGTATAGACCGGTTCGGGAAAAGCAATCGTTTCCGTTTTTCCCTCTCCGGACACCGGTTTGATCTGAATTTCAGCCAGTCCGTTTTTCCTTAACTCGAGCAACACATGATCTTTCAGTATATCGATCGATTCTATACGGACATTTTTATCATGGGGCATAAACAGTTTCCAGGTAGCACGATCTTCATAGCCGGTGAGCGGCATTTCGTAGATCATACCGTTAAGATTCTCTTTGTCTTTATAACGCACAAAAAACTTGTCCTTATGCGGATAAACACTATACTCCACATCCTGCACGCGGGGAAGGAACACTTTAAACGGATCGGCAGGCCGGTCGGCAGAGATATATCTCTCTTCGGATGTGGTAGAACTTGCACTGGCAATAAAAATATGCTGCCTGGTCTTGCTACCGTAGACGTAAGTGCCAAAACGGGCATCCGTCTCTTCATATACCAACTCACCTGCTGTCGCATCCAGTTGTTGCCTGTATATTTTAGAAGATCGTAATGTCTGGTCGATCAGGCTGTAGAAAAGCGTCCTGTTGTCGTTAGCCCATGCTACCGAGGCAACGCCATCCATCGAAAACCCTACATCTTCACCCGAAGCAAGGTCTTTGACTTTCATTTTAAATTCGGCATATGAACCGGTCTCATTATAGAAATAAACCGCCTTGCTGTTATCCGGACTGATAGAATAGCCTCTGAAAATAAATGCAAGTTTCCCTTCGGCCATCGCATTCACATCGAAAATAATCTCTTCCGGGGATTCCATCGCCCCTTTACGACGACAATAGGTGCGATACTGTTTCCCTTTTTCAGTGCGGCTATAGTAGTAATAACCATCCTTAAACGAGGGATAACTCTCATCATCCTCTTTCATTCTACCTACAATCTCATCAAAAATGGTCTGCTGAAGCGCTTTGGTAGAGGCCATTATGCTATCTGTATAGATATTCTCGGCATTGAGGTAATCAATTACCTTCGGGTTGTTTTTGTCTTTCAACCAATAATAGTTGTCGACACGCTGTTGCCCGAAGTTGATAAACGTATCGGGAATCACTTCCGCTACCGGAGGAGCGGGAAAATCGGATTGTTTCAAAATCTTCACTTCTTCTTTTTTAGGATTGCACGATACGACCATAAGTGTAATAACACTCACAATCACCAAATTAATATGTCTCATGCGATTATTTTATTTCTGTTTATTCAATCGTCCGATTTACCGGGTCATTTCACCATTATATTGACTCTTCTATCGGGTTCGTAAGGCAAAATTACATGATTTTTTCTGAAAATAACACGAACTCATAAAAATAGCTATTTATGCAGTAAGAGCAGGGAGTGAAAATCTAAGTGAAAAAATGTTGAACTTTCTATTTATCCTTTTGTTATAAAGTGGCAATTCAATCAATCTAACGGATATAATAATACCGCATAATTGAAACATTATGATCCGGATTAAGCGTATATATGAACAATTGGGTGATGATGACGGTTATCGTATACTGATAGACCGGCTTTGGCCCCGCGGCATATCCAAAGAAAAAGCCGATGTGGATCTCTGGTTGAAAGAGATCGCCCCGTCAACCGAATTAAGAAAGTGGTTCCAACACGATCCTGCAAAATGGAAAGAGTTTGGTGAACGATACCGGAAAGAGCTCTTCAAAGAAAAGGAGAACCTGCACCGGATAAAAGACCTCGAAAAAGAGCATGGTAACGTGACACTGCTCTACGCAGGAAAAGATGAGGAGCATACCCATGCATTGGTATTACTGAAAATGTTAAATAAAAAAACGTAATTAAAAGTGAGGAAACTCCCCCTGCATTGGAAGATAGTAATAGGAATGACGCTCGGCATATTGTTCGGCGCACTGGTCAGTAACTTCAGTTGGGGGAAACAGTTTGTAAGTGACTGGATCGCCCCTTTCGGCACCATCTTCATCAGGTTATTAAAGTTGATAGCAATTCCGTTAATCTTTACTTCGTTAGTAAAAGGGATATCCGACCTGAAAGATATATCGAGATTCCGACATATCGGAGTCCGGACTATTATTCTATATATCAGTACCACAGTAATTGCTATCATCATCGGGCTGTTGCTGGTTAATACGCTAAAGCCGGGAGCCGGGATCTCGCAGGAGACTATTGACGAGTTGACAGAGACCTATGCGGGAAATACATCCATCATCACCAACCTACAGGAAATAGAACAGCAAGACAGCGGTCCATTGACTTTCCTGATCGATATAGTACCTGAAAATATTTTTACCGCTTTCGGCAATAACAGTTTGATGTTACAGGTGATCTTCTTCTCTATCATTTTTGGTATCAGCATGTTGTTGATCGATCCGGAAAGTGCAAGACCGGTCTCCAGACTGATCAACGGATTGAACGAAGTGGTGCTGAAGATGGTCAACCTGATCATGCTGATGGCGCCCTTTGCCGTATTTGCTCTTCTGGCACAGATTATTGTCAGCACCGACAATGTGGAAATACTCCAAAAATTACTCTTCTACGGAGCCACTGTGGTTTTAGGGCTTATACTGATGCTTAGCTTCTACCTGATCGTCGTCTATCTTTTTACAGGAAGAAATCCCCATTGGTTTATCAAGGGGATTGCTCCGGCACAACTTCTCGCTTTCTCCACCAGTTCGAGCGCAGCCACATTGCCGGTGACGATGGAGCGGGTAACTGAACACCTGGGTGTAGATAATGAAGTGTCGAGTTTTGTATTGCCGGTAGGCGCCACTATCAATATGGACGGCACCAGTCTTTACCAGGCCGTGGCCGCAGTCTTCATCACCCAGGCACTTCATTTCCCATTGGATTTCTCCGACCAGTTGACTATTATTCTTACCGCTCTGCTGGCTTCTATCGGTGCAGCAGCCGTACCCGGTACCGGAATGATCATGCTGGTAATCGTACTGGAATCGATCGGCTTTCCTGCCGACAAGTTGGCGATCGGCCTTGCATTGATCTTTGCCATTGACCGTCCGCTCGATATGTGTCGCACAGTAATCAACATCTCAGGCGACGCCATGGTATCAGTGGTAGTAGCCAAATCACTTGGCAAATTACATCATTCTGTACAAAAGGAAGAAAATCCACTCCATAATCAGAATGATATATCCCTGCACTAATCCTTCTTCTTTTCCGTAGTTACATCTCTACATCTTTCCAAGTGTCCGCTTCCGTACAGAACTGTTCGGAAACGGACACTTAATCTCCACATTCAATCCTAATAATCAGCGTATTATATTTATGGCATGCGTTTTGTTTTTAATAAAGCAAAACAGACAACATATATGGACAGAAAAATACCCAAAGATGTTCTCCTCAAAGAGAAAAGAAAAAGATGGATCAAATATGGAACTATTATCCTTTCCTCTATAGTGGTCATCGCTGTGATCATCTCCTTGCTCCGGGACAGTATATCCCTGAAAAATATCCAACTCTCCTCCGTCGATAAAGGAACGATTGAAGTTACCGTGAGCGCATCGGGAAAAGTGGTACCGGCATTTGAAGAGACCGTCATTGCTCCTATCGAAAGCCGTATCATGAAAGTGCATAAAAGAGCCGGCGACTCCGTAGATGTAGGTACTCCTCTTTTGCAACTCGACCTGCAAAGCATTGAGACCGATTATCGTAAAATGCTGGACGAGCTACAAATGCGACAGTACCGTATCGAACAACAGCGTATCAAAAACAGCAGTACACTCAGCGATATGGAGATGCAGCTAAAAGTGAATGATATGCAGATCGACAAGATGGCGGTAGAAGTGGTCAACGAGAAATACCTCGACAGCATCGGAGCAGGTACTACCGATAAGGTGCGTGAAGTGGAGATCAGTTACAACGTAGCAAAACTGGAACAAGAGCAGGCACGCAAAAAATTCGAGAACGACCGTAAGGTGGCTGATGCTGAATTACGCGTACAGGAACTGGAACTGGAAATTTTCCGCAAAACACTTGCCGAGACCAGACGTATCCTCGAAGATGCACAGATCCGCTCTCCACGGAAAGCCATACTCACTTATATCAATAATCAGGTGGGCGCCCGTGTGGGACAGGGAATAGAGGTAGCTATCCTGTCAGACCTGTCACAGTTCCGTATCGATGGCGAGATTGCCGACAGTTACGGTGACCGTATTTCTGTTGGAAGCAAGTCTGTCGTAAGGATCGGAAGTGATGAATTGACGGGGGTTGTCAGCAACGTCACCCCACTGTCGAAAAATGGTGTGATCCAGTTCACCGTGCAATTGGATGATCCCGATAACCAACGATTGCGGTCGGGATTACGTACCGATGTTTATGTGATGAATGCCGTCAAGGAGGACGTATTACGTATTGACAACGGCACATATTACAGTGGTCAGGGCACGTATGAACTGTTTGTACTGAATGGCGGTACCCTTGAAAAACGAAAAGTACAATTAGGCGAAAGCAATTATCAATATGTCGAAGTGATCTCCGGTCTGGAACCGGGCGACCGCGTAGTAGTATCCGATATGAGCCGGTACAGGGATAAGAGCAGGTTGAAAGTGTCTGAATAAAATGCCAATGAGACCAATGTGCCAATGTGGCTACATGCCAACATGCCAATGAGACCAATGTAAACAATAATTTAATGATTAAATTGGTAGATAAATTTCATTGGCACATTAACTACACTTCGTTCCGTTGAACGTTGTTTGACATATTAATAAATTAGCACATTGGTTTAGTCTTGGCTCCCAAGAAGAAGTAATATTTAAACAAATAAATGACAAAATGGAAACGATGATTTTATTGGACAAAGTACACAAAATTTACCGTACAGAAGAGATTGAAACCGTAGCATTGGAAAACGTGAACCTCGAAGTGAGGAAAGGTGAATTCCTGGCCGTAATGGGACCGTCGGGGTGCGGCAAATCGACTCTTCTCAACGTGATGGGCTTGCTCGATGCACCCACATCCGGAAAAGTAATTATCGACGGCAAAGAAACAGCTGAAATGAAAGACCGTGAACTAGCCAGGTTCCGCAACGAAAACCTGGGCTTTGTGTTTCAGAGCTTCCACCTGATCAATTCACTCAATGTGCTCGATAATGTAGAACTTCCTCTACTTTATCGCAAGACGGGAGCACGCGAGCGTCGCCGGCTGGCAGAGGAGGTACTTACACGCGTCGGCCTGTCACACCGGATGCGCCATTTTCCCACACAACTATCGGGCGGACAGTGCCAGCGCGTAGCCATCGCCCGCGCCGTCATCGGTAACCCGTCGATTATACTTGCCGATGAGCCGACAGGAAACCTTGATTCGAAAATGGGCGCTGAAGTAATGGACCTACTTCACAAACTCAACTGCGAAGACGGTCGTACCATCGTGATGGTAACGCACGACGAAAGCAAGGCCAAAGAAACTTCACGTATCATCCGCTTCCTCGACGGTCGACAGATCTCATAAAGAAAATCTAAAAAAATGATTCAACAATATTTCAAACAGGCGTGGCGGCTACTGAAAGAGAATCCAGTATTAAGTGCCATTTCCATTATTGGCACAGCATTGGCGATCTGCATGATCATGGTGATCGTGATGTCGCATCAGGTAAAAAATGCCCCTTATCCGCCCGAAACCAACCGGGATCGAATGCTGTACGTGAAATGGATGTCAAGCAGGGAAAAAAATTCGACGAACACTGGCTCGTCCAACGGCCCGATGGGTTACGGTTTCGCCAAATCATGCTTCAAAGCACTGGAAACACCTGAGGCAGTCTCTATTGTGTCAGCTTTTGCACCATCGGCTATGGTAGCCATGCCGGGCCAGAATATAGCTGAGAATTATGATAAAATGCTTACCGACGAGGATTTCTGGCAGGTATTCGATTTCATATTCATTGATGGTAAACCGTACACAAAGGCCGATGTAGACGCCGGATTACGGAAAGTCGTCATCACTGAAAAAGTAGCCCTCAAAACATTCGGTACCACAATTGTTTCCGGACAACGCATTTTGATCGATTACACGGAGTTTACAGTAAGCGGTGTGGTAAAAGATGTCTCTGCACTGGCAACGGCCGCTTACTCGCAGATATGGATGCCGATCACTACCGAAATTCTTCCGGAAGGGGGTGCAGAGGGAATAAGCGGCTCCTGCAGAGTATTTATTCTGGCAAAACACAAAAGAGATTTTCCGGCAATAAAGGAGGAAGCGGAAATACTTCGTAAAAAATACAACGACGGAACGACTACCTACGAAGCCTTCTATCGCAATCAACCAGATACCCATTTCGTCTTTTTACATCGTAAATGGGCAAACCAGGAACCTGATATGAAATCAATCGTACGACAATCGGTCATTGTACTGGTGCTTTTGTTGATCGTTCCAGCCATCAACTTATCGGGAATGATGAATTCAAGGATGAGAAAACGCCTCTCCGAACTCGGAGTAAGGCGGGCCTTTGGAGCCTCTCAGAAAAACCTGCTTTCACAAGTGATGTGGGAAAGTATGCTGCAAACACTGTTAGGCGGTGCATTAGGTTTAATTTTCTCCTACATTGCCGCTTATGCCCTGAAAGGAATAATTTATGAAAACAGTGATATGGCATTCCATTTGGGCGAGGTCACCCTCAACCCTGTTTCATTGCTCAGTCCCGCTATTTTCCTATACGCACTTCTGTTTTGCCTGTTACTTAACACGCTATCTGCATTTATTCCCGCACGGAACGTATCACACAAGCCCATCGTAGATTCTATTCACTCAAAATAAATCATATTATGTTTAAGCATATCCTCACGATCATCAAAAACGAACGCAGGCAAAATATCGGTTTATGGATAGAGTTGCTGATTGTCGCCCTCTTCCTTTGGTATATTGTAGATAACGTGTATGTAACGCTGAATAATTACTACAAGCCATTAGGTTTCGATACGGAGCATACCTATATCATGCGCCTGGGATTATTAAATGAAAGCAGCTATGAGTATGTAAAAGATATATCCACTGAAACTGCTGTAGGATATCTATACACAGCGTTGGAACGCATCCAGCGGAATCCGATGATTGAAGCGGCAAGCATATCATTCCACTCCAGCCCTCATATCGGAAGTAACAGATCGCGAAATATCCACCGGGATACACTCAGTACGAAATATAGTGTACTGAACCGGACGGTCACACCCAACTTTTTCAGAGTATTCAAATACCAGGTGGAGAACGGGAGCACCGATGAACTGGTGCAAGCACTCGAACGCAATGAGTTGGTGATCTCACCCGGAGTGGCCAAAGAGCTCTTTCCCCACGATGAACCGCCAGTCGGGAAACAGGTATCCTTCGAGAAGAGTGACTCTGCTCAACTATACAGAGTGGGAGCTGTCTCCAGGGTAGTCCGGTATGACAATTTCTCCAATTGGAATTCTTATTTTGCACAACGTATAGACAATGACTTCCTCAAAACTTTCACCGGCGAATGGGTCGGCGGTCTGGAATTCTGCGTGCGGGTAACACCCGAAGAAGATCATGATTTTATCCGTCGTTTCCGGGAGAATATGACTCAACAATTGCGTCTCGGCAACTATTATCTGGGAGAAATACAATCAATACCCATCAATAAAAAAGCATTTCAGAAAGACGACATCAACGATCTGAAAATGAGGATGTTTATTGTCTTCTTTTTGCTGGTCAATATTTTCCTGGGGATTACCGGAATATTCTGGTTCAGGACACAACACCGACGGAGTGAAATTGGCCTGCGTGTTTCGCTGGGTGATACTCCCAAACAGGTACTGAGAAAATTTTACATCGAAGGCTTGCTACTACTCACAACGGCAATGGTTCCGACAATGATCGTGATCTATATACTCGGCAGAGAAGGGATATTTGCTACTTACCTTATGCATTTCACCCCCGGAAGGTATTTTATTGGCTTTGCCATTACATATATCCTTTTGATAATAATGATTGTTCTCGGCATACGAATTCCCGCCCTTAAAGCGGTAAAAGTACCGCCGGCAACAGCATTGCGGGATGAGTAGTATGATGATGTGCTAATTAATGTGCCAAAATGTGATGATTTTACGATTTGATAATTGGTAATTAGTAACTGGTAATTGGTAATTAAAATAAAAATGATCCGACAATATTTCAAACAGGCGTGGGAACTGATAAGGCAAAATAAACTCTTCAGTATTATTTACGTTGCCGGAACAGCGCTGGCGATTTCTATGGTAATGGTAATTGCCATCTTTTTCTATCTGAAAACAGGTAATATTTACCCCGAACTGGAACGAAACAGATTGTTATTCGTAAAGATGGCTCAAATAACCCCCAAAGACACTACCGAAAGGTCAAATGCAAGTGCATTCCTATCGTTACAGACAGTAAAAAACTGTTTTTACAATCTTCAATCGGCCGAAGTGGCAACGGCAACACTCTTTACCTATAAAGAGAACTATAAGGTACATACATTGGGGAGTACAATAGACAAAAAGGTATATGTAAAATATACAGATGCAAATTTCTGGAAGGTATTTCAATTTCGTTTTTTACAAGGTAAACCGTTTTCACAGGAAGAATTCGATTCTGCCATTCCATCCGTGGTAATCTCGGAAAGCCTTTCACAGCATCTTTTTCCCAATGGTCAGGCAATCGGAGAATATTTTATCATGAATGAAAAAGAGTACCATGTAAACGGTGTGGTTAAAGATGCATCTTACCTACTTTCGGAATCATTCGCCCATATCTGGCTACCTTATACACTGCACCCAAATCATACGGAAACTTTTGCTCAAGAAGGTATCCTGGGTTTTTTCTCAGTAGTCATTCTTATGAAAAATTCCGGCGATACCCGAAGAGTAAGTGAAGAAATCCATACCAGCCTACAACGATACAGCTCCAATCTTACACACAATATCGACTTATTGGGACAACCCGACAATGTTTTGGCAAGCTCTTTTCGTATGGGAAACAGTCCATTGGATATCAATGATATTCTTCAGAAATTCGTTTTCGTATTACTGATTTTTATGTTGGTGCCTGCAATTAACCTGTCGGGATTAAACAGTAGCCGTATGGAAAAGCGTTTGGCTGAAATGGGGGTACGCAAAGCCTTTGGTGCGCCAAATAGCACGCTGTTAAACCATATCCTTATCGAAAACTTCCTGCTCACACTTATCGGGGCGTTTGTCGGCTTGCTGATATCTTATCTACTGATAACGGTTTTCAGTGATATGTTGCTCAGTGGACTCTCTATCCTATCATCAGATATAGAGACTGTTACCGGAAGCACATCGGGTATAACCCCGGGAATGCTTATCAATTTCACAGTTTTTTCGCAGGCATTCGTGGCAGCACTCATTGTCAACACCTTATCAGCCATTATTCCGGCTTACCGGTTTACAAAAAAGAACATTACCGACTCATTAAGCGAGAACTACACAAATTGAAGTCTGAAAAATATGATACAACATATATTAAAACAAATCTGGACACAACGCCGCCGCAATGGCTGGATCTTCAGTGAATTATTATTAGTTTTCGTACTGTGCTGGTATATTGCGGATTATGCTTTTGTAATGGTACATAACCGGATGATCCCGAATGGATACGATATCACCGATACCTGGCAAATCGTATCTGGAAAGAATATAAATGACAGCACACGTTCCGATTTCGACCGTTTTCTTGATAAAGTCAAACGGTTTCCGGGAGTGCAACATATTTTTGCCACATCGGACTGGGGTGTTACCCCTTTCGGTGGCTCATATACCGGATATCAGATACAACGTGACTCAACATCCACAGGCTATAATGCACAGACCAAAAGAATTGGATCAAACAGTTATTTCGATGTATTTAATATTCATTCAATCAATACGAAACAACCGGCACGGTTATTTTTATCGGACTATAACACGGTCATGCTTACTCAAAACCTGGCAGAATCGTTATTCGGGGAAGAAAGCCCTATAGGCAAAACTGTCTATTTTCACAATAAGACATACCGGGTTACCGATGTAGTAGAAAACCAAAAACGGTTCGACTATTCTCAACCGGGCAATGTGATTTTTTATCCCGATGATCTGAACGAGATGTCATCTTCGGAAATATCTATCCGTACGGGCAGTAATTTTTCCCTGGAGCAATTTAAACGCGAAGTATCATCAGATATAAAATCTTATCGCGCTATACAACGAGCACAGGAGTTTGAGTGGGGAATTACCAAAGAGGTGCGGATAAGAAACGGTGTAATGATTTTCTTCCTGCTCAATATCGCACTGGGAGTTATCGGTACATTCTGGTTCCGTAATCAGACGCGGCGCAGCGAAATAGGGTTGCGCATGGCAATGGGGAGCAGCCACAGGCAAATTCAAATTCAGTATCTTATAGAAGCCTTATTGATATTGACACTAGCTACAATTCCTGCCGTCTTCATCAATATAGTTATTTTGCAGGCAGATCTTATTAAAACGTTGGGGCAGGAAGTAACCAACAGCGGCTATATTACGGCCAACAAATGGCTTCGCTTTCTGATAACAAACGGAATTACCTATATACTGCTTGCCACTATTGTGGCTTTCAGTGCATGGATCCCTGCCCGGCAGGCGTCGAAAGTACATCCGGTGGAAGCATTGAGGGATGAATAGCGGATATGGAACGGTGGAAAGTAGGAAGGAATGAAATCATATTTTTAGTGTAAAAAAACTGGTGGAATACACGCAACTAAAGCAGAGACTGTCCGAATTCGAACTCTGAGTGTTCGTTTTCGGACAGTCCCGTTTTCATTATACACTAACACACAGAAGGTTATATTTTTGGCACATACTTTGTCTATAGACAAACGAATTCGACACAACGAAAATCTTATGCAAAAAATAACTTTCATCACTTTACTTGTTTTATTCTCTCTGGCAACGGGGACGTCAGCACAGCAGGTGCTGACACTCTCCGAAGCCGTAGAAATGGCACGACGGCAATCAGTGGATGCAGCAGTAGCACTTAATGAATTAAAAACATCCTATTGGGAATATCGTACCTACCGGGCAGATCTGCTGCCCGAAGTGAATTTTTCCGCTACCCTCCCTGATTATCGCCGAAGCTATAATCTGTACCAGAGTGAAGACGGCACCTATAAATTTGTCAGAACCAATTCACTGGGTATAAC
Source organism: Proteiniphilum acetatigenes DSM 18083 (assembly GCF_000380985.1). Taxonomy (GTDB): domain Bacteria; phylum Bacteroidota; class Bacteroidia; order Bacteroidales; family Dysgonomonadaceae; genus Proteiniphilum; species Proteiniphilum acetatigenes. The sequence continues at coordinate 196,715 of NZ_KB905695.1, read as the reverse complement.
AGGAGATGTCTCCATCGACCAGAATATCTGGCTGACAGGCGGGAAGTTGTCACTCAATACATCATTGCAATATATCGATCCGCTGAATACCAGCGGAGCCAACCGATACTATATGAGTGTACCGGTGGGAGTCACATACACCCAGCCTATCTTCGGTGTAAATAGCATGAAATGGAAACGGCGCATTGAACCCATCCGGTATAATGAAGCGAAAGCGGCTTACCTGGAAAATGTGGAGATCATCACACTCCGCACCATCACCTACTATTTCCAACTACTGCTGGCAAAAGAAAACCTACATATTGCCGAACAAAACAAGAAAAACGCCGACCGTATTTACGAGATTGCACAGGCACGCCGTAAAATGGGACAGATATCAGAAAACGAACTGCTGCAATTAGAACTTTCGGCCCTGAAAGCAGCATCAAATCTCACCAAAGAACAGTCGGCCCTCAACGGTGCGATGTTCCGCCTGCGGTCGTTTTTAGGATTAAGCGAAACCGATACCATCGATCCGGTTATCCCGGAAATGGTGCAATATCCCGTGATCAGTTATCACGAGGTACTGGAAAAAGCACAACAGAACAACCCGCTTGCACAAAATATCCGTCGCCGTCAGTTGGAAGCAGATTACGAAGTAGCGAAAGCCAAAGGGGCACAACGGGAGATAGATCTGTTCGCTTCAATAGGTTATACCGGACAGGATCAGGTACTCCGCGCAGCATATCAGAACCTGATGGATTATCAGGTAGTGCAGGTAGGAGTGAAGATTCCTATTCTGGATTGGGGAAAACGCAAAGGGCGCGTAAAAGTAGCGGAATCTAACCGCGATGTGATCGCCTCACGCCTCAAACAGGAACAGATGGATTTCAATCAGGATATTTTCCTGCTGGTGGAACAATACAATCACCAGACGGAACAGTTACGTATTGCCCGGGAAGCCGATGAGATTGCGCAAAAACGTTATAACACATCGGTCGAGTCATTCATGATCGGAAAAATCAACACACTCGACCTGAATGATGCACAACTCTCAAAAGACAATGCCCGCGCCAACTATGTCTCAGAAATGCACCTATACTGGTATTACCTCTATCAACTGCGGAGCCTTACATTATACGACTTTGAGAAAGGAGTAAATATGGATGCGGAGTTTGAACGACTGATAAGAGAATAAAAAATAGTAATTTTGCGCTTATGATGATCCTGATAATTGACGATGATGCGATTGTACGTTCTTCACTTTCATTACTGTTGAAACGTGCAGGTTATGAAACCGAAGCGCTAACTTCTCCCGAAGCGGCGCTGGAATTCATACGCCATACTCCACCCGATCTGATGCTTATGGATATGAATTTCTCATTGACGACCAAGGGTGAAGAGGGATTGGAATTGCTGCAGAAAGTCCAGGTTTTTTGTCCAAGGGTACCGGTAATACTGATCACGGCATGGGGATCTATCTCGCTAGCCGTGCGTGGAATGAAGGCCGGGGCTTTCGACTTTATCACCAAACCGTGGGATAACCGCCATCTGCTAAAATCGATAGAAACAGCACTCGAACTGAAAACGCGAAAAATGACCTCCGGCTCGCCACAAACCCGCCGCGAACTGGATAGTCAATACGATTTCTCTTCGATCATCGGTCAATCAAAGGCATTGGTCGATGTGCTCTCCACCGTAGCCCGTATCGCCGATACCAACGCATCGGTATTGATCACGGGAGAAAGCGGAACAGGTAAAGAGTTGATAGCAGAGGCAATTCACAAAAACAGCTCACGAAAAAAACAGCGATTCGTGAAAGTCAATCTGGGAGGTGTATCGCAAAGTCTTTTCGAAAGTGAGATGTTTGGACACCGCAAAGGGGCATTCACAGATGCACATGCCGACCGTACCGGACGCTTCGAACTGGCCGATAAGGGAACCATCTTTCTCGATGAGATCGGCGAACTCGACACCACCTGTCAGGTGAAACTTCTACGTGTATTACAGGACCAGACCTTCGAAGTGCTGGGCGACAGCAATCCCCGGAAAGTGGATGTGCGTGTGGTTAGCGCTACCAATGCCGATTTGCAGCAAATGGTGCGAGATAAGACCTTCAGGGAAGATCTCTTCTACCGCATCAACCTTATTCAAATCCATTTACCGGCTCTGCGTGAGCGTAAAGAGGACATCCCCTTGCTGGCACAATTTTTTGCCGACCGACAATCGACACAAAACAGGCTGCCATCAGTATCATTTACTCCCGAGGCATTCGAATTGCTCCAAATCTTGCCTTTCCCCGGAAATATCCGGGAGTTGAAGAACTTAGTGGAGCGTACCATACTTGTCAGTGGAAAGAGTCGTATTCAGGCAGATGATCTGCAAAACCAGACATCTATGCGGGAAATATCTCCGGCAGCCCACGGCACAATTCAGGGTATGACGTTAGACAATCTGGAAGCGCAGACCATCCGCAATGCTATCGAGCAACACAACGGTAATCTGTCAAAAGCCGCCCGTACATTGGGGATAAGCAGAACCGCCCTTTACCGGCGTATTGAGAAATACGGGTTGTGAAAATGATATAATGATTCGGAGATGTGATGGTGTGATGATTAAAAGATAGAGTGATTTAAATCTGAATTAGTAATCGACGTAGTCAATTAACAATAGGTGTAAGCCAAATCTTGATTCTTGATTCTTGAATTTAAAATATGAAATTGAGAGTATACTTCTATATCCTGGTATTTTTATTGCTGTTGATCTTCGGGTTCATACTCTACGAAAATCTGCATACATTGTCGTGGAAAACAGTAACCTTAGAAGGGCTCATCCTGGTGGCCTTGGTATATCTGGCTGTTTTCTACCGGAAAACGGTACGACCGCTGCAAATGATCAGTAGCGGAATGGATCTGCTCCGGGAGCAGGATTTCAGTTCCAGACTCCGTGAGGTGGGACAGTTTGAAGCCGACAGGGTGGTCGCCATTTTCAATAAGATGATGGCACAATTGAAGAACGAACGTCTCCAACTCAGGGAACAGAATGAATTTCTCGACCTGCTCATCTCCGCTTCACCCATGGGAGTCATCGTACTAAACTACGACCATCAGATCACCGACCTGAATCCTGCAGCGGTCAAACTACTGGATCTGGATAATGCAGATGAAATAAAAGGTAAAAAACTCACTGAAATAAAGGGATCGGTGCCGATCGACCTTTCGGAAATCCCTATGCATGAAACCCGTTCTATAGGTTTAAGTAACGGTACTGTATATAAATGTACGCTGGAATCGTTCGTCGACCGGGGATTCCCTCGTCCGTTCTATTTAATCGAGGGTCTCACCGAGGAGGTACGCCGGGCCGAGAAGAAAGCATACGAAAAAGTGATCCGTATGATATCGCATGAGGTGAACAATACCACTGCGGGGATCACCTCTACCCTCGATACTGTGATCGAGGAACTGGCGTCTCTTCCCGAAGCGCAGGATATGCGCCAGGCCATGCAAATTTGCGTGGAGAGGTGCTACGGGATGAGCCGCTTTATTACCAACTTCGCAGATGTGGTAAAGATTCCGAAAGCGGAGCGGGAACCTGTCGACCTGAACCGGTTAATCGGCAACCTGACGCGTTTTATGGAAGTGATGTGCCACAACAGGAATATTCAACTCACTTTTCAACCCGATGAAAACCTCCAACCGGTATTACTCGACACATCACTGTTTGAGCAGGTGTTGCTTAATATCATCAAGAACTCGGTAGAAAGTATTGAAGAAGGGGGAAAAATAGTCATCACCACAGGTTCGCAACCGCGAACACTGGTCGTGGCGGATAACGGCAAAGGAATCAGTAAGGAGATCGAGAAAAAGATATTTAATCCCTTCTTTTCCAGTAAACCCCAAGGACAAGGAATCGGGCTGCTTTTTATCCGCGAAGTACTTACCCAGCACGACTTCCAGTACTCTCTCCGCACTTATCCCGACGGATGGACACGATTTATCATCCGGTTCGATTAAAAAACTTCTAACATAAAATGTAAAACATAACAATGAATTTCAGCAGTTACTTATCTTGTACAATGAGGAAGATAATGATTGTTCTGTGCTTTTTGTTTATCCTTTGCGTTGTGAGTGTAGCCCAGAAATCTACCCAAACGATGCGTGGGATCATCTTAGATGCACAAACAAGAGAACCTCTGCCCTATGCAACCGTCTTGCTTCCGGAAAGCGGTAAGGGGACAACCTCAGATGCAGACGGTAATTTCACGCTAGAGAATATTGATGTCGGCCGCTATAATATACAGTTCGGGTTTGTGGGATATAAACCGTTAATAATTCCAGATATATTAGTAGGTTCCGGGAAAGAAGTACTCCTTGAAGTACTCCTCGAACAGCTAACCACTGAACTGGAAGGAGTAGTCATCACACCTACTATCAGCAAAGACCGTCCCATCAATAGCATGGCATCCGTGAGTGCACGCACCCTATTGGTAGAAGAGTCATCGCGTTATGCCGGTAGCTTCGACGATCCCGGGCGGATGGCAGCCAATTTCGCGGGTGTAGCATCGGCAGGAGTGGCAGTAAACGCAATAGTCGTACGTGGAAACAGCCCCAAAGGTGTGTTATGGAGAATTGAAGGCATCGATGTGCCGGTTCCGAGCCATTTTGCAGGTTCAAACGTGGCCGGAGGAGGTGGTATTACCATGTTCAGCAGTCGGCTACTGGCGAACTCCGACTTTTATACCGGAGCTTTTCCTGCCGAATTTGCCAATGCCGGTGCCGGCGTATTCGACATGAAACTAAGGAACGGGAATAACCATAAAGCAGAGTTCGGTCTGCAGGCGGGAATACATGGTGTGGAAGCAGCTGCCGAAGGGCCTCTGGCTAAAGGATATAACAGTTCTTACCTCTTCAACTACCGGTACTCTACCCTGGCTTTGATTTTCCCTTTACTGCCCGAAATGAAAAATTCAGACGAGCTGCCTGTTTATCAGGACCTCTCGTTTAAATTGAATCTTCCTGCCGGGAGAGCCGGCAACTTCTCGGTATGGGGTATCGGCGGGTTAAGCAGCAGCCGGATGAGAGGAACCAACGACACTCTGAATTGGATATACCCCGAAAACAGGATAAAGATGGACTTTTATTACAACATGGGAGTAACCGGTATCAGCCATTCCAAAACCCTGAAATCAAAAACACTTATCAACTCCGGCCTGGCCTTAAGTGTATTCACTACAGGCTATAGGGAAGCGGGCCGGCTCTCATCCGATACTCCTGATATATTTACCGATCTGTTCGAAGTACGTTCCCTTAACAAAAGATTAAATTATTACACACGTATAAACCATGTCCTTAGCAGCAAAATCATATTACGTGGCGGTATAAATATCGGTGCAGAAAGATTCGACCTCACCGGCGACGCCCTGAATTATTCTTCCGGCCATAAAGAACAGACCATGCAGGGTGAGGGTAATTCTCTTTTGGTGAATACGCATCTCCAGTCAAAGTGGCACGTCAATAACCTCTTTTTTGTTACCGGAGGTTTTAACCTGTCGTGGTTCAACCTCAATAACGAAACCAAAATTGAACCCCGTTTATCTGCATCCTACCAAATAACACCCAAGCAAATGATTTCGCTGGGCTATGGATTGCATCATCAGACCGAACAGCTTTCCATATATTATGTAAGCAAGTACGATTCCGTGCAATACAGACATTATTATCCGAATAAAAAACTGAAGAGGTATGGTGCTCACCACCTGGTGTTGTCGTACGATTACAAGGTCACCTCCAATATCAGGCTGAAAATAGAACCTTATTTGCAAAAACTGTATAATGTCCCTGTTGTGGACGGCACAGCCTACTCGATGATTAATTTCCTTAGTGACTGGACGTTTAACAGGGAACTGGTCAACAAGGGAAAAGGAACGAACTATGGAGTTGACGTTACTGTCGAAAGATTTCTCGATAAAGGGTACTATCTTTTATCGACCCTCTCGCTCTATAAATCGGACTACACAGGCGGTGACGATCTGAAATACAGGTCGCGGTTCGACGGCGGTTACGTGTTTAATTTACTCGGTGGAAAAGAGTTCACAATAAAGGGAAAGAATAATCTGGGACTCAACCTGAAACTGACATTAATGGGACCTTATCTGTCCCAACCCGTAAATACCAAAGCAAGCCTGTTAGCTCAGGATATTATTTATGACAGTAACAGCCCTTTTGTTTATCGCAATTCATCCGTGGAATACATGAGTGATGTCACCTTTTCGTATAGCATAAATAACGTGAAGACAGCATCTATTTTTGTTGTACAGCTCAAAAATTTCATGGGTAGACAATACCAGGGTAAAAAGTTTAATCTGAGAACTCAACAAATTGAGGACGACTATTTCAGCAGCATCGTACCTTTTGTCAGCTATAAGTTCGAATTTTAAGATAAGACTGGCATACCGGAAAAGAATTGTTTCATACGTGCTTACACTTATATCAAGAACCGCAGCAAAAGCGAAAAAAGGTGGAAGGCAAATGGGTAGAAGTCACCCCTACCGGGAATTACAGTATAGTGAAAGATTGGTAATTGAATTCAAACGGCAAGGGTATCGAGCATCTTATTGAGGTTAAGGCTGCGGGCCGAAGCGTCGAATATTTTGCGGTATTCTCCGTTCAGTTTATAGAGCGATTCATGTGATCCGGTTTCTACTAATCGTCCGTCCTTTAACACATGGATCACGTCGGCATCGATGATCTGCGATAGCGAGTGTGAAATAATCACCACGGTACGTCCCTCCTTAATGGCATCGAGGCTCATTTTAATATGCTCTGTAGCTATCGCATCAAGACTGGCAGTAGGTTCATCGAGAAAGATTACGGGTGGATTCTTCAGGAACAGCCGGGCAATGGCAATTCGTTGCTGTTGACCGCCGCTCAGATTAAAAGCATCGGTATCGTAACCCTCCGGAAGTAAAAGTACCTGTTCATGAAGGAAAGCCCTTTTCGAAGCTTCGATCACCTCTTCCCGTGTAGCGTCGAGTTTCCCGTAAAGGATATTGTCGTAGATTGTTCCTTTAAAGATATGATTCTTTTGCAGTACCAGACCTATATTGTTCCGCAACGAACCATTCTCATAGTCTTCCAGGTCGATCCCGTCCAACAGGATATTTCCACTATCGGGTTTATAAAATTTACAGAGAAGATTGATGAGTGTGCTCTTACCGGCACCGCTCAATCCTACGATGGCAGTAGTCTTTCCTTTTTCAAGGAAGAGATTTATATCCGAAAGCGCCTGCTTTCCGTTAGGATAGGTGAAGGTGACATCACGCACTTCAAACTGCCCCTGCACATTCCCGGCCCTGATGTCACCTCCGGCTTCCACTGCATCTTCGTTGGCAAGCACTTCAAAAAAACCGTCGGCATAGATCAGGGCGTCGTTGACCTGATCGTAGATACGATGTAACTGGCTAATAGGCGCCGATACGTTGCGAAAGAGCATGATATGCATCATAATGGCGCCGATTCCCATCTGCCCGTCGAGCACAAGGAACACAGTCAGGATGATGATAAGCACCACCCCGATCTGCTGGATAAACGATTTCAGGCTCTCATATACATAACTTGTCCGACGGGTCTGTAACTGATTGTTCAGCATTTCCATCTGCACATCATATTGTTTTTTCCCCTCCGGTTCTTCCCGTACAAAACTTTTGATCACCGTGATAGAGTCGATGATATTGATAAGTCCATGGTTTTTACGTTCACGTTGTCCACGCAACTGGATACGCCATCCTTTCAGGCGGCCTGCCTGTTTCTGGCTTACGTAGAAATAGGCCGGCATGATGATCGTTGCCAGCAAACCCACATAAAGATTGGCGTTATACATCACCACAAGAGCGATAATGGCGGTAGAGAACAAGGGTAATATATCGAGGAAGAAGTTTTGCACTAATCCGATAAGGCTCTCTATCCCCCTGTTGATACGTGTTTGTAGCAATCCGGTCTGATTCCCGGGCTCGGAAAAAAAAGACATTTTATAACTTAGAATCCTCTCTACCGACGCTTGCGAGAGATCACTCCCCACTTTAATGCGGATTTTTTCCCCGAAATATTTTTGTCCGAACTGAATACCGATATTCAACAGCTCATTGGCTAACATAATGGCTGAAATGATCAACAGCAGCCGGACCCCGTTCTCAAACGGATCGGGGTGCCTGAGTAACTCCTCCACACGGGTGATCGTTTCATTCACCAGGAGCGGATTTACCTGGGCTGCAAATGATCCGATCAGTGTGAGGAAAAGAGTTCCTGCGATCATCCTCCTATAAGGTTTCACAAAAGGAACCAGATTCCGGAAAAGGGCTCTAAAAGATTGAGTGTAAGTTTCTTTATTAATCATTGGCAGTTGGACTTTACAAACCGCAAAGGGTTTAAATCATCTTAATCATAATTCAAATTGAGTAGCATAGCAATTCTTTTAAGAATAATTTGTTACCTTTGGAACCAAAATACTTTCAATTACATTAGTCGTCTTCTTGCTATGGCAAAGTTCAAACAAGTTTGACTTTGCTCATTTAGCTTAACGAAAACGTTCAATAAATTTAGACTATTTCTTTCTGAAATAGTTTTTTCACCATCTCGATTTCACAGCAATATGAAGAATGAACAAAAAAACAACGTATTACTCTCTCTCGCGCAGCTATTGGAGTTAAACAGAGAGAAGATTATGAAGGTCAACGAGGCCGATATAAGTGCATTTCCCGATATGGACGACTCCATGCTGGACCGGCTTAAAGTAGATGAAAAGAAGATCAACGGAATGATCCGTTCATTGGAAGAAGTCGCTTCACAACCCGATCCGGAAGGAAAAACCCTCTATGAATTCGTTCGGGAAGACAGACTGCGTGTTGTCAATCAGACGGTACCGTTCGGAACCATCCTGATCATTTACGAATCGCGCCCGGACGTTACCATCGAAGCGGCGGCAACTGCTTTCAAGGCCGGTAACCATATTTTGCTGAAAGGAGGGAAAGAAGCGCGCCAGACCAATCTATTACTCACCGAGCTGTGGCAACAGGCACTCACCGGGCAAAATGCCAGCACGGACTACATACAGTATCTCGATCTATCCCGCGAAGAGACACAACGCCTCATCAGGGAAAACAGTCACCGGGTGGATCTCATTATTCCCCGCGGTGGAGAAGGGTTGATCCGGTTCGTGCAGGAGAACGCTTCGGTACCGGTCATTGTGAGCGGCAGGGGCAATAATTTTCTCTATGTGGATGATAACTCCGATTTCGCAATGGCTGTCCGGTTGGTAGTGAACGGGAAAAAGCGTATCAGCGTATGCAACGCCATAGACAAAGTGTTGCTTCACAAAGATATCGATGAATTGGAAGAAAAACTGTCTAATCTGGTGACAAACCTTACAGAAAAAGGTATCGAGGTGTGGGGAAACAAAGAAATAGCCTCTCTCTGTAACAGTATTAAGGTAGAAAACAATGCAGCCACGCTTTGCGAAGAATATCTGGCGCCAAAACTATATATATCTCTCGTAGACGGGATACAGGATGCCATCAATATGATCAACTACTACTCCGGTGGACATACGGCGGTGATAGTCACTAATGATGCCACAAAAGCCGTTGAATTTATGCAACAGGTAGATTGTGCCGCAGTCTATCACAATGCTTCATCGCGTTTTACCGACGGGGGACAGTTCGGCGTTGGGGCGGAGATCGCCATTAGTACCCAGAAGTTGCACTTCCGTGGCCCATTGGGTGCGCAGGAGTTGGTCACTAACAAGTGGTTTGTGTATGGGAACGGGCATATAAGGGAGTAGAAAAACGTGAATTCTCTCAGGAGCGAGAGCAGAAGCAAACACGTTTGTTTTATGCCGGGAGACGACAGAAAATCTACGGAGTAAAAAGTAAAAAAATAAAAACTAAAAGTGAAATCTGCGAGTAAATAGGATGAAAAAAAAACTGATCATAAAAATCGGCACCTCTACGCTTACGGCAGGGACGAACCGGATATCATTTGCTGTAATCGAAAGCCTGGCACGACAGATCGTAGAACTGAAAAAAGATTATGATATCGTAATCGTTTCATCAGGGGCAATTGCTACCGCAAGACAATTTGTAGAAATCAATGGTTTTAACAAGCGGGTCGACTCAAAACAGGCCCTGGCTGCTATCGGACAGACCAAACTGATGGAGTTGTACGACAATATTTTCAGCACATTCGGACTGAATATCGCCCAGATATTACTGACCTATCGTGATTTTGAAAATCCGGTAGCTAACGAGAATACCCGAAACACCATCAAACGCCTCTGGCAAGTCGATTATATTCCTATTGTCAATGAGAACGATACCGTCTCCATCGAAGAGATCGTGTTGGGCGACAACGATAAACTCTCAGCTTTGGTCGCAGCAATCACTGAAGCGGATCTACTCATCCTTGTCTCCGATATCGATGGCATTTTCGACCGGAATCCTCATTTGCATGCCGATGCACAATTGATTGCCGAAGTATCCGATCTGAATTCCATCAAAGAATACATCGAAGAGAAAGAATCATTACTCGGTACCGGCGGTATGTCTTCCAAAGTACATGCTGCAGAAATATGTATGCTGCACAGTGTGGAGATGTGGATTGTGAATGGCCAGCGTGCCAATTATATCATCAACGCCATGGGCAACCGCATCCCCTTCACCAAGTTTGGTAAATAAGGTGGGAAAGTGGGAAAGTGGGAAGGTTGATGATGATACTTTTAGTTTTTAACTTTTAGATTTTAGTTTATTAATGAGCGTAAAACATGGTTTTATAGGCTTCGGCAATCTGGCCAAAGCAGTTTATCAGGGTTTAAAAGAGGAAGAAGGGATTGAGTTCTCCTATTACGCCAGAAGCCGGAGAGAAATAGATATACCCTATTATGAAAGGATGGATGATCTGGTTGCCTTTGCAGATGTGATCTGGCTGATGGTAAAGCCACAGGATTTGTCCGCTGTGCTGGAAACACTGAAACCACTCAACCGGGTAAGAAAGACCATCGTTTCACCCGTTGCCGGCAGAAATATAGCTTTCATTGAACGTTATCTGGGTAAAGAGCAACTGATCGTACGCATCATGCCCAATCTGGCAATGGCTTACCGTAAATCGGTGACTGCTTTCGCCACCAATCAGCCCGGAAACCGGAATGCAACAGAAATTTTCAACCTGCTGAAAAAATTAGGGAAAGCTGTACAATTGGAAGAGAGCGGCTTCGACTTGTTCACCGCAGTCTTCGGAAGTGGCCCCGCTTTTATCCTCTCTTTTATCCAGATTTTCAAGGAGAAAATGCAGGAGTTCAATCTTCCCGGAGCGCTTCTCGACGAACTCCTGTTAGAACTTACACAGGGGACTACCCTCTATTTTAGCCAGAACCAGAAAAACCACAGTATCGAGCAGTTGATACAAAATATCACCAGCAAAGGAGGTACGACCCAGGCCGGCCTGGATTACTTCCGCACACACGAAATAGGTAAACACTTCGAAGGGATACTTGATGCCGCCAAAAACAGATCTGTGGAGATGGCTAAGAACGGAGATTGAGAGATGAAAAAGGCAGAGACACAACATGATATCATGAATAGACTCTCTTCTCCTTCCTTGAAAAAGGAAGATATTGTTCCCATCTTGAAAATGGGCACGAGAGAAGAGATGAACATCCTCCAATCCCTGGCAATGAAAATCAAACAGGAGAGGGTTGGCCGGATAGTCTATTTCCGTGGGCTTGTGGAATTTTCAAACCTATGCCGCAAAAACTGCTTTTATTGTGGATTGAGAAAAGAAAACAAAGGGGTGAACCGTTTCCGCCTTAGCGAAGAGGAGATTCTCCATGCAGCCGCCTTTGCACATGAAAAACGCTACGGTTCGTTAGTGCTCCAGTCCGGCGAAAATCAAAGCGAGGAACATATCGATTTTATTTGCAGGGTCGTGGAGCAAATCAAGTCAAAGTACGATCTTGGAATCACCTTATCCTGCGGAGAGCAGAGTGAGGATACTTACCGTCGCTTTTTCGAAAGCGGAGCACACCGCTATCTCCTTCGCATAGAGACTTCTTCACCGGAACTATACGGAAAATGGCATCCCGAGGACGGAAAACACAGGTTTGAGACACGTCTCAATTGTCTAAAATCATTGAAAAAAGTCGGTTTTCAAGTGGGTTCCGGAAGTATGATAGGTGTACCCTACCAGACGTATGAGGATATTGCGGGTGATATTCTTTTCCTACGGGACATGGAAGTGGACATGATGGGAATTGGCCCTTTCATCGAACATTCGGGGACCCCGTTCTACCGGAGCGAAGCTTATTCCATCCCACGGGAAGAACGGCTGAAGGTCACGCTGACGATGATAGCCGTTTTGAGAATATTGCTAAAGGATGTAAACATTGCCTCCACCACAGCCATGCAGGCGTTGGACAAATTCGGCCGGGAAAAGGGATTACTGTTCGGAGCCAATGTGATTATGCCGAACCTCACCCCTACCATCCGAAGGAAAGACTACCTCCTTTACGAGAACAAACCTTGTCTCGACGAAGATGCTTTCCTATGCAATAATTGTCTCGAGGCGCGTATAGCCAGTGTGGGAGAGACAATAGGATACGGACAATGGGGAGATCCACTACATTTTTTTCGTCGGATTAATCACTCTTCTTCACCATCTTAAAATTTGACTACGTCTATTTTGGCTCCGCCGAACATTGTTTCAATTCAAATTACCTAACCACCTTTCCACCTTCTCTTATTGGCTAATTAGTCATATTGGCACATTATTCACATTGTCAATCAATTCATCGATAAATCAATAAATTCCAAATTTAAATATCAGTTTCTCTCCTCTTTGGCTTTATATGCAATGGCATAAAAACGGATCTGCTTGATTACCGAGAGTAATCCGTTAGAGCGCGTTGGTGAAAGATGTTCGGTAAGTCCGATCTCTTTCATAAAGCGCAAATCGGTATTGATAATCTCATCGGGGGTACGCCCGTTAAATACCCGTAGTACCAGTGCTAGCAATCCTTTCACTATGATGGCGTCACTTTCTGCCTGGAACCAGAGCTTTCCGTCACGATAATCGGTCTGCAGCCAAACACGGCTTTGACATCCCTCAATAATATTCTCAGGAATTTTATATTTTTCATCGATCGGTTGCAGAGCGTTTCCTTGTTCAATAATAATGGCATATTTATCCATCCAGTCATCGTAGATGCTGAACTCATTAATAATTTCCTGTTGTACTTCGTCTATTGTTTGTATCATGTTCCTTTTTCTGTATAAATCACTTCCATTACTGTTTGTCCGGCTACCTTGAGGCTACTCCTGTCAATATTGCGCATATCATCTCTATGCGTATGCCAGTGTGGCGCAAATCCGGTATGGGTATCGGTCTTCAGATTGATTATATTGATACTCGGCGCCCGGTGATGCTGGTTGGCCGGCAAGTGATCGTCAGTAATATATCCTCCGCTTTTCGATAGGAAGTAGTTGCTGTATCCTAATTTTGCTGCGATGTTCCACACTTTTTCCAATGCATTCGATGCATATTTCATGGAATATCCCTCTTTCAGAAAGGTAGCATTTGCAGCGCCCACCATATCAAGTAAAATGCCATAGGCGGCTTTGTAATGTTCCACATGAGGTTGTTCAGACCAGTATTGCGACCCGAGACACCACCAATCCCCCTGTACCCAATCGGTATCAAAAGAAGGTTGTCCCCAATCTTCCAGATCGAAAAAGATTATGTCGATTCCGACTTCCACCGGATGTCGTTGCAGGTGGCGGGCAATTTCCAACAGCACCCCTATCCCACTCGCTCCATCGTCGGCACCTGCAATGGGTTGTCGTTGCCTGTCAGGATCAGATTCCTCATCGGCAAAAGGGCGAGAATCCCAGTGTGCAAAAAGTAAAATTCTTTTCTCTTTTTCAGGATAATAACTCCCTATGATGTTGCGTATCGTCAGATTTTTACCGTCGTAGTGAGTAATATCCGCCTTTTGTTCTATTACCTGTGCTCCGAATTCGGCCAGTTTTCCCACTAAATAATCACCACAGGCTTTATGTGCCGACGAGCCGGGCACCCTGGGACCAAAACTCACCTGTTTCGCCACAAACGCATAAGCACTGTCAGCATTGAATTCAGGAGAAATTTGCCGGTATGACTCCACCTGTACCATATTTTTATTGGATTGACAGGAATTGCATGATATGGAAAACAGCACTCCGGCTATTAACAGGATCAACAAAAAAAGACTACCCACACGACTCATATTGCATCTTTATTTCGGATGTGAGATTTCGGATTTCAAAATTCCAGATTTGGCTTACGCCGATTGTTAATTGACTACGTCAATTGCTAATTCAAATTCCAGATTCAAAATTTTGAATTGAAACAACGTTCGGCGGAGCCAAAATCGGCATAGTAAAATCATCAACCTCTCTACTTCTTAGTTCCAATTCCTAATTCCAATCAACAAATCATTACTGATTCTTCTGATAAGAAAAATTCGAAATCCCTATATTCTGATAAGTCTCTCTCAACGCCTCTTCATTGTCGGAGATAACCAACAATTTATCTCCTGCATGCAGTTCGGTCTGTCCGGTCGGCACAAAAAATTGTTCACCTCTTTTCACCATAACGACCAGCGTCTTATCCGGCAAAGGCATCTCTATCAAATTCTTACCATAATTCAAGGTTTCTTCTGTAATCAGTATTTCCGTCATCGCCGATTTGATCTCTTCAGCAAACTCTACATCAAAATCCTCCAACGCTTTATGTTTTTGCGGTTTTTCGGCCAGATTCAGCCATCTTGCCACCATCGGAAGGGAAGTACCCTGCACAAGTAACGAGACAATGGTAATCACAAAAACAATATTAAAAATCCACCGTGCATCCGGAATTCCCGCAGCCAACGGCAAAATAGCAAAAATAATAGGTACTGCACCTCTCAGCCCCACCCATGAAATATAGAGGTTGTCCCTGAAACCTATTTTACGGAATGGGATCAATGTAAGAAATACAGTCAGCGGACGTCCGATAAAAATCAGGAAAGCGGAGATAATCAAAGCAGGAACAATTACTTCAATCAGTTCGCCGGGATTGACAAGCAATCCAAGTGTAAGGAAGAGCAATATCTGACTCATCCAGGCCACTCCATCAATAAATTTCATAGAGGTCCGTTTATGCGAGAACTTAGCATTTCCTATTACCAGTCCGGCAATATACACGGCAAGGTATCCGTTTCCTCTCAGATAGTAGGTAGCTGCAAAAATAAATATTCCTTGGGTCAATAAAAGAATAGGATAAAAAGAGCTGTTATCCATACGGATACGGTTAATGATAATCACCGCTCCTTTTCCCAGCAGATAACCCATTCCTGCACCGACAACCAGTTGTATCACGATAGTGAGGATCACCATGCCGATATTGGGATCGCTTCCAGACTGGATGATTCCCATAAACACAATGGTAAGCATATACGCCATCGGGTCATTACTTCCACTCTCTAATTCCAACAATGGCCGGAGGTTATTTTTAAGCGAAAGTCCTTTGGAGCGCAATATCCCGAATACCGATGCCGAATCGGTCGATGAGAAAGTAGATGCAAGCAACATGGCTGTCAACAGGCTGATTCCCAAAGCAGGAAACATATGACCGGACAACCAATAGGTGAACAGTCCGGTTAGAACGGCGGTAATAAATACCCCTAAGGTAGCAAGTATCACTCCGGGCCAGATAACCGGCTTGATTTCAGAGAATTTAGTATCCAATCCACCGGAAAACAGAATAACGGTCAAACAGATCGTACCGATCGTTTGTGCAGTCTGTACATTCTCAAAAACCAGACCGAATCCATCGGATCCGAAAACCATTCCCACTACAAGGAAAAGCAACAATACGGGGACACCAAAACGGTGACCTGCTTTTCCAATCAACATACTTATAAAAAATAGGATAGATCCTACTAATAATAATAATTCAGGGCTTATCGTCATCTTATGATAGTTTTATTGTATGAATGAAATAAATTCTTCTTCAATTCTCAATGCGGCTATCTCCCCCATGATCAGCGGGAAGTTCAATTTCACATGTCCCACCGGGAAATTAAAACAGAGAGGGAAATCATATTCACTGACTGCCTCTCTAATAGATTCCAGTAGTGGGGAATACATTTGGTTGTCCTCTTCATAACCGGTGAACTGACCGACAATCAGACCACTGATCCTTTTGAATATCCCGGCAAGTTTCAACTGATGTATCATCCGGTCTACACGATAAGGTACTTCACCAATATCCTCTATGAACAGTATACCTCCATTGGGAATTCTCGCGTATTTAGATCCCAATACGCCGCAGAAAACCGACAGATTTCCCCCAAACAATCTCCCTGTAGCCTCTCCCTCTCTATTTAAAAGAGAACTTTTCTCTCCCACAGGAATCCCGTATTTCACAGGCTGTCCCGCTAAGATACTTTTTGTATAACGCACAGCTATATCTTCGGCCCCTTCATCGGAAAAATGTTGAGCCATCGGCCCGTGAAGGGAAGCTATGCCGTAGGTTTGCAACGCAGCATGAAGTAGAGTTATATCACTATAACCGACAACCCACTTCGGATTTCTTCTGATCCCCGAAAAGTTAAGCTTTCCAAGCAAATGAGCCGTTCCATAACCGCCTCGGGAGCAGAAAATAAGTTTTACATCCGGATCATCGAACGCTTTTTGCAGATCAGAAAGTCGTTGTGCTACCGAACCGCTGAATCGCCCTGCATCGCACAAGGCGTTTTCACTGATTTTCGGACGAAGTCCCCAGCTATCCAAGACAGCGGCTGCGTCCTGCACGACATATCCGTCAATTTTTCCCGCAGGAGAAAGGATGACGGCTCTATCGTTGAACTGCAGTGACGGCGGTCGCTTCATCTTGTTATTTATCTCATCTATGCATCGATATTGGCATAGGTCGCATTCTCTTCAATAAATTCCCGGCGCGGGGCTACCTCTTCTCCCATCAACATGGAGAAGATAATATCCGCATCAGCAGCATTCTCAATCGTTACCTGCTTCAGGGTACGGTTCTCAGGATTCATTGTTGTCTCCCAGAGCTGTTCGGCGTTCATCTCTCCAAGACCTTTGTAACGTTGCGTATGGATAGCATTTTCGTTACCATCGGCATATTTGTTGATGAAAGCCTGCCGTTGCTGATCGTTGTAGCAATACTCTTCAATCTTTCCTTTCTTACAGAGATAGAGGGGTGGAGTGGCAATGTAGACATATCCACTTTCTATCAGCAGACGCATATAACGGAAGAAAAAAGTAAGAATAAGAGTATCGATGTGGCTTCCATCCACATCAGCATCTGTCATCAGAATGATTTTATGATACCTCAGTTTCTCGATATTGAGTTCTTTGGAATCCTCCTCGGTTCCTATAGAAACACCTAAAGCAGTATATATGTTCTTGATTTCATCACTTTCCAGCACTTTATGTGGCATCGCTTTTTCAACATTGAGAATCTTACCGCGCAACGGCAAGATAGCCTGGAATATACGATTACGTCCCTGCTTGGCAGTACCACCGGCAGAATCTCCCTCCACTAAAAATATCTCACTCTGTGACGGATCTTTGCTGGAGCAGTCAGCCAGTTTCCCGGGTAACCCTGCACCCGATAACGGAGACTTACGCTGTACCATCTCACGTGCTTTGCGGGCAGCCTGGCGAGCCGTGGCAGCCAGGATCACTTTTTCCACAATCACCCTGGCATCTTTTGGGTGTTCCTCCAGATAATATTTCAGGGCCTCTCCTATTGCCTGATCCACGGCTCCTATCACTTCACTGTTACCCAGTTTTGTTTTAGTCTGCCCTTCAAACTGCGGCTCTGCCACTTTTACAGAAAGTACGGCTGTAACTCCTTCGCGGAAATCATCACCGCTGATTTCCACTTTCACCTTATCGAGCATTTTAGAATCTTCGGCGTACTTTTTCAATGTACGCGAAAGGCCGCGTCTGAAACCCGTGAGATGCGCTCCACCTTCAATGGTGTTGATATTATTCACATAAGAGTAGATATTCTCGTTATAAGTATCGTTATAGGTGAGCGCTATTTCAATAGGAATACCATTTTTCTCGGTAACAATATGGATAGGTTCCTGAATAAGTGATTCCTTGTTTTTGTCGATATAACGGACAAACTCTTTCAATCCCGTTTCAGAGTAAAAACGTTCTGTTTTAAACACACCTTCCTCATTCACCACCCGTTTATCTGTCAAAGTAAGCGTAACACCGGCATTCAGATATGCCAGTTCGCGAAGACGGGTCGCCAGGATATCGTACCGGTATTCCATTGTGGTAAAAATGGTGTCGTCCGGTTTAAATGTGATAATCGTTCCGCTCTCTTTTGTCTCCCCTACAATTTTCACGTCGGCGTAAGGCTTACCTTTCGAATACTCCTGCACATAAATCTTCCCATCCTTATGGATTTCGGCTTTCAGATAGATAGAGAGGGCATTCACACAGGAAACACCCACACCATGAAGTCCACCCGACACTTTATAGGTACCTTTGTCGAACTTTCCCCCGGCATGTAATACGGTAAGCACCACCTCAAGGGCTGACTTCTTTTCCTTCTCGTGGTAATCGACAGGAATACCACGTCCGTTATCCTTTACAGTGATTGAATTATCTTCATTGATGGTCACGTTGATGTCCGTACAGTAGCCGGCCAATGCTTCGTCGATTGAGTTATCCACTACTTCAGACACCAAATGGTGCAATCCTTTTTCACTTACATCCCCGATATACATTGCAGGGCGTTTACGTACCGCTTCAAGCCCTTCGAGCACCTGAATATTTTGAGCAGAATAATTTCCGCTTGCATTTTTTTTCTCTTCTTCTGACATTTCTTTCAATATATATTAAAACTACCTGTGAATTAAACCCTTACAATAGATTTACCAATTCTTCCAAAACTGAACAAAAATACGAAAAAATAGTCACTTTTCCAACCCTTTTTGTTTTTTTAGAACGATTGCGTTAAGCTAAATGAGCAGAAAGCCGAACTTGTTCGAATGTTTTCAATAAGCGAAAACAGAAGCAAAACAAGTTTTGATTATGTTGAGCGTAGAAAAACTAAGTTCACTTGAATTATGCCATAGCGAGCAAACGACTAACTTTAGTGAACGTTTGCGTTAAGCTAAAAAACGGTTAAGCTTCCGGAAAAGGCCATAAACGACAAAAGCGGACAATAAGTCCGCTTTTGTTATATAATTAGATAGAGTGTACAGTCTAAAACTCGTAATCGATAGCTGCCCTACCGATCCTTACTTTCGCAATAAACTCCCCCACTTTCAGATGTTCGGGGTGTTCAGCATAAATTTTCAGATCTTCCAGTGAATCAAATTCACTGTCGAGCACAATATCATAATTTTCGGAGGAAGCCTGAGGATGATTCGGAAAGACCTCTATCTTTCTGATTACAGGTATCACCTTTTTTAACGCTTCTAACTTTTCCTTAACCAGGAGAATGTTTTCTGTTTTAGCATTCCCTTCGGCCTCTCCGGCCAACTTAAAGAATACCAGATGTTTTATCATCTTAACTCAGACTGTTCACATGAGAAGCCAGTTTTGACTTCAGGTTATTGGCCTTGTTTTGGTGTATCACATTCTTCTTAGCCAACTTGTCAAGCATAGAACAAACTTCAGGATACATCTTCTGAGCCTCTTCTTTAGAAGTGATTGTACGTAATTCCCGCACTTTATTTCTAGCAGTGCGTGATACGTATCTGTTTGCCAGACGACGAACTTTGGTTTGTCTGATTCTCTTTACAGATGATTTATGATTTGCCATTTCTGTTGACGCGTATGTTTAAATTTTTCTAAATAAATTGTAGCCCATAGGGGAATCGAACCCCTCTTTCAAGAATGAAAATCTTGCGTCCTAACCGATAGACGAATGGGCCCTTTCGGGCGTGAACCCTATTGTTAAAGATCTTGCTGTCTCAATTGCGGGTGCAAATATAGAACGTTTTTCTGAAAGCACAAAACTTTTCTTTTAATTTTCTTCATTTTTCTTTTCATTTTCTTTCCCAGATCTGTTCAAAGGGCTGAAAAAGAGAAAAAAACTATTTTTATATTATATCAAATTGGTTCTTTCAAATATTTTATCTAATTTTGCAGCCCGTAAAACAAGGTTTCCAATTATTAAGGTAAGAGAAACGGCAAGAATCGGGAGGCAAAAAAAGACCTGGAACCAACCGGACTTACACCATATATAAAAGACAGGAATAAGAAACAAAAATAAAATATAATCGTATGAAAAGAACATTTCAACCCTCTAACAGAAAGAGAAAGAACAAACACGGATTCCGTTCCAGAATGGCTTCCAAGAACGGAAGGAAAGTGCTTGCTGCCCGTCGTGCAAAAGGCAGGGCTAAATTATCCGTGTCAGACGAATATTAAAGACATTATCTTTAAAAAACAGGAATAGGCAATTCTATTCCTGTTTTTTGTTTTTCCCTGCATACCTCTGCCTGCACCTTCACTTTTCTTTTTCTATATCTCTGCTCTCCCACTCTCATTATTTTTTGTACTTTTGTATCCCGTATATGCTTATACACTTATACGCTCGATTGTTATGAGTAAAAAACAAACTAAAAAATCTATCCTCAGCAACAACATTATAAAAAACCTGCTGATGATTATAGTATGCGGTGTACTGCTTGTCGTGCTGGCATTGCTATTACTGAACGTTTATACAAGACACGGACAAAATGTGGTTGTGCCTTCATTGGAAAGCCTCCAGATAGAAGAAGCAAATACTATCCTCAGAGCCAAAGGTCTACACGCCGAGATCGTGGACTCTATTTATCAGCGCGATGCCGTACCGGGAGCAATCATTGATCAGAGGCCCAAAGCCGGAAATAAAGTGAAGGAGGGACGCGCCATCTATTTGACGATTTACGCCAAGAATCCTCAGATGATTGCCATACCGGAATTAACGGACTACTCTATCCGTCAGGCCTCTGCGCTACTCAATTCAATGGGATTCACCCAGCTCTCGATCCAGGAGGTACCGGCAGAATACTCCGGTCTGGTGGTAGCTGTGGAATACCGGGGTAAAAGACTGGCCCCCGAAGAAAAGATCCCTGCCGGTTCGGCACTTACACTGGTTGTTACCAGCGGAGTACTTGCCGACTCATTAAGGATCGATAATGAATACATCGTACCGCCTGAACGGATAGGCAACGGCAATAGCCTTCAATCGGGAAACGACGGGGCAATAGACGATTCATTTTTCTAACAGATTACTTGTGACGGAACAGAATTTGGACGACATCGATTTTTTATCTGAGGATGACGATGGAATAGTAGAAGGGTCCCGGGACGAAAATCAGAAATTCGAACATTTTCGGTTTGTAGCAGATAAGGGACAAAATATGCTGCGAATCGATAAATTTCTGTCTGTCAGGATAGAAGGGATTTCCAGAAACCGTATTCAACAAGCAGCCGAAGCTGATTGTATCCTGGTGAACGGGCAACCGGTAAAATCGAGTTACAAGGTAAAACCGCTCGATGTGATCTCTATCGTGATGGATCGTCCCAAACGCGAACTGGAGATCATACCTGAAGATATCCCGCTTAACATTGTCTATGAAGATGATGTTCTGATGGTGATCAATAAACCCGCCGGCATGGTAGTACACCCCGGTCACGGAAATTATACCGGGACCCTGGTCAACGCAGTAGCATATCATCTGAACCGGGATAATATCCGTAACATGGATGATCCGAGACTGGGTCTGGTACACAGGATCGATAAAGATACGTCAGGCCTGCTGCTGGTAGCCAAAACCCCTGAGGCCAAAACAAACCTCTCCGGACAGTTTTTCCGTAAAGAGACAAAGCGTATGTATGCCGCTTTGGTATGGGGGAATCCGGCGGACGACCACGGAACAATAGAGGGTAATATCGGGCGCGACCCGAACGACCGTATGCGTATGCGTGTCTTCCCCGACGGTGATCACGGCAAACCGGCTGTCACCCACTACAGCGTACTGGAACGATTCGGTTATGTAACATTAGTACAATGCCGGTTAGAGACAGGGCGTACACACCAGATTCGTGTTCACATGAAACAGATAGGACATCCATTGTTTAATGATGAACGCTATGGAGGTAATGAAATCCTTCGCGGCACCCATTTCGCGAAATATAAGCAGTTTGTTTTCAATTGCTTCGCTCTCTGTCCCCGGCAATGTCTACATGCACAAACATTAGGTTTTGTACATCCTACCACAGGAGAAGAGCTCTATTTTGAAAGCGATATCCCGGAAGATATGCAGTCGGTCATCGATAAGTGGAGAGCCTATAGTAGTGTGGCCAGATGATTCGGTGAAAAAGTGGAAAGGTGGAAAGGTTTGTTGATTTAACAATTTTATAATCTGACGGTTTAGAATTTGGGATCTGAATTAGCAATCGACGTGTCAATTAACAATCGGTGTAAGCCAAATCTTGAATTTTAAATCTTAAATTTTGAATTCTTGAAATAATGAAAAAAAATGTCGCCATTGTGTGGGGAGGCTACTCTTCGGAAATAGTGATATCCGAAAAGAGTGCTGCCGGCATTTACTCCTTTATGGACAAGGAGAAATACAACGTCTATAAGGTCAGGATAGACCGTACCTCATGGGAAGTGGAAGTGGAAGATCAGGGTTGTTTTTATCCGGTCGACAAAAATAATTTCAGTTTTACGGATGGCAACGGCAGAAGTATCCTGTTCAATTTCGCCTATATCACTATCCACGGTACTCCCGGCGAAGATGGAACACTCCAGGGCTATTTCGATATGCTGGGTATCCCCTACTCTAACTGTGGAGTACTGGCGTCAGCGCTGACGTTCAACAAATTTACCTGTAACAGTTTCCTGAAAAACTTCGGAATCAGGGTGGCCGATTCAATACTCCTGCGGAAAAATGATCCCTGTCAACCCAATGAGATCATCTCCAGGCTGGGATTACCCGTCTTCGTAAAACCCAATCTGGGCGGTTCCAGTTTTGCCACCACCAAAGTAAAAGAGAGTGTTCAACTCGTAAAGGCTGTCGAAGAGGCTTTCCGGGAAGCACCCGAAGTGATCATCGAGAGCTTCCTGCAGGGGACAGAAGTGACCTGCGGCTGCTTCAAGACCGATAAAGGAATGACGGTGTTACCTCTTACGGAAGTAGTTACCACCAATGAGTTTTTCGATTTTGACGCCAAGTACAATGGTCAGGTAGAAGAGATTACCCCCGCGCGGCTTTCCAAAGAAATCACCCAGACTATTCAGGAGGAGACCGAAAGAATATATCGCCTGATCGGTGCGAAAGGGATCATCCGGGTCGATTATATCTTGATAGGCAATGAGCCTGTTCTCCTGGAAGTGAATACTACACCGGGAATGACTGCCACCAGTTTTATTCCTCAACAGGTAAACACTGCCGGCCTCTCCATGACAAATATTATCTCTGAGATAATAGAAACAGAAATGAATCAGGTATACTTTTAACCCGTAACAATATTATGACAGAAACAATGAATCGATTCAACGATATCAGTCCCATTCCCGACAGCAAAGTTCCGGAGACGATTGAGAGACTCATTGCCAACAGTTATTTCAGGCGCGCAGCCGAAACCTTTATAAAACCCCTTCCGTGGGAACAGTTTACGGCAATCATGAGTCAATGCAGGACCAAGGACGATTTTCAGCGTTACATCATCTATCCGGCCATGAAGCAACTGATCGCCAAAACCACTACCGAGATGAGTGGTGCCGGATGGGAAAATATTCCCGAAGGCACAGGAACCCTTTTTATCTCCAACCATCGTGATATTGTACTGGATGCCGCTTTTCTGAATATGCTTATGGTCGATCAGGATAAACCTACCACAGAGATAGCTATTGGCGACAACCTGCTTATCTACCCGTGGATAGAAGAATTGGTACGCCTTAACAAAAGCTTTATCGTAAAACGGGGTGTATCTGTACGCCAGATGCTGGAGGTGTCAAAACATCTTTCGGAATATATCCATGATACGGTGAAGCGAAGGGCACAACCGGCATGGATTGCACAACGCGAAGGGCGGGCAAAGGATTCGAACGATAAAACACAGGTGAGCCTTTTAAAGATGCTCACTCTGCACAATAGCTCCGATCCGGGAAAGGCATTACAAGACCTGCACATTATTCCCCTTTCTATTTCCTATGAACTGGACCCATGCGATTATCTCAAAGCCAAAGAGTTTCAGCTTAAGCGAGATAATCCGGGACACAAAAAAACAGAAGCTGATGACATAGAAAATATGTTCACCGGTATCATGGGATTCAAGGGACGTGTCACATTCCGTTTCGGTACCTGCATCGACCAGGCTGTCAAAGTCATTCCCGAAACAACAGGCAGAAATGAGTTACTTGAACAGGCGGCCTCACTTATCGACCGGGAGATTTACCGTAATTACACTTTTTTCCCGTTCAATTACGTGGCATACGATTTAATGACCGGTACCAAACGGTTTTCATCGCAGTATACCGGTGGAGATCTGTCGAAATTCAATACCTATCTGCAAGACCAGATCGGGAAAATTGACATCCCCAACAGAGACGATGTTTTTCTACGTGAGAAAATGATCGAGATGTATGGTAATACAGTTAAAAACCATCTGGAAGCGCAATAATTATACAATGAGAGGTCATACGGCTACTCTTTTGGCATTTCTGCTGATTCTCCTTCTTTCCGCATGTGAAAAGGATCGGGGAAGGATAGACGACTACCTGGTGGAATTTGCTACGGTAGTAAAAGAAAACTCAAACTACCGTTTCAGACTCGACAATGGAAGATTGCTTATTCCCGAAGAAGTAAAAAACTACTCCGGCGAAGAAGGACAACGCGTCATTCTCAATTACATTCCATTGGAGGGAGATGCCATCAAAATTAATTTTGTATCTAATATATTTACAGGTACTATTCAATCGGACGGATTCCCGCAAAATTACTCAGATGATCCGGTAAAAATCCAAAGTATATGGGTCGGCGGAGATTACCTGAATCTGGTCATGGAAATAGAATACCTTAGAGAACCACACAGCGTGGCACTGCTCCGTGATCATTCTTCCACATCGGTAGATCTCTATTTCAGCCATTCTTCAAACGATGATCCTCCGGGATATCCCAAGATAATGTATGCTTCTTTCCTTCTCACGGACTTGCGGGAGCAGGTAGACAGTTCTCTTGTCCCCTTCCGGTTTTTTATCAACACCTATACCGGAATACGTATATTTGAACTGGAATTAAAATAAAAGCTGCGAATTTTATTCCGCAGCTTTCATTATTTCTATACATATTCAATAATAAACCGGTTCTATTTTACTCCTGTACGCTTGTCCCACCAAAGTTGTTTACCCCAACCATAGTCAACAATACCCTGTAAAGCGACATCCAGTTGTTCTTTGTTATAGAGGTATTCATTTTGGCGATAAGGTGCGCGGAACGGTTGTGAATTATGGGCTGTTCCATAAATTGAACGGATAGTTACATAATTATCGCGGGGAACTCCGGTTCTGCGGTATAAACTCCACGCTTCATGGTTTTCCTTGAACAAAGCGACCCACATCTCTTCCCAGATACGGTCATTGGTATTATCCCACTTTCCCTTTCCTGCTAAATAAGCATTCGCATTGGCAGTTGTCACATCATTCTCTTCCATTGAAAGCAGTACTGCTTTTTCATAGGCCTGAACTGCAGTCATTCCCACATTCCAGCCCAACATTGCAGCCTCCGCAATAATGAAATAGGATTCGCACGCTTTATAGAAAGGTGTAAAGCCTTTAGGATCCAGTGCATATTTTCTGCCAATATGCGAGATTGTCGAAAAATTCTCTACTGTTGGAGCACCATTCTGATAACCACGGAATTCTCCGTCATTGGCAGGTTGAGCGATAACCCCAATTCGCGGATCTTCCATATCTTTCAAATGATTAATCAAAATATCAAATATACCGAAGTTATCAGGACGGGATGATTCATCTTCATACCACATCTCCTCATAGGGAGCAGCACCCGGCCACCAGAAAATACATCCGGAATCATTGGCGTCAATATAGGGATACTTTACAGAATTTCCACATATTTCTTCTATGGTACTTTTGGCCAAATCGGGAGCAACACCGGAGATTCGCATCGCAATTCTTAAACGCAGAGAATTACAGAACTTCTGCCACTTTTTTATATCGCCATCATAAATAAAATCCCCGTCACCAATTTCTCCACTTCCCGGATTAGCAGCTATAGCATCGGCAATGGTTTTAAGCCGTGCCAACAAATCAGGATAGATTTCCTCCTGCTTGTCATATTTAGGAGTGAGAATACCTTCAGCACCTTTAAATGCATCAAAATAAGGGACATCTCCCCAGGCGTCTACCAGATATTGCCATAAATAGATTTGCCATATTTTAGCAACATATGCAATCTGTGCATCTTCCTGTACACTCTCCAACATTTTATTCAACTGTGTATTATTATAATAACATCTATACCATTTATTACCATACGAATTGTTATTAGGAGTAAAACCACTCATATCATCAGGATATTGGATTTTCACGAGATAACCGGCAAATGTACCGAACACATCTTTTTCACCTCCAAACTCTTCTGCAGTCGAACGCAACACATTGGCGAGCATATTGGTTGGCGGCACTTCATTTAATGCAAGCGGATTGGTATCAATCTCTTCAAACAACCCCGTACATCCCGCAAGCAACATAGCAGCAAAAACAATCAATACAGCTGTTTTTTTAATTATATTTTTCATAAGATCTCTCCTTAATTAAAATGTAACACCTAATTTTATCCCAAAACTACGTGAGGTAGGCACTGAAGCCTGTTCAAATCCGAGTCCTCTACTATCGGAAGATACACCTCCTGTTTCCGGATCCAACCGTAAGGTATTTGATTTATGTACCCACAGTAGAGCCAGATTAGAGCCAATCAGTGATATTTGTGCACGACGAATAGCACTTGTCTTCAAAAGACTACTTGGAAATACATACGTCAGACTAAATTCACGCAATTTCAAATAGGAACCGTCAAACACATTGAATTCACTGATCCCTGTTCCTTCAAAGAAACGTTGTGCATCCACTGTCTTGTTATTTTCAACCCAATTGCCGCTCTCATCCTGCATAACGAAAGTTTCATTCTCCATAAAGTTTTTTCCGAGAGTAATCCCATTCTCACGAACATTATTATCCACCGTTGCTTTGGCTGTTCCGGCAACATAACTATGGGACATGGATTGTGACCAGATATCACCGCCCATACGCAAATCAAGCATAAAAGCCAATGACCAGTTCTTATACGAAAATTCATTCCGCCATCCGCTTATAAAATCGGGGGTAATATATCCGATATTCTGTGTATTCTGCTGCTCCATCAATCCTTCCTGGTTTACCCTGATCGCCCCTTTCAATGGGCCCTCATAACCATCATCAGGTTTTCCGTCGTTATCATAATCATAACCTAAACGTTTGTAGGCAGATCCGACCAGAACACCCCAGGGCTCTCCAACTTTCGCTTGTGTAGGGATTCCCCACGTCCAGCCGATGCCATAAGTATTCACACCCGGGTATAATTCCAGCACCGTTGTATTTTCTTTTGAGAAAGTGAATGAGGTTGTCCAGTTCAGTCCTCTCGGATTCCGGAGAATATCACCTGCCAACATTACTTCAACACCACGGCTCCTTATCTTACCTGCATTGATCAACATCGAACTGAATCCAATTGCGTCTGATGTGGATACAGAAAGAATCTGGTTTGTTGCCACTTTATGATAATAAGACAAATCCAAACGAATACGGTCATTCAGGAAGTTAATTTCCATACCTGCTTCTTTTGTCAGGATACTCTCCGGTTTCAGATTTTCGTTGGGAAATTGATAACTGTAATACATCTGGGCAACACCATTGAATGAATTGGAATCAGCGCTGTATGTTGCACGTCTCCGATAAGCCGAAGTGGCGTTACCTATTTCTGCAATAACTCCACGGAATTTCAAAAAGGATAACACATTATTTTTTAATCCTTCAAATGATGTCGTTGGAATCCAACTCATACTAATAGAAGGATAAAAAATAGGGTCGAGGATGGTAGAACTCCAGTCATTCCGGACACTCCCGTCTACATACAATTGACTTCTCCAACCGACAGAGGCATTGGCATACACAGAATTTGAACGGATATGGCTGTATCCCATACCGGTAGCGGCATCACCTTTACGGTTTCCTATCGTATATACTCCCAATACCGTCAATTTGCTTGCACCCAGTGTACGGCTTTCCCAATTCAGATCACGATAGTTAGCTCCTGCCAACGCATTAATATCAAAATCTCCGAATCTTTTATTGAAATAAGCGATGAAATCAAGATTTAATTCCGAATTCTTTTCCGTATAAGTACTGAATCCTCCTTCCGGATAGTCTCCATAATCAAAATAATGCTTTTCGAAACGTCCTAAGTTATAATAATCCATTCCCAGACGGCCTTCAAATCTTAGAAAATCAAAAGGTTCGTAAAAAAGAGACGTTTTTCCAAAGAAACGATCACGCTGGTAACTGTTCGTGTTTTCATTAATATTAAAATACGGATTCACATGATAGTTATAATTCCAGTTATAGAACGTATAAGCGCCTGTGGCATCTTTTTCAGCCCAATTATCTTTCAATGATTGCATGTTGATCTGACGGGCAGACCATAAAAACAAACCATTGATAGGGTTAGCGCCTCCATAACCCTGCCATAACAAATTATCACTTTCCGTACGGGTATAATTGGCGGATAAGTCGAACTTCACATATTTATTGAGTGTCATGGTTGAATTCACTTGTCCGCTATAACGTTGCTGATCGGTATTGGGCACTGTACCGATCTGGCTTCTGTAAGACAAAGAAGCACGGATATTTGCTTTTTCCGATTGAGATAAAACTGATATTGTATGATTTTGTGATGTCCCTGTCTGGAAAAAACTCTTCACATTATCCGGACGGGAAATCCACGGTGTTGGCTGCCGAACCCCATCAATCACCGGGCTGTCAAATTGTGGTAAACTTAATCCTATATCCAATCTCGGGCCCCAGGATTCGTCGTAACCATCATTTACTCCTCCTCCTTTTCCATCTACATAGCGAAATCCGTAAGTGGAAGCATAATCGGCATAACTCATTTCCGGATGATTCTGTTGCCATGCATATTCGCTACCGTCCGATCCCTGTCCATATAAATTCTGCAAACGGGGCATATTGGCAATCTGATCGACCGTAAAATTGCCATCATACGAAATTTCCACTCCTCTGGCTTTTGAACCCGATTTGGTAGTGATTAAAATAACACCGTTACCTGCCCGCATTCCATATAAGGCTGCTGATCCGCCTTTTAGTACTGTCATACTTTCGATATCCTCAGGGTTAATATCATTCAATCCTGACCCATAGTCCACTCCATTGTAATAATTGTCGCCGGAACGTTGCGTATCATTAGAGATAGGTACTCCGTCAACAACGATCAGTGGTTGCTGATTCGCACTCAGCGAAGAGTTTCCCCGGATAGATATGCGGGAAGAAGCGCCTACCGTTCCCCCGAATGTATTCACATGAACACCTGCGATCTTACCCGTCAACGATTGGGTTATATTCATTTGCCCGGCCTTGGTCAGTTCATCCGATCTGATCTCCTGTACGGCATAGCCCAGGGACTTCTTCTCACGGGTAAGCCCCATAGCCGTTACCACCACTTCTTCCAAAGTCCGGGTATCGGTTTGCATAATTACATTTACGACTGATCTTACCGGAACCTCTTGTGTAACCATTCCGACATAAGTAATAACCAGCGTTTGAGCACCTGCCGGCAGATCTAAAGAGAATTTCCCGTCATAGTCTGTCACTGTCCCAACAGCAGTGCCTTTTACCATGATAGAAGCACCTATAACAGGCTCACTGTCGTCCGCAGAAATTACAGTACCTGTCGTCCGCATTAATTGAGCGTTTACCAACCCAATGCTGATAAAGAAGCATAATAAAAAGTAAATTAATCTTTTCATAAACATGCATGAATTGAATGTTAATATTTAATTATGGGTGTTGTTGTTTTCCTTTATTAATATATCCATAAAGCATCTATATGAATATATTAAAGCAATGTATTAGTGATTTACCCCTTCCCTTTGGAGAATTCAAAAATCTACCAATCAGGAAACGTCAATAAAATCCAATACAGGACTATATATCAGTAAGGGGAAAGTCTAACCTTTGTTCTATATTCTCTACTAATCTCAATATTGAGGAATATCAATCTATTTTCGACGGGTATTCGGCTGCAAATATAGAAAAAAATATTTAATCAACACTTTTTTTGAAATTTCTCTTTGTTTTTATCACATTTAGTATAAATTCCTCTATAATTTATAAGTAATTTACAAGATTAGGTTAAATATCAAGTATCATTCCAAGAATAGAAAATACAAAGTAAAGGGAAGGTTGTGATTTTAGTCAAATTAACTCAATGCAAATCAAGTTACATTTATTTACATCATCTTAAAAAACAATTGCATCTTCTAAGCACAAAATATTCTTAGAAGATGCAACAATAAGCTCAGATATAATGCTTTGTTTATTTGTTACTGGTCAAGGGCGGGATAGGATCCTCATCTATTACAAAGTCTATGGGCAGGAGACATTTCACATGTACCTTTTCACCGTTATTCTCACCCGGTATCCATTTCGGCATAAGGCCCAACACACGGATAGCTTCTTCATTGAGCGACTTATTCGATCCTTCCACTACTTCTATATTTGAGATGGAGCCGTCACTAGCTACTATAAACGAACACAGGATTCGTCCTTCGATACCTTCCTGTCTGGCTTCACGCGGATAACGGATATTATGCGCAATAAAAGCAGATAATCCCGACTCCCCGTAGGTATATTGCGGCATCTTATCTACTATAGTGTAGATAGTATTGTTCTCAATTACTTCAGGATTCGTTTTAGAATAATTACGTGTAGCCTGGACTGGGTTACCGGACGCTACCGCATTCTGATTGAGCCTGAAATACATGGGCACATAGGTTTCGGAACGTACGATCTCTCCCTTATGCCTGGCTGGACGCCAAGGCGGCATAGCCTGCAAAATACGCAGCGCTTCCTGATTAAGCAACGAGTCAGCACGATGGATAATATTAAAGTTGGAAAGTGTACCGTCTTTCTCCACCACAAAGGTATATACTACCAATCCCTGGGCATTACGCGCTCTCGCATCTTCCGGATACTTCAACGTATTTGCAATAAAACGGTGCATTTCCGGAGTTCCTCCCGGATATATCGGCATTATATCGGGTTCTTCAAAAACCTTGTCGCTACTCGACATCGGCGCATCTTGCGCCATGATAACTGATTGTTTCGCAACAAAGCCTCCAATAAAAATGCATGTGACGAAAACAAAGAGAAATTTACGTATACTCATCTGACTAAAATACTCTGAAATATGTTACATTTGATCCAGAGACAAAGGTATAAAAAACCACTGGTTTACACAAAGGAAAAAACTGCATAGATCTTAAATTTTCATTCTCTATAGGAATGTTTTACTCTATTTCGCTTTATTGTTCATTTATAATCTCGATTGCTTTTTCCAGCACTTCATCTCTCCCTGCTTTTATTCCGTTTATTGTAGGTTCAATTTTCACATCGGGAACAATACCTATGCGTTGGGTTTCTTTTCCATCAGGATAATATACACCGATACCCGAAATCATAGTTCTTAATCCGCCGGGTAATACTATGGTCGACACATTTCCATCTGCACCAGCCGTTGTACTTCCTACAATCGTAGTATTCTCTCCTGCCCTGAAAGACATGGCTGTATATTCCGCACTACTTTGAGTAAGTTCATTGACTAATACTACTAATTTCCCTTGATATATTTCTTCCGTACCTGGAATATTCAGGTCTGAGCTAAAGGTAAATTCCCCCGGATTATTTATATTTCCATTGGTAAATTTCACAAACGGGGTTGGTGAAGAAACAAAGTATGGTGCTAATGAAAAGGGCATAAAAGCCGATGGATAATTACGAATGTCAATAATAATCCCTTTGGTATCTTTGAAAGTTTCTTTGATGACAGGCACATCTTCATTATTAATGGATGCCAATGTAACATAGCCTATATTTCCGTCCAGAAGTTTATAGCATTTCTCGTCTTTATTTACCCTGTACCAATGATACATATTCAAATTGGCCCTGGGGTATAGTATTAATTCTTTTTGCTTGATTTGACCGGAAGAAACATACTTTACATTGACTACCTGATTTTGGGATCGTAATAAGTCAGCGGAAATATCCCGTAATCGGGCTGCTTCATTGGACGCAGGATAATACTTCTTCAAACTATCTACGATAAGCTCTGTGGTTTTACCATCGATATGAGTGATCACATCACCTATTTCCAAACCTGCCGATTCTTTCAATTCAGGATTGTAATAATCTGTTACAACCAACTTTTCCTCTATAAACCGAACCTTGAACGGAGCATACATATTTCCCCTCAACTCCTCTACTTTATCCTTGCCCCCCCATAGATTAGCGTGAGTGTCATTTACCTCGCCAATGACTTGAATAGAAACCAACTCATATTCCAACTCGTTTTTTGCGGAAAGAAATAGGGGGATATATTCTTTGAGGACATCATTCCAATTTTTATCCGTCAAATGTTTATTCGGGAAGAAATATTGGATCATATTCCAATACTTATACAATGATAACAGTCTGAAACCTGCATCTGGATAGGGCGTATTGGAGTATGGCTTTTCATTTTTGAATTCAGGATTTCCTACACCCGGAAACATAGCAATATAATAATGCTTGCCCTGATGCCTGTTCATGTAAATATCTTTGATTCTCTTTTTCAAAGTGATATCCATATTACTGTTATCTACCCATGATAAGTCGGGTTTCAGATAAGCATCGGATAGGGTTTCCTTACAGGTTTCGCAAGCAGGGATCTCTCCATATTTCTCAATCCAGGTCAGCAGTATCTTGTCTCGTCGGTTATTATTGCCTGCGTTTAAATATTCGGGCAATATTCGGAAGAGTTCATAATCCCAATTGTAATCTCCTTTTCCTGCCGCAGGATGGTGATACTTCAAAAACCCCCACAGTTTTCCCAACAATTCCAGATTGGTCATCAATTGCTCATCCAATACCGGGAAAATAATATTTGAACCGTTGTCAAATTCCCTGTCTTTATCAGCAGGAACTTCTTCCTTTTTGTATGTTTGTGCATCTTTAATGTCTTTTCCATCAATCGTAATGCTGAAATCATCCAGCCACATTTTTCCTTTCCCGACCAATAACCCTCCAATTACAATTTGTTCGGTTTCTGAGGGATTCATTTGCAAGGTTACTTCATACTTTTTCCAATCAGTTGTTCCCGTAATGCCGCGTTGATGCATGTTATCAAATGCAATCCCCGGATCAATTCTCATCCATAAGCCTGCATAACCATCCGCTACATTTTCCGTTTTAATGTAACCAGATAAGGTGATTTGCTTTCCTTCATAATTATGGGGAAGGGTAAAAGCCAAGGCTTTGTAATTGGAGGTCTCTCCGCCATATTCAATAACAGCCGAATATTTTCCACTTTTCACTGATACTGAATCCAGGTATATCTGATAATCGGCACTACCAAAATTATACCATCCGGTGGGCTTTCCATTTTCTATTTTTTCAAATCCGAAATTAAATTTCGATTCGATTTCCTTTGTTTGACATGAACTTGATAGTGTCAATCCCAAAACAATAACTGTAAAAATCACCCTTTTCATTATACTATTTTTTAGGTTTACTAATTTTTATATTTCAACTACTTTGAATCTAACGAACGGGAACTTGCGCAGTGACGGTTTACGCGCAGTGTTTTCCTCAGAGTGACTGCCTCTCCATTGCGCCAAACCGTTTATTGCAGAGCGACCTCTCAAAATCACCACAACTTTGTTTTAACTTCGCTTTTCAACTTTCCGATAAACACCACGTTGTTTGCTCCTTCTTCCAGGGTCGAAAGCGTTTTATTAAGTATCTGCTTGTCATTCTCGGTGCAATCCCTTTTGGCGAGGCGATTTTCAATATCCTCCATTAACTGTTCGGTTTGAAGGTTATGTACCCAATATCCGTCGCGAAGTTGAACAATATAGGTCGGTGCGGGCATGTTTCCATAATAATCATTTACAACATTAATCCATGACGATGTCTTATTCTTCAGGTCTGTTGTGACTAAACCTTTACCGAATATAAAGGTCAGTAACATGTCTTTATTAAGTTGATAATATTGTTTGTAAGGTTTTTCAGACGAATCGAATGTCATCATGAAGGCAGGCAATATTTTATTGTTTTTTACATCAAAGTGATACAATGTATCGCTACTGGTGTGGAGAAAATCAAATATACCCGGTGCATTTCTCGTATTGAATATTTCACCGTTAAAATTTTGTACAATTAAATGTGAGGGTGGGATCAATTCTTTCAGGATTTCACCTGTGTTAACATCAAACTGTATGGCAACAGCCCTGTCGTCACTAAACGGCATATGTACGACCGTCAAGACATCATTGGAGAGAAACATTTTAGGCTTTTTCAGCCTGTGAGGTGCAATGATATCTTTAAGAAATTCCCCTGATGTGTTGTACACCAGTATTTTATCACTACTCATAGACGCCAGATATACTAACTCATTTTTTTCGTCAATAATATCATCATAAAGCGATATAGTATACTCGCCGGGACCTCCCCCAATCGAACCGACTTTGCAAAGAAATTTTCCCGAACGGTCGAACAG
This sequence comes from Proteiniphilum acetatigenes DSM 18083, assembly GCF_000380985.1. Taxonomy (GTDB): domain Bacteria; phylum Bacteroidota; class Bacteroidia; order Bacteroidales; family Dysgonomonadaceae; genus Proteiniphilum; species Proteiniphilum acetatigenes. The sequence continues at coordinate 161,798 of NZ_KB905695.1, read as the reverse complement.
CATATAAGGTTTATTGCTCCGCTGCCTTACACCGATATATTTATCAGTAACCGTAGTGAACCATGGATCAACATACGCATCTTCATTGGATTCCAATTGCACTAAAGCGCAATCTTCCACTAAACTGCTGAGAGGTAATATTGTTGTGTCCGATTTCAAGTCATTCAATGAAAAAACATATACTTTATCTCCATTTACAATGACTTCCGATACCGAACCATCACCTTTGGATGAACAACAATACGCACCCAATACAAGGGCCGCAAAAAATAGAATTTGGGTTTTTGATTTCATGTTACAAATTTTAATTAAATATTAGACTACTAATTCTAACTCCATCGCTGTATTTTTCACTGATATTGGCGATGGACGGGATCTATTGTGCCAAAGCCTGTTAACGGCACAAATATACGCAATAGTATTAGAAAACAATCGATCATTACAACAAAAACTAAGATAAATAGAAATATAGTATTGCTATATTTTTTCGGCTATGCATTGAATCACAGAAGAAGTTCCAATATGTCCGTAGCCTTCTGATAAACAGATATCTTTTTCCTCTAATTTGAGTATATGAAAACCGGTAAAAATTTCTTCTACCTCTTCAATTGAGAAGAGCATACCAGGATCTCTTGGCCCACCTGCCTGCGGATTATTCAATTGGTATTTTTGCTGATTTTTACTGAATGCTTCGAAGATTACTTTTCCGCCAATCTTCAGACAAGGGGACAAATGCTTATAACAGGCATGCTTTTGCTCCTCAGGAAGATGCGCATAAATAAACGCAATCACATCAAAAACACTTTCATGACAATTGAAATCCGGATAATCACATACATGATAATTAATTCCAATACCATTCTCCCCGGCAAGTTCCAGCGCTTTTTGCCGGGCAACGGAACTACTGTCAAACGCCGTAACATCCCATTTTCTGCATGCCGCATATACGCCATTCCTCCCCTCTCCTTCCGCAGGCAACAGGATTTTTCCCGGAGACAATGTATCCATGACCGTCCGAAAAAAATGATTGGGTTGTTTCCCATATATATATTCCTCTACGGAATAGCGTTTATTCCAATCTGTGTTCATTTCCTAAAATGATTGCCATCCACCGCCGTTATACGCTTCAAATCCTTCGCTTTTCAGTAAGTTCACAGCGTAAGCGCTTCGTGCACCGCTTAGGCAAATGGCAACAATGGGGATATCTTTATTGAGATTCCTGATTTCATCCGGCAGAATATCCAATGGAATATTCACCGACCCGGCAGCATGACCGGAATTATACTCTTCCCGACTACGCACATCCAATAATAATGCGCCATTTTGAATCTTCTCCTTTAATTCACCCTTACCCGGCGATTTGAATATATTTCTAAAAAATCCCATTTCCTATTGTTTATTATGTATACTCAATTTAATCTGCACAAAACTTTAAATAAATAAATTGATATTCGACTGTTCAGCCCGTTCCAGATAAGTAGCCACTCCACCAATAGTCACTCCATCCGCCAGTTCTTCTTTCTGTATCCCCATCACATCCATCGACATGGAACACGCTATTAACTCCGCTCCTCCGTCTATGGCTTGCTGCATCAGTTCCTCCAGGCTGTCTATATGTTTATTTTTCATCACATATCTCATCATCTTTCCGCCTGCGCCCATCATGTTGATTTTCGATAATCCCAGTTTGCGGCTGTGCGAAGGAAGCATCATACCGAACATGCGGGAGATGAAATCTTTTTTCACAGCGGGTTTGTACCGCTTCTTAATAACGCTCAACCCCCAAAACGTAAAGAATATACTCACCTTTTTACCCGACGCCAGCATGCCGTTTGCAATTACAAAGGTTGCCAATGCCTTATCCAGATCGTCGCTGAAAACAATCAATGTTTTGGTATCGCTATTATTCATAAAATGATTACTTACAGATGCGGAAGAATTTTTCGCCTCTGTTTTTTCTACAGTAGCTGTAATGACTCCTCCCGAATGATCGACATCAATAAGCTTTGCTCCCACCATGTTGCACCAGGCGTTCAGATCCTGCCCGAAAGCCTGATCGGTAACTTTTATCGTCAACCGCTGCCCGGGCGATAGCGTATCGTAATGCTTTTTCAATTCCCTGATCGGTCCGGGGCACTGCAATCCGCAGGCATCAACAATAACTTTTTTCTCCTGATCCACCCTTATCTCCCCGTCATCCCGGATCACAGGAACGAAATCGCATTCAAGACCGGTACCATTCCGTTGATCGTGAATGACACACGAATAGGTTTTATACCCTCCCGACAAGTTATAAACAGTAGAATATCCGTGCTGTAAAAGGATACGTGAGGCCGTATAGCCTCTCAACCCTACCGCGCAATAAATATAAATCGGTTTATCGGCGGGAACTTCGGAAAGCCTGTCCCGCAATTCATCCAGGGGAATATTGACAGCCTTATCGATATGGCCGAATTCAAATTCCTCTTTTGTCCTTACATCAAGGATCATAGTATCGGATCCCACCTTGTCCATATCATCCCAGTGGACAATCTTTACCCGTCCGGTGAGGATATTCTCGGCAATAAATCCTGCCATATTCACCGGATCTTTCGCCGAAGAAAAAGGCGGTGCATACGCATGCTCTATCTCCTGCAGATCGTAAACACTTCCCCCGTTACGGATCACCTGCGCCAACAGGTCAATACGCTTGTCCACCCCGTCGAATCCGACCACCTGTGCCCCGAGTAGTTTTCCGTCGGGAGCAAAGTTGATTTTGACGGACAACGGTAAAGCACCGGGATAATAGCCGGCATGCGACCCTGCATGGCTGATCGACGTTATATACTTTATTCCTTCCCGCGAAAGCAACCTTTCTGAAGCACCGGCAGAGGCAACTGTCATATCGAATACCTTGGCGACGGAAGTTCCGATCGTCCCTTTGTAAACCCTTCTGTTTCCCGTTATGATGTTATCGGCAGCGATCCTCGCCTGTTTGTTCGCCGGGCCGGCAAGCGGGATAAGCGCGGGTTTCCCGGTGATAGGGTTCTTCACTTCCACGGCATCGCCTACCGCATAGATATCCGTGTCGGACGTCTGCATATAGTCATTCACCACGATTCCTCCCAAACGGCCGATTTCCAGCCCGGCGTCCTTAGCCAGGCCATTCTCAGGCGTTACGCCGATACTCAAAATAACAATATCAGCCGTAATGGATTTTTGGCTTGCCAGATATACATTGATATACCCGTTATCAGATTCAAACGCCATAATATTTTCCTTAAGAAAAAGGTCTATTTTTTGTGAACGGAGATATTGATGCACCATAGAGGCCATGGGGTAATCCACCATTCCCATCACCTGATCGGCCTGCTCTACCACCGACACCGATAGTCCGGCTTCTTTTAGGTTTTCAGCCATTTCAAGTCCGATAAACCCTGCTCCGACAATCACCACCGATGCTGCTTTTTTTCCGGTGATTGCAGATTTTATCCGATCCATATCCGGCACATTGCGCAACGAAAAGATGTTTTCATTCTCTATGCCACTGATCGCCGGTTTTATGGGTTTTGCACCGGTAGAAAGGATGAGTTTATCGTATCCTTCCTCATATATGGTTGCCGTTTTCAAATCCTTTACCGTGACAGCTTTTTGTGCAGGATCTATTGCGATAACTTCCGACTTTGTGCGGACATCAATGCGGAAACGACTTCTGAATCCTTCCGGAGTTTGCAGGAATAAATCTTCCCGGTTCCCGATTGTTCCTCCGATATGATACGGTAGTCCGCAGTTGGCATAAGATACATACTCATCTTTCTCGAAAAGAATAATTTCCGCCTCTTCATCCAGTCTCCTGAGACGTGCAGCTGCAGTAGCCCCTCCGGCTACTCCCCCGATAATAATAATCTTCATATTTATGTGTTACTTATTTGTCAATCTATATATTTGCTAATGGCAACTATATAGGTAAAATTTTTTACTCTTCTGCCACAGACTTCAATCTATCCATCAAAGAATTTACATCTATATTGAACTCCCTCATCTCCCTGATTTTTTGTTTGCCGGCATCCGTCAGTGTAAAAATCATCTGACGCTTATCGAAAACTCCAATCTCGCGCAAAATATATCCTTTTTCTTCTATAGTATGAATAATACGCGACACCCTCGAACCCGACAGTCCGATAAAATCACATAATTCGTTGGCAGATTTCGGTTTACCGTCTTTCAGGCAACAAAGCAGCGCCCCTTCATTGATGGTAATCCCTGCTTCCTCTGCAAACTGCTTTTCATAAGCGTAAAGTATCTTATAAAGATCTTTTAAACGGCAGATTGATTCCATTGAAAATAATTGCTATTACAAAATATTTGCAAAGTAAATACTTTTCAGGCTAGCATCCAAATAACTTTTCAATAATTTAATTTAATGCTCTCCAATAAATGAGCACACCTAATATGTATCGTCTTTAAACTGAATATGTATCGTCTTGTAAACTGACCGCTAACGGGTTTTGTGCTGATATCTGGTGTTTATTTATTTCTCAATATTCAATTTCCAATGGTATTTCAGTTGCAGCTTCTATTAATATCTTTATATCATTCAATCCAATTTGTCCTTTGAAAATATTTTTTTCTTTAATAAACTGGTTCACTCTTGTATGTAAATCAACCGGGGCAGATTTTGAGACTCTCTCTACTGTATCTACTCCCAAATCGTATAATATCTGGGCATAAGTCACCCCAACCCATTTTATTCTCGACAAATCAGTCAATTTGGTCAATTCTAAAATATCCTGATAATCTATCCCTGTCGAATCTGCCAGTTCTTTTCTATCAGATTTTTTTATGACTTTTCCATATAGTTCTTCTGTATTTTTAATTCCAATTTTCTCCAACTTGTCGATTGTGTTTTTTGAAATTCCGATAAAATCAGCAAGCTTATTTGGCTTTGGCAAAGTACTGTTTAATTCTCTAAGCAAAATAGTTAAATAATCACCCGACAAGCAATCAACTTTTGATAGTTCTGTAAATTTGTCCTTTTTCTTGAGTAACTGAATCAGTCCTTTGACATTTTTAATCCCGATACTCTTTAGATATCCGAATCGCTCATCCAACTTTTCTTTAAGAATCATTCTGCTCGGAGGTAAATATGCTGATTCTAATTTTATCCGATAATCATCAATTGTTATCTTTTCTAAGTCAATATAGTATCCCATAATTTTATGAACTTGTTTAATTTTTATCTGTGTTCGGTGATCCTATTGCACTTGCTCCCAACGGGCGGACAATCGAAGCACAAAATTCCATGTTTGCACGTCAGGCAGGCTGACGCCGATCCGTTGTTAGCATCCGTTATTCTTGTTTCTGTTCTTTAAAAATTTCTTCTAATATATCTTTATACTTAGTGTATTTGTAGAGATTTCTTTCTTTCAAAATTGAACCAAGCAACAAATCGTTAATTTCTTTATCAGTTCCGTCTTCCTTGTTCAGACAAATCAAATGGGATAAAAGTGTTTCGTAATACTTGTTAAGGTAATAGCTCTTATAGCTCTGTATTCCTTTGTCTTTTACGATATTCATTTCAAAGTCCGTAAAGTAAAAGTCAGTGTATTGATAATAAGGTCGTCCGTTAAACTTAGGATATTTTTTTATGTTCTCATATGCTTTTTGTGTGTTTGGTGGCTTGACAACATTCATATATCCCCAAATTGTCTTGCCACAATAGTCCATACAACATAAAAACAAAATACCTTTTTCTGTATCGTCTCTGAGTTTATAGTCTTTAAGTTTAAAATCAATTTTTAAAAAGTCAAACGGTTGATTTTTGTTTCCAACTGCTGTAAATAACATTCCGTAATAGTTGTCAACTAACTCATAAGTGGGAATATTTTCAGAAGTCAAACTGTCTATAAGTTTGTTATTATCAACCTGATTTTCCTCTCGAAGGTTAAGGTTAATGGCTCTGATTATGAAAATTTGTTTTAAGGTTTGGTCGTCAGGCCTGGATAGAAACCTATGTGTCAATAACTTATTTTTTGTTGTAATCGTCTGAATAATAAAGTCAGTTGCAGTTTGTAAGTCCGTCGGAACATTTGCTTTAACGTCTTTAAATACTTCTTTGGTAGGCTCGTTACGAAACATAAAGTCTTTGTATGCCTTACCAAGTTCGATAAGTTTTTCGTTGGTATTTGTCTGTCCGAAAATCAGAACTGTCAAACAAAGTCCTAAAAGTGTTAATGTCGTCTTTTTCATTGTCTTTACTATAATGGGTGTTAATGGGCGAAATCGTAACGAATGAAACAATGGGCAACGGACTACTTAGTTGTAGCCGCTCTGGACGTCCCAATTATCAAAACTATTTTTTGTTGGAAGGTGAATTTCAAACCTATTATTAATTTCCTTTTCTAATCCTCCTTTTTGTTTGATATCAAAATCATAATGTTCATTCGAAGGTTCACCCCAATTAAAGATATAATCGTAATTATCATTTATCTCTTTCAAAGGTACATTCGATTGTAAAAGTTTCCCTTTAAGGTCATAATATTTCCAGCTATTTTGGTGTAAAACAACTATTTTTGATTTTGGAGTTTCCTCACCAATCCAAAATATAGGAATATCGACTATCACATTATCGTATATACAAGGCAATATTTCTTTATTTTTACAAGATACAACACCATATTTTCCATTTTTTCGAACTTCAATAATCTCATTTTGAGGTAATCCGACATAATCATATTTTATTGGTATGATAATCTTACCTTTGGGAGATATTAAGCCATATTTACCGTCTTTTTTTACAAAATGAGCTTCAGGTCCGTATTCTACCCAACCCGACAAACCATCGTAGATAATAGGGATTATAACATTTTATGGCTTTCTTTGACTTAGTGTTTGGCACTATACAATTTAATGCCTGATATTTTCCAATTACCATCACTACTAAAATCAATCGTTTTCTCGTTCTTGTCAAGTGGCTCGAAAGTAAGCGTAAACGCTACAAGTCCCGAATCAAGGGGAGTCCTTTCCCTTTCGTCCAAGGTAATGCCATCACTCCCAATAATTTTGTATACCTTTCCGCTACCACCTGTCAACGTTGACTTTGACGAAAAACGATACCAATTTTCGGGTCTTGAATATTGATAAAAATCAAAATGCACGATGGTTGCCGTATCGACAAACTCAATTTTCAAGATTTCGAGCTGACCTCCTGTGTCGTTACTTTCAACATCGGGATTAAAAATAACATTCGGGTTTTTGCTGCAACTTGCAGCCAAAAATAATGTCAATAGGGCGTAGAACAACTTAATTTTCACATTTTAATCATTTTAACGTGGTAAGTATATATAAAACCTCTCCAAATGTAAACTCGCTTTGTAAATACTTTCTTGTCTGATGAATTTTGCACTGTCGTTCGCAAATGGTACATCGTACCACGGCTTGGCGTTCGGTTATTTATATTCGTGTTACTAATTTTAGTGTTTTTAAATCGTAAATCAAGATCTCGTTCTTATCTGTTTTATCATATTTGTTATTGCCGTTTGTATCGTAATGACCTGTTACAACAATTGCTCCTGATTCCTTATTTACAGTCCAAGTACGTACAAAAAACTTATCTTCTGTCAGTTGTGTTTTTTCTTTTCCGTCTGTTGATAAAATGATTATTTGAGTCGGATCCTCCCAATCAATGCCTTTCTTTTGGTTTAGATCAATGGTTCTTGCTGAGAGAACAATTACATTAATCTCTAAACTGTCTATTTTGATTTGTTTAATTTCTCCAATATATGCTTCTCTATGAAAATCAATCTGTTTCGTTTCTCTATTTGTGGTATTGATAAAAAGCAAATATTTCTCTTTTGTTTCAACCATTTTTCCTCTATTCTCAATTGTTGCAATCACATATTCTGTACCTTCAATTTCTGTTAGTTTGTCGAAATGTACGTAATTGTATTTGTCCTGTCCAAGCAAAAGACCGCTCAATAGAAAAAAAGTAATCGCAAAAAGTTGTTTCATATTATTGAATTGTATTGTATTGTTTTTATTCATCACTCTGCTGACACCTGACGAACTGGAGTGCATTACATGTTATAAGTTACTGCTTTGTTATCGGAAAAGATCATCAGGCAATAAAGCATAAGGATTTGTCTTATACTCTCTTCTTAACAGACATAAGATACGCGTTATTTCTTTGTGCCTGATCTCTATTTTTGAATTACGACGAACTGCAAATATACCAACAATATTAATAAACAGTCATTTATCACAACAAAAATTAGAACAAATAACATTCTTATTTAAAACAGGTATTGAAAGCAATCTTTCTGCTGGAAACTGTTTCTCATTAGCCTAACAGATTTTATAAACATCTTTCTGCTTTATCTCAATCGGTTCCTCTCTTAAGCAAAAAAACTGTTGCCCATAAACGGTCTTAATAGGAGGTAAAGTCAAGTTCTTGATGATTCATAGCTAAACCACAATATATGGTGAGAAATCTCCCACCCTATACAAACCTTCATATAGTTCAGCATACCGGTCGTCAGACTCTCCTAACTCTTGCAGATATTTCATATATTATTTATTGATTTGGAAAACTGTCCATTTCCACAAAATTGCGAAGTGACTGCCCAAGTATGTTGTTCCAACCCTCGTTGAAATTTTTCTCCGCAAAATCGGGGTTGTCTGCTGGGAACGTGTCTAAATCTGAGTGGGTTAGTTTCAAACGGGTATTATTCCGGTCTTCACTGAACAGTTCAAAAGTCACCAACGATTGTCCTGCATAACCTTCATAATTCCACGTGTATGCAATTTTTTTAAGCAGTTCCACCTCCACAACCGTACAGCGGTGTAAATATCTCTTTTTTTCATTTCCTCCATAAAATTGGAATTCAAATCCTACTTCTGCTTTGAAATCTGAAACCTCAAAATACCATTGCTTCATTTGGTCCTTATTCGTGATGGCTTCCCAAACTTTTTTTATTGGGGCTTCATAAATACATTCGATTACTAGCATTTTTTTGTCTATTATTTTTTTACTCTTATCCCTAAAATTATTAACACAACAACTATAGTAATAGCTATCGAGTCTATCAAAATTTCTAAAAAGTCGGTTTTATTTTTATATAATGTGCTCCCGAAAATAACTATCCATCGGGCGATCATAATAATCCCGATCATCCATGCAGCAAATCTCACTTTTGACAAATCCTTATAAAAGGCCATAAGAAGAAAGGCGACACCAAAAATCAGATTTTCAGCTGTAATAATGTGCCATACATAAAAAAATATAGTTCTTGCATGTATATCAAGAACATCTACATCAAGCATTGGTAAAGTAACTAATTGTCCATTCCATGCATGGGTAACTGCGGAAAGAATCACTAAAACTCCTACGAGCAAATAATAATAATTTTTTATCATATACCTTAAGATTTCATTTAATCTGTTCTTTTGAATCTCTCTGACACAGAACCCTTATCAGATTCGTTGTTCTTATTTTCGGGTGTTTACATGTCTGGCCACTTCTTCAATAATCGTATCCCAATCTTCAAAATGTAATTCGTGTCCTGTTCCTTCAAGTTTAAGAAGTTTTGAATTTTTAATTTTGTTAAATAGGATATTTGTATGTTTAAAATGCCAGATAAGATCATCTGTCCCATGAATTATAAGGGTGGGCTGTTCAATTTCGTCCAGTCTATTATAATATTTTTCACCGCCTTGTATATTTGCATGATTAAACATGCTTAAATAGTTGTTTGCTCTTCTAAATTCGGCTCTTATTAATTTTTCACCTCTTTTCCTGTCGTACTCTTTTCTACCGCTCATTAAGGCGGCTCCCTCCATCATATATTCAACAACACTATCTTCGTTTGCCCAATCCACTGTTTGTGATTTGGCTTGAAAATCTAAAACTCCGGGGTCCATTTCAGGAATAGCCGGGTCGGAGTCGCCCCAGGGCCCTGTTGAGATAAGGGTAAGAGTTTTTACTCTTTCAGGGTATTTTATGGAAGCGATTTGAGCAATTAAGCCACCCAATGACATACCTATAAAATGAGCACTTTCAATTTTATATCCGTCTAAAATGGCAATTGCATCATTTGTCAAGTCAACAATATCATAAGCTGTACTACCTATTTCGTAAAAAGTAGATTTACCCACATCCCTGTTGTCATAACGAATTACATAAAAGTCTTTTTCTGCTAGTTGCTGACAAAATTCTTCATCCCAATATAGCATTGAAACAGTGGCTCCTGCGATCAATAAAATTGCAGGATTTTCTTTATCACCAAAATTCTCCGTGTAAAGTTCAATATCATTGGTCGTTATTATTTTTTCTTTCATTTCTGTAGTTTTCTGTTTGCAACTATTCATAGTCAGTCCGAAAATTAAAAATAAAAGCCCGGTTTTTTTCATTGTCTTTCATTGATTTCTGTCTGCCTATGATTTACAACGCTCGCTAATAAAGATCTTTCTTTCACAATGTAAATGCGAAAATCTTAGGAGTTAAATGCGACCAGCATTGAAGCGGATTTTACTGCATCACACAAATATACGCAATAAGAGTAAAAAACAACCCCTTATAACAATAAAAACTAAAACAGATTCTATTTTTCAGTAAAAAAATTATTTCCTTTCACGCACCTGAAGATATGAAGTTTTTTATATTTTTGCCTTTACTAAATTCGTGGTAATTCTGTTTTATTTTTTCCACGAAAAAAGCGGTTGGCATCGGAAGTGAAGCGCCTTTTGCCAACCGCTTGCTTTTAAAAATATATTTCTATTATATACTTAGCACGAAAATAGACTTTTTCACTTTTAACTTTTTATCTACTACGACATTAATGTTATCTACATCCGTTTTTGTCATATCGGAACCCACGCTTATCAGTGCAATATCTGCAGGTTCTAACGCCGATATAGTGGAAAGTAGTTCCTGTATAATACTTTCATTATCCGATTTATTAGAAATAATTCCATAGCGAAGAGAACCGGATTTATCAGGAACAATTTCATAGTGAAGTGAAACGGTTTGTAGATCTTCTTTTTCTCCATAACTCACGGCACTATAATAGCCATTCTTTTCTTGCCCGTCTTTCATCACCGAAACATTAATAATAAACTTCTCATTCCTTCGCCCTTCCTGTTCCCTGGGATTAGCATCTCCACTGTAATTTTTCGGGATATCCTGCAAAAGTAATAGCGGTTGCTCTTTTCTTAGCTGTTCCACAGGGATATTGTTGTGTTCCGAAATCTCATTCAAAGCCGTTTCATATGCTTTTGGCAGGGTAGAAGTCAGAAATGTAAAGATAAATTGGGGAGAGGCATTTATATCATGCTGAAAACCAAAATATATGGGAACTGGATCATTTATTTTTATTGTCTCTGCAATAAATTTTTTCAGCACCTCCACTGATAAATCGCTGTTCGCTTCTTCGGGGCTTTTAAACCACTTACTTGACACCTTACTTTGGTACATCACCTGGTTTCTGGAATTGACGAGTATGAGCAGGAGACGTTTGGCCTGATTGGTTCCCGGTTTGATCTTCATGTCTTCAGGAGTGATTCCTTTTTCCTTACAAAATTGTTGTACTTCTTCCCAATAGAAAAAAGGATTTTCCTGCACCTGTTTTACAATACCTCCCGGACTACTTGTTTGCACAGAAGTATATGTGATCAATAAAGGGAATTCTTCTTTTAATTCTTCCAACAATACACTCTTCTTCAAAGCTCTCTCACATGATGATTTGTGATATGCGTCCCTTATCACATTTTTCACGAATGAAACATCTTTCATTTTAGTGTCATTTTCGGCACCCAAAATAAAATGAATGTCTGTTGATGTCGTTTTGCGAATTGCTTCGGTAATTAAATCCGTAAGGGTTTTGGCCAAATCGGATTTCTCTTTCAGATGAAAGACTTCCATAGAAGCGGCCTCTGCATTTTTATTCATCAGGTACAACTGATCTTTTGTATTCAGGTACAGGTAAGCCAGATAATTATCTTTCTGCCCGTTCCTTACAGAGAGAAAGTAATCTGCAGCATCTTTCCGGGACTGATGATCCGCTATTCGCTCCTCGACTCTCTCGGGCTGTGCAAATGCTAACAATAAAACTGCCATAAGTGGCACGATCAGCAAAACCTTCAGCCGTGCCCATGTACTCGATTCTTTTCGTAACATCATAGTAATTCTGTTTTTAATTTTTGATTGATTGAAACTGTTGACGACGGAAGTGAAGCGCCTTTCGCCAACAGCTTTTTTTACTAATAAGAGTTGATATTCCCTTGCATCTATTCCCTGCATTATCACGGCATTATCTGCCTCATATTCATGCACCTCACGCAAATCATTATACAGCGACCATACGGCAGGATTAAACCAGTGTATCATCAACAATAGCTCTAAGAATAGAATATCCCGATTATGCCGGTATCTGATATGCATCTGTTCGTGGAGGATGATCTCTCTGGCATGAGTGCGGTAGTCAGCTTCGGAAAGCACGATATATTTGAAAAAACTGAACGGAATAATGTCATCACGGCAAATGACCAACCGGTATCCGTCACGTTCCGTAACCGGATTACCCCGTATAATGAGTCTCAATCGCCATAAAGATATGATCAATCGTACGCACATAATCAGCAATCCCAGCAGATATATGGCAAAGGCAACGACAAAGAGGGGAAACATTTTTTTCTCGCTCACCACTGGTTTTTCTCCGGAAATCATCGCCAACTCCCTCTCTTCCGAAGTTTCCCTTATTTCATCCGGGTTCATCAAAACTGCCTTTTCCTCCGGAGACAAAGGCAATACCACCTCTTCAGGGGCTTCCCTTATTCCATCCGGATTCATCAAAGCGGTCCCTTTGGAAGTTTCATAGGAAACAACCATTTTCTCTAACCGTAAGAGAGGCCTTTGGATCATATTGGGTTGTTTGATCTCTATTTTCACTAACGGAAGAACGGAGCAAATTATCAACCCTACTATCAGCGTGATCCGCGTAAGGCGGAAAAAGGTCTCCTTCATCAGCAACAGGCGGAAAAAAAGAGAGAAAACCACGAGACAGACGGTCGCTTTTATCAGATATAAAATGAATGCCCCTATCATCTTTGTTTTCCTTTTTCTATCTTTTCTATCAATCCTTTTAATTCATCTACCGACAGACTTTCCTCTTCGATCAAGGTCGACACCACATTCGTGTATGAATTATCGAAATAGTCTGAAACCACCTTCCTGAGTGCTTTCCCTTTAAAGTCTTCCAGCGAGATCGCAGCAAAATATTGATAGGTGCTCCCATACACTTTATGATCGACAAATCCTTTCTCTTCCAACAATCTTACTACAGTGGAAATCGTATTGTAATGAGGTTTCGGATCAGGATATTTTTCCAGTATTTCACGCACAAACATAGGACCGTTGTCCCATAAGTACTGCATAATTTCTTCTTCTTTCTCGGTCAATCGTCTCATTATTATCTGTTTTTAAAAGTATACAGCACAAATATAGAGAAATTATTCAGACACCAACTATATATATTGTAAGTATAACTATAAATAACAGTTTAATATTATATATAATAGTTATTCACATATAGCAATTAAAAAGGAATTATTTTGACATTATAGATTCTTCATATTCGAATTTGTTCGCTCGTTCTGACAAGAGACAACATTCGGCGGCCGGAGAGACTCAATTGACAGAATACATCAATCTTCTATTGAATGATAATGGCTTTATAAAGAAAATAAATGAGATATAATGCTACTAAAAATAAATCATATAATCAATTTTTCATTGAAAATCTGTATCTTTGCACCCCTAAAAAGAAAGATTGTTTTACATGCAGAATATCCGAAATATTGCCATCATCGCCCACGTAGATCACGGCAAGACCACTTTGGTGGACAAAATGTTGATGGCAGGCCATCTCTTCAGGGACAACCAGCAGACAGAAGATTTGATCCTCGACAACAACGACCTGGAGAGAGAACGGGGTATTACTATCCTCTCAAAGAATGTCTCCATACGATACAACGATATAAAGATAAATATTATCGACACACCCGGCCACGCCGATTTCGGCGGTGAAGTGGAGCGCGTGCTCAATATGGCGGATGGCTGCCTGTTGGTGGTAGACGCTTTTGAAGGACCTATGCCGCAGACACGGTTTGTATTGCAAAAGGCACTTGAGATCGGACTAAAGCCTATTCTGGTGATCAACAAAGTGGATAAACCCAACTGCCGTCCCGAAGAGGTGCAGGAGAATGTATTCGACCTGATGTTCAGCCTCGACGCTACCGAAGAGCAACTCGATTTCCCCACCATTTACGGTTCCGCCAAACAGGGATGGATGTCCGACGACTGGAAAAAACCGTCCGGCAGCATCATTCCCCTGTTGGATGCGATCATCAAATATATCCCTGCACCCAAAGTGCTGGAAGGCACGCCGCAGATGCTGATCACCTCTCTCGATTTCTCCAACTATGTGGGTCGTATCGCTGTAGGACGCGTACACCGCGGCACCATCACATCGAACAAGGATTATGCGCTTTGCAAGAGGGACGGAAGCATCAAAAAGATCCGCATCAAGGAGGTAAACCTGTTTGAAGGGTTGGGACGCGTCAAAGTGGATGAGGCAACCTCAGGTGATATCTGCGCACTGATCGGGATCGAAGGATTTGATATCGGGGATACTGTGACAGATGTGGAAAAGCCCGACCCGCTCGACCCTATAGCTATCGACGAACCGACCATGTCGATGCTGTTTACCATCAACAACTCACCCTTTTTCGGACAGGATGGTAAATATGTAACTTCACGCCATATCTATGAGCGGCTGATGCGGGAGTTGGACAAGAACCTGGCACTTCGCGTGGAGGAGACCGGCAGCGCCGATTCATGGATCGTATATGGGAGGGGTGTATTGCACCTCTCGGTACTGATCGAGACCATGCGCCGCGAAGGATATGAGCTGCAGGTAGGACAACCACAGGTAATCATCAAGGAGATCGGAGGAGAAAAGCACGAGCCGATGGAACAGCTCACTGTGAACCTCCCCGAAGAGTCGGCCAGCAAGGTGATCGACGTAATCACCCGCCGCAAGGGGGAATTGCTTACCATGGAGAATAAGGGCGACCGTATGCACATGGAATTTGTGATTCCCTCACGAGGTATCATCGGACTGAACAATATCGTACTCACGCTTTCCGCCGGAGAGGCTATTATGGCACATCGTTTTCTGGAATTCCGTCCATGGAAAGGAAATATCGAAAAACGCCAGAATGGATCCATTATCGCGGGTGAGTCGGGAAATGCCTATGCCTATGCTTTGGACAAGTTGCAGGACAGAGGCAGGTTTTTCATTGAACCGCAAACCGATGTATATGAAGGGCAGGTGGTAGGCGAACACAACAAGGAGGGCGACTTGGTGGTCAACGTCACCAAATCGAAAAAACTGACCAACGTACGTGCATCAGGAAGCGACGACAAGGCGCAATTAGCCCCACCCGTCATCTTCAGCCTGGAAGAGGCGCTGGAATACATCAAGGAAGATGAGTATGTAGAAGTTACACCCAAACACATGCGTATCCGCAAGATACTGCTGGATGACAACGACCGCAAACGGGCGGCTAAGAAAGGGTAAAAAAACAAGTCTGATACTCTAATGGCGTGTTCGGGAGTTGCATCCTATAGTGAATAGAATAGTTCATGCCGGGTAAACAAAAAAAGCGGCCGGATTATTGTCCGGTCGCATAACTATTATTATATCAGTGAGGCATATTGCTACAATTCTTCTTCGATCGCTCTGATCTTCTTCTCTAATAAGACTAATTCCGATTTAAGCCTATCCACTTTCTGATTCATGTCATCCAGTAGATGATTTCCTTTTTTGGAAGAAACCGACAGGAATCCGATATTGTTTTCATACGTCTGCAATTCATTTTTTATCCGCTCATACTGACGTACCAGTTTTTCCCGTTCCCTGAAAAGCTGCCCTCTTGAGTTATCCGATTTCGCCATATCGGAGATCGTACTTTTATATGCCTCCAGTTTTCTTTCTGCCTTATCAATATTCAGCCTGTCGAACTGAGCTTCCGTAGCCTCATAGAACTCTTTATAAATACGGTCCTTCATCTTATAGGGGACATGACCGACCTCATACCATTGATCCATCAACTCGCGCAACTTAGTCAAAGCCTCTTCCGTTTCCAAAGCAGTATCCAACTGATTTATTTTCCCGATGATCACTCTTTTTTCTTCCAGATTCCTTTGCTCCTGTTCATATTGCGATGAGGTATGCGATTTTTTCTGTTCAAAGAAGTAATCGCAAGCTGAGATAAACCGTTTCCAGATACTATCAACATATTTGTGCGGGACAATACCGATCGTTTTCCACTCTTTCTGGATATCGATCATTTCCCGTGTCGTATTTTTCCAGTCCTGACTATCCTTAATAGCTTCGGCACGTTCACAGAGAGCAATTTTTTTCTTGAGGTTTTCTTCCATCTCTCCACGAAGAGATTTGTAAAACTCGTTTTTACTTCTGAAAAAGAAGTCACAGGCTGCCCGGTAACGTTTATAGATCTTTGTATTCCATTTTCTCGGCACAAATCCTATCTGGCGCCATAGCGTTTGTATCTCAAGTACTTCTTTTACTTTGTTATTCCAGTCTTTGACCGATTTAAGCTGGTTGTAATCAATTGCTTCGAGCTTCTCGCAAAGTGCAGTCTTTAATTCCAGGTTTTCATTTTCTTTCTCCCTTAACTGTTCAAAATGAGCCTGATATTTTTTATTGATTTGAGTTGATGCCTCTTTGAATCGGTTCCATATCTCTTCCCTGTCTTTTCTGGAAACCGGGCCGACCTCTCTCCACTCCTGATGCAGGTTTTGCAGCTGATGGAAAGCCGAAACCACATCCGGTTCATCGTTGAGTCTCTCTGCCGCTTCACATAACTCAGTCTTGATTTCAAGATTTTTCTTGAAGTCATATTCTCTGAACTCATTATTGATACGTACCAGATCATAGAATTTCTCTACGTACCGCTGATACGACTTCCATAACTCATTCACTTTTTCCTGAGGCACCAGTTTAATGTCATTCCACTCTTGTTGAAGCAATTTAAATTCCTGGTAGATCTTATTGAAATCCTCTTGCCCCTGGGTTTCGGTCAATACTTTGATCTGTTCTATAATAGCCAGTTTTCTAGCTACATTTTTCTCTTTCTCCGCCTCTTCTCTTGCGAGGATATCCGCCCTTTTTTCCTTTATTTTCTGGATTAACTCCTTTCCTTCAGTGTAAATTTCGGGTTCTTTTCCTACAAAATCAATCTCTTCGCCGCCGTTTGAGAGGAACACTTGCTTCTGTGATTCCGTTTCGTTTCGCAAAGAACGATAGAATTGATTTTTATACTCATCCACATCTTTACGTTTGGGATTTTCCGAGTTCAACAGTTCACGTAAGTTATGTACAATCTCTTCAATGGGGAGCAAGGCAACGGAAGGATCGTCTGTAAGGGAATCTTCATCAGTATCTTCTTCCTCCTCATCTTCAGTATCTGCCACACCATTACCATCGTCCAGATCATAATCAATGGTAGAGTGTTCTTCTTCGGTAACCTCTATCGGCTCCGGTTCTTTTACAGTTTTCTCTTCACTGTCTTTTTCTTCCACACTAACTTCTTCCGTGATAGCCTCTGGTGTAGTTTTCTCTTCCGGAACAACTTCTTCCGAAATTGAATTCTCATCGACAACTTGTTCCGCTTCTTCCGGCAACTCTTCCGCAGCTACCTCTTCAGAAGCAATTTCTCCCGTTCCCGGCAGATCATCTTTTTCAGTATCCTCTACAGCAGGGGTCTCAGTTTGAGGGATCTCTACCGCTGAATCCTTTTCCGGGAGTTCAGACTGCAGGTCTTTACTATTTTGTTCTTTGTTAACAGGTAATTTCTCGTTGTCAAGATTGTTTTTCGTATTCATCAGTAGTCCCTTCGTTTAATCCGGCTTTAAAAGCCTATATGTTGCATTTCAATTTTATTCTTTTTAAAACAAGATAGCAGTTTTTATCATTCGCCTACTTTTTCAAAAGTAATACAAATTAACGCAATATTTTTGTGATTTCATACGATTAGTTCATTTTTTTCTTCAGAATCAAGAATCAAGAACCAAGAGTCAAGACTTTATAAACTAAAAGTAATTTTCACTATTCTCTCTCCCAGTCTCCCCATCCCCTCAGTCTCCCAGTCATATATCACCTTTCCTCCTTCTAACCTTTATCATTTCTCCCGGAAAAAGATATTAATCGGGGTCCCGGAAAAATTCCAGTTTTCCCGCATTCTGTTTTCCACAAATCGTTTATATGGTTCTTTGACCCATTGAGGCAGATTGCAGAAGAATACAAATGAAGGAACTTGTGTATTGGCCAGTTGGGTGATATACTTGACTTTTATAAACTTTCCCTTGTTAGACGGAGGCGGTGTCCTCTCAATAATCGGCAACATCACCTCATTCAACTTACTGGTAGGTACTTTGCGTTTTTTATTCTGGTATACTTCTTTCGCGGTATCCATCACCTTCAGGATTCGCTGTTTGGTAAGTGCCGAACCGAAGATTATCGGAAAATCGGTAAACGGCGCCAGACGTTCACGGATTGCATTCTCGAAAGTCTTGATCACAATGTTGTCCTTCTCTTCCACCGTGTCCCACTTATTGACAAAAACGACCAATCCTTTCCGGTTTTTCTGAATGAGTGAAAAGATATTCAGATCCTGGCCTTCAATACCACGAGTAGCATCGAGCATCAGGATACATACATCAGCACTTTCGATAACACGGATGGAACGGATTACAGAGAAGTATTCCAGATCTTCCGTTACCTTTCCTTTTTTACGAATTCCAGCCGTATCGATCAGATAAAAATCCATACCGAATTTATTGTAACGCATATGGACAGAGTCGCGCGTAGTGCCGGCGATATCGGTTACGATGCTCCTGTCTTCTCCGATCAGCGCATTGATAATAGAAGATTTTCCAACATTAGGACGACCTACTACAGCAAATTTGGGAATATCATCCAATTCCTCCTCAGTATTGTCTTTGGAAAACAGTGTGAGGATATGATCCAGCAGATCGCCGGTTCCCGAACCATTAATAGCCGAAATACTGAACGGATCACCCAATCCAAGGGAATAAAATTCTGCCGACTGGTGTCCCAGGTCGAAATTATCCGATTTATTGGCTACCACTACCACAGGTTTACCCGATCTACGCAGCATCTGGGCTACTCCTTCATCGAGATCGGTCAAGCCATGCATCACATCCACTACAAAGAGAATCACATCCGCTTCTTCTATGGCTATACGTACCTGTTTATTGATTTCATCTTCCATCACATCGTCGGAATTCACAACCCATCCGCCGGTATCCACCAGCGAAAATTCCTGGCCGCCCCAGATTACTTTTCCGTACTGACGGTCACGCGTGGTACCGGCAGTCTCTGTTACAATAGCCTGACGGCTTTGTGTCAAACGGTTGAAGAGAGTGGATTTCCCCACATTAGGACGTCCTACTATCGCTACTAAATTTTGCATATTTTTTTAAAAGAATTTTAGAACTAAGAAATTAAAAATCAGAATTTTATTAGGAGCGAGCACAGAGTCAAGTTTACTTGATCTATGCCGAGTGACGACAGAACCAACCTTTCCACATTAATCCAGCCGATACCCGAAAGTTTTCAACAGATTATCACGGTTCCGCCAATCTTTTTCCACTTTCACATAAAGTTGCAGAAAGACCTTTTTCTCAAAAAAGCGCTCGATATCTTTTCGCGCCATTGTACCCAGTTTTTTCAATGATTCACCTTTATGGCCGATTACAATCCCTTTTTGTGAATCACGTTCCACCAATACAATCGCCCTGATCCGGATTATATCATTTTCTTCCTTGAATTCCTCCACAACCACTTCAATGGAATAAGGCACCTCTTTCTGATAGATAAGTAACGCCTTCTCCCTGATAATTTCAGTGACAAAAAAACGGGCGGGCTTGTCGGTAAGCGCATCCTTTTCGAAATAGGGAGGTGATTCCGGCAAAAGCTCAAGAATACGCTTCTGTACCACATCGACACTAAAATTATTCAATGCCGAAATGGGATATATCTCTGCCTGTGGTAACAATTCCTGCCATTGTGCTACCATTTTCTCCAATTCTTCCTGATTAGTCTGATCTATTTTATTGATCAATAGCAGGATTGGGAGATTCAATCGTTGCACCTTACCCAGAAATTCGTCATTTTTATCGATCTTCTCCACCACATCAGTCACATAGAGTAACACATCGGCATCATCCAGCGCCGATAAGGAGAAGTTTAACATTGATTCCTGCAACTTATAATTAGGACGTAATACTCCTGGCGTATCGGAATAGACCACCTGGTACTCAGGCTTGTTCACTATACCGATAATACGGTGACGCGTGGTCTGTGACTTTGCGGTGATAATGGATATCTTCTCTCCTACCAGCCGGTTCATCAATGTGGATTTGCCGACATTGGGATTACCTACGATATTGACAAAACCGGAACGATGTTTATTCTGCGACATATTTACGACTCTTAATAGGACAAAGATAATATCTACCGAACGATTTTACCTTATTGTAACCCAATAAAGATAAAAAACGCACCGTTCCCGATGCGTTTAACTCATTCCCACTTTTCCACCTTTTCACTTTTCCACCTTTCCACCTTCTTTCCCATTGTATCCCCACTTCAGGTAAACACTTCCCCAGGAGAAACCGGCTCCAAAAGCGACCAGGATCACATTATCCCCTTTTTTCAGTTTAGGTTCCCACTCCCATAAACAAAGCGGGATAGTACCGGCGCTGGTATTTCCGTAACGCTCTATATTGATCATCACTTTTTCGCGGGGTAATCCGCTACGGTCTATAGTAGCATCTATGATACGCATATTGGCCTGATGGGGAACCAGCCAATCCACATCGTCGGCAGTGAGGTTGTTACGCCGCATAATATTCAACGAAACTTCCGCCATACGTGAAACGGCATGCTTAAATACCACTTTCCCATCCTGATATACGGTGTGCTGAGCATTCTCCACCGTTTCATGCGTAGCGGGGAATTTACTGCCCCCGGCTTTCATTTGCAACGGATGATACCCCACTCCATCCGAATGGAGTTCCGCATCCATGATCCCGATATTCTCTTCGGTAGGCTCAATCATCACCGCCCCTGCCGCATCACCGAAAAGAGGGCAGGTAGTCCGGTCTTTATAATTAGTGATGGACGACATCTTATCACCCGCCAACAGAATTATCTTTTTATACTTGCCTGTTTGGATGAGACCGTTGCAAATCTCCAGTCCGTAAACAAATCCGGAACAAGCTACCTCCATATCGAAACAGAAGGCGTTTTTGATACCGTTCTGCTCAGCCACGATAGAGGCCGCCGAAGGGAAAATATGGTCTGGAGTAGAGGTAGCGAAAATTACCGCATCGACCTCTTCGGGAGCCGTATCCGTTTTCACCAGCAGCTCTTTTACGGCCGCCGTACCCAATACCGAAATACCCTGCTGTTCACCCTTTAAGATTCGTCGTTCTTTGATTCCTACTCTGGTCATGATCCATTCATCGGACGTATCGACCATGGTAGAAAGTTCTTCGTTGGTGAGGATATAATCCGGTACTCTGGCAGTGATTCCGGTGATTACGGCGTTTAATTGTCTCATCGTCGTAAAAATAATTATTGCAAAAAGACCCTGAAAAGCAATTCTGACGTTTCAGGGTCTACTATTTCTGTAAACTAAAGGATAATTATGCCGTTACGTCTTTTTCGATAGCCAATTTACCTCTGTAGTAACCACATTCGCCGCATACGGTGTGATAAATATGCCATGCACCACAGTTGGGGCAGATTGCCATAGTAGGCAATTTGGCATGATCGTGCGCTCTCCTTTTACCTTGTCTCGCAGAAGACTGTCTTCTTTTTGGATGTGCCATTTCTATATTTGGTTTTTAATTGTTTATATACTCAATTTTCTTCCAGATTCAATCCTTTGAGTGCATCCCAACGGGGATCGTTGTCCTGCGACTCATCTTCATCAGAAAAATCATCATCCGGAATCTCTCCGTCGTCGTCATCGGCATCGTCTGTACTGACTGCCCGATGTTTGCGTAATTTAGAGGAGACCACTCTGTTACATTCCCCGGTAGGATGTACATGTTTAATGGGTATGGTCAGGGCAATAAATTCATACAGGAACCAGGCAATATTGATCTCTCCTTCTTCTTCGGGGATAATCACTATTTCATCGCTTTCCTCGGAATATTCCTTACCGAACTTTACGATCAACCGGCTCTGCGTATCCACGTCTAAATTCATATCATCCAGACACCGTGTACAAGGCACCTGAATTATTCCTTTAAGATCGAAATTAAATTCGAAAGTGGATGACGTTTTCCGTACTTTCACCGTCACCTTCACATTACCTTTCCGTACTTCGTCGCCATCAATAGCGTCGAAGAATTTTCTATCCAGGTCATACTCAAAGGTATGCACTCCTTCGGATAGATTTTTCAGGGAAATATTGTACAAACTGAATTTTGCCACGTTTTTTCCTCAAAATAAAGCGGTGCAAAGATAGTAATTTTTTCTTTACACCGCCTGTTTTTACTGAATATTTATCAATTTACCAATTACTCTATTAGAAGTCAAGAAGTGGAGAAGAATGACGATAATTGAAATTTGAAAATGAATAATTAACTACATCCCAAATCCGATATCCGACATCCCAATTCCCAAATCCTAATTCTCAAACCCTAAATAGTCCTGATTCTTGGTTCCTGGTTCTTGAATCTTAAATTCCCGCCGCTTCTTTTACAATCTGCTGCATCTTCTCAAAGTTTTCCTCAAGGCTTTGCAACAGTTTGAACTGCGCTTGGGTTCGCACCAGATTGTGTTCCGGATAGGCAATCTTGTAATAGGTATCACCATCGATATAATCGGTGAAGAAACGTACCGTCTGCATGTAGGTAAGCAGTTTTGCCCCAAAGGCAAGGTTTTCTATCTCCACACCGGTGAGGAAGGATGCTGCATTTTTCAGATAACCTTTCGCATATGCCTCAAAAATATCCAGATCAACGGAGACATTATCGAGGTTCTTATCATCTTCCGCACCGGTGTTGGCCCCCGTACGGATAAAATCACCAAAATCGGAGAGCACGTAGCCCGGCATCACGGTATCCAGATCCACCACACAGAGTACCTGATCGTTACCGTCAAACAAAATATTATTCACTTTGGTATCACAATGGTTGATCCGCTTGGGCAACTTACCCTCACGGTACAATTTCTCTGCTTTGCACATCTCTTCAGCACGGTCCTCAATCTCTTTTACCAATGCGGCGACTTTATCCAATCGTCCTGCCTTGTTAGCCTCCACGGCCTGACGGAATGTCTCTAAGCGGGCTTCCATATTGTGAAAGTTCGGAATGGTTTCAAACAAAGGCTCTCCCGGCAGATCTGCCAGCATTTTCTGGAAATCGCCGAAAGCCATTCCAGCGCGGTATGCCAGTTCAGGATTGATCTCATCGTAACTTTTGCTCTCTTTAATAAAATCCATTACCCGCCAGTAGTCTCCTGTGGCATCCTGGTAATAAAGTGCTCCTTCCTGCGTAGGAACCAGCGTCAGTACACGACGATTTATATCGGTGACTCCCTGTTTCTCCAGTCTTTTGCGGATATGTTCCGTTACTCTCCGGATATTATTCTGCAATTCGTGTACATTCTTAAATATATAGTGATTAATGCGTTGCAACACATACTCTTTATCACCATCACCCGATACCACTTTGTATGAATCATTGATATGCCCTTTACCCAGCGGTTTTATCTCCATGTTAGCATCGTCTCCGATAAATTGAGAAACGATCTCTTTCAGTTTGTTCATCTCTTCCATTATATTTCAATTACATTAGTCGTTTTGAGTCGCCTTCGCTCCTCGATTTTCAATTCTCGCTATGGCAAAGTTCAAGAAAACTTAGATGTTTTCTACGCTCGACATAGTAAAAACAAGTTTTTCCTCTGTATTCGCTTATCGAAAACATTCAAACAAGTTTGACTTTACTCATTTAGCTTAAAACGTTGTTTTAGTTCTATTAAAATTGTACGATCTGTCTCTATTCCAATATCATTCCAATTCCAATAGTCCGAAGAACTGAGGAACATGGAAATTTGGTTTGGGTAGATCGATGGGATTCCAGCTTAAAAAGTGGGGCTCAGGTGTCTCATCCCCACATTTATAGAAGTTAGCCCTTATCCTTTGTCCGGAAAGGGATTCTTGGGTGTCAAACCCCAGAGCTTTTCTGGGTATTTCCAGATACATACTCCAATCGCTCACCTGCCGGTTTCCCTCATATCTGTGACTAATAGTGCCATATCTGAAGATAGTCGGCATTTCAAGTGTCTGTTTTTCACCTTTCTCCCTTGTTTCATGCCGCCTGGAAAGCAGTACTCCTAATATATTACATTCGAAATTGCGATACCTGCTTTCTCCTTCTCGTTGCATAAAGAACTCTACACAGCTATCCTCCCACACCGATCCGAAATCTTCGGTATTTACTGCACGGACAGCTTCTCCGATCACCGTATAATAAAGGTAGAGCATTTCTCCATCGTGTGCCACACGCACTGTTACAGACAGGCTTTTAGGGAAATCGTCTTTCCAGTTCACCTGGTCGACTGGCGCTTCCGCTCCGACTTCCTGAAGTATCTTTATCTTATCGAATATCGTTTCAAGTTGTGAAACATTTTGCTTTGGGACCAGCAGTGTTCTCATATTTTACTTTTTCTAATCGGTAGATGGAGTATCTAAGAATTATAAACCAGACAAGTTGTTCCGATTTGTCGGGATTACCAAATCAATAAATTTTTCCCAAAGATATCCTTTTTAATGAAAACGGGCAAAAATATTATTTCTAAAAGTAATAACCCTGGATGTCTCTCGGCCATACCTGTTATGCATTTATCCTACAACTCTATCTCCAACGATTTACCACTATCGATCTGTCCATCCCAGACTATACGATCACCATCCGATACTGTCATATGGATATTATTATTTTTATTCACTATAAAGAAGTTCATATCTCTGTTCAATATTTTACATGAGGTCAGCGACAATTCATCCCAGGAGTCAGGTATCTGCAGAGTTATTTTAAAGCGATCCTGTCCCAGCGGTTCAATTCCCAGTATTCCTTCGGTAAAGATCCGGCAATAAAGGGCACTTTCGGCCGAAAGATGACGCATACCGTATTCCGGATAAGCTTCCACAGCATAAGGAACACGCTTGCCCAGCAGACGGGATTGGGAATAGGACGACAGCCGGCCTAAAGCCCTGTCGGCCGCACCGGCTTTGAAAGCCCCCCTGAAAGCATAGAGTGTTCCCCTGTCCCAGAAGACGTTGTCTCCGGGCTCGACTAATATGCCGTTATCGGCCCACAGCTTGTCGAAAAGGGCATTCAGGGTACCTTCTTTCCGCGTCTGGATACCCATGACAAGCGGCAGGCAAATCCAATGTCGAAATGTCTGATGCCCGTCGAAATAACGATAGGTTTCAATACCGTCGATGGTTGTTCCAAAATAGTTATCAATGGCTGTTTCCAGTTTTTTTGCTTTGCGAAGGAAATCTTTCTCAACTGCCGGTTTTTTATCCAGCATGCGGGCTACCCTTGCCGCATTGACAAGTCCACCATAATAAAGTGACGAGGTAGCCAGATTGGCATCACCTGTCGGGATACGGCCCTCCATCTCATCCGTATCCGATAATACCACGCCGTACCCGTTGAGATTGGCATTGCAGTATTTTATGCTCCATTCGATCAATGGCCACAGTTCTTCCGCGATTTTTTTATCGCCTGAAGCCAATACGAACTGGGAAGTACCATAACTGATCATGGCTGCGTCTCCCCGGTCCTTGGAACAACAGGGAAGATCGCCTTCCATCTCGAAAGATGACCTGATAAATTCACCTTCCGGCGGAATATTTTTCAGAAAATGTTTATAGGCATTATAAGCGGCTATATTGGCCTTCTCATATCCCAACCAGGGAAAAAACGGGCCGCTGTACTCTACCTGGTCATTGGCCCAAACCCCTGCATAATAATTCCCGCCTCCCGGTGAGTGCACCAATCCCATTTTAGTCTCAAAAATACTCTCGGAGGCCCTGATCTTGGAAAAATAAAACAAGGTATTGATAACCGAATCCGGAGATTTCAAAACAAGGTTGTTTTTCATTTCATTTAAAAAGACCTTCCTTTCAATCTCAGCATCAATAAACCCCTGATCCACTTCCGGTTCATTGCTCATTCCTGCAGAGAAGTAAAGCCCAAAGGAATAATCCTCTCCCGGCTCGATAATTACTTCCGGTTTTGAATCGCAACGAATGGCAACCTTATACACTCCATGCATCCCCTTCTCTTCCTGTTCGAAAGCAGTATGCCCGATATAAAGTCTTTTTTTCACCGGTGAAATGTTCTTTATTACCCACTTTTCCACCAGTTGCCTTTGGGTCATGGACGGGAATATCGTCCGTTCTATGATCATCCCTTCAACAGGAGAATGGAAGAAGGTCAATTGACCGTCTATCCTCACCGAATCGAGTTTCGGCTGGAGAATGATATCCTCAAAAACGATGGATGGTAAAAATTGATCATTGAAACTGCGGCGGAGATAAGCCCGGTAATTATACCAGTCGGGTTCTGAAGAGCCGACAAACCTCCTTAATTGCGGAAAAATTATATCACGGTTTACTCTAAGATATTTCTGTTTATCCACTTCGTACCTGACAATAGACGAAAGTCTTTGCCCGGACATCTCAATATCATCCGCATGCGGAAGTTTATCTTCGTCTACGATGTTCCATGTAATGGCATCCTGATCCGGTGAAATATTCCAATACTGAGGATCGGGTATAGTCTGTGATTCATTCTGTGCTCCAACCTGACAAAAACCAAATGCCATTATCAGGAACGTTAATATAGCGGATAAATATCTCATACGATTATTTTGTTGTGACAGGACGGTAAGCTCCGTACCAGGGAGACGGTGCATACTTCCATTTATTCTTATTTTCCGGTTGTGGCAGTGAAACGGGAACAAAATCAAAAAGTTTGCTGTTCCTGTATTCCGGCACAGCGACCTTATTCCCTTCAGGGATATATTCAATGACTTTAGCGTCATACTGGCCGATACGGATCGCTTTATTCTTCATTCCCGACACAAGATTATCCTTTACGACAATATTTTGTTTTTTCAACGCACCGGGCAACTCATCTTTGGCGAAACCAAATCCTATCTCGTAGTCGAATCCTTTATCACACAGGTTGTTATAGATAAATACATCCTTACAATTCGTCGACAGGATATCGATGCTTCCTACATTGCCACTGAACCAGTCGTCCGAACCACAATTATAGAAGGTATTGTTATAGATATGGATATCGGAACGCAAAAGGTTATCACCCCACAATCCGAACAAGACTCCCGCTCCCTGGATATTATAGGCCAGGTTGTGGTGAATGCGGATGTTACGTGCTTCCGATCCTTTGCCTTCCACACTGATCGCGAATCCCCACCCTGCCGAATGGGCAATATTATCGCGGAACTCAATATCCTCGAGCAATCCGAACCATGCATCGGCATAATAAGCCTGCCGCGGCACATCATGCACCAGGTTATTATGTACCACACCATGCGATGATACTTCTTTGCAGTCTATCCCTTCTTTATAGCAGTGATGCACATGATTATAGCTGATTTCGAAATAGCGTGCCCCGCATATCGATATCGCCTCATGGGGGGCTTCATGTCCTTTTCTTGTTTCGGGCAGACGGAAATCAAGGTCATTGGCTCTGGTTACCTCACAACCGGTTACGATGACCGAATCGGCGTACCAGACCGATATGCCCGAATTAAAACTCCTGTCTACGCTACATCCCTCCACCCTGATATATCTGGTATTGCGTTTTTCCTCCGGAGCTGCTTCCGGAAGATTGGAAGAATATCCCACAAGTATTCCCACGGAATAGGAGTTCCTGAAATGGAGGTCTTTCACATGGATATATTCCTTTGCCGTGATTTGGAACAATCCCGCAGACTGTGATGAGAACGGTTTTTCGTTGGTAACAATTACCTGTTGCCCGTCGATAATCGCTTTTTCTCCCGGCATTCCCCTGTAAAGTATCCATGCACCAGGTTTGCCAGATCTCTGAGGGATAATTTGTTCATCGATATAATATTCGCCTCCGCGCACAGTAACGGTATCCCCGGCCTGGGCAACCGAGCAGGCCTTCTGGATAGTGGCGAACGGATCCGAGACAGTCCCTTGTGCACTATCAGTCCCATAATGGGCAACGAAGTATTCTTTTGCTGATATATACGGGGTAAAACATAATAAAAAGAGACAAAGCAGATAATATGTAGTTTTCATTTCTGTGAATTTAATTATAATCTTTGATATGATTCGCTAGAAACGCCAGCAGGCCACCGATTGAGCGTTCATAATAATGCCCTAAGTTATGGTCTGTATCGGGAAGAATCACCACACGGTGGTCAATACCTTCCCCGGTGAGAATATTGGCAAAATCCTTGAATGCGTCAGGCTGGTCACCATCGCCATTGACCAGATAAAACCCGTAATTGACCTTTTTCCATTGAGGAATCGCTTTTTCGATGGCAGCCTTTAATTGCGGATTATCAAGCTTTAATTCTCCGCCCATGCTACCTGTCACGCAAAAAAGTCCGGGATGCATCACCGAAAGATATACGGCGCCCTCCCCACCCATCGAGAAACCGGCCAATGCACGGGATTCTGCCCGCGGAATAGTATTGTAATTCTTATCTATCAAAGGGACCAGTTCGTCGACAATCATTTTTTCCACCTCTCCCCGGTAATAACTGACTCCCCCGTTCGGGAACACGCAAATCAATGGAGGCAGGAAACCATACGCGATGGCTTTCGACACCCAATGGGAAAAGGATGCGGCATCGGCAGACTCTGTCCCTCCTACACCGTGTAGGAAATATATTACCGGATAACCTTCGCTACGCTCTTTTTGATAATATTCCGAAGTCCATACCACATAGCCTACCTCCTTGCCTAACGCTTCGCTCTGCAACACGTGATGACTCAACCCTGGCATCGAAGTTATTTCGGGATTCACCCATTTTACTTCGGTGTCCGCTTCTTCCTCCACCGGTGTAGAGGAAGAAGATATCGCAGCGTCTGCCGGGGTTTCAAAGCTTGTCAGACTCCTTCTGAACTCTTCGGGTATTTCAGTGATCTTTTTGATCCTTATATATTCAACAAACTGTTCCCCTCCTTCACTCTGTATTTTTATCGCTCCTTTGGTAAGCGGTACCAATCCCCCTCCCTCCGCTTCATATCGTGAATTATAGAGCACAGTAACTACTTTTCCATTGACAGCATGAATAATGGTCTCTCCCAGACAGATAAGATCGAGTTCATTCCATTCCCCGAGAGGATTATCCGCTATCGGGTTTGCCACGGCAATCTGCATATCGGGGATCGAGGAACTGAATGTGCTTGGCGTTCCGGCAGGATCAAAAAAGTACATAGTATCTTTCAGACTGGGAATAACAGGTTTCAGGATCGGAATAATCGAAGTAATACTCTCCGGCAAATCAGTGGATACCTTACTTGGTATATCTCCATAGCCTCCGAAACTCCAGTAACTTCCGATATCTCCATCATGGATATTAAATTCATGGGGTGATCGTTCCTTATCCGAAGCGGGGTTTACAACATGGTAGAAGATACCGCCATCCCGTGGACGATCGCCCAGCCATTGCCATTTCTTTCCGAATTTGAATTTATATTTCAAATGATAATTGTCGTATTCTTCTTTGGAAGTCAAAAATCCAATCAATTCACCCGATATATGAAGCACTTTCTTACCTTCATGCATCTGGTAACTGAAAACGGTTGAATCGGGATTATCAGAGAGATAGACTTTGGGTATCAACCATTCGGGCGGATACTGCATTTCCGATTCCTCCACACCTTTCTGTTCCGGTTTCAGGACAAAGTGAGACCAGTTCGAAAAGTCAGTATAATTCAACAGATCGACCCATTCTTTATTTTCAGCCTTTTTACATGAAAATAAAATAAAGACCAATACAAGTACAGCGATATTACGTTTTTTCAAGAGTATCATAATGAGACGGTTTGGATAAGTTTTATACTATTTCACACGGATATTTCGGGCAAATTCGGTATGCAATTTGAGTTCCTCTAAGGAGTTGATCCTCTTTCCATATAGTTGCAGATTTTCAATCGTTACCCCGTCGATTGCGTGCTGATCATCGTAACCGATAAAGATTGAAAACGGATAAATCCCTTCCAATACCTGAATATTCCTGAAAGTTATATTTTTAATCTGTCCCCTGTATTTTGCATGCTCCTCTCTTTTACCTTCCGGTATTCTTAATTCGTTATCCCATACGTCATGAGTAATAAATTCGTCCAAACAGGCTTCATCGGACGATCCGTCCGTACAAAACTTCGACCTGAAAATACCGAGGTCGAACAGTTTATGCCGCGCATCTTCAATCCGGATATCTTCATACAACACATTGCTGACGATGGCTTTGTCCGAATTGTGAATACTGAACACAGCCCCGGATTCTACATGAATAATATCACAATCGCGAAAAGTAATATTCTTTACTTCCGCGGCATGTAGTTCGAAACCGATCTCCAGTCCGTTCCCCCATGCTGCATTCCAGAACACGCATTGCTCGACCAGTACACTGTCGACAATCACATTATCCGGATAATCGAGATGCGCCTTCACAGCAACACAATCGTCTTTCACCCGAACAAAACAATCCTTCACATGCACATTCCGGCTACGGACAATATCAATACCATCATCGCTCGGATTATCGCTGACCAGCTTCAACCCTGAGATAGTGACATTCTCGCAATTGATGGGTACGACCTGCCAGGTAGTACTGTTGTGTAAGATAAGTCCTTCAATTGAAATATTTTTAGAGTCGATAAACTCAATAAATCGCTGGTATTTCCCTGCCGACCCGTATCCATTGTCTACGGAGAAAATGGCTGCCGTCTGCTCCTGGGTCAACCGGTTGTTCAAACTACCGTCCATTATACCATGACCGGAAACCCTTACATTTTCCACTCCTGTGGCCGAAATAGCGCCTACCACATAAGCCCCTCCTTCAATATAGATATGTTGTCCGGATTTGGGCCGTATTACTCCCGGACGATGTACTTTCCCGGCTTCAAAAAAGAGAACATCCGGATCGTCTTTGGATGGTTTCTCCTCTTTCGGATTGGCAAAAATAAAAAGAGGATGACTCAGCTTCCCGTTGATCTCCACACTGTAGTTACCCGGTTCAGTGATAGTAAAACAGATTTTATCCTCTTTGATCACTGGTTTAATCCCGGCACTTAGCGGACGGACATCTACCCATTTGACTGTTACTTTACTTTCAATTTCAACAGAAACAGCATGCTCCATCTCAAAAGCGGCAAATGAACAAGGTACGGGATTATCTATCACATGAACCGGAACACCGTCCACTGTAAACGCATAACTATCGGAAGCCTTTATTTCTTCCGGATAGGAATAAGTCCGTATGGAAGCAAATATCGATGGGGAAAACAGGATCAGAATCAAAAAAATATATTTCCTCATAATTGAATGGGGGATTATATATAACTGATAAAAATTATAATTGTCAATACTTCTGAAGCAGAGTCAGGAGTTTACGATCCAGTTTATGCCCGTACCAGTCTTCATAGGCCACATCCTTTCTTCCTGAGTCAAGTATACCGAAAGTCCCGCGAAAGTTCCATAATCCCCACCCTATTCCGTGGGTTGTCAATATATCCAGTTGGTCTTCAAACCATGCGAGAAAGACATCATGGGGTGTTTCACTGTAACATCCGCATTCACCGCAATGTACACCCACACCTTGTTTCACCAGATCGGTCCAGGGGCGGTAAAAATCTTCAAGCACCTTACGGTCAAATTTCTCACCGTTGATAATACCCGGCCATACAGGCAGCGGTGCATCATCGGGATTTTTCCATACCCAACCGGCACGATAATGGGATACATAATGCGGATAATACCCCCTGCAGCTCTGCCCTATGGGAAGGTCCGTCAGTTCGGGAACCACCAGGGCACCTCCGTTATTCCCGTCAGCGACCACAATTCTGTCGGCATTCTGCCGGTGAATAACGTCTAAACATCCGATAGCCACTTTACGGTAAATACTACCGGGAATGGCTGTGGCCGGAGCGAACTGATCGTTCATATCTTCTTTGAAACAAGGCTCATTGACCAGGTCGAAACTTAATAATTCAGGGGAAACATTTTTAAAACGTTTCGCCCACATATCCCAGTGCTGGTAAAAAGCCTGCTGTGCCTCTTCATCTTTCCATAAGTTAAAGGGTTCATGGAATCCGGCATTTATACAAAAACCGGGAGCCCGGTGTAAATTGAGGCTTACATGCAAATGGTATTTATTGGCCGTATAAACTATTTGTTCAACAGCCTCAAGCGCTTCTTCCCTGAATCCAACCGTTTCTTCGGGAGTAATATCCCTTCCCGTGGCCGGATCATATTTCAGGTAGCTGGGATAGGCCATGGGAACACGGACAAAGTCGAATCCCCAATCGGCCATCCATTTGAAATCCTGTTCCGTCGCGGCAAACCGCTGAGGATTTCCCACATACCGTTGAGGGGAAAAGAAGTCGAGAATATTAAATCCACGCCAGCGAGGCAACTTATTCTTCTCTAACTGATAATCAGGCAATGCAAAAACATTCGACTGGCTGTTCATTGCCATCATACCGGCTCCTATTGCGGCTGTTCTTAAAAAATCACGTCGTTTCATATAATTCATGATAAATATTTTAAAGATACAAATATTGTCTTTATGATGGAATGATTTTATCCACAAATAAGGCTAAAGCCTATACAAAAGCTTTAGCCTTAATTCTGAAATCCGGTTATTCATACCCTGGATTATTTCCTGCCACAGCCATCAGAGGATTCGTATCCATTTCCCTTTGAGGTATGGGGAATAACAGGTGCTTTGGCACTTCGAACTCAAAATTTCCCTCATCATAGTTATAACCAAAATCTCTTGCGGTCCATGTCGACAGATTAATAAATCCTGCGGCATGCCAACTGCGCAGATCCGTCCAACGGATACCTTCTTCGGCGGCCAATTCCACAAACCGTTCATCCATGATATCCTGAATGGTTACGGATGTCAAATCAGCAGGAACGGCAGATACACTTCCGTCTTTGGTAGATCGCCGGGCCCGTTCGCGGATATCATTTACCTGTTGGAGCGCTTTCGCCTGATCTCCTGTCTGCAAATAGGCTTCGGCTGCCAGTAACTTTATATCGGCATAACGAATCAAACGCGTATTATTGGTAGAATTGATCCCCCATACCGGTTCAAACCAGCAACGTCCCGGAAATACATATTTCATCAGTTGCTGATTATCGAACTTTTCCCAGGGTTCTGCCGGCACTGTAACATCTCCATATACATTGGTCGTATAATTGGCGAAAGTAAACTCCTTGCGTGGATCTCCATTCTCAAAAGCACTTATCAATTTCTTAGTAGGACCGTAGATCCCTGACATATAATTACCCCAATGGTTGGTACTATAATGATACATAGCTCCCATTTGACCTACGCCTCCGCCAAAATTATTATCCAGCCAGGCATTGTCCTGTTCGGTAGCATGACTTGCCTGATACTCGAACAGGGATTCTTTATTATTCTCATAGTGATAATCGAAGTTGTCGGCAAAATGTACCAGTTCACGTGTTTTAATTTTCTCAAAAGCGGTGATTGCCTTCCGGTAATCTTCCGAATTAGCGTTATTATACCTTGCACGGAGCGAATAGCATTTTATCAATAAGCCGTAAGCACTTTCATTGAAAGCCCGTCCACGCTCTGTTTGCAAAGGCCAGTAGTTTTCTTCCGGTAACAGGGTAGCTGCGAGTTCCAGGTCTTCAATGGCTTTATCCAGCATCTGAAACCCTTCGGAAGGGGGCAGGAGAGCTTCCGAAATTGTACGGATACGTTTATCCTGCAGAGGCGCTTTGCGAAAGAAGTCCCATAAACGGTAAAAACACCATGCACGGAGAAATAATACCTCTCCTTTGTTTATCTCATACAACCCGGGAGTTACATAGACAGCCTGTACCTCCTCTTCTTCTATCTTTTCCAGAATAAAATTACAGCGATATATCATTTGATAAAGACGAGTCCATAAGATGCTTACCTGGCCGTTTGTACTGTTTAACCCGGAAAAAGCTTCCAAGGCAGCCCTTCCGGCATCCTGATGTGTAATATCATCGCCGGGAAGGAACAGAATTTCATGTATCCCTCCTCCGTCATTCAATAAAGCTCCGTACATATTCGCCATTGCAGCATAACAGGCACCCACACCTTCCTGAATACGTAATTCACTTTCAAAATATTCATTTTCCAACTCTGACGTAGGCTTGATATCAAGTTCCGAGGAACAGGAAAAAAATCCGGTGAAACATATTGTCATCAGAGTTACAATACCTATATATCTATATATTTTCATGATTATTTTATTTCTTTATTTCGGTATATGGAACCTTAATTAAAACTTAGCCGTTAATCCCATAAAAAGTGTCTGGGGTGCGGGGTATGCATCACTTTCAGGATCAAGACCGGTATAAGGCGTGATCGTGAAAAGATTAGATGCTCCAACAAAGATCCTTATATTGCGTATATAGTTTTTTGATGCATTATATAAGGACTGAGGCAAGGTATATCCGATCTGAATATTCTGGAGTCTGAAATAAGCACCACTTTCGAAAAAGAAATCGGAGTATCTCAGATTACCAGCCGGATCTCCAAAGACAAGACGGGGATATTCATTCTGTTTGTTTTCAGGTGTCCATGCTTTATACACGATTTTAGTCACATTGTCGCCTTCGGTCGGCATAAAAGTCAGCGCTTTTATTCTGTTATACTTTACCACATCTCCGACTCCTGAAAACTGTACACTACAATCAAAACCCTTGTATTCTGCATTCAGATTAATACCGTAGAAATATCCCGGAATAGATTTCCCGATATCCACCATATCATAAGAGTCTATCTTACCGTCAGCTCCTTCAGAGTAGAATTGTCCATCCTCTTTGGGTGCTCCTCTCAAATCCTGAAAATAAAAATCTCCGGCACCCACTTTCCCCGATATGTAATTGACATCTTCATATTTTTGCATCCATTCCCGCGCTTCCTCGTCTGTCTGGAAAATACCGGCTACCTTATATGCTTTATGATAAAACATGGAATGACCTTCTTCCACCGTTCCTCCGGAGGTAGGAATATGCTTATACGTTTC
Source organism: Proteiniphilum acetatigenes DSM 18083 (assembly GCF_000380985.1). GTDB lineage: Bacteria > Bacteroidota > Bacteroidia > Bacteroidales > Dysgonomonadaceae > Proteiniphilum > Proteiniphilum acetatigenes. Next base: position 126,359 of record NZ_KB905695.1, on the reverse strand, counting down.
CAGTACCTTATTGGCGGTGGTAGTCAAATTAGCGCCGACAGCATAGTGCAACTGTCCTATTTTGCTTTGCCAGTTAGCTGTAATTTCAACACCCTGATTCTGCACTTTCGCCACATTGGCTACGGGCGTTTCTACTACCCCTACACTGGGTGGAATATCTATAGCTTGTAATATACCGTGCGTTTTCTTATAATAATATTCAGCTGAAAGGGATAACCCCCTGAACAGTTGAGAGTCAAATCCGATATTGAATGTTTCTGTTTTTTCCCACGTCAGGTCTCTGTTTGGAATACCGAAAATGGTAGCTCCTTCATAAAAAGCACCTGATGCGGGACGATCGTTTTGAGAGGTATTTCCCATTGCATAATGAGGCGCTTTTGATATAGCCGATAAATAGGCCATATCCCGGACTTCCTGGTTTCCCAATTGTCCCCAACCGGTTCTCAGTTTAAGATCGTCTATCCATGTGATATCTTCCATAAAAGATTCACTTTTTAAACGCCAGGCAGCAGACAAAGAGGGGAATGTTCCCCACCGGTTTTCCGGTGCGAAACGGGCGCTGCCATCCCTGCGTACTGTGGCATCGAGGTAATATTTATGAGCATAATTATAACCTACACGAAATAAATATCCTTGTAATGCCCAGCGCAACTGTTCACTCCCTACACTTGTATAGTTCCTTTCACCGCCCAGATTACGCAGATAGTCTTTTTTAGTAGTCATGTACTCGGTACTGGTGATCCGGTACTTTGCATCATATTTCTGGTTAGAAAAATTGAACAGAAAATCAAAGTTATGGTCTCCGAAACTGTTTGCATAGTTGGCCATCAGTTCCTGTACCAGATTATTATTGTATGTATCTCTTTCCCCATATGAACCAACAGATTTACCGCCGCCCAATGCCCGGGGGTCTCCGGATGTATAGTCAAAACCATTGGCATCATAGTCGGAGAATGTATATCTGGTTGTAATATACCTGTCAAGGCTGACCGTTCCCCTTAGTGTCAATCCTTCCAAAGGTGTTAATTCGAGGTAAATATTCCCCATATTTCTCCAGGAATCATACCGTTGATCATTCGTATTACTCCTTCCAACCTCATTGATCCGCGTACCTGCTCCATACAATTTTTGGTTGGCGTAGGAACCGTCAGGTTGAATACCGCCGACAGCATAAGCATATCCGTTATAACCGGGAATCCCTTCTGCTGCATAAATAGGTTGCCACGGAGCACTCCGTATAAGATCAAAATAATCATCCGGAGCTGCTTTTCCGGCAGCATTCACCAAACGGTAATTCATTCCGGTTCTGATCCAATCATTTATTTTAGTATTGATTTTTACTGCGCCGGAATACCGTTGCAGGTTATTTACCAATATTGTTCCCTCAGTATCGCTGTACCCCAATGACACATAGTAGTCGGTGTTGTCCGTTCCACCGGATACTTTTACCGAATAATCCTGTGTCGCAGCGTTTTTATTACGTACGGCATCTTCCCAGTTATAAGTAGGGGAATTTCCAAGATAGCGCGGGCTGGAAGGATCAAAACGTCCCACATTATCCTCGTTTGGATTTCTTTCCGGGTCAGAAGCAAAAACATCCTGTACAAACTTAGTATATTCAGGTGTAGATAACCAGTCTAATTCCTGCGTAATATTCTGTATCCCAAAACGACTGCTGAAATCAACAGAAGGTTTATCCTGCCGTCCTTTCTTTGTAGTGATCAACACCACTCCGTTAGCTGCACGGACACCATAAATTGCAGCAGCCGAAGCATCTTTCAATACAGAGATCGATTCAATATCGTTGGGATCTATCATCGTCATTATATTAAGTGGGCCTCGCACATCCTGAATACGGGCATGTTCCCCTTCTATACCGGCACCCATCTCTGTAATGGGAATACCATCAACGACATATAATGGATCAGAAACTCCCCATGTATTCGTTCCGCGGATACGAATGGTAGGACGTCCCATTGGGTTTCCCGTAGTCCCTGAAACCTGTACTCCACTCATTGTTCCCTGCATAGCGTTTTCTGCACTCATCGTTATGGATTTACTGATCGTTTCCGAACCGATATTAGAGATAGCTGATGTTATATCCCTCTGAGTCCTTGTTCCATATCCTATCACCACCAATTCTTGCAAGGATTGCATATCTTCCTGCAAAGTGATTTGAATGGTATTCCTGCCTGCAGTATTAACCTCTTGTGTCAGATACCCGATATATGAAATATGCAGTACAGCATTTTCTTCCACATTCAATGTAAAATTTCCGTCTATATCGGTGATGGTTCCGTTGGAAGTGCCTTTTTCCAGAATATTGGCTCCTATAACAGGAACTCCTTGCTCATCTGTTATTTTTCCGGTGATTGTCTTTTTTTGTTGCCGGACAGCTTTCTCCTCAGCCGCTTTTTTCATGATATACACCTGCCGGCCATCGATTTTGTACGTATTTTGCGTACCCGCAAAAAGGAGGTCGAGTACCTTCTCAATAGATTCGTTGCTCACCTGTAAAGTGACCTTCCGGTCGAGATTCACATCGTTATTGTTATAGAAAAAGACGACATTGCTATTCTTCTCAATAATACGAAGGATCTCCCTTACCGATTTATCGGTCTGATGAATGGTGATTGCCTGTGCATTTGATTCCCAAAGGGAAAATAGTTGTAGAAAACAGATCATGACAATGATCTGAACTCTCTTCCGTTTAAACCTGAATTTGATCTGCTTCATGACATAGTAAATAAATGAATTAAACTGATATTATTGATTAAACTGTATTCTGTATTCGTTGTCCTTTACACCGAAATTAAACGAGGCAATTTGTGACAGGTTATTGAGTAAATGGGAAAGGTCTTCTTTCAGTTCCAGTTTACCCGAGCACAGAGTCCCGGACGGTTGTGGCGGGAAGATCATGGTAACATTATAATAACGGGCCAACTGCTGAAGGATATTCTCGATAGGTTCATCCCGGAATATATATATGCCATCGCGCCACGAAGTGTATATCTCCGTATCCACAGTCTCTACATTGCTCCCCTGTTGGGTGTATGTGTATGATTGATTGGGGATCAACCGCGTGTTTAGCCCGTTCTGCCTTACATTTACCGATCCATTCACCAAAACGACCCTTTTGAAGGAGTCTTCCTTATAAGCCGACAAATTAAAAGAAGTACCCACCACTTCAATCTCCAGTTGGCTCGTTTTCACCAGGAAGGGGCGATTTTCAGCGCGTTGTACCTCGGCATATACTTCTCCGTCCACATAAATCTCTCTTTTATTATCAGGAAAAGTAGCCGGATAAATCACCGTCGTACCGGCATTCACCCATAACGAAGTTCCATCGGCCAACGTTAAGGAGGCTCGTTTTCCATACGGAACGCTTAACTGGTTATAAGATAATTTTACTACTGACGGATACACGGTATCGGGACGTGTTTCCTCATTGTTAACAGTGAATGATCCCGTGCTGTCATACTTTATCTCCGCATCTTTTCCATCGATCTCAACCAGTCCGTCTTCAGTAACAATACGTATTTCCTCATGAGCTTGCTGTTGTTGAATCGATTGAAACTGTGTATAATCAATATCCGTATCCGGACGATCAGACACATCTTTTTTCTCTGAAAGAAAGGGTAGCATGAAGCCGATGAGAATAGCTCCACAAGCCGCAATCACCGGATATTTGTACCGATGTATTCCTTTGCGCTTGTTTTTCAACGATTTTCTGGTTGCATCGATCCTTTTCCACAGCCGGTCTTTTCGTACCTGAGAGATTTCGTGCCGGCCTTTCCTTATAGTGTCCAGCAACATAATGGCGGAAATAAATTCATTAATGTCGATCTTTTTCCGGTCGACGAGTTCCGACCAGAAGAGTTCACTCTCCCTGGTAGGGGAGATCATGGATTCAACGAAGAAATCATCATCGAGAAAGTCAATATCTTTATAATGGCTATAGTCTGTTCGCATTTCTTATCCGTAAATTCTTTTATTCAATTGATCATTTTTTATCCTGATCCGTGTTATGGGAAGGAGAGATATCTTTATTCCGGATCCTTAATACAGATCTATATATCAACGTCTTGACCGACTGATAATTGATCTGCATGATCTCCGATATTTCATCATAAGAGAGGCCTTCGATAAAACGTAAATGAACAGCCTCCCGCTGATTCCGGGTCAGGCCTGATAACAAGCGGTTGACCAATCTTCTCTTATCATTTTCTTCTTCATTCTCAATCCAATAGTCCTGGCTATTTTTCTCAGCGAACAAATCTGATGTATCATTTAAAATTTCCACATAGCGTTTGTTTCCTTGCAATAAAAATAAAAGTCTGTGACGAAATGCTGTATTGAGATACTGCTTTAAGTTAGATATACCGGCAAGCCTTTGTTTATTGGTATAGATATCAATAAACACATCATGGATCGCATCTTCTATTATGCCGATGTCGGGATGAAACGATAAGCCATATGTATACAGGTTATCCGCATATGTTCTATACATAAATGCCAGCAGATCTTCGCTTCCGTCAAGCGGTGCATCCTGACCGGATCGGGTTACACGATCTTTCTTTTTCTTCATTCTTTTCAAATCAATTTCCATGATGCTGATTTTGACAAGGAAAATATCGCACTATTCTCTGATCTCTGATATTTCTGAAAACCAAACGAATATATAATAAATATGAGATTCACAACTGGCTTATTAGTAAAGTTCTCTAACCGGCAGATAATTCTATAGATAAAACCTCAGTTTCATATTCTCTTGTATATATAAATAAGGGAAAAATAATGAAAAATAGTATTCAATTTAAATGTTAAAAAACAATATAAATTTCAACTGCTTAGGGGAATTTTGATGGAGTTATGATCCAAGAGGTTAAATTGCAAGGATAACATAACTCAAAAACGAGGGCTATTTCCTGTGTATCCACAGGAAATAGCCCTCGCTCAATTGTGGGAAATACAACGCTATTTCTTGGGAACGAATACCCAAAAATAAGCAGTACCCCATTCCCCGGTACCTGCAGGAGCATATGCCAGCACTAACCGGTCTTCACTGAGTTCAAGGATATCATATGTATTCACCGGAATTTTCCCTTCATCCGGCGAGACACCGCATAAAACAGTTACACCAACTGTTTTAAACTCTCCTATCGCCCAGGACACACCTCCGGAGGTTTCTTTCTTCTTTGCCATGTCGAAAGAGAAAGAGCCTGCGACAGTAGTACCATTATTTCGTTTCTTTGTCAACGAGGCTCCACTAATGGAGAATACCATACTTGCACCGGGACCTTCCCCTGCTGCCTGCTCTTCTACTCCATTCTGGTCGAGTACCCACCACGCTGGTCCAAAGCTGGCAAGATAACCTCCATTACCCCAGCAATTAGTAGCAGCCCATTCCCATTCTTTTTCTCCGTCTCCACAAAGCAAGGCCCATTCTGCAGGTACCGGGAAAGAGAGTTCTTCCACATTTACGGTCAATGTTTTAGTTATAGTAGAACCGTCCGGATTTAATCCCGTAAAAATGATATCGTTATCTCCTGTAATCACGAGTAATACGGTATCTGTCATTTTTTGTGAGATCCCTACCCCGTAATTCCAGTTCGACATTACAGGACTATGATTTTTCATCACTACTTTATTCGATCTTTTTCCATCAATCAGGATAGGGGTTGCAGAAATATCCAACTGTTCCGCCGAAATTGGATCCCCCATCGGCAATCTTTTTTCAATTGGTTCACAGGCCATGATAAATAACCAAAGTAACGTCAGGATATATAATATAGATTTTCTCATGATGTTTTATTTTAATGTTTCCAATTCGATTAAGATACTACCAACCAATGAACTCTGCTGCGGTCGTACCCCATCCCTCATTTTGCACAAGTACTCCGTCAGAGAGCTGAATCTGGGAGGTGGGAATAGGCCAGAATCCGCCTGTAGCTTCATAACGCGCCTGATATCCTCCACCAAAGGCACGCATTACCGCATCAACACCACGGTTCTTGATAGCAACACCCTCTTGCCTGGCCAGCTGTGTAGCGGCATCTCCCCATCTCATCAGGTCAAAATAACGCAAACCTTCAAAAGCCAATTCCCAACGACGCTCTTTTTTGAGAACTTCCAACGAGTAAGCTACCGGACTAAGGCCGACACGCGCCCTTACCCTGTTCAGACCGGTAGCATCCTGTGCTAATTCCGAATGCATCAGCAACACGTCTGCAAAACGGATCAGTACCAGATCTTGTGTATGGGCCAATTGATAGTCCACATTGGCACCATCTTTCAAGACAGCATACGAAACAACGAATTTGTTCTCCTCATCATAAGCAGTAATAGGTATATATTTCTTCTGCCAATAACCGGTCTCCTCCATTTGCTTATCAGCCCCCCATTCATAATCGGTCAACTCAGTTTCAATATTCAGGATGGATGCTGTACGTCGGGGATCTGTCGGTTCGGTCTGTCTCCATTCGTTCCACAATTCAGAATTGACCGGCCCGGCCCCCCATCCTTGACCGAATGGGAAGGTCGATTCACTCCCATTCCCGCTTCTGAGACCGAAATGCAGGTTGTACTGATTGGAATATCCCAAAGTGAATTGATCTCCCCAGTCGACTGATGTTCCGAATTTTACCGCAAACACCGTCTCTTTGTTTCCGTCGTCTTCCCAGCGGAGTCCTTTGTCTTTCGTGAAACTATATTTCTCTACCGTATATTCGTTGGTGTAAGGCCATAGATTCCGGTAATCGCTCACCAGATCATGCCCACTATTATTGATACAATCCGTCAGCCATTCTATCACCTGAGCTCTGCTGATACTTCCTTCTCCCTCAGGCAAAGGCAGTGCATCCTTTCCGTAATATCCCGTATAGAAAAGAAATACTCTTGCCATCAGTGCTTCTGCCGCCCATTTGGTGGCATGCCCCGCTTCCACCGAAGTGTAAGGTGTAGAGTACATCATTTCTATCGCATTCTTCAGGTCGGAAGCAATCTGCGCGTAGGTTTCATCGGCAGGTGTTTTGGGAATATTTTCTGCTTCTGTTTTCAGTACCAACGGTACTTCTCCAAAAGTCTGTGACAATTCGAAATAGAACAATGCACGAAGGAAGTGTGCTTCTCCCTTGAAGTGATTCTTTTGCGCTTCACTTTCCCAGTCTTCGCAATTATCCATTGTCTCCAGAGCCATGTTTGCCCTGAATATTCCCTTATAACGGGCTTCCCAATAAGTACCAAACCGATTGGGCTTGGTATTCATCAGCTTGTCAAATCCCTGCATATCCTTGTCATTCTCACCTCCACCTCCAAAACGGTCGTCGGAAGCGAGTTCAGCCATATAAAAATGGGTATCGGCAACATTGGAAATAGCCAGACTCAGGGTGCTATATATACCCGTCAGCGATTTTTTCGCATCCTCTAATGTGATGGGGAAATTACTTGTATTTTGTTTTGTATAGCTCTCGGTATCGAGAAAGTCCTCACAACCAGCAAAAATCAATATAAAACAAACGGTTAGTGCGATATGTAGTATTTTTTTCTTCATAATTATACTTCATTAGAATTTTAAATTAACACCAATCAAATAAGTCCTGGGACTCGGATAAAATCCCAGATCAATACCGGATACCCATCCTTGCTGGTCACCGTATCCCACTTCAGGATCCATTCCGGAATATTTGGTAAAGGTGTAAAGGTTTTGTGCGGTGAAATATATCCGGGTCTGAGTGAAGGGCAACTTATGGAAAACCTTTTTCAGGTCATACCCCACAGTCAGATTCTGTAGTTTCACATAATCTCCGTTTTCGATATAGATATCCGAAATATTCTGCCAATTAGGATGACTACCACTGGTCAACCTCGGCAACCTGTTGGAAGTACCTTCACCATGCCATCTCTCGAAAATCTCAGTCGTATAATTCTGTAATGGGCTATCAGCAAACGAGCGATATGATTTTGCAATCTGATGGCCAAATTTACCGACCGCCGTCAGTGAGAGATCGAAGCCTTTATACCCAAAATTGATTGATAAACCTGCCTGAAAATCAGGATTGGGGTCTCCAATCATCACCTTGTCTGCATCGGTAATGGCACCGTCGCCGTTTGTATCCATGAAGATAAGGTCACCCGGCTGTGCGTTTTCCAACTTGGCTTGGGTGGAGGCTACCTGTTCTGCATTCTGGAATACGCCGGCAGTCTTAAATCCCCAGAAATAACCAATCGGGTAACCGACTTCTGCACGGTACATCTCCTTGGTTCCCTGACTGAGTACATTCTCTGCCCCATGAATAATCCCTTCGGCATTGGCAATACGGATTACCTCGTTCTTATTATAGGCAATATTAAAATTAGCTCCATAAGTAAAATCACCCACTCTGTCATTCCAGTCCAGACCAAGTTCCACCCCCCTGTTTCTAATATCACCACCATTGATATAAGGAGGATTTGTTCCATAGGATGCCAGAATAGGTGCCACCACTAACCAATCTTTGGTAGTTTTATTATACCAGTCGAAAGTCACACCAAGACGACTATTTGCAAAACGCGCGTCTACACCGATGTTCAACTGCTCCGAGGTTTCCCATGTAACATCCGGATTGGGCAATATATCTGCATAGCCACCGGTAACCAGATCGGCTTTATTATTTCCAAAATAGTACCCGTTTTTCTTATCAAATGAAATGGTTGCCAGATACTGGAAAGGATCAATACTACTGTTACCGTTTTGTCCCCAACTGGCACGCAGTTTCAGGAAATCCATCCACGAATGGCTATTTTCCATAAAAGGTTCGTTACTAATAACCCATCCTCCGGATAAAGAGGGAAAATATCCCCATCTGTGACCTCTGGCAAAATTAGAAGAGCCATCGGTTCGCAATATTATCGTAGCGAGGTATTTTTCCTTGTAATTATAATTGAGACGTCCAAAAAATGAGGCAAGAGCACCTTTTCCCCACGGCTCTCCGCCCACAGAGGTCTCATTTGCAGTAATACCCTGTGTATTGTGGAGCCATGCATGCTTCCAGGAACCAGGGAATAACGAGTTGGAATTTTGTCCCTCGACACCTTCTCCAAAACCCCATTTTTCAATGGATTGCCCGATAACGGCATCAAAGGCATGCACGTCATCTATATTCCAAAGGTAAGAGAGCGTATTTTCAAAAGTATAGTTATAACCCGATCCTGCACTCTGACTTACGTCATCCGTTGCATTGGTGAGAGTAGTCGACAGTTCATAGGTGGGCGTATACTGCCTGTAAGTGTAGGCACTCATCCGGTAACCAAAACTACTACGGTACTTCAAATTTTTAATCGGCTGAATTTCAGCAAACACATTAGCGAAGAGCATATGGTTTTTCGAAAGATTCTGCCCTCTTCGATACACCATCTCAGCCAGAGGATTGCTGGCAGCACCCTGCAGGTTCCATTCATCCCTCACTTTACTGGATTGATCATAATAACCACCATCGCTATTCAATATGGGCATCAGAGGATTACCGACGAGCAGGTTATGTACGTCATTCCAATAGATATTTCCGATACCAATACCTGATTTTGTATTATAAGAGTAGGTTAGATTTTCTCCAATAGTAATTGCATCAAAATCCTTCACTTTCAGGAGAACATGTTCAGAATTGATCCTTGCTGTATATCTATTAAAATGGGGTTCAACAGGTTTACCGATAATACCATCCTGCTCTGAATAGGAGAACCCCATGGAAAATTTAGACATTTCCGATCCCCCCAACAGTCCGAATGCATGGTTTTGCGTAATAGCATTTTCATTCCTTGCCTCATCCAACCAATTGGTTCCGTTCCAGGATCCATCCATAATCAATTGATACTGATTGGGGATTTCCTTGGCAAAGTCAATCAACGGAGTACCCTCGTTAAAACGGGATTCGTTGATAATAGCCATATATTCTTTGGCATTGAGCAACGAAGGCATCCTGTATACATTCTGCCATCCCATCCAACCATCGTAGGTCAGTTCCGTTTTTCCTGCCTTTGCCCTCTTGGTAGTCACCAGAATAACTCCATTAGCAGCTCTTGCACCATAGATCGCTGCAGAGGCAGCATCTTTCAATACATCAATAGATGCAATATCGGAAGGGTTCAATAAGTTAATGTCACCTCCTGCCACACCATCAATCACATAGAGCGGCGTAGAATTTCCTATTGTACCAATACCACGGATATGGACTTTGAACCCTTCTCCCGGCATACCGGAAGACTGGGTTATATTTACCCCGGGAGCCTGGCTTTGCAATGCGCCCAAGGCACTGGTGGTGCTCAGTCTGGTAAGATTATCCCCGTCCACCTGGACTGTAGCACCGGTGATAAGCCGTTTTTTCTGCACACCGTATCCAACAACGACCAGTTCCTCAAGAGCCTGCGTATCTTCCAGTAATGTAATTTCGAGAAGAGTCCTGCCGGCTGTCGGGATTTCCTGGGTTAAATAACCAATATAAGAAACCGATATCATAGCATCCGGCTCAACATCCAGCACGAAATGTCCGTCCATATCGGTCACGGTCCCATTTACTGTACCTGATTCAATAATATTTGCCCCAATAATGGCATACCCTTCGCTGTCTTTTATAGTCCCGGTAATTCGTTTTCTTTGTTGTCTGGGCTCATCGATTTGCGCAGTTTGGTCGGTTTTGGGTGTAGATGAATCAATCTTATAAAGCGAAACCTGCCGTTCTACTACCTTGTATCCCAGATTGGCATCCTTGAGAATGGTTTCCAGAATGGCCTGTATAGACTCATTACTCACCCTGATGCTTGTTCTTTTACTCAGTTCAGCCTGGGCATCATCGGTAATGAGGAACAGATAATCGCTTGATTTCTCTATTTCCGAAATCGCATTTTTTATGGTTACGTTTCTCAGGTTGAGAGAAATCTCTTTCTGCTGAGGATATACGTTCTCTGCGGCAAGTCCCAATATGCAGAGAAAGAAAAGGAATATAGACATCTTCATGATCCTTAAACTTCGGTTGCATTTTTTAGATGCAAATTGTTTAGATTTAATAATTTCTTCCATACATTTGTAATGATTTTTAGTTTACGTTGATAGGATTAATTGTAAATTAATTTTCGCACGATCGGGCAATGTGGCAGCATTGTCCGATTTTTCGCTTTTTTCTGATTTTTTCTATTCATTCTCGTTTTGGGTTTATTTCATAGGCATCATTTTTTACTTCTGTTTATCAATATTATTTTTTACTGATTTTTATCAAATTGTCATTCCTGAGATAGGTTGTAGAGGAGAGGATAGAGACAGAAGTCATGACACTATCCAGATTACTCGACAGAAATAGCTTACCAGAAAAGGTATGGGCATTCAATTCTACTTCTGGTGTTTCCTCAAACTGCACGTTATAGTATCTTCCTACTTTTTTTAATATCTCTGACATCGGTGTTCTGTTAAATTCTAACACCCCACTTTTCCAACTGATATATTCTGATACATTCACAATTTCCTTGGATATCTCTCTATCGGTAATATCAATCTTCTCGTTCGGTATCATTTCAACCATTCTGTTATCATCTGTCTTAACCATCACTTTCCCATCTACCAATACTACCGTTTTCTTTACTTCATCTCTGTATGCCGAAATATTGAAAGAGGTGCCCTGTACGTGGATGTCTGCTCCCTGCATATGCACAATAAACGGCACTTCCCTATTTTTAGCGACATGAATAAAAATCTCTCCATCCAGATAAATGTCGCGTGTCTCTCCGTTGAACCTGGAGGGAAAATCGAGTTGTGTTCCGGAGTTCAACCATATTTCAGTACCATCGGAAAGCGTGAGATTTGATCTTTTGCCATAGGGAACGACTAACTTATTGAGACTGGTCTCGGTGAGTAATAATTCTTTCTTCTCCGCACTATCGGTCACCAATGCTTTTCCTTCCCCTATCAAGTCGATACGCGAATGGTTGGAGAGATTGATCTTTTCTCCTGCCGATATCAGATATATCTCCTCCTCAGGTAGCGTTTGTCCTATAATGGTATCGGCATTTTCCATGAAAGGCAGTCGGTCTCCTTCTTTGAACAAAGCAAAATAAAGAAGCATCAATGCTCCAGCCAGGAAGACGGCAGCCACGGAATAGACACGCGATAACTTCCGGCGCTTTTCACGGCGGGAGATATTCTCCAATACTGTCCTGTAAATATTTTTCTTATCCGTCTCCGAAAGAGGATAGTGGTTAAGCTGCATTGCATTAAACCGGGAGACAGCCTCACGAAATACTTTCTCCAGATGTGGGTTTTCCTTCACAAAGTTCTCCCAATATTCATCCAATTCCTTCGTTTGAAGGAGTCTCCATCTGATAAAATCCTCATTATGAAGAAAATCATGCTCGCTGTAAGAAAACCGGTTTTTATTATCCACAATAATCTGTTTATATTAATGACGGACTTGTTTTTCTTTTGTGGACATAAATAAACAAAAAAATCAAAAATTTAACACTTTCCACAGAAAACTAAAAGATGATCGAGCTTTCCGGAAAATGAAATTGACACAAAATTGTGGAGTACTCTGTTTTTTATAAGGAATGGGCTTTTCGGAGGGATCTAAGAGATTACTTTCTTTCACAAAGATCACCGGAGCAGAAACAGCAGTGATAATATGCTTAGAACTTCCGGAAAATCTTCTTCAGAGACTTGTTGGCGTAGTTTTTCCATTGTCCTGTACAGTAATTTACGTGCAGACTCTTCGCGGATATCCAGCACATCGGCTATTTCCTTATGTCCCAGTCCTATCATATATTTAAGGTAGACCACTTCCCGCTGATTGGGGGTCAGTCCGTTCAGAAGTGAAGTGACTTTTTTCTTTAGGATCTCCGCATCTTCACTGTCTATTATATTATCGAGCACGGTTACTTGTACAGTAAAAGATTCAGCAACAGATTCAAGGGTTTCTTCTTTAATCTTTTTCCTGGATAGATCTATAAGACGATGTTTGAACGATTTGAAAATATAAGCGGTGACATTTTTCACATAAGACAAATTGTCTTTAGAGATATAAAGTTTATAGAAGGTGTCCTGTATAGCATCTTTACACATTTCCTTTTGAAAACCCAGGCTAATTCCATACGAGTATAAATCATCAACATGGTTATTATAAATAATGGAAAAAGAGGGCTCATCTCCCTTTTCCACAAAACTCCTCCAACTTAGATCAATAGAAACCATTTATTATAACCCGGATTTTCTGTACTTGGTTTGGTATTGAAAAACAAATTAACGTCATTTTTTCTTTGTGGGCAAATTTTTAATTAGAAATAAATAACAACAAAAAAAACGTACCCGGTAAAATACCGGGCACGAAGATTTAATTGTAAAAAAGAAAACATCATGATAGTTTCTTCGGTTCTTTCTTAAGTTGGATAATTTCCTCTAATAACTTATATTTATCGAAATTCCTGCATAATAGAGTGCGCCATAAAGAGGAGCATAGATAAACGCCGCATCATCGAGGTGTTTCTCATCCTGAATATAATTGAATATATTTTTTGCTCCGGCATAGATATTGAATAGTCCGAAACGTTTAGAGGCCCGTACGTTGAAAGTCATATAGGGCTCCGTCTCTTTGATCTTTGAATTTTCAGCCGTCTCGCTGATATAATCGATATACATTTTGCCCTGATAGATACCGTAGAGTGTGAACATCCAACTCTTCGGCGAATATTCTATCTTTACACTTCCGGTAGTGGACGGAAAGCGGGAAATGTAGCGGCTGATATTCGCATATTCTGTTTCAGCCCAGTCTCCCCTGTTATTTTTATACTTTCCGCTATTCAATGCAAAATCCACACCCAAATTCAAATTTCTGGCCGGATTCGCCATTACCATAAACTCTATTCCTTTTACCACAGCATCATCAATATTTTCCCATTGGTAGGTATATCCCAGTTTTTTCACCTCATCATCGGCATCAGCAAAATCAATCTTATCCTTCAGGAAAGTATAAAACAGGTTGGCGCTGACCTGGAAATGATCGCCGTAATAATCTGCAGAGAAATTGGCACTGCGTGATGTCTCGGCTTTCAGTTCAGACGATTTCCATACACGGGGTGAACCGCTGCATAAGTGCAGGTCTTCCGAAAACCCGTAAGGCGCCCTGAAGCCTGTTCCGGCATTTGCCCTTAGGGTAATCTGTCTTGTCAGTTGATATTTTAGCGCCAGACGAGGATTAAAGCTCGTTTCATCGAACTTTGTTTTCGGGAAATCGTCATCAAATACCTTCCTGTCGGAACTATATTCTTCTCCCGATGAGTGATGATCGATACGCACACCGGGTACCACCGTAAACCTGGGTGACACATTCCATTCGTCCTGAATGTATGCTCCCATTTCACGGGCATGTTTACGGGCTATGGATTTATAAGCATTCCCATAATATTCGCTGGCTTCGTCTACCACTGTGTACATCCCGGTTTCATTGAGGTTTGTGGTATAGTACTGCATTCCGAAGACCAGGTTATGATTTTCGAATCTTGAGTTAAAACTGAGGGTCGATACCCAGGTATTTTCTTTGGCTATATAGGGCCGCATATCCAGCACGTCGGGTGTTTCCCCGTCGTGTGTATCCATATAATCACCCAAAAAAGAATCATTGGTTGCTTCCCTGTTGTGATTTATGTAAGTGGTGTTGAACTGCAGTTCGGAACGCTTTCCGACAGGCTTTATATAGTTTACTTCTCCCTCGTATCGGTTAGTAGTGATATTCTCAGTACCATCGGTAAACGGATTTTTATAATAGTCGCCGGTAATAGTTCCTCCTGCCCTCTTTTCGTTGATACCTTTTCCCCTGAAGATAAGCTTATCGTCCTTAAAGAAGGGATTATCCACATAAAGGCTGAAGCCCATATTGTGCAATTTCGATTCCACACGATCGGCTACTCCATCTTTTTGTTTCACTTCTTCCCGTGTATCTCCCTCTCCCGTTTCATCAATCACGTCATGGTCGACCTTTTGCGCATAAACATTCAGCCCTATGTTACCTTTGTCATTGCGCATGGAAGAAGAAATATTATAGGCATTGGTACCATAATTCCCGAATTGGATATCAGCTGAAATAGAAGGGATTGCCGACGGTTCACGCGTAATAATATTGATGGCTCCTGCCACGGCGCTACTCCCGTAAAGGGCGGAACCTGCCCCCTTCACAATCTCGATCCTGTCCACATCACCTGTTCCGATCTGCTCCAATCCGTATACACTGGCCAAACCGGAATAGACCGGCTGTCCGTTTATCTGTACCTGTGTATGTTCGGCGCCCAGTCCCTGCATGCGTACCATGGAGAAATTACAGAACTGGCACTGATTCTCGACCCTGAGACCGGGAATCGCTTCCAGCGCTTCAAAAATATTCTGGGCATTTTTTGTCCTCAACGACTGGGAAGTAACCACTTCAGTACGGATAGGGACATTCTTTACGAAATGCGGCGTCCGTGTACCTGTGACAACCACCTGTTCGAGATTGAACATGTCTTCTTCCAGTTCAAAACGGATTTCGTTATCTTTCCCGGCATCTACCGTTATATCGATCTCCTGAGGTTTGTATCCCACATATTGGGCGACGATAGTTTGTTTTCCTTCCGGAATATTTTTCACTGTAAATGTTCCATCGGAGCGTGAGGATGTCCCTTGTGCAGTCCCTTTTACAAAGATGGTAACGGATGGCAGCCTTTCTTCGCTATTTTTATCCTGTACGTATCCCGAAAGCGTTCCCTCGCTTTTTTGTGCCTGTGAAAAAGCATCGGATACATACAACAACGCAAGCAATAATAAAAATAAATGTGTAGTTTTCATTCTGTTATGTTATTTACTGTGTATGATACCTAAAAAGAACGCAAAATTACTACCAATTATAGACTATATCAATCCCTAATAGTTATAATTTTTCAGTAAAAAGTAATCATTTTTGGTCATTGCGACATTGAATAAAATCGTGTTACTTTGTAAAAAATTCAATAATTAATAAATATGAAGTCAATCGCTATTATTTACGGTTCAAGCACGGGTAACACAAAATACGCAGCCCAGTTAGTCGCTGAAAAACTGGTCGGATATTCACCCGTATTAAAAGACCTTGCAGATGTATCCTCTGAAGAATTACAAGAATCCGACGTACTTATTCTGGGTGCTTCCACCTGGAGTATCGGAGAATTGCAGGACGATTGGGAAGCATTTTTTCCAAATATCGGGAAAGTCGATCTGACGGGAAAAACCGTTGCTTTTTTCGGTACGGGAGACGCAGAAGGATATCCCGATACTTTTGTGGATGCACTCGGCATTCTTTACGATGAGTTTACCAAAACAGGTTGTACTTTCGTGGGAGAAGTATCTACAGAAGGATATACGTTCGATGATTCCCAGGCTCTCCGGAACGGAGTTTTCGTGGGATTACCGCTGGACGAAGACAACGAAAGCGACAAAACGGACAAGAGAATAGAAGCCTGGGTAAATTCACTAAAACCGTATTTGGATTGATATTCCTATAATGATGATATTTGCTGGATATTCCGGTAAGACTCATTAGAAAAGATCAACAGACACAAGTCCTCATAAAGGACTCTTCTCTCTTTTAAATTATCAATCATGTACGACACACTATCAATAAAAACCGCGTAACAATAATTGTTACGCGGTTTTTATTATCTGTTACGCAACTTATGCTGCGTGTTACATTGCTTATGGTATATGGTTTCGTATTACTTACTCTGCACTTTCGTGGCTGAAATAAATACCATTTGCAAGTTGAACTACTCCTTGATAAGAGCCCTTCGTGGCAATAACGGTGAGTCTGTCTCCAACTTTGATATCTTTGGCAGCTATCAAGCCTTTTCTAAAATCGCCGGTTGCACCATAACCCGGATAACAGCCATACACATAAATCTCGCTGTCGCCGTCTTTCAAATAAAGATTACCATAGTCCGGATTAGTAATTGATGTAATTTCACCGGTTACCATATAGTAATCTGTACTGGAATCGGGTTTGGTCAGCACCTCGGCAATGGTAGCGGCAGTTACAGGAATAACGCTTTCCAGAACGGCTCCACCAACCTGAGGAGTACCATTATATTCGGCACGTTTTCCGACAATTGTGATGATGTCACCCACTTTCAAGCCTTTGTCTTTGAAATCCTGAATACCATACACATACGTTTCACCGGAGAAATCCCTCAAGTATAAATTGCCATATGTAGTATTGGTTATATTGGTGATCACACCTGTCAAACGGTATTGCGTGTCACCAACTACAGCTGCGAGAAACTCTGCAACAGTTGCTTTCACAATCGCTCCTTTTTGGGTAAGCGTTGCTTGTGTTGTATAGTCTTTATCCCCGTCAGTGGTGTGGAATGTGATGGTGGTTCCACGGTCTCCACCGGCATTGGCAGCGGCTTTGAATTTCACAACTGCATTCGTTCCGGCCTGTTGGATAGACGAAATGGACAACCAGGACTTGGCATCTTCAGGAATTTCTACCGATACGCCTTGCCCTTTACAGGTAAGGTATGCTGTGAACTCACCACCTTCGATAGGAAGCACTTCGTTTTCAACAGAATCAACCTTCACAAGTGATTTGTTGATATCGAGAACCGTTACATTCACCATTTGAGGTGATCCGGCGTAAGTAGATTTCGGTCCTTCAATGGTTACTTCATCTCCCACTTCAAGACCAAGACTCAGGAAATTTCTTGTTCCACCCTTCGCATCAAGCGTTCCGTAGATATACAAGGAGCCGGTTTCATCGGTTATGTACCAATTACCATACTCCGTATTTGCTATTGACGTACAAACTCCCGTTACCCGGAAAGTTTTTCCGTCGGGACCTGTGTTCACTTCAGCCACCGTGGCCTCGGATATCTTTGCCAAACCCTGGATGATGTTAATTCTCTGCGTTTTACCGGCACTGCTAAGTAAAACCTCCGCAGTGCGACCATCTATGGCAGATGGAGCAGTAAATGTAAGTTCTGATTCACCGGCACTTCCGCTGGTTGAAGAGATCGTCAGCCATTCAACCGGATCTTTCTCGGTAGTAACTTTCTCTGCCGTCCAGCTCTCCTTAGCTGTTACAGTAATAGTTGTAGAACCACCCCCTTCAGGAATAGACACGTATGACGACGATACCTGAATTTCATCAAGCAACGTCACAGCATCCTCATCGGCACAACTTGTCATCAGGACAACTGTTGCAATGAATAATGGAAATAAATATTTTAGTTTCATATTGTCTGTACTTTTAATTAGTTGAACATATATTTGATACCAATTGAAGCATACCAGCACTGACCCAATGAATAGCTTGGAGTAAATGTCTGGGTATCACCATTGATGGAAGCGGGTGTAGAGAATGTAGCGACACCGTCGGCATCCACACCTTCATATCTCAGGATACGGGCTTCCGAACCAATGGCAGGATTCAAATATTTAGCTACGCCCCAACTAGAGTTGAAGAGGTTCATCACATTTTTGATATCAAAACTAAGCTGCAGCCTATGTTCGTCTTTACCTGTATTTACAAGAAAATCATGTTTGTAGCTAAAGTCGATGCGATGTACCCAGGGAGAGTAAACACTATAGGGCTCCGCATACTTGCCTTGTTGATTTTTTAAATAACTATTGCCATGTACATAGTCCATAAAACGGGTTTTGTCTTCTTCCGTCAAAAAGCGGAATTGATTGTTCGCCACTTCATCGTCGGTAGGAACATAGATTGCATCGTAGTTGTAACCGTCACTATTGATATCGTTAACCATCATGTATGAGTAGTTAACTCCACCACGCCATCCTTCATAGATAAAGCTATAGTGATTGCCGCTTTTGTCGTGGGCAGTAAGCGAAGCCACAAGACGATCGGGCGTGTTGTATTGGGAATTGTGTAACCTGATGTGGTTGGGTCCTTCTACTGTAGGAACGTATGTAAATGCAGATTCAGCATTCGATCCGGGCATACCGGTTACATCTTTGGCCACCGTGTGTGTATAGGCTGCCATCACGCTGAGCCTTTCTGTCGGTTGGGCATTGAAAGTGATGTTGCCTGACCAGCCATAACCGCGGCTTGTGTTTTCCAATACAAATGCCCTTGTGCCGGTACGATAACCATCGGGATAAATCGGACGATTGTCCACACCGTTGAAACGGGCAAAACCACCTACGGAGGGAATACTCCAATCAGAGATAGAGACACCGTTGATGGTTTTGTTGAAGATCCCTTCTACCGTTACTGAGGAGGGGAAAGGTGTTGGAAATGCATAGTCAAGAGCAAGCGAAGTCTTCCATACCTGCGGCATTTTGAAATTTTGATCTACGGCCGCAATAGCTGAAGGGACTGTCCCGTCTTCGGGTGATATGGTTGTAGGATATCCCAATGACGTTAATTTGTCATAAAGGGCAGCGATAGTGGCTTTGCCGTTGGCATCAGTTACCAGACCGCCGGCAAATTCATCCATTGAGAAGCCTTTCCTTGCAGCTTCCGCGTCATTTATTTGTGCCTGATATTGCACCATACCACCGTTGGTAGGCATATTGGTAAAGAATACAAGCGGTAAATTTCCGGAGAAAAGACCGGTACCACCACGTACTTTCAGGCTCTTGTCTCCAAGCGCATCCCATACAAAACCTACACGGGGAGAGAATATAACACTCGCTGAAGGCCATTTACCGGTGTCGATACGTCGGCCGGAATAATCAATGTCGTAAATCGCCTGATTCGTCATCAAGTCAGCATTGTTGAAGAAAAGTCCATCGATACGAAGACCGTATGAAAGTTTGATTTTTTCGCTGATACTCCAATCATCTTGCGCATATACTCCAATTTTGTTACTTCTCACGCGGGCCGCAGGATTTTTTTCTCCGTCATAACCATACGTCAGGTTCACAATTTCAGGTACTCCCCCGTTTAAGAAGTCATCGAGACTTCTGTAGCGATAGTATCCGGTACCGTTACGCATATAAGCATTATCTGCCATCTTGTATTCGTATGCGACACCTCCTACGACTTTGTGGTTACCCAGGTAATACGTCAATTCATCTTTAATGTTCAATACATTGTTGTGGACACCGTTGTTCCAGGTGAAAAGCTCATACCCCAAAGAGATATAGGACTGATCATCTTTCAAAATGTCGATGAATGGGAATTCTGCTGAATTCGTCCCTCGGATATCGTCCAATTTTGAGAATGTTGCCAGGAACTGGTTAGAAAGGTTGTCTGACAATCGGCTGTTCAAGTCGAAAGAGAATGAATGTACAAGGTTGTCCTGCGAATACATTGAATTTGCATATGACATTGATGCTTGTGACATCCTGGCCTCCGACATACGGGTACCTCCATCCATGGAAGTAGCATTAGGCGATCTCCATGAAACATTTTTTGTGTAATTATAACGCAAAGCCAGACGATGTTGGTTGGTGATATTCCAATCCAGACGGGCAAGGAGTTTGCGATTGCTTTCATCTGCCGGGAAATTGGTGTAAGATCCCGTTTCATATCCATATTCATTTCGCACAAAATCAGAAACCCTCTTAAGGTCGTTTTCTGTTGTGCGGGAGATAAAATTGTCAGGATTAGCGACACCATCTGTGGAAGGTTTCCAACGATTGGCTATGGTTGGTATTTTCGCCATTTCAGCGTTTACGAAGAAAAACAATTTGCTTTTGATAATGGGACCACCTATAGTGAAACCGTAGGTGGTATTACGATCTTTTTCACGCACGTCTTTTTCGACCAGTTGACCTCTAACGGCATTACCGCGCATATTTTCATTTCTATGATAAACGTAAGCACTTGCTTTGAAGGTATTTGTACCGGATTTTGTAATAGCGTTTACACCACCACCTATGAAGTTTGTCTGACGAACATCGTATGGCGCGATTACAACCTGCAATTCTTCGATAGCTTCAAGAGAGATGGGGTTACCTCCACCAGGCAGAGCGTCACTTAAACCGAAGTTATTATTGAAATTAGCTCCATCCACAGTAAAGTTAGCCGTACGACCATCTGTACCGGCAAAGCTCATACCATTCCCTCCATAAGGTGAAAGGCGGGTAACGTCCATAATACTACGGCTTACTGTAGGCAAATTAACTATCTGGCTATTTGTGATATTCGTCACTGCTCCGGTTTTCTCAGTAGAGAATTTTGTGCGGGTTGCAGTAACTACAACTTCATCCAATGATGTTGCTTCTTCGGAGAGTACGGCATTCAATACATAGTTTTCACCCAGGCTCAACGTAATGTTGTCTGTGGTGTTAGTACCATATCCAATGTAAGAAATTTCCACCGAATAAGGCCCACCTACACGCATACCGTTTAAGTTGAAGCGTCCCTCCATGTTGGTTACAGTACCATAAGTTGTCCCTGAAGGTTGGTGTGTGGCAATCACCGTTGCACCGATAACGGATCCGTCAGCATCTGTAACACGTCCGCTCATACTGGAGGTAGTTACCTGAGCCTGCATCACAGTAGCCATCATTAAAGTAAGAGCTACAGCTAAAAACTTCAATTTCTTTACCATAAATTCAATGTTTAAATTATCAATTGTGTTTCTAATAAAACTAAATATTATACCCTATATATTGCGCAAAAGTACGATAATTTTATCTAAAATCTGTTACATTTTTGTTACTTTCTTTATCCTTTTTCAGGTTCGATCATAATTAAAAATATCGGGCTAAAACAATATAAAACAAAGGGGATGAAGGAGGTAATAAATTGACACAAAAGCACTCTTTAAAGTTTTTTTCTAACAAAAAATAAGGCGAATGACTTCCAATTTTCATTTTCAGTCATCCGCCTTGATAACGTATTAATATAATCTATAAATTGATTACATCATGCCGCCCATTCCTCCGCCACCCATCGGAGGCATTGGGGCAGGATTTTCTTCTTTTTTATCGGTGATCACACATTCGGTTGTGAGGAACATACCGGCAATAGAAGCCGCATTTTCCAAAGCAACACGGGTCACTTTCGCCGGATCGATCACACCTGTCTCGTAAAGATTTTCGTACTGATCGGTGCGGGCATTATAACCAAAATCGGCTTTGCCTTCACGCACTTTCTGTACTACTACGGCACCTTCTTTTCCGGCATTCGATACTATCTGACGAAGTGGTTCTTCAATAGCGCGCTTCACGATTTCAATACCGGTAGTTTCGTCTTCGTTTTCGCCTTTCAGGTCTTCAAGCGCTTCAATAGCGCGGACATAAGCCACACCGCCGCCGGGAACGGTTCCTTCTTCTACGGCAGCACGGGTAGCCGACAAGGCATCCTGAACACGGTCTTTCTTCTCTTTCATTTCCACTTCGGAGGGTGCACCCACATACAGCACCGCTACACCGCCAGCCAGTTTAGCCAAGCGTTCCTGCAGTTTCTCGCGATCGTAATCGGATGTGGTTTTCTCGATTTGTGCACGGATCTGTCCGATTCGGTTGCTGATAGCTTCTTTTTCGCCGTCACCGTTCACAATAGTAGTGGTATCTTTGTCGATAGTCACTTTTTCTGCGCTACCCAACATATCGAGGGAAGCGTTTTCCAAAGTAAGACCTTTTTCTTCTGAGATCACCACACCACCAGTCAGGATAGCAATGTCTTCCAACATCTCTTTTCTGCGGTCTCCAAATCCCGGTGCTTTTACTGCAGCCACCTTCAACGATCCGCGCAGACGGTTCACAACTAAAGTAGTGAGTGCTTCAGAGTCGATATCTTCAGCAATGATCAACAGCGGTTTTCCGGTTTGAATTCCTTTTTCCAGGATAGGAAGAAGATCCTTGATAGCAGAGATCTTTTTATCATGGATAAGGATGAGCGGGTTTTCGAAATCTACTTCCATCGCTTCCGTGTCGGTCACGAAATAGGGAGAGATATATCCGCGGTCAAACTGCATACCTTCCACTACATCAACGTAAGTATCGGTACCTTTTGACTCTTCTACGGTGATTACACCTTCTTTACTTACCTTCTGCATCGCCTCAGCAATCAGTTTACCGATAGTTTCATCACCGTTTGCAGAGATTTTGGCAACATTCTCGATCTTTTTCAGGTCATTGCCTACTTCAACAGCCTGATTTTTCAGATTGTCAACCACTGTGGCAACAGCTTTATCGATACCGCGTTTCAGATCCATCGGATTAGCACCGGCAGTCACGTTCTTGAGCCCTACACCGATAATAGACTGTGCCAAAACGGTAGCGGTAGTTGTTCCATCACCGGCATCATCATTGGTTTTAGAGGCAACCTCTCTCACCAACTGAGCTCCCATATTCTGGAAAGCATCATCCAATTCGACCTCTTTCGCTACGGTTACACCGTCTTTAGTGATTTGAGGAGCACCATATTTTTTATCAATAATTACATTTCTGCCTTTAGGACCCAATGTAACCTTAACGGCATCTGCCAATTCGTCCACGCCTTTTTTCAGAAGGTCGCGGGCATCCATGTTAAATTTAATTTCTTTAGCCATTTTATTATTTCGATTTTCTTGTTTGTTTTTAATTGGTTGATTTAGTTCACATAAAATTAGATTTCAGATTGAATAAGGTTGAACCATCCCGTCAATCTATCATCTTTCTTTTCAATCTTGCGATTTATCCGATGATTCCTAAAATGTCAGACTGACGCATGATCAGGTATTGTACACCATCGATTTCAATTTCAGTGCCTGCATATTTTCCATAAAGCACTTTGTCGCCTTGTTTGACGACCATTTCTTCGTCTTTTGTACCTTTTCCCACAGCTACTACTTCACCTTTCAGCGGTTTTTCCTTTGCCGTATCGGGAATGATGATTCCACTCACTGTCTTTTCTTCTGCAGCTGCCGGTTTTACCAGCACTCTGTCTGCCAATGGTTTAATATTCATACGATTTCTTTAATTTTTTATTTCGGTGTATGGAACTCGCAGTAATCATGTACCAGACCTTAATGATTTGAGTGCTCGTTTCATACTACGAAAATTGATGTTAATATAATTAATGTTAGTTATCTAATTGACATTACCTCAACAGCGAATTCTGTGCCAAATTTATTCAAATCATTTTTCTGACAAAAAAACAATCGACCTGAATAGAAACTGACAAATTTCCTGCCAAAATTTCAGTCCCACATCATACATGAAATCCCCAAGGTCGAAAAAGTTCTCGCTATGGCATATTATAAGGTAAACTTTGTTGTTTTCAAATCTTATTATACTATTTTCCCGTTTCTTGTTACCTTTGCAGTGAATTAGGAGGAAAGGGAAAGTGATGAATAATTGAAAATTGAAAGTTGAAAATTAGTAATTCCAACATCCCAAATCTAAAAAGTCCTTATTCTATGTTCTCTTAAGAAACAAAAGTTTCAACGCATTTTTTGAGCGGAAAAAACATTGTGGAATGCTTTATTCTAAAGAAAATGAAAAAAATATTTCTATTTCTATCTATTGTCATAGTATTTACCGTACAGGGACAGCCATACACACGTATCGTGTCGCTGGCTCCCTCATTTACGCAGAGTATCTATTATCTGGAAGCGCAAGACAATCTTATAGGATGTACAAGCTATTGCGTGGCAGCTAAAGGGGACAACAAAGAGATCGTATCTTCAGCAGTAAAAGCGAACGTGGAAAAGATTATCAGCCTGAAACCCGATCTGGTATTGGCGTCGGGACTGACCAACCCCAAGGACATAGAATTATTGAGAAAGGTTGGAATAAAAGTAGAGATTATCCATTCTCCAAAATCTTTCCGGGAAATATGTAGCCAGTTTATACAGATGGGTAAGTTGGTCGGCAAAACCGAAAAAGCCAATACGCTGATAGAAGAAAGCGAACGTACCATCCAGGAAATAGCAGAAAAGAACAAAAACAAAACAATGCGGAAGATGTTTTTCCAAATCGGAGCCAATCCATTGTTTGCCGTTACGCCCAATACATTCATGGATGACTATATGACATTCCTCGGCATCGAAAATATCTCAAAAAAACTGACACAAGGTGCTGTTACGCGGGAATTCGTTATCGCTAATAATCCCGATTATATTTTCATTGCCACCATGGGTATTGTAGGAGAAGAAGAACTGAAAGCATGGAGCAGGTATTCCAGTCTCAAAGCAGCCCAGAATAAACAAATATATATCATCGACTCCGATATAGCCTGCCAGCCGACTCCCATTACTTTTATACAAACAATAAAGTTGATGGATGAACTGATCAATAAGTAATCAAATGAGACAATTAGGATTAATACATATATATACAGGCGATGGAAAAGGCAAGACAACCTCAGCCGTAGGATTAGCTGTACGAGCCCTGGGGAGTGGATTCAAGGTTTGCTATTGTTCTTTTCACAAACGCCCCGAAAAATACGGTTATGCCGAAATGGAAAGCCTCAGAAAACTCGGAGCAACAGTACTGAATTTCGCCAAAGGTCATCCCCATCTGGATAAAAGTATCGATGGAAACCAAATCAAAAAGGAAGTTCCGGAAGCTATCCAAACTATTAGAGAGAAACTGGCAACCGAACATTATGATCTGCTTATCTTAGACGAAATACTTATTTCAGTCCGAGATCAATACCTGGACGAATCCATATTACTTGATTTTATAAAATCCAAACCGACCAATATAGAACTCGTAATGACAGGCAGGGCTGCCACAGATAACGTGATGGAACTCGCTGATTACGTTACGTTCTGTAAAAAGCTGAAACATCCTTATGACCGGAAAATACGGAGTCGGAAAGGGATTGAGTATTAAACGCCGACAGAACTATTTCCGAAATATATGTTAAGCAACAAAGGAATGGGACAAAAACAATGGATCTGGGGTTTATATGTCCTGCTACTTCTGGCAGGGCTCATAGTTGCATCCATACTGTCACTGGGGATGGGTGAAATCTCAATACGAATCGGAGACCTGCCACATATCTTTTCCGAAAAGGAGAGTATGGAGTACGGCGTATTGGCATACATCCGTATCCCCCGCACATTACTCGGCCTGACCATCGGCGGAAGCCTCAGCCTGGCCGGAGCCATATTACAGGGGATTTACCGAAATCCTTTAGTAGAACCATATACGCTTGGGATCTCAGGCGGCGCCTCGTTGGGTATCACCTTTGCCATTGTGGCCGGGCTGCATCTGCTCAATATCCTGTTCCTGCCGTTGGCCGGCTTCCTTGGCGCTTTTGCGACCATCTTCCTTGTATATACCCTCAGCCTCGGAAGAGGCGGACTCAGTGTCAACCGGATGTTACTGATCGGTGTGATGATCAGCTTCATCGCTTCTTCACTAATGATGTTTCTCATGTCCATCACTTCCACGGACAATATCCATGGTATTGTTTTCTGGATGATGGGGTCGCTCAACGAAACGAACAGCACTATGATCACGGTAATGATTGCCCTTTCTCTCTTCTGCCTGATCGTATCATACCTGTTCGTCATGCCACTCAATGCACTTCGACTGGGAGAGGAAAAAGCCAGGCAC
This sequence comes from Proteiniphilum acetatigenes DSM 18083, assembly GCF_000380985.1. Lineage (GTDB taxonomy): Bacteria > Bacteroidota > Bacteroidia > Bacteroidales > Dysgonomonadaceae > Proteiniphilum > Proteiniphilum acetatigenes. The sequence goes on along the minus strand of NZ_KB905695.1, from coordinate 99,874 downwards.
CTCGGATTTAATGCAAACAGTGTGATCCGTATACTGTTCATCATTACATCACTGCTTACCGGAGCATGCATTGCCGTGGCAGGGGTCATCGGATTCGTGGGACTGGTTATCCCACACATCGTACGCCTATGGGTAGGTACCGATTATCGTATACTACTTATCTCATCTTTCCTGAGCGGCGGCATATTCCTGATCCTGTGTGATGTAATTGCACGTACTATCATCTCGCCCAACGAACTGCCTATCGGAGTAATTACCGGTATTGTTGGCGGCGTGGCCTTTATCGTTTTATTGAGTAACTCAAGACGGAAAGAACTCAGACGATATGATGATTAGTTGATGTGATGATGTGATGATGTGATGATTGAAAAAAAGATTGAAGAAGATAGATGAGGATTGAAGGAGATTGAATAATTTATGTGAATTCTTTCTTACTTCTTTAATTTTTCACTTTTAGTTTTGATAATTGATAATTGATAATTGATAATTAGTAATTTAACATGACTCCTTTCCTCGACATACAAAACCTCTCCTGCGGATATAGCAGCGGTTTCCGGGTACACGACATCAACCTGTCGCTCACCGAAGGGTCGTTTGCGGGTATCATCGGGCCCAACGGATCCGGGAAAACCACATTATTCAGGGGGATCTCAGGAGCACTGCCTTTGAAGGAGGGACACATCCTGCTTGAAGGAGCCGATCTGTCGAAACTTACATGGAGGGAGAAAGCGCAAAAACTCGCCATCGTCTCACAATTCTCCGAAACAGCAGAACTCTCTGTAGAGGAATATGTGCTGATGGGACGACTACCCTATCGTCAACAATTCCAGTTCTTCGACAGGAAAGAAGATATCGAGATAGCGCATCACTATATGCATTTGACCAACACCTTTCGCCTGCGCAACAAATCAATGACAGAATTGAGCGGCGGTGAGCGACAAATGGCCAATATTGCCTGTGCCCTTTCGCAACACCCCCGCCTTTTACTCCTGGATGAGCCTACATCACATCTCGACATCACTCATCAGATGCAGTTCATGAACCTGATCCAACGGCTGAACGAAGAGATGAAACTAAGCGTGATGATGATCATACACGACCTCTCCCTTGCCGCCGAATATTGCGACTTCCTGCTGATGATGAAAAAAGGGACAACCTTTTACCAGGGAGCACCCGAAGAGGTTATCACTTATGAACATATCGAAAATGTGTACGACACAGTAGTGATCGTGAAAACCAATCCCGTATCAGGCAAACCGGTAGTCTTTCCCGTATCCGAACAACGGCTGAAAAACGGGAAAAGATAAAAGTCCGTAAACTCAATGTCCCAACTTACTTTCTATAAGCTGGATCATGATGTGAATTACTTTAATATGTATCTCCTGTATTCTATCTGAAAAAGGAGTTTCGGGACTTGCTATTGAAACATCGGAGATGTCATTAAGTCTATTCTTTCCTTCTTTTGTCAGAGAAACAACTTTCATATCAAGTTTTTTTGCTTCGTAAGCTGCCCTGACTACATTCTCTGAGTTTCCACTGGTACTTATAGCCAGGAGTACATCATTTTTATTTCCTGTTGCTTCAACAAATCTTGAAAAAACGTCATCAAACGAAAAATCATTTCCTACACATGTCAGATATGCCGGGTCATTAATAGCAATTGCAGGATATGGTTTTCGATTATGTCTGAATCGCCCGGTCAGCTCTTCTGCAAAATGTGCCGCATCGCACATTGATCCACCATTACCACACGAAATTATCTTTCCGCCGCCAGCCAGACAATCAGCCATAATTGTCGCAGCCTGATCTATCAGTTTTATATTAACCGGCTTATCAATAAACTTTTGTAAGGTCGACAAAGCCTCAGACAAACTATGTATAATTTTATTCATATCGTTCATGTCCATTCTGAAATAGTTACTTTCCATATTCAAATATCAGTGAACTACGGGGTTCACTTAAGGTCAATTGTAGGCCTTTTCTCAATTCATCTCCCGTTTTGACAAAACTCTCGCCGGTATCTCTGTCAGTAAGTGTGTAAGTTTTCTCCGGATCAACGGCCGAAAGTTTGACCATTATAGTTTCATCCGGGCTTTGATCTCTTCTGAAAGCTACTATTATTCCTGTGTCATCAGAAGGTCTGTGTAATTGATATGCCAACCAGATATCATCAGTTGTCATATCTTCATAAGAGGTCAATGGATAATAGTCTTCATAAAAATAAGGTCGTACATCCATGAATTCCCTGAAACATCTCTGCATCTCTGTAAAAGAGGAGGAGGCTTCCGTTATTTTCCAGTTGAAAATGACAGATGTACCTAAACTCGAACGAAAAGTAAATTTATCATTTTTTTCAACCCCTGTACCTGTCAATGGCAGGAAGAAACTCAACCCGTAAGTATGGGTCTGATATCCGATTGGTTCACCATAGCTATAATCGGTACGCCATAACGGGGCGCTTCTTTTCATCGATTCAAAATCGAGACGTCGTCCGCCACTCGCACAATTGTCGACTATAGCCTCAGGAAATCTCTCCAGCAAATAATCCCAGAAAGCATATAACCCTTCTATATGGCGTATTTCACGCATTCCGGTACGCCCGGGTTCGTCATTTTCTCTCCAATAGTCATCTATCCTCATATTGAAATCCTGACGATAATAATCGATACCGTTTTTCTCCATAAAATCTCCAATAAATTTGCAGAGCCAGTTTAGGGCATCTTTATTACCTAAGTCAAAAAGATAGGCATCTGTTCCTTTGGCATCGAGCATCCATTGTCTATGTTCTGTACCCCATTTAGACTCCTTTATTACTCTTTCGGGTTCAAACCAAACCATAAATTTGGCACCCGCTTCATGTACGGCATCCGCAATTGGTTTTAAACCTCCGGGAAATCTGTTTTTATCGATTTCCCAATTGCCTACCGTATTTGCCCAGTTCTTGTTATTCTCTACTTCATTTGCTTTTATATACCAACCGGCGTCTAACCAGAACACTTCAGGCACAAGTTTAAACTTTTTGTAGCGGTTAATCATAGCCAACGCATAATCAGTAGTCAAACAGGTATATTCGTTACAGGGATGCGGATCCCCATAATTGAAGCTGGTTGACACCGGATATACAGCAGGTTTTCCATTGATTTTAGGTGCCTGGTGATTTATCATAAACCGTCGGAATGCATTGTGACCACTCATGCGATTTTCATCATTCCAGAACAACAGGCATATACTGGGTGTACGGATAGACTCATTTCCATTTAAATAGGTGTTGAGATTCTTCATTCCCGCGTCGAAAGATATCGCATTATCCGATTTTTTTTCAAAGCAAGAATACCATGTTCCGGTCCAACCTATAGCGAACATAGCGCCCTGTCCTGAAGTAGATTCTATATTAAAGAACGGAAAAGCGTGGTCGGACGAACGTCCGTCGCGTGGATAAATTTCAAAGGACTCTCCACCCGCCAGGATTTTCCTGCGTGGATGGAAATCACCTCTGGATGGAGTACTGCCATCGGCATAATGTACTATTATTTCACCGTCAGATGCATATTGGAAATCTATATCGATAACTTTTACCTGTTCAATAGTAGATGAATTTCCGGTTAAGCCATTGGAAAAACCTAACACCCACTCCACTGCTTTGTATTCAGGATAATATTTCAGATTACACTCCACACTCATTTTTGTTTTTTCATCCTGCCACCTGTAGATATTGTTAAAAACACCTTTCTCGATCTCGCCTAATTTCTGTGACGAAAATTTCCATTTCCTGATAAAATTGCCTGAGTGCTCACTATTATATACAAAAGAAAAAGGAGGTTGCTTACCCTTTCTGAAGTTGTCTTCTACCCAGTTTTCAATTTTCACTTCCTTTTTACCAAACTTCGATATAGCCTGGCCGTATGAAGAATTGGAAATAAATAGTGACAAAATGATGATATATAGCACAGTATATTTATTCATAATCTAGATATATTACTTAATAATTTCATAATGCAACAACAGGGATCCTTTCGGCTGTTCTATACTCAGTTTGAATCCCTCTGACAACTCTTTACCGGTCTTCACCAACGTGAAATTCTCATCATCCTTATTGATGACCTTATAACTTTTATCGGCCTGGACTCCTCCCAGTTGGACAACCAGGCTGTTGTCTTCCGATTTTTCGCGACGAAAAGCCACAATAATCCCACTTTCATCTGATGGTCTGTGCATCTGGTATGCAAGCCAGATATCATCTCTTGTCAGGTCTTCTATTCCGACAAGAGGATAGTAATCTTCATAAAAATATGGACGAACCTCTGCGTATTCTTTCAGGCAGTTTTGCATATCGATATAAGATACATTTTTGTCTGTTATCTTCCAGTTATAGATCAATGCACTGCTGATGCTCGAACGGAACGAATAAGAATCTGTCTGCAGAATACCTGTACCATGTAATGGTAAAAAGAAGTTTAACCCATAGGTATGTCCCTGATAACCATCCGGATCATCATAATGATAGTAATCACTTCTCCAGAGCGGCGCACTTCGGGAAATGGTCTCCAAATCCAAACGACGTCCTCCGCTCGCACAATTGTCAATCAGCAGTTCGGGAAATTCTGCCATCAAATCATCCCAGAAAGTATAAAGTCCTTCAATATGTCGTACTTCTTTCATTCCGATACGTCCGGGCTCATCGTTTGCTTCCCAGTATGCATCCGGCCTCATATTAAAATCCTGCCGATAGTAATCAATCCCGTTTTCACGAATCATATCAATAATCCATTGAGTCATCCATTTACGGGCCTCCGGATTACCCAGGTCGAACAATAACCAACCGTGCAGATGGCTATCCGGTAACCGAAGCATCCACTCCGGATGTTCTACCGCCCATTGCGTTCCTTCGATCACCCTCTCCGGCTCGAACCACACCATAAATTTTGCACCTACTTTGTGCGCTTCATCAGCAATAGGTTTCAATCCTCCTGGAAACCTTGACTTATCAACGGTCCAGTTACCTACCGTATTTGCCCAGGTCTGATCCGTCTCAAAATCAGCCGCACCGGTATACCACCCGGCATCCAGCCAATAGACTTCCGGTATTAATCCGAATTGCGTGTAGCGTCGGATCATAGCAATAGCATAATCTTCGGTCAAACAGGAATATTCCGTGCAGGGAGCCGGATCCCTATAGTTAAATCCGCTGGAGAGCGGATACTTTGCAAATTCCCCGTCAATCTTTCTACTTTGATGCGCCAGCACAAACCTCCTGAATTTGTTGTGCCCGTCTATTCTATTTTTAGAATTCCAGAAAAGCAAACACATAGACGGGGTACGAATTGTTTCACCCGTTTTGAGGTAACTCTCAAAGCGTTTCATTCCCGACCGGATAGAGATGCTATTATCTGTATTTTGCACAAAATCGCTTACCCACGTACCAGACCACCCGATTGCAAACATAAATCCCTGGTCCGACGGAGATTCAATATTGAAGAAAGGAAATGCCGTTTCGGAAGAGCGACCCCCTTCAGGCATATGCTGAATGGTTTTGCCTTTTGTCAACACTGTTGACCGGGGATGAAAATCAGCTTTGGATATGTGATTACCTTCTGCCGAATGGAGAATAAAATCACCTCTGTTGGCATACTCAAAATCCATATCGATCACGTTCACAGATGATATGATTTTAGAATCCCCAGATCCGATATTTGTAAAATGCAATACCCACTTTACAGCATCGTAATCGGTATAGCCATCCACATCACAATCTATCCTAAGACCGGCTTGCTTACTTTCATACGTAAAACGATATTTTACAACATTCGCTTCGTCACTGACAAGCTTCTGCGAAGAGTAACTCCATGCTCGTAAAAAGGATTCAGACTCTTTTCCATCATAGACAAAAGAAAAAGGAGGTGTTTTACCTTGTGCGAAAGTTCCGTTAATCCATTGAATTATTTTTACCGGTTTATTCGCATACCTTATCTTTTGCTGTGCTTCTAATTGCGTCGGGCAAAGGAATGTCAATACCAACAAAGAGATAAAACAAACCATTCCACTTTTACATATCTTAAACAACATACTTATAGTCAATTATTTATTACTAACTCCTTTAACCTTACCAATCAACCATACCATATACAGCCACACAATGGTTATTACGAGTAAAGCTGCTATCTGAGTACCGAATTTGTCCGAAACAACACCAAGCAAGGGTGGCAACAAAGCGCCTCCCGAAACACCCATGATCAGAAGTGCGGAAACTTCATTGGCCCGATCAGAAACACGTTTTAACGACAGTGAAAAGATAATGGCAAAAAGATTGGCATAGCCTAATCCGAAAATAACCACACAGGCCAGCATTGCCCATAAATTTCCGGTCATAAGCATCCCCACAAGTCCTATCGCGGCTAACAATACACTAAAAGTAAAAAATTTAGTCTCAGAATATTTCAACAAGAATATTCCACCTCCCAGAGCACCAAGTGTGCGGGCAAAAAAATAAACACTATTTCCCAATCCGGCTTCGTTTAACTCAAGTCCGCATCTCTCCATCAAAAGTTTTGGGAAAGTCGTATTCATTCCGACATCGACGCCCACAAGAACCAATATTCCAATAAAAAAGGCTACGATATATGTATCGTTGAACAATCTAAAGGTCATTCGAAATGAAACCGTTTCTCCTTTTTTCGATTCCTCGATCGGAGTAAGCCACAACCAGACAAGGGCAATCAGAGAGGTAACAGCATAAACCGGGAATATCAGTTTCCAGCCAAAAGCCATTCCTGACGCCCAACTTGTAATGATAGGCCCAAGAAACGAGCAGACAGCTTTTACAAATTGTCCAAGAGTAAGTGTACCGGTCAGCTTTCCTTTTTGTACTACATCTGTCACTAACGGATTGAGGGCGACCTGTAATAAGGTATTTCCTATCCCGACAACAGCAAACGCAATCATTACCATTATAAAATCATACGAAATGATTGGAATACAAAAAGCAATAACCTGCAGTACAAAACTTAAAAGTACTGTTCTTTTCCGGCCAATTTTATTCATTAGCATTCCTGTAGGTATGGAAAGCACTAAAAACCAAAAGAAGCATGACATAGCCAACATATTGGCTAAAGTATCATTCAGGAAAATAAAATCCTGTTTTACATAGTTTATGGCAATTCCGATAATATCTACAAATCCCATAATAAAAAAACCAAACATTACGGGCAGTATTTTTATTCCGATAGTATCTTTTTTCTCCATAGAATTTATGTTAGAGTATTTATTACGGCATCCGTTTTTATTTCTGACGGCAAAGTACCACTGAATTTTCCCTGACTTCAAGACAAAGTCTCTCCCCATCTGCTTTAGCAGTCTCTGTGGACATAATCAGACCGTCATCTTCCGGCAAACCATTCTCTTCATACCGATATATGTCGAAAGAACCTTTTACCAAAGCGTTATTAATTGCCAGCAATTGTGGGGAGTCAGACCCGTTTGCAAACACATAGGTCCACTTCCCTTCCCTATCCTTAAATGCAGAACCTATTGCATAACTATCATTAAGATCAATCGGATAGATTTTGGAGCCTGGTTTTAAAAAGCGAGTCAGCAACGAGTATGAATAATATTGGGGACGTACTTCATAATCTTTCTTTATTCGGCTATAAGTAGAGTCCGTTCTATAAGCTTCTTTCATATACTTCCACAGTCCCAGTTGCTGCATTTGCTGATAATCGGCATCTCTGCCATAATACTGATCAATCAGGCTCCAGTAACTTACTCCGGCGGCTCCCGCATTGAAGAAATTAAGCACCAGGCGAGTCATTAACACCCCACGGGCATACAGGTCGATATCCCTCTGCCGGGTAGCTCCCACACACTGATTCGATCCAAATTCCCCTACCAAATGCTTTTTACCTGCCTGAGCTGCGATATTTACATTATTCTTTTCCCAATCATAAATCACATCATTCGGTGTATCATAACCAAAAATATAGGTATGAGAGTTGAATACATCCGCTACATCCGATAAATTTTCAGCACAATCCACCAGGTAAAAGGTCCTGGTGTCCGTATTATCCGACAGATTAAACCTCACTTTTTCCCTTATACCCTCTTTTTTAAAGCGACTATCCAACACTTTTGCCATTTTGATATATTCGGAAGAAGTCAGCAGAGGTCCACCGTCAGGCTCATTCATAGGTGTAATCTCTTTTACACAGCTATAATCGCGGTCTTCAATAAGGTGTTTGATTAACGTTGAAAAATTTTCTGCCCATTCGTCATAATCCACAGGACCTGTGATCCAAACACCTTCTTTATCCTGATCGGCCATAAAACAGGTCTTGACATGTGAATATCCCGGATCCAACAGAGAAACATTTACCGGACATCCCCATACAACGATACAAACCTCCATTTGTTGTTCCTGTGCCAGATCTAGCACCTTGTACAAAGATTGCATCTCCGGAGAATCAAATGTAAACTTACCGATATCTGTTATATGCGGATCATTGTTATCATTTACAGGTTCATACCATTGGGGTAATACCATCACCCTGAACTTTTGCAACTCCATTTTTTTTACTCTGTCCACAACATATTGCCAGTCCGATTCTTTGGAACCATCATTGCGCGTCAGATTTTGAGAAAAAAAGTGAGGGTCCAGTTCTGTACCCATTGCTTCCAGTTCTGTGCCGGTTGGTACACCGACAAAAACATCAGTGTATTCCTTTTTATTACACGAAATAACGGTAATAAACATGATAAAAAGAGAAATAATTCTATTTTTCATAGTCGTACTATTTTTATTTTTTCATTTACTTTCATAATTTCTTGCAGCATATATAACAGGTTCCCCTACTAAATCAGGGACCGTAGGGGTATGCCAGAAAAAAGAAGGTATAAGGCCTATCTCAAACTCTTCGGCCGACTTTACGAAAGCATCCAGATTTTGGAAAAACTTTTCCTTATCTGTCAAATAAAGATCCCAGTTTTTTGGCCAATATCCTGCAAGTGAAAAACGAATGAAAGGGACATTACGCTCTTTGAGATAAGCAAAACCTATTTTATACGAATCATCGTCATACTGTCCCTCATCTAACGTACGTGTAAACCCGTTGAAATAGTTAACTCCTATCCCCTTGTAGGGAACTCCATTCAATAAAAGCTCTCCATTTGCTGACACAGAAAGTCCGGGATATTGATCTTTCTTTGGAGGAATTTCAGTATCATCATCTGGTGGTATTTCTGTTTTACCTTCTTTCCCACACGAAAACAAACAAATGAAAACGAATAAAGAGAGTAAAAGATACTTTATTGATAATTTCGTTTTTAATAACGTATACATAAAAGATATGATTTTCAGTTTTTCAACCTCTATTCAATAAATTAGCCGCAACAGAAAGCGCTGCATAATCTCCTATCTGTTCACCTAATCTGGAGGTCAAGACCTTACATACTTGCCTGGAATTAGGCAACGCTTCTTTTCTGATGATCTCCAACATACGACCCTCCATTAACTCCTGACACCTGGTATAAATCCCTCCTATCACAATTGCTTCCGGGTTAAGAATATCGATAACAACCGATAATCCTTTTCCTAATGCTTCTGCAGAGATATCAAATATCCGAAGAGCTAATTCATCTCCCTTCACAGCTTCTTCCGCTACCTTTTGCGCTGTAATCAGTTCCATTTCTTCCGGTTTACACCATGCGACAGAAATTCCCATTTGCATTTTCTCCAAAAGCAACATTTTAGCTATCTGGGTAATCCCCCCACCACTGCAGAATCCTTCAAAAGAGCCTGACTTTCCATATCCTACCGGCCCATGATCTGATAGTCGGATATGTCCCAGTTCCCCGGCATTATCATTCGCTCCTGTATACAATTTACCGTCCAGAATAAGCCCGGCTCCTAAACCTGTACCAAAAGTCATAAAAACCATATTCCTCACTCCTCTCCCCGAACCATACTTCCATTCAGCCAGAGCACAGGCATTTGCATCATTCTGCAGACCGGTTTTAATCCCATACTTATCTTCTATAATTTTTACGATAGGTACATTATCCCACCCCTGCAGGTTAGGAGGAGACATGATTACTCCTTCGTTACTATCTAAGGGTCCTCCACAACTTATACCCACTGCAGCTATCTGATCTTTTGATAAAGTGTGTTTCCTCATGATATTATCGATCGATGCCACTATGTTATGAATGGTATCCTCCAATGAAGTTGTCGGGAACTTATTTTTATCCAGGATATGTAAATCAGAGCCATCCCTGTTACCGTAGATTACAGCACATTTCGTACCTCCTACATCAATACCTAAAATATTTTCTTTCATACGATTAAAATAATCAAATGTCATATATATCTGTTTTCTCTAACCAGGTCTTGTAATCATTTAGATTGAACGGAGGATCTCCGTATAAATAGTGGTTTAATAATTCCTTACCATCTACCGTATAACGGATCAATAAGATTCCCTGTCCCTTCGTTTTTGGTAACTCCGCAATCTGTAGTCTGCTATTAGCTTTACTATCAAACGTACCTTTATATATTTCTTTTCCGGTCATTACATCAGATATAACCACATCTCCTTTGGAGGGTTTCCGGGTATCATTCGTTACCACAAGAGTGTGGGCATCCTCTTTTGCATCATTTATAAAAACACAGACATCCTCATGTACTGTTTTCAAAAAATGGAAAGCCAGTTTTTTTGAATTGTAATAATCAACTATAGCATCCGAAAGTACGGGCCATCCGTCCCGTATATTCCACCAGATTATTCCGGATCGATTGGGTTTATCACCTCTCCACATCTCTACAAAAAACTTCATTGCTTCTGCCTGCACAACCTGGGATGCCATGATAAAATCGTCCAATTTCTCCGGCACAGAACCGAATAACAACTTCACCTGATTAGTCATCAGATCGTTACGTCCTCCCTGTTTGGGCGACTGATGATATATCCTTACCGCCTTTGTCATCCATTCGTCATTCCACAGTCCGACTTTTCCGTCAAGCCATGGATTTACACACTCTTTGGTAAACATTTTTTCCAGACTTTCCCGATTGGGACATCCATGATATCCTATCTCACTCACAAACTGAGCTTTGCTCTCCGTATAAAAAGGATCTTTATAATATCCTCTTGGACCCCATAAATGGTTTTCAGGGAGAAGGTCGTCGTGACTCCCTTCATCATATACAGCCTGACTATAATAGGGAGAGCTAGGGAGAAAATCCCGGGTTGGATCCATCTCGTAGATGACACGGGGCAGGATGGTTCTTGTTATCACATCTTCATTCGGATTAATGTTATAATGAATCATACCCCAACGTAAAGCCACATCATTCTCATTATTCCCGGACCAGAGAATTAAAGAGGGATGGTTCCGGAATTTCCGGACTACTGAAATTGCTTCTTTTTCTATGGCATCGGCAAAATCCTGTCGTTGCGGGTAGAATGTACACCCCATGGCAAAATCCTGCCAAACCAGGATTCCATTTTCGTCACATAATTCAAAGAAACGGGAATCCTCATACACACTTCCACCCCAACATCTGATCATATTACAATTCATTTCCACCACCAGATTCAATGCATCTTCGAGGAGTGATGCATCCCGGCTGTGTAGTGCGTCAAGAGGAACCCAGTTTGTTCCCTTTATAAATAAAGGTTCTCCATTTACGATAAAACAGAAACGCCCGGGGTCATCAGGGAAATGATTGATATCCTTGAGGTCGAGGCTTGTCGTCCGTATCCCAATTCTGGAAGAATGAGTTGACAGTATCTTTCCTGTTTTCGATACCAATTTCACTTCAGCATCATATAGTGCAGGGTCTCCATACCCCTTAGGCCACCAGAAGTCCACTTCATCAAGGTTTATATTCAGTCGGCAAGCATGTTTAACAATATCAAAATCTGCCTTATAAACTTCTCTTCCTTTCCGATTCAGTGTAACGATTCCACGGCAGTTATCCAGTTGATCAAAGGGAATTTCAGTTTGTAGATCCAGATATACCAATGCTTTTTTGTTCTCTAAATCTATATTTGCAGTCATCCAGTGGGCATCAATAATATTTGTATGATTGATAATGCGAAGTTCTACATTTCTCCAGAGTCCTGCGCTTACCAACCTGGGCATGATATCCCATCCATATGTATGTGGAGCTCTCCGAACATATACAGATTCTTCGTTTGCAAAATTCCCGATACTGAATGTTCCTAAAAAATATTTCTGAGCCTCCAATACGGATGAACGAATAATCACCTGAAGATCATTTTCCCCACCCTTCTTTACATACTTTGTTATATCAAACTCATGTTCAATCAGCATATTATCTACAGAACCGACCAGCTGGTCATTAAGCCATATATCAGCAAAGCAGTCTATCCCTCCAAAGAATATCTTTACATATTCATCTTCTTTGATCTCTGGTGTTGGGAATTTCTTTGAATAACACCACTGATATCCTTCATATTTTCTTAATGAGTACACATTGTTACCGATCATCGGATCTTCTATTATCCCTGCAGCCAACATATCCAGTTCCACATTACCCGGAACCATGGCTCTTATTGTTGATCCCTTGATCTTTTGCAGGTCGTCCGGCGTTCTGACAGCTTCCCTTGGTTGAGGAAAATACGTCAATTCCCAACTTCCGTTTAAAGAGATATTGTCCGCTATTGCCTCAAAATGAGATAAGCAAATAATAAGTAACACTAAATAAATTTCAACTCTTTTCTTCATGTCTATAAATTTTAGTATTCCGTACTAATCTTCCAGTTATCCGTCCTGAATGGGGCAGCAGGCAGGTCTGCACTATTAAATAAATTCACATCGGGGTTGATAGACCAGCAATAACGGACCGCGACTGGAATTTTTATTTTATCGGAATAAACTACCACCTTATCTTTCCCTTCAAGATAAGCCCGGGCCCATATAAAATTCTGATCTGCTCCCGCAATGGTAAACCCTTCTATATATCCATATTTGTTCATGACCTTTAAGCCTGAGGCTACATTATCAAACGTTATCATAACCGTATCATTTCGTATACTCATAGATTTATAGGTAGGACCGGAATATATAATATCGGTCATTCCATAATCTTTGTTCAGGGCAATACAGGCAAGTCGTTTGCCAACATCTTGCTTATTCCTGGGATGTATATCATTGGCATCACCAATATCCGTAGCAATTGCTTGACCGGTATTTTTAAGAGACAACGTCAGTGTTTGTGCTTCTCTCAGTTCGGCCCAACTATCCGCAGCGGGAGGAATTTCTGCTTTAGGCATATAACCGGCCAACTGCGTCCAGTAAAAGGGAAAGTCATATCCCCATTTCGATCTCCAATCCTTTATTAGCGTAGGAAACAAAGTCCGATAATTATATGCCTGACCGGCATTATTCTCACCCTGATACCAAATGACTCCTTTAATGGCAAAATCCTTTAAGGGATCTATCATTGCATTATATAGCAACCCGTAATATAAATTGGGAGTCACATCTTCATAATGAAGATCTTTTGTCTCAGCCGATATTTTATATTGCCACTCTCCTACTAATGAATATTTTCCACCTGTAGTTTCGACATATAAATCTTCTTCTTTCCCTGTAAGTCCCCCTGCCCGAATAATATCTGCCACTTTGATGACTATTACATTCGCACCTTTTTTCAGCACTCCCTGGGGTATTTGGTAGTATCTATCAACTCCGGCTCCCTTTGTTTCCCCGATCCTGATTCCATTTATCCATGTTACATCGTTATCATCGACCTTACCTAAAGATAATACTCCAGCCTGATTCGTATCTTCGTCTAATACCAGAAACTGATATCTGAGCCACACCACTCCGTCAAACAAAGCTAAAGCAGTATTACTCCATTCCTGGGGTTGAAGCATTAATTCCCAAGACTCAGAATTAAATTCAGGAGTATACCACTTTTCTTTCTCTCCGATATCATTTTCCACGACACTTTCAAAAGCCTTCCTCTTTTCTTCATTGTTTTCCAATATTATCCCAATATCTTCTACCTTTGCGTTGTTATACTTCGCTTTAAACTTATCTGGTAAAATCTGAAACGAGTCCATACTTATCCAGGTTTCGATATCAGTCCCACCCCATGAGGAATTGATTATGCCAATAGGTATTCCTGTCTTTTGATGAATTTGCCGGGCAAAAAAGTATGCCACAGCCGAAAAATTTGAGACGGTCTGAGGAGAACATATTTTCCACCGCCCATTCACTTCAACACCGCTCTTTACAGATAAATCGGATTCAACCTTGAATGAACGGATTTCAGGATAATCAGCATTGCTTTCTTCAACTTTATAATTATATACTTGTCCTCCCTCTCCATTGACCGTCATGGCCATATTGGACTGTCCGGAACAAAGCCAGACATCTCCAATCAATACATTCACGAGCTCAATTTCATTTTGCTCACCTACCACTTTCACCTTCAACCCTTTCCCATAATCCATCGGGGGAAACACTAATTGCCATTTCCCCATTTCATTTGAAACTGCAGTTTTTAATTGTTCGTCAACTATAACTTTCACTTTTTCTCCAACCGGAGCATAGCCCCATATTTTTATTGGTCTATGAGCCTGCAACACCATGTTATCCGAAAAAATATCGGCCAAACGAACTTGCGAACAAAGCGATAGCGTTACAAGGAATGCCATCAGCAATATGGCTGTTTTTTTCATCATGTAAGAATTTTAATGTCCCGATAGAGATATTTTCCAGATTTTTTATTTAAATAACTGACAAATATTTAATCGTTAATTGTCACTATCGGGACACTCAATATTAAATAGTTATAAGGCGTATTTCTTTTAAATCCTATATTTAATATCCAGGATTTTCAACTAAATTCGGATTAGCCGCAATACGCCCTTGACCGATAGGAAAATAATAATTCTTTGCAGGGAAAGTCGGCGTTTCATTCGATCCGTCTATATTATCAATAAAATCCAGCCGGTACTTTCCGGAAGCAGCATCATAAATATAACGCAACCCGGTATAAGTACGTGTCAGTGTTTCAACCGCTGTTCTCCAACGTCTTAAATCCCAGTAGCGATGATTCTCAAACACTAACTCTACTTTTCGTTCATGACGAATTTTTTCCCGGTCAATAGAACTTAATCTTGCTATACCCGCCCGATCACGAATTTGGTTAACAGCATCCAAAGCTTCACCTGGTTGGTCTAACTCAAAAGCTGCTTCTGCATAATTCAGTAGAATTTCTCCAAGACGGAAAATCAAATAATCGGTAGTTGATTCAGAAAACCAATTCATATTATTGGCTGTCGGATCCAGATATTTCATTACTCCAAAACCGGTATTTGGCGTATTTCCCTCCTTGAAACGCACTAATTGATCACCTACAGCCGGAACACCCTCATATGAATCATAACGTCCATCGATCAGCGCTCCTTCTTTTGATATAATTCCGTTATGCATGTCAATCCTGTTTTCACCTAAAACGCCACCTACTGCACCCGGCCAGGAGGTCCCGTTTGTCCATACAGACGCAAAAAAGCGAGGATCCCGGTCGCCCCACAACTCATCCATTGTCCATAAGCGACTCTTTGCATACTCTTTATCAATCACGCCGGAACTACCATCTACAAGTTCAAATTCTTCCACCATCTCCAGATAAGGACCGTGATAATTCCCTACTCCCCAGACATTTGGTCTGGGGCATTCGACCATATCCCAGGACCATCTGTTGGAACCACCGTCCATAAAGCCTGGGCCAGAGTGTTGCTTGACCATAATTGCTTCGCTGTTGCCCTTCTTCAAGAAAATATTCTTAAAATTCTGGACTTTATCCGCATCTACGTTATAAAGTTGAAAAGGACCATCAGTGATGATTTCTTTACTTGCATCGTACGATATCTGATAATAATACGCTGCATCTCCACCAGAAAATCCCAGTAATCCGTTTAATTGTTGTGTCCCGAACTGAGCAACACTTGCTGCATACAATGCCGCCCTACTGCGGAGTGCCAATGCTGCCCATTTGGTAGCCCTGCCAGCTTCACTGACAGAAGGAAGTATGTTGGAAATTTCGTCTGTTTCTTTCAGTATAAAATCGAAAACCTCTTTTTCAGTATTTCTTTTAGGAAACAATACCGTTGAATCTGCATCCAACTCTTGCACCTGGGTAACCAGAGGAACTCCTCCATACCGTTTTGCCATAGCAAAATAACAAAAGGCTCTTAAAAAACGGGCTTCCGCTATGCGTTCTTCAACATTTTCTATGGTAGAACTGGCAGCGTTATCAATAAAATTATTTAATTGCCTGATGGTATAATAAGAATTACCCCACCATTCCAATTCTCTGCCATTCGACTGTATTCCGTTTCTTTTTACACCTAACAGGTGCGCCTGTGCTCCAAAATTATATTTGGCCTCATCTGCTATTTCAAGGGTACGAACGGTTCCTTCCATCTGTGCGCTAAACCCCATAATAGTCCCCCAGCTATTATCATCCCGGTTCATAGGAGCACCATCCCAACTTGTCATCAATGCGATCGCATCTTGAATCATTACTGGAGTATTTGCATATAACTCTGCCAAATGTGCGTTCAATAGGTAAGGGTCGTTCCATACCACTGCATCGGAATATCGGTCAGTTGGAGATTGGTCTAAAACGTCATAACAAGACGTCATTATACACAATGCTATTATTGCTATTTTTATTTTTGTTTTCATACGATTAAAATTATTTATTTTCAAATGCACCGTATGTAACTCACATATAATCATATACTTATATAAACTTTCTCGTTAAGCTAAATGAGTAAAGGATAAGCTTGCTTGGACTATACCATAGCAAGAAAAAGTCTAACTTTAGTGGAAATGATTATAATGCTCGTTTCATAATTTGTACGAATTAAAATGTAAGATTACAACCAACGCTCATAGTATACTGTTGCGGATAATATACTCCGGCTCCGTATCCTTCCGGCATTTCCGGATCAACACCATATTTACTAATAGAACTTACTGTAAAAAGATTGGTGCCGGCAATGTATAGTCTGAGTTTACTGACTCCCATTTTGGTTAGTACAGATGCCGGGATTTCATAACCCAGAGAAATGTTCTTCAAGCGCAGATAAGCTGTGTTATGGTTATGATAATCTGAGTAAAACCAGTTTGTGGATGAACCTCCTGGTCTGGACGCCAGGGCATCCGCTCTGTTATTTCTCGTTTCATGCCAATAATTACGGTAATAAGTTTCGATCGGGGCAGCTGATAAATCAATATAAGTCGTATAATCAAATGCACCCTGAAGTAATGCAGAGAAGTCAAAATTTTTATATCTGAACCCCATATTGACTCCAAAACTCCAGTGAGGTGTAGATCCCTTACCGATTTCTTTTTGATCACGCCAATTGATTACTCCGTCGCCGTTCAAGTCCTTATATTTCACATCACCCGGCCTGAGCGATGAATTATCATTATTCAATGCATCAAAGGTATAATCCCATACATCAATCTCTTCCTGGCTGGTAAATAATCCATCAAAAACATACCCATTGCGTCGATCAGTATATCGTCCACTATTTTTATATAGTCTGATTTCATCCGGATCCGTATAGATGGCTTCATCATAATCAATCCATTTGGATCGTGAATAAGCTATATTACCTGAAATATCATAATCAACTTCACCTAACTTACCAATAGTCCCCAGTCTCAATTCAAAACCACTCGTACTCAAGCTGTTCAGATTTTCCTGCGGCAGTGCTGCCCCAAAAGTAGAGGGTAATGATTGTACGCGGGTACCCGGAATACCGGTACGCTCGCGATAGAAATATTCAGCTTCCCCATACAATTTACGTTGCCACAATGAGAAGTCAAGGCCTGCATTATACACTGACATCTTCTCCCACGTTAAATAAATATTTGCCAGGCTTGAAGGAACTAATGCAGAAATCAATACGTCACCGATTGTATAAGTAGCATCATATGAATATCCTGCCAGATAAGCGAAGTTCGCCACGGCATCATACCCGGACGCCCCATAACTCATGCGAAGTTTTAAATTATCAAATGTATTAAACTGGGTCATGAATTCTTCCTTTGCAATGTTCCATCCCAACGAGACACTTGGGAAATAACCCCACCTATGCCCTTTTGCAAAGCGTGAGGAGGCATCTGACCGCAGAATCGTCTCAAGCATATAACGATCTAAATAACTGTAATTCAATCGCCAAATCCAGGATATACGTCCTATACTACTGCTAGCTGAATTATTGGCTGCCGTAGTAGGGTCACCGGCAAACAATTCCTCTAACACCATCGATTGAAATCCACTCCGCGAAGTATTAAAACTTCTGTTATTCTCTTCCTGATACTCATATAAGAACATCCCTGCAATGGTATGCGCATCAAGGAATGTATTATTATAATTCAGAGAATATTGCTGCACTAATTTTGTATTATTACTGCTGGATCTGCTCAAAAACAGAGGATCTTGTGAATTACGCACATGTGTGTACAAATCGGCTTCTGCATTGTAAGTATAAAACTCCGCCTGGTCTTTTACAACTTTTTGATTATGGTCATTATTCCGGTAGATAACTATACCTTTTGCATTTAATCCGGGAATAAAACGAAAATCATATTTCACTTCTCCTCTGAATTGGGTAGTGTTATTTCGACCATCCTGATAACCGCTTAATTCGGAGTTAGTAGCCCATATAGGATTACCATAAGGAATTCCGGCATAAGATAGTTTGGCAGGATCAGGTAATGTTAAAGGATAAGTCGGATCGGCGGCATAAATCAAATCTCTCCAGAAGTTATTATTCGTTCCTACGCCATCGGCTCCGGACGGATAATAACGTTGCTCTTTGAAATGCTGTACATCCATTGCAACGGAAACTCGATCTGTTACTTTTGCATCCAAATTAACCTGAAAGTTATAACGATCATAGTTCCCTCCATTCTTTTTCAGAATAGTTTCCTGTGTGTTATAGCCAAAATAACCGTAATATTTGATATTTTCAGTACCACCTGAGAGAGTTACATTATGGTTTTGCTGGGGAGCGAACGTTCGAATAGATGCGTCAAACCAATCTGTATTCAGATACCTGGGATCAGTGCCATCTTTGTATTTTTGTATCTCCTCCTGTGTAAAAGGAACCAGGTTGGGATCCTTACCGGTATTAAGCCATAAGTCAACCTGGTATTGTGCCCGTTCTGCTGAACTTGCCGGTTTAATGACTTTTGTGGAACCTTGCAAGGTTAATGAACTATTGACAGCTATCGTCGGTTTGGATTGCTTACCTCTTTTGGTAGTAATCAAAATAACACCATTACCTGCCCGTGCGCCATAAATAGAACCGGTACCATCCTTTAAGATAGAAATCGTTTCAATCTGCTGGGTATCTAAATTGCTTAGACTGGTTTCAATACCGTCCACGATGATCAGCGGAGCTCCGAACCCACGAATATTTAAGCTGGCGTCATCGGCACCCGGAATACCGGATGTTTGTTTTGTAACCAGACCGGGTAATTGTCCCGCAAGCATATTCGTGACATTGGCAATAGGAGCTACAGTAATCTTATCCGATTTGATTTGGGATACGGCTCCTGTTACAGTGGCTATTCTCTGTTGCCCATACCCGACAACGATAACTTCATCTAGAATTTCGAGGTTTTCAATCAATGTCACGACAATCCTTTCTCCCGGGACCGGACGCACTTGCTGAGATACAAAGCCAATATAGGAAATCTCCAATGTAGCATCTCTCTTGACTGAAAGGGAGAATTCCCCGTCAACATTTGTTATTGTACCATTATTAGGTTCTCCTTGCTCAATCACATATGCCCCAATAATTGATTCCCCATTGATATCAACAACTTTTCCCCTAACGGTTTCTTTCTGTTGTTGATCAATGAGGGAACGTTCGCTTTTCCCTTTATTATAGGCAGATTCATTAAGAGGTTCTGCAAGGGAATTCCTTCCCGATGTGTTTTCTGGCCAATCAGAAGGACTTTGGACATTCAACGCCTTAGCACATATTGAAAATGCTAAAAACCCATAAAATGCCAATAAGAAAAAACAGTGTTTCATAATAACGAATATTTAAAAATAAAAAGTCTAAGTTCACTAATAAAATATCTCCTTACTCTTATGAGAATAGACTGATCAGTATTACTAAATATTATTCCAATCAGTAGATTTTATTTTTCAAGTTTTAGAATAAACTTTCCTAAACCTTAAAAAAGGCCGGAAAAAGTCACGGATTCTAAACCGTTTTAACAACAAATATTTGTATTATTATCCTTTCAATCTGCGGAATTCATTCCGTCATGATTACACTAAAAGATATTTCTATCTTTAAAAATTCCAGATGATTTTCAATATTCCATAGGCAATGTGTATATAATTGTTAGACATTCAACTCAAAATTGAGAAGTAAGTAATGAAAAGATAGTCAGCCATTCTTTCAATAAAGTATAATGAATGATTATTGTGATTATCAATTATCGAATACAAATTCGTAACGGCCTCCTCCAACTTCTATCATTTTATCAGTATAAATGGTTGCTCTGGTATTTAATGGAATAGTAACCAAAAGCCTGATTTTGTCGCCTTCGCGTGCCCATTCCGATTTAATCACACCCTTTACGGACTTATATTCTCCTTTCACCCATGAAAGATCCTCAATATAGTCCGGCTTTATAATAATATTTTCAAATCCCCGGTTTTCAACATCATAATTTATTCCAGCCAGCGTATTTACCATCCAGGCACTTATGTCTCCCAGAAACACATGATTGATTGATGCATCACGGAAATCAGGTGATAAGACCCATGTTTCAGGTAATGTCGTAAATCCTGACTTTATCCAGTTACCCCAGGAAGGGGCTGTTTCCCGTGTGGCCATCAGATAAGCAGTCTCGGCATAGCCGTATTTCGACAACATTCTTGGAACATACTTGCTCCCCAATACACCAAAATCCAAATGATAATCATTTTCTATAATGGATTTATTTAAATTTTCCGCAACCTTTGTTTCATATTCTTCCGGTACAATCCCAAAAGCAAGTGCCACAGCCTGAGCGGTCTGTGAGCCATTGGCATAGAAGCAGGTCTGATGATTGAAATATTTTTTATTGATAAGAGTTTTTAAATTCTCTGCTTTCTTTTTATAAGGTTCACTGGCATTTCCTGTTATTTCAGCAAAACGCGCCATTAAGACATTATCCAGGTAATAGAAACAGGTAGTAGTGTAATCTGTAGGTGTTTGGGTATTATAATATACCCAATCCCCTATACCATAGGTTACCGTTCCATTTTCATTTTCTCTGTTTTTGAGATAATTCAAATACTTCTTGCATGTATTATAAATTTTATAAATAGCTCTTGTATCTCCATAATATCTTTCCAAAGCATCCGGTATTATAAATAATGCCGCATCCCATACGGGGCCTATCCAATCATCATACCCCCAACCCGAACTGGGAATTATGCCGGAAATATTGCCCTCAGGCCTCTGATTATCTATAAAATCATCCAGCCATTTCTCATAAAATTTAATTCCATCATAATTTAATAAAGCCAAATCTATAGCCACATGTCCATCGGCGGTCCATCCATTTTTTTCTCGTTGGGGACAATCGGTAGGAATACTATGAAGATTGCTTAAGTACGACTGATTGGTTGCTTCCCATATTTTATTCAATAATTCATTTGAACAGCTAAAATGCCCAACTTTTTCCAAATCGGAATGGATGAAAAGTGCTGATAAATCCTGCTTTTTCAAGACAATAGGTGAATCGGATTTAACTTCAACATAACGAAATCCATGATAAGTAAATTCAGGAGTGAACGACTCTTCTCCTTCCCCTTTCACAAAGTATGTGTCCGTCTGAAATTCAACATCCTTAATCGGTTTATAATAAATATCCAGATTTCTCATTTCTATCCGTCCATTATCCTTTAGAAGTTCTCCGTGAGTAAGCGTCACTTTTGTCCCTCTCTTGCCTCTTAATTTTATATTACAAACTCCGGAGAGATTGATTCCCATATCAAAAACAAAAACGGTATCACCAAAGGCCTGCATAGAGACTGCCGGTATTTCTTTTGTAACTCGCATAGGCTGCATAGTTTGTGACACTAACAAGGGTGATGGAGAGCTCGTGACTATGGCATAATCCCAGTCACCATCATCAAATTGAAGATTATTCCAATTAGGGATTTCTTTTCGGGCATCATACATTTCTCCGCTATATATATTGTTGTATATATGAGGCCCTATCGAGGTTTTCCATGTGTCATCTGTCGGTATTATCATGGTAGTCCCATCTATGTACCTTATATGGATCTCCATTATCATCTTTGCTCTATCACGCCATTGTGCTTTTTCGAAATCCCATGTAGCCACAGGTGCATCTGCATTAAAAAAACCATTTCCCAAAACAGTCGCGACAATATTACGTCCTTTTCGAAGGGATTCTGTAATATCTATGGTCGAATACAAATTCCTTTTATCATAATGTGTATAGCCAGGATCCAGTTTCATATCATTCGGAGCGTCTCCGTTTACATACAATAAATAATAGGCGGCCGCACTTATATAGAGTTTAGCTGATTCAATCTCTTTCTCTATATCAAAAGTTTTTCGAAACATAGGAGCAGGACCAAACGATTTGTCATTTTTATCCGTTATCCATTGGGCTATCCAGTCTGAAGTATGCATCATTGATGTTTCAAAACTGTCTACAGCAGATACAAGAATATTATCTTTACGACTCCACGAGGTGACACGCCAATAATACTGTGTATGAGACTCTAAGCTTTTTTCACCTGTATATTCTACCCTATTTATATTACCTGGTATTTTGCCTGATGTCCAAAAAAATATTCCTTCTTCTAAAGCTTGCTTAGAAACAGCCATATCCAATTTATAGGCTTTCTGTACAAAATCTCCATTATCCGATTGGTAAGTCCATGTAAAACGAGGATTTTGTTCATCAATATTGATGGGTGATTTCAAATATTCACACCGCAAATCAGAAATCGTCACAGAATCATTTTTACATGAACTAAAAAAGATAAGACCACTCACTATCCCTATCACTAATTTTTTCATGATTCACCTCCTTACTTAAACGGTTAAGTTTAATTTTTCTATGTAATCTACAACTAAATAATCTTTCATTTATGCAAAAATAAATTTACTTGAACGGTTAAATAAAGAATTAAAAAAATAATTGCTAACTACGAAAATCCAACGAGCAGGAAAGGATTAATTGCTTAGGCTCAATTTTCCTATTTCGTTTTGTTCGATTTTGTTTAACAAAATCAATTTGCTCAATTAATAAGCTAACCGCATTTCTGCCTATATCTTCTATCGGCATTCTCGCAACATTTATACGAGGTGCTACAACTTTAAAGATTGGAACCCCGTGAATGCTTGCAAACTCAAACTCCGGCTTTATTTTTCTTGTATGAAAATACTGAAAAGTTTCAAGCGCTAAAATGTGAGTCGTAAAAAAGAAACCATCCACATCAGGTACATTCTTAAAGATATCATCTAAAACTTTATAAATATTTTTTTCATAATCCACAAAATTAACTTCCCCGTATAAATCCGGATCAATACCTAGTTTTGATTCCCGTAAAGCGTCTTCATAACCTTCTCTACGCTGATTCATTGTGGTAAGATACGAATTTGTAGTCAGAATTGCTATCTTTTTACATCCCTTATTGATAAGATGTTTGGTCAGCATATAACTGCTATCTCTGTTATTGATGATAATATAGGTAGCATTCAACTCCGGAAAGTAACGGTCTATGGTTACTAACGGATATGATTCATCTATTAATCGTTGAATTTCAATTTTTGAACGTTTGGTAGGGGCAATAATGATCCCATCAACCACTTTAGCTTTAAACAGTCTGACAATTTCATCTTCCCGATCTATATCAGATTCAGAACTACCTATCATCAGCGAATACCCGTTCTTTCGGGCTTCTGACTCTATTTCCCGCGCTACTTCCGAATAAAAGCTATCAGAGATAGAGGGAAGTATCAGTCCTATCGTTTTAGTTGTTCCGGTATTGAGACTTCTTGCTATCAAATTCGGCTGATAGTTAAGTTCCATGGCATACTCAAGAACCTTATTTGCTGTCGACTCACTGATCCCTTTTTGTTGCGCCCGTCCGGACAATACCCACGACACTGTCGTTTTCGACAGATTCAACTCTTTCGCTATGTCTTTTAAAGATGGACGCATAGGCTAGTTTAACCGATTAAGTTGCAAACTTAGAAAATAAAAATTATAAAAACAACAATAAATAAAACTTTAACATTTCACAAAATCCCGGAATGATTTATTTCCCGCTCACAAATAAAAGTAGTACCTTTGCGCTGCTTTTCGGGTATAAAGGAATTCGGTAGTTTGCCGTACGCAAAGAAGCCGAAGCTGTACCCGCAGCCGTATGTTCCCCTTTTATACGGTTATCCGGCATTTTCAAATGTGCAAGTCACTGTCCCGATAAATCGGGGTGGGAAGGCAACGGATAACCGGGAACGAGCCGGAAGACCTGCCCGAAAGCATCAGCCATCCAAGCTTTCGGGATAAAAGCAGCGTTGAGACTATTTCCGGTTTTCTATATTTCCCACCAATCGGAATTTCACAACACACTCTCCCTTGAAAGTTTATGGTTCAAACAAATGTTTAACTGTAAATTTTTTCTCAACAATGAATAAGAACTTTTTTTCGGGCATCATTGCCCTGTTTTTCGCCGGTACATGCCTCTATGCACAGGATTCTGCCGAACAATCATATGACCTGGATGAAGTGGTAGTTACCGCTACCCGTATGGGACTTCCATTAAAGAGTATCCCCCAGAAAGTGGAGATCATCGACAGTAAAAAAATAGCCACAGTACAGGCTGACAATGCTGCTGATCTGCTTAAACGGACGGTCAATCTGGATATCATACAATATCCCGGTGCTTCATCGGCAGTGGGTATGCGCGGGTTCAGTCCTTCCGCCCATAACCGCAATTACACACTGGTACTGATAGATGGTAAACCGGCCGGAACAACCAACCTGACATCCATACCAACCGATTTTATCGAGAGGATAGAAGTGGTAAAAGGTCCCTATTCGGTGCTTTACGGCTCGGATGCAATGGGAGGTGTAATCAACATCATCACACGTAGACCAGGCAATACACGGACAGGCAATATCAGCCTCAGCGCCGGAAACTTCGGACAGACCAATTTCAACGGATATGCATCGGGAGGCGTTTCCGATAATGTTTCCTTAGCGCTCGGATTTTCACGGAAAGCGCAGGATAAGGACTATCGCATCGGGAAGAAAAACCTGCTGTCTGTTTCTGAAACAGAAGAACTGATCCTGGATAAAAAGTCGTATGGCGACATCATGACAAACAGTCAATACCAGATCAATCAGTTTATGGGGAAACTGAATATTGGATTCAATGATAAATGGAGTGCCGACTTATCCGGAATATTCGTCACATCAAATGATATTGAAATGCCCGGCAACTACTGGCATTCGGAAGGATTGAGCAAGAAAGACTTCGACCGTACCAATACAACAGTAGATATCCGCCGTGCTACTTTTAACAACACACTCCTGATCTCTCCCTATTATTCAGTGTACAATGAAAGTAATTACGATAACAATACCGGGGACGGATTTATCAATTATCGTGAATCGGTCAGACAATACGGATTAAAGCTGAGTGATACGCATACCTGGGGCGCCTTCCAACTGATCGGAGGAATCGATCTGGACGCACATAATGTCTCTACTGAACGCTTTACCGATAAAATGACGCCTACAAGCCCCTACCGCCCTAATCACAATAATCTGGCTTCTTCGGTTTTTGCGCAGGGTGCTTATACTAAGGGTAATCTTTTCGTCAATGCCGGCTTGCGTTACAACTATACAAAATTTACCCTGGAAGCCGATGATTTTCTGGGTAATGAAAAAAAGAGCAATGGTTATTCCAACTTTAATCCTTCGGTGGGGATCAAATATTTCCTTACACCAATGCTGAATCTCCATGCCAGTGCAGGAAATGCATTTTACGTACCCGACGCCTATAAGATGGCCGGGAGATTCGAAGCGGGAGGCATGCAATACAGGGGAAATGAAAATCTGAAGGCAGAAACATCCACCTCATTCGATTTCGGGATGAATATTTCAAATAATGAATGGCTGAATATCGATTTTACTTATTTCCACGCATTTTATACCAATAAAATTGTCAATGTTCTGGAGACCGATGAAACGACTAATGAAACATATTATACTTTCGACAATGCCGACAAGGGTCGTATGAACGGTTTGGAAATCATGTTCTCTTCCGATATCGCCAAAGCCCTTGGATCACGCTATAGCTTCGAACTGTATGCCGGTTTTACTCATCTTTTCAATGACAAGTTTGATGAAATAAAAGACAAAGGTACACCGGATGAAAAAACGCTGACCAAAGATATGTTATACGTCCGCCGCAATACCGGAAACTTCGGGATTACATTTGACAACAACCACGGTTTCGTAACCCGACTGAATGCCCGTTATATCGGAAAACGGCTCGAGAATGACTGGATGGTATGGGCTAACCTTCGTCCTGATATAAAACCGGAGGATTATTACACCAAAGGCGATTATGAAACAACCGACCAGATCCTCCAGCATTCGGCTCATCTGGTATTCGATTATTCTGCCTACTATAACGTAACACCGCAGGCACGCATCGGTATCTCCGTCTCCAACCTGTTTGATGAAAATTACAGTGAAAAAGACGGATACAATATGCCGGGACGCAGTATTATGGGTTCGTTCAGCTATTCATTCTAAAGAATTCGGTAAATTTGCACCAATCCCTGCAGGATAAATCCTGACTATAAAAATGAAACTCGTCCGGGATGACAGTAGTGCTGAAACAGCCACAGTGTGTCGGGTTCTGACTATAAATAGAAATAAAACTGTAGAATAATGCGGGAGATTATTTTCATAACAGGCGGACAACGATCAGGCAAAAGCCGGTTTGCACAAAAGTTGACGGAAGAATATTCCGCTAACCCGTTGTATCTGGCGACGGCCCGTCGCTGGGACGATGATTTCGAGCAGCGTATCCGCCGTCATCAGGCTGACCGTGGCGAGCAATGGGAAACCATCGAAGAGGAGAAACGACTGAGTTCACTCTCCCTTGACGGACGGACAGTACTGCTCGACTGCATCACACTGTGGCTGACCAATATCTTTCACGAAAACGGCTACAATCTCGATGCTGCACTGGAAGAGGCAAAGTCGGAATGGAACGGTTTCATTCAGCAGGATTTCCGGCTGATCGTTGTCAGTAACGAAATTGGAATGGGACTTCATGCTCCCGATGAGGCTTCGCGCCATTTCACAGACCTGCAGGGATGGGTCAACCAGCATATTGTCGCATCGGCCGATAAGGCTTACATGATGGTATCGGGGATTCCGTTGCAACTGAAGTAGGTGGGGAAAGTGGTTAGGTGATGAATAATTGAAAGTTGAAAATTGAAAATTGTATTTCTTGACTTCTCCACTTCCAGTTCTAAGTTCCCAATTCTAATTTCTTAATTCTTAGTTCTTAGTTCTAACTTCTTTTAGTTTAAAAAACATGAATATTGAAACTGCACTTCGTAGTAAGATCAACAGCCGCACAAAGCCGGTAGGTTCACTCGGCAAACTTGAAGAGATTGCTTTTAAGATCGGCAGGATACAACAAACACTGACGCCCGAACTGCGTAATCCTGCCATACTGGTATTTGCGGCTGATCATGGCATTGCCGACGAGGGGGTAAGCCCCTGCCCGAAAGAGATCACCCATCAGATGGTGATGAATTTCGTCCACGGAGGCGCCGGGATCAATGTGTTCGCACGCCAGCACGGTATCAACCTGAAAATTATCGATGCCGGTGTCGATTTCGATTTTCCGACAGGATCAGGTGTTATCGATGCCAAACTAGGCCGTGGAACCTACAATATGTTGTATGAACCGGCCATGAGCATAGAGATCTGTCACAAGGCGATGGAAAAAGGAGCAGAATTTGTCCGTCAGGAATTTGAGAATGGCTGCAACGTGATCGGTTTCGGAGAAATGGGTATTGGAAATACCTCACCGGCATCATTACTGCTGCACAAATTCGCCGGCATTCCACTCGAAGAGTGCGTTGGGCGTGGTGCCGGACATGATGATACAGGTGTCCGCCATAAATGCGATGTCCTTCGACGGGTTGCAGAAAAATATAATCCCGCTACGCCACTCGAAATACTGGCTACATTCGGAGGATTCGAAATTGCGATGATGTGTGGAGCCGTACTTGAGGCGAAACGGTTGAATATGCTGATCATTGCCGACGGATTTATCGCTACTTCCGCCTTTCTTACTGCATACGAAATGCAACCCGATATCCTTGAAAATACTCTCTTCAGCCATTCGTCGGATGAGAAGGGCCATATATTGATGCTTGAATATCTGCAAGGCGATCCAATCCTTCACCTCAACCTACGGTTAGGCGAAGGCACTGGTGTCACTCTGGCTTATCCTCTTATCAGATCGGCATTGATCTTTCTCAACGAAATGGCCGGTTTTGAGGAAGCCGGCGTACATGACGTAAGCAAAAAATAAGGGAAATGAAACAGCAACTCAACCTCTTTTTCCACGCACTCCTATTTTACAGCCGCATTCCGGCAGGTAAAATCGACTATTCGGAAGAAAATCTCACGAAAGCATTCCGTTATTTTCCATTGGTCGGCATTATTGTGGGTGCGCTTGGAGGTGGAGTCTTTTTGCTGTTCCAATGGATACTCCCGATGCCGGTCGCCCTTGTGATAGCAATGACGGCAATGGTACTTCTAACAGGGGCAATTCACGAGGACGGTCTCTCTGATTTTTTCGATGGGTTTGGAGGTGGACGCGACAAGGAACGTATTCTTTCCATCATGAAAGAGAGCACTATCGGCGCTTATGGCGTTATTTCCCTTATCCTGTTATTTCTGCTGAAATTTATGTTGTTGCTTTCCATCGACTCATCACATATTATGGTGGTGCTGATTGCAGCACATGCTTCGAGCCGTGTGCTGCCGGTCTTCATGGTGAACAGTTCCCGTTATGCCCGCACCGGAGATAGTAAAGCGATGCACACCCGCAGAAAAACAGATATGACTACTTTCCTGCTCGCCCTTACTTTTGGTCTTGTACCATTGATTTTCATACCCTGGCAAATCATATCGATTGTCATTCCGCTATATGCGATGATTATGATCCTGTTGAAAAAATATACCGAAAAAAAGATAGACGGCTTTACCGGTGATGTATTGGGTGCGTTACAACAATTTTCGGAACTCGCTTTCTATCTTATTTGCATTATAATATATCACATAAATCAATAATTTGATATCTGTAATTTCAGACATACACATTTCTCTTTATACACTAGCGAAAGTTCTGTAATTAGTAATTGGTAATTCCTCATGAAACTCTATCTTGTCCGACATACACGTGTGGATATGCCGTCAGGGATCTGTTACGGACAGACCGATGTACCATTGGCCGCTTCGTTCGAAACCGAATCGGAATCTGTCCGGTCGAGATTATCGAAGATACAGTTTGATGCTGTTTTCTGTAGTCCGCTGAGCCGATGCATAAAACTCGGTTCATTTCTGGCTTATCAATTCCAACTCGACGACCGGTTGAAAGAACTGAACTTCGGCGAATGGGAAGGCCGGACCTGGGATACGATTTTCGAATCGGAGACAGGGCAGAAGTGGTTTGGAGATTATCTGAACGAAGCCTGCCCGAATGGAGAATCATACCAGCAGATGCTGTATAGGGTGGAGAATTTTATCGCCGATTTGCCTGAGACCGACGGCAATATATTGGTTATCACCCATGCCGGAGTTATCCGCGCATTCCGGGTATTGCTGAAAAACTGGCCGGTAAAGAAAGCATTCGACAAGCCGGTTGCCTACGGACAGATCACGATTATAGAGAAACGGTGAGAAAATAGTAAGTCCTGAGACATCAAACTATTTACTTATAAATCATCAAACCACAAAGCAACTAAAAATATCATCAACGAATGAAGAAACTTCGGCCCATTATGTTTGTCGGCACCGGATCCGATGTAGGAAAATCGGTAATCAATACCGGTTTTTGCCGTATATTCCTGCAGGATGGCTACTCCCCTGCCCCGTTTAAGGCGCAGAATATGTCGCTCAACAGCTATCCGACCGGTGACAATCTCGAAATAGGCCGTGCACAGGCTGTACAAGCGGAAGCATGCGGAATCGACTGCACCGTAGAGATGAACCCGGTCTTGCTGAAACCGACCGGCAACTCGACCTCGCAAGTGGTACTCAACGGCAAGCCGGCTGGTAATAAGTCGGCACGGGAGTATTTCAATGAGACCGATCGGGATGCACTGTTTACAGAAGTGATGCGTTCGTTCGATAAGCTGACCGCCCGCTATAACCCGGTAGTGATTGAAGGGGCCGGCAGTATTTCAGAGATCAACCTCCGGGAGAAAGATATCGTGAACATGCGTGTGGCACTTCATACCAATGCTGCTACATTTCTGGTTGCCGATATCGATAAAGGCGGTGTGTTTGCCAGCGTGTACGGGACCCTTCAATTGCTTCCCGAAGCCGAACGCAATGCCATCAAAGGGATCATCATCAATAAATTCAGGGGAGATATTACTCTGTTTGAAGATGGTAAAAAGATACTGGAAGAGCTGACAGGAAAACCGATAGTCGGTATTATTCCCTACTGTAAGGGACTTTTCATCGAACAGGAAGACGGGGTAGTTATCGAAAAAAAGAAAACGGCTTTTAAAGCCGGAAAAATCAATATCGGAGTGATATTGTTGAAACATTTGTCGAACTTTACCGATTTCAATATGCTGGAACTGATGCCGGACGTGAATCTTTTCTATTCGGACAATGCGGAAACATTGTCGCAGGCCGATATTATCATTATCCCGGGATCAAAAAATACGCTGTCTGACTTGAAAACATTGCGGGAAAAGGGTCTTGATAAAGCCATCCTGGTGCATCACCGCAACGGAAAACCGGTGTACGGTATCTGTGGCGGTTACCAGATGATGGGTGAAGAGGTACGCGACCCTGATGGCGTGGAGGGCGATATCCCATCTCTACCCGGTTTAGGAATTCTTCCGGTCGTCACCACCCTTGCCGACGGTAAACAAACGCGACAATGCCGGTTTTCATTCATTAAAAGCAACATTTCAGGTGAAGGATACGAAATACATGCAGGATATACACCTTCCACTCGTCCGCTCTGTCGTATGGAAAACGGTGAAACCGACGGCTATTTTCTGAACGACAATACCTGGGGTACCTATATCCATGGTATTTTCGATAATGCATCGGTTATTGAACAGGTTCTACATCAGATAGATCCCGCTATTTCCGCTACCGTAGATTATAAAGCCCGCAAGGAAGAGGGATATAACCGGCTCGCCGATATCATTCGGGAAAATGTGGATATGGAGTATATTTACCGGTGTCTGCGGTAATATGATAGTGTGCTTCGGACAATAAAGGATAGGGCGCTTCGCACAGATAATGCTTTCGGCAATAATTGGTAATTAGTAATTCGTAATTGGTAATTAAAGGAATGCAAACAGGTCATGGTAACGACATATACAACTATCCGGGCGCTATAAGATGTGACTTCAGTTCTAATATTCCTTACCGGAACGCATCGGAGACCATTGCAGATTATCTGAAAAGTCGCATGGATACCATCCGCAATTATCCCGATCCGAGCAGTCGTAAGTTAACAACCCAATTGGCAGATTTTCATGCTGTTTCTCCCGATAATATACTTGTAACAAACGGTTCTGCCGAAGCGTTCTATTTGCTCGCACACCTCTTTCAACACCGGGAAAGTGTGATCCCTTATCCTACTTTTTCGGAATATGAAGATGCCTGTCACGCTTACCGGCACAGGATTTCATTCCTGCCGGTGGAATCATTGCAAGACTCCGTTCACTTTAATGCCGATACGGTTTGGTTTGGCGTACCGAACAATCCCGACGGAACGATTGTGAACAACGACGCGATTTCCCGCTTTTGCAGCGAAAACCCTCATACCTCTTTCATCGTGGATGCGGCTTATGACGACTTATGCCCGCGAAACGAATCAGTGAAATCGCTCCAGGGCAGATTCAGGAATCTGATTACCGTATACTCGCTTACAAAAACATTCGGCATTCCCGGACTACGCTTAGGATACATTATAGCCGGTCAGCAGGTAATCGATGTTATCCGCTCATTGCGTCCTCCCTGGTCGGTAAACGCATTGGCATTGGCAGCCGGCAGTTTTATCATGGAGAACCGGGACAGGCTGTTGCCGGATGCCGTTTCACTTTGTGCCGAATCAGCACGGTTACAACAAGAAATCTCTGCATTGCCGCAATTCGAAGTGACCGCTTCGCCATCCAATTTCTTTTTGGTGAAGATGAAAGAGCGAACAGCGGCAGAACTAAAATATTTCCTGATCGATAATTTCGGTCTGTTGATCCGTGACGCATCCAATTTCAGGGGATTAACTCCGCAATATTTCCGTATTTCGGTACAGGAGGAAGCATGGAACCGTCAGCTTATTGAAGCACTGAATCTGTTTTATACAGGATAAAGAACGAGTGTCAATCAGAGAGTAGGATTTTCAAACAGTTACTTATATCAGATTGATTGTATTACTTTGTATCATTTTTTTACTACATATCAGGATTTTCTTATTCCGCTATTGGGCGGGTTATTGCTGGATGCGCTCATTGGTGATCCCCACCGTTTGCCGCACCCCATCCGTCTGTTCGGCAGCATGATAGCATGGTGCGACAGGCAATTTAACCGGGGAAATCATCGAAAGAGAAATGGCGTACTGGTCGCCTTGGGACTGGTATTATTGGTCTTTACACTTTTATATAGTCTGGAACGGATACTTTCTCCCTACCCTGCCGCCCTGCTCATCATCAACACTATTCTCTTTTTTTACGCGATCAGCAACCGGAGCCTGATCTCCGAAGCGATGAAAGTAGAAATGCTGGTTGTGAAAGGGGATATTCCGGCGGCACGAAACCAACTGGGCTGGATTGTGGGACGTGACACATCTCAACTTACAGCAAAACAGATCCGCACGGCAACACTCGAAACACTAGCCGAAAACCTTAGCGACGGGGTGATCGCACCCCTGTTTTTCTATGTGCTCGGTGGAGTTCCGTTGATGATGGCATACAAGATGATAAATACTATGGACTCCATGATCGGGTATAAAAATGAGAAGTACCGCGATTTCGGATGGTTCGCCGCCCGCATCCTCGATGATACAGCCAATTTTATTCCCGCACGGCTGACTGCTTTATTAATGGTATTATTGCCACCCTCAAAACGTGGATTACGCTTTATCCGCAAGTATGCCGGATGCCACTCAAGTCCCAACTCCGGTTATCCGGAATCGGCGCTGGCCGGTATTCTCAACTGCCGATTCGGCGGTCCAAACGTGTATCATGGCAAATTAGTAGAGAAACCCTATATAGGAGAGAACAACCGGGATCTCTCACACGCCGATGTACGGCGTGCCTGTTTCATCAATATACGGGTTACCTTGACAATGATGCTGATGATCATTCTGTTCCTTTACGGATTATTCTACTTTTTGAATTATCTCACCATTTAGTTTCAAACTTTTTAGTTACAAACTATTTAGTTTTATATTTTTCTTATACCTTTGTCATACATTATTTCTCCGTGCCGCTGGAGAAAAACATCTCTGGTAGAGTCCGTTGCAAAAACGGTTATGGCTAAAAACAAAACCATAAGAAAAGTATGTCAAAAAAGAAAAAAAGCAACCGAAGTGTATATTTGATAGTTTTATTGATCATAATAGTCGGTCTGGCAGTATACTTTTTACAGCGATCCGGCAACGAACCGGAAATATCAACGCAATCCGAAGCAATAGACATTCCATTCCGTAAGCAGGGAGAACTGTTCTTTACAAGTCAGCAGAATGGCGACACACTGGCAATGATCGATATTGAAGTGGCCGATAACGACCAATTACGAGCACGCGGATTAATGTACCGGCGTACCCTTCCGGAAAATGCAGGAATGTTGTTTATTCAAAGCATGGAAGAAATGCAGAGTTTCTGGATGAAAAACACTTACATCCCGTTGGATATCCTTTTTGTAAATAGGGATAAAGAGATCGTGACCATTCACGCCAATACCACCCCGTTAAAAGAGTGGAACTATGCATCTACGAAACCGGCTATCTATGTAGTGGAGGTAAATGCGGGATTCACCAATCGGCACGGTATACGTACCGGAGACAGGATAGAATTCGTTATCCCGGAATAACACCCTCCCTCCCCCATTTCATTTCCTTACCGTCGGAATCATATTTTTTCCGTTTGGCTGTAATCCGCTCTATGGCAATTCTGTAGATATTGGTTAGTTTCATTCCTGATGTGACAGCCATATCGAACAATGCCATTTTATCAGGAGTATATTTCCGGCAGATTACCTCCAATGCCCGGCGTTTTCCTTCATCGGTCGTGACAGGTTCAACCTTACCATACACGATTGCCGAAGCAAATTCGGTGGTAAATACCTTACTCCCGATATCTCCGGCTTTCTCCTCATCCGTTCGCATCTCTTCCAGTTCCTCATCCGAAAACAGGTCCGGCACGTTCACATCGGTCACGAATGTTACACAGACAAGTGGCTGTGATTGCAACAGATCCACCTTCGTTCCACTCCTTGCCGAATGAAAATAGAGATATTCACCGTCCCTGGCTACTGATAAAGGAATGGCATAAGGATCACCATTCGTGTCGGTAACCGAAAGCACGGCAAAAGGGGTACGGTCGATTACCTGCACTCCCCAATCGCGCCCCATTTCACGATCTTTTCTTCTCATTTTTTATCATTTATCGCCTAAGTCTCCTACACTCCACAAATCTCCTCGTCTCCCACTCTCCTTTTTCCTACCTTCCTACTCGCCCTCTCTCCCCAGTCTCCAAGTTCCCCGGTCTCCCTCTCATCACTCATCATTCTTACCTTTGTTTTTTACATATTTTTCCAGCCATTGATCCTGCTCCCACAACAGGTGGAGTACGTTTTCACGAGCGGCATACCCATGGCTCTCCTTCGGCAGGATTACTAAACGGACCGGTGCACCGAAACTTTTTAACGCCTGGAAATAGCGCTCGGTCTGCATGGTGTGCGTACCGGAATTGTTATCACTTTCCCCATGGGTAAGCAACATTGGTGTTTTCATCTTATCTGCGTGCATAAAAGGCGACATGGCATTATAGGTTTCGGATGCCACCCAGTAGTTCCGCTCTTCCGCCTGAAAGCCGAACGGTGTAAGCGAACGATTGTATGCTCCGCTACGGGCTATACCTGCCGCAAACAGATCGGAATGCGTAAGCAGGTTCGCCGTCATAAATGCACCATAGGAATGACCGCCGACGGCAATCCGTTCCCGGTCGATATATCCCAGTGCATCTACGGCATCTATCGCCGCTTTGGCATTGGCTACCAGTTGTTCCACAAAAGTATCGTTCGGCTGTTCATCTCCTTCTCCCACGATAGGAAAGGCTGCGTCATCAAGGATCGCATAGCCGCGTGTTACCCAGTAAATAGGATTTCCATACGACAGGTAGGTGAATGAATTGGGATTGGCAGTAGTTTGTCCCGCGCTACTCCGGTCTTTGTATTCGGTAGGATATGCCCACATGATCATAGGCAGTTTTTCCTTTTTCTCCCTGTCATAACCGACCGGCAGGTATAAGGTACCGGTAAGTTCTACCCCATCGTCGCGTTTATAGCTGATCACTTCCTTATAGACATTTTCAATGCTTTTGAACGGGTTTTCAAAGGCGGTCAACGGCTCCGCTGCACGTTTGCTCCTGATATTGCGGATATAATAATTGGGATATTCTGTCGGCGATTCAATCCGGGTGATCACCGTACCTTTTTTACTGTCGACAAACGTGACTAACTCTTCCACTTTATCGGTATAGGCAGACTGATAGATCCGTTTCTTTTTCAATGTTTTCATATCCAGTTCGTCGATAAACGGAAACTGTCCCTCAGCAGTGAAACCGTCTCCAAAAAAGTAAATCGAATTTCCGTCCATTTTCAATGTATAGGTTCCCAGCGCATTTTTTGTAGTTTGCGGGTAACCGGGATCCTCATAAACATTCTGATAGTTCCGGTCGATAACGATACGAGATTCCTGTTTGTTGTCCGACGGATTAAAAATATACATCTTCTGATTCCGCGTATTCCACCAGCGGTCATGAAGAATAGCGTATTCATTGTTTCCCCAGGTAATACCTGCGTAACGGTTAATGGTCTTTACCAACGAACGGGGTGTACCGGTGAACGGAGCATCGAGTTCGAATACCTCATCACGGAAATCGACTTTCACTTCCGGATCACCTTTATCGAGTGCCTCCACCCAATAGAGGGTCGACGGCTTGTCGGCACGCCAGTAAATGTTCCGTTTTCCCTCCTGCGTAGCCATAAATCCTATCGGAAGGTTATCCAGTAACGGCTGTTCATTGAATTTCATTAAGAAATCTCCTTCAGTCGTGTATATCTCCGCGACATTGGGAAAGCTATAATAAGGAACGGTATATGAGAACGGACGGGAAAGTGTGGTCAGCAACAGATATTTTCCATCCGGGGAAAATAATTGCCCTATATACATTCCGGCCCCTTTCCATTGTGTTTTCGATCCGTCGAGCCCGATCTTATAGAGTTCCGATGTCATTAACGTTTCGAAATTAGTCTCATCTACCGGATTTTTCAACAGGTCCTGATAAGTACGGTTTTGTGATATCTGTCCGTCGCTGACCGACACAATTGGTCCTTCCGGCAAAGCTTTTTGGGTATCGATCAATCCAGGCCGGTTTTCAGGAAGTATCCTTACCAGTAACCCCGTTCCATCACTGAACCAACTGTATGGAAATCCGGCATTGGCATTTACAACGGCATCCGTCAGTCTTTTCGCCTGCAAGGTTTTCAGGTCGGCAATCCACAACTCTACACCGTTTTCCACCGTATTGGTAAAAGCAAGTTTTGTCTCATCAGGCGAAAAAAGGACATTGGCAATAAGTGGTTCGGAAGGTAAGCCTTCTATTTGCTGTATTTCCTTATCAGTCGTTTTTTTATAGCGGATATTATTAAAATAGGTAATGGTACTCGATATATTGGCATCGGGATTGATACGTAGTCCTGCCAACCTTACTTCAGGCTGATTCAAGTCGGACAATGTTTTGAACGTATTCCGGTAAAAGAATAACATCTGCTCACCTTTACTGTCCATATTGACTGACGGCGCTCTCTCGATATCTACCAGTTCCAGAATTTCTGCCGGTGGCACCTGATAGGTGATATTTTCCTGCGATTCAACAAACCGGGTTGTCATAAGCAAAACAAATAAAATGATACAAATTCGTTTCATGATAGATATGTTTTTTATTAGTCATAGTTTATATTTGTAGAATATAAGATGCGCCTCGGAAAAACTCAAGCAAGCTTGGTTTTTCTCTCGGCTTTCATTATATTTTATGAAAAACAGAAGCCGATGCCTGTGCTGTAGGCATTACGACCATATCGTTGATATTCACATGCGGCGGACGGGAAACTGCGAACCAGATACACTCTGCAATATCGTCGGCGACTAAACACTCATATCCCTCATACACTTTATCGGCACGGCTCTTATCTCCATGAAAACGTACAATGGAAAATTCCGTTTCCACGGCACCGGGACATATCTGCGTTACTTTTATATTATGGGGAAGCAGATCAAAGCGCATCCCTTTCGTCAATGCGTCCACGGCATGCTTGGTAGCGCAATAGACATTTCCATTGGGATAAACCTCTTTTCCGGCGATGGATCCGATATTGATGATATGTCCTTTTTTCCGGGAAATCATTCCCTGTGAAATGCAACGGGTAACATACAACAGTCCCTTTACGTTAGTGTCGATCATTCGGTTCCAGTCAATGCTGTTACCCTGCTGAACCGGCTCCAGACCGGCAGCCAGACCGGCATTATTAACCAATACATCTATACTTTGCCATTCCGGGGGTAGATTTCCCAGGGCAGCATTCACTTCCTCCTCGTCCCGTACATCGAAACAGAGAGCCAACACATGCGAGCCGTTCTCTTCGAGTTTATTCTTCAATATATTCAATCTATCCTGCCGTCTGCCGGTGATTATTATATCGAACCCATTTCCGGCAAGTTTCAGGGCTGTAGCTTCTCCAATTCCGGAAGTTGCTCCTGTTACTAACGCTATTTTTTCCATATAATTCAATTTTAGAACCAGGAATCAAGAATAAACTAATGTGCTAATTTATTAATATGCCAAACATCGTTCAACGGAACGAAGTGTAGTTAATGTGCAAAAATAGTGTAAAAAAAAACATAATCCTTATTTTAATAAACAAAACCTTACTCCCAAAAACAAAAAAGCCTACTTTTACGTTATCAGAGAATAAGATCATATCACAAAAATATTATCTATGGAGGAACATTTTATTACGGTGAAAACATTTGCCTTCCCCGCCGATGTACCCATCGTCCAATCATTTATGGAAATGAGAGGGATTGAGACCTATATGAAGAATCTCACCTCCAACAGATTGGCTTATACCCTCGGAGAAATAGAGATGCAGGTGAAAAGTTCCGATTATGAAAGCGCAAAAGAAGCACTGATCGA
The DNA here is from genome assembly GCF_000380985.1 of Proteiniphilum acetatigenes DSM 18083. Lineage (GTDB taxonomy): Bacteria > Bacteroidota > Bacteroidia > Bacteroidales > Dysgonomonadaceae > Proteiniphilum > Proteiniphilum acetatigenes. The sequence goes on along the minus strand of NZ_KB905695.1, from coordinate 61,061 downwards.
AGGCGGATTTGCAAAACCGGAAGATTTTCTATAATTTTTCGTAATCTTTATTCAACTATTCAACATTTTAAGATTGAATAGGATTGAGTCGGATGGGACAATTAAAGGGATTAATTAAATAAACACAAATATATTATAAATTTCATAGAATTTCCGATGTCGATAGAACAAGAAAAAAAAGAAATACGGTATAAATATATCCTGATCGGATTTCTTATCCTGTTAGGACTGATCATTTTCAGGCATACACGTCCCTATATGAGTGGGTTTCTGGGTGCAGCGACCTTGTATGTACTTGTGAACGGGCAACAGAAATATTTCACACAAAAGCTTAAATTCAAAAAGTCGCTCAGTGCATTGCTCATCGTGTTGGAAGTACTTTTCTTTATCCTTCTCCCCCTCACCGGACTCACTTTTCTTGTGATTGATACTGTGTCGGGAATTTCTATTAACCCGGAAGCAATACTGATACAGTTCAACGAATTTGTCGACAGGTTAGAAGAAAGACTGGGATTTAATATATTCACCCCTGAAAATCTGTCCGCTTTACCGAGAGCAGGGTCCAATATCCTGCAAATGCTTGGGAACAGTGTCTACTCGTTCATAATCAATGTTATTGTCATTCTATTCGTATTGTATTACATGCTCTTCAATAACGATGAGTTTGAAACAGCTATCAGGGAAGTCTTACCGTTCAAGGAAGAGAATAAGCAGATCCTTGCCGAAGAAACCCGTATGATCATCCAGGCAAACGCCGTAGGAATACCTCTTCTGGCAATTATCCAGGGCTTTTTTGCCTACCTGGGGTATCTTTTTTTCGGTATAGACAGTGCGATTTTATATGCCATTCTTACTGCTTTTTCCACCATACTGCCCATCGTAGGTACCATGATTGTCTGGGTTCCGTTAGGGATCACCCTGCTGCTGGGTGGAGATTATGTGAACGGTATCGCATTACTTATATATGGTATGTTTATTATTGGAGGCGTGGATAATGTTGCCCGTTTCTTACTGCAAAAAAAGCTGGCCGACATCCATCCGTTGATCACCGTATTCGGAGTACTTATAGGGATTCCCATGTTCGGGTTTTGGGGAGTTATCTTCGGACCGCTGTTGCTTTCCCTTTTCATACTGTTCTTCAACATGTTCCGACACGAATATATACCGGGATCAAAAGCAGAACCCCGTGTTACCACACGCATTAAATCCCGGAAGGTGAAAATTCCGATGTATGAATCGGTCAAACCCAAAAAGAAAAAGGGAAATGTACCCGGGACTGATTGATTCAATTACAAAATTGAAAGTAAAAAGTGAAAAATGAAATTCGCTATCGTGTTTATTGCTCGAAGCGCATTATCCTTTTCCCTTATTATTCACTACTTCCCGATCTATCGGGACAGGTTATTCCTATTGGTCGGGATTAGCACATTGGTTCTTCATCAATACTTGTCCCGATTTATCGGGATCAATAAATCAGTAAATCTTTTCTTTGGCACTGTTTTTGCAACTCTATATGGAATGGTCATTATAAATGAGTGATTAATTTTTTATATGACCCTCAAAAAATTTTATTCGATTTAAAATAAAAGACTATATTTGTAGTCGATACACAGCTAAAGAAGGGAATAAAAATATATGGATAGCAATTTTTCACAACGGGTCAGAGACATCATGGCTTACAGCCGGGAAGAAGCGGGAAGGCTCCAGAACAATTATATAGGGCCTGAACATCTTATGCTCGGCATCCTTCGCGATGGCGACGGATTAGCTATTCAGGTGCTCCAGGATTTCGATATCGATCTGCATGTGCTGAAAGATTATATCGATTCGCACGTACGTGCTACTCAGGAGCCTTATGATGGAACCAATGAACTCGTAATTAATAAGAATACGGAAAAAGCATTAAAAATGAGTATTCTGGAAGCGCGTCTTACCAAGAGTCGGGAGACCGATTCCGAACATATTCTGTTGGCGCTGCTGAAAGAAAAAAGTACATTGATAAATGATATCCTCACACAATTTCAGCTCGATTATTCAAGTGCGTTTCTCTATATAAAAAGTATTCTTGACAACCGGACTGAAGATGGGGACGGACAATCACCCTCTGCAGGAGCGAATTTCACCGACGACGATGACGAAGATGCGAACGAAAAATATCCGTTCAATCCGGGAGGAGGTCAAAGCTCCTCTTCGCAGACAAAAAGCAGTGGATCTGATACTCCCGTACTCGATAATTTTGGGACGGATATCACCCGCGCTGCGTTGGAAAACCGTCTCGATCCGGTAGTCGGACGGGAAAAGGAGATTGAACGCATTGCGCAGATCCTCAGTCGTCGCAAGAAAAATAATCCGGTACTCATCGGTGATCCCGGTGTGGGTAAATCGGCCATTGTAGACGGACTGGCATTGCGTATTACGCAGAAGAAAGTCTCCCGCGCACTATTCGACAAACGGGTGATCGCTCTCGATATGGCGTCGATCGTTGCGGGAACCAAGTACCGCGGCCAGTTCGAAGAGCGTATCAAAGCGATATTGAACGAACTGTCGAAGAACCCGAACATCATCCTCTTTATCGATGAGATTCATACTATTGTAGGTGCCGGTGGTGCTGCCGGATCGCTGGATGCAGCCAATATGTTAAAACCAGCTCTGGCACGGGGTGAGATACAATGTATCGGAGCCACTACCCTTGATGAATACAGGAAGAATATTGAGAAAGACGGTGCATTGGAACGCCGGTTCCAGAAGGTGATAGTGGATCCCACCACTCCGGAAGAGACACTGCAGATACTGCGAAATATCAAGGAGCGGTATGAGGAGCATCACAATGTGCGCTATACCGACGAGGCACTGCAGGCATGCGTGAAACTGACAGATCGTTATGTTTCCGACCGGACTTTTCCCGACAAGGCGATCGATGCACTCGATGAAGCCGGAGCCCGGGTACATATTTCCAATATAGTGATACCTAAGACCATCGAACAACTTGAAGAGGAGTTGAAAGAGGTGGAACAGCAGAAAACCGATGCGGTAAAAGCGCAAAAATATGAGTTGGCAGCCAGCTATCGCGACAAACAACGGCAGTTATTACTGGCACTTGAAGCGGAAGAGGAACGTTGGCAGAAAGAGATCAAAGAAAAGCCGGAGATCGTCGATGAAGAAAAAATCGCTGAAGTAGTGGCAATGATCTCGAGTGTGCCGGTACAACGTATCGCACAAGCGGAAGGGCAGAGACTGCTGGAAATGCGCGACGAACTGAAAAGCAAGGTGATCGGCCAGGATGATGCTGTGGACAAAATCGTCAAAGCCATCCAGCGGAACCGGGTAGGACTGAAAGATCCCAACAAACCCATCGGCACGTTCATGTTCCTCGGCCCTACGGGGGTAGGAAAAACGCATTTGGCCAAGAAGCTGGCAGAGTTCCTGTTCGATTCGTCCGAGAATCTTATCCGCATCGATATGAGCGAATACATGGAAAAATTCAACGTATCGCGTCTCGTGGGAGCCCCTCCGGGATATGTGGGATATGAAGAGGGCGGACAGCTTACCGAAAAAGTACGCCGCAGACCCTATTCCGTCGTGTTGCTCGACGAGATCGAAAAAGCGCACCCCGACGTATTCAATATCCTGCTTCAGATACTGGATGAAGGACATGTGACGGACAGCCTCGGACGCAAGATCGATTTCAAGAATACAATCCTGATCATGACCTCCAATATCGGAACGCGGCAGTTGAAAGATTTCGGCCGTGGTATCGGGTTCAATACCAATCACGATGTGACTGATGCCGAATATTCGCGGAGCATCATTCAGAAAGCGCTGAACAAGGCATTTGCACCCGAATTTCTGAACAGGGTAGACGATATCGTGATGTTCGACCAGTTGAGCAAAGAGTCGATCTACAAGATTATCGATCTTGAGTTGAAAGGCCTCTATAAACGCATCGGGGATCTCGGATACACTGTTGTCCTTACTGAGTCGGCGAAAGAGTTTATTGCCAATAAAGGATACGACGTACAGTTCGGAGCACGTCCGCTAAAACGGGCTATCCAGAAATACATCGAAGACGAAATGGCAGAAATGATTATCCGCACCGGTATGAAAGAAGGTGAAACCGTTCTGGTAGATTTTGACGATGAAAACCAGAAGGTGGTTATGAAAGTAGAAGAAAAAGTGGAATAGTACATTCCACTTTTTCTTTTTTAATTGTGATCCAATCACATTCCGTAAGCGTCGTAATCTATAAAATGAGCGATAAGGTCAACTTAGCGCAGTTTAATCACTTCGCTTCCTGCCAGTAAAAATGCTCCGGTACCATACACTTCCCAGCTGTCTTCATCAAAGTTCTTGCGGGGATCTGCTCCGATAGGTTGTACCCACCCTACACGGCCTTCTTCGTTCACACAGTTATTCAAAGCTATCCAACATTTCTCTATGGCGGGTTTGTAGGTCTTACTATCCAATAAACCATTATTTACCCCCCAGGCTAACGCATAACAGAAAAATCCGGAACCGCTTACTTCTCCACCCGGGTACGAATCCGGATCGAGCAAACTGGCTCTCCATAATCCATCCGCTTGTTGGAGAGATAATATACGTTCTGCCATCTCCTTGAATAACTCTTCATAGAAAGGACGCTCCGGATAATCCTCCGGTAATTCCTTTAGAATCCTTACCAGGCCTCCCATGACCCAGCCGTTTCCACGGGACCAGAAAATACGTTTTCCGTTAGCTTCATATCTATCTTTACCATCGTTCTTGATCACATAATTCAAATCACGGGCAAAAAGCTTTTCTTCCTTATTATACAACAGATCATAGCATTCCTTAAAATATTGATCATTGTATTGGTAATAAACCGGATCATTTAATGTCTTCCCTAATTTCACTAAAACAGGAGGAGCCATAAACAGGGCGTCGCACCACCACCATTTAATCACCTCAATTCCTCTATGCGGGTAGGGATTCTTAAATAAGATCGAAAGTGTGTCGATGGTAGGCTGAATCATCTCCTGTCGCTTCTCAATCCTGTATAGATCTATATAGGTCTGAGAGATAGCGATATCATCTGCATGATACCAACGCCTGTACGGACGCCATTGCGTCGAGTCATTTCCCATCGCCATCATTGCGTCGTAGATTGTTTGCGATTTTGTTGTCTCCCAGGCGGCAAACAACCCGGCATAAAAAGCACCGTTTGTCCAGTCATTCGGAGCATGGCGGGGATGCCTGATTTGCCACTCTGCCGTTTTATTCATTGTATTTCTGATCGATTCAGGGCTAAAAACAGTCCCCGCGTTTTGTGCAATACAGGATATGGATAACAATATCCCTCCAATAAAAAATAGAATTTTCTTCATTTTCAGTTAGTTTATATTTGGATGTTTATATATCTCAAGGAATGAACTTTAGATAGATTTTTCCTCTCAATGGTTCAGCGTGCCCGGAACTCAAAAAGTAATTTGGCTGGCTCTGCGGCCCGAGATCTCCAGCTTGCTTGAACTTTGTTCCTACCGGACTGATCGCATTGAGTACGGACAGCTGTCCGTCCGGAAACTTACCCAGCGTATTATCGTTATTACGCTTCATCGGATTGTCAGGAGTAAACAAATGAAGAAACAAATCTTCGGATGCAGCCACTATTCGTATGACTCCTTCATCCGTAGTAAGGTCTGCCGCATAAAGGTTAGAATGAAATCCCTTAAACTCAGGATATTCCCATGATTCTCCGGTAACAGTATTGTTATAGTCTTTTTCCCAGATATTAAAAGAAACTCCCTTCATTCTGTTTTTCCAAACCCTGTAAGGCCCGTTCCCCAGCCACTTGATATGCTTTACCTTATCCTCCGGATAATCAAATGTGATCCCTATATGATCATGATAACCACCGATATCAAATGAATAATCAATCTCAATCCATCCTGAAGGTAACAATGACAAGGTAATCACATTTCGCTTACTCTGTCGGCTACTATTTTCATCTTTAAAGATCAATTGTATCTTCTCAAGATTATCTTCAACCACTTTATTTAGTTTACTCAGGACCATATTACCGTTGGTATATCTCGGACCATTTTTAAGAGATAATCGTTGACCTTTGACCTCGATCAGGTGAATAAGTCCATTTGTCCGATCTATTACAAGCCTGGCATCATTACAGCTAAATATGATCTCATCATTCCGCTCTTCCTGCTCAACAATGTTATTCTCTTTTTCAATTAATCTTGAAGCGTATTGATAAGCAGGGGTAATCGTTTTCGTCCAGGTATAGATCTCTCGGCCATAAATATCCGTAGCGGTCAAATATAAAGCATCATAATCGGAAATATTTTCCGGAACCGAAATTTTTATCAATCCATTGAAACCCGGTGGAATATCCGGTACGGAAACATTTGCTGCCAGTTCTTTCTTTATACCGGCAATATAATCGAATTTAATCCATTTTGCCGTAAAAGTACATTGATTCAGGTTTGTAAAATGATAACGGTTCTGTACCCTGAAAACACCGTCGAAGGTAAGAGGCAGAAATGTTGTTCCTTCCAGGTAAATGGGCGACCAAATCTCTTTAATGGCATAAAAGCTACCTTCTTTTTCGCGAAAGGGACCTACAATACCATCTGCAGCGTGGTTGCCATCGGTGTCCATCTCGTTGTCTCTATCATTTCGTACAATGCCTTGATCTACCAGATCCCATAAAAAACCACCGACACTTAAAGGATTGAATTGCATAAGATTCCAAAAATCATCCAATCCTGCCCCATGTCCACCGTCATACAAACCATGCATAAACTCGGTCGGAAAGAACAATTTATTTCCATTGAACAAAAAATGAGTTCCTATTCCGTATGCAGGATAGTGATATGTGTTAGTATATTCTTCCTCAAGCCAGGGATGGAAAACATGCCGTTTTTGAATATCGAATCTGGGATATTCCGGTACCAGATCGAAATTAAATCCGCCTTCATTGCCATTTGCCCACATGACAATACTCGGATGATTCACGTCCCTGATAACTAACTCCCGCACGAGTTTTTTTCCTGCTTCAGTGTCATACATGGACTGCCATCCGGTAAGTTCATCAATAACATAGAGTCCCAGGGAATCACATATATCGAGAAAATGCCGGTCGGGAGGGTAATGCGACATTCTGACAGCATTCATATTCATTTCCTTTATCAGTAAGGCATCCATTAAACTGATAGAATAGTTCGTTGCTCTGCCTGTGGTCGGCCAGTGTGTATGCCTGTTGACTCCTTTAAACTTTATTTTGGTTCCGTTTATATAAAAACCATCGCCCGGACGCAATTCTACCGTTCGAAAACCAAACTTTTCCGTAACAGTGTGTATACTTTTTCCGTTCCTGATTAATGAGACTTCTACCTGATATCTTTCAGGAAATTCGGAAGACCATAATTTAGGGTTATCAAATACACCGGACAAACGGGTTATGCCGATTCTGTCAGTATGAGCAGTTACGGCATTACCAAATAATCTACCATCCAAAGTTTTAACCTGGGCCGTAACCTGTGAGTTCTGTATATTGCCACTAAGGAAAACATCAATCTGAAAAGTCCCATCGCCTCTTGCATCAATAGCAACACGGTCAATATGCTCTTTCGGAAGCGCCTCTAACCACACCGGACGATATATTCCTCCATATACCCAAAAGTCCGACTTTCGTTCAGCATTCTCTACAGATTCATTCGAAGACGATTTATGAACAGTAACTTCAAGAAGGTTATCTTTACCAAACTTCAGTAAATCCGTAATATTGTATTTAAAACAATAAAAGCCTCCCTGGTGAATTTCGCCCGCAGTTTGTCCGTTGATCTTCACCTCGGTATCTGTCATTACTCCTTCAAATACAATATTAATTTGTTTCTCCCTCCATGTTTCCGGCAGCACAAATTGATGGCGGTATATGCCTGTTTCATTTATACGTTCCTTATCATGTCCATAAGTAAACTGACCAAAACCTTCGAATTCCCAATTAGAGGGAACCGGGATCTTAGTCCATTCTCCGCTTTTGTGACCTGCGGTACAGAAAAAATCCCACAAGACGGTATTGTCACTTCCTGTACCGGACAGATACAGGGATTCTGTTTGCTGGCCATAAGAGAAAAAAGTTAATAAACTTATACACAATAAAATAAATCGTTTCATGCGATTAAAATTTTAGACATAAGAATCAAGATACAGGATATAGAATTTGGGATGTGGGATGTGAGATGTGGGATGTTGATATGATAAGTGGCTAACAACCAATCACCATTATCAATTGTCAATTACTAATTACCAAATCATGAAATTTATCCACCTGTCCACCTTATCACCTATCCACCTCTAGCCCGTTTCATAACACGAAAATACATAAAATCTTAGACCACAGAATGAAAAATCCAATAATCTTTTACTCTGTGGTCTAAAATATAATTATCATTTATACAAACTATTTTGTACCAAATTAGGATTAGCATCCAATTCATTTTGAGGAATCGGGAAAACATAATGTTTCTCTTCTACTTTGTATTTTTTAATACGCGTAGTCATCAGATTCCTTGGAGCTATCACGGAAGAACCAAAAACCCCAAAAGTCATAAGCAACTTTTGGGGTTCAATTAAATCAGGTTATTCGGGAAACCAAATACCTTTCTTTTAAGAGAAAGTGATTAGTTCCATCCTGGATTCTGATGTCCTTCCAGAGAAGGGTTAGCTTGCATCTCAGATAACGGAATGGGCCATAACAGCGCATGCTCCGGAATAGCACCAACTCGGGTACTTCCATCAGGTTTATTTTGAATCGCTGCAGATGCCAACGGAACCCATCTCAGTTTACCGGACTGCATTCCATCTGCTTCGGGATATAAGCGGGTACGACGAATGTCATCCCATATCTTAAATTCCAATGGGAACTCATGGAGACGTTCAGTCAGAATAGCCTGTACCAATGCATCCCCACTTGCAGTCTCATCAGCCAATCCTGCACGTTTCCGCACTTGATTGAGATACCCTCTAGCTTCTGCATCATTCCCAGTCCTTGCAAGACCCTCAGCCGCAATCAATAACACCTCTGCATAACGGAAGCTAGGCATGTTATAATCACCATTTCTACCGTTAATCAAAGATCCTTCATCAAACCATGCCCAATTTCCGACATTATCCAATGTGCGGGTAACAGTCTCCCCATCTAAACTAAAGGTGTATTCCCTAAAGAAAAATTGCTTCTCCATACCACGAATATCTGAGGAATGATAACTATTGATAATCATGTCACAAGGCAAATAAGCGTTGTAGAGAACATCTCCTCCGGGTTTGAAAATACCCCATTGGAAAGCATCCGTTCCAATTGAACGTACTGCATAAGAGTTACCCACATTCAAACTGGTCTGGTTATACTCTTTAGCATAAATGATCTCATTTGATGATTTTGTGGTTTTAATGATGTTGTATGCAGAATTGAGGTCGGAGGTAGTTCCATTAGGATGGATTAGGGCATGTTGTCCTCCATTCACCACATTAATAGCCATATTGGCAGCTTTCGTATAATATTCATTTCCACCATTGACAGGAGCACCAGCCCATTGCAAATACACTTGTGCCAGTAATGTTTGTGCCATAGGCCTGGTCGCATAACCTCCATTGTCGTAAAACGCAACATTAGGCAATGCATCCATAACACTTAACAAATCTGCTTCAATATTTTGGTATATCTGTGCTGAAGGAACACGTTCCTGATAGATACCGTCTAACGAAGTATAGGGAAAATCAATATAGGGAACATCTCCAAATTCTTTCACTAGATAGAAATAGGCATATGCACGGAAAAACTTACCTTGTGCAACAAAATTGCTGATTTGCTCACTGCTCAACACATCGGTCATATTCGGAATATTGGCAATCACAAAATTGGCACGCATGATGCCAATATAAAACTCGGTCCATATCTTCTGTGAAGTGGCATCAAATGATTCCACATTAAAGTTGCCACCTTCTGATGCGTTAGTAAATGTACGGTCTTTACGTTTATCAACAAATAACCCGGACGCAACTCCCCCCCACATAGTGGCTTTGGGTGTCCATCCACCATCCACATCGATATTATGCAAATAAGGAACTCCACCGAAATAGAGTGCATTAACCCCGGTTTGGGCATCTGCTTCAGTTCGCCAGAATTGACCGGCATCTTTTACATCCAGCGGATTTTCTTCCAAGAAGCTGTTGCATGAACTGATCAGCAATGATACTGCAACCATGCAAAGGACATATATATTTTTTTTATGTAATTTCATAGGATAATATTTTTTTAATTTTATAACCATGAATTAAAATGATACATTAAGACCAAAAGTAAATGTTCTTGCACGAGGATAGGTAAAGAACTGACGGTTGGTCCCCCATTTATTACCACCCAAACGGGAGGAGTTATCAGGATCGTATCCCAGATAGTCGGACGAAGTAATCAGGAAAGCGTTGTTCACACTTCCGTACAGGCGTAACGCAGAAAAACCTGCTTTACGAAGAATTGTCGGATTGAATGTGTAACCCAACTGAATCAGATTACCACGAAGATAGGAGCCATCGGCTACCCAAGTATCATCAGCATTGGCATTATTTCCCATCCCAAAGTTTGCCAAACGTATGGCCTGTGCTGTTCCATTAGGATTGTTTGTAGGATGCCATGCATCTTTCCAGAGACGATCTAAACCGCTGGTAAGGAAACGCCCTTCAGCAGAGTGGAAATATTCCTGCATAACTTCTGCTCCAAATGAAAATTGCAAATCTACAGTCAGGTCAAATCCCTTATAATTGAAAGTATTGATAAATGACCCCATCCAATCGGGCAAACCATTACCAAGGATTTCACGTTGTTTATAAGTAACCTTTTCTCCAATGGTAGAAGGCACATTCATTGTTTCAGGATCCCAGTTACCGGGAACACCATCATAAATACCGGCACGTTTATAGCCGTAGAATGTAGAAAGTTCCTCTCCTTCACGGATCAACATTTCATAACCGACAAAACCATCAAGCAGTATCTGGCGTTTACCTGTAATCTGATCAACCGCAGAACTCTCATCTAATTTCTCTACACGGTTTTTATTGAAACTTAAGTTAAGGGTACTGTTCCACTGGAAATCATGCGTCTGAATCGGATATGCATTAATTAATATATCTAATCCGCGATTGGATACCTCACCAATATTGTCTGTGATAGATGAAAAACCGGTGGATCTCGGCAATGGGCGGCTCAACAAAAGGTCAGTAGTATATTTATAGTAATAGGAAGCCTCCAAGCTGACTCGGTTATTGAACAGTCCCAGCTCTACCCCAACATCCCATTGACTAGTCCTCTCCCATTTCAGATCAGGATTAGGCATGCGTGACATATAGGATACTGTTTTCAACTCTTCTCCAATGATTGTTGTCGACTGACCGATAGTGGCTAACGATGAATAAGTTCCTATCTCGGAGTTACCAGTAATTCCATAAGAAGTGTGAGGTTTTAATCTACTAATCACCGGGTGATCCTTAAGAAAATCTTCGTTAGACATCATCCACCCCAAACCAATAGAAGGGAAGAAAGAGTATTTGTTATTTGCCCCAAATTTCGAAGAACCGTCCCAACGGCTTGTTATAGTAGCCATATACTTACTATCATAAGAATATACTCCACGTAAGAAATAGGAATTCATAGCCCATCTGTCGTGATCACTATCAACAGAGGGACGCTCTGTTCCGGATCCCAAATTATAATAGCCATAGAAATCATCACTAAATACCCTATCAGAAGCACTAAAGTAAGTATAAGTACTTTCTATCCATGAAACACCCGCCATAGCATTTATATAATGCTTACCAATATCCTTATTATAGGTCAGGAATGTCTCTTCTTGCCAATAAATTGAACTTGAGGTATTCGCGGAAGCGGCTCCATCATTCGCACTTTGATTGATCAATGGGCGTGGCATAAACGGTGTATAATTTGCATTACGGTTATTCTGATAGTCAATACCAAATTGCGTTTTCAATTCAAGATCTTTTGTCAGATGAAAAGTCAAACCTGCATTACCAAAAACCTGTGTTCTATATTGGTTGGCGACCATTCGTTTAAGCAACTCAACAGGATTACCAACTCCCTCAGGACTAAAACCTTGCAAACCACTATTTGGATTATCTTTATCTCTTAAGATGGATGTCGTCTGCACATCATTCGATTGCATATATACCCCATCCAGCATCACGGGGATGAAAGGTGATGCTTCCACCATGGTACGCGCAGCACCCTGCCCATAAGGATTGTCTGAAGTTCTATTTGCCCATGTATGGTTTACTAACAAATTGACGCCGGTAGATAACCATTTGGTAGGTTTATCATCATACGCCAGTTTAGCATTCAGACGTTTCATATAAGAATTGTGAAGAATCCCCTGTTGATCAGTATAATTTAAAAATGCTCCAACTGACGAGGCCCCACCACCACGCTGAATACTAAGCTGATGGTTATGAGAAATAGCCGTACGGGATGATTCTCGCTGCCAATCTGTATTGTATTTAGGCGATCCATCTGAATTGAATAGACGTGGATCTGTAAAAATCTTCGACAAGTCTGTATCAAAATTCCGGCCCTGCCAAGCATTGGCATTTTCTAATCCCTGCTTGAATGCAGCCATCCATTCATTAGAGTCCATCACGTCCATGTATCTTGCCATTGTACTGACAGACAAGGAACCATCATAAGAGATACGTGCACTCGATCCGGTATTTCCTCCACGCTTAGTGGTTACAAGTATAACACCATTAGCTCCACGAGCACCATATATAGCTGCGGACGAAGCATCTTTCAACACTTCAATCGACTCGATATCATTTGGATTAAGGAACTGGAAATTAGACATAACCACACCATCTACCACATATAAAGGATCAGCCGAAGCATTGATCGTAGAAATACCGCGGATGATAACACGCATCTCACCTCCTGGTTGTCCCGTGTTGGAAAAGATATTCACACCTGCAGCTTTTCCTTTCAATCCTTCCAAAGCATTGAATGATTGACTCTTAATAATGTCAGAACCTTTGGCTGTAGAGATAGAGCCCGTCACATCAGACTTACGTATAGATCCGTAACCAACAACCACCAGCTCGTCCAGTGCTTGTGTGTCTTCCTGCAATGTTACTTCAATGGAACTTCTACCGGCGACACTGATTTCTTGCTCTATATATCCGATATAAGAGATACGGATGGTAGCATTTTCATTCTCTACCAGTAACGAAAAGCGTCCGTCTATATCAGTAACTGTACCGTTATTTGTACCCTGTTCAACGATGTTGGCTCCAATTATAGCTTCACCCTGTTCATCAGTAACTGTTCCGGTGACCTGCTTTCTTTGCTGGAGTACAGTATTCACCTTATTCGCCGCCTCGTTATCCTTTCTTATCTCTTTTTTATCAATAAAAATATACTTTCCGGATATTCTATAGGTAAGTGAAGAATTTTCCATTAACTGATCCAGTATCTCATGGATATTCCGGTTTTCCAGGTCTACATCATAGTGAATGTTGCGGTCCACATCACTGCTTTTATAAAAAAACACGTAATCGGACTGATTCTCAATAGCAGAAACAATCTCGTCAAAGGTTGCCTGCTGCATCTTTACCGATAGTTTTTCATTTTGGACATAATCACCGGCAAAACCATTAAAATTGCCGGTAATCAGAAAGACAAAAATGAACATCACGGTTAAAGATCTTTTTCTCCATAGGGAATCTGTTAATTTATTCATATCTTTGCATGTTTTTGATGAACTATTTCGTTAAGCCAAATGAGCAGAGCCAAGCTTGCTTGAGCTCTGCCATGGCAAGAAATAGTGCGTTTTTGATGAATTAAAAAATAGTATTCTACTGTTGCTTGTGAGACAATAGAGGTGATTTAATTAATTGAAAACGAATTATGGGCCGGGATACTGTTGGCGCAGTCTCCTGGCTTTATTTATTATTTCAGGGTTCTCTCATAGGCATTTGTTTTTTATAAGTTATTAATCTATTTTGAATTATGATGATCATCTTTTCTGAAGAAAGATCGTATCATCACTGAACTGTAACCGGAATTGTCTTTTGAAATTAAGGACATTTGCAATCTCTTCCTTCGTCTGATGGGCAAAGAACTTTCCCGTATATTCTTCCTTCCTATCCACTTCATCCGGAATAATAATGGTAACACCGTATATCTTCTCCAAACGACGGGCTATTTCCTCTAATGGAGCGTCTCTGAAAGAATAAATACCTTTCATCCATGATGTAGCGTCCAATGTATTTACTTCCGACAGAGTCGTTTGATAAGACTGCTTGTCAAAATAGATCTGCTGATTCGGATACATCATAACTTCATTTTTCAGGTTGCCTTCGTTATCATATGTCCCTAATTTCACTTTTCCGTTCACCAGAGTTGTAATTGTATAGGGGTCGGAAGAATAGCCAAAAACATTAAATTCGGTACCCAACACATTGATCCGCTGTTTATCGGTATGAACGATAAAATCATGCCGGTCATCTTTCGTTATACTGAAATATGCTTCTCCATCCAGATATACTTCTCTTTCTCCTCTACCAAACTTTTCCGGATACCGAAACAGGGAAGAAGCATTCAACCGAACGATGGATCCATCAGATAACCGGATGGTTTGTGGCTCACTTTTGGCTCCGGTTCTGACCTCAACCCATACTATCTGATCATGCCCCTTGTAAAAGAAACGGACCCCAACAACCATCAGTAAAATAGCAACCGCAGCCACTCCTGCATAGCGTACGATGCTGATATAACGCTTACCCTGATTTGTTTCTGATGATGAAATATGTGTTGCGGATTGTTTCTTAAGTTTTTCCCATAAACGATCCCAACTTGCCTCCATTTCTATTACATCAGGTTTTTTCACTCCTTTACGAAGCTCATAAATATGTTTTAATTGGAAGAAATTATCTTTATTTTCCTGCGAAGTATGATACCATTGCAGGAAAACCTGCATATCATCCTCAGTCTGGTTCCCTTGAAGCACACGTACTACTATTCCCGGAACGTCTTCATTCATTGGTTATATCTTTTTGTCGAACTCTTTGTTCTTTCGTCATAACTCACCAGAAATCAACAAGTTTCCTGGTTTCAATTTATCGTCAGTTGCTTTGCCAAAACAGATTGATAATCTAAGTAATTGAATTGTATCATCAAATTTAGAGTATTTCTGATTATATTATATATACGATTGTTAAAAGTGAACTACGTATTATTTTTGAAAAATTTTTATATAAAAAATAAATAATGAGAGTGTATAATATATATATTAGTCATTAATCGATTTTTACAATAATTGGGGGAATCCCTTTATTTTCTCAATATTATACTGTATTTTTGAATTATGAAACTATTATTACTTTTAGTCTTATCAACCATCGTTTACATTCCATCGACATACGCACAGCAATATGCCGTAACCGAAGATGGCAGAAGGGTCATCCTTCACAGGGACGGGACATGGGAATATCTGCATATCCCCGAACACCATCCGCAGGCGACGGGAGAAAGCGGGAAAAAAGCCCGTATCCTCATAGGAGAAGAAATTATGATTTTCTTAAACAACGGTCAATTAGAAGATTTTTCTATTTTGACGAACGGGCAAAGGCTGTATGATAAAATGAATGGGAAATTAAAACGAATAGGTCGCCACGAAATCGAGTACGACTTTCACACCGAGCGGGTGAAAAAAATCGGCGGATACACTATCGAATATGATTTTCATACCGACAAAGTCAAGAAGATCGGCGATTACCCGATAGAATATGATTTCCATACGGGAAAAATATCACGTATCGGCAACACCCGTTTCGAATATAGTTTTTTCAACGGTAAACTTACCGATATCTCCGGTCATACACCTGGGATTAAGATCACTGTATATTAATACGAAACGAGCATATCAAAAATATAAAAAATAAAATAATCGTGTGAAAAGTAAAAATTTTATATCAAAAAAAGGAAAGAAAGAGAAAAGTAATCAGACTATCCCGAAGAAATTTCAGGGCTTTATAGACATGTGTCTCTACCGTTCTGACCGAAATATCCAATTCTTCGGCAATATCGGTATGCTTTTTTTCTTCGAGATAGGCCTTCTTAAAAATCTCCCTGCGTTTGGACGGTAGTTTTTCAATAGAAGCATAAACAGCTTCTATTTTGTCTTTATCCCATAAATAGTCTTTCGGCGATTCGTAATATTTTAGTTCGTCCAGCTTAATCTGTTGAACAGCTTTATTCATAAAAGTGTCCTCCACCTGTTGATGTTTCAAATAATCGTAACAGGCATGTTGAACCATAGACAAAAGGTAATTTCTGATATTTTCTTCCACAATGATCGTCGACCTTTTATCCCATATCTTAAGGAAAATATCGTGGACAATATCCTCCGCTGCATGGGCATCTACAAACTGCCGGGCAAAAAAGACCAGATCTCCGGCATATTGCAGGTAAAAAGCTTTAAAATATTCTGTAAAAATACCTTGATCTTCTTTTTGCTTTTTCATTTCGGAATTCTAAAGATATCCACCAAAGTGAAACTTTCATTGCTGTTAAAGACATCAGGCACAGGACTGTCCTGTGGGTATTTCCTGTCAAAGCGGGTTGAATAGTCTGCCGTAAACATTAACATCGATTTAAAACAACCCTCAAAAGTATAAAAAATAAATAAAAGTCATCTTCGGCAAGTTTACTTTAAACAAGAAAATTCATCTTCTGTATGTCGCTTAACGAAAAACCTGATATGGATAAACACATACAACCTGTTAAACAAAACAGCGGAAAACTTGTTTACTTTAATCACAGAAACGATAACATAAGATCAAAATGAAGATAGAAGTATGGACAGATATCATGTGTCCCTATTGCCATATCGGCAAAATACATTATGAGAAGGCACTCCGGCAGTTTGATCATGCCAATGAAGTGACTCTCGAATGGAAAGCATATCAGCTCAACCCCAACCTTCCGGACAAAGGGAAGGGTATCCCTGTCAAGCAATACTTAACGGAAATGGCAGGATATTCTGAAGAAAATGTAGATAATATGTTTGCCGGAATCAAGCGGCTGGCTGACGAGGCAGGTATTCCATTTGCTCTCCCCAACGCAATTGCTGCCAATACACGTGACGCACACAGATTAATCAAACTGGCAGCAGAAAAGAAACTGGATTCCGTTGTCCTGGGAAAACTGTCGAAAGCTTATTTCGAAGAAGCTAAGGATTACAGCGATTGGGAGTTGCTTGTCTCTATCGGGAAAGAGGCGGGTTTAGAGGAAGAAGAGATACGCCGCATGTTGGACAGTAACGACTATCTCTATGATATAAAGCAAGATATGCAGGAAGCGGCCAATCTTGGGTTTGATACCGTACCCACTTTTCTGATGGACAGGCGGCAGGCTGTTATAGGCTCGGAACCGGTAGATCTGTTTGTAAAAGTGCTGAACAAAGCATATAGTGACTGGAAAAACCGGACAGAAAAGGATACTTCGCCGGGACCGGAAGTGACCAGAGGTAAGTCATGTGACGCAGACGGGATGTGCGAGATTTAATTTTTTCATGTTTGAAAGGATTATGGTATCTTTGCACACAATGGAATAAGACCTACAGGTCTTTACTAACTTTTCAATGAAGCATATAAATGGAATATTTGCGGATTGATCCCACCGATACAGCGCGCTGGGACAGAGTTTGGAAATTGTATGAAGAGAGTTTTCCATTGGCGGAAAGACGAAAAAAGGACGATCATTTGCGTGCTCATGCAGATGAGCGATTCTTTCCCTTATCGGCATGGGAAGGAGAGGAATTGATAGGGTTGATATTCTTCTGGGAATGGGATTCCTATCGCTATCTGGAGTACCTTGCAGTTAACCCTGAGCTTAGAGGACAAAGTTTCGGATCTCAGATGTTGAAATATTTGCGTGATTCGGAGCATACCATCATTCTCGAAATCGATCCCCTCAGCAATGAATTATCGGTACGTCGCTTACAGTTCTATGAACGGGCTGGTTACACGCTCACTCCCTATCGCTTTATGCACCTACCCTATCGCCTCGAGGCAGAACCACAGGAGCTACTTATACTAAGTTATCCGAACATGATCACCAAAGAACAGCACAATGATTTTGTCCGGTTTGTGAATGAGGAGGTGATCCGTTACTGTGAAGGTTATCCTTTCAACCAAGCACCGATTTCATAAGTTGCAGTAATTGCTCTACCATCAGTTTTTCTCTTTTTGATCGTGGATTGATAGGATAAATGATGACCAGGATTTTTTCTTTATCCTCCATCTTCAGGTATCCCCCTAATCCCCATGAGGTCATTCGCGCATCTGTTCTGAACTTCAGGATGTTCTTTTTCCTATCAGAATAAGAGATGATCCATTGGCGGTCGATCCGCTGCATCACCTCATCGAAAGGGTATTCTGTCCGTCCGTTAAAGTGAAACAGCTCTGTCTTCTGACCGGAAAAAGAGGGAGGATCAGGATCATCCGATTCCATATAATCGAGCCGTTTTGAGAAATAATATGTAATGATCGCGGGAGGGATCATACCGACAATAAAAAACACTAACGCCGCCTGCCAGAGATTGACTTGCACCCTCCACAAAAAACAGACTACTACGATAATCCCAACGTAAAAAGCCAGGAAAATGGATACCCAGTATAAGTATAACCTGAATGTGAATCTCATACGATTAAAATTAGAACCACGAGCCAAGAACCAAGATTCAAGACCCATTTGTAAATTTACATATTAGTTTCTTGGCACATTTAACTATGCTTCACTCCGTTGAAAGTTGTTTGTCCCGACTTGTCGGGGTTGGCACATTAGTTCAGTTGTGGCATGACCAGTTCTTCTGTAATATGGATATCTTTAAAACCCATCTCTCTCAAAAGCGAAGTGATAGCAATCTTCGCTTCATCGGTCGCTTGCCTGTAGATACCCTGTTCAACTGCATCACGGATCATCACATTTTTCTCCCGTGAAATCGCCTCGTTGTAATCCGATATTTTAATGGGATTAAACGCATTCTCGCTTTCATTGTACACCTGTATTGATTTTTCATCAATCACTGTATCCAGTATTTTAGGTTTAGGAATCGAGATATGAATAGTAGTGTCGTTATCTACAGTCACATTTATCCGGTTAAAATCCACTCCGGCCTTAATATATCCGTTATATTTCAGTAAAAAATATTTGTCGGTCAGCGGCACATTGATATTTAAAAACTTACGGTAGTCTTTATAACTGATCACTCCCGTATAGTTATACCTGACCAATGCCAGCTCCTGTATATAGGAAATACGATTCATCACCGATGAACTGTCGTATCCTCTCTCTTTCTCAGCCCTTTTATTCCCTGCCAGCAGCAGGATCGCTAAAATAACTGAGAGAACGAAGAAGAAGACCGTCAGTATATTTATCCTTATTTTTGTACTCACTACTATAAATTTGTTATTGCTTACACATAGCTATTATATACCCAATACATCATTTCCAAATTCATCCTATCGGAGGACTAATGACTTTCATTTTACCAACAGACTCAATCTGTTTTATCAAGGCGACTCCCCAAGGTAATACAAAAATAGTAATTAAAATAAGAATATGAAGAAATTTCCTATTTTCAGATTTTTTTATTTATAGCATTATTTATCTATCTTTGAGGATCAATACATAACAGTTACATATTTTGTATAACCTATTACTCGTTTAAGATTTACTATGTTAAAAGAATCATTGAAGAATATCCCAATCCGCGACCTTCATGACAATGGAAAATTATCCGTTCGCGCACTCAATTGTTGTCTTTATATAGATCTATACACCCTCTATGATATTATTACCTATTATGAAGAGGGTGGGTCTTTTATGGAAATTCGAAATGTAGGCCACAGGACCTCGCTTGAATTAGAAACACTATGTAAAGACATTCTTTTTCAGCTTAAAGAACCCCAAATTGGGGACCATCAAAAAAAAGAGCCGGAATATGATAGAAAATCAGAAGTAAAAGAGTTGATTGAGAATGATCTTCACCATGCCCTCAATGATAAACTTATTTCTCCTGCCGAATTATTTAACTACTTGTCTCCCCTAAAAAAGATTTTAGTTGAAAAAAAATATAATGAACTTGTTTCGTCTTGTTCTAAACGGACAGCCAGATGGTTAGGTAAAATCAATTTTGAGAATTTTATATATGATTACCTAATTGAGCGGGACGGAGTTCTTATGAATATCAGGAATTTAGGCAAGAAAGCATATCCTGAACTCATAGCGTTAAAAAGAAAGTTCGAAAATGAACTTTTAAATATTATACTTTTACCGGAGGATGCTTTTCCGAGGGAGAGGCTAATATTGGAAAAAGGTAAATGGTTTGAGGAGGATTTTGTATATGATTACTATACACAACAGGGACATATACCCATGTTTTGGATACTCGAAAAAGAACTCAGGTCAAACGACAGGAGGGAAATTGATGTCCTTCTTCATTCATACCACATACTCGAAAACAATAAACTATTAACAAACAACTCATTAGGAAAAATACACAATCTATCAAGTCAACGGATCAATCAAATTAAAAATAAAACATACAGGAACTTCTTTTCACCCAATAATTCCTTTATTAAACAAATGAAAGAAGAATGTTCCTTTTATCAGCATTCAATAAAGGAGGACGATATTATATGGCAGGACGATGACCGCATCTCAGCATTGATTGAACGGGAAAATATTCATTTCACCCGGGCTTTTATCCTGAAGATACTCTCTCTGTTTACCGATTCCACACATATCTATATGGGTAGCTTTGCTATCAGGGAAAATGATAAGACATGGAAAAACAGTGTATTGATTCCGGCAGGGTTGGCAGAGTCTTTCAATTTTAACAGATTTATCACTGATATAAACCATCTTGTGTCAATTAGTAGAATAGACCTTATATCACACCTCGGAGTCTACTTATTAAGCTCGCCAGGATGGCAAAAATATAAGGACGGAATACTGGAAGGTGTAATAAAGGTTGCGTCCGATATCCTTGAGCATGAGTTCGGCCTTGCAACCGTCTCGGGAAAAGTCATCACTCCACCCCCTCCTGTTCTTCCCAAACAACCTTCCGATGTGATATATGAAATATTGAAACAGCAAGGGACACCCATGCACATAGATGATATATTTACAGAATTTAAAAAGATACTCCCGGAACATAAATATACCTCCTCCAAACAGCTTCGGCCTCTTTTATACCAACACGATTTAATAACCCACAAAGGCCGAAAAAGCATGTATATGCTAAAAGAATGGAAACATATCAAGTCGGGTACCATCAGGGAAACTATCATTGAATTTTTAAATGCACACGATAGTCCACGGGCAGTCGGGGAAATAACAGATCATGTTTTGCAATATTTTCCTGAGACAAATATCAACAGCATCCGGACATCGATGATCAAAGACTCAAAGAAACGTTTCAAGCAATATAAGAACGGGTGTTTCGGTTTGAGCAATAAGACCTATCCAGACAAGACGGGCGACCCGGCGACGCTTGGTATTTCCAACAAGCCATTTGATGAGAGACTGGCTGACTTGGAAAAGTTCATCTCACAGAACTGGCATTTCCCTTTTTCCGCTTCAACCGATCAAAATGAAACTTCACTGTATCGATGGTGGAGATTACAATGCATTAATTTTGATCAACTGACGGAAGGTCAAAAATCTGAAGTAGAGAGAATAAAAGATCAATATGCAGATATTGATACGGAAAAAAAAGTCTATGAGTGGAACAGTAAGTACAATATGCTTATTAACTTTCTATCTGATAATCAACGAATGCCTTCCTCAGGCAGCATAGGTCTTGAAAAGATGTTATACGATTGGTATAGCAGGGCTAAGAACGATTTCAAAACGAACCGTTTAAACGATGAACAAAAAAAGAAATACTTGAAATTTGAAAAATTGGCGAAAAATCCATATTCTTTCACATCTACAATCTTGAACGGTAGAATATCAAAATAAACCTCTTTGTATTGACTTTTTCGGTTATTTTTAATCTCTTCTTTTCTTTAGGTTTATCTACAATCGATTGAAACATTTTTTGTGTCTGTTTCAGGAATCTTTTCTCTGTATTTTCGACTTATAGCTATATAAAAATCATTAAGACATACAAATTGATGTATATCAGCTACACAACTTTATTATTATGTTAAATATGGCAATACACCACAAAATTATATATATATTTGTACATTACGGTTACAACCGCTAGGATAAGGTCATGAATGAATTCTTAAAAGCAAATTACTGGATCAACCGGAGAGATTATTTACTATGAGGCTCGCGTATGTTATACTTTTATTGATTATTTTTCCAACGGCCATTTTCAGCGTGGAAAGTGAAAACGATTCCCTGCTGAAAGTGCTGGACAAGGTTATTTCAGAACGATCCGGATACACAAAGATAAGGGAAGATAAGATCCAGGAATTGAAGCAGAGAAAACAACTACTGGTCGATACGAACGATATAATCAATATCAACTCGAAAATTATCGAACAATACAATAGTTTCATTTGTGACTCTGCAGAGTTTTATATCAAAGAGAATCTATCTCTTGCAAACAGACTGGATGATCAGGATATCATTGTGGAGAATCTGTTGCGCTTATCCTATATCTATTCACTATCGGGTTTGTTTCTGGAAGCTTCTGAACTTTTCGACTCTCTTGATTATGAAAGCATGTCAGACAAAGACAAGGTATGGTATTGTTGGAATTCTATTCGATATTTTGAGAGTCTTATATTCTATACTTCCGATGCAAACCACTCGCTGGTATATGAGAAACAAAAGGAATCCTATAGAGATAAGGTAATGGGGTTGTTAGACGAAGGATCCGAAGAATATAAAAAAGAATTAGCACATAAGCTTCAGGAAGAAAGGCAGTTTTCAGAGGCAGAAAAATTGTTGTTACCCGTCTTTCATAATCAGACACCTGAAACACACGGTTATGCAATGGCTGCAATGAATCTCGCCAAATTATACCGCCACTCAGGTAAAAAAGAACTTGAAAATTATTACCTGATTATCGCAGCGATCACCGACATAGAATTGGCGGTAAAAGAAAATGAAGCGCTGCTGTCTTTAGCCATAAACCTGTATGAAATGGGGGATATTGACAGGGCATACGAATATATAAGGATAGCTTTGGATGATGCGCTGTTTTATAATGCAAGATTTAAAAACTCCGTTATTGCACGGGTACAACCCATCATTGAAGACACCTACCTGCAAAAAATTTATTCTCAACAGAAGAATTTAAAGAACTTCTCAATCATTACCAGTCTATTTGCATTGGTCCTGATCATTACCTTATTTTATCTGTATCTACAGGTCAAGGCCGTTTCAAAAGCCCGGAAGGAGCTTAGAATAATGAACGAAGATCTTCTGCAGTTGAACCGGAAGCTGGATGAAGCCAATACCGTGAAAGAACACTATATCGGTTACTTTATGAACCAGTGTTCTATCTATGTCAATAAACTTCACAAGTATCGGAAAAATGTGAACCTGAATATAAAAACCGGACAGATAAACAATCTATTTAAATTATCCACGGATGAATTGGAGAAAGATATCTCCGAATTACATGCCAATTTCGACAAAACTTTTCTGGCACTTTACCCCAACTTTGTTTCGGAATTCAACTCTCTGCTCAGGGCTGATGAACAATATTATCCCGAAAGAGGGGAGTTAAATAATGAACTTCGTATATTCGCTTTGATCAAATTAGGGATCACAGACATGAAGCAGATCGCCGACTTTCTGCACTATTCGGTGCAGACTGTTTACAACTATAAAAGCAAAGTAAAGGGAAAAGCCCTGGCTGGGGGTGATCAATTTGAAGAAATGATCATCAGGATCGGCAGTATATCTTAAAAGAAGGATATTTCAAAATAGAGAAACTATCTGAATTTCTTAAAAAAAAGGATATAATCACCCGGTTCTTTGGGCATTCCTTTTTAAAAGGGAAGTATCCAAAGAACCGGGTGAAATTAATTCAGGTATAACCCCCTACTCACAGGTTTCCTCTATCACAAAATTATCTTGCGTTTCATTATCCAATATAACCACACTTTTATCCTTATTTGTGAAATGAACCTGAATGCCTGATATATCGGCATCTTTGGATAAACCAAAGAATTCTCTTGGGTAAATGTATTTCTGGAAAGAAGTCACTGCGCCCAGATTACCCAGTGATTCCATAAGAGTTTTATCGGAAATCTCGTCCACGATCTTTTCTTTCTCTACTCCACCTTCCATGTACAGTACCTTTGCATACAGATGAACATCGCCATCTTTCAGACCGCCTTCGGTTACGTAGTTCGGTTCATTATAGCGGATGGAGAATATATCACCGAAACCAAAAGTGGCAGGAACGAAAGATACTGCGGGGTCAGAAGTGAAGTCCATTTGAGGCTCATCACCACCGGTAACTTCCAGAAGTTTAGCTTCTACCACATCCTCACCTGGGTATTTTTCATTGTGGAATCCAAATGCTTCACCACAAAATGTGTACCCCGCATAGAACTTCACGGCACGTGGACCTGTATGAAGTTTTATGTTCACCGTACCCACTACAGTTTTTTGGTCTGCAATGTTATCATTGATTTGGAAAGTGGTAGCCGATTTAAATACGACCCATTCCATCGGCCCCGTGTTGCCAAGTACGCCCATACGGCTCTGGAACGAAGATGCCCATGGCATTCCGTCCGTTGGATTTGTGTCTGTGGCACTCATCAGTACCATGGGTTCGTTGGTAACTTTATTCCCGGCAAATGCCGCGTCAGTGGTAAGAGTCAACATAGCATTGTCTTTCACATTCCAGGCTTTAGGCATTAATATACCAAATGCCAACTTACTGTTACCATCGGTTTCGGCAACGATTTTTATCTTTACTGTTATGTTGATATCACTGTCAACCTGAGCATTGTCGGGGTGAATGATCTCTTCAATGGTCATGCAGGTGACAACAAGGAATAAGAGTACCAACAATGACAACGCGTATTTATATTTTTTTATGTATTGCATATTATTACAATTTTATTGATTAATGCTTTTGAAAGTATATTTATAATCCAGTGACGGACAATCCAGTTTGAAAGGGATGCTAAACTCACCGTTTACATAGTAGGCGATTAATTTGTCCGATTCAGTTAAACGCAATTCATTGGGAAGCACGCTCGTATTGAGATATGCATCCACCTTACCGGCTGGGATTTCATAGCTGTAAGGTGAAAAAGGCACATCGCCATTACTGAAAGTTACCGCACTGATCTTGTTATCGGTATAATGCAATGTCAGTTTGAAAGTATCGAAGAAGTCGAACTTCTGGGCGAGGTCGATCCCGTTAATGTTTACCTCATCATACTGGTAGACATGGAAGAGGCCATAATTTATATCGTAGTCAGACGGGTAATCGGATGATATTTGTGTTCGGTTTTCGTCTTCGCAGCTTACAATGGCGAATAAAACCGAAACCACAATAAGTATGAATGCATATTTTTTCATCATTTTAATTTTTAAGTTTATAAGTTGTGAATTTACAGTCTCTTAATCCATAATTTTATCTATATCGATCCAGAAAAACCGGGGGCGATACGTACTTACATCGCTGAACTGCTCCGCAAATACTTCGGTATTCACGTTGTAGCTGACAAGTATCATCCCGTCTTTCTCAAACTGCGGATGAGCCATCGCATTGTAGGTCAATAAATGGGGAGTGTTCTGCTCATAGGTTTTAAATATGAGCTGTTTATTTCTCCACGGTCCGGTAGGGCTATCAGCAATAAACGTGTATATCTCTCCGGAATTAAAAGTCTTCTTTTGGGTGAGCAGTACATACTTGCCCCGCAGTTTGAACACATTGAACTGTGACGAAACAGGGACAGTTGATAAGCCTTCCAGCTTCACGGCATCTGGAGGATTTGCACTCCAACCCGAACCGTTATAATATTGCCAGTTATCGTAAGGATTACCTACGGCAGTCCGTGCAACCAGTACTTCGGTGATGGGATCCATATCATTTCGTATATCCACCTGTGCATAGATATAATTATAATCACCATCGTTCAGTGCGGCCATTCCGTAATGAATATCCGGAGAGCCGTTGAATGGTATGGGCGTTATCTTATTCAATTCTAAACCGGGAAGGTTATACTCCAGTATATGGGTGGTTTCATAC
The DNA here is from genome assembly GCF_000380985.1 of Proteiniphilum acetatigenes DSM 18083. Lineage (GTDB taxonomy): Bacteria > Bacteroidota > Bacteroidia > Bacteroidales > Dysgonomonadaceae > Proteiniphilum > Proteiniphilum acetatigenes. The sequence goes on along the minus strand of NZ_KB905695.1, from coordinate 34,770 downwards.
ATGAATCCCCACATGCCTTCACCTCCCTGATACATCAGGGTTTGAAAGATGTATAACTTATCACTATTCACAAAACCGTGTCCGGGCCAGTACCATTTCTGCTCATCAGGATAACCCGGAGGTACTGCTGCAGAAGCATTCCTGTCACCCCCGTACCCGTAAATGGCGCTCACCTTACCATTGTCATACACAATATAGGTATTGCGATACATACGGTCGGATGTAGGGCGTTGTCCATTAGTAACCGTTCCTACGTAGGAGTCACCCATCAGGAAGATACTTCTTCCATCAGGCAAGGCAATGGAATACATTCCATCGCCTGCGGTTACGCTTCCCTGGTCGGGAATGATGACGCCTGCAATCACTTTGTCAAGACCATCAATCTTTGCCTGGGTAGTGTTGGTGGTTATAACTTCGTTGCCCTTCATCAAAGAGAGAGTTACGGATACAGGTTCATTGTATGGCACATGGGTGAAGTAGACCGTCGTTGCGTCTCTTCCAGCAGTTTTAGTTGTGGCCGGTTTGCTCAACTCAATACGATAATTATCGAAACTGATTTCCGGGTTGGTAAGTTCCCACGACAAGTATAGCGTATCCGCGTTGAATGTACTGGCAATTTTGATATAGGTATGATCACCGTCTGGTTCAAAGGGATTCTTCCTTATACTGTCATCACTGTCCGAGCAAGAGACGAAGATGCAAAGTAAGAATGATAATAATATCATATGGTTATAATTGTACTTCATATTAACTACTCGTTATTAAATGATCAATCCCTCTTCAAATTAGGATTTAACCTCTTTTCCCTGATCGGGTATGGTAACAATAAACTTGCTTCGGTAAACGGTGCTGTATGAGTCGGCGTCTGGTACCCGATCATATTTACCATCTGTCCTGTGACAGCATGTAAAGCCCTGCGGGTTCTCAACATATCATACCATGTCTGATTCTCGAAAGCCAGTTCCCAGAAACGTTCCTGCAATATCCTGTCGACAGTGATGGATGTTGGTTTCACTTCTTCCGGCAATGCACGTTTTCTAACGGCGTAGTAGGCTGCAATGGCATCGGCATCGGTTGTGGTTCCTCCATCGGCCTGGGCTTTTGCTTCAGCCAACATCAACAGTACATCTGCATATCTTAAGAGTGTAAAGTTGGCTCCGGATTTTCCGGTTACCGCGGCATCCTGGTCCCAGTACTTATAGATATATAGCCTGCCGAGGTCTACCATGCCCGATTGGTCGAGTGCCTCCTGTTGGGTATAATAGAATTCTCTTTCTTCTTTGCGCTTATCGCCTTCGGGATAGGTGTCGAAGAACATCTGGGTAACAGTGATTGCTCCACCGTAAGCAGCACTGGCAGAAACAGCTTTTACCGGCGCAGGATAAGCCAGCAGGGCACTATGGAGGGGATTACCTGCATTGTCGGCCTCTCTCTGAATGGACCAGATGATCTCTCCGGAATTTTCAACAGTCCTCAACTCTTCATAGCTGTCGAACAGATTGAATCTTCCACTGTTATATACCTGCTTTGCCATGTTGTAGGCCCTGGTATAGTATTCGGTTCCCTTTTGAAGGGGATATCCGGCCATCGTAAGTAAGACCTTGGCGTGTATAGACTTCACGGTTCCCTTAGTTACACGGCCACTGGTATTTGTCCACTCCATATCTTCCATCAGTTCGCCAGCTCTTGTCATATCCGCATCGATCTGGGTGTAGATGGCATCTACGGATGATAATTCAATGGCAGTGTCGGTTACATCTCTGGTAGGGGTGAGCTTCAGTGGCACCGGTCCATAGAGTCTTACCAGATTGAAGTAAAAGTAAGCACGGAGGAAATAAGTTTCGCCCAGGTACTGGTTCCTTTTGGCCTCACTTATCGTCCCTTCTGCCATACCTTCTATACCTTCGATGATGCTGTTGCAATTCTCGATAGCTCTGTATGCTGTCTCCCAGAATCTCTGTACATAGCTGTTATTGTCCGCAATGAGCAGACTGTTGGCCTGAGCGAGGTCTTGGGTACCTGACCCGCGCATACGTTCACCGTATCCGTGCATGAATTCCAGGAAAATGAAGCTCTGCGAACCGGGCTCAATATCTGAGTCCATAATATCGTCAACAAAAGTGTATATACCGTTGACAGCAGCCAAGACCTGCTTTTCGTTCTGGTAATATGAATCGGGGTTCAGAAATGTCTTTGGCTTTTCTTCAAGGAAAGAGTCGCATGAAGTGATGATTACCGCCAGGGCAATGAGCCAGCTTATATTTGAATATATCTTTTTCATACAATTATTTTATTTGTTTACATCAATGTGTATGGAACGTTTTAGAACCAGAATTTTTAGAATCAAGAACGAAGAAATTAGAACTAAGAAGTGGAGAAGTTCACTATTTCATTATTCATTATTCATTATTTACTTTTCACTTTTAATTCTTCACTAACAAAGTCTTGACTCTTGGTTCTTTGTTCTTTACTCTTTAATTCTTAGAATGTAATCTTTATATTAGCAGTAACTGTTGTTGGACGAGGGTATGAGTAGAAGTCGATACTCTGTCCGTTGTCTGTATTGAATGCTCCCATTTCTGTGTCATATCCGGGGTATTGGGTGAATAACGCAAGGTTTTCAACGGATACTCCCAATGAGAGGTTGTTTACTTCCCTGAGCCAGTTAAGCACTTTAGGACTGAAAGAATACGAGAGTACAACGTTGCGTATTCGCAGGAAGTCCCCTTTATGAAGCATATACGAATCTTTTTCGTTTTCACCGAAGAATGGGTCTGACGGCAAACGCAGTGCGGCAACCATAGTATTTTGATTCTCGGGTGTCCATGCTTTAAGTATATCTTTCACGCTGTTGCTGTACAACGGTCTGTTTTCGCCCATGGAATGGGTAATACTCATGATCTTGAAGCCGTACACATAATTAAGGTCAACCATCAATGAAAAGCCCTTGTAGGTAAAGGTATTCACCATGGTGAGGTTTCCTTTCGGTCTGCCGGTTCCCATTAACTGACGATCTTCTTCGTCGATCTTATAGTCACCGTTCACATCTTCGTACTTGATATCACCGGGTCTTTTGCCATACCTGGCAGCTTCCTCTACCTCGGCAAGACTCCAGGTACCCAGTCTTTTATAGACGTAATACGATGCCCAGTCTATACCTTCCCGGGCTATGGTATTATTCCCTGTATCAATGGTTTCTCCGTTTATATCTATTGTTTTCACTTTATTAGTGGAGTACACAAGATCTGTCACCCACATAAAATCTTTTGTATGAATGTTGCGGGATGTAATGGTAGCCTCGAATCCATCGTTCCGTATCTCGCCAAGATTGGACCATGTAGTAGCATATCCGGTGGTGATAGGTATCTGTTTCTCGAACAACAGGTCCTGGGTTGACTTGGTGTAATAGTCCATGATTACCTCTAAGCGGTTGTTGAAGAAGCTGAGATCTAATCCAACATTAAACTGTCGTGATGATTCCCACTTGAGGTCTTTGTTACCCAAATTGCTCAAAGTTACATACGACGTGAGCTCCTTGTTGAAAATGGTAGAGCCGTTTCCGTATTGTGAAATGGTTCTGTAATTGGGGATGGAGGCATTACCAACCACACCGTAACTTGTTCTCAGCTTGGCCTGGCTTACTACATTGAGGAGCGGTCGGAAAAAACTCTCTTCCGAAATACGCCATCCGGCAGATACTGACGGGAAGTATCCGTACTTGTTGTTCATACCAAAGTTTGAAGCACCATCAGCACGGAATGTAACACCCAGCAGATACCTGTCGCGGAAACTGTGATTCATCCGGAAATAGTATGAATTCATCGTATTCTGATTCATCCCGGATCTGGGTTCATGCCATGTTGTTCCTGCCGAAAGGTTATGATAGTCGAATGAATCATCGAAGTATTGTTCGGAACCGGAGGATGAACTTTCATTGCGATTATAATACCAACTGGCACCCAGCACAAAGTTAGAACTGAGTTGTCCGTTGAAATACTCATCGGTATAGGTAAAGTAGTTTTCGCTGGTGAGTTTCTGATTATCGGAGTTACTGATATCCGCGTAACCACCATTATTTTCGCTTACGTCCAGAAGTCCGGCTTTGGCATAACTCATCCCCTTCCTGTTGCTCTGCTGATAGTCTCCCTGGACAGTCAGCGTTAGCTTTCTGGTTAGGTCGAGAATGGAATTGAGGCTGAATACGGAGAAGTTGGATTTCCATTCATCCCTTCTATCCCGTAACAGCAGCAGTGGATTCTCTCCTTCTTCGGAAAATTTGTAATCTCCCTTGCGTCCCCAGGTACCATCTTCGTATTTAACAGGCACAATGGGCGGCATCTCGATCATATTACGGATCGCCCCCTGACCGAAAGAACTTTCCATATCGTTATTGTTACCTTTCTGACTTCCTACGGTTCCTACAACCTGAACGCGGAGCCAGTCCTTGATCCTGCTGTTTACATTAATAGTACCGGAAAAGCGTTCGTACTCGGAACTTTTCATCACCCCTTCATAATTCTGATAAGCAACACTTGAATAAACACTTGTATCATCATTGCCTGATGAAAAAGATACAATGTGGTCATTGGTAATGGCTGTGCGGGTCATTTCCTTCTGCCAGTCTGTGTTATACCTGGGCGAAGCAATAAGCAGTCCATTTTCATCGTACTGGTAGTTGCCGGAAGCATCCTTAGCATAGTAGAAGAGTTTTTCGTCGGCAGTGGTAAGGTGAGGCATGGTTTGTCCGCTGTAAGCATAGCTGCGCCGTTGAACTTCCATATATTCATCGGCATCCAGCATGTCGAGTTTGCGATTCATAAAACCAAATCCCATCTTACCATCGTAGGTAATGGAGCCTTTGCCTTTTTTACCTTTCTTGGTGGTGATAAGTACAACCCCGTTTGATCCCTGGGCGCCATACATAGCGGTGGCAGCTGCATCCTTAAGGATGTCGATAGATTCCACATTCGCAGAGTTGATGATATTGGGGTCAACCCCAATTACCCCATCGAGCACATAGATAGGATCTTTGCCCGCATTGATGGAGCCCATTCCACGAACGCGGAGGGAAGAACCACCACCAGGTCTGCCGGACATTGATACGTTTGTTACCCCGGCCACTTTTCCGGCTATGCCTTGCATGATGTTAAAGGCAGACGGGCGTTCATTCAATTCATCACTTTTTACAGAACTCACTGCTATGGACATATCTTTTTTTGAGCGGGTTCCGTATCCGATAACTACCAGATCTTCCATCAGAACAGCATCCGGTTTCATAACCACATTGTACTGTGAATTATCACCGATTGTCAACTCTACAGTCATCATTCCCACATACGATATCTGCAGCGTTTTAGCATCTGAAGGTATTCTTAAAGAGAAAATTCCGTCAATATCCGTGGTGGTACCTATTGTCGTACCTTTCACTACAACAGTCGCACCAATTACAGAATCACCGTTCTCATCTGTTACCACACCGGAAATAGTTCTTTCAGGACGTTGTGAAATGAGATCTGAAGAGGCTTTCGCCTGTACTCCGCTATTTAATAGCAGTATCAGGATCAACAGCAGTTTTACAATTTTGGAAAACACACCAGGTGCATCCGCTCTCTGTTTTCTTTTCATGTTTGTAAACAATTTTTGATTAATAAAAAGTTGCACTTATTTATGGTTAAGTATATATAAAATAATTACTTACCCCATTCTTTATTAGGAGTACTTCCCATATATAATTCCAAAACACCTCCCTGAACGATATCAGAAAAATCAAGATAGCATTCGCTATATTCTTCTCCGTTCAGCACTGCCTTTTGGATATATATATTTGCCGGACTATTGTCATGGGCAATGATTGTAAATTTCTCTCCCCGGGCGTAATCGGGGTCGAGCCTGAAGTCTACCCTGTCGAATACCGGGCTGGTAATCTCTAATCTTGTATCCCCGGGGCAGGAAGGATGAATGCCCGATGCTGTTAACACATACCATGCAGACATCTGCCCGGCATCTTCGTTACCTACAATTCCTTCCACTTCATTACGATATGCATTCTTACAAATATGCCTGCTCCATTTCTGTGTATTCCATGGCTCATTCAGTTTATTGAATAAGAAAGGCACAAAATGCACCGGTTCATTGGCATGATTGTAATAGTCATTCCACAACAGGTCATCCGGGGTTTTATCAAAGAAGCTGTACAGGTCTGCCAGCACTGCTTTTCTTCCACCCATAAGTTCCACCATACCCTCTATATCATGTGGTACAAACCAACCCTGCTGGTAAGGGTTTGACTCCACACACCCATACCATTCGGTTGTACGGGCGTTTTCCGGCCAGTCCTGCCATGAGCCGTCTGCTTTGCGGGGACGGAACCATCCTTTTTCCTTATCAAAAATATTCCGGTATGCCTGAGATTTCTGAGCGTATACCTTTGCTTCTTCGTCTTTACCCATTGCACTCGCTAACTGTGAAATACACCAGTCTGTATAGGCATATTCCAATGTATGCGAAATACTGAGCTCAGAGGGAGTATATCCCAGTTTATCATTACCGAATACACGGGAAGTATTTTTCGCATACTCATAGGCTTTTTCTACATCGAAAGTCCGGATTCCTTTTACATAAGCATCAGCAAGTACCGAGAGTGCCGGATTCCCGAGCATGCATCCGGAATAAGCATTCACAATTTCCCAACGTTCATAATATTCTTTGCCACTTTGTTCAGCCAACGTAACGAGTGAATTTATCTGATCACTTACCAGAGAAGGATTTATAATTGTTTGTAGCGGGAACTGACTGCGAAACACATCCCATCCACTGAATATGGTCCGTTTGGTAAAGGTTTCGTTTGTTGAATAAATTGTATTGTCACCACCCATATAACGACCGTCGGCATCGGTAAATATTCTGGGATCAATCATAGTATGATATAATGCAGTATAGAATATAGTCTTGTCATCATCACTTCCTCCGGATATTTTAATCCGGCTTAACTCTTTATCCCATAGCTGACGTGCCTGAGTCTTCACTTCATTGAAATCTAACGAGGCTATTTCAGTGTTGAAATTATTTTCTGCCCCTTCCATATCGACAAAGGAGATACCCACTTTCAGTGTAATTTGCTCTTCTTCCTGAGTAGGAAATTCGGTATAAAAACCAAGATGTTTTCCTTTCATTTCATCCTTTCCCGTAATAACCGGAGCTTCGGACACTCTGGTAAGGTAAGGAGCGCTCACCACATCATCTTTCTTCCGGCTCCAACCATCAGGAATATCGGCACTCCAAAATCCATAGTTCTCCAACGGCTTGCTGAAACGGGCGAAAAAATGTACGGTATAGTTTGTATTACCTTCTCCGTCGCCCCAGCCACCACCATCGGGCGTGCATTTCATCCACCCCTTGATGGTATATTGGTCTACCACTTTCACATACTGTTCTACAGATGTTCCTCCCACCCTACGGGCAAGGTCAATCTGAATACGTGATTTTTTATTTTCGGGAAAGGTAAACTTCAATATGCCGCAACGGGGTGTAGTGCTGCTCTGCACATTGATCCCGTAATCTGTAAGGTCGACCGAATAAAATCCGGCCTCGGCAACCTCGGATTTCTTATCGTAATACGATCTGTAGCCGGTGATACTCCCGTCTTCCTTTCCTGCAATTTTTTTCAATTCGCCGGTTGTGGGCATCACCAGAAAATTACCCAAATCCCCGAACCAGCCTACACCGCTCATTTGTGTAAAAGCAAAACCTTCTATTGTTTTATGTTCATAGCTGTATCCCGGGCTGTTATCCCCACCGGTAATGGTATTCGGACTTACCTGTACCATGCCGTACGGGGTGGTTGCTCCCGGAAAAGTTTTACCTAATCCGTGATAAACTCCGGCTGCCGAAGTACTGGTACTTGCCCCTATAAAGGGGTTTACATAATCCGCTGGTGAGAATTTTGTTGTATTATCTTTCTTTGCGTTTGAACAAGAGGTAATCCCGGTCATTGCGCAGAAGACGAATAAAAGAATAACTGCTGTCAGCTTGTTTCGATTGGATATCATATTAATTGTTTTAAAGGATCTAAGTCAGATATATAGTCATGTAGCAGTGTTGCGAACTAAATCATTCTTTTATTTGCAAATCGATAAACCGCAATGTCACAAAGCCGAATTGGGGGATTGTTATATTTGTCTGCAACCGCCCCGCCCCCTTATCGACAGGCGATAATTCACGGATAGTATCACCTTTTAAGTCTACCTGCTCTATTTTATCCACACTACAGTTCCAGGTCACTTCGCGGGAAATTTCGCGGGAGGATGTATTATAGATACGTACAAGCAGATTGCCGTTCTCCACGACCATAGAGGTTATTTCCAGATTGTCACCGATCGTTTCGAGTATTGATCTTTCCTGTTGTTCAGGGGAACCCGACGTGAATTGTGCGACCATTGGTTCATTCCATTGACTGCTCGCTTTTTCCACCTCTCCCCTCTCCCAGTCGCCGGAATGAGGCAGAAGCGCATACCGGATTTCGGTGGGGCCATGGATACTGTAATCTCTCCCCCATAAAGCCCTACCGGTATATTGCACAGTTAACCCCAATGGCAAACTGTCTGATTGCAAATAACTCGTAGCATGATCTGAAAAGAGTGCAACTCCATAATCCTGCTCCTGACCGGTAATATCCACCCAATTCAGGATAACATTGTGCTTGATAGTGTCCCAGCTTGAATAAAGCGTATTGTCAAGCTTACTTTCGGTGACATCAAACGGTGCGTTCTTATATATCTTCCGGCCTATATCACTGAACGGAAACCGTACATGAAGCTTATAGTCATCATTATAAAAAGCCTTATTCCGGTCAGTGGCTTCATAATTATCGCTCTGGTCATACGCACCAATCCGCGGCTGCCCATCCCAGTCGATATGCAGGGTAAAATCAATACGGGGATTATTTTCATAAAAAGTGATCAGTTGATAATAGTTATGCCCGGCAATTTGGTTTTCGACTTTTACACGGGTAAATAACTCTCCCTCTTCCATCACTGAGACTGTAGCCTGGTTTTCTGATCCCTCATAAAATCTGTCCTCCTTATAAAAAAAGCCTCTCAGGTCGTTCAGGTATTTCCCGTTTTGGACCAATTGTTTGTTCCCCTTCTTTTTATCGATCAGGCTTGTGATCGTACCACCATGCGCAGGATCAATAATTACTGAGTAATAGTCTGTTTCTATTGCGAGTTTTTCTGAAGATGTGAGTTTCTCTGAGGAAAGATCCAGCTCTTTTTTAGAGGGCAGTTCCTTATCACTCTGTTTCAGCCAGTAAGTAGCATAGCCCATTCCCGGCACCGATGCTTCAAAGAACAGTGTTACCTCTCCGTCAACACTTTCTGATAATTGATGGGGTACAGGCTTACCCTTGGCATCAATGACTACTATCTTCCGGCCTCGAAAATGTTCCGGAAGAATCAGGGCGACCTCTTCTTTACGTGCCGATCCCAGCGTATTATATACACGGATATATTCAGTATTATTCGTCCTGGCAAAGAGGTTTGATATCTTTTCGGACGCGATTTGATTTGTAGCTTCAGTCCACCGGACTACTTTATCGGCCCAGGTATCTCCCGGCCTGCCGTTATAGGGAACAATCCAGCAGTCGTGGTGTTGGGCAAGCATCAACGTCCTCCATGCTTCGGCAAAATCCTCTTCCGGCCAACTCTTGCCGTTGAAGAGATAATCCATTGCAGCCATCTTTTCTGCAGTGACGAGCAGGTTCTCACTCTCCCGCACCTGTTTGGCAATTTCCTGCACCACTTGTGCACCCCACACCAATCCCGGTTTGATATCTTCCTGCGTGAAATGCCAGTCTTCCGGTTCCACCTTTCCTTTTATCATTTCAAAATAATTGGTCCAGGTAGTATATCGCATAGGCTGGTATTCACTGCGCCACGGACCTCCGTCCCATCCCGCATCCTGAAAACACATCCCTACCGGAAACTGTATACCATTGGCAAAGCATTTCTCAATGAAACTGTTGGAGTTGGTCCACGATTCGGTCTGCCAGGTCGATTCCGTAGATAACTCTTCAACAGCATATCTCGGCACAGCCGGAATAGAAGTCCCGTCAGGCCCGATCCAGTTTACCAGGTTCTTTCCAAAAGCACTGGTATAACCTCCCCAACATGTATTAGGGTTTCTCAGTACCGCGTACTTATAACCAAAACCTTTCAGTATCTGCGGTAAACTACTCGTGAAGCAGGGCTCTTCCACGGCATAAGTCACGAAAGAGGCACTTGGAAAATACTCCCGGGTCTTTGCCATACCGTAATGGAATTGCCGGATAATACTCTCACCCGAGATATTATAACAGTATGGTTGTGACCAGGTCGGGTTTACAAACTCTATACGTCCCGACGGACCCTCTTTTTCAAAATATGCCTGGAATGCCTTAAAGTTCTCCGCGTCTGTCACACTGATCGTATCCCAGGTCTCGGGCTCGATCTCCAGATTGATTGCCCAATCAGGATGTTTCTCCAGTTGCTCTACCATGAATCGTGCCTGCCACTGCGGGTAATGACCGTAGATACCGCCATGATAACCATCGGTGAACCATGCGGTCTGTGACAACACAGGTATTTTCACCAGTAGAAAACAAAACAGAATAAAAACTGACAACCTATGTTTTTGACTTAAATTTTCAAGTACCATATCGTTTCTTTTACAGGGATTACAATCCAATCAGATTTTCACTAAAACTATCTTTCTCTTTACCGGTTGGTTTATCTCATAGATCTTCGTAACGAGCATATCCATTTCCGCCTGCCGCGTTTCACGAAACGATGGATGCATCATCCGGGCATAATTATCCCTATGCATTCTCAGCCATCCGTTGTTACCCGTTTCCTTATCAAGTGCTTCAAGCGATGCACGGTTATTGGCAAACAGCAATCCCCTTTCCTGAAAAAAGCCGAATTGTATCCAGGCATAGTCCCGGAAATTTCTCTCAATCTCCCACCGCACTTCATTCAGATGCATAATCGACAGAGCCTGCTGGTATTGCGGTGTTTTTGTTTCTGCCGCCAGGTTCACCCCTTTGTTCAGGTCGTCAGACGACCATGTCCCGATCTCTTCTCCATCAATGAACATCTTGTAATCACCTTTCTCTAAATCGGAGACTTTAATTACCTCCTGATTCATTTCTTCCATAAATGGTATATATTTCATTGCGTCGGCCTGTGATTTTTTTGCGTTCCATCCACGCGGAATGGTATCTAACGGATAGGGTAACGAATAAGCCAGGTAATCAAAAGAGAGTGTCCCTTCATTTCCTCTTATATTGGAGATTTCACAGTTTGCCGACCGGACAACCGACTTTTTGGACGCATTCACCTCAAAGTCCGATACTACATTGGAATCCAATCCCTGCTCCTTGAGAAAGAAGTAAGCCATCACCATGTGTCCGTCATTTTCAGGATGAATCCGGTCAAGACCACAAAGGGTGAATCCCGGATCGTTCACCTGGAACTTTTGGTTAATGGCTGTCATAGGGGCGTTCAGATCCAGAAATTCCCAGTTATTCTCTTCTGCTGATTTCTTCTGAAATGCCACAATACGCTGCATCACGTCATTTTTCCCCCTCAGAGCAGTATTACCATCAATCTTAGCAGCTCCATCATACGGAGATCCTCCCATCATCACGATCTTTGTACCGGAGAGCCCTTTCAACCGACCTTCCAGCAGCTTGAAATTTTCATAGGTTTCCCGGTATTTTTCTTCGCCAAACCTGGCTCCGTCATCTCCGTTATATTCCTGGTATCCCGAATCGTTCATTCCGAATGTAACGACCAGCGTAGTGGGATTCTTACTGAACACGTCACTATCTAAACGTTTATACATGTCAAGAGCCGTATTGCCACCGATCCCTGCATTCAGTATACGCAGATCCCTGTTTGGAAACCTTGTCATATAATAGAGCCAGATAAATGAGTGATAGTGCCCTCCATCTGTAATACTGTTTCCCAGAAAGACAACCCTTTCCCCTTCCCCGAACTGGCTAACCGGTTGGGAGAACAAGCCAACAGCTATACCCAACGCGATAAAAACTGATGTAAATCTTTTTGTAATATTCATAGTAAATATCATTGTGACCCGAAGGATCTGTTTAACTAAAAAAATTTAACATAAGGTAATGACAGAAATAGTTCACTTTTTACTCCGACATACACAAATAATTCATGGTAGAGAGTAATTTACCCTCTTCTCCCCATTCTTGGTAATTATAAATATATTAAATAATGATTTTGCAAATATAAAGACGAAAAATACCCTTTCAAACGTAAAGTAGGTTTAAAAGTAAACGATTTTACAGTGAAAAATAAAATAAAACACTGTATATTATAATATTATAAAATACAAGGAAGATCTTTCTGGTAAACTGATTTGAAATGAACTTCTTTTTTATAGCCGCACGATTATGTTAAAAAAACCGACAGGCTGCAAAGTTTTGTTTATATTTGCAGAATAGTAGGATGCGCCTCGGAAAACTCAAGCAAGCTTGGCTTTTCTCTCAGGTTTCACTATATTTGCCGCTCAAAGTTAAGTGCCGGATGGAGTCATTTTCCGATATACAAAGTTTCAACCTCTTATTCAACGAATATCACGAACGTTTTATCCGTTTTGCGATAGGGTACGTGAAAGACAGGCAGACGGCAGAGGATTTTGTGTCTGAGGCTTTCGCGGTATTTTGGGAAAACAGGCGGCTGCTATCTCCCGACACCAGACCGCCGGCCTATCTTATGACTATCGTTAAAAACAAATGTCTTAATTATCTGCAACATCAACAGGTACAACAGCGTGTAACGGAAGACCTAAGAGATCATTCCGAATGGTTACTCCAAACAAAGATCAGTACACTGGAAGCATGCGAGCCCGATTTTCTGTTCTCCGGAGAGATACAAAAGATCATCGACTCCACATTGAATCAATTACCGAAGAAAACACGACGGATATTCCTGATGAGCCGTGTTGAAGGATTTTCATACAGTATGATTGCCCGAAAAATGGATCTCAGTCAGAAATCTATAGAATATCACATTTCGAAGGCTCTTGAGCTGCTGCGTGAATCGTTGAAAGATTTTATGTAACCACTGCTCATTATATAGAAGAGAATATTGTAACCAAAACAGGTACGCTGAGATCGAGTATGAATCCATGAAAAACAGAGATAACGGCAAATTCTTTCCCTGAAAATTTCAATATGATCGGGAGTGTGGTATCCATTGTAGTTGCCCCACCTACTGAAATCGGAGCCAGTTTACCGAAATATTTTACAAAAAGAGGGGCAAGCAATAATGCCATTATTTCACGGAGTATATTCGAAAGTAATGCAATGGTGCCGAGTTCCACCCCTTTGTATTCCGTTATAAAAATACTTGATAATGAATAATAACCAAAGCCGCTACCTACAGCCATGAATTCGATAACTGAGCGGCCGGGAAGTAGAAAGCCAATTATTGCACATCCCAATAGCGTACCCACAATCGTTGCCACTGGTAGCAAATAAAACCGTGGGTCTATTCTTGTGAAACGCCTGAGCGTATTGGAATCGTTACCCAAACTCAATCCAACACAAAACATCAAACAACATAATGCGTAAAAGCTTATATCATTGTCGACGACAGAAAGCGGAATAATTTCGAAATGACCGAAGAATACCCCCAGGGCAAAAAAAGAGACAATAATAAGACTACTCTTCATGAAGGCCTTTTCTCTTATTATTAATATGTTTCCAGAGCAATAATGCAGCCACAGCGCTACCAAAGACCGCAGCAAGGGTAATAATTAAAGCTTCCACCCCAATATTGGCCAGCCCGGATATTATTTCAGGATTACTACCTACCTCTAATCCGAGAATAAATAAAAGAAGCCAAATCAGCAGGATAATAATTTTTGAAATATTTCTGAATTCTTTTTTTCGTAACACGAATCCAAAAATGCCTCCCAATAGCATAAAACCAATTGCAATAAACATATTCAAAAAGATTTGTCTGTTATTTGTTTGAAACGAGTGTATTAAGCATATAAACAAAAGTAAATAAATAATCAGATATACCAAAGTCAACATAATTTTAAAAAAAATACTCATCCGTTTAGGGTAGTCGAATGTTGAAATGTTATATATAAAGACACAATTTTAGATAATGAATAAAGATCTATTATACCGTTTTTTTGAAGGTAATACGACACTGGAGGAAGAAAAACAGATTAGACAGTGGATAGACACATCTGAAGAGAATAGGATTACGTTCCTGCAGGAACGTAAAATATACGATGCAATATTATTCAGGTCTCCCGGTATCTCAAACACGAACAGAAAAAGGCGTACAATTGGGTATCATATCGGTGCGATTGCGGCGAGTCTATTCATCCTCATTGCGAGTGCACTGTATCTGCACACTCTGCGACAAGAGAATAACTCCTTGGACTATAATACACTTGTTGTCCCTGCAGGTCAACGCATCCATCTGATCCTTGCCGACAACACCGACATTTGGCTGAATGCCAATAGTACATTGCGTTACCCTACGGAATTTTCCAGGAAGGATAGGACTGTATATTTAGACGGGGAAGCCTTTTTCGAGGTAAGTAAGGACGATAAAAAACCATTCATGGTAAAAACAACTTCGGGAGACATTAAGGTAACCGGCACATCATTCAACGTAGAAGCTTATTCCAAACATGGAGGTTTCGAGACCAGCCTGTTCGAAGGAAGTGTGGAGATTTACAAGAACGATCATAAACTTACTACTCTCAAACCTGATGAAAGAAGCTACCTGAAAGATGGAAAACTATATGTGACCCCAATAACTGACATGGATAAGTATCTCTGGAAAGATGGTTTGATCGCCTTTAATAATAAAAGACTTGAAGATATCCTGCAGTCTCTCGAAAAATATTTTGATATCCGGATACAAATCTCTAACAGCTCGTTACCACAACGCACCTATACCGGAAAATTCCGGCAGTCTGATGGAGTGGATTATGCTTTAAGGGTGCTGCAGAAAAGTATCCATTTTTCCTACCAAAGGGATGAAACAACAGGGATAGTGTATATAAAATAACAACTATTCGGTTAAGCCAAATAAGTATAAGACAAACTGGTTTGCAGAAAACAACTCAGTTTGTTTGAATATACCATGGCGAAGAATAGTCTAACTTTAGTAAATTTAAAATGAAATGCCTATGTAGTAAAGTGATTAAGCAGTAGAAAACTAAAAAATCGGCAGGCGTTGCAGCGCCCACCGATCGGATGTTTTCGTTGACAAAGCCTAAAATTATCTAAGTATCAACTTAAAACAATTACAAATGTATGAAGAAAAACAATTCAATGGGTAGTCAATTAACCGAAAAAATACCCATAAACCATTTTTTATTGATTATGCGCGCAACCTTTATTCTACTATTTACCTGCATATTTTGTGCTATGGCGGAAGTCGGCTATACTCAAAACGCCAGGGTTACGATTAACAAGCGTAATACAACTCTCAAAGAGGTGCTAAACGAAATCGAAAAACAAACCGATTATCTTTTTATCTACAACAATGAGGTGAATACAAATGAAAGGGTGTCGGTCAGAGGAAAGCAGGAAGCAGTCTCAGAAATACTCAATTCCCTGCTCAAGGATAAGGATATTGACTACACTATGGAAGGAAATCATATTATCCTCTCTATCGGAAAATCCGAAGACAATGGTAAGGAAATAGTCACAACCATTGTCCAACAACAAAAAAAACAGATAACTGGAAAAATTACTGACGAGCAGGGAGAATCTATTATCGGAGCTAATATTGTGGAAGTTGGGACAACCAATGGAACGGTTACTGATATAGATGGAAATTTCACTCTTCAGGTAGAAAACGATGCCACAATTCAGGTCTCTTATATAGGCTATCTGGAACAGATTATCAGTGTAAGTGACCAATCCAATTTTAACCTGATATTGATAGAAGATACTCAAGCGTTGGAAGAAGTGGTTGTTGTGGGATATGGGGTTCAGAGAAGGGCATCTGTTACAGGTTCCGTTGCGTCCATTCAGGCTTCAGACATCACAAGTGCCAAAACAGCCAGCGTAACCAATGCGTTAGCAGGAAAACTCCCCGGATTACGCGCAGTTCAAAGAAGCGGTGCTCCCGGAGACGATGCCGCATCAATTGATATCCGGGGCTATGGAAACGCTTTGATTATCGTGGATGGCATTGAGCGGGATTTCAATCAAATAGATGCAAACGATATTGAGTCTATCAGTATTCTAAAAGATGCATCTGCAGCCGTATACGGATTTAAAGGGGCAAACGGAGTAATATTGGTTACAACGAAAAAAGGACAGCAGGGGAAGGCCAAAATAGACTATACAGGATACTATGGTTTTCAGAAAATCACACGATATCCGACACTGATGAACGGGTACGAATATGCGTTACTCTATAATGAGGCTCAACAAAATCTGGGTGTTAACGCTCCCTTTTCAGATGAAGACCTGACGAAATTTAAGAATGGCATTGGTACAACTGATTGGTTTAATGAAACTGTACGAAGCACTATGCCTCAAATGTATCACAACGTAAGTGTTTCTGGAGGAAGTGAAAAAGTTAAATACTTTTTTTCTTTGGGCTTAACAGATCAGGAAGGCATGTATAAATCGAACGATTATAACTTTCAACGATATAATGTCCGATCAAACATAAACGCTGAAATAACCAAGAGTTTAACTGTTGATCTGCAATTAAGTGGACGTCTTGATTCAAGGCAAAAACCCTATGAAGCCGAACCACTGACACGCAGCATACAAATGGCAAGGCCTATTTATTCAATTTATGCCAATGATAACCCTGATTACTGGCAGGTTCCCGGGGACAAAGGAAACCCCATCCATTTATCTGAAATAGACAATGTTGGTTATTCTAATAGGGACAGAAGGGTCTTTAACGGGGCAATATCCTTCAATTGGAAAATCCCTTGGTTACAAGGCCTGTCAGCGAAAGCCATGCTGGCATATGATTTTACTAACACGAACAATAAAAACTGGTATAAAGAATATTACGAGTATCTGTATGACGCTAGTACTGATACATATAATATAGCAGGGAGTCATACGATATCCGAACTAACCGCAAAGAATGAAAATTATTTCAAACCGACACAACAATATTCTTTAAACTACAATAACGAATTTGGAAGTCATGATATTTCAGCTCTATTATTATGGGAATTATATAATGATAGAACTGAATGGGTAGAAGCATATCGTCAATTCTCTATCAGTGCAATTGACCAGATTAATGCCGGAGATAAAGTCAATATAAACAATGGAGGAAATGCCTCAGTATCGGCTCATCAAGGATTTGTAGGAAGATTCAATTATGCCTATGCGAGCAAATATTTGGCTGAATTGAGTTTCAGATATGACGGTTCGTACAAATTTGCACCCGAGAAAAGATGGGGGTTCTTCCCCGCAATTTCTCTGGGATGGAGAGTTTCCGAAGAAAGTTTTTTTAAAGATAAATTTGAAAATGTTGAAAACTTGAAACTGAGAGGTTCATATGGAAAAATTGGTGATGAAGGGGATTTTGCTGCATACCAATATCTATCCGGATACACCTATCCAAATGGAAATTATGTGTTAGGCAGTGGTGGACTATCAAATGGAGCAAAGGATAAAGGAATGCCCAATCTGAATCTGACATGGTACGAGTCTACCACTTTGAACGTCGGCTTTGAAACATCTGTATATCAGGGGTTATTATCTCTGGAGTTTGATTATTTTCAGAGAAATAGAGAGGGATTACTTGCTACCCGCCTGTTAACATTACCTACCACATTCGGAAAATCACTCCCTCAGGAAAATTTAAATTCGGATAATACAAAAGGATTTGAAATCGTCCTCGGCCATAGAAATAAAATATCAGACTTTACCTACGATATAAAAGGTAATTTTTCCGCTACCCGTTCTTCGTACGGTCATGTAGAAAGAGCTGAGTCCGCAAACATGTATGACAACTGGAGGAATAACACGAATGATCGTTTTAAATCCATCAGCTGGGGAAAGAAAGTTCTGGGTCAATTTCAGTCCTATGCAGATATTTTGAATTCACCTATACAAGATGGAAATGGAAATAAGTCTCTAATGCCGGGGGATTTGAAATACCAGGACTGGAATAATGATGGAATTATTGACGGGAAGGATGACCAGCCTATTGGGCATGGAGACAATCCCTGGATGTACTATGGTTTAAATTTATTCGGGAGCTACAAAAACATAGATGTTACATTATTTTTCCAAGGCGCAGCCGGGCACGAGGTCTTCACAAGTGGAGATTTTATGGATCCTTTTATTCAACAGGGATTAGGTAACGGGTTAAATCTCTGGATGGATAGATGGCATAGGGAAGACCCTTCGGATCCCTATAGTAATTGGATCCCAGGCTTTATGCCCGCCCTTAGACCTGCCGGTTTTCAAGCGAATACCAGTAATAATACATGGACAATGCAAAAAGCGAGTTATTTACGTTTGAAAACCCTTGAAGTGGGTTACTCGTTTTCGGATAACTGGATAAAAGGAGTTGGACTTGAAAAACTCAGACTATATGTAAACTCCTTCAATCTTCTGACTTTTACCAATAATACCGGTATAATGAAATACATGGATCCGGAAAACAGTAATGGCCATTTTAGGTATTATCCACAGATGAAGACATTCAATTTTGGTATCAATCTTACATTTTAGTATTATGAACAAAATATTTATTACATTTTTAGCTATTGTTTGTTTCATTAGTTGTAGTGATTTTTTAAATAAAGAATCGTTTGATATCATTACGCCGGAACAAGTTTGGAAAGAGCCTAAATTAATTAACGGTGTTCTGGTTAATCTATATGACGGATTACAAGTGGAAGACTTTAATTACTGGTATAGAGATGCATGGAGATTAATAAATCCCACATCAATGTCTGACGAAGCCCAAGGGTCATTCCAGAAAGATCCTTTATTTGATAATGGTAGTGCCACATATACCTACGAAGATGCACTGTTCGAACAAAAATTTTCTGATCGATATGTATTTATTCGTAATTGTAACGACTTCTTAGATCAATTGGAGGGGGCTGAATCATTATCTTCATCTCAAAAAGAGCAATTAAATGCGGAGGTAAGGTTTTTGAGAGCGATGCACTATTTTTCTTTGGTAAAAAGATATGGTGGGGTTCCACTTATAACTGCCCCACAAGTGTATGATCCTTCAAACCTTGAATCATTAGCTGTTAGCAGAAATAAGGAAGTAGAGATTTATGACTTTATTGTTAAAGAATGCCAGGCAATATCTGAAATTCTTCCTGAGATAAGACCCGAATCAGAAAAATATCGGGCAAATAAAGGAACCGCACTGGCTTTATGCTCAAGAGCTGCTCTCTACGCCGCTTCTATAGCGAAATACGGTACAGTTCAATTAAATGGCCTGGTAGGAATAGACCAAAGCGAAACTCAACGGTTTTATCAATCTTCTTATGATGCATCCAAGGCATTATTGGATATGGGCATATATTCACTTTATAGTAAAAATGTAAATGACAGAACTCAAAACTATTATGAGATTTTCATAAAGGGAAATGGGGATAACGGTGAATATATTTTCCAAAAGCAATACAATGTGGCAGGAGGAAAAGGTCATGATTGGGACAAACGCAATGCTCCATTTTCATACCGAGGAGGAGGATGGGGATGCGGGATGGCTCCCACCCTGGAAATGATTGAGACCTATGAATATATGGATGGTGCCAGCGGAGAACTAAAGATCAAAGAAAATGGAGTTCCCATACGATTCTCTGATCCTTATTCCCTTTTTGAGGGCAAAGACCCAAGATTATTTGCTTCGGTATATCTTCCGGGATCACCTTGTAAGGATAGTAAAATTGAATGGATTAGAGGAATTATTATTTCAGACACTGAGAGACATCAAGCTACGAATCAACCTGATGGAGGAAATACGGTGGAGGTGAATGGCGTTGTCTATAATACAAGTGGTAAAGATGGGGGTGCTGATGCAGGAGATGCCTCTAAGACAGGATTTTATCAGAAGAAATTCTGGGATGAAACGCTTACCGACATGAATATGGGTAAATCTGAAACTCCCTGGCCGGTTTTTCGTTTGGGAGAAATATATTTGAATCTTGCTGAAGCTGCATTTGAACTGGATAAAAAGGACGAAGCATTATCTGCCGTGAATAAAATCCGGGAAAGGGCGGGAATCGTTGAAATTTCAGAAATTTCAA
Organism: Proteiniphilum acetatigenes DSM 18083; assembly: GCF_000380985.1. Taxonomy (GTDB): domain Bacteria; phylum Bacteroidota; class Bacteroidia; order Bacteroidales; family Dysgonomonadaceae; genus Proteiniphilum; species Proteiniphilum acetatigenes. The sequence continues at coordinate 14,463 of NZ_KB905695.1, read as the reverse complement.
TAGAAAAGATTCGTCATGAACGAAAAGTAGAATTAGCTTTTGAAGGTCATCGTTATTGGGATATGAAGCGTTGGAGGATTGCCCATCTGGATGTCAGCCAGGGAGGATTAAATGGGTTCAGAGGCTCTGCACTATACCCATGGTTTGACATCAGGGATCAGAAATTTATTTTTGAGATTGGCACTAATACTCCAAAACAAACAAGGATATTTCTGGAAAAGAATTATTACACAAGGATTCATAATGAAGATATGAACTCTAATCCGAATTTAGTTCAGAATCCCGGATATACAAACTAAATGGTTTTATTTTAAATGTAGAAATAATATGAAGAAGAATATTATAATATCAGTATCTGTCTGTCTCCTGTTGATGTTGACAGGATGTATTCAGGGATTAGATAATTACGATGCTCCTAATGGTGGAATCAAGGGTCTTATTCTTGATGAAGAAACAAACAATCCCATACCATTACCAGTACAGGGATCCACAGGTGTTATTGTAAAGATGTATGAACAAAATACAAATGCGAAGCAGTCTGTAGATTTTTATGCAAAATATGATGGTAGTTATGAAAATTCAAAAATTTTCAATACCGAATATAAAGTTGTAGTCGACGGACCATTTGTTGAACCATGTGAAGGAACTATAAAAGTGAATGGAGCTACCTCTTTTGATCTCAGGGCTACACCTTTCTCAAGAATTGAGGCCTCGGCAAATTATTCTGAGGGGATTATTACGATTCAATATGAAGTGAAACCAACCAACAATTCTTTTACGGTTGATAATGTTTTCGGTTATTGGAATTTTGCTCCCGGAGTGGATGATGGTGCAGCTAATTATGCTAAGAAAGTAACCACCAAAGATAGTAAGGGCCAAATATCATTCGATTTAAAGAATGACAATGCCTTTAAATCAAATGAATATAAAATCATCTCAAACGGGAATAAGATATATGTCCGGATTGGAGCTGCTATTAAGGGAAAAATCAACTATAGTACAATAATAGCGGTTCAACTTTAACATATATCTTTCAATGATTTAAAAAATACTTTCATAATTGCATTATTTAAATCTGTATTTTAGAAAATACTCATTAATATTCAAAATCATCCAAATCAGGAAAAATATACTCTGGTTTGGTCACCTCTGGTAAGGGATTACCGATCAGGCCTGATCTCAGGACTTCCGGTCCATGTCTGGCCTGATCGGCTAATACCTTCGGGTATTGGGATGAATGCGGAAAAAACGACACCGATACCAGCATGAGCGGCAAGGAAGTTTATGCGGTCCCTTACGGCACTAACAGGACAAGGGTGCGGAGAAGAAAAGGAGGTGAACTATTGAAATCAATTGAAATAAAAACATGATGCGAGAAACTCTTTTTTTTATAGCTTTCTTATTTACCAGCCTGTGCTACGGACAAGAGATAAAGAATGAACGTCTTTATGATTGTATACTGAGTTCACGTGATGGACATGGTGGAGAATATGCCTGGAAGATGAGAAGGGCAGGAGAAGTTCACAGTGAGGTGGAAGATGTTTCCACACCAAAGGTGTCTACAGACGACTGGATGCCGGCCATCGTCCCGGGGACCGTGCTAAACTCATTGGTGCATAATAAAATCTATCCGGAACCCTACTATGGTTTGAATAATAAACTGGAATCGAATCTAATTCCGGATATTTACCATGTAGGTCGCGACTTTTACACCTACTGGTTTCGTACCGAATTTGAAACGCCAACAGCTCATTTTAAAAATAAAAAAACGTGGTTGCAGGTCGACGGCATTAATTATCGTGCCGAGATATGGCTGAATGGTAACATGGTTGGAAATATCGCCGGTATGTTTTATCAGGACCACATTGATATTTCTGATTATATTTATCTCGACAAAAAAAATATATTGGCAGTAAAGGTCTATCCTGTGGATGTACCAGGTACGATTAAATCAAAAGGTAAAAAAACTATCGGAGCATTGAATGATGAATTCCAGAACGGAGGAAACGGAGAAATTGGGAAAAACGTCACACAACTCATGACAGTCGGTTGGGATTTCACCTATTTGGATGGTATCCGCGATCGAAATACGGGTATTTGGAAAGATATCTCTATTTATACAACAGGAAATGTTAGTTTACGCCATCCTTTTGTAAAGTCGGATTTATCTAAACCTGATTATAATGTCTCAAGACAGACAATATCCGTTGAAGTGATTAACCCGAATAACAATTGGACGATACAGGATGTTACAATTGTAGGAGAAATCAAGGATGAAAACGTGCGCTTTGAAAAGCAAGTCCAATTAGCCAGGGGAGAGCGAAAAGAGATATCTTTTAGTCCGGAAGAATATCCGCAATTGGTTTTAAAGAATCCACGTTTATGGTGGCCGATTAATAAAGGGAAGCAAGAACTCTACAACCTGTCACTAAAAATTCTGGATAAGGATAAAAACCTTATAGATTCGATCTCTACCCGTTTTGGCATACGTGAAATCACTTCCAATACGGCTACTCCTGATAAATCCCGAACATTTTACATAAACGGGAAACCTATTTTTATAAGAGGAACAAACTGGCTCCCGGAAAACATGCTCAGAAACTCGGAAGAACGTACATATGCGCAACTTCGCTATACAGCTCAAGCCGGGATAAACCTGATACGTTTCTGGGGAGGAGGCATTACAGAATCCGATTATTTCTTCCAACTATGTGATGAATTGGGAATCATGGTCTGGACGGAATTCTGGATGACTGGGGATACCAAACATCCTGTCGATGAGAGTATCTATTACAATAACGTGACCTCAACAGTCAAACGGATTCGGAACCATCCCTCTTTAGCGTATTATGTTTCTTCCAATGAATCCACAGAAATGTCCTATACCGAAGCATTAATCCAGAACCTGGATGGAACCCGCGGATATCAAATGCAATCGGAGTGTTGTGGAGTTCACGATGGCAGTCCATATAAGCAGGTCAATATCATGTGCCATTACGAAAATACAGCTTCAGACAGAGGTAGTCGTATAGACGGCTTTAATCCTGAGTATGGTGCACCATGCCTGCCAACGGTAGAATGTTTACGTGAAATGATGGACGAAAAAGATTTGTGGCCCATTAATAAGGAGGTATGGGATTATTCGGATGGTAACGGATTTCATTTAATGACCGGAATGTACCGCGATATGGTAAATGAGTACGGAATTTCGAAAAGTATAGATGAATTTGCAGAAAAGGGTCAATTGGTGGGAGCTTTTAATTATAAAAGTATATGGGAGGTATGGAATTATAACAAATTGAACCAGGGTGACCGCTATTGTTCCGGATTTTTGTTTTGGTATCATAATCCCCCGATTCGTCAGGTTTGTTCGAGAATGTGGGATTGGTCGTTGGAACCGACGGCAGCACTTTATGCCGCACAAAATGCTTGTGAACCCCTGCACCCCCAATTCGATTTTTTGAGAAACACGGTTTCTGTAGTCAACGATTATTACCGATCTTTTACGAATTATAAAGTGCTGGCTGATGTGTATGATTTGAACGGGAAAAAAGTTTTCTCAAAAGAAATGACCGTGAATCTACCGGAGGATGGAGTTGCAAAAGATCTTTTTACGATAGATTTTCCACCAACTATTACGAGTGTTCACTTTATTAAGTTGAGGCTTCTGGATGAAAAAGGCACGGAAGTGGGCAATAATTTTTATTGGCGATCTAATTCGCATTACGAAGGACGTAAAACATTAACAGGCCCAACAACCTCCGGCTTTCAGGATTTATCAAAGTTAAAACAGACTAAATTGGAGATAAGCTATCGTGAACATAAAGAAGAAGAGTGTTATTTAATAGACATAGAGGTCAAAAATACTTCACGCACAATTGCATTCTTTACACAACTTCAACTTCTTGATGAGAATGATAAGCCAATACGTCCATCTTTTTATTCCGATAATTTCTTTTCACTGCTACCCGGAGAAAGAAAAGCAATTCGAATCGAAACAAACGCTCAGAAATCAGTCTCGAACCCAAGACTTGTTTTAAAGGGTTGGAATGTAAAAAAAGAAATTTACAATCTGCACCACCACTAAAAAATAGGATAACAATTGTAACGACAAATTTTATAACTACTATATTTTTTGCTTATTTATGAAAAAAAAGTATTCAATTTTTATTTTACTGCTCATTACAGTTTTAGCCGGATCCTGTAGTAATGCAAAACAACAGTCCTCAGCAGAGGAAGACAAATTACCCCAATGGGCCATTGGACCTTTTGAACGTCCTGAAAATCCTAACCCTGTTATTTCTCCTCTTCCGACGGAGTTTTATTGCCCCATGAAGGGTGATACTATAAAATGGGAAGAAAGTGATACTTTCAATCCTGCAGCAACCGTAAAAGGGGGAAAAATCGTAGTGCTTTACAGGGCCGAAGACAATTCAGGTCAAGGGATTGGTAAGCGTACGTCCCGTATCGGGTATGCCGAATCGAAAGACGGCATAACGATGGAACGTCGTACAGAACCAGTGCTTTTTCCCATGGATGATGCTTTCAAATCCATCGAGTGGCCGGGAGGTTGTGAGGACCCCCGGGTTGCCATGACAGAAGATGGGCTCTATGTAATGCTTTACACAGCATGGAACCGGGAGACGCCCCGTCTGGCCGTAGCGACATCCCACGATTTAATTCAATGGGAAAAGCACGGCCTCGCTTTTGGCAAAGCCTATAATGGGCGCTTCGAAAACCTGGCCTGCAAATCGGCATCCATTGTCACTAAAGTAAAAGATGGTCAATTAGTTATTACAAAATTGAATGGAAAATACTTTATGTACTGGGGCGAACATGCTGTATGTGCTGCCGTTTCTGACGATCTTATCAATTGGGAACCCGTACTGAATGAACAAAATGAATTGAAGGAAATCGCTAAACCTCGAAAAGGATTTTTCGATAGCAGACTGACCGAGTGTGGACCACCGGCAATTATTACTCAGGATGGGATCGTGTTGATGTATAATGGTAAAAATGGAGATGAAAAGGATGGAGATACAGATTATCCGGCAGGCTCTTATTGTGCCGGACAGTTTCTATTCGATCTCAATGATCCTTATAAAATATTGGATCGTTTGGATAAACCGTTTTTCTATCCTGATGCACCGTTTGAAAAGAGTGGACAGTATAAAGACGGGACCGTCTTCATTGAGGGACTAGCCTATCTCGATAATCGATTTTACCTCTATTACGGATGCGCCGATTCACATGTGGCTGTAGCTATTAATGATGCAAAGAAAAAGAATATGAACAAGTAACAATTATTTTTGAATTCTTTTACTCATGGAGTAAGCAGTTTGATATCGAATTTCGGTGAAAGTATAGGGTACAGGGTGGCAGGAAGAACTTTCTTGTTGCCCTGTACATATCATTATTCATACCGCTTAGAATAGATATTCTTCAAAATTGTATATTTTTGCAATGGTGTGAATAAAAAAATGGAAATTATAAATTTGCCGTTTGTTTCAGATGATGGGATATCCTTTCCGATGGCACGTAGTGCCTGAAAATGGATAATATCGATATTGAAAATCAAAAATATAAATTTATTTGTATGCACAAAAAATGGATCATTGTTTCACTTTTCATCGTGATCGCTTTCACGTTGAATGCCCAGAAACTCTCTTTTAAGAAAGACAGGACATTCAAGATCGTACAGTTTACCGACATGCATTACATGCATGGGAATCCGAAATCAGATACAACCCTGATGCTTATACCCAGGATACTGGATGAAGAGAAGCCTGATATGGTGGTATTTACCGGCGACATCGTAACAGGGAAACCGGTAAAGGAAGGTTGGGATGCCGTAACAAAATTCGTGATCGATCGCAAGATACCGTTCGCCGTAACCTTGGGTAATCACGATCATGAACAGGGTGTAACAAGGGAAGAGATTGCTGATATTGTTACCGCCTACCCTTTCAACATCAACAGGTTATCGGATGTCAGCAGAGGTAGGGTAATGGACAATGTGATTCCGGTCTATAGCAGTGAAAAACCACTGAAAGAAGCAGCTCTGATCTACTGTTTCGATACAGGAGCCTATTCCACGATAGATGATGTAAGTGGTTACGATTGGGTAACCACCAGGCAGATAGAATGGTATCGGGAACAAAGTATCCATTATACCGTCAAAAATAATTTCCAGCCGCTACCCGCCCTCGCCTATTTTCATATTCCGTTGCCTGAATACCGGTTAGCATTCAACGATGAAAAGAACGTACGCTATGGGGAAAGAAAGGAAGACGAATGCCCTCCCGGACTTAATTCGGGTATGTTCCTATCGATGAAGGAGATGGGGGATGTTATGGGCACATTTGTGGGACATGATCATGTGAATGATTATGTAGTAAATTACTATGGTATAGCCTTGGCTTACGGGCATTTCAGCGGTTGGAAGACCACCTATACCCCTGAAATCAACGGAGCCCGCGTAGTAGTGCTCAAGGAAGGAAAACGGGCATTCGACACATGGCTCCACCAGTTAGATGGAACTATTCGGCACAAGGTTTCGTATCCGGCAGAGTTTACCAATCCGGGGAGATAGTTTTTTCATAAAAGAAATACTTACTTATTCAGTGGCAGAATTTATTCCTTGTCATCGAATATTTATTTGGTGCTTTCTTGGGTTATATCAAAATTACCATTCAAAGTTCTCCGTGGACGATAAACTCAAATCCTTTATTTAAGTTTTGACTTTATTTATTATTCTTGATGACTGTTTCCAACCAAACAATCATTTCATCTAAATATGTTTCTATAATATTCCAAACTATCTCATAATCAACTCCAAAATAATCATGGACTATTCTATTACGAAATCCACGTATTCTTGTCCATTCAATCTCCGGATTTTTGTCTCTAAAATCCGGGACAATCCGATTTGCGGCTTCCCCAATTATTTCGAAATTTCTAACAACCGCATCTTTGGTCTTATCATCCGCTAAAAATGAATTATAATCATGACCTTTTACATATCGCTTAATCTTTTGAGCAGATTGCAACATATCATCTAACAGGAACAAAATATCACGTTTAGACATATAGTAGATCCGAACCTATTGATTCTAAATATTTTTCTTTAATACCATTTTTTGAAACCAAATCCACCTTAAATCCAAGAATGTCTTCCAATTCTTCGGCTAAATCAATAAATCTTACGCCAATCTTGTCAGAAAACTCGACAAGAATATCCAAATCGCTGGAATCGTTTTGTTCTCTTCTAGAATAAGAGCCAAAAATCGCCATTGATTTAATAGGATAACTATCAAATAATCTGCTTTTATGATTATACAAAGCACGTGTTACTTCTTCTAATGTCCTCATAACACAAAAATACTATTTCTTATCCAATCACAAAATTCATTCACTCATTTTTTATGTTTTTGATTAAATTAGAGACGCTTAAAAAATTGGTAGTTTTCTCGTAAATCGACCGGATTCATTTTATTTAATTATTTTTGTCCACGGAATAAAAACCCTCAACAATGAACAATACACGTAACATGAAAAAACGATTAAAGTAAAATGAGTATCGTTACACTCTCTATCCTGGTTCTGCTGGGCATCGTACTTATCGTGATACTCACTTCCGTCACGAAACTAAACGCGTTTGCTTCGCTGTTTATCGTGGCCCTGTTGTTGGCCATGATCACCCTCCCTGATAAAGATGTGGTCGGAATCCTGAAAGAGGGGTTTGGGAGTACCATGGCATCCCTCGGGGTTCTGATTATTTTCGGGACGATTATTGCCGTGGTGTTGGAAAAAACAGGCGGTGCCATAAGCATCGCTAATTATATTTTGTCGAAGACAGGACACGGTAAAGCCGCTTCAGCAATGGACTGGCTTCATTTTTCATATTGTGATAAAAAAAGATGAGAAAGAAAGCCGAAGAAATATTTCTCGCCGGAGTTGAAAGTGTTTTGCCTGAAAAGTTGATTCAAAGACAAATAAAACGGAATGGTGATATACTGCAAATTACCGGTAAATCATACCCGTTATCCCGATTCAGGCATATTTACGTTTTGGCAGCCGGAAAAGCAGCCGCTTTAATGGCTAAAGAAACCGAACAAATTTTAGGCGACAAAACAACAGGGGGGCACGTTGTTACCAAATACGGGCACGAAACAAATTTAAAATACCTGAAACTTACTGAAGCGGGACATCCGATACCGGACGCTGAAGGCGTGAAAGGGACACGAAAAATGCTGGACATTGCCCGGCAAGCCGGTGAAGAAGACCTGGTTGTCTGTCTGATATCGGGCGGTGCATCAGCACTGATGGCGGATTTCCTTGAAGGAACCACGCTCGATGACCTGAGACATGCAAATGAACTGCTGGTAAAATGCGGTGCTGATATTACCGAAATAAATGCCGTGCGCAAACATCTTTCGAACGTGAAAGGCGGACAACTTGCCAAAACGATTTATCCGGCAACAACCGTTTGCCTGATTTTATCGGATGTTACCGGTGACCGCCTCGATGTCATTGCTTCCGGCCCTACCTTCGGGGACACCAGCACTTTTGCCGACGCCTGGGCAGTCATCGAAAAGTATTCGCTGGAAAATTCTTTCCCGTCTCCCATGCTGAACCATTTGAAAAAAGGATTGACCGGTTTAATTCCCGAAACACCCAAGCCGGACGATGCTATTTTCAGGAACGTCCAAAATTACATAATCGGGAATAACTTACTGGCACTTGAAGGTGCGTCGCGTAAAGCACATGAGCTTGGTTTTAAAACCTATATCATTACTGACAAGCTAAAGGGAGATTATACGAATGTAGCTGATTTTATTCTGAAAACAATCGAAAATTACCAACAAGCTGCCGGCAAAAAGCCCGTTTGCCTGCTTTTTGGGGGTGAACCGACTGTAAAAGTTTCGGGAAATGGATCGGGCGGGCGCAATCAGCACCTGGCCTTGTATTTATCTACTAAAATTGATCACAAAAAACACATTACCATCTTATGTGCAGGAACAGACGGTACAGATGGACTGACCGATGCCGCGGGAGCCGTTGTTGATAATGAAACGATAGTTACTGCGGTGAAGAAAAATATCGATCCCCGGCTTTTTCTCCAAAATTCCGATTCTTACCATTTTTTCCAACAAGCCGGCGGTCATATTATCACCGGAAACACACGGACGAATGTAATGGATATGGTAGTAGTCGTGATGGAAGCTTTACCGCTTCCATAGTTTTTCCATTTCTTCAAGCGATTTACCTTTGGTTTCAGGAACCATCTTCCATACGAATAATGCTGAAATGACAGCCATCAACCCATAAAAACCATAAGTCATTCCACTGCTGAATTCCATCATTGCAGGATATGTAGAAGAAATCAGATAATTGGCGAACCACTGAAAAGCAACGGCTACCGCTACGGCCTGCCCACGGATCTTGTTCGGAAAGATTTCTGATATCAGCACCCAACAGATCGGACCCCATGACATCATAAAAGAGGCAGTATATATAATGATAAATATTAATGTACCAATACCTATAATATTATTAAAAGCCAATGCCGATATGGCAAACATGCCTATAGCCATCCCTATCGATCCTGTAATAAGAAGCGGTTTCCTACCCCACTTATCAACGGAAAGAATAGCGACAACCGTAAAGACAACATTCACAAAGCCCATTACGATAGTCTGCAACATTGAAGCATCTTTGGCCGCTCCCATACTTTCAAAAATACGGGGAGCATAATAAAGCGCTACATTTATCCCTACAAATTGCTGAAAGACCGATAAAAGAATACCTATAATTATCACTATTTTTCCATATGAGAATAGCTTTGCCCTTTCAGTTGTCTGCCCTATAGACTGCTTAATCTCTGAGAAAATCGTTTGCGTTTTCAGCTTGTCGCTATAAATTTTGTTCAAAACCGACATTGCCTGTTCATTCCGGTTTGACAGCACCAGAAACCTCGGCGTCTCGGGAACCAGAAGTAATAAAACCCCGAATAATGCCGCAGGAATAGCTTCCGACGCAAACATATACCTCCATCCTACGGTATTTATCCATTCTATACTCTGTCCATATGCAATTGCCCAATTCACAAAGTACACCACCAACATTCCGAGGATAATGGCAAACTGGTTGAATGAAACCAGTCGACCGCGGATATCAGCAGGCGCTATCTCGCTGATATACATAGGCGATACTGCTGAAGCAAGTCCTACCCCAATACCTCCAAGGATACGGTAGAAATTAAACATCAGCAGTAATCCTATCGAGGGTTCTCCACTGGTAAAGAATAATACTTCCGGATAACCCGATCCTAAGGCGGAGAGGAAAAAGAGTACCGAGGCAAATAACAATGTCCTCTTACGTCCAAGGCGGTTCGAAAAGAATCCCGACAAAACTCCCCCGATTATGCAACCGATCAATGCACTCGACACTGTCGCTCCATGTATCAGGGAATTCAGGCCCAACGGTCTGATAAGAAAGGCTTCGATAGATTTCTCCGCTCCCGAAATAACCGCCGTATCATACCCAAAAAGTAATCCTCCCAGGGTAGCAACCAATGTGATACCAAACAAATAAGGTTTATTATACTGTTTTATCATGTTTCAGAAAATAAAACAATGAAAGAGGGTGTCCGACAAAGTCTTCATGGGTTCAGTATCCTGATGGATCGGGAGGAAGACCGGGACACACTCTTTTCATTGTACGTTTTGTTTTAGATATACATATTTACAATTGCCTCATACAACTCCTGCTTGCCGCTGATCTGTTCCGGTTCACGTCCTGATGCCAACGCATATGCACGCATATCTTCCAGTGAGAGCTTCCCTTCCTCGAATTCTTTCCCCTTACCACTGTCGAAAGAGGCGTATCTCTCTTTCCGCATCTTGATGTAGGGCGATTCTTCAAGGATGGCCGCTGCCGCCTCCAATGCACGTGCAAAGGCATCCATACCGGCAATATGTGCGATGAAAATATCTTCCAGATCAGTAGAATCACGACGGGTCTTGGCATCGAAATTTGTCCCGCCTCCCTGCAATCCTCCGCTTTGCAGGATGACAAGCATGGCTTGTGTCAGTTCGTACACATCCACAGGAAATTGGTCGGTATCCCATCCATTCTGATAATCACCTCTGTTGGCATCGATAGATCCAAGCATACCGGCATCTGCCGCACATTGCAGGTCATGTTCAAACGTATGGCCGGCAAGGGTAGCATGGTTCACTTCAATATTCAGTTTGAAATCCTTATCGAGGTTATGGGCACGAAGAAACCCTATCACGGTTTCCGCATCATAATCATATTGGTGTTTAGTGGGTTCCATCGGCTTCGGTTCGATAAAGAAAGTACCTTTAAAACCCTTTGCTCTGGCGTAATCGCGTGCTTTGGTAAGCATCATGGCCAGATGCTCTTTTTCACGTTTCATATCGGTATTCAGCAAACTCATATAACCTTCGCGTCCTCCCCAGAATACGTAATTCTCACCTCCCAGTTCAATGGTAGCGTCCAGGGCATTTTTGATCTGCGTAGCGGCATAAGCCACACTGTCAAAATTGGGATTGGTAGCCGCACCGTTCATGTAGCGCTTGTGACCGAAGACATTGGCCGTACCCCAAAGCAGTCTGATACCGGTTTCGTTCATTTTCTGCTTGATATAGGTCACAATAGTCTTCAGATTGGCTTCATACTCCTCCAGAGAATTGGCTTCATCTACCAGATCCACATCATGGAAACAGAAATATTCGATACCTACTTTCCGCATGAACTCGAAACCGGCATCAACTTTCTTTTTAGCTCTTTCCATCGCATCACGACCGTTGTTCCATTCAAAATCTTTGGTCTCCACTCCAAACGGATCTCTCGCTTCGGCGCAAAGCGTATGCCAATAAGCCATTGAAAATTTGAACCAATCCTTCATCTTGCGTCCGTAAACGACTTTTTCGGCATCGTAATACCGGAAGGCCAACGGATTTTTGCTCTCTTTACCTTCAAATTCTATCTTTCCAATTCCGGGAAAAAATTCCTCTATTTTCTTTTCTGCGTCCATAATGTAAATTTATTAAAAGATTATTATACTATTATTTTATGATATCAGGGATTTCCAGCGTTGGTATGCATTCATATATTGACCTTTATTCTTATTATCCGGTTCCACGGTCATAATTTTCTTCAATGAGGAGAATGCTTCTGTAGGCGACGCATATATTCCCGCACCGATACCGGCAGCTTTTGCCGCACCTGCTGCTCCGTCGGTATCGAACAGTTCGATAACCGCACCACTTACTGAGGCAAGCGTTTCCCTGAACAGCGGACTGAGGAACATATTGGCATTTCCTGCACGAATGACCCGGATATCCATCCCAATCTCCTGCATGATCTCCATTCCGTACTGGAAGGAAAAAACGATTCCCTCCTGGGCCGCCCGTAACAAATCGGAGCGGGAATGAATATTGAAATTAATACCATGGAACGAACAGTCCACATTCCGGTTTTCCAGTACACGCTCCGCACCGTTCCCGAAAGGGATTACCGAGAGGTCTCTTGCGCCGATGGGCGATTGCGCCGCAAGTGTATTCATCTCATTATAATCTATCTGTCCCGGCATAATATTTTTCTTTATCCATGAATTCAGAATACCCGTACCGTTGATACAAAGTAAAACACCTAATCGGGTACGATCTGGTCCATGATTGACATGCGCAAATATATTCACCCTCGACAAAGGATCATATTTTACCTCATCCAACACTCCGTAAACCACACCTGATGTACCGGCAGTAGAAGCAATCTCTCCGGGATTAAAGACATTCAGGGAAGCAGCATTATTGGGTTGATCTCCTGCCCGGTAGCTGACAGGTGTTCCGGGCCATAGACCAAGCTCTCTTGCCACGGAGTCAGATATCCGGCCTTGTATGCCGAACACCGGCGTTATATCGGGGATCAGCTCTTTCTCGAATCCGAAATAATCCAGGATATCCTGCGATATACGATTCTCTTTAAAATCCCAGAATATTCCTTCGGACAATCCCTCCACAGTAACCGATATCTCATCTGTCAACCTCATGGCAATATAATCGCCCGGCAACATGATCTTGTAAATACGCTCATATATCTCCGGTTCATTCTCTTTTACCCATGCCAGTTTTGAGGCCGTAAAGTTTCCGGGAGAATTCAATAGATGGGATAAAACCTTCTCTTGCCCGATCGAATGAAAAGCCTTCTCACCAAAAGGTACTGCCCGGCTGTCACACCAGATAATGGATGGACGTAGCACCTCCCTGTTTTTGTCTACCATCACCAATCCGTGCATCTGCCATGAAATACCGATGGCTTTAATATCCTGAGGGTCTGCTTTCGATTGTTCGAGTACTGAAGCGGTAGACAATCTAAGGTTAGTCCACCACATCTCAGGGTCTTGCTCGGCCCAGCCCGGCTGTGCGGCATACATCGGCATCTCTGCCTTGGGATAAAAATCGGATATCACGGTTTTTCCGGTTTCAATTTCCACCAAAGCAGCTTTTACAGAGGAACTCCCTATATCATAGCCTAATAAATACATAATTCATTCTTTTTTAATTATTTAAATGGGTTGCATACTCGTTTCCCTGATCATTTCCCATACCTCCGGGTAATCACGGAACAAAGCTAAGCAGATTCAGTGTAATTTCCTCTTATAGAGGAAGTAAAAATATCATCACATGGCAAATCCGTTGAATCCTCCGTCTATGGTGATGGTTGTCCCGGTCACAAAGGATGAGGCATCGCTCACTAAATAGTGGATTGCCCCGCACAGTTCCTCGGGTTTTCCCATCCGTTTGAAGGGCGTCTGGCGTATGACATCCTCTCCCCGTTGGGTGTAACTACCATCGGGGTTTGTGAGCAAATCCCGGTTCTGTTCGGTGATAAAGAAACCCGGTGCTATGGCATTTACCCGTATCCCCTCGCCAAATTTGGCAGCCACCTCATTGGCCAGGAACTGCGTGAAGTTGGTGACCCCCGCTTTTGCCGCGGCATATCCGGCTACGCGTGTCATCGGACGGAAGGCGGCCATCGACGAGAAATTAATGATATTCCCCTTTTTTTGTTCCACCATGGGTTTGAGAAAAACCCTGGAAGGCAGCACGGTGCCGGTTAGGTTCAACCGGACCACCTTGTCGAATTCATCCAGATCCAGATCGAAAAAGGTTTGTGCGGGACTGATGTTGGCTCCCGGCATATTCCCACCGGCTGCATTGAGCAATGCGTCGATACGCCCGTACCGTCCCAATATCTCTTCCCTGTTCCGTACCAGCACAGCTTCGTCCAGCACATCAGTTCTCAGGAACAGCGCTTCCTTGCCTTCCGATTTGATTTTGTCTACACTCCCCCTGCCTGCCTCTTCCCGGCGCCCCAGGATAACTATTCTGGCGCCCTGGCCTGCCAGGTAGGATGCAATTACACTTCCCA
>NZ_KB905694.1 GCF_000380985.1 Proteiniphilum acetatigenes DSM 18083 | reverse complement strand
GCCCGTTTCGGTCGACTCCGAGCACATTGTAAATGGCGCGGGTAACCGGTCTGTTTTTATCATCCATCACCTTGTAGTGGATGGCATCCATCCATACAATGGGATAAACTGAATCAAGGGGACGGGTACGCCAGGATTGAAGTTCAGGCAGCACCCTGTCGGTAATAGCGCTGATGGTATCGGCTGAAACCCGATTACCCAGGTTCTCCTCCATCCAGTCACTAATCTCCCGGGTACTGTTGCCTAATGCATACAAACCAATAATACGGTCTGCCACACCTTCGGCTAAGATACGTTCCCGCTTTTTGATAAACTCCGGTTCAAACCGGGAATCCCTGTCACGAGGTGTGTGAACTGTAACCTCACCCAGGGAAGTTTGAACCTGCTTACGGTTATAGCCATTACGCCGATTACCCGATAAACGCTCCTCTTCATCCATGTGGACATCCATCTCACCCTCCAATGCAGCATTCAGAAGGTTCTCCAGTAATGGCGCAAATGCACCGTCTTTTCCTAAAAGAGGCTTGCCGGCTTTTAACTGCTCCAGCGCCTTGGCTTGAAACGACTTGTAATCAAAATCTTCCATAATGTAAACTGTTGTGTAAAAGTAATAAAAAAATGATTTATTCTTTGACACAGTTTACTTTACAGTCTCGATAAAGGATTTGATCTGATAGCCCTATATCGACAATTGATGTATATTACCTGTTCAAAAACTCTTTCGCAGTCAATACTGGAATTCGGGATGTTTTGAAATCTTTTTTATTCCGAGTGATAATAATATTCAGCTTATTCTCTAAGGCTGTATGGTATTGAATGGCATCTTCAAAATCTCGAAAATCGGATGCTAATGCAAGTTCTAAAATTTTATCCTCAAGTGGTAATACTTTTACGAGGAGTTTGAACTTTATCATCACTTTCCGGGCTCCATTTTCATTTAAATGCCTCGAAAGCAAATAATGTGTGTTCGCAAAAGTCAGTGCAGATATAAATAACTTCACATCATTTTCATCAGCCAGAGTAAATAGCTCCTGTGCTTCCTGATAGAAATTCTCACGCTTGCTTAGCAAGTCGACTACGATATTAGTGTCAATTAGAAGATTCTCCATTAGGTGTATTTTTCTGCCAGATAATCCCTATAACTTTTACGCTCGTTGAGTTCCTCTGAAGGAATCACACCAGTCAGGCTTTCAACCAGTGGGCTAACCTTTTTAGATTGTTTATTATCTTTCTGTGTCAGAGAATTCAAATAGTTTTCTATGAGTTTGGATAAACTCACATTATTTTCTTTGGCGTATGATTTCGCATATTCAATGATATCCTTATCAATGTTTAATGTTAGTTTAGTAGTCATATTTTACACTATTTATTACGTGCAAATATAATTATTTATTACGTAATAAACAAATGATTCAAATAAAAACCCGTACCGGAATTCCGATACGGGTTTTCATTTGATTGTTTCCGAAGAGGTGTTTATTCAGTAGCCTCCTGGAACAGATTTACACGTTTGTTGGCACTCAGTTTCTCGAAGTCTTCGCGTGAGCCGACTACTAGTTTGTCGAATTCCCTCTGGCCGGTTCCGGCAGGAATAAGATGGCCGCAGATCACGTTTTCCTTCAAACCATCGAGTGTATCGGTCTTGCCGTTGATGGCGGCGTCGTTCAATACTTTGGTGGTTTCCTGGAACGAAGCGGCCGACATGAAGCTGGTCGTCTGGAGTGCCGCGCGGGTAATTCCCTGCAACACCTGGTTGGCGGTAGCGGGAACGGCATCGCGTGCTTCTACCGGTTTCAGGTCGCGACGTTTCAGCGAGCTGTTTTCGTCACGCAACTTACGTGCTGTTACGATCTGTCCCGGTTCGAACAGTTGCGAGTCACCGGCGCTGACAATCACTTTCTTGCCCCAGATGCGGTCATTCTCTTCCATCATCTCGTTCTTGTCAACGAGTTGCTGTTCGAGGAAGCGGGTATCTCCCGGATCCACTACTTCTACCTTACGCATCATCTGGCGTACAATCACTTCAAAGTGTTTGTCGTTGATCTTCACACCTTGCAGACGGTATACGTCCTGTACCTCATTTACGATATATTCCTGCACGGCAGTCGGTCCCTTGATGGCCAGAATATCGGATGGGGTGATAGCTCCGTCGGAGAGCGGCATCCCTGCACGTACATAGTCGTTTTCCTGTACCAGTATCTGCTTGGAGAGCGGCACCATGTATTTCTTTATCTCACCTGTTTTGGAGGTGACGGAAATCTCCTGGTTACCCCGTTTGATCTTGCCGAACGATATTTCGCCGTCGATTTCGGCAACTACCGCCGGATTTGACGGATTACGGGCTTCGAACAGCTCGGTCACACGCGGCAGACCTCCTGTGATATCACCGGCTTTACCAACGGCACGCGGTATCTTCACTAACACATCCCCTGCTTTGATCTCGTCGTTCTCGTTCTTCACGATGTGCGACCCGAGCGGAAGGGTGTAAGTACGCAGGATATCGTCGTTTTCATCCACGATATGTGCCGATGGCGCTTTGGTTTTATCACGCGATTCAATGATTACCTTTTCCTTCAGGCCGGTTTGTTCGTCGGACTCAACTTTGTAGGTGATATTCTCGGTGAAGCTTTCGAACCGGATCTTTCCGGACGCTTCCGAAACGATGACCGCATTGAACGGGTCCCATTCGCAGATCAGGTCGCCTTTCGTTACTTTGTCACCCTGGTTGAAATAGAGCTTCGAACCATAAGGTACGTTATGAGCGAGCAGCACAATTTTGGTGTTGGGATCTACGATACGCATTTCCACTAACCGGCTTACCACCACTTTGTAGGGTTTGCCTTCGGAATCAGTGGTCTCCACGTAACGAAGTTCGTCGAATTCGAGCGTACCGTCGTATTTGGTGACGATGCTGTTTTCGGTAGCGATGTTGGAAGCAATACCCCCTACGTGGAACGTACGCAGTGTAAGCTGTGTACCCGGTTCCCCGATGGACTGGGCAGCGATAACTCCTACCGCTTCACCTCTTTGTACCATTCTGCCGGTAGCAAGGTTTCTTCCGTAGCATTTCGCACAGACACCATGCGATGATTCGCAGGTGAGCACCGAACGGATTTCGACACGCTCGATAGGTGATTCTTCGATTTTCTTCGCTATATCTTCGGTGATCTCTTCTCCCGCGTTCACAATGATCTCTCCTGTGTTGGGGTGTTGCACATCGTGTACCGATACGCGTCCCAATATACGCTCGTAGAGTGAGGCGATCACTTCGTCGTTATTCTTGATGGCTGTAGCTACCAGGCCACGCAGTGTGCCGCAGTCTTCTTCATTGATGATCACATCCTGCGACACGTCTACCAGACGACGGGTGAGATACCCGGCATCAGCAGTCTTGAGTGCCGTATCGGCAAGACCCTTACGGGCACCGTGAGTAGAGATAAAGTACTCCAATACCGACAATCCCTCTTTAAAGTTTGCAAGGATGGGGTTTTCGATGATCTGTGCTCCTTCGGCACCGCTCTTTTGCGGTTTCGCCATCAATCCACGCATACCCGACAGCTGGCGGATCTGTTCGCGTGAACCACGGGCCCCCGAGTCGAGCATCATATATACTGAGTTGAATCCCTGATCGTCTTCAGCAAGCTGTTTCATCAGGATATTCGAAAGTTTGGAGTTGATATGCGTCCAGGTGTCGATGATCTGGTTGTAACGTTCGTTATAGGTAATGAATCCCATATTGTAGTTCTCCATGATCTGCTCCACTTCGGCATATCCTTCTGCAATGAGCTTCTCTTTCTCTGCCGGGATGATCACATCTTCAAGGTTGAACGAGAGTCCCCCCTTGAATGCCATGTAATACCCGAGGTCCTTGATATCGTCGAGATACTGGGCTGTACGGGCTACACCACAAGTCTTGATTACCTTCCCGATGATATCGCGGAGCGATTTCTTGGAAAGCAGTTCGTTGATGTATCCTACTTCTTTAGGGATGGCTTCATTGGTGATTACACGTCCCACACTGGTTTCGTGCATCTTACGGATCGGGTTGCCTTCTTCATCGATGTCATCCACGATCACTTTCACCAAAGCGTGTACATCTACTTTACCTTCGTTGTAAGCAATGATAGCTTCCTCTTCTCCGTAGAAGGTCATGCCTTCCCCTTTTGCGCCGGGACGGATCTTGGTGATGTAATACAAACCCAATACCATGTCCTGCGAAGGAACGGTGATAGGTGCTCCATTGGCGGGGTTCAGGATGTTGTGTGATGCCAGCATCAGCAATTGTGCTTCGAGGATAGCCTCGTTGCCGAGTGGCAGGTGGACTGCCATCTGGTCACCGTCGAAGTCGGCATTGAATGCCGTACATGCGAGTGGGTGTAGCTGGATGGCTTTACCCTCGATCAGCTTGGGCTGGAACGCCTGGATACCCAGACGGTGAAGGGTAGGGGCACGGTTCAGCAGTACCGGATGTCCTTTCATCACATATTCGAGGATGTCATATACTACCGGTTCTTTTCTGTCCACAATCTTCTTGGCAGATTTAACCGTCTTGACGATACCTCTTTCGATGAGTTTACGGATGATAAACGGTTTATAGAGTTCGGCCGCCATATCTTTGGGCAAACCGCATTCATGCATTTTCAATTCTGGACCTACGACGATTACCGAACGGGCAGAATAGTCCACACGTTTACCTAACAGATTCTGACGGAAACGCCCTTGTTTCCCTTTCAAACTGTCAGAGAGTGATTTCAACGGACGGTTCGATTCGGTCTTGATGGCACTCGATTTGCGTGAGTTGTCGAACAGCGAGTCGACCGCTTCCTGCAACATGCGTTTTTCGTTACGCAGGATCACATCCGGCGCTTTGATATCGATAAGACGTTTCAGACGGTTGTTACGGATAATCACACGACGATAGAGGTCGTTGAGGTCGGAAGTGGCGAAACGCCCCCCGTCCAGCGGCACTAACGGACGCAGATCGGGTGGAATAACGGGGATCACTTTCATGATCATCCATTCCGGTTTGTTGATATTTTTCGATCCGCGGAAAGCTTCTACCACCTGCAATTGTTTCAACGCTTCATTCTTGCGCTGTTGTGAGGTATCGGTGCTTGCACGGTGACGGAGTTGGTGAGCCAGCTTATCGAGGTTGATCCTCTCCAACAACTCGAGGATGGCTTCTGCCCCCATCTTTGCGATGAATTTGTTGGGATCGCTATCCTCAAGCAATTGGTTTTCTTTGGGCAGCGTATCCAGCAACTGGAGGTATTCATCTTCGGTAAGGAGATCCCTCTCTGCTACCTGGTCTCCCAGTGCACCGGGTTGAATCACCACATATCTTTCATAATAGATAATGGAGTCCAGTTTCTTGGTCGGGATTCCCAGGAGATACCCTATTTTATTGGGTAATGACCTGAAATACCATATGTGAGCCACCGGAACCACCAGATGGATATGCCCCGTACGTTCGCGGCGCACTTTCTTCTCAGTCACTTCCACCCCGCACCGGTCGCAGACAATGCCTTTATAGCGGATACGTTTGTACTTTCCGCAGTGACATTCATAGTCTTTTACAGGCCCGAAAATCCGCTCACAGAACAGACCGTCGCGTTCGGGTTTGTAAGTGCGGTAGTTGATGGTCTCGGGTTTTAACACTTCGCCGAAAGAGTTCTCCAGAACCTGTTCAGGCGACGCCAGCCCAATAGTAATTTTTGAGAAGTTACTCTTTATTTTATTCTCTTTTCTAAATGCCATATACTAATCAGTATAAAGAGTTATTTTGTAAATTTTGATTCAAGTTTCGCAAGTTGTATGATTGAAACTAAATCCTCCGACTGACGATGTTTTGTGACCCATAATAGCTCTCGTTCTCTAAAAGAGTAGAACTCGCTTCGCTCAGACAGCTACTCTTTTTAACGCTCATTTCGAGCTATGGGTTCCCACTAAACATCTGGATGTCTCCGATTTAGTCTCATATACTCTAAATTTACATGCGAAAGTTGAGTTGTTGAGATTAGTCGAGACTGACGTTAAGACCCAGTCCTCGCAACTCGTGAAGCAATACGTTCAACGATTCGGGGATTCCGGTCTGTGGCATCGGCTCACCTTTCACGATGGCTTCATACGCTTTGGAGCGGCCTACCACATCGTCTGATTTGACAGTGAGTATTTCCTGAAGGATATGTGCCGCACCGAATGCTTCGAGCGCCCAAACCTCCATCTCCCCGAAACGCTGACCCCCGAACTGTGCTTTACCGCCCAACGGCTGTTGCGTGATAAGCGAATAGGGACCAATAGAACGGGCATGCATCTTGTCTTCCACCATGTGGCCGAGTTTGAGCATGTAGATGATACCCACGGTTGCGGGTTGGTCGAAACGCTCACCGGTACCACCGTCGTAGAGATAGCTCTTACCGTATGCCGGTACCTTGGCCTTATCTGTCCAGATGTTCAGGTCCTCGAGCGACGCTCCGTCGAAGATAGGAGTCGCAAATTTCACTCCCAGTTCCTGTCCGGCCCATCCAAGTACGGTCTCGAATATCTGTCCGAGATTCATACGTGAAGGCACACCCAACGGGTTCAGCACGATATCTACCGGTGTTCCGTCGGCAAGGAAAGGCATGTCTTCCTGACGTACGATCCTGGATACTATACCCTTGTTACCGTGACGTCCTGCCATTTTGTCTCCTACCTGTATCTTCCGCTTTTTCGCCACATATACTTTGGCGATCTGCATGATTCCCGAAGGAAGTTCATCACCGATGGTAAAGTCAAAACGTTTCCGTTTCAATTCTGCATCCAGTTCCTTGTAGCGGTGCAGGTAGTTGATTACCGTAGTGCGGATCTGCTCGTTCTTTTGGGCATCAGCCGTCCATTTGTTCAATTGGATCGATTGGTAATCGATCTCAGCGAGTACCTTGTGTGTGAATTTTGCCCCTTTGGGAACAATATCCATATTGGTATAGTCTTTCACTCCCACAGAGGTCCTGCCTTCGGTGAGTGCGAGTAACTTATTGATAAGCACTTTCTTCAACTCTTCCATTTTCTCTTCATACTCTTCGTCGAGTTTGGGAAGAAGCGCTTTGCTGGAAAGTTTGGTCTTTCCTTTCTTGGATGCTTTCGAGAAGAGGTTGGTATGAATAACCACACCTTTGAGTGAAGGAGATGCTTTCAGTGAGGCATCTTTCACATCGCCAGCTTTGTCTCCAAAGATGGCGCGGAGCAGTTTTTCTTCGGGTGATGGATCAGACTCCCCTTTAGGGGTGATTTTACCGATGAGGATATCTCCCGGTTTGATGCGCGCCCCCACGCGGACAATTCCCCTTTCATCAAGGTCTTTGGTCGCTTCTTCACTCACATTGGGAATGTCGGAAGTAAGTTCTTCCATCCCACGCTTGGTTTCACGTACCTCAAGCGAGAATTCTTCCACATGGATAGAGGTGAAGATATCTTCACTTACCAGCCGTTCGTTCAATACAATGGCATCCTCGAAGTTGTAACCTTTCCACGGCATGAATGCCACTTTCAGGTTGCGGCCCAGTGCCAGTTCTCCGTTTTGCGTGGCGTATCCTTCGGTAAGGATTTCGCCTGCTCTCACCTTTTGTCCCACTTTACATATAGGACGAAGGTCGACGGTGGTATTCTGATTGGTCTTCCGGAATTTGGGAATGTTGTAAGTCTTTACGGCATCCTCGAAGCTGGTGAATTCCTCTTCTTCTGTCCGGTCGTATTTTATTTTGATGGTAGTGGCATCTACATACAGGATTTCACCACTTCCTTCGGCCATGATCTGGGTACGGGAGTCTTTGATGACCTGACCCTCAATACCTGTACCTACGATAGGCGATTCGGTTCTCATCAACGGAACGGCCTGGCGCATCATGTTCGATCCCATCAATGCACGGTTGGCATCGTCGTGTTCAAGGAACGGAATTAACGAAGCGGCGATAGAAGCAATCTGCATAGGAGACACATCCATCAGTTCCACCTCCTCCGGGGCGATTACGGGATAGTCGGCATCCTGTCTGGCTTTCACACGCGGGTTGATAAATTTTCCCTTGTCATCAAGCGGCGCATTTCCCTGTGCGATCAGTTTATCCTCTTCTTCCTCAGCTGCAAGATAAATGACCTCGTTGTTATTGATGTTCACCATTCCATTTTCCACCTTACGGTATGGCGTCTCGATAAATCCAAGATCGTTGATCTTTGCATAGACACAAAGCGAGGAGATAAGACCGATGTTTGGTCCCTCGGGAGTTTCTATAGGACAAAGACGACCATAGTGGGTAAAGTGCACGTCACGTACCTCAAATCCGGCACGCTCACGCGAAAGCCCGCCCGGTCCGAGCGCCGAGAGACGCCGTTTGTGGGTGATCTCTGCCAGCGGGTTGGTCTGGTCCATGAACTGCGAGAGTGCATTGGTACCGAAGAACGTATTGATGACCGACGAAATGGTTTTTGCGTTGATCAGGTCGATCGGGGTGAAAACCTCATTGTCGCGCACATTCATTCTTTCACGAATAATACGTGCCATACGGTTCAGACCTACTCCGAACTGAGTATACAATTGTTCCCCTACCGTGCGCACACGCCGGTTGCTGAGGTGGTCGATATCGTCCACCACGGCTTTGGAGTTGACAAGCTCGATAAGGTATTTGATGATCTCAATCATGTCTTCTTTCGTGAGTACACGTGTATCGACATCGATTTCGAGATTCAGTTTCTTGTTGATCCTGTAGCGGCCTACGTCGCCCAGGTCATATCTTTTCTCCGAGAAAAAGAGATTGTTGATTACCTCACGTGCACTGGCGTCATCGGCCGGTTCCGCGCTTCGCAGCTGACGGTAGATGTGACGGATGGCATCGATTTCCGTATTACTCGGGTCTTTCTGTAATGTATTGTAAATGATAGAATAGTCGGAGGTATTGGCCGTTTCCTTGTGCAACAGGATAGATGCGACACCCGATTCGATGATATCGTCGATATGCTCCTGTTCCAGCACGGTCTCACGTTCAATGATCACCTCGTTCCTTTCGATGGAGGTTACCTCACCGGTATCTTCATCGACAAAATCTTCCATCCATGATTTCAGTACACGGGCAGCTAACTTGCGTCCCAGCACTTTTTTGAGGCTTGCCTTGTTCACTTTCACCTCTTCTGCCAGGTCAAAGATTTCAAGGATATCCTTGTCGCTTTCGAAGCCTATGGCACGTAGCAGCGTGGTAACCGGTAATTTCTTTTTCCGGTCGATATAAGCATACATCACGTTGTTGATATCCGTGGCGAATTCAATCCATGAACCCTTGAACGGAATAATACGGGCTGAATAAAGCACTGTGCCATTCGCGTGGAGGCTCTGCCCGAAGAATACGCCGGGAGAGCGGTGCAATTGCGAAACAATTACCCGCTCGGCGCCGTTGATGACGAACGTGCCCTTTTCGGTCATATAGGGAATAGTACCGAGATATACATCCTGAATGACAGGAGTAAAATCTTCGTGGTCGGGATCGGTACAATATAGATACAACTTTGCCTTCAGCGGGACACTGTAGGTGAGCCCCCTGTCTATACACTCGTCGATGGTATAGCGCGGAGGATCAACATAGTAATCTAAAAATTCAAGAACGAAGTTGTTTCGGGTATCTGCAATGGGGAAATTCTCCGTGAAAACCTTATACAATCCTTCATTCTTTCTACTTTCGGGAGGGGCGTCGAGTTGAAGGAAATCCTGAAACGATTTTAACTGTACCTCCAGAAAATCGGGAAAATCAAGCGGATTTTTTATCGACGCGAAATTGATTCTTTGATTGGCGTTATTTGAAGACATGGATGTGAGTTTTTGAACCTACTATATATTGACACAAAAGGTTAAGAATCTTCAGGTAGAAGATTCCTAACCATATTAACCTAAATTAGGTAAATGTTATTTAAGTTCAACTTCTGCTCCAGCCTCTTCAAGTTGTTTTTTCAAAGCGTCTGCTTCGTCTTTTGATACACCTTTTTTCAATTCGCTGGGAGCTCCGTCTACCAAATCTTTGGCTTCTTTCAAGCCAAGTCCGGTGAGTTCCTTTACAGCCTTAACTACAGCAAGTTTTGCTGAGCCTGCGCTCTTAAGGATTACATCGAATTCAGTTTTTTCTTCAGCTACAGCTTCTCCGGCTGCGGCAGGGCCTGCAGCAACGGCAACAGCTGCGGCTGCCGGTTCAATACCGTATTCGGTTTTTAAAATTTCAGCCAGTTCATTAACCTCTTTTACTGTCAGGTTAACCAGGTCTTCAGCAAATTTTTTTAAGTCTGCCATTTTTGTATTTGTTTAAATTGATTACTAATTCTGTTTGTTGTAAAATTAAATTTGAACTATTTCGTTGAGCAAATGCAGAAACAAAGCTTGCTTTGATTATGCTGAGCGGAGAAATAGTCTAATGGAATTGAATTCGTCGACTATCTGGTCCGGCAAAATAAGTTGCCCGCAGGATAGTTATCTTTCCGACAATGTTTTTAATACCCCGTGGATCGTGTTGCCACCGGATTGAAGTGCGGAAATAACGTTCTTTGCAGGTGATTGCAATAATGTAATCACGTCTCCGATTAACTCCGTCTTGCTCTTGATATTCACCAGGTCCTGTAATGTATTTCCTCCGATGAAGAAACTTTCCTGAACGTAAGCGCCTTTTAAAGCCGGTACTTTATCGGCTTTATACTTATCGATGAGCTTGGCCGGAGTATTCGCTACGTTAGAGAACATAATGGCTGTATTCCCTTTCAGAATGGGATACAGTTCGCTATAATCTCTTTCGAGCGATTCGAATGCTTTCTGCAATAAGGTATTCTTCACCACTACCAGCTTGATCCCCTGCTTGGAGCATTCCCTTCTTAAATTACTCGTCTTCGCTGCATTGAGTGTAGCGATGTCGGTAAGGTAGAAGTTTTCATACTCCTGGAGATTAGCGGCTATCTGCTCTATTATCTGTTTTTTATCTTCCTTTTTCATACGATCTTCTCACTTTTTTAGTTAGATTCATCTGCCGATTTGGTGTCCACTTTAATACCCGGACTCATCGTACTGGAAAGATAAATACTCTTGATATAGGTACCTTTTGCCGCAGTCGGTTTTAATTTGATCAACGTTTGGATAAATTCTTTTGCGTTGTCTCGAATCTGTTCGGGCGTGAAAGATACTTTTCCAATAGAGGTGTGAATAATACCGGCTTTATCTACCTTAAAGTCGATTTTCCCTTGTTTTACCTCATTCACGGCTTTCGCCACGTCAGGGGTAACAGTTCCGCTCTTGGGGTTCGGCATCAATCCTCTTGGCCCTAAAATACGGCCGAGGGCACCGATCTTACCCATGATCTGCGGTTGTGTGATGATTACATCCACATCGGTCCAACCTCCTTTAATCTTTTCGATATATTCATCGAGTCCCACATAGTCTGCGCCGGCCTCTTTGGCAGCGGCTTCAGCTTCTGGAGAGCACAATACAAGAACTCTTACTTGTTTACCTGTTCCGTGTGGGAGAGAGACTACCCCTCTCACCATTTGGTTAGCTTTTCGCGGATCTACGCCGAGGCGTACATCGATATCTACAGATGCGTCGAACTTGGTGGTGGTAATTTCCTTCACCAGCGCCGATGCTTCTTTTAGTGAATAGGTCTTTCCCTCTTCAATTTTGCTCAAAGCCAACTTTTGATTTTTTGTCAGTTTACCCATGTCTCAATTGAAGTTTTAATTAGTGATATTTTCAGGGAAATCTCCTTTTACTGTGATACCCATGCTCCGAGCCGTTCCGGCTACCATCCGCATTGCTGATTCGAGCGTGAAACAGTTTAAGTCGGGCATTTTTTCTTCGGCAATCGCCTGTACCTGTTCCCAGGTAACTTCCGCAATTTTCTTGCGATTGGGTTCTGCCGAACCGCCTTTCTGTTTGCTGACTTCTAATAACTGAATCGCAACCGGTGGAGTTTTAACAATAAAATCAAAAGACTTGTCGGTATAATAAGTGATTACCACTGGCAACACTTTACCGGCTTTGTCCTGAGTTCTGGCATTGAATTGCTTGCAAAACTCCATAATATTGATCCCTTTGGAACCCAGTGCAGGTCCTACCGGGGGAGATGGATTTGCAGCTCCTCCTTTGATTTGTAATTTTAGTTGTCCGGCAACTTCTTTAGCCATTTTTTTGATTTTAATAAATTACGGTTTTCGAAACACATTAAAGAATTTACAGAATCTGCGTAACCAAATTGCTGATTATTCTTTCTCTACTTGCATATAACCCAACTCGAGGAGTTGTTTTCTTCCGAAAATTTTCACCATCACTTTGAGTTTCTTTCTCTCTTCATTCACTTCTTCTACCACACCGGAGAAACTGCTGAAAGGACCTCCGATCACTTTCACGCTTTCTCCTACGTAGTATTTCATATCCATTTCATCGCCTGCCTCTTCCAACTCGTCCATCGTTCCGAGGATCCGTTTTACTTCCGACTCCCGCAAAGGTTGGGGATCAGTGGTATTAGGCAGAAAGCCGGCAACATAATTGATATTCTTCAACTCGTGAATTACCTCACCCGTCAGTTCAGCTTCAATAAGCACATAGCCGGGAAGATAAGCGCGTTCTTTCATCACTTTCTTTCCGTTGCGTATTGAGTAAGTCTTTTCTGTGGGGATGAGAACCTGAGAAATGTACTTCCCCAGGTCGGTCTTTTTCATCTCTGATTCAAGATACTCTTTGACTTTATTTTCTTTTCCACTAACGGAACGCAGTACGTACCATTTTTTTCTCTCATCAGTCATAGTTAGTCTCTTTCTTTCAGATTTTATAAAATACCGTAGAGAAGTTTTAATATCCACTCAAATAGAGAATCCATACCGAACACTATCAGGGCAATTATAAGGGAAGCGATCAATACAATTACCGTGCTGCCGGAGAGTTCTTCTCTGGATGGCCAGGATACCTTATGAACCAATTCATTATAGGAATCGCTGAGATATGCAACTATTTTTTTCATTTAATTCGGATAGTTTTTTAGCACGGGTCGAGAGACTCGAACTCCCGACACCTGGTTTTGGAGACCAGTGCTCTACCAACTGAGCTAGACCCGTATAAACCCCGCCTATTCCCTTCCTCAAGGGAAGGGCCAAAGCAGGCAGGGTTTTTATTGTTTACTCCCCGGCTCTTTTCCTCAGAAGAGAATCGGAGGGAGTATATTAGTCAATCAATTCAGTGATCTGACCGGCACCTACTGTGCGGCCACCTTCACGGATAGCGAAACGGAGACCTACGTGGCATGCTACGGGATAGATCAGGTCTACCTCAATAGTTACGTTATCACCGGGCATTACCATCTCTACTCCTTCGGGCAACTGGATCTCTCCGGTTACGTCGAGTGTACGGATGTAGAACTGGGGACGGTATTTGTTATGGAAAGGAGTGTGGCGACCGCCTTCTTCTTTCTTCAGGATATACACCTCGGCTTTGAATTTAGAGTGAGGTTTCACTTTTCCGGGGTGAGAGATCACCATCCCGCGTTTGATTTCGTCTTTGTCGATACCACGGAGCAACAGACCTACGTTGTCACCGGCCTGTCCTTCGTCGAGTATCTTACGGAACATTTCAACTCCGGTAACAACTGATTTCTTACCTTCTGCACCGAGTCCGATGATCTGTACTTCTTCACCAGTTTTGATGATACCTGTTTCGATACGACCAGTAGCAACAGTACCACGACCAGTAATCGAAAATACGTCTTCAACCGGCATAAGGAACGGCTTATCTATATCGCGCGGAGGCAGAGGTATCCATGTGTCAACGGCATCCATTAACTCTATAATCTTTTCTTCCCATTTGGGGTCTCCATTCAATCCACCAAGAGCAGATCCCTGGATAACAGGCGTGTTGTCACCATCGAAATTATAGAATGAAAGAAGTTCTCTTACTTCCATTTCAACCAGTTCCAACATTTCTTCGTCGTCCACCAGGTCCACTTTGTTCATGAAAACAACCAGCTTGGGAACGTTTACCTGACGTGCCAAAAGAATGTGTTCACGTGTCTGGGGCATCGGACCGTCGGTTGCAGCAACTACGATGATAGCACCGTCCATCTGGGCGGCACCGGTAACCATGTTCTTTACATAGTCAGCGTGGCCGGGGCAGTCAACGTGTGCATAGTGACGGTTTGCAGTTTCATATTCTACGTGAGAAGTATTGATGGTGATACCTCTTTCCTTTTCTTCGGGAGCGTTGTCGATGGAATCGAACGAACGTACTTCAGAGAAACCTTTTTTTGCTAAAACGGTTGTGATAGCAGCCGTCAAAGTGGTTTTACCGTGGTCAACGTGGCCGATTGTACCGATGTTCACATGCGGTTTCGTCCGGGAAAAATGTTCTTTTGCCATAAAATATACTATTAATTAGTTTAAATAAATTATATATGCATTACTATAAACAGTAAAACGCAAGAGACAGGACAATAGCCTTTTCTTGAAATTCGTTGATCTATCTGTTTTGAGCCGATGGCGGGAATTGAACCCGCGACCTCTTCCTTACCAAGGAAGTGCTCTACCACTGAGCTACATAGGCGGAAAGAGCGTAATTCCCCGATAAGTAACCGGGATCCCTCCCGATTTTGGAGGTTCTTGCACGCTTTGGAGCCAGAGGACGAGACTTCCCGACAATACCGCAGGATAAATTTTGTCACGAACCAGATTGTGCTCTCTTTCATTAAGAGCGGAAGACGGGACTCAAACCCGCGACCCTCAGCTTGGAAGGCTAATGCTCTATCAACTGAGCTACTTCCGCGATTTAATTGACAATTGACAATTGACAGTGGATAATTGACAATTAAATTGGGACTCTATCATTGTCCATTGTCAATTTTCTATTACTCATTTTCAAGATTTAATTGTCCATTTTCAATTCATCGGGTGTTCCCTTCATTGTCAATTTTCAATTGTCCATTGTCAATTTAAAGTGGGCAGTGATGGATTCGAACCACCGAAGGCGTAAGCCAGCTGAGTTACAGTCAGCCCCATTTGGCCACTCTGGTAACTGCCCAACATTTCTTTCTTTCCTTTTGAGCCTCTTGTCGGATTCGAACCAACGACCCCGAGATTACAAATCACGTGCTCTGGCCAACTGAGCTAAAGAGGCTTATAGTCTTGAATTTAACCGCTTCTCTCCCGATTTTAAGAGAGAAACGGTCGCAAAGGTAGTGATATTTTTTTTGATGCCAAAACTTTTGTCTGAAATTTTTGGCGTTATCTCTCCTTTTTTTCTTTGGTTTTAAAAATCTGTTTTTCGATTGCTACAACACACAGGTCAATAGCTTCTTCGAAGGTATCAGCCGTTTTGTTGGCAAATGCCTCACTATGTCGGAGTTTCAATTTTACGGCTGCGTCTTTATTCTTTGCAGTTTCCGGTTTGACTACTTTCAGGATCACTTCTGCCAGGATGATGTCGTCGGAGAATCGTTCCAGTTTTTTGATCTTTTTTTCTACAAACGCTTTCAGTTGATCGGTCGCGTCAAAATTTACAGATTGAATTGTCAGTTCCATACTTTTCCTCCTTCATTTTTTTGCTCTGGGATGAGCGTATTGATATGCTTTTTTCAATTCCTCAAAAGTAACATGTGTATAGACCTCCGTAGATGCCAGGCTGGAATGTCCCAGCAATTCTTTTACCGCATTGATCTCGGCCCCGTTGTTCAGCATCTCGGTGGCAAAAGAATGGCGCAGCACATGTGGACTTTTTTTTGCCAGGGTGGGGATGCTATTGAGATGGTTGTGTATAACATTATAAACAAGTTTAGGGTATAGGGGCTCTCCATCTTCCTTAACAAACAGAAAAGGGGATTTGTTCTCTATTTCGGTGTCCCGAATAGCGATGTATTCTTTGAGTTTTTCTTTTGTTGCGTCGGAGAAAGGGATAATGCGTTGTTTGTTGCGTTTCCCCGTTACCCGGAGCGTGCAGGCTCCGAAGTCGATATCGGTATCTTTCAGGGCTATCAGTTCCGCCCTGCGCATGCCGGTAAGGTAAAGCAGTTCGATCAGAAACCGGTCGCGATGTCCCCGGAAATCGTCGGAATATTCCAGCGGATCATCGATCACTTTTGTTATCTCCGGGTCATTCACAAATGAGGGGAGTTTTTTAGCCACTTTTGGACCAGTGACCGATTCTGCGGGATTTTGCACGATCACTCCTTTTTTCTTCAGGTATCGGAAGAACGACTTTACCGCGCTAAGTTTTCGGTTCACTGAACGGGCCTTTATTCCCTGTTCCATCAGGTGGCTCAGCCATACGCGAATGTCGTCGCTGTCGATGCGCACAGGGTCGAATATGTCGTTCCCCTCAGTAATAAATTCCTCAAACTGAGTAAGGTCATCCAAATAAGAAATCTCCGTGTGGGAAGAATAGTTCTTCTCAACACGGAGATATTGTATGAATTTTTCTTTCCACATTTCGTTAGTCCGTCGATGAACTTACGAAAGTAAAGAAAATTTTTTGAAATCCGAAAAATTATTCTTCGTTTTGTTGCATTTGCTGCACGTAAACGGCGTGTTGTTTGCGTTTGCGTTTTTGTACCGAAGGTTTGATGAATGCCTGACGGCTACGCAGTTCTTTTACAACACCGGTTTTTTCGTATTTACGTTTGAATTTCTTCAGGGCTCTTTCTATATTTTCGCCCTCTTTTAATTGTACAATGATCATATTTATTGTCTGTTTAATTATTTCCTTGTTAGAGATTATTGAGATAATGAAGGCTATATAATATGTATAGCCAATTATTTATGCCATGGACTTAGCGCTCTATTCCCTGCCGTATTTCGAATACCGATCCTTTCAGCTCCGGTTCTTAACTCATATGCAGGCCTGTTATCGCTGCTTTAGCCCTCAGCCTGAAATATAACTGTTTTTATTTCTTCTTTTTCTAGTTTCTGGTTGTACAATAACCTCCTCTCTGTTTCGGGCTGCAAAGGTAAAAATAAAATTATAAATATCAATGGTATATGTGGTTGAATTTTTTTATTCGTTTTCTTCATAATAATACGAATAGTCAATTCCTCTTATAAACATTTCACGGCTGTTGTTTCATCCGACTTATAAAGATAATCACTAATATATATACAAATATTTTGAAACAAAAACCGCAGTAAATCAAATGTTTACTGCGGTTTGATACTATTTGATTATCGATTGTAATCGTCTTTACTTCACTTCCTCGAAGTCTACGTCTGTGACGTCGTCGTTGGGCTGGCTGTTAGCCTGCGACTGCTGGCCTGTGTCTGCTCCGGGTTGCGGGCCGGCTTGTGCATTGGAGGCATTGTACATGTCCTGCGATGCGGCTTGGAAGGCTGTATTCAACTCGTTGGTTGCTGCGTCGATACCTTCGAGGTTCTGTGCTTTGTGGGCTTCCTTCAGTTTGGTGAGGGCTGCTTCAATCGGTGCTTTCTTGTCGGCAGGTATCTTGTCGCCCAGATCTGTCAACTGTTTTTCAGTCTGGAAGATGAGTGAGTCCGCATGGTTCAGCTTGTCGATGCGTTCCTTCTCTTTCCTGTCGGCTTCGGCATTGGCAGCAGCTTCCTCTTTCATCCGTTTGATCTCATCTTCACTCAGTCCTGAAGAGGCTTCGATACGGATCTTCTGCTCTTTACCGGTAGCCTTGTCCTTGGCGGAAACGCTCAGAATACCGTTGGCATCGATATCGAAGGTCACTTCGATCTGAGGTACTCCACGCGGTGCAGGCGGTATACCGTCAAGGTTGAATACGCCGATCTGTTTGTTGTCGCGTGCCATGGAGCGTTCACCCTGCAATACATTGATCTGTACGGAGGGTTGGTTGTCAGCCGCAGTCGAGAATGTCTCGCTCTTCTTCGTCGGGATTGTGGTGTTAGCGTCGATCAGCTTTGTCATCACGCCACCCAGCGTTTCAATCCCGAGCGAAAGCGGGGTTACGTCCAGCAGAAGTACATCTTTTACTTCTCCTGTCAGCACGGCTCCCTGGATAGCAGCACCAATGGCAACTACCTCATCGGGGTTTACTCCTTTATGCGGTTTCTTTCCGAACAGTTTTTCCACCATATCCTGTACAGCGGGTATACGAGTGGAACCACCTACGAGGATCACTTCGTCGATATCGGAGTTGGTTAATCCGGCATCTCTCATTGATGTCAGACACGGTTCTTTACATTTCTGCAACAGATCGTCGATCAGTTGTTCGAATTTAGCACGTGACAGCGTTTTTACCAGGTGCTTTGGTATACCATTTACCGGCATGATGTAAGGCAGGTTGATCTCGGTACTGGTAGCGCTTGAGAGTTCAATCTTTGCTTTCTCTGCAGCTTCTTTCAGACGTTGAAGCGCCATCGGGTCTTTACGCAGATCCACTCCTTCATCCTTCATGAATTCATCAGCAAGCCAATCGATAATGCGATGGTCGAAATCGTCCCCTCCCAGGTGGGTGTCACCATTGGTAGATTTCACTTCGAAAACACCGTCACCCAATTCGAGGATGGAGATATCGAACGTACCACCACCGAGGTCGAATACGGCCACTTTGGAGTCTTTGTTCTGTTTGTCGAGTCCGTAAGCCAATGCGGCGGCTGTCGGCTCGTTAACGATACGACGAACAGTGAGTCCTGCAATTTCGCCGGCCTCTTTGGTAGCCTGACGTTGCGCGTCGCTAAAGTATGCCGGTACGGTAATTACCGCTTCTTTTACCTCTTGTCCGAGATAGTCTTCGGCTGTTTTTTTCATCTTCTGCAATATGATGGCCGAAATTTCCTGCGGCGTATAAAGATGGCCGTTGATATCCACACGTGGAGTGTTGTTATCCCCCCTTACTACCTTATAAGGTACACGTCCGATCTCTTTCTGCACCTGGTCGAAGGTTTCCCCCATGAATGTTTTAATGGAGGAGATTGTATTATTGGGGTTGGTAATGGCTTGTCGCTTGGCAGGGTCACCCACTTTGCGTTCGCCGTTTTCCATAAAAGCCACCACCGAAGGTGTAGTCCGTTTTCCTTCATTATTGGGGATTACAACGGGTTCGTTGCCTTCCATAACGGAAACACACGAGTTGGTTGTCCCTAAGTCTATTCCTATTATTTTTCCCATAATTTATTGTGTTGTTATTTTTATGATTTATTTCCTGTTTTAATTTGTTTGTCAAAAATCCTCCGATCATCGGTGGTCTGTTTTTTAACTCATTATTCCTTTTTCAAATGTTGTGCCAAATTTTTGAGGCGATGGCGTTTCTGCCAATATGACGGTTTTAATTTTATACTTTCGTGGTCTTCATTTAAAAAATAATCTCTATCTTTGGTGAATAAAGTTTAAAAGTGGTAAGGTTTTTTGCTTGCCCTGTTTATATAAAAAAGATAACAATTCTAAATCCAAGCGCTATGTATATACAACAAGACCTGGAATTACTGCGTGAAAAAGGAATCACTCAGGATCAAATCGATACGCAACTGAATTATTTTGCTACAGGATTTCCCTATCTTTCTATCGTAGCTGCAGCTTCCGTAGGGAAGGGTATAATGAAAGTGGGAGAAGAAGAGGAAAAGGTGTATCTGGATGCCTGGCAGGATTTCCTGAGTAGGGGAAAAAAAGTGACAAAATTTGTACCGGCTTCCGGGGCGGCCAGTCGTATGTTTAAGGACCTATTTGCCTTTTTGGATGCTGATTATGATGTGCCGACCACGCCGTTTGAGAAAGAATTTTTCGATAGGATTCAACAATTTGCATTTTTTGGCCCGCTCGATGAGACATGTAAGAATTTATTTGCAAAAGATGTGGAGACATTGTGCCAAGAAGGACGATATAAAGATATAGCCTCGGCATTGCTTGATGCGGGAGGAATGGAATACGGAAATCTACCCAAGGGATTGCTCCTCTTCCACAAATATCCCGAGGGGAATCGGACTCCTGTAGGAGAGCATCTTACCGAAGGAACATACTATGCCAGGAATAAAGCCGGAGAGGTGAATGTGCATTTCACCGTGTCGCCGGAACATAAAGAGATGTTTGAATTATTGGTGGCAGCCAGGAAACTAAACTACGAATTCAAACTGGGCGCAACCTTCTCGGTATCATATAGTATTCAGAAACCGAGTACCGATACCATTGCTGTGGATATGAACAATGAACCTTTCAGAAATGAGGATAACTCCCTCCTGTTTCGCCCCGGTGGACACGGTGCGCTGATTGAAAACCTGAACGATATCGACTCTGATGTGATCTTTATAAAAAATATCGACAATGTGGTTCCTGACAGGTTGAAAGAGAATGAAGCACGTTATAAAAGGTTGTTGGCAGGTGTTCTTGTCACCATGCAACAACGTACACATGCTTATCTGAACCGGCTGGAATCAGGAGAAGCTACTGCGGAGGAACTGGCAGAAATGCTGGCTTTTACCGAGAACGAACTGTCGATCTCTCATCCTGGAGAATTTGCTTCGGAGGATGAACTGAAAAAATACCTGAAGAGGAAACTCGACCGGCCTTTCCGGGTCTGTGGGATGGTGAAAAACCAAGGAGAACCAGGGGGCGGACCTTTTATAGCTGTCAATCCCGACGGAACCGCTTCTCTTCAAATACTGGAAAGTTCCCAGATCGATAAGAATGATCCCGCTGCAATGGAGGCATTCAGGAACGGGTCCCATTTTAATCCCGTGGATGTGGTGTGTGGCGTGAAGTGCAATCAGGGAAACAAATACAATCTGACAAAATTTGTGGATCGGAATACCGGATTCATATCCTACAAATCGAAGAACGGAAAAGAACTGAAAGCGTTGGAACTGCCCGGATTATGGAATGGAGCTATGAGTAGTTGGAACACTATTTTCGTGGAAGTGCCTGTTTCCACTTTCAATCCGGTGAAGACAGTGAATGACCTGTTACGGCCGGAACACCAGTAAGGGGAGCTATATCGGTTCTTACACAATATTTTTCAAAAAAAGCCGTTTACAGCCAAAACGACAGGCTTGAAATTTCGTATTCTATATACTTTGTTGGCTGCGGTGTGGCTGCTGCTCTCGTGTGATCAGGCAAGACTGAGTGTCGCACGGGAACAGTACTTGCGTGGGGAATATTATGCCGCAAGCGAGACCTACCGAAAATTATACCGTAATGCACCCCGTGAGGAACGGGTACAACGGGGAATTATAGCCTTTGAGATGGCAGAGAACTACCGCAGGCTTAATCAGTCTGCCCGGGCCATAGCCGCTTACACTAATGCTATCCGTTACGGGTATCCCGACACCATAATGTACTTTCACTATGCCCGGATGTTGCATCGGGAAGGGAACTACGAGGATGCGGCTGACGCATACTACCGATTCCTGACATTCCGGCCGGATGATCCGATGGCGCTGAGCGGACTTCGTGGTGTGGAACTGGCAAAGGAATGGAATAAAAATCCTACGCGATATATTGTAGAGAGGATGGAATTGTTCAATTCTAACCGGGGGGAGTTCAGTCCGATGCTTTTGCCGGGGGGAGACCGTCTCTATTTTGCTTCTTCGAGGGAAGAGTCGCTTGGTGAAGAGAACAGTCCCATTACCGGAATGAAATACAACGACCTTTTCCGTTCAGTCAAAAATGTACACGGGGAATGGCAGCGGCCGGAACGGATAAATTCGGGTGTCAACACCGGGAATGATGAGGGTACCCCTTCTTTTTCTCCGGATGGGGAATGGATGTATTATACTTTCAATGGTGTTGATCCCAACCGGCCTACTACTGCAAATATCTATCTTTCCCGATGGGTGAACGGTAGATGGGGTGAAGGTATACCTTTGGAGATTGTGAAGAATGATTCGTTGTCGGTTTTTGCTCACCCGGCAATTTCCCCGTCGGGACGTTACCTCTATTTTGTTTCCGATATGTCGGGCGGCTACGGCGGTAAAGATATCTGGCGGGCAGCAATCGGAAATAATCATGAGATCCTTTTTGTAGAGAACCTGGGATCGGATATCAATACGCCAGGTGACGAGCTTTTTCCCTATCTGCGAAATGATACCACACTCTATTTCTCTTCCGACGGGCATCCCGGAATGGGTGGGCTGGATATGTTTATGGCAGTCGCGTCTGGAGGGGAGACTGGGAGACTGGGAGACTGGGAGAGAGGGCGGTGGCGTGTGCGTAACCTGCAATCTCCCCTTAACTCGCCGGCTGATGATTTTGGAATCACATTCGAACCGAAAGGAGAGAAGGGATTTTTTAGTTCTAACCGGAATGATGTGCGGGGGTATGATCATATCTACTCTTTTGTTTATCCCGAAGTAACCGTCTGGATAGAAGGCTTCGCAGTGGACCCGGAGGATGAATTTATCCCGGGGGCTATTGTGACCGCGGTGGGAAGCGACGGATTGCAATTCCGCTTCGTGACCGGAAGGGAAGGGGAATACCGCTTCAAGGCCGATAGAGGAGTGGATTACCTGCTGATGGCTTCTGCTGATGGGTTCCTCAATCAACGGCAGAGATTATTGACTGACCCTGCAGAAAAGGATACACTCTACTATGTCGATTTTGAGATGATACCTTATAACAAACCGGTAATATTGGAAAATATATTTTACGACTTCGACAGCGCCACTTTACGACCGGAATCGAAAGAAGAACTGGATATGCTGATAGCCCTGCTCAACGAACATCCATCTGTTACCATAGAACTTGCGGCTCATACCGACCGGAAAGGTTCGGATGAATATAATCTCGACCTCTCCTTCCGTCGTGCACAATCGGTAGTGAACTATCTCATCGCTCACGGTATCGACTCACAACGCTTGTCTGCCCACGGTTTTGGTAAAACCCGACCGGTGAGAGTGACGAAAAAGATAGCGGAACAATTTGATTTTCTGAAAGAGGGAGATTTACTGACCGAAGAGCTTATTAAAACCCTTACAACTGATCAACAAGAGATTACCGATCAGATCAACCGGAGGACATCATTCGAAGTGACCGATCACGAATTCGGATTGCATTAATAACCTGCAGAACCTAATATGTTCGAAAGGATTTTACTACCTTTGGAACATGATTTTTGTAACGAACATACAATATATCTCTAAAGTCAGGACAAATGCAGTGTAAGTTGATCGCAGTGTTATTTCTTATGGTTAGCTCATTCAATCTTATGGCGTTTATACCCTTTACCGAAAGAGAACGGGAAATCATCCATAACGGAGATGGGGAGACTCCTTTTCGTGTGCTTCAGGTGACTGATCCCGTTGATTCGTTGGTACTGCGTATGAAATCCATGGATGTTGATCCGGATTCAATTGTAAATGACGAAAGCCTGCAATTGCTGATCCGTCGGCTGATCGTGACAATGCATGTATCCGGCGGGGTAGGTATCGCTGCACCCCAGGTGGGAGTGCTTAAGAATATATTCCTGTTTACCCGTTTGGATCTTCCTGATGAACCCCTACATGTTGTTATCAATCCCAAAATAGTCAATTTCCCGAAAGATACGGTCTGTTTTGAGCGTGACGGTTGTCTTTCTATTCCCGATATACGTGCAAATACGCTTCGTTTGCCCTGGGTGGACGTAGAATATTGGGATGAAAAGGGGGATTTTCATCGTGGCCATTTGGAAGGATATAGCAGGGACGATAGTTTTACTGCCGTGATCTTTCAACATGAATACGACCATTTGCGGGGTATATTATTCACGGATAAAATTTGTCCGGAAACAGAACCGGGATGGCAATAGGGTAAAAGAAGCTTATGTGTAAGATATCTGAGTGTTAGAGGATATGAGTCGACGGGAAATGTATTGTTGGCTGGTGATCCTGTTTTTTACGGTTGCAGGGATATCTCCGCTTTCCGCGCAGGAGTTGAGTGCTTTTGTAAAAGTGAATAGCTCCAGGGTTCAGGGCGCCAACAGGCAGGTGTTTGATACTCTTGAAGAGGCGTTGCGGACTTTTATCAACGGGCGTAGATGGACGGACAGCCAACTTCTGGGGGATAAACGGATAAATTGTTCTTTCACATTGGTTATTACCGAGGCACTTTCTTCCGGATCCTTTAAGGGTGAGTTGTATGTGCAGTCGTACCGACCCGTAGAGAACAGTGACTACAGCACTCCCATGCTGAATGTACGCGACACGGAGATGGAGTTCGACTATACCGAGCATCAATCTTTGCAGTTTGATCTCAATTTTATTCAGGGGAACCTGACAGCAATCATCGCCTATTATACCTATCTGATTTTGGGGCTCGATCTTGACTCCCGCTCTTCGTTAGGTGGTACATCTTGTTTCCGCAATATGGAACTGATTGCTGTCAATGCGCAATCCTACGGATGGAAAGGGTGGGATCGCCGCAGTAACCGGAACCGTTCGGCTATCGCCGTTGCTTTTAACGACGGGGCACTGGAAGGCTACCGGCATATGTGGTTCGATTATCACCGGCAGGGATTGGATGTGCCGGCCGGAAACGGTGAACCGGGATCGGAAAAAATAGTTTCTTCAGTCCTGTTCTTGTCGGCGCTGCAAACGAAACGTCCGACCAGCGTACTGATAAAGCTTTTTGGTGATACTAAACTCGAAGAGATGGTAAATCTTCTTTCCAAAACTGATGCCCGGGAAAGGAGACAGGCACATGAGGCCCTTTTGAAATTATATCCCGCCCGTAATACTGAATTGGGGCGGTTGAGATAAATAAAGTATATGTTAAAGTCGTTATACATACAGAATTTTGCATTGATCGATTCTCTCAGGATCGGATTCGATCCCGGTTTTTCAGTGATCTCAGGTGAGACGGGGGCGGGCAAATCGATTATCCTTGGCGCACTCTCACTGATCCTCGGGCAACGTGCCGATGTGAAGCAGATCAAGCAGGATGCCGAAAAATGTGTCATAGAAGGGATTTTTGACGTCTCGGCCTATGATCTTGCGCCTTTTTTTGAAGAGATGGATTGGGTGTATGAAGGTGATGAGTGTATTCTTCGACGGGAGATATGGGGTAACGGGAAATCACGTGCTTTTGTGAACGATTCGCCTGTATACCTGAACGACCTGAAAGGATTGGGAGACAGGTTGATCGACATCCACTCCCAGCACCAGAACTTGTCATTGAACGATAATCTTTTTCAGTTGAATGTGGTGGACTTGCTGGCCGATACAAAGATGGAGCGTGCCGACTATGAGGTGGCGTATACTGCGTATCGTGCCTCGGAAAGAGCATTGAACGATCTCCGGGAGCAATCCCGTAAAAACCGGGAAGAGGAAGACTATCTCAGATTTCAATATACTGTACTTGCGGAAATGAACCTGCAACCGGATGAACAGGGGCAACTCGAAGAGGAATTGGAGGCGGTTGCACACGCCGAGGAGATCAAGACAGGGCTTTTTACTGCCACGGCACTTCTTTCAGAAGAGGAGCGGAGTGTGGAGTCACTGTTGAGGTCAGTAGCAGATACACTCCATAATGTACAACGGTTCTATCCAAAGTTATCTGAATTGGTGGCCAGGGTAGATTCTGCCTTTGTCGAACTGAAAGATGTACGTGAGGAGATAACCGGGTATTTTGAAGAGGTGGAGTTTGATCCCGGTCGCAGGCAATTGCTGGA
This sequence comes from Proteiniphilum acetatigenes DSM 18083, assembly GCF_000380985.1. Taxonomy (GTDB): domain Bacteria; phylum Bacteroidota; class Bacteroidia; order Bacteroidales; family Dysgonomonadaceae; genus Proteiniphilum; species Proteiniphilum acetatigenes. Next base: position 471,037 of record NZ_KB905694.1, on the reverse strand, counting down.
GGAGCGATTAGGCGCTATCTACGACTTGCAGAAGAAACATTCCGTCACTACCGTGGAAGAGTTGATCGCTTTGCGTGATGAAATGGGACGGAAACTGGAAAATATTGATTCGCTCGATGAACGGCTGCAGGCATTAGAAAGAGAGACAGAAGAGAAGCAGAAAACAATGATGGCGAAAGCCGGCCTGTTAAGTGAAAAGAGAAAGAAGGCTGCGCCTCGTATTGAGAAGGAACTGGTAGAAAGGCTCGCTTACCTGAGGATGCCCAATGTGAGGTTTCAGTGTGATTTCAAATCCAAAAATATCCCTGATACTACAGGTACCGATACTGTTCAGTTCCTTTTTTCGGCCAATAAGAATGTAGTGCTGCAGCCTGTTTCGCAAATCGCTTCGGGTGGTGAGATGTCGCGTCTGATGTTGTGCATCAAGGCGATGATCGCAGGGGCGACTTCACTACCGACCATCATCTTTGATGAGATCGACACCGGAACCTCGGGCGAAGTGGCTGACAGGGTAGGAGCTATCATGGAAGAGATGGGTACCAGAATGCAGGTAATCGGTATCACACATCTTCCGCAGATCGCTTCCAAAGGAACAGCACATTTCCTGGTGTATAAGGAGGATTTGGGCAATATCGTAACGACAAAAATAAAAGAACTGGCTCCCGAAGAGCGGGTGCAGGAAATTGCCCGCATGCTGAGTGGTGCGGAAATCACGGAACAGGCAATCGAAAATGCCAAGGTGATGCTGAACAGAAATTGAAATATGAAGGAAAAAGAGATGATCTTCGGCATTCGTGCCGTTATTGAAGCGGTAGAGGCCGGAAAAGATATAGACAAGGTGCTGGTAAAGCGCGAACTGTCGGGTGAGTTGTTCATGGAGTTGCAGGAGCAGCTCCGCCGTTATGAGATACCTATGCAGAAAGTGCCGGTGGAACGGATAGACCGTATCACCCGCAAGAACCATCAGGGTGTAATCGCGTTCACTTCGGCTGTCACCTATCAGAAGCTGGAAAATATTGTGCCGTTGCTCTATGAAGAGGGCAAAACCCCGTTTATCTTAGTATTGGACGGACTGACCGACGTGCGGAATTTCGGCGCTATCGCGCGTACCTGTGAGGTGGCAGGTGTGGATGCCATTGTAATTCCTGCCAGGGGAAGCGTATCTGTGAATGCCGACGCGATAAAAACTTCCGCTGGTGCGTTACATTCTATCCCGGTTTGCCGGGAGAATAGCCTGAAGGAAGCAATCGGCTTTCTCAAAAACAGCGGAATAAAAGTAGTGGCTGCTACGGAAAAAGCCGCTTCTTTTTACACCGAATCCGACCTTTCTGTGCCGGTCGCCATTGTGATGGGATCTGAAGATACAGGTGTCGCTCCCGAACATCTTCGCATTTGCGACGAGCTGGTGAGGATACCTCAATCCGGAACAATCCAGTCACTCAACGTATCAGTTGCGGCTGGAGTATTGATCTATGAGGTGGTTAGACAGAGGAGGTGATGATTTGTTGATGTGATGATTAATGGCAATGCGCCAATATGCCAATCCCGATGAATCGGGACAAGTAGTGAATAATGAGACTAATATGAAAATGTGGAGAGAAAAGTGGAAAAGTGGAAGAGTGAAAAGGTGAAAAAGGTAGAAACCGGAATAAGATTCTCAACTTCAGATTTCTTTACTTCTCCACTTCTTCACTTCTTAGTTCCAACTTCTAATTTCTAACTTCTAACTTCAAAAAAATGAAAAAAGTTATTTCAACAAACAATGCGCCTGCGGCAATAGGGCCTTACAACCAGGCTATTGAAGCGAATGGGATGTTATTCCTGTCGGGAATGTTACCCATTGATCCATCGACAGGAAATATTGTATCCGGCGGTGTGAAAGAACAAACCAGTCAAATCTTCAATAATATAGAAGCAGTGCTGACGGCAGCCGGAGCCACTATGGATAATATTGTGAAAACGACGGTATTTATGGATGATATGTCGCTGTTCACAGAGATGAACGAAGTATATGGCAGCCGTTTTAGTGGGACTTTCCCGGCTCGCTCGGCTTTTGCCGTGAAAGCACTTCCGAAAAATGCGCTGGTAGAAATAGAAGTAATCGCCGTCAGATGAAGACTCTAGGGAATGTTATCTGGGTGGTATTCGGCGGTTTTTTTATCGCCATTGAATACCTGTTGGGGAGCGTCGCACTGATGGTTACCATCATCGGTATTCCTTTCGGACTCCAATCGTTGAAACTGGCCGAAGTGGCACTATGGCCTTTCGGGAAGAAAGTCGTGCAAAAAGATACATCCTCGGGATGCCTGTCGTTTCTGATGAATGTGATCTGGTTTTTTGTGGGAGGGATTCCCATTGTGCTCACCCATCTGCTGTTCGGTTTGCTGTTTTATATTACTATTATCGGTATTCCTTTCGGAAACCAGCATTTTAAACTGATGAGTTTGGCGCTCACTCCTTTCGGAAGAGCGATCGTAAATAAGTAGTAGGGCCGGTTGCTCCGGTTTTATCTGATCGGTGAATAATCCCCTTTATTCGAATACTGCCGGGAGATTTTCCTCCTCTTTCTCTTCAGGTGGATCTTTCTTTACCATAAAGGCGCTGATCTCCCATAGCATGTATATAGGTATGGTCACCACGAAAAGGGAGAAGGGATCTCCCGAGGGAGTGATAAGCGCCGCAGCTACGAGGGAGCCTACGACGGCATGGCGACGGAATTTTCGGAAAAAAGAACGGTAGATCAATCCGAGTTTTGACAACAACCAAAATACCAGCGGCAGTTCAAATACCAGTCCCATGATCAGGATAAGGGTATAGAAGTTGTTCATATAGGAATCGAGCGAGATTGAATTCTCAATGGATTCGCTCAACTCAAAAGTGATAAGGAAGCGGAATATCAGCGGGAATACAATAAAATAGCCAACTAAGCAACCTATTATAAACATGAACCCCCCGAACCCGAAAGCGGTCTTTATCCCTTTTGCCTCATTCTCATAAAGTGCGGGGCTTATAAATTTCCATAGTTCATATAGTATATAAGGAATGGTACAGAGTACACCAAACATCAATGACGTAGAGATATAGGTCATAAATTGCGTGGTCATGTTGATATTAAGCATCCTTACGGCAAAAGCATCTGCAGAGAAATCAGGTAGAAAAGGAAGGTATTCTCCTGCTTTTTCAAAGAAACGGTAAGTAATAAAATCGGACGAGCGGGCAGCAAGTATGACGGAGTCAAAAATATGGGGGATAATGATAAATCCTATGACAGAGAAAGCAATCACAGCGATGATAATACGTATAATGGTCCATCGGAACTCTTCCAGATGATCCCAAAAAGACATTTCTTTCTCTGACATTTCTATCTGCGCTATATAATAGACATGTAAACATCCGAAGACAAACGGATTTTACCAGTTTTGCCTTCGAAATGATAAACTCTTATGGTGCTGATAATAGCATGAAAGAAGAACCCACCGGAATGATCTGACAGGTTTCTTCCGCAGCTATTTAATTATTTGATGATGAATTATTTTCTGTCGGTTCAGCCTTAATATCTTCCTCAATATCTTTTAATCCTTTTTTGAAGCTATTGATGCCTTTCCCGAGACCTTTCATGAATTCGGGTATTTTTTTTCCTCCGAAAAGAATCAGGATAACCAAAACTATGATAGGTATTTCCCACCCGTTTAAGTTGATAAGTAATGGATTCATAAGTGTAATATGTTTAATTTGTTTATACTTTTCGGTTGCTACAAGATGCAAATATAGAACTTATTTATGGATATAGGGAGAAATATTATGATAAAGTTTTAAAAAATGTGCCGGGTCTGTTTATGGATGTTCCAAAATGAGAATCAGGTCCATATAAATGGGCAGGTGATCGCTGAACCCTCCTATATAGCGGGGTCCAACATTTGTCCTGTGTGGTTTCTTGCCATAATACCTCTCATCATCTTCTAACAGGAAACCGGCTTTGAAGATATGTGCTTCATTGCTCTTCACGTGAATGCAGCTTTCTTCCATTAAGAGATTCCCACTGACAATAAACTGGTCGAGGATCTCCCATTTTCCTTGATATTTATAAGTGCCACATTCAGGTTCTTTTGTCCGATGACGGAAAAGGTTGTATAACTGATCCCTTTGGAGCGGTGACAGTAGGCTTTTTGCTCCCAATATTTGAGAAAGACTTTTATCATCAGGATGATCGTTAAAATCGCCCATAATGACAATACGGGCGTTCTCACGGCGAATAAACAGGCTGTCGACTTTGTTTTTCAGAAGGGTTGCCGCCTCTATGCGTGCGGGTTCACTCTCTCGTTGTCCACTGCTACGGGAGGGGAAGTGACAGACAAATATATCGAGGATATTGCCGTTGAGTACTTCTCCCGCAACATGTAGAATGTTGCGCGTCGGCCTGATATTTTTACGGCTGAACTTTATCTCGTATTCGCAGGTTTGTAGCGGTTTGAATTGATGGCGCTGATAGAGTAGCGCTACGTCAATTCCCCGGTCATCAGGTGAATCGGTAATAATATAATCGTACTCCTGTACCCGCAGTGACGACCGTTTTGTGAGGTCGAAAAGCACAGAATCGTTTTCTACCTCGCACAACCCGACCAATGCCGGAGATTGCATACCACCGACAGCCGTAATCACACGGGTAATGTTGCGCAGTTTTTCCCAATACTTCCACGGTGTCCACCGCATAAAACCATCCGGCAGGAAATCGTCGTCCTCTTTTAACGGATCATCAGAGGTGTCGAACAGATTCTCGACGTTGTAGAACATAATGCGAAAATCGTTCTGTGAAACGATCCCTGCCGTGTAGGTCGTTAGTAATAAGGTGGCTATTAAGAAAAACCGCATTGTTTACTTTTCTGCGGGCATATTTTCCAGGATTTTCACCAGGAAATCCCAGAATTTACCCACCGAAGATATCTTCATTTTTTCGTCGGGTGAATGCACATCTGTCATGTCAGGCCCTATCGATATCATGTCGAGGTGGGGATATTTCTCAAGAAACAACCCGCATTCGAGACCTGCATGGATCGCCTTTACTTTAGGGCTTTTACTGAAGAGCGCTTCGTATTCTTTTTGCGCCAGCTTCAGGATATTGGAGTCGGGATTGGGTTGCCATCCGGGGTATCCGTCATTGTGAATTACCTTTGCCCCGGCCAGCTCAAATACCGATGATACCATATTCACCACATATTCTTTTTGAGACTCCACAGAGCTTCGCTGGCTGGTACCTATTTCTATCAGATGATGATCGAGCATTTTGACGGATGCCAGATTGGTGGAAGTTTCTACCAGTCCGGGGATATCGTAACTCATGCCGATAACGCCGTGCGGACAGGCATACAGTGCATTGATCAGTTTCTCTGTAATCTTTCTATTGATCACTTTCGACGGGATCTGTACCGACTCAAGGTGAATGTCGAGGCCGGGATCAGTATGTTTATATTCCTCCTGTACCTGAGCGAGGAAAGTGTTTAATTTCACACGGATATCCTCCTTGTATTTCTCTTTTACTCCCAGGAGTGCATGTGCTTCGCGCGGGATGGCGTTATGTAGGTTTCCACCGCCGATTTCCGATAAGACCATGCCATATTTTTTTCGTGTAATGGAATGCAGAAAGCGGGTGAGTATCTTGTTGGCATTACCCAGTTTTTTGTCGATATCACTGCCTGAATGTCCCCCGCGCAGGCCTTTTACCTGTATCCTGAACCAGAAATATTTCTTTGGTACATCTTTTTCCTTGTATTTGAAATAGGCTTTCGTGCCTTTTCCCCCGGCACATCCTATATAGATTTCACCTTCCTCTTCAGTATCGAGATTGATCAGGATATTACCTGTGAGAAGATTTTTGTCGAGAGAGTTGGCTCCTGTCAGACCTGTCTCTTCATCCACAGTGAAAAGCGCTTCAATCTTGCCATGTGCAATATCATCTGCGGCCAGCAGCGCCAACTGGGCGGCTACCCCTATGCCGTTATCGGCTCCCAGCGTGGTGCCGTTGGCCTTTATCCAGTCGCCGTCGATAATTGTCTCTATGGGATCATTCTCAAAATCGTGCGTCACATTTGAATTTTTCTCGCAAACCATATCCACATGCGATTGCAGGATTACTGTGGGTACATCCTCTTTGCCGGGAGTGGCCAGTTTGGTTATCAACAGATTGCCGGCTTTGTCCTGTTTGGCCTCCAGATTGTGCTGGCGGGCAAAATCGAGTAGATAAGCAAGAATTCTCTCCTCTTTTTTAGATGGTCTTGGAATCTGTGTAATCTGGTAAAAATAGTTCCAGATGACGGAAGGTTGTAAATCTGTAATCATCATATCATTTATTTTAGATAGCTTATAGAGTTGGTAAAAGTACAAGAAAAATGGTGCATGGACAAAAAATTTAGTATCTTTAATCCGAAAAAATGCGGTTTAATTAGCTAATTAGACTATCTTTGCGGCATTAAAAAGCACCATTATGATAAAAATACTCATTATAGGCTCAGTTATCCTGTTCGTCGCTATTCTGTTGATGGGGATACGTGTTTTCTTTACCAAAAAAGGAGAGTTTCCCAGTCTCCATATTGGTGATAGTAAACCATTGCAAAATAGAGGGATTCATTGTGCCACATCTCAGGATTCGGAGATGAGCAGAAGAGAAAGTCCGATAGAAAAAATGTTGAAATCAGAAAATATTTAAATCTTTCAAAAATGAAGAATTCTACTCTTTACATCGTCAGCGGTGTGTTGGCGGTCGCAATCATTATTCTTTACATCTTACATTTTACAACCAAACCATCCGTTAACGGATCCACGGGGAAAAATCTTACTACTTTGTTGAACGACTCTTCCTTTACATTGCCTATAGGGTATGTGAATGTGGATTCGCTTCTGATGAATTACAATTTTGCCAAAGATCTCAACGAATCGCTGTTGAGAAAGCAAGAGAGTACCCGTGCAACGTTGAATCAGAGAGAAGGACAGATTCGTTCTGCTGCTACCGATTTTGAACGCAAATTACGCAATAATGCTTTCTTAAGCACGGAAAGAGCACAGCAGGAACAGAACCGAATAATGCAGATGGATCAGGAATATCAACAATTAGCAGAACGGTTGACTCAGGAGTTCCTGCTGGAACAGGAAAAACTGAATATCCAGATGGAGGATACTATCAAGGCGAGGATGAAAGAGTTCAATCAGAATAAACATTATGAAATTATCTTCAGCAACAGGACGACGAGCACGATTCTGCTTGCTGATGAGAAGTATGATATTACTAATGAAGTGATTGAATTTCTGAACAGCAAGTACGGTCCCGCCACGGCAACTACTACTACGGGGAAATAATCAATTTCCGACCGATTTCAGGACAAACAGAGGGGGGTACATCACCATGTGATTCTACCCTTTTTTTATTTTATGTAGAAATAAGAAGTTTGTGTTAAGAAGGGGGATGAGAATCGAAAATTGAAAATTGAAAATGGACAGTGGATAATTGGCAATTGGCGATATCCCAAATCCAACATCTCAAATTCCAAATAGTCTCGGTTCTTGGCTATTGATTCTCAATAAATTGATCGGATGAAGCACTGGGAAGCTTATATCAAAAGGCAGAAGCCGGAATACCTGTGTACCATTATTCCGCCGGAGACAGCGGCAGATATTGTGGTGGTGATTCCCTGCTACAACGAACCTGCTCTATTTGAAACATTGCATAACCTTCGTACCGCTGATCGTTCGGATACAAACGTGTTGACAGTTATTGTATTTAACTCGGGAGTGCTTGCCGATAAGGATGTCGTAAAACAAAACAGGATATCGTATGATGAAACCCGTTTGTTTGCCGACCGTTACAATGAACGAAGTTTTTGTTTTTTCCCGTTATTGTTTGAAAATTTACCAAGGAAACATGCAGGAGTGGGGTTGGCACGAAAAATAGGAATGGATCTGGCAGTAGAGCATTTTCTTTGTAATGGGAAATCCCGCGGTGTGATTATTTCGTTGGATGCCGACTGCACGGTATCAGGCAATTTTCTGACAGCCATCCGGGAGGCTTTCTCCTGTGATAAATCCCTGAATGGTACTATCCATGATTTTCGTCACCGGGTGGAGGAGGATAGCGCTATGACGGAAAGCGCTGCAAGACAGTATGAAGCCTATATCCGTTATTTTCGTTCGATGCTGGAATATGCTGGGTTCCCATATTATTGGCATACGATTGGTTCTGCTTTCGCCGTTTCAGCAGATGCTTATGTACGTGTAGGAGGTATGGGACGTCAGCAGGGTGGTGAAGATTTCTACTTCCTGCAAAAAATATTTGCGCTTGGAAATATCCGGGAACTGAAAGAAGCACGGGTCTTTCCGATGGCACGCCTTTCCGATCGCGTTCCATTCGGAACCGGACCTTCGTTACAAAAAATTATAGATGAGCCCGATGGTAATATGAGGGCTTATTCAAAGAGATCGTTTCGGGAATTGAAGCAGCTCTTCGACATGAAAGATGAATTCTTCGGGAAAGATCCCCAATCGGTTGAGATAATGATTACAACATTACATCCGTCACTACAACAATTCCTGAAAGAGATCGATTTTTCGGCGCTTATTGGGGACTGTAACGCGAATAGTGCTTCTCCGCCCACATTCAGGAAACGATTCTTTCATCATTTCAATGCTTTCAGGATTATCAAATATCTCAATCAAGTGCACCCCTATCCTTTTCCGTATGAGAGTTTTGCTTCTTTAATTGACAAATATTAGATCTTGTTTTGCTGTTTGACTGATATTTTGTAATTTTGCGTTCAAAATGTAAGTGTTTGCTGTCATACTTCTAAAAAAGGAATATTATGTCGGTTCTTAACGGAGTTGAAATTATCAGTGCTTTTCTGGTCTTGTTCGCAATCATCGATGTGACGGGTGCGGTTCCTATTTTTCTGAATCTGAGGAGTCAGAACAGGACAATCCATCCGGAAAAAGCAGCATTTTATTCACTTATAATTTTAGTAGGCTTTTTATTCATCGGGGAGTGGATCTTGAAACTCTTTCAACTCGATATCTCCGCTTTTGCCGTTGCTGGAGCTGTGGTATTGCTCATCCTCTCCATTGAAATGATTTTTGGAGTGGAGATATTCAAGAACGATAATACCTCTACGGATAACTCCTCTACATTGTTCCCGGTAGTGTTTCCACTGATTGCCGGGCCGGGAAGTTTCACCACATTGCTTTCCATGCGGGCGGAATTCCATGTAATAAATATTATTATTGCTGTGGTTCTGAACCTGGCTATCGTCTATCTGGTACTGAGATATCTCGACCTGGTAAAGAAACTGTTGGGAGAGAGTGGCGCTTATATTCTTCGTAAATTTTTTGGAGTTATTCTGATGGCTATATCTGTGAAATTGCTTACTTCCAACCTGTCAGCTCTTATCTCAACAGTGAACGGTGTGGGTGCATAGTTAGCATTATCAGTTTTTTGACCCAACTATTTCGTTAAGCTAGATGTGCAAACTCAAATTTGTTTGAAGTTTGCCATAGCGAGAATTGAAAATCGAGGAGCGAAGGCGACTCAAATAGTCTAATGTAATTGAACTTTCTCTCTGCATACACCCTTAGATAGCAAAAAAACAGCTATATTTGCAAGTCGAAATTGTGACAGGTTCATCAATTAGGATTTTCAAATTAATCTATTTATAAAATTCAACAACATGAGAATTGTAAGTGTTTTAGGACGGGAAGTTTTGGATTCAAGAGGTAATCCGACCGTTGAAGTGGATGTGTTGACAGAATCGGGTGCGTTTGGACGTGCCGCCGTTCCATCTGGTGCTTCCACAGGAGAGAACGAAGCTTTGGAACTCCGTGACGGAGACAAAAGCCGTTACCTGGGAAAAGGTGTGTTGAAAGCCGTAGCAAATATCAATGATACTATAGCGCCGGCTCTGCTGGGGATGAATGTGTTGGAGCAAACCCAGATCGACGCCAGATTACTTGAACTGGATGGTACAAAAACAAAGTCGAACCTTGGTGCAAATGCACTTCTGGGTGTATCTCTTGCAGTAGCTAAAGCTGCAGCCAATTATCTCGGCCTGCCGCTTTATCGTTATATTGGTGGTACCAATACCTATGTATTGCCTGTTCCTATGATGAATATCATCAATGGTGGATCCCACTCTGACGCTCCCATTGCATTCCAGGAATTTATGATTCGCCCTGTAGGCGCCAATTCCTTCAAAGAGGGATTGCGTATGGGTGCCGAAGTATTCCACGCGTTGAAAAAAGTACTTCATGACAAAGGCCTCAGTACTGCTGTTGGTGATGAAGGTGGTTTTGCTCCCAACCTTGCAGGTGGAACTGAAGAAGCTCTGGAATCTATCCTGACCGCTATCAGAAATGCCGGTTACGAACCGGGTAAAGATGTGATGATCGGACTCGACTGTGCTTCTTCAGAATTCTACAAAGATGGCGTATACGACTATGCTAAATTTGAAGGTGCAAACGGTAAAAAACGTTCACGTGAAGAACAGGTGGCTTATCTGGAAGAGCTGATCACAAAATATCCTATCGACTCTATTGAAGATGGTATGAGTGAAAACGACTGGGAAGGATGGAAGCAACTGACCGATAAGATTGGTGACAGATGCCAGTTGGTCGGTGACGACCTGTTCGTGACGAATGTTGAATTCCTTGAGAGAGGTATCAAAGAGGGTTGCGGAAATTCTATCCTGATCAAGGTGAACCAGATCGGAACACTTACCGAAACGCTGAACGCTATTGAAATGGCACACAGAAACGGATATACCAGTGTAACTTCACACCGTTCAGGTGAAACCGAAGACGCTACTATCGCCGATATCTCTGTGGCTACCAACGCCGGACAGATCAAGACCGGTTCTTTAAGCCGTTCAGACCGTATGGCCAAGTACAACCAGTTACTCCGTATTGAAGAAGAACTGGGCGACCGTGCCGTTTACGGATATAAGAAGATCAGATAATAATTTTCTTGATACATACTACAATGTGAGCCATCCTTCGGGATGGCTTTTTTATATCTGTACTTAAACTGAGTAATGGACATGGATATCTGAGAGATAATAGTCGGTGTTAATTGACTGATTAGTTAGAATTAATGCAGGGACACATCATAGATCAGTTTAAATTATTATATATCTTTGTTTCTGGTATATTACGGGTAATTCAATACGGCGGATATCAAAAGAGTCGCAGGACAGAGTTTCTCAAAGTTCTACTAAATGGAAATAAATTATGACGAATAGTTTCAACAAAAAAGTATTTGCAGGAATATCAGTCTCTATCTCTGTGTTTTCTTCTGCGTTTGGTCAAGAGAACCAAAGCAGTCCCAACGTCATCATTATCATGGCAGATCAGCTACGTGCCGACTTAATGCAGCGTGAAGGATATCGTTTAAACACAATGCCTTTTGCCGATAGTTTGGCAGAGAAAGGGACGTGGTTTAACCGGGCATATACGGCCGCTCCGGTGAGTGGCCCGGCCAGGGTATCCATGTTAACGGGAAGATTTCCCAATGCAACCCATGTGCGCTCCAATCACAATATTAGGGATGCTTTCTATACGAAAGATCTTTTTGATGTGGCCGGGGAGCAAGGATATGCAACTGCTCTTATCGGGAAAAATCATTCTCATCTTTCTTCCGACCGGGTAGATTATTGGAGTCCTTATAATCATGACGGACAGGATTCAGAAAATAAAAGTGAGATAGGTAAGGTGTTTGATAAATATTTAAAAACGCTGGATATGTATGCCGATATGAATCCTTCTCCATATGGTGTAGAAGCTCAATTGCCGTATCGCATGGTAGATGACGCTTCACATTGGATCGGTTCCTTGTCGGACAAACCTTTTTTGATGTGGTTTTCTATCGCAGAACCACATAATCCATACCAGACATGTGAGCCTTATTATTCTATGTTTCCTCCCGAATCATTGCCTCAGATGAAGAGTAGTGCTGAGGATATGAAAATAAAGGGTGAAGAATACCTCTTACTTTCGGAGATGATGGAGCAGGGCCATGTCGGTTATCAGGAAAATTTGCAACGTCTGCGTTCAATTTATCATGGAATGTTACGGATGATCGATGATCAAGTGGCCCGACTTGTGGATGAATTGAAGAAAAAAGGTGTATATGATAATACTATTATCCTATTTATTGCAGACCATGGTGATTATGTAGGAGAATACGGTTTGATGAAAAAAGGAGTGGGGCTGGATGATGTCCTGGCCCGTATCCCCATGCAATGGACCGGACCCGGAATAAAATCTTCCGCAGATCCTCACGAAGCCCATGTAAGTATTATCGATATTTTCCCTACAATATGTGAAATAATGGGTGCCGATATTCCGACCGGAGTACAGGGCCGTAGTTTATTGCCCTTGTTGCAAGGGAAAGAATATCCTGAAAAAGAGTTTGAGAGTGTGATGGTTCAGGATGGATTTGGAGGAATGTACTATACCCGGAATGACGCTACGGATTATAAGGAAGAAGGAGCTGTCGGAAAAGGTTTATTCTTTGACGAATTGAATACATGGACACAAAGCGGTACCATGCGTATGCTTCGTAAAGGCCACTGGAAGTTGGTGTATGATATGGATGGAAACGGACAGCTCTATAATTTGAAAGACGACCCTTCTGAACTGGATAATCTCTTTGAAAACCGGTCTTCTGAAAGTATTAAAAACGAAATGATCGAGAATTTATTAAGATGGGAAATATCGGCGCAGGATCCTATTCCGGTTCCGAGGCAACGATACCGATTTAAAAGAAACGAACACAATTATTTATTCGCTCATTGAAAAATCCCTAAAGGTATGCAATATAGGAAAGGATTCTGTGCCGAGTCCATATCACCAAAATATTGTTCCTTATTTAGTTTTTTTCTGTGAGTGGAATTTATATAGAGCCACACCATATTAAATCTCTTCGATCATTCCGACCATTCCGATTTATTATCTTATTGTTTACCAATGACCTGAAGTAGCAATAAGAGGAGATGTTGAAAAATAAGTCAAATAAAAAATCCTAATAATTTTTGGGAAATGGTTCAATCAATTACCTTTGCGGGGAATTTTACCAAAATAAATAAAGAATTATGCAAGCATTATTAACAAACATCAATGAACAAATCAAGTTGTTTCAGGAAAACGCTGCTCAACAAGCAGAGAACAATAACAAAGCTGCTGGTGCTCGTGCACGCAAGGCTTCGTTAGAACTGGAAAAACAATTGAAAGCTTTTCGTAAAGCGTCGATCGAAGCTTCCAAGTAAGATTGATTAAGTTCAATAAAGTTTTGTAGATTGTCCATCTCCGGGCAATCTTTTTTTATTTATTGTAGAACAATTATCCTCCTTTCAAAAAAACTAAATAAATGAGGTTGTCAATTTTTCGGTTGTGTTTGGAATAGTAGAATCGTAACTTTGCAGTTCGAATTTGCAATTAAACAAAATATGGCTACTCATTTCCAATATGGGGAAAAAGAAATTGAACACTTAAAAAAGGTGGATAAACGATTAGCGGCGGTTATCGATCAGGTTGGCATGATAGAGAGGACAGTCAATCCCGACCTTTTTTCCGCGCTTGTACATTCTATTATCGGACAACAAATTTCGACCAAAGCACACCAAACCGTTTGGGAACGGATGCTAAAAGAATTGGGAGAAATTACTCCTTCTGTTATCGACAGTCTTCCGTTGGAAAAATTGCAGAAATTCGGTATTACATTCAAAAAAGCAGATTATATGAAATCTGTTGCACGAAAAATTACAGCGGACGAATTTGATATAGACTCGCTTCATTCCATGCCGGACGAAGAAGTCTGCGCCAAACTTTCCGAATTGAACGGTATTGGCATATGGACTGCTGAAATGTTGATGCTCTTTTCCATGCAGCGTCCCAATGTGTTAAGCTATGGCGATTTGGCTATTCTTCGTGGATTACGGATGGTGTATCGACATCGAATAATTGACAAAGTAAAATTCAACAGGTACTGGAAACGCTATACGCCTTATGCTTCTGTCGCAAGCCTGTATTTATGGGCTGTGGCAGGCGGAGCGGTTGAGGGAATGAAAGATTATGCGCCTAAAAAGAAAAAAATCATGAATAAAGAAAAAGTAGTCAGAAAGCAGGATACGATTCCTGTTTGAGAAATATCATGTTACAGTAGCTTCCGTTGTTCGGGAATATATGAATAAGGACAGAAAGGAAGCTCCCCGGGATTCAAACGATTATTTGATATAAAAGATGGAAACGGAAAAAGAAGTATTCTATAAAGCATTCCTTGAAAGGGATAGTTCTTTCGAGGGCGTATTCATTGTCGGAGTAAAAACAACACGTATATTCTGTCGACCCACTTGTCCTGCCAGGCCCAAAATAGAAAACGTAGAGTTCTTCCCTTCTGCGAAAGAAGCCATGCTTAACGGTTACCGACCGTGTAAAGTCTGTAAACCGTTGGAAAAATTGGGAAATCCGCCTGACGGCATTAAACAATTATTGAAATACATGGAAGAAAATCCTACGGTTAAAATAAAGGATGCCGATTTGCAGGAAATGGGATTAGAGCCAAATCAGGTGCGCCGGTGGTTTTTAAAAAACTACAAACAGACATTCCATGCTTACCAAAGAATGTATCGGGCGAACAGTGCCTTCCAACGTATCCAATCCGATCAGAATGTAACGGACGTTGCCTTTGATTCGGGTTATGATTCTTTGAGCGGGTTCAACAGCATGTTCAAAAATATTATAGGTACTTCTCCGCAAAAAAGTAAAGACAAGCGTGTAATCAACGTAACATATGTTGAAACCGATTTGGGACTGATGATTGCCGCCGCGACTGAGAAAGGTATCTGCATGTTTGAGTTTGCCGACTATAAATTGATAGATTTGGAATTAAGACAATTGGGAGAGGAATTCAATGCTCCGCTTATACAGGGCGACAATCCTCATTTTGACACGCTTCGAGAGCAATTAAATGAGTATTTCAGGGGAGAGCGAAAAGATTTCAATATCCCGCTGGACTTGGCAGGTACGGAATTTCAAAAGAAAGTGTGGCTTAGCCTGTTACAGATACCGTATGGTTGTACGACCACCTATGGAAAACAAGCAGAAGCTTTAGGGAAACCTTCTGCTGTAAGGGCTGTTGCCAATGCCAACGGCAAAAATAAAATCTCTATCATTCTGCCTTGCCATAGGGTTATCGGAGCTGATGGTACACTCACGGGATATGGCGGAGGAATGTGGAGAAAAAAGAAGTTATTGGAGTTTGAAAAAGAGAATATGACAACTTCCCATTAAAATCATGGAAATTATTATTATCTCATTATGCGCATTTCTTGTCGCCATCCTTACTTTTTTTTCGGGTTTCGGGCTTGGAACAATCCTTACACCCGTTTTTATGGTTTTTTTTCCTGTCGATCTGGCTATAGCCCTTACAGGAATAGTCCATTTCTTCAATAATATCTTTAAGTTGTTACTTGTCGGCAAGCATGCCAATAAGGAAGTATTGCTCCGTTTTGGTATTCCCGCCATAATAGGTGCTTTTATAGGAGCATGGCTGCTGTTGAATATTTCCGGTCTGGAACCTCTTTTCATTTACGAAGCTTTTGGAAAGATAATCGAGGTCTATCCTGTAAAATTCATCATTTCCGGTTTGCTTATTATTTTTGCAAGTCTTGATTTAATACCTTATTTCGGAAAATTACAGTTTGGGAAAAACAAACTTCCCATCGGCGGGGCTTTGAGCGGATTCTTTGGCGGACTATCGGGGAATCAAGGAGCTTTGCGCAGCGCTTTCCTTATTAAAGCGGGCCTCTCCAAAGAAGCATTTGTTGCGACTGCCGTTGTTGTGTCGACTTTTGTCGATTTTACCCGCCTGAGTGTATATGCTACACGATTTACCCAATCGGGATTGGTTGATAATCTGCCTTTGGTTATTAGCGCCACACTTGCGGGAATCGCCGGGGCATATATCGGAAACAAGCTTTTGAAAAAAGTCACATTGAAGTTTTTGCAGGGAACTATTGCGATCATGCTGATCATTGTATCATTGGCTTTGGGAGCCGGACTGATTTAATAAAAGACATTATTTTCTATGACGAAATTTCCATCAAGCTAGTGGAGATTCACAAATATCATGAAATCAGGACTCTATGATTCATCACCAAACTGGTGACGAATTAGAAATGATGCAAAATGGCGTATACCGGAAAGAAACATCAGTCTAAACATGCAACAATATGGTATAGAGGTATATTATAGTTAAATAATCTATAAATTTCAGAAGTGCCTTGTAATATTTTAGCCAAGTTATCCGACTAACTATTCAAAAAGAGTCAGGACATGGAAAAAGAGTTTATCGAATTGATTAATACACATCATGGAATATTATGGAAAATCTGTAATGTCTATTTTTACGGTAGTTCCTACAAAGAAGATTATTATCAGGAAATACTCATCCGGTTATGGAAAGCCTTTCCGAATTTTAAAGGGCAATCGGCTTTTTCCACATGGATGTACCGTGTCGCCTTGAATGCTGCCATTGATATTCTTCGCAAGCTAAACGTTCAGCCGGAATGTGTCGGGCTGTCGGGGAAAGAGTATGACAAAGCAGACAATGCAGAAACAAGGTCGGGGAATTATGATAAGCTTTATTGTGCCATCAGCACCCTGCCGGAAGCAGAAAAGGCTGTCATACTGCTATATTTGGAGGAATACGAGTATAAAGAAATTGCAGCCATTACCGGTATTTCCGAAATCAATGTCGGTGTTAAAATCAATCGAATAAAAAGTAAACTGAATAAAATCTTGAAAAATGGAAAAGAATAATTTGAAATTGATGTGGAAGGCAATCAATGCCGGAAACAGTTTCGATGAAAAAAAGAATATTGAGGAAATTATTCGCAAGAAACATTCTAAGGCCATTGCAGAAACATTATATGGCCAAAAATTAAAGTGTGGGGTGTATGCCTGTGTCCTCGTTATTTTTGCAGCATTGATGACCTATGCTTTCGGTTATCTGGGATTACATTTGTCCTTTAGCTCTATTGCTCCGCTTGCGCTGGCTGGCTTGTTTCTTTTTATCAAAACCATTTTAGAATGTAGTCGATTATGGATACTGGTGGGTAGATGGGATGACCAACCTTTGAAAGAGTCCTCCCGGCTGTTCCTGCAAAGATTGGAGCGGATCAAGATGATTGATTTTCTGTTAGCACTTGTTTATTGTTATGGTTGGGCAATAGCCATTATCCGGATTTTGATCCGGGATTATGAAGGACTAAAAGGATTATCAGTTTTTGTAGTGATTCTTATCCTGTTACTCCTTTTGATCCCCTGGCTGATTAGATACCAGCACAACAGGAGGTACAAAGATATGTATACTAACCTGAATCAATCAACTGATTTTTTCAACAACTATTTTTAAGTTGGTTAAAACGAAACACCCGACTAACACTTTTTTGATGTGAAATCGGGTGTTGTTTTTCAATATGTCGATATTCAGCCTTGTTGTAGGTGTAGGCCTTAATACCATCTATCAGCTATATTTTTAATCTAAAAAGTAAAAGACCCCAATCTGACTGGAGCATTAAGCGGACATAAAGAAGGAAGTAAAGCCTTTGCACGATACCGGACGATTGATGACGATATGAAAAAAGAATTAATCGGGATGTTGGAATAAATCAGTACATTTGTAGAATATAGGATGCGCCTCGGGCAAGTTCAAGCGAGCTTGGCTTATCTCTCAGCTTTCACTATATTTGTGTTAAACTTCAGAACGTAACATGATTACAAAAGATGAAATAAGAGCCCTGTTGAAAGATATTGAAAACGAACGTGTAGAAAGAACAATATCAACAAAAGATACCGATAAATTTGCAAGGCTGTTTGTGCCTTTGCAAATGACCTGCCCAATAAAAAACTTCCGGGTTATCTCATTATAGGAGCTTACGATGACGGTTCATTGAACGGGTTAAAGGTGACGGATGAGCTGTTAAGAAATTTGGCAGGATTACGTTCTGATGGAAACATATTACCTCAACCGGCGCTGATGGTCGAAAAGTTTTCATTTCCCGATGGCGATATCGCCGTTGTCGAAGTAAAACCGAGCAAGAATACTCCCGTGAAATATAAAGGAACGGTGTATATCCGTATCGGGCCGAGACGAGGAGAAGCAAATGACGAAGAATTAAGAATTCTTCGTGAAAAAAGCGAAGTAAAATCACAAACATTCGATACCTCTCCATGTTTGCATACTATTATTGATGATTTGGATTTAGACCTCTTCAAATCTGAATATCTCCCAAAAATGGTAAATGCCAACATTTTAAAAGGAGATAAACGGCAGATTAAGGAACAATTGGCATCCTTAAAATTGTTTGATCCGGTGCAAGACTGCCCGACAGTTGCCGGAATCTTACTTATAGGAAAAGATCCCTCGCATATTCTTTTTGGGTCGTATATACAATATGTTGAATTTGCCGGAAAAAGCATCACATCCAAGGTGCTGAACGAAAGACAATTTTCAGGGAACCTTATCACAATGTTGAAAGAAATAGATTACTTCATCAAATATACCATTCAGAAGCAACGACCGGTATTTGTTACGGTTTTACGGGAAGAAATGAAAATCAACTACCCGTATGAAGCAATAAGAGAGCTGGCTATGAATCTCATCATGCACCGTACGTATGAGACGAATGCCCCGGCTCGATTTTATGAATATTCCGACCGGATTGTGATGGATAATCCGGGTGGACTTTATGGTAAAGTACAACCGGAAAATTTCCCGCATGTAAATGATTATCGCAATCCTGTTATTGCTGAAGCGATGAAAGTTCTTGGATATGTAAACCGTTTCAACAGGGGAATAAGTATGGTACAGGAACAGCTTGACGCAAACAAAAACGGCTTGGCCATATTTGATTTTAAAGATATTACCACATTCAAGGTAACGGTGATGAGTGCCGACCCTAAACCGGAAGGAGAAGTAAGTGGTGCAGATAAAGCAAAAAGTGGTGCAGAAAATGGTGCAGATGGTATAGAAAGTGGTACAGATAATAGGCATGAACGTGTCGGAGATGTGTCGGAGAAGCGTCGGAGAAATGTCGGAGAAGACAATGAAGCAGAAAAGAGTATGGGTGAAGCAGAAAATGAAGCAATAAGTGAAGCAGAAAATGAAGCAATAAAAATAACCTCGAGGCAAGTGAAGATTCTTCAACTAATTAGAGAAGATAATAGTTTGTCAAGAGAAGCCATATCTAAACAATTAGAGGTGAGCGATTCGTCTGTATATCGTGATATTGAGAAATTAAAAAAGATTGGGAAACTTGAACGTATTGGAGGAAACAAAGGGGGGTACTGGAAAATAAAGTAATTCTACAGTGATGGATTATCGTAAAATCAATAGCCATATCATCCTACTCCTGATCGTTTCTATTGTCGGTTTGATAATAGCTATGATAGGAAGATTGATCGTACTTGAAAAAGGAGTTGATACAGGTACGGCAAATTTGACCTTTGTGATTATCCTTGGCGTGTGCGTTATTGCGTATCTGATTATCCTGGCAACATTGTCTCATGTCATTGTCCCGTGGATTATGAAAAAACTGCCGAATAAAAAGAACACGGCTTCAACAATCACAGATGATAATGTTTCCAATGAAACAACGTTTGACGGAACAAGGTGTAGTCAAAAAGGAAAAATGCCGGAGCAATCCATAGAAGAAATAAGAAAAGACGCTGAAAAGCACCATACAGAAAAGCAGAATGCCAAAATCAATCTTTTTATTGAGTATTCGCATGTGACGATGGCGCCATACATAACGGACGATGAATTATTCCGGCTCGACAAGTACATCGAGTATTATGCAAGAGAAGAGCCTTTACCCGATAATCTCATCCCGATCAAACCCAATAAGTTAAAAAATCCCGATATGTTTCATTTCGGTTGGAACATGGCGCATTATTTCGACCATAAGAAACAAGATGTGGTTCCGTGGCTTCAGCAAGTTTTCGTCGATTTGCAATATCTTGAGTATTCCTATGTAAAAGGCAAACTTCACGACTATCAAACCAAAAAACATATCATACCCAATATTGACGATATTCCCAAGTATTTAGCAGAACAGAATAAGTAAAAGTATTCATTTTCGGAGATAATGGAGAGATTTTCGAGAGATTTCAAGTGATTTGAATCTCTGAAATATCTCTCTTTTTATTTGCCCCGGATTCAAAGGAATCCGCGAGTAAATTATTGTATAACTATAAAATTTCCGATTATGAACTATCGTGATTTATTGAATTCCGGGGCGAATGTAAATGTAACACTCAAACTGGAAGACCTGCGGGAAATCTTTAGAGAGATGGCGGGCAGCCTTAAGTCTGTACCCAAAGACCCGCCACCCGAAGAATTCCTAAGCCGTAAAGAGGTTTTATCTATTCTTAAAATTGATTCTTCTACTTTGTGGAGTTGGGAGAAAACAGGTTACATCAAATCATTCCCATTTGGAGGACGAAAGCGGTATAAATCTGTAGATGTCGAAGCAATACGCACCGGCAGGAAAGGAGTACGTCATGGAAAATAAAGAAAAATATATCCGTGTCGGGACAACCTTGTATAAAATTGTTGGTCGTCCGCTGATCAGTGGCGATTTTATTGAAGAGAAAATCCTCTGGAGTTATGAGGCCCTTAGGCAAGATTATGGAAAGAATAATCTTCCCGAGATTGAAAAATATGATGGCTTTTGCATTATTCCGAGCCATATAAACTACCAACAGGTTTATGGAACTTTTCTTAACCAATACGAGCCTGTCAATCATACACCTTGCGAGGGTGATTTTCCTTATATCCGGCTATTTCTGGAACATATTTTTGAGGAACAGATAGAGTTGGGGCTGGACTATATTCAACTTTTGTATACCCGGCCAACACAGATGCTTCCCATTCTTTTACTGGTTTCCAATGAAAGGGAAACAGGCAAAACAACGTTCCTGCGATTTTTGAAAATAATTTTCGGAAAGAATGCCACATTCAATACGAATGAGGATTTTAAAAGTCAGTTCAATGCCGATTGGGCAAACCGCTTGTTGGTTCTGGTCGATGAACTCCTTCTGAATAAGATGGAAGATACCGAAAAGATAAAAAACTTATCAACCGCAGGTGACTATAAAATCGAGGCCAAGGGAAAAGACCGACGGGAGATTGAATTCTTTGCCAAATTCGTTCTTTGTTCCAATAACGAAAAGAATCCGATTATTATTCCGAAAGAAGAAATTCGTTTTTGGGTTCGCAAAGTCAAACCGGTTGAAAAAGATATAACTTCTTTAAGAGAGTTGATGACAAAAGAAATTCCCTGTTTCCTGCATTTTCTTATGAACCGGAGACTATCTACACAAAACGAATCCCGCATGTGGTTCAACCCGTCATTACTGGAAACCCCCGCCTTGAATAAAATCAAGAAGTATAATTCGAGTAAAGTTGAGATTGAAATGGCTTCCTATTGTGCCGAAGTTATGGAACGCCTCGAACTAAACACATTTCATTGTTGTCCGAAAGACTTTTTGGATATTATGCGGAATGCCGGACTGAAAACGGATATTCCTCAAATCCGAAGCATTTTGAAAGATAGTTGGGGACTTCGTTCTGACCGTAACAGCGACTATACTTTTTATTGGGTTGGTTTTGACGGGGAGATACATCCAATGAAAAGAAAAGGACGGTATTTGGAGATAGAGAAAAATTTGGTGGATAAAATCCTGTTGTAATGTTTTCTTCTTATCGCTAATTAGCTAACAATCAAAAAGAACATAATAGCAACAAAACCGCAACAATCATACAACAAAATCGAAATTGTCGGTAACCATCAACAACGAAAACGTCGTTTGTTGTGTATATGTTGAGCCTATAATTTAGTGGAATACTGTAGAATATCCCAACCCTACAACAAATCAACAAAAAATAGAAATATGCAAGCAGACAATATAAAAACCATATCCATCTGGGATTACCTGAGCAGTCATGGAATCTATCCCGCAAAGGAATATTCCGGTTACGGGATGTACAGAAGCCCGTTGCGTGACGAACGCATGCCGAGTTTCAAAGTCGATTACAACCGGAACCTATGGTGCGATTTCGGAAGTGGTGAAGGTGGCAGTATTATTGATTTGGTCATGAAAATGAACAAATGCCCGTTCATTGAAGCAATTGAGAAATTGAAAAACTTTTCATCCATCCCCGGGAAAGAAGAACAACAATCTTTTTCCTTTCACCGTAATCCTGAAAAGACCAACGGGATTACCCTGATAGAAGAAAAACCGGTGGAACACCCCGGACTGTTGGAGTACCTGCAAAGCCGAAAGATTGATTTAACCATCGCACGGGAACATTGCCGTGAGGTACATTATCAAACCGAGGGACGGGAGTACTTTGCCATCGGTTTTGGCAACGATGCCGGAGGGTATGAAATACGCAACCCCTCTTTTAAAGGCTGCATAGCGCCCAAGGACGTCACCCACATCCGGCAGGACGATAGAAAGGAAACCTGTTTTCTTTTCGAAGGCTTTATGGACTATCTCTCCCTGCTCACTATACGGCACCAACTCAATCCGGAATATACAAGTTCCAACTGGCACGACAATATCATACTCAACTCCACGGCCAACCTGCAAAAAGCATTGCCATTATTAGCGGACTACGGACAAACGTATTGTTTCCTTGACAATGACAAGGCAGGGATGACCGTTTTCAGGGAACTGCAAAAGGAACTGGGTTACCGTGTGCGTGATTCCTCACACCACTATTCAGGGTACAAGGATTTGAATGAATATTTGTGCGCAGGGAAGCATTTGAAACTCCGCCAAGCCCTAAAAAAGCCAATCCAAAAACGAAAAAAAGGACTGGGAATTTAATGCTGCAAAAAATGGGATGTATCATGTTTTTTGGAGTAGCAAGTTTATGTTTTGGTAGTACCAAAACCCACTTGCTCCCCTAAAAGGGAGAAATAATCCCGCTGGTCTGGAATTGAAAATCATGATAA
The DNA here is from genome assembly GCF_000380985.1 of Proteiniphilum acetatigenes DSM 18083. Taxonomy (GTDB): domain Bacteria; phylum Bacteroidota; class Bacteroidia; order Bacteroidales; family Dysgonomonadaceae; genus Proteiniphilum; species Proteiniphilum acetatigenes. The sequence continues at coordinate 447,986 of NZ_KB905694.1, read as the reverse complement.
AAATTAAAAGTATGAATGCTATAAAAAAAGGAGGCCGCCCTGCCAAGAAATTGGGAGAAAAACGCAGGTACACGGTCAGCGTGAAACTGGACACGAGGGAATACCTTTCGCTCAAAACAAAAGCCAATTCGGCGGGAATTACCCGCAGCGAATTTATCCGGCAGTCCATATCCCGGAGCGTAATCCGTTCCCGGTTAACCCCCGAACTGAACACTCATATCCGCAAACTGTCCGGCATGGGGAACAACCTGAACCAGATTGCACGCAGGGCAAATGAAGCGGGATATACCAAGGCAAGGAGCGAATACCTCAATCTGGCCGGCATGATCGATAACGTGATAGAAGATATACGGAATGATGGCTAAGATCACAAAGGGCAGTTCTTTCAAAGGTGTGGTGAAATACATTACCGATGAAAAGAAAGAAACCCAAATACTCGATGCCGACGGGTTACGGTTGAAAAACCTGTCTTCCGTCATCGACAGTTTTGTAACGCAGGCAGGGATGAACGGCAGGGTATCGAAACCGGTCGGGCATATCTCCCTTGATTTTTCCGCAGAGGATAGGGAGAAACTAACCAACCAGCTCATGGTAAAGATTGCACATGATTATATGAAACGCATGGGTATCACCGACACGCAATATATCATTGCCAGGCATTTCGACAGGGAACACCCGCATATCCATTTAGTGTTCAACAGAGTTGACAATAACGGCAAGACCATTTCCGACAGTAACGACCGGTACCGGAGCGAGAAGATCTGCAAGGAATTGACGCATAAGTACGGATTGTACTATTCCACGGGCAAGGAAAATGTGAAGCTGCATCGCCTGCGTGAGCCGGACAAGACCAGATATGAGATATACGATGCCCTTAAAGCATCCGTTCCGAGATGCAAGGACTGGAAACAGTTGATGCGGGAACTTGACAAGGCAGGAATTAAGACGGAATTCAAAACCAAAGGGGATACCAGCACCGTAGAGGGAGTAAAGTTTAGAAAGGGAGAGTACACGTTCAACGGCTCGAAAGTGGACAGGATGTGCAGCTACTCGAAAATCGACTACCAACTGAAACAGAACGCCCGACAATCCATGCAGCAGAATCAGGCACAATCCCAATCGGCAACGCTACAGGCAGGCATCGAATCCGTTACATCGGCATTGGGAGGACTGTTTGACATCCGGCCTGCAAGCGGAAACAATGACGATCAGGAATACCTGTACCGGCAACCGAAGAAAAAGAAGAAACGCAGGTATGGACGGCAGATGTAGCCTGCACGGTGCAGTAAGTCAATACTTCATTAAGTCATGAATCCATACTTCAATGCACCAATGCAATAATGCAACAAAACATCATTATAATATTACAGGAAAATGAAAAATATAGATGTAAATGAAGTGTATACACTTTTTGAAGAAATTAAAGAGCTTATAAAGAGCAGGAACGAAAAAAACACAGCTGTTCCGACCAAAATCGAAATCACGAACTTATCCGCCATAAACGAGTTATCTTACAAACTGGATGAAACCATTAAAGAAATCCGCAAACCGGTAAAAACGGAGCATCACCATATTTTCAGTATTGCTTCCAATAAGATATTTTACGGGGTGATCGGATTGTGCATCATGTGCCTGTTTCTTCTTTTCACCGCATTCTGCCAGCGGAAAGAAATCGCTACCTATAAAGACAACGATTTAAAATACCGATACATCCAAATGCAGGGATATGTGACCACTGAAGATTTTGCTTTCTTAGATAGCATATTCCATTTCAATCGAAATAGTAAGAAAATCCAAGAATTATGTGAGAGTGTGGAAACATTTGAGGAAAATATAAAACAACGAGCGAAAATTATTGAACAGGAAGAGCGTTTGCAGGAGGCGAGAGAAAGATTGGAGGGAAAATCGAACTTATCGGATGTCAAAATGAAATAGTAACTATGCAATAAATTTGTTTTGTGTTTTATATTACTGATTTTCTGAAATGTATGTTTTATTATAAGATTTGATTCATACTTTTTAATTGGAAAATAATTCTTAATTTTGTAGAATAGACTTGTTATATTTTTTTAGAAATGAACGGAGAATCGCTAACGCCTCATAACGTGATAATTACCCAATTAAAGCAACAACTACCCGAAGTCTTTACAGAAGGGAAAATTGATTGGGAAAAATTAAAGGTAACACTCGGAGAGAATATTAATTTCTCCAATGAACGCTATGTGCTGAACTGGGCTGGTAAAAGTGATGCATTCCGTGTAATGCAAGAACCCAGTTATCAAACGCTCATTCCGGTTGAAGAGGACTCTGTTGATTTCTATGGAACTGAAAATATCTTTATCGAAGGTGAAAATTTGGAGGTGCTGAAAGTATTGCAAAAAAGTTATTTCGGCAAAGTGAAAATGATATACATTGATCCTCCATACAATACGGGTAATGATAGTTTTATTTATCCTGACCGTTTCTCGGAAACTAAAGAAGAGTACCAAAAACGTGTAGGAGATAAAGATGATGAAGGATATATGACAAGTGAAGGGATGTTCCGACGCAACAGTCGAGAGAATGGGCAATACCATAGTAATTGGCTCAATATGATGATGCCACGCCTTTATTTAGCGAAAAACTTGTTGCAAGAAGATGGGGTGATTTTCATTTCCATTGACGACAATGAAGTCCATAACCTCCGATTGTTGATGAATGAGATTTTCGGAGAGGAAAATTTTGTTGGAGAGTTGATTTGGAAAAGTAGGCAAAATAAAGACAATAGAAATATTACAGGATTATCTATTGATCATGAATATGTACTATGCTATTCAAAATATAATGACGGAAGAAAACTTAATGGATCTGAAAGAAAAACAGAGCAATATGCAAACCCTGACAATGATTCGAGGGGTGATTGGGTAAGTGGTAATATGGTTGGTTTATTAGGTGAGGATTTAAGACCAAACTGTCATTATGATTTAATTAATCCTGAAACTGGAATTAATTATGGTAAACCCAAGTTAGGTTGGAGATACGATAAAAAAACAATGTCAAGATTGATTGAAGAAAAAAGGATTATATGGCCTGATAGTAAGGACGGTCGTCCGAGAAGGAAAGTTTTCCTTAATGAGTTGAACTCTGAACTGCCAAATTTTACTTCAATAATTGGAGAAAAGACTTACACAAGAGATGGGACAAAGGAAATCGATGAGTTATTTAATTCAAAATACTTTGATTTTCCAAAACCTACGACATTAATTGGAGAGTTAATTAAACAGGGTACAGATTGTCGGGGAAACGATATTATTCTTGATTTCTTCGCTGGTAGTGCTACTACGGCCCATGCCGTAATGCAACTCAATAAAGATGGCGGTAACCGTAAGTATATTTGTGTTCAAATGCCTGAACCTTGTGAAGAGAAAAGTGAAGCATATAAAGCTGGTTATAATACAATAGCCGATATTGCCAAAGAACGTATCCGCCGTGCCGGGAAAAAAATACAGAGTGAAATTGCCGAAGAAAACCGGAAAAATAAAGAAAAACTTGATTTCGACAAATCAAATGAAGAGATAAAATTGGATACTGGTTTTAAAGTATTCAAGCTATCCGTGAGCAACTTCAAGCAATGGAGACAATCCCCACTTCATAATTCCGAAGAATTAACAGACCAACTAAAATTATTTATCGACCCTATTGCAGAGAATGCGATAATTGAAGATATGGTGTATGAACTTTTGCTGAAAAGTGGGAAAGACTTGAACAGTCGGGTAGAAAATAACGATGGTTATTATTTAATTGACAGCAACGAACTGGCATTTATTCTGGAAAAGGTGAATGAACAGATAATCTTGGAGGTGTTGAGCGAATACCCTAAAAAAGTTATTGCTCTTGACCGTATTTTCAATGAAAACGATCAACTTAAAACCAACACCGCCCTACAAATGAAAGATGCCGGAGTGGAGTTTAAAACGATATAATTTTTAATAATCATGATAACTTATATTGAAATAAATGGGTTTAAATCATTTCATAACTTTGAAATGGAGTTTACTCCTTTGACTATCATTGCGGGAACTAATGCGTCAGGGAAAAGTAATCTTTTTGACGCTTTGATGTTGTTATCAAGTTTAGCTGAGACCGATAATATAAAAAAAGCTTTCAGAGAACAAAGGGGAGAATTTATAGAATTGTTTTCACAGTATGGGGAGAACAATTATGCTCAAGAAATGAATTTCAGTGTTGAGATGTTAGTGAATAAAAATATCACGGATGCATGGGGAAATAAAAAAATGTTAAAATATACAAGACTTCGTTACGAATTGAGTGTAAGGCGATTCACTAATGAGGTAGGTATGGAAGATATTGAAGTATCTCATGAACATCTTGTTAATTTGAAGCACCAGAATGATAAATGGATTAAGATTATTCCTTCGGAATACAGGGAGTTATGGCGTCCCAAAGTAATTACAGGGAAAAGAGGTATTCCTTATATTGATACTACTGTTGAAAATAATATACCAACAGTAATAGTACCTCAGGACGGTACAACAGGGAATAAACGAAGATTTCCTCTCAAAAATGCAACTCGTACTGTTTTAAGTAGTTTTGATACAATTGATTTTCCCCATGTTCTAGCCGCCAAAGAGGAAATGAAAAGTTGGAGATTCCTTCAATTGAATCCGGAGGATCTACGAAAACCTACAGATAAATCTAATGGAGAGGATTTTATAACACAAAGTGGAAAAAATCTTGCAGCTGCACTCAACAGAATTACGCTCAAAAACGAATATAGTCTTGGAGAAATTTCAAGAAAACTTCAATCATTTGTTCCAAATTTCATTGAAGTAAAAGTAATAGACGATAAGGAAAATAAGCAATTTATTATTAAGCTTATAGACAAGGATAACAAAGAATATAGTTCAAGAGTCCTTTCAGAAGGCACTCTACGTATATTAGCTCTTTGCATTTTGGAACAAGACGAGCAATTTACAGGTTTGTTGTGTTTTGAAGAACCTGAAAATGGAATTCATCCTTTCAGAGTAAATACAATGGCCGCTCTTTTAAAGGACTTAACAAATGACTTTACAGATGACGAATTGCCACTTAGACAGGTAATAGTAAATACCCATTCTCCTATTTTAGTGAGCAATGCATATAAATGGGAGACAGATAATAACGTAAGTATATGGTATGCAGAACTAATTAATAGAATAGCAGATATTAATAGAGAAAGAATGAATATAAGTATAACCAGCATATTACCGGTAGTAAAAGAACAAGATTTTCAATTGAGTCTACCTTGGACTGAAATACAAAAGAAGATGACTCTTACGACTGTAAAAGAATATTTGGAAACGAAAGAAAATTTACAATAATCATGATTCAATTATTTGTAGGATTAATAGCTGAAGGAACGACTGATTATCTTTTTCTTGAACCAATCATAGAAAAGGTATTGCTTGATATTGCATATGATTGTAGAGGACAGGTAGATGTTGATGTGAAAAAAATCGAATGCGATAAAGGCAGGGGTTTCACAGATTATGTTTTAAATGCAGCTCAAAAAGGAAAAGAAAACTATATATCTATGTTTATTGTACATACAGATGCGGATGCGGATTCTGCTTGCCATACTTATACGCATAAAATTAATCCTGCAAAAACTTTACTAGAACAGAAAGAAGATAGTGGTTATTGTAAAAATTTGATTGCTTTAGTTCCAATACAGGAAACAGAATCTTGGATGTTAGCCGATAAAAATTTATTCATAAAAACTATTGGAACAAAAAAGAATGAAAATGAATTAAATCTAAATGGGCATCCTGAAACGTTCAATAATCCTAAAGAAAGAATAGAAAATGCAATACGTATAGGACGCCAGAATCTACCTAAAAAGTTGAGAAATTCTTTAAAAATTATAGATTTATATTCTTATTTAGGTCAAGCTATGAAGATTGAAAATCTTGGCACATTCAAATCTTATTGTGATTTCAATAACAATGTGAGACGAGAGTTGATTAAACTTAATCTTCTTTCAGAGAATCAATAATATACTCTAAATTCCAATGAAACTCCACTTTGAGCCTAATCTTCAGTATCAACTTGATGCGATAAATTCGATTATCCGACTTTTTGAGGGACAGCCAATGAATGATTCTACTCTGGAATTTGGGGTAGAAGAAGAAAGTACGTTAAATTTTATCGATGGAATTGCTAACCGTCTAATACTCTCAGAGGAGCAAATTTTAAAGAATCTGCAAACAGTGCAGGAAGATAATCAAGTTTCGGTTGTGAAATTTTTGGACGGAATGAACTTCTCGGTTGAGATGGAAACTGGAACGGGAAAAACCTATGTATATCTTCGCACCATTTACGAGTTATACAAACAATACGAGTTTAAGAAGTATGTTATTGTTGTTCCGTCGGTTGCCATACGCGAAGGTGTACTGAAAAACTTGGAAATCACCCACGAGCATTTCCAAAATCTATATGATAATGTTCCGGTGCATTTTCGTGTGTACGACAGTGCTAAAATATCTTCGTTGCGCGGATTCGCAACCGGTAATAATATTGAGATTTTGATTATCAATATCGATTCCTTTGCAAAAGACGAAAATATTATCAATAAGCCCAACGACCGCCTGAACGGACAACTCCCCGTCGAATTTATCCGTGCCGCCAATCCCATCGTGATTGTGGACGAGCCGCAAAACATGGAAACCGACAAGCGCAAAAAAGCGGTTGAGAATCTGAATCCGCTTTTTACATTACGTTATTCTGCCACCCATCGCAATCTGTATAATTTAGTTTACAGTCTGAATCCGGTAAAGGCTTATGATTTAGGCTTGGTAAAACAAATTGAAGTAGATTCGGTCATCGAAGAAAACTCTTCGAACGATGCCTTCATATCGGTCGAATCCATTACAGCAGCTAAAACTAAGGTTACAGCGAAAGTAATGATAAACGTAAACGACAAAAATGGTGTATCAAGGAAAACGGTCAATGTGAGAGCGGGTGACGATTTGTACCGTCTGTCCAATGAGAGGGAAATCTACCGAAACGGCTATATTATCGAAGAAATTGATGCTGCGAACGGTTGTATCACACTATCGAACGGGAATATTCTCTACAAAGGTGCAATACAGGGGGGATTGACTGATGAAGTGATGAAATTCCAAATGCGAAAAACTATAGAAGAGCATTTGAAGAAAGAATTAAAACTAAAATTAAAAGGTATAAAAGTACTGTCGCTGTTTTTTATCGACCGCGTCGCGAATTATCGGGAATACGACCAAAACGGCAATCCCCTGCAAGGAAAATTTGCTCGATGGTTTGAAGAAATTTATACGGAGTTGATTGCTAAACCCGTTTTTAAATCCCTTGATAAATACCCGCTTCAGGAAATTCACAACGCTTATTTTTCACAAGATAAAAAAGGGAGATTGAAAGATACTTCCGGAGAAACACAAGCTGACGACGATACGTATAACCTTATTATGAAGGATAAGGAAAAGCTCTTGAATATCCATAATCCGCTCCGTTTTATCTTTTCACACTCTGCCTTGCGTGAGGGATGGGACAATCCGAATGTCTTTCAAATATGTACGCTCAACGAAACAAAGTCAGAAATGAAAAAACGGCAGGAAATAGGTCGTGGACTACGCTTAGCTGTCGATGCTGAAGGACGACGTATTTATGACTCGAATATCAATCGCCTTACCGTAATTGCTAATGAGGCTTACGGTGATTTTGCAAAGGCATTGCAGCAGGAAATTGAAGAAGATTGCGGAGTGGCATTTGAAGGTCGTATTAAGAATAAGCGTGAGCGTACGGCGGTAAGATACCGTAAAGGTTTTGAAGCCGATCCCAAATTTTTGGAAATATGGGAACGTATTAATAAGAAAACAACTTACCGGGTATATTACGATACGGTGGAACTGATTACTGTGGCTTCTAAAGCTGTAAAAGAATTGCCGGCTATCGCCCCGCCTTCCATCCGCTCCACCAAGGTAAATGTACTGATGACGGATTCCGGTATAGAAACCTCTTATGTTGGGGACAAAGTGGAACATTACGGAAATTTTAAATGGGTAATTCCCGATGTGTTGGGATATATCCAAAGTAAAACCAACCTTACACGACACACATTATTGCAAATACTCGAAAAATCGGAAAGGATAGACGATATCCTTATCAATCCTCAATTATTCATGGATTTGTGTTCACAAGCCATTCAACGCGCTCTATCCGATTTAATGATTGACGGCATACAATATCAGAAAATAGGAAATTCCGAATATGAAATGCGATTGTTTGACGAACAGGAATTGGAAATTTATCTGAATGATTTCTCTTTTAAAGTATCGGACAAATCCAAAACGCTTTACGAGGAATATGTTCCTTTAGACTCGGCAGTTGAAAGCCGGTTTGCGAAAGATTGCGAGAGCAGCGAACAGATAAAGTTCTATTTCAAGTTGCCGGGATGGTTTACCATACCTACCCCTATTGGCAGTTATAATCCTGATTGGGCAATTGTTTTTGAGGATGACAAGAAAATCTATTTTGTAGCCGAAACAAAAGATACGGGAACAAAATCAGTCGACTTGTCGAAGCTGCATAGAAGCGAACAGCAAAAGATAAAATGCGGTAAAGCGCATTTTAAGCAGTTTGATGATGTAAAATATAAAGTGGTGAATAAACTCGGAGAATTAGTCGAATAAATATCATGCAAAAATATTCTGTTAATCAATACGAAATAGCATCATTATTGGCGTTTGTAAAAACAGGCGAAATTGCAATTCCTGAAATTCAACGACCGTTTGTTTGGGATAGTTCCAAGGTGCGAAATCTGATGGATAGCTTGTATCAAGGCTATCCGATAGGTTATATCATTGCTTGGAAGAATCCAAATGTAAGGCTGAAAGATGGTTCTTTTAGCGAGGGGAAGAAAGTCCTTATTGATGGACAACAGCGTATAACCGCTCTTTCCGCTGCAATTTTAGGGAACTATGTTATTGACAAAAATTATAGCCGGATAAGAATCAAAATTGCGTTTAACCCTGTAGAAGAGAGGTTCGAAGTGCAGAATCCTGCAATCTTGAAAGATAAACTTTGGGTGAGAGATATTGCAGAAGTGTTCTCAGGAGAAAAAAGCCTGATAAAATTAGTACGTGATTATTTGACATTAAACCCGGAATTAGATGAAGATATTATCGAGAATTCATTTTCTCGTTTGATAGATTTATCTAAAAAACCCGTTGGCCTTATAGAGCTATCTTCTGATTTGGATATTGAAACAGTAACAGAAATATTTATTCGTATCAACTCCGCTGGTGTCGTTTTAAGTCAGGCTGATTTTGCCATGAGTAAAATTACCGCTAATGAAGAACAACAGGGTAATATTCTCCGAAAAGCGATTGATTATTTTTGCCATTTAGCTGTTGCACCCGAATTTTATCAACATATTGTGGATAATGACAAAGAGTTTGCAAAGACAGACTTCTTTCAAAAGATGCAATGGTTGAAGAACGAAAACGATGATCTTTATGATCCAAGTTATGTCGATTTGTTAAGGGTTGCTTTTACTTCTCAGTTTGAACGAGGCAGACTTTCTGATTTAGTAAGTTTACTCTCTGGTAGAAATTTTGAGACACGCACCTTTGAAAATGAAATTGTGGAAAGTTCTTTCTCTACCTTGAAAAAAGGTGTGTTAGAATTTATCAATGAAACAAATTACAAACGGTTCTTAATGATAGTGCGTTCTGCGGGGTTTGTTTCTCCGAAACTTCTTCGTTCTCAAAACGCCGTAAACTTTGCTTATATTGTTTATCTTAAATTGAAATCTCAAAAAAGTCTATCTGATTCTGAAATAGAGAAATATGTCAAACGTTGGTTAGTCTATTCTATATTAACAGGACGTTACTCCGGTTCGCCGGAATCTGTATTTGATTATGATATTAAACAGATATCACAACGCCCAATACGAGATTATATGGCAGAAAAAGAAGAAGGAGAACTTTCTAATGCTTTCTGGAATGCAGCTTTACCGCAGAGCATGGATACCTCTGTAGCAAGTAGCCCCTATTTTCACGTATATTTAGCCGCACAAGTTAGACTAAATGACAAAGGCTTTTTGTCAAAAGATATTACGGTTAATGACTTAATAACATTTAAAGGCGATATTCACCATTTATTCCCCAAAGACTACCTAAAGAAAAATGGACTTGCTAAGGGTAAATATAATCAGATCGCCAACTATGTGTATATGCAGTCCGAGATAAATATTAAAGTAGGAAATAAATCCCCTCAGGAATATTTTGAGATTATTCGTACTAAAATGGAGAATGGCGATTCTGCCTTAACAGGCATAAATTCATTAGATGAGATAAGAGAAAATCTTAGAATGAATTGTATCCCGGAAAATATCGGAGAAATGACAGTGCAGGACTACAATGACTTTTTGTTTGAAAGGCGCAAACTTATGGCTCTTAAGATGAAAGAATATTATTATGGATTATGATAATATTATCTCTCTAAATAAAAGACATAGAAAGAAAAACTGATTTGTGAGGTAATGAGAAAGCAAAAATTAACAGTATGGGTATTTGCTTTACTCAACTAAATATGGACGGATATGAGGCCTTTTTGGGACGCACCCGAAATAGAGGAGTGAGAGTAATCATTAAGGGATAGATGGAGAGATAAGTATGGAATTAATCTATTTATATATTGAAGATGACGGGAAAAATATAAAAGATTGCGAGTTTAATTTTTCTCCAGAATATCGAATTTCTTATAACCGGAAAGAACGCTTTATTACTGTAGAGAAAAATGATAATTACCTTCCAAATTTTTGGAAGGCTGTTAGTTTCACTTATCCAACCTCGCAAACTAATCTTGTTTAAACTTTAAATCTTTCCGCCAAAATCTTCCGCTAAATTTCCCGCATTGAATCAATATGAAATATTGCTAAATGAGAATAAATTTTTAAACTTCCCAAAAAATGCGGACAAATTGCGGACACGGAGAGCAAAACAAAAACGCTAAATATTTTATTATTAAATATTTAGCGTTTTAAAATCGTACCCAGAGCCGGGATCGAACCGGCATGGAAGTGAATCCACTGGTGTTTGAGACCAGCGCGTCTACCAATTCCGCCATCTGGGCATTACCAAAAAGTGAATGCAAAAGTACGCATATTTTTGATATTTTGAAACAGGTTGGTACTCTTTTTTACAGATATTCGATCAATTCGTGTTTTTAATTGAAGTTTTGATCGCCTGTTTTATGTTCTGATATCTTTCGGATCTGTTTTTTGGATCACTTCTTATCATTTTTATGTTATGTTTCCGGCTGCTTCCCGATGCTGTTTCCTTTTTGTTTTGTATCTTTAAAGGCAAATTTGAGGAGACCATAAACAAATTGTTGCGGAAGGATGTTATTTAACTAAATAGGAACCCGTACAAAGAAAAAAGTAGATAAACGTGAATTTCATTTTTAAAAACATATATAATCTTAGGAATGAGAAACAATCATAATTATTGTGTAATCATGAGCGGCGGTGTGGGAAGCCGCTTCTGGCCCTTCAGTAAAGAGGGAAAACCCAAACAGTTTCTTGATTTCTTCGGAACAGGACGGTCGTTGCTGCAAAGCACTTTTGACCGGTTCAAACAAATAGTTCCGGCAGAGAACATATACATTGTGACGAACGATGCATACGCTGAAATGACGAAAAAGCAGTTACCCGAACTGAAAGATAACCAGCTTTTGCTGGAGCCGATCAGACGAAATACCGCTCCTGCCATTGCTTACGCTTCTTTCAGGATAAATGCGATCGATCCCAACGCGAATATAGTCGTCGCTCCGTCGGATCACCTGATCGTGAATACTGACGAGTTCGTGGCCGATATTCAAAAGGGGCTGGATTTTGTAAACACCAATCCGGTCTTACTTACGCTCGGAATTAAACCCAGTCGTCCCGAAACAGGCTATGGCTACATTCAGGTGAATGAGGAGGAGACGGGTGGAATACATAAGGTGAAGGCGTTTACCGAAAAACCTAATTTGGAACTGGCTAAGAAATTTGTTGACAGCGGTGAATTTGTATGGAACTCGGGTATTTTCCTGTGGAATGTAAACACTATTCTGGATGCTTTTAAAAAATACCTTCCGGATATCAACCAGAAGTTCAGCGAGGGAAAAGAGGTGTTTAACACGCCCGACGAGAAAAAGTTTGTCGATGCCAGTTTCCCGTTCTGTCCTAATATATCCATCGATTATGGTATTCTGGAGAAAGCGGATAACGTATATGTGAACATCTCCAACTTCGGGTGGAGCGACCTGGGAACCTGGGGCGCCCTGCATGAGATCTCGGATAAGGATGGGGAAGATAATGCCAGCCTGCACTGTAAAACGTTGTTTGTAGAGAGCACCGATAATGTCGTCGCGATGAGTGAAGACAAACTGGTCGTCTTACAGGGGCTTGACGGATATGTCGTGGCTGAGTCGGACAACGTCCTGATGATTTGTAAGAAAAGCGAGGAACAGCGGATCAAACACTTCGTGACGGATGTGAAATTCCGCTACGGAGACGAATACGTTTAACCCGCCGGGAGTATAAACCGGGTATTTAGTAAGGATCAGTGCACCTGCACCTGCTGATACCCGTGCTCATGTATCTTGCCGACCGCTCTTCCTGAGGGGTCGGCATTTTTCCTGAATTGTTCGTCCCATTCCAGAGCAACCGGTGTGCTGCATGCTACCGAGGGGACCGACGGTACGCACCGGGCAGCACTATCCGACGGGAACAGTTCGGAGTAGATGCAGCGGTACATATATTCTTCTTTTGTCAATGGCGGATTGATGGGAAAGCGATGATGTACATTGGCCATCTGTTCGTCCGTTACCTCATGTGCTGCTATCTCTTTTAAAGTATCGATCCAGCCATATCCAACACCATCGGAGAACTGCTCTTTCTGCCGCCAGGCCACTTCTTCGGGCAGATAATCCTGAAATGCCTGACGAAGGATATGTTTTTCAATCTTACCGTTCCCTGCCATTTTGTCTTTCGGATTGAGGCGCATGGCTATATCTATAAATTCCTTGTCGAGGAAGGGTACACGCCCTTCCACTCCCCACGATGCCAGCGATTTATTGGCCCGCAGGCAGTCGTACTGGTGCAGTTTACTCAATTTCCGGACAGTCTCCTTATGGAATTCTTCAGCATTGGGGGCTTTGTGGAAATAAAGATATCCTCCGAAGATCTCATCCGCACCCTCGCCGGAAAGCACCATCTTTACTCCCATTGATTTAATAAAGCGGGCAATGAGGTACATCGGTGTACTCGCGCGGACTGTCGTCACGTCATAGGTCTCGATATGGTAGATCACATCGCGAATAGCATCAATCCCCTCCTGAATAGTGTAATGGATTTCGTGGTGTACCGACCCGATATGATTTGCCACCTTTCTCGCAGCTGCCAGATCGGGTGATCCTTCCAGTCCGATGGCAAAAGAGTGTAGTTGCGGCCACCAGGCATCCTCGCTATTGTCAGTTTCCACCCGTTTAGCGGCAAATTTTTTGGCGATGGCGGAAATGATGGAGGAGTCCAGTCCGCCTGAAAGCAATACCCCGTAAGGCACATCGCTCATCATCTGGCGTTGTACTGCATCTTCCAACGCCTGTTTAAGAAGTTGTACATCGGAAACATTCTCTTTCACATTATCATATTCCGTCCACTCACGGGAGTACCATTGCCGGAGCTGGTTATCACTACTATAAAAGTAATGTCCGGGAGGAAATTCTTCAATACTATTGCAGTACCCTTCCAGTGCTTTTAGTTCCGATGCCACATAGTAGGCTCCCTCCTGATCCCATCCCTGATAAAGAGGGATGATACCGATGTGATCCCTTCCAATAAGGAAAGCATCCTTTTCGATGTCGTACAAGGCAAAGGCAAAGATGCCGTTCAGGTCATCCAGAAAACCGGTTCCCTTGTCCCGGTACAGCGCAAGGATCACTTCACAATCGGATTGGGTAAGGAAATCATACTTGCCCTCATATTGCTTCCGGATCTCACGGTGGTTGTATATCTCACCGTTTACAGCCAGCACTAATTTACCGTCCTTGCTGTAAAGAGGCTGATTGCCCGATGCGGGATCGATGATCGAGAGGCGTTCGTGCGCCATGACCGCTTTGTCGGAGGAGAAGATACCCGACCAGTCGGGCCCGCGGTGGCGTAATTTCCGTGACATTTTCAGTAATTGCGGACGTAACTCTTCTTCGGATTTTTTTATATTAAATGTGCAAACTATTCCACACATGTTATTTCTTGTTTTTGGTGATTGAATAATGGATATTATCGCGATAAAAGGGAGGCTGCCGGTGATATGGAAAACAGACTGTTCTCTTGCGGCATAAGCATTTTATGAATATTCTCCGCCGTTTTTCTGCCCAATGCGATGGCTTTCACTACAAGGCTGGCGCCCATCACGGCATCGCCGGTGGCGAAAACTTTATCAACAGAGCTAAGGTGTTGCTTGTCGACTGCCACATTTCCCCGGACATCGTAATTGACGCCTAATTCATTCAGTAAGCCTTCCTGTACCGGGTGGACAAAACCGAGTGCCAGCAATACCAGATCGGCTTTCAAGACCTCTTGTTTTCCAGTGGGAACCATACTGAAACGGCCGTTCCCGTCTTTTTCCCAACTCACCTCTTCTACCAATGCCTCTTTTACTTGTCCGTTTTCCCCGCTGAACTTCAATGTGTTCAATTGCCAACGCCGCTCACAACCCTCCTCATGCGATGACGAGGTCTTTAATACCTGTGGATAGGGACTTGGCCACGGAGTCGCTGGATTATGTCCCGCGGGTGGTTTGGGCATGATCTCGATCTGCGTCACGCTTAAAGCGCCCTGCCGTATCGATGTGCCCACGCAGTCGGAGCCGGTATCGCCCCCACCGATCACCAGCACATGCTTCCCTTTTGCCGATATTTGTTCGGCAGTATCGGGCTCTTCTTTCTGCAGGATACGGATCTGTTGTGAAAGGAAATCCATGGCGAAATGGATCCCTTTCAGATCACGCCCCTCCGGTGTGATATCCCTCGGTTTTCCGGCGCCTACAGCCAGACAAATGGCATCGTACTCCTCCATGATCTCTGCCCCGGAGATATCTTTCCCTACCTCCGTATCGGTTCTGAATTCAATACCTTCTTCCATCAGCAGCGCCAGTCGGCGGTCGATCACCTGTTTGGCCAGTTTGAAGTTAGGGATGCCATATCTGAGCAGTCCGCCCGGGCTGTGATCTTTCTCGAAGACGGTGACAGAATGTCCTTTTCGGTTTAGTTGCTGGGCGGCAGCCAGCCCAGCCGGACCGGAGCCGATAACAGCTACTTTCTTACCAGTCCTCCGCTTCGGCGGATGGGCTTTGATCATCCCTTCCCTGAACGCTACTTCGGTGACAGAAGCTTCATTCTCACGGATGGTGACCGGCGCCTCGTGCAGCGCCAGTACGCATGATTTTTCGCAGGGTGCGGGACAAACCCGCCCGGTAAATTCGGGGAAATTATTGGTTTCCATTAATACTTCGACACCCTTTTTCCACTCGCCTTTGTAGATGTGATCCTGCCATTCGGGCATTTTGTTGCCAAGAGGACAAGACCAGTGGCAGAACGGGATACCGCAGTCCATACAGCGTGCTGCCTGCAACTTACGGTCTTCCCTGTTGAGGGTCTGTTCTACCTCGCTGTAGTCATATATTCTGTCGCTTACGGGACGATAACCGGCATCTTTCCTGGGTATCGTCATAAATGCTTTTGGATTTCCCATGTTCTTTTTTTGTTTGATAATGCAATTAAATCATCCGACTACCGATGTTGTGTGACCCATTTTAACTCACATGAGCTAAAAGAGTAGAACTCGCTTCGCTTCAAACAGCTCCTCTTTTAACGCTCCATGCGAGTTATGGGTGCCCCGCACAACATCTAAAGGTCTCCGGTTTAATTGCATACATTTTGTCGAATATCCTGTTAATAGTCTCTTTCGACCACGGCGATCTTTTCGTTCAATGCCGCCATCTTCTTTTCCTGTAGCACTTTCTTATATTCAATAGGTACTACTTTGATAAATTTAGTCACGTAAAATTCCCAATTATCGAGGATTCGTCTGGCTATCTCGCTATTGGTATATTGAGCGTGTTTGGAGATCAGGTTTTTCAATTCCCTGATGTCGGACATCTCTTCCAGCAGCGTCAACTCCACCATTTCCATATTGCAGTAAAAGTCGAAATCACCTTTTTCGTCCAGGACATAGGCAATACCGCCGCTCATGCCGGCCGCGAAATTCCTCCCGGTGCTGCCGAGCACGACCGTACATCCGCCGGTCATATATTCGCAGCAATGGTCACCGGCTCCCTCCACCACGGCGGTGGCCCCTGAGTTCCTTACGCAAAAACGCTCACCGGCTATACCGCTGATAAATACTTCACCTGAAGTAGCTCCGTAGAGTGATGTGTTACCACAGATGATGTTCTCCTCCGATTTGAAGTTGCTGCCTTTGGCCGGTGCTACGATAATACGTCCCCCGGATAAACCTTTACCCAGGTAATCGTTACAGTCGCCATGAAGGTAGAAAGTAACCCCGCCTGCCAGGAATGCGCCGAAGCTCTGGCCGGCTGATCCTTCAAAATAGGCTGAAATAGTGTGTTCCGGCAACCCTTTTTGTCCGTAGCGCGCTGCAATGGTGCCCGACAGCATGGCGCCCACCGCCCTGTCGGTATTTTTTATGGCCGCCTTGATGCCGACGGACTGTTGTCGCTCAATAGCCGGAAGCGCTTCGGAGATCAGCATGCGATCCAATACATCATCGATCTTGTGATGCTGGATAGTCGTTCTTCTGATAGGGAGAAGGTCAGCTTCTTTCGGGAAGTAGATGATCCTTGCCAGGTCGATCTTTTCAGTCTTGGGTAGTTCCGGAAAATTTTTGCGTTGGAGCAGGTCGGACCGGCCGATCACTTCATCGAGTGACCTGAATCCCATTTCTGCCAGTTGTTCCCGGGTATCCTCTGCCAGGAAGCGGAAGAAGTTGACGAGGTACTCATGTCGTCCCACGAATCGTCGCCGCAGTTCTTCGTTTTGGGTGGCAACACCCACCGGACAGGTATTGAGATGGCATTTGCGCATCATTACGCATCCCAGTACGATCAGCGCGCTGGTGGCAAAACCGAACTCTTCGGCACCGAGCAGTGCAGCCATTATAATATCGCGTCCGGTTTTCAGTTGTCCGTCGGTCTGCAATGTGACCACTCCGCGTAAATTATTCGCAACCAATGTCTGTTGCGTTTCCGCCAGGCCGATCTCTAACGGTAATCCCGCGTGTTTGATGGAACTGGCGGGACTCGCGCCGGTGCCTCCTTCCGCACCGCTGATCACGATCAGATCCGCTTTGGCTTTCGCCACGCCGGCGGCAATGGTACCGACACCGCTTTCCGATACCAGCTTCACACTGATCTTCGCGTTCGGGTTCACGTTCTTGAGGTCGAAGATAAGTTGCGCCAGATCCTCAATAGAGTAAATATCGTGATGGGGCGGGGGAGAGATCAGGGTGATACCGGGAATGGAGTGCCGCGTCCGGGCAATAATCTCGTCCACCTTGAATCCTGGTAACTGTCCCCCTTCACCCGGTTTTGCCCCCTGGGCGATCTTGATCTGCAGCTCATCGGCATTGACGAGGTATTCTGTGGTAACTCCGAACCGGCCGGAAGCGATCTGTTTGATGGCGCTCCGGCGTGACAGGCCATCGGCCTGCGGGTGGAACCGTTCGGGATCTTCACCCCCTTCACCGGTATTGCTGCGTCCACCGATAATATTCATCGCTATCGCCATCGCTTCATGCGCTTCCTTACTGATGGAGCCATACGACATGGCACCGGTGCAGAATCGCTTCATAACGTTCTCTGCAGGTTCTACTTCGGAAATATCGATAGGATTGCGTGTATAATCAAGCAGGTCGCGGATAAAAGCCGGCTTCTCTTTATTGTCTACCAGCGCGGTATACTCCTTGAACACAGCGTAATTGTTCGTCCGGGTGGCTATCTGCAGACGGGCGATGGTTTCCGGATTCCAGGCATGAAATACTCCGTCATTCCTGTAGGCATAATTCCCTAAGTTTGGAAGATGGAATGGCTCGCTGTCGTCGTTGTAAAACGCTTCGAGGAACGGTTGCAGTACTTCCTGGGCCACATCCTCCATGTCGATCCCTTCGATCTTTGATGAGGTTCCTTTAAAATAGCTGTCCAAAAGGGAAGAAGAGATGCCGATGGCTTCGAAGATATGCGCACCCCGATAGCTCCGCAGGGTGGAATTACCCATTTTGGAAAGCACTTTCAGCAATCCCTTATTGACCGATTTGATATAGTTTTTCTTTGCTGTGGGCAGGTCGAGCGCGATCTCGCCCGCTTTTATTTTTTCCGCAAGGATGGCAAAGACCATATAGGGGTTGATGGCATTGGCGCCAAACCCGAATAACAGGGCGAAATGCATTACTTCGCGTGGTTCGGCGCTCTCCACCACAATATCGATCTGCATCCGTTTGCGTTTCTCCACCAGGTAATGGTGTACGGCGGATGTGGCGAGCAGGGAAGGGATAGGTGCGTGTTCCGTATCCACGCCTCTGTCGCTCAGTACGATATAATTTTTGCCTTCATCAATCGCCTTTTCGACGGAGAGACACATCTGTTCCAGTGCTCTGCGCATGCCTTCTGCACCACTTTTCGGATCGAACAGCATAGGGATAATGGCAGAGGAGAATCCCTTGTACCGCAGGTTCAACAGGATATCGAACTGGGTATTGGTCAGGATCGGGCTTTTTACCTTCACGATACTCGATAGTGCGGGTATATCTTTGAGGAGATTTTGGTGTACAGCGCCCAGGTAGCCGGTCAGCGACATCACCAGTTCTTCCCGGATCGGGTCGATAGGGGGATTAGTCACCTGTGCGAACTGCTGTCGGAAGTAGTTGAACAGGCGTTGCGGCTTATCGGACAGTGCCGCCAGCGTCACATCGTTGCCCATGGAGGAAACGGGTTCCTTCCCTTCCAATGCCATGGGTTTGATCAGTACGTCGAGATCCTCCACCGAATAGCCGAATGCTTTCAGCAGGGCTTCGTAGTTCCTGACATTGTTGTTCACGCTTCGTCCCGAAGAGATATCATCCAGCTTGAGGCAGTTCCTGCTCAACCATTCACGGTAGGGAAATGCGTTTGCCAATGTCTCTTTTAACTCTGCATCGGAATAGATGGTACCGGTCAGCGTATCGATCATCATCATCTTTCCCGGCTTCAACCGTCCCATCTGTTTGATATCGGATGGCTCGAAAGTGAGGGTACCTGTCTCGGATGCCATGATCATGATACCGCTGTGGGTAATGGTATATCGTGCCGGCCGTAATCCGTTGCGATCAAGCATTCCGCCTGCGTAACGCCCGTCGCTGAAAATAAGCGTGGCCGGTCCGTCCCACGGCTCCATCAGCATGCTGTGGTATTCATAGAACGCTTTTACCCCGTCGGGGATAGGATTCTTCTCGTTAAAGCTTTCCGGAACCAGCATTGCCATAGCGTGCGGAAGCGATTTTCCGGACATCACAAGGAACTCCAGCACGTTGTCGACAGAGGCGCTGTCGCTCATATTGGGCTGTACTACGGGATAGAGCTCTTCCATATCGGGGAACACTTCAGACTGCAAGACGCTCTCACGGCTCTGCATCCATTGCCGGTTGCCGCGGATGGTGTTGATCTCGCCGTTATGCGCCAGCATTCGGAACGGTTGCGCCAGATCCCAGGTGGGGAATGTGTTGGTGCTGAACCGGGAATGTACCAGTGCGATCCGGCTCGTGAAATTGGGGTTGGTGAGATCCGGGAAGTACTGACGAAGTTGTATCGACGACAACATCCCTTTATAGATCATCTGCCGGGTGGAAAGGCTTACTATATAAAAACTTCGCTCTTCCGCTATAGCCGAGGCATAGATGACTTTCTCCACTCTTTTTCTCAGGATATAGAGCTTTCTTTCCAACTCCTCGGGCGTGAAATGGCCGGAAACGAACAGCTGTTTGATCACCGGTTCGTTGGCAAGGGCGATCTCTCCCAGGCAACCGCTGTTGACCGGTACATCTCGGATAAAGAAAAGTGAAAGATCTTCTTCATAGGCTTTCTCTTTAATAACGTAGAGGCAATATTCTCTCTTTTCTTCTTCCCGTGGCAGGAAGACGAGTCCTGTGCCGTACCGCCCTTCCGGCGGAACTGCAATTCCCTGAAGAAGGATGAACTCATGCGGGATCTGTACCAGTATTCCCGCACCGTCACCGGTGATGTTGTCGGCACTTTCGGCACCCCGGTGCACCATATTTTCCAGCACCTGCAGCCCTTTCTCCACAATGTCGTGAGATTTCTCTCCCGTCAATGTCATTGCGAGGCCGACGCCGCAGGCATCATGCTCGTTCTGAAACGAGTAGAGCGACTCTTTTTCGAATTGCCGGAGGTTTTTGAATATATCTTTCTGTCCCATTTTGCGTCTTTTTTAATTTTGAGCCAAAGTTTTGAGCCAAAAAAATAGCAGATAATCACTTACCTGCTATTCAAATAAATGTGAAAATTACATTTGAAGTTGTGAGGCTTAACTTATGAATAACAGTTCTCTATATTTCGGCAGTGTCCACATCTGATTATCCACGATCAGTTCCAGTTTATCTACATGATAGCGGATCACATTGAAATAGACCTCCACCTTGTCGTGGTAAGCTACGGCTTTCTCGCGGGCATCCTCCAGTTTATTGGCCGCTTTCCGGGCTTCCACCATATCGTCTACATTCGTTTTTATCGCCGAGATATGGTCTGCGATCTCCTCAATGAGCGCAGCATCTTCCTTCGACAGCCTGTCGGCTTTTTCCTTGTCGAAGACGGCATACATTTTATATATATTGTCGAGCAACATCGATTGGTACTCCGTGGCGACCGGGATGATGTGGTTCATACTGAGGTCGCCCAGCACGCGTGCTTCTATCTGTATCTTCTTGGTGTAGGTTTCCCATTTCACCTCGTTACGGGCATGCAGTTCCTTTTCATTCAGCACGCCGATGCTTTCGAACATTTCTACCGATGCATTCGAGGTATATCTGTCAAAGATCACGGGAACGCTGGTTTCACAGTCGAGTCCGCGCTTTTTGGCCTCTTCTTTCCACTCTTCGCTGTAGTTGTTACCGTTGAAGCGAATGGGTTTGGACTCCTTGATATAGAGGCGGAGCGTGTCGAAGATAGCCTGTTCTTTCTTCATCCCATTTTTCATTTTTGCATCGATCTCTTTCTTGAAGTCGATCAACTGGGCGGCCATTGCCGCGTTCAGCGCAGTCATCGCCGATGAGCAGTTGGCTAATGATCCGACGGCCCTGTATTCGAACCGGTTGCCGGTAAAGGCGAACGGTGATGTACGGTTCCTGTCGGTATTGTCGATCAGCACTTCAGGAATGTGGGCAATTCCTAATTTCATCTGTTTAAGCTCGTCCACGGTGATGTCGTCATCTTCGGAACTCTGTTCGAGTTTATCGAGTACGGCTGAAATCTCTGTCCCGAGGAAGATGGAGATGATGGCAGGCGGTGCTTCGTTGGCTCCCAGTCGGTGCGCATTGCTGGCGGACATGATGGAGGCTTTCAGCAGGCCATTGTGTTTATATACTGCCATCAGCGTGTTCACTAAGAAAGTGACGAACAGCAGGTTCTCATTGGCGGTCTTGCCGGGGGTGAAAAGGCCGATACCAGTATCTGTGCCTAATGACCAGTTATTGTGCTTGCCCGACCCGTTTATACCGGCGAACGGCTTTTCGTGCAACAGCAGTTTAAAATGATGTTTGGCGGCAATCCTGTGCATCAGCGTCATGACCAGCAGGTTCTGGTCGACTGCCAGATTGGTTTCACCATAGATAGGTGCCAGTTCGAACTGGTTGGGTGCTACCTCATTGTGGCGGGTTTTTAACGGAATGCCGTACTTATAGGCCTCCAGTTCCACCTCACGCATGAAAGCAGCTACACGCGGAGGGATTGCTCCGAAGTAGTGGTCTTCCAACTGCTGGTTTTTGGCGCTCTCATGCCCCATAAGTGTACGTTCGGTGAGGCTGAGGTCGGGCCGGGCGGCATACAGTGCCTGGTCCACCAGGAAATACTCCTGTTCCCATCCGAGGTATGAGTATACCTTTTTTACATCGGGATAGAATAGCCTACACACCTCCACTGCCGCCTTGTCGACTGCCGAAAGCGATTTCAGCAACGGAGTCTTGTAGTCCAGTGCTTCTCCTGTATAGGAGATAAAAACGGTCGGGATACACAATGTATCGTCAATAATAAAAGCGGGCGAAGAAGGATCCCATGCGGTATATCCCCTTGCCTCGAAAGTATTGCGGATACCGCCGCTGGGGAAACTTGACGCATCGGGTTCCTGTTGTGCCAGCAGTTTGCCGGAAAATCTCTCAATGATACCTCCGTCAGGGCCGTTTATATAGTCAATAAAAGAGTCATGTTTCTCGGCAGTACCTTCGGTAAGCGGCTGGAACCAGTGAGTATAATGGGTGGCACCCATCTCCATGGCCCACATTTTCATGCCGGCCGCCACGTGATCGGCAATCCCCCGGTGTAACGTAGTGCCCCGGTCGATCGCTTCCAGTACTATATTCATTGTCTCTTTGGAGAGATATTTGGACATCTGTGTCCGGTTGAATACATATTTACCGTAATACTCGGAAGGAAGTTGTGTCGGGGGCGTCACTTCTATAGGCGTTCTCTTCGATGCTTCTTCTACTGCTTTAAAACGTAATGTTGACATAATAGAACTAAATTTGATAAATGGAGGCTTTTACGCCCGTAATTTTATATTTGAGTAAACAATCTGCTGCAAAAATAATCAATTTGTTTGACAATCCAAATAAAAACGATAAAAAAGTTATATTTTTCGATAAAAATTAACTTTATGATTGTTTTGTTGATATTTCTGTATCAAAAATACACAAATGATGCTGTTTTGAATTCCACTTTCATATTGAATGATGGAAATTCATTGCAAAAGTAACCATTTTGAAAATGAAATAGCTGTTTTTAAGGAAATTCTCTTATAGGAACAATGAAAATAAAATATTCCAACAAAAATACCCGTTTCCCGAAGATTAACAACGGAAACGGGTATTGTAATAGGTTTTTAAACCGCCTGTTCTATGATGAATAGGTGTGAATACTTTGCTGTGCTGACGGGAGGTAGTTGACACCGTACCAGCAAACCTGCAACAGGATAAATGCAATGATCAGTAAGATCATCGAGGTTTTATCCGATGAACTTTTCTTCAAACGGTAATGGATATAAAGCAGGTATCCCATCCATGTGGCGGCTGCCCAGGTCTCTTTCGGATCCCAGCTCCAGTAATGTCCCCAGGCTATTTTTGCCCAGATGGCCCCTATCAGCATGCCCAGCGTAATACAGGCGATACCGGCGTAGACCAGACTGTCGGTCATTTCCATCAGGTGAGCTTTATTCTTGATCTTCTTTTCCCTGACCAGATAGTAGATGGCGACC
Source organism: Proteiniphilum acetatigenes DSM 18083 (assembly GCF_000380985.1). GTDB lineage: Bacteria > Bacteroidota > Bacteroidia > Bacteroidales > Dysgonomonadaceae > Proteiniphilum > Proteiniphilum acetatigenes. Next base: position 424,394 of record NZ_KB905694.1, on the reverse strand, counting down.
AGTGTTGCGGCACCCAGGATGGCATAAGAGAACATATAGATAATGACGTGTGGTGCGAACCAGGGGCTTTGCAGCGCCGGCATAAGTACTTTGTTATGGATATCGGGCTTTACGATATTCACAATGATAAAAACCGTGGAGAGTACAGTGGTGAAAGAGAGTATCCATTTGTAGTTCCACCGAAGATAGGTGAGCAATCCGGCTACGGGCAGGAAAAAGGAATACCAGAGCCGTGTTTCACCCATGGTGCGTAGGGGCGGACGTTCAAGCGACATCCACAATCCGGCGATGAAGATTGAGAATACAATCAAGCCTAATGTGGTTAGCAATGCCGGCCACAACTTACGCTTACTTCCGTAGGCAAGGGCCGCACCGCTGCCCCAAAGCACCACGGCGCTTACTGCAAAATATATAAATGAATCCCAGGTCATGATGCTTTCTTTTTAGGTCCGGCAATAAACAGGAAGAGCGCTCCGGCCAAAAGCATAAAAATGCCTGTGTAGACCACTTTTAACCAGGGGTCACGTACCAGTTCAAAGACGGATGTGTCGGAATATTTACCTTTCGTGTCGTCGTAACTGTACTGATAGATCATCCAGTCTTCAACCTGTAACGGTTTGTTGACTTCGATCACCGCTTCTTTTGTAATTCCGCTTTCGGTAAAGGCGGTCACATGCGAACTGTATTTTTTTACCTCCTGTACCGGCATAGCTACACTTGTTTCTTCATCGATTTGTAAAAAGATGTGGGGAAAGAGGTAGCTGCCGTTACTGACCCATCCCTCTACCGGTTGTGCCAGGCCGGGTTTGTCCGCTTTTACCTTGATGGCAGTGGTGGCTCCTTCCATCATCATGGGAACCACATTCATGAAGGTGGAATCCCTGAAGATGGCTGCGTGCGGCAGATAGTCCGTTATTTCGAGAGTGACACCTGCCAATTGGGTAGTTTTACCTATCCCTTCAAACATGTAACTTTCGGGGCGGGAGGCGGGCAACATCTTTCCCGTTTCGTTTTCGATAATGACCAGTTTCGGTTCGTACTCCTCTATCATAAAGGTATCCAACTGGATGGCTAAAGGCAGTTCCTTTATTTCACCCGTTTTCAGGTTTCCGCGCCATTCTACCTGTCCTTCCCGGATGGTCATTGTAAGCCGTTCCATATCGGCGCTACCCAATATTCCACCTAAAAGGGCGATAAACAGCCCGAGATGGTTCAGATAAAAGCCGATTTCACGCCAGGTCTGTTTCCGGGTTGTCCTTCTTAATGTGGTAAGCCCGAGGATGCTCAGATTGTAAAAACAGAGCAATACGAACGGCCATGAAGTAGTCATCTGATACCAACCGAGAGAAGTGAAAGGGTGGGGAGGTAATTGTCCTTTTTCCGTACCGGCAGCAAACTGGGGGAGAATCCCCAAGATCATGGCAAGTATGAGTAGGATGACTAATGCCGGGATGGTGGCATATACACTTGACAGCCATCTGACCACCCGGCTTTTCCCGGACAGGAAATGAACAGCGAGAAGCCCTGCAACGAACAGGGCTCCGACAATAGTGTTAACGGGGGAAGCAAAAAGGGCGGTCTCGATATTTCCGGCGGCAAATTGCAGGAGTATTCCTGATAACAGGACACCTGCCGCCACGATAAAACCTTCCGCATACCCCCATGGGTGCTCCCAAATCTTACGGGAAGTATTTTTATTCATTATATTTATAAGTCGTATTAATTGCAACTAAATCAATTGGCTGACGATATTTTGTGACCCATTTCATCACTTATGAGCTAAAAGAGTAGAAGTCGCTTCGCTAACTACTCTTTTTATGCTCATCGCGAGATATGGGTCCCCACAAAACATCTATAGGCCTCTGCTTTAGTTGCAAAAGAGCCTCAGTTCAAACTCACCAGGCGGTTGTTTGCTCTTGCCGTCTCAAGCCATTGGGGAACGATAGTCTCCTGGAATTTCTGCTTGTTGGCTCTTTCCTTGTCCATATCGAGTCCTATATAGGCTTGTGCCTTCTCTTTCGTGGAGATGTCAGGCAGGGGTACATTACCCGTGAAGCCGAGTTCAGCCAGTACTTTGGAGATTTCGAACCGGGCTTTGTGTGCACGGTCCAACCCCATGGAGAGAATACGCTGGAATTCCACCGGGGAGTGGAATGATCCGCCGTGAGAAGCAACTGCGTAATCCCAGCGCCATTGCGCCTGACGGATCAGTTGAAGGGCATTATGCATTTGTGTTTCAGAAGCACCTTTCTCCCATGCGAATTGGGCTTCCAAGTGTGCTTTTGAGAGTTCCTCCTCCACTAAGTTCCGGATCTGGTTTGCGCTACGCTGCCTTTCATAGACGGCATTCCTGAGATCTTCTTCCGACTCCCTGTGGCACACCTGGCAGGTATTGCTGATATTGGCAAGGGGGCTGATTACATGGTGGTCGCTGTATTTTATGCCGCCCTCGGAAATATAGGGCATATGGCAATCAGCACATGATACGCCGCGCTGGGCGTGTATTCCTGTCTTATAGATTTCGTAATCGGGATGTTGTGCCTTGATGATGGGGGCTTTACTCAGCGCGTGCGTGTAATCGGCGAACCCTATACTGTCATAATACTGTTCTGCTCCTTCCATGCTGGTGCCATTGTGCCAAGGGAAGATGAGGTATTTGCCTTCGGGCGTGAAATAATATTCCACATGGCATTGTGCACAAGCCAGTGAGCGCATATCCTGATGGGTGGCTTCCCTGATATCCATACCCATGTTCTCGAAACCTTCTATCAGTGCAGGGCGGCTGATTTTCAGATCCATGGTTTCCGCATCATGGCAATCGGCACAACCTATAGGATTGACCACCTCGTGTCCCCAGTGTGCCCAACTCTCTTTGTAGAATTCGGCAATTCCTACCGAGTCCATCAGGCGTGGTACATCGGGACTTTTACAAGTCCAGCAGGTAGCAGGTTGCGGTCCTTCGTCGGGTGTCATGGGTGCGCCGGTGCGCAGTGTGTGATGTACATCTGCGACTGCGTGCTTGTGGCCTCTCGGTGTACTATAGTCTTTTGCAAAAGCATAACCGGCCCAAAGGATCACCATTTCAGGGCGTTCTGCAAGTACATCCACCGCACTGCTTCCGTTAAACTCACTCTGGAAAGTGGTATCGGCAGTTTCAGCCCAGGTTTCATATTGACGCGGATAATTCACCGCGAATATTTCACTTCTCGACTCAATGCCTGTGATCTCCACTTTTCTGTTGTTCATCACGCTTGCTATCTCGGCTCTTCGCTGTGTGATGGAAGCCGCCAGCATTCCCAGCAGGAATACCACTCCCAGGGTAGAGAAAAATAGTAACCACCCTACCCACGGTTTCATCTTGTTATCGTTTTTGCTCTTCATACTTATATGAAATTACCAATTATCAATTACTAATTACCAATTTTATAGAAATTCAAGATTCATTATTCTTGACTTCTTCACTTTTAACTATTCACATTGGCACATCATCACATCAATAAATCAACACATCGTCAATCCTTCTTCATCATATTGTGCAGCCAATCCGGGACATTGCTTTTCGGCATCGGTACCCGTGCATTGGGTGTTGATGAGAGCGATCGGCTGCGTGTGTGGGGAACATCCCTGTGGCAGTCCCAGCAGGTACTCCCACCCATTTCCTTGGTGTCCTTGAAACCCATACGCCCTGTTTTTATAAACTCGGTATTGAGTTGCGTGTGGCAACGGATGCAGTTATCCATGATTACCTGAGAACTTGCCTCGATGGCCTGGATAGCCTGGTCCTCACCACGTATTGTGAAAATGGCTGAATGGCGTAATCCGTCGACCGCCTTGAAATAGTATCCTTTCAGCTTGTTGTCCTGCGGTACGTGGCAATCGTTGCAAGTAGCGTTTCGTCCGTGAGAACTGTGCATCCAGGTGGCGTAGTAGGGACCCATGATATGGCAGTTCACGCAGGTGGCGGGGTCATCGGAAAGATAGCTGTATGCCCGTGACGTGAAGAAGGTATAGATAAACAGACCCACGAAGGCACCACTAATGATGAAGGCCGGATATCTCCATCCTCCGCGCGGCCGAATTTCGTTCCAGAAGTTTCTAAGTTTGCCCATGGTCGCACTTATTAAAGATATTCACTAACAAAGAAAGAGATAATATTCCCAAAAAAGTGTAATAATTATGACAATTGGGAAAAATAAACTATATTCGGGATTCAATTACATTAGACTATTTCTATACTCGGCATAGATAAAACAAGTTTTACCTCTGCTCTCGCTTAACGAAATAGTTCAATTACATTAGACTATTTATACAATATGGAAGGACGACACTTTGATAACCATCATACCGGAATGATCTTTCAATGCCCGTTGTGCAATTCTGTGCCGGAAGATCAGCGTGAAGATTTTATGCGGGACGTACGCTTTTCTGTAAAAAACTATCAGAAAGGCGATGTGATCGTTACTCAAGGGACCCTTTATGAGTCGCTCTATATCCTGATCAGGGGAGAGATCGTGACGGAGATGGCTGATGAAAAGGGCGATTTCATGAAGGTGGCGCATATCAGCGCACCCAATCCGTTGGCTACGGGTTTCCTGTTTGCTACCAACAACCGGTCGCCCGTCTCCGCAATATGTAAAATGCCTTGCACGGCAGTAGTCATTCCCAAAGAGAATGTCTATTTCCTGATGAGGAAGTATGAATCGTTTATGCTGGCTTTTCTATCCTATATTTCCAACAGGGTCTCGTCCCTTTCTGAAAAATTGAGGCTTGTCTCATTGCGTACCATCCGTGCAAAGCTGGCCTATTATCTGCTGAAAGAGTCGGCCGGTGAACCATCATTCCGGTTGAAAGCCTCCAAGGAGGAGATTGCCCGCCTTTTCAGTGTTTCACGTCCCGCATTGGTAAAAGTGATGATGGAGATGGCTGCGGAAGGTATTATTGAAGTGGATCGGAGGGATATCCTTATCAAAGACAGGATAGCGCTGCAAAAAATGTTTTAAAGAATTGGGCGGTTACCCTTGGGGATTTGCCCGGAAAACGGCCATCATCGGATGGAAGGCTGCAAAAAAATAAAACAAAACGGAATAATTATACTCACTGATAACTGATGAAAATGAATTTTGAAGCTGTAATTTTTGATCTTGACGGTACATTGGTGGATTCTATCGAAGATATCGCTGAGTCGATGAACAGGGTATTGTCCGAGAACCATTTTCCCGTGCATTCGTTGGCTGCATATAAAACTTTTGTGGGAAGGGGGCTCTTGAATCTTACCCGTGTATCACTGCCTGAGACCGTACAAGACGAAAAAACAGTCGTAGCGTGTTATAACCGGATGCTGGAAGTATATAATGATTATTGTACTGAAAAGACAAAACCCTACGAGGGGATCATACCATTGCTGGATGAACTGAAATCACGTGAACTGAAACTCGCTGTTTTTTCGAACAAAGCGGATAAATTCACCAAAAAGATCGTGCAGACGTTGATGCCCGGTTACTTCGATATCGTAGTTGGAATGACAACAGAAGATCTCAAAAAACCAAATCCTGCATGTGCGTTGGAAATAAGCGAACATTTCGGAGTGCGCCCTGAAAACATCGTTTATCTGGGAGATACCGGGATCGATATGCAGACAGCTCGCAATGCGGAAATGTATGGAATAGGGGTGCTTTGGGGGTTCAGGACAAAAGAGGAACTGGTCTCTGCCGGGGCTGAAGCCATATTGAGCCATCCTCTGGATTTGATTGGATTACGATTATAAACTATCCGTTGTTGATTACCTGTTTTTGCCTTAGTCAATATAATGTCTGTTCAATCAAAATGTAATTTTTATTGTTCTTGTTTAAGTTTCTCCCGGCATATATATTTTTTCATCTTCGAAACAATTGCAGTGGAAAATACTATTTGCTGATTTTTAGTAAATTTGTATACAGCAATCATAATATTTAATATGGATATTGTTCAATTAAAAGGGAAAGACAAGCAGCTTTATTCTTTGGTGGCACACCTTGTAATGGATGAGGAGGTGATCGGTTACAATCTGAACTATCCCTATAAGACGTCGTCCGATTATGTATGGTTCGTGGCTACGGAGAATGGCATCACCCTTGGTTTTATTCCGGTTAAATTGGAAGAGGGTAAAGCCAAGATAAATAACTATTACGTGGCTGACGATAACAGTGCGGTTTTCTCTGCATTACTGAAAGAAATTATCAAGGTGCTTTCATCTGATTTTGAGATTGAATCGGTCGTACAGATACGACATATTCCCGAATTTGAAAAGAACGGATTTGCGGTTGTTCTCTATTGGAAAAGGTATGTGAAAATGAAGGTATTCTGGGATGAAGAAGAACGTGTATGAACTGGCCATGCTGCGGATAAAGATATTATTCAATGAATTCGATAATATCTATGTGTCTTTTTCCGGCGGGAAGGATAGTGGTGTGATGTTGAACCTTTGTATACAATATATAAGGGAAAACAATCTGAAGAGGAAGATCGGAGTCTTCTTTATGGACTATGAAATACAATATAGTGAAACGATTGCGTATGTCGACAGGGTATTGAAAGCAAATACCGATATTTTGGAAGTATACCGTGTATGTGTACCTTTCAAAGTGACTACTTGTACATCGATGCATCAGGCTTACTGGCGTCCATGGGATGAAGATTGCAAAAATTTCTGGGTAAGGGATATGCCGGAAGGTAGTTATAAGAAAGAAGCTTTTCCGTTCTATCATCCTGCCATATGGGATTCGGAATTCTATATACTTTTTGCCCAATGGTATCATTTGCAGAAGAATGCAAAGAAAACCTGCTGTTTGGTCGGTATACGTACTCAGGAGAGTTCCCATCGATGGAGAACTATCTATGGTAAGCGGAAACACCATATGTTCCGTAACCTGAAGTGGACAAAACAGTTATCGAAGGATATTTATAATGCCTATGTGATACATGACTGGCAGATGACGGATATATGGACAGCCAATGGTCGTTTCGGTTGGGACTACAACCGTTTGTATGATCTCTATTATCAGGCCGGTGTTCCGTTGGACAAACAACGTGTAGCCAGCCCTTTCCTTCTGGCGGCACAGGAGAGCCTGCATCTTTACCGTGCTATCGATCCCGATATGTGGGGTAAAATGATATGCCGTGTGAACGGTATCAATTTCACATCTATTTATGGACATACCACCGCCGTTGCACAGAGAAAGATCAATCTCCCCGCAGGGCATACATGGGAAAGTTACATGCATTTTCTTTTGTCTACCTTACCGGAAGATATACGGCAGAATTATTTGGATAAACTTTCAGTGAGCATTAATTTTTGGCGAAAACGAGGCGGATGTCTTCCGGAAACGACGATAAAACAATTACAGGAAGTTGGTATCGATATAGAGGTATTGGATCATACCAATTATAAGACGGACAAGCGTCCGGTCAGGATGGAATACCAAGATGATCTCGATATATCAGGGTTCAAGTATCTACCCACCTTCAAGCGGATGTGTATATGTATCCTCCGGAACGACCACTTGTGTAAATACATGGGATTTGCCATGACGAAGAAAGAACTTGCACTCCGTAATAAAGTAATGGATTTTTATCAAGGTATTTATAATACATGAATGACAAACAGAAATATACAAGCCCGGTGTATGCCGTAAAGGCTGTGCCGGTAGAGAAGGTAGAAGCGAATGCATACAATCCCAATGTTGTTGCCCCGCCTGAAATGGAGCTCCTCGAATTATCGATATGGGAAGATGGTTATACCATGCCATGCGTATGTTACTATCTTCCGGAAGAGGACAAATATGAACTGGTGGACGGGTTCCACCGGTATCTGGTGATGAAAACATCAAAACGTATCTATGAGCGGGAAAAGGGATGTTTGCCGGTAACAGTGATAGACAAAAACCTCTCAAATCGTATGGCTTCGACCATCAGGCATAACCGTGCCCGGGGAACCCATAGTATTGAACTGATGACCAATATTGTGGCGGAGCTCAAGAAAGCGGGTATGAGTGATGCCTGGATCATGAAAAACATAGGGATGGACAAAGACGAATTACTTCGTTTCAAGCAAATCTCGGGTTTGGCAGCATTATTTTCCGATAAAGATTTCAGTATACCTGAACATACCTGAACTGAACAAAATCCCAATACTCACTTTATCTTCATCCCATTCAACAACTCTTTGATTTCAGGAGTTATCCGATAGCTTTCACGTGCTTTCCGGATGGCCTTGTTATGCACAAATTTGGAGAAAGTCTTTTGTTCGAGATAGGACAGGGTTTTATCATAAAACTTGACCAGTCCCACGCTGAGTGTCCAGGCAATAGCCATATCCACATAATACTGTCCTTGCGGAACTTCCGACAGCTGTTGCAATGTCCTGTCTATATATTTCTCATCCATATAGTGACACATCAGCAGGATCACGAAAAAACGCTTGGTGAATTCCCCTTCGTCGTTTTTCAGTGGCAGGAAATGTTCCAATACTTCTTCCGGATATTTTTTGAAGACCCTGAAGGCCGAGGTGAGCGTATCTACATGTGCCCAATGGTCGAATCGAAGGATCAACGGATCCATATACCTGAACACGGTTTCCAGCCGAAATTTGTTCAAATTGCCTAATACTAAACCGTAAAGCAGCACATGTTCGTAGGTGGTGAACTCCGCATTTTCCAGATAGGTCTCAATCTCAGGTTCTCTGGATAGTTCCTTTGCCAGTTTTTTCAGTGCCGGCATACGGATTCCCCGTATTTCATAATTCGTCGGGATCAGTTTTTCATTGAAAACCTTGTAATCGGTTTCCGCCAATAGCTGAAACTGTTGGTTTATTTCTGCATTTCGAATCATACGTTCGGTAAATAACTTTATATCTGCAAAGATAGCAAGAGTTTGTGAGAACCCTATGTCAGCAATTTTTAATTGAATTTTTCTTTATATTTGCAGTCGAACCTGTAAATGTATTGTGGGATAATGCGATTCGTAAAAAATGGAACAAAGTAAAATCATTACTTTTTTTGATACCGAAATTGATCCTAATAATCATAGAATACTAGACATTGGGAGTATAAAGGGCAATGGAGAAAGACTCCATATTGCTTCGGTTAAGGAGTTTGCTGATTTTATAGCCGGAACGGCGTATATATGCGGACATAATATACTTACACACGATTTAAAATACATCGCAAAAGAGATACCGGGTTTGAATAACCTGAATATAATAGATACACTTTACCTTTCACCTTTATTATTTCCTGCACAACCATACCATAACCTGGTAAAAGACGATAAGCTCGATCCTGAAAACTATAATAATCCGCTTAATGATTCAATAAAAGCCAAAAATCTATTGTATGATGAGATAAACGAATTTGCAAAATTGGACGAGGAACTGAAGCGAATTTATTATTTGCTCTTAGCCAATGTGAAAGAATTTGCCGGCTTTTTTCAGTATATCGATTTCTCTTCCAATCAAATAAATGTAGCAATAGAGATACGAAGAAAATTTGAAGCGGAGATATGTAGTAATGCAGATATTGAATATCTTGTTAACGCATATCCGGTAGAACTTGCTTATTGCCTTGCACTTATCAATGCGAGAAACCGTTATTCGATCACACCTCCATGGGTTCTTAAAAATTATCCTGTAGCAGAAAATGTGATGTTTCTGCTACGGAATAGTCCCTGCATTACAGGTTGTGCTTATTGCAACAGTTTTTTAGACGTTCATAAGGCGTTGAAAAAATATTTCGGTTTCGACTCTTATCGTGAATATGATGGCGAGGCTTTGCAGGAAAATGCCGTAAAGGCGGCAGTTGCCAGTAAATCTCTGCTTGCAATATTCCCAACGGGAGGAGGGAAATCGCTGGCCTTCCAGGTTCCGGCACTTATGGCGGGTGAAAGTGCAAAAGCGCTGACTGTTGTGATCTCTCCATTACAATCCTTAATGAAGGACCAAGTGGATAATCTCGAGAAGAACGGTATCATTGATGCTGTTACCATTAACGGGTTGCTGGATCCGATTCAAAGGGCGAAATCGATAGAAAGAGTGGAAGATGGCTCTGCATCGATTTTGTATCTCTCACCCGAATCATTGCGGTCAAGAACGATAGAACGCTTATTACTGGGCAGGAAAATCGCCCGCTTCGTGATTGATGAAGCACATTGTTTCTCTATCTGGGGACAGGATTTCAGGCCGGATTACATGTATATCGCTGATTTTATACACTTGATCCAGGATAATAAACAACTCGATGAACCGATACCTGTCTCCTGTTTTACAGCTACTGCAAAGCAAAAAGTAATAGAAGACATAAGGGATTATTTCAGCAAAAAACTTTCGCTTGATCTTGATCTTTTTGTCTCCGGTACTTCAAGGTCGAATCTTCATTATATGGTATTCAATAATGAAAATGACGATGAAAAATACAATACTCTACGAAATCTTATCGACTCGAAAGATTGTCCGATTATTGTATATACTTCCAGAACCTATCGAGCCACTAAATTAGCCGAAAGATTATGCGACGATGGTTTCAGCGCAAGGGTTTACCATGGAAAAATGGATGTGAAGCAGAAAAAGGAGAATCAGGATGCTTTTATGTCGGGGGAAGTCAGGGTAATTGTGGCTACCTCTGCTTTTGGGATGGGAGTCGACAAGAAAGATGTGGGGATGGTGATCCATTATGAGATTTCTGATTCTCTGGAGAATTATGTGCAGGAAGCCGGCCGCGCGGGTCGAGATGAGAATATTACCGCCGATTGTTACGTCTTATTCAACGAGCAGGATCTGGACAAACATTTCACCTTGCTCAACCAGACAAAACTCAACATTAAAGAGGTGCAACAAATCTGGAAAGCGATCAAAGAACTTACCGGTTTCAGATCGACAATATCCAATTCAGCTTTGGAGATTGCCCGGAAAGCAGGATGGGATGATAACCTGGCCGAGATAGAAACACGGGTCAAGTCGGCAATAGCAGCACTCGAAGATGTAGGATATTTAAAACGAGGTCAAAATATGCCCCGGATTTTTGCCAACAGTATTCTCACGAAAAATGCGGAGGATGCGATTATAAAGATCCGGAATTCTCCACATTTCGACGACAAGCAGGAGGTACAGGCGACAAGGATAATCAAAAAACTGTTTTCAAATAAAAGTCATAGACATGCTTCAGATGAAGTGGCCGAGTCACGTGTCGATTATATTTCCGATCATTTGGGTATTGTCCGGGAGGATGTCATACGCATCATAAACTTGATGCGTGAAGAAGAGATATTGGCGGATGCAAAAGATCTCACCGCTTTTATCCGGAAAAATGAAAAACAGAACCAATCACTTTTCATACTGGAAACATACAGCAAGATAGAGAATTTTTTGTTGTCGGCATTGGATGAACAGGGGGCAACGTACAATCTGAAGGTACTGAACGAGGGTGCGGGACAGGAGGGATGTAGGAATGTCTCTACCGATAAGATAAAAACGATCATCAACTTTTGGGATATAAAGAAATGGATCAAACGGGAACGGTACGAGAATTACAATAATTCCCCAAACCATGTCTTGATAGCTTTTAAGGAGCCGAAGGATAAAATAAAGGAACTGCTTGAAAAAAGACAGGAACTTTCGAAATTCATTCTGGAATATATTTTTGAGAAAAATAAAAAGGCAATTCAGGATACTGCAGGAGATGAAATGTTGGTCGAGTTTTCGGTGCTGGAATTGAAAAGCGAATACGAAAAAGCGCAGATGCTTTTTAAACTGGAAATTACCTTTGATGATATAGAGGATGCCCTCTTTTATCTTTCCCGTATTGAATCTATCAAAATTGAAGGTGGTTTTCTTGTCGTCTATAACAAGCTTACGGTTGAAAGGTTAGAGAAAAATAATTCCAAGCGTTATACGACTGACGATTATGAGAAACTCGATCGATTCTACAAAAATAAAATAGAGCAGATACATATTGTTGGCGAGTATGCCAAGAAGATGATAAGGGGGTATAAGGAAGCGCTATTATTTGTGGAGGATTACTTCCAACTGAACCATGCCTCTTTTCTGAATAAATATTTCAGTAACAGCAGGCAAAATGAGTTGAAAAGAAATATTACTCCTACTAAGTTCAGACAGATTTTCGGTGAATTATCCACGGAGCAATTGAAAATCATAAAAGACAGCAAGTCGAAATATATCGTTGTTGCTGCGGGCCCGGGAAGCGGGAAGACAAAAGTGTTGGTGCATAAACTTGCCTCGTTGCTGTTGATGGAAGATGTGAAACATGAGCAGTTGTTGATGCTTACGTTCTCACGGGCGGCCGCCACCGAGTTTAAGAAACGACTGATAAAACTGATCGGTAATGCCGCATATTTTGTGGAAATAAAAACTTTTCATTCTTTTTGCTTTGATTTATTGGGATTTGTCGGAAATGTGGAGAAATCAGAGGATATAGTCCGCATAGCAACCGAAAAAATAAAAAGCCGTGATATAGAATTAAGCAAGATAACGAAAACGGTTTTAGTGATCGATGAAGCGCAAGATATGAGCGCTGATGAATTTTCTTTGATAAGAGCCTTGATGGAATTCAATGAAGATATGCGTGTGATAGCTGTTGGTGACGACGATCAAAATATCTATGCCTTCAGGGGATCCGATTCAAAGTATATGAAATCGTTGATAGATGAAAAAGAGTCGGTGAAATACGAGCTGATAGAGAACTACAGAAGTAAAAATAATCTCGTGCAATTCTCGAATAAATTTGCACGAAAACTCACTCACAGGCTTAAAAAAGGCCCGATCATCGCTGTTGATAACAATAATGGAAAAGTAAGGATTGTATATTATAATAATACGGATAACCTTATTGTTCCATTGGTGAATAATATCTGTGAAACAGGACTGAGAGGAACTACCTGTGTGCTTACAAGGACTAATGATGAGGCTTCCTTGGTGGCCGGACTTTTATTGAAAAGAGGATTGAAAGCCAGTCTTATACAATCTAATGACAGCTTTAATTTATATGATTTGCTCGAAATGCGATATTTTGTTGAGCAGATAAATTCAGATATTTCTTCACCAAAAATAGGTGATCATATCTGGGAAAAATCCAAACAGGAGTTACAAAAAAAGTTTGGTAATAGTACAAAGATTGAAATTGTAAATAGACTTATAAAAGAATTTGAGGAGACCAATAAATATGGAAAATACAAATCTGATTTAGCTCTGTTTATAAAAGAATCGAAGCTCGAAGATTTCCTTCCGCAAGATGGTGAAACGATATTTATATCGACCATGCATAAGGCGAAAGGACAGGAATTTGACAATATCTTTTTACTTTTGGAAAATTTCGTTCTTTCTGGCGATGAAGAAAAACGATTACTGTATGTGGCAATGACCCGGGCAAAGCAAAATCTTTATCTTCATCTCAACGGTTCGTGTCTCAATAATATAAATATGGAATCGATAGAGAGAATGGTGGATTTTGATATGTATGGGCAACCTGATGAACTGCGCCTCCATTTAAGTCACAAAGATGTATGGCTGGGGTATTTTATGAATAGGCAGTGGAGTCTGGAGAAGTTGGTCAGTGGGGATGAATTGAGGGTTGAAGGGGATACTTGCTTTAACCTCCAGAATCGACCGGTATTAAAGTTTTCACAACATTTTTGTTCTAGTCGATTGGAACCTTTGTTACAAAAAGGATATAATCTCCAATCCGCTAACGTTAACTTTATTGTATATTGGAAAAACCAGGATATGGATACGGAGGTGAAGATAATTCTCCCAGAACTGAAATTTGTGAAAAGCCGGTAGTACCTGTTCGTTCAAACATCAGATATCAGTAATTAAAACGGAGAAAACCTTTTAATAGGAAACCTGGGTGACACCTGAATTTATACGGTTAACAAACCGTGTTAGGTCAGATATGCGAGTTCTGAAAAAAACGAGCAATATAATCTTTTATACTGCCCGTTTGAGGTCTTTATCATTTTGATTAATAGCGATTTCTATTATAACCACCGCCACCTCCACGATTGTTATAGCCACCCTGGTTTCTTTCGGTCTTGGGGCGTGCCACGTTTACGGTAATTGTCTTTCCTTCAAAATCGGTGTCATTCAATTCGGCAATGGCTTTTTGACCTTCTGTGTCGTTAGACATTTCAACAAAACCGAAACCTCGCGATCTGTCTGTATCTCTGTCTGTGATAATTTTAGCGGAGGTTACTTCACCGTACGCCGTAAATAGTTCCTGTAGACTCTCGCTTGTTGTGCTGAAATTTAAATTTGATACGTAAATGTTCATTCTTTTCTTTGTTAATTAGTTAATTCTTTAAATGTCATATTTATTATTTTGTTCCTTTAGGAAATATCACCGTCGAGCGTTTGTAAGTCTCTATACACTGTACACCCTCGCGACAGGTGAATGTTATAAACAAGAAATTTGATTTTGTTGTCGATTTTGACGATGGAAAGATCCGCAAACCGGGGCGGAGCAAAACATTGAAAAGAAAGATACAATAACGAACTTAATTGCTTAAGATACAAAGGTACGGAAAGAATTTGACTTATTTGCTGTATTATAATATTTTATTTTGCAGAAGTAGACTATTGTTTTATAGCGATCGTATTCCAGGCGTGTTTTTTACAGTCTCATTGATCGGATTATCGTTCATGCAAAGCCTTGCCATCAGATAAGATACGGCCGACTCCGCGCCCTGGTTTAAATTAACATTATGTTCTTCCAGTCCGTCATAACATCCTCCGGTCACCGGATTGTAAATAATCTGGTGAAGGTGATTATTTCCCAGAAACCAGCTGAAAGCGACTTTTTGCTTTTCCCGGTATTCTTCCTGGCCGGATACGGAATAAAATGCGGACAGTGCAATCACGGTACCGGCTATATCGATAGGCTGTTCGCCATATCTTTTACCTTTGACCGCTTTTTGAAGCCATCCCTGATTGGAGACAACTTTTATCTGCTGTGTAATAAGTATATTATCCAATAAAAAATGGAAAGACTCCTCGGCTATTTTCCTGTATATGTTATTTTTGGTTATCTGGTATGCGTAGAGCAGGCTCTCCGGAAGGATGCTGTTATCATACGTCAGGTAAGCTTCAAACCATTTCCATTTATCTTCACGGTTCTGCCGGTAACAGCTGGTCAGCCTTTCAGCTAATACAGTAATAAGTTTGATGACTTCACTACCGGGAAAGGTACGCTGGAAATAAAACAAACCTTTTATAGCGAACCCTATACTTCTGGGGGATCTCATCCCCATAATCATATCAAATGTTTGTTCGAAGGTCTCTATCGCATCTTCAGTCCATCTATCCGGGAATTTCCCCCTCTGTGAAATAAAATAACCCAATGCATAAATGGCGCGGGCATTACTGTCTTCCAATTTATCTTCATCATTTTGAGCAGTAAATGCAAGGTCTTTATCTACATAATTCAAAAAAGTACCATCCGCTTGCTGGCAAAACCGGATGAAATCAAGGTATTTCTTAATGTATTTTTCGCACGACACGTCTTTCGTTTCAACATATAACCGGCACAAGGCTACCAATGCACGTGCGTTATCATCCAGGGTATAACCCGAACGGATATCCGGACGGTTTCCCTTTGAGAACTGGATCATTGCAAAAGAACTGCTCATTCTTTTAATATGGTCGGGGTTGACGGGAGGCAACGAATAAATAAGTGTCTCCTCATTTTTGAGTTCCTTATTAAACAACCGCGTATAAGCAATAGCCGTATTTTCCCATGCTGTTTCGGCTGTCTTCTGCAATCCGGCGATCCTCATCCCGGATCGCAATTTTTTACTTTTCAGTAATCTATTGGTCGCTTTAGCCAGTTGACCAGAATTTTTAAAATCAAAAATCAACCCCGAATTATCTTTCAGCAGTTCCAGCGCATGCGGTATAGGCGTAGCGATAATAGGACACCCGCAGCTTAAAGCATACACGAAAGTGCCGCTTACGGCCTGGTTCGGGTCGGCCGAAGTAAATAAGTAAACATCGGTCAGTTGTAAATATTCCAACAAAACAGGAAGGTCTAAATAGAGATTGACAAATCTTACATAATCCGTCAGTCCCAACTCAACGACCCGCGCTTTCAGCATGTCCCGATAAGCTTCCCCGACTGTTTTGAGTATGGTAGGATGTGTCTTTCCTATAATCAGGAACAACACAGTCGGGTTTTCCTTTATAATGTCCGGCAATGCTTCGAGGGTAGTTTCAAGGCTTTTGCCCGGACTTAACAATCCAAAAGTAGTAAGAATGCGGCGTCCGGTAACTTTATATTTTTCTTTCAGTTTCTTTTTGTCTTTGTGCGATACTAAATGGGTCCCGTGTGGAATGATATTTATTTTATTGGGTTCTATATCATAATCTTTTTCAAGTATCTCAGCCGATGTCTGTGTCATTGCGATTACCGCAGAACAGCGGCGGGCAAGTTGTCTGAGGTATTTTTTTTGCTCCGGCGACGGATTGGGCAGTACGGTATGAAAAACAATAATAAGCGGTTTTCTAATCAAGCCTGCGAACTTCAAAAATGCTGTTTCGTGTTCGGCAAACAAGCCGAATTCGTGCTGGATAAGTACCATCTCCGTATCCGGATCTTCATTTATTCTCCGAGCCATGTCCGGGAAATCGGCAGCTTCCGAGGTGTTTAATACATACTTCACTTTATCACCATACGTATGCTGTTCGCTTTGCGATGCTAAAGCACAAACTTTTACGGTAAAAGAAGAGCCGAATTTCACTTCAATGGCACGTATCAGATCATCCGAGAAAGTGGCGATGCCACATTCCCGGGGCGGATATGTTGTTACGCATATTATTTCTTTCATACGATTGTTTTATTTGTCTACATCAATTGTGTGTGGAAGTATATGGAGCATTTCTCCTGCTCGTTTCATTTTTTATATGACATTAATTCGTCTACCAACTCACGTAGCTGAACCGAGACACAGGCTATGCACCTATCCGCGGCCCCGTAATAGATGTACAGCCTGCCGTTGAATACAGCCGTACCCGTGGGAAAACATACTCTATTTACAACACCGTTCAATTCATAATCGGTTTCGGGGCTGAATAAAGGATAGGGAAGCCTTGCTATTTCTGTTTGGGGGTCTTCCAGATCCAATAGTGCCGCCGATGCCGTATAAATATACCCTTCCGGTGTATCGCACACACTGTGGTATATCATCAGCCAGCCTTCGGGTACTTCTACCGGGGGGCATCCGCCGCCGATATAACTCGACTCATGGTCGTACCGCGGTTCAAACATAATATGGCTGGTAAAGTCCAGAAAATAGTTTATCCAGAAGTCATACGTCAGTTCTTCAAGGTTATTGATCCTCACAAGCTGGATATCCGGTTTAATCCGGTGCATAAAACATAGTTTCCCGTTTATCCTGCGCGGGAAAAATATAAGGTTTTTATCCGTCAGGTAAACCGGTTTTCCCGATTCTGTCAGGGATTCCCTTTTATTATAACTCCTGAAATACTTACTCGTATGCTCAACTTCCGAGCCCAGCAAGTCCTTGAATTGGGTATAGGTGAACCCGGAAGTTATTATCCCCTTTTTTGTAAAATGTTTCAGATCGGAAGATATCGCTAACGCCCCTATTGCATTAATCCCGTTATAGGCTGTATAAGTCATATAATAGATATCGCCGATCTTTACGATCCGGGGGTCTTCAACGCCCTGACTCTCGTATTCGAACTCAGGATGCATGAAAGATTCCTTATCGCGCCTGACTACATTTAATGGCCCTTCCAAACGACAATAACCTATGGTGGAATGGTTCCCTTCGCGCACCGCACGATAAAAAAGATGCACAGTACGGCCTTCGGCAATGACAGCCGGGTTCAGTACTCCTTCATTTTCAAAACTTAAATCCGTTTTTTCGAGGATTATACCTTCCCGTCTGATATTTGCCATTTTATATTTAGCTTAGTGTCTTGTCTGGATTGCTTGGCTTTCTGGTATTCTGAAAGATCTTTCGTCTTTCCACCCGTTGCCTTCTCTTTTTTCTTTTCCTTTTTGCTTTCTTTTCCTTTCATATCATACGATTCTTTTCTTTTTTGTCTTCCACTTAATCTTTCAAATATTCGGCTTCATTTGTATGTTCTTTAAATCTTTCTCTGATTTCCTGAAAAATTTGCAGGCATTATCGTAAGTGCAGTCAAATTGTCCATCATCTTGCATCTTGCGAATTAAATATCCTGTGAAAAAACCAATCACGATACCTACTACTACTTTATTCATAATTATTTTTATTAAATTTATTTGAGATAATATCTTAACATTGCTGCCGAATAGATGAGCATCGAACGTGTCTGGGGTAAAGTTGCTAATCCGTTTAATAATCCAAAGTCGTGAATGACACCGTTGTAACGGATCGTCGTGTTCTCGACCCCGGCATCGCCCAGCTTCCGCCCAAACGCTTCGCCTTCATCCCGCAGGATATCATTTTCGGCCACTTGTATGATTGTGGGAGGTAACCCTTTCAGCTCATCAACAGAAGCCAAAAGCGGTGAAAGAAAAATTTCTTCACGCTGTTTCCTGTCTGTTGTATACTGATCGAACATCCATTTCATCATCGATGTCGTTAAAAATCGTTGTTCGGCATACATCTTATACGAATCCGTATCGAAACGGGCATTTGTCACAGGCCATAATAAAAGCTGGACTTTGATAAACGATGCATGGTCTTTCTTCGCGAATAAACCGGTTGCAATCGCCATATTACCTCCCACGCTGTTTCCGGCCAGAGCCAGACGACTACCATCTATATTTAATTCGTCTCCATGGGTTGCAACCCACTTTGTGGCCGCATAAATCTCATGGATTGCCTGCGGATATTTAGCTTCGGGCGAAGGCGTGTAATGGACAAAAACTGCGGTATATCCCGATTCTACGACCAGATCACGTACCAACCGTTTATGAGTGAGATAGTCTCCCAGTATCCAGCCTCCCCCGTGTATGAAAATAAATGCGGGTAGTTTTTTTGTGACGCCTGCAGGACGAACAACGGTTAATTTCACCGGATAGTCTTTATCAGGAATTGTTTTTTCAGATTCTTCAATACCCGACAGATCGACTTTTACTTCTTCCTGAACCGCTATAAGCACTTTGCGGGCACCCTCTTTCGACAATGTTTCAACAGGCTCTCCCACATTCAGTACCTTTAAATAGTTTTTTACTTCAGGACTCAGATGCTTGTCTTCCAGATAATCCGGTGAATTTTCCGTTTGTTGTTGCATATACTTCTTGTTTCTTAGAATGGAATTGTAATGTCAACTTCTTTCTCGTCATTCCTTTTTACCGTCACGCTTGTACTGCCCGGGGCAACAAATTCAACCTCACCGACTTCATAAAAGACAGCAAAAGACAAAGTCGTTTCAAATTCAAGAATATTTAATTCGGTAAAATTTAAGTTGAATGTGGCAATACCATTCTCATCTGTTACAACATATTTGTCGGCATCAGTACTTTTCGTAGAGCCATCTATTTCCGTATTTTTATATAAGTAAACAGTCGTATTGGTTTGGGCAGTCCCTGCCATATTCTTTACCGTAACCTGTACTTTGGCTCCTAATACCGGAGCATCATCGTCTCCGCAAGATATAAAACCAAGCGAGGTTAATATCATTATACTTAAAAACAGTAATTTATTCATAACATTTTTTTAGATAAGCCAGCCGTTTTATTTATTGTGATTGGCTGGTATTCTCACATCGTACGGATATTAATTCAATTTTCTCTTAACATCCCTTTTTATATCGGTTTTGATTGTGTCCGCTTTTTTATCGGTCGTATTTCTTGTGTCATTCCATGAATCTTTTTCATTTTTCCTTATTTTTTTGATAAGCCCTATCGGTTTATCCATTGTAAATTCCGGTTTGCCTATTACGCGTGCTGAATAAAGACAGTATCCATAGGAAGAAAACAGCTCCTATGACTGATACGATGAGTACTCCTATGACCCCGCCGAAGGTTATCCCCAGCAGGCTGAAGATCAGGCCACCCAATACAGCTCCGATTAGGCCGACTATTAAATTTACCAGTAAACTGAATCCCCGGCCCTTTGTACTCCGGCCGGAAATAAGACCGGCGATAATACCAATAACTATTGAACCAATTATTCCTACATCCATTTTGTTTGTTTTTTTATTTGTTTTGTTTCTTCTTTTCTTACTTTCATCAACTACTAGAGATGCAAAAAGGAGGACCTGCTGCCCGTCCGATTGCGTTATTTCTTTTATCCATAATCCGTTGATTATGTTTTAAATTGTTTCTGACAGATAACTGTCTTTATATCATTAGAACAATCTGAAAACAGATCTGGCCTCTCAATCTGTGAATTATGTAATTAATAATGTGAATTATACAACACCGTGTTATCGCTGTGAAGCTCTTGTTTGATCAACTGTAAGCGGAGTATTTTATTCTAATTATACGGATTGTTTTTCATTTTATGGTTGAAAAGTTAGCTGATCATAAAAACGAAAGAGGACCATTGGTACTCCTTCGTTAGCTGTGATTTTAAAAATTGTTAATCCATTAGCATAAAAGGTCTTTCCTCAAAACGGATCAGTCAATAGACTTGTCCGTATTAATTTCTTATTGATAAACTCCTCAAGGCCTGATTCCGATAATTCCCGTCCGTACCCCGACCTTTTTGTTCCTCCAAATGGCAGATCGGGTTGGGTCCATGCAGGATGATTTATGAAAATCATTCCTGCGTCTATTTGATCAGCTAATAATTTCCCTTGTTTTATGTTACTGGTGAAAATTGAAGCACCTAACCCATAGCTGGTATCATTGGCAAGGTTAATAGCCTCTTCTATTGTTTTGGCTCTAAACAACAAAGCCACAGGACCAAACAGCTCCTGGAAATAAGCCGGATTATTTTTATTTATATCCGACAGGATCGTTGGTTCCATATAAGCTCCCAAACGATCTATTCGACCTCCGCCCAGTTCTACTTTGGCTCCGGCTTTCACCGATTTATTTATCTGATCCGATAAATCGGATAAGGCATCCTGACTGGATAACGGGCCTAATTGTGTATCATCATCCATCGGATTACCCACCTTTAGCGACTGGAAAGCGGCTTTTAATTTGGTCAGAAACTCGGTATAAACGGATTCCATAACGATAAAACGCTTTGCGGCGACGCAGCATTGGCCGGTATTATTCATACGCCCTATCACCGCCCAGTACACCGCTTTTTCAATATCGGCATCATCCAGTACAATAAAAGGATCACTGCCGCCAAGTTCCAGCACTGATTTTTTTATATTTTTTCCTGCCGCTTCAGCCAGGCTCGCGCCGGCCTTTTCACTGCCTGTCAGGGATGCTCCCTTAATTCGATCATCGGAAAGGAGCTTCGATATTTTATCTCCGGGAATCAACAGATTGGTATACAATCCTTCGGGAGCGCCGGCTTCTTTAAATATCTCTCCCATTGCTATTCCGCACTGAGGTACATTGGAAGCATGTTTCAGAAGAATCGTATTTCCTATCATAATATTGGGAGCAGCAAAGCGCGCTACCTGGTAAAATGGAAAATTCCAGGGTTCAACACCCAGCAAAACGCCTATCGGACTGTGGCGTATAAAAGCTTCTCCAAATTCAGGTTTCAGGGTTTTATCTGCCAGGAATTTCTCTCCATTATCTGCATAATAATCGAAAATATCTGCACTAAGATCTATTTCAGCCCTGCTTTCTCCAATTAATTTACCCATTTCGAGCGTAATTAACCCGGCGAGTTCCTCTTTTCTTATCCGGAGTATTTCTGCCACTTTGTGCAACAGTACCGCTCTTTGTTTATAAGTGGTTTTTCTCCAGCTCTGGTAGGTTATTTCTGATTGGTTGATTGCGGCTTCAATTTCATCTTTGGACATTTCATCAAATGATTGCAGCTTTTCATTTGTCGTCGGATTTACAGTTTTTATTGACATATATATTTGTTCAACACTTTTAGGTGTTGATTTGTAAAGGTAGGCTTTCATTTTAAATGATATGTTACAATTAACCGGTTATTAATTGCATGTTTAACAGGTTTTTGATATTGGATTTTAACCGGTATTCCTGTAAATATGTAAAAGATGCAACTTGTTTTGCTTCTTGTGTAATACTATCGGGTTTAATAATTCCCATCTTTGTGGTTCATTAATATTTTGAATAGTTATGTCAAAGGAAAGTAAGGGAAAAGGGCGGGCCGATAAAAAGGCTCCTCAAAAGAATTTGAAAGAAAAGCGAGCGGAAAAAGCCCATAAACGGGCAGATAAGAACAAGGAGGAATCAGATGATTTGAAAAACAAATAAATAAAGGAAAATTACACAATTCACAGGTTTTCAATATTAATTTCCCTTCTCTGTCCGTGTGTTTTATAAAATGACAAAGTGATGCCTGTCATCTTCTTGAACTGATTCGACAAGTGTGCAATACTACTGTAATGCATTTTGTAGGCGATTTCAGAGAAAGTCAGTTCATCGTATTGAATGAGTTCTTTCACACGTTCGATTTTATGTGTGATAATGAAATGAGCAATGGTAATACCTTCTGACTCTGTAAACATATTGGATAAGTAAGTGTAGTTGAGGTTTAATTTATTACTCAGATAGGCTGAAAAGGGCACTTTTAATTGAGTATCTGAATAATGTATCGATTCTATGACTGCTGTTTTTATCTGTTCGACCAGTATATCTTTTTTATCTTCTATCAGTTCTAATCCGGAACTATGCAAAGCCTGTTTCAATTGGTTTTTTTGTTCTTTCGTTATATCCTCCGGAAGAGTAACGACCCCTAAGTCCACGGTAATGTAATTGAGCCCTATTTTCTTTAGCTCTTGCATTACTGCCATTTTGCATCGTTGGCTTACCATATGTCTAATATAAATTTTCATAACTTGCCATATAATAAACAAATAATGATCTCCTATTGTTTTAAAACAGCCTGAATTTCACATACTAACATGTCATTTCATCTGATGCTGATAAAAATTGCATACTTATAAAAGGACGATGTGTATTGCATATTTATCAACAATGGATTTGATTGGCGGATTCTATAATCCTGTGAAACATGTAACTTATTTTTATTATTATGTAATAATTATACAAGAAATAATTCTCACCTTTAAAGGTTAATTATCATTCAAAAAAGAATCATTGATGAAATCATTTTATATAGGGTCTTTACATATTAAACTCCCGATCGTTCAGGGAGGAATGGGAGTGGGAATATCTCTTTCCGGGTTAGCTTCTGCCGTTGCCAATGAAGGGGGTATCGGGGTTATCTCCTGTGCCGGGATAGGGCTTTTGTATCATCAAAAACCGGCTGATTTTTTGAAAGACTGTATATGGGGCTTAAAGGAAGAATTACGGAAAGCCAGGGCAAAGAGTAATGGGTTGATTGGTATCAATATAATGGCAGCACTTACTAATTTCTCCGACATGGTACGGACTGCTATTCAGGAGAATGTTGATTTTCTTTTTGTCGGGGCAGGACTTCCTCTCGACTTACCCTCTTACCTTACTCCCGATAGTAAAACAAAGTTAGTGCCTATTGTTTCGTCATCGCGCGCAGCAAAAATCATTTGTGAGAAATGGAAGACAAACTATAATTATTTGCCTGATGCCATTGTGGTGGAAGGCCCAAAGGCCGGAGGGCATCTGGGTTTTAAGAAGGACCAGATTGAAGATGAGAATTTCGCGCTGGAACATATACTTCCGGAAGTTGTCCAGATAATGGTACAATATAAAGATATTAAATCAATACCTGTTATTGCCGCCGGGGGTATTTATTCCGGCCAGGATATATACCGGTTTATTCAGCTGGGGGCATCCGGTGTACAAATGGGAACCATCTTTGTTACTTCAGAAGAATGTGATGCCCCTTATGCTTTTAAGAAAACATATATCGATTCAAAGCAGGAAGATATCATAATCATACAAAGCCCTGTAGGAATGCCGGGACGGGCTATCCGCAACGAATATATCAATAAGATCGAGTCCGGTACGGAAGTACCTGGAAGTTGTCCGTTACATTGTATAAAAACATGCGACTATCAGAAAAGTCCGTATTGCATCATGAAAGCGCTGTATAATTCATCCAAAGGAAATATGAAGAGGGGATACGCCTTTGCCGGAAGTAACGCTTATCTGGCAAAGAAGATCTCCACAGTAAAAGAAATTATTTCCGCATTAAAGGCTGAATATGAAATGGCAGAGTTGAAAATGATATAAATTCATTTTCTTCCTGCGTTCCACATAGGGTTTTGTTTCAGAATTTCTTTATAAACAGGGCAGTTTTCGGAATGTGATCCGGGTAAATAACCAATACTCATCAAAAACTCGTTCACAATTTCACCACCGGTAAAACGAAAGGTTTTTTTGAACAGCTTTACCCACTCGTCTTTTGTTTTAGGGTGGTGATGCTCGAGCCATTTTTCAAAAGAACCGAACTCTTGTTGTAATGCGAGAATAGTGTTGGCGTTTTCTATTGCAGCATTGATTTTCAATCGGTTACGGATAATACCCGCATCATTCAGCAAACGTTCACGGTCTTTTTCAGTGTAAGATGCTACTTTTTTAATATTAAAACTATCGTAAGCTTCCCTGAATGAGGATTCTTTCTTTAAAATGGTTTCCCAACTTAATCCCGCCTGATTGATCTCCATGATCAGTCGACCGAACAATTCGTTATCATCGTGGATAGGAAAACCGTAATGATTGTCGTGGTAATTCTTGTGTAACGCTTTTCTCTCTTCGGGTTGCATGGTGTCTATGTAAAAGCAATAGGACATAATCAATGATTTATTTTCCGAATAATTTCTCTGTTTTGGAAAGGAATTTTTCTAACGCTTCTTCCATATCAATGTTCATCCTGTCGGCTAAAACAACTAGCCACCAGATACATTCACCCAGTTTATGTTCCAACTCGGCATGGGTGTTTTCTTTCGGCCAACGTCCCTGTTGCGACATCGTGTACCGTCCGACCAATCCTGCATCGGTCAGAAAAGCCAATGCATCTTCTTCTATTGTCCATTCATTTCCGTGATGTTGTTTTTCCGCCTCATGATACAACTCCCGTATCTTTTTGGAGCGTCGGATTATCTCGTTGAAATCTGTTTTATTCATTTGGGCAATCTCCATTTTTCTATTTTTACAGCCATACCATTGATATTTCAATGCAAAGATACTATTCTTGTTATCAGAATCAATGTTCTTAGAAAATATATTCGTAATATTACGAATTAAAAAATAGTTCGTATATTTGCGAACTATTTCATTAAGTGAGAGCAGAAACAACTGACGAAAACCCGAACCCAAAAGTGAATTAGTTCGAATTTTGGTGAGGTGCGCAGGAAGAAGACGGAGTCAAACTTGCTTTGGTTTTGCCGAGTGCAGAATTGAAAATCGAGGCGTGAAGGCGACTCAATTAACATTCGAGGCGTGAAGGCGACTCAATTAACATTCGAGGCGTGAAGGCGACTCAAAATGTCTAAAGTAATTGAACAATAAATTATATGAGATATGTCAAAGAAAGAACTGACCGTCGAACAAGAACAACTTGCACGGTTCGCCAAAGCATTGGGGCATCCTATTCGTATCGCTATACTGGAAATGCTTGCAAGCAAATCGTGTTGTTATCATGGTGATATGTCGGAAATACTGCCCATTGCCAAAAGTACGTTATCCCAGCATCTGAACGAACTTAAGGATGCAGGACTGGTACAGGGCGCAATCACGTTGCCGACAGTCAAATACTGTATCAATGAAGAAAATTGGGAAAAGGCAAAAAGTTTGTTTTCTGTATTTTTTGTCGATATCAATAACGAAGAAAGTTGTAACTCCGAGTAAAAATTTTTGCCCCAAAGTTCGTTGATTTACGAATTATATTGTATAAGTACGAATAATATTACTCTGTATGAAAATAAGGAAAGTGACATTAGAAGATGCAAAAGGCATCTGTGATATTTACAATTATTATGTGGAAAATACAGCCGTCACCTTTGAAACGGCTGTCGTAAGCATTGACGAAATGCAACAACGTATTAAAGGCTTTTTAGATGAGGGCTTTCCTTATTATGTCGGAGAGATTAACGGTAAAATTGCAGGCTATTGTTACCTGCATAACTGGAATAACCGTTGTGCTTATTCATCCACTAAAGAGGTTACAATTTATTTGGATAAAGATATACAGGGCAAAGGTTTTGGTACGATTCTCTATCAGTATCTTTTTAAAGAAATATATAAAGAAGATATACATGCATTGATTGCAGGTATTTGTATTCCAAATGAAAGCAGTGTGCGACTGCATGAAAAATTCGGGTTCAGACAGGCATCGCACATGAAAGAAATCGGATGGAAGTTCGACCGGTGGCGTGATGTCGGGCATTGGCTACTTGTCATTAAGCAAATACCGCCTAAAATTCTTATCCTTTGTACAGGCAATAGCTGCCGTAGCCAAATGGCACATGGATTTTTACAATCATTCGATCCTAAACTACTGGTTTATTCCGCAGGAACAAAGGCAAGCGGAAAGGTAAATCCCAAAGCGATAGAGGTCATGCAGGATGCAGGGGTGAATATTTCGCACCATACATCAGATAGCGTTGATAATTATGTCAACGATGAATGGGACTGGGTCATTACCGTTTGCGGCGGTGCAAACGAAAGTTGCCCGACATTTCCGGGTAAAGTAAAGAACCGTTTGCATATCGGCTTTGAAGATCCGTCCGAAGCCACAGGAACGCCCGAATTTATACAATCCGAATACATCAGGGTAAGGGATGAAATCAAAAAGGCATTTTACGAACTGTATCTAAACAGGATAAAAGGACATGAGTAAAAAGGAACAACATCCGGCGAAATTCTTTAGTGCCAAGCGCACCGGCGAAATCCACAGAGAAGACAGAGGTGCAACTAAAATGAGTTTTCTGGATAAAAACCTGACCCTTTGGATTTTCTTTGCAATGGCTATCGGTGTAGGATTAGGATATTTTATCCCGTCTTTCAGCCACTATATAGATTCCATGTCAAGCGGAACAACAAACATTCCTTTTGCCATCGGTCTTATCCTGATGATGTACCCGCCATTGGCAAAAGTCGATTATAAGCAATTGCCTAAAGTATTTTCCAACGTAAAAATATTGACGGTCTCTTTAATTCTGAATTGGGTTATAGGACCTGTCTTAATGTTTCTTCTTGCCATTCTTTTTTTGCACGATTATCCCGAATATATGGTAGGGGTAATCCTTATCGGACTGGCTCGCTGTATTGCCATGGTACTTGTCTGGAACGATCTGGCGGAAGGAAACAGGGAATATGGCGCAGGATTGGTCGCTTTGAACAGTATCTTTCAGGTATTCTTTTATAGCTTCTATGCCTGGGTATTCGTTACGAAACTTCCTCCTTTATTTGGGTTTGAAGGTGCGATAGTGAATATATCTATCGGCACGATTGCGGAAACAGTCGCTGTTTATTTGGGTATCCCTTTCCTGATGGGTATTCTCAGCTGTCTGGTATTGGTAAAGATAAAAGGGGAACAATGGTACAAGGAAAAGTTTATTCCCGCCATATCCCCGGTAACGTTGATCGCCTTATTGTTTACCATTATCTTGATGTTCAGCCTTAAAGGGGAATTAATCGTACAAATACCACTGGATGTGGTACGGATTGCCATTCCGTTATTGATCTATTTCCTTGTGATGTTCTTCCTTAGCTTTTTTGCAGGTAAGCTCATGGGTACATCTTATGATAAAAACGCTTCGATCGCTTTTACCGCCACAGGCAACAACTTTGAACTGGCTATTGCGGTTGCTATAGGCGTCTTCGGCTTACATAGCGGACAAGCATTTGCAGGCGTCGTCGGCCCGTTAGTCGAAGTGCCTGTACTTATCCTGTTGGTAAATATAGCTTTCCGGTTAAGAAACAAATATTATAAACTTTAAAGAACACACATTGTACATATATAACAAACGAGGAAAAGAAAGCATTGGTAAAACAACGGCTGCATGCATAATTACTCATGTACTTTTGTCTCTATTATCTTACGAAGTTTTTCTATCTCAATCCGGAGCGATCTATTCTCCTCTAGCATTTCAAGGTACTTGTTTTTATATTCAATATCGCCTTCTTCCACCATCCCGATGGTTTGTTCGGTAAGATCTGATAGAGCTGAAGGATCTATCATCTCTCCTTTTCCCGTAATAAGCCAATCAAGATTAAGATCGGGGAAAACCTCAATGATACCTAATAGTTTATCTACTCCAATTGAAGGTTTAACCCTGCTGATGTATCCGCGTGAAAGTCCAACAAGCTCTTCAAATTTAGTCTGCCCCAGTCTTTTGGATTTTATAAATAATTTTAGTCTATCCGTGAATTCCGTATTTTCCATTGATTATCAATTTTATATAAATAATATTATTTAGAATAAATATAAATTACTTGTTAATATCAGTATTGCTATTGCTTTTACTGTAAAAATACAGTATATTTGCATTATCAATATAGCGCTTGCTACAATGCTATAAATCTAAATATCCTGTAAAGATATGAATAATCAGGTAAATACTATAAAGCTGGTTACTAAAATATCAATCCCTGCTACATTGTTGGCAATCAAGGTTGGTGAGACTGTGATAATCCCATCAAAAACAATCAAGGCTGCCTCTGTCAGGGCTGCGGCATCTCGCCTGGAACGCGCATATAAAGCTCAATTTATTATAACTGAGCAAGGATTTGTAGATGAAACACAAGTAACCAGATTGAAATAAGGAAATGTCAACGTGTATTAATTTAAATAATTACAGGTGTATGAAGAAAAACAATTTAACTGAAAAGGTGCCTATTAAACGTTTTTTGTGTACTATGCGGATGACTATTATTCTGTTATTAACCGGTCTCTTTTATTTTCCGGCAGGATCAAGTTACGCATGGAATACAGGTGAAAATGCAGTCAATGTAATGCTGCAACAGAAGCGGGCAATTATAGGGACTGTTTTTGATGATTCGGGAGAACCTGTCATAGGGGCTAATATTGTCGAAAAGGGAACTACAAACGGTACTGTTACCGATATTGACGGAAAGTTTTCATTGTTGGTGGAGGAGAATGCCATTCTTCAAATATCCTTTATAGGCTATCACTCCAAAGAGGTGCCTATTTCAAATGAATCCTCACTAAGTGTTATTTTGGAAGAGGATGCCCAATCGTTGGATGAAGTGGTAGTGGTAGGATTCGGAACACAACGAAAAGTGAGTACAGTGGGTTCTCAATCTGCAATACAGGCCGACCAGTTACAGCTCCCGGTAGCAAATCTCACGAACTCTTTGGGAGGAAGACTCGCCGGAGTTGTCAGCGTGCAGCGGACCGGTGAGCCGGGATTTGATGATTCCGATGTGTGGATTCGCGGTATTTCTACATTCAGCTCGGGATTGAGTAAACCGCTGGTTTTAGTGGATGGTACTCCCCGGGCTATGGCAAATGTGGATCCCGAGGATATCGAGAGTTTTACGGTGTTGAAAGATGCATCTGCAACGGCTGTATATGGAGTAAGGGGAGCCAATGGAGTGGTACTGATAAAGACAAAAAGCGGTAAGGCCGGAAAACCGAAGATCAATTTTCGATACTATGAGGGTATAAGCAAATTTACCACATTACCTGAATTTGCAGATGGCGTCACATATATGAGAATGTCGAATGAAGCATTGACTAACCGGGGTGCCGCTCCGATTTACAGTGAAGAGAGGATACGCCTGACCGAAGAAGGAAGTGACCCATATTTGTATCCCAAAGTTGACTGGGTAAAGGCGATCTATAGTGACTGGGGAAGTCAAAGAAGGGGAAACATGAATATCAGCGGGGGATACGAAAAAGTTAAATATTACGTAGGCCTTAGTTATCTGGATGAGCAAGGGCTTTATAGGACGGATCCGCTGGTAAATTATGATAACCAGGTATTTTACAGGAGATATAATTTAACGTCCAATTTAGATATAGATGCGACAAATACTACTAAAGTGGAGGTCGGTGTACAGGGATATCTGGCCAATGCAAACTATCCGGGAGCCGGTCAGGGTGATATCTGGGCCGATGTGTGGATGGTGACGCCGGTAATATTTCCTACCCGTTATGAGAACGGTTATGTGCCGGATCAGCGTGCCGGGTCTTTAACAAATCCATATGCCTCGCTTACCGAGACCGGTTATGCCAATCAATGGAGGAATCAACTTTTTTCCAACCTGAGGGTTACCCAGCAGCTCCCTTTCATAACCAAAGGGTTGTCAATTACCGGTATGTTCTCCTTTGATGTATACAACTACACAAGTATGCGCAGGACAAAACGGCCCGATAGCTGGTTGGCCATCAGAAGGGACGAGAATGGAGAAATGATGTATGAACAAACCCATGAAGGGGACCGATTCCTTTCTTTTGCCCGGAGCAGCCAGGGAGAGAGGACTATCTATGTCGAGAGTGCCTTGAATTATAATCGCGATTTTGGGAAGCATAACGTTACCGGGATGTTGCTTTATAATCAGAGCGACCGTCTGGACTCTCAGGCCTCAAACTTTATCAACTCTTTGCCGTACCGTTATTTAGGCCTATCGGGAAGGGGGACTTACGGGTATGCCAATCGTTATTTTCTGGAAGTCAATTTTGGATACAACGGATCCGAGAACTTCACACCAAAAAGGCGGTATGGTTTTTTCCCCTCGGCAGGCTTCGCCTGGGTACTTAGTGAAGAGAATTTCCTGGGAGATATATATGATGTTTTTCAGATGTTAAAAATTCGTTTTTCTTACGGTAAGGTTGGGAACAGTCAGATTGACGGAAACCGGAGATTTGCCTATATCACAACCATCGATGGAAAAACCGGATATAATTTTGGACGGGAACGCAATAACAGTTTTGGAGGTCGAGGAGTTGGCGAATATGGAGTGGACGTAACATGGGAAACAGCACTGAAAAGCAATCTGGGTTTTGACATAACAATCCTGAACAATGCTCTTACCTTGCAATTAGATCTGTTCAAAGAAAACAGGGAAGGTATATTCTTACGCAGGGGAAATGTGCCTGCTTACCTGGGGTTACAAAACGCACCCTATGGTAATTTGGGTATAATTGAAAATAAGGGAATCGACGGCTCTTTCAACTATACCAGATCATTTGCCAACGACTGGTATGTGAATTTATTAGGGAATCTCACTTATAGCCGGAATACAATCATCGAAAATGACCAGCCTACTCCCACATACCCATGGCTAGATCAGCGTGGCCGGAAAGTAGGCCAGAGATTTGGACTGGTCGCACTGAGCTTATTTGAATCCGAGGACGAAATAAATAACGGACCATTACATCCCGGTACGGTACGCCCCGGTGATATAAAATTTCAAGATGTGAACGGTGATGGAAGAATCGATGATTTCGACAGGGTACCCATTGGTTACGGTAATATCCCCGAGCTGGTATATGGTCTTGGATTTACACTCGGGTACAAGAATGTTGCTTTGTCAACCCTATTCCAGGGAGTAGGTAATGTAGACATCCATATGAGTGGAGAGGGAGTACACCCATTCTCAGTATCAATGAGTAGAGGTAATATCCTAAGCAATATTGAAGACAGATGGACGATCGAGAATCCGCGACAGGACGTCTTTTATCCCAGGCTCTCGGATGGGAGTCCTAATGGAAATTACCAAACCAGTACATGGTGGCTTAAGAATGGAAGGTATCTGCGCTTGCGGGAGTTGCAATTGACCTACACTTTACCTAAACAGTGGATTAACCCGATAGGAATAAGTAATGCATCCATATATTTTTCCGGCACCAACCTGTTCACATGGACCCCATTTGAATTCTGGGATGTGGAATTAGGAGATGGCAGGGCAACCCGGTATCCGACAACCTCCGTACTCTCTTTAGGTGTCAATTTAAATTTTTAACAAACTCAACTATAGGCATTTTCCGAAAATTGCTTAAGTATTATAAAGTGAAAACAATATGAAGAACAGTCGATATAAATTTTTTGGTTTACCTGCAATAATGATCATTATGGCATTTTTTTCCTGTAATGATGATTTCTTGAATCAGGTCCCTGATGATATCCTGACATTAGAGGAAGTGTTCAACAGAAGGGACCTGTCTGAAGAATGGCTTGCGAATGTCTACAATTATATTAGAGATGAAGCCCACCGGACCAATAGCCCACCGTGGGATAATATTTCGGATGATTCCGATGTTTCTCAAAGAGGAAATCCTTTTCAGGTTAATTTAGGCAACTGGAATGCCTCTTCCAATTATTGGAATTTCTGGACTGATTATTATAAGGGAATCCGGGATGCCACTACTTTTATAAACAATATTGATGGAAATGAGCAAATCCTGGAGTCGAGGGAAGGTGAAGCTTTAATCAGGCAGCGTAAAGGTGAAGCGCGGTTTTTAAGGGCTTTCTTCTACACCGAACTGCTTAAACAGTACGGTCCGGTTATTATTATCGGCGATGAAGAGATCAACCCCGATTTGCCCATGGATAATCCGCTTATGCAACTACCCAGGAGTCCCTATGATGAGTGTGTAAATTATATTGCCAGTGAGTTAGATAAGGCCATGGAAGAGATTCCCGTGGTTCACTATATAGATGATCAGGTTCTGCGTTCCGATTTTGGGCGTGCCAGTAAAATCCTTTGTATGGCCGTAAAGAGTCGTCTGTTATTGTATGCAGCCAGTCCCCTGTTTAACGGTAACAGTGAATACAGTGGATTCGCAAATAAGGACGGAACTCCGCTTGTCAATACCACCTATGATGCCGGTAAGTGGGAACGGGCAGCCAATGCCGCGAAAGAGGTCATAGATTATGCCGAGTCAACCGGAAATCTGGGATTATATACGAGATACAGAGCCGATGGCAGTATTGACGGGTTTCTTTCCTATAGGGATCTATTCCTTGATTCATGGAATATTGAATGGATCTTAGCCCGTAATACTGCCAATATGCATGGCTGGCAGAGATCGAACACACCACGGCTGGCAAATGGTTATGCCTCTCATGGGCCAACACAACAGTTGATAGATGTTTACCGGATGGCAGACGGAACGGCTCCTGTCACAGGATACAGACCCGATGGAACCCCTATAATAAATCCGGCAGCCGTAGGCTATTCTGAAGAAGGATTCGAGAATTACCAGGCGCCGGGAGCTACTAGGGCAGTACCCACTTACAGGATGTATATAAACAGGGAACCCCGGTTCTATGCAACAGTGGCCTATAGCGGCAGCGATTGGATCAATACGACTTCAAGTCTGGGGGTCCGTGAAATACAACTATACTACACGGGAGAATCAGGAAAGGGTGGATCACACGACTACTCTGAAACCGGATACTTGTGGCGGAAGAATGTGTCACCAACGTATCATCCGACACAAAATAATGTTGCTCGTACATATGTGATGATGCGTTATGCCGAGATCCTTTTGAATTATGTGGAAGCATTGAATGAATATGATCCCGGAAATTCCGATATTCTGAAGTACCTGAACCGGATCAGGGAGCGGGGAGGATTGGCTCCACTTGAATCCGGCCTGGATCAGGATCAGATGAGGGATGAAATCAGGAAGGAGAGACGCATTGAACTCACGATAGAACATTTAAGGTATTTCGACACCCGCAGATGGAAAATAGCAGAAGAGACTGATGGGGGACTCTTCTGGGGGATGAATGTAGAGTCGGGGACTTCCAACACAGACCCGGCTTTCTTTCAAAGGACTATCTTCGAAACGAGGGTATTCAGGAAGAACTTTTATCTATTCCCTATTCCACAATCGGAAGTTGAGAAAAATCAAAATCTGGCACAAAATCCAGGTTGGTAATACTAAAAAAATTATCGGAAATGAAAAAGTATAGTATCATAACAAGTTTAATCGTTTTTATACTTGCTTCCTGCGATCTTGAGGAATTGCATATTGAAGATTCGGGGCAGTATAGCAAAATTTTTATGCAATCGGCAATTTCAGGCAGTATAGAAAAGAATTTCATCATTGAAGATAAATGGCATGGCCTGAGCATTGGAGCAGGATATGGAGGTGTGGACCAATTAGACGGGGATCTCAGTGTGACTTTTGAGATTCGTCCTGACTTAGTGGCTGAATTCAATGCCGCAAATGGTACAAGACATGCCATTCTGCCGGAAGAGAGTTACCGGTTTGATGTAAATACCGTAACAATTCCTGCCGGAAAGTCCGGTAGCAATTCTATTGAAATTGAAGTCAATCCCTTCTATTTCGGAGGAACCCGCACCTTTTTGCTTCCTGTGTCGATAAAAGAAGTGAATCAGGATATAACCGTCAATCCGGAATTGAAAACAACCTATTTCGTTATAAGTGGCTCGTATGGGGAGAATCCTTACGAGATCCATTCACAGTCAAAATGGAGTGTTGTTGAAGTTTCTTCAGATGTTTCCGACGGAGCCGGAGGTGGTTTAGGCCTCCATGCCATAGATGATAATCTAGATACCTATTGGCATTCCAATTACAGGCGTGATGCAGATGGATGGCGTCCCCAACATCCCCACCATATCGTAGTCGACATGGATGAAGAGCTTCTTTTACACGGATTTAGAATTCATGGAAGGCCGGCATCAAACCATGCCTATTTATTCCCCAATATCGTCTCTTTTCAAACAAGTATGGATGGGGAGAATTGGACTGATGTAGGTATATTTACCGGTATTGTTGCCTCAGCAGATGCAAGTGCAACCATATATTTTGAAGAGAGTGTGGAAGCGCGGTTCTTTAAACTGACAGTGATCAGGAGTGCCACAGGCGGGGATACAACTGCCATTACCGAGATAAAATGCTTTTAAAAGTGCAAATAGGGGGATCACTCCCCCTATTTCAAATAATAATGGATCCCATACGACAAAATATGAGAATAAAATACTTTATCTTTGCTATTATCCTTTTGGTAGTTCAATGCTCATCGAAAGATGAAAATATAGAGGATAAACAACCTCCACCTGAAGAAGAAGTAGTTGTGAAGG
Source organism: Proteiniphilum acetatigenes DSM 18083 (assembly GCF_000380985.1). Classification (GTDB taxonomy): domain Bacteria; phylum Bacteroidota; class Bacteroidia; order Bacteroidales; family Dysgonomonadaceae; genus Proteiniphilum; species Proteiniphilum acetatigenes. The sequence continues at coordinate 389,325 of NZ_KB905694.1, read as the reverse complement.
TCATGACATACAATATCTGGGGTGCAAGGAGTGGAGGAATCCCCGATCTGGCACCAATTGCAAATGTGATAAAAAGGCATGATCCCGACCTGGTTTCCTTGCAGGAGGTAGATAAAAACACCAGGAGAAATGCAAAACTTGGGGATATTGCGAAAAAGTTGGGAGAATTAACCGGGATGGAGCGTTATTTTGTGAAAGCGATGGACCATGATGGTGGGGAATACGGAGATGCAGTATTATCGAAGTTGCCGATTAAAGAGAGAAAGGGTTATAATTTGGGAGTAACTCCCGAACTTGGAGGTGAGCCGCGTTCCGTCGCCAGGGTAACAGTAGAAAAAGAAAACAAGGAATTTTATTTTATTGCTACCCATTTCGATCATTTAGGGAACGAAGCTAACAGATTGAAGCAGGCAAGAGATCTTGTCGATATTTTAAAAAGCTACGATAAACGTGTGATTGTTGCAGGTGATCTCAATGCCACACCGGAATCGGAAACGATAAGGATTCTGCAGGAGCATCTGGTATCGGGTTGTATGAATAATAATTGCACTCAATACACATTTTCAACATCTAATCCGAACAGGATAATTGATTACATTATGTATGCTCCTGTAGAAGCAATGACGGTCAAATCATATTTCGTGGATACTAAGGCATATCAAGAGTCTGATCATTTTCCGGTTATAGCAACCATTAAAATTAACTGAACAAATTTCTGATAAATTAGTAATAGCAGCACGTTAAATCAATTATGAGTAAAAGAAAAATCTTTCTGATCTTAGGGCTTATTGTTTTTATACAACCCTTTGCCAATTCCATGCCGGTACAGGAGAAGAACTCCATAAGGCTAATGTCTTATAATGTGCGCAATGCACGCGGGTTAGATGACATTACGGACTACCGGAGAATAGCCGATGTAATTCACAGTGCCAATCCTGATATTATTGCCGTTCAGGAGCTGGACAGTGTAACGGAAAGGAGTAACAGAATAAATGTTCTTGACGTGCTGTCCCGTAAAACACTTATGTTTTCCACCTATGCAGCTTCTATCGATTATCAAGGCGGGAAGTATGGGTTAGGGATACTCTCGCGGGAAAAGCCGTTAAGTGTGCGGAGAATAGCCTTACCCGGAAGAGAAGAGGCCAGGATACTCCTGATCGTGGAACTTGAAGGATACTATTTTGGTTGCACTCATATCTCTTTGAACGAAGAAGATCGAATGGAGTCAGTCAAAATCATAGAGCAGGAGGCCGCGAAGCTGGATAAGCCGTTTTTCCTTGCCGGAGATATGAATGGATCTCCCGATTCACCGGAGCAGAAAGCCATGAATGAGTCATTTACCTCGCTTATCTCTCCCAAAGAAAATACCTTTCCCGCAGATGATCCTAATATCTGTATTGACTATATTTATGGTTATAAAGGTATGGAAAACTGGTCGCGGCTTACAAACAGGGGAGTGATCTCCGAGAAGGTGGCATCAGACCATCGTCCACTTTATGTTGAGGTTCGGTTACATGCTGCCAAGGATGAAATTTTCCGTACGAAACCCTACCTGCAGAACCCGACAGGAAATGGGGTCACCATCTCATGGCTTACAAATGTACCGGTCCATAGTTGGGTAGAGTATGGCACCGATGGTAATCTCGACCAAAAACATCAACTCTATGTGGATGGACAGATGCTTTGTAACAACTATCACCATAAATTCCGGCTCGAAGGCCTCATCCCGGGTGAAACCTACAGTTACAGGGTATGTTCCCGGGAGATTGCGGTTTACGAGGCATACCGCAAAGGGTTTGGAGAAACGGCTGTCTCCGACACTTATACCTTCAGGTTGCCTCCGGAAGGAAATACCGACTTTACCGCTATTATTTTCAACGACCTGCATCAAAGGATGGGACTGGTAGATAAGTTTTCAGAATTGATCAGGGATATCGATTACGATTTTGTCATTTTTAATGGGGATAATATCGACGATCCGAGGAATGAAGCACAGGCTGTGGCATCTTTGTCATACATGAATGAAAGCGTGGGTGCCGAAACCACTCCGGTTTTCTATATTCGTGGTAACCATGAGATCCGTAACGCCTACTCCATCGGGCTTCGTGATTTACTTGATTATGTGGGGGACAAAACATATGGTGCGTTCAACTGGGGTGATACCCGGATCGTGATGCTCGACTGTGGTGAGGATAAACCGGATGACCACTGGGTATATTACGGTTTGAACGATTTCACTGGGCTACGGAAAGACCAGGCTGGATTTTTGAAGAGTGAGTTGGACAGCGAGGCGTTTAGAAAAGCGGGGAAAAGAGTGCTGATCCATCATATACCCATCTATGGCCTTCCTAAAGGGACATATAACCCATGTCTTGAGGAATGGGGTGATATCCTGAAGAATGCTCCGTTTGATATAGCTTTAAACGGCCATACTCATAGGTTTGCTTACCATCCGAAGAGTTCTCTCGGTAATAATTTTCCGGTAGTGATAGGAGGTGGGAATAACCTGCAGAGCGCTACTGTGATGATACTTAAAAAAGCGGGTGAGAAAATGATGCTTCAAGTTCTTGATACCAATGGAGAAGAAAAACTCAAGCTAAATATGTAATATAATCGTATGAAACGAACATGATAACCGTTCTCATCCAGGAATTGGTCCCCCATACGGAAAGGACGGGGATGCAGATCGCGCTGGAGAACGTGTGGTACAATTTCCTGCTGAGTCCGGTGGAGGCAAGGCGTTTTGTGGATGACATCAACCATCCGCTGGTAGGGTGGTACTTCGACATCGGCAACATATTGCGTTACGGGTGGCCGGACCAGTGGATCAGGACGCTCAACCGGCGTATCATAAGACTCCATATCAAGGAGTACAGCCGGGAGTTGATGAAAAGGAAGGGAGTACGGGAAGGATTTAATGTTGAATTACTGGAGGGGGACAACAATTGGCCTGAGGTAATGAAGGCTGTGCGAGGGATTGACCACCGGGGAGGATGGCTGACGGCTGAAGTAAGTGGAGGGGACAGGAATTACCTGAAAAAGATATCATCACAAATGGACCGGATAATAAGTTTATGGTAACTTCTGATATTTCATTTTTCACAAATAATTTATAGCTTCGGTTATCAACTGTTCTGTTTTTTCAAGAAGTGCAGGAAAAGGCATATCTTTTATGGAGATAGGATCATGAATGATGACTTCTATTTTATTGCCTATTCCCAGAGGGAAAGAACCCCATCTTGTCATTTTCCACGAGTTGTTGATCGTTACCGGAACAATGTAAGCGGAAGGGGCATATTTGCAGAGGATTTTCAGCCCGTTCTCGGCAAATGGCCTGGGTTTGCCTGTGTTACTTCTTGTCCCTTCGGGGAATATCACTGCCGAACGTTTGTGTGTCTCTATATATTGGGCCAATTGCCGGATCGCGGATAAGGCCTGTTTCGCGTCTTTTCTGTCGATCAGTACCGACCCTCCATGTCTCAGGTTGTACGAAATGCTTGGAATCCCTTTCCCCAATTCAATCTTACTGACAAATTTAGGATGAACTTTTCGCATATACCAGCCGATAGTGGTGATGTCATACCAACTCTGGTGGTTGGCGGCAATAATGAGGGGAGTATCTTCCGGAAGTTTTTCCAATCCTCTGATCTTATATCTTGTGCCCAGAGCATAGGTGTTCAATACGAGGAAGAAACAGAGCATATCGACACTCTTCTTGTGGGCACTATATCCAAACAGGTTAAAGCATATCCATTGGACCAGATGGAAGATTACCAATGTAGTTCCAAACAACAGATAATAAATGACGGAAAGAGGATATGCGATTAACTTTTGCATAATGATTTTATCTTATTTACTTCACAAAAATGTGACACGGGAATTTGAACATTTCCTGCACAAAGATAATGCTTCTGATGTTTTAATTGGGGAGAATCGAACACTTTCTTTTTTGGACTCACCAGATCAATTGGGGGTGATATCTTCTTTTATATTCTTCCCTGTAAATGACGCCTTATAACCAGGAAATAAAAAGATATAGCCAGTAAACCTATAAAACATCCCGCCATACCTACGTACTGAGTTCCTGCATGGGTGCTCACAGTTCCGCCGAAAAGCGCGCCGCTACCTATACCGATATTATATATGCCTGAATAGATAGACATTGCCACAGCTGTTGCATCGGGTGCGATTTTTATCACGGCATCCTGAAATACCAGATTAAAGATCATAATTGATATACCCCAAAATGTAAATAACAAAAAAACAGTAAAGATGTTGATCGCTAACGGATATATTAGTAGGAGCGATATCGATACACAGATTACACTTCCACCCATAAGAAACAGTGATCGTTTCTCATTGTAACGGGAGAATAAAAAACTTCCGCCAATTCCGGCAACACCGAAAATAAGCAATCCTACAGTAGCCGCATTTTCATTAAGTCCGGCTATATTGATCATAAAAGGTTCGATATAGGTGTATCCGGTAAAATGTGCCGTGATCATAATCGCAGTCAGTATGTATATCCCCATCAGGGCCGGGCGCTTGACTAATTGCGGTAAACTTTTAAATGATCCCGAATTGTTACTTTTTAAGACCGGCAATACAAATATCAGAAGTATCAGTACCAGGAAAGCAACTATACCAATAAATAAAAAAGTTGTCCTCCATCCCATATACAGCCCCACAGTACGTCCGAAGGGAAGCCCGAGTACAGTCGCCAGCGAACCGCCGGTAGCAAGAATGCCTAATCCGGTTGAGCGGTGCCCTTCCGGTGCCATTTGGACCGCCATAGGGGCAGCGACAGACCAGAAGATAGCATGCATACAAGCCACCATGATACGTGAAACAAGCAGTAATGTGTAATTATAGGATTGCCATGAAAGCAGATGGCTTATAATGAACAGGATCAATAGAACTGCCATCAGTTTGCGACGCTCTACCCCTGCAAAAATAAGTATCAATGGCAAAGAGGCCAGTGCCACCACCCATGCATAAATAGTAATCAACAATCCGGCTTTGGCTTCGCTGATGGAAAGACCTTTCGCGATGTCGCTCAGGAGAGCTATCGGCGCAAACTCGCTAGTATTGAAAACGAATGCAGCTATGGCAATACCTATACAGGGCAGCCATTCTTTGAATGCCGGCCGATCAGGTGCTACCGTAATGCTATTATGAGGATCGGAGAAATCTGTTTTGTTATTATTTGCCACAACTAAAAAGTTTTTGACTGCAAAATTATCGAATATATACTCATGTGATTTGTTGTTGTAATCTCTTTTCTATAACAATTATTTATTGTGGAAAGAACGTATTTGCCTCGTTATTGTTTAATCATTTTTTCTTAAATTCAAAGTTTCGTATCGTCCGCATGAATCCTTGTGTTTAGTAAGTCATATGCAGGTGTAAGACGAAAATCATTTTTGTCCCTATCCATGACGGAAAGATTTGCAAAACAAGGTAACAATATTGAGGTTACTTATTTTGGGTAGGGTGGATTTCTGGACACTCATTTCTGAGATTTGGATAATTGGTTTCGGCTGTCATTTCTCATTTTTGTACTGTAAAAAAAAAATAAATGAATTATGACAGAAAAATTAGACAAAACAGTTGCGCTTGTAACAGGTGCTTCAAGCGGTATCGGCAGAGCAACAGCAATTCGGCTTGCTTCGGCGGGTGCAAAAGTGGTTCTTGTGGCACGAAGAATTGAACGACTTAAAGAATTAGAACAGCAAATTAAAAACGCAGGCGGGGAAGCATTTCCCATTGAAGCAGATCTTACGAATGTAAATGAAGCGAACGAAGCCATTACAAAAACGATTACAATGTTTGGCAGACTTGACACCCTTGTAAATGCGGCAGGCGTAATGAATAACGGTGCTACGCTTGAACGCTCTCTTGAAGAATTGGAACAAATGATTGCCGTCAATTTGCGTGGTTTATTGTATATCACAAGAGCAGCATTGCCATACCTTATTGAAGCGGTTGCAACAAGCCCACGTAAGGTGGTGGACGTGGTAAACATTTCATCAGTTGCGGGACGTATTGCCACAGCACAGGTTGCCGTTTACAATGCAACAAAATTCGGTGTAACCGCAGCAACAGAAGCATGGCGACAAGAATTTACAAGACAATCAGTCCGTTTTTCAGTTGTTGAGCCGGGTGCAGTAGATACAGAACTTTGGGACGAAGCAGGATGGAAAGTTTTTAATGACTTGTTTGGAAAAGTGGAAAGCCTGCATGCATCAGATATTGCAGAAGCAGTTGCCTTTATTGTAACTAACCCGAGACGTGTGGCAATCAATGAAATCGTGGTAAGACCCACCGACCAGAAGTAAGGCGGTCAGGGTAGTGTTGGTTGTTACAGTTGGCTGTATCATTATTCATACTTTATTCTTGGGCTTTGATAATTTCTTTTATGAACGTGTTCGTTAAGCAATACGATCAGAAGCCAACTGACGACAAACCGAAACCAAAAGCAAACTTGTCTGGAATGTTTTCGCTAAGCGAACACAGAGGAAAAACTTGTTTTTACCATGTTGAGCGTAGAATTGAAAATCGAGGAGCGAAGGCGACTCAAAACGACTAATTTTTATGAACTTTAAAAGAATTGAACGCAACAATTATTAAATTTGTAACAATGAAAGAGCAAAATAAACCATATCGTATTAAGAGCATACAGGAAGAACAATTATTTTGGGGCTTACCGAAACCCAGGCACCCGTTAGTAAGTGTTTTCCGGTATAGCGAAGATTTCAAGGCACAACCCACATTGCCCGAACACCGGACTTTTGGTTTTTATGCTATTTCAATCAAGAAAAATTATGCAGGAAAATTTAAATACGGACAACGATACTACGATTTTGATTCGGGAGTAATGACATTTATTTCACCCAATCAGATACTATCTTTCAAACAAGGTGATATAACCCCAAAAGAAGGAGTAACTTTACTTTTTCACCCCGATTTTTTGTCAGGTTATCCATTGGCAAAAACCATAAAAAATTACGGCTTCTTTTCTTATGAAGTAAATGAAGCGTTGCATTTATCAGAACAGGAAGAAGAAATTATGGAAAACATTTTAAAGAATATTGAAAGAGAATATCAATGCAATATAGACCAATTTAGCCAGGATGTAATTATTGCACAGATTGGGTTACTTTTGCAATACAGCAATCGTTTTTACAATCGTCAATTTATTACAAGAAAAATTGCCAACGATGAAATTTTAATCCGGTTGGAAAATCTTTTGAATGATTGTTTTAATGATGAAAATATTTCTAAAAATGGTTTGCCAACTGTGAAGTTTATTTCAAAGCAGTTAAACATTTCGCCAAATTATTTGAGTGATATGCTGCGTAGTATTACAGGGCAAACCACACAACAGCACATACAGGACAAGTTGATTGAAAAGGCAAAGGAGTATTTGACATCAACCAATTTGTCCGTATCGGAAATCGCCTATCAGTTAGGTTTTGAATATCCGCAATCATTCAATAAACTGTTTAAGAAAAAAACCAACCAGACACCGAGTGAGTTTAAACAATTATTCAATTAGCATTATGAGTTATTGCAGTTACATAGAATGTATGTCGGGCGACAAAAAGGAGTTGCACAAAAATTATCACGACAATCATTACGGCTTTCCCATCCACGATGACAATGAATTGTTCGGGCGTTTGATTTTGGAAATTAATCAGGCCGGTTTGAGTTGGGAAACGATTTTGAAAAAAGAAACTTCGTTTCGTAAAGCATACAGCAATTTCAACATCGAAAAAGTTGCAGCATACACAGAAGCAGACAGGGAAAGACTGTTAGCAGATGCAGGAATTATCCGCAACAGGCTGAAAGTAAATGCAGCAATAGAAAATGCAAAAACAATTCTTGAACTGCAAAAAGAATCCGGCTCTTTTGAAAAATGGTTGGAACATCATCACCCGAAAACAAAAAATGAATGGGTTAAGCTGTTCAAAAAAACATTTCGCTTTACAGGTGGCGAAATCGTGAACGAATTTTTAATGAGCATTGGTTATTTGCATGGGGCACATTCCGAAAGTTGCCCTATACACCAAGAAATCCTGAAACAAAAACCAATGTGGATAAAACATTTTTAATTCTCATCATACTTTCATCTCATTTATCTCGGAATGTTAACCAAAATCTCACAATTCGGAATTGGCTGGTAGGATGTTGTATTGTCGAAAAATTAAACCGATTAATCTTTTCTATTTCTATTATGCAGCAATAACAGTGCATTTCGGAAATAAAATCTAATCGTCCAAATTTATCCTATTATTCTCAAGGCATTCATAAAACATCTCCCTAACGTATTCCACAGTCTTGTAATCGGGATCAACTGCAACTACTCTTTCAGGATGTGCTTATCAAAACCTGAATTTCCACGGATTTGAGCCGGAAAATAATTTCTTATCTGTTCAATCTGTATCATAAATCATATGTCTTTAAAAGCAATTTTATCCGATGATCAAGCGCCTTGCTTTGAAACTTGGCGCAGTACTCCATTAGGAAGTCCTTGTTCAAATCATCGTGCAGGAAATCTTCATCCAAACGCAGTTCTTCCAATTCCTGTTCGTTGTCGTAGAACGGATAAAGATACAGTAAATCAAGTAATGCCTTTTCGGGTGTGGCAAACTGTATGGTGCGGTTGTCTGCCATTGGCTTCAATTCGTACCCGAACATCAGATTCTCTTTGACATTCTTATATGAGTATTCGCCAAAGTCGTTACTAAATGAGGCCGTTTTTAGCGACGTCACACTGGTAATCTGTGCTACCGCTTCTGGTATCATCCCATAGAATGACAATGCCGTATGCAGACTGATATAGGACGGACGGTAAATCCGATTGGAAAAATAAAGGGAATAAGCCGGCTTGCTCTTATATTCAGAAAAAGCAAAATACCCTTGTCGTAACCGGATAAGATACCCTTTCTTAGTCCAACGGGTAAGATTATTACGGTCAAAATCGGGTTGCCATGCATATACCTGATAGATATTGAAGCATGCCAAATCGAACATTTTAGTCTTAAATTCCAGAAAGGTCATTTCTTTATTTTGTTTCTATTATGCTGCAAATATAATGCATTTTGGAAATAAAATAAATTTAAGAAGGGTTTTTCGAGATTCTTAACTCATATTTCTTATTCTGTACTAAGACAATCAGTGACACAAATCAGCAGGTGATTTCCCCATTGGATAATGTTTTTGACTTGTAACATAGTGTGTTAACTATTACGTTTATACGGTTTTCCGGTTTACATCCCGGTTTACCGAAACATTGAAAACCAACAAAAAACAAAAAAATTCAGGCGGCAATTTATACAGGCTATATAAAAAGAAAAACACCCGAATATCTGATATTCAAGTGTTTTATTCGTGGTGCCACCAGGAATCGAACCGGGGACACAAGGATTTTCAGTCCTTTGCTCTACCAACTGAGCTATGGCACCAACACTGCTTAAATTGCGAGTGCAAAGATAAGAGCATTTTTGAGATTTACAAAATTTGTAAATAAAAAATGCCGAAAAATTTATTCATCCGCGAGCGGATTCCATCCCTGTGCACGGAGTTGCATTTCCTGACCGTCGCGGGTGACCAGGTAACAACCCTGTTCAACAGGTGTAATATGGCCTATCAGGCGGACTCCCTGCAGTTCGTTCATCTTTTCGTGCAGATGCAGGGGGACGGTAAAGAGCAGTTCATAATCTTCCCCTCCATTCAGGGCTACGGTGGTTACGTTCATATTAAAGGTCTCAGCCATTACCGCGGTCTGATAGTCGATAGGTATCCTTTCTTCGAAAAGCCGGCAACCGGCGTTACTCTGATTGCAGATATGAAGCAGGTCGGACGACAATCCGTCGGACACATCTATCATCGAAGTAGGCACAATCCCGTTTTCCGCCAGCAGGTTCACGATATCTTTTCTGGCTTCGGGTTTAAGTTGACGCTCCAACAGGTACTCCTTCCCGGCAAAATCGGGTTGGAAGTCCTTGTCGCCATCGAATACGCTCTTTTCCCTTTCCAATAGTTGCAAACCCATATAAGAGGCCCCCAGATCACCCGACACATAGATCAGGTCGGTATCTTTGGCTCCGTTCCTGTAAACTATTTTTTCATCCCGTGCCGTGCCGATGCAGGTAATACTGATAGTGAATCCGGTAAGGGATGAGGTGGTATCTCCGCCTACAATATCTACGCCGTAAATCTCACAGGCCAGCTTCAATCCGCTATAAAATTCTTCCAGGTCTTCTACCGAAAAACGCTTCGATATGCCTAAGGAGACGGTGATCTGCTGTGGCTTCCCGTTCATGGCGTAAATGTCGGAAAAGTTGACTGCCGCCGCTTTATACCCGAGATGTTTTAAGGGGGTATAGACGAGATCGAAATGTATCCCCTCCAACAGGAGGTCGGTCGTCACCAGTGTCCGTTGCCCGCTGTTATCCACCACAGCAGCATCGTCACCCACACCTTTAATGGAACTCTCCTGTGTGAGTTTGATATCTTTTGTGAGGTGGTCAATCAGTCCGAATTCCCCCAACGTAGCTATTTCTGTTCGTTTCATATCCTCTGAATAATGGTACGCATGATTTCCGCCATCTTCGGCTGAGCAATTTTGGCGGCTTCCTGTACATCTTCGTGCGACACTTCCACGATCTTGCCGATCACACCCAGGTCGGTGATGATGGAGAATGCCAGCACTTTCATTCCGGCATGGTTGGCCACGATCACCTCCGGTACGGTGGACATACCCACAGCATCTCCCCCGATGATACGCAGGAAATTGTATTCAGCCGGCGTTTCAAAGGTGGGACCTTGAAGGCCGATATACACACCGTGCTGCAACTTAATGTTCTTCTCTTTGGCGATCTCCATGGCCATTAGCCGTAGCGATTTGTTGTATGCCTCGCTCATATCGGGAAAGCGGGTACCCAGTTCATTGAAGTTCTTTCCGTGGAGCGGATGCTCGGGGAACAGGTTGATATGATCTTCAATCAGCATGATATCGCCTACATCGAAACTGGAGTTCATCCCTCCCGCCGCGTTGGAGACAAAAAGATATTCGATGCCCAACGCCTGGAATACACGGATGGGGAAGGTAACCTGCTTCATGTCGTATCCTTCGTAGTAGTGGAAACGTCCCTGCATGGCCAGCACTTTCTTGCCGCCGAGCGTGCCGACGATCAGTTTTCCGCTGTGGCCTTCCACTGTAGAGACAGGAAAATTGGGTATTTCGGTATAGGGGATCTCGTTTTTATCCTCGATCTCGTGTACCAGTTCGCCCAGACCGGTGCCCAGGATAATGGCCGTATTGGGAATCTCTTCGATTCTACTCTTCAGATAATCTGCTGTTTGTTTGATAGTTTCTAACATGTTCTAAAATATTATTGTTGAATTGTTCTTGTTCTTTCTCATCGATGAATGTTACGTGTACCGGGATGTAATAGAGCATTTTTTTCATCTCTTCATCGAGATAAGGCAGCGCCCTGAGTCGGACAGCATCTTTCTCGGTGGTGAGAATGATCTTGTTGTTGTCATCCACCGTATTGATAAATTTTCGGATCGATTGTATATCTTTCTCTTTAAAAGAGTGATGATCGGGGAAAAATTTAGTATAGAGGTTATAGGTGATATGTTCCACCTTATCCACCAGGGGTTGGGGAGAAGCAATGCCCGCCACCAGAAAAACGTGCTTCTTGCGAATATCCTGTGTCTGGAGAGGATCACCCTGCAACTCGGGGAAAAGTGGTATTATCATCCCATAATCAAGGCCGGTGAAGTAGAGTTGTTGAAAAGCATAGAGATTCAGTCCGTTCGTATAGATCCGGAAATCGATAGGCTGCATATCGGGATCGCATTTGGTAACTATCACGATAGATGCCCTCTCTTTTCCTTTCAGCGGTTCACGTAATGATCCCATGGGCAGCAGCCGGTCTTCGAAGACGGGACGGTTGCTGTCCACCAGCAGGATAGAGAGCGAGGGTTGCACATATCGGTGCTGAAATCCGTCGTCGAGAAGGATCACATCGGGACGTTCCTCTTTTTCGATAGAGAGGATTTTCCTGATGCCGCTTACCCGGTCTTTATCGACTACCACCAGCGCTTCAGGAAATTTCTGCTTGATCTGCAGGGGTTCATCTCCCACATTGTGCGCTTTCGAATCGGTGTCGACGATCATAAAGCCGTTGCTTTTACGTTTATACCCCCTGCTGAGCACCGCCACCTTGTATATTGGCGATAATAACCTGATGAGGTATTCAATGTGCGGGGTTTTGCCTGTGCCGCCTACGGTGAGGTTGCCCACACAGATAACCGGAATATCGAATGATGTTTGTTTGAGTATCTTTTTGTCGAACAGTGTATTCCGGAAATTCACACCAAGACCGTACAGCCACGCTAACGGCGACAATGATCGACGGATTTCGACGGAAGGTTTGTCCATTTTCATACGATTAATTCATTCTTCACATTATGGTGTATGGAACTTGCGATTAATCATAAATTTTTCTAAGAACTTATTCGGGCTATACCATAGCAAGAATTGGAAATCGAGGAGCGAAGGCGACTCAGAATACCTAATTCTATTGAATATTCAATTCATACGGAATTCTTGCCTGGATATAATCCTGTTCTTTGATATCTTTCAACAGCATAAACATTTCGTAACTTTCACCCAGGTACTCTTTCATTGTCCGGGCAACCAACTCATCCTTCCGGGGATTGAACAGTTCGTCGAAACGCGAACGGAGCCTGGGGTACTCGAACACCACGTAGCTCTTACCCAGATTGGCCATTTCGGCTGCAATTTCGATGGCTCTCTCAATTCCACCCAGTTCATCCACCAGTCCGATCTCTTGAGCCTGGTTCCCTGTCCACACACGGCCTTCGGCATAAAGTGCCATCGAGTCTTTTGGCATGTCGCGTCCTTCTGCGCAGCGTGTCAGGAAAAGGTCATAGCCTCTCTCGATCATGGCCTGGAGCATCTGCTTCTCTCTTTCGTTGAAGGGACGTGTGAGATTACCGAAATCGGAAAACTCATTGGTTTTCACCTCATCAGTAGATATCCCGAGTTTTCTGGCAGTCCCCTCAAAATTAGGGATAGCCCCGAAAATGCCGATCGATCCGGTCAGGGTAGTAGGCTGGGCCACTATCCTATCGGCATTGCAGGCGATATAATAACCGCCGGATGCCGCCATATCGCCCATAGAGACCACAACCGGTTTTTCCGCTTTCAGGTCGGTGATGGCTTTCCATATCTGTTCGGAGGCATAGGCACTACCGCCCCCCGAGTTGATGCGGAATACCACCGCTTTTATCTCTTCATCTTTTCTCAGTTTCTCGATCTGATCCACCATATATTTATCCTGTATGTTGGATGATCCGGTACCTGAAATTATATTCCCGTGCGCGTATAAGATGGCGATCGTATTGTCGGTTTTCTTTACAGTTTTCGTGGTTACTGATTTCATATTGGCCACGGTCGCCGAGGGGATTTTTGCCTCTTCGTCGATATCGAGCAGGCTCCTCAGGTAATCCTTCATCTCCGTTTCATAGAGAAGGGTATCCACCAGGTTGGCTGAGAGCAGGAAGTCGGTCGATTGTACGGCAGGCAGGTTGTTGGCCAGCGAGTCAATATCGGCAATTGTAAGTGAACGAGATTCTGCCAGATCACTTCTGAGGAAACTCCATGCATCGTTCAGGAAAGAGCTTACCTGTTCCCTGTTGGCCTCACTCATTTCGTTCTGGGTAAATGGTTCCACCGCCGATTTGTAGGTTCCCACCTTGAATATCTGCATTTCGATTCCCAGCTTATCGAGGGCATCCTTATAAAAGACCGGTACCGAGGCCAGACCGTGGAGGTCGAGCATCCCTTGCGGATTGATGGCTACTTTATCTGCTATGGAAGCAAGGTAATAACCCCCTTGGGTGTAGGCGTCGGCATAGGCAACGATGAATTTTCCGCTTTCCTTGAAATTTTCCAGTTCATGGCGGATCTCGGCCAGGGTGGCCATAGATGCTGACAGCGAACGGGAATCAATATAGATTCCTTTTATTTTATCATTATTTTTTGCTTTTCTGATGGCGCTCACAATATCGTTCAAGCCCATAGGTAAAGGACGATTGGAGCCCATCATGGAAGTGAACGGATCCTCTTCGGGAGTGCGTTCGGTGATGGGACCGTTCAGGCGAAGATTCAATACCGTATTGTCCTGAAGAATAAATTTTTCACCGGTTGACATAGATCCGAGAAAAGATCCCATCGCACCAAAAATAAAGATCATTGCAATTATCGAAAAGAGAATGTTCGCGATAACAAAGCCCAAAGCGGACGCGAGCATGATTTTCAGAAAATCTTTCATAGAGTAATTATTAATTGATTATTAAGTACAAAAATAGAGAAAAAAGAGTTATACCCCAATTTAATTTACATATTCTTAATTAATTTCATTTGTCGGTTTTTATCGTTGATAGTAATTTTGGTGCATGAAAATTACGCCATAATAGTAAGGTGGATTGTTTCTTAAAAAAGTATAAATAGAGATAAAAACTTACTGGCTCATGCAGCGTTTTTTCTTGTTATTCATCTAATAAAATGAACTGCGGTTAAGAATGGATGATTCGCAACTTGTCATAGCATGTAAGAAACAGGACCGTAATGCCCAGAAACTATTGTATGAGCGGTATGCTCCTATGATGATGGCAGTATGTTTACGTTACAGCGGGGAAGCAGAGACGGCCCGGGACTTGTTGCATGACGGATTTATCCGTGCTTTCACGCAGATCAGCTCGTTTTCGGGCAAGGGTTCTTTTGAAGGTTGGCTCAGACGGATTTTCGTGAATCTGGCATTGGAGAATTACAGGAAGGAGAAGCAGAAGTATCGCTTTATGGAAGAGTACAGCTATATCAATGCCGATGAGTCGGAAACCCAGGCGGATAATTCACTCGATATCGAAAATATCCCCAGGGAAGAGGTACTCGACATGATAAGGAATTTACCGCCCGGATACAGGACAGTGTTTAACATGTATATTTTCGAAGAGATGTCGCACAAAGAAATTGCCGAGGTGCTTGGTATTAATGAAGCAGCGTCGCGTTCACAATTTTTCAGGGCAAAGAATATGCTCCGGAAGAAAATTTCAGCCATCCTGCATAGTAATCAAAGACAAATACAATGATGTCAGATAACGATATTAGAAAAGGATTTCAGTCAAAACTCAGCGGTTTTGAAGCGCCTGTCCCGCCGGATGGATGGCAGAGTGTGGAACGGTCGCTGATGGCAGCAGCAGCTGCCCGGACGGCTCTCCGCCGAAGGTGGTATGCCGGATCGGTAGCCGCTGTATTGATATTGCTCGTCGGTAGCATACTGTTTATCCAGAATCCTATGGAGCAGACGGAGACGATGGTTTCCGAGATGACTTCTCCTTCGCCTTCAGGTAGTACTCAGGATATTGAAACAAAAAAGATAGCCCCAGCATCGGAATCCGTGCCTAAACCGGTTGTCCGGCCGGCAGAAGCCGAGCGTTTTTTGGCTGCAAGGACTTCCGGAAAGGCAGGAACCGGAAAAGAATCGGTTGTTCGCTCTTCTTCTCCTGCGGGAATGTTGGCAGCATGGATGGAGCGTGAGAAATTACAAAGGGAAAGCGTGAGAGAGAGAATGGATAACGACGCACTTCGCTTATCGGTAGAGCCGCTGGAAAAAGGTGTGGAGCAAAAAGGTGAAGAGTTCGAAGAAGAAACTATTACGGTAAGAGGAGATGAGAAAATTTTTTTCACCGGGGTAGGTACTGCTGAAAGAGGTGAAGGAACTCTTTTGCTTGCCGTCAATGGGAGAGGAGGGTTGACCGGCTATCAGCAAACGGTAAATTCGCCCATGACTTTGCGGAGTATGTCCGTTGCTCCCGACAATAAATATATGACGGAAGCCAATAAAAACTTACAAGTTCAGACCAGTAATGCGACAAACAATGTTTCCGAAATGGAACATGATCAACCGGTGTCATTCGGCATTACTGTGTCCAAATACCTGCTTGACGACCTTTCCATTGAAACCGGTCTTGTTTACTCTTATCTTCACTCTAAAACAAGAAACACCGACAATTATTCCCAGGTGGATGAAGTGCAGAAACTCCATTATCTGGGTATACCGTTGAATGTAAACTACAATCTCTTCTCTCTTAGACAATTGAATGTGTATGCTTCCATAGGTGGAATGGTAGAGAAAGATGTATATGGTGAATTCCGGAGAATTGAGGAACGGCAGGCAACTGCGAATTTCAATAAGGCCTCAGAGCAAAATGCATCAGAAGGGTCAGAAGAAAAGGAAATTACAAAGATCTCCCAACGTAACCCCCAGATATCGGTTAATGCCGGTGTAGGGCTTTCCTATCCTATTTATGACAGGCTGAGGTTATATGGAAAAGTGGGGGGAGCTTATTATTTTGATGCAAAAAATCAACACAAAACTATATATTCCGACAGGAAGATCGTGATGGATTTGAATGTGGGGGTGAGGTATGAATTTTAATATTAACATAAAATAGAAGTAAAAATGAAAAAAGTAATTTTATTTTTGAGTGTTATCGGAGCTACCCTTCTGATGACCTCTTGTTTGGGAGACACGACCAGTAACTACACTGATAATTCTTTTGTATATTTGGATACCGATGAGAGAGGGCAGGTCTATGGAAAGACTTTTTCCCGTTATTCCCCAACACGCATCATTACTTCCAATTCCATGATGGGAATGGATGCCCGTACAGTGAAATTTATGGTCTATAGCTGGGACGAGGATAGGGGAACTACACAAATCACAGTCGGCGATCAAGTTGTTCAGGCTGATAATGTGCAGTTGTTAGATGAACCTATAGATATAGCTTCCACTTCTCTGCGTATGACAGAGTTTCCTGGGGTAGACGATCCGGTCGGTTTTGATGAAATACTGGCGCCTCTTTATTCTGATTACAAGGATTTTATGAATGATTACTGGGTGGTCGAGTATTCTTATAAGGCAAAGAAAGGCGAAACAGCCAATGTTGAATTCTATAAAAGAGATGAATTGAACGATCGCGGTGAGATAGTAATCGATATCCATCTTACTTTGACAGGTACGCCGGAAGGTACTTCCGATGAAAGGCGGGGAGATGCCATAGCGCTGAATATGTCTCAGTTGCGTGCCATGTCGGAAGGAAGTTCCGGAGGAGAGGGTCTAAAGATAAGGTTTGTATACTATAAAAATAATAGTGGTAACGATGAGCCGGAGCAGGTTGAAATGCAAAACGCTTATCAGTGGAAGATTGGCGCACAAGAGTAATTTCTCCTGTCATATAATAAAAAACGGCAGCTCCTTCTCACAGAGGAGCTGTTGTCTTTTATTCTGACTTCTGGGTATCAACAAGGAAGCTTTTGCTATACCGACCGCAGAAACGATTAGTGTGATTGAACGTTTTCGTTAAACGAGGGTAGAACAAATTTATTTGTTTTGTCGAGTGCAGAAAACGACTGATGAAATCGAACGGTTATTTTTATCTGTCTGTGTGGTTACAAAAAAATCATGTACCTTTGCAATCCAAAATCAAAAAGGAATGTGGAGGGATATTTTTATCACTATCGCGCAGCTCATTGTCGCGTCTCCCAGGGCGTGGAAAGATATTGAAAAGGAAAAGAAGACGCAGCATGAGTTTCTTTACCGTTTTCTTCATCCCATATTCGGAATCATTGCTTTCACCTCTTTTGTGGGTGGTTTGTGGTTCGTGCGGGAGGGGAATGTGGAGAATGCGCTGAAGGGCAGTATTATCAGTGTCGTAGGGGTCTATGGCGGATATTTTATTGCTGCTTATCTGCTGAATGAAATTGCTCCCCGCTTTGGGCTGAGTAAGCATTTATCCCGCTTTCAGCAATTCACAGGGTATGCTTCTGTAGTGATCTATGCTTTATTTATTGTCACGCCCTTTCTCTCCGAGCTCTTTATTCTCTGGCTATTGGCGCTTTACACCATTTATCTGGTGAACAGCGGAGCGCTTTATTTTATGAGAGTACCGAAAGCAAGAGTCGCTGATTTTACCGCAGTAGCATCTGCCATCATCATTCTGTCGCCGGTACTTATCCGTACTCTTTTTTCCTATTTGATAAAGTAATGAAGCAAGCAGCTATCAATATAAAGAACAAGCGTGCCACGTTCGATTATGAACTGGTTGAAACCTTTACTGCAGGTATTGTACTTACCGGTACCGAGATCAAATCGATCCGGCTGGGAAAGGCGAGCCTGGTAGATACCTATTGTTTCTTCGAGCGGGGAGAATTATGGGTGCGTAATATGCATATTGCCGAATACTTTTACGGCACCTATAATAATCACAGTGCCCGGCGCGACCGTAAACTGCTCCTCAATAGAAACGAACTGCGCAAACTTTCCCGTCTTACCAAAGAGACCGGATTTACTATTATTCCCATCCGTCTGTTCATTAACGAAAAAGGATTGGCCAAAATTGTGATTGCGGTAGCGAGAGGGAAAAAGCAGTACGATAAGCGTCAGTCCCTGAAAGAGAAAGAGGATAAGAGATCTATGGACAGGATGTTTAAGAAATGATTAATAAGAACTTAGAAATAAGAACTCAGAAGAAGTGAAGAAGTTGAGAAGTGGAG
This sequence comes from Proteiniphilum acetatigenes DSM 18083, assembly GCF_000380985.1. GTDB lineage: Bacteria > Bacteroidota > Bacteroidia > Bacteroidales > Dysgonomonadaceae > Proteiniphilum > Proteiniphilum acetatigenes. The sequence continues at coordinate 370,667 of NZ_KB905694.1, read as the reverse complement.
AAGCGGTTTCGTAACGATATATTTTTTCCGGCGTTCAGGAAATCGGGATACACTACATTATGGTTGCTTAAGATCATTTTGCCTGTATCCCTGATCGTGAGATTGCTGGATTATTACGGCATACTCGTGTTTATAGCCGGCTTGCTCGATCCCGTTTTTACCTATCTGGGATTGCCCGGCAGTACCGCCATTGTTTTTATCACCAGTATTTTCCTTCCGCTCTACGCGCCGCTGGCTATTATCACCTCCATGTCGGTCACCCTGAGGGAACTCACTATTCTGGCGCTGATGTGTCAGATCTCGCATAATCTTCCTGTAGAAAGCGCTATTCAGGCGAAGACCGGAACGCCGTTCTGGACGGTCACTGCTTTGCGGATCACAATGAGCATTGTCGTAGGTCTTGGGTTGAATCTGATCCTGCCGCAGGATATGGGAAATCCTGTTTTTGTGCAGACAGATGTAGCCGTAATAACCTCACTGGGCGATCTGTTGCTGCTTTGGCTGAAAAGCTCATTGCACGTAATGCTTCTTATTGCCGTAATTGTTTTCTCACTGAATCTGCTTTACAGTCTCCTTCATGCTTACAAACTGATCCCTAAACTGAGCAAGGGTATTGAGCCGTTACTGAGGTTTTTCGGCCTGCCGGCAAGTACCGGATTTCTCTGGCTTATCGGCTATATTGTGGGGCTGGCATACGGGGGTGCGCTGATGATGGATCAGATGAAGGAGGGAAAGGTGAACAGAACCGATGCTAATTTGTTGAACTATCATCTTGCCATGTCTCATTCCGTACTGGAAGATAATATCCTTTTCATAGCGCTTGGCGTATCCGTGTGGTGGATACTGGGTGTACGATTGTTGGCGGCTTGGATTGTGGTATGGGGGAGAAGAATTATTTTGAATTTGAGGTTTGGCAGTTCAGAATTGAAAGTTGAAAATTGAAAATGGAAGACTTCTGATGGTGGACCATCAGGACAGTTCATTTTGAGCCTAATTGAAACAAAATATGACAAAGAAGAAAATAGAGGATATTTTGCCCGGGCGCATTCTGATCCTGGATGGTGCGATGGGTACAATGATACAACGTTACGGCCTTGCTGAAGCCGATTTCCGGGGTGAGCGGTTCAAAGATTTCGATCGGTTGCTTAAAGGCAATAACGACCTGCTTTCGCTTACCCGTCCCGATGTAATCGGGGAGATACACCGGGAGTACCTGGCTGCCGGTGCCGATATCATAGAGACCAATACATTCAATTCCACGTCGATCTCGATGCAGGATTACCATATGAGCCATCTGGCCCGTGAGATCAATCTGGCGGCAGCCCGGCTGGCACGTGAAGCAGCCGATGAGTTTACCCGGAAAACGCCTGAGAAACCCCGGTTTGTGGCGGGATCCATCGGACCAACCAACAAGACGGCGTCGATGAGTCCTCAGGTAGAGAATCCCATGTTCCGCTCGGCAGTCTTTGACGATTTCAAAGCAGCTTATAAAGAACAGATCAGCGCATTGGTAGAAGGTGGAGTAGACATCCTTCTGATAGAGACTATTTTCGATACGCTCAACGCAAAAGCTGCTATTTTTGCTGCTGAGGAAGTAGCGGAAGAGACCGGTATAAAAACGCCTGTCATCCTTTCTGTTACTATTTCCGACAGAGCAGGACGAACCCTTTCGGGGCAGACGCTTGGCGCTTTTGTCGCTTCCGTCAGTCATGCCAATCCGTTGGCTATCGGGTTGAACTGCTCGCTGGGAGCGGCTGAACTGAAGCCTTATGTGAAGGAACTGGGGCGCATTGCTCCTTTCTATATCAGCACTTATCCCAATGCCGGATTACCCAATCAACTGGGTGAGTATGACGAGACCCCGGAAAAGATGGCTGCACAGATCAAAGAGTTTGTGGACGAAGGTCTGGTAAATATCATTGGCGGATGTTGCGGTACGACGCCTGCCCATATCGCCGAATATGTACGTATAGTAGAAAACGGTGTACCTCATCAAAAGGCTTCTTCTCCGGAATACCTGCGGCTTTCGGGATTGGAGATGCTGGAGGTGTCGCCCCAGATTAATTTTATGAATATCGGGGAGCGGTGTAACGTAGCCGGATCGAAGAGGTTTCTGCGATTGATTCAGCAAAAGAACTATGAGGAAGCGCTCGATATTGCCCGTAAGCAGGTAGAGGACGGAGCGCAGGTGCTCGATATCAACATGGATGACGGGCTGCTCGATGGGGTGGAGGAAATGACCAGCTTCCTGAATCTGTTGGCATCTGATCCCGATGTGTCGCGCGTACCCATCATGATCGACTCCTCAAAATGGGAGGTATTGGAAGCCGGCTTGAAATGTGTACAGGGAAAATCAATTGCCAACTCCATTTCGTTGAAGAACGGAGAGGCGGAGTTCCTGCATCAGGCGCGGTTGGCGCAGCGCTATGGGGCGGCAGTAGTGGTAATGGCTTTCGATGAGACGGGACAGGCCGACACCTTCGAACGCCGTATCGAGATATGCGGTCGTGCTTATAGATTACTTACCGAAAATGATTTTGATCCGAAAGATATTATTTTCGACCCTAACGTGCTGGCTATTGCTACGGGGATCGATGAACATAAGAATTACGCGGTGGATTTCATTAATACCGCACGATGGATCAAGGAAAACCTGCCGTATGCCAAAGTGAGCGGAGGAGTGAGCAACCTTTCTTTCTCATTTCGCGGGAACGATTATGTGCGGGAAGTGATGCATTCCGTTTTTCTTTATCATGCCATTCGTGCCGGGATGGATATGGGTATCGTGAATCCGGCGCAGTCGGTGATCTATGAAGATATCCCTGCCGATGTGAAAGAACTGGCCGAAGATGCGGTGCTGAACAGGCGCGATGACGCTACCGAGCGGATGATGGCTTATGCCGAAAAGATCAAAGGAGAAAAGAATCCGGAAGCGGAAAAAGGCAAAACAGAGGAGTGGCGTACGCTTCCCCTTGAAGAACGGTTGAGTCACGCATTGGTAAAAGGGATAGGGGATTACATGGAAGAGGATCTTGCCGAAGCGCTGCGAGCCTATCCCCGTGCGGTGGATATTATCGATAAACCGTTGATGGATGGAATGAACCGGGTGGGCGACCTCTTCGGTGCGGGAAAGATGTTCCTTCCGCAGGTAGTAAAGGCGGCACGCACCATGAAAAAAGCAGTTGCGATCCTGCAACCTACCATTGAAGCCGAGAAAGCGACCGGTGATTCGCAGCGGAAAGCAGGAAAGATAGTGCTCGCCACAGTGAAGGGAGATGTGCATGATATTGGTAAGAATATTGTCTCCATCGTATTGGCCTGCAATAATTATGAAATTATCGACCTGGGGGTAATGGTGCCTCCCGAAAAGATTATCGAAACGGTAATCAGGGAACAACCCGATATTGTAGGGTTAAGCGGATTGATCACTCCGTCGCTCGAAGAGATGGCCATCGTCGCCACTGAGATGGAAAAGGCAGGTTTCAGTCTCCCCCTGCTGATCGGTGGAGCTACTACTTCGAAACTGCATACGGCACTAAAGATAGAACCGAAATACAGCCTGGGTCCCGTAGTTTATGTCAAAGATGCCTCGCAAAGCCCATCGGCGGTTGCCAACCTGATGAGCCCCGGTAACAGGAATGACTATATCCGGAAAGTAAAGGATGAGTATACGGTGTTGAGGGAGAACAGTACACGGAAAGTGGTCGAACTGGTTTCATTGGAAGAGGCCAGAAAGAATGCTTTCAGTATCGACTGGAGCGGATATGAGGCTGTCGTTCCCCGCACATTAGGACGTGTGAAGCTGGAACATATCGATATGGCTGAGATTACTCCCTATATCGACTGGAAATTCTTTTTCCATGCCTGGAATATGTCGGCCAAATTCCATACTGTCACCAAAACGGAACGTACCAAAGAGGCTCGTGACGCATGGTTGGGCGGATACCGCGAGGACGACCGTGAAAAAGGGCGGGAAGCTGAAAAACTGTATGACGATGCCGCAGACATGCTGCAAAAATTCGTCGATGAAAAGGCTGAATATGTCAAAGCGGTTTTCGGGATATATGAAGCATACAGTGAAAACGATACAATTTTCGTCGGCGGTGCGCCTTTCCCGTTCCTGCGCCAGCAGAAGAAGAACGATAAGAATGAGTACTTCTGCCTGAGTGATTTTATTGCGCCACACCATACGGGGAAGAAAGATTATATCGGCGCTTTCGCCGTCACTGCCGGAGTGGGAGCGGAAGAGCAGATGGGCCGTTATGAGGCGGAAGGAGACGAATATGCAGCCCTGTTGATGAAGTCGTTGCTCGACCGGCTTGCGGAGGCAGCTACAGAGTGGTTGCATGCCAAAGTGCGTCGTGAATACTGGGGGCATGCAGCAGAAGAAAACATCTCGATTGCCGAGATGTTCGCTGTGAAGTATGAAGGGATACGCCCCGCGGTGGGTTACCCCTCTATCCCGGATCAGACAATGAACTTTTTGTTGCATGGTGTACTGGGTACTCCTGAAATTGGTATATCTCTCACCGAGAACGGTGTGATGTACCCTAATGCATCGGTCAGCGGATTGTTCTTTGCCCATCCGCAATCAAAATATTTCGCCATAGGGGAGATATCGGAAAAGCAAATGGAAGACTATGCCCGTCGTAGAAATGTGACACCCGACGAGATTCGCAAGTTCCTGCTGGCTAATTTGGCATAGTTGACAGAAAGGTTTTGTATCTTTGTACACATAATTCAGAGATATCATGCGAAGTTTCGGAAGCGACAATAATTCCGGTGTAGATCCGCGAATCATGCAGGCACTGATGAGTGCCAACAACAACCATACCATAGCCTATGGCGATGACCCATGGACCCGCGAGGCGGAGGAGGCTGTTCGTGCGCTCCTCGGAGATAAAGGGGTGGAATCTTTCTTTCTCTTTAACGGGACGGGAGCCAATGTAGTGGCTTTGCAGGCTTGTACATTACCGTTTCATTCAATCCTTTGTGCCGCTACTGCCCATATAGCAGTGGATGAGTGCGGCGCACCCGTGAAAATGACAGGTGCAGCGTTGAAAGAGATTCCCACACCCGATGGTAAGCTCACTCCGGATCTGGTGCGTCCTTATCTGCATGGCTTTGGCTTCGAACACCATTCCCAGCCAAAAGTGATTGCCATTTCGCAGACCACGGAACTGGGTACTATCTATACTCTCCAGGAGATAAAAGCGCTTGCTCACCTGGCGCACAGTCATGATATGTTTCTTTTTATGGATGGAACACGTGTGGCCAACGCCTGTGCTTTTCTGGATGTCTCGTTGAGGGAGATGACCATTGACGCCGGCGTGGATATTTTTACACTGGGAGGTACGAAAAACGGACTGATGTTCGGTGAGGCGCTTATACCGCTGCGTAAGAAATTGGCTGAAAACATCAGGTATTACCGGAAGCAGATCACTCAGCTCTATTCTAAAATGCGGTTTATCTCCGCGCAGTTTATTCCTTACCTGAATGAAAACATCTGGCTGGAGAACGCGAAAAGATCCAACGATGCGGCCCAGAAACTCTATGATGAGATAGACAGGATTGGAGGGATAGAGATTACACAACCGGTACAGTCGAATGCTCTCTTTCTGATCCTTCCCCGGGAGATTACTGATAAATTGCGGGAGAGGTATTTCTTTTACGATTGGGATGAATCCCGGAACGAGGTCCGCCTTGTGTGTTCATGGGATACTACCGATGAAGATATCCGGGATTTTGTAGATTATTTGAAAGAATTGATCAGTTAAAAACTAAAAGTGAAGATTTCAAGATTCAAGATTCAAAGATTCGTAACTCATAATTTAAAACTTCTTTATTTCTAATTTCTTAGTTCCAATTTCTTAAATAAAAAATATGTTCGAATTTTTAGACGTTTACCCCTGGCTGTTGCCTTTTATCATTTTCTTTGGCCGTATTATCGATGTTACTCTGGGTACCCTGCGAATTATTTTCGTTTCCAAAGGGGCAAAAAATATAGCCCCTATCATCGGCTTTGTAGAGGTCTTTATCTGGATAGTGATTATCTCACAAATTCTGGTCCGTGCCAACGACATAGTTTCCTATTTGTCGTATGCCGCCGGTTATGCCACGGGAAATTACGTAGGTATCCTTATCGAGAACCGGATCGCTTATGGTATTTTGCTCTGCCGTATTTATACACAGAAAAACGGAAAAGAACTGGTGCAGATGCTCAATCAGGTGAATTTCGGGGCAACGATGACTCACGGTACGGGTTCGACCAATGAAGTGGATATCATAGAGACCGTTGTGGACCGGAAGGAGATGAAGACGCTGGCGCTTATGCTGACTCAATTCGACAGCAATATTTTTTATGTGGTGGAAGATGTACGCACCAAGAAGAACGGTATTTTCCCGAAACGGAAGACGATCCTGTCGCGCTGGCGAGTCGGGAAATGAAGAAAGAAGAAGGTGGCGCTAAAGGTCGTCCGCCTGCATTCTCTTCGCCTCTTGCCAGATCACTTCCATCTCGTCCAGCGTCATATCTTTCAGCGCTCGTCCCTGTTCTTTTACCTTCTTCTCCATATAGTCGAAACGGTAGATGAATTTCCGGTTGGTGCGTTCCAGCGCATTATCAGGATTTACCTTGTAGAGGCGGGCGGCGTTGATGACACTGAAAAGCAGGTCGCCGAATTCGGCTTCGATCCGGTCACTATTCATTTTTTCAATCTCGACCTCTAATTCTCCTAACTCCTCTTTTACCTTATCCCACACATCATGACGTTGGTTCCAGTCGAATCCGGCATTGCGTGCTTTGTCCTGGATCCGGTAGGCTTTCACCAGTGCGGGAAGGGCAGCAGGTACGCCCTCCAATACCGAATGTTTCCTTCCTTTTTCTTTCAGTTTGAGTTGCTCCCACGACTGCTCCACCATGCCGGCGGAATCGGCCTGTTGATCACCGAAAACATGCGGATGGCGAAAGATCAGTTTCTCGCACAGGGAATTACAGATATCGGCTATGTCGAACGCCTGTTTCTCTTCTCCTATTTTTGCATAAAATACCACATGCAGTAACAGGTCACCAAGTTCTTTTTTGATTTCGCTGTTATCGTTGCTCAGGATGGCTTCCGCCAGTTCATACGTTTCCTCTATGGTGTTTGCCCGGAGGCTCTCGTTGGTCTGTTCCCTGTCCCAGGGGCATTTCACCCGCAGTTCATCCATGATGTCAAGCAAACGGCCGAATGCTTCCAGTTTTTGTTCTTTCGTGTTCATATGATTGAGAATAGATACAAGAACCAAGAATCAAGAGCCAAGACTTTTCAGACTATGTAGTTGTGGGAGAGTTCAGCTCTGATGGTTGTCTTATATATTAAAAATCAGAGGCGATTGTTTCGAACCGCCTCTGTGATGTTATTGGTTGTTTATTATTTGAAGTTTTTTAATCCTGTCTGCAGGAATTCCACATAGTTATCCACACTCTCGTCATAAGCGTGTGAAGGGGAGAGCGGTTTTCCCTTATGGTCGAGTACCACGTAAAACGGTTGTGACTGGGTACCGAACTTGTGGCGCTGCAGGTAACTCCACTTGTCGCCTACTGTACGCAGCTTTGACGTCCTTCCGTTTTCATCGACTTCGATTGTCTCGGGCAGCCGTGTACGTTCGTCCACCATGAGCACGATAAAAACGAACTCCTCGTCGATCAGTTCCCTTACACGGTCGTCAGCCAGCACGGTGGCATCCATCTTGTGGCAGTTCACACAGCCGTGACCACCAAATTCCAGCAGTACCGGCTTGCCCGTCTGTGTGGCATAGGCCATTCCGGTTTCATAATCGTCGAAGACCTGGTTCATCGGGTTGTGCGCCAGCTTAAAATCCTGCGTCGACAATGGCGGCACGATGGAACTGATAGGTTTCAGCGGTGCGCCCCATAAACCGGGCACCAGATAGATGGTAAAGGCAAAGGAGAGTATGGCCAGGAAGAGCCTGAAAAGAGGCACATGAGACAGGTCACTGTCGCCGTGCAGTTTGATCTTTCCCAGGAGGTAGAGTCCCAGCAATGCGAAGATGACGATCCACAACGAGAGGAATATATCACGGTTGAGGATACCCCATCCGCCGGAGAGGTCGGCCACCGATAAAAATTTCAGGGATACGGCCAGCACGATGAATCCGAGCACCACCTTCACAGCGTTGAGCCAGCTTCCCGACTTGGGTAATGTCTTGAGCCAGGAGGGGAAGATGGCAAACAGTGTGAACGGTATAGCCAGGGCAAAGGCGAAGCCGAACATGCCCAGGGCAGGAGCCAGGAAGTTGCCCTGTGTGGCGGCATCCACCAACAACCATCCAATGATCGGACCTGTGCAGGAGAAGGAAACCAGTGCCAGGGTAAATGCCATGAAAAACAGGCTGATAATCCCCGTGGTGCTGTCCACCTTACTGTCCATCTTATTGGTCCATGACGAGGGAAGCACGATCTCGAAAGCTCCCATGAAGGAAAAGGCAAAGGTGATGAGCAGGGCGAAGAAGATCAGGTTGAATACCGGGCTCGTAGCGATATTATTCAGTGCGGCGGCACCGAAGATAGCGGTGATGATCAGCCCCAGCGTCACATAGATGATGATGATGGAGAGACCGTATATCGTGGCATCCTGTATGGCTTTCCTACGGCTCTTCTTGTTCCTGTTCAGGAAGAAACTGACCGTAATGGGGATCATCGGCCAGACACAGGGGGTAATCAGTGCGGCAAAGCCCCACAAAAGACCTTTCAGGAAGATGCTCCACAGGGAGGCGTCGGCATGATCGTCCGCCCCAAGCGCGTTCAGCTCTTCAATGACCGGCGACCAGAGCTGTTCCCTGTCGGCACTGGTTAAAGAGACCGGGGTATCCGGGCCAATTATTTCTTCTGTTGTATCTGCCGATACTTCTGTTTCCGCAGGAGTGGAAGGCAAGGTGCTCTCTCCGGTGGATGTGCTTCCGGCTACTGTTACCGAAGCGGGCAGGTCGGATGCAGCGAATGAGAAATCTACCGGTAACGGAGGTGTGCATGTCTGGTCGTTACATGCCTGTGCACGCACGTTCCCTTCGATGGAAAAGCCGGCCTTGTTGGTTATTTTCATCCGTTGGGCAAAAGTGACGGAACCGGTAAAGGTGCCAATCTCCATTCCGAAAATCTCGTCATGTTTCACTGTCGCTTTCTTATCGACTGACTGGAATTCGCCGACCGCTTCCGCGCCGGTTATCTTGTCGAATTCGATCATGGTGGGGTTGGGACCTCCATCCGGTATCTTCGTGTCGTACATATACCATCCCTGCTGGACAGAAACCTTGGCAATGATGTTGACCTCCCCGTTTCCGGCATCTTCAAGGGCGAAATCCCAGGTGATTATATCCTGGGCAGATATAAAAGCCGTAAAGAGAAAGAGAAAACCAAAGAGAATGGTTGCTATTTTTTTCATAACGATGACTATATTCTTTTGAAATTAAGCGACAAAGTTAATATACCGGGGTTGATATCCTAAGTTAATATCAGTTATAAAGAGTTTTGACGCGTTAAATATCTTTGTAATGGTCTGGAGATACCGTTTCCTGTACGATTTCCGCCATAAAATGGTAGAGGTCGGCAATTTGTGTGAAGTCCTCTATCAACTGAAGTGCGATAGCTTCGTTGAACAACCGTTTGTCCGTCAGTGGCAGGGTTTTGATCACATATACGTTTTTGCGTTGCATCCAGGGCTGATAGAACTCGGGGAGATCATTGGACAGCGGACGTTTATAGGTTTCTCCGGCTACCTCGAATCCCGTATCCAATGCTGTTTGTGCCATCTCTTTGAACGATTCGGGATTATATCCAATCTCCTCTCTCAGATGGTCTATTACTTTCCGTTTGGGCATAAAAAGCCCCATTCCGTACATGAAATATTCGTCGCTGAATTCGGCAAAATAACCGGGAAAATTCTCCCAATGTGTGGTCATACGCTGAAAATTCAGCCACATACTGGTTTTGTACGGGTCTTTGTTCGAAGAAAACCGGATATCGCGGTAAATGCGTGAAAGCATTTTTTGCGGTCTCAGGTCGAACATCGGATCAATATTGTACATGGCGGGTGAGAGCATGGCTCCCAGCGCGCGGAACGGTTCCAGCAGCACTTCCTGATAGACGGTTTTGTGTTCGTCGAACCATTGTTTATAATTGTTTTCTTTCAGCTCCTGTAAAAACCGTACGGTTTCGGGCTTAAATCCCGTAAAGGATGGAATCTCTTTCATGAGTGTGATCTTTTTTACTTGTAAAATTAGCAAAATAAATCATAGGATGTATCTGCCCAATGTCGAATTGAAATTCGTTTGTATTTTATTCATGTCGTCTATCGAAATTAGTAATAAAAAAGAGGATAAAATCACATAGTGATATATCCTCTTTTACCCGGTATGTCAACGTTACTTCTATTCGATACCTGCTTTTCCGTACGGGATACCCAGCGCGTCTGCCACCCCTCTTCCGTAGGCCGGATCGGCCTTATAGCAGTTGCCGATATGCCGGATCTTGATAATCTCGTCACTGGAACCCATGTTCCGTGCCGTGTTTTCAAAAAGACGTTGCTGTGCATCGGGCGTCATCAGTCGGAACAGTTTGCCCGGCTGTTCGTAGTAGTTATCATCGTCTTCGCGGAAATTCCACCGTTTGATGTCACCGTCTACCTTTTGTATTGGTTCATCATATTCGGGTTGCTCCTGCCATACATTGTAGCTGTTCGGCTCATAATGCAGGGTAGCGCCCTGGTTTCCATCTACGCGCATTTGTCCGTCGCGGTGGAAGGGATGGTAGTTTGCTTTATCGACGCCTTTGGGATAGTTTACCGGAATCTGGTGATGGTTCACCCCGAGACGGTAGCGATGAGCGTCACCGTAAGAGAAAAGGCGTCCCTGCAGCATCCTGTCGGGAGAGAAGCCTATACCCGGTACCACATTGGCCGGGTTAAAGGCAGCCTGTTCCACATCTTGGAAATAATTATCGGGATTACGGTTCAATTCAAATTCCCCTACCGGAATAAGTGGAAAGTCTCCTTTATACCATACCTTGGTAAGATCGAACGGGTTGTATGGCATATTTTCAGCCTGTTCTTCGGTCATGATCTGCACATAGAGTTTCCATTTCGGGAAATTGCCGTTGCCGATGGCTTCGAACAGATCCCGCTGATGACTTTCCCGGTCTTTTCCCACCACCATTTCAGCTTCCGCGTCAGTAAGGTTCTCTATTCCCTGCTGCGAGACAAAATGGAATTTTACCCAATGGCGTACGTTTTCGGCGTTGATAAAGCTGAACGTATGGCTTCCGAATCCGTGCATGTGACGATAGCTGCGGGGAATGCCCCTGTCGCTCATGGTGATGGTTACCTGATGGAGCGCTTCGGGGAGGTTCGTCCAGAAGTCCCAGTTGTTGTTGGGACTGCGCAGATTGGTGTGCGGATCACGTTTTACCGCATGGTTCAGGTCGATAAATTTCAACGGATCCCGGAAAAAGAAGACCGGTGTGTTGTTGCCTACCAAATCCCAGTTGCCTTCTTCCGTATAGAATTTCATTGCGAAACCGCGGATGTCTCTCTCGGCATCTGCCGCGCCACGCTCACCAGCAACAGTAGAAAACCGAACGAACATTTCCGTCTTTTTGCCTATTTCCGAAAAGATCCTGGCTTTCGTGTACTGAGTAATGTCATGGGTTACGGTAAACGTGCCGAATGCACCCGATCCTTTCGCATGCATACGCCTTTCGGGAATTACCTCCCGGTCGAAGTGTGCCATTTTTTCCAAAAACCATACATCCTGCAGCATCATTGGCCCCCGCGGGCCTGCCGTCATTGAATCCTGGTTGTTGCCGACCGGCGCACCTGCAACGGTGGTCATTTTCCGTTGATCCGTCTTGTCTTTCTGTTTTTTCAATTCTTCTGCATCCATAAATTTAATTTTAAAGTGTTGTAGTCCTCTATATTGTATAATCCTGAATGAACAGATGATGATGCGTAAAGATACAAAATTATCCTTGGAAAATTCTTCATTTTTTATTTATTTTCTTCCTTATACCTCTTACTCTCCTTGCTTCTTACTCCTTTACAACCCCCTTGTCTTTCATCAACAGGCAAGTCAATCTTCCCACCTTTCCCATTCCACCTTTCCACCTTTCCATCTTTTGATAGTTCAACAAGTTTTCAACACCGTGTTTATAACTTTTAGGAAAGAATAGAGATTAAAAATTCCCGCAGGAACAAATTACTCCCTACCTTTACAGTCCTTTTAGCAAAAACCTATAGAGATGGAAAGACAAAAAAGAAAATCCGCGGTAAAAGTAGTTGAAAAAGCGGTTGCTGCACCTGATATCGGCAAGTTACCCCCTCAGGCGAGAGAATTGGAGGAAGCAGTGCTGGGGGCGCTGATGCTCGAAAAAGATGCCTATTCAGTTGTCAGTGAGATATTGAAGCCGGAAAGCTTTTATGACCCTTCTCACCAGTTGATCTATGATTCCATTCAGGGGCTTGCTATGCAACAAAAGCCGGTGGATGTGCTGACGGTTGTAGAGGAACTGAAGCGTCGGGGTGAGTTGGAGACTGCCGGAGGGGCGGTCTATATTGCCGAACTGTCGGAAAAAGTAGCCTCTGCCGCACATATAGAATATCATGCCCGTATTATTGCGCAGAAATCCATGGCGAGAGAATTGATTGCTTTCTCTTCGGATGTGTCGCAGCAGGCTTTTGATGAGACGGTGGATGTGGATGATCTCATGCAGGAGACCGAAGGGCGCCTGTTTGAAATTTCGCAGCGGAATGTGAAAAAGGATGTGATCCAGATCAATCCGGTTATCCGTGAAGCGATGAATAATATTCAGCTGGCGGCTAACCGGAAAGACGGGATGAGCGGTTTGCCCACCGGTTTCAAGGAATTGGATAAACTTACGTCGGGATGGCAGAGATCCGATTTGGTGATTATTGCTGCACGTCCTGCCATGGGGAAGACTGCCTTTGTATTGTCGATGGCGAAAAATATGGCGCTCGATTTCGAGCAGCCAGTCGGTGTTTTTTCGCTTGAGATGTCGAACGTGCAGTTGGTCAACAGGTTAATCGTGAATGTATGCCAGATAAAGGGAGAGAGTATCAAAAGCGGTCGCCTTTCGGAAGATGAATGGGAACGGCTCGACAAGAACCATAAGTTTCTTTATAATGCGCCTATTTATATCGACGATACACCCAGTTTGTCGGTGTTTGAGTTGCGTACCAAAGCGCGACGGTTAGTCCGCGAACATGGTGTGCAAATACTGATCATCGACTACCTGCAGTTGATGAATGCAAGTGGAATGAGTTTTGGTAGCCGTGAGCAGGAGGTAAGTATGATCTCCCGGTCATTGAAAGGGTTAGCCAAAGAGCTGAATATCCCCATTATCGCCCTGTCGCAGTTGAACCGTGGAGTAGAATCACGCCAGGGGCATGAAGGCAAAAGGCCGCAGTTAGCTGACCTGCGTGAGTCGGGTGCGATTGAGCAGGATGCCGACATTGTATGTTTCATTCACCGTCCCGAATATTACAGGATTACTGAAGATGAGCGGGGCAATTCGTTGGTAGGTATCGCCGAGATCATTGTGGCAAAGCATCGTAACGGACCTACCGGTATTGCCAGTATGCGTTTCGATAATGAGTATGCCCGTTTCCAGAATCTGGATGATTATGCTGTAGGCAGGAATTATGTAGAACGTCCTTCGAGGATGAATGCACAGTCTAAACCGGCCGACTCATCCGTGGATTCATCTTTCTCCTCCCCGGGTCTTGTACCGCAGGGAAATGACCCATTGCCTTTTTAATGACAAATTCATCTAAAAGGCGACGCTTTAGTTGAAATACATTTTTCTTGTTATATTCGCGAAAGTCTAACAACAAACCTAATTGTGTTTAAATTGTTATAATTACTGTCAAACTGTTCATTGCATTTCATCACCATAAAGTATAAATCCAAATAATATTTCTATTTTTGTGCGTTAAAAGTTGTATATAACAACTCATATAAATTGAAACTAAAGATGCATAACAGGTTTAATCTGAGTAAAATATTTTCGGTTGTTCTTTTCTTAAGCATATCACTTTTTTCACTTCAGGCACAGGATCTAAAGTACAAGACAGTAGAAGTGAACGGGCAGACTTATTATGAATACAACGTTCAATCGGGAGAAGGGCTCTATGCTATTTCACGTACATTTTCGGTATCAGTAGCCGATATTCTGCGTCATAACCCCGGAGCGGAGAGAGGTCTGCAAAACGGTCAGAAACTATTAATCCCGGTCGCCCGAGAGGGCAGAAGCCAGGGTACGTCCGTTTCCCCGCGTTCAAACTCACCCCAGTCCCCCTCGTCCCCCCAGGCTTTCCGTTCTCCCCAGTCGCCGCCGGCAGACCAGAATACGGCATTTCAACATACCGTAGTCATTGGAGAAACAGTGTATGGTATTGCCAAGATGTATCATACTACAGTAGATGAGATATTCCGTCTTAATCCGGGAGCCAGGGAAGGAATTGCCGAAGGCCAGGTGCTTATTATCCCGCAACGCCGTGTTATCAGTCAGGAAAAGGAAGAAAACTATCGCTACCATACCATACTCCCTAAAGAGACGCTTTATTCTGTATCGAGAACCTATTCCCTGAAGCCGGAGGATGTGATGAGGGCAAACCCCGGACTGTCGGTAGAGACATTCCAGATTGGGAAGACCATTCGCATTCCTTTTTTCGAATCGTATGAGGTGATCTTACCCTATGAAGAGCAGACCACCAATATTATCCATACAGTCAACAGAGGCGAAACCCTCTATAGTATTGCAAGACGGTATAATGTGGAAGTTCAGGAGATCCAACGGTTGAATCCAATGCTCTCGGGAGGACTGAAGACCAATATGGAGTTGTTTGTTCCTGTGAAAAGGAGTCTTGTCGAAGATGATTCCAGATCGAATGCAAATGAAGCGAACCGATTACTTAGCCAACCTATTCCGTCGGAGAGGGTCAATGTGATGAAAGTGGGATTACTGTTGCCATTCCTCGATGAGACAAGGGGATCGCACCTGCGACTCCAGGAGTATTACGAGGGCTTTTTGCTGGCGGTGGAAAAAATGAAAAACGACGGAGCCAATATAGAGTTGTATGTTTTTGAGATCGGTAAGGGGGATGATACGAAGAAGTTGCAGAGTTTGCTCGGTACAATGGAGATGCAATCGCTCAATCTGATTATCGGAGGTGTAAATGATGCACAAATCAAGATCCTTTCAGATTTTTCAATATCCCACAATATGAAATATGTGGTACCGTTCTCGCAGAGTAACGGAGAGGTGTTAAACAACGGGAATATATTCCAGGTGAATCCGATGCAGCATCTGACCTATACGAAAGCCTCTTCTGTTTTCCTACAGACGTTCCGCAATGCCAATATCATATTTGTGCAGGGAGGAGGAAATGATAAGAATGAGTTCGTTTCCTTGTTGCAAAATGATCTTCGCAAGAATAACGTCAGATATGAGACGCTGAACGCCACAACTACACTTGGTAGCACAATCCTTGCGTTGCTGAGCAGGAGTAAGGAGAATGTAATTGTGCCTACCAGCGGTGACTCCGGGTTGCTGCGTCAGATAACGGATGAGTTAAAGAAGACTATGGAATCTGATTCCGGTTTTGCCATACGCCTGTTCGGTTATCCTGACTGGCAGGCCTATTCTAACCTGAAAGAGGATTACAGCCTGTTTGATACTTATATCTTTGCACCTTTCTTTGCCAATGAGCAAAGTCGTGATGTGGAAGCATTCAAAACCAATTTCCGCAAATGGTACGGCAGAGATCTTCTGGAAACATTCCCGAGCTACGGTATGTGGGGATACGATACGGGGCTGTTTTTTCTGACGGCACTGCATAGATATGGCAATAATTTCGAGCAAAATATCGAACGGGTGAATGTAAATTCATTACAATTCCCGTTCTATTTCGAGCGACCCAATAATTGGGGCGGTTTCATTAATACCGGATTGTATCTGATTAATTATGGTACAGACGGCCGAATCATCAAGACAGATAAAAGCCGATAGAATATTGAAGCCTGAGTAATAAACCGGGAACATTCCCAAATCATCAAAACAGACAAAACCGATGAAATCCTTTCTTAAACCTGTTGTTGTATGTTTTTTACTCTTTCTCGGTGTTTCCTCATCGTATGCCCAGAAGAAGGAAACATTCAAAGGCGAATTGTATATTGGAGCCGGAGGAGGTCCCCTTTTCTCGAAAGTGGATTTTGTACCGGCTGTACCATTGGCTTTCAAGCAGGGAGTCTTTGGAGGTATCTCGGCGAAATATATTTCTGAAAAAAATCTGGGACTTGTTGTGGAGGTCAACTATGCACAACGGGGGTGGAAAGAGGAATTTGATCCGGCTTCTGATTTTTCTTACAGCAGGACACTGAACTATGTTGAAATACCATTTATGACGCACATCTATGCTGGAGAAAAAACACGCTTTATCCTGAATCTCGGTCCGCAGATATCTCTGCTGGTTGGCGATAGCCAGAAAATGAGCCAGGCATTGGCGGAGGATCTGGAGGCAAGGAGAGCTGAAGATCCCGAACTGAGAATCGGGATGCAGTACGAGGGAATATATGAACTGAAACGGATAGATTATGGCTTAGTCGGAGGAATAGGGATGGAGTTGAAAACC
Source organism: Proteiniphilum acetatigenes DSM 18083 (assembly GCF_000380985.1). Classification (GTDB taxonomy): domain Bacteria; phylum Bacteroidota; class Bacteroidia; order Bacteroidales; family Dysgonomonadaceae; genus Proteiniphilum; species Proteiniphilum acetatigenes. The sequence goes on along the minus strand of NZ_KB905694.1, from coordinate 353,964 downwards.
GGTATTGGTGATTTTGACCTGGAGGGACGCTACTATTTCGGACTGGGTGATATTTTTACCAGTCGTCGTAGCGAGGAAGCCTATTTTTCCCGTTCGGCCTCCCGTGTGATCGAGGCGAAACTGACCTACTATATTAAAGTGTTTTAATGAGCCAGTGGGACTAATAAAGAAGTTAAAATTGAAAATCGACGTAGTCAAATAAGAAGTTGAGAACTTAGAACTGGGAAATCAAAAGTTGAGAAGTCTTTTGTAGCATTTAATTGTTTAATCGTTTCACTTTTAATTTTTAGTTCTTCACTCTTCATTAGTAATTATTCCTTCAATAAAATAATCAGATAAAATTTTGTGAATGAGAAAAAGTATTGTACTTTTGGTGAACAAAAATGAATGAATATATGTTCATATATTTGTTTAAATTTTCAGTATGATAAAAATGGAAAAAGAAACAGTTGTATTGGAAAGAAATAAAATAGATCGTTCCCAATTTGAGGAGGCGGCATATATTCTGAAGGCACTGGCTAATGAAACCCGCCTGTGTGTGATTATGCAGCTTACTCAAGCCGATGAAAAGTCGGTGACTGAATTGATGGAGCAAATGGACTGTGAGCAATCGCTGCTGTCTCACCATCTGACAGATATGAGGGCAAAAGGGATACTCCGGTGTCGTAAAAGTGGAAAGAACAGTTTCTATTCGCTTAGCGATAAGCGATTCTCGAATGTATTGAAATGTATTATGCACTGTGGCGAGAATAAGGTGGAATGTTGAAAAAATGGGTAGGATAGTGTGTTTTGCGCAATAAAGGATAGAAGTTGAGAAGTGAAGAAGTGCGAGTCGGAAGTAAGAAATAGTAAGAGATTGGAGATTTTAGCAGGAAATAATATAAATATGATGAAAGATTTTTTTAAGAAACACTGGTTGAGGATAGCCGGAATATTAGTCGGGGCAATGGTTGGTTATATTTATTACCATTACGTGGGATGTCTGAGCGGAACCTGCCCTATCACTTCCAATCCCTATAGGATGATGATTTACGGGGCGCTGGTTGGTTACCTTCTTTTCGACCTCTTCTCAAAAGATAAGAAACTGGGGGGAGTAAAGGAAATATCAGAGAATGACTTCAAAAAAAATGACTAAAAATATCAAGCAATGAGAACGAATTTTTTAATGGCGGCAGCAACCCTGGTATTTGTCTTGTCGTCATGCGGCAACACCGCGCAGAAAAACTCTTCGGAGAGTGCGGAAACAAATTTGGACACGAATATAACAAAAACAGAAAATAGTATGACAACAACAAAAAAGACAATCCAGTTAACAAGAGCCGAATTTTTGACGAAAGTGGCCAATTTCGAAGAAAATCCCGACAAGTGGGTTTATCTTGGAGATAAACCCTGTATTATCGATTTTTATGCTGACTGGTGCGGCCCGTGTAAAATGATCTCTCCCATTTTGGAAGAATTAGCCAGTGAATATGATGGTGAAATCTATATCTACAAAGTGGATACCGAAGCTGAACAGCAGTTGGCTGCCGAATTCGGTATCCGGAGTATTCCCTCCTTACTCTTTGTCCCGATGGATGAAGCCCCGCAGATGGCACAGGGCGCACTTCCGAAAGATGCTTTCAAACAGGCTATCGAAGAGGTACTGTTGAAAAAGTCATAAATTTGGGAGAGATGGATCAGATGTTTTTTGAGAGTAAAAGTAAATACGAATTCGAAGAAACCGTAAGCAAGCTCTCCGAAATAATTTCGGAAAGTGGATGGAAAGTGATTTACATTCACGATCTGCAGGAAACGATGAGAAAGAACGGTAAAGATGTGAATCGAGTAAAAGTGATCGAACTATGCAAGCCCGATTATGCTTACCGGCTTTTGTCGGAAGATACTCTTCGCATTTATTCCAACATGATGCCCTGTCGTATCTCGGTCTATGAAAAAAAGGATGGTAAGATCTACGTATCACGGTTGAATTCAGCCATGCTTAGTTCGATGATAGGAGGTGTGGTAGAGGATGTAATGTCTCAGGCATATCGCGATGCAGAGAGTTTTATAGTGAAAACAGAGGATAATTAATTCTAATAATGGTATTAATAGATCTCCTCGACGGATACAGAACGGATGTTTCCTTCTTGTGGTTAAGGTTCTCAGGGAAATGATCCAATAGTAATAATGGTAAACGGATGTACTCGTATGAGTTGCATCCGTTTTATGTTTTATCTGATTGGCTGATTTTTTGTACCTTTGTACTCTCAGTTTACAGCTTACGAATGAAGAATATTCAGGATTATGAAATAATGGCACCGGCAGGATCTTATGAATCGCTGACGGCGGCTATACAGGGCGGTGCGGATTCCATCTACTTCGGCATCGAAGGGTTGAATATGCGCGCAAAATCTTCCAATAATTTCACCATTGCCGATTTGCACAACATCGCGGCTATTTGTTACGATCATAATATAAGAAGCTATCTTACAGTTAACACCATCATCTACGACAACGACATGGAACTGATGCGAAAGGTGGTGGATGCAGCGAAGGAGGCAAATCTGTCGGCTGTTATTGCCGCCGATGTGGCGGTGTTGATGTATGCGCGGAGTATTGGAGTGGAGGTACACTTATCCACCCAATTGAATATTAGTAATACCGAGTCGTTGAAGTTCTACGCGCAGTTTGCCGATGTGGTGGTGCTGGCACGTGAGTTGAATATGGATCAGGTGGCTTCTATTTATCGGGATATAGTCGACCAGCAAATCAAGGGACCGTCGGGTGAGTTGATCCGTATCGAGATGTTTTGTCACGGAGCCCTGTGTATGGCGGTTTCAGGGAAGTGTTATCTCAGCCTGCATGAAAAGGATCTCTCGGCCAACCGGGGAGCCTGTAACCAGATTTGTCGACGAGGATATATTGTCAAGGATAAAACCAGCGAGATAGAACTGGAGATCGATAATGAATATATTATGTCGCCTAAAGATCTCAAGACTATCCACTTTATGAACAAAATGATGGATGCCGGCGTACGGGTATTCAAAATTGAAGGACGTGCACGAGGCCCGGAATATGTAAGGGTGGTTACTTCATGCTACAAGGAGGCGGTACAGGCTTACTGTAACGACACATATACGGAAGAGAAGATAAATAACTGGAACGAGCGTCTCTCCACCGTATTCAATCGTGGGTTCTGGGACGGCTATTACCTCGGGCAGCGGTTAGGAGAGTGGACACACCGCTACGGATCGGGTGCCACCAAACGAAAAGTGTACGTTGGGAAAGCCGTCAAGCATTTCGGAAAACTCGGCGTAACAGAGTTCCTGGTGGAAACCCAATCGGTAAAACCGGGAGACGAACTATTAATCACAGGACCTACCACCGGTGCCATCTTTATTACTGCCGATGATATCAGGGTAGATCTTACCACCGTTCCCGAAGCGGTGAAAGGAGACCACTTTTCTATCAGAACCAATGAAAAGATCCGCCCTAACGATCAACTTTATAAAATGGTAGCTGCCAACCGGCAAGGGACGGCTCATGAGAGATAGGGAATTCCGGCTTTCATAATAAATAAGTTCTATCTGATTTTTGTAAAAATTCAGTTATTATTTATTTACCTTTGTCCTATAAATATTGTATCTCATGTAACTAACAAAACATCATTCATCATGAAAAAAAATCTATTAGTCGCAATCGTATTGGTTTGTATGGGAGCATCACAGAATGCGAGCGCCCAGAAGGGAGATTTAAAAGATATCGACCATTTGAGTTTCTACGGTGTTGATTTTACCTATGCCAAAGTTTACGGCGCAGATGAGACTGCCCACCAGTTCCTGGACGCATTTATAAGGATCAATGATCTGTTTGAGTCGGAACCTAAAACATATAGTGCGAGTAAAGCGTTCGGCGTCAGAAGCGACGAACTTTTTAACAGGCAGGTGAAACAGGATGTGGACAATATCCCGCGAAGTGAATTATTTACAGACGATAACAAGTATGCTGTAACTGATGCCGATATTGATCAGGTAGTAGCAAAGATTGAGAAACAAGGTGACAGCCAATATGGCGCCGTAATTGTTGCCGGGTTGCTCAACAAAACGGGCAATCACGGTACATTCACTTTCGTGGTTTTTGACCAGGATACCAAAGAGGTTATCTTTCAGCAGGAAGCGACCGGTAAGGCACGTGGCTTCGGCCTTCGCAATTTTTGGGCAGGCGCGCTTCGGGGAGCGATGAAAAATGTGAGATAGTTTTTATCGTAAAAATATAGAAGAGAGGCTTTCGGCACGCTAAAAGGCAAACCGAAAGCCTATTTTTATACCCTGTTTTTTTGCTCCGGGCAGGTCAAGATGAGTGAACCGCCGGTAATAATCCACCCGGAAGACTTTGAATATATTCTCTATTCCCACACTTCCCTCCATATATATATCGCCATTCATCGGGTGTGCCGACCGGGGAAAGAGAAACAGTCCATAAGTTTTCGCCGGGTTATTTTTATCGGTCAGGTTACCGTAGTAACCACTGAAGGTCACCACTTCACGCAACTGCAACTTTTTGATCAGCGGAATCCGATTCAGGATCCATCCCTTCAGGAAATAACTTGTGTGCAAGGCAATATATTCATCCGATACGAATTCGAACGGTTGTATCAAGTGAAACCGGTTTTTTTCCATAAAGACGGATGGGTTCACTTCCGGACTGGCAAGCATTGGGAACGGCACCTGATTCCATACTTTCCCTGCGGAGACATAGCCGTCGATATGGCCGAACGACGACAGCCAAAACCTGTCTGAAACAGTTGCCTGTGATTGATGATAGGCATAATCGCCACCTGAAAATCCGCGATAGGCATATTCGTGCATCAGTTTCAATTGGATGTTGTCGTTGATGAAATTTATTTTGGCGTTGCGCCCGCCCCTGTTTGCACCATAATCCTGCATCCCTGGTGCGAATGAAATCTCGCCTCCCACTTTCGATAATGTGAAACCGGAAATATCTATCAGTTCATTTTCATTAACCTGTAAACGATATTCCAATGCGCCGGCAGGTGTGTCTTTGGTGTGTTTCCACCATGCCGAAACGCCCAGTCCCGACATCCAGTCGACGGTGTATGCCAGTTTATACCGGTTCTGATAACTCCGGTTGGAGATTCCGGCTGTGCCAAGCGCCACGAACAGGTTGTCTTTCAGGGCGTCGTTCATTTGCATACCCAATGAATAAAGGTCGTATTCGGTTGTGAACGATAAATCGTTGCGTGGAAACTCCTGCCAGTAGTTTTGTTTTTTTACAAAAGAATAGCCGGCGGTAGCCGAATATTTCCATTTTTGGTCTTTGAACCCGTAGGCACCATATCCCGAAAGAAAAATGCGGGAATGAAAATGTGCTGTGGTCATGGCACCGAGCCGAAGGCGTTGTCCTTCGATGGGGTTATTACCATAAAATGTCCACACCTGCCCAATGTCTATTTTACTTTTCGACTGCCGTTCGTTTGATGTTTTGATGTAGCCTGTAATGATTATTTCAAGGAATTTCTCAAATCTCCTGTACATAGGAACGTCCTGCAGTTCATCCATTAGTTTGGGTAAATCGGATTCGACCCTTTTCAGCGCTACATGCCGATGGTCTTGCCAGAACGCTTCATCTGTTTTTTCCGGATAATCCATCTTTCCGTTTTCAATATAGCGGTACGAACGAACCTGATGTGCATACACTTTGGTGAGAAAATCACTCATGGCGAAATTGGTATATACATTTTCTTTTTCTTTTGTCCATAATCCGTTTTCCTGCAGGTTGAAATGCTGTATGACCCGTAAATTTTCGAGGAAATTGATATTCATATTTCGGGGTATGGACAGGTCGGCCCGCTTGATGGCAAAATTGTTGTCGATGGCGATGTAGAGATTTCCGTTGAAGCTGTAACTCTCAGGATTGAACGGGAAAAATGCTACGTTCACACACCGGATATTGTCAATCGTCAACGTGTCCTGGATAAAAAATTTGTAATAAAGCGTAGCCAATGCCGATGAGGTAGGGCTGACGAATTGATTGAGCAGCACATCGATATTATCATCGTAGATGTCCACTTCCCGGAACACCTGCTCCAGAAAAACATCCATCGATCCGTCGTTAAATGTTTCTTCCACTCCTTCGCTTCGTCTGGCAATAATATTTTTTTTCAGACCGCCGGAGATGTTATCGGTACGTACATTTGTAAGCATCTCACGCATTGAGAGGGTCAATACCTGTTTACCGGTGAAAATAGAAGTATCCAGATGATTCTCGATAAATCCGAAGTTCTTCTTCAGTAAACGGTTTTCCAGTTTGAAATTATCCCAGTAAAGCGTCAACTTTTCGTATTGTTCATACTCTATCCCAGGGATGTTTTTTATCCGGTTTTGTTCTTTGTTTGCAATCACCTGCTTCATGAGTTCCACCGCCGGATTGTTTTTACGCGAATAACGCGGTTTATCGGGTCTTACCACTACCTCGGCCAGTCCGATGGTAGACGGATTGAGGCGGATCCGGATAATCTCTCCTGTGCCGATTCGCTCCGGTAATGTCTCGGTTTTTGTTTCAAAGCCAATCGATGAGATTATAATCTTCCGGTTTCCAGGTAAGTATCTTATGCTAAAATACCCGTCGATATCTGTGGCGGTACCGATGGTGGTGTTTTCCAATTGTACCGAGGCAAACGAGACCGGCTCCCCGGTTATGCTGTCCACCACAACCCCGTGAATGAAGCCAGATTGCTGTGCCTGAGACAGGAAGGGTGCTGCTGAAAAGCAGAAAATAAGAGTGAGAAAATAGAAAATATATGTAGGAAGTAGTTTCAAAATTGAATCAGTTTTACAAATAGGTGATGTCGGTGTATGAAACGGTTGAGTGCAAAAATACAAATTTCCTTTGTGGAATCGTTATTTGACATCCCGAAAAAATTGAGTACTTTTGTGGACAATTAGAACTTCTTCATGTATGCCGTTAAAAATTGTAGAAATAAGTGAGAAAAGTGTTGATATAGATGAAATTGAGCAATTGCTCTTTGGTGGTGCAAAAGTAGAAGTGTCATCAAAGTTAAAAGACAAGGTTACAAAAAGTTTTCATTTCTTACAAGAGTTTTCCATCGATAAAGTGATTTATGGTGTCAATACCGGTTTTGGTCCAATGGCGCAATATCACATTAAGGATGAGGAAATTAATCAACTTCAGTATAATATCATCCGGAGTCATTCTGTAGGGGTGGGGTCACCCATTGAGCCCATTTACGTGAAATCGGCAATGATAGACCGACTGTGTACATTTGCCCAGGGTTACTCCGGCATTCATCCCGCACTGATCCAGACGCTGATTGATTTTATCAACTTCGATATCTGCCCTTATGTGCCCTCACACGGAAGTGTAGGAGCCAGCGGTGATCTGGTCCAATTAGCACACATTGCACTTGCACTGATCGGTGAAGGGGAAGTATTTTTCAATGGTACACTGCAATCCACGGCTGATGTGATGAAGCAAACCGGCATCGAGCCGTTCAAACTGCATATTCGTGAAGGATTGGCGCTCACAAACGGTACATCTATGATGACCGGTGTAGGGCTGGTCAATCTCATTCTTGCCAGGAAACTGCTCCACCACGCACTCGTGGCATCAGCCATGATGAATGAAATTGCCCAATCATACGACGATTTTCTGGCACCTGAACTCAATGGTGTTAAGCAGCATAACGGCCAGGTCGAGACGGCAGCGTTTATGCGCGAGTGGCTTAAGGATAGCAAATTGCTCCGAAACCGTAAGAAAGAACTCTATAACGGTACAAAAGCTTCGCATTTCAAACAGAAAGTGCAACCCTATTATTCGCTCAGGTGTGTGCCGCAAGTGCTCGGACCTGTGTGGGATACAGTGAAAATTGCCCGGAAAGTGATTATAGATGAACTTAATTCGGTGAGTGACAATCCAATCATAGATTGTTCTTCGGAAAATATCTATCATGGTGGGAATTTTCATGGCGATTATATCTCTTTCGAAATGGATAAACTGAAAATTGCCGTTACCAAAATGATTATGCTGATGGAGCGTCAACTCAACTACCTGATGCATGATAAAGTGAACGAAATTCTTCCTCCGTTCGTCAATCTCGGCACGCTCGGGCTCAACTATGGGATGCAAGCCATGCAGTTTACTGCTACATCCACCACAGCTGAAAACCAGACCCTTTCTTATCCGATGTATCTACACAGCATCCCCAACAATAACGACAACCAGGATATCGTAAGTATGGGGACCAACTCTGCGTTGCTCGCCAAGACGGTTATCGAAAACGGCTTTCAGGTAATGGCAATTCATTATATGGCTATTGTTCAGGCTGTTGATTGTTTGCAGGCGGCGGAGAAGTTATCCCCAAAAAGCCAGGAAATTTATCATGAAACAAGAAGTTTTTTTCCTACATTTGTGGATGATAAACCCAGATACAAAGATATTAACCGGATTGTTGAATATCTGAAAACCAAAAGTATTGTATCATGACAAAATATGCACTCGTAACGGGCGGAAGCCGGGGTATCGGACGGGCAATCTGCATTCGCCTGGCATCGATGGGGTACAGCGTTTTGATCAATTATAACAACAGCCCGCAGGAAGCAGGGCAGACATTGGAAGCTGTCCGTAATGCGGGATCTGATGGTGAACTGCTGCGTTTTGATGTGGCTGACCGCGAACAGGTGGCTTTCGTACTTAATGAATGGGCAGCCAATCATCCCGACCATTATATCGAAGTGCTTGTCAACAATGCCGGCATCCGTAAAGACAACCTGATGCTTTGGATGGAACCACACGAATGGGACAGCGTGATCAATGTCAGTCTTAACGGATTTTATAATATTACACGTCTGTTGGTGAAGAATATGCTTGTAAAACGTTTTGGCCGGATTGTGAATATTGTATCTTTGTCCGGTATAAAAGGCATGCCGGGTCAGACAAATTACTCCGCATCCAAAGCCGGTGTAATTGCCGGAACCAAAGCGCTTGCACAGGAAGTGGCAAAAAAAGGAGTTACTGTGAATGCAGTGGCGCCGGGTTTCATCAAATCGGATATGACACAGGATTTGGATGAAAACGAACTGAAAAAAATGATCCCCTGCGGAAGATTCGGGACGCCTGAAGAGGTGGCGTCCCTCGTCGGATTTCTTGTTTCCAATGAAGCCGGTTACATCACGGGCGAAGTGATTTCAATCAACGGGGGGATTTATACGTAATCGTCAATTCATTATATGAACAGAGTAGTTATCACAGGAATGGGTATTTATTCCTGTATCGGAAAAAACAAAGACGAAGTTCGTCAATCTTTATATGAAGGGAAATCAGGTATCGGGTTTGATCCTGTCCGGAAGGAATTTGGCTTTCGTTCAGGACTCACGGGTCTGCTCGAAGTGCCCGACCTGAAAACTCAGCTCGACCGCCGTCAACGTGCAGGGATTCCCGAGCAGGGAAAATATGCTTACGTAGCCACTTTAGAAGCTTTTGAACAGGCAAAGATCGACAATGATTTTCTGGAAAATAACGAAGTAGGAATTCTCTACGGCAACGACAGTTCTGCTCAACCGGTTATTGAGGCCTGCGATATCATTCGTCAAAAAAGAAATACTGCGTTGGTGGGTTCAGGTTCTATTTTTCAGAGTATGAACTCTACCATCACAATGAACTTGTCGGTTATATTCAAACTGAAAGGGATCAATTTTACTGTGTCGGGCGCTTGCGCAAGTGGTTCGCACGCTATCGGTATAGGTTATCTGCTTATTAAACAGGGACTTCAGGATTGCATTGTATGTGGTGGGGCGCAGGAGGTAAATCTGTTTTCCATAGGCAGTTTTGACGGGCTTTCGGCGTTTTCGGTACGCGAAGACGAACCGGCAAAAGCATCCCGCCCGTTCGATAGAAACCGCGACGGATTAGTGCCAAGCGGTGGTGGGGCTACGGTCATTCTCGAAAGTTATGAGTCGGCAGTCAGGCGTGGTGCACCCATCCTTGCCGAAGTGGCGGGTTATGGGTTTTCATCCAATGGGAACCACATTTCCGTACCCAATGTAGATGGCCCGAAACGTTCTTTGGAGATGGCGATACGCGATGCCGGCATTTCGCTTGAAGAAATCAGTTATCTCAATGCACACGCTACTTCCACGCCCGTAGGCGACCTGAACGAGGCGAAAGCGATCGATGCCGTTTTTGGCGATCATAAACCCTATGTGGGATCTACCAAAGCGATGACCGGGCACGAAATGTGGATGGCGGGTGCGAGCGAAGTGATCTATTCGATGTTGATGATGCAAAATGATTTTATCGCTCCGACTATCAACTTTGAACAGGCAGATGACGATGCCCCCCAACTCAACATTCCAACAAAAACAATACATCATTCTTTTGATACTTTTTTATCGAATTCATTTGGTTTTGGAGGTACCAATTCATCGTTGGTAATCAGGAAATTCAAGCAAGAAAATGACTAATTTTAATGAACGCAATCATCTTATATTGAATCATGGATAAAACGGAACTTATCAAACTCATTAACGAAAATCTTGCAGAGGAGTTCGAAGTGGATATCGAGACAATTACGCCCGGGGCACACCTTATGGAAACGCTCGATCTGGACAGTCTCGATCTGGTGGATATGGTAGTGCTGATAGAGCAAAATTTTCACTTCACACCCAAAGCGACTGATTTCAGGGAAATAGCCACTTTTCAAGACTTCTATGATTTTATAGAATCAAAAATGAATGGGCGACAATAACGACAAGGAATGGAGCGGGAAAACGCGTGGAGGCTCTTTCGGTTATGGTTTCTTTATTTTTCTGATTGACCGATTGGGAGTGCGGTTCGCGTATATTTTTTTGGCTTTTGTCGTTGTCTATTTCATTCCTTTTGCTCCGAAAGCTACTGCAGCATCATGGTGGTACGCGCGGAATATTTTGAAGAAAGGCGCCTTTCAATCGTTCCTTTTCCTGTTTGCGAATTATTACCGTTTCGGACAGACACTCATCGATAAAGTCGCTGTTTCGGCAGGAAAAAAAGACCGGTATCAGTTTGTTTTTGATGAATCGTATTCCCGTTTTCTGGAAATTCTGAATCAGGAGAGAGGGGCTATCATGGTGAGTGCACATGTCGGGAACTGGGAAATCGGATCCCCTTTTTTTGATAAATACGGTAAGAAAATGTATATCGCCATGCTCGATGCCGAGTACCGGAAAATCAAGGAAATGCTTGAGCAGCATAGTGAAAGCCGCAACTATAACGTGCTCCCCCTTGATGAAACGGACGGGTTATCGAATATCCTCCGGGCGAAAGCTATACTCGACCGTCATGAATATATCTGTTTTCAGGGTGACCGTTTTTTAGAAAATACACAGACTGCTGAAGTCGGGTTTCTTGGTAAAACAGCCCGTTTTCCCATCGGTCCTTTTCTGCTGGCTTCGCGCTTACAGGTTCCCGTAATTTTCTATTTCTCCATGCGTGAACGGGGGATGAAATACAAATTTCATTTCCGGATAGCCGAACCTGTACCCGGGGGCCTCGGATCAAAACCTGAATTCCGGCTTTTGGAACAATACGTACAAGCACTTGAAACCATTGTGCAAAGATATCCGCACCAATGGTTCAACTATTACCGGTTCTGGGGGAAATGAGGTTATTGTGATGACTATTTTTATGAAGATTTATATTTTTCGATAATAGAAAATAATGAAATTAGAAGCGCCACTAAAACAAGCTTATGAAAGCGACCATCTTACAGCCTCTGAGGCGCAGCGGATGGCACATTTGATCGCATTTGCACCGGTGGTCTTTCAGGTTGCCAGACTGATGTACAAATTCGGGATTTTTTCGCTTTTGCGTGACAGCGATAACGGGCTGAGTATGGATGAGATGGCTGAACGGGTGAGGATTTCACGTTATGCGGCACAGGTCTTACTGGAGTCGTCACTTACTGCCGGAACGGTTCTGCTGAAAGATGAACGTTTTCACCTAAGTAAGACGGGCTGGTTTTTCCTGACCGATCCGATGATTGAAGTGAACATGAGCTTCAACCACGATGTGAATTATCTGGGACTCTTTTCGCTTGAAGAAGCTTTGTTGAACGGTAAACCTGAAGGATTGAAAGTTTTTGGTGACTGGCCGACCATTTATGAAGGACTTTCGTCGCTACCTGACCATGTGCAGAAAAGCTGGTTCGGGTTCGACCATTTTTATTCCGACAACTCATTTCCCCAGGCGCTTGAAGTGGTTTTTGCCCATTCGCCCAAAACGTTGCTCGACGTGGGAGGAAATACTGGTCGTTGGTCATTACAATGCGTGAATCATTCACCCGATGTACAGGTTACCATCATGGATTTACCACAGCAGATAGGATTGATGAAATCACAAACTGAACATCTGCCGGAGGCTGATCGTATTCACGGATATCCGGCTGATTTATTGGATACTGAAACTTCGTTTCCCGGCCCTTTTGATGCCATCTGGATGAGTCAGTTCCTGGATTGTTTTTCGGAGGAACAGGTTTTCAGCATTGTTTCCCGTGCGGCAAATTCCATGACCGGAAGTACCCGCCTGTTCGTGATGGAAACATTTTGGGACCGGCAACGGTTTGAGACTTCGGCATTCTGTCTGGCACAGACCAGTGTTTATTTCACTGCCATGGCAAACGGAAACAGTAAAATGTACTATTCCGGGGATATGATACGGATTATTGAGAAAGCCGGTCTGAAGATCGATAAGATTCATGATAATATCGGACTGGGGCATAGTATTCTGGAATGCGTAAAGAGTGAAGAATGAAGAGTGAAGAGCCTTACATATCTCATTTTCAATATCCGGTTTATTCTGGTGCTGCTGTCTGGGAGTTGATCCCACAGCGCGAACCGATGGTGATGGTCGATAAGTTCTTCGGTATAGACGATCGTGATTCATTTTCAGGGCTTACGGTCACGGAAGGAAACCTTTTCTGTTACAATGGTATACTCACCGAGGAAGGGGTGATCGAGCATTTTGCACAGTCGGCAGCAGCCCGGATAGGTTTTCTTTTCGTACAAAATAACGAAACTGTCCCTGTCGGATTTATCGGCGCAGTGAGCAAATTTTCCATCCATGCACATCCCCGGGTTGGTAATGAATTGTTGACAGTAGTTAGCATAATCCAGGAGGTGGGAAATATCACGCTTGCGGGTGTAAAGTCGTGGGTGGAAGATGAATTGATTGCCGAAGGTGAACTCAAAATATACTTGAACAAATAATGAAGCGAAAACAAAAACGGGAAGCGTCGCTTACCGACCGTGTGGAAATTCAGGTGCGGTTTAGCGAAGTGGATGCATTGCAGATAGTATGGCACGGCGAGTATGTGAAATACATCGAAGACGGACGGGAATCCTTTGGCCAACACTACGGACTCAGCTATATGGATATGAGGAAAGCCGGTTTTGCAGCGCCGATCGTGAAGCTGAATATTGATTACAAACTCTCGCTCTCGTTCAACGAACAGGCCATTGTAGAAACGCGTTATGTGGATTGCGATGCGGCAAAGATCCAGTTCGACTATACTATTTATCGCAAAAGCGACGGCGCCGTGGTTGCCGAAGCATCTACCATACAGGTTTTCACCCATCTAAACTCTAATTTATTAGAGCTGAATAATCCCGATTTTTATCTGAGATGGAAAGAGAAATGGAACATCCGGTGATTTATCTGACGGCAGATGCCTTGATCAGTTCACTGGGGTTTTCTTCCGGGGAATGCCGGGAACGTATGTTTAAGTATCAATCGGGAGTGCAACCTATCCGTGATTCGCAGTTTTATTCCGAATTGTTTTACGGGGCAAAAATTGATGATAATCGTTTACAATTACTTGTCCCGGAACACAATTTATATGATTTTTCCCGTTTTGAGCAGCTTCTTATACTTTCTATCCGTCAGACGCTTGGACAAAGTGGTGTGGATATACGTCAAAATAATTGCGGATTTATACTGGCTTCCACCAAAGGCAATATTGGTCGGCTTTCTGCCGGAAACGAGACCGGAGATGAACTTCTCCTTTCTCATTCTGCCGAAAAAATTGCCGCATACTTTGGATTTTCAGCCAAACCTGTCGTGCTCTGTAATGCCTGTATTTCGGGTATTTCGGCTATGATTGTTGCAAAAAGGTTGATTGAGAACGGTATGTTTACACATATGGTAGTGGCCGGAGGCGACGAACTATCGGATTTTATCGTCAGTGGGTTCCATGCGTTCAAATCGGTAAGCACAGGTATCTGTAAACCTTACGATGCCGGTCGCGATGGACTTTCTTTGGGTGAAGCCATTGGGTCGCTTTTACTTACCAGTGATAAAAAGCATGTGACAGAGCAACAACCTGCGATGCTGCTCGGTGGGGCGATCACCAATGATGCAAACCATATCTCAGGGCCATCACGTACGGGAGAAGAGTTGCATATGGCCATAGAACAGGCTTTGCTTCAAGCCGGAATTTCTGCAAATGATGTATCTTTTGTCAATGCACACGGGACAGCCACTATTTACAACGACGAAATGGAAAGCAAGGCACTGTATCTCTCAGGACTTTCCGGCAAACCTTTGCAAAGCCTGAAACCCTATTTCGGGCATACGCTCGGAGCGGCCGGAGTAATTGAGACGATCATCTGTAAACAACAGCTCGAAAACGATATCGTGTTTGGTGTGCCGGGGTTTGAAACCATCGGTGTACCATATCCGCTCAATATCGATGCTCTGCATCGCCCGATGAATTTGACTTATTGCCTGAAAACAGCCTCTGGTTTTGGCGGTTGTAATGCGACCATCGTGATAGGTAAAGAATCTGTGCCGGGGAATAAACCCCTGTCCGGGAGCGCACCACTCCAGGGAAAACAGCTGGAGGAAACCTCTTCTCAAATACTAAAAAGAGCGAAAATTGTCTCCAAATGTAATATAAGTGCTTTGGGGGTGGAACTGAATGATGAACGTGTGCTTGCAAACGAACCGACAGATGATTTTCCTACTTTTATAAGAAAGGCTTACGCATCACTCAATCTGTCTTATCGCAAGTTTTACAAGATGGACGATCTGTCGAAACTGGGCTTTATCACCACAGCCTGGATCACCCGTTCGGTGGATGGTTTTTCAGGGCTCCCACCGGAATCAAAAGGTATCATTATAGCCAATCGTTCATCATCGCTCGATACGGACATTCACTATCGACAAAACCTCGATGCGGTGGGCGACCGGGAAGCAAGCCCTGCCATTTTCGTCTACACATTGCCCAATGTTATGTTGGGTGAGATCTGCATTTATTGGAAAATGAAAGGTGAAAACACCTTTTTTATCCAACGGGAATTCGATAAGGATTTTTTAATTCAATATGCCGGAATGGTGATGAATGAGCAGGATTTGAATTATTGTATTGTGGGATGGTGTGACTTGTTAGACAATAACTTTCTGTCGGAATTTTATTTGATGGAAAGGTGAGGGTTTGTTACCTTTGTCTTATAAAAAATATTACCTTTATTTATGGATCAACTGAAACAAGAACTAAAAGAAGCGCTGATTCAGGCGCTGAACCTGGAAGATATAACCGCAGAGGAAATCGTGGACGAGGAACCGCTTTTTGGTGACGGGCTGGGGCTGGATTCTATCGATGCACTTGAAATTATCCTTATTCTCGAACGCAACTATGGTATCCGCCTGACAAAACCCGAAGAAGCAAAGGAGATTTTTTACTCGATTGATACGCTGGCCGATTTTATCGGCAAGAACCGTAAAAAATGAGTGTTGCCGTTACCGGAATAGGGTGTGTGTCGGGCTTGGGGTGCGGTGCTGATGAGCATTTGCAGGCATTCAGGTCCGGACGGAGTGGATTGGGAAAGGTTACGCTTTTTCAGACCAAACTTCAGATGTCCGTTGCAGAGGTGAAAATGAGCAACAAACAGTTGAAGAACCAACTCGGTCTGGATTCTGACCGGTTGTTTTCCCGAACCGCTTTGCTCGGAATGACGGCAGGCAAGCAGGCTTTTCAGGATGCAGGACTTTCTAACGGTCGTCTACGCATAGGACTGATCTCATCGTCATCGGTAGGCGGAATGGATCTGAGTGAGCAGTTTTTCATCGAATATTCCGTCAATCCCAGAAAAGGTCGTTTGCGTATGGTTGCTCATCACGATATAGGCGACCATACCGAGTGCATCGCTGATTATCTTCAGTTGGACGGTTTTCGGACGAGTATCAGCACCGCCTGTTCGTCGTCGGCCAACGCCATTATGTTTGGTGCGCGGATGATTGAGCAGGGTTTGCTCGATGCCGTGATAGCAGGTGGAACCGATGCATTATGCCGTTTTACGCTCAACGGTTTCAATTCGCTGATGATCCTGGACAATGCTCCCTGTCGCCCGTTTGATGAAAGTCGGGCAGGTCTTAATCTGGGAGAAGGCGCAGGCTATCTGGTGCTGCAATCGGAAAAGTCGTTCACGCCCGGCACGAAGGTGTATTGCCGGCTTACGGGTTATGCCAATGCCAACGACGCTTATCACCAAACGGCTTCATCTCCTGAAGGGGAAGGGGCGTTTCTGGCGATGCAGCACGCTCTGGAGAAAGCGGGGATCGAATCTGCAGCCGTAGATTATATCAATGCTCACGGAACGGGAACGAACAATAACGACCTATCCGAAAGTACTGCGATCAAACGGCTTTTCGGCGAGCGCGTACCGCCGTTTAGTTCCACCAAACCGTTTACCGGACATACGCTTGGCGCAGCCGGAGGATTGGAAGCCGTTTTCAGTGTACTGGCCCTTAATGAAAGGGCAATTTTTCCCAATCTCAATTTCAAAACGCCTATCATGCAAACCGGATTATCACCTGTTACGGAGATGAGGGAGGATCAGGATATAACCACTGTGCTTTCCAATTCATTCGGATTTGGCGGAAACAACGCGTCATTAATTTTTCAGAAATAAAGTTTTTCAGAAATAAAGGTCTCATGAACGTATATCCTGTTTACATACAGTCTCTTGCATCCATTTACCCGCAAGGGGAGCCGTCGGAAGGCCGTTTTTCAGCCTGTGAACCCGATTACAAAGAATGGATCAAAGACGCGGGATTGCGCCGCCGCATGAGCCGTATTGTGAAAATGGGTGTTACCGCCGGTCTGCAATGCCTGCAAAATATACCTGTAAAACCAGAAGCCATTATCACCGCTACTGGACTGGGCTGTCTGGCCGATACGGAGAAGTTTTTGCAATCGATCGGTTCGCAAAACGAGGAATTGCTGTCGCCCACACCGTTTATCCAGTCCACGTTCAACACCATCGGCGCACAGATCGCCCTGCTGTCGGGCAACAAAGCCTACAATAGCACCTATGTCCATCGTGCGTTTTCATTCGAGAGTGCCCTGCTCGACGGGATGATGCGGTTGCAGGCCGGAGATGCCGGAAGCGTGCTTGTGGGTGCGGTGGATGAACTGACACCCACCGTTTTTCATATTCTGGAACGAATGGGGGCATGGCGAAAATTTCCGGCAGGTGAAGGGGCATCCTTCTTTTTGCTTGGCAATAAAAAAACAATGCAAACCGTTGCCCGCCTTGTGGCAGTGGATATGCAAAGCGGGAATTTCTCGCAGGAGCAATTGACCCAAAAGCAGTCAGATCTTCTGCAAAGAAATGGTGTCTCCGACGCTCGTATTGTTTCCGAGGAAATGTTCAAACCCATTTGCGGCGAATACCAAACCGCATCCTCGTTTGGTTTATGGTATGCCTGCACGCAATTGAGCGGTAACGGTTTTGTGCTGATTACCAACTCTTGGCTGAATAATTATACGGCAGTCCTGATCGAAAAATTTACAAAAGAATGATCTGGCTTGGTATTGGTAGTTTGGTTCTTATCCTGGCGTTTATGTTGTTTTACGCTTCTTATTCCATTTCAGCAGGGGTGTATGTGAAAGCGGTTTGTAGACTCAACACAAAAGATAAGGTGGTAGCACTCACTTATGACGACGGTCCGGAACCTGCTGCAACACTACCTCTACTCGAAGTGCTGAAAAAACATAATGCCAAAGCCTGTTTTTTTTGTATCGGACAAAAAGCGGAACAGTATCCCGATATTGTCAGGCGGATAGTGGACGAAGGACACAAAATAGGGAACCACTCATATCATCATGAAAGTAAATTTCCACTTTATGGAAAGCGTAAGATGAAGGAGGATTTACTGAAAGCTCAGCAAATACTGGAAGGAATTTCAGGACAGGAAGTCCGCCTTTTCCGTCCCCCTTTCGGTGTGACAAACCCTACGATAGGGAGTGTGGTCAAAGAACTCGGATGGACAGCCATAGGATGGAGTATCCGCTCGTTCGACACGCAAACCCAAACAGCTGACAAAGTGCTGCACCGGATTAAACGAAAACTGAAACCGGGAGTCATTATTTTGTTGCATGACCGGATGCCGTTCTCTGCCGAATTGACCGAGAAATTGTTGATATATCTCAAAGAAAACGGATATAAGGTCGTACCAATAACGATGTGATGATTTAATAATTTGAAGATGTGATGATAAATCGTTAAATCAACAAATCAGTAAACCAGTAAACCAGTAAATCAACAAATCAATATATGTATAAAATTACAGCCCTGTTATATACCCTTTCACTCTCTTTTGTCATCTTCAGTCAGGAGATGCAACCCATCACAAATACCGTGGATTTTGAGAAGAACCTGAAGGATGCTGCTGAAAAGATCCAATCGGTGGAAAGCAACTTCCGGCAGGAGAAATTCATGAAAGTCTTTTCCGAGAAAATGGTTTCGACTGGTATGTTCTACTACCGCAAACCCAATAAAATCAGTCTGCAATACGACAAGCCAATGCAGTACACAGTTACTATCAATGGCGACAAGCTGCAAACCGTTACAGGCGGGAAAAAGACAACCGTCAATCTGGGTTCGAACAAAATGATGGCACAAATGAGAGGCCTGATCGAAGCGAGTATGATAGGCAACATTTCAGCATTGGGCAAGGAATATGACTTGCAGTATTTTCAATCGGATTCGGAATATTTTGTAAGGATATCCCCGACAAGCAAGGCCGTAAAAGCCTATATCAAGGAGATCGGGATTACGTTCGACAGGCAAACTATGGAGGTAAGAAGGCTTCGAATGGCTGAAAACAACGATGATTACACTGATTACATTTTCATCAATTCTCAATACAACACACTTCAATCGGATGAGAAATTCACTGTTCGTTAGTATTGCAGCTTTTTGTCTGCTCGCTACTTCGTGTGGATCCTCCATACGCAGTGGATGCAGGCAAACCGAAACGGTGTCTCTTAACCGTACAGATATTCCGTCGGTGATAGAAGCGAACGATAGCCTGCAAACTTTCGACATAGAAATATCATTTTTTGGAAAACACCTGAATGGAATGATGCTTGTGAAGAGGCAAGATCCCGAGACTGTCCGAATACTTATCAATAGCTACTTCGGGATGAGTATGGCCGATTTTGAATTACAACCTGGTACTTTTACAGTGCATTATCTGCTCGACGCCATGGATAAACCGGCGGTGGTGAACCTCTTCAAAAACGATTTCGGATTATTGCTTGGGATCCATCTGCCGGAACAATTTACTGCTCAAAAATCGTTATGCAGCCATCCTGAACAATTGATCTCTGTTGAAACTGTAAATGGAAAATATCAATACAGGATAAATGTTGAAAATCAATATATTAACCAAATAAAAGCTCCCGGCGTAAACGTTGAAATCCCGCACTATACCTATCCGCGCACTATCACCCTCAAACACCGCGGTATCTTTAGCCCTGCGATAGTGATCAGGGAAATGGAATAAAGGAAGATCATTGATTCTGAAACGGGTAAAATCAAAAATTTCATGTACATTTGTGTGATCTAAGAGTTGCATTTTCATATGATTATAACTATTATTTTTAGAGGTGTCATATGGAAGTCGCTTTTAATCATATTCTTGTGTGAGAACAATTTTGACTACGTCGATTACTTTGTAATTCATGCTTGTTTCTTATGAATAAACTGGAAGAACTTTTTCAACTCGAGTTTCAAAGCGAGGCCGGGGGTGTTTCCCGTTTCCATTGCAAAACAGATGCCGGGCATCCTCTGTTTGCCGGGCATTTTCCCGGAATGCCTATAGTACCGGGTGTGTGTTTGCTCAACGTGGTGAAGCGTGCGGTTTCCCAAAAGCTCGATCGTGAAGTTTCGTTTTGGAAAATCAGGGAATGCAAATTTTTGTCGGCAATAAATCCTATGGAGAATAAGGTATTTGATATAGAATTCGGGTTGACCGGTGAACAGGAAGTGCGTGCCGCGGTTTTTATAGGCGACACGCGATGTATGAAACTGAAAGCGACTTTGTCTTGCGAATGGAAGGATATCTGAAAAATACGATTATAATTATTCCTACATATAATAACGCTGCCACAGTAGGTGATGTGATTGAGCGTACCCTTCCTTTCGGGCTTCCTGTGCTGGTAGTAAACGACGGTTCAACAGATAACACACGGGAAGTGTTGACACAATTCCCCACGATCCGTGTTATCCATTTTCCTAAAAATAAGGGCAAGGGAGCCGTGCTGAAAGCCGGATTGAAAACTGCGGCCAAAGAGAATTTCCGCTATGCCATCACACTTGATTCCGACGGGCAGCATTATCCCGAAGATATTCCCGTCTTTTTGGAAGAGGTCGAAAAAACACCCGATGCCCTGCTTATAGGGGCACGCAATCTGCAAGCCGACAATATGCCCGGCAAGAATACTTTTGCCAATAAATTTTCCAATTTCTGGTTCAGGATCGAAACGGGTAAAAAAATGGAGGATACACAATCGGGTTACCGCCTCTACCCCTTAGAAAAAATAAAAAATCTGACACTTTTCACCGGAAAATATGAATTTGAGTTAGAGATTATTGTGCAATCGGCCTGGCGTGGAGTGAATGTCCGTAATGTGCCCGTACGTGTATATTATCCGCCCGAAGGTGAACGGGTGAGCCATTTCCATCCGTGGCGTGATTTTACCCGCATCAGCCTGCTCAATACCGTTTTGGTATTGGTGGCACTGCTTTGGTACTATCCGTGGAAAACGGTACGCAGTCTGACAAAAGAAAATATCCGGAAGTTTATCCGGAACAATATCACTCATTCCAACGAAAGTAACGAACGAATTACCGGTGCCGTGATGCTGGGTGTTTTTATGGGTATCGTGCCGGTATGGGGCTATCAGATGGTGCTTGCTTTTCTTCTGGCACATTTGCTTAAACTTAACAAAGTGATCACGCTGGTGGCGTCGAACATCAGTATTCCGCCGATGATCCCGCTTATCCTGTTCGGCAGTTATGCTACCGGAGCGTGGTTGTTGGGAAGAGCGTTGAATTTCTCCGTCGAAAATATGTCGCTTGAGTTTGTGATGAGCTCGCTCCTGCAATACGTGTTGGGAAGTATCGTATTTGCCGTGGCATGTGGTTTGGCTGCCGGATTGGTTTGCTATACGCTGTTGGTAATTTTCCGTAAACCCAAAACGGCCGTGCTATGAGCAAAATTTTTGTCAATATCTACGAATATTTATCGCAAAAGAGGATTTTGCGAAATATACTGATGTTCGGCAGTTTTGCGCTGTTGCTTCTTTTTGCCGTTCAACTGCGGTTTGAAGAAGAATTTACCCGTTTTTTTCCCGACAATGCGGGTTCAAAAAACAATGAACTGGTTTTTCAAAACCTGAAAGTAAAAGATAAGATCATTGTGATGATCTCGGCGCGTGATTCGCTCAGGGGAGACGAACTGCTCGATTCGATCGTGCTCGCAGGCGACCGGATGAGTGAGCTCATCAGTACGGGTATTGCTACGGATTATCTGCTTAATATCCTTTCTGAAGTGGGTGAGGATGTAGTGTCCCAGACAGGTGATTTTCTGTATAGCTATTTACCTGTTTTCCTGATGGACGACGATTACCGGCATATGGATACGTTGCTGACGGCAGATGCGGTTGACCTTCGGATGCAGCAAAACTTTGCTAACCTGATGTCGCCTGCCGGACTGGCGCTTAAATCGACTATTCCGCAAGATCCGCTCGGCTTTGGCGGAAATGTAATGCTGGGACTGAAAGATTTTGAAAATATCTCGAATTACGAAATATACGACAACCATATCTTCTCATCCGATCTATCTACGCTTTTGCTTATTCTTTCGCCAAAATACGGTACGGGAGAAACCGGGAAAAATGACAATTTGATTGCTGAATTGGAAAGACTTTCTACCGAAGTGGAGCAGGAATATTCCGGTGTGCATGTACAGTTCTTTGGTGGTCCCTCGGTAGCGGTGTACAATGCCCGACAGGTGAAAAAAGATACCTATCTTACACTCGGAGCGGCGTTGCTTATCATCATCCTGTTTATGTCGGTGATGTTCAGAAGCCGGAGTGCGATCCCTCTTTTGCTTACACCGGTCGTTTACGGTGGAATTTTTGCTTTGGCAATGATTTTTTTCATTAAAGGATCCATTTCTGCTATTGCCATAGGAGTAGGAGCAGTAGTGTTGGGTATCGCGCTGAGCTATTCTATTCATGTGCTTACCCATTATAACCACGTACAATCGCGCCGCCAATTAATCGAAGAACTCTCCTATCCGCTGGTCGTGGGCGGATTCACCACCATTGGTGCATTCCTTTCGCTGTTGTTCACTTCGTCCGACATGTTGCGCGATTTCGGGTTGTTTTCCGCCCTTTCGTTGGTGGGTACCACCTTGTTCTGCCTGATTTTTCTGCCTCATCTTCTGGGTAGAAAGACTGATTCGCAAACTTCCCGGAGAGCGCTGAAGGTAGTCGAAAAAATCACATCCTATCCTTTTGAGAAAAACAAAATCCTATTAGGGGTGATCCTGGCGCTTTTTGTTGCCGGACTTTTCACCATGCGTAATGTGAAGTTCGACAGTGATATGTCTAACCTGAATTACGAACCTGCGCATATCAGACAAGCCGAGCATAAAATGAGCCATCTTTTTATGACAGGTGACCGTCAACAAATCATGTTTGTTTCGATAGGCAAAACGGTGGAGGAGGCCCTGCACAATTATGCTGAAAATAACAGTTCATTGGCCCTATTAAAAGCACAAGGGAAGATTCAGGATTTTGTATCGTCGGAAAAACTGATGATCTCACCGCAACAGCAGCAAGAGCGCATCCGCCGATGGAACGATTTCTGGACGGATGACAGAAAACAATGGCTAAAAGCCGAAATCCGGGAGAGCGGAATGAAGTATGGATTTTCTCCTGATGCCTTTGAGCCGTTTTTTAACCTGTTGGATAAAGAATTCAAACCGTTCTCACCGGAAGAGCTGGGTGAGAATATCCCTTTCCTGGCGGATTGGGTAGTGAGTGACGGCAATTCGCTGATGTGCATCACCCAGGTACAGTTGTCGGACAATCAGAAAGATTTCGTGTACAATACAATGGGCACTGATCCCGACCTGGTAATTTTTGACCGAGCATTTTTTATCAATAAATGGGTTTCGGTGATCAATGACGATTTCAACACCATTTTATTTCTCTCATCGCTGATTATTTTTCTGGCGTTGCTTATTTCCTATGGGCGGTTCGAACTTACGTTGATGGCTTTTGCTCCGATGGCAATCAGTTGGGTGATTATTCAGGGTCTGATGGCTATCTTCGGTATCGAATTCAATATCATCAATATCATATTGTCTACGTTTATTTTTGGATTGGGAGACGATTTCTCCATCTTTATGATGGATGGTGTACAGCAGGAATACCGTACAGGTAAGAAACTGGTCAATTCACATAAAATAGCTATTCTGTTTTCAGCATTTACTGCTACGGTAGGGATGGGTGTACTGATCTTCGCCAGACATCCCGCCCTGAAATCCATTTCGTTGATCAGCATTCTGGGCATGATGTCTGTTTTGCTGGTTTCATACACGGTGATCCCGGTTCTGTTCCGCACTTTCATTACCCGTCCCGCACGCAAAGGAAATTATCCCTACACGCTTTTTTATCTGGTTTGCACCACACTGATTTATGTATCATTTGTTTTGGGAAGCCTGCTTCTGTTTATTGCAAGACTTCTGCTGGCTTTAGTGCCCGTCTCAATCAGAAAGAAAAAAGTACTGTTCAGCCGGATGATCATGTACAGTACACGGCTGTTCCTATTCTTTATTTTCTATACGAGAAAGAGAATTATTAATGACAGTGATGAAGATTTAAAAAAACAGGCTGTTATTGTGGCTAACCATCAATCCATGATCGATATCCTGATCATGCTTTCGCTTTCGCCGAAGATTGTCATGGTAACCAATCAGTGGGTGTGGAACTCACCTGTTTTCGGGCACGTGGTGCGTTATGCCGGATTTATACCTACGCAGAAAGGGTTTGAAAATATGGGTGAAATACTTCGTGAAAAAGTTGCCGACGGCTATTCGGTTGTAGTATTTCCTGAAGGTACCCGCTCGGCGGACGGACAGATCAAACGGTTCCACAAAGGCGCATTTATGCTGGCTGAGAGCCTACAGTTAGATGTGGTTCCAATGGTGATTTACGGTACCGGACAGATACTCAATAAGCGACAGATGTTTTATGTGAAGCCGGGTACTTACGGAGCAAGCTTCCTACCGAGAATTTCGGCTGAAAAGCTATCGGAATACGGTTCATCGCATGATGCCGCAAAAGCGGTGAAAACTATTATAAGCAACGAATACCATCGTTTACAGGAGTGCTACAATCGACCCGATAACCTCTATTTCAGGCATAAACTGGTACAAAACTATGTGTACAAAGGGCCGGTGGAAGAGTGGTACGTGCGGGTGAAATCGGCAATGGAGAAATATTACGCTTATTTCGAACGTATTATTCCCCGTTGTGCATCGGTGGTAGATGTGGGTTGCGGATATGGTATGCTCGCCTACATGCTGTCCACAACTTCGCCTGAACGTACAGTTTTAGGTATCGATTACGACGATGACAAAATTGCGATAGCCAATCACAATTTCTCCAAAACACCGCAAATCCGCTTTGAATGCACTGATGCGTTGCAATATGAATATCCGTATGCCGATGTGTTTGTGGTAAATGATATGCTGCATTATATGGATTATGGTTCGCAGGAAATTTTATTGGAGAAATGCGTGGAAAAGATAAACGATAGCGGTATGATTATCGTACGTGACAGTGATGCCGATCGACGTCGGGAGCATAAAATAACACGGTTTACCGAAATGCTTTCCACCCGTTTTTTCAAATTCAACAAAACGGAACAGCAGTTACAATTCCCTACGGCGAAGCAGTTTGAAGCATTTGCCCGGAAACACCGACTGGATTTGGAGCGGCATTCGAATGACAAGCTGACATCCAATCAGATTTTTATTTTCAGGAAGAAAAAAGGATAACGTTTTATGCAGAAATATGATATCGTCATTATCGGTAGCGGATTGGGTGGTTTGCTTTGCGGCGCAGTGCTATCCAAAGAAGGTTATTCGGTATGCGTACTTGAGAAAAACGCCATACCGGGCGGTTGTTTTCAGGGATTCAGACGTTTCGGACGAACACTTGATACTGGTGTGCACTACATCGGGAGTATGGACGAAGATGAGCCATTGAACCGTTGCTTTTCCTACCTTGGTATCATGAACGAGATAAAACTTGTACGATTGGATGAAGATGGTTTCGATCGGATTGTATATCCCGATAAATCATATTCCTATGCCATGGGAGAAAAGCGGTTTATTGAGACACTTGCCAAAGATTTTCCTGACGAAAGGGAGAACCTGCAACGTTATATGAAAGTGATCTCGGATATTGCAAGTGCCGTCACAGTGGAGGGCTTCAGAAAGGGTAGGATTTCAACGTCAAACCTGGATATTTTTTCTCTCTCGGCCTGGAAAACCATTGCCGGGATCACTCAAAACGAGCGTCTTCGTCACGTGCTTTCAAATCCTGCCATGCTTTACGGAGGCGATAAGGGGGTGTCCACATTTTATATTCATGCTATGACCACATCGTCATACCTGCATGGCTCCTATCGTTTTGTCGGGAGCAGTATGCAACTGACCGATGCCCTCGTGCATAAGATTGAAAGTAACGGCGGAAAAGTGATCACCCGAGCCCAGGCTACAGCTATTCGTTGCGACCAAAACATTGTAAGTGGTGTGGAAGTGAATAACAGTGAATTGATTCAGGCAAAGAATGTCATTTCTACGATGCATCCGATGAAAACGCTCGAAATCACCGACAGAACCACTAATATTCGTAAGGCGTATCTGTCGAGACTGAGTGCGTTGCCTAATTCTTATGGTTTTTTTACGGTGTATCTGATTAAGAAGAAAAATTCTTCAAGGTATATCAATCACAATATTTATTTTTATGCTGACGGGCAGGATGCGTGGCACAGAACATCGTTTCCGGATGATAAAGGTGTGGTTGGTGTACTGACGTCGATGCGCCCCAGCGAAGAAGATCTCCGCTATACCAATGTGGTAGAGTTGCTGACGCCGATGCTTTACAGAGAAGTGGAACCGTGGAAAGATACGCTTTACGAGCGGCGTGGCGATGATTACAGGCAATTCAAAGAACGGAAAACCGAAGATATTATCCGGTTTGTGAGACAGTTTGATCCTGATATCCTGGACAATACGGAACGGATAGTGACTACCACTCCGCTTTCGTATCGCGACTATACCGGTTCACCGGAAGGTTCGGCATACGGTATAATGAAAAATTACCAGAACCCCCTTTCCACACTTATTCCGATACGGAGCAAGGTGAAAAATCTCATGTTTGCCGGACAAAATGTGAACATGCACGGCGTACTCGGGGTTACACTCACTTCTCTGCTTAGTTGCAGCGAGTTATTGGGCGAAGAATATCTGGCAAAGAAAATAGGAAACAGTTGATATGCACCTCCTGATGAAAATATTGAAATGGTTGGCAATCGGATTTATAACTTTGGTGATAATCCTCATTGCAGGTTCGTATATTCTCTACTCCACGGCTGACATGAAACAACCCGATCTGGACGTGTCCGATCTATCTGACCTTCCGTTTTCCATCACCGACAGTCTCCGTTCGTACGGAGACAATACGCTCATCCTAAACCGGCAAGGTCTCTGGGAATTATATGTGAAGGGTACACCTTTTGAAAGAGGAGTGGCTATTGGACGAATTTCGGAAGATCTGCTTTATTATCAGGAAAAAGTGTTTGTGGATGAAATCAGGAAAATCATCCCTTCGGAAAAATACCTGAAATTCCTGCGTTATTTCCTGGTCATTTTCAACCGCAATTTGGGTAAACAGGTGCCCGAAGAAAACCGCGAAGAGATTTACGGTATTTCACTTTCGTGTACAGACGAGTTTGACGCCATCGGCACACCCTACGAGCGTCAGCTCAATTATCATGCTGCACACGACATCGGACATATGATGCAGGCATACATGTTGGTGGGATGCAGTTCGTTTGGCACCTGGGGGAGTGAGAGTGCCGACTCCATGTTGATTATCGGGCGAAATTTCGACTTTTTCGTGGGAGATGATTTTGCCAAAAACAAAGTGGTGGCATTCTATAATCCTGATGAAGGCTATAAATTTGCATCGGTTTGCTGGATTGGGATGACAGGCGTGCTTTCGGGAATGAATGAAGTGGGACTCACCGTTACTATCAACGCTTCACAGGCGTCTGTGCCTATCGGTTCTGCGACACCTATTTCGATCCTGGCGCGCATTATTTTGCAGTATGCCGGCACTATCGATGAAGCCTACAGAATAGCCGAATCTCACAAAACATTTGTGGCTGAAAGCCTGCTTATCGGTTCTGCAAAGGATGGGAAAGCTGTAATTATCGAGAAATCACCAGATAAAATAGGCATGCACCAATCATCGTCCGGGCGAATCGTATGCACGAACCATTATCAATCCGACGTTTTCAGGAATGATCCGAAAAATGTGGAAAATATCCGTACGACGGACAGCGATTACCGTCTGCACCGAATGAACGAATTACTCGATCGCGCCGGAAAGGTCAACTATCAAAAGGCTGCCGGGATCCTAAGGGATACACTGGGCCTGCAGGACAAACTTATCGGACTAACCAATGAAAAGGCTATTAACCAGTTTATTGCTCATCACTCGATGGTTTTTAAACCACAGGAATTAAAAATGTGGGTTACCACCTCACCATGGCAGATGGGTGAATTTGTGATGTATGATCTGGGTGAAATTTTCGGGAAAATGGATAGTGCAAAAATTACTGTTTCCAGTGTAGATACTGATCTGACAATTGAACCTGATGCCGGGCTCACTTCAGGTACTTACATCCGGGTACAGGATTACCGTCGGTTGAAGGATGAAATTAGTAACGCCATAAAACAGGGAGAAACAGTCGATTCAAAGAGGTTGGAAGTATTCCTGCAAACCAATGCCGAGTATTTTTACACCTATGAACTGTTAGGGGATTATTACTTTTCACAAGATAAACCTGCAGAAGCGCTTAGTTACTGGCAAACGGCATTGACAAAGGAAATTCCACGACTGGGAGATAAGGAAAATATTGAGAAAAAGATCAGGAAAAACAACTAAAAATGAAACATCACACGCATATTCAGTTTGAAACAGAAGATACCATCAAGAAATTTCAAGAGAAATTACTGGTAGAAAATATCGAATATCTGGCAGCACGTTCACCATTCTATCAAAAGATGTTTACCGAAAACAATATCGATTTTCGGAAAATTCAAAGGCTGGAGGATTTGCGTTTGTTGCCCACTACTGATAAGGTAGATCTGCAAAAATACAATCAGGATTTTATCTGTGTGGAGCGATCGGAAATAATCGATTACGTCACTACATCCGGCACATTGGGTGAACCGGTAATGTTTGCACTGACCAATAACGATCTCGACCGGCTGGCTTATAATGAGTATCTCTCATTTTCCACTGCTGGTTGTTCGGCTGACGATGTGATGCAACTGATGACCACACTCGATCGCCGGTTTATGGCCGGATTGGCATATTATATGGGTGCACGTCTGCTCGGTGCGGGAATTATACGTGTAGGTAACGGAATTCCCCAATTGCAATGGGATAGCATTCGTAGTGTGAAGCCCACATTTTGCATGGTAGTGCCTTCATTTCTACTGAAACTTATTGACTACGCCGAGCAGAATGGCATTGATTACAATGCAAGTTCACTAAAGAAAGCCATTTGTATCGGCGAAAATCTCCGGAATCCTGATTTTACGCTGAATACACTGGGACAACGCATCCATGAAAAGTGGCATGTACCTATGCTTTTGAGTACCTATGCCTCAACCGAAATGCAGGCATCGTTTACCGAATGTGAGCACCAGAACGGAGGACATCTGCAACCCGAACTGATTATCACCGAATTTCTGGATGATGGCGGAAATCCTGTCCCGGAAGGTGAACCCGGAGAAGTCACTATTACTACGCTGGGTGTTACGGGTATGCCACTTCTGCGATTTCGGACGGGAGACATTTGCTGTCATTACACTTCACCTTGTACATGCGGCAGAAACAGCATCCGGTTGAGTGCCATTGTGGGGCGGAAAGGACAACTTATCAAATTCAAAGGCACTTCGCTCTATCCGCCAGCACTTTACGATATACTCGACAATATACCGCAGATAAAGGATTATATAATAGATGTCTATACCAACGATCTGGGTACTGATGAGATCGTGGTGCGTGTGGGTTGCGAACACCCTTCGGAAAAATTTGAAAAGGAGCTGAAAGACCTCTTCCGCTCCCGTGTGCGGGTAGCACCCACTATTCAGTTTGCTTCACCCGAATACATCGCCAAAATCAAATATCCCGAAACGAGCCGTAAGGCCATTAAGTTCGTGGATCTGAGGTGAACCAACTCGCGTACATTAAATAGTTGCCGGCTATTTTCTGGTTCATCTCTTTGGATTGCTCCGGATCGACCTTCTTGACGAATTTGGCCGGTACGCCGGCATAGATACTACCCGGTTCTACCTGTGTACCACTGAGCACTACGGAACCTGCAGCGATAATAGCGCCTTCACCTACCACAGCATGATCGAGTACGATGGCTCCCATCCCGATGAGTGCACCATCCTTCACTTCAGCACCGTGGATGACTGCATTATGACCGATGGATACATCGTTACCAATGATAGATACCGATTTCTGGTATAAGGTATGAATGACCGTACCGTCCTGCACATTCACTCTATCTCCGATACGGATGGAGTTCACATCGCCGCGCAGTACGGTATTGAACCAAATGCTGCAATCGCGGCCGATGATCACGTCTCCAATGATAGTGGCATTTTCTGCCATATATGTGTTTTCGCCGATTTCGGGTGTGAAGCCGCGAACTGATTTTATAAGGGGCATTGTTTCTTATATCGCTTTTGTTTTACGTTTCAACCATACTCTTTCCTCTTCGTTGAGATATCTCTTAAGTTTCCGGTATACCATCTTATGATAATTATTGAGCCATTTAATCTCTTTTTTTGTGAGCAGTTTCTTCGTAATCGGCTTGGTATCGATAGGACAAAGCGTGATGGTCTCAAAATTATAGAAAGTACCGAATTCTTTGGTCTTCTTATACTCTTGCGTAACAATCAGGTTCTCGATACGGATACCATATTGATTGGCACGATATATTCCGGGTTCATTGGAAGTGACCATTCCCGGTATGAGTTGGGTTGGGTTTTCTTCCAGACGGATGCTTTGAGGCCCTTCGTGGACATTAAGGAAATGCCCGATACCGTGTCCGGTACCGTGCCAGTAAGTGAGTTCGTTCTCCCACAGTGCTTTTCTGGCAAGAATATCGAGTTGCGACCCGCGTGTTCCTTCGGGATAGATAACGGTAGCAAGGGCAATATGTCCTTTGAGCACCAGGGTATAATCTTTTTTCATCTGTCGGCTCAACCTGCCGACAGTCACCGTACGGGTGATATCGGTCGTCCCGTCTTTATACTGGGCACCGGAGTCGATCAGCAGTAATCCTTCGGGTTGCACCTGCAGGCAGGTTTCGGGAGAGGCATGATAATGAATAACGGCTCCATTCCCGGCATATCCGGCAATAGTTCCGAAACTCTCTCCTACAAAGAGATCCTGTTGTGAACGATACTCGTACAGTTTTTCCTCTACGGTCACTTCAGTCACTTCTCCTGCCGGAACCGCTCTTTCCAGCCACATATAGAATTTCACGAGGGCCACACCATCTTTGATCATGGCGTTCCTGAACCCTTTCAACTCTGTTTCGTTTTTCACGCTTTTCATCAGATCCACCGGCGACGGCACGTCTACGATCCTGCATGAAAACGGAATAGTTTGTAGCAACTTGTAATTGATTTTATTACCGGTGATACATACAGAGCTGTTTTCGGGTAGTCCGGCAACATATTCGAAAATATCATTGTAATCGGTAATCTTGATCCCCTGTTTTTTGTAAGTTTCACTTACTTCTTCGGATAACTTCTCCGGATCGATAAACAATACTGTTTCTTTCCCCGATACGTAGGCATAGGCAACAGCTACCGGGTTGTAATCTACATCGTTTCCACGTAAGTTGAAAGTCCATGCCACCGCATCGAGGGTCACAATGATCAACCCATCTGCATCCACTTTTTTCAACTCGGCATTGATGCGTTTAATTTTGCCTGGGACCGATTCTCCGGCTACTGTATCCGGCAAAGTGAAAGCTTCATTCTTAGGGATTTCCGGGCGATCGTTCCATATTGTCGCAAAAGGATCGAGAGAGGTTTCCAGCCGGATACCTTTTGCATCGAGTTTTGTTTTTAACGCTTTTGCCTCGGAAGCCGCGTAGACCAACCCGTCGATTCCTACCGTTCCACTATTACCGGCCTGTTCGATAATCCAGTCCGTCATATCGGGTGTGCCGGATTGTCCCATTTTAAACAACTCGAATCCAGTATCTTTCAATTCGTCGGCAGCCTGTAGGAAATAACGCGAGTCGGTCCATACACCTGCTTTCTTTTTGGTTACCACAGCCGTTCCGGCCGAACCGGTGAAGCCGCTGATCCATTTCCTGGATTCCCAATGTTTGGGCGGATATTCACTCAGATGGGCATCGGTGCTGGGAACGATGAATACATCCAGTTGTTTCTCCTCCATAAATTGTCTTATGGCTGAAAGTCTTTCGGGGATTTCGTTTGTCTTCATTATCGCAGATTTTTTTGTATTTTTATAGAATATAGGATGCGCCTCGGGCAAATTCAAACAGTTTTTTTGTCTCTCGGCTTTCACTATATTTGTAGAATATAAGATGCGCCTCGGGCAAGCTTAAGCAAGCTTGGCTTACCTCTCGACTTTCATTATATTTGTATTTAGATCAACAAAAATAACGAAATGTTCTTACATTTGAACTATTAAAAACGAGAATAAATTAATGAAGACATCCATCGAATTAAAAAATATGCATTTTTTTGCCTATCATGGTGTGTTGGAACACGAGACAATTCACGGAAACAATTTTTCCGTGACATTGCGGTTTTCAGCCGATTTGTCAGAGGCCTGTCTCAGCGATGACGTGGCGGATACAGTCAATTATGCGGAAGTGTATGATCTGATAAAAGAGGAAATGGCAAAACCTTCCAGATTGATCGAAAATGCAGCATACCGTATTTTACGGAGAGTAAAGGAGGCGTTTCCTCAGATCGAACGGATTGAAGTGAAGTTGGCAAAAATGAATCCCCCCGTAGCCGGTCGGATGGATTATTCGGCAATCACTATTTCAGAATAAAAATTAAATATTTTAATTGTATGAAAATTAATGTGGCATTTGACCAATGAACCCGGTTGGGCATTTTATCGTCATTGTTACCAATGGGCCACAATAAAAGTATGTTGCTTTCAGGTAACATGTAAATTTCCACTCTTAAAACTGTGAATTTTATAACCTTTCTATTATCTGTGTCTCCTATCTTCCAACTTTTTCCTAACTTTCCATAATATAGGATGTGCCTCGGAAAATCTCAACAAGTTAGTTGTTTTGAGTCGCCTTCGCTCCTCGATTTCCAATTCTACGCTCGACATAGTCAAAACAAATTTTGCCTCTGTGCTCGCTTATCGAAAACATTCAACGAGTTAGACTTTTCCTACGTTCGGCAAAACGAGTAAACTCGTTCTGCTCTCTCTTAACGGAAAAGTTCAAGCAAGCTTGGCTTTTCTCTCGGCTTTCACTATATTTGCAGAAATATTTCGAGTAAATGGACGAGACGAGAGATGACATTGTACCCGGCGCCAAGACCGAAGAGCTGGAAACAATAGCAAAGGAAAGCCAGCAGCAGGAAGAGTCGCTGACGTTGCGTACCGAGAATCTGGTGAAGAAATACGGCAAACGGACGGTGGTGAATCATGTCTCTATTGACGTGAAGCAAGGGGAGATCGTCGGGTTGCTAGGCCCTAACGGAGCAGGTAAGACTACCACTTTCTATATGACAGTGGGGTTGATTGTGCCGAATGAAGGTGAAATATTTATTGGTGAGCGGAATATCACCCGCTTTCCGGTCTATAAACGTGCGCAGAACGGAATTGGTTATCTGGCACAGGAGGCATCTATCTTCCGGAAAATGACGGTGGAGGATAATATCAAATCGGTATTGGAATTTACCGATAAATCACCCCAGGAGCAAAAGAAAAAGCTGGAGAGTCTCATCAGTGAGTTCGGACTTGGAAAAGTGAGAAAGAATACGGGTGATCGTCTCTCGGGTGGTGAACGCCGTCGTGCGGAGATTGCCCGTTGTCTGGCTATTGATCCGAAGTTTATTATGCTCGATGAACCGTTTGCCGGTATCGATCCTATAGCTGTGCAGGATATTCAGTCGATTGTGGCCCAGTTGAAATACAGGAATATCGGTATTTTAATTACTGATCATAATGTGGATGAGACGTTGAGTATCACCGATCGTGCTTACCTGCTTTTTGAAGGAAAAGTGCTGTTTCAGGGGACAGCCGAGGAGCTGGCGGCCAATCCGGTGGTAAGGGAAAAGTATCTGGGCCGTGACTTCGAGTTACGCAAGCGTACGTTTGACATTCAATAAATTGATAATGGGTCGGCTTCTATCTATCGATTACGGGAAAAAACGTACCGGCTTGGCGGTAAGTGATCCATTGCAAATCATTGCCAACGGTTTGACTACAGTGGAGACATCCAAAATTTTCGATTTCCTGAATGAATATCTTCAGAAGGAGGAGGTGTCGTGCATCGTGGTAGGGCTACCCAAACAGATGAACAATGAACCTTCGGAAAATATGAAAAGGGTAGAGCCTTTTGTAAACCGATTAAGAAAATTATATCCGCAAATTTCCGTGGAATATTGGGATGAGCGATTTTCATCCAAAATGGCCGAGCAGACAATGAGGGATGCCGGACTGAAAAAGAAAGACCGTCAGAATAAAGAGTTGGTTGATGAAATCAGTGCTGCTATCATCCTGCAGGGATATATGGAGAGCAGGAGGATGCAAAATGATTTGTTGATTAAATGATTTGCTGATTGATGATAAAACTAGAAACTAAAATTGCCTCAACGAGAATCAATATTGATTTTAAAAGATTATGATTTTACCTATATATATTTACGGACACCCGGTTTTACGAAAAGTGGCACAGGATATCGATCCGGAAAATTATCCCAATTTACAAGAGTTGATCGACAATATGTTCGAGACCATGTACGGTGCTGACGGGGTTGGGCTTGCCGGCCCGCAGGTGGGACTGGAAGACCGCATCTTTGTAGTGGATCTTTCCCCGCTTGCCGACGAAGAACATCCTGAGTTCAAAGATTTCAAAAAAGCATTTATCAACGCTCATATTATTGAACGGGGAGGGGAGTTAGTGTCCGCCGAAGAAGGATGTCTGAGTATTCCCGGTATTCACGAGAAAGTATCCCGTGAAGGTGAGATCCGTATTCAGTATATAGATGAAAACCTGCAACCACGTGATGAGACCTACTCCGGCTATATGGCACGTGTAATCCAGCATGAATATGATCATATAGAAGGAATATTGTTTATCGATAAGATTTCGCCGCTTCGTAAACGAATGGTCAAAGGGAAACTTGCCAATATGGAAAAAGGGAAAGTAGCTTGCGAATACAGGATCAGAACAGTGAGATAATTCTGTGCACTATTGAGAAATATCGATAATTATTTTATTTATATTACTTCTGGTTTTCTTTTTGTTTGATATATAGTACCTTATGAAAAGGTAATATAACCTTCTTTCTATTGATTATACCAATTCTATTTCGATCTTTGTATTATCAAAAATAGCTGTTGTAAATGACCTTAATGTTAAAAATAAATTTTATTGTATGAAAACAAAAACATTTTTTCTCACACTGTTGCTGATGACAACAAGTTTTATTTTAGGCGCTCAGAGTTTAGAAGGTACATGGAAATCGTTAGAGAGTTCAGGTCGTAATTCACCTGAAGGGTATACTACTTTGAAGCATATAACGTCCACTCATTTTATTTGGACGATGTCTGATAAAGATGGAAATATAATTTCCGGTGCAGGAGGAACTTATACCCTGAAAGATGGTATTTATACTGAAACTATCTTATATACGTTACCGGGAATGCAAAACTGGAAAGGGAAAAATGCTGTTTATGAGGTGAAAATAGAAGGGAAAAGAATGTCAATTTCAGGATATCTTGAATTTGACCAAAACCAGAAAGTAAAAAATTCCGAAAATTGGGAAAGAGTGGAATAATTTGACTGTGTAAAAACACACGATTCGGATGTGAGAGTTCTGAATATCGCATATTGTATTTTAATATCTGTTCATTTTTGTTTTGGGAGTATTTGTGAAGAAAATATTCCCAAAACGAAAGTGCTTAGGAGTGAGTGTGTTCTTTCCCGGGATTCTTTATATCTGCGTAAAGGAATGGAGTTTATAGAAAAATTGGATTATGATTCAGCCGCCATTTATTTACTGAAAAGTGCTAACTCTGATAATATTCCGATAAAGACTGAATCATATTTATATTTGAATTTTATAGAAACCCGGCTTCAAAACTATGATATCGCTCTAAATTATCTGGAACAATATCATAAAAATGCAATGCTCCTTTTTCACCGTTCCCTGGAAATTGAAGATTCGGTTCGAAACCATAAAGAAAATATAGATAATATAATTTATTCTATAAATCGTCAGAATAAAACAAGACTTTACGTTGTTATTTTTTTATGTGTAATCTTATTAACTATCATCCTTTTAATGATATATCTGCAGCATAAAGGATTATCTGTTTTTTCTAAAAGGAAAAAAGCTGAATTAGAGAAATTGAACTCAACCATTCTATCAAAAAAAGACATAAATCAGTCATTAAGCTACAATACTTATCTTTTACAGGCAGAGATATTTAAGCAAACTACAATTTATGCAGAAATTAAAGAACTTGAAAAACAGGATAAGAGCAAAAATATTAAAGTGTTGACTTATGAAAAGCAGGATCATCTACAACGAGAACTCGATATCCTTTTTGAGAATTTTCAAAAAGATTTACGTTGTATTGATGCCAGGCTTTCGCAAAATGATATTAAATTATGTTGTCTTTCATTGTTGCCTATAAGTTCTTTCGGAAAAGCTTTGTGTTTTGGGTCTACAGAAATTAACGTAATCAAGCAACGGAAATATTACATTAAAAGGAAAATGACAGAGGAATCTGATAATACATTGCTTTTTGATTTTATATTCTCAGCCCGAAAAGAATAAAGGGAGTAATATTTATTTCGTCTGTTCGCCGGTATAATAGTTATAGTCTTCGATTACTTTCCGGATAAATTGTTCCCGACTGGAGAATTTATTCTCTATACGGAGTACCTCTTCTATTTTTGTCGTAAGCTTTTCCATTAATACCATGTCCCTGTTTTGGATGGCATCGAGGGCGTTTTCTTTGATGATGCGCATATCGTTATCGTTAAATTGCAGTATCTGTGTCCTTGAAAAGTAAGGCTGGTAATCCCCCCTTATGTCAGCCAGGATCGTGTGAGACAGGTTGTATTTCGATTTTTCAGAAATGACGGCTGTGCCTGCAGCCAGGTCGCCCAAACGTTGCGTGTGCCTGGTCAGCAACATAGAGAGCACACCAGGCATAAACCCCATGTCAATATCTACCAGCCTGAATATCCACCGTGTAAAATAATCACTAAAGGACGCCTGATAACCATCGATTTTCACTACACGCGTTTTAACCAAAATTTTCCCGAGGGTTCTTCCTTCCATTAAACTCTCGCTTAGAAGCGAATAAAATGCAACGGGTGAGTATATTGCCAGAAATAGCGCAATCTGTCCCCACGTTTCCATATTGATGAATAAATCCAACAATTTCAGGTATTTAAATAAGTAATATATGCTTATAATGTAAGAAGCCTTTACTATCATATCGATGATATAGCCCAGCATCCGTTCGCCTACCGATGCCGGAATAAAAAAAAGCGGTACATTTTGTGTAGTAGTAATGTATAACTTTGACATTTTATAATTAATTTAGCGAACTGTATGAAGGAAGTCGCATTCATAAAGCAAAACAAAAGCAAATGGCTGGAATTTGAGCAATTGTTAGCCTCAAATCATCCCCAGAACCCGGATGAAATGGCTAACCTTTATATCCATTTGCTTAATGACTTATCTTTCGCACAGACTTATTATCCGAAAAGCAAGACGACCGATTACCTCAATTTTCTGGTTTCACAAATATACCGCAAAATTTATAAAACGAAGCGTTTGGAAAAGAACAGATTCTGGAAATTTTTCAAAACCGACGTCCCGCTCACTCTCTATAAGTACAGAAAAACCATGTGGTTTGCATTTGCGATGTTTCTGTTTTTCATTATTCTTGGTGCTGTTTCAGCAAGATATGACGATACATTTGTCCGCATGATCCTTGGTGACGGCTATGTGAATATGACACTGGAGAATATTGAAAAGGGTGATCCGATGGCAGTGTATAAGTCGGGCGGGCGTATGGGATCGTTTATCGGTATCACTGTAAACAACGTTTATGTGGCATTACGTGCCTTTATTTTCGGTGTCCTGGCCGGTATTCCCACTTTCTATATTGCCATGACGAACGGCATTATGGTAGGTTCGTTTCAGTATTTCTTTTATGAGCATGGTGTTTTCGTAGAAAGTTTGCAGGGGATCTGGCTTCATGGCGCAATGGAAATATTCAGCATCATCGTGGCTACAGCTTCGGGATTTATTCTGGCGGCATCTGTCCTTTTTCCAGGGACATATTCCCGTTTCAACTCCTTCCGGAGTGGATTCAAAGAGAGTTTGTACATCATAGTGAGTACTGTTCCATTCTTTGTTGCGGCGGGTTTTATTGAAGGTTTTGTTACGAGACTTTCCGACAGTATGTCGCTGTGGTTGAATCTGGTAATTATTCTGGGGTCTTTTTTATTCATTTTTTTCTATTATATGGTTTATCCCTTTATTGTTGCGAAGAAATCGGAAAAGGGAAAGGAACTATCACATTATATACAATCAATAAATTAATATAAATCACATGTTTCAGTTATATAAACAACGGGATTTCAGTGCGTATATCAGTGACACTATCGTATTTTTTAAAGTTTACTGGAAGAATTTTTTCGGGAATTATATTGTAATCACGGGTGGAATCCTGGCTCTGCTCTGTGTGATTTATTTCTTTGTCTTCCGCGATCTTTTCACAGCATTGTTTAACACGGTCAATGACGGGGTGGGATATGATATAAGTTATTATTTCTCAGATAATCCTGTGTTGTTCATATCCATGTTGATGATGGTGATAGTGTTGAGTATCCTTTTTTCCATTTTTGCCGTAGCCTATCCTGTTGTTTATCTGAAATTGATTGAAGAAACAGGGAGAAAGGACTTTACTTCGTCAGAAATTTTTGACCGGATTAAGAAGTTCTTGCCGAGAATTATCCGTTTCGGGCTTTATTCGCTCATTACATTCTTCCCGCTTATTATCGTGGCAACCTTGCTGGCAAGCGTTTTGGTCTTGTTAGTAGTAGGTGTCTTTATTCTGATACTGCTTATACCTGTGGCATCGGTTTGGATTACGCAGACGTTTTATGTTTATATGCTCAATGAAGTATCGTTTACAGATGCGATGAGACAAGGGTGGAAAATTCTGTTTTCAAAGAAATTCTGGCATATTATCGGCTCTGCAGTAGTTATTTATTTTATATTGAGTATTCTTCAGGGCATGGTAACGATGATCCCCTATATTATCATGGTGTTTTCGGTATTGGCAACCGGAAACGGACAATTAAACCCGGAATTTGGAATTTATGTATCCATATTGTATATCGTATCACTCGTATTATCGTACATATTATCCAATATTTTAACGGTGAATCAGGGTATCGTGTATTATAGTACGCTGGAACAGAAGAACCATACTCAGGCATTGTCGGAAATTGATTTAATAGGACAGAATGTGGAATAAATTGTTATCCATAATCTTTATTGCCGGATTTATCTCATTTTTTGAAGTTTTTCCGCAGGATAGTGTTGTAGTTGCAACCGAAGAAACGTTTGCCGACTCCCTGCACATTATACCGGACATTCAATTTATAGACCCGGATGCTTTAACCCGGTTTCAACGTGACAGCATTATAGATGCTATCCCGAAAGACACTACTTCCCTGACTACGTTGCGGCATTTTAACGGACACCTTACCGAAAAATATGCATCGGATAGCGAGCTGAATTATGAAAGAAATATCAATAAAAGTTTCTTTCAGCGACTTAAAGAGACTATCTCTGCGTGGCTTAGAAAACTGTTCGGAACGCCGGATACTTCCAGGGTCAATAATCTCTCTGATAAAATATTGAATATTGTATTGGTGACGATTTTCCTGGCTGCCGTGTATGTCGCTGTGCGCTTGTTCATGAATCACCGTGGGCGGTGGTTTTTTGAAAAGAAGAACGAAACGGTTGCTGTCAATCTCTTAAACGTTGAAAAACATATTCACGAAGCAGATTTTGAAGCTCTTCTCAATGAGGCGGAGCAGAACGCAGATACCCGCCAATCCGTCCGGTTGCTCTATTTATGGGTGCTTAAGACGTTTACAGACAATCATATCATCCGATGGAATCCGGATAAAACGAACATTGACTATCTTTCCGAAATAGAGGATAAGGTATTGCAGGAACAATTCAGATATCTTTCCTATCTGTACAATTACATCTGGTACGGCGAGTTTTCTATTAACGATTCGGAATACCGGAACGCCCGCGAAACGTTTCTCCGTCATATAAAAATAAAATTGGAAAATGAGTAAGACGCTGAAAATATATCTGTTTGCTTTTGCGGTACTCATTGCCGTAATGATTGTAATAGACCAGACGCGTCAAAGACCGTTGGACTGGTTTCCAAGCTACTATCTGGATGAAAAAAAGCCACTGGATTTATATGTGTTGAATGGGGAAATCGATCATTTATTCAGTGACAGTGTTGTCCGTTACGGCAAAAATCCGTTTGAATATTTTCAGCAGCAGGACAGTCTGAATATAAGAAAAGAGACCTATTTGTTTATCAGGGAATCAGTATATATTGATGAATCATCGACTAACAAAATATTGAAGGCCGTGGAACGAGGCAATACACTTTTTATTGTTTCCGACGGATTTGATCCCTATTTAACCGATACATTACGTGCTACCTGTGAATACGTCTCTTATGATAATCCGGTTAGTTTTAACTCTAAAATCGATGAGAGACCTGAATTGAAACTTAAATTTTCAAAAGGTATATGGAGTGGTGAAGAGTATTCCTATTCTCCTGTTTTCGGGCGATACGCGTTCTTGTCAGCCGATAGCGCTTCTGCTACGGCATTAGGTTATATGACGTTTCCCGATGGGGCGGAATACATCAATTTTATTGAGTTTGGAGTTGGGAAAGGTAAAATCATCCTGCATAACCAGCCGGTTGTTTTCTCCAATTACTCGTTACTTTCGAATAAGCTGTCGCAGGAGTATGCCGAGAGAGTATTAAGTTATCTTCCCGATCAGCCGGTTGTTTGGTTCGTTGCATCGCAACAGCATGATGAGAATATGGGGAGAAATCAACTGAGTATTGTTTTCCGGTATCCTGCGTTACGGATGACATGGCTGATCTTCCTATACGGACTGGTTGTGTTTATTCTCTTTACTGCCAAACGCAAACAACGCGTTGTCCCTGTCATAAAACCGGTGAGGAATACCACAGTCGAATTTGTACAGACAATAGGGAATCTCTATTTTCAGGAAGGAGACATTTCAGATATCGCCCGAAAGAAAATTATTTATTTTCTGGACAGAGTGCGAAGAACATACAATATAGACACCCGGTTGCCCGAAGATAAGCTGATTCATCGATTACATCTCAAATCGGGAAAGGATGTGGAACTGGTCAAAGAGATCCTTTCTTTGATCGCAGAGATAAATGACCGGGATCAATGCAGTAAACAGGAACTTATACAATTAAGTCTGCTGATGGATCGTTTCTGGGACAGTGATTAATGTGACTAATCCCGACAAGTCGGGACAGGTGGTGCCAATGAGATTAATGTGACTAATGAGACTAATTTGCCAATGTGAATAATGAAATTAAGTTTTTCACTTTTCACTTATAAAGTCTTTACTCTATTAAAATATACAAAATATGGAATCGAACGAAAATTTAGAGAATAATATCCGGTTTGAATCAAGGCTCGACTTAAGCGAGTTGCGTCAGACAATGGACGCCGTGAGAGCGGAATTGCAAAAAGTAATTGTAGGACAGGATAAATTAGTGGATTTCCTGCTGGTTGCACTCCTTGCCAACGGTCATGTACTCCTGGAAGGGGTGCCGGGTATTGCAAAGACGCTTGCCGTGAGACTGTTGGCCAAAGCAGTGGATACCTCTTTCAGCCGGATACAATTCACCCCCGATTTAATGCCTTCCGACATTCTCGGTACATCGGTTTTCGATATGAAGACCTCGGATTTTCAGTTCAGGAGAGGCCCTGTTTTTGCCAATCTTATTCTGGTGGATGAGGTAAACAGGGCCCCGGCGAAAACGCAGGCGGCTATGTTCGAAGTAATGGAGGAGCGGCAGGTTACACTCGACGGTGAAACTTATTGTATGGAAGAACCGTTTATCGTCATCGCCACGCAGAATCCCATAGAACAGGAGGGTACTTACCGTCTGCCGGAAGCACAGTTAGACCGTTTCCTTTTCAAGATCGTCGTCGATTATCCGAATGTAGCAGAGGAATTTGAGATCATCCGCAGGGAGCATGAAACAAAGGGTTTCAACAAAACCGACAACATTCACAGTGTGGTGTCGGGCGAACAGGTTGTGAAATTTCAATTACTGGTTCGTGAAGTTGTCGTAGAAAGCCACTTAATGGCTTATATTGCGAATATTGTGCAGCAAACGCGACAGACACCGTTCCTTTACCTGGGAGCATCGCCTCGTGCTTCAATCGCTATTTTGAACACGGCCAAAGGAATGGCAGCCCTCAACGGGCGCGATTTCGTGACGCCTGAAGACATCAAGGATGTGGTGGTTCCGGTGTTACGCCACCGTGTGATCGTATCGCCCGAGAAAGAGATGGAAGGCCTGAAGGCAGAACAAATCATTTCGGAGATCGTAGCTAATATAGAAGTTCCACGATAGAACAGATTGTTCTTTGTCTATTCCCATTGAAACGAAAAAGCAATGAGACCAGTGTCAAAATAAATATATACGGATGAAGATATTAAAGTCATTATACATCAACGATATGTTCTTCTGGTCGCTGCTTGGCATTGCAGTGCTCTCTTTCGTTTCCTTTTTTGTGGATTGGTTGTATCCTGTTGCCGCAGGATTACTTGCCCTTCTGCTGTTGCTGCTTCTGGTGGATATATTCGTTCTTTTCTCGGGTAAGAACAGTATATCGGCATCGCGTGTTTTGCCCGAGATGCTTTCGAACGGCGATAAGAATTCTGTATGGATAAAAATCTGCAACAATTACCGTATTCCTGTTTATCTACGTATCATCGACGAAGTTCCCTGTCAATATCAGAAGCGAGATTTTTTACTAAAAAGCCGTATCGGGAAATTTTCAGAAAAAGAATACGAATACACTCTACGCCCGGTTCAGCGGGGTGAATACCTGTTCGGAAAGCTCAATATTTTCGTGCTTTCCCCGCTCCAGCTGGCCATGAGGCGCTATATTTTCTCGGAAAACGCCATCGTTGCGGCCTATCCCTCGTTCATCCAAATGAAAAAATATGACCTGATTGCTTTCTCGCACAATCCGTTTGAATACGGATTAAAAAAAATCCGACGGATCGGGCACA
Source organism: Proteiniphilum acetatigenes DSM 18083 (assembly GCF_000380985.1). Lineage (GTDB taxonomy): Bacteria > Bacteroidota > Bacteroidia > Bacteroidales > Dysgonomonadaceae > Proteiniphilum > Proteiniphilum acetatigenes. Next base: position 310,626 of record NZ_KB905694.1, on the reverse strand, counting down.
CCATGGAATTTGAACAGATCAAAGAATATGTGCAGGGGGATGATATACGGACCATCAACTGGAAAGCAACTTCTAAAAAGGCGCAACTGATGGTGAACCAATACCAGGAAGAGAAATCACAACCGGTTTACCTGCTCATTGATAAAGGGCGAAGCATGCAAATGCCTTTTGATGGTATGAGTCTGTTGGATTGGGCTATAAATTCCTCCTTGGCACTCAGCAATATTGTTATAAGGAAACAGGATAAAGCAGGTCTGTTTACTTTTTCCAAAAAAGTGGAAGATCGTGTTCCCGCTAACCGGCAAGCAGGACAAATGCAGAAAATCATGAATGCGCTGTACCGGATTGAGACCAACTTTTTCGAGAGCGATTTCAACCGGTTATATGTGGAGATCAAACAAAGTATTGCACAACGAAGCCTGTTGATACTTTATACCAATTTTGAAACGACCGATGCGTTACAACGCCAACTACCGTACCTTAAAGCCATATCCAAAAACCATCTGCTTATTGTGATATTTTTCAAGAATACTGAATTGGATCGATTGATTGACAAGAGAGCCGAAAAACTGAATGAAGTATACGATAAGATTATTGCCGAAAAGTTCACTTTTGAAAAACGGGTGATCGTGCAGGAATTAACGCGGCACGGCATCCAATGTATACTTTCTTCTCCCGAAAACCTGACTATCGACAGTATCAATAAATACCTGGAAATAAAAGCGAGAGGGATGGTTTGATGATTTGTTGATTTAACGATTTGATGATTTACTGATTTTAATGTGCTTAATAAGAATAAATTGGTGATGTATCGATATGATAAATTAGCCTTGAAAATGGAGGATTATTTGTTTCGAAGTGATTTGCTTGCGCCATGATCCAGGAACCAGTAAAGATTACCCGAATCCGGTTGTACCAATGCTGCGGGATATTTTTTTCCGGCCTGGTCGGGCTGCTCTATGATCTCTTTCACTTTATCCGCCTTGTTTTCTCCGGTTACCAGAAAAAAAACATTCTTTGCCGCATTGATTACTTTTCCGGAAAGGCTTACCCGTCTTTGCCCGCTTACGGGGTGAGTAGCAGTTACACAATTCTCCGGGCTATCCCAGAGTGTTATCTCATGAGGGAAAATGGAAGCGGTATGTCCGTCGTCTCCCATTCCCAGCATCAAAATATCGAAAGAAGGTACGCCATTAGTCGTTTCTAACTCCCCAGTGAGTAGTTTACCATACCTTACGGCTTCCGATCCGGGATCGTTTTCTCCATGGATACGGAAAATATTTTCGTTGGGTACCGGCACTAAATCGAACAGATGCTCTTTTGTCATTTTGTAGTTGCTCTCATCGTCGGATGGGGGTACACAGCGCTCATCGCCCCAGAAAAATCTGACTTTCTTCCAGTCTATTTCACCCTTTGGTAGTTGTGCCCAGTAGTCAAACAGCGATTTAGGGGTGGAGCCGCCCGACAGGGCAACTGTCACTCTTTCCTTTTCTGATATGATCTCCTTTATCTGCTCGGTAAAAGTATGGTTCAGATCGTCTTTTGTTTTAAAAATTTGTATCTCCATCCTTTTTGTATTGCTGGTATTATTAAATTATAAATTTCTGATTATCAACTGTCCATTATCCATTATCAATTATCAATTATCAATTGTCAATTGTCAACTTCTAACTCACAATTCACAATATATTCCGTCTTCCGCCAGATTTTTGCATGGGTAGCGCCAGGTGTTTTCTTTGCCTTCAATAAGATCGTCAGCCACGTCCGGTCCCCAGGATCCGGCGGGATAACCGTGGAGGGGCGCATCCTTGTCGTTCTCCCAGTAATCGAGAATAGGCTGTACGAATTTCCATGTCTCTTCGGCAGCGGCACCCTGCATAAAAAGCATATTATCGCCCGCCATACAGTCGAGTATCAACCGTTCATAGGCACTGGGTATATAATGGTCGTTCAGGTCCGAATAATGAAAATCCATATTGACTGATTTCACTTCATAGCCACTTCCCGGTACTTTCATTCCGGTCTTTAGCAGAATACCTTCATCGGGTTGGATACGCAGGATAAGTTGGTTATCGGAATGAGCTGTCCCCTCGGCTGCTTTGAACAACCTTTGGGGCGATGGCCTGAAATGGATGACTACTTCCGATACCTGTGTGGGAAGTCGTTTTCCTGTACGGATATAAAAGGGTACTCCTTCCCACCGCCAGTTATCGATATATATCTTCATTGCGGCATAAGTCTCTGTGCGCGAATCAGGTTTTACATTGGTTTCTTCGCGATATCCCTTGTAATGTTTTCCCCGTACGGTCGCTTCGGTGTATTGTCCACGGATCACATTCTTTTTCAGGTCGGTTTTACTCAGGGGACGCAGGGAGCGGAATACTTTCATTTTTTCATAGCGAATCTCTTCAGGCGTTATTTTGTTCGGAGGCTCCATGGCTACTAACGACAACACCTGAAGCAAATGGTTCTGGATCATGTCGCGCAGTGCGCCTGATCCATCATAATAACCGCCGCGGTTTTCCACTCCGACACTCTCGGCAGCCGTGATCTCTATGTGCTGAATATAATTACGATTCCATAGCGGTTCATAGATACCATTCGCGAAACGGGTCACCAGCATATTTTGTACCGTTTCTTTGCCCAGATAATGGTCGATACGGTAAATCTGGTCTTCCTGGAAAAAGTCCAGCAATTGCCCATTCAACTCGATAGCCGACGAAAGGTCGTGTCCGAAAGGTTTCTCAATGATAATTCTCCGGAAACCTTTTTGCTGTAATGTGAGCCCCTGCCCGTATAAAAATTTGGGAATGATGGGGTAGAGGTAGGGCGGTGTAGAGAGGTAAAAAATATAGTTATGCCCGAGGTTGAATTTTGTGTTCAGTTCGCTCAGTTTCTTTTTTACATATATATATTCTTCTCCCTTTGCGGTATCGATACTCAGGTAAAAAACAGAGGAGAGGAAACTGTCGATCTTTTTTTCTTCCGCTTCCTTATAGTGGGCAAACTGCCGGATGCCTTCTTTCATCTTCTTGCGGAACTGTTTGTTTGTGAATTCAGTCCGGCTCACCCCGAGGATAGCATATCCCTCCGGTAGTGAATCGTTCATAAACAGGTCGAACACGGCAGGGATCAGTTTCCGGTATGTAAGATCGCCCGACGCGCCGAAAATTACAAGCGCCTGGTTGATTGTTTTCTTCATTTTTTGAATGGATTTACGATATCAAGATAACAAACGTAGGTCTAAAAAGTTGAATTATCGGCTACATATCTAAAGAGGAATATTTTTGTCTCGAGGCTACAAAAGATAGCGGTTTAGCGGATACAAGGTTTTTTAAGAGAAATACTACCAGCCCCTTCGGGAAGGTGGAGACTATTTTAATCGTTAGGAATTGCATTAAGTCTTTGCTGAAGAACGAAAATGTCTTCCTGAAAGGTGACTGATCAGACATGAGAAAATGATTTGCAGGGGAGATCAAAGAAATACAGCAAATCGTTTACACCGATTTCCCCAAATGGGGGTTTAAATAGGATGGGATCGGACTTATAATTTATCAATTAAATCAACAGGCAATTCAATAATTTCAGCTATTTCTTGTGAATGATATCCCTTTGATTTCATGTTGCGGGCTATCTTTAGTAGCTTCAGATTCAATTCTGTATCATCAAAAAACATACGACCTAAATACTCCAATGCTCTTTGAATTTTCTCTTTACTTAATGCTGGCTCGTCCCTTTGTTGAATACTATTTCTGAAACTATGAAAGACATTCTGTTAGGATGAAAGTAATCATTATTATCATTTTGCAAATTAGATAATTTATTGTATCTTTGCCGCTCGAAATTTTTTCAATTAACGAATTAATAATTAAATTAGTATGAACAATTACGAAACCGTTTTCATTTTGACTCCCGTTTTGTCTGATGCTCAGATGAAGGAAGCGGTTGAAAAATTCAAAACCCTCCTCACGGATCAAGGGGCCGAAATTGTAAACGAAGAAGACTGGGGTTTGCGTAAATTAGCGTATCCCATCGACAAGAAAACGACAGGATTTTATGCCTTCCTGGAGTTCAAAGCCGATCCGTCGGTAATCGATAAACTCGAAGTGAATTTCCGTCGTGACGAACGTGTGATCCGTTTCTTAACTGTGAAACAGGATAAATTCGCGCTGGAATATGCCGAAAAGAGAAGAAACAACAGAGGTGGCAAAAGACATGAAGCACGTGCTGCCGGTGAAGGTGCAAAGACAGTAAAGAAAGAAAGAACAGAAGCTGTTGAAGCGGAAGTAGAACTTAACGAAAAGGAGGATTAAGAAATGGCTAAACAGACAGAAATCAGATATCTGACCCCGCTATCGGTGGATGTGAAGAAGAAAAAATATTGCCGTTTCAAAAAGAACGGTATCAAATACATCGATTATAAAGATCCCGAATTCCTGAAGAAGTTTCTGAACGAACAGGGAAAGATCTTACCAAGAAGAATTACCGGTACATCATTGAAGTTTCAACGCCGGATCGCGCAAGCAGTGAAGAGGGCTCGTCATATAGCTTTGCTTCCATACGTAGCCGATTTAATGAAATAAATAAGGAGGAAGAGAAATGGAAGTAATTTTAAAAGAAGATATACAGAGTTTAGGCTACAAAGATGATGTAGTGAACGTAAGAAAAGGATATGCCCGTAATTTCCTTATCCCTCAGGGTAAGGCGGTCATTGCTACCGAATCTGCAAAGAAGGTACTGGCTGAGACCCAAAAGCAGCGTGCACACAAACTGGCCCAGATAAAGACAGACGCACAAGCACTTGCGGATAAACTGGAAGGAGTTACACTGACTATTGGAGCAAAAACCAGTTCTACCGGAACAATTTTCGGTTCGGTTACCAATATTCAGGTTGCTGATGCACTGAAAGAAAAAGGTTTTGAAGTAGACCGTAAGCTGATCGTGATCAAAGACCAAGTGAAAGAAGTCGGAAGCTACAATGCTGTGGTAAGACTTCACAAAGAGGTTTCAGTAGATATTCCCTTTGAAGTGGTGGCGGAATAAGGCCAGCTTCAACCGGACCGATATTGAATGCCATTACGGCATATATCATATAACAGTGTCTGTATTTGAGAACAGACGGAAAACTACAGGTTTTATAGCCTGTAGTTTTTTTTAATCTCCGGCACTACTTCTGTGGCGTATAATTCTATACATCTCATTATCTCATCGTGAGAAGGAGCGCCTACATCGATATGCGCCACGAAACGGGTAATACCGAACATTTCTATCAGGCCTGTTATTTTCTCCTTTACACTCTCGATATATCCCATGAACAGAGCACCCTCATTGCTCATTCCTCCCCGGAACTGTGCTTGCGTATAGGGTTGCCAGCCGCGGCTTTTCCCAATCCTGTCCATTTGGGCGGCATAATGGGGGAAATAATTTTCTAACAGGTAATCCTGGCTATCTGTGACAAAAGTGTGTGAATGGATACCTATTTGCATTTTATCTTCCGGATGACCGTAATGGCGGTATACCTCCTTGTAATAATCTACTAACGGTTTGAATTGGGACAGTCTTCCTCCGATGATAGCGAATATGATGGGTAAGCCCAGCCTGCCTGCCCTTTCAATGGAAGAAGGTGTTCCTCCGACAGCAATCCAGACAGGTAATTCTCTTTCCGGTCGCGGATAAATGACCTGATCCTGAATGGGCGCCCTGAATTTTCCTTCCCAGTGGATGATCTCTTCTTTGTTCAGTAATAAGAGCAGGTCTAATTTTTCCGTAAAGAGTTCATTGTAATGGTTTAAGTCATATCCAAACAAAGGGAATGACTCTGTAAAACTGCCCCGGCCGGCCATTATCTCTACCCTTCCGTTGGAGAGTAAATCGAGTGTGACATAATCCTGATATACTTTTACAGGATCGGTCGAACTGAGTACAGTGACACCGCTGCCAAGTTTGATATTTCGTGTGACGGTCGAAAGTGCCGACAGCACAATTTCCGTTGAGGAAACGGCATAATCGGGGCGATGGTGCTCTCCCAGTACGAAACAGTCCAATCCCAATTCATCCGCCAACCGGACTTCCTCAATCATCTCTTTTAATCGTTCCTTTGGGGATTGAAAAGTTCTTTTTCCCGGATCGAAAGCCAAATCCCCGAACATCCCGATTCCGAATTCTATTCTTTTTGGCATAAATATTTATTCTTTTAAAAAACATGAAAGGGGGCAACCGTCATCAGGACAGAATTCTGTATGGCGATGTCCCGGGCAATGATATGCACAGGGTGAATATACGATTATTGAAAGGAATAGGAGGAGAGTTTCTCCATACGGGAATGTATATTATGCCTCCTGTAATATTTCTATCGTATCATTTGCAATTGACAACTCCTCATCTGTAGGGATGATCACCACTTTCACCTTGGAAGTCGGTTTACTGATCACTACCTCTTTGGCACGTACCGAGGCGTTCACCTCTTCATCCAGTTCAATCCCCATAAATTCCATATTTCTGCATACATCCCTTCGGGTGATAGCCTGATTTTCGCCTACGCCTCCCGTAAATACCAGGATATCTACACCTCCCAGCACGGCAGCGTATGATCCTATATATTTCTTGATACGGTAATTGTAAGTATCCATTGCCAGGATAGCTCGTTTATTGCCATTTTTGATACCGGCTTCGATCTCGCGCATATCGGAAGAAATTCCGGAAATACCGAGTACGCCGGAGAATTTATTCAACAGTGTAGAGATGCCTGTAGTACCCATGTGTTCTTTTTCCATGATGTAGGAGATCACACCGGGGTCCACATCACCCGACCGGGTACCCATGATCAAACCTTCCACGGGAGTCATTCCCATGCTGGTGTCAATGGATTTCCCGTTTTTGATGGCGGTGACCGATCCTCCATTGCCGATATGGGCGGTGATGATACGTTGCTCTTCGTAAGGAACACCCAGAAATTCACAGGCACGTGCCGAAACGTAGCGATGACTGGTACCGTGAAAACCGTACCGGCGGATGCCGTATTTTTCGTATAATGAATGGGGTATCCCGTACATGTAGGCATAATCGGGCATGGTCTGATGAAAAGCGGTGTCGAAGACTCCCACCTGTGGTGTATCGGGCATCAGTTCCTGAATCGCATAAATACCTTTCAGGTTGGGAGGATTGTGTAATGGAGCCAACTCTATACATTCATTCAGTATCTCAATCACCTCATCGGTAATAAGTACGCTTGAATTGAAACGTTCACCGCCATGCACCACGCGGTGGCCGACCGCCTCTATTTCGTCCAACGATTGGATGCATCCGTATTTCTCACTGAGCAGAACACCCAAAATATATTCAATACCGGCACGGTGCTCAAGGATCTCGCCCTCTAACATCACTTTCTGTCCGTCGGGAAGTGCGAATTTAAGGAAAGAACCCTTCATTCCGATTTTTTCCACACCTCCCTGGGCAATCACCTCTTTGCTTTCCATTTCGAAAAGCTTATATTTGATGGATGAACTTCCGCAATTTAAGACCAATATCTTCATCTTCTTTGTTCTTTATATCTCAATTATTTTGATTTTCAAATCCTTAATTCTTAATCCTGAATCTTGAATTTGGAATCTTGAATCCGGTTAAACTATGTTTTTGTTGATGGATACCGGGTTCCCGTCACTATCGTAAATATAGAACCCTTTTCCTGTACGCACACCCAATTGGTTGGAACGGTACAGTTTCCATAAAATAGGATTGGGCTTATAATGCTTCGCCCCGAAATCGTTGAACATGGCCTCCATGAGTGTGACAAGGCGTTCTATCCCGATAATATCAGCCATACGGAAAATACCGTAGCGTTGACCGTAAATGATAGTAAAAGTCTCTTCAATATCTTCTATGGAACTGACTCTTTCCAACAGAATCTGGCAAGCCTCATTGATCATAACTACCAGCATCCGCAGGCTTACGTTCCCGTTGCTTTCGTTAATACGGTGAGGCTTGTATTTGATCAATTTGGCAAAGATCTCCATCTTGTGATAAACCTCTTCCGACGTGTACATACCGCTCACGATCTCCAGGATGCGGGCATCGGGATGCGACACAGGGAAATAGAGGCTCACGCAGCGCTCCTTATGAACGAGATCGGCAGCCAGCTCACTGATGATTACAGTAGATCCGTTGGAGGCGATGATGGCATCTTCATCCAGTATCTCTTCCAATCTTTTGAAGATATTCTTACGTAGCGGCGTACTACGACGACCGCTTTCCGAATACCGTGTACACTCTATTACAAGGTCGCAGCCTTTGAAATCTTCATACACAAGAGTAGGAGTGATACGGTTCATAATGATCTTTTTTTCTGATGGTGTCAATCCCCAACTGCTGATCTTCTGATCCATGATCTTCTCCAATTCACCTATAACAAAATCGATTCGCTCCTGCGACTCATCTAAAAAGACCACCTCCATACCGGCTGTTGCAGCCATATTGATGATGGTCCGTCCCTCTTTCCCGGCACCTACTACCCCGATCTTCGAGAACAATGGTTTATTCTTGCTTTCGGAGGAGATCGTAAGTCCGTAATTCTCAATAGGCTCTATGATTATTTCACTCATATCCTGCGACTATTTATTTTGTTTTAATCCGATAGCCTGATTGGCTGTAATGGCTACCATGTTGTAAATATCTTCTACAGAGCAGCCACGTGAAAGATCGTTTACCGGAGCAGCCATGCCTTGCAGTACCGGTCCGACAGCTTCTGCGTTTCCCAGTCTCTGTACCAGTTTGTAACCGATATTTCCCGCTTCGAGGGTAGGGAAAACCAGTACATTGGCTTTGCCGGCAATGGGGCTTTCCGGCGCTTTACTTGCTCCTACAGAGGGGACCAGTGCAGCGTCTGCCTGTAATTCTCCGTCAATCTGTAATTCCGGATCGATCTCCTTTGCGACACGGGTTGCTTCTCGTACCTTGTCGATCATCTCATGTTCGGCGCTTCCTTTCGTGGAGAAACTGAGCATGGCTACACGTGGTTCTACGCCCACCAGGCTTTTCATCGTTTGTGCGGAGGCGACTGCGATAGATGCCAGTTCTTCGGCCGTAGGATCAGGCATTACGGCGCAATCTGCAAAAAGTAATGTCCCGTTTTCCCCATATTGAGGGGTTTGTGTGAACATGATGAACGCCCCCGACACAACCTTTACTCCGGGTGAGGTCTTGATAATTTGCAATGCAGGCCGGAGTACGTCGCCTGTGGTATTCTTCGCACCGGCGATCTCACCGTCGGCATCTCCGGCTTTGATCATCAGACAGGCCAGATATAGCGGATCTTCCACTAATTGAGAGGCCTGCTCATATGTCATCCCTTTCTTTTTACGTAATTCGATAAGAAGTTGGGTATATGCCTCTTTCTTTGCATGCTCTTTTGGATTGATGATTTGGGCTTTTCCGATGTGGGAGAGTCCTGATTCTTTTGCGATTTCCCTGATTTCTGCAGGATTTCCCAGCAGGATTATTTCTGCCAGACCATCACGGAGCAGTTGATCGGCTGCTGTCAGAGTTCGCTTTTCGGTACCTTCGGGCAATACGATCCGTTGTATGTTCGCTTTTGCCCTTTCGATCAAACTGTCAAGTAAGTTCATTGTATGCTAAATTCACTAATGGTGGATGTATGCTTTGGTTCTTAATTCCTATAGGGAACGATTTCAGAATATCCAATATTTCCCGCAAAAGTACGAAAAAAAGCGCAGATGAAGTAGCAAAATGTCAACATTTTCGACAAACAATAGAGTCAGAAGGCGATGGATCATTCTCCACTATAATTTGACAGTGATCCCGGAAGTTTATGAATCGTTTTGTTATAATAAACTTGTATGTTATTTTTGCTATATGGAACGAATATGAAAATTGATTTAATAATCCCGACAAGCCGGAACAACCTGTCCCCATCTTTCGGGAAGTAGTGATGATGTATTGATTTGATATAAAATAATCGTGCGAAGAAGATAAATAGTTCTAATCGGATGAAACGGGTAAATAGGGAAGTAGTAGCTTATGCCGGTCTCACATTGATGACCTTCATTATCGGTTTTTCTTTTATCTTTGTAAAGATGGCGTTGCGCCACGCTTCGCCCATTGATTTGCTGGCACACCGCTTTACGGCGGCAACTGCCGGTTTATTCTTTTTTTATTTGTTGCGCAGGAAGGAATGGCCTGTGATTGACCGAAAAAGGATATTACCTCTGCTCGTATTATCCCTGTTTTATCCGTTACTGCTTTTCTCAATGCAGACAATAGGTTTACAGTTTACCACTGCTTCCGAAGCCGGTATTTTATCGGCAACCGCACCCATTTTTACGGTTATTCTGGCAGCGGTATTCCTGAAGGAGAAAAGTTCCTTTTGGCAAATTATTTTTGTGCTGTTGTCGGTAGGTGGTGTTGTGTATATTATGTATAAGAACGGACTGGGAGAAGTTAGTAACGAAACGTTGAAAGGCGATTTTTTCATTCTTCTTTCGGTAATATCCATGGCTGTTTATTTTGTACTTGGCCGAAAGATTACACAGCAGTTCAACGCTATGGACATTACATTCTTCATGACCCTAACCGCTTGTATCCTATTTAACCTCATTGCTGTAATAACCCATCTGAAATGGGGTACATTGCCGCTCTATTTCGCCGCATTCAAGAATAGTGAGTTCTTGTGGACAATACTTTATCTGGGTGTTCTATCCTCCTTCCTGACTTCCTTCCTGACTAACAGTGCCCTGACGGTAATACCGGCTTCACAGGTATCTATTTTCAACAACCTCAGTCCCGTGATAGCCGTTTTCAGCGGTGTGTTGTTTCTGAATGAAACGCTTCATCTTTACCATATCATTGGTGGTATAATGGTTCTGACAGGAATTATCGGTGTGAACGTGCTGAAAAAATAGAGTAGATATTACAGTAATATAAAATGGCATTTTTTTGTATTGGGAAAGTATATAAAAACAGGTGGAAATTGTAGAAATAATCAACATTCCTCATCAAAATGTAATGTTGAAGAAAGATGGTGCGAATAAAAAATATAACTTTGATCCATAAATGAAAGATCATCCAAAGGTAAAAATCAATTTGACTACGACTGATAAAATAATAGAAATTATCAGTTGGATGGTTATTATTGGAATCTGGGTTTTGACATTAATGAATTATGAAAAATTACCGGAACAGATCCCTATTCATTATAATGGTACCGGAGAAGTGGATGGCTTTGGAGATAAAAGTCATATCCTGATTTTACCAATTGTCGCGACACTACTTTTTACCGGACTGACAGTCCTCAATAAATATCCCCGTGTTTTTAATTATTTTGTCCCTATTACACAGGAAAATGTCTTTTGGCAATACTCGAATGCAACTCGATTAATCAGGTCAGTTAAATTATTATTTGTTGTAGTTTTCGGGCTTATTGTGTTCATGACAATACAAATTGCAAAAGGAACTGCGGATGGGCTTGGAGTCTGGTTCTTACCCCTGACGATCGGATTGTTTTTTATTCTGATAATGTATTATTATCTGAAGAGTGTAAGGAGACATTAATCGAGCAATCGAAAATTCGACTTATGTCGAATGAGATACAGTTTAATAAAGAACTAAGCAATACCATGCTGAGAAATATATTATAAGAAGTGTGTTGAATGACTGGAATAATTTTAGTTGCAATTGCTGTTGTCTTAAGAGTAATCTCTAATCCTTTGGCGAATGTCTATCAGAAACAACTTGCCTCAAAAGGGAATAATCCGTTAATCGTTAACTTTCTGACCTATTTCTTACTCTCATTATTTTGTGGTATTCTTCTCTGTTTCATGCAAATACCTGACTTTGAAAAAGATTTTTGGCTGTATTCAATTCTAGGAGGAATCGCAGGCGCTGTGGGAAACGGTTTTCTTGTGAAGGCGCTTCAAACGGGGGATCTATCGATTTTGGGTCCCATAAACTCATACAAGTCGGTTATCGGAATAATTGCCGGAATATTTTTGCTTTCGGAAATACCGAATATTTGGGGTATTATAGGGATATCGCTTATTATTTATGGAAGTTATTATGTTTTAGATACAACTGATGACAGGTTCTCATGGAAGCTTCTGAAAAATCCGGCTATTCAATTCAGAATTTGGGCAATGGTCCTGACAGCTATTGAAGCTGTTTTTATAAAAAGAGTGATCTTGGCGTCCTCAACAGTGTTGGCATTTATAAGTTGGTGCATATTCGGTGCTTTGTTTTCTTTCATCGTGCTGTTCTTTTATAAGACCAGACTTAAGACAGAGTTCAGGAGAACGGTTAAACTGGAAAATCTGAATAAATTTTTGCTTTTGGTTGCTTGTATTGGAACAATGCAATACACGACAAATTATGTCTTTGATCATATCCCGGTGGGTTATGCGTTATCGCTTTTTCAGCTTTCAATCATTGTAAGTATTCTGTTTGGCTATAAATTTTTTCAGGAAAAGGAGATCAAGAAAAAGATTATCGGCTCAGTGATCATGATCTTTGGTTCCGTGATGATCATATTACTTAGAAATTAGTAAGCGATGAATTCTGGCTGACCCAAATTATCAAGTGGGACCTTTTGTGATGAAAGATATTTTTCTAAATTTGTATCCAAATGAGTACAGCAGAATTATCCTTTCTTATATTATCCCTTTTTATGATTCACGAATTTGAAGAAATCATAACTATTAGAAATTGGATACAAAAGAATGAGAACGATAAAAAGTTGTCAGACGAAATGTTTATCAAAGGGAAAAAACATTATCAATCTACCGAAACAATCAGTTTAATGATAATGGAAGAATTCGTTTTGGCATCAATAATACTTTTTATTTCAGTTAGATTTCAAATAACAGAAATGGCTATCGGATTATTTATTGCCTATACGCTTCATTTGTTCGGACATATATTCCAATACATAAAATTCAGAAAATGGATCCCGGGAAGCCGAACAGCGTTGATAACGATATTGCCTGTTTTTTATATATTCTACATAACATTTGTTAACAACAATTTGAATGTAACAAATATAGCAATTTGGAGTTTAGCGCTTTTAATAGCGTTATTACTTAATCTGCAACTAATGTTCCGTTATGCCGACAAAATAGAAAACTGGCGAAAGAACCATTTATAAAACTTCATTGAAAAATGAAACCGACGTTCCATTTCCCGAATCTTATCATTTGAACATGGCTATACCAACATCAAGAACAAAAGAAAAAGCCGAAATACATATAAAGAGTGATAAGTGTACCGGCTGCGGAAAATGTGTAGAGGTTTGTAAAGATTTCAGCCTTTACCTTGAAAATAATAAAGTCAGGGTCAGCATCACTCCGGCATTTGGGTGCATTGGTTGTGGACATTGTATGGCTATTTGTCCGGTGGGTGCAATTGAGATATCCGGCAGGGAATTATCCAAAGAGGATCTATTTGATTTACCGCCTGAAGCAAGCACCGCAAATTATGGGCAATTGCTTGCCTTGTTCCGGAGAAGAAGGAGTGTAAGGGAATTTCTGGATAAAGAGGTAGAACCCGAAATCGTCGAAAAAATACTCGATGCAGCGAGCACCTCTCCAATGGGGCTACCCCCTTCTGATGTAAATGTCCTGATTCTTGACAGTAAAGAAAAAACAAGAAAGTTTGCCGTTGATTTTTGTGAATATCTTAACGGGATGAAATGGTTCGTTTCCAAATGGTTCTTAACAATGATGCGTCCGTTTTGGGGCAAAGTAAACGATGAAATGTTCAAGGGTTTTGTAAAACCTCTTTTTGATATATATATTCATAATATCAGGGAAGGGATTAACCTGGTCAACTATGATGCTCCCTTAGCTTTATATTTTTATGGTTCTCCTTATACTGATCCTGCTGATCCGATTGTTGCTGCAACCACAGCAATGTATGCGGCAGAATCTTTGGGATTAGGAACCTGTATGCTGGGAGGGGTGCATCCTTTAATTCAAAGTGGCAAAAAAGCAGAAAGGTTCAGGGAAGAGCATGGAATAAAATATGCCAGCAGAGAAGGAATATTTGTTGTTTTCGGATATCCGGGGATGAAATATAGAAAAGGTATCAAAAGGACCTTTGCCTCAACCTCGGTGATGAATTAAATTGGCGCAAACCTGCGGTACATAAAGGAAGGCATACGGTTTTTTAAGTAAGGACCGGAATATAAAAAGACGACAATAATAATTTGGAAAGGAGAATTTTATGCATAATCAACTTTATGTAACTTTGAACAACGGTGTTAAAATGCCGATACTTGGATTCGGAACCTTCAAAATACCCGACGGAGAGATTGTCGTCCAGTCAGTCAGGAAGGCATTGGAATCAGGATACCGCCATGTTGATACGGCAGCTTACTACAAGAACGAAATCGGCGTAGGCGAAGGCATTCACCAAAGCGGAGTCGATCGCAGTGAAATTTTTCTCACCGACAAGGTGTGGGGTTCCGACTCCGGATATGAAAATACGCTCAAAGCCTTCGACATAAGTTTAAAACGGCTTGGAACGGATTATCTGGACCTTTATCTTATTCATTGGCCTAATTATAAAAACAAAGGTACATGGAAAGCTCTGGAGAAGCTATACTGTGAAAAGCGTGTTCGTGCTATTGGTGTATCCAATTTTCATATTCACCATTTGGAATCACTGTTTGCCGAATGCGAAATAAGACCTATGGTAAATCAAATTGAGTTTCATCCCCGATTATTACAGACTCCTCTGCTTGAATATTGTAAGAAGCAGCAAATACAATATGAGGCATATAGTCCATTGATGCAGGGGAAAATATTCAGTATACCCATGTTAGCAGAGATGGCGGAAAAGTATGGACGTACAGTTGCACAGATTGTTCTGCGTTGGAATATTCAAATGGGAGTGGTTACCATTCCAAAATCAACGCACCCCGAAAGGATTTTGGAGAATAAGAGAATCTTCGATTTCGAGATCAGCGAAGAGGACATGCAGGCTATCTGCGCACTTGATAAAGGACAAAGGGTGGGTCATGACCCTGATAGAAGGGTAAAACCAAGTAATAACTATTTCATACGACAAACAGAATATGGATTCAGTATCACCAACCATTGATAAAGATTTTTTAGTCGAGTTAAGATTTGAGCCATTGACAAAAAACAATTGGAACAAGTTTGTAGAACTCTTTGGAGTGAAAGGAGCCTGCGGCAATTGTTGGTGTATGTTTTACCGGCTAAAAAAGGCAGATTATAAAGAAGGCAAAATGAATGACGGAAACAAAAATGCGATGAAACAGCTTGTCTGGAACAATCAACCGACAGGACTTCTTGGCTTTTATAAAGACATTCCGATTGCCTGGTGTGCATTTGCACCCCGGGAAGATTTTTTGAAACTGGAAAAATCAAGAATTCATAAACGTATCGACGATAAACCCGTCTGGTCTGTTCCCTGCACTTTTATTGCAAAAGATTTTAGACGGCAAGGGGTTTCGGTTGCACTTTTAAAAGGATTGATAAAATACGCCAAGGAAAACGGAATAAAAATTATTGAAGCCTATCCGACCATACCCACACAGGGAAAACTTCCTGACGCCTTTGCGTGGGTAGGTCTGTATAAAGCGTTTGAAAGAGCAGGTTTTGAAATCGTTGACGAAACATCGAAAAACAGGCCTATGGTTCGATATTATGTTGATACCTCACTTTTTGATACATCGTTTTGACACGATTTCCGCCACTTCGGCAAGCGCCCACTCGTTAACAGCAATGTTCCCATCGAATCACAAGTCTGGTGGAACATTGTAATGCATTGAGAACAGCCAACAAAGAATTAATTTCAAATGATATGAGCTTTAAAACAAAAGACAAGATTTCAGCTACCATATATATAATGCTGATCATCTCAATACTTTTGATGATACTCACCTTCATATATTTTAAGTTTTCAGCAACCAATGGAATAATATTCGACAACGGTGATACATATATAACATTAAACGGTCCCTGGAAATTTAGGACAGGTGATAATCAACAATGGGCTGTCCCCGATTTTAATGATTCAGAATGGGAAATAGTTGATTTTACCGCACCTCCGGGAGCACGGGATGGTGATGTAGGAATTTCGGGATATGTGCCAGGTTGGACTGGCAAAGGACACCCCAATTATTCAGGATACGCCTGGTATCGCATGAAGGTTTCGATTGAAAATCTTGATAAAAAAAAATTATTTTTGCTTGCACCTTCCGCTGTAGATGATGCGTATCAAATATATATTAATGGAGAATTGTTGGCCAGTGCAGGTGATTTCTTTGACACACCTCCCACAGCATACAGCATTCAGCCTCGTATGTTCCTACTACCGGAGAGTACAGGAAAAGAAAATAATATAACGATTGCTTTCAGGGTATGGATGAGTGCAGCCACGTTAGGACAACTTCCTGATTTGGGAGGTATTCATGTGGCTCCTATGATCGGAGAGAAAAGTAAAATTGAATCAATCTATAAACTTCAATGGCAACAAAGTATCAAAGGCTATATTGTAGAAGTTGTGTTACCCCTGATTTTTATTCTCCTGGCAATAACAATGTTCCTATTGCATAGAAAGAAAAGGCTGACCCATTCCTGCAAATGGTTTATTATTGCCTTAGTTTTGTTAGCCCTGGTACGTCTTAATCAGGCTGTTTA
Source organism: Proteiniphilum acetatigenes DSM 18083 (assembly GCF_000380985.1). Classification (GTDB taxonomy): domain Bacteria; phylum Bacteroidota; class Bacteroidia; order Bacteroidales; family Dysgonomonadaceae; genus Proteiniphilum; species Proteiniphilum acetatigenes. The sequence continues at coordinate 293,959 of NZ_KB905694.1, read as the reverse complement.
CTATTGGTTTCAAATAGAGAGCGCTCATCAATTTGACATCGTGACAACCGTTATTCTAATGCCATTGATCCTCGGGAGTTGGCTTATGGCCTGGTGGGAATGGTATGGCTTGGAAAAGCCAAAATGGATACCGAAAATTATTTTAATACTTACCTTGAGTTATTTGGTTTCCCAATTATTGGGACTTTCATGGATTTCGGAATCAATGAATCATGCTCTTTTTCTAACCATTGTTGACTATACACGCTTATTATTCATCATGTTAATGCTATTTATAATTTATCTAACAATCCTAAAACATGGATTGAGAGATTGGATAACATTATTGGCAACCTTGCTGGTATCAATAGGTATATTTTCAAAAGAAGTATCTGCATTGTATATTCCAGGAATTTGGTTCCCGTATGGAGTAGGTGTATCCCGTACCCAGTATGTTTATGCCGCTTTTGTTGTATTGATGTATATAATACTGCTTCAAAAGAATAGGAAAACTCTTTCGTAATAATTCACATTTGATATATCAAAAAACTAATAGACAACGTTGTTCATCAACTAAAAAACAATCAAGACGGAACTAATTGGTTGGACGAAAATGTCAAGAAAAAGTTGGAAAAGTAAATGGGAAAAATTGCTAAATTTGCCGTTACTCAGAATTTTGAGATCAAACAATGAGAAAATACTTGCCAATAATTCTAATTTTGTCTACTATCAAATTCATGATTCATTGGTTTGGAAATCAGAATTATGGTTTTCATCGTGATGAGTTGTTGCATTTATCGGTCAGTGAGCATTTAGATTGGGGTTTTATGGAATTCCCACCATTCATTGGTGTAATCGCAAAAATATCTTATTGGCTTTTTGATTATTCACTTTTGGGAGTCAGACTTTTTCCCACGTTGGCAGGTGTTGGAATATTGATCCTATGTTGTTTGATTGCGAAAGAGCTTGGTGGAAAATCCAGGGCGGTATTACTGTCCGGAATCTGCATTCTTGCTTTTCTTCCGTTTTATCGGAATCACACTTTATTTCAACCGGTGGCGTTTGACCAATTATTCTGGACATTAGGATTTTACTTTATCATAAAATTTATAAACACACAAAACAAAAAATACCTGGTTCTTTTGGGTATAACTTTAGGATTAGGATTAATGACCAAATACACCATATTGGTTTGGGCTTTTGGGATATTCGTTAGTTTGATTTTCCATCAAAAGGGTCAGATATTTAAAAATAAATGGTTTTATATTTCGGCATTGGTTTCATTGCTGATTTTCTTGCCCAATATTATTTGGCAGATTTATTACGACTTCCCTCTGTTAAAGCATTTACAGGCGTTAAACGACAAGCAATTGGACGGAATCAACCCGATGGAATTTGGCCTGGAACAATTGAAATATCCTTTCACTTTAGTCATAAGCCTTTTGGGTATAAGTGCCTTCCTGATCGACAAGAACTTAAAAAAATACAGGACCATAGGTATTGCAGCTTTAGTTATCTTCTTTACGATGTGGCTCCTTCATTCAAAAGCCTATTACATATTTGCCATTTATCCTGTCCTTTTTGCCGGTGGTGCTGTAAAAATAGAATCTTTGCTTTCGGGAAAACCATCTCTGGTATATGTAGTTGCCGTAATCGTTCTCTTGCCGTCCATCTATTTTATTCCGGAGGCCATTCCAATCCTTCCCATTGAAAAATATGTCGAATATAAAGGTTTAGAAGAGAGAAATGGACGAATAGAACTGACAGGAGATTATGCCGATATGTTTGGTTGGGAAGAACAGGTAAAACTGGTAGATAGTGTTTATCAATCTTTAAGTTCTAAAGAAAAAGATAATTGTGTTTTATGGGCGGAAAATTATGGAGAAGCAGGAGCGCTTAAAATATTAGGGAAAAGATATGGCCTTCCTAACCCGATTAGCAGGCACGGAAGTTTTTGGATTTGGGGATACGGCAATAAGAATGCAGATGTATGGATTAGTGTAGGAAATGAGAAACCATCGGTAGAATATGTTTTTGAAGAAGTTGAATTGGTGAAAATAATAACCCACAAATATGCAATTGAAGAAGAGAACGGAATCCCTCTTTACATTTGCAGAAGACCAAAAATTGATATTGATAAATGGTGGAAAGATTATGAAAAACATATATTCAATTAAATAGAAGACCATAATATTCAATAAAAAACAGATTAAATTTTGCGATAATACCATAAATTGGTATTTTTGTAGAGGTTAATAAGGAAAAATAATTATGGCTAAAAACACATCTATATTACTCGGAGAATATTTTGAGAACTTTATAAACGAACAAGTCAAATCGGGAAAATATGCATCGGCAAGTGAAGTGGTAAGAACCGCTTTACGTTTGTTTGAACAGCAGGAAAACAAGGCTAAAATTCTTGTAAACGAGTTGAAAGCAGGAGAGAAATCGGGAATAATTTCAAATTTTGACAGAGAAGAAGCACTCTCTCATCTTCATTCCAAGTATCTACACGATGAAATTTGAGATAAGCGGGAAAGCATTTGAAGATATTGAAAACATCTGGCTTTATACGGTTGAAACCTGGTGTGTGGAACAGGCTGACAGGTATTATAATCTGATTTTTGACGAAATTGAGTATATTGCAAAGAATCCGTTATCGGGAAGAGATTTCAATCATGTTCGAAAAAACTACAGATGTTCCAAAGTAAAATCTCATTTGATATTTTACAGATACAGGGAGTCGGATAAAATAGTGGAAATAATCAGAATACTTCATCAAAGTATGGATATTGAAGAGAGACTGAACGAATAAAAATGAAACACATTCAACTTATAGAAACCGTTCTTTATGTGAACGACCAGCAAGCAAGCGCGGATTTTTATACAAAAATATTCCGACGGCACCCTGATTTGAATGTTTCGGGAATGACAGAATTCCGACTTGCCGAAAACTGTAAATTAGGATTGATGCCAAACAAAGGAATTGCAAAAATTCTTTCGGGCAGAACACCACATCCGGATCAGGGAAACGGCATACCAAGATGTGAACTTTATTTGTATGTGGAAGACATAGAACTCGAGTCTGACAATGCGATTAACAGCGGAGCAAAACTTATCAGTCCGATTGAAGACAGAGATTGGGGTGATAAGGTTAGCTATTTTGCTGATTTGGATGGGCACATAATTGCATTTGCCAAAAAATTATAATTAAAAGGAGAATGAGAAACGATACCAACGATGAAAAAATATACAGAGGACGATTACGATTTGACTAAATATGCTGATGTCGGGGACGAATTACCTATTTGGTCTGCCCCATTCGGATTAAAATTACTTGACTACATTGATTATAAACATACTATTTCGGCTATTGATATTGGTTTTGGAACTGGCTTTCCACTTACAGAAATAGCGATGCGACTGGGAAATAGTTCTATCGTTTACGGAATAGATCCTTGGAAAGAAGCTGCTGTGCGGACAAAGAAAAAATTGGAGATTTATGGCATCGATAATGTCACACTTATTGACGGAGCAGCAGAGTCAATACCACTAAAAAACAACTCTATAGACTTGATAACAAGCAATAATGGCACGAATAATGTTAGAGACATAGATCAAGTGTTTCGTGAATGTGCCAGAATCATAAAGAAAAGAGGTCAATTCGTTCAAACAATGAATTTAGATACAAGTATGTTTGAGTTCTATGATATGTTGAAAGAAACGCTTACTGAACTCGGATTACAAAAAGAAATAGAGTCTGTCAATCAGCATATTTCTCAAAAACGTCCCGATGTTAAAACAATAACATATAAATTACAGGAAAATGGTTTCAGAATAAAAGATTTGGAATACGATCAATTTGATTATTTGTTTTCAGATGGAACAGCTATGTTGAATCATTATTTTATCCGAATTGCATTTATGGGTTCATGGAGAAAACTTTTACCAATGGAGTCAGTCGAAAAGATTTTTGATATTATTGAAGAAAAATTGAATCAACAAGCCAAATTATTGGGAAAACTTAGATTAAGTATTCCGTTTGTATTGATAAATGCAATAAAAGAATGAATTAATGTAATTAAAGGTTCGTAACTAATTCTTTATTTATCAATATGTTATAGGTGCGTAAATTAAAGGGGAATTTTATTTGAGAAATTTAATACAGAACAAGATATGACAATTGAAGTTGAACGGACAAATTCTGAAAATGAAGATTTTCGTAAGTTAGTTTCTGAATTGGAAGATCATTTGACATGTGGAGACGAAAAAGTTCATTCTGAATGCAAACAATACAATAAGCTTGAATCCATAAAACACGTAATTGTTGTATATATTGATAAAAAAGCTATCGGTTGTGGTGCGATACGAAAATATGACCACGATACAATCGAAATAAAAAGGATGTTCGTATCCAAAAATACACGGAAAAAAGGAGTTGGAACTAAAATATTGATAGAACTAGAAACCTGGGCAAAAGAGTTAGGATATAAAAAAAGCATTTTGGAAACAGGGACTATGCTACCTGAAGCTATAGGACTCTATAAAAGGAACAATTACATTCAAGTTCCCAATTACGGACAATATAAAGGTATGGAAAAAAGCCTTTGTTTTGCCAAAAGGCTATATTAAGGAAAGGAACATTAGAATTCATAAATAATACACCGTTATAGACAAGCGGGATACGAAAACTCAACAAAACAGGTTTATAAATATGAAAGAAATTCAATACAAAACAACTAAAAACTTCTCGGAAAATGAATTAAAAGACTTATTTCTTTCGGTGAATTGGTCCTCGGGCAATTATCCCGATAAGTTGGTAATTGCAATGGAAAACTCTTCTTCTGTTTTCACAGCTTGGGATGGAGAAAGATTAGTAGGACTTATTAATGTGTTAGATGACGGAATTATGACAGCCTACGTGCATTATTTATTGATAAACCCTGAATTTCAAGGGAAAGGAATTGGAAAAAGTTTAGTAAACTATGTCAAGGACAAATACAAGGATTATCTCCGGATCGTGTTAATTGCGTATGAGAAAGAAACGCCATTTTATAAAAATATGGGGTTTGAAATCGGAGATGAAAAAGCACCGATGTTTATAACTTCACTATGGACATAGGTGTATTTTGGCAACGAGTTAAAATCCAATACATATAATCCAAACTATTGGTAATGGAAATTTCCTGCTCAAAGTCCTTTTTCTCAGACTTACTTTCACGGGACAAAAGTTGACCTGAAAAATGGCGACTTGATAGAAACAGGTATTAGCTCAAACTATGGACGAAATAATAAAGCGAAATATATCTATCTGGCAGCAACTTTGGACGCTGCTGTTTGGGGTGCTGAACTTGTATTGGGTGAAGGACGGGAAAGAGTTTATTTAGTAGAACCAACAGGAACAATCGAGGACGACCCTGACTTGACTGACAAAAAATTTCCCGGCAATCCAACAATGTCTTACCGTTCAAAACATCCGTAAATGTAAAAGAATGGCGATAAGCATTTTGGACAGTTTATCCGATACAGCTATATTTGTGTTGAATAAGTGAGAAATTAGATTTATGAAGATCGGTTTTTTTCAATATGATGTTTTTTGGAGAGATAGAGAGGCAAATTTATCTTATATAGACTCAAAAATCAAAGATTCAAAATTTGATTTATTGGTTCTTCCTGAATTATTTACAAGTGGATACGCTTTTGAATCAGTAGAAGAATTAATTCCTTTTGCCGAAAACTTAGATGAAAGCCACACTGTTTGTTGTTTAACAAATATGGCAAAGAAAAGCGGCGGATATATAACAGGAACAATACCTGAGTTAAGTGAAGGTAAGCTTTACAACACTTCAATTATCGTTGGTCCTGAGGGATTAATAGGTTCTTACCGAAAAATTCATTTACCGGATTATGAGAAACGAGCTTTTGTATCAGGAAATAGTATTATCTCGTGTAATTGTGGAGGAAGAGAGGTCGGCCTGACAATTTGTTTTGATGTATGGTTTGCACCTCTAAGTTCTGATTTAAAGTTGCAAGGAGTGAGTATCATTTGCCATTCCGCATGTTTTGGCGGAGAAGTTACTCCCACAATTATTCCTATACGGGCATTGGAAAACCAATGTTTTTATGTTAGTTGTAATCGAATTGGTACCGAAAAGTTTGATGGAGAGTTTGAATCATATTGTGGTAAAAGTCAGATTGTGAGTCCTGATGGAAAGGTCTTGGCTTACGCGGGTAATGAAGAAATGCTTTGTTTTGTTAATATAGACCTCTCTGAAGTAGATAATCCTGCTTTTAGCAGTTTGATTACAAAAGACTTTATGACGGAACATAGAAAGTATAATATTAATATAAAAGCTAATTACCAGTATTAAACTTTATACTCTAAACATAAACCCCGAACCCGTTAGAAACAAGTGTATTCAAAATTACATCCAAAAAGGCGGTGGATGGAAAATCAGCTAATGTCCTATTGGTAATAGGCAGATTGGCGAGCTATTATAAGCCCCCCAAAAACAACAAAATACGCATAAATGCAAAAGAATAGAAATGAGTATTTTGGATAATTTACCTGATGCATATATATTTGCGTTTAGAAAAGAATGTCGCAAAGATTGGTGTACGCAAAATAGATCTCGTATTTACGAATGTTGTATATTGCGTAAATTGGACGGTAGCGGCAAACAAACTTAACAGCATAACCCAAAATAAACAATGACACTCTTAAGAGACTTTAGACATATCATTTTATACGGATTGGTATTAGCGATTTTGATTTTTGTTCTGAAATGGTTGCAATGGAAATTCTTAATCGTTGACAACGCTATAGATATCTATATCGGTCTTGTTGCAGTCTTTTTTACAGTATTGGGGATTTGGGTAGCAACACAGCTTGTAAAACCCAAAGTGCAAACCGTAATTGTAGAGAAAGAAGTATTTGTAGCTCAACCCGAAGAGTTTACAATCAACGAAACCGAATTGAAGAAACTCAATTTAAGCAGTCGTGAATATGAAGTACTGCAGCTTTTGTCAAAGGGATACAGCAATACGGACATTGCAGAAAGTTTATTTCTCTCATTGAGTACGATAAAAACTCACGTTTCCAACCTCTATTTAAAAATGGACGTGAAAAGCAGAACACAGGCAATAGATAAGGCTAAAAGACTGAAAATAATAGAGTAATAAGACTCATGCTTTAGTATGAAACTCATTGAAAATCAAATTTTGAAACTAAAGTATGACCCCAATCTCATTTTTTGATTTTAGTTTTGCAGCGAATTTTAAAAATTAAACAGATGAGAAAAATAGTATTGATTTTTGGTCTGATCATCGGGACAATCTTATGTGCCAATATGATCGTAATGGTAAATATGATGTACAGTAACCCCGATTTCAAGGGTAATGATGTTCTCGGCTATGCTGCCATGGTGGTGCTTTTCTCGCTCATTTTCTTTGGTATCAGGAATTACCGGAACAAATACCTTGACGGATTTATTTCCTTTGGAAAAGCTTTTAAAACAGGAGTTTTAATTGCATTGTTAGGCTCTACAATGTATGTTGTCGTTTGGTTGTTTTATTATTACTTGTTTGTTCCCGACTTTATTGACGTATATACTTCCTATGTTTTGGACAACTGTTCGGAGGCTGATTTGCAGTCCAAAACCGCAGAAATGGCAAACTTCAGGGAAATGTATAAAAATCCGCTTTTCGTGATTTTGATTACCTATTCGGAAGTATTGCCCATCGGATTAATAGTTGCATTGGTGAGTTCACTCATTTTAAAAAGGAAAAAACAATGAAACAGCACATGGCAACCTTGTTTATTTATTTTTCATTATTTTTTTCGTAATAGCACAAATAAAAGAAAATTCAACACAAGGGAAAAATGAAAAAACTTAAAATAGAAAGAGAGTTTAACGTAGTTCCTGAAAAAGTTTTCGGAGCATTTACCAATCCCCGGGAAATGAGAGTTTGGTGGACACAAGACACTCAATTTGATATAGACTTACGGGTTGGCGGACATTATACTATAACCAGAGAAGAAGGTGGGGTAATCTACAGAATGACAGGAGAGTATATGGAAATAGAGCACCCCGGCAAACTCAAATACACTTGTGCAATGCCGGATTTCTCACCAATCGTGGATACTATTTCAATAGAAATTTACTCAAACGGAAAAGGTGGTTCAAAAATGATTTTCATTCAGGAAGGAGAAGGTATTGACACTGAACTGAAAGAATTACCTGAAGGAACAGCTTCCGAGAGTGAAAAGGGGTGGCAATTAGGATTTGACTTAATGGAACAATCTTGGAAAAACGACTAATGGATAAAAATAAAAGCGAGAATAAACCAAATGGCAAGGACATTCGCCGGAACAAGTAAAAGCAATGAAAGAAGGGTTAGCAAAGCTTGCAGAGCAAGGTATTGAAGCAATTGAGGACTAAGTAATAATAAAAGAACAATGCGAACATTAACGATATACATAGCGACAAGTCTGGACGGATACATTGCCAAGCCCAATGACGACCTTAGTTTTTTGAAAGTAGTAGAAAAAGAGGATGAAGATTATGGTTATAACGAATTTACCAAAACTATTGACACCATAATTCTTGGCAGAAGAACTTACGATTGGGTTCTTAAAGAAATTGGCCCTTCTTACTATGATAACGGAGAAAGAAATGTGTATGTTATTACAAGAACAGAAAGGCCGAATGTGGGAAGAACAATATTCTATACAAAAAACCTAACTGAATTAGTCCAACAACTAAAAGCAGAAAACGGAAAGAATATTTATTGTGACGGTGGAGCGGAAATAATAAATGAACTTTTGAAAAATGACTTGATAGACGAGTTTGTTATTTCAATTATCCCTGTATTGGTTGGTAACGGGATACGACTTTTCAAAGACGGAAGACCCGAACAACAACTTGAACTTGTAAGTGTAAAAACCTACGACACGGGGTTAACGCAACTGCATTACAAACGGAAAAAATAATAGATTAATACACTAATAGAGAAATAGCGAACCGCCAAATGACTAAAGATACACCATCCAGAAGGACAATAGCTCGAAAAATGGGCATTAGTCAAAATGACAGAGCATTTTTCGTAAATGCTGACTCAAAAGCTATGGACAATATTGAACTGCCTTTGCTTGACATTCCGACCACAATTGAAGAAGAATTTGATTACATACATCTGTTTGTAAAAACGCAGTCAGAGTTTGCCGAGCACTTTCCCAAACTAAAGAATCACCCGAAACCGGACGGAATGATGCGGGTATCCTGGCCCAAAGCCGGGAAATTAGGAACTGACTTGAACCTGAAAATAGTAATAAAACTGGGCTATGATTTTGGCCTTGTTGAAAGCACCTGCTTAAGTATTAACGAAATATGGTCAGGATTAAAATTTACTCATCCCAAAAAAGGGAAAATATATAACAATAGTTATGGTAAACTGAACGTATGAAAACAAAGTCCTGATAATATCATATTGGCGATAGACGGACGGAAATACTACTTAAAATTTTTACTACCTTTGAACAGACGAACTTGTGCAAGAATTGAAAAATGCAAGAAACTTTTCCCGTAAACGAGAAGAATTATGAAATAGTCTGATGGAATCGAATTGTTATCGAAGATTGGACAGGCGACTAACGGATAAAAATAAAGTCTTTTACGCATGTGATAAATTCCCTGTTTACGAATGTCATATAGAGATAATGATACAAGAAAGTATTACGGAGTAACAAAAAAATATTCAATATATTTACAACTTATTGAATAATAAACAACAAGACTATGATACAGAAAGGATTTCTGACAAAAGACAGAAAACGAGCATTAAAAAGTACTCGTTATGTTTCAATTGCGAGCCAATCAGTACTATACTTGGGTGTAGTAATTTTGATTTCAGCTTTAATTTATATGATTGCTAATGTAGCTAGAGCAGATGCGATAATTAGCATATGGCTTCCATTTATGATTGCAGGAGTATTCCTGGTATTTATTAGCCAAATGATTAAATGGAAATATTTGAGAGTCCAAAGATAAAAACAACTGTGCCCAACAGCACGAACTGTTAGTGACCATTGTAACAGACGACATCCGACAACAAAGACAAAAGATAAAATTCCAAGGAAAAGAAAATGGCAGAAATAAAAATTCCAACAGTAGAATGTCAGATGATGATAAGAAAACCCGTTTCGACAGTTTTTCAGGCATTCATTGACCCGGCAATAACCACCAAATTTTGGTTTACCAAATCGAGTGGACAACTTGAAACAGGTAAAACAATTACTTGGCAATGGGAAATGTATGGTGTATCTGACAACATAAAAGTAAAAGAAATTATACCCAATCAAAAAGTAACAATTGAATGGGACAATCCTGCCACAACGGTTGATTTTGAGTTTACAGCATTGACAGAAGAAACGACCTATGTGATAATCAGGAATTATGGTTTTAGCCAAAAAGGTGATGATTTAATTGAAGCAATCAAGAACAATACAGGTGGTTTTACAACTGTATTGGACGGACTGAAAGCTTATTTAGAGTTTGGAATTGAACTGAATTTGGTAAAAGACAAATTTCCGCATATCAGACAAAAATAAAAAAATGAACTTCAGGAAGATGAAAAAGTCAGAATTGTTTTGATGATTAAATCTATCTCATATCAAAAAATATACTAATAAAAGATTTATAATGAGGAAAGGAGCAGTATATGAATAACATACCTGTAATCAAATTAAAGTCAATCGTACTTGATTGCCCCGATATTCAGGCTTTGTCTGATTTTTATATCCGGATGCTTGGATGGGAAAAGGATTTTATAGAAGAAGGAGATTTTCTGGACATCCGTTCTCCGTCGGGTGGTGTTAAGATCGCCTTTCAAACCAACCCCGACTACGTTCCGCCTGTTTGGCCGGAAAAGGCTGGTGCGCAGCAACAGATGTTACACATCGACTTTACGGTACAAAGTAGGGAAGATATGGAACGTGCTGTGAAACACGCAATTTCATGCGGCGCAACGAAAGCAGCGATCCAATATAGCGACGAGTGGACAGTTATGCTTGACCCCGTGGGACATCCGTTCTGTTTTGTCGTGGGGTAATATTTATATTCACGTCATCACAGACCGAGTATATAAAGACCATACATTTTGTTACCTGATAGGCTCTGAAGCTTTCTCCATCTTCTTTCTGATCTCTTCCGTACAGAGATTGCCGACACTGCCGGCGTGGGTATGGTGTATTTCTTTCGGGGCACGGAAAGAACCGGCCTGTACTTCTTTACCTACCTGCTGATAAGCTTCTCTGAACGGAATACCCTGTAATACACGGTTGTTCACCTCTTCTACGGTAAAGAGGTATTCATATCGTGGGTCGGAGAGAATGTCTTTGTTAACCGAAATATTTTCCAGCATGAAACATGTCATCTGTAAAAGCCTGTGAAGGGTTTCTAACGCCGGGAAGAGTACTTCCTTCAGCAACTGGTAGTCACGATGATAGCCGTGCGGCATATTGGTGGTCATCAATGCAATTTCATTGGGCAGGCTCTGCAGTCGGTTACTGTGACCCCGGATCAGTTCCCACACGTCGGGATTCTTTTTGTGTGGCATAATACTCGATCCCGTGGTCAGCTCGTCGGGATAGGAAATAAATCCATAGTTTCCCGAAAGATACATACAGTTATCTGCGGCCAGCTTGTTGAGTGTGGAAGCAATATTCGACATGCTTTGGGCCAGGATCCGTTCAGTCTTGCCACGTCCCATCTGGGCAGCAACAACGTTGTAGCTCATAGTTGCGAATCCCAGTTCGCGGGTGGTCATCTCCCGATCCAATGGGAAAGAACTGCCATAACCGGCGGCCGATCCCAATGGATTCTGATCGGCTACCTGCCATGCTGCCGCAAGCGTATGCATGTCGTCTGCCAACGATTCGGCATAGGCACCGAACCACAACCCGAAAGAAGAGGGCATCGCAATCTGTCCGTGCGTGTAACCGGGCAGCAATACCTCTTTATGTTGTTCGCTGAGTGACTGCAACAAATTGAACAGTTGAATTACCTCCTCCTTGATCTGCAGGATTTCCTCTCTGAGATAAAGCTTGATATCGACCAATACCTGGTCGTTACGGGAACGGCCTGAATGGATCTTTTTGCCCATTTCTCCCAGCCTCCCGGTCAGCATCGCTTCTACCTGCGAGTGGATGTCTTCGGCATCGTTGTCGAGCCTGAAATTTCCCTGTGCCACCTCTGCCAGGATATTTTGCAGTTCGGTTCGTAGTACCTTCTCCTCTTCTGCTTCCAGAAGGCCGATTTTCACCAGCATTTTGATATGCGCCATCGAGCCCAGGATATCATATTTTGCCAAACGCAGGTCGAGTTCACGGTCGTTTCCTACGGTAAAATCTTCCACTCTCTGATTGGCATCAAAGCCTTTATCCCATATTTTTGCCATATCTTTTTTATGTTTTGTTACTTCATTAAATTCTTTATAAAACGGATATATCCTTCGATACCCTGTTTCAGTTCATCTATCAACACGAACTCATCGGGGCGGTGGGAACGTGCTGATTCTCCAGGCCCCATTTTCAGGGCAGGGCAGGTGACCCTCATCCAGTCCGATGTGGTCGGGGAGGTATAGCTTTCAATACCGAGTTGTTGTACGCATTGCATTAACAGGTGATCAGTTGGTGTGGCTGAGCTCCGATTGGTAAGCGAGCGTGCTTTCAGTTCGCTTTTCACTTTCGGTTGCAGTATCTCCATGATCTCGCTGTTGGTGTACATTTCTGTGGGTCGAATATCCACCACAAAACTGCACCGGTCCGGAACCACATTGTGTTGTGTGCCGGCATTGATCTGCGTGACGGTTAGTTTTACCTCTCCCATCGTGGGTGATATTTTGTCGAACTTCATCGATCTTAGGACGGCAATATCGTCCAGTGCAATATAGAGTGCGTTTACTCCCTCGTTACGGGCTGCATGACCGCTCACCCCCTTCGCTTCCCCGTCGATCACCAGCAATCCTCTTTCAGCTATGGCTGCTCTCATACCGGTTGGTTCCCCGATAATAGCCATATCCACTTCGCCCGAGAGTTTCTGCCAAAGCAACGTCATTCCATTCGGACCGGAGTTTTCCTCTTCCGCGGACAAAGCCAGTAAGAGATTAACAGGTAGTTCCTTTTCGTAGAAATATAAGAATGTCTGCAGCAGAGTAACCACACTAGCTCCCGCATCATTACTCCCCAGTCCGTAAACATGTGAATCGGAGTGGGGTGGGGTGAACGGATCGAATGTATATCCGGCGTTCGGTTGAACAGTATCGAGATGCGAGTTCATCATCAGCGTGGGTTTCGATACGTCGTGATGGGTTTGACGGACAATCAGGTTATTGCCGATACGCTCTGTGGAAATCCCTTTTTCATTGAAATATTCCGTCAGAAAATTGCTCCGCAGATGCTCCTCTCCGGAAAATGATTGGATAGAAACCAGTTTCCTTAACAGTTCAACCGCGTTTTGTGTAAAAGTATCCATAAGAAATTACTAGTTGCAAATTGGCACTTTCTGTGAGTTTGTAGCCAAGGCTTTTTGTAAATTAAAAACTAAAAGTGAAAAAAGGTAGACTCTACTTCCCATTTCTAAGTTTCGAGTTCTAAGTTTTATCACATCAATAAATCTTCACATTATCACATCGTTAAATCATCACATCAGCCTAACACCGTCCCTTTTCCGGATAATAAGTTTTTCGCATGTAAAACCACCACTTTCGATACGCCATTCTCTATTGCCCTGAAAGAATTGTCCAGTTTTGGGATCATACCGTCGACGATAATACCCTTTTGTTTGTATGTTTCATACTCTTCCCTGGTCATCATCGGAATCATACTGGCCGGATCGTTCACATCCATCATTACTCCTTCTTTCTCGAAGCAATAATAGATCGTAACAAGATACTTTTCTGAAAGTGCTGTTGCTAATGTATAGGCGATGGTATCGGCGTTTGTGTTCAGTAATGAACCGTTACCGTCGTGCGTGATGGCGCAAAACACTGGAGTGATGCTACTCTCTATCAGTTGAGAGATAAAATCCGTGTTGGTTTTATCCGGATCAGGATCGCCGGCAAAACCAAAATCGATCGGTACAGGAGAGCGACGTATTGCCGGAATGGTGTTGGCATCGGCACCTGAGAGCCCGATGGCATTACATCCTGTTTTTTGTAGTAATGCCACTATATTTTTGTTTCCCCATCCTGCATATACCATGGTAACCAATTTCAGGGTTTCTTCGTCGGTGATGCGGCGGCCATGTATCATTTTGGTCTCGATCCCAAGTTGTTCTGCCATCTTGGATGCCATCACCCCCCCGCCGTGTACCAAGAGTTTATGCCCTTCGAGTTGATGAAAGTCATTCAGGAAGAGTTCCAGTGCTTCCGGATTATCTACTATATTTCCCCCGATCTTTACAATTGAAAGGGCTGCTTTTTTGCTCTCTGTCATAATTTATATAGATTGATTCAGATTGGATAGGATTGAAGAAGGTTGATTAGTGACTTACGGATATGCTGACCTTCCCACCTTTCCACCTTTTACAGTCCCAGCAATATCTCTTTCAGTATCACTTGTGCTGAAACCACACGGTTAGCCGCTTCTGGGATCACAATCGATTGTGGGCTTTCGATCACCTCGTCGCTGACGATCATGTTACGGCGTACCGGCAGACAATGCATAAAATAAGCGTTATTAGTCAGGGCCATTTTTTCGGTGTCTACAGTCCATGCACGGTCGGTACTTAAAATTTTTCCATAGTTCGGATCCTGGTATGCCGCCCAGTTTTTGGCATAAATAAAGTCGGCTCCTTTGTAAGCTTTCTCTTTATCGTATTCCACTACGGCCTTACCGACAAACTTGTTGTCGAGTTCATATCCTTCGGGATGGGTGATCACGAATTCATAGCCGGCAGCGTTCATCCACTCGGCAAATGAGTTGGGAACCGCCTGGGGTAACGCGCGTGGATGGGGTGCCCAGGTGAGTACCACTTTCGGCTTCTCTGTTTTTTTATATTCTTCAATAGTGATCAGGTCGGCAAAACTTTGCAATGGATGACGTGTAGCTGCCTCCATACTGAAGACCGGTTTACCCGAATATTGTATAAACTGATTCAGTATGACTTCATTATAATCAGAAGCCTTGTTTTCGAACTGGGCAAAAGAGCGTACCCCGATCACATCGCAGTAAGAGCCCATCACGGGGATCGCTTCCAGGATATGTTCCGGTTTATCTCCATCCATAATGACTCCTTTTTCGGTCTCTAACTTCCAGGCGCCTTGATTGATATCGAGTACAATTACGTTCATGCCGAGGTTCAATGCCGCTTTCTGGGTGCTCAGGCGGGTACGCAGGCTTGAATTGAAAAAGATCATCAACAAGGTTTTATTTTTACCCAGTTCCTGGTCTGCAAAAGGGTTCTCTTTGACGTGTTTTGCCTTTGCAAGTGCACTTTTCAGGTCTCCGATGTCATGCACGGATGTGAAGTTTCTCATATCAATTTATCTTTTAGTTCAGTAATAAAAATATCGATTTCTGCTTTTGATATCGAAAGTGGAGGTAACAGACGCATCACGTTGTTCTTTGCCCCGCCGGTAAAAATATGGCTTTCAAAAAGAAGCCGGTTGCGAACGGCACCAAATTCCGGAAGGAATTCGATACCGAGCATCAATCCCCGTCCACGGATCTCCGTGATACCATTTATTTCCGATAGCTCCTGTTTCAGATAATTACCCATATCCGCTGCATTTTCCACCAGCGACTCTGCTTTCAATACATCGAGAACCGCAATGGCAGCTGCACAAGCCAAATGATTGCCTCCGAAAGTGGTTCCGAGTATTCCCTTTTTTGCTTCGAATTTGGATGAGATGAGTAAACCTCCGATCGGAAAGCCGTTACCCATCCCTTTGGCCATCGTAATTAAGTCGGGTCGTATGCCGGCTGATTGATGAGCAAAGAATTGTCCACTGCGACCGTAACCCGATTGTATCTCGTCGAGGATCAATATTACGTCGTTTTGCCTACAGAGAAGTGCCAGTTGTTGCAAGAATAAAGTTTCCGGAGTAAAAATACCGGCAACACCGAGGATACCTTCGATAATAACTGCCGCTACATCACCTTTCAGGATTTCAGCTTTCACTGCTTCTATATCATTGAGTGGCACAAAGGTGACCTCATGCCCTGTGTTGAAAGGAGCTTGAATGGCCGGATTCTCCGTAACAGCGACCGCACCGGAGGTGCGTCCGTGGAATGCCCCGTGGAACGCAATCACGCGTTTTTTTCCGGTATGGAACGATGCCAGTTTTAACGCATTTTCATTGGCTTCGGCACCGGAATTACATAGAAAAAGCGAATAGTCGGGATAACCGGACTGCTCTCCCAGTTTATTGGCCAGTTCCTGCTGTAAAGAGTTCTGTACCGAGTTGGAGTAGAAGCCGATCTTCTCCACCTGGTCCTGCACCGCTTTTACATAATGGGGATGGGAGTGTCCGATGGAGATCACTGCATGTCCGCCGTAAAGGTCGAGATACTTCGTTCCTTCATTATCCCATACATGACAACCCTGTGCCCGTATCGGTTCAATCTCCCATAAACTATATACGTCGAATAGATTCATCTTGTCAAATTGAAAATTGAAAATTGAAAATGAAAAGTGAAGAAAGAATTTGGGAAGTTTGATTTGGGATGTTGCCTAATCACTTTTCCACCTTCCCACTTTCCCACTTTATCAAAACGCGCTTCCTTTCAGTTTCAGCCCTGTCGTTTCATCCAGTCCGAACATCAGATTCATATTTTGTACTGCCTGTCCTGACGCACCTTTTACGAGGTTATCGGTAATCGAGGTAATATGGATATAGCCGTTATGAAACTCGATATGTAATAATCCCTTGTTGGTGTTTACCACCTCTTTCAGACTGATGGGCTGTTTGGAAACAAACACGAATGGAGATGACCGGTAATACTCTTCGTAAAGATCGATCACAGCCGATTCCGACATGTTCTTATCCCATCTTGTATATACGCTGGCGAAAATACCACGAGTGAAATCGCCCCGCATTGGTACGAAGTTGATCTGCGGTAG
Source organism: Proteiniphilum acetatigenes DSM 18083 (assembly GCF_000380985.1). Lineage (GTDB taxonomy): Bacteria > Bacteroidota > Bacteroidia > Bacteroidales > Dysgonomonadaceae > Proteiniphilum > Proteiniphilum acetatigenes. The sequence continues at coordinate 276,857 of NZ_KB905694.1, read as the reverse complement.
GTCGCTGTTACCCGCGCTCGTCAATGTGTTGGCGATCTCTTCCAGATGCTGATGTGTGAATGGCTTATATACGGAGATATTATTGTCGCGATAACTGAAGTGAGTTGTATCGGCCGGCCGTTTCCCTGCACCCGTGGAACCTGTAATGGCGTGTATATGTATTTCGTTTGTCAATAGATTCCGGGATGCCAGCGGCAATAGTGCCAGCATGATGGTCGTGGCAAAACAGCCTGGATTGGCCACACTATCTGCCGTGCGGATCTGTTCGCGATTTTGTTCGCACAGTCCGAACACAAAATTCCTGTCGTTAAATACCGGATTATTGCGGAAATCATTTCCAAGATCGATGATCTTGCATGAGGGAGGAATATCGTTGTCATTCAGAAATGCACGTGACAGTCCATGTCCCAGGCAAAGGAATAGCACATCGGGTTGACGGAAAGTGTCGCTAAAGACCAGATCGGTCTCACCCAACAGATCACGGTGCATCTCCGCTACGGGCATCCCCACCGAGGTGGTGCTGATGACCGTTTCTATATTGACTTCAGGATGGCGGAGCAGGATACGAAGCAGTTCGCCTGCCGTATAGCCGGTTCCGCCTGCTATACTTACGTTAATCATTGTCGTGAATGGTATAATAAATTTTCAACGGGTTAGCGATCACTTTTGTGAATCCTACTACATCCTGTCCGGAGAACGATTTGTTGGTCTCTCCGTATTCGCCGAATTTAGAGTTCATCAGGTCGTATTCGCTGGAACATCCCAATATCGCAAAATGGTAGGGACGTAATTCTATTTCCACATCACCGGTCACAAACTGCTGGGTGTCGTCGAGGAAAGTCTCGATATTACGCATCACGGGCTCCAGATATTGTGCTTCGTGCATGAGTTGTCCATACCAGTTGGAGAGCTGGTCTTTCCAGTAGAGTTGCTGTTTGGTCAGTACATGTTTTTCCAACAGATGATGCGCCTTGACGATGATCAGTGGAGCAGGCGCTTCAAAAGCGACACGCCCTTTGGTGCCGATGATAGTATCACCTACGTGAACATCACGGCCGATACCGTATTTGGAAGCTATTTTGTGTAGTGTGTGAATTAATGTAACAGGCTCCATCTTTTCGCCGTTCAGTGAGACCGGTTCGCCTTTTTCAAATCCCAGAGTGATGCGTTCCGTACCCCAGTCGGTCACCTGCGACGGATATGCCTCTTCGGGGAGGACACCCGATGATTTCAACGTCTCCACACCGCCTACGCTGGTACCCCATATACCCTGGTTGATGGAATATTTCGATTTCTCCCACGAGAAGTCGAAACCTTTCTCTTTCAGGTAGTCGATCTCCTGCTGACGGGAGAGACTCAGTTCGCGGATCGGTGCAAGGATTTGTACCTCCGGTGCCAGCACTTCAAATACAAGATCGAAACGTACCTGGTCGTTTCCGGCTCCCGTACTCCCATGAGCCACAAAATCGGCGCCGATCTTTTTTACATGATCCAGCACCGCCATTGCCTGAAAAAAACGCTCGGAACTGACCGACAACGGATAGGTGTTATTCTTTAATATGTTACCATAGATCAGGTATCTGATGCCTTTCTCATAATAATCTTCAACAGCATTGATACAGGTGTGCGTGGTAGCGCCCAGTTTTAGGGCCCGTTCTTCAATCGATTTTGCTTCTTCATCGGAAAACCCGCCGGTATTCACAATCACAGTGTGTACTTCCAGTCCTTTCTCATTGATCAGCCAGGGTACACAGAAGGAGGTATCGAGGCCGCCACTAAATGCTAATACTACTTTTTTCTTCATTTTTTATGCAATTTATTGGTTTTCTTTATTTTGATGACCGGTTTAACCACTCTTTTGGCGAAGGGGCTCGCCTGCTGTACCGGATGCACTTTGGGGTCGTAAAGCAACCCTGTACATAAGCACATTTTGTAGTTATTACGTTGTAGGATATCGAAATTCCGGCATCCCTGGCATCCTTTCCAGAACTCTTCATCGTCAGTCAGTTCTGAAAAAGTGACCGGTTTGAATCCCAGCTCCGTATTCATTTTCATCACAGCCAGGCCGGTAGTGATACTGAATATTTTGGCGTTGGGATAGAGTTTACGGGAGAGATCGAAAATTCTTCGTTTGATCTTCTTTGCCAGTCCCTGGTTGCGGTAATCGGGATGTACCACCAGTCCTGAGTTAGCCACAAAACGTTTGTGGCTGAAAGTTTCAATATAGGCAAAGCCCACGAGTTTATCACCATCGAGGGCGATTACCGCTTTGCCGGCCTCGATCTTTTCAGCAATATACTCAGCACTGCGCTTGGCAATACCGGTACCGCGTGCTTGCGCCGACTCGTAAATCAAATCGCAAATCTCTTGCGCATAACCTACGTAGCCGCTATTGGCTATATGAATAATAACATTCATCCTAAAACAATAAAAAATTAATGGGTTGTTGGTAGAGTGATGCCCGAAGGCGAAAAAAGATAAAAGGGGAAATGGTACGGAAACCGGAGTCTCCGTATAGGTCAAAAGCATCGTCGGACTAAAACTGTTGCTTTGGGGTAGTGTGTATGTGAAAAATATATTTTCATCAGGCTGCAAAATTAATCATTATATTTGTATTTATCGATACTTTGATGAGAAATATTGCTTTTTTCTTCAAAAATAGGCAAACTGATTTTTTATTTCCCCAAAAAATACAAAAATGTATTAATTCGGTTGTCTTTTTGATACTTTTGTCTTATTTTTGTTTATCTCGAACTGCAATCTAAACCCTCATTTCCCGATACTCGGGTTCTTATTCACTTCCTGTAGTTCATCAAATAAAACATAATTCAATTGATATGGAAAATAAAAAGTATAGAAATTTCATTTTGCGTAACTATAATGATCTGCCCCAACTGAGTGCCCTGTCCGATCAGGAACGGGAGGCCATTGGAGTGGTGGGTCGGGTACTGCCTTTTAAGGCGAACAACTATGTGGTGGAAGAGTTGATCGACTGGAGTAATGTACCGGAAGATCCTATCTTCACGCTGACTTTTCCCCGGGAAGAGATGCTATCGAAAACCCATTATGCGCAGGTGAAAAAATTGATCGATGCAAATGATGAGGCAGGATTGAAGCAGAAAGTTTATGATATCAGGATGAAGCTGAATCCCAATCCGGCGGGGCAGGAACATAATGTACCGATGATAGACGGGATAAAATTGCACGGTGTGCAACATAAATACCGTGAGACGGTACTCTTCTTTCCCAGTCAGGGGCAGACATGCCATGCTTATTGTACTTTCTGTTTCCGCTGGCCGCAGTTCTCCGGCATGAATGAGCTGAAATTTGCGATGAAAGAGGCAGATCTGCTCCATAAATATTTGTTGAAGCATCCCAAGGTGTCGGATGTCCTTTTTACAGGGGGCGATCCGCTTACAGCGAAAGCAAGTATCATGTCGGCCTATATCGAACCGCTACTGACAAAGGAATTTTCACATATCCGTAATATCCGTATAGGGTCTAAGACATTGGCTTACTGGCCTTACCGGTTCCTGACAGACAAAGATGCCGATGACATGTTACGCTTATTCGAGAAGGTGAAGAAAGCAGGAAAGCACCTTGCTTTTCAGGGACATTTCAATCATCCGGTAGAGCTCTCTACCGATGCGGTGAAACAGGCTATTGAGAGGATACTTAATACCGGTGCGCAGATCAGAACCCAATCACCTTTGTTGCGTCATATTAACGATGATCCGAAGGTGTGGGCAAATATGTGGAAAGAGCAGGTCAGGCAGGGACTGATCCCTTATTATATGTTTGTTGCACGGGATACAGGTTCCAAAACTTTTTTCGAAGTGCCGCTTGAGAAAGCATGGAATGTTTTCAGGAAGGCTTATCGTAATGTGAGCGGTATCTGTCGGACTGTCCGCGGCCCCAGTATGAGCGCTAATCCCGGAAAAATACAGGTGTTGGGTGTGACAGAAGTGAGAGGGGAGAAGGTGTTTGTGCTTCGCTTCCTTCAGTGCCGTAATCCTAATTTAGTGGATATTCCTTTTTTTGCCCAATACGATAAAAAGGCGACCTGGTTCGATGAACTCAAGCCGGCTTTCGGAGAAGAAGAGTTTTTCTTTCAGAAAGATAACCTGTTGGGTAAGTATGAAAAAGAACTCGATTTTATATGGGAATAGATACCCGGTTTCCTGTATGGATTGTCTTGGTTTTTCCTATTTATCAACAAAAAAAACAATGTTTTAAATAATTAACATAGAGTTAACTGATTTATTACTTATTTTGTTGCCTGTAAATAGAATAATATGGGAAGAATCATTGCTCTGGCAAATCAGAAGGGAGGAGTGGGCAAGACCACGACCACGATTAATCTTGCGGCATCACTTGCTGCGTTGGAAAAAAAGGTATTGGTGGTAGATGCCGACCCGCAGGCAAATGCCTCCTCCGGTTTGGGTATTGATATTAAAAAAGCTGCAAATACTATTTATGAAGGGTTGATCGGTAAATGTACCCCCGCAGAGGCGGTGCAACATACTCCATTTGAAAATATCGATATTATCTCGTCCCATATCAATCTGGTAGGTGCGGAACTGGAGATGGTGCAGATGGAGAACAGGGAGAAAAGGCTCAGGGATCTTTTGTATCCGGTAAGAGGCCAGTATGATTTTATCCTGATCGATTGCTCGCCTTCATTAGGTATCATTACGGTCAATGCGCTTACTGCTGCCGATTCGGTATTGATACCCGTACAATGCGAATATTTTGCCCTTGAAGGGTTGAGTAAACTGCTGAATACGATAAAAATCATCAAATCGAAACTGAATACCAAGCTTGAGATAGAGGGTTTTGTACTCACTATGTATGACTCTCGTCTGCGTCTTCATAATCAGATATACGAAGAGGTGAAACATCATTTCAAAGAGTTGGTATTCACTACGGTTATTCAGCGCAATATTACACTCAGCGAATCACAGAGCCATGCCAAGCCGGCGCTTATGTACGATGCCGGTTCCCGCGGGGCGACAAATCATATACAGCTGGCACAGGAGTTGATTGAAAAAGTTCACTAACTTTGTACCCTTTATGGTATAGACTATGGCGAAAAAGAATGCATTAGGACGAGGACTGGATGCGTTGATCACCTTCAACGACGGTGAAACACAAGGCTCTTCTTCCATTAGTGAGGTGGAGCTCGATAAAATTATTCCTAACCCTGACCAACCCCGTAGGGTATTCGACGAGGAAGCATTACGGGAACTGTCCGTTTCCATTAAATCAATTGGTGTTATCCAACCTGTCACATTAAGGAAGCTGGAAGACGACACTTATCAGATTATTGCAGGTGAGCGTCGTTACCGTGCCTCTCAAATGGCGGGATTGTCTACTATCCCGGCTTATATTAAAACGGCTGACAACGATGAGATGATGGAAATGGCGCTGATTGAGAATATTCAGCGTGAAGATCTCAACTCTATAGAAATCGCCCTGGCATACCAGAATCTCATCGATACCCTTTCCCTAACACAGGAACAGTTGAGCGAAAGAGTGGGTAAGAAGCGTGCGACTGTCACCAATTATCTGCGCCTGTTGAAGCTTCCGGCGGAAGTACAGATGGGAGTAAAAAACAAAAAAATTGACATGGGGCATGCGCGTGCATTGATCACCATGAATGATCCGGTGGCCCAACTCTCCCTCTACAACCTGATCCTCGAAGAAGGGTTGTCGGTGCGGAAAGTGGAGTCAATGGTGAAAGATTATGACGAAGGAACGTCTACTCAGCAACTAAAAGATGCCGGTAGCCGTAAGCCCAAAACCGGGAAATCAACTTCGAGACAACAATCGCCAGACGATTTTGATGCGTTAAAACAACATCTTTCTGCCTATTTCCAGACCGATGTGCAGTTCAGTTATAACAAACGTGGCAAGGGTAAGATTACGATCCCTTTCGATTCTCCGGAAGACCTGGAACGTATTATCGTTATGTTTGATAAAATGCAAAAATAATTGCTGATGATGAATGTGGCTGGAATCCTTACTTGTTTGTCGATCCTTTTTTGCGCAGTGGATATCCAGGCGCAGAATCATTCACGAGAACAGCCACTGGATAGTGTTCCCGTGTTAGTAGGAGATTCGCTTCTCCAGCAGGTACCCGACTCCGTTTCCGTTGATCTCAAAAATGGAAAGGAGGTAGCAGGGAAGCAGGATTCCGTCCGGACAAAAACAGGCAGCCCACTCATTGAAATAACTTCCGATAAATTTTTTGCACCGTCCTATATGTTTAGCCCTTCTCCACGGAAAGCGGTTATCTACTCGGCTGTCTTTCCGGGTTTAGGACAGATTTACAACCGTAAATACTGGAAATTACCTATCCTGTACGGAGGTTTTGTGGGATTGACGTATGCTATTACCTGGAATAACGGTTACTATCGGGACTATTTGGGTGCATATCAGGATATTATGGATGATAATCCCGAAACCAACCGCTGGCACAATATGTTGCCTTACGGGCAAGATCCGGAAACAGTAGATACACAGTGGTTCACAGGGGTATTGCAGCAAAGGAAAGATCATTACCGCTATTACAGGGATCTGAGTATTATCGGTACGGTGGCTGTCTATTTGGCTGCTATTGTAGATGCGTATGTAGATGCGCAGTTGTTTGATTTTGATATGAGTCCCGATTTATCCATGCGTATGACCCCTGTTATCATCAGGGAAGAAAGGACTCATAGCCTGGGAAGCTCCTCCTACGGAGTACAATGGAGTTTTAATTTTTAACAATTAAAGAACAAGGCTCATCCCTTCCGGATGGGCAATTTATTGGTATGAAGAGGACTATTTTAATTGGATTGATAACTATATGGACCGTATTGGGGCTTATAGCTCAGAATACTCCGCCGGAAAATTCACCGGAGACTCTGTCTACCAGTGCGGATACCATTCAGGATAATGCAATTGTTTATCCGGAAAGTATGACGGAAAAACTAAGTGACCTGTTACGTAATTGGCAACTCGATCTGTCGAATGCAGAGATTGATTGTAAAAGGGGACAGAATGTGGTCTTTCATGACTCAGTCTATATTAAAAAACTTCATAATTTACCCTCGGAGATGGAGCTCTCATTCAATAGTGTGGTGAAGAATTACATAGAGATGTATGCCGTACGAAAAAGAGAGCAGGTGAGTTATATGCTGGCGTTGGGCGACTACTACTTTCCGATGTTTGAGCAAGCGTTGGACAGACACGGACTTCCGTTGGAACTAAAATATCTGCCTGTAATTGAATCAGCGCTCAATCCTGTAGCTGTGTCCCGTGTCGGGGCTACGGGGTTGTGGCAGTTTATGCTACGCACGGGAAAAGGCTACGGATTGGAGGTAAACAGCCTCGTGGATGAAAGGCGCGATCCATATAAATCGACTGATGCCGCCGTACGTTACCTCAAAGATCTGTATGCTATTTATAGGGACTGGAACTTAGTAATTGCGGCCTATAACTGTGGACCGGGGAATGTGAACAAGGCGATTGCCCGGAGCGGAGGTAAACGCGATTATTGGGAAATCTACTATCGTCTGCCGCGAGAAACAAGAGGATATGTACCCGCCTTTATCGCTGCCAACTATATTATGAATTACTATGCAGATCATAACATCTGCCCTGCACACTCTTCATCCCTGACAGCTGCGCTCGATACGGTACAGGTGAATGAGAGGATACATCTGGAGCAAATTGCAGGAGTACTGGATATCCCATTGGGCGAGTTACAGCGGTTGAACCCCCAATTCAAACGGGATGTGATACCGGGTGATTTTAGAGCGCATGCGTTGGTGCTGCCTACGGAAAAGATGTATGCATTTATTGATAAAAACGATACCATTATTAATTATGATAAGGAGCGGTATTTTACGCACAGGGCTAATACCGACGGTTTTCTGGATGGTTCGGTTTCATCGGTATCGGGAAATACAACCAATGTCTATTATCGGGTAAAAAAAGGGGATAATCTTTCGACTATTGCCAGAAGGCATGGTACGACTGTTGACTTGATCAAATCCTGGAACGGCCTGCGTTCCAATAAAATTAATATAGGAAAACAACTGGTCGTGGGGAAAAAAGCAGTGGCACCCCAGGCAACAACAGAGAAACAACTGGCACAAGCCGTTACTGACAATCCCGATGGAAAAATCCAGACAGTCAATCAGTATTATCGGGTCAGAAAAGGTGATACACTCGGAGATATCGCACGGAAAAACGGTATCCAGGTGGCACAGCTTCAATCATGGAATGGATTGAACTCTTCCCGGATCGGCATCGGAGATCAGTTGATTGTCGGGAAGCAAGTAGTGCCTGCCCCTCAGGAGCCGGAATCCGAAAAGGGTGACTACAATCGTGCCGAAACAGCAGCAGGTGGAGGTAATATTATTTCGTCTTACCTGAGAGATCAAATTGAAAAAGTGGAACAAAATAAGGGGCCGGATGAACAGGAAACTGCCTCGGAAGTCGAAGCAGAGATATCTATGGAGTCGGAGGAAGAGAGCACAGAAACAACAACATCATCTCCGTAGTAATTATATCACTAATACTTTTTTTGTGGAGACAGTGCCGTCAACGGTTCTGACCCTTACTATATAAACTCCTTTTGGGAGATGGGCCGATGAGTATGAGCCTCTGTTCATACTTATATCGGTGGTCTCATGATGGATTTTTATTCCCGATGAATAGAAGATTTCCCATTCGACTATATCGTAGTTCGATTCGATAAATATCCGTTTCACTTCATTAGAATGGTAGACCACCAGTTTGGGTTGTTCTTTTTCCGGTTCTACCGATGTGGAAGTATTACCGATTACGTAGGGTGCGATCAGTAAAGTGGTATTGACGGGATTTTCAATGTTTTCCGATGATTTTACCCATCCCGACAGGTTTTTCATCCATGCCGTGGAAACAAGCCCCGACCCGATTTTTCTGGGTTCTGCGCTGAATGCCGAAAAACCGGAAGATATCCCGTTAGCATCATAATAGGAGATATAAAATGTTCCGGAAACGGCCACAGGGTTGTTAAACCGGATATAGTTCTCCAGACTGTAGCCCATATTGCGGGTTGTTGAGTTGAATCCGGAATTATCGTAGTATTCAAAACTATAATTGTAGGGCTGTTCGTAAAGGAGCCGTTCAGGACCGTTTTCTCCGGAATAAACCCTTATTCTGATGTTCATATTCGAAATACTGTTGACAGAAGGAGAAGAGATAAAGACTCCCCGTAACTCTGCATTATCCCTGGCATAAAACTGCTCAGCAAATTCCGTATATCCAAAAGTATTGTTTGTTGCGAATAATGGTACCTGTTGAAAAAGGTATCTCACCGCCTCGTCTTCCGGTTTAAAATTATGGCTTTTAGTGAAGGGTTGTTGTGCATAGGGGTTGAAACCTCCCAATTGCATAACTTGTGATTCCTCCGGATCAAGATAATGGCTGATCGGGTTCGGGTTGTCGAGTGACCCCGGCACATCCCAGAATTTGGAGAGAGAGGCATAAGAATCCGGACCTCTGGGCGATGAACACATCGACGCCCCTCCGGTAAGCGTACCCAATACCCTTTTTTCCCTGTCGATGAGTGGCGAACCCGAGGATCCCCCTTCGGTGGCTCCGGTATCCCATGCCCCTACTTCCCAAAAGGAGTTGGGTTCTGCCTGGTAATTATTGGGAAGAGTAAATGAACCGAGGCGTAGCCGGTCTTCGTCTATTGCTACTTTCTTGATCCCTCCGTTGGGGTGATGTAAGCCGTGAAACGGTGCTGAGGGAGAAGAGCCGGCATTCCATCCCAGATAATAGGGTTGGTATTCTGCCGGAGGGATCTCTTTCAATCTGAGCAGGGAGATATCATGCCTTTCGCTGATCAGTACCGAATCGGCCGAAGCCATGGTCATCTGTAACGGGCCGCGGATATCGATATCGCACAACGGTGAATTGTAATTGAAAAAGGCGACGATACTGCCGGCAACGATGTCATATCTTCTGTTGGCCAGGAAGCTGGGGTTGTAATTGCTATTCAGGCAGTGGGTGGCAGTCAGCAGGTAGGGTGTACTATCTTCTGCCGTATTATTCACAAGAGAGCCGGTACAATAGGTTGTTCCGTTGATGATCAGTCCCACTACGCCGCTTCCGGGTTGGATATCCTCCGGGTAGCAAATCAGGTTAGGATGGCAATCCTGCTGCGGATCTCTCATCTCAGTGGCCCTGAAGAAGATCCCCAGAAAATCGTGATTTACTTCACCTATCTCGACCTCACCGTTGAATACCGCATCCAGCGGTTCCTGATATTCCACGATTAATTCATCGCCCCCGACAGGCTGTACGGGAAGCATGTTTAGTTCTGTATTGTTTTTTTCGGTATATGAACCTAAGATCTCCGACTGGTCGGAGTTATACACGAACAATTGTGCCCCCGGGGGTAACCTGAATTTTGAAAAAAGAATATTCAATGAGTAAGCACCTTTTGAACGAATCCCCACACGCCACACCTTCATATTGCCGGTAACAAAGCCAATACCTGAATTGTCGGGACGAAGGAACGGATGAAATTTGTGGGCAAACTCTAAGCTTTTGAGGTTTGCCTGATCCTGCTGGGACTGCCGTAATGCTGCCGTCACGTTGAATGACGGCATCTCTACGAAGATATCTGTGGCCGGTTCTATAGATCTTGCCCCCATCCCGGCGTAAAGCGGAAGGGGTTTACCTCCGTAACTGATCTGCCCCGAAACCGTATGGAAGAGGAAACAGAAAACAAATAGAAGACTGCTCTTCAGTATAGGCTGGAAAGAGTAGGGTACACTTCTCATGAATAGGAATTAATTTCAATGTTTTATTTCTTCTTTTGTAATTGAAGAAATAATTGCAAATGTAAGGTTTTTTAAGGAATAGGCGTAATTTTGTACTAAATTATTTGTGTAAGAAAGTGGAGTAAGTAACCGGAATGATATTTAATCGTATGAAGAGTTTTTTGGATGAGAAAGTAGATCGATATAACAATATTTCATTTATTGAAAATGATCCGATATCTGTTCCTCACCTGTTTTCCGGCAGACAAGACCGTGAAATCATGGGTTTCTTTGCTGCTATACTGGCGTGGGGACAACGAAAAACGATTATCGCCAAATGCGGTGAACTGGTGCAACGGTTCGGGGGCGAGCCTTACCGTTTTATTATGGAGCATAGCGATGACGATCTGAAAAGTCTGCTCGGCTTTACACATCGTACCTTTAACGATACTGACCTGCTCTATTTTGTGGATTTCCTGCATCGGCATTACTCACGTTATCCTACATTAGAGGATGCATTTCTGGATGGAGGTGTTTTCCGCTCGGTAGAAGATTCGCTGATCCGGTTTGAACAACTTTTTTTTGATTTTCCCGACGCTCCGCATCGTACCCGAAAGCATGTGGCGACTCCCTTTCGCAACTCAGCCTGCAAGAGGATCAATATGTTTCTGCGCTGGATGGTGAGAAGTGATGACAGAGGTGTGGATTTTGGTATCTGGAAACGTATTCCACAGAGTACACTGATCTGTCCTATCGATCTGCATGTGGACAGGGCGGCACGTCGCCTGGAGTTAATCTCCAGGAAACAGACCGATTGGAAAACAGCCCTTGAGCTTACTGAAAATCTTCGACTTCTGGATCCTTCTGATCCGGTGAAATATGATTTTGCCCTTTTCGGTTTATCGTTGGAAAACAGTTGGTAGGGTGCAGGAAAGAATGCCGGATTATGGCAGGTTAAAATGTACAGACTACTTTGCCTGTTTTCTTCGGAAAAGGATTCCCCCTTTTCCATTTTCCTTCGTGGTAATACGGGGTTGTGCAGTCGAACCGGGAATGAAATCGTGACGATACATATTGAAAAAGAGCAATAGCAAGGAGATCAGCAATGGTCCGAAAATAATACCCCAGAATCCAAACATCGCAAGCCCCATGATCACTCCGAAAAAAGTAATCAGCGGGTGAATATTGGCCAGCCTTTTTTGCAGTACAAACCGGAGGATGGTATCGGATCCCCCGATGATGAGCAGCCCATAGCAAAGCAGTAGTATCCCTCTTGCTATATCACCCTGTGCCAATGCCGAGATACCGATCGGCACCCATACCAGTGAAGTGCCTACTACAGGTATGATGGTGGTACAAGCTACCAACACGGCATATACAAGCGGATTGCTTACGCCAAAGGAGAGGTATCCTACATAAGCCAGTATTCCCTGCGTAATAGCAACCATCGGTATACCAATGGCATTTGCCTGGATAATCGACTTTGTCTCTTCCCGGAGAATCTGTTTGTTCTCCTGACTGAATGGGAGCATCTCGTTACTGGCCTTTTCTAATGGTTGATAGCTCACCAGCATGAAATAGAGCAGGAAGATGGCGATAATACCGTTAATGACCATCGAGCTCAGTCCTGAGACAAGTGCCTGCATGATGGTAGATCCGGCCCGGGGCACAAAGGAGAGATTTTCCGGGGTGAACAGGGTGATCCCGATACGCTCTTCAATACTATCAGAGAATTCTCTCATGGTCCTCATGATCTGTGCGGGATCTATACTTATTCCCGAGATAGTGTCGGCTGCAAGAAGTCCGAATCCTGTGAGAGGGATCAGGATAAATATAGTGGTTCCCAGCACAATGACCGATGCGCTCAATCCTTTTCTCCAGTTATATTTTTCTACCAGTTTCACCATCATCCCTTTCAGAAGTATAAAAAGGGTGAAAGCACCGAAAAAGCCTCCCAGATAGGGCTGCAGCTCTTTGAAAATGATAATTGACAAGAGCAGGATCAACCCTAAAAGGACAAAACGATGATATCGGTTCTTTTCGTCTGGCATTATGCTTCGCCTCCAAATTCCATTAGATAGGCTTTGATAAACTCATCCAGATCACCGTCCATTACACCTGTTACATCTGATGTCTGGTAGTTGGTACGGTGGTCTTTTACACGGCGGTCATCGAATACATAACTGCGGATCTGGGATCCCCATTCGATCTTTTTTTTACCTGCTTCAATGGCTGCCTGCGCTGCACGGCGTTTCTCCAGTTCTATCTCGTAAAGCTGAGACTTAAGCAAACGCAGGGCGTTTTCGCGATTACCCATTTGTGAACGGCTCTCGGTATTCTCAATCACTATTTCCTGTTCTTCGCCCGTATCAGGATCTTTATACTGGTAGTGCAGGCGCACACCTGTCTCCACCTTATTTACATTCTGTCCACCTGCTCCTGACGAACGGAAAGTGTCCCAACTCAGGTTGGCAGGATTCACTTCTATCTCAATGGAGTCGTCAACCAACGGTACGACAAACACCGAAGCAAACGAAGTCATCCGTTTCCCCTGCGCATTGAAAGGGGATACGCGTACCAGCCTGTGCACGCCGTTCTCGCTTTTCAGGAATCCGTAAGCCAGATCGCCCTCCACCTGCAGGGTCGCAGTCTTAATGCCGGCATCATCGCCATCCTGCCAGTTGGTGACGGTGGTTTTATAGTTCTTGCTCTCGCACCAGCGCTGATACATGCGGAAGAGCATCGAAGCCCAGTCCTGGCTCTCCGTCCCGCCTGCACCAGCGTTGATCTTTAGTACTGCGCCTAATTGATCCTCCTCACGACGGAGCATGTTTTTCAACTCCAGTTCTTCGATCAGTTGAAGTGCATGCGTGTAATTGGCATCCACCTCCTCTTCCGACACAATTCCTTCCTTGGCGAAGTCGAATGCTAACTGTAATTCTTCAGTTGCGGACTTTACCTCCTGGTATGCATTGATCCAGTATTTTAATTCACGCACCACCTTCATCTGTTGTTCAGCCGCTTTGGCGTCATTCCAGAAATCGGGCGATTGGGTGCGTAGTTCTTCTTCTTCTAATTGGATACGCTTTGCATCGACGTCAAAGATACCCCCTCAGCGCGTTCTCGCGCTCCAACACATCTTTTAGTTGGTCTGTCGTTATCATATTATATTTTTTATATTATACTTTTCTTTGTTCTTCGTCAACTTTCCGGCATAAAGAAAGAATTGACTTTGTAAGGAGCGACAAAAATACACAAAAGATGCCGAAATACCATTAAGATAAGGAAATTCAAATACGGAAGGATGGCTTTATGGTATGTTATTCAGGTTAATTAGTATAGACGAGTAAGGTCTCTCCGGGTTTTAATACCGTTTTCAGTTGTGGGTTCCATGCTTTCAATTGCTCTACGGTACATCCGTATATCCGGGAGATTGAGTAGAGTGTTTCACCCATTTGTACTGTATGGTTTTTAGGAGGGGAGGAGATTATAGTATTCTCTTCTTCTCTCAGCACCATGTCGCTTTTTGTCCGCCGAAGAGTGTCTTTTCCCTGCCCTTTCCCGTTCGTAGTGGATTGGTGATGTGTGAGGGGCGGATTTTTCTGCGGATCGGTCTGTACAAGAATAATAGATCCGTTCGCCGAATGACCTTCCCTTTGTCCGGTGGTTACAGTAGATTCCACTGTTTCGCGGAGAGCTACTTCCGGAATATTTGGTTGTACCGGTTCTTTATTTGTCGTGACAAGTTGTTTTTTACTGGCGGGAGGATTACGTCGTGTCACATAAGATGCATTTTCCTCCAGGACTCTCCCTCCGCGTAAATAGCGGGATGCGTAATATGGTTCAGTAGAGGAAGATATGATCACTCCACTGGTGGTAGAAGAATGTATAAATTTAAATTGTCCGTTGGAAAATGCTTCCGTCACTATTCCCACATGTCCGACTCTTCCGTTTCTTCTGTTTCCTTCAAAAAAGACAAGGTCCCCTTTCCTGAGATCTTCCCTTCTGGCGATAGTGGGGATTTGCCTGTCTTGTCCCGCTGAACTGGGATCTAATCTGTATCCGAATTTTCTGAATACAAAGGAGGTGTAACCTGAACAATCGAAAGAGTTAGGCCCTTTTCCTGCAAACCGGTAAGGTTTGCCGAGGTATTGCCTTCCATATTGAATGATATCGTCTTGTAAAGTTGTGGATGTTTTGCTACTGGAGACAGTGGTTCTTCCCGCACCGCAGGAGGCCAGGATAAAAGTTATGATTGCAAGAGAAACGACTTTTAACCAGCCGTTATTCCTGTATGCCATAGGAAATACACTGTATAGTAACATATATAGACCGCAAAAATAGGTAAAATCGTTGTTGTAGCGAGTATACTTCTTATTTTTTAACAACAAGACGTGCGGGTGGGAGGAAAGAATACATCAGGCTAAATATATTACAGGATAGCTCTCGCTTTCAACACTTCCTCCAGATTTACCCCATCCACTATATGGATCGTTTGGAATCCCAGCTGTTGTGCGGTCTCGATGTTCGTATAATTGTCATCGATAAACAGAGATTCCCCGGCTTGCATCCCATAACGTTCCAGCAAAATACGATAGAGTTGCGGATCGGGCTTTATTATCTTTTCCGCACCTGAAACAACCATCCCATCCAGATCCTTGAAAAAATTGTAGCGTTCCATGGCAATAGGGATCGTTTCAGCCGACCAATTGGTAAGCCCGTATACGTTGTATTTCTCTTTCAGCGGTTTAATCAGTTTTACATTCTCTTCGATAATGCCTCCCAGCATCTCATCCCATCGACCGTAATACATCGCTATTTCTTTACGATACTCAGGGTATTGTTCCTGTAAGACTCTGGTGCCCTCTGCCAGGGAGCGCCCTGCATCTTGTAGCACATTCCATTCATAGCGACATATATGTTCCAGGAAATGATTCATATCCTCTTCTTTATCAAAGATTTCCCGGTAGAGATAGATGGGATTCCAATCGATCAGTACCCCACCGAAGTCAAAGACAATATTCTTTAATGGTTTCATACGATAATATTTAATTTTTTTACACTATGGTCGTATGGAACTCGCTTTTAATCATGTTCACTGAAGTTAGTCGTTTTGAGTCGCCTTCGCTCCTCGATTTTCAATTCTACGCTCAACATAGTAAAAACAAGTTTTTCCTCTGTATTCGCTTATCGAAAACGTTCTTGTGTAAGACCAATTCTCATGCTCGTTTCATTATTATTTTTTAAATAGGATTTTTAAGCAGGGCGTCTACCAATTCGGTACGATATGTACCTGTTTTCGGATCAAAGATACCGAAACTTCCATTCCATTCCCAGTATGCCCAACTGAACCCCTGTTGTTCGACCCAACGCGCCAGATATTGTGTCCATCGGATTCGGGAATCCATATCGGCTCGTGAAAATGCCCCGAATTCTCCGATATGGACGGGAATATTTTTCTCTTTGGCTATCTGCTTTGCCAACCTGAAATCTTCCTGTATCGCTTTACGTTCGTCTTCCGTATCGCGCCAGGTAGTTCCCAGCCACGCTTCGGAGCCTTCCACCCACTCTGCAGCCTGATGGGTAAATTGGAAAGGATTATAATAATGGATAGTAAGGATAAGGTTCGGATCGTCGGGGATGTCGAGCTTTTGTAATGCATTGACTCCGCCCCATTCGGCTACACCCAATAGCACACAGCGCCTGGGATTGCTTTCACGGATCACCTGCAAGGCATCTTTTGAATAGTTGTTCCATAGATCGGCAGTCAGATTATCATGCGGTTCATTCATAATCTCGAAGAGCAAGCTGTCGGGATACTCTTTGAAATAATCAGCAATCTGTTGCCATTGCGACAGGAAACATTCTTTCTGTCCTGCCGGATCAGCATAGAGCGCGTCATGATGGTGCATGTTGATAATGATATGCAGCCTGTTTCTCAATGCTTCATCCACAACCGATTGAATGGTTTTCATAAACTCGGGATAAATAGTATATGGGCTGGAAGATATACTCCGGTCTTCCCTTTCCCATCGGATAGGGATTCGCACATGGCTGAAGCCGAGATCGGCTATGCGTTGCAAATCCTGTGAGTCGAAGGGCGATTGCCATGAAGGCATTGCTTCGAAGGTATTGCCGATATTCATTCCCCGGCCCAGCCGTTTGTTTATTTCATGGGCTGTCGCCCATGATGGTTCTTTTTCCGCATCGTGATTCTCCGATCCTTTGGAATCGGCGTTAGTGCAATTCAACAGCACAAATAAAAGCACCGGAAAGAGAGATGTGTAAATCTTTTTCATTTTAAAAAAATAGAATTTTATATTGGTATCTCAAAGATATTTATTTTTCTATTTCAATAATCAGAGGATGATTTGTGAGTAATAACGGCAAACTATTTGCTTTATTCAATATTTTAATTGGTAAAATACCTACAGTGGGATTGTATATTTTTACCGTTTTTTGTTGTTTACCGAACTTCACGGTAACACTGTCCGTTCCCCCCGCAAATCGTTCACCCCACAACACAAGATAAAAATGTCCATCGCTTTTTTGTAACAATAAATCATGTGTGGTATCAGGTTGATCGGGGATAGTATAATCCAATACACCTGATTTTGAAACAGATTTATTATCCGCTAAAATCGTTGTAAAATTATGTAGATAATGAGCGGCTTGCTTAGGTTGATTATCCAGCGTATAAAAAGCGAATGCTTCATGATCCGGTTCATTTGCCCGCCCCTTTAATAAGTAAATGGCCGTATGTTTCCAACCACGTTTATATTGAGATAAATATAAATTTAAATACAAACGGGCTTGAATTTCTTCTGTTACTCCTTCTTTTTCATTCATGGCATATCCTGTTTCCGTAGTAACGCGAGGCAAAGTTTTTAATTTATCTTCCGGATAACCGGGGAATTTTTTCGCCCAGGTCAAACCATAATTGGCATATAATCCGTCAACAGGGCAATCTTTCGTGGGCGAAGCACTTAGCCATGTTTGATTATCGTGTAAGCCGGACCAACTCGGATGCACTATGTAATTGTGACAATTAGCATAATCGGCATATTGCGTTCCGGCAGGCATCAGTGTATTTGCACTTTCGGGAATAATTAAAAATTGTAATCCTGTATTATCCGTTTGCGCACCACTTTCACTGATTGCCCAAACAGGATAATCTTTTAAAATAGAATCTTCTTTCACGGCCTTATAAAGATCCCTGTGCAAATTGGCGATAGGTATCCATGAATTTCTTCCGCCACCTTTTTCACCCTGATAGGTTATTTCCCAATTATTTGGCTCATTCGCGCCTTCGATGGCAAGCAAAGCGCCTGCCTCTGCCAATTGCCTCGACTCTGTAATAAGTCTATCAATATTATTCCCTCCGCTGAGTAATCCAAAACTTAAAAGCACATTTGTTTGGCGGTGCAACCGGATAAAATCTTCAACCGGTACATCGTCTTCATAGCCTACACGCAACCATCTCAGTCCGGTATATTTTACATTTTCAATAGTTTCGTTCAAATTCTCGCCTCTCCGTGAAACAGATGAACAAGCTCCTAGGCTGTTTAAAAAATCATTGGCGCTCATTGCTTTTGTTCCTTTTGCCTCAACT
Source organism: Proteiniphilum acetatigenes DSM 18083 (assembly GCF_000380985.1). GTDB lineage: Bacteria > Bacteroidota > Bacteroidia > Bacteroidales > Dysgonomonadaceae > Proteiniphilum > Proteiniphilum acetatigenes. Next base: position 258,440 of record NZ_KB905694.1, on the reverse strand, counting down.
CCTGCACACAAAAGAGTAAATAAAGAGAATAAAATGAATATTTTTTGTTTCATACGATCTGCATTATCGTCACTTCTTATTATTTCCAAAAATAATGGAATTATATTATTTCACAAAATTTTTCACTTCGAAAAGGCTTAAGGATAGTTTTATAAATTAATACTAAAATAACCGTAACTGCTCAGGTTTGGGCTTCGGAGGTTTCTTTTCTATGGTTTCCGTGAAGGAAACGGGTATTTCTCCAACGAATCTTGACAGGATCTTATTTCCTGTTCGGTTGAAATTTTTTCTCGTTAAAGAATTTGTAATAAACAAATGATCTTTGGCACGGGTAAGGGCTACATAAAAAAGTCTTCTTTCTTCTTCGATATCAATATTATTTCTCAGTAAAGGAGTGACTCCTTCTTCGGCTCCTGCAATGAATACAACCGGATACTCGAGCCCTTTGGAAGCGTGAAAGGTTAACAGGCTTACCGCATCGGTTTTCAGGCGTGCCACATCGGTATAGGTATCCAGTAAAATCTTATGCAGAAATTGTTCCAGATCTTCTTCGTATTCCCTGGCGATATAAAGAATGGTTTCTTTCCGGATGATTCCCGTATCATCCAGGGTTTCATCAGGGATAAATTTTTCAAAAACAAATGACACAGCGTCGGTTGCTCCTTGCTTTGCAAAAATTTCTTTTCCTTTATTTCCGAAAATAGAAACAAAACGCGCTTCTTCCGGATGCGATAAAAGAAATTCCTGTCTCTCTTCTTTGTTCATGTTGAAACCATGCCTGAGTATACTGTCTAAGGCAATCATATCTCTCGGATAGAGATACAGTTTTATTACATCGGTTATGAGATGGAACGGATAGGTTTCCAGAAAAGAGGATGCGTCACCAAAACGTACCGGTGTGCCCGATTGTTTAAATGAGGTAAGCAAAGCCTTGCCTACGGCACGGGTACGAAACAGCACCGCCATATCAGAGAAACCGTATTGACCATCCTGATGGGTATTATCCCCGATCAGATTGTGGAATCCCCCGACCAGTTTCTCAATTTCTCCGGCGATAAAGGTCGCTTCTTTATATTCGTTGTCCGCACTGAAGAGGTGGATTTTTTCCTTGCCGGGTTTATGGGCAACCGGTCGGATATCCTTACGCAACATATTGTTACGGATAAGACTACTGGCCGAATCCACAATAAAACCGGAAGAACGGTAGTTCCGCTGAAGTGAGATTTCTTTTGCACCGAAATCCTTACTGAATTGAAAGAACAATCTTACATCCGATCCGCGGAAACCGTAAATACTTTGGTCCGGGTCACCAATTGCCAGGATGTTTTTATCTTTCGCCAACAGTTTTAAAAATTCATATTGCAGGGGATTGATATCCTGCAGTTCATCGACGGCAATATAATGATAACGGTTCCGGAGAGTCTCCAGCCACTTTGGTTCCGTGCGCCACAACCTGACGACTGCACCGATAATATCGGCCAGATCGATTCCACCGTTTTGCAGCATAAAACTTTGATATGGCGCAGCGATTTCCTTTAACTCATCGGCATCTTCCGGACAGTTTTCCTCAAAATATTCCTTTAGTTTGGTTGACAGGCTTTTCAGCGTCTTTTCTTCTTTTTCCGGGAAAAGCATACCTAGGACGATTTCACGGCTTTCATCGTCGTAGACCGTATGCAGGTTTTCATAACGTTCCTGCAATATGGTAAAACACAGCGAGTGGAAGGTACCCAGCGTAATTCCTCTTGATGCTTCTTTCAGAAGGATAAACAGGCGGTCTTTCATTTGCTCGGCGGCCTTATTTGTAAAAGTAACAGCCAGTATTTCCTCCGGAAGTGCCTTTCTTTTTTGGATACAATGGGCGATCCAACTGATCAGTGTTTTGGTCTTTCCTGTACCAGGCCCTGCCGTAACCAATACGGCTCCTTCTGCTTCACAGGCAACCTGTTGTTCCGTATTTAAGGGAGTATCGGTGGGTTCTGTCAGACCGGGTAAGGGTGTTTTTTTCGTAATTTCCGTATCCCTGCTTTCTCGCCTGGCGGTTTTAGTTATATCAGCCCCTCCAAAGAGATTCATCTGGCCTGTAAGCCGTTCGATTTCCCCTTCTTTAAAAATTTTAATGATACCGTATTCTCCGTCATACCCGCCCTGGGGATATACTTTCCGTGCACGCATCCGTTGAATGGCTTCAGCCAGCAACATGCCTGCCTGTTTTTTGATATCTTCGACCGGAACCTCTCTCAGCAGGGTAAACTCATTGCCGAACAAAGATATGGCCTGCTGAAAAAACCGGTTTACCACATTGCCGGAAGAGGAAGCATTTTTGATTTCGGCAAGTATTTCGGGCAGGGGGATGATATAATGAAAATCCGGTGCTCCTTCAGGCTGCTGCGGCTGTCTGCGGTCAGACAATTCGAAGACACGGTGCAGGACACCTATCGTAAGTGGCCGTCCGCATTTTGGACAAATATTCTTGTGCCGGATACTTTCTGTCGGTTCAAAGCAGACATTGCACTTGCGATGTCCATCCATATGGTATTTGCCTTCTTCGGGAAAAAACTCATAGGTGCCGAGGAATCCTTTCCTTGTTTTGAGTGCATCGAACAAGGCGTAGTAGCTTTGTTCGGTATCGAACAAATTGGCTTCACGTCCGAGTTTTTGCGGAGAATGGGCGTCTGAATTGGATACCAGCGTATATTTATCAAGCATGCTCAACCGCCAGTTCATTTCCGGGTCGGAAGATAAGCCGGTTTCGAGGGCAAAGATATGGGGGGACAAATCGCCGAAACATTCTTCTATTGTATCGGAACCCGATTTTGAGCCGAAGAGGGAAAACCAGGGTGTCCAGATATGAGCCGGAATAAGATGGGCGTCATCGGAAGTTTCCAGCACGATCTCCAGCAGGTTGCGCGAAGGCAACCCCAATATGGGTCTCCCGTCTGCTTCCAGATTCCCGATTTGCGCCAACTTCGCATTAATGCGGGCGACTGTTTCAAAATCCGGGGCATATACACAGTTATGATTTTTGTACACCTTATCTCCCTGCTTATAAATGGAGCTTATCTCGGAAGTAAGGCAAAACCGTACGTCAATATCCTTGCATTTGAATCCGTCGACCTCTTTTTTCGGGGGATTTTTCAGACGGAACAAACCTGTTCCGTCCGGCTCCAGCTTTTCTTTTATCTCTTTAAACCAGAGGGGGTGCGTAAAGTCTCCCGTGCCTACCACATGAATGCCTTTGATACGCGCCCACTGGAAAAGCGATTCAAGATTCAGTTCCTTGCTGGTAGCACGAGAATAATGAGAATGAAGATGAAGATCGGCAATATAAAACATAGGCGATGATCCTAATAAGGCTACTGTTTGGACTCTTGTTTACGGGTAAATTGAATCGGCAGCTTGCCCATGGAGGTATCAGCTGTTCCTTTCACCTTGTTTTTCTCTTTCCAGATCACTACTTTCACATTTTCTCCCGCATATACTGTCGTTGTCAGTTTTCCGTCGGCTTCTTTCAACTCCTGATTCTTTACATTCAGTTGTGAACCTGTAATATCAGCCACGCACTTGCCTTCAACTTGTTTTATTGTTACCTGATAATCCTGATAACCATACGGCGCATCGGCCACTTTCGCTGTCCATGTACCTTGTACAGATTTTGTCAAATCGCTTGCATAAACTGTTGTATACAGGCTTAATAATAATACTGCTGATAATAAAACACCGATTTTTTTCATTTTGTACGTATTTTTTTGTTTAATTAGTTGAAAAACAAAAGTCACGCAATATGCTGTGGCGTAAAGATACAAAAATGTAATTTTATGATTTGCATAATCCCATCTTTTTTGTCCTTATAATTGGTTGATATATATATTTAAAGAACTTCATCCAACAAGAAGACAGCACTATCGAACTGGGTTGAGATATTAATTTCGATACCTGCATTCATTAAAAACTCTCCTTTGAAGACCTTGTCGTTACCCCAAAATGAGGATCTTCCACGATTATTAATTTCCTTTATTCGATAAGATTTATCGGGATGGAGTCCTTGTAAATGAATACGGGGAACAACTCCACGATTATTGATTTCGGTACAAAATGCGAACATTACAGCATTCTTAGCATCTTTGCTTACATACATCTGGGCAGCATAATTGTTCCCGGGATCGTAAGGCGAAATAAGGCGGTACAAATCTCCTTTTGTGACAAGAGGTCTTACGTATGCCTTATAATCACGAATTGCCTGTTGGGCAAAATCCCAGTCCTCGCCAACGATGTCTTTGGGTTGCAATTCAAGTCCTAACCGACCGGTCATTGCCACGTCAAAACGGAATTTTAACGGAGTAATACGCCCTGTCTGGTGGTTCGGGTTGGTGGAAACGTGGGCCGCGGTGGCTACCGGAGGGTAGATCAGATTGGTGGAATATTGTATATACAAACGTTTGAGCGGATCTGTATTGTCCGATGTCCAGAATTCATCATGATAGGGTAGTGAACCGTAGTCAACACGCCCACCACCCGAAGCGCATACCTGAAATATAAGATCGGGATATTTTTCCCTGATTTTCTCATAAATACTGTATAACCCTTTTGTATATTCTATCCAAAAATGGGTTTGTCTTTCTGCGTTTAAATAGGTCGATCCGACTTGTTCAACATGTCTGTTGGCATCCCATTTAATATAGGAAATTCCCTTATTTTCCGTTAAGAGATTATCTACCATTTCCCAGATAAAATCCTGCACTTCAGGATTGGTCAAATCCAACAGTAACTGATTCCTTAATGTTATTTTATCACGTCCCGGACTCTGCACGATCCAATCGGGATGTTTTTCAGCAAGCTCGCTTTTCGGATTAACCATTTCGGGCTCGATCCATATGCCAAATCTTATTCCTTTCCTTTCCGCATGGTTGATCAGGTATTGCAATCCGTTCGGTAGTTTTTTCTTGTTTACCTGCCAATCCCCCAATCCTGCGTTATCGCCGTTACGGGGATATTTATTCCCGAACCATCCGTCATCCAGTACGAACATTTCTACCCCCATACGGGCAGCATCGTCTATCATATCGATAATGGTCTGTTCCGTGAAATTAAAATAGGCTCCTTCCCAACTATTCAACACTACGGGACGCTCTTCGTAACCTTTGTGCAATGCATACGTACGGCTCCAATTATGGAAATTACGTGATATAAGGCCTTGTCCTTCCCTGCTGTATGTATAGATCATTTTAGGAGTCTCATAAGATTCTCCCGTTTCAAGCGTGTAGTCCGATAAATAAGGATTTATGCCGGCCAGAATATTTAAATGGTCTAATTCGTCCAATTCAAACGACAATTTATAATTCCCCGACCATGCCAATGCCCCTCCGTAACAAATTCCTGCATTCTCTTCAACGGGATGGTTTAAAGATAGGATGAAAGACGGATTCTCGGTTTGGGTAGTCCGTACTCCTTTTTTCGATTCAATACTCTTTATACCGTATTCGAGTTTCTCCTCCACGCGGTTTACTTCTCCTGCCCATGCCCCGTTGAAATGCGTCAGGTAATAGCTGCCGGCTTTCAGATTAAGGAATGAGGAATATATATTTTTCAGTTGTATACTGCCTTTTTCGTCGTTTTTTATCCTGACCCATTGGGCGATTACGTCTTCTTTATGGTATGACTCAAAATGGAGATATACGTTCAGGTCATACACCCTGTCTTTGAGGCTGATAATTGTATGCGTAATATTTTCATCCTTTTTTATCACCTCTGTGTTCGTATATACCAATTCCGTGATGAGACTGCCATCGGAATGAATCACGCTCAAAGCCGGTTCATTTACATAACCCAGGCCGTTTGTGGGGTAGGTTTCATAACTCAGATCACGGTTTGTGTCGGCTTTTCCGTAGCTTTTTACATTTGCAAATACGGATTCGTCATTCAATTTTTTTCCGTAGTAACGAAATGTCAATCTACCGGTTTCACTTACCGTGAAGATCAATGCAGTATTGTCTGTGTTTATCGAACAAACTTTATTCTCCTGAGAAAATATAAGTTGAGATGTCAAAAAGAGTATTATAGTATAGATAATTCTATTTTTCATTATGATTAAAACTATTTATTCCTATATAAGATATATCCTGCAGTGAAGAACTACAAAATTAAGATAACTATTAAAATTAATTATGCTAGTTTTATATGCTAATCAGGTATCATAACTTTTCCGTTATTGATGTAAACCTGCTTAATAACAGGTCTTTCTGTATTACTGTTAGGTGCATGATATGAAATCATCAAACGCCCCTTAATATCGTTAAACAGCATGGCATGGCCTCCATCATCATCATTCAATGGTTCGGCTTCCTGTGTCCATGGACCTAATAAGTTCCCTGATTGTGAGGTTGCTTGCCCGATGGCATATTTTCCGTCCTTGCGGAAACTCGACCACAACATAATCAATTGCCCATTGTCCAATGTATGAATGAAAGGTGCATCCGTAACTTTTCCGGTAGTATTTCCCGAAGAAATATCACCAACCCATGGGGCTTCCGATGCTTTAAACAACACTTTGGGTTCGCCTACGGTTTCCGTGAGGTCTTCTTTGAGCTGTTGGGCAACTACCTCCCCGTCTCCTGCTTCGAGCCATTCATGGCAGTATATTATCCATGGGGTTTTATCTTTATCGACATACAGCGCCCCGTCGAGACTCATCCATTCCGATGGTGTAACCGCCCTGTTTACCACAGGAGTAAAAGGACCTTCGGGTTTGTCGGCAACCAAAACGGATGTCCCTCGTTTGATATTCGGTGCGCTTAAAGTGATAAACATGTAATATTTGTGTTGATAGTGATATACGTCGGGTGCCCAGAAATCAGATTTTCCCCAGAAATCACTGCTTGGGTTAAAAGCGATTCCCATATCTTTCCACATGGTCAGGTCTTTACTTTTGTAAACTCTGACTTTTTTATTCCCATTCACATGCATGTAATATACCTGATTTTCCCTGTCCACCAATATGAATGGATCGCGAACATGCATCTCATTTACCCGGAGGTCATAGATCTCCTCCGGTTCGGGTGTCGGCGTAGGATTGTCAGGATTGGGATCTTTCTCGTTCTCACAACCTTGTATAAAGATAGTGTTTGTAAAAAAGAAGAATAAAAGGAACGAATTAAATGCTTTTTTCATTGTTGTATCTTTTTTGTTGATTTTTTATAAGATAATTATGTGATACTCTTTGTTTTGTTTCTAAATAACCTGTCCTTAGAGTAAATAATTATATTTAATTATTGCGGAATATCTTAAATAAGAAGCAAACAGCTTCTCCATATCAGTAACTTTTAGTAGAGGGTGTATTAAACAAATTCTCATTTTTAGCACACCCTCTAAAATAACCTTTTGTTAATATCCCGGATTTTGTTTTATCCTCGGATTTTCAATCAGTACATGCGATGGAAGAGGGAACAGCAGGTTTTTTTCACCAAAATTGTTTCCTACTTGTTGGCCGACTTCAATATATTTATTCATACGGATGAGATCCGGTCTTCTTTTACCTTCATACCAAAATTCCCAACCTCTCTCTTTCAATATCCAATCTCTTAGGCTTTCTTTATCGGGAAAGTCAGACAGTTTGATAAGAAAATCCCCGACACCGCCTGTCACTTGTTCCTTGGCCTCAAATACAATGTCATCGATCCAGATGTCATAATTGTTTCCGGTGTTTCCCAATGCAAAGAATATTACGCAATTTCCGTCTTCTCCTGCGGGAGCTGTGTCAAAAGAAACATTTTTAACCTCACCGGCAGTCAAAGGAATAATCTCTGTGTGAGATAACGGTCCTTCGGAACGGAAATCAAGATTCATGTTTTGACTGGATTTAACCTTGAACCTGACTGAATAAGTCCGGTCTTTCTTTACAGGTTGGTTGTCGGCCCGTACCTGAAGAGCCCAAAATTCATTATTGGATCGTATCACGTTTATATACAACGAATTTTCACCCGATAGCACACCTGTATTATCAATAGCGTAGGTCCATGCTGCACCGTTATTTTCATCATAATTATTCATTGTGAAAAAACCGGCAGCATTCCCATTGATTTCCGTATCAAACTCCTCTTTCAAAATAATTTCAGAGGGAATGGATACTCCGGCTCCAAAGGCACGTTTTCGGATATCATTGATCAGATTGATACTTTGTTCATTAGGGCCGTTCAGTTCATTCAATGCCTCTGCCTTAAACAATAACACTTCGGCATACCTGTCCATTACTTTGTCGTTTCCGGCCCATATTCCGGATGCCTCAGGGTCTATTCCATATTTCAGGGGTAATGCACCAATGTCTCCCGTTTCTCTCAGGTTGGTTATCGATCCGCTTTTAGTCCTGTATTCAACTACAGCCAACTCGCGTCTTTTATCATTTTCGTCAAACGTATCATAAAAATCCCAGGGCATGCGATGTCCGTTCCATCCGTCGACCACATTGCCGTGAGGCGATGCAAAATCCCCGGGCAGAATATTGGCATAAGTATGATTGCCGTAATCGGCCAATGCCTCGGCACGTATGACAAATATCAACTCCCGGTTACCTTCATTCTGCGCTGAGAATATATCCGCGTAATTTTCTTCAAGTCTGTAATAATTCAAGCCGATTATCTCATTTGCTATATTCAATGCCTCCTGCCATTCTTTCTTAAACATGTGGTATTTTAGCAAATAGTGTAGAGCAGCCCCTTTGGTTATTCTGCCGTATTGACTCCATTCGACGGGCAGCATATCGGCAGCGGTTCTTAATTCTGTCCTGATGAATTCTTCCACCGATTCTGCCGAGGGTCTTTCAGGCCTATAATCAGGATCTGGATTGATGGCGCGTTCCGCTTCGATGATCATCGGCATGGGCCCGTAGAACCGGTAAAGGTCGAACATGAAAAAGGCGCGTAACGCTTTGATTTGAGAGATATATTCGTTTTTCACCTCATCACTTAACGCACATTCTTCTATTCGTGCAATGGTATATGTACAGCGTGTGATATTGGGTGCAGTCCAATCGTAAAATCTTATGGCCATTGCTTCCTGGGTTGTCCATGTTCCGTTAAGAAAATTAGTCCAGGCCCATTTTGTAGTCCATTCGTCTGTTACGGCTACATCCATAACAAAAGAACTTCCGTCGGTGAACAGATAAGGTCCCCATCCTTTTTGCCTGAGTTCGTAGTACAACGCTGTAGTGGCGGCTTCCAGATCCTGGGGAGTTTTGAATGCATCTTCGTTGGTGATGGTCCCATACAGTTGAGGGTTTAAGTCTCCTTCACATGATAAGAAGTGAAACCCTAATAATAAGATAAATATATATTTAATTTTACCTTTCATGATTCTTGGTTTTAAAATTTGATATCCAGACCAAAAGAGAATGTTTTTTGTTGCGGGTAAGAGGCTCTGTCGCGTTCTACTTCAGGATCAAAACCATTATAACCTGTTATTGTGAGCAAATTCTGTCCTGTGAAGAAAACTCGCGCATTCAGTCTATTTGTATTAAAAAGTCTCGTAATGTCATAGCCTAGTGTCAGGTTTTTAAGACGCAAGTACGACGCTTTTTCGAAATGAGGCGCTCCGAATGCATCGTAACTATTGACTTCGCCGCTCGGCATAGTCGCATCCAGATTGTCCGAACCCCAGCGATTTTGGATCTCCCGCAGATAATTATAATTATCCCTTAGCATCTGTGTCCCATAACTGCCATAGACGCCATGTTCCACATGAGTGGAAGGCCACCTGTATGCTCCGACCGACGCATAAAGGAAAAGATTCAGATCAAATCCCTTGTATTTGAATTCATTGTTAAATCCCATCGTGAACTTGGGAGCATGGGTACCGATATACACTACGTCAGCCTGGTCAATTTTGCCATCGGGTTTTCCCGTAAGATTGCCCTCTTCGTCCAAACCGTTTACATCTTTGTACTTTTGTTGTCCGGGTAACAGGCCGGGCATATGAGGTGTTTCTTCACCCGGTTGCTTTATTCCGTCGGGGATAAGTGCATACAAGGCCGTGAGAGGTGCGTCCTCTTTCTCATAAGGCCTTAGTATTACTTTCGGGTCTCTTTCTTTCCACCTATCCCGGTAAGAGGTATAGGTAAGGGTTGATTCCCAGTAAAGAGGCCCTTCCAGATTGATCGTATTCAACGTTACTTCAACACCGGAACTGCGCGTTTTCCCTATATTCCAGGGGATATTGCCTATAATGGATGTATGAGGTAATGCCCGGTAACTGAGCAAGTCTTTTATTTCTTTGTAAAATATGTCTATGCTTCCGTTTATTCTGTTGCGGAAAAATCCGTAATCTACTCCGAAATTGGCTTCTGTTGTCGTTTCCCACTTCAGGTTGGGATTCCCGAATTTACCTAAATTTACTCCGCGCTTTTCACTGTCGCCAAAGTAATAATTCCTACCCTCAAATTGGTAATATTCGGATGCCGCACCATTGCCTATATTCTCATTACCTACTTGTCCCACACTGACTCTCAGTTTAGCATCGGACAACCAATCAATATTGTGGAGAAAGTCTTCATTGATAGCACGCCAGGCAAAAGCCCCTGACGGGAAAAAAGCATAACGGTTGTTTTCCCCGAAACGGTCGCTGCCGTCGATACGTCCCGTAAATGTAAATAAATATTTATCGGAAAGGGAGTATTGAACACGCCCGAAGTAAGATGCCAGTACGTGTTTTGATTTGGATGAACTCACCACCGGCCTTCTTTCCCCTGCCTGTAATCTATACCATGAAATGGCATCGGAGGTAAATCCCATAGCCCGTGCGTACGCGTCTTCATAATTCATTACCTGATAGGAGTAACCTCCCATCGCGATGAATTTATGTTTGTCGTTTAGTGTTTGTTGGAAGTTGACAACAGCATCGGCTGAGTAATCTTCCCTATATGCCGAGTTGATGTTGGCATCACCTCCGATCTGACTGCCATAACGCGTTGTCATTGGGTAATAGGCTTGCCGGAGTCCGTCTCGGATATCGGTGCCGCCTGATAATTTTATCCAAAGTATATCTTGTATGATATGAAAATTAGTGTAAGCTGTTGCTAAAAAACGTTTTGTCTTTGTCTTATCCTGCATGTCGAGATAAGAAAGCGGATGATTCAACAATGCCTGATTGGGATCTTCTATCCATGCTCCGGTAGAGGGATTCCTTTCGGCTTTGACAAGAGGACTGTAGTTTAAAGCCGATTCGATTATTCCGGCGGCAGCATCGCGTCCACCACCCAATGCTGCATTATTTTCCGTAGCATATGAGCCAAGGGCCGATATCCCATAATCCCACCATTTGACTATCTTATGGTCGAGATTATAACGAAGGCTGTACCTGCTGTAACCTGATGTCTTTATAACCCCTTCCTGATCGAAAACGTTGAACGATACAAGCGATTTAATGTCATCATTTCCGTAGGTAATTGTAAGGTTGTGCTGATTGACTTTCCCTGTACGGGTAATCAGGTCATACCAGTTGGTGCCTACTCCGGCAGCGCGGATCTCTTCTTCCGTATATTTAGGATAATAAGGGCTTACGTTGGAAGGATCGGTGTTGCCATAAGGAAATATTGTATTGGCCATCAGATACAGTTCTTTATTATAGCGTTCCTGCTCTCTCATGAATTCACTTCCGTTCAGCAATTCGGGTCTTTTGATGATCTGCTGTATGGAAGTACTCATATTATACTCAACCTGTGTTTGTTTCGTTCCGCGTTTAGTTGTAATAAGGACAACCCCATTGGCACCTCTTGCACCATAGATAGCGGTAGCTGAGGCATCTTTCAGTATTTCTATGGAGGCAATGTCGTTCGGATTGATATCGCTAAGAGGGCTGCGGTTTCCCGCACTCCATTGTGTTCCACTACCGGGAGAAATGCCATCGTTCACGATAGGAAAGCCGTCAATTACATAGAGCGGTTGATTTCCTGCTCCTGTCGATGCTGCCCCACGGATAAGTACTTCTATTCCACCTCCGGGTTGGGCGCTTGTTTGTGAAACGGTAAGCCCGGCTGCGCGTCCCATCAGCATTTCGGAGAAATCAGGAGAAGAGGATTTTACCAGATCATCAGGTTTGACGGATACGATGGAGGCATTTATATCACTTCGTCTCATGGTTCCGTATCCAATGACAACAATTTCATCCAGAAGCCTTTCATCCTCTTCCAGGACTATATTTATTGTGTTCATGTTACCGGTATTCACACGCTTGGTCTTATAGCCTACATAAGAAACAATAAGAGTGGTTTTTTCAGGTACTTTAATCGTAAATTTCCCGTCTATATCGGTAACAGTTCCTCTGGAAGAGTTTACTTCCATGACGGAAACGCCAATGAGTGGTTCGCCTGCATTGTCGGTTATTTTTCCATTGATTTCTTTTTCTTCAACATCCTGCTGCATAGAATGTGATGCTCTATCCGTTTGGGAGACTGACAAAATTATTATTCGTTTGTCTTGTATCCTAAATGTGGTTTTTGTATCTTTGAGCACTTCGGAGAGCACTTTATCGAGAGATTGATCCTTTACTTGAATGGATATCTTTTGTGTTACATCGATAGTAGAAGCATTGAATGCGATAGTAAGCCCTGTTTGTTTTTCAATTTCTTCAAAAATGTCGGCTATTGTTGCATTGGTCTTTTGAATGCTTACAGACTGTGTCTGTGCCGAAATATTCAGGGGTATGGATAAGCATAATAACAAGACAAGATGATAAATGGAAAAAGTTTTCCGTTTTGATATTATTTTTTTCATTATGAGATTTATTTTTAAAATTTGTCGTTAAATACATTTTTTACAATTGCTTTGACGTATATTGGATGTATTTGCGATTTCAAACCGGAAAGTGACCTGCAAGTACAACTTTCCGGTTCTTTTTTTTCATGGGCTTTTGTTTTTTGCCTGTTTTTTATTAATAGATATATATATTATCTCCTTCTATCCTGTAGTTGAATTTGTTAATCAATAATTGTATTGTTTTGAATATCTCATAAAGAGATTCGTCAGGGGCGAATTTTACAGTAAGTTTTTCACCTTTGATTTCTTTATAATTAGCATATATCCTGACATCATATTTGCGTTGAATTTCCTGCATGATGTCCTCTATATCTGCATTCTGAAAAGATAAATATCCCTTTTCCCAGGCCAATTCAAGTTCCAGCTTAGCCTGCCGTATGAATGTCTTTCCGGTTTCCCTGTCAAGTACAATCTGCTGCAAGGGTTCAAGGATAAAGTTTTCTTCGGAGTTTTTCATGTCTATTCTTACCTTTCCGTCCACTAAAGTCGTTATGGTCTCGCTGTTCTCGACGTAAGAAGAGACATTGAATATAGTTCCCAAAGCTTCTATATTCATATCGTTGGTTTTTACGATAAAGGGTCTTTTTTTGTCATGGCTGACTGTAAATTTAGCTTCTCCGCTTAAAAAAACCTCTCTTCTTTTCGCCGTAAAATTGCGTGGATACACAATAATCGAACCGTAATTCATTGTTACTGACGAACCGTCAGGTAGATCTATTGTCCGGAGATTGGCATTGGGGGTAAAATATTCGACAAATTCCACGGATTGGTTTTCCGAGTTTTTCACGTACAAATAAGCTGCCAGCCCCGTTATGATAGGAATTAAGAGAACTGCGGCAATGCGTATTAATTTAGGAGTTGCTCTCAACCTCTGTTTTCTTTTGTCAACACCAAAACGGGCAATCACTTTATTGAATGAGTTCTTTGTTGATGAATCGGCTATCGACTCAATACCGTTCCACTGTTCAACCAAGGCTTTCTCTTTCTCTGACTCGGATGACGGTGATAATAACCATCGATAGAATTTCTTTTTTGTTTCTGCCGGATGATCACCTTCAAAAAATAATTGTACTATTTGCCTGATTTTTGACATGGATTCTCCCTTCTTTATAAATGATAACTTGAAAAATTTGATTCACACCTAATGAAATAAGATTTTTTTGTTTTTTTTAACTAAGGACTGGGGGATAATATTATTGTAGATGAGAGGCTATGATGACAAATAAAAACGGGAAAGCTGTAATTATCTTTTTTATTCTTTTTAAAGCCAAGTTTAAATGATTCTCTACGGTTTTTTTTGAAATATTCAGGTTCTTTGCGATTTCATCGTTAGTAAGACCATCTATTCGACTCATTTCATACACTTTCTTCCTTTGTGGAGGCATTCCGTTAACGGTTAATTCGATAAGTAATTCCAGTTCTTTGGCATCCATCTCTTCTTCAATTGAATAACCTTCCCTTAGTTTAACGTTATCAATAAGGCTTTCTTCTTTATATTTTTGGGTGATATAATCTAAAGCGGCATTACGGGCAATCCTATAAATATATGCATCCCTGTATTCGATATACATGATCTTATCGAAGTTTTCCCATATTTTCACAAATACATCTTGAGTTAATTCCTCAGCTATTGCAGAGGATTTGATAAAGCGGGTTATGAAACATTTTACTTTCGGAAAATATTTCATGAATATATGTTTGTATTGTATTAGCTTATTCTCGTTCAAAACTCTTTATAGGTTGATTTATCGTAAACAAAGATATCAGTTTAGTCTGGAGATAACAAAGAATCCGGGATTTCACCGGACCGATTTCTTGTAATCTTCAATAAACGCTTGTGCCATCCAATTGGCCAATGCCTGGCGGTTATTGCTTGAAAGGATACGCCGGCGGTCAAATTCGTTTTGGATATTTCCTGTTTCCACCAAAATGGAGGGTGGTTTCAGATGACGCAACATATAGAGGTTGCGTTGTTCTACAAATCCCCCGAACCCCCGGCCTGGCTGGTGTGTGTCATATTTTACACGGAACAGGTCCCGCATTGTCGTCGCCAGTAATTTGGAATGTTTGTCACTGGAATGATAGAAAAACACATCAATACGTTTTCCCTTGTTGCGGCTGTCCACATGGATATCAATAGCCCGAATGTATTTGAATTTCCCTTTATCCCTCTCGTACAACTCGTTTACTTTGTCTACTCGTTGTTTTAGCCGATCGAGTTGGTTTCTGGGAATTGGTTCGCCCATACATGTTTCGTTGGAACTGTTGTTCAGGTACATTTCATCGCGAATGCCATCGTTCGGATCCTGGATGATCACATATACCGTGGCACCGTCCATCATCAGGTTGCGGGCAAGTCGTAAAGCCATATCGTATGCATATTCATCTTCATGCAACACCCTATTGCCTACCCGGGCAATAGCCCCCGGGTCGGGCCCTCCGTGCCCGCTGATGATATAAAAACAAGCATCTTTCAATCGATCGGACTGCAGTGTGATCTCGCTTAGTTTTTCTCCAAAAATGGCAGGATCGGTTCCACCGCTTGCTGTTTCTTCGGAAGGCGGGTACTCATCGCCCGGATGGAGGGGTGGGATCAGGTATACCGTACCCAATTCCAGTCCACCCTGAGCATTGAACCTATCGGCATTCAGTTCCATAAATTCCCGCACATAGGCATCGCCGATCCTGTTCCATCGTCGCAGGAAAGAAAGCACTCCGTCACCTTCTACGGGGTAGGCCATATCTTGTGCCGTTAATGGTAGAACTCCTGAAAATAATACCCATATAATAACGGTGCGAAAAAAATAAATCTTCATACGTAAAAAACGTCATTTCATCCCGTAACAGAAAAATAGCAACGGGAGGCGTGAAATTAACCTGTTCGGATTGTCACCAAAAATAGCTAATTTATTTCTCTTTCTCTCTTATAGAAAGAACCGATAATACATTTTAACCTTTATTCGAAACCATCAGCCTATTTTATTATTACCTTTGCGGGCGACAGAATGAATGTGGACAGATTTGAACTGCTTGCAACCACAGAAAAAAATGCTAAAACGCTTTACTGCATTTTCCTTTCTCTTCATTGCTTCAGTTCTTCTAATTTTTATCAGTTTAAGAATGAATTATTTTTTTACCTCCGAGTCGGTGTCGGAAGGGCACCCCGATAAAGTAGCCGATCAGATATCGGATGCTTTGCTTGATGAGTTTTTAGCATACGACCGTGATTCTAAAGTAGCGTGCGAAACCCTGGTGACAACCGGACAGGTTGTATTGGCCGGCGAAGTAAAATCAAATACATATGTCGATGTGGCCGAAGTAGCACGTGAAGTGATCGCCGGGATCGGTTATACCAAAAGCGAATATCGTTTCGAAGCGCTCTCATGTGGCGTTTTTTCCAGTATACATGAACAGTCGGACGACATCAACCGGGGGGTGGATCAGAAGGCCGATCCTATGGATCAGGGAGCCGGCGACCAGGGAATGATGTTCGGTTATGCTACCGACGAGACTGAAAATTATATGCCCCTGCCTATCGATCTGAGCCATGCTTTGTTGCAGGAACTGGCCAATATCAGGAAAAATGAACCTGAGCTGATGCCTTACTTGCGTCCTGATGCCAAATCGCAGGTGACGATTGAGTACAATGAAGAGGGGGTTCCCCAGCGTATCGATACTATTGTGATCTCGACACAGCACGATGAGTTTGAAAAGCCGAAAAATAATACCAAAGAAGCGGCGCTTGAAGCCGACAGAAGGATGCAATCGCGTATCAGGTCAGATATCAAATCAATCCTTATACCGCGGGTACAGGCTCAGTACAGGAAGAGAAAAGATGTGCACAAACTATTTGACGGTGATATCACCTATCATGTGAATCCGACGGGGAAATTTGTGATTGGCGGTCCGCATGGGGATACCGGATTAACAGGCCGGAAAATTATTGTAGATACATACGGTGGAAAAGCTCCACATGGAGGTGGCGCTTTCTCGGGAAAGGATCCTTCAAAAGTGGACCGTTCGGCAGCCTATGCAGTGCGGCATATCGCCAAGAATATGGTGGCGGCGGGTGTTGCCCAGGAGATGCTGATTCAGGTATCTTATGCCATCGGCGTGGCTGAACCGATGAATATCTACGTCAATACCTTTGGAAAAAGCAATGTAAGTCTTTCAGATGCAGAGATCGCAAAAAAGATTGGAATGTTGTTCGATTTGCGTCCGAAAGCCATTGAACAGCGATTGAAACTGCGCAACCCGATTTACCGGGAAACAGCGTCGTATGGACATATGGGGCGCGAGCCAAAAGTAGTGAAAAAGGTGTTCAATTCACGTTATATGCCGAAACCGGTACGGGTGGAAGTAGAACTGTTTACTTGGGAGAAGTTGGATTATGTAGACAAGATTAAAAAGGAGTTTGGTCTGTAGAAGGACTGGGTGACAAGGTGGCTGGGAGACTGGGGAGACGAGAGGTTGTAGGATTTGGGATGTTTGATTTTGAACCTGAAATTTTGAATTTTGAATTTGAAAAGATGGAAAACAGAAACAGGGAAGTAGTGGTTTATTGTGCCTCCAGTGCGGAAATCGACCCGCTCTATTTTGATGCTGCTTCGAAATTGGGGGCGTTATTTGCGGAGAATGGCATCACCTGTATCAATGGGGCCGGAAAACAAGGGCTGATGGGGGCTTTGAATGATGCCGTGCTGAAAAACGGGGGCAGGGTGAAAGGTATTATCCCGCAATTCATGGTCGATGCCGGTTGGGGACACGCCCACCTTACCGAAACAATTATCACCGAAACCATCCACGAGCGAAAGGCTGCCATGGTGAAATCGGCCGATGCGGTAATCGCTCTCCCTGGTGGAGTAGGGACGTTGGAAGAGTTGGCAGAGATCATCACCTGGAGACAGTTGGGTTTATACCAAAAACCGGTTATTGTTTTAAATATCAACAACTACTACCAGCCGTTGCTCTCGTTTTTGGAGAAGATGATCAGTGAAAAGTTCATGAAGGAGGTTTATCGGGAGTTGTGGCAGGTGGCGAGCACTCCCCAAGAGGCTGTTGCTCTTATCGGGGCTATTCCCGACTGGAGTTATGATTACACTAAGTACGACTAACCAATGACCGCATTGCACTGAAAGGGATGATACTGGTTTCAGATACTATTCGCGACACTCTTCCTTATTATTTGAAGGCTGAAGTAGAGCAGGTTGTCCCGGAGTCATGGCCGATGACTTTCGGACAGTATGATCTTTTTCCCACTGACAGTACCCGGCTTTTCTTCAATTTTGAAGAGGGGACAACCCTCTCCATGCAGTTATTACCGGGTGGAACCATGGGTGTGCCACTGCCTTTTTCTCCCTGGATACACTCTGTTTTCTTTCTTCTCTTTCTTTTTAGCTTTATGTTATTCGCTTTCATTTTTCGATGGGAAGGAACAGCACTGAAAAGTAATTTTAAGAGTGTATTTTCTCCCGGAAAGCCTGTTTCATCCGTACATAAAAGCCAGGTAACCAAAACAGAGGCATGGGGGGAATTCTATCTGCTCCTTCAGACTATCCTGATTTTCTCTATTCTGATTTTTTCATGGCTGTGGAGCCAGGGATTTTCTCTGTTTTCCACCAAAACGCAGGTGCTTGGTTTTATTGGAATTTTTGTGAGCCTTGCTCTGTTAGTTTATCTGAAAATTACGGGTTACCGATTGATCGGCACTTTCTTTTTACAGAACGAGATGAAGGGTTGGTCTACTTTCTATTCCCGGATGATGGAGATACTCGGAATTGTTTTCTTTCTCCCTGTCGTTTTTTATGTTTATTTACACGAAGTTAGAAATATTATACTGATAGGCCTTATTGTACTTTTTTTTATCAGTCGCCTGGTCATTTACATTGAGTTATTAAATATTTTTGTTAAAAATAAGATCAGCCCTTTCTATTTTTTTGTCTATCTTTGCGGGATTGAAATTGCACCTTATTTACTATTGTATAAAGGGGTGCTTTTTGCTATAACTATTGCAGGAGATAACATTATATGAACGCGCGGAAAGTAAAGAAAATTCTCATATCACAACCTAAACCGAGTAGCGAGAAATCGCCCTATTACGAAATAGCGGAAAAGTTTCATGTAGATATGCACTTCTACCCTTTGATTAAAGTGGAGAGGGTCTCGTTGAAAGAATTCCGTCAGCAACGCATCAATATATTGGATTTTACGGCGGTCATTTTCACAGCAAGAACAGCGGTCGATAAGTTTTTCTCGATTTGTGAAGAGATGAAGATTGTAATTCCTGAAACGATGAAATATTTTTGTATTTCGGAGACTGTTGCACTCTATCTGCAGAAGTATATTGTCTACAGGAAACGGAAGATATTTTTTAGTCAGACCGGTAAGATCGACGGATTAAATAATGCTTTTACCAAACATGGGAAAGAAAAATTTCTTTTTCCTGTTCCGGAAGAACATAATGATGAAGTGACTAATTTCCTTGATCAGAAGAAGATAAACTATACCAAGAGTGTGATGTATAGGACGGTAAGTAATGAATTCGATAAAGATGAGAAGTTCGATTACGATATGGTTATCTTCTTCAGTCCGTTAGGAATACAATCCTTATTGAAGAATTTCCCCGACTTTAAACAGGGAGACATAGCCATAGGATGCTTTGGTAATGCTACGGCGAGAGCGGTGATAGATGCAGGTCTGAGACTCGATTGTGAAGCTCCGCAACCCGATTATCCTTCCATGACTGCCGCATTGGAAGCTTTTCTGAAAGAAAACCACAAACATTACGCTTGATTTTTTTTCGAATCTGTAACGATTGATTCCAAAAACAATTATCTTTGTCGATGTAATTGCTTTCGGAGGATTGCATGTATTATATGGAACAACGCTTCAGGTTTACAAAGAAAGAGCGGGTAACAGGCGAAAAAAGAATTGAAGCCCTCTTTGCACAGGGGCGATCTTTTATGTCGTACCCCTTTCGGGTAGTATATCTGGAGACGATGCAAAACAGGACGATACCGCTGTCGATACTTATTTCCATTCCTAAGAAGAGGATTAAGTCAGCAGTTGACCGTAATCGGATGAAGCGGCTTACGAGAGAAGCCTATCGGCTCAATAAGCATCTGTTTCTCTCCCGGAAAGCGGAAGAAAACAAACATTTGGATGTGGCATTTATTTGTGTGGCAGATAAGCCCTGTGATTATGCTACTGTTGAGAAGGGGATGCTGAAAGCCATAAAAGAATTGAATTACCGGATTGAGGAAAGTAAACAGTGCTGAAAATAATCAAGAACGTGCTGACGTGGATTTTACTTCTGCCGGTCTATTTCTACCGGGCTGTTATTTCTCCGCTTACACCGCCGAGTTGCCGTTATACGCCTACCTGTTCTCAATATACAATAGAGGCGCTTAAAAAACATGGACCTTTTAGAGGTTTCTATTTGTCTGTCAAGCGTATTATCAGTTGTAACCCCTGGGGAGGATCCGGATATGATCCCGTGCCTGATCCTAAGCCGAAAAAGCGAAAGCCGAAAGCAGAGGTCAATTAAAATATGGAATTTTACGACGTACATACCCATCAAATCTTTATTGAGGATAGCGATGATCCTTATCACTCGTGTATCTTCGATGTCTATCCCCTTGAATTTGAAGTAGCCAAAGAATCCTATTCACGTCACGCTTTTTCGTGCGGCATCCATCCCTGGTACTCGGAAGAGAGCGATAACCAGATGGCCTATCTGTCCGAAATTGCATCTAATCCTCGTATCATTGCTATAGGGGAAACCGGCCTGGATAGATTAAAAGGGCCTTCATTCGACCTGCAGATACCTGTTTTTAAAAAACATATCGAACTCTCCGAAAAATTGTCGAAGCCGGTAATTATTCACTGCGTAAAGGCGTGGGAAGAGTTGATACGGGTCAGAAGAGAGGTGAAGCCTACCCAGCCATGGATTATTCATGGTTACCGGAGTAAACCGGAACTTACCGAACAGCTTGTAAAAGAAGGATTTCTTTTTTCCATAGGAGACAATATCAATGTGGATTCCATGCAGATGATTCCCCTCGATTCCCTATTCTGTGAGACTGATGAAGGTGAGATGCCTATTCGTCAGGTCTATCTGCAAACTTCCCGTGCGTTGAATATGAATATAGAGGAATTTGCCGAAAGGGTCGCCGGGAATGTGCGCCGGATATTTCCCACACTTCAACCCCCTAAACCTTATTATCCCGACGAAGAAGAAGCCGAGGACTGAAATATTATTTTCTTCCGAAATCAGCAGGAATCTCACCCCATAATTTTGTTTCCCATTTAAGGATCGGGTTGGGATAGCTATTGGATCGAAGCCAGGCCTCCGCACGCTCGATCAGGTCAAAGATCGGTCTGTTTGCGGTAGTTTGCTCTAATTTGGTGTTGCATTTTTTGTTTTTCACCCATTTGATGGCATTTACACTATCGGAATAAATGGGGATAGTACTTCCTTTCTGTTTGAGCAGTGCCAGTGCATGTACAATGGCGAGGAATTCACCGATATTGTTTGTTCCCTCTGCCATTGGACCCATGTGAAAGATCTCTGTCCTATCCGCCACAAATACTCCGCGATATTCCATTAAACCCGGGTTTCCGCTGCAGGCAGCATCGACTGCAATACTTTCCGGAAAGAATTTTTCTACAGGCTTGGATGCTGTACCTGAAGCCGGCTTTTTTCGCTGTTGGGGCTGCAGAGACTTCCATGGGTTTCCCGAGAAAGCCTTTTCTGCTTCTTCAAGAGTAGAAAACGATTTGTAGAGGGCGTTCTCGAAACCGGAAACCTGTGCTTTGCAATCATCCCAGGAGTTATAAATCCCTGGTTTTACGCCTTTCCAAACGACATAGAACTTCTTTTTCGCCATCAACCCCGCCTTACATAGATTCAAGGATATAGGGAGTTAACTCCTCTTCCAGATCCGTACTGTTGGGCTTCTCCTCTATCATAATGATGCTGTCCACGATAAATTTGGTGTAACCCCGCCAGGGTAAGGTGCCGAAATACTCTTTGTAATGCAACTGAACATTCTTGCCGCTGGATATCATCAGTTGTTCTGCAATTTTTTTGTCTTCTACCGAGAATTCAAACTGATTCGACTGTAAACCACCCGGTTTGTCGGCCCGGAATCCCGACTGGATCAGTTTACCCTCGTAGGTTTTAAAGATAACTCCCTTGTAAACAAGATAGTTCAACTCCCCCGATTTTACCCCCGTTCCAAATACATAATAGAAACGTACATAAATGAAAATTCCGAGAGCAACTATCAATATTCCGAGGAACCACAATAGTCCCTTACGCATTCTTTTTTTTGTAGGCTTTAAATCATCCATATCAAAACAATTTATTTGAGTCCGTAAAGATACCTCTTTTTTGACTTTTTATGGAAATCGTTGTACAAAAAACAGCAGTAATTCTCCGATTTATGGTATATTTGTGCTTCGCACGTTATTAGCACTTCATACGTTATTTATTTCATGTAACAACTGATAAAAAATAGAACTATTATTATGAGCAGATTGATTGCGGTCTTTATTCTTCTTTTGGCAACATTAGCCATTTCGGCACAGAGTGCATATAACTTTTCAGTGATAAAAGAAAATCCTATTACACCGGTAAAGAATCAGGCCAGTTCAGGAACTTGCTGGAGTTTTTCGGGTATAGGAATGTTAGAGTCGGAACTGATCCGTATGGGGAAGGGGGAATTTGATCTCTCTGAAATGTATATCGTACGTAGAAATTATGAAGACAAGGCGCAAAAATATGCACGTCTGCATGGCAATCTCAATTTTGCAGCGGGGGGATCTTTTGCTGATGTGGTGGAGACCATCAATGAATATGGAATAATGCCGGAGGATGCATACCAGGGACTCAATTACGGTTCTGAAACACATAATCACGGTGAGCTTGATAAAGTACTGAAAGGATATATGGATGGAATTATAGGTGCACGGAGCCTCTCTCCTGTCTGGTCCGACGCATTTTCGGGAATACTGGATACTTATCTCGGCCCTTTACCCGAAACATTTACCTATCAGGGTAAACAATATACTCCGCATACCTTTAAGGAGTTTCTTGGCCTCAGGCAAGAGGATTATATTTCGTTGACTTCCTTTACGCACCACCCTTTCTACAAGCCTTTTGCAATTGAGGTGCCCGATAACTGGCGCTGGGCTAATTCTTATAATCTTCCTATTGATGAATTGATGGAAGTGATGGAGAACGCGATTATGAAGGGATACACCATTGCGTGGGCCTCCGATGTGAGTGAAGCTGGTTTTTCACGTGAAGGGATTGCTATTATACCCGACGAAAATGCTACTGAGAATGCAGGCACTGATCAGGCCAAGTGGCTCGGTCTCTCTATCCGCGAACGGGATGCCAATCTGAGAGCCCGCGTCGGAACGGAAGTGCTTGCGGAAAAAAAGATCACCCAGGAGATGAGGCAGGAGTCTTTCGATAACTATCAGACTACCGATGATCATGGTATGCAAATCTACGGTATTGCTAAAGATCAGAATGGAAACAAGTTCTATATGGTGAAAAATTCATGGGGTGAAACCGGTCCTTACAAAGGTCTTTGGTATGCCTCAGATCCGTTCGTGCGCTACAAGACTTTGAGTATTGTCTTGCATCGGGATGCCATCCCTGCACCGATTGCAGCAAAATTGGGTTTATAGATCATTAGCTTAAGCTATATGGAAACCGCAGCACTATACAATCTGTTCCTTCAATATCCTTCCGTCACTACCGATTCGCGGATATGTCCCAAGGATTCTATCTTTTTTGCCTTGAAAGGAGAAAGATTTAATGGAAACCTGTTCGCCGAAAAAGCGATCGAAGCAGGATGCGCTTATGCCGTTGTAGATGAGGAACCGGAGAGAGAAAACGACAGGATCATTCTGGTAAAGGATGTATTGCTTTCTCTTCAGAAGCTGGCCAATTGGCACCGGAAGAAGTTGAAAATTCCTATTGTCGGCATTACGGGGACAAATGGAAAAACAACTACCAAAGAACTGATCGCCGTAGCCCTGTCGAAAGAATTTAAAATAGCTTATACCCAGGGAAACCTGAATAATCATATTGGTGTTCCCCTTACATTATTATCCATGAATAAATCGCATGAGATAGGCGTAGTGGAAATGGGAGCCAGTCACCCGGGAGATATCAGGGAGCTCTGTGAAATTGCCGAACCCAACTATGGAATTATCACCAATGTAGGAAAGGCGCATATGGAGGGATTTGGAAGCTTCGAGAATCTGGTCGGTACCAAATGCGAATTATATGATTTTATCCGCGAGCGAGGCGGAAAAGTGTTTGTGAATAAAGATAACCAGATCCTGTACGAGCGGTCAGAAGGTATGAACAGGATACTTTACGGCAAGAATGATCCGTCGCTCTTTGCTTCGGGTACGATTGCCAATGCCACTCCATTCCTCGAATTCGACTGGAGCTTTTTCGATAGCCCTTACCGTGTCAAGACCCGACTGGTAGGTGAATTCAACTTCGATAATGCCATTGCGGCGGTTGCAGTCTGCAAATTCTTCGGAATCAATGCCGAGCGCATCAGTGCTGCGCTGGAAGAATATGAGCCTACAAACCATCGTTCCCAGTTCAAGCGTACTGAAAAAAATGACCTCATCATCGACGCCTATAATGCAAACCCCACCAGTATGAGGGCTGCATTGGAATTCTTCTCTTCCATCCCTTCATCGTTATCTAAAATGGTGATACTGGGAGAGATGAAAGAGTTGGGAGAGAGTAGTGATGAAGAGCACGAGAAGATAGTACGGTTTTTGCGGGAACAGCCCTATGAGAAGGTTTATCTGGTGGGTTCAATTTTCAGCAAGTGGATCGCGGTGAATGATACTTTCCGGTTGTTTGACGATGTGGAGGAATTAACAGAGACGCTGAAAAAGGAGCCTGTCTCCAATCGCTATATTCTGTTGAAAGGTTCCCACTCCGTCCATTTGGAAAAAGCGGTCGAATGCCTGTAAAGATTATTGCCGGAATTTTACAGTCAGCATCACCATTTCCGAGACCGTACCGATGCGGTATTGCGGGCCGACGAGCCCGATACCGGAAGTCACATAGATATGTGTGTTACCTTTTTTCTTGTAACCATGAGCAACCTCAAAAACAAACTCCGTTGCTATGTTTCCTGGAAAGACCTGCCCGTGGTGTGTATGTCCGTAAAGTGCGATATCTGCTCCCGCATCCGCTTCCTCAGCGAGATCGTCCGGCGTATGATTCAGTACGATCACCGGTTTCGACATCTCTACTGACTGGTCGGCAAGTATTTTCTTCAGGGGTTTCCTCGTGGGGACAACCTTGTCTTCACGTCCTACCACGTAAAGATTGCTATCTATCAGTACGGCCGAATCGCGCAATATAGTGATCCCCAGGTTATTCAATAATGCGATTTTCTCTTCCGAATCGTAGCGGTATTCGTGATTGCCCGTACAGGAGAATACCCCTAAAGGAGCGTGCAAACGCAGCAGTTCATCACCCATCCGTTGTTGCAGTATCGGTTCGATATGGGCATCGATAATATCTCCTACGAACAGGATCAAATCGGGCTGCTGTGCCATGATCAGGTCTACAAACCGTTTTGTGTGCTGCCTGTTGATCATGTATCCCAAATGCAGGTCACCGATTACCGCAATCCTTAGGGAATCCGTTTGTCCTGCCGGTTTATGGATAGTTACGGGCACCTGTTGTACTACCGGATGCATAAATTGGTATCGACCATGGGTCATAATGCCTGCAACAATCAGTATTGTAACGAGATAGGTCGTTATTTTGAAACGCTGTGATTGTTCCCTTATACGCCATGGCTTGTGTGATATTCTTTGGCGTATAGCATTAACCAGGTCGATTATCAGCCATATGCCGCCACTGTATAAAAGGAACAACATCCAACTGGTACCCATTACCCGGATAAACTGGGTAACGGCTTCCGGCAGATGGCGGTAAAAAATAAAACCAATGGAATAGACCAGCAGTTCCGTTCCGAAAACGACAATCATTATGATGCGTGCCGCTTTTTTTCCTTCAAAGGCATTCCACCCTTTCAGAAAAACCAAAATATTGAGTGTAAGATGTATGATAAAAGCATTGATCAGCGCGCGCATGTCCGGAGAATTTTGAAGACGATTTTTTGAACGACTATTTTTAATGAATCGATAGTCACAAAGGACTTGCAATAGTACAACAAAAGTTGAAATAGTGAAATGCTTTTCAGGAATAATTTTACACTCTGATGTTTAAATATGCAAAAATCAAATCTAAACAAAAAGCGGATTACTAAATTTTCGTAACAATCGCTGTTTTATTCGGTACCCTTCAATTAAATGCGTACTTTAGCGGCTTATAAATAAAACCACTTGGAACATCGATGAGACGTGCGTAGTAAACGTTCCAAATGCCGAAATGAAAAAATAAAGTAATCGTATGAGACAAACATTTGTTTTACTGTTGAGTATCCTGTTCTCAACAACATTATGGGCTGAGTCCGTTACAGTGAGAGGAAAATTGATATCGGCATCCGATCAGAACGGACTACCTTACGCTACCATTTCGGTAGCCCGTGAAGCGGCTCCCGTCACTGCGGTAAAAAAACTGGCAACACAGGAGAACGGTACGTTCTCTACCACACTCGATCCCGGAAAATATATCTTTACTTTCTATTTTGTGGGAATGGATCAGGTGGAAAAACCGGTAGAGATCGGCTCATCACAAAAATCGGTTGATATGGGTGAAATTGAGATGACAGAGAGTTCTACCGAACTCGATGAGATCAGTGTAACTGCCCAGGCGCCTTTGGTGAAGGTGGAGATCGACAAATTGACCTATAACGCCAAGGACGATCCGGAATCATCTACTTCCAGTGTGCTCGACTTGCTGCGTAAAGTGCCGCTTGTTACGGTGGACGGAGAGGATGAAATTCAACTGAAAGGCTCCACTAATTTTAAGATATATCTGAATGGAAAACCCTCGAATATGATTACCTCGAACCCGTCACAGGTGTTGAAAAGTATGCCTGCCAACAGTGTGAAAGATGTGGAGGTTATCACTGATCCCGGTGCCAAGTATGATGCAGAAGGGATAGGAGGGATTATCAATATTGTTACCGACAAACGTGCAGATGACGGCTATTCCGGTTCTGTGGGCGTCAATGGCGATACTTTTGGCGGTTATGGCGGAAATGCATATCTGGCTACCAAGTACAACAAATTCGGGTTTACAGGAAATGCCGGATATTACAATTTCAGACGTCCGGCATCCGAATCTTCTTTCTATCGTGAAGAGACCGATCCGGCAAATATTTTGTCGCTCAACGGAACCAATAAAGGTAAGGGCGGTGGATTGTATCTGAGCGGTGCGCTCAGTTATGAACCCGATACGTTGAACCTGTTCAATCTGTCGGTGTCCCGGTTTGGGGGAGAATACAATTCTATTGGTGTCCAGAATGCAATTTCGGAAGGCGCACGTCTGCACTCCTATGATACCCGGACGAATAGTACCTCACAATATGGAGGAATGAATTTGTCTGCCGATTATCAGAGAAACTTCAAAAGAAAAGGGGAGATGTTAACGGTTTCTTATCGTTTCGAACGTAATCCCAACGACAGTGAATATGAGAGTGAATATGATAATGTGACAGATGAGCAAGAGACGTTCTATTATCCCGACGGATACCGAATGAAAAGTGTAAACAATGCCGGTGGGAGTGAACATACTGGACAGGTCGACTATGTGAATCCACTCAACGGGAAACATAGTATTGAGACCGGATTGAAATATATTTTCAGGGATAATTCCAGTGAGGGTGATCATACTTTCTTTGATGTGGAAGAAGGTATATGGAAGCCCGATCTGAGCCGGAAAAATGACCTCGAACATCAGCAGAATATCACTTCAGGATATGCCGGTTATGGCTATAAAACAGGTAAGGTGGGAATGAAGGTCGGATTACGGGCTGAACATACCCAGCAGGATATCCATTTTATGAGCACTGCTCAGGATACGATTATCAAGACCAATTTCTTCGATCTCGTTCCCTCGGCTACCATCTCCTGGCAGTTGGGAATGACCCGTACACTGCGGGGTGGATACAATATGCGTATTTCCCGCCCGGGGATATGGGTGTTGAATCCTTACGTGAATGATGTCGATCCCAACAATATCAGTTATGGTAATCCACGCCTCGATGCGGA
The DNA here is from genome assembly GCF_000380985.1 of Proteiniphilum acetatigenes DSM 18083. Classification (GTDB taxonomy): domain Bacteria; phylum Bacteroidota; class Bacteroidia; order Bacteroidales; family Dysgonomonadaceae; genus Proteiniphilum; species Proteiniphilum acetatigenes. The sequence goes on along the minus strand of NZ_KB905694.1, from coordinate 230,400 downwards.
ACAGCAACATAACTTCAATATCAACTACGGCTCTTTCTCCCAGAAGCTCAACTTCAATGCCACAGTCAGCTATTCATTTGCACAGAATGCGGTAACGAGTTACAGTTTTATCGAGAATGGAGTGACCCATAATACTTACGACAATATCGGCCGGAACCATACGGTGGGGACCAATGTGTATCTGAGTTGGACTCCCACTCAGATGATCCGTACCTATCTCAACGGGGGAATAAATTACACCGATATCCAGAGTACTGAAAACAGTGAATTAAGGAATAGCGGCTTTTCAGGACGTGCTTTCGGGGGGCTCACATTCACCTTTCCCAAAGATCTGAGGGTAGGTGTTAACGGAGGACTATTTTCGAGCCGCGTGCAGTTGCAGACCAAACAATCGCCCTTCTATCATTACAATTTTAATGTGATGAAAAGTCTTTTTAATAAAAAACTGGATGTCTCTCTTTATGCACAGAGTCTTTTTTCCAAATACAGGGAATTTTCTTCCACAACTACCGGGGACGGATTCACTCAAAAGAACAAATTCCTGAATCCTATGCGTAGCATTAACCTGAGTGTTACTTACCGGTTTGGTGATTTAAAATCTTCGATGAAAAGAGTACAGCGGACGATCAGTAATGATGATGTCATGCAGAACCAGGATGGAGGTTCTCAGGGAGGCAGTACTCCGACACAAGGAGGAAATTAATGAGCCTTGAGCCATGTCATTTCTTTTTCCCATTAAGATTGATTATCTTTACACCACATAATATCAATGGTGTATGAGAATTGATATCATTACCGTACTTCCGGGAATAATAGAAGGGGCGCTTCATACCAGTATCCTGAAACGGGCTCAGGAGAAAGGACTGGTTGAATTCGGACTGCATAACCTGCGTGATTATACGCTTGATAAGCATAAGCGGGTAGATGATTATCCGTTTGGCGGTGAGGCCGGCATGGTTATGCAGATAGAGCCTATCGACAGGGCTATCAGTTATCTGAAGTCGCAACGGGACTATGATGAAGTGATCTTCACTACCCCCGATGGGGAGCAATTTACCCAGTCCACCGCCAATGAGTTTTCTCTGAAAGAAAATATTATTATTCTTTGCGGACATTATAAGGGAGTTGATTACCGGGTAAGGGAACACCTTATCACGAAGGAGATATCCATCGGCGATTTTGTGTTGACGGGTGGCGAACTGGTTGCCGCCATGATTGCAGATGCTGTAGTCCGTGTTATTCCCGGAGCTATCGGTGATGAACAGTCTGCTTTATCCGACTCATTCCAGGATGGACTTCTGGCGCCGCCGGTGTATACCCGTCCTGCTGAATACAAAGGCTGGAAAGTGCCTGATGTGTTGCTGTCGGGACATGAGCGGAAAATAGAGGAATGGCGTCATGAACAGGCACTGGAACGCACCCGGAGATTGAGGCCGGATTTACTTCGATAGTTGTTCAGTTGATATTCGTGAAAATTTAGGATGCCGGATATCGGATTTAGGACGTAAATAATTCCCAAATCCCAATTCCCAAAACATTCGGTAGTTATTCTGTGTAAGCCAAATATTTTTTTACCTTTCGATAAGATAGGATGCGCTTCGGAAATCTTTTGATAGTAAACTCTCACGATTTCTCTCAGCTTTCACTATCTTTGTAGAAAAACTGGATTGATTTATGAAGGGAATCGTTTTAGCCGGAGGATCCGGTACAAGGTTATACCCTATTACGAAAGGAATATCGAAGCAATTACTTCCCATTTTCGATAAACCAATGGTCTATTATCCTATTTCTGCGCTGATGTTAGCCGGTATCAGGGATATTCTCATCATCTCCACTCCGCTTGATCTGCCCGGATTTCAACGGTTGCTCGGTGACGGATCCGACTATGGTGTTCATTTCAGTTATGCCGAGCAGCCTTCTCCGGACGGACTGGCGCAGGCATTTATTATCGGTGAGGAGTTTATCGGGGATGATGCCGTATGTTTGGTGCTGGGCGATAATATTTTCTACGGGCAGGGATTTCCCTCCATGTTGCGTAAAGCAGTGGAAGATGCTGAAAAAGAGGGGGTAGCTACCATATTCGGTTATAATGTGACTAATCCGCAACGTTATGGAGTGGCGGAATTAGATGAGGATGGTAAGGTGTTGAGCATCGAAGAGAAACCGTCTGAACCTAAGTCGAACTGGGCTGTTACAGGACTTTATTTTTATCCTAACCGGGTGGTGGATATCGCGAAGCAAGTCAAACCGTCGGCACGTGGAGAGTTGGAGATTACCTCTGTCAATCAGGCTTTCCTGAACGAACAACAGTTGCAGATGCTGCTCTTCGGCCGGGGATTTGCCTGGCTCGATACCGGGACCCACGATTCTCTCTCGGAAGCGTCTACTTTTATCGAGGTATTGGAGAAACGACAGGGGTTGAAGATATCTTGTCTCGAAGAGATCTCCTGGAGAAACGGCTGGATTACCGACGAGCAATTAAAGGAAATCGGGATGTCGATGAAAAATAACCCATACGGACAGTATTTGCTTAGATTGGTCTAGGTGGGAAAGGTTGTAAAGTGGAAAGGTTGTAAGAGATAAAGAATTAGTAATTGGTAATTATAATTGCTGATTCACTTAAATGTTCGTATGCATATTATACAGACTGAAATAGAGGGAGTTGTGATCGTTGAGCCGAAAGTGTTTGGCGATGAACGTGGCTATTTTTTTGAATCGTTTTCACAGAAAGAGTTTGAAGAGAAAGTATGTAAAACCGTTTTTGTACAGGACAACGAGAGCCTGTCGGGGTACGGGGTAGTGAGAGGGCTGCATTTTCAAAAACCTCCTTATGAACAGGCGAAACTGGTACGTGTGGTGAAAGGCAAAGTACTGGATGTAGTAGTGGATATCCGCAAGGACTCTCCTACCTACGGGCAACATCTATCGATAGAACTCTCTGAAGAGAACAAACGCCAGGTCTTTATTCCCTGCGGTTTTGCCCATGGTTATGCTGTGCTGGATAATGAGACAATCTTCCAGTATAAGTGTGATAATTATTATGCACCGGACTATGAAGGGGCAATCCTTTGGAACGATCCGCAACTCGGTATCGACTGGCATTTACCTCCCGAAGATATTATCCTTTCAGAAAAAGACCGGCAAAACCCACCATTTCAATTACTAATTACTAATTACTAATTACCGGTTGCTTATGGTCGATCTCCAATTTTTAATTTTAACTCCACTGATTTTCTGTCGTCACTCGGCAGAGTACAAGCAAGCTTGTTTCTGCCCTCATTCCTAAGAAAATTCAACTTTCAATTTAATATGTAAATACCCCGGATGGGGGAAGAGTAATTCAATCATGGCAAAAAAAAATATCCTGATTACAGGTGGAGCCGGCTTTATCGGATCCCATGTAGTACGATTGTTTGTTAATCAATATCCCGATTATCAGATCATCAACCTCGATAAGTTGACTTACGCGGGAAATCCTGCGAATCTGAAAGATGTGGAAGATAAGCCCAATTACAGGTTCCTGAAAGCCGATATCTGTGATTTTGAAAAGATAAAAGAGGTTTTCACCACCTTCAAAGTAACCGATGTGATCCATCTGGCTGCCGAAAGCCACGTAGATCGTTCCATTACCGATCCCTTCTCATTTGCGAAGACCAACGTGTTGGGTACCCTTAATCTGTTGCAGGCAGCGAAAGAAAGCTGGAAAGATGCCTATACGGATAAACTCTTTTATCATGTTTCTACCGATGAGGTATACGGTGCACTGGAGTTCGACGGTACCCTTTTCACAGAAGAGACCCGCTATGACCCGCATAGTCCCTATTCCGCATCAAAGGCTTCATCCGATCATTTTGTCCGGGCCTACCATGATACTTATGGTTTGCAAACCATTATCTCCAATTGTTCCAATAATTACGGACCCAATCAGTTTCCTGAGAAGCTGATCCCGCTGTTTATCCATAATATCCGTCAGAATAAACCGCTCCCTGTCTATGGTAAAGGGGAAAACGTAAGGGATTGGCTCTATGTAGAGGACCATGCGCGTGCCATCGACCTGATCTTCCACAAGGGAAAGGTAGGAGATACCTATAATATTGGTGGTTTCAACGAGTGGAAAAATATCGATCTGATCCGGGTAATTATCAAAACCGTAGATCGCTTGCTGGGACGGGAGGAAGGCACATCGGAAAAACTGATTACTTATGTTACCGACCGGGCAGGTCATGATTTGCGTTATGCTATCGATGCAACCAAAATCAAGGACGAACTCGGATGGGAGCCTTCTCTCCAGTTTGAAGAAGGTATCGAGAAAACCGTACAATGGTATATCGAAAATCAGGAGTGGCTCGATGACATTGCCAGTGGCGCCTATCAGGACGTCTGCGGTGATTAATCTATCTCTTCGAACCTGGCGGTGAAGAACCGTAGTTGTTTGGGTTCATATACAAAGCGAAGCCCTTTGATGCTTTCTTTTTTCTGATAGAGTGATTGAACGGCTTCTGCTACCAGATCCATATGTCGGTAAGTGTAGACACGGCGGGGAATAGTGAGTCGTACCGTCTCTAGTTTAGGCCGGTGATGTTCACCCGTATCTTTATTACGTCCGGCGGAGACTATACCCCGCTCCATGCTGCGTACGCCCGATTCCACATAAAGGTTGGCTGCGAGGCTCTGCGCCGGAAACTGATCCTGCGTGAGGTGCGGGCAGAAACGCCCGGCATCCAGAAACACAGCATGCCCGCCGGTGGGCTCGATCATCGGGATACCTGCCTCCCGCAGCCTGTCGCCCAGGTAGCGCACCTGTTTCACGCGATGTTCTATATATTCATACTGCAACGATTCTTTCAGGCCGATGGCCATTGCTTCCATATCGCGTCCGGCCATTCCTCCGTATGAGGGCATCCCTTCATATACTACCACCAGCTCCTTTGCCTCCGCGAAAAGATCGTCGTCATTCAAACATAAAAATCCGCCGATGTTCACTAAGCAATCCTTCTTGCCACTCATGGTACATCCGTCGGCATAACTGAACATCTCCCGTACGATCTCTTTGATGGATATGTCGCTATAACCATTCTCCTGCTCCTTGATGAAAAAAGCATTCTCCACACAACGGGTAGCATCATAAAACAGTTTGATACCATAACGGGAGGTCAACTTCCGTACCTCTTTCATATTTTTCATGGATACCGGTTGACCGCCGGCCAGGTTGACCGTTACGGCAAGACATACATAGGCGATATTTTCAGCCCCTTTTTCGTCGATCAGTTTTTGCAGTTTAGTCAGATCGATATCTCCTTTAAACGGGATGTTCAGCGAAGCATCATGTGCTTCGTCGCGGATGACATCGATAAAGATCCCGCCGTTGCGTTCCTGATGATAACGGGTAGTGGTGAAGTACATGTTACCAGGCACATATTGTCCCGGTTTGATGGCGATCTGCGACAGCAGGTTTTCCGCTCCTCTTCCCTGGTGAGTCGGGACTACGTGCCTGAATCCGAATATATCCTGCACCGTCTCTTCGAGATGACGGAAATTACGACTGCCGGCATAGGCTTCATCACCCATCATCATGCCGGCCCATTGACGGTCGCTCATAGCATTCGTGCCACTATCGGTGAGCAGATCGATATATACATCGTCGCTTGGAATAAGGAACGTGTTAAACCCTGCTTCTCTGATCACTTTTTCCCGTTCTTCACGCGGGATCATTTTAACAGGCTCTATCGATTTGATACGGAAAGGCTCTGCCGGATAGCTGATTAGATTCATACTAGTGTCTTTTTGATGGTTTTTCCTTTACAAATATAATGAAAGCCTAAAGAAAAACCAAGCTTGCTTGAGTTTTTTTGAGGCGCATCTTATATTCTTTAAATGTAGTGAAAGCCGAGAGGAATGCCAAATCTATTTTAGTAAAAATTCATTTGTAAAAATAAATTTAAGGTGAAAAAACTACTGCCCGGCGCTACCTGGCACGAAAATATTTTAACCCTGAATGTACCATTCATACATCCTCTTCACACCTTCATCAACATCGATAGTATGTTTCCATCCTAATGCGTTTAATCTGGAAACATCAGTCAACTTTCTCATGGTGCCGTCGGGTTTTGAAGTATCGAAAGTTATCTCTCCCGTATAACCGATGGTTTTTCTGATCAATGCGGCCAGATCGTGGATGCTGATTTCTTTTCCGGTGCCGATATTGATATGACAATTCCGTATCTCGGTTTTCCCTTTCGCCAGATCCGGAAAATCCACATTCTCCATAATATAGACAGAGGCGTCGGCCATATCTTCACTCCAGAGGAATTCCCGCAATGGTTTTCCACTTCCCCATAATTCGACCCGTTCCTTACTGATGCCGTATTTCCGGAGTTTACTTTCCATATCCTGCTGCGTGCTGTTACCCGAAATTCCCTCCACCGGACGCCGGGTAAGATCCTGCCTGACAGTGTTCCAGTCATCGTTCATCAACGCTTTTGCCAGATGGATCTTGCGGATCATTGCAGGCAATACATGGCTCTTTTCAAGGTCGAAGTTATCGTTCGGCCCGTAGAGGTTTGTAGGCATCACCGCGATATAGTTGGTGCCATATTGGATATTAAAGCTCTCGCACATTTTTAATCCTGCGATTTTGGCGATGGCGTAAGGTTCATTAGTATATTCCAGCGGCCCGGTAAGCAACGCCTCCTCAGACATAGGTTGTGGTGCTTCCCGGGGATAAATGCAGGTGCTGCCAAGGAAAAGGAGTTTCCTGACATTATGCCGGAAACTCTCTTCTATGACATTATTCTGGATTTGCAGATTGCGATATATAAAATCGGCCCGGTAAGTGTTGTTGGCGACAATACCACCCACGTAGGCCGCAGCAAGAATTACAAACTCGGGCTTTTCCCTGTCAAAAAAAGATTTCACAGCTACGGCATCCAGCAAATCTAATTCCTGATGCGATTGACCGATCAGATTGGTATATCCTTTTGATTGCAGATTTTGCCAAATGGCTGATCCCACCAATCCGCGATGGCCGGCGACATATATCTTACTCTGTTTATCCATAATCAATTCCTGTTAATTATTTATTCCTGAAATCGGACTGAAAACCTACCGGGAGTATTTTCTTGCAACTTCCATATCGTTTTTCACCATCCGTCTGACCAGTTCTTCGAATGATGTCTTGTGAGGATTCCATCCCAATAGGGTTTTGGCTTTGGTGGGATCTCCCAACAACAACTCAACCTCTGCAGGCCGGAAATATTTAGGGTCTACTTCTACCAACACACGCCCTGTGGCACTGTCGATCCCTTTTTCGGCAATACCTTTCCCTTCCCATCGCAACTTTATTCCTGCTTCGTCAAATGCGAGCATGCAGAATTCCCGTACGCTGTGCATCTCTCCCGTGGCGATCACGAAGTCCTCCGGCACTTCATGCTGCAGCATCAGCCACATACACTCCACATAATCGGGCGCATAACCCCAGTCGCGTTTCGCATCCAGGTTTCCGATATACAACTTATCCTGAAGGCCCTGTGCGATACGGGCGGCCGCCAGCGAAATTTTCCGGCTGACAAATGTTTCACCTCTTCGTTCACTCTCGTGATTGAACAAAATGCCATTCACCGCGAACATTCCGTACGACTCCCGGTAATTTTTTGTGATCCAGAACCCATATAGTTTCGCTACCCCGTAAGGGCTACGGGGATAGAACGGTGTAGTCTCTTTCTGAGGGACTTCCTGTACCAGCCCGAATAATTCTGAAGTAGATGCCTGGTAGATCCGCGTCCTGTTTTCCAATCCCAGTATCCTCACTGCTTCCAAAAGACGGAGGGTGCCAACAGCATCGGTTTCCGCAGTGTATTCGGGTACGTCGAAACTCACTTTTACATGGCTTTGTGCGGCCAGGTTGTAAATCTCGTCGGGTTGGATGTGCTGGATGATACGGATAAGCGAACTGGAGTCGGTCATATCGGCATAGTGCAGGTTGATGAGTCGCTTCTGTTTCATATCACGGATCCACTCATCAAGGTAAAGATGCTCTATCCTGGCGGTATTGAAAGAAGATGAACGCCTCAGGGTGCCATGTACCTCGTATCCTTTCTTCAGAAGCAGTTCGGCAAGGTAAGACCCGTCCTGGCCGGTAATGCCGGTGACCAGCGCTTTCTTCATATATAAGACCTAATTTAAATTGATATTATACGCCACACTGATACCCGGTGTAAAGAAACTTTTTTTGAGGATAGCGCTCTCTTTACTGCCAAAACCCATATCACAGTATAGGGAGAAATTGAATTGCTGCACGGCATAGCCGGCTAAGGGTGAGAAAGCAAATCCTGCATAACTGGCACCGAATACTGCTCCGATACGCGGTTCTACAAAAAAGCCGTCGGCAATGCCTTCCTGGGTAAAACGATAACCGGCTAACGGCATGATGTAGTTGAAGCCATCGTCGGCATCATTCTTAATGCTGGAGAGAAGTTTACCTTCCCCATAAGGATTGTTGAAAGCTTTCAGACTTAAAGAGATATAGTTGTTAGGATTGGACGAGAGCAGATTGTCCTGGGTGAGCCAGCCAATAGTGCCGCCCATACCGAATTTCTTGTCACGGCCTGTGTTGGCCACTAAACCGGCATCAGCCGAAATATTAATATAATTGGTTTCCTGTGCTTCTGCCGACTGAATAGTTAGTGCGGCAAGTAAGATGATGATAAAAATTGTTCGTTTCATTTTTTTTGATAATTTAAAGGTGACTAATAGAAGCTTGATTGCATTTATATTCTGCAAATATAGCGAGTTAATTCTATTTTGCTTCGTTTCATCCGATTATTTTACTTTTTTAATTGGCGTATATCGCCGCCCTTTTTCCCTCAATTCTCTTCCGATTTTTAACCCTGTGGATAAAAAATCTCGACTTTTTTGTCTAAGGTTATTAGAATATAGGATGCGCCTCGGATAAGTTCAACGAGTTAGACTATTTGAGTCGCAAGCTCCTCGATTTTCAATTCTGCGTTCGGCAAAACGAGTTTACTCGTTCTGCTCTCTCTTAACGGAATAGTTCAAACAAGTTTGGCTTTTCTCTCGGCTTTCACTATATTTGCACTCAATTCTTTTCTTTTTTTAAAATTATTCGAATGAAGCAAGACAGGCAGATCGCAGAGATCATAGGGAAAGAGCGTGAGCGGCAGTTGAAAGGTATTGAACTGATTGCCTCCGAAAATTTTGTGAGCGACCAGGTGATGCAGGCCATGGGGTCGGTATTGACCAATAAATATGCTGAGGGCTACCCCGGAAAACGTTATTATGGCGGGTGCGAAGTGGTGGATATGAGCGAACAACTGGCCATTGACCGGCTGAAGGAATTGTTCGGTGCCGAATGGGCAAATGTGCAACCTCATTCCGGTGCACAGGCAAATGCCGCTGTATTTCTGGCCTGTCTGAAGGCTGGTGATAAATTCCTCGGGCTGAACCTGTCGCATGGCGGTCACCTGACACATGGATCCCCTGTCAATTTTTCAGGACTGATGTTCCAACCGGTGGAGTATAATGTACGTGAAGACAATCAACAGATCGATTATGATCAACTCGAAGAGGCGGCACGTAGGGAAAGGCCTAAACTGATCATTGCCGGTGCATCTGCCTATTCCCGTGAGTGGGATTATGCCCGTATCCGCAAGGTGGCCGACGAAATCGGTGCCGTCTTTATGGTCGATATGGCGCATCCTGCCGGATTGATTGCTGCCGGATTACTTGAGAATCCGGTGAAATATGCTCATATTGTTACCTCTACAACACATAAAACCCTACGGGGACCGCGTGGGGGGGTGATCCTGATAGGGAAAGATTTTGAAAACCCGTGGGGTATCACTACACCAAAAGGAGAGGTGAAGATGATGTCAGCACTTTTGGATTCAGCTGTATTCCCCGGCATGCAGGGGGGGCCGTTGGAGCATGTGATCGCTGCTAAAGCTGTTTCGTTTTATGAAGCGCTACAGCCCGAATATAAAACTTATCAGGTGCAGGTGAAAAAGAATGCCGCCCGGATGGCGCAGGCGTTCATCGACAAGGGATATAAGGTAGTTTCCGGAGGAACAGATAACCATATCATTCTGGTGGATCTGCGTACCAAATTCCCTGATCTTACCGGTAAAGTGGGAGAGAGAGTATTGGTGGAAGCCGATATTACAGTCAACAAAAATATGGTGCCCTTCGACAGCCGTTCCCCTTTCCAGACTTCGGGATTGCGCTTCGGTACACCGGCCATCACCACCCGTGGTGCAAAAGAAGAATTGATGGGAGAGATCGTGGAGATGATTGATACCGTGCTTTCGAATCCGGAAGATCGCACTACAATTGCTGCGGTTCGTGAAAAGGTGAACGCTACCATGCGGGAATATCCGTTGTTTGGTTGGTAATATCAATATGCCAATGTGCCAAGGAGGTTGATGTGCCAATGTGCTGATTTGTTGATTTAACTATTTGATGATTGATTGTAACTGGAATTTGGCTGATTGAGAAATAAGTAATGAGGAATGGTTTGAGCTGTTCCTCATTTTTGTTTATATTTGCGCAAAACTCGAATGAACATCCTTCAGACTGATATAAAATTCGTTCCCGGCGTTGGACCCAAAAGAGCGGAAATCCTCAATAAGGAGATCAATCTCTTTACGGTTGGCGACCTGTTGAGGTGGTATCCCTACCGCTATATCGACAGGAGCAGGATTTATTATATCCACGAGATCGATAATTCGATGGCTTATATCCAGTTGAAGGGTAAGATCACTGCTTTCGAATCCTTTGGGGAGGGACGCCGCAGACGGTTGGTAGCGCACTTTACCGACGGGACTGGTTTTGTAGATCTGGTCTGGTTCCAGGGAATACGGTTTATTGAAGGAAAATACAAACTCAACCAGGAATATGTAGTGTTCGGTAAGCCTGCCTTGTTCAACGACAAGTGGAATATCGCCCATCCCGAACTTGATCCCTTTATGAACGAGTCGGATCGACCTGAAGGACTGATGGCAATGTACAACACTACGGAGAAGATGAAGAACCATTATCTCAACTCCAGGGCGATGCAGAATATTATCGGAAATGCTTTCGGAATGATCAAAGAGCGGCTTCCTGAAACACTTTCTCCCGATGTGGTGAAACAGGCGAAGGTGACGCCGTTCCATGACGCGGTGGAGAATATCCATTTCCCTAAATCAGCGCCTCAGCTACGTGATGCGGAATTTCGCCTGAAGTTTGAAGAACTCTTCTATATCCAACTCAATATTGTCCGTTATGCCTCGGAAAGGAAAGGAAAACTGAATGGATTTATCTTCAAAAAAGTGGGGGATCATCTCAATTCGTTTTATAAGCAAAAACTTCCGTTTCCCCTTACCAATGCACAGAAACGGGTAATCAAAGAGATCAGGAAAGATACCGCCTCAGGAAGGCAGATGAACCGCCTGTTACAGGGAGATGTAGGTAGCGGCAAGACACTGGTGGCGATCATGTGTATGCTGATTGCGCTCGATAACGGCTTCCAGTCCTGCCTGATGGCGCCGACTGAGATCCTGGCGTCGCAGCATCTTGAGACATTCGCTGAAATGCTATCGGGGATGGATCTGAGGGTAGAATTACTGACCGGTTCCACGAAAAAAAAGGAGCGGGAGAGGATCCATGCCGGTCTGCAGTCGGGAGAGATCAATATCCTGATTGGTACCCATGCCCTGATTGAAGATACGGTGCAGTTCCGTAACCTCGGATTTGTGGTGATCGATGAGCAACATCGTTTCGGCGTGGCGCAACGAGCCAAATTATGGACCAAAAACAACCAACCCCCACATGTATTGGTGATGACTGCCACGCCCATTCCCCGTACGCTGGCCATGACGGTTTACGGTGACCTGGATGTGTCGGTGATTGACGAACTTCCGCCGGGTAGAAAACCGGTACAGACACTTCATCGATATGATAAAAAACGTGGAGCACTTTATGAATTTATCCGGGAACAGATACGGGCAGGGCGACAAGCCTATATTGTCTATCCATTGATCGAGGAGAGCGAAAAACTCGACCTGAAGAATCTCGAAGAAGGATATCAGCATATCAAAGAGGCTTTTCCCGAATTTGGCGTTTGCAAGATGCATGGACGGATGAAGCCGGCCGAGAAGGATGAGGTGATGCGTCGGTTTGTGTCCAATGAGGCGCAGATCATGGTATCCACTACAGTGATCGAGGTGGGAGTAAATGTCCCTAATGCGAGTGTGATGGTAATCGAAAGTGCGCAGCGGTTCGGTCTTTCCCAGTTGCATCAGTTGCGGGGCCGGGTAGGGCGTGGAGCAGACCAATCCTATTGCGTACTTATTACACCCTATGAGATCTCATCCGATACCCGCAAGCGGATGGAAATCATGACCGAAAGCAATGATGGATTTGTTATTGCCGAAGCCGACCTGAAGCTGCGTGGTCCGGGTGATCTGGAAGGAACCCAACAGAGCGGTATCCCTTTCGATCTCAGGATTGCCGATCTGGTAAAAGATAATAATATTCTATATCGTGCCCGTGAGATTGCTGAAGAGTTGATTGAAAAAGACCCTCAACTGGAACAGCCGGAGCATCTGGTACTAAAGCAGCAATTGGACCGTTTGGGCGGAAACCGCTATGAATGGGGCAGGATCAGTTGAAATATTTGATGATAATAATCGGATCTAAAGTATTATGATGCCGACCGCTATGTAATTGATACGAGAGGTCAGAAAATAAAATAGGAAGAATTAAAAAATTCCTCCTATTTTCAATCAATTAAACTACCAGTTAGTGTGTAGCCCACCAAAGCGGTGTTAACACAGCATCGGGACCACCCAGCAATTCCACGGCTTTTTTATATCCTTCAGGATTACTGTTTTCAAGTGAAGCCGGATATTTAAGACGCTGCGGGAAAAATGCACGTTGTTGTGTCGTCTTCACATTGTCCTTAGTTAATGCGGGTAAGTCGGTCAACGGATTTTCAACTACCATGTTTTCAAAGAATGGAAGACCCAAACGACGATAATCGTTCCATGTTTCAAGTGGTAACCACGGGTTCTGGGCAATGAACTTTTGGGTGATGATTTTAGTCATCTGATCGTTCAGCGCTTTACCGTAAGATGTTTGGCTCGCCACCGGGTATGTATAAGTATATTTGGCAGGTTGCCTGGTGTAACCGTTTATAATATCCACCTCAACCGTCGAGGGTGGTTCTGTAGTATGATCCCATTTTACAGAGGTTCCAACGCGGTTATAATCGGTAGATGCAATATACGAATCGTAGAACTTATCAATTCCGTGGTATTCCAAACTTTCTTTTATTCCCCTCTCATAGGCCTCTTTAGCGGCAACTGGCGTTGCCCATCCTCTTACGGAAGCTTCTGCCAATAAGAAATAAGTTTCCCAGGCGGCAAAGAATACACGTCTTTGTGAATGATTCCTGTACTTTTTAACAAGGATTGGGTTGTAAAGGGAACCGATTACCTGATTCATAGCAGTCATATCACCCCAGCTTCCCCCGGGCATCGTATTCCAGGTAAACGCAAGATTTATTTTGGCTATTTCCTCTTTCTGGTCTTTGTCGGTAAAAATAGATCTCTCAATAGGACCTAAGTCATCTTCTGATGTAAATTGGGCGTTAGAGTTACTGAAATCACCCGGGATAGAGTAAAGTTGGTAGGCCCGGGGGTCGATAGAGTAATGGAGTCCATCGAAAACAAAACCGATTGAGGGATCGTTTGTATAGGTAGAAAAATGGTTTTGATATCTAACACCCATATATCCCTGAGGTTTAATGTAAGAAGAATATGAAGCATCCAACTGGTCTGCTGATTTTATACCGCCTAAGTTAATCATAAGATTGTTTAGTGTATTACTCATCAATAAAGCGTTCCACGGTCTGGACATAACTCCTGCAAGAGGATCCCATCCATCACGCTCCTGTACGGAAAACATATCATTAGCGTCCAGAATAAGAGCGCCGAGGGCAGCATCTTCAAACTCTGATTTCGCCTTTGCTTCATCCACTTCTGATAAACGCATCGCAAGACGCATACGCATTGAATTGGCGTATTTGACCCATTTTGAGAAATTAAATTCATATGCACGGTCAAACTTCTTATCCACGTCCTGGGGTGTTACATTCACATCTATATTGGCTGTCGCATCTTTTAGTTCGTCAAGCAGGAAATAATACACATCCTTAACGCTTGAAAATTCCGGATTGGTTCCTTTGAAAGCTTCAATGGGAAGTGGACCAAAGTTATCGGAAAACTCACTCATTAGATATGCTCTCCAAATACGAGCCACCTCTTTGAGGTTTTTAGCCATCTGACGGTCATATTCTACCGCAAAATCATCTTTTTCAATTTGCTTTTCGGCCAAATCCACTGCTTGTGTGGCCGATCTCATCCATTCGGATACATAACGATAGTAATCGGAACTCCAATCGTTGTTGTATGTTCCCAGGTTGATGCCGCCCGAACGATCTTGCCGTCCGGCCCGTCTCCAGTACAATACGAAAGCCCGTTCCGCAATGTGCGGATCTTGTTGGGCATCGGTGATCGCTTTATTTAATATGTATTGCACCTTAATGTCATCCTCATTCGCTGCATTGGGATCTTTGTTTATGTCCTCAAAATCGGAACAAGCACCCAATAACATGATTGCAGCTAAAAACGTATATAATATTTGCCTTTTTTTCATTGTTGTTGTCATTTTAATTTATTAGAAACCGAATGTTACGTTAAAAAGGAATGTCCGTGAAGTAGGAGGCGCCGTATTTTCAAAACCTACGGCGTTAGTGCCAATGGCAAATACCGACTCGGGATCTACTCCTTTGAGATGACTCTTAAGCATTAACGCGTTGTTTACAGAAACTCCCATTCTTAATCTGGTAAATGGAGTATTGGTCAATAATGAACGGTTAAAGTCGTAATTTAACTGTACGTTACGCAGGCGTATATTTGTTGCATCGTAAATATTTGCTTCGGAAATACCGAGATTTCCGGTCGCTGTAGTTACACGTTCCCAATACTGCTGGGGTGTTACCTGCGTTGTATTTACCTGATATTGCTGGTTGTTATCAAGATAAACTCCTTCCACGACAAATTCTTCACGTTTTCCATTGGGTGCTGTTACAGCCGCTGTTCCGGCACTTTGCAGGTACAAGTTTGTAGCAGAAAAAATATCTCCTCCGATACGTGCATCAATAAGGAAGCTAAATGAAAAACCTTTATACTGGAAAGAGTTGGTTAATCCGATTAATACATCGGCTTGCTGATCTCCGACTTTTTCGCTTTCCGTGGTTCCGAGCGGAAGTCCATTTCCGTCCACGATCAATTTCCCATAATGCGGGCTATTTTCGTCGGTAACCCTTCTGAATTTTGTCCCGTAGATTTCGCCATAAGCCCCTCCTGCCGTAGCATAGACCTTAAGGTTGTCATAACCGCCCAATTCATAGAGTGTTACGTCGTCCGTCAGTTCTATGATCGTATTTTTATTTTTGGAAATATTAGCCTGTATGTTCCATGCAAAATCTTTTGTTTCCACCGGACGGGCATTGATCATTAACTCAATCCCCTGGTTTTGGATGTTACCTGCATTGATTTTTCTAAAGTTGTATCCACTCAACGGGTCCATCGGCAGGTTCAGTAATTGACGATGTGCATTCGACTTGTACCAGGCGAAATCAAATCCCAGGCGATTATTGAAAAAGCGGAGTTCGGTTCCTGCTTCCCACGACGAAATTAACTCACTGCGTACGGTAGGATCATACAATGTATTATTGGTTCCGGCTGTCGCGTTATTTTCAGGGTCTTTACCAATGCTATAAGTATTGTAAAGCTGATAGGGGTCGAGGTCGTTACCTACCTGTGCGAAAGATGCACGTACTTTGGCATAGGTAAACCATGACGGCATGCCCTTTCCTTCAGTGTTCAACATGTCGCTTATTACCCAGGAGGTGCTGATTGAGGGATAGAAAAACGATCGGTTATCCGGATGCAGCGTAGAAGACCAGTCGTTTCTGAAAGTCCCATCGATAAACAAATATCCGCCGTAATTCAACTGTGCTGTACCATACACTGAGTTGATCTTCTTTTCATTATATTCACGTTCGGCATCCAGTTTGTTTTTTGAATTGCCGAATGTGAAAAGATTAAGAACAAGTAATTCATCCGGTCCAGCGGTTATTCCGGTTTTTTTCCGATGCATAAGGTTACCTCCCAATGAACCTCCGAGTCCCCATTTACCAAAAACATTGTCTTTTTGCGCAGAAAGGAGGGCACTAAAATTATTTTCGAAGAATTTATCTTGTCCGAAGCTATAACGTCCGGTTTCAGAGAGCGGGCTTCTTCCGTATGTCCTGTTATCATATTCAGTAAAATACATATCAGTTCCCCCTTTGATTTCCCCGTTTAACCAGTCGGTAAATTGATATTTCAACGAACCCTGCATTAAGAAACGTTCACGAACATCATTGCTCAATCTGTATTTAGTCAACCAGTAAGGATTGATTTGAGGAGTGGTGCCCCCTTGATACCAGACCATTCTTCCCTGCTCATTTATCGGATTACTGAAATCACGGATATCGAGAGAACGGGGCAAAGCATACATCGTGAAGAATGGATTTGATGCGTTTCTTCCCCCGACCGGACGATTACGGGCATCGGTTGAAATGTATTGTATTTTGGCATCCGTACTCCAGCGGTCATCCGGTCCGAATTGAGTGGTTGCACGCATTGTCAGATTCGTACGACTCAGGTCTGCTCCCGGAATTTTACTCCAGTCATCGGTCCGTCCCAGTGAGGTATATACGGATACATTGTTATATTGTTGCGAGAAAGCAATGTTTTCCGTAAGATTAATACCTGGTTTGTTAAAATAATTATTAATATTATCGTAGGCTTGCATTCTTGCTGTTTCACCGTTCCATTTTGTGTATTCCTGACCGGTAATTTCAGGGCCCCAACTGCTTGAAGATAACTGGTCGTAAGCTCCCTGGCTTCCCTGACCGAAAGTATTTTGCAATTCAGGATTCATGAAGATTGTTTCGGCAGATATTGAAGAAGAAACAGTGATCCCTAATCCATCTGTTTTGCGTCCACTTTTAGTCGTAATAAGGATTACACCATTTCCTGCACGCGATCCATAAAGTGCGGCAGCAGATCCTCCTTTCAATACGGTCATACTCTCAATGTCTTCAGGATTAATATCCGATAAACCGTTACCCATGTCGGCACTAGGGTTCCAATAGTCGTTATTTTTAGCCCCGGTAAAGTTATCCATAGGTACACCATCTACCACGATCAACGGTTGGTTCAGGTTTGTAACCGAATTGTTCCCACGGATCACAATTTTAGAAGAACCTCCAGGTCCATTGTTGGACCGGATGACTTGTAATCCCGATATTTTTCCGGAGAGGGCATTGGCTACGTTTAATTCGCGTGCAGCCACAATGTCTTCGCCTTTTACCTCCTGAATAGCATATCCTAATGCTTTTTTGTCGCGCCTAATTCCCAAAGCCGTTACAACAACTTCATCCAGCAACTCGGAATCTTCGTTGAGTGTAACGTTTATAGTTGTGCGCCCGTTCACGGCAACTGTTTGCGATTGTAATCCTACATAGCTAAATATTAAATTGGCGTTTTCAGGAACATTCGTCAATGTGAAGTTTCCATCGATGTCGGTTACTGTACCTTGCGTAGTATTTCCTTCTACTACTACGGTTGCTCCAATAACCGGTTCATTATACGAGTCTGTCACAACTCCATGGATTGTCAGATTTTGTGCTGATGCGGCAAATACCCACATACACAAAAGGAACGTGAACAATCCTTTCAAACTCTTAAAGTTCTTCATTTTCATTCTCATTGTTTTAATCAATTAATAATTAAATATTGTTTATAGTATAAAAAAAATAAACTGCAGCACAGAAAAACTGTCTTGTCTTTAAAAACATTCTCGTTAAACTTCGATTATCAAAAAAGGGATAGTTGTGATTTTTATTCCTGCCTTACCTCGGCACAAAAATTTTCCACCCATTAATATAATTATAATATAAAAATTCGCACAAAAATATAAAATATATTTTAATCCGAATTGTCAAATTGATATTTTAACAATCTGAAAATACGTAAAAAATAGTGTTGAAAAAATCAATTTGAAAGATAGAAAAACTATTTTGATTTCTGTTTTCTCAGGAAATGACATGAAATATTATGATTTATGTAATTTTAGGGTTATTTTTTTATTAAAGTAATAAATTCTTTCCAGGTTTTTTGCCGATTAAAAAAACAGGTAAAATCGGATGTTATGGTTATAGAGAAAATTATTTAAGGGGTTTTTCCATAAAATTCCATAGCGGATAACTTAACCTTACTCCGAAACGATCGAATTTTTTATCGGTAAAACCGGTAAAAATTCCTACTCTGCCCAAGCCGAGGAACCCTATAGAATAGCCACCTTCCAGGTAGAATCTCCTGTTTTCGGTGGATAATCCGTGCATATGAACAGCTTCATCAAAGGAAAAACGTTGCAGGAAAGGCAGGTTTTTCAAAAAGAGATACTGTGATTGATAATTCAGGTGCCCTTCCATCCACCATTCCCCTGAAGCGGTATAAGGTTCCAGCAGGTTGAAACTCCGGTTAAAATCGGACGCGGTGAACAGCATTTGGTTATTCCTGAAATATTTGAGATCATTCGGGTATAACCTGTCGAACGATAAGAACGTGCCGCCCAAAAACAGGTAATCAATCTCTTCGAAAGGGGAGACTTTAATAGTTTGAGAGATCGATGTGGAAATTCGGTCATAAAGTGGTCCAGGATTGTCGGTAAAAAGATTGACTCCTTTTTTGTATACAACTGAAAAAGTAGGATATTTGGTGGAGACATACCATTTTTGACCTTCTCTCATGCGGTAGCGGTATCGTGGAGTATAGGAGAGTTCCACCGTAATATTTGTAGCTGTATGATTGGGATATAAAGTGGCGTCGGAGGGAACATTTTCAGGAACATCTTTGCCGATAAAATTAAACGAGGTTCGGTTACGCAGTGCCGATCGTTTATCTATTTCTGCGCCGCTATACAGATGCAATCCGTTGGCAATATCGATGTAATGATCGGCTTTGACGTACCGGCTGTCGTAAAAGCGGATGAAATTCTGTCCCAGATCGATGGCTGCAAGGGTGTTCATCAGTCTCGACTCCCCGTTTTCACTATTCACATCACGGGAAATATGTCCTGCCGAGAGATGAAACCGTCCGAGGGACATAGGTGCATAATTTAATGAGGTGGAAACATGCCATAACCATTCTTTTCGTGCTGTGGCGTAGTGGAGCGACGGAGAAACCGAGAAATTCCGGTTCTTATCGATGGCCCAATTCAAGGAAAGGGTTTGTCCAAGCCAAAGTCCGTCGGTGAAATTGTATTCTCTCAATCCACCCATTAATCCGCCGTAACGGAGTGAAAGATCCCGGTTCATTTTCCATACGCCTCCCTGCGTAATTTTTCCGAACACGGTTTTCGGATTTTCGTCAATAGATAGTACCACTTCATTCCTATCAAGGGATGTTTCGGAAATAGTGTCACCACCCGACAATGAATCCCTTATCTGGTAACTTCTCAACTCATCTTCCCGAAGCGGCAGCTCACGGATATTTGTCCAGAAAGCAGAGTCTCTCTTCCATGCCAGCGTGTCCACTTTCATCTTTACCTTTTCAATATCTTTTATCTCAAGCGACTCCCGTTGATTTTTCACCTCTTCCGGTTCCACCATTTTGTTCATCAATTTCGACATCTTATAGGCCTCCTTGGTAGAAAGTTCTTCCTTTTGGGCCAGCTTCTCCAATTCATCCGATATTTTTTGCTTTTTGGGAGATATTTCCTCTTCTTCAGATTCATCAGGTACTACTGTTTCATTGTCGGCAGCAGTATTCCGGCTTTTATCTACCTGAACCAAATTGTATTTCATTGATGCGTAATAATTCCCTGATCCTTTTACACCCATCGTATTCATAGTCATACTCACATCATAGGTGGTGGGCAAGTAGACCGAAGGCTGCACCTGGTGGTAATTGATGCGGTAATGCAAGGTAGTGCCCAGTTCACTTGCGACGAGGTCGGCAATATATACGTTCCATGTGTCTTCCAGGATGTAGATATAACCCGAGAAGAGGTTGGGGTTTTTCTTTCTGGGAGTTACCTTGATCTTGTTGATGACATGCTCGGGTTGGTAATCTACATTTTCAAGTTTAAAGGCATAAAACCTGAATGCTCCGGGAGCGAGCGGGGAGATTCGTCCGTTCAGTTCAGCGTTGTAGATGCTTGAGGTCATAATACTCAACCCTTTGTCTACGTTGAATTCTTTGGGAATGGAACTTTTCAGTGCAATTACATTTTGTTGGTAAGTTTCAGGTGATGTAAAGTGGATATTGCTCTTAGATTCCATTACCAGCGGTTTTCCTATGATGGAGTTGATATCGAAGTTATTGTCATTGACCTTCATGGCGCGTTTAAGGATTCCCGGGATCTTATCGATAGTCAGGCTTCCTTTTATATAGGCCTCCGATGTAAATTCTTTTATCTGATAACGGTAATAAGGAGCATGGGCAATCGCTTTGCGCATGATGCGACAGGCCGGGTCTTCATTACTGGCGGTAGCATAAATCACCACCTCTTTCAGCATATAGGATGTTTCCTGAAGTTCTACACGGATAGTCTGGTTTTCCTTTCCCATTATTATGTTTTTCTTGATAATCTCGTATCCGAGGGAACGAAATTCACATGTATAGGTACCCGGCTCAAGGGTGGTTTGAAATTCGCCGAGGTTATCGGCAGCAATTCCTTTGGCAATTTCGTAGATATAGACGGTTGAGTTTGGAACAGGTTCTCCTTTTTTGTTGACAATAATACCTTTGAGCTGTTGTGCCTGAAGGCCTGCAGTGACTATCACACAACTCAATGTGAAGAGTAGAAATTGTTTCATATCCTGACTCCATTGTTAAATAAACTCGTGCAAATGTAATGATTATTTGGGATTTTTGCCGTATTTTCGCACCGTATGTTAAATCTGAATTTATCACTACGATATGACTGAAGTGAATATAAGAATATGCGATTATACAAATCCAGATCACACAAAAGGGCTTGCCGATTTAATCAACGCTTATATTGGAGATAAAATGGGCGGCGGAGAGTTTTTATCGGTAGCCGACCAAATAGAGTTAACGAACGGGTTGAAACGGCATCCTGCTTCTGTCGTCCTATTGGCTGAAGCAGACCGGACTGTGTGTGGACTGCTGGTCGCTTTTGAAAATTTTTCGACGTTTACTATCCGTCCGATGATCAATATTCATGATCTGATCGTTCTGCCCGGTTATCGCCGCAAGGGGATCGGGCGACAATTACTTGAGGCGGTTATTGCGATCGGCAGGAAAAGAGGATGCAGTCGCATCACACTGGAAGTACGCAAGGATAATCTCTCCGCCCAACATTTGTATCAAAGTCTCGGATTCGGAGAGCCCTTGCCTGCCATGCATTATTGGCGGAAAGAATTGGAATAAGATGAGGTTATTAGCAACCCGTTATTTTACTATTCAGTAGTAGTTATTATCAGTTCTTTGCCCTGTGCCAGCTGGTCGTGTCGAATAAACCATCCGTCTATGGTTTCGTTACCGTATCTGATCTGTCGGATCTTCTTTCCGTTGCCCTCCTTCCTGATGGTAAATTCCCTGCTTTCACCCAAAGAAAATTTTACCTCGTCGAACAGGGGAACAGAGATGATATATTCCGGATCGGCCGGTGAATAGGTATACAGCCCGATGGCGTTGAACACATACCATGCCGACATCTCACCCGCATCGTCCATGCCCGCATAAGCCAGTTTCTCGGCGCCCATATCGTAAAAGCGATCCATGATACTGTCGAGTACACATTGCGCTTTCTCCTGTTTGTCGATAAAATAATAGGTATAGGGTATCGAGTGGGAGGGTTGGTTACCGTGGCAGTAATTACCGATAAATCCGGTCATATTATGCGCTTCATACCCTCTCCAAGGTTCGGTAAAGAGAGAGTCGAGTTTCTGATTCACTGCCTCATGAGACGGGTACAATGCAATCATTCCTTCCGGATCGTGTGGTGCGAAGAAGAGTGACTGCCAGGCATTCGCTTCCCGGTACATATAGGCGAAGTAGGGATAGTAGGGGTCGAAGTCCTCAATCCAGTTTCCGTTGTCGATCTTTCCACGCCAAAACCCGGTGGATGGGTCGAACAGGTTCTTATAATTGTTGGAACGTTCCATCAGTAACGAATAATTCGCCTCATCACCCAGTTCTTTTGCAATTAAAGCGGTTGCATAATCATCATAGGCATACTCCACTGTTTTGGTAACAGCCGCTTTGTATTCATCCCATGTAGGTACGTTGGTGGTATCTTTTTCCGCGATCCAGCCCCGTTCGATGTATTCGTCCAGATAAGGCCTTCCACCACGTCCGGGTACAGTAGCATTCTTCAGCAACAGCCTGTAAGCACGTTCCAGATCGAAATCGGTGATGCCGCGAAGATAACTGCCCGCCACGAATACCGAGGCGTGGTCACCGTGAAAGAAGGTAGGCATATAACCGCCTCTTTTCTCCCCTTTGTCGGTAATCGATTTGATGATATCAGTGGTCACATCGGGTGATAACATAGCCAGTAATACCAACTTGTTGCGATAGTCGTCCCAGAACGATGGATTGGTATAATAACGGAATCCTTCATTGACGATTTCTCCTGTTTCATCCGTGAAATCCCCGTTTATATCACTGCGCAGGGCAGGCCAGAGGAATGAGCGATAGAGGGTAGAGTAGAAGATCCCTTTTTCACGCTCGCTACCACCTGATACTTTGATCTTCGACAGCAAACTGTTCCACTCTTTGTCGGCCTCTTCACGGACCTGTTCGAAACTCTTATTCAGCATCTCCTCTTCTAAGTTCATCTTTGCATTTTCGATGCTGACAAAGGAGAATCCTATTTTGAGTTCCAGCGGGTCTTTCTGATGGTTTTCCCCGAAATTTACCAGTGAAATTTCATGCTGATCGTCTTTTACCTGTTGGATATCCTCTACCGGATAATTGGATACTGCATAGAAATACATTTTTCCTTCGGCATCCTGAAAACCGGAAAAAGTATACTCATCTACCTTTTGGATGCTCCAGTCCTTTACCCGATTATTGGAACGGGTCATATCGGCAATCAGCTTTTTGTCTTCCCCCTTGGGATAGGTATACCGGTGAAATCCGCAACGCAGGGTAGTAGTCAGTTCCACGTCGATACTATATGTTTCGAGGAATACCTGATAGTAGCCCGGGTGAGCCGATTCGTTATCATGACTGAAAGCGGAGGCATAATTTCCGGGAGCAATCTCTCCGGTAACAGGTAACAGGGGAATATGCAACAGATTCCAGTGCCCTTTATTTGTATGTGAGAACCCGTAGATCACCGTATCTTCGTATTGATATCCCGCTCCGCTCCGGAACTGGGTGACGGGACTCAACTGCACCATGGCGTTGGGCAGGGAACTTCCGGGAAAGACTTCGGCCCCCCAGGTACGTACATCCCAGGTACGTACATATCCCAGATCCTCAGGTTCCCATAGGGTGGCTGTACCTAAGAAAGGGTTTACATAGTCAGTGAGTTTTTTCTCTGCTGTACTTGTGCAACCGAATAAAACGATCGACAGGAGAATAATAGGTGAAATTAGTTTCATCTTATGTTGTTGAAGTTGATTAAAAACAAATTAATTCTTGAAATGCTTATCTGCAAAATCCAGATAACACTCCCAATCATATTCCGTCACATCATGTTTGCCTGCTCTTATATGGTAACCTATGTCTCCCATGATCGGTTTATGCAATTGCGGCATCTTGTCAGAATCGATGGCTGTCAATCCGTAGAGAAGATATACCGGGCCTGCATGATAGGCGGATAAGAATTCACCTTTGGGGTCTGCCCAAAGATCTTCTTCGGCGCTCGCCACATACACTTTTCTGGGCGCTATCAAGGCAATAAGCTGATGCTGGTCTACCGGCAATATTTCTTCCCGGTTATTATACTGATGAAAGTTCTTACAGAACCAGTGTGGGAAGTTTTTATTGATAATGTCGATGGTTTCCCCGAATTCCCTTCGGAAGAGTGCCGCGCCACCGCAACCCGAATCATTGGATATCACCATCCGAAAACGCTTGTCCTGGGCGCCGGCCCAAAGCGCAGCCTTTCCTTGCCGGGAATGTCCCATGATGGCGATCTTGTCACTGTCTATCCTTTCCTGGGTTTCCAGAAAATCGATGATCCGGCTCGATCCCCAGGCCCAGGCGCCGATAGCCTGCCATTCGTCGGCCACGATATTTTCAGGATCATATTCCGGAAAAAGAGAGACAATACTGTGATCTCTTAGTTCCGGTTTATCGGGATAAATATCGTGATAGCACATTGTCGCCACGGCATATCCCCGGTCGATAATTTTATCGTAACTCCATCGGCTTGTTTGATTCCCTCTTTCCCAATCCGGATGATCCGGTTCTTTTACCAGATGGAAAACGGGAGAGTAAAGAACCGTTGTGTCTGAAGTAGTACTGTGATTTCCTTTGAAATTGTAGCCGACAAAAACAGGCACTTTGCCTGCCGGTTTATTGGGAATGTACAACAGAAGGATAGCTTCTGTTTTTTTCTTCCCATTGGAAAAAGTAAATTTCACCTGCTTGCCGGTTGCTTTACCGCCCAACGCACCAGGGTTCCCCGTCAGTATTTCGTAGGTAACGTCGATCTTTCCCTCAGGCTTACATCCATACACCTGTGAAGCGAATAACTCCAGCAGTTCCGGCCTTCTCTGCGTTTCCCACTGCTCTATGGTCGAGACCACCTTTCCGTTCTCACATTGCAAAAGCTCGGGTAGCACATACGAAGGGATTTTCGACTCATCGTAATTCACGTTTTGCTGGGAATACATGAGGGAAGCGGTAAAAAGCCATACAATTAAACCTGTAAATTCTTTTATTCTTTTCGTTGTTATCATCTATTGTATTTTTATGGTTGAACCCGATCATAGATTTTCTACCTCGCATTTTACAAATATACTGTTTTTTATTATTTAATTAGTAGCGATATACTTACTTCGAGTTTCAAGCCAATAGTGATTGGTGCCATTGTCTATTTTACAGGTAATGCCGATTTTGCCACGCTCCTCTTTAAAGTTTTCCTGTTTCTCCGTTCCTGTACACCATATTGTACCAAGAGATATTACAGATAATCATTCTTAATTGAATAATTCTTCTTTCTCTAACAGGGCGGCGGCTTCAATCAACATGCAGCCACTGAGTTGCTCGGTCAGCCCCGTGGAAGTTCCCGGTTTCTGACGCCAGTTAGGTCCGAATAATACAGCCGGTTGTGTGGTTCCCTGTTCCCATAGGGTCTCGGCATTCAACTTCATAAACTGAAGATACCTTCTCTGGATAGGTGCGTCGAGTCGTTCCTGTTGGATCAAATCGGTGAAGTAGCGGATAAAGATGCCTTTGAAAAGCCCTCCGTCACCAGTACCTTCACTTTTGAGGACAGAGTTTTCCACCAGACTGCCGATAGTATAATCGGCCGCTTTGACTGCATCATTGAGATAGGATTTCTCGTTGAATATCTTATGTAACTCAACTGCCGCGCCGATATAGGTGCCTTGATTGTAAGTGAATACCCACTCTTTGTTAATCTCTCCGGTATTGGAGTTGATATTATCCCAGACTGCGCCCGTGTTGGTGTTCACCAAGGTCGACTTGAGCCAGCCGTAGATTCTGATGGCCCACTCTCTATCTTCTTCATTGCCAAATTCCTGATAGAGGCGAGCAGCAAGGATAGCTGCAGGACCATTAGAGCAGGCGTTTTTACTGTATTCCATGCCCTTTTTCCAGGTAATCCCGCCGCCGGCATTATCGTTCCAACCTTCTTTGATATACCCCCATAACTCCAGTGCCGCATCCTTGTATTTGGCATCGCTGGTGGCCTTATATGCCCGGAGTAAGGCCAGTGCGTTCCATTCCATATCGTCGTAAAAATCGTTATTCCATGTATTGCCATTCTGTACTTTCACCCCCTGGAACCATTGATCGAAGTAAGTGCTGTATTCGGTATTACTGGTACGTTCATAGGCATCAATCAATACATCGAGTGCATGTGCATTGGGCCAATACTGAAAGGTAGTGTTACCGCTATTGTCGGTATTGAAATAGTTTCCTCCACTGTTCCAGAATTGATTGATCAGAGCCATGCTGCTCGCATTAGCTGCAACGTTCCAATCGATTGTTTCTTCCTCTTCGTCCTCTCCATTAGCCGGTATATCCTCTTTCCCGCAAGACCACCAGAGAGGGATTATCAGCATAATTAAAAAGAGATATTTTTTCTTCATAAGAGATGATTTTTATTCAAAAGTTGTATCCCTTGCCCAAAGAGAGTTGTAAGAAACTCCCTTTGGACTGGATATTTTTTTAATGATTCTTATTTAATAACTAAATTATGGGTATAGGGTCCATCCGGGTTAAGCGAGAAGGTGACATCATATCTTTTTCCGCTCCATCCGTCGGTGGCGGGTGATTTCCATATCTGCCCGTCTGTCCACTGTGTCACATTTGTCCTTTCAACCATATAGTAATATTCGGGAGCTCCGGTAGGTTTGCTGTCATTATCGGCTGCTCTCCACTCGGTCTCTCCCTCGCTGCTCTCCATACGGAATTTGTAACGGTCGTCGGTATTGTCGTTGCCAGAGAGCCCGCTGATCTCGTAATCGGTCACACCCCATACGCCGGAACCGATGTAGGGTAACTCAATATATCGTTGAGCCCAATTAAGGAAGAGGCTCACTTTGGTGATATGCTTCATCGAGTAGGAACCGATTTCAAAGTTGAGGTAGAATTTATACACGCCGGTAACAGGTACCTCCGAAGTTCCGTCTACCACAATGTTGTCCTCTGTTAAGGAGTATGTTGTGTATTCGCCTGATCTGCCGCTGACGAATTTGAATGGTTGACCTTGCGTCAGCCGGGTGTAGATCTCAAATTCTCCCTCGGCAAGATTTTTCATCGCGATGGCATTAGCGATGTCAGCACCTCTTTCGGTGGCCTCGCCGGTAATAAAAAGCTCCATGGGGATATCCTCAAAACCTGCTAAGCGGGTAATGACAAGACTGTGCTCCTGTGACGATTTTATCGTTTTGGTTCCTTTCGAAGAAAGTACGGTCCATTTGATCGTACCGGTGGCGGAAGGGTTGATGCCTGCCTTGTCGGCGATCTTGTTCAAATCTCTGTGAGAGACAGTGACATGGTTTGACAAACCGTTATTATCCGCCGTAATGATATAAATAGGACTGGAGAAATCGCCATCCGCACTGTCGAAAGCGATCCGGTAAGTCGCCACGCCTGCCTCGGCGTGGTTGATATAATCCCATTCGAAATAGAGTGAAGCAGAGACAGAGGGCTCCAAAACCACCTCCCTGGCATTCATCGGTTCAATCAGAGAGGTTACCTCTGTCAGCCGATCATCGGGCGTTCCCATATTGTCGCTACAAGAAGCGAAGAGAGCCGCAAAAAGGATGATCAACGCGATCGTTATATCTGATTTGTACATCATTTTATATTTTAAGGTGTATTATACTATTATTCACTTAGTTCAATGGAATGGGTATAATAAGGGATATTGGCCTGCAAATAGATCGTGTAATTGGCCGGTACTCCATCAAAATCACCCGCCAGTTTCCATTTGTTATCCCATTGAGACGGATTCACCAGGGCAATATGGTAATAAGAATCCGGGCTATTGGGTTCAGGACGGGAGTCAGTGGGATTCTTTGTACCCCATTCCATCTCTACTATCTCACCTTCACCGGCATCCTCGCGGACATACATTCTGAATTTGTATCGCTCATCCCTTCCCCAACTCTCTTGTTTGAAGGTAACCGTTTGCGCTTCAGCCCGGAAAACTCCGTTGCCTACGTAGGGCAATTCAAACAACATGGCGTTCGAGGGTGAAAAGAAGAAGCCGATTCTTTCAATCAGGGTGTAAGTGGCAGAACCGGTAGTGAAGTCGAGTATGATGCGATAGACTCCCTCTTTGGCAAGGCTGGTAGTACCACCTTCTACGAGTATCCCATTGGCAGTAGAATAGATTGCCGATTCCTCCGATGTGCCATTGGTGAAATGGAAAGGAGTATCTGCTTTTAAGAAGGTATACATCTCAAACAGCCCCTCTTCTTCCTCACTTTCTCTCATGATAAGTGCGTTGGAAAGATCAGCACCGCCCTCTGTGGCTTCTCCGGTAATGTAAACCTGTTCGGGGATATCGGCAAAACCTGCCAGACGGGTCACTGTGAGTGTACGCTCTTCCTGTGCCTTCACAGGTTCGTATCCTTTAGAGGAAAAGACAGTCCATTTAAGTGTTCCTTGCGCTGCCGATTCCACACCTGCCTCAGCGGCAATCTTGTTTATCTGCTTGTGGGTAAGTGTAGCCCGGGTACTACCTCCGTTATTGTCGGCTGTAATTATGGCTACCGGTGCTGAAAAGTCTCCATCTTCTTTGTCGAACGCAACCTCATAGAGCGGGTTACCACCATCTTCAGCCAGCGCCGGCTCCCACTCAAAGGTGAGTGAGCCTTTCGCATGCAATACAACTGCTTTTCCATTATCCGGATTATACAATTTTTGTACGGATGTAACGCCGTAATCCCTTACTACGCCCTCGCTGTCGCATGCAATGAACAGAGGGATAAGGAACGATAGCGTTATAAGTCTTATCAATATATTTTTCATTTTATCTGTAGTTTAAAATTATGATATTAATATCCGGGATTTTGCGTCAGATTAGGATTGATATCACGTTGTGACTGGGGAACAGCAAACAGGTAGTCCCTGTCTTTATTAAACCTTCTCTGGTCTAATCGGATGTATTGCGTGTTGCCCCCGGCAAATTTAGCTCCGGTAGGAGTGGCGTTCATCACTGTTTCAATCGTACCCCAGCGACGGATATCGAATAAACGTAGCCCTTCATGGAAGAGTTCGGTGCGACGTTCACGACGGATAATTTCCCGTAGGTCGCCATTGGCCGGATAGTTTAATGCTCCGGCATCGGTGAAGCCGGCGCGTTCGCGAAGAGCACGGATGGTTTGATCCCATACCGTCTGGTTCATTTCTCCCAATTCGTTTTTTGCCTCTGCATACATCAACAGGATGTCAGCATAACGCATTAATATCAGGTTCAGTCCGGCAGCTATTCCTTCCGGAGCAGTAGGATCGAAGTATTTTCTGATATAATATCCGGTGGCGGTGGAGTTTTGTCCCGGGCCGGCGTATTCATCCAGATCGGAAGCGCCTGGAACTCCATCGGAAGAACCGGGTCTGATATAAATAGTCGATACAGAACCATCCCCTTTTTTCCACTGATAACCATGATAAACGATAGAATAACCGAATCGCGGATCTCTGTTTACGTAAGGGTTATCTTCATTATAGCCTGATCCGGCCTCATGGATTGCCTTACCATTCGTCATAATATAATCATTCACCAATTCCTGTGTAGGCGCTGCAGCATTGATACGTCCGCCCACGCTGATGGGGATGGCATCGTACATCTCACTCCAAGTCCTCAGGGTAAGAGTGTAACCCATGTCGAGAATCACCTCTTGGTTCAGTTCGTTCTCCGGCAGGAAAAGTCCTTCATAGCTGGGAAAAAGTTCGTACCGGCCGTACTCTCCGTTGATAATATCTTCGGTGATAGAGGCTACATTTGCCCAGTCATTTTCGTAGAGATAGGTGCGTGCCAGTAGGGTCATTACCGCTCCCTGAGTGATCCTGCCCTTGTCTTTATCGGCATATTCTCCGCTCTTTGGTAAGGTATTGACGATAGCATTCAATTCATTTCTCACGAAAGTGATCACCTCCGCTTTAGGAGAACGGCTGATGGTATTGGCTTCCTGAAGATTGATGTTGTAATCGAACAAGGGTACATCGCCGTAATGGTTGGTGAGCCGGAAGAATAGGGAAGCCCGGATAAAACGGGTTTCAGCAATCATTCTCTCCTTTAAAGCTGCATCCATATTTGGCACTAAATCGATATTTTCAAGAAAAATATGACAGGTTTTAATGCCTTCGTAGCAGTTTTTCCACTCATTGGCAAACCGGCCGAGGGCAGCGTCGGCTTGTCCCGAAGTAATGATCTTTTCATCTGTATTACCCCTGCCTTCGTATATATTATCCGTCAGGCGTTCGTTGGCAAAGAAATAGCCGGCATTGAACATCTGGCTATAGGCCATATTGAGTACCGCATCAGCCTTTTCTACGGAGGTCCAGTAATTGGCATCCGTGAATTTATTGGTGGGCGCAAGATCGAGGTCGTTACACGAAGAGAAAGCGACAACTGTAACTATGATAATTGTTATATATTGTATGATTTTTGTTTTCATATTCATAGCGTAAAATATTAAAATACAATGTCCAGTCCAAATCCATAATAAACCAGTGTGGGATAATTGCGCCCACTGTTGGCTCCTACACCTGCGATACCTCCCATGTTATTGCCAAACTCGGATGTTTCTGGATCAATAAAAGAGTTTTTCGTGAGAGTGAGCGGATTCTGTGCGTTAACACTTATACGCATTTTCTCAATGCCAAATTTATTGGTAAATAACTGAGGTAAAGTGTATCCTAACTGGATATTTTTTATACGGATGTAGGATCCGTCCAACAGATAAATATCCGTACCGGCTCTACCCCAGTTATTCTGACTTGAAGAGGAACTGGGTGCGATCAATCGGGGCCATCTTGCATCAGGATTGGTAGGTGTCCAGAAATCCAACTGATGACGATAGATGGCATAGGAATAGTTGGAGTGAAATGGCTCTATCAACTCTCCGCGGAGATACATATCCCTTTTACCCACTCCCTGTAGCATGATGCTGAAATCGAAATCTTTCCATTGCAGGTCATAAGTAAAACCGAAGGTATATCGGGGGAAGGCATTACCAAGTACAACACGGTCTTTTTCATCGATGACTCCATCCCTGTTTTGATCCACATATTTTACATCTCCCGGCTGTACAGTGGCACCGATTGGTAAAGCACTGTCTGCGATCTCTTCAGCGCTCTGGAAAAAGCCGTCTGTCCTATATCCGTAGTAAGAACCCAGTGCCTCTCCTTCACGGATTAATTTGTACATCTGATCGTTTTGATCAATTCGTTCCTTTCCGCCAAAGTCGGTTACCTTATTCCTGGAGTCGGAGATATTCAGATTGAAATTGTGATTGAAATCACCCGATCTTAACCGGTAATTCACGGTGGCCTCCCATCCCCTGTTTCTCATTTCTCCGGCATTTTCACTTGCCGCGGTAGTTCCGAATACGGAAGAAACCTCGGGAGCCAGCAAAATATCCCATGTTCTCTTGTTAAAGTAATCGAGAGTGACATAGAGATCGTTATTGAAGAAACCGGCATCCACCCCAATATTGAAGTTTCCCGATTTTTCCCATGTCAGATCGGGATTTCCATAGGTGAATCCGGTACCCGGTACCGCTTGATTATTAAACACGTAACTGTTGGTATACATTTGGTAGACCGTCTGATAGGAATAATTGGCTACGTTTTGGTTACCCAGTACCCCGTAGGAAGTTCTCAATTTCAGGTCACCTACGTTATTCCGGTAATCTCCCATAAAACCTTCTTCTGAGATTCTCCATGCACCGGAGAAGGAAGGGAAAAAACCCCATCTGTTGGCCTTTGCAAACTTCGACGAACCATCGTACCGGAAAGAGATATCTGCATAATATTTATCCATATAGCTATATCCCACACGTCCGAAGATCGACGTGATACTGGTTTGATCCGTGGCAGGATTGCTGCCTTCAGTACCGTTGGAAGTGAAATTACCCGGATCGGGTTCCGACTCATCGGTGGTGGGCAATCCCAGGTCGGGATCGGTTTTGATAAATGCGAGCCGGCTTGCCTTGTAAGTGTAGGACTCATTGGATGTCCCTAACAACCCCGATACTTGATGTACATTATTGAAGGTACGGCTGTAATCCAATAAAAACTGCGTACTCAGCGTGTATCGTTTGTTATTGTAATCTTCCGTAAGCCTGTTCGGATTGATATTGACGCTTGGGGTTTCCAGATTTGTTGCCGAATAGAGAGGTACCTGTATATCTCTCCTGAAACGGTGATGCTGGGTAAGATCCAGTCCCACCAACGCTTTGGCAGTCAGCCCGTCGAGAATGTTGTAATCGAGGTTCAGGCTTCCGATAAAATTATCTTCAGCTTTGTTCTCATACCCACCGTCTTTCAACTTAGCCATTGTATTGTCGTCACCGATAATATCGTTAATCAACCATTTCCCGTCTTGTTGAAATTTATAGTAATAGTAAGGAGGGATACGTGATGAGTTGATGATCACATTACCGGTACCTCCGGCTATAGTCCGTTCCTGACGGCGGTTGTATGCCGTTAAGGCGGTCAACTTGAACCGGTTGTACTCGGTGGTCAGGTTCGTACGGAAGTTGTAACGTTCTAACCCGAAGCCTCCTACAAAATTACTTTCCTGATTCAGATAGCCTGCAGATACCATATAAGTGGTGTTTTCACTTCCACCGGATACATTGAGGTTATAATTTTGCTGAAGTCCCTTCTGCATAATCTCGTTAAAAAACCAATACTCTTCGTTCCGGTGTTCATACAAGTCGCGTATCTGTGCGGGCGTGAACAGTGGTGCACTTCCTGAATTTATATTGGCTTGATTACGGTACATGGCGTTTTGCCACCCTTCTACCGGCTGAAAAAGTATCTGAGGATCCTGGTATCCGACAAGGGCATTAAGACGTACCGTCGGTTTTTGCGATTTGGATCCCTGCTTGGTGGTGACCAGGATGACTCCATTGGCGGAGCGTGATCCGTAGATGGCGGCACTACCCGCATCTTTCAACACCGAGACATTTTCGATGTCGTTCTGATTTATATTGTTCAGCGTGTTTGCCGTGGAGATCAACCCGTCAATAACGATCAGGGGATCATTATTCCCCATCGTACTTACACCCCTGATATTGATACTCAGATTGTTATCATTAGGGTTCATATTCCTTTGCTGAATAATCAGGTTGGCTGATGCTCCTTGCAACGCCTGTACCGCATTCGACACCGGCCTGTCTTCAAACATGCTGGAGTTGACCTGGTCTACTGCTCCGGTAATACTTCTGCGTTGACGGGTACCATAACCGATGACGATCACTTCGTCCAGTGCTTTTGTATCTTCCTGTAAGATGATATTGAACTGGTTACTTCCGGAGGTAGGAATTGTTTGTTCAAGATATCCGATATAGGTGATTCTAATGGAGGCATCATTCGCCACAGTTAAAGAAAAATTACCATCGATATCGGTAACAGTACCGTTGGCAGTGCCCACCTCTACAATGTTGGCACCGATAATGGATTCACCTTGTGTATCTATTACTTTTCCAGTGATTTGTTTTCCGGTCTGTTGTTGCAAGCTATGAGAAACGGCTCGTTCCTCGTTCTTCAGGGGAATTCCTTCTTTCGATTCGTATACCACGATTTGTTTATCCAATATCCTGTACGTAAGTCCGGTTTCGGATAAAATCGTATCCAATATTTCTTCTACATTTTTCGAGTTGACATTCACATTTATTCTTTTATCCATCATTTTTTCGCTATTATCTGAAAAAACGAAGATGTAATCACTATTTCTTTCAATCTCTTTGCATGCTTCTTTTATAGATGTTGATTTCAGATTAAAAGTGAATACTTGTGAATAACTTGTCGCTGCTTGAGAAAACAAGATGCTACAAAATAGTAAGAATAATGTTGTTCTCATGATTTTTGGTACGTAATTAAAAATATTGGGATTTTTCTTCTCTCCAATAAAGTATTTATTCATATTTTTGTATGATTTTAATTATTAATAATCAGGGTAATTAAATTCAATTTTGTCGGACGATATTTGCGGTATCGTTCGACTTTTTTTATTGCTGGTTCTATTTTTCTCTGTCCATAGGCATTTCGGTTTAATCGAGTTCATTGGTAATATATATACGATTGTTTTCTTTTTCATATCGGGTGGATGAAAGCAGTGCAATAGTGCTCATCACGTTGTCCATATTTTCGGACAGATATATTTTCCCGGTGCAGGTACGGTTCTGTAAATGCACATTCTGGCCAAAATTGAATGAAAGATTGTAATATCTTCCGATCTGTTGCAACACTTCAGTCATTGGCGTCTTGTCGAAGGAAAAATAACCGTCTTTCCAACTGATAAATTGATTTACATCGACTTTTTGTGTGTCGAATGTGCTGCCTCCTGAATAGACTGCTTGCTCATTCGGTGTTAGAAACAACTCTTCCTTGTCGGATAATTGCAAACTGACACTCCCTTCCACCAGTACTACCGATTGAGGTGAACCGGCATAATTTGAGATACTGAACTTTGTTCCATATACCTTTACATTGAAATTGCCAGTCTGCACGTAAAACGGTTTTTCTGTATCATGGGCTACTTCAACATACATCTCTCCCGAGGTGAGGCGTATTTCCCGCTTATTGCCATTGAATTGTGCCGGAAAATCGAGTGCCGAACCCGAATTAAGCCAAACTTTGCTTCCGTCGGCAAGAGTGAGTATGGAGCGCTTACCGTAAGGAACGATCAGTGAATTAAATTTATCCCGGGCGATCTGGATTTTACTGGACTCATTATTTGCTTGTACAATTTGAGCAGTACCTTCTTCACCAAGAGTAACCTCTACATCATCCTGGAATAAAATGGCTTCTCCGCTTGTAATGAGTTGAATATCTTCGTTATTCAGTAGTTCTCCTATAATAAGTTCTTTGTCTGAAATAGTAGTAACGGATTCCGCCGAAGGAGAAAATAGTTTGATTCCAATGGAGATCAATGCCATCGCAGCAACGGTGGATGCATACCAAAAGATCCTGCGTTGTTGTATCTTCTTCTTTTGCCGGATGGTTCTCTGAATTCTTTCAAGTAATTCAGTGTGCTCATTTTTATTTAAGTCACTTTTGTTCAATCCCTCCTTTTTCAGGAATGTGAATGCTTGTTGCGACTCCCTCTGCAATTCCGGGTGTTGCATAAAGAATTTTTCCCAATAACTATTCAGTTTTTCATCAGGCATTAGCTGCCATTGGATGAATTTGTTATCTTTTAAAAAATGCGTATAACTGGTATAAATATGATCCGTCTTCATTCGGGTATTTATTTTTTATGCTAAAAGGACCTTTGAAGAGAAGCCTTTGTTATATATTATCAAGACGACTCTTATTTTTGTTTATCCCCTTCTTCTGATAAAATCTTATAATTTTAACATTTTTGTGCCGGGAAAATAGTGAAATGGATGGAATGACGGCAAAACTTTCTCTAAATTTGCCCATCGTATGAGAGGAGTATGATAGTCTAAATAAAATCGTATGAAACGAACTATATCAACATTTTTGACAGGATTCCTTACTATTGTGGCGGTACTTGCCGCAGAAACGTCGAAAATGCAATTGTCAACAGATAGGAGAGATAGTTTTGATGGTACAGGAGAGTATAAAACCATTAGGGTTACTTATCCTATAGGATCAAGGCAAGGAACTTCCGGAGCCAAAACCGTGATGGAAATATCAGGAAACTGGGCAAAAATTACCACTGTCTCCCACAGAAGGGACACCGATGCGCCGGTGCAGGCTACCTATCTCGATTACAACACAGGAAGAGAGATCAAAACAGCGCTCCTGAAAGGTGAAGAATCTATTTATACCATCCGTTCGTTTACCATCAACGAGGGGCTTGAGTTTTTAGATGAGACGGAGGTGATTGCCGGTTATAAATGCAAGAAAGCAAAAACTATCATCAATTCCAATACTCTCGAAATCTGGTACACTACCGAACTGGGTATGTATGGCTCCGTACAGCCGGGAGTAGCAATCCCCGAAGGGATAGTATTGAAAGTAGTAAGGAATGGTAATCCTACGGCAGTGGCAAGTAAGGTGGAATTGCTCAACGAAGAGACAGTGTTGGAGCCTAAGCTGCGGGGAGTTGAGTTGAAAGCACCGGCTTTTAACTACAAAATCCAGCAAAGCCGGGTGATCGCGGTCAATGTGTTTGATCACGAAAGCATATACTTCAGGGATATTCCTCAAGTGACACAGTTGGATGAAGAGAAAGTCCTCCGGTTTGCCAATGGATCGATCCTGATGAGAAAGGTAAAACTTCCGGAAGAGAATAGGGGATATTCTATCTTTACCGAATTATCACACTACTCGGAAGGAGACGCTTATGACCGTACAGGATCGATTTTTGTCATTCCTACGGAAAGGGAGCGATCCTTCTTCGATGGACTCCTTCACGGTAAGGAGAGCCTCCCCATTTATCATGACAAAGATGGTAAACCATATGAAGGGATGCTGGTGACCGACGATTATCTTCCTCCGCTTGAATTAATGCGCTTCTACACTTCGTTTGGGGTACGCGGGTACAACCATATTGAAGTGGCGGATTATAATTGGCCTGATTCTGTTGTGTTCAGGCAGGAGGTTACCGATTATGCTTCTATTCTTAAAGGTGAAGTATGGATTGGAGCATGGATCGGTAATTATTCACATGACGGGCATAGTATTACACTCAATATCAAATATTACCCGCAATCGTTGAACAAGGCAAAAGAGGTTTATCCGCTTTTTGCGACGGTCAATATTATGGAGATGGCCGGTCAGGCGTATCCCGAAAATATGTTCCGGAACGACTCACTTACAGTTAATTTTAAGATCGATAAGGACCTGAAGGATGGTTATATCCGCTATATATCCACCGGACATGGCGGTTGGGGCGGTGGAGACGAATTCAATCCGAAACTGAACGAGATCTTTCTGAACGGGGAACGAATTATTGCCTACACTCCATGGAGAGAGGATTGTGGTAGCTATCGTGAACTCAATCCGGCATCGGGCAATTTTGCGAACGGACTCTCTTCATCCGATTTAAGCAGATCGGGGTGGTGTCCCGGAACCGTGAGTTATCCGGTTTACATCCATGTGGGTGAGCTCAAAGCAGGAGAACATCAGCTTAAAATTGCTATTCCCGTGGGCGATCCTGCCGGTAGCAGTCTTAGCTACTGGTGTATTTCCGGTGTGTTGGTCGGGGATGCAGACGATGATCCGGCTGACGGATTGTAGGTATAATTATTTAAGGATAAGAAGAAAATAGGATTGATAACCCAAAAGAAAAAAAATACCGAATTTCTCCCG
This sequence comes from Proteiniphilum acetatigenes DSM 18083, assembly GCF_000380985.1. GTDB lineage: Bacteria > Bacteroidota > Bacteroidia > Bacteroidales > Dysgonomonadaceae > Proteiniphilum > Proteiniphilum acetatigenes. The sequence continues at coordinate 193,090 of NZ_KB905694.1, read as the reverse complement.
GAGACTGAGGATAGCTTTAGATACCAATTTACGACATCCATGTACCGAAATGTGGAGTAATTCGGCAATTTGATCATAATCGTATTCCTGTACATAGCGGAGGTAAATAATTTCACGTTGCCGGTCGGTGAGAGAATTGAGCATCTGTTCAATTCCTGTTTTTATCTGCATTTGTTCCTCTTCTTCGATCATCAGGTCTTCCACATTCACTTCTATATTGAAAGGTATTTCCCGCAGAAGATCTATATTTTCCAGTCCAATATGCTCCCTTTGATTTTTATGGATATCCAGAAGCCTGTTCTTCAGTGACCTGAAAAGGTAGAACTTGATATTGGATATGTCGTTCAACTTATCACTGTCAGTAGTAATCTTTATAAAAATATCGTGAATGGCATCTTTTACTACCTCTCTTGTAAAGCCTAAATAGCATCCATACGTGAACAGATTGTCCACATACAGGGTATAAATTGAAGCAATATCTTTCTCTCTTTTCAACAATTTGGTAGAACTCCCGTAGTAATAGAAATGCAAAATAAGTAAAAAATACCGGAATAACCTCTACCTGATATCTGCTTTTGATCTTTCTCACCGGACTTAACATAGCTGTTGCTACTTTATTGGCGACGGCAGGACCTGAGGAGTTGAGGGTGACAATGGAGTCGACTCTCCTATTGTATTTTGATCCCTGTGTAGTCAGAGAGATTCAGGAGCACCTTTTCACTCAGTCGGTCGAACGCCTGTCGGGTACGTCCGGAAGATACTTTCATGCAGCGTACTTTTGGATGATTGAGAAGATGTTCCCCACCCAGTGCGCCTACCGTGTCGCAATAGCAAAGGTTCTCTCCCTCGAGCCATTGAATGAAGGGTGCTTCATCCCATGCAGGGGAGAGTCCGGTATTGAAAAGTATCTTTTTGTTGCCCAGCTTTTCAAATTGTGGCTCATGTAATAATACGGTATTCCTGTTGAGGCAGCAGTATATCACCTCCGATTCGTTGAGTAAATCATCCAGTGTAAGGAAACGGTATCCTTTCGTTTTGGCATTTTCTTTTTCTCCTCGGGCAAAATAGGATATCTCCGCTCCGAAGAAACGGAGAGCATCTGCAATCATGCCTCCTGATTTGCCGAACCCTATAATACCTGCCTTGAGTCCGGTGATCTCCCGTGCCATGCCGTCCCAGGGTTCCTGATCGAATCCGTGCAGACATCGCACCAACTCACTGATCACATACTCTACAACGCCTTCATCTCCATAATCACGAATGCCTGTGACGGTGATTCCCCTGCTATTGGCGTAATGGATATCTACATTGGCGCTTTCAGGAGAATAGAGAGAACAGCACATGCCAATATATTTTACATTCGTGCATTGTTCCAGAGCTGGTTTTCCGAGGTGTGAAGTGTAACTGAGCAAGACTGCGTCGGCGTCTCCGATACGTGCCGCAATTTCGTTATCATTATCAGGTATGTCACGATAAAGGATCACCTCCTTTGCAAAGGAATGCAATTCTTGCTCTGCAGAAGGAATTAAACTGACGGGTTCAATTGCGACTAATTTTTGGAACATATTTATACTGTTTGAACGTACAATGATGAAAAGTCAAATATAATGAAAACCGAGTGAAAAACCAAGCTTGCTTGAGTTTTTCCGAGGCACATCTTATATTATTTAAATATACAATTTTGATCTTACTTTGCCAAAATAAAAAAACGCTGCCACAGGTTGAATAGCCTGACATGACAGGGAGGCTATCCATCTACCTGTAGCAACGCTACATTCTTATTGTTAATGAATTAATTTTTAAAATTGTATACTCGCACCGCCTGACAACCAGAATCCCGGTTGGGGAATGTTGCCGAAATCGACATGTGTGGTGTTGAAGATATTGTTTGCATTGACAAACAGATCTACGCAGGGAAACTTATATTTAGCCTTCACATCCAGTAGGGAGAAGGGTTTGAAATCCACCTGTTCACCGGGCCGCAAATCGACATACTGTACATAGGAACCGGCTCTTTCCTGCCAACGGAAATTCCAGGACAGGGTGAGGTTTTTCGCCACATCGTGATGCAGAGCGGCAGTGAATTTGTGACGAAGATGGTTCAGAGTATAATTGGATATCAACTCGTCCTCTACCATATTCTGGTGAAGATGCATATATCCCATGTTGAAGGATTGGAAAGGCTGCCCATTCCCGAACCACTCTTTCAAATTGAAACCTATGGTGGCTTCGAATCCTCTTGTGTTGATTTTTGTATGGTTCCTCGACTCCCACAGTGCGTCGGGAGATGGTTTTACCCAGTCGATCATATTCCTGCCTTTCATGTAGAAAGCAGCAATACTACCTCTGACAATACGACGGCTGTATTTCAGGCCGGCCTCGAATGCTTCGGATAATTCGGCTTCAAGATTGCTATTACCGATATGGGTAGCGGTTGTATAATAGAGGTCAGTGAAAGTGGGCATGCGGGTGGCTTTGTTCCAGGAAGCGTAAATCCTGAGTGATTCCATAGGCCGGTATGATGCATTCAGCGCAGGATACAGGTCGAATTTATTCACTACTGCCGTATTATGGTTCAGCAAACCGCCTACCGAGAGAGTGAATTGGTTGAAAATGAAGTTGTGCTCCAGGAAATAACTGATATTGGTGCGATTATCCGAATGGGTATATTTTCCGATGGTGTCTTCCATTGGTTTCCCCAGCACATTACTCATAATACCTTCGTTGCGGAACTCGCCTCCAAAACCGGTGATCCCCCATCGGGAGGCGTATTGCATATTGAGATTCATACCGAAAACATCGCTCCGGTGATAATTATGGTCTTTGTACCAGTCCGGCACGTCGGGAGTGCCTTCCCGGATAAGTTGGAATTCGTCATAATGACGGCTCCAGTAGATATGTGGGATGAATTTAAGTCGTCCGTTGGTCTCACCGCGGATAGATGCAAAAACGCCCCGAGTATCGTCGAACTGGTTGGGATAGGCGGCTGTATAGAACGTGTTGGCACCCTGTTTTTTATCATTCAATCCTGCCTGAAGATCGAGATTGGATCCGTTGATCTCGAAGCGGCTTTGCCAAAGCAGATTCACAATATTATAGTCACTGTTCCGGATATATCCGTCGGAGTGCTTGTATCCTGCCGATAAAGTATGCAGGGAACCGTCCGTTTTATATGCACCTCTTGCTTCAGCACCGAAAAGTCCGTGCATACCACCCTCTAATTTGGCGAAACCGTTCGATTCCATGTCTTTGCGGGTGATGATATTTACACCGCCGGAAAAAGCGCTGGCTCCATAAACCAACGATGAGGGACCCTGTACGATCTCGATGCGTTCGATATCGGAAAGGTTGATGGGAATGTTAAAACTGTAATGTCCTGTGTGGGGGTTGGTGAGGTTTACACCATTGAGCAGGATGGCTGTCTGGTCGAATGACCCGCCGCGAAGGGAGATATCTGCCTGTACGCCGTGCGGTCCGCGTTGCAGGATATCTACACCAGCCACATAATTCAAAAGGTCTTCAATACTGCGAACGGGTGCCCGCTCAATTTCCTGTCTCGAAATAACGGTTACCTGCTTGGCTGCCAGGTTCAATGGCAGATCGATCTTTGAAGCGGTAACCACCACTTCATCCAACTCTGTCAGAGGAATGGAGTCTGTGGTTGTTTCGGTATATGTCCGTTCCGCCGGTTCTACCGATGTCGCATGAGCGCTTATCAATGCACAACCGGACAGTACGCCGATCGTGACCGCTTTGTGCAGGCTGTTGAAAACGCTGTACGACTTACGGGTGAATCGTTTGAAACGAAATACCTTCATCGTGTTCAATTGTTTCTTACGCATATTTATTTGATTTTATAAGAATGCGGTGCAAAGATATTCCAATTTTTTGTTTGTAGGAAGTTTGTATAATCAAAATAGGGATGGCATTTACAATCCGAAAAACCATTTAGCCATAGAAAAATAGATGAGTACACCCATTATATCGGAAATAGTGGTGATCATGGGTGCACTGGCCGTAGCAGGGTCTAACTTCATCCGGGTAAAGATAAGAGGCAACAGCATGCCTATCATACTTCCAACCATCACTGTGGCAAGCATGGTGAGAGCAACCACGGGAATGATATCTGGTGCACGCCAGATAGCGATGAGTGAGACTCCTGTTGCCATAGTTATACCCAGGAGTAATGAAACTGCAAACTCTTTACTCAATAACCGTATCCAGTCTTGTCGGCGAACATCTCCTATGGCCAGAGCACGGATCATCAGTGTAGCGGATTGTGATCCTGCATTCCCTCCGCTGTCTATCAGTAGAGGTAGAAAAAATACCAGGGCGACGACCGTTTCAATTACATTTTCAAATTGTGACATGGCATATCCTGAGAAAACATTCATGAACACCAATACCATTAGCCATCCTACCCGTTTCTTGTAGAGAAATGAAACAGTAGCCAGCACGGGATTGATGACAGCATTCTGCATCGCACCGAATTTATGGAAGTCTTCTGTATCTTCTTCTTCTGCCACATCGAAAATATCATCAATCGTAACGATACCGAGTAGTGTATTGGTACTGTCCACAACGGGTAAAGCTACGCGATTATAATCCTTAAATATCTGTACAGCGGTTTCCTGATCATCGAAGGCATTTAATACCACGAGTTTGTGGTCAATCAAATCCTTTATCTTTTCATCCTGACCTGCAAGTAATATATCGCGGATAGGCAGATCGTCGATCAATTTCCAGTGTTGATCTACCACATATACTACATCTAATGTTTCAGATTCCTTCCCGTAGCGGCGGATATGTTGCAATGTCTCTGCCACGGTGAAGTGTAATTTCACCGCTACATACTGAGGCGTCATCAACCGCCCGATGCTTTCTTCCGGATATCCGAGCAGTTGTGTGGTTTTCTTCAGATTCTCCGTACTCAACAATTGCATGAGTTGTTGGGCTATTTTTCCGGGTAACTCTTCAAATAGGGCTGTGCGGTCGTCCGGATCCATATCATTCATGAGATCGGTGAGACGCGATGCATGATGTGCCAGGCCGTTGATAATTTCGCCCTGTTTGTCGGGATGGAGTTCACGGAAGACCTCTTTTGCTTCTTCTCCTGGAAGCAGCCGGAATAAGATAATAGAGTGGAGCTGGTTACTATGCTCAATAAGGTAAGTGATATCGGGAACATCCAGTTTAGTGAGTTCCGTTTTCAGGGTAGTCCATGCCCTCTCTTTTATGAGTCTCTGAAAATTGATTCGGGTATCTGTCATCATACTCTCCTTTCTGCTTTGCCTGAAAGGAGGGTATTCCCTTACAGGTCAAAGATATTACTGTTATTATATTTTCGGGAATCTTCGTCCATTTGACAATTTGTTACTTTACTGTGGCAAATATACGTTATTTTCTTGTAGAAACCATGCGGAGAGATGGAAATGCCCTCTGATTTATAGAAAAAAGCAGGATCTAAAATTCAAAAAAGGAAAAATGCACATTCCCGTACTTCCGCTCTTCTTTGAAATGCGGGAGGTGTGAGAAGTGATGGTTTTTGGAGTGTTCCATGACAAAGAATCCTCCCTCTTTGACCAATTGTTTATTGAGGATGATTTCGGGGATTTTTTCCAGGTCGGGAAGGTCATAAGGAGGGTCGGCAAAAATAAAATCGAATTGTTGTTTCAGAGATTGCAGATATTTAAACACATCCGCTTTTACAGGAAACAATTCCTTTGCTTCGAGTTTTTCCTGTGCCCGGTATATAAAATTAAAATGGTTTTGATTCTGTTCCACGCTCACTACATAGGTACATCCTCTTGAAATCAACTCAAAAGCAATACTTCCTGTTCCGGAAAAAAGATCTAAGGCGGTTATTTCTTCCCAATCCAAAAGATTATTGAGGACATTAAAAAGCCCTTCTTTGGCAAAATCAGTCGTAGGACGGGCTTTCAGATTTGGTGGAACCTGAATACGTCTGGATTTGTATTTTCCTCCGATTATACGCATAAGGCAGCCAATATATCAGTGGGAAGCATTCTTTTTTGCTCTTCTGTCAATATCACTTTCGGACTCAATTCCATTTGCTCCACCCATCGGATCAGTTTTTTGAGCAGGTCTATCGTCGCTCTTTGGGAATCGATATCGCCGGAAAGAAAAAGCCTGTCTGTAGACTGGTCGAAAGTGAGTTTTTCCCACACGCTTGCGATAAAATAAGTAGTGTCATGAGGATCGGTTGCCAGAAACGTATTTGTAGAGAGCAGCCGGTTTCCTGAGAAACAAACTATGGTGACATATTTGTCGTGAAAATCGGCGAAGCAACACTTTCCGGTTTCATCACCTCTATGAGATATGAACAGACGGGTAAGAATAGAAGAGTGGTGGTGGAATGTAGGATTCCATAAATTCCGTGAAAGGAATGAATGTACCTCTTCATCTACATTGAAAAGAGTCCGGAGATCATTTTCCAGAGGACTATCTGTAAGAATAACACCGTTCGTTTCATGAAAATTGAACCGGAACAACTCTTCAATCCGCTTCTTTTCAAAATAAGCTTCGGGAACAAGCGTATAAAAAGGAGAAACGACAGTAACTGTTACCTGATTGAATGTCTGACTAAAAAAACCAAGGTCAAAAATCAGTTTTTTGATGTTGTCTATATAGGAGAGTTTACCACTTAGTCCGGTTTCCTGAAAATGAAAAATAGACGGGTCACCCGGACAATAAATACAAAAAGAAAATCCATTCGGCGACAGCCGAATGGATAAATTGTATCTTTCCGAATATGCCAGATCAATATTTTCAGGTAAGAACATACTGTGATATAGGGAAACTGTTATTCCCAGTTACCGGCGTTATTGTTAGCCATTTCAAGCGAACCCACCTGCAAGCCGGGATATCTGTTACCCGGACGATCGAGTACTTCCTGGATTTTCTGATCCACTAATCTCTTGTCGAGATCTCCTAAATAAACTGAGTAGTGAGTTTTTGCTTCGAATACCTGGATGGGGTAACCCGATGCGGTGATCAGTGAATCGACTCCCATTTCGAATTTAGCTCCGTTTCCATAAGGTACGAATGCCAGAGAATCAGGGATAAAATTGCGACGATTCGGATACAAAACCTGAACGGCCGGGGAATAGATAGAGTCTCTTACCAATTGAGGAGCATTCTTTGTTTCATCCCAAAGACCAGCATCCCTAATGGCTTTTTCGTTCCCTGAATTGATGATCTGCATGGCTTTTACCTCTGTCATACCTGCTTCCAACTGAGCTTCAGTGAGATCTCCTGCTTTTACTACGGTAGCAATTCTTCCATCTTTTACGAACTGGATCAGTGTGTCAAAACTGGCTGTGTAAGATCCGGACTGAGCACGTAAAGCGACTTGCGCTGTACGGATATCCACCAGGCGCTGGATAACTGCCTTGTCACGTTTTGCTACTTCTGCATCAAAATCAACCTGTCCTTGGATACTTCTCCAGCTAACATAAGCCAAAAGAATAATGGCTACTGCTAAAAGCACTCTCATTACAACTTTCATGGACTTTTCCTTTTTAATATTTATACTGTTTTAATTCTGATTTTCTGATTTTAGACTACAAATTTAGAAAAAGAATGATAATTGTGCTACTTTTACAGGAAAAAATACCAAAAAAAATGGTAAATCGGTTTTTTATTGAGAAAATCAGCGAAAATTTCCCGTTTAACTTCACGGACGACCAGATGAAAGCCCTGGAAAAGATCGCCGGTTTTCTTTTTTCAGGGATCGACGATCATATTTTTTTACTGACCGGATATGCAGGTACAGGGAAATCCTCACTTATCGGAAGTCTTGTGAAGACAATGACTGAATTCAGGCAAAAAACCGTTCTGTTGGCGCCTACCGGAAGGGCTGCAAAAGTTTTCTCAGGTTATGCGGCCCAACAGGCATTCACTATCCACAAGAAAATATATCGTCAGCAGAAGTTTGCAGAGGGATCGCCTCATTTTTCTCTTTCTGAGAATCTGCATAAGCATACGCTTTTTATTGTAGATGAAGCATCGATGATCAGTAATGAATCGCCCGATTTTTCTATTTTCGGAACCGGAAGATTATTGGACGATCTGATAGAGTATGTCTACTCTGCCCAGGGGTGCAGGATACTGTTCGTGGGAGACAGTGCCCAGTTACCTCCGGTGAAACAGGAAAACAGTCCTGCCCTTGACAGGGATATGTTACGTTCCTATTCGCTTGAAGTAACGGAAGCGACGCTGACCCAAATCGTGCGCCAGGAGGAAGAGTCGGGTATCCTGTACAATGCCACGATACTGAGGAATGCATTGAGGTTTCAGATGACGGAAGAGTATCCGAAACTAAAATTGGAAGGCTTTGCAGATGTAGTACGTATTACAGGAACAGAACTGATAGATGAGATATCCCATGCTTACCAGAAGGAGGGTATGGAGGAGACTATTGTCATTTCCCGTTCCAATAAACGGGTGAATGCCTATAATAACGGGATCAGGAATAGGGTCTTGTACCGTGAGGAGGAGATTTCTGCAGGGGACATCCTGATGATTACCAAAAATAACTATTTCTGGGTGGACAATTTCGAGGATCTTGACTTTCTGGCCAACGGTGAATTTGTAGAGGTACAGCGCGTGAGGGGCGAGGAAGAGATGTATGGTTTTAGATTCTGTAATGTGCTATTGTATCATCGTGATTATGAAATTGAATTTGAGGCGAAAATCATTTTGGATGTACTGTATACCGAAGTTCCGGGACTTACGCGTGAACAGAGCGATCGTCTCTTTTTCAACGTGATGGAGGATTATACCGACATACCGCGTAAACAGCAAAAATATAAGAAGGTGAAAGCAAATCCCTGGTTCAATGCCTTGCAGGTGAAATACGGATATGCTGTTACCTGTCACAAGGCGCAGGGCGGAGAGTGGAAGAATGTATTCCTCGATCTGGGATATATCCAGCAATCCTATATGGGTGAGAACTTTTATCGCTGGCTTTATACCTCTATCACCCGGAGCTCCCGGAAGTTATTTCTTGTGAATTTGCCTGATGATTTTGTGGAGCTTTCCAAATAATGATTACTTTTGTAAGTTGTAAAGATCGGAACATTGCTCAAGGTGAGCGTGTAAGGGAAATCACCGGCAAAAAGAATATCAGATGTCGAAAAAAAGAAATGAATATATTGATCAGCTTTTGAGCGATCTGAAATTGTTGGAACAACGACTCCTTTCAGTCCAGGAAAGCGACACGTTGCCTTTCTCATTTTTCAGCGCCTCTTTCGACCGGATAGAGAAGATTTCACGGTCGCTCCATGAACTGGAACTGATGCAGATCGGAGAGATGAAGGAGCAGATGGAGCGGTTGGTACGATTCCTGTCAGAGTCGGATGGACGGGGTAATGCTGTCAAGGAAGCGGATCCGGGTGTACAACAAACCACGCCGGATTATTCAGACCGACCGGAGTATTCAGAACAACCCGATTACGAAGATCAACCGGAAGACTCAGAACAATCAAAAGATTCTGAATCGTCGGAGTATCCTTCGCAAGGGATGGATGAGATTGTCATAGAACAAGAAAGAGTCAGTTTTACAGAAAGAATCATCTTGCCTGAATACCGGGATCCGCGGATTAGTGAAGGGGTGCCGTCTCCTGCAGGAGTAGGGAAAATTCTTCCTGAAAAAAACGGAGAGGGAAAACAGGTCGCACGTTCTTTGAATGATATTATTCAGGTACCACCTGCGTTACTGGATTTGAGAAGAGGAATCAGTCTCAACGACCGCTTTCTGTTCCAGAGGGAATTGTTCAATAACAACCGCTTGGAGATGAATAGAGTAATGGAGACGTTAAACAGGCTGGGGAGTTTTGAGGAAGCTGAGACTTATTTGAAGAGAGAGCAGAGTTGGAATTTTGAAAATCAGACGGTAAAGGAGTTTCTTCTGATTATCAAAAAAGGGTTTGAGTGAGCGCAAAAGCAGTGAACATGGGAAAACTGTATGTGGTGCCCACGCCGATAGGCAATCTGGAAGATATGACGCTGAGAGCAATCAGAGTACTGAAGGAATGTGATCTGGTTCTGGCAGAAGATACACGCACCAGCGGCATACTGTTGAAGCACTTTGGTATAGAAACACGTATGCAATCCCACCATAAATTCAATGAACATCGGTCGGTGGTGCATATTGTGGAGAGGATAAAAGCAGGAGATTGTATCGCTTTGATATCGGATGCCGGTACACCGTCTATCTCCGACCCCGGCTTTTTGCTTGTACGCGCCTGTGTGCAGGAGGGGATGGAGATAGAGTGTCTCCCCGGGGCAACCGCCTTTGTACCTGCCCTTGTAGAGTCGGGATTGGCTTCTGAGCGTTTTTCTTTTGAAGGCTTTCTGCCACAGAAGAAAGGAAGGCAGACACGGTTGAAACAACTGGCGGAGGAGACCCGGACTATGATTTTCTATGAATCACCGTATCGTGTAGTGAAAACGCTCTCCCAACTGGCAGAGAATATGGGTAATAACCGTGCGGCTTCGGTGTCGAGAGAGATATCGAAACTCTATGCAGAAACCGTGAGAGGTACTCTTGGAGAGTTGATCTCCCATTTTACCGAAAATGAACCAAGGGGGGAATTTGTTATTGTAGTGGCAGGAAAATAAAAGTAAAATCTACGAATCAAACTATTTTATAGCATCAATCGTTTAATAGAGAAGAAAATTTTTAATCATATGAAGAAGATTGGAATACTGTTTTTTGTCATCGGACTCATTGTCTCATGTACAAATGTAAGGGAATCGAAAGAGTATAAAGAGCTTCAGGCTCAACGTGATTCTTTGTTGCAGCAGTCTGCCGGAACGGAAGCTGAGGCAGCCGAGATGATGGCTGTGATCAGCGAGGTGGAAGAAAACTTCGCTAAAATCAGGGAAGCGGAAAAATATATCTCTACACAGTCGGCGGAAGGTGGTGAGATGAGCCAGGCTACCCGGGACAGGGTAAATGATAATTTCAAGATGATCAACGAAATATTACAGAGAAACAAGACTCAACTGGATGAACTGAATAGGAAATACAGCGGGAGCAATAAAGAGATAGCGTCGTTGAAAAATACCATTAACCGTTTGAATAACGAGATGAGGGAGAGTTCAACGCGACTGGCTGAATTACAGACCCAACTGGCAGAGAAAGATGAGCAGATCACCCAACTGTCGCAAGATATCGCTTCCCTCGCTGTTGAAGCTGAACAGCAATCACTCACTATCCGTGAACAGGACAGGTCATTGCATACGGCTTATTATGTTTTTGGTACAGCCAGCGAACTGAAAGACCAGAAGATACTTTCCGGTGGATTTCTCCAACAGACGCGTGTGTTGCAGGATACATTCAATAAGGATTATTTTCTGAAGATCGATATTCGTGAGGTGACGGAGATTCCATTGTATGCATCAAAAGGTAAACTCTGGTCTACACATCCTGAAGGGACTTACGAGTTTGTAAAAGGAAGCGACGGAAATCTCACTTTCCAGATTACCGATACTCAGCGTTTCTGGAGCCTTACTAAATACTTGATTATTGAAGTGAATTGATCAACAGGTAGATGATGTCAAACTGAAAATAAATGTTGCGGAGTGGCCTGAAACCACTCCGTGATTTTTTACTGATGCAATACAAAAATCTTTTTATTGACCTGGACGATACCCTCTGGGATATTCATAGAAACGGGAAAGAGTGCCTGGAGGAAATTTATCGTGATTACGGATATGAGGAATTCTATCCTACGTTCGAAGCATATTACCGTGTCTATTTGCCCGGAAATTACCATCTTTGGGGCTTATACGGGCAGGGAGAGATCACTAAGGAAATGCTCACTGTGGAGCGTTTTCTGGCACCGGTGAGAGCATTCGGAATTGATGACCCTGAATATGCAAAGAAATTGAGTGACGATTTTCTGGAAAGAACTACCCGTAAGACGAAACTGATCGCTGGAGCTCTGGATCTGTTGGATTACCTGAAATCGAAATACAGAATGCATATTCTCTCCAATGGATTCCGGGAGGTGCAGTTCAAGAAGATCAAAAATTCGGGGCTAAAGCCCTATTTTGATAAGATAATCCTTTCGGAGGATGCAGCCATCAATAAGCCACATCCCGATATATTTACCTATGCCCTGAAGAATACCAATTCCCGACGCGATCAGACAGTGATGATCGGTGACAGTTGGGATGCCGATATCGTCGGGGCACACCAAAGCCGGATTGCACAGATATGGTTTAACCCGAAAGGGATAGCTTCGGATGGCTTTGAACCTACTTACACTGTGAAAAGGCTGGCTGAGATTAAAGATATTCTGTAGTTCGTCGCAACGGCATAGTCATACATCGTGGGCCGCCACCCCCGCGGGGAAGTTCAGATCCTTCGAGGGTAATTACGCAATTACCTGCGGAGACAATATCCCGTTGGCCGTTAATAATATCGGCTGCTTTCACTACTTCAAACCCGTTCTTGTTCAACTCTTCCAATGTATGGATATTCCTTGCATAGGAGATCACTTTACCGGGTGCGAGTGCTAAGAAATTTGCACCGCTATGCCACTGTTCCCGTTCCTGATCCCAATCGTCGGATTTACCACCACAAACTATCGGCATCAGGTCGATTCCCAATTTTCGTAAAACGCTGAGGATACCGCTCACCGAAGAAATTTTTGTCACTTTACCATTATCGATCTGCATATGCACTGTCTGATAAGGTGAGTCGTTCATGATCAGTGGTTTGTAAACCATTGCCTTGTCGTTGTCGAGCATGGTAAAAACCATGTCGAGATGGATAAACGATTCGGGAGATTCCGGCAGTTGCTGCACGATCACATGCTTCTTCCCCGATCCGGTCTTACAGAATTCCCGTACCAGAAAGTCTATTCCCTGTGCACTGGTTCGCATGCCGTTACCGATCAGAAGGATGTCGTCCCTTACCACTAAGATATCACCACCCTCCATCTTTACCAGAGGGTCGTTTTGCGACAGGTCATAACTGTTCACTATGTTTCCACTAAAAAAGAGATCGCTTTTAAAAATGGCATCCATGATCAGCGATTCCCGTATACGGACACTGTTGGCCATCTTGCAGACCAGTGCATTATTCCCGATAACGGCCGACGGATCGCGTGTGAAATAATAGTTGTAAAGCGGTTTCAGCGCGTAATATTCTTCGCGCAGGAAATCAGTCAGGGTATTAATTTGCAGAGGAAGTCCCTCAATCAGTACTTTCGTAAGATTAAGGGCGGAAAGATCCATTAGATAATCGATATATTCCGTTGCCTGTTCCGTGGTACATATCTTCCGGATCAGGTCGTCTTTCAGATGTTCATGTTCCAATACCTTTTCCAATAAGTCAGCAACTTCGTACACATCCGATATTTTTTTCAATACAGCCAACAGCTGATCATATTCCCTGCGTGCAATGGAAAGATTCAATATGTCGCTGTATAAAGCCCTTTGTGCATGCCGTGGAGTCATATTTTCCACCTCGGCACCGGGATAATGGATCAGTACGGCTTCCAGTTTTCCGGTTTCCGACTGAACCTGTAAAGTACATTTTCTGTTCTCGGTCATAGCGGTAATTCAATAATTATAACAAAAGTAGGAAATATCTATTGCTTTCTTCCCATTTTTTCTCTATTTTTGAGGAAACTATTTTATATATGGGACGAATAACCCTGAAAGATATTGCCCAGGCGCTTAATCTCTCTCCATCCACTGTCTCAAGAGCGATGAAAGACCATCCTGCCATCAGTGAGGATACCAGGAGACTTGTACAAAAATATGCAGAAGAGCACAAATATAAACCCAATACGCTTGCGATGCAGCTCCGCACCAACAGAAATAATACCATCGGAGTTATTGTGCCTGAGATTGTACATTATTTCTTTTCCACTGTACTTTCAGGGATCCAGGAGGAGGCCGAGAGTGAAGGCTATAAACTGCTTTTCTGCCATTCCCAGGAAGATTACGAACGTGAAGTGAAAAGTGTGGAAACCCTGCTTGATGCACGGGTATGTGGAATTTTGGCGTCACAGTCGAAAGAGACACAGCAATACCGCCATTTTCAGGAAATCATCGACAATAATATTTACCTTGTGTTTTTTGACAGGATATGTACCGGAATCAATACTGATAAAGTAGTGGTGGATGACTATGCGGGTGCCTTTAACGCAGTTGAATACCTGATAAATACGGGATGTAGCCGGATTGCTTTTCTTGGCTCCCATCCATCGATGCCTATCGCCAATAACCGTCGTATGGGTTATGAAGACGCATTAAGGAAGCATAAATTGCCTATTTTGAAGGAGATGAACAGGGTGTGTGATACGCCTGAGCTGGCAAAAAAAGTAGTGCCGGAAATGTTGCGCTTCAATCCGTACCCCGATGCCTTCTTTTGTATTAATGATGAGGTGGCTGCCTATTGTATGCAGATCGCGAAATCTGCCGGTTATACAATACCGGAGGAGATATCGGTGTGCGGTTTTACCAACAGTTACATCACCGAAGTGACGGATCCTACACTGACTACGGTAGACCAGCATGGATTCGAAATGGGAAAAGTTGCTGCACGATTGCTGATTAACCGTATTGAAGGGAAAGAGACCAAACCGGGGATCGTTAGCCGGCTGATCAAAACTGACCTGGTGATCAAGGGTTCGACCAGAAAATAGTTATTCAATAGTTGTTCAGTTGTTAAACATAAACGTAACGAATGAACAACGGCGAAGCCGAATAGTATGGGTAGGGCGAGTGGAGAAATGCATACGATTGCATGAAAAAAATAATTGGTTTTTATGAAAAACCGTTTCCGGATATTGAAAGGGAAGTATATTTACTTCATTAAATTTATATCATTCAATAATCTTACAACATGAAGAAAAGGCGCTTATCTTTTTGGGAGATCTGGAACATGAGTTTCGGTTTTTTGGGTATCCAATTCGGTTTTGCTTTGCAGAACGCGAACGTGAGCCGTATTTTCGAAACGCTCGGTGCAAGAGTGGAAGATATACCCATTCTGTGGATCGCCGCTCCCATTACCGGGTTGATCGTGCAACCCATTATCGGACATTTGAGTGACAAAACCTGGAACCGTTTTGGACGCCGACGGCCCTATTTCATGATAGGTGCTCTTTTTACTACGCTGGCACTATTCTTTATGCCCAACTCCCCCTCCCTTTGGATCGCTGCCGGGATGCTGTGGATCATGGACGCATCCATCAATATCTCCATGGAGCCGTTCAGGGCATTCGTCGGTGATAACCTCCCTACCGAACAGAGGACAATGGGTTTTGCCATGCAGAGTTTCTTTATCGGTACCGGTGCCGTAGTGGCTTCTGCATTACCCTATATATTAACCAACTGGTTCGGCGTTTCCAATATAGCCGAAGAGGGAGTCATTCCCCAGTCGGTAAAACTCTCATTTTATATAGGTGGTGTAGTACTGCTTGCTTCAGTGCTTTATACCGTTTTTACATCGAAGGAGTATTCCCCTGAAGAGCTGGCTGCTTGTGAGGAGGAGAGAGAGAGGACTACCGGTGTAAAGATGGTGGTGAAAGCGCCGGTGACTCCGCCTCAGTTCTTAAAGAACGGAGCCGTATGGACTGTCATAGGTCTTGCCGCCACTTTGCTGATCATGTTTACCGACCTGGGAAATCAAAATGAACAGCTTTATATTGTGGGAGGTCTGTTACTTGTATTCGGCATTATCCTGATTATTTCAGGCTTTATCAGGGGAAAATCGGATCAACCGACCGGACTGGTAGGGATCATGAACGATCTGTTACATATGCCGAAGACTATGGGGCAGTTGGCTGTCGTGCAGTTTTTTTCCTGGCTGGCATTTTATGCTATGTGGATCTATACTACACCGGCCATTACGCAGCATGTATATGGTACGACCGATTCTACATCGGTTTTGTATAACCAGGGTGCCAATTGGGTAGGGGTATTGTTTGCCGTGTACAATGCCGTTTCAGCTGTGACTGCCTTTCTTCTGCCATTGATTGCCCGGCAGGTAGGCCGGAAAGCAACCCATGCGGTAGCGTTGGCATTAGGAGGAATATCCTTTATCTCACTCTATTTTATCAAAGATCCCATGATGCTGCTTATTCCGATGATAGGAGTGGGCTTCGCTTGGGCCAGCATCCTTTCTATGCCTTATGCGATCCTTACCGGTTCATTACCGGCAGCTAAAATGGGTACATATATGGGAATCTTTAATTTCTTTATCGTGATACCCCAGATACTGGCCGCCAGTATCCTGGGTTCTATTACCCGCGATCTGTTCCATGGACAGGTGATTCTGACGATGGTGCTTGCCGGTTGTTCACTTGTCTTGGGGGGACTTTCCGTCTTTTTTGTCCAGGACAGGGATGATGTGTATCGGCTGCGTAAATGAGACTGAGGTGATTGAGGAGACCGGGAGATTTTGAATTTCCAAGTCTCAGATCCGAAATCCCAAATCCCAAATTTAAAATAGTCTTTATTCTTAAAAATGAAAAAAATATTTCTATTATTTCTTTTGTCGGTGCTGTTGGTGGCATGCGGCAATCGGGACAGGAGTCACGAAAACGGGAATGTTGTTAAAAGTGCACATCCTGAATGGGTTTACAATGCAGTAATATATGAGGTAAATATACGACAGTATACGCCGGAAGGGACACTCCATGCTTTTTCGGAGCATCTGCCCAGATTAAAGAAGCTGGGAGTAGATATCCTTTGGTTTATGCCGGTACAGTCTATCGGTAAAGAGGATCGAAAGGGTTCGCTGGGTAGTTATTACTCCATCAAGGATTATACTGAGGTCAACAGTGAGTTCGGTACGCTGGCCGATTTTAAGGCTGTAGTGAAGCAAGCACAGGACCAGGGAATGAAGGTGATTCTCGACTGGGTAGCCAATCATACTTCCCGCGATGCTATATGGGTGAAAGCTCATCCCGAATGGTATGTAAGGGACAGTTTGGGAAA
Organism: Proteiniphilum acetatigenes DSM 18083; assembly: GCF_000380985.1. GTDB lineage: Bacteria > Bacteroidota > Bacteroidia > Bacteroidales > Dysgonomonadaceae > Proteiniphilum > Proteiniphilum acetatigenes. The sequence continues at coordinate 176,104 of NZ_KB905694.1, read as the reverse complement.
TCTGAATATTATGTACGACTGGACTGATATTGCCCAGTTGGACTACTCTGTTCCCGAGATGCGTGAAGCGATGATCGATGCGATGAAATTCTGGATCCGGGAGACTGGTATCGACGGCTTTCGTTGCGACGTGGCCGGTGAAATACCTACTGATTTCTGGGAGGTGGCAAAGGATTCCCTGGTCATGCTGAATCCGGATATCTTTCTGTTAGCCGAGGCGGAAAAACCGGAATTGAACGAATCGGTGTTCGATGCCTATTACGCCTGGGACTTCCATCATAAAATGAATAGTATAGCACAGGGAAAAGAGCCTGTCGATTCATTACGCGCTTCCCTGCAAAGAATGAATGAACGTTTTTCATCCCATGCCATACCGATGTATTTTACTTCTAATCACGATGAGAATTCATGGAGTGGTACCGAATTCGAACGGATGGGTGAAGCAGCAAAACCTTTCGCGGCACTGACCTATATGCTCCCCGGAATTCCCCTGATATACAGTGGACAGGAAGTGGGATTGAACCGCCGGCTGGAATTTTTTGAGAAGGATATTATTGAATGGGAAGATGAGGGTAGCTTCAGTGACTTCTACAGGAAGCTGAACAGATTCAAAAAGAAGAATAAAGCACTCTCAGCTCAGGAGCGTGACGGGGAGATGACAGAGATACCTAACGATTGTACTGAAAAGGTGTGGTCGTTCAAACGGGTGAACAATGGAAACGAAGTGGTTTGCGTTTTCAATTTCAGCAATGAAATCGTAAATGTACAATTTAACGGAAATGTGCCGGGTGAAGGATTTTCTTCTTTTCCCGACACATCCCAAGTGCTCCCTGTGGAAGAAATGGAATTGAAACCCTGGGAATACAGGATCTATTCCAAATAGGGTTTCAGCTTTTCTATCCAGTTAATGATACGCCCTTCCGTCAGGTCGGGTTCGTAATCGTCATCGAGCGGTAGCCCGATGAATTTACCGTCTTTGAATGCCCTGGAATATTCGAAATCATATCCTTCGGGAGAAACTTCCCCGATAACGGTTGCTCCTTTTTGAATGACAATTTCATATAATATACCCATGGCATCCACGTAGGAGCTGGGATAGATAGAAGCATCACCCAATCCGAAAAGTGCTACGGTTTTTCCCGACAGGTCCAGTTTTTCCAACTTGGGATAGAAATCATTCCAATCGTCCTGTAAGTCCTGTACTCCCCAGGTAGATACGCCCAGGATCAACACATCATGAGTTAGGAACGGCGTTTCATCACCTTCATAAATATCGGCAAGGGTGGGGGAGTAATCAGCCAGCAATTCGGCTATTTTTTCCGCCGCATTCTTGGTGTGTTCGGTGCTTGAACCGTAAATAATTGCGATCGACTTCATAAGATTATTCATTTTTTATGTTCGGAATAAACATCTACTGTTTCATACGATTATTTTACATTTCAGTGTATGTTTGTTTCCCAACCGTGATTTTGCCTTGTTAATTACGCAAAGTTAATATAAGTTTTAAAACAGCCAAAAACAGGGGACATAATTATCGAATAATCCTATGTAACCGTTCCTCCTTTCCCAAAAAATCAGAAATGTTCTTTTAGGCTTATCCGGTTACTTTCAAATTAGGGCAACTGAAAATAAAATGCTCTGATACTCCGTTTATATTCCTCCGGTAGGAGTTTTTCTTTTAATAGGGGGGATGTTTAAAAATAATTAAATGTTAAGCTTTGTTTTTTTGGAAAAATTAACAATTTTGCCTCTTTCTTCTTTTTAATTTTGTACGGCTGTTTTCGCAGCTTTCATTCTGAATAACATATATATTTTGACTGATTCACTTTAATCAGGATTTTGTTAGCGCACGGCTTAGAACTCTGCGCTAAGATTTTGCACGGTATAGGCTATAAAAGTAATATTATAATAATATATCGTAATTGTGAATGAGCTATGATGAAATGTAGATTGAATTTTTGGATGATTTTTTTTGTGGGCTTCGTTGGCCTGTTACATGCGGAAGAAAAGGAAAAGCAGATGCTGCTCTACACGCCTTACACCAAAATTTCCGTACCGCCGGGAGAAACCATTAATTACAGTATCGACATTGTGAATGAGACGGAGAGTCTCAAAAATCCTGACATTTCCGTCAGCGGTATACCCCGCGGATGGGAGTGGGAGATAAAGTCGGGCAGCTATGTCGTCAATCAGCTTGCCGTCATGCCCAACGATAAAAAATCGTTTAATCTTCAGGTGACTGTTCCGCTGCAGGTGAACAAAGGAAACTACCGTTTTGTCGTACGTGCGGGTGAAGCTGAATTACCCCTTTCAGTAACGGTATCTTCACAGGGGACTTTTAAAACCGAGTTTACTACCAACCAGCCCAATATGCAGGGCAATGCCAGATCTAATTTTAACTTCAATGCCAATCTGAACAACAAGACTGCCGAGACACAACTCTATGCCTTAATGGCGGCTGCACCCCGGGGATGGAATGTTATTTTCCGTGCCGGAGGAAAGCAGGCCACGTCGGCACAGGTGGAGCCGAACACTACTGAGAACATCAGTATTGAGATCACGCCGCCCGGCAATGTGGAGGCGGGAACCTATAAAATCCCTGTTCAGGCAACCACCGGAACCACTTCCGACGAGTTGGAACTTGAAGTGGTAGTGACTGGTTCTTACGATATGGAACTTACCACTCCACGGGGCTTGTTAAGTTCGGATATCACGGCCGGAGACACGAAACGTATTGACCTGGTCGTCAACAATACCGGATCTGCAGAATTGAAAGATATCAAACTGTCGTCGAGTAAACCCACCGGCTGGGAGGTAAGTTTTGAACCTGTTTCAGTAGAGGCGTTGAAAGCCGGTGAAACTGCAAATATCCAGGCTGTTGTCAGGGCCTCGAAAAAAGCTATCCCCGGCGATTATGTGTTGAATATCAGTGCTAATACGCCTGAGGTGAACAAAAGTGCCAGTTTCAGGATGACCGTGAAAACACCGCTGCTCTGGGGATGGATAGGTGTAGTAATTATTCTGGCAGTAGCAGGAACAATTTTTTATCTGTTCCGTAAATATGGAAGGAGGTAGAAATGGCTCAGCATGTAATTGAGTTAACCGGCCTGACAAAGCGGTACGGAGATTTTACGGCGGTAGACAATCTTGACCTGAACATACGAAAGGGGGAGATTTTTGGCCTGCTTGGACCCAATGGAGCCGGAAAATCGACTACCATCCTGATGATTCTGGGCTTGACGGAGCCTACCGCAGGCAATGTTTCGGTCTGCGGAATCAATTCTACCACTTCTCCCGTCGAAGTAAAAAGAAAAGTAGGCTATCTCCCTGAAGATGTCGGATTTTATGAAGATATGACGGGAATGGAGAACCTCATTTATACGGCAGAACTGAATGGGATTCCCCGATCTGTGGCCTGTGAAAAAGCCACTTCCCTCCTTCATCGTGTGGGGCTGGGTAACGAAACGGATAAACGGACCGGAAAATATTCAAAAGGGATGAGGCAAAGGCTCGGATTGGCTGATGTCCTGATCAAAGATCCGGAAATTATCATTCTCGATGAGCCCACTTCCGGTATTGATCCTACCGGTGTGCAGGATTTTATTCATCTGATCCGCCACCTGAGTCATGAAAACGGATTGACTGTGCTCTTTTCTTCGCATCATTTGCATCAGGTACAGCAACTGTGTGACCGGGTCGGGCTGTTCGGAAAAGGACGGTTGCTTACCCTGATCGATATAAATGAGTTGCATAATAAACCGGGAGAATTGGAAGAGGTATATAACCATTATTTAGGAGGGAATGAACATGAATAATATATCAAAGCCTTTCTGGGTAATAGTGCGGAAAGAGATATCCGATTATATGAAAAGCTGGAAAGCAGTTATCCTGATCATTCTTATTGCCCTGACCTGTATGGGTTCACTCTATACGGCTCTGAGCAATATAGGTGAAGCTGTGAAACAGGGGAGTACCGATGATAATTTTCTTTTTTTAAAACTGTTTACAGCTTCAGACGGCGCTTTACCTTCGTTCGCTGTTTTTATAGGTTTCCTCGGCCCCTTGCTGGGGATCGCGCTGGGATTTGATGCAATCAATACCGAACAGAACAAAGGGACTTTAAGTCGCCTGCTGTCGCAACCTATCTACAGGGACTATATCTTAAATGCAAAATGGATAGCTGCACTTTTTGTGATTGGCATCATGCTTTTTGCTCTCGGCTTTCTGGTGATGGGCTTCGGATTGATATTTATCGGTATACCGCCGACTGCTGAGGAGTTCTGCCGTATTGTGGTCTTCCTGTTGCTTTCAATGGTCTACATTGCGCTCTGGCTCAATCTGGCGCTCTTCTTCTCTATCAAGAGCAAACAACCTGCAACATCCGCATTGTCGGGGATAGCCGTATGGTTGTTTTTCAGTCTCTTCTATAATATTATCATGAATGTGGTGGGTAAAGCACTGAGTCCCTCGCCTATGGCTATGCCTGATCAGGTCGTCCGCTACCAGAAGTTTATGTTGAATTTACTACGATTTTCACCCGGGGAATTGTTCCAGGAGATCACTATGACCATGTTGATGCCTTCGGTGAGGAGTCTTGGACCACTCACATTCGAACAGATGGATGGTGCTATCCCAAGTCCTCTGTCATTGGGGCAGAGTTTACTGGTGGTATGGCCTCAACTCACAGGATTAATCTCCATCACGCTCCTCTTTTTTATGTTTGCTTACATTTCATTTATGAGGAAAGAGGTACGCTCAAGGTGACAGAACACCGATATTTTTTTGCTTGTCTGAGATTTTTGTGCATCTTTGTACTCAGATTAACTAAGTCGGATCCATTCTGCCTCCCGGTATCCAAAAGCGCGTAATACAGGCTGTATCTGTGAATTTGTCAGGTGATTATCTGTTTTTCTTGCCTGTTCCGGAACCAGGGAAATGGTAAATGTAACCAGTTATGTATAAGACAAACAGAAAAAAAACGATTCAGTCGATTATCTATTCTTTGTTAATAGTCGCTGTTGTTTCATGTGGATTAAAAAAGGAGGAACAACAGGTTGACCAGACTGATCAGGAAGAGACAAGTTGTGTGTATGAATATGGGATATGCGTCGATTCGCTGGATGTAACCCATTATGAAATAGGGCGTGGGGAGTATCTTGCCACTATTTTGTCTAATCTGGGATTTGAAGCCAATAAAAGGGAGAAGATTATAGATGCGGTATCTTCCATTTATCCTCCTTCAAGATTGCAGGTTGGAAATTCATATGCGGCAATCACCGACTCTACATCGACCGTGAAATATGTTGTTTTTGAAAAGTCGCGTACCGATTACGCTGTAGTAGATTTAAGTGGCGATACAATCAGTGTATATGATTATACAAAACCGGTTACCCTGAAACGTGAATATGCAGAAGGAACAATTAACTCTTCTCTGTGGAATGCGATTATGGATACCGGTGCCCCGGCTTTGCTGGCACTTAAACTCTCGGATGTATATGCCTGGCAGGTCGACTTCTTTGATGTCAAAAAAGGCGATTCGTTCCGCTTGATGTATGACGTAGCCTATATAGACGATACTACTAGGGTAGGAATCTCTTCTATCGAAGGGGCAGTTTTCACGCATCAGGGGAAGAAGTTCCGGGCGATCCCGTTTCAACAGGATTCCATCATGGAGTTTTTTGACGAAGAGGGAAATAGTCTGCGGAAAGCATTTTTAAAAAATCCTCTTGATTTTTTCCGCATTACGTCGAAGTTTTCCAACTCCCGCTTCCATCCCATATTGAAACGTCATCGTCCGCATCATGGCGTGGATTATGCCGCACCGGTGGGTACGCCCGTAAAGACGATTGGCGACGGGGTAGTAGTTGAAAAAGGATTTCAACGTGGTGGAGCGGGGAATTTTCTGAAGATAAAACACAATGCCACCTATACGACCACTTATATGCATCTTAGCCGCTTTGCCAAAGGGATTGAGAAAGGGAGTCGGGTAAAGCAGGGGGATGTGATCGCTTACGTAGGTTCTACCGGACTCTCTACCGGCCCTCATCTCGATTTCCGGGTACACAAGAACAATCAGCCCGTCAATCCCCTTACCATCGAGTCGCCCCCCTGCCTGCCGGTGAGGCCTGAATTGAGGGATAGCTTTATGCTTGTGCAGGACAGGGTGATGTTTCAACTGGATAGTTTACGGATGGCAGGACAGTTGTTCGCGGAAGAGGAGCAGGTCCCTGATTCCTTAACCCTTATACCGTCCCACTCCTGAAATCGTCCACTATCCCGTTCCTGATCGTCTCACATGGATCCTGAGCGTGTCACCCGCTCCGTTTATGAAATAAAAAGAAGGGTATACCACAAAAGTGAAATGCCCCCAAAGGTTAGACAAAGATCTTTTGGGGGCATTATTGCGACAGTCACTGAGATATCCTGTTTATTCTGTGAAACTGGTATACATTTTGAAACTGTTCGCCGGGACGGTGATGTTTGTGGTCGATGTTACATTCAACGGCGGTTCGCCGGGCGTCATATAATTATACCAAGTACCGGTTTTCGGGAAGGTGGCCGAGATAGGGCCATTGGTGAAGTTCCCTATCACCACTACCTGTTTCGCCTCGCCAAAAGAGGAAAGGGTGATAAAGCGGCCGTCCTCCCAGAATGAGGGTGTTACTTTCCAATCGAGTTCTGCGGTCGCGTTGAACAGTTCCGGATGATCGAAACGGAGGGAAACCAGTTTTGTGTAAGTATCGTGTAGTTCCTTTCGCTGTGGTACATCCATATATTCCCACTTCACCGGTTTTTTTCCGGTACGTCCGTTATAATCGATCGAAACATCATATCCCAACTCGCCGAATTGCCAGATCATTTTCGGGCCGGGTACGGTAAAGAAAAAGGCGGCATTGGTCGCAAGTTGTGACATGCGGGTATTAAGGTTCGTCCTTAAAATACCAACACCTTCTTGCGTTTGTTCGTACGCCATTCGCTCTTCGTCGTGACTTTCCATATAGCTTATCAAGCTATTAGCGGGGCGGGAAGAGGTCTTGTAATAAGTTCCTCTGAAATCAGAACTTTTACCCGCAGCAGAATTCCGGAATGCATGATTCATATTACGCCATACCATCATTCCCTCCTCACTTAGTTCAAACTCTTCACGATCATCACAAAAATGCTCCAGAATCACGTATGCATCCTCTTTTACCTCTTTTACTGCTTCATTGTAATACTTCAGGATAGCAATGCGGGTCGGATCATATGCACTATTATCATTATTAGGATTTCCGTTTTTATTTTGTGTAAAACCTTTAGTCAGGTCGAAACGGAAGCCGTCTATATTGTACTCTTCCAGCAAGAATTGCAGGTTACGTTTTACAAAATCGACTACCAGTGGCGACTCATGATTGAAATCGTGAAATACGCTCCAAGGGTGAGGTGCTGTTACGTTAAAGTAAGGATTATTAGCTGCCGTACGGTTGTTCGCGGAATCCCACCACATTCTGGCGAAGGGATTGGCGCCGGTAGCATGGTTATATACCACATCAAGAATTACCGCTATTCCACGTCTGTGACATTCGTCGATAAATTCCTTATACATCCTGTCGGTTCCATAAGCCTTATCCATCGCAAAAAAGAATGTAGGGTTGTATCCCCAACTGTCGTTGCCGTCGAACTCCTGTACAGGCATCAGTTCAATGGCATTTATACCGAGGGATTGCAGGTAATCGAGTTTGGCCATAGCGCCGTTGATATCACCGCTCTCTGTAAAATCACGCAACAACATCTCGTAGATTACCAGATTGTCCCGTGAAGGGATCTCAAAATTAGGCTCCTTCCATGTATAAGTTTCCGGTTGGGTTTGGAATACCGAAACAATACCTCTCGCTCCTTCCGGATAATTCAGATTTCCTGGATAGGTAGTTGAAGAGATGTATTTATCGTTATTAGGATCAAGTATCTTCCGGGCATATGGATCGGCTACACGGATAGGGTCTCCGTCTCTTTTGCCGACATAATACTGGAAAGCATATTCTTCATTGGCGCTTAATCCATCAATCGTGATCCACCAGCAACCGGCATCTTCGTCACGGAACATCTGCGATTTCTCGTCGTTACTCAATGTCCAGCCATTGAAGTCTCCTACCACATGGGCAAAGTCTTTTCTTGCATTATTTTTATCTTTGTCGTATAGTGCTAATGTGACGGTGTTATTGTTCACTATATTGATGCCATGTTTCAGACCTGCCGGCATATCCCCGAATTTTGCCTGTGCCGGTTCGAAGCCTTTGAACTGCGTATCGGTGACAGGGATAAATAGATCTTCGGTTTGTTTCGACCCATCGTGAGAGCGGACAACAATACCCAGTCTGTTGACGGGAGTTTCACCTGAACCATACCATTGACGAATGGAGGGGGAGAGCTTGATGGACCATGTGCTCAGTTCACCTTCTACCCTCGTCATTTTGCACTTCTCCAGGTTTTCATTCCATTCGGCGGGAACGAATTCCCACACCCCTTCAGATATAACGCCCGTATGGATATAGACGTCTTCTTTGTAATTATAGAGTGCTGTACCCGAACGCGGTTTGAACCAGATTGTCAGTTCTTTGTCGGCATCCGCCTCTTCGAGGTTCCATGAGAGTCCCGGCTGAATTACAGCAGGTGGCTCCGGTTCTGGTTCCGGCTCCGGAATAACCACCGGATCTTCCCCGCAGGCAACAGCGAGAAACAGGATTAGCAGCAAGTAAAATGCTTTTGAGAATATTTTCATATTATTATTAGAGCTAAAAAAATCTATACATATGACCTTTCTACTATTCCACACTATTATTCCAGCACAAGCACTTCTTTGGGCGCAAGTGTCAGCGTTTTTTCCAGCGAAACATTTCTACCCGAGAGCAGGTCAGTCCATCCGGTTCTGTCTCTTATTGACTCGGTGTACCGGTCAAGGTTTATCTCCACCCGGCCGGATGTCCCGTTCATAAAGATCAATACGCTTTCATTCCCTAAGTAACGCTCATAGACATAGACGCCTTTTTGCAGCACATAATGTTTCATGTCGCCATAGGCGATTACGTCGTTGCCCTGCCGCCAGTGGAGCAATTTCTTCATGAAATTGAACGCTTCATTCTGTAACTTGTCGCGCCCTTTTACAGTGAAATGGTCCGTCTTATCCCCGGGCCACCCGCCCGGCACGTCGAGGCGGATATCGCCGTCGCTTCGGCTTTTGTTTCCGTACATCAGCAATTCGGTGCCATAGTAGATCTGGGGAGTACCGGGCATGGTGAGCAGGAAAGTGATTCCCTGCTTCCATCCGGACAGACCGGAGGGATACTCTTTCAGGAACCGGTCAGTATCGTGGTTGTCCAGGAAGCGCAGCACATTATAGATATCGGGATAGATAAAATCGTAGGTCATGTGGTCGTAGATACCGTGCAGTCCCCCGTTCCATTCACCCGTTTCTTCAAAGAAAGCGCTGTGCGACAATCCCATAAAGCGGAAGTCCATCACTGATTTCAATTTGGTGTTGTTCGGGTTGATCGGGCTGTTCCTCTGCCAGAAAGAGGTGCCGATAGGGTTGTTGAGCCATGCCTCTCCTACGATATTGTATTGGGGATATTCTTTCTCTACGGCTTCAATCCAGTCGACCATCATATCATAATCGGCATAGGGGTAGGTATCCTGCCGGATGCCATCCACTCCCGAGTATTCGATCCACCAGATACTGTTCTGGATCAGATATTTTGCCACATGCCGGTTCCGTTGGTTGAGGTCGGGCATGCTGGGTACGAACCAGCCGTCCACCATTTTGCTTTTGTCATATTTCGAGGCGTAGGGATCGAAATACATCTCTTTCATGTGCGAAGTCTGCACATATTCACCCATGTTGTTGAACCAATCCGTCGAGGGTACGTCTTTCACCCATGGGTGATCGCTTCCGCAATGGTTGAAGATCATATCCATCACCACTTTCATTCCTCTGGAATGGGCGTCGGCGATCAGGTTCGCGTACTCTTCATTGGTGCCGAAACGGGGATCTACGCGGTAGTAATCGGTGGTAGCGTATCCGTGGTACGATCCGCCCTCCATATCATTCTCCAGCACCGGATTGAGCCAGATAGCGGTTACGCCCAGGTCAGACAGGTAATCCAACCGGCCCGATATACCTTTCAGGTCGCCTCCATGTCGTGCACTATGGTGATTGCGGTCTACCTTGTATGGCATTCGCATCGGGATCTGGTCGTTAGAAGGATCTCCATTGGCAAAACGGTCGGGCATGATCAGGTAGAGCACATCTGATGCATCGAAACTTTTTATATTATATCTGTCCGGATTACGTTCTTTCAATTCATAAGAATAAGTGATTTTCTCCTTTCCGTCGGTGAACAGGATATCGAATGTTTCGGGACTGCTTTCCGAGATATCGAGATAAAGGATCAGGTAATTCGGACTTTCCAGCCGTACCGATTCTTTGATTCTCACATTTTTTGAAGTCACTTCCGGAATATAACCGGCAATGTTTTCGCCATATACCATCAACTGTAATTCCGGCTCTTCCATGCCACTCCACCAAAACGAGGGTTCGACATGCACCTCACGGGCGTGTGCCGTAGATATTGCTATTACAATAAGGGAAAAAAGTAAAATTATTTTCTTCATACGATTATTATATTTAATGCGGATAAGTAGATTGAAAAAAAGATTAGGGATTTATATTTTTAATTCCTCTGATGATCTTATCATTACTCTATAAAAGCGTCCATTGCTTTTGTCGGCCGTCCGTTATCACCCCATGCACTGAGCGGATAACGGCTCCATGAACGGGCTCCCTGCGGCTCCCAGTAAAAGACGCCCGTTCCTTTGCCGTCGGGTACTTCCTTCACTTTCCGGATCACGGCACGTAACATCTCATACGTATTTTGCGGTTTGGTATCCTCATCTCCTGTTTCCACGACCATCACCTCTTTCCTGTAACGGCTTGCCATATCGTTCAGATTATATCCCAGATCGTCAATGATCTCACTGTAATCGGGTTTATCCTCTAACCAGTAAGGGTAAAACGACATGCCAATAACATCATATTTGACACCATATTCCTTCGCATGGTCAAACCACCAGCGAAACCGCCCGTTATTATTTCCCTGATCTATATGTAAAATCACTTTGGTAGCCGGGCTGACTGCCTTGACGGCATCATATCCGCAGTTGATCAGTTGCGCCAGTTGATCCCAGTTATCGGTATGCCCTTCAGGATAAATCATTCCGGAAGGGATTTCATTGCCTGCCTGCACCCATTCCGGAGTTACTCCAGCCTCTTTCAAAGCAGTCATCACTCCCTCGGTATAATCATACAGTGTTTCTTTGAGTTGATCGAAATCGAATCCTTCCCAATCTTTGGGTTTGTGTTGTTTGCCCGGATCGGCCCAACTGTCGCTATAATGGAAATTGATCATGACACGCATATCCCAATCCTTAGCTCTTTTCGCCATAGCCACTGTTTCTTCTTTGCTGCAATGGCCGCTGTGCGGATCATCCGAAGGATTCACCCACGTGCGTAACCGGACAGAATTGATGCCGTGGTCTTTGAGTATCTTGAAACAATCTTCGGGAGTGCCGTTGTCGTTGTAGAAAATGTATCCGGCAGCTTCCATCTGTGGCAGCCAACTGATATCGGCTCCTTTGGCAAACATATCTTCCGGTTTTACCTCCGTTGTCGTTTGTTGGCAGGAAAGGCACAGAACCAATAGATAAAAGCAAAAGAGAAAAAGCTTTTTCATCGTTTGTCCAATTTAAATACCTGAGCGGCACTATTCTATCGTAATTCGTTAGATAAAATGCTGTGATAATTCTGCTTTGCCGTGCAGCAAGCGAAAAGCGACAAAAAGCACGGCACAGTCACCGTGCTTTTAATAATCCCATTTACCATATTGTTTATGGTAACTCTGAGGTCGGTATGATAATATAATGTCCCGTCAAATCATTTAAAGCAATATAATAGGTTCCTGCTGTTTCTATTGCTATGTTTGCTCCATTATTCGTTGTGCCTGTTCCGAACGGGAGAGACTGATTATCTTCGGCAGTGGCTCCCCAACTGACATCCCAGGCATCATTCGCACGGATTTTCAATTCGCCTACCGTAAGCTCTATTGCATTTGAAGTCCAGATATGTTCGGCTACCTGGGTTAAATCCGTATCGGTATCCCATCCGCCGGCCGTTGCCGTTCCAATTACCCCCATTGAATTATAGGTAACGCTAACATCACCTGTATAGGGTATATATTCAGCTGCTAAAGTCCCCAAGTCTAACTTTAAGGTGTAATAACCATCGGTAGCGGGGCCGGGTAGATTGGGAGAGTTGTTTTCCAGCACCAATGCACCATCCCTATATCCCCAGCAAGGATCCCACACTCCGGCTTTAATCGGAAACTTCTGCTCCCTTCCTCCTGTAAAATGTGCCGTGAAGGTATATTTCGAATCAGCCGAGCTATTGTCGGCGAAGAGGATTTGCAGGCCGTTTCCGATTGCAGCAATCTCATTGTTCCACTCCGGCAAACCGGTAATAGCGTTTCCCGTCATATAAACAACATCTTTCGTATAGCCTAAAAGTTGGATTGTATAGGTATACTCCATCATATTGAGCGTAATCCTCACCCAACCCGGTTCCATTACCCGCATGGCCTGGGAATTTTCAATGATAAGATCCCCTTCCAGTTCAGTATTCCCGTCTACGGGGTTACCTAGCACACCATCCCACGAAGCGGCCTCTTTACCCGATTTGGGAACGATCTTGAAATATCCGTTGAAATCTTCGCTTTCCGGTTTTTTCATTTCCACCAAAATAGTAAAGATAGGATCTTCATATACGTCTTTTCCACTATGGTTGAATTTGTAGTCATCGAGATCTTCAATATTCCATCCATTGATATTGCCAATCAGGTAATACTCCTCTTCAATGACGGGTCCTACGGGCGTAACGGTAACGGGACCCAAAACAGCGGGAGTGGGCATCATCACCGACGAAGTACCGTCGTTGATATAATATTTTACCCGTATAAAAAGTTCACGTGGGTTGGGTGCTTTCCCATAGAGGCCTTTCACTGCTTCATCCAGATCACCGGGCGTAACGGTTGCGGCATTTTCCCCGCTCACTGATGGAAGTTCCTCTACCTGGTCAAAATTTTCCGTGTCGGACAATTCCAGTTTAAACGTCACGGTGGCGCCTTCCGCCAATTGTGGAGTAGCTGTTGCTTTGACCGCTTCGAAAGGAGTGTTTTCTTCCAGTGCTTCCTCCGTCAATACTATCGCCGAACCAAAACCTGATCCCAGGGCAATGGTGAATCCGTCGACCGATTGTGCATCTTCCTGTTCATAGGCTTGCGGTGGGGCGGCCATATGGTCGTATACATCATCGCATGCTCCGAAGCCGACCAATGCGAGCAGGGTTGTCAAAAGGTATATTTTAGGTTTCATTGTACACATTTTTATAGTTATTCTATTTTACCTGTCCTCTTGGTAAAGTTAATGGATAATCTCTGTCCCGTTGTTCCGGCTACACGAGCCTGGTCGTCTCCTGCACCGCGGGGTACGAATACGCCGTCAAACACCATGAACTCAGTATGCCACCATTCATGGTCGGGCAGTTTAATGCTGGCACGTATTCCCCCGTCGTCAGCGGTTGCAGGCGCGGTAAATACAGGTGACACGAACTCGGCATCGGCTTCCAATGAAAGATCAGGTATCGCGAACCGGTAAGCCTGATCGGTTGTTCCCCAGTTCCCCCCGTTCACAGGGCCTTGCAGATAGACATGCGGAGGATAAAAATCAACGGCATACTTGTAATCGCGCCCTTCTATAGAGGTGGTCACCACTACGATATACCATCCGGGATTCCCTATTCCTATATTGCCGCCGGCGTCGGATGTACCGGCCAATCCGGCAGAACCTTCACCAATGGTTACCTCATTGTAGCCAAACTCATTTCCATTCCACGCCATAGCGTAATTGAATTTGATTTCCGCATTATCGCCACCTTCGGTTTGTCCGAGATATTGCATTGCCCAGAACTTTCCGGGGGATCCCCATACGGGGATCATCTCGGTGGCACTGTTCCAATCCCAGTTACCGGCCACGTTACCGATCAGGTACATCTCTTCGGGCATCGTCATTGCTTCAAGTGCAAAATAACCGAGTACCTGAGGGAGTTGGATCACATTTGAATAGACCGGTTCCACCTTGCTCCCCGCGATGGTGGCAGTGAGACGAACGTACAGGGGATGCGGATCCGCGGGATAATCACTTTCCTCTTCCACGTCATGCAAGGCGACCAATGCTACGGCTACATCCTGTGCAGATATGTCGAATTTGGCTGCGGAATAAGTACCCGGCAGGGTGGTATATTCCGCGAAATTCTGCGAGAGGGAAATCTGCACTGCATAAAGGGTTGCGGCAGTAAACCCATAGTTGGGCTGAGAAGTGGTAAACTCGATCGTTTCCGTATTCTTCAGGTCATATATCCCCGAAGCGTACTTGGGTATGTTGAGCACGAAACTCTCCGGCTGCTGCAGGACAATTTTTTCATTATCCTCGCATGCATGGAAAAATCCTATACCGGCCAGTAGAATTATTAAACTAAATATCTTCTTCATATGATTGATTATTTGTTTAGAGTCAAGAATATATTTGATTAGTTGATTTACTGATGTGATGATTCGTAAATGGTAAAATTAGCTAATGAATAGTCATTGAATTATCACATCGTTACATTATCAAATCATCTCATTAGTCTCATTGGCACATTATTCACATTACTAATATCCCGGATTTTGCGTCAGGTTTTGATTAGCTCCTATATCGTCGGAAGGAATGGGATACACCTTATAAGTGTCGGCAATGGATCTTCCTGCGGGTACATTGCCTTTCCACGGCCATATATAGGAGGAGCCGGTAAATTTCCCGAAACGGACCAAGTCGGTGCGACGCTGTGCCTCGAAGAAAAATTCACGACCTCTCTCGTCCAGGATAAAATCGAGCGTAAGCTGGCCGGCGGTAATTGTGGCTGCTGTCGCTGCCTCATTTTTATAGGCGCGTCGGCGAAGGTCGTTTACCAGTTGCAGTGCAGTGGCCTGATCACCTCCTGTTCCGCCTCTTAGGACAGCTTCCGCATAATTGAGATGGATCTCGCCCAGGCGGAAGAGCGGGAAATCGGTATACACAATATTACTGGGCGGGAGTGTCCCGTCGCTGTAGGTATTGTAGTATTTCACGATCGGTATTCCGTTATTGGTGAACAGGGAAGGGTCTACAATTTCATTGTTCTCGGTTTGGTCGGTACGTACCATAGAGAAACGGGTATCATCTTCATGTCTGTTTTCTCTTTCGAAAAAGCGTAACAGGGAAACCAACGCACGGTTACCCTGCCATGCGCCCACTGAATTTATTTCGGCCTGCAGGGCGGAAGGAACCGTACTGCTCATCAGGAAAGTCATTCCTCCCCAGGTCTGGGTATCTTCCCCTTCGTAACGGATTGGAAGGATCATTTCTACCGAATTTTCGTTGTCAGCCGTGAATACATTCTTATACACCGGGTCAAGGGCAAAGTTTTCGTCGAGTACCTTTTTGCTGTAAGTAATACTTTCCGTATACTTATTCACTCCCATATATGTTTCCGCATTGAGGTAGAGACGTGAGAGCAATGCCCAGTTGGCGGCTTTATGTGCACGTCCGTAGTAGGTTGGGTGATAACCCACAAATGGATCGAGCATATCCGCTTCACATTCTGTGAGTTCTTTTTCGATATAATCAAACAGGTCTTCCGCCATGATCTGTGGAGGAAGCGTACTGCCTACCGGACTATCTTCATTCACAAAAGGCACATTCCTGAACATATCCAACAGGTAGTAGTAAGAGAGAGCCCGGGCAAAGCGGGCTTCGGCGCGGTAGGTTTTGATTTGCGCTTTCACTTCCTCACTTGCCCCCCTTGAAGAGAGTTTTTCTTCGGTTGTTTCTCTCAACAATGCGTTAGCCAGGTTAATCTGATAATAGAGACGATAGTAAAATCCTTTGATAAATACGTTGTTTGCTGTCCAGGTCATATAATTCAGATCAGGGATACCTACGTCATTCCACGCACATAACGCTTCGTCGGAAGGGAGGGTTTGCAGGTTCCAAAGCCCTCTCAGGAAAGATGCCTGGCTTCCTCCGTCTACACCAGCCACATCGGGATCACCGTCGCCGCCCTCGTTACCACTGATAGCCAGACCGGCATAAATCTTGGCGAGCAGTTCCTGATAGGGGCCTATTTCACTTCCGAAAACCACTTCCGACACTAACTCTTCCTTGTCGAGCGGGATGGTGTTTAAGTCATCGAGACAGGATGAGAGTCCTGCAATCATTAGACTGATTGTTACGATGAACAGAAATTTATATTTTACTCGTTTCATATTTTTCAAGAATTAAAAGTTTAAATTAAACCCAAGGATAAATACGCGTGGGTGAGGATAGATATTGTTGTCGATACCGTCGTTGGTGAATTCCGGATCGAGTCCTTTGTATTTGGTGATCACAAACGGATTCTGTACGGTTAAATGAAGCCTTGCGGATTGCAGCCAATTGGATACATTATTGAAATTATACCCCACTGAGATGTTATCCATCTTTAAGAAGGATGCATTTTGGATATAATAACTTGACTGATAGTGGACGGCATCAAAATTGGTGAAAGTAGCACTATTCACTTTGTTCTTCAGCCAACCCGAAGGATCGTAGGTGATTGACCTTGACTCACGATTCGATTGTATGTTATTGTATACATAATTTCCGATATTGGACCGCAGTGAGAAATTGAGATCCCAGTTTTTGTATGACAACTGAGAAGATAGTCCCATAAACAGGTCAGGTGCTGCGTTTTTATAAACGATCATATCTTCTTCATTGATCTGTCCGTCTGCGTTTTGATCCACAAACACTCCTTCCAGAGGTCTTCCGTCATTATCATATACCTGTTCATATACATAAAAAGAACCAGAAGGATAATTTACGCTGTGGATGGCGATATTGTTACCCGTACCGCCGTCGATGCCACCGAAACGTACACCCACATAGCTGGGATCATCATTAATGGTCAACTTAGTGATTCTGTTTCTATTATAAGTGATGTTGTAACTGACATTCCAGTTTAAATCCTTGCTTACGATGGGCCGACCCGTGATGCTGAACTCAACTCCCTTGTTTTCCAGTTCCCCTACGTTAGTGAGTAACTCGTTGCTGAAGTTTGTTCCGGCAGCTATACCTACAGTATTCAGCAGGTCGGTGGTCTTACGGTAGTACACATCGAATGTACCGCTGATACGGTTATTGAGGAACCCGAAATCCAATCCGGCATTATAAGTGGCTGTTTCTTCCCACTTCAGGTTTTCGTCGTATGCCAACGGTCGAATCAGGGGAACTTTGGTGTTGCCAAAGAAATAATTAGCTCCCGCCTTACTGTAACTATATCTTCCCATCCACGGATAATCTCCGTTACCCAGGTTCTGCTGTCCGGTAACTCCATATCCTAACCGTAGTTTCAGGTCGGACATCACATCACCGGCATTTTCCATAAATGGTTCGTTGATGATACGCCATGCGAAGGCTGCAGATGGGAACAATCCCCACTTATTGCCCGGACTAAACCGGGAAGAACCGTCGTTACGCAATGTGAGTGTAAGAAGGTAACGCTCCAGCAACGAGTAGTTCAAACGGCCGAAGAAAGAGATTACATAGCTCTCCGTAGAATAATCATTCCCTTCCTTGTAGAATTCATTCCCTGTTTGGGCAGCCATCGCAGCCGAATAGGGATATGTATTTTCTTCTTCACGATAGAAGCGCTGCCAGGAGTAACCCCCCATAGCGTCGATTCTGTGTACGCCGAAATTGTTCGTATAATTCAGATAGAAATCGAGCAGAGTATTGCTCTTGTGTTGATAATAGGTGGAATTTTCACCCCAGCCGGCCTTATAATCTCCCCAGACCCAACTCATGGGAGAGTTGTCTGTAATAATCACATCGCCATTACTTTCGGAAATATCATAACCCATATTGAGGTTGGCTCTCAATCCTTCTAAAAAGGGCAGACTATAATCGACCTGCATATTACCGATACTCCTGTACACTTTGGATTTGTCAGATTTCTGTTCCAGTATAGCTAATGGGTTGGCCAACCCGATATCGATAGGGGTCCCGTCGGCTTTGAGTGACATATGATATCCGTTTCCATAAGGAGAATTGGTCTCAGAATAGACCGGCATAGTCGGATCGAACTGAGTGGCAGAATTGATGGCGCCACGATCGGCAAAACGATTGGTATTGTACACCCCTTTCGCGTTCAACTGCACTCTCAGTGAGCCGTCGAGAAAGGTTGGCGACAGGTTGATGCTTCCGGTGTATCTTTCTAAACCGGAGGTTTTCAGAATGCCGTTCTCATTGGTATATCCTACGGACACGCGATAGGGCAGGAAATCTGTTATGGCGCCGGAAACACTGAGATTATGATCGGTGCTGACAGCAGTTCTGAAAATTTTATCCTGCCAGTTGGTTTCGGTATTGCCTAACGCGGCCGCCTGCTGGCTGCCTTCACCGAAAGAGTCAATAACATAATTCCTGAAAGTGGGTGCATCCATTACATCCACCAATCCTGTTCTGGTGCTGACAGACACATTCCCGTTGTAAGCCACCCGTAATTTTCCACTATGCCCTTTTTTGGTTGTAATGATAATCACACCGTTTGATGCACGTGAACCATAAATAGCAGTAGCAGACGCATCTTTCAATACGGTGAATGTTTCGATGTCATTTGCATTGATAGTACTTAACGGATCGTCCATCCCGTTGATACCTTCAGTATCTACAGGCACGCCGTCGATCACGATCAGCGGATCGTTACTGGCCGACATGGACGAACCACCACGGATACGGATGCTGGAAGACGATCCGGGAGCCCCGCCTGATGAAACTACGCTCAAACCTGCCACTTGTCCCGCCAGTAATGCGGAAGGAGAGGTGGCAAGTCCCCTGTTTATTTTTGTTGCGTCTACAGCGACTACTGAGCCCGTTGCGTCATCTTTCCGTACGGTTCCGTAACCGATTACCACCACTTCCTCCAGCAATTCCGTATCTTCCTCCATCGTTATATTGATGGTCGTTCTGTTGTTGACGGGGATGGATTGCGGCCTGTAGCCGATGTAACTTATCTCCAGTATGCCGTCTGCAGGAACCTGAAGCGTAAAGTTACCGTCATAATCGGTAATTGTTCCCGATGAGGTGCCTTGTACAAGGATATTGGCGCCGATAATCGGTTCGCCGGCAATATCCGTTACCGTCCCTCTCACATTTATCGTAACGCCGGTTTGGGCGTTGGCCGATAAAATCATTAGCATAACCGATAACATCGTCATCAGGAACGCTTTCGTAATTTTTTTGAAATTTACATACATGTTGCTAACATTATAAGATTAACTGATTAATACTCACTTCATCCTCTACAAAGTTGCGGGTATCATATAATAAAAAATGAAAGGTTAATAGACATTTTTCATTTATTATAATATTGTCACCTCACTACCAGCATCAAAATTAGATTTTCTTAAATGGAACGGTATTGAAAAGAAGTTAATTAACTCGGTTTGCTTGTGCAAACGATTGCACTTTTGAATGATAAAGATTAAATTATCAGTTAGTTGTGTTCTTGCGGGTGAAGGTGTAAAAATGCCTCTTCAGGGAGATGAAATGTATGTCTGAAGTAGGAATATTTAGTATATTCCTGTCTTTTTGATATGTGAAGAATGATCCGGGGGCTGCTATCTTTTGTTTTTTCTTTTTTCTACGCGCTTTAATTTAGGGAGTGCTACTTTTCTTCTTCCTGTGCCTGCGATCCTTTTCCTGAGCAGCATAAGAAAACGTTTGCTGGGATTACTCTTCAGGTAAGACTCAATATGGCGGGCACGTTTTTCTTCCAGTATCTGGTCTATCTCAATGAGGATACCTGATTCTTCCACGTCGCCGAATTCATCGTTGACGGCAGTACCGAAGAAGCGCATGGTAGGTGATAAACTCATATAGGCATTAATCAGTGGAGGTATATTGTAACCGAGGGCCCGGACCTCTTTGTTGAGTATCCTGTAATCTTCACTGAATTTCTTCCCTGTAAAGAGTCGCCTCATTTGGTTGACATCGGTATTTGTCATAAGCGGATCGATGGGGATTACCAGTTTTTCGTTATCGGGAAAATGCTTGTGAAGGAAATAAAGTATCATATTGCGTGCATCCTTATTGTAGGTGCCGTACATGGTTACTTTTCCAAAAAAATACCTGATTCTGGGATCGATAACGGTGAGCGCTCCCAATCCGTCCCACAAGTTGTCAAGTGCAAAGATACCCTTTCTGCCCAGTAATGTCGACTGATATTCGAGTGAGACGAAGGACCGACCCAATTCCACCGTATGCGGCAGGTATTCTGATATGAATTGTTGTGAAAAATTGTAGAGATGAGCGGTGGCAAGCATAGGCTTGTTTTGCTCGTCAAACTCCACATCCGAACCATAGATAAAACGGTATCCACCCAATATTTCTTCATTTTCGGGATCCCATACAATCAACTGTCGATAGGGCACATCCATTGTGTCATATTGATCGATATCGGCCTCTAATCCTGTTCCTCCGCCATAGTGACGAAAAGCTATCTCACGAAGTCGCCCTACTTCTTTCATCAGGTTGGGTGAATCGTGCGCAGTGAACACATAAATCTCGTTATTGGCTTTGTTGGTTGTCCTGACCCTCTTCTGAACGGTCAGCTCGCTTTTTATCAGATTTTTATCGATAGGATCTATGATCTTCTCCATAATACTTTTTCTTTTTTATTTTTAATGAGTCGTCATTAAGCCATCGAGTAAACCACTTCTTTTACGTATTGAGCCCACTCGGCTGGTGTTTTGGATTTGTCGAACATTTGCCGGCGAATGGGCTTCCCAAAGGTGATGGTGAACGACTGGTTGCTATTCTTGAACATTTCGTCCGGCAGATAGATCAGTTCTATATTGAATTTTATACCCGATACCTTGCGAAGATTGGCAAAATTGTAGAAAAAGTTGGAATTCCTGCCTGCAAAATGTACCGGGATAATATCTCTTTCATATTCAGCTGCTTTAATAATAAAACTCTTCAACCATTCCGGATCTTTGATTACACCCCTCTGCTTTCTGGAGCAGAGGCCGGCCGGGAAAGTGATCATCTGGTTGTCAGATGCATAAGCCTCGTTGATTGCACGTGCCGAATCTTTAGCCTGGGAACCGTATTTGTTGATGGGAACAAAGATAGGTTTCAGCGGATCAATATAGTAGAGCACGTCATTTACAAGATACTGAATCTTCCCGTTATATCTTTCACCCAGAATGGCAGAAAGACAAATGCCGTCGAGTCCGCCCAACGGATGATTAGATGCGAAAATAAATCTTCCCTCATCGGGTATATTCTCTTCTCCTCTGGTTTGAAGGGTAAGTTTGAACTCTTTGTCGATGAGGGCACGCATAAAAGCTACCCCTTCAAGCCCTTGATTCCGCTCCAGAATGCCGTTAATATCATCCTGATGGACAGTCCGCTTGAGGTAGTTGGTTAGAAATTTCGGAATTTTATTGTAATATCTGGGTGATTTATCTCTTAAAATACGGTCAATATCAACCCGAAATGCGTTGTGATCCATTACATCGTCTTCTCCTTCTAATTTGTCGCAAATGTACAAAAATAGTGCATATAAGATAGCGATCGACAAAAAAATCTTCAATTACATTAGACTATTTGAGTCGCATTCGCTCCTCGATTGTTAATTGAGTCGCATTCGCTCCTCGATTTTCAATTGAGTCGCATTCGCTCCTCGATTTTCAATTCTACGCTCAACAGAGGCAAAACTTGTTTTGACTATGTATTCGCTTAACGAAATAGTTCTTTTTAGATAGAAATAGAGAACATTTTAGAAAAAAGTGGGTATAATTTCCACTTTCACTCCAATGATTAAATGTTTGACAGTTAATGATTTACTGAAGATATGAGGATTGTTGAAAACTTTTTTATAAATTTTTGTGTGGAAATGTGGGGGAAAGTGGATTATTTTGTACTTTTACCGCGTTATAAGTATAAATATGCTGCAGTTTCTGGGAAATATGGAAGCCAAAGCCGATGCAAAAGGGAGAATCTTTGTGCCGGCTATCTTTCGCAAGCGTTTACAGGGCGAGGGTGAAGAGTTTCTTGTACTCCGTAAAGATATTTTCCAGGAATGTCTTGTCCTGTATCCCGGGAGTGTATGGGAGAAAGAGATTGGGATACTCCGTGGAAGATTGAATAAATGGAATAAGGAACAGCAGCAGATTTTCCGCCAGTTTGTGCTGGATGCCGAAAGGCTTGAGATGGATGCAAACGGACGGATACTTATACCAAAGCGTTATCTGCAAATGGTTTCTATTGAATCGGATGTTCGTTTTCTCGGTGTGGATGAAACCATTGAGGTCTGGGCCAAAGAGAAATTGGAAAAACCGTTGGTCGATCCCGACGAATTTTCTTCGAAATTACAGCAATTAATGGAATAGGGTATAAGGAGTAGAATAGGATTAAAATTATGTCTTCACAAGGCGGACAAAATGGAACGGTGTATCATACGCCGGCGTTACTTGAAGAAAGCGTCGACGGACTGAATATTTGTCCCAACGGAGTGTATGTCGATGTCACTTTCGGCGGTGGAGGGCATTCCCGTGAGATACTGAGCAGATTAGCTGAAGATGGACGGCTTATCGCATTCGATCAGGATGAAGATGCTGCCGGGAATATATCTGCCGATCCCCGTTTTACCTTTGTACACGGCAATTTTCGCTTCCTGAGGAACTTTCTTCGATATCACGGCGTGGAGGCAATGGATGGTCTTTTGGCTGACCTGGGTGTATCGTCACATCATTTTGATATTTC
This sequence comes from Proteiniphilum acetatigenes DSM 18083, assembly GCF_000380985.1. Classification (GTDB taxonomy): domain Bacteria; phylum Bacteroidota; class Bacteroidia; order Bacteroidales; family Dysgonomonadaceae; genus Proteiniphilum; species Proteiniphilum acetatigenes. The sequence goes on along the minus strand of NZ_KB905694.1, from coordinate 153,133 downwards.
CGAACGTGGTTTTTCATTCCGTTTGCCAGGTGAGTTGGATATGCGTATGAATCGCAATGCCCAAAAGAAGGCTGCCGATATCCTCAATGAATATGAGGAGGAGCAGCTGTCCGAAATTTTTTTTCGGTACGGTGAATTGAGAAATGCGCGACAGATAGCCTCGGCTGTGATACGATATCGACAGGATAAACAAATCAGGGAGACTGACGACCTGCTTGCAATTCTGGAGCCTTTCACCCGTAGGGAAAAAGAAAAAAAGGTGCTGGCGCAGGCATTCCAGGCACTTCGTATTGAAGTGAACGGTGAGATGGAAGCATTGAAGGAGATGCTTTTACAGGCTTTACAGTTATTAAAGCCGGGTGGACGCCTTTGTGTGATCTCATATCATTCGCTGGAAGACCGTTTGGTGAAGAATTTTTTCAAGACAGCCAATTTCAAAGGGGAACTGGTGAAGGATTTCTACGGAAATGTGGAGACGCCTTTCACGGTGATAAACCGCAAGGTGATTGTTCCTTCGGAGGAAGAGATGCAGCGTAATCCGCGCTCAAGAAGCGCCAAGCTGCGAATTGTGGAAAAGAAGTGAATGTGCCAATGTGAATAATTAAAAAAGAAGTGAAGAAGTTGAGAAGTGAAGAAGTTGGAAATGAGAAGTGGAGAAGTCTGAAGTTAAGATTTGGCTTACGCCTATTGTTAGTTGACTACGTCGATTTGCAATTCATTGTCAATTGTCAATTAATAAAGTCTTGATTCTTGTGTCTTGATTCTTGGCTCTAAAAGAAAATGAAATTTAAGTTCGATAACATACGCAAATCGTTTGTCCGTGTTTTTGGGGGGAGTGTCCTCACTGAGGACTTCTTCCTCAAAAACATGAGATTTGTTATTGCTATCGTGCTGGTGATGTTCTTGTTTATCAGTCATCGCTATAAAGTGCTTCAGCAGATGGCGGAGATAGAAAAGCTGCAACAGGAACTCAGGGATGCAAAATATGAATCGCTCACTATTTCCTCGAGTCTTACCGAAGCGAGCAGGCAGGGCGAGATTGAGCGACGTATTGAGGAGGCTGGTTTGGAACTGAAAGTGACAAATGAGCCTGTTTATTATTTGGATAAATAAGCAGAACGTTTTCGTCAAGCAATATGAGCAGAAGCCAAACTTGTTTGGATTATGCCGTTGCGAGAATTGAAAATCGAGGAGCGAAGGCGACTCAAAACGACTTACAGAAAATGAAACGACAAAATCGGAATAACAAACGGGCTATTTTAGGCAGATACGGATTTATCGTTGCCCTGTTGATGTTGTTTGCCGTAATGATTATTGTTTCTGCAGGTAAGATCGTTTTTACCGCCGAAGGAAAAAAATGGCGTGAGGTAGGCGAAAAAGAGACTGTGATCAGGGATCGTGTGATCCTCCCCAAAAGAGGTAATATCTACACACACGATGGTAAACTCCTGGCAACTACAGAACCGCTATACAATATTTATATGGATTTCTGGGCGGATGGGATGCAGAAAGATACACTTATCAAGTATGTGGATGACCTGTCGGTGACGTTAGCTAAGAAATTTCCCGACAGGACCGCTGCCCAGTATAAGAATGTGATTATGAACGGGTGGTCGATGCGCGAAAAAGAAGAACGTCAGATCCGTGAAAATCAGGAGAAGGGGATCGATAAGCGGGTGCCGATCCGTTCGCGTTATGTAAGAATATTGAGGGCCGATATCTCTTATGTCGATTTAAAGGAGATTCGTACCTATCCGTTCTGGAACCAGCGCTCTAACCGTAGCGGACTGATCGCTGAAGAGCGAAATGCCCGTAAAAAACCTTTCGGTAACCTGGCCAACCGTACAGTCGGCAGTGTCTATAAAGATATTGATAAGGGAGGTGCCAGCGGTCTGGAGTTGAAATACGACTCGTTGCTCAGGGGCGTTCCCGGTATAAAATTCCGCCAGAAGATACAAGGTAAATGGATGGATGTGGTAGAGAAACCGGCCGAAGAGGGTTGGGATATTGTTACTACTATCGATGCAGCCATACAGGATATTACCGAGCGTGCCTTGCGGGAGAAGTTGATTGAGACGGAGGCCGAGTCGGGTACAGCCATCATCATGGAGGTGAAGACCGGAGAAATAAAAGGAATTGTCAACCTCGACCGTATGAGTAACGGGGATTATGCCGAGGGAAATCCTAACGCATTCTCCTATATGAATGAACCGGGTTCTACTTTTAAGACAGTGACTACGATGGTGGCGCTCGATGACGGAGTAATCACTCCTACCGATTCATTTTATGTAGGGAACGGACTCTTTCAATATAACAAGAGATGGGTGCGGGATCATTACTGGCGTAGAGGACAAGACAGGGGCTACATGACTGTGGCCGAGGGGATGGCCGTCTCATCGAATGTGGTGATGAGTAAAATCGCATTAAAAGGATATGAAAACAACCCAACAAAATTTGTAGAGGGAATAGACCGTATCGGTTTGAGAAAACGGCTCACATGGGATGTGCCGCTTAACGGGATCGAAGGTACTTCATCTATCCGTTTCCCCAATGACAAAACCAATTACTGGTCGAAAACCACTCTCCCCTGGATGTCGTTTGGATATGAAACCCAGGTGCCGCCAATCTATATGTTGATGTTCTATAACGGAATCGCTAACGGCGGAACAATGATAAAACCCTTTATCGCCAAGCAGTTTTTCGAAAAGGGAAAAGTGGTGAAGAACGTGGAGGCTGAGGTAGTAAATCCGAAAATGTGTAAGGAAACCACCTTGGAGCAAATCCATCAGATGCTGTTGAAAGTGGTGGAAAATGGTACAGCCAAAGTGGTGGATTCCGACTATTTCACCATAGCCGGTAAGACCGGTACGGCACAAATCGCTTCCGGAGGAGGCTATGGAGGCTATTACGTTTCGTTCTGCGGTTATTTCCCGGCAGAAGAACCGATGTACACCATCTTTGTAGGACTGAGAAAACCGAAAGGTGTGCCTTCGGGTGGAGGAATGGCTGGTATGGTCTTTAAAAATATAGCCGAGCAGACCTATTTAAGGAAGGTGCGGTTAGATGTGGAGGCTTGCAGGATAGACTCTACGCTGCAAAAACAACCTTTGCTGAAAAACGGCAACTGGGATCGTAACAGGTCGTTGTTGAGCACATTGAATTTACCGGCGGAAGGTCCGGCAGAAGCTGCTGATTGGGTGAAGATGAAATACGACAGTACCACTTACCGATCGGAACCAATTGCACTGAACAGTGCTCTGATCCCCGATGTTAGGGGAATGGGCGCCCGCGATGCAATTTATCTGTTGGAGAAGTCGGGGTTGAGGGTAAACCTGATCGGAGCGGGAAAGGTGGTGTCCCAATCGCTTTCACCCGGTCAGAAATTGATGAAAGGTACTACCGTCACCATTACGATGAGATAGATTCAATGTGCCAATATGAATAATGTGCCAATCCCGACAAGTCGGGATAACTTGCCCCGATTTATCGGGAAGTAGTGGCTAATGAAAAAAGAAGTCAGAAGTTAAGAAGTAAAGAAGTTGAGAATTCATTTTTAATTTTTCACTTTTCACTTTTCACTTTTAATTTACTAAAGGATATGAACTTAAATAAATTGATCGAAGCTTGTGATATTGTTGCTCTGCGTGGTAACGGTGAGGCGGAGGTGACATCCATCACATCCGATTCGCGTATGGTAACTCCGGGGTCCCTTTTTATTGCGGTAGAAGGGATCTTTACCGACGGGCATGCTTATATCGGTAAAGCGATAGAACAGGGAGCCGTAGCGGTAGTGTACGACAAGCCAATGATCGAGGAGTATTTTTCCCGTATTACCTATGTGCAGGTAAAACAGAGTACAATAGCTCTTGCACAGGTAGCTTCTGCATGGTATGGACACCCGTCGTCATTGCTGAAACTGGTCGGTGTTACCGGAACAAATGGGAAGACGACTATTGCCACATTGTTGTACGATACGTTCCGCTATCTGGGTTACCCTTCCGGATTGCTGTCTACAGTAGCCAATTATGTGAATGGTGAACGGTATCCCACTACGCATACCACACTCGATCCGATCACTCTCAACGATTATCTGCGCAAAATGGTGGATGCCGGATGCGAATATGCTTTTATGGAGGTGAGTTCCCATGCCATCCACCAGAAACGCGTGCATGGTCTCTGGTTTGCAGGAGGTATTTTTACGAATCTTACTCAGGATCATCTCGATTATCACAAAAATATGCTGGAATACCGTAATGTGAAGAAGGCCTTTTTTGACGACCTTCCGTCTGATGCTTTTGCATTGACCAACATCGATGACAAGAACGGTACGGTGATGCTGCAGAATACGAAAGCTACCCAATATACCTATTCGGTGACAGGAATGGCCGATTTTAAAGCCCGCATCTTTGAAAAGCATTTCGACGGTACAGATATAGAGATAAACGGAAAAGAGCTGACCGTTCAATTCGTGGGAACTTTTAATGTTTATAACCTGCTGGCAGTATACGGAGCGGGTATCCTGCTCGGACTCGATGAAGAGGAGTTACTCCGCACGCTCTCGCTGTTAAAACCGGTAGCAGGGAGATTCCAGACCCTCCGTTCACCGCAGGATTATACTGTTATCGTGGACTATGCGCATACACCTGATGCGCTGAGCAATGTGCTGAACGCTATCAATGGTGTGCTGAACAAGAAGGGCCGGATTATCACCGTAGTGGGGTGCGGAGGGAATCGCGACAGAACCAAACGGCCTATTATGGCACGTGAAGCAGTACAGCTTAGTGATAAAGCAGTATTTACGTCTGACAATCCCCGGTTTGAAGAACCGGGAGAGATTCTTCAGGATATGCTTAATGGGCTTACTGAAGAACAGAAAAGTAATACGCTTACTATTACCGATCGCAGGGAAGCAATTAAAACTGCCTGTGCACTGGCGCAACCGGGGGATGTAATTCTCATTGCCGGAAAAGGTCATGAAGATTATCAGGAAATAAAAGGAGTGAAACACCATTTCGATGATAAGGAAGAAGTAGAAAAAATATTTGATAAACTAAAAACTAAAAGTGAAAAGATTGAATGAGATTGAATGAGATTGATCAAATCCTAAATCTCAAATCCCAAATCCTAAATTTGTATGTTATATTATCTATTTGAATATTTAGACCAACTCGATTTTCCCGGAGCGGGCATGTTCCAGTTCGTGATGTTCCGTTCTGCAATGGCAGCGATCTTCTCCCTGCTGATCGGAATTTTTGCGGGGAAGAGGATTATCAGTGCGCTACAACGCAGACAGATAGGGGAGACTATCCGGAATTTAGATCTGGAAGGACAATACAGTAAGCGGGGTACACCTACCATGGGAGGAGTTATTGTGATCCTTTCCATTTTGGCATCCACACTGCTCTTCGGGAAATTAGAGAATATCTATATTATCCTGATGCTTGTCAGCACCGTCTGGTTAGGTACATTGGGATTTGCTGATGATTATATCAAAGTGTTCAAAAAGGATAAAGAGGGATTAAAAGGGAAGTTTAAGATCGTCGCACAGATTGGATTGGGGCTTATCGTCGGACTTACCATCTATTTCAGCCCTGAAATGGTTGTCCGGGAGAATACCGAGATCCGGGTGAATAACGTGATAGAGGAAGTCACTTATCAGAATGAAGATGTGAAGACCACCAGCACCACTATCCCCTTTGTAAAGAATAACAATTTCGATTACAGATGGCTTGTCAACTGGATGGGCGACTTTGCCGATACTGCGGTATGGATCGTTTTTATTCTGGTGGTGATTCTTATAGTGACAGCGGTCTCCAACAGTGCCAATCTGACGGATGGACTGGATGGACTGGCCTCCGGCTCTTCGGCTATTATCGGGGTGGCATTGGGTATCCTTGCTTATGTCTCGGGACGTGTCGATTTTGCCTCTTATCTGAATATCATGTATATACCGGGGGGAGACGAACTGATGGTGTTTGCCTCTGCCTTTGTTGGCGCTTGTGTCGGTTTTCTGTGGTATAACGCTTATCCGGCCCAGGTATTCATGGGCGATACTGGTAGTCTGACGATGGGAGGTATTATTGGTGTTTTTGCCGTGTTGATCCACAAGGAACTGCTGCTGCCCATTCTATGTGGGGTATTCTTTGTGGAGGCGTTATCGGTGATTGCACAAGTATTCTATTTTAAATTTACGAAGAAGAAATATGGTGTGGGTAAGCGTATCTTTAAGATGACACCCCTGCATCATCATTACCAGAAACCGGGTGATGGAAGTATCGATGCACTTATTCAGAAGCCTTTTGCTCCGTTGGCCGAGCCGAAGATCGTGAGCCGCTTCTGGTTAGTAGGGATGATTCTGGCCGTATTGGCGCTGGCGACACTCAAGATGCGGTAATGATATTGAGCGGTAAAAGAGAGACAGGGATTGAGTACACCGGTAACGCCTGTTGAACCGATTGGTTTGTTCAATTAAATAAAGGAATGATGGATAAAAAACTAATAGTAATCCTTGGTGGCGGTGAAAGCGGTGTGGGTTCTGCTATACTGGCACAGAAGCAAGGGTTCAGGGTATTTCTTTCCGACAGTAATATCCTGAGCGACACACATCGTGAAACACTGGAAACATACCGGATCGATTTTGAGGAAAAAGGACATACCGAGGAATCTATATTGACGGCCGATGAAATTGTGAAAAGTCCCGGTATCCCCGACACTGCTCCCATCATGCAGAAGATATTGGCAAAAGGTATTCCTGTGATCTCCGAGATTGAGTTTGCCGGAAGATACACGGATGCGAAGATGATCTGTATTACCGGAAGTAATGGTAAAACCACCACAACCAGCCTGATCTACCATATCCTTCGCTCGGCAGGATTGAATGTGGGACTAGGCGGTAATATAGGAAAGAGTTTTGCCCGCCAGGTGGCAGAAGAGTCTTATGACTATTACGTGTTGGAGTTGAGTAGTTTTCAATTGGAAGGAGTGTGTGATTTTAAAGCCGATATTGCAGTACTTCTGAATATTACCCCCGATCATCTGGATCGTTACGATCATAACCTGCAACATTACGTGGATGCCAAAATGAGGATCATCCGGAATCAGAAAACCGACGATGCCTTCATTTACTGGATAGATGATCCTTTAGTAACGAAAGAAATTGAGAAGTTGAAGCCAGCAGCCACCATTTATCCCTTTGGAGAGAAAAAAAACGGTCATATGGTTGCATATACCGAAAACGGGAAACTGTACATTCAAACGAAAGAAAATATATTTGATATGGAACTGGAATTGCTTGCTTTGGAAGGGATGCATAATGTGTACAACTCGATGGCATCGGGTATTGTCGCAAAACTGATGGATGTCAGCGATGAACAGTTACGTATATCCCTGTCCGATTTCAAAGGAGTCCCGCACCGGCTCGAAAAAGTGGCTACGGTACGTGGAGTACAGTATATCAACGACTCCAAAGCGACCAATGTGAATTCATGCTGGTATGCCTTGCAAAGTATGCATACGAAAACAGTATTGATCCTCGGAGGAACTGACAAAGGGAACGATTATACCGAAATTGAAGAGCTGGTACGTAAAAAGGTAAGGGCACTGGTCTTTCTGGGAAAAGACAATAGTAAACTGCACGCATTCTTCGATGGTAAAGTGGATGAGATTAGAGATGCCGGTTCTATGACAGAAGCGGTGGAGGCAGCTTATCAACTGGCGCAGAAAGGCGACACAGTATTACTCTCACCCTGTTGTGCCAGCTTCGACCTGTTTAAAAACTACGAAGACCGCGGCGACCAGTTCAGGGAATGCGTCAGACGGTTGTGATTGAGGTGGAATGGTGGGAAAGTGGAAAGGTTTTTATAATTTGATCAATCTCATTCAATCTTGTTCAATCTTGTTCAATCAGCAAATCAATAAATTAGTAAATCAACAAATCAAATTATGCTTAACGACAGTAATCAAATGGCTGATCCCGATCGATTGTATGATGGGGTAGCAGAAACGGAATCTTCGTTAGGTGATTTCGGACGTAAGATATTCAAAGGTGATAAAGTGATCTGGCTGGTCTTTATCATTCTGTGTGTTATTTCACTGGTGGAGATATTCAGTGCTACCAGCACCATAGTCTACCGTCAACAAAATATGTGGGGGCCGATACTGAGACATGCCATGTTTCTGATAGGCGGGGTGGGAGTGATCCTGCTTATTCATAATATACCCTACCGTTACTTTTCATCGTTGATATTTGTATTGATCGGGGCTATTGTGTTGCTGATCCTGACACCGTTTATAGGTACGAGTGTCAATGGAGCCGACCGGTGGATATCTTTTATGGGCTTCACTATTCAGCCTTCGGAAATAGCCAAGATATCACTGATGGGAACCATCGCTTTTCTTCTGAGCAAACAGAACGGAGAGAATGAGGGTCTTCTCTTCCGATGGATGATTGGATTGATGGTGGTTGTCTGTGGAATCATCGCCATGGATAACCTGTCGACAGCTGTGTTGCTGTTTGGAATCTGTTATCTGCTGATGTTCATCGGTAATGTGAAATTCCTGCGGTTGTTGAAAGTTGCAGGGGTGGGGATAGGAGCAGTACTCCTGTTTATTCTGCTGTTGAATGTGATTCCGGAAAACTGGACCGATTCCGGACCCCTGAACCGCATGGGTACATGGAAAAACCGCATTGCGAATTTCAGTACGCATAAAGAATTATCGGAAGAGGAGTACTTTACGATTACCGACGAAAATTATCAGGTGGCACATGCCAAGATAGCCATTGCCAACGGTGGTGTATTGGGAGTCTTTCCCGGCAACAGCACCGAACGCGATTTTCTGCCACAAGCCTATTCCGACTTTATCTATGCTATTATTATTGAAGAGATGGGACTTCTGGGAGGGCTTTTTGTCCTGTTGCTCTATGTAATTATTCTGATTCGCGCGGGAATGATCGCGCGGAAGACTGAGAAACTCTTTCCCAAGTACCTCGTCCTGGGATCGGCATTGATGCTCTCTATACAGGCTTTTGTCAATATGGCGGTGGCAGTCAACCTGATCCCGGTCACCGGACAGCCGTTACCATTAGTGAGTCGCGGTGGAACTTCCACGCTGATCACCTGTGCTTATTTTGGATTGATCCTGAGTGCCGACCGTTTCGGTATTGGAAAGAAGAAAGAGGAGAAAGCTCCTGAAACAGAACCTGGCCAGGATAAGGAGAATGATCTTCACAATCCTGCAAATGAAATAAAAGAATCGGTCGACAAATTGGAAGATAAGGTTGAATTTGAAATTATTCAGGTATGAAGCGAGTAATTATCAGCGGCGGTGGCACGGGCGGACATATTTTTCCCGCAATCAGTATTGCCAATGGCGTGAAGGAGCGATGGCCCGACTGTGAAATACTTTTTGTAGGAGCGGAAGACAGGATGGAGATGGAGCGTGTGCCGGCAGCCGGGTATGAAATTGTCGGTCTGCCGGTGGCCGGATTCGACCGGAAGAATCTTCTGAAGAATTTCTCTGTGATGGTAAAGCTTTTCAAAAGCATGCAGAAGGCACGTAAGATCATAAATGATTTCAGGCCTGATATAGCTGTGGGCGTGGGAGGATATGCCAGTGGTCCTACATTGAAGGCGGCATCAGTGAAAGGTGTGCCGACCCTCCTTCAGGAACAGAACTCTTATGCAGGCGTAACCAATAAGATGCTGGCCCGTAAGGCGGCCATTATTTGTGTGGCCTATGAAGGGATGGAACAATTTTTCCCGAAAGAGAAGATCGTCCTTACCGGTAATCCCTGTCGGCAGGATCTGGTGATATCGGAAGAGAATCGGGCGCAGGGATACGTTCAGTTTCAGTTGGATCCCGGTAAGAGGACTATTCTGATGTTAGGGGGGAGTCTTGGTGCCCGTACGCTCAATCAAAGTATAACACACGCATTCCCAAAACTGGCTGAAGCTGATGATCTACAGGTGATCTGGCAATGCGGAAAATATTATTATAAGGAGATGCAGCAACTACAAGCGGAAGGTAAGATACCGTCAAACGTACATCTGTTTGATTTCGTCTCGCGGATGGATTACGCTTATTCAGTGGCTGACCTGATAATATCCCGTGCCGGTGCCGGGTCTATCTCTGAATTCAGCCTGTTGGGAAAGGCAGTCATTCTGGTGCCTTCCCCCAATGTAGCCGAAGACCATCAGACAAAGAATGCCCAGGCGCTGGTGGACAAGGGTGCAGCCATTATGATTCCGGATGCTGATGCTTCTGATATCCTGTTCGATAAGGCGATAGCACTGATAAGAAATGATGAAGATTTGAAAAGACTTAGCGATAATATTGCGAAACTGGCACAACACGATTCGGCAAAACGGATCGTCGACGAAATAGAAAAGATAATTCAGAAATGAACTATGAATCGATATATTTTATAGGTATTGGTGGCATCGGCATGAGCAACCTGGCCCGCTATTTTCTTTCGAAAGGGAAAAAGGTGGGAGGTTATGACCGTACCGAATCCCTGCTTACCCGCTCGTTGCAGGAAGAAGGCGCATTTATCCATTATGAGGATGATATTCATTCTATTCCGGCACCATTTTTCGATAAAGAGAAAACATTGGTAGTCTATACGCCTGCCGTCCCCGCATCACATAGTGAACTTCTCTATTTCCGTGAGAACGGATATGTGGTGATGAAAAGGGCGCAGTTGCTCGGTGAGATCACCGGCAGCAGCGATGCTATCTGTGTAGCGGGAACCCACGGAAAGACTACCGTGTCGAGCATGATCGCTCACCTGTTACGGCAGTCGCAAGTGGATTGCAATGCCTTTCTGGGAGGTATTCTGAAAAATTATAACAATAATCTGCTGCTCTCGGAGAAGAGTAATATCACGGTTGTGGAAGCCGATGAATACGACCGCTCCTTCCACTGGCTGAAGCCGTGGATCGCTGTCGTCACTTCGGCTGATCCCGATCATCTGGACATTTATGGTACGGAGGAGGCGTACAGGGAGAGCTTTGAGAAGTTTACCTCGCTGATCCGGCCTAATGGGCACCTGATCATGAAAAAGGGGATACCGATGACTCCACGTACCGGAGAGACGGTGAAGATATGGAGCTACGGAGAATCAGAGGGTGATTTTCATGCAGAGAATATCCGTATAGGGAATGGAGAAATTCTGTTCGACCTGGTGACACCTTCGGAGGTTATCAGAGATATTTCACCGGGTGTTCCGGTGAAGATCAATATTGAGAATGGCGTGGCTGCTGCCGCTGCAGCGCTGCTATGCGGTGTTACACCGGACGAGATCCGGGAAGCCATACATACGTTCCAGGGAGCCGGAAGGCGGTTCGATTTTCATATCAAGACCGACCGGATAGTTTTTATCGATGATTATGCCCATCACCCGCGGGAACTGTCGGCAGCCATTGAATCGATCAAAGCGCTCTATACAGATAAGAAAATAACAGCTGTTTTCCAACCACATCTCTATTCACGTACCCGTGATTTTGCACAGGAATTCGCGGATAGTTTATCGCTTTTGGATGATGTGGTACTACTGGATATTTATCCGGCCAGGGAAGAACCCATTGAGGGAGTCTCCTCACAGATCATTTTCGAAAAGATAACATCGGCACAGAAATCGCTTTGCACAAAACAGGAATTGACCGATCTGCTCCGGAATAAGGATGTGGAAGTATTGGTGACGTTCGGAGCGGGAGATATCGACAGGCTTCTTCCCGAAATAGAGCAGGTGTTGAAAGAGAAATATCTGTCGGGAAGTAAATGATTTTGAAGAGTTCATGCGATTGAATAACAAATTGTATCTTTGCAGGTGATAAATATTTTTATCAGGTGAAAAAAATTCTCATCATATTGATTGCGGCGGTGGTCATTGGCTACCTGATCTTTTCGACATCCTATTTCAGGGATATGTCGAGGAACAGAGTATGTGAGAGTTTTGGCGTAGTGATTGAAGACAGTGCCCACTACCGGTTTGTATCGACGCAGGATATTGTGAATCTGGTAAAGCGGTACGACCTCGATCCGGTCGGCAAGACATTCGGTGAGATCAACACGCTGGCCATCCGGGATACCATCCTTACCAACAGGCTGGTGGAGTCTGCAAGGGTGTTCATCACCCCGGGTGGTTCTGTTATGGCGACGGTATCTCAACGAAAACCGGTATTGAGAGTTATCTCTGATATAAAGGGCAATTTCTATGTGGATAATGAGCGACGTATCATGCCTGTATCCGGTAATTTCGCTGTGTATGTACCTGTCGCCACCGGGGTTATTGACGAGGAATTTGCCCGGAACCAACTGTATGACTTTGCCCTCTTCCTCAGTTCCCATCCCGATTGGGATGCATGGATAGAGCAGATAGTAGTGCAAAAGAATCAGGATGTGGAGTTGATCCCGAGGGCAGGTGATTTCAGGATCATTATGGGAAGTCTCGACGATTATCAGGCAAAGCTGGCCAAATTTGCCCGTTTTGTGGAGGAAGGACTCAATGTGGTGGGATGGAATCGCTATTCTTCCATCAATCTGAAGTATGATAACCAGGTGGTTTGTACGAAAAAATAGGTATGCAGCCGGTGAAAATTTCATTTCCGGCTGGTATACGTAAATTGCTTTGGTGCAAATGATGTTAAAAAGCAAACAAAAGGCATTGTCAGGACGTTTGTTAAAAAAATAATGTAACTGTAACCAAGGTTCATCTTTGACTGAATAATATGACGCAATCAGGATTTATAGCTGTAATTGATCTTGGCACTTCCAAGATCAAAGGAGTTGTTGGCCGTAAAAACGAAAATGGGGTTATCTCCATTCTGGCAAGCAGTTCCATCGATTCCGGGAACTCGATCCGCAGAGGTATGATTTACAATATCGAACAGGCCGGAGCGAATGTACATAAACTGATCATGATGCTCGAAAATAGCCTGGAGCGAAGAATCGGTAAAGTATATGTTACTCTCTCAGGGCAATCATTGCATACGATGGAATTCAGTGAGATGCTGCGGATCTCATCCGGGATGGTCACAGAGGAAGAGGTGAATCGGTTACGTAAATCGGCCGAAAAATTCCAGCCCGAACTGAAACGCAATTACAGGATTGCAGATGTGGAATATTATATCGACGATAAACCGGAACCGGGTCCGGTGGGAGTAACAGGCTCCGAGATAGAGGCCGGTTTCAAGCTGATTGTCGGGCGTCCCAATCTACTCGTAAACATAGAGAAGAGTATTACTGCCAAAACCGATCTGGAGATTGCAGATTATATCGTAGGGCCGATGGCATCGGCATCCATTGCGTTAAATGATGAGGAAAAAGAGTTAGGTTGTGTTTTTCTGGATTTTGGGGCGGGCACTACCACGCTGTCGGTCTACAAAGGTGGAATACTCCGTCGGATGATAGTCATTCCTTTTGGCGGAAAGAATCTCACGAAAGATATCTGTGCGTTGAACTTTACCGAGAACGATGCTGAACAACTTAAGATAAAATTCGGAAAAGCTTTCGAAAGTCAGGACGGACCTGTGTTCTTGTCTCCTTTTTCTTCGAAACCGGATGTCGATCTTACCGAACTGAATAAGGTGATAGGCATGCGGCTGGATGAAATAACGGCCAATATCAAGGAACAGATCTCTCTGTCGGGATATGAAGGCCAGTTGGGGGCAGGATTGATTATTACAGGGGGTGCCTCGCAACTCAAAAACCTGGACCTCTATCTCACACAGAAACTGAAGATGCCGGTAAGAAGAGCATCTGCCAAAAAAACATTGGTCAATAATTTTCCCGATCTGATGCATGACCCCGCCTTTACCCAGGCGTTGGGAATGCTTCTTTTTGGTGAAGAGAATTGTGAGATGATAAAATCAGAACCTGTCGAAATTGAAGATGAGGAAAGCGGCAGATCCGGTGCTTCCGGTTGGTTCAGCGGGATAGGACGAAATTCGAAACCCGAAAAAAAACCGAAACCTCCTAAAGCGAAGAAATCCAAGTCTGAGAAACAGGAGGGAGGATTTTTCTCGAAAATGGAAGATGTATTCGGAGGTATTTTCTCTGAAGATGATGATGAATAACACTGTTTTTATTTGCAACAGATGGACGACGAATTATTGGATTTTCAGATAGAGAGCCGCACTGACGCTATTATCAAAGTAATCGGTGTGGGTGGCGGCGGCGGTAACGCTGTGAACCATATGTTTCAAGAGGGGATACACGATGTCTCTTTCGCTTTGTGTAATACTGATAACCAGGCGTTGATGGAATCGCCGGTACCCGTAAAGGTACAACTGGGCGGTCAGACCACCGGAGGACTTGGAGCCGGGAATAAACCCGAGATTGCACAGCGTGCAGCTGAAGAGAGTGTCGATCTGATTGAAGATCTCCTGAACGACGGCACGCGGATGGTTTTTATCACTGCCGGGATGGGTGGTGGAACAGGAACAGGAGCTGCTCCCGTGGTGGCTCGTGTGGCAAAAGATATGGGAGTGCTCACGGTTGGTATTGTAACCATTCCCTTTATGTTTGAAGGCCCAAGGAAAATCGTGCAGGCATTGAAAGGGGTGGAAGAGATGGCGAAAAACGTAGATGCGCTGCTGGTGATCAATAACGAACGCCTGCGTGATATCTACAGCGACCTGACTATGTTGAATGCTTTTGCCAAAGCGGATGATACTTTGGCTACAGCCGCCAGGAGCATCGCCGAGATCATTACCGTGCACGGACATGTGAACCTCGACTTTGCCGATGTGAACACCACACTGAAAGACGGTGGTGTGGCTATTATGAGTAGTGGTCTGGGTAAAGGAGAGGACAGGATCAACGATGCGATAAAGAATGCGCTGCACTCACCGTTACTCAATAATAACGATGTCTTCAGTGCCAAGAAGATACTTATCAATCTCTCTTTTGGCGAAGCACATCCGCTGATGATGGAAGAGATGAATGCGCTCCACGACTTTATGTCGAAATTTAGCAGAGAGATAGAGGTTATCTGGGGAGCTGCCGTGGAAGAGTCGCTCGACGAAGAGGTGAAGGTGACATTGCTCGCTACCGGTTTTTCGATTACTAGCGTGCCGGGTATCGAAGAGCATGAACAGGAAAAGAGCCGAGCCGAGCAGATCCAGCAACAGATCGAAAAGGATGCGAAACTGGCACAGGAGAAAAAAGACAAGGATCTGATCGAGAAATATTACGGCAAAACCGGGCTGAAAACACTGACCAGTGTTAACTACCGATTAGAGCCTTTCGTATTGACTATCGACGAACTGGATGACGATAAAGTATTGGAGGCATTGGAAAAGACACCTGTGTTTAAACGGGAGTCCACCTTTAATCCCCGTATTTTCTCATCTGATGTGCAGCAACAACAATCATCCTCTCTGTTCGATTAATCTGTATCATGAGATTTTGAAATCAACAAATCATCACATTATCACATCAACAAATCAAAAATATGTCACTAATAGATACCATTACCGACGAGATAAAGAAAGCCATGCTGGCCAAGGATAAGGTGCGGCTGGAGGCATTGAGGGCAATCAAGAAAGAATTGCTGGAAGCTAAAACAGCCAAAGGAGCGGGCGATGAACTTACGGAAGGGGCGACGACAGCTCTTTTGCAGAAGATGGTGAAACAGCGTAGGGACAGTGCGGAGATTTATACTGCACAAAAACGGGATGATCTTGCCGAACCGGAGATCGCACAAATGGAGGTGATCCGGGAATTCCTTCCGGCACAACTTTCGCCTATAGAACTGGAAGCCGCTGTGAAGCGTATTATTGAGGAGGTAGGGGCATCTTCCCTGAAAGAGATGGGGAAAGTGATGGGGATTGCGTCCAAACAACTTGCAGGCAAGGCCGAAGGAAAAGATATCTCCGAAACAGTAAAACGTTTGCTGGCATAACCGGCAAACGTTTTGTACAAGGAATTAGTTTCTCCTGTTATAGGGTATATAGACCTTTTTTAACCGTTTATCCAGTTTATTGGTTTTTCGTGCTCTATTCTCTAATTTCTGTAACTCTTTGTCTCTGTTTCTGCCGGTATTAAAATCGTCCGTCAGCATCAGCAGGGAGAGGGTTTCCTCGTCAATGAAATTGATCTTGAAAGCAACTGTCCTGTTTTCTATTATATCGTTCTCTGCAAGTTTTATCCTATAATCTTTTCCCGGCGTATAATCAAGGGAGATGGAGTTATACCCCAGTGAAGTAGCTGAAATGGAGGAGATTTTATTGCAAGGTGTAAAGAATACTTTTCCATCATTGCCTGTTACCTTACCGCTGATGAGTTTACCCGATTTACTTCGTGATTCCACCAATATGCCCTGAACAGCATAATTCTGCGGACTGACCGTATGAACAACGCAAGTGTCTTTTCCGGAACTATCCAGTAACTCATAGGTAGTCTTATTCCCGGAATAATCGGATGTATGAATAAACAGGTAATCACCGGCCAATTCATAGGTGCCTTCTCCTGCGTGCGCTGAAGAAAGTCCTCCGAAACCGCTTATGCGGAATATTACTTTTTCATTCGAAAAAGCAATAGAGTCGGCTCCGTTTTTATAGGTTCCATCAAATTGTTGTGCAAAGAGAGATATTCCCGATAAGAGTATACCTGTAAGTAACAGAAATTTTTTCATGCTCGTTTACGTGTCATGTATTATAAAAGACAAAAATACGATTAATATTCGTGATGAAAAAAAATGAAATGTTAAAACGGTCCTTATCACGGATATCTTTCAACTCTACTATGAATCGTCTCAAAACAAAGAAGGAGAAAAATCCAGTGGTTCTCCTCCTTCCCGGTTATTGAATAGGATAAGCAGTAGTAAACTGTTTTTTACAATCCTTTTTCTGCAAGATAACGTTCCGCATCTATAGCAGCCCTGCATCCGGTTCCGGCTGCCGTGACAGCCTGACGGTAAATGGGATCGGCTGCGTCGCCACAGGCGAAAACACCTCCGACATTGGTTTTTGCAGTAGGGTGTTCAGTAATAATATAACCTACCTTGTCCATCTTGATGAAATCTTTGAATATATCAGTGTTGGGAGTGTGGCCGATAGCGAGGAAGAATCCGTCGATGGGGAGGTCGTACCGTTCCTCATCCTGTTCACCCATGCGTTTTACCAAATGGACGCCTTCCACTCCGTTTTCACCGTAGAGACCTACCGCATTATGTTCGAAAAGGATATCAATTTTGGGATTATTCATTACACGCTCCTGCATGATCTTCGAAGCACGCAGGTGATCCTTGCGGACAATCATGTAGACTTTGTTAGCCAGGCCTGACAGATAGGTAGCCTCTTCACAGGCAGTATCGCCGCCGCCGACTACAGCTACCACTTTCTTACGATAAAAGAAACCGTCGCAGGTAGCACAGGCCGACACTCCTTGTCCGGCGTACTTGATTTCATCCAGTAGGCCGAGGTATTTGGCAGATGCTCCGGTAGAGATAATGACTGTGTCAGCCTCAATCACCTGTTCATTGTCAATGGTTACTTTGAGCGGACGTACCGAAAAGTCGACAGCAGTAGCTCTTCCGGAACGGACTTCCGTGCCGAATCTTTGCGCCTGTTTTTTAAGATCTTCCATCATCTCCGGCCCTGTAATCCCCTCGGGATAACCGGGGAAATTCTCTACCTCGGTGGTAGTCGTTAGCTGTCCTCCCGGCTCCAAACCCTCATAAAGAATGGGTTCGAGATTTGCTCGTGAAGCGTAAATGGCAGCTGTATAGCCGGCCGGTCCTGATCCGATGATCAGGCAACGTGTTTTATTTCTCATATTTATTTTTCAATTACATTAGTCGTTTTGAGTCGCCTTCGCTCCTCGATTTCCAATTCTCGCTATGGTAGAGGCCAAACTTGTTTGGCCTCTAATCATTTAGCTTAATGAAAACGTTGAATTTAAAATCCTTCTTCACTGTTGTTATACCGGGAGAAGGTGTATGGGTTATTAATTAGTTCAAAGTTACAACTTTTCTTCCATATACCGCATCGGTTATTATCATAATCTATTTGCAGTAAACGGAAAATATGGACTTACCTGAGATCCACTATTTCAACGCCGGGATAATCGTTTTTGTCGAATCTGAATATGGTATCACTAAATTGATGATTAGTGTTGTAGCCGGAAATATCGATTTTATTTTTCATTCCATCGGCCATGGTAAGGATCACTTGTATGATATTGCCGCTCTCCTTATCAATGGCTGCAGTGATAGATTTAAAATCTTTATTCTGACTGGCGGGAACCATGTCGATCAGGTGTGTGCTCCTTCCGCTGATTGTTTTGGAAGCAGGTGTTTTCAACGTAAATCCGTTCTTGTATATCCCCAGAAGCGCCAGCGGGCTGATAGAAGCTATTTCACTGGTTGTAGGAGCACTGATATTCACTTCGTTCACATCTTTCATCAATACCCATTGAGTTTTTCCGTCGAACCAGATATCCATCGCTTCCATCTCGAGTTTGAATTTATCGCCTTTTATATAGGCTTCTCCTGACTGGGGTATATAGGCTGTTCCATCCTTATCGGTCAGTGTCGATTTGAATGATAATCTGATACCGTCGGAAGCCTCGTAAGTGGCATATGCTTTGTCCAAAAGCGCCCTGGCATCGTTTGAATTCTGGGCGAATGTATATCCTGACAGGAGAAAAATTAATAATATGGATGTGATCGTCTTCATTTTAGCTGTTTTGGTTTTATTTGTTTGATGGATTGGACTGCAAAAACGGGAGTTAGTTTATTTTGACAGTCTACATCCGAAGATTATACCGATCGCTTACCTCAATGAATCCAACAACTTTTCCAGTGAATATTCATCGGCAATGAATACTTCGCGGGGCTTGCTGCCCTGTACGGCACCTACTATTCCTGCGGCTTCGAGTTGATCCATCAGTCTTCCGGCACGGTTATAGCCGATAGAGAACTTACGCTGTATAAGCGAGGTAGATCCCTGCTGATGTACTACGATAAGGCGGGCGGCCTCATCAAAAAGAGGATCCCTGTCACCCAGGTCGGCAGCACCGGGTCCGGCTTCCATATCGGAAATCACCTCCGGAAGTGCGAAAGCAGCATCATACCCCCGCTGTTTTCCGATGTATTGGGAGATCTCTTCCACTTCGGGAGTATCCACAAATGCACACTGGATACGGATAAGCGAACTTCCTTGTGAAAAGAGCATATCCCCCCGTCCGATGAGCTGGTTGGCCCCGCTCATGTCGAGAATGGTGCGGGAGTCGATCTGGGAAGTAACCCGGAAGGCCATCCTGGCAGGAAAGTTCGCTTTGATGGTTCCGGTGATGATGTTGGTAGTAGGACGCTGTGTGGCGATTACCATATGCATCCCTACGGCACGCGCTTTCTGTGCAATACGGGCGATAGGCATCTCGATCTCTTTTCCGGCCGTCATGATCAGATCACCAAACTCATCAATCACTACCACGATGTAAGGCATATACCTATGTCCCTTTTCGGGGTTCAGACGGCGTTTGACAAACTTTTCGTTATATTCCTTGACGGTACGGACGTGCGCCTTCATCAGCAACTCATAACGGTCGTCCATCTCTTTGGTGAGTGAGTTCAGTGTCTGGGTCACTTTGGTCACATCGGTGATAATGGCTTTCTCTTCATCCGGCAGTTTCGCCAGATAGTGCTTTTCGACAGCGGAATAGATATTGAACTCCACCATCTTGGGGTCGATCAGTACCATCTTCATCTCCGACGGATGCTTTTTATACAACAAAGAGGTAATGATGGCGTTCAAGCCGACCGATTTTCCTTGCCCGGTGGCCCCTGCCACTAACAGGTGGGGCATTTTGGTAAGGTCGAAGATAAAGACTTCGTTGGTAATGGTCTTTCCCAATGCTACAGGTAGTTCGTAGTCACATTCCTGAAACTTTTTGGAGCTGATCACCGATTGCATCGAAACGATCTGCGGGTCTTTATTGGGAACTTCAATACCGATGGTTCCCTTTCCGGGCATGGGTGCAATGATACGGATACCCAGTGCGGAGAGGCTGAGTGCAATATCATCTTCAAGATTCCTGATCTTTGAAATACGTACGCCCGCTTGAGGTACGATCTCGTAAAGCGTAATAGTAGGACCTACAGTCGCTTTGATAGAGGTTATTTCGATACCGTAATTGCGTAATGTGTGAATGATCTTTTCTTTATTTTCATTCTGCTCGTCCATATCCACAGCTCTGTCGCCTGTATTATATATCTTCAACAGGTTCATAGTGGGGAATCTGAATGAAGAGAGATCTTTCCGCGGGTCGTAATCTTCTTCCAACTCCGGTGTCAATTCCGGAAGCCCGGTTTCTTCTTTTTGCTTATTTTCTTCCGCATGGGGTGTGTGGATAGCTTCATCATCCTCCGGAACGATCACTTCGAAATCATCCTCTACCTGAAGTAGCTTCTTTGTTACGGATGGCTTTGGAGATATAGTCGTGGACTCCGTAAAGTTGTGTGTAGTATTGGCAGTTGGGGTTTCCCGTTGCACTGTCTGAGGTGTTTCTTTATCCTGCTCATATGCTTCCTGTTCGTGCTCCTCTTCCCTGAAAGGCTTTACTTTCTTCAACCATGTGAAGAACCGCCTGATCAATCCCGGCTTTTTCTCTTTTTCAGGCTCATCCCAGTCGTCTTCTTCAATGGTAGAGGATATTTCGTTTTGCGGAGCAAAAGAGGATGTACTATTGATCAGTGTCTCCTGTATCTTGTACATCGAACTCTTCCGGAATGCCACTACAATAATCGTGATGAACAATAAGATAAGCAATATAATGCCCGGCCATCCTACACTGTTTTCCAATATCTGTTCAATCTGGATACCATGTGAGCCACCCCATTTTACATGAGTATCCGGAAAAAGCCTGTCCAGAATGAAGGCGCTGGAGACTGAACCGCCGATAAGACCGAATGCGGTGATAAAAAGGGCTTTCAGGAATGAGAGACTCGTAACATTCATTATACGCAATCCGATATAGATCAGGAAGATGGGAATAAGTGCAGAGAACAGGCCAAACCAGTCATTCACCAGTCTTTCTGCAATGTAGGCACCGCCTGCACCCGTCCAGTTATCTATCTCGGATGCGCCCGAGCGTACTACCTCTAAGTATGTTTTGTTTATTACTTTGCTTTGGTCGTCTGCGCCGGTAAAAAAGAATGATACAATAGCAAGCAACATGAAGATACCCATGAAGGCGATAATCACCCCCGAGATGAAATGTACCCGTTCATTCTTCAAAAAGGAGACAATCCTCTTCTTTTGTCCTTGTTTTGGTTTTTGTCTTTGTCTTTTTTTCTTTCTTCTGGCCATATAGGATATATTTCCTGGACTGTTTGTAATTGCTGCAATCTATAACATAAACGCTTTGCAAAAACGTTAGTACAAAAGTAATAAAAAAATACTGTATAACAGAAGAATGTAGGTAAACAAACTAAGTGTCTGGAAAATAAGTTAGTTGAGCGTTGTTCCGCTATATTCTTCTGGTATGTAAAAATGAAGAATTATCCAACGGCTTTTCCTTTTTAGCTGAGCAATGTCTATCTATTCCCTTTCCTGTTCTTATTCCGGAAACTGCTGAAATGCTTTTCACCGGATTACCGGATGATAAACCTTTTGTGTTTGATATAGCTGAAATAAATTGCTTCAATCCATTGCTTATTTACATATAAATTATATCTTAGCAAACAGATGACAGAGTTAACTATATTACTCTTTTCCAGAATATTGTTCTAACAATCTCGGGCTGAATTGCTGCATCATGTTGAGCGCCTTCTGCATAGTCTCTTCTTCCGTAGCCCGGTGTAATGTATCGTTAGCAGAAGTGGAATAGTATCCGCGTACCGAACCGTCGGTGATCTCTTTTAAAAGGGTATCTCCGACATAGGGAACGCCGAGCGTATAGAAGGTCTGCGCCCGTTGCAGCAGGTTGTCGACCAGTATAGTGTATTTCTCCTTGTCATATTGTTGATAAATACTTGTGATCTGCAGCAGGGGATTAATGTTGTTCCAGATCACATCAGAGAGTGTATTTGATAGCTGTATAGGATTTAACCGTACGAACCAGTCGAGGTTCCTGTTTATTCTATCGCTGATGTCTGCAATAAGCGCTTCTGCCTTCTCTCTTTCGCCCAGACGGTAGTATGCCCTGGCAAAAATTATCTCGTCAGGACCGTAAGCCACGGCCGACGAGGGAATCATGGTTGTGACTTTATCCAGTGCTGTGAGCGCTTTTTCGTTCTCTCCCTCATCAATCAGGGTATCGATCAGTTGTGTGAAAGAAAGGCGGTAGGAGGAAAGCATCCCCCGGCTGGTTTCATCGAGGTAGATATCCGGATTCTTTTCAAGCCCTCCCCACCTGAATTTGTTCACCATATTGTCGTATGCGGCTTCTATATTCACTCCGTTATAAAGAGGCGTACCGGGCACTACCTGATAAGTAAGGCCGTTGAGCGAGAAGTTGCGGTTTTTCAGGTTCATATAGAGCGACGGGGTGACGGTGGTTGCGAAATGGACGGGGCGCTGCCAGTGACCGTCATTGATATTGTCGAGCATCTCCAGGATCATCTGCTCACTAAAAGAGACATACGACTTACCTTTAAGATCAATATACATCTTGTCCGAGGGTTTTGCCGCAAGGCTTTTCCAGTTTACCCGCACAGTATCCACATCTAACGAAAGAACGTTGCCTGGGATAACAAGCATATCATCGATATTGTAAAGTTGAGTCATCGGTTTGTTTTGTCCCGTCTTCAGGTTCTCCATCGTATGCTTCAGGGAAAGCGTGTCTTTAAAGGCATTCACATCGAAATAGGATCCGAAAGAAATGGATGGAATATTATTCTGACGGAGTATATCTTCCTGGGCTTGCCTTGTAATTACGAGTGCACCGCTTCCTTCTTTACCTGCATACTGCCGGCGTGTCCACTTTATAGGGAGCGGTTCCGACTCGTATGTCTGACGCAACAGTTGGTCCACATACCATTCCGTCTGGAGGAAGCTGAGGTTGGTGACCCGCACGTCGGTACGGAAGCCTTCGGTTTCCTGTACGTACCAAAGCGGATAGGTGTCGTTATCGCCATTGGTGAAGAGAATGGCGTTCTCACCCACGCAGCTCAGGAAATTCATCCCGGTATCCCTTGCCAGGGTCCTTCCCGAACGGTCGTGGTCGTCCCAGTTCTGCGAGGCCATCTGTACAGGAACGCAGAGGGTTGCCACTGTAGCAAGCATCGTAGCAGCAGTGGTATTCTTTATATATTTCCTTAAGAAGTAGCTGATACCGGCCACTCCCATCCCGACCCAGATGGAGAAGGCATAAAAGGACCCTGCATAGGCGTAGTCCCGTTCCCTCGGCTCATATGGCGTCTGGTTGAGGTAGAGGATGATGGCCAGGCCGGTCATAAAGAAGAGCATGAAGACTATGGCGAAACTCTGTTTTCCTCTCTTTTTCAGTTGTAGCTGGTAAAGGATACCGATAATGCCGAGCAGCAGGGGCAGCATATAGTATTTGTTATGCCCCTTGTTGTCGACGATATCGGGCGCGATATTATCCTGAGGTCCCAATCCCAGCACATGCTCGTCGAAGAAAGGAATTCCGGTGATCCCGTTACCGGCGGTAATACTGCCGTGGCCTTGTATATCGTTCTGCCTGCCGGAGAAATTCCACATGAAATAGCGCCAGTACATGTGGTTGACCTGGTAGCTGAAAAGGAACTTCAGGTTCTGCCAGAAAGTGGGCTTTTGGTTCAGGTCGGTCACACCTCCCCATTGTTCGTATCCCATGCTATGGTTCCTAAACGACGGATTCCCGGAGTGCGAGTGCATCCTGGGGAGCAACATGGTATTGGTGTATTTATAGTTGATCGATGTCACTTTCTTTTCGTATCGGTCTTTTTGTTCGGGCGAAGTTTTCACTACCGGCCGATAGGACGTACGTTCACTCTCTACAATATACGATCCGTCGGCATTCCTTGCTGGTTGAGAGGCATAAGTAGTTCCATAGAGAAGAGGTCTCTGTCCGTACTGTTCACGGCTCAGCATACCTCCGAGCGAAAAGATATTCTCCGGTTTATTCAGGTCGAGTGGAGGATTGGCGTTTGACCGGATAGGGATTATTGCATAGGCTGAGAAACCTATAACGATGACCATCAGGCAGGTTGCCGCAAGATTGATAAATCTGACCTCTAATTTTTTATATCTGAATGCAAAATAAGCACCTGCGGCAATGAGTAATACCCATAGCCGGGCATTGCTGCCGATGAAAAGGACTCCCGTCATACCCAGGCTGATAAAGAAAGCAGTCCTGGCACGGCGTTCCTGCCCTTTCGGGGAGAACGTTTCATAGAGTGTCCATCCGATCACGCCTACCAGAAGAATAATATAGACAAGTGTGCCTGTATGGTATGAAAATCCCAACGTGTTCACAAAGAAGAGTTCGAACCATCCGCCTACTTTTGTGAAACCGGGGATGATCCCCCACATTAATATAGCGATAAGTCCGAAGGACAACAGAAGGGCCTTGATCCCGCCTTTCCAGTCGGGATTTTCATTCTTCTTGAAGTAGTAGACCAGCACAATTGCCGGGATGCATAACAGGTTGAGCTGGTGCACGCCGATAGATAACCCCATGACATAGGCGATCAGTACGATCCATTTGTCGGAATGGGGTTTGTCGGCATTATCCTCCCATTTAAGGATCAGCCAGAACACCAGGGCGGTGAGCATGGATGAGAAGGCGTATACTTCACCCTCTACGGCCGAGAACCAGAATGTGTCGGAAAAAGTGTAGACCAGTGCACCCACAAGGCCGCTGCCGATCACTGCGATCGTTTGGCCCATACTGAGTTCACCTCCCTCTTTTGCAATAATGAGCTTACGGGTCAGATGGGTGATGGTCCAGAAAAGGAACAGGATGGTAAGCGCACTCATCAATGCCGACATGCTGTTGACCATTTTGGCCACCTGCGACGGATCCTGTGTTAACTGGGTGAAGAGATTACCCACCAGCATGAAAATAGGTGCACCGGGGGGATGACCCACTTCCAGCTTATAGGCCTGGGTGATGAATTCTCCGCAGTCCCAGAAACTGGCCGTGGGTTCAATAGTCATTAGATATACGATTGCAGATACAAGAAAGACGCTCCAGCCTGATATTAAATTAATTAGTTTATATCCCTTCATCTTAGGTACGTTTTACATGATATGCAAAGATAAGAAAAACCATAAAGAATACTGTTCAAATTCAATAGAATTGGAATTAAAGTATAATGTAAATTCCTATGTTATGAATTACGAAATAAAAAAATAATAGAGCTCATGATAAATTATCTTCCTTTGTAAATTAGATGCTTTTATAGATCAGATTAGAATAGTTTAACCTTTTTGATGCAGTATTTTAGTAAGCAATTGCATCTATATAGCAAGTATGTGTATCGGGGAGTATATACAGGCTTCATAGAGTTGATTGCGTTATTTTATAGTATATCATGTCTGAATTGTTTAAACAGGTACTTGTCATTACTGTTATCCTCTTCTCTTTTTTAGGGGAAGCCTATGCTCAACATAGGGAAAACTATGGGGATTCATTCCCGTTTTCCATACTGCCCGGCCGTGAATTTAAATTAGAGTACCACCCTAAATTGATACAGGGTTTAAATCCGGATCTGATGAGGCCAAATAAACTCATAAAAGAAAATATCCTCTCAGGGACTCCTCTTCCATACGAACCGTCACTCTATGAAATCTGGCATAGGCCAATGTATAATGATATGAATTTACTGGGAAGATTACTGAATTCCAACCTCATTTCTTATCCGGTATTGGGCAAAAATACTTTTTACCTGTCCGGTACACAGGATTTTATGCCTGGAATATCTTCCATGAATAGTATGACGGCAGGTTTTATGATGCAACCAATGGACAATTGGATCATCAATATAAGTGGTTCTGCCGTTAAATACCAGGATTTTATTGACATTCACAATGATTTTACCATCAACGCCTCTACCTATATCGCCCTTTCAGATAACTGGGGAATAAATATATTTGGGGGTTATTCAATGAATGCAATGAAAAATATGGTCGGGGGAGTTGACACGAAGTCGCCATTCGCGCCCAGTTCTTATTTTGGTGGAAGCCTGGAATATAAATTTACGGACAAGTTCAGCCTGGAGGGCGGTATGAGACGGGAGTTTAATCCCTGGCTGCGAAGATGGGAAAGTGTCTATTATATAGTACCGAAATTTAACTTTGGTCTATTCTATGAAAGTTCAGAAAAACAGCGGGAAAGGACCGATCGGTTAGTGAAAGCGTATACTAATAATTGGTGAAGGATGTCCGCAAAGAACGCCTATTTCTTCTTGCCTGCCAGATAGATACCTCCGATCAGGAGAATAACAGCCCCCGCGAGTTGAATGTAAGCCGTTTGTTTGGAACCCTTATCTTCGGCAGTGATCTCTACACCTAATATTTCCACCGAGTTGGAACTTTCCTGTAATCCGGTTATCCCCAGATATCCTAAAAAAATTGCTCCTCCAATAAGAATGATACCAATAATAGTTTTCATATGATTATTTTTAATTTGTGATATGCTCATCCTCTTTGTTGTCGGATGAATGATCTGTTTCTGTTTTGTTGATGACTTCAATCGGCTTATCGCCTATTATTTCTACAATCCTCGTGGAAACAGCGTATTCGTCGGGATAGATCTTTCCTCCGATTTCATTGGCCCATGCTTTTGTGAATTCGGCACCGATATAGACAATAATGGACGAATAGTATATCCATGAAAGAAGGATAATGAGAAATGCGGCGGCACCGTATACCGACATGGTATTGCGTGTCCCGAGATAAACGGATATGGCAAATTGGCCGATCAGGAAAAAGATAGTTGTAACAATGCCTCCTACCATTACATCCTGAAACTTTATTTTAGCATCGGGCAATATTTTGAAGATCAATATGAATAGAGAAGATACGACCAGGATATTCAGAACCATCCCGATAACCTGAAAAAGAATGGCTGTTATATCCGGGAAATAAGCAATTAATTGTTGCCTCAAACTGTTTATCAGGGTGGAAACGGATAAGGTGATCAGCAATAGAAATCCCAGGATCAGAATAATGGAGAAAGAGAGCACTCTGTTTCTTAAATAGTGCAACCATCCTTTTTTAGGCTTGGGTTTTATGCCCCATATGGTGTTCAAGGAAGTTTGCATCTCCGCAAAAATGGCTGTGGCACCGAAGATCATTACTCCTAAACTTATAAGTCTCGCCAGAGAGGAACTGTCTGATTCCGATGTATTTCTTATAATGGCCTGAACCTGCGTAGTAACTTCGCTGCCCATCAACTCATTCATTGTTCCGTATACTTGAGATGAGATATCCTGATCAAACCAGGTACCGAAAGTAACGATGAAAGTAAGAAAGGGCACAAGGGCAAAAATAGTGGCATAAGCTAAAGAGGCACTTAGCTTGGTTACCCCGTCATTTGTAAATCCTTTTATGGTCAACCTAATGATATTAAGGATCGATCGGGATGAAATTCTCTTACGGATATGTTCTTTTGCCATAATAACAGTTAGCTACTGCCTGTATAACAAAGTTTTCCTGTTCATTGTTCTTCCTTCGATGTATGGAATAATCTTACCTGCTTAAAAGCGAAAGGTCCGCGAATCACTTCGCAGACCTTCCTTGTTAACACAATCTTCATGAAACAAACTACACTATCGAGTTGATTGCAGAATGATAATCCGGCTCCTGTGCAATCTCAGGAACCAGTTCGGTATATACTACCTTTCCTTCCGGGTCTACTACTACCACAGCCCGGGCTAAAAGACCTTTCAACGGGCCGTCGGTCATCAGCAGACCGTAATCTTCTCCAAATGACTTGTTGCGGAAACTGGAAAGTGTGACAACATTTTCAATACCTTCTGCAGCACAGAATCTTCCGGCTGCAAAGGGCAGATCCGCAGAAATACAAAGCACTACCGTATTTTTCAGCGAAGCGGCTTCTTGATTGAAGCGACGCACCGAAGCGGCGCATACACCGGTATCGATACTCGGAAAGATATTGAGAACAACATATTTCCCTTTGAAGTCCGATAACCCGGCTTCCGAAAGGTCACCCTTTACCAACGTGAAATCGGGTGCCACCGCGCCTTTTACGGGCAACTCTCCGCTTGTCTGAACGGGATTGCCTTTAAATGTAATACTTGCCATTATATTATTGCTTATTTAAATTTATTCAATTTCATTAGTCGTTTTGAGTCGCCTTTGCTTCTCTCTTTGTTAATCGAGTCGCCTTTGCTTCTCTCTTTGTTAATTGAGTCGCCTTTGCTTCTCGATTTTCAATTCTCGCTATGGGAAAGTTCAAGTATCCTCAACGAAAACATTCAAACAAGTTTGACTTTCTCTTATAGCTTAACGAAAACATTTTTAATTGTCCCTTTTCTGTAATCTCTAAACAAAGAGTTTATTTAAATGTTCATGGCTATTACATTTTTAACTTTAAATGCAAGTTATTATAATTCCTCTTTAAGATAAACCGCAGTATAACTTTTTCCGTTATTGACAATCTCTTCAGGAGTCCCTTTAGCGAGGATCTGCCCCCCTCTTTCTCCTCCTTCCGGCCCCAGATCAATGATATAATCGGCACACTTGATAATATCGAGATTGTGTTCAATGACAATCACGGTATTGCCTTTTTCCACCAATTTATTCAATACTCCCAGGAGTACGCGAATATCTTCGAAGTGCAGTCCCGTCGTAGGTTCATCCAGCACATACAGGGTATTCCCCGTATCGATACGGGCCAGTTCAGTAGCCAGTTTCACCCGCTGACTCTCTCCTCCGGACAGGGTAGTGGAGGATTGTCCCAGTTTAATATATCCTAATCCAACCTCCTGCAATACTTTAATTTTATGCAATATGTTTGGCACATTTTCAAAAAAATCCACCGCTTCGTTGATAGTCATGTCCAATACATCCGCAATCGATTTTCCTTTAAATCGTACTTCCAGTGTTTCGCGGTTGTATCGTTTGCCATGACATTCTTCGCAAGGAACCATTACGTCGGGCAGGAAATTCATCTCAATGGTTTTATATCCGTTGCCGCCGCATTTTTCACAACGTCCGCCTTTCACATTAAAAGAGAATCTTCCCGGTTTATATCCCCTGATCTTGGCTTCCGGCATTCCGGCGAATAACAGGCGTATATCGGAGAAGACACCGGTGTAGGTAGCCGGGTTGGAGCGGGGCGTACGGCCTATGGGGGACTGGTCGACGCTCACCACCTTATCGAGATGCTCGATTCCTTTAACTGACCGGTAGGGCAGAGGATCTTTCAGTGACCGGTAAAATTTCTGGCTGAGGATCGGTTGCAGCGTTTCGTTGATCAATGTCGACTTTCCGCTGCCGGAAACGCCCGTCACGCAGAGGAGCGTCCCTAACGGAAAAGTAACTGTTACATTTTTAAGATTATTCCCCGACGCGCCTTCGATCGTGAGGTTTTTACCACTTCCTTTCCGTCTTTTTTCAGGGATGGCAATTTCTAATTTGCCGTTCAGATAGTTGGAGGTAAGTGTGTTTTTCTGCAACATTTCCGAAGGAAGTCCCTCAAATACCACATCGCCTCCTTTCTGACCGGCAAAAGGACCCATATCGACTATATAGTCAGACGCGAGCATCATGTCTTTGTCGTGTTCCACCACTACCACCGAGTTGCCAGAATCGCGCAGTTTCTTCAGCGAGTCGATCAGGCGGTGGTTATCGCGCTGGTGGAGACCGATGCTGGGTTCGTCAAGTATGTAAAGTACATTAACCAACTGCGATCCGATCTGGGTGGCCAATCGAATGCGCTGGCTCTCCCCACCGGAGAGGGATGCTGATGCACGCGAGAGCGAGAGGTATCCCAGCCCTACGTCCAGCAGGAACTGAAGGCGCGAAAGGATCTCTTTCTTAATCTCTCCTGCGATAAGCCGTTGCTTCTCCGTTACTTCCGTTTCGGAAGAGATAATCCAGTGATACAGCGAGTGTATGTCCATTTCTGCCAGTTCGGCGATATTTTTTCCGTTGATCTTGAAATGCAATGCCTCCCTGTTCAGTCGCTGTCCGTGGCATTCGGGGCAGACTGAGGTGGTGATGAACTGTCCTGCCCATTTCTGGGCGGTAGCCGAAGCTTCGTCTTCCTGCTGCATTTCAATGTATTTGGCGACACCTTCGTAGGAGACCATATAATTGGAGTTTCCCAGCGATTCATTCTTTATCTTGAGCCTTTCGTCGGTACCGTACATGATCTCATCGATAGCTTCTTGCGGGATATTTTTAATGGGTGTTTTTAATGTCACTCCATATTTTTCGCAGATGGCCGCAATTTGCCAGAAGAGCAGGTTGCTTCGTTCTTTTCCGAGAGGGACGATACCTCCTGCGGCGATGCTCAGGTTGGGGTCGGGTATGATCTTCTCGGTATCGATCTGATCTACTGAACCGATACCCTTGCAGCGGGGACAGGCTCCCTGTGGTGAGTTGAAAGAAAAATTATGGGGTGCAGGTTCATTATACGAAAGACCGGTGGTCGGGCACATAAGGCTGCGGCTGTAGTGGCGTACTTCGTCGGCCTCTACATCCTGTATAAGGATCAGGCCGGAACCCTGCTTCATGGCAGTACGTACGCTGCTTTGCAACTTGTCGGTGAATTTATTGGATACAACCAGCTTATCGATAAGAATTTCGATGTTGTGGTTCTTGTATCTGTCCACCCGCATGCCGGGAATGATTTCCCTGATCTCACCGTCGACCCTCACATTGAGGTATCCCTTTTTCCGGATCTGTTCGAACAGTTCCTTGTAGTGTCCTTTCCTGTTTCTCACTACCGGAGCAAGGATATAGATCTTTTTACCGATATACTTTTCCAGTATCAGTTCCAGTATCTGGCTGTCGGTATACTTTACCATTTTCTCCCCGGTAATATAGGAGTATGCCTCACCGGCACGGGCATAAAGCAGGCGGAGAAAGTCATATACTTCAGTAGTGGTGCCGACCGTAGAACGGGGATTTTTGTTGGTGGTCTTCTGTTCGATGGAAATAACCGGGCTTAAGCCGGTGATCTTATCCACGTCGGGACGCTCCATCTTTCCCAGAAATCCACGTGCATAAGCCGAGAAGGTTTCTATATAGCGACGCTGTCCTTCGGCAAAGATGGTGTCGAAAGCAAGTGATGATTTCCCGCTGCCGCTCAATCCGGTGATTACCGTGAGAGAGTCACGCGGAATAGTTACATCTATATTCTTTAAGTTGTGTACACGTGCGCCGTACACCTGTATCTGTTCAGTTTCGGATGCCATAGCCTTTTTTATTTCACCACCCATGCCGGATTATGAACCTTAGGACTTTCCCCTTTCTTGTAGTATAGGTCTTCCTGTGTAGGAATAAGCAGGGTGTAGGTCTTACCCGACGGATTACTCAGGCTGGTATTTCGTAGCCATGAGTTGAAGTCTTTCAACTGCGCATAGGTGATGTTGTGTTGTTTGGCAAAAGTTGCCAGGTCGGGGATAGAGGAAAATACCTTCACCTCTTTGAACTGCATGGGCTTATAGAGATGATCCGGCCTTATAACGAATCCATATTGCTGCGGATTTTCGAAGATCTGTTTGATGGCGAGCATCCGGTAGTAATAGCGGGAAGTCTCTTCCACCAACCAGAGGTCGAGCGAATCGTCTACCCCCTGGTCTCTCAACCCGTTGGTGATACGCGCCTGACCACCGTTATACGACAACGCAGCGGCACTCCATGAACCGTGCCTGTGGTAAGCTTCTTTCAGATAGTGACAGGCAGCCACAGTCGATTTTTCCACATGGTAACGCTCATCCACATCGGATGTTGTCTCCAGCCCGTATTGTTTACCCGTGCTTTGGAGGAACTGCCAGAGTCCTGCCGCACGTGCGGGAGAGACCGCCCTGGGATCCAGACTGCTTTCTATTACCGCCAGATACTTCAGGTCATCGGGAACTCCTTGCTGTTTGAGGATAGGTTCGATGATCGGGAAAAAGCGGTTTGCCCTCTTGAAAAGCAGTAGGGTGGTGGAATGGAAGTAGGTGAAACTGTTCAGTTCCCTGTCCATTCGTTCCCGTTTATCATAGCGATCAAAAGTGATCTGCTCTCCTGCGAACTCCATACTTTCCGGAATGGCTACCGAGGCTGTCATGGAGAGTACCAACGGTCTTTCCGATTCAGCTTTTTCGATGTTGTCCCCTGATGTGAGGATAATGAAAAATACACCCAGTCCTGTTATTAATATTGGAAAAGAGATCAATAGTGTCGATTTCTTCATTCTTGTTTTAACTTTGTGAATTCTTATAATATTCTCCCGGCGATGTGGATGCCGGTATATTTTTGAGTTGAACAAAGATAATCCTTTTTTTGGAAATTTGGAAATGAGAAGTGAGAACTCAGATTTTTCCTATATATTCGCACTTCGTGTTATTCGGCTTTGCCGTTATTCATTTGCTCCACTCATGTTTAATAACTGAACATCAATCGAATAACAATCGAACAAAACTTTATTCTTTATTATAAAAAATATGAAACTAAAAACGCCAGGATCAGTAATTAGGGCACATGATATAAACCGGTTCAGATTTCGTGACACCCCTTTTGTGAAGTTGATGAACAAACGGATCTACAACATCCTGATGGTGGCTTCCAGGTATGATATGTTTATTCTTGAAGATGACGGCCGTGTCGATGAGCAGATATTCAACGAATATACTTCGCTCAACCTCCGTTATCCGCCACGATTCACACAGGTGGCGAGTGGAAAGGAGGCGCTTGCGGAACTGAAGCAAAATCATTATGAATTGATCATCTGTATGCCCAACATGGATAACAGCGATACATTCGATCTGGCAAAACAGATCAAGGCGCGTTATTCCGAAATTCCGGTAGTATTGCTCACACCTTTTTCCAAAGCGGTCACCCAATCATTACGGAAATCGGACCTGAGCGGAATCGATTATGTTTTCAGTTGGTTGGGAGATACCGATCTGTTGCTGGCTATCATCAAAATTATTGAAGACCGGATGAATGTGGAGCACGACGTGAAGACGGTCGGTGTGCAGACTGTGATGTTGGTGGAGGATTCCGTTCGCTTCTATTCTACAGCCTTACCATTGCTTTATAAGTTTGTACTTAGTGAATCGAAGGAGTTTTCTAAAGAGGCACTCAACGATCACTTGCGAATGCTTCGCATGCGCGGGCGGCCAAAAATATTACTTGCCCGTAATTACGAGGAAGCGGTCACCTATTATAAAAAGTATGGTGATAATATGCTGGGTGTGATCAGTGATATGAGTTTCAATATTGATGGGGAGAAGGATAAATTAGCCGGCAAGCGGCTCGGCGAATGGATCAGGAAAAAAGATCATTATATCCCTATTATATATACTTCTTCCGAATCGGAGAACCGTAAATATGCTGCTGATGTGGATGCCGTATTTATTGATAAGAATTCCAAAACTTTTCCGCAGGATCTTCGCAAGGCGATTAAGGAGAATCTGGGATTTGGAGATTTTATTATTACTGATCCCAACACCAAAGAGGAGATATTTCGCATCAAGAATCTGAAGGAATTGCAGATGAACATCCGCAATATTCCCGATGATGCTTTGTACTATCACCTTTCGAGAAACCATTTTTCCCGGTTTTTCTATTCCCGCGCCATGTTTCCTGTGGCAGAGATGCTTAAAAAGATAGATGTTTCGGAATATGCCAATATGCACGACGCGCGTGAACTCATCTATGCCACTATCGTACAATACAGGCGAATGAAGAATACCGGGGTGGTGGCTGTCTTCGAAAAAGACCGATTCGATCAGTATTCCAATTTCGCCCGTATAGGAGAGGGATCGCTTGGAGGTAAAGGGAGAGGACTGGCCTTTATAGGCTATATGGTGAAAACACATCTGGAGTTGAACAACAACCAGAATTTCCCCGTAACTACTCCCAAGACGGTAGTGCTTTGTACCGATATCTTCGATGAATTCATGGAGGCGAACAATCTCTATCCGGTCGCCCTTTCGGAACTGGAAGACGAGATGATCCTTAAACATTTCCTTGCCGCCAAGCTTCCGAAGCGGTTGGTAAGTGATTTCCTCGTATTTTTTGAAGCGATAGATACTCCGATTGCCATCCGTTCGTCGAGTTTGCTCGAAGATTCACAGTATCAGCCGTTCGCGGGGATTTATTCCACCTACATGATCCCTTATGTGAACGATAAATATGAGATGGTGCGTCTACTCAGCAACGCTATCAAAGCGGTATATGCTTCTGTTTTCTATAAGGATAGCAAGGCTTATATGGCTGCCACGCAAAACCTGATCGATCAGGAGAAGATGGCGATCGTCTTGCAGGAGGTGGTCGGCTCTCAATATGGCGGCCTGTTCTACCCTGCCATCTCGGGTGTGGCCCGTTCTCTTAACTATTATCCTATCGGGAACGAAAAACCGGAAGATGGCATTGTGAGCATAGCCTTCGGGTTGGGAAAATATATTATGGATGGTCATACAGGTCTCCGTTTTTCTCCGCTCCATGCATCCAATATTCTGCAACTGAGTTCGCTCGATCTGGCGCTGAGTGATACCCAGACCCGCTTCTATGCACTTGACCTTCACTCGGAGATAAAAGATTTTATGATCGACGACGGGTTCAATCTCTTGAAACTTCGTCTCAAAGAAGCAGAAAAAGAGGGCCCTCTCAGGTATGTGGCTTCTACTTATGACCCTCAGGATCAGGTTATCCGGGATGGCTATTATGAAGGAGGACGCAAGATCATCTCTTTCGCCAATATTTTACAGCATGGAATGTTTCCTTTAGCGGAGATCCTGGACAAACTGTTGAAAGCAGGGCAGAAAGAGATGGGGCGACCGGTAGAGATAGAGTTTGCTGTAGATATTGAAGATAAGCAGTTTGCCTCTTTTTATGTACTACAGATCCGTCCCATCGTGGATAATAAGGAGGTGGTACATGAAAACCTGGAAGCGGTGGAGCCGACCAATACGCTACTGTTTTCGAAAAATGCGCTCGGAAATGGGATATCCAACGATGTATATGATGTGGTTTATGTGAAATCCACAACTTTTGACGCTTCGAAAAACGGATTGATAGCCCGTGAAATAGAGGCGCTGAACAGCCGTTTCGCTGCGGCCGGTACCAATTATGTGCTGGTTGGCCCGGGACGGTGGGGTTCTTCCGACCCATGGTTGGGTATCCCCGTGAAATGGCCGCATATCAGCCAGGCACGGGTAATTGTAGAATCAGGGATAGAGAATTACCGTATAGAACCGAGCCAGGGAACTCATTTCTTTCAGAATCTGACCTCCTTTGGTGTGGGATATTTTACAGTGAATCCCTTTGCTGAGAACGATGGATTTTTCGATGAGGAGTTTTTGAATGCACAACCAGCCGCACATGAGACGGAATTTATCCGGCAGGTACATTTCGATCAGCCGGTGATCATCAAGATAAATGGTAAAAAGAGAATAGGAGTTGTGATGAAACCGGGAAAATAATTTTATTTTAACTTTATGTATTGATAGTTAAATTGTTATGGGTGGGTGGCGGAGTTTTTTTGCTGTTAATGAGTGTTGTAAATATATTAATCATAGTTAAAAACAGGGTTTTCATGCAGCGTTTCGCTTTTTTACTCATCTGTCTTATGTGTCTACGAGATCTCAACCACACAGATTATACTATTTTTTAACTATTAAAAAAAGAGAGTTATTATGAAAAAGATTTCTATTTATGTATTGAGCCTGATACTGTCAGGAGCATTTTTCGTTTCATGTGAAAAAGATGATAATAACAGAGGATTGACTCTGGACAAAAATAACGCTGAGCTGATTATCGGCGAGGAAACTGCGGTAAAAGTAAGTGGCGGGGTAGCTCCTTATGAAGCGACTGCGGCTGATGAGACGGTAGCCGAAGTAGCGGTGGATGGTAGTGATGTAACCATCAAAGGGTTGAAAGAAGGTAATACTACCATCAAGGTAACCGATAAAGAGGGTTCGGAAGCTACCATAACCGTTGCTGTGAAAGAAGATCCTTTTGAGGATGAAAAAGATGATGCCACCGTACGTATCAAATGGGATACGTATGAGAAGATTGCAGGTACGGATGAGGGTACCTTTACACTGACTAAGTCCGAAGATAAGATCGTCACTTTTTCATGGACAAATGAAGAGGGAGATGAATCATTGGTATTGGCATTGAATGACCCTGAAGATAGAATCGGAGGCGATGCCGATGAAGAAGAGACTGCTTCTGTAAGAGAATCAGTGGTTGTTGCGGGAGAACTGACGGTAACCGTTGAAGGGGAAAGTACCGACTATAATGTAACTTCGTGGAGGCTTGTACAAGCTCAACCTGCCGATGGAGAAGAAGGAACTCCGGATACTTACTGGATTGCCTTTACGGCAGATGGTAAAACAGGACTCTGTGTAGCTCCGTTGACGGTGGAAACAGAATAATAAAAAAGTTTGTTTTTTACTTTACCGGTATCTTCTTTCAATGCATGCTACGAAAGAAGATACCGGTTTTTTTGATTTTGAAAATAGCTCCCCTGTATTATCCTGTTTCCTCCTGTTCTATTCCTTTTTTAATCAAAACAAAAAGTATCTGAAATTGTTAAATGGATAGTGCAAATTATTCGCAAACAACACCCCTATGAATAAAATTTACCTCACACTGCTCCTTCTGGCATTTGCTTCAGGAGTATTTTCCCAGAATAACCGACCGATGAACAAAGACTATTATGCAAATGAGTGGGCAAAGGTGGCTGAATTCGAACAGAAGTCACTTCCCCAATCGGCTTCAGAAGCTGTAAGCAACATTTTACGCAAGGCGATAGAGGATAAAAACAGTCCCCAGGTCATCAAGGCTTTGATCCATCAGGGGAAATATGACCTGGCACTGGATGCACAAAACGATACGCTTATCTTCCGGAATCTGAATGAAATGTTGGAGAAAAGCAGTGATGTAGTGGAACAATCGGTCTTGCATTCCATGCTGGGAGAGTTATACCTGCAATACTATCAGAAAGACCGGTGGAATATTGATCAGCGTACCGAGTTAGGAGATTTTGTACCTGCCGATATGAAGGAGTGGACGCGTAACATCTTCTTTAATAAAGTAGTGGAGCATCTGAATGCTTCTGTTGCTCCGGAGGAGGAGCTAGTGAAGGTAAAAGTGGAATCTTATGCAGCCGTAGTGGAATTGGGCAAGGATTCGCGAAGGTTTTATCCCTCTATGTACGACTTTCTGGAACGGCGTACCATAGAGTTGTCCGGGCAAATCGACCAGGATGAAGACCTGAGTCGTCTGCTGGCAAAGAAAAATATCTCTCAGGAATCGTTGTTTGCAACGGCAGATAAATTTGTGAATTTGTCATTCGATCCCCAGCCGGGGGAATATGGGGTGTGGGTGCTTGAAAATTACAAAAAGTACTTAACGTCGTTACTTGGCAGAGGAATGCGTCAATCTGTTTTGCTGACCGAACTTGATAAGCTCGACTATTTGGGGCGATTGAATAATGCCTATGAGGCACATGCTTTACTGTCGTTGGAGACACTTTTGAAGGAATGGGAAGGAGAGGAGTTCAGTGTAGAGATCATCGATAAACTCTGTGATTTTTATCTTCGGGAAATTGGTTTGATCAACGACGAAGATACAATTCAGAAGAAAGAGAAAACAGGAGAGATGTATCAATTGCTGAAAAAATCTATTACTGCTTTTCCAAAATATGAACGTATCTCGATACTTCAGAACAGGTTATCGCGACTTATACAACCGTCTTTTACCGTCACCGGAGCAAATACTTTCCCAAAAGAAGGAAGAAAAGAGCTGAAAGTGAATTTCAGAAATGTTCAGTCCCTGACTGCCAAACTTTATCGTATCAACTCACCTCTGGAGGTGTTGGAAGAAAAGTCGAAAGTGCGAAATGGAATAGCTGAAATGCGTGTCTTGATTGGGGAAATTCCCATATCCCTGCCCGATGCACCGGAATATTGGCATGGAGAAACATCGTTCACGATCAATCCTGAAGGCTTCGGTACCTATATGTTGACTTTTAGCTCTTCACCTGAAACCAATGATAACAGTGGGGCCGAGTATTATTTTTCGGTCTCTGATATGGGTGTTTTTGCCCGGAGATCGTCCGATAACCGATATGACTTCTTTGTGGTGGACAGAACTACCGGTGCACTTGTTCCCAATGCCAAAGTCAATATTTATAAACTGCCGGGCAACTGGAACAATTCGCGGCTTACCCGGGATCAGTCGCTCACCACCAATGAGTACGGACTGGCTGTGTATGATAAAAAAATCCCGAATAACGATGTCTTTTATCATGCTGTCTCGGAAAACGATAGGGGTTCAATGTTAAGTAGTTTGCCTTCTGCTTATTATAGTTACTCCGACCGGAAAAGTGAATCAGGGGAAATGACAAATATCTTCACCGATCGGAGTTTGTATCGGCCCGGACAGACGGTTTATTTTAAGGCAATTCAGGTTCGTTCGAATGCCGGGAAGCAGTCTGTTATTGCCGGAAAATCCCTTGAGTTGGTGTTGAGGGATGCCAATCACCGGGAGATCTCGAAGCAGACGATAACGACCAATGAGTTTGGCTCCGTAGCGGGTGAGTTTGTGCTACCGCAGGGTGTTTTGCCGGGTCACTTTACCATAGGAACCGGGCAGGGAAGTGTGGGCTTTAGGGTAGAGGAATACAAACGCCCCACATTTGAAGTAACATTCGACAAGATAGAAAAAACATATAAATTTGGTGAGGAGATCACACTCAAAGGGAAAGCGGAAAGCTTTTCAGGTATCAGCCTGCAACAGGCGAATGTGGAATATCATATTACGCGCATGCAGATGTGGTGGCGGATATGGGGTGGAACCAATGAGCATTATCTTGCCGGAAGTGTGACAACTGGTGAGGATGGTGGTTTCGAGATTAATTTTACGCCAGAAAAGCCGGATAGTCAACACTCTTCCAAAGCAGTTTATTCGTTTGTGGTGCAAGCTACGGTAACCGATATCAACGGCGAAACACAGACAGCCTCTTATACCGTGACGGTGGGAGATATCTCTATGTTGCTTTCTCTTGAAATGCCAGACCGATGGGTAAAGGAAAGTGATGAGACGATTGTTGTCTCAGCCAAAAATCTGGACGGTAATGATGTGAATGCCGTCGGAACCTATCAGATCTTTTCCCTGCAGGAGAACGACTCCATCCGTCAGCTGGCTGCCGAGGGAGAATTTAAAACAGGTGAGCAGCCGGAACTGAAAAAACAACTGGCCGGTTTACCATCGGGAAAATATAAAGTAAAACTACAATCGAAAGACGACAGGGGAAATCCCATTGAAACAGAGAAAGATATCATACTCTTTTCATATTCTGATAAACGTCCCCCTGTGAAAACCAACGAATGGTTCATCCAAAAAGACACCCGCTTCTCGCCCGGTAAAAATGCGGAAGTGATTCTGGGAGTGTCTGAAAAAGTACATGTTTTGTATGAATTATGGCAGGAAAATAATCTGCTGGAGCGGAAATGGATCGCGTTGGACAATGAAAACCGGCTCTTCTCCCTTCCGTATAAAGACCAATATGAGGAAGGTGTTACCCTGATGCTTACCTATGTGAAAGGGGAGAAGTTTTATAACCATAGGGTGGATCTCCTTCCCGAAAAGGAGAAGAAGGAACTGAAGGTGACACTGGATGTATTCCGTGACAGGATCCGCCCCGGCGCGGAAGAAGAGTGGCGGGTCACGGTGGCCGGTGCGGATGGTAGCCCTGTACAGGCAGAGGTACTGGCATCGATGTACGACTTCTCACTCGATAATATTTATCCATCACAAAGTTGGGACTTGTCTGCCTTTTCGGTTACACGGTATTTTTCAAGGATGGGACTGGCAAGCGATCAGTCGTTCTATCCAGCAAGAGCTGTTAGCACCCTGCCTGTGCAGTGGAAGAACGTGGCTCCTTTTGAGTTCGACCGTTTTAATTGGTTCGGCTATTCTCTGTTCTATTCCGGCAGGATGATGCTGAGAAGTGCCAAAGCAGGCAGTGCACAAGTGCAGATGTATGCTGGTCCGGAGGAAATTATCGTAGTGGAGGATCTTGCCGGCCAATCTTCGGATATGGCAATGGCGGAAGAAATCGAGATTACCGGTCGCGAAGGAGTTCCGCCCCCTCCCCCGGCACCTGCCTCCGAACAGTTCGGGCAAGAAAACGAAGCCCCTCAGGTACGGCGTAATTTCAACGAGACCGCTTTCTTTTTCCCCCATCTCAGAACCAATGGAAAAGGTGAGACACAGATTGCCTTTACAGTCCCCGAGAGCAATACCCGGTGGCGTTTCCGCGTGCTGGCGCATGATAAGAAATTGAATACAGGTAAGGCCGAAGCTTTTACCGTGTCGCAAAAAGAGCTGATGGTGACGCCCAATATGCCGCGGTTCCTTCGTCACGGCGACAAGACGGCTATTTCTACCAAAATATCCAACCTTTCGGAGGATGCGATCAGCGGTAGTGTGAAGCTCGAATTCTTTGATCCTGTCACCGAAGAGATCATTAATAATATATCGTTTGAAAACCGTGAGCAGACATTCTCATTACAGCAAGGCGCTTCCTCCGATGCTTGGTGGACTTTTGATGTGCCGAACGATATCGATATCCTCGGTGTCCGGGTCGTAGCCCGGAGCGAACAGTTTAGCGACGGTGAGCAACATGCGTTGGCAGTGCTTCCCAACCGGATGCTTGTGACCGAAAGCATGCGGATGGACCTGAGCGGGGAGCAGACGAAAGAGTTCACCATGGACAGGCTGGTCAACAGGTCGTCACAAACCATACAGGATTACCGGTTGACGCTTGAGTTTGCCTCCAATCCCGCCTGGTATGCGGTACAGGCTTTGCCTGTATTGGGAGAACCGGAGAGCGACAATGCGGTTTCATGGTTTGCCTCCTATTATGCCAATTCATTGGGTACACATATCGGAGAGGCATTTCCGAAAGTGAAAGCAATGGTAGAAGCATGGAAGAAGCAAGGAGGCAATAAAGAAACTTTCCTCTCAAACCTTGAAAAGAATCAGGAACTGAAGAGCGTGTTACTGGAAGAGACTCCATGGGTGCTGGAAGCCAACAATGAGGCAGAACAAAAAGAGAGGTTGTCGTTGTTGTTCGACCTGAACCGCAGCCGCAACCTTACCACCACGGCTATTGGCAAGCTGCAGGACCTACAAACCAATCAGGGCGGCTGGAGCTGGTTCAAAGGTTTTAATCCCAGCGTAAGTATTACGCAATATATCCTGTACGGATTTAACCAGTTAAAAGAACTCAAGGCTGTTGAATTCTCTGACGACATCCTTTCGATCCAGGAAAAAGCAGTGTTCTATATTGATACTGAGGCTGCACGTCGTTTTGAGACGCTGAAAAAGTATAACAAAGACTGGAAAAGTATTAAAACTATTTCAGTTACCGATCTCGAGTATCTCTATGTGCGCTCCGGTTATACCGCGTATCCGTTGGACAAGGAAGGGAAAGAGATGACCGACTTTTATCTCTCTGTCATTGAAAAGAACTGGACACAATACGGGTTGTATGAGCGTTCGCTTATTGCCGTGTTGATGAAGCGGGAAGGAAAAACAGGTATTGTAGATGGTATATTGAAATCTTTCCGTGAACATGCCGCCCATTCGGAAGAGATGGGTATGCATTGGGCCAATAATCGTGCGCAGGTATTTATGTCGCAATCTGCCGTTTCGGTGCATACCTTTATCATGGACGCTTTCCGTGCGGGTGGAGCCAGGGCTGCGGAAATGGATGAGATGAAGCGATGGCTGCTGAAACAAAAGCAGACACAGTTGTGGGAAACAACCCATGCTACGGCAGATGCCATATATGCTTTACTAAGCAGCGGAAGTGACTGGTTCACCACCGGCGGAGAAACAATCATTTCACTGGGAAAACTGCGTGTGGAACCTGAGAACAAAGAGTTGGGAAGCGGTTATTTCAAAG
Source organism: Proteiniphilum acetatigenes DSM 18083 (assembly GCF_000380985.1). GTDB lineage: Bacteria > Bacteroidota > Bacteroidia > Bacteroidales > Dysgonomonadaceae > Proteiniphilum > Proteiniphilum acetatigenes. The sequence goes on along the minus strand of NZ_KB905694.1, from coordinate 111,070 downwards.
AGTCGTGGAGCCGTACTGAAATAACTCCTGAAATGGGTAAGGTCACGGTTACACATCAGGGCAATACTCCTGCGTGGGGCGCACTCTACTGGCAATATTTCGAGGATATGGACAAGATCGGAAAAACCGATGCTTCTCTCGACATAGAAAAGCAGCTTTTTGTGGAGCAGACTACTGCATCCGGATCGCAATTGGTACAGATTACAGAGGATAGTCCATTGAAGGTAGGAGATAAGGTGGTGGTACGTCTGACTGTACGGAGCGATCGCGATCTGGAGTTTGTCCATCTTAAGGATATGCGTGCAGCTGCTTTTGAGCCGGTCAATCAGATTTCAGCTATGGGGTGGCAGAACGGGATTCCCTATTATCAGACATCGAAAGACGCCTCTACCGGCTTCTATTTCGATAACCTGCCTCGGGGTACCTATCTGTTTGAGTATGGGGTGTATGTGAGCCGGCCAGGCAGCTATTCCAACGGTATCACTACCATTCAGAGTGTGTATGCCCCTGAATTTACCTCACACACTGCCGGAATAAGAATAATTGTTAAAGAATAAACAAGCTTTAAACGAATTTGTTACTTTTGTGTCTTTAGATATTGAGAAAATTGCAATTCTCAAAATGAAGAGGGTGATGAAACTGATATATTTTGAATAAAGGTTCCATACACCGAAACAAAAATAAAATGATCATATGATGAAGAAGTTAAGTTTAATAGTATTATTTGCCGTTTTGGTGAGTGGCATGGCTTTTGCACAGCAGAAACCGGAAATGGATTTTAAGAGAACAGAACATAATTTCGGGACTATCAAAGAAGAGATAGGCGCGGTTTCCACACAGTTTGAATTTACCAATACAGGCAAGAGTCCTCTTATTATACAACGGGTATCGGCATCGTGCGGATGTACCACTCCCAGTTATACAAAAGAGCCGGTGTTGCCGGGTAAAAAGGGAACCATTTCCGCCACTTATTCCACCGTACGTCGTCCAGGTACATTTAACAAAACGATCAGAGTGTACACGAATGTTCCCGATACGGTATACGTACTCACTATTAAAGGGAACGTAACGCCCAAACAATAAATGCCGCTTCGATTGATAATACAGGCCGAATGAGCTATCTTTGCAGGAGTTCATTCGGTTTTTTAATTTGCTTACAATATGATGGAACATCCCGAGAATGATCCGAGATATAAGGGACTTATTGTCAATAAAGGTGTTGTCCGCCCGCCCAGTGTGAATCCTTATTTACAGAAAAGGACAAAAGAACATGAGCGTTCTGTGACGGAATATGCAGAAGGTATTTTGTCAGGCAACAGGGTAGTGCTCAGTCAGGCTGTGACACTGGTGGAGAGTTCACGACCCGAACATCAGGAGAAAGCGCAGGCTATTATTGAACAGTGTCTCCCTTATGCCGGTAATTCAATCCGTGTGGGTATAACGGGCGTTCCCGGAGCCGGGAAAAGTACTTCTATTGATGCATTCGGGATGCATCTGTTGCGAAACGGACATAAATTAGCGGTACTGGCTATTGACCCTTCGAGTGAGCGGTCGAAAGGGAGTATTCTGGGAGATAAGACAAGGATGGAGAAACTCTCTTTAGAGCAGAATGCCTTTATCCGCCCTTCTCCTTCAGCGGGATCATTGGGAGGTGTGGCGCGCAAGACCCGCGAAACGATTGTCCTCTGTGAAGCAGCCGGATTTGATTATGTATTTGTGGAAACCGTAGGTGTAGGGCAGTCGGAGACAGCAGTCCACTCCATGGTGGATTTCTTTTTACTGATCCAGCTTGCCGGTACGGGTGATGAGTTACAGGGCATCAAACGGGGAATCATGGAGATGGCCGACGGCATTGTGATTAATAAAGCTGATGGAGACAATATTGAAAAAGCCAAGATGGCTCAGCGTCATTTCAGCAATGCGCTGCACCTTTTTCCACTTCCGGATTCGGGGTGGCTACCCAAAGTGCTGACTTATTCCGGATACTATAACCTGGGTATTGTGGAAGTATGGGAGATGGTGCACAAGTATATCGATTTTGTGAGAGAAAACGGTTATTTCGAGCGTAAACGGCAACAACAGGCGAAATACTGGATGTACGAAACCATCAATGAACAGTTGAGGAACAGCTTCTACCGCGATCCGGAGATTATCCGGTTATTGCAAAAACTGGAGGATGATGTCCTTGGGAACCGGAAAAGCTCCTTTATCGCAGCCAGAGAAGCGCTTGACAAATATTTTGCACGAAAATAAAAATCAGCCCAATGAATGACATATAAACTTTTTTTCTAATTTTGTGTCATTGTCAAGACGGCGCACTCTTCTAACGGTTAGGAAAATTGTTTCTCAGGCAATGAATAGCGGTTCGATTCCGCTGTGCGCTACTTCACTAACCTCAGTTTGTATTCCTATGCCATATTATGGAAGACGTTCTGGACGTCTTCGTCCTCTTCAAATTTTTCCAGCAGTTTTTCGATCTGAGCACGTTGCTCTTCGTTGAGATCTTTGGTGTCGCGCGGAATACGCTCGAACTCGGCTGAATGGATCTCAAAACCATTCTCTTCCAGATAGCTCTGAATATCGGAATAGGATTTGAAATCGCCATAGAGCAGGATATCATCCTCTTCCACTTCTACTTCATCTACTCCGTAATCGATCAGTTCCAATTCCAGATCTTCCAATGAAAGACCTTCTTTGGGAGCTATCTTGAACACACACTTATGATCGAATAAAAATTCCAGACTACCGGAAGTTCCCAGTGAGCCGCCATGTTTGTTGAAATAGCTGCGGACATTCGCTACGGTACGTGTGGGGTTATCGGTCGCAGTTTCCACCACAATAGCGATGCCGTAGGGCCCGTATCCTTCATATACCACTTCCTTATAATCGGAGTGATCTTTGTCGGTCGCCTTTTTGATGGCACGCTCCACGTTGTCTTTCGGCATATTTTCTTTCTTTGCCTGCTGTATAAGCACACGTAAACGCGGATTGGTATCGGCATCAGGGCCACCCTCACGGACGGCAATAGTGATCTGTTTCCCTAATTTCGTGAATACGCGGGCCATATTACCCCAGCGTTTCAGCTTGGTCGCTTTTCTATATTCAAATGCTCTTCCCATACTGTTTATATATCCTTTTATCTAATAGTATTAATCAGCCATCTATAATTCTAATTACTAATTATTAATTACCAATTACCAATTTTACCAGAAATTTTCACTTTTAATTCTTCACTCTTCACTCTTCACTCTTCACTCTTCACTCTTCACTCTTCATTTTTCATTTTTCTCCCTTTCTCCCAATCATCAAGTCTCCCCAGTCCTATCTCAACTGAGCCCCCAATTCCTCTTCCAGGCTCTTTTGGATCCTCTGCATTACGTTGTCGATCTGTTTATCGTTGAGCGTTTTTTCTTCATCCTGTAACAGGAAGTTGACCGCATAGGATTTTTTGCCTTCAGGCAGGTTTTTTCCTTCATAGACATCAAAGAGTGATATTTGTTTCAGCAGTTTCTTTTCCGACTTGAGGGCGATCTTTCGGATCTGGGCAAAGGTGATCTCTTTGTCGATCAGCAGTGCCAGGTCTCTGCTTACGGCGGGGAATCTGGCTATCTCGGAAAAGCGTACCGATTGTTTTTCGGATTCTTTCATCAGCAGATCCCAATTCATCTCGGCGAAGAATACCTCCGTATCGATATCGAATTTTTTGCATATCTTAGGAGAAACAATGCCAAAGAAGCCTATGGTGCGTTTGTGTGTCTTGACGCTCATACCGGCAGAAAGGAGTTCGTTTCGTTCGGTTTCAAAGAACACCTGATTCCCACTGATCCCCATTCTTTTCAGGATATTTTCCACATGCGCTTTCAACTCGAAGACGGAACTTTGTTCACCGGCTGCCGCCCAATTCTTATGGGTACGTTTACCACATATCCATAGTCCGATATGAAATTCTTCGGAATATGGGGCAAGAACATTCTCTTCGCTCTTTTTGGCGGCATCGAAGAAATAGCAGTTGCCGAATTCATAGAACCGGAGGTCGCCATGCTTGCGATTACGATTGTATGCAATGCTCTCCAATCCCCCGAAAAGTAATGTCTGGCGCATCACGTTGAGGTCATTGCTTAGCGGATTTACCAGCGGTACGCAGTTGGCGGCAGGGTAGGTTTCAAAGTCTTCATAATAACCCTTCTTAGTAAGCGAATTATTCAATATTTCGTTAAAACCGTTTGCCGTAAGCTGTTCAGAGATCAATGTCTGCAGTTTCTGTTTCCGGTCTGCCGGCATTTGGGTGGAGAGGTTCGCCTTTAATGAGTCGCTGATTTCCACATTATTGTATCCATAGATACGGAGGATATCTTCAATCACATCCACATCGCGCGTTACATCCACACGGTAAGTGGGGATACGCAATGTAAGTTGAATATCCGTCTCATTTTCTATTTCAATCTCCAGACTGTGCAGAATGCTTTTGACAGTCCCTTTCGGGATATCTTTTCCTATCAGCTTGTTTATCTTATCGAAAGAGAGGCTTATCAGTGCCTTTTCAACAGGTACAGGGTAGATATCCCGTATATCACCTTCTATTGTACCGCCTGCCAGTTCTTTCACCAGCATAGCTGCCCGTTTCAATACATAGACCGTATTGGCCGGATCGGCACCCCGTTCGAAGCGGAATGAAGAGTCGGTGTTCAGCCCGTGACGACGGGCGGTCTTTCGTACCCATGTGGGATTGAAATAAGCCGATTCAAGGAATATATCGGTCGTCTTTTCGGTTACGCCCGACTTTAATCCGCCGAACACACCAGCGATACACATCCCTTCTTCCGAATTACAGATCATCAGGTCGTTCCCGCTCAGTTCACGTTCCTCTTCATCCAATGTGATGAATTTGGTCTTTTCGGGCATAGTGCGTATTACCACTTCATTTCCGGTGATATGTGCAGCATCGAATGCATGCATCGGATGTCCCGTTTCGTGGAGTACGAAATTGGTGATGTCTACGATATTGTTGATAGGACGAAGCCCAATGAGTAACAGTTTTTTCTTCAACCAGTCAGGGCTCTCTTTTACCGTCACACCGCGGACGGTGAGTCCCGAATAGCGTGGGCAGGCTTCCCTGTTTTCCACAATCACTTCGATACCGCCTTCCTGAGAGTCAACGGCAAATTCCTCCACAGACGGTTTTGTAAGTTTATAAGGTTTACCTGCCTGTTCCAGCCATGCTGCCAGGTCGCGTGCCACGCCAAAGTGGGAGGCTGCATCTATGCGGTTGGGGGTAATATCTACTTCCAGTACATAATCGCTCTTTATGTTGTAGTACTCTTTGGCAGGCGTTCCTACTCTGGCATCGTCGGGCAGTACAATAATGCCGTTGTGCGAAGTGCCTATCCCGATCTCGTCTTCGGCGCAGATCATGCCGAACGACTCCTCACCGCGGATCCTGGAACGCTTTATCGTGATCACATCATCGCCAAAATACAATTTCGTGCCGATGGTGGCAACCACTACTTTCTGACCGGCTGCTACGTTGGGAGCACCGCATACAATCTTCAGCGGTTCTTCACCATTGCCGATATCTACGGTTGTCAGGTGCAGATGGTCGGAGTCGGGGTGGGATACGCATGTCAGCACTTCCCCGATTACCAGGCCTTCTAATCCCCCTTTGATGGTTTGTATTTCTTTTACGCTGCCTGTTTCCAGTCCTATAGAAGTGAGTGCATCGGCTGTCTCCTGCGGCGACAGATCAAATTGAAGATACTCTTTGAGCCAGTTGTACGAAATGTTCATTCTATTGAAATTACATGAGATCATTACAAATTAAACCAGATCGATACGGATTAATAATAGGTTGGTTTCTCAGCCTATTTTAAATCAATATAAACCTGTTAAAATCCGGAATCCTGATTCTTTTTGAAATAGGGCTCAAAATTACAAAAAAAAGCGATAACCATTGCCAAATATCTGTGATATTCAGGATTTGGGATTTCAGATTCAAAATTTCAAATTTGGCTTACGCCGATTGTTAATTGACTGCGTCGATTTTGGCTCCGCCGAACGTTGTTTCAATTCAGATCCCAGATTCAAAATTCAAGATTTGAGATTTCCCCTCCTTATTTTGATAATAGAGCAGATTGTTGGTCAATCTTAGTTAATGGTGCCATACCACCATAAATTGGAGTCCTTTCCCTGCGAAGCGGTCGGATGCACCCATTTGTGACGGTATGGCGTATTGTCTGGGATTCCAGTACCCGATCAGGTAGAAAGTCAAATGATTTAGTTGTCGGTGCCAGTGAAGGAAGTTATAAAGGTGCCGGTTCTTCCAGTCATAATAGACCATCGCACTAAAGTTGTCGAACATCGTGAGTGGATAGGAGAGACTGAGGCCGGAGAAATTAATTGAATTGCCAGGATCGATTCCTTTTTCACTGTAAGAATAAAAAAATTGCTCGAACGTTGTATTCAATCCATTCCCGATACCGAAGGTATAATCTGTTCCCAGCGTCATCATCTGTTGGTTGGTGAACTCGCCTATATTGCGATTCAGGTGTGTCCATGAGCTCTCGAACCAGAGTCCTATGGTTACATCGAGCCGCACATCAAGACCGAAGCGGTTTTCGGCTATCTTTTCGAACTCATAAAGGCTTGCATCCGCTTTTCGGAAATGATATGATAGCGCTCCTTCTCCTTTGGGGATCGGTATCTGTGTTCTTCCGCCAATTTCGGGAAACGAATTGGATGAGGGTAGTATTTCCCACCCTTTACGGTTATCGTTGCCATAGAGCGACCATAGCCAGAAGGTAGTATTATTCGGGAAATAGTATCTAAAGAGGCCTCCCCAGACCCCATCGGTGAGTTGCAGCGGATCGCGCGGGTCCATGCTGTCGAACCACATTAACGGTCGAAACATCTGCGCCGATCCGAAATTGATTTTTTGCAATCCCAGTCGTACCTCCGCTCTTGTGGATGAATAGCGGGCCCATGCCCGGTAAGGCTTGATGTTTCCTTCAGGGGAAAAGTCGTTGAATGAGTTGATGCCCACATCTCCGAAGATATTGGCGGACGCTTCGAAGTCGATCAGCTTTGAATCTTTGATTGGAATTCCGAAGTTTGCCTGCGGAATGTAGCGTCCGCCCAGCCATACCTGCGTGGAAATGTCGGGCGAGTATTGTCCCCATCCCGACAGTTGCCCGCTAAACCGCAATGAAGGCCCGGGCTTGTTTTGCAAACTATCTTGTTGCGCTTGCAAAGGAATTACAAGCAACAGGCCTGATAAGATAGCCCAGTAACAAATTTTCTTCTTTTTGTTCATCCCGACTCGTAGTTTATTATTTATCTCTCGCCGCAAATTCCATAAAGAAACAGTTTTGCCAGTTCCTCCGCCAGGTCGGGTACGCTTTCATATTCATCCAATACCCTTTCATCGCTTAACAGGTCCGCCATTCTCTCTACCCACACCAGCAGAAGTTTCGGATTAATATCTTTCCGTATGTATCCTTCTTGTTGTGCTTCGGCGAAACTGTCGATTGCCACTTTCATTGATCGCTGGATCCATTGGTCGAAGAATGCCGAAAATTCAGTGCCGGAATGTTTGAATATATCCTTAAGATATTCTTTGCTTATTTCGGCAGACCCTTCCCTTTTCATTTCAAGAATTTTTTTCATCTTTTCAGAAAAAGGGATGTCAGAGCGCATCATCTTCAGGTAAATCTCTATCCGAGCCTCGAAAAGCGTGTCAAACACCTTTTTGACAAGTGCTGTTTTGTTGGGGAAATATTTGTAAAACGTCATTTTGCTGACGTTTGCCTCGGCACATATTTCCTCTATCGTCACTTTTTTCAGCCCGTATTTAAAGAATAACTTTTTACCGGCTATCAGTATGTCTTGCTCTTTTTTAGTCATATTGTTTATTTCAAATTCAAAATTCAAAATTCAAGATTCAAAATTGGGCCACGAGGATCGTTAATTGAACACGTCGATTTTGGTTTCGCCGGACGTTGTTTCAATTCAGATTTTATTTATATTTTGTACCTCGAAGTTCGGAAGTTTTTAGATATTTGATAAATCCGGATAAGGATTGAGATATTTGTAATGCTTCCTGATATAATTGTTCAAATTCTTCCTGACAGATATATCCAATATCCAATGCCCTGTATAGTTGGCTGCGAATTTCCCCACAAGAACCTTTTGCAATAAAGAGGAATTGAACAAATTCCTTGTTCGAAAAGGAACGAGCCATTTTCCAGACTTCCAAATCCTCAAATCGTTCTATCTTGGACATAATCTTAAATTTTGAATCTTGAATCTTGAATTTCTATTGTTTCAAACTTGCTTTGCTGAAAACATTCGCGGGAATGTCTTTATCGAATTCGATCTTCGTGATGTTATATTCCGTTCCTTTGCCGTCTTTCAGCATATCTTTGTACACCATCTTCGTAGGAAACCAGCGGTTTTGAATGCGTTTGATGTCACTCAACGTGATCTGTTTGAGCAGTTGCCCGCTTTTGGCATAAAGTTCCTGCTTTAAAGGTACGAGGCGTTCGGTATCCACCCACATTTTCTGAGAATGGTAGGCAACGTCATCCGCTTTTGCCGTCAGCGTAATCACATAACACTTGCGTCCTTCAATCGTTTCCTCGCCGGCAAGGGAGGGTGTGTACATCTCCGTCAGTTTACGATCCTCCATCATGTCTTCGTAAGAAAGGTCGGAGCCCATGACCGACTGGCGCAACATATGCCCGGAGATCATGATGGTACGGTCGGTGGAAGGGGAATAGACCCACATCTCTTTATTCAACTTCAACATTTTAGTGCCTTTTTCGCGTGGAGGAGACAGATATTCCGTGAATGATTTCTCATCCCCTATCGTGTAACTCTTGGCAGTCATCGTGCGGCTATTGCGTTTACCGTGTACCGTCATCGTCGATTCCGCGATTTGACTTTTCGCCGAAATGTTCTTATCGACCTCCTGCATGATCTGTTCCGCATCCTGTGCCGAAACAGCGCCCGTAAAAGCGATTATAAATAATAATACAATTAGTTTTCTCATATAAATTTATTTTTTTATAATTTCATAATTTTCTTTCTTACAAAATCTTGAATCCGGGTCTACTCCGAAAACCCCATTTTACCAATTTCAACCTCCTTGCAAGGTGTTGTGAATGGGGCGTTTTCAAGAAAAATACTTATTGGAGCGATCTGAAATCTTGAATTTTGAATCTTGAATCTGAAATCTTTTAATCCAGTTCTTTAAACAACATTGCCGTATTCCGTTTATAGACAGCTGTCCCTGCCAGCGCCGAACCGATAAGCATAGACAAGCCCCCGGGGATAAAACCGATAAAATATAACTCAGGAGTAACGCGGGCATGGATGACCGGGTCTATCATCATATTCACACTATCCATCATCGCGCTGTAATCGATACCGTGATCTTGCAGGTAATAGCAGAGAGATATTCCTAATGCGGTACCGATGGCCGAGCCAATGATCCCGATGAATAAAGATTCCACCAGGAGTGTACGGTAAATATGCTTTTTCTCTTCTCCCATTGCCAGACGAACTCCAAATTCATTATAACGCCTGATGCCACTGAGTATACCCGCGTTCCACAGCACGATTGCCAGGGCGAAGACCAGCAGGATTACCATTACCAACGAAACGATATGCATATAAGCAAGCATCTGTCCCATGAAATCCTGATCGGCCAGTTGCACCATCACGGGGGCATATTCATCCGTCACGCCGGTATATTGCCGGTTGAAACTTTCCTTTACGCGTTCTGCCTGCTCCTTATTATAAAGGTCGCCGGGTAAAAAGCCGAATAATTCACCTGCTGCATTATCCATATCCAATAAAAGGCGGGCGTCGGATATGTCGAGGATAACGGCACCGCGGTCGAGTTGGCCGATGCCAAAGCGGACGATTCCTGCCACCGTGTAGTTGGCAAAACTCATCGATCCGTACATGGTTGATCCGAAGAACGTAACCGTATCGCCCGGTCGCACCTGATAGCGATCGGCAAAATCATAGCTGATAATAATTTCATTGGACTGTTGTATAACATGCCCTGCTACGAGCGACTGTTGCAATCCGATCCGTCGGGCTTCGCGGCTGCCGGGACTCAACAAGTCATACGCTGTTCCTGAGACAGGCCCTTGTGCTTTGGTTTCGCCGTTACTGTCGGGGATGTCGAGTAGTCCCCCGAAAAAGATGCGTGGCGTCCATTCCACTTCGGGGAATTCCTCCGTTAGTTTCTTTTGCAAGGTGTCCACTTCCAGCAGGGCAAGGTCGTTGGGCTTTTGCTCCTCATTTTCCAGATAAGCCCGAGTAACCACTTTCAGGTGTCCCGTTTGGAAATCGGCGGTTGTACGGATCATGTTATCCAGCATTCCCTGGATATACCCGTACGAGAAGACGACGGCAAAGACCCCGATCGTTACTACGAGTACCGGTAGCAGGCTACGGCTTCGGTCTCTTATAATTCCTTTCCACAAAAATCTATGCATGATTTAATTTAAAATTTAATATTCAAGATTTAATATTGGGTGAATGATCGTCCGCTATCTTGAATATCCATTATTTATATTTCGGTCTCTGAAACAAAGGTCATGTAAAAATCCATCATTTTCGAGCATCAAATAAATGCTTTTTTGCGAAATCCCGGGCAATTTTCCAAACTTCTAAATCTTCAAATCTTTCAATTTTTGACATTCTATTCTTAAATCTTGAATTTTAAATCTTGAATCTTGAGTATTAAATAATTTTCCCCTTCAACGCTTCTACAATATTGCTTTTGGCAATTTTCCTCGCAGGGATATAGCTGATGAGCATTGAAAGAGCAACAATCAGAATGATGCTCATCAGTATCGATGCCGGTTGATAGACAGGATATATGGCGTCACGCATTCCCAGTCCCATTTCGGAATAACTTTCGGGCAGCTTCAGCCCTGTTTTCAAAAACCAGTATAAAAAAGGTGTGCCCCATATAAAACCGGCGAGGATCGCCAGGATGCTGTATGAAGTCCCTTCCAGCGTGAAGAGCCGTGTAACCCGCTTGGGTGTCATTCCTAAAGCCACATACGTGCCGATCTCTTTTTGACGGCGGAAGATGGAAAGTGTCTGCGTATCGAATACCGATAACAAAGCGACAACCAGCAGGATCGTGAAAATGATGACTGATTCTATCCGGCTGCTTTGCTTCATAAGATATAAATCGCTCAGCAGGAAGTCCATATCTTTATAGGCCCATGTGCCTATATCCTGTTTGATGTGGCATTGCTTCGACAGCACGAAATAGGTTGCTTCACCAGGCATTTGCGTCATCTGCCGGAGGTTGTCGAGGCTGATCCATATCTGTCCTGCATCGATGGTAGCTGTGTTGGAATCGAAAACCGATGCAATGACAATTTCCCTTGCATCGAATACGCCGTGCCTGTCACGCCAGCGAATAAGCAGGTTGTCTCCGGATCTTACTTTTAGAGTGTTAGCCATTCTCTTGCCTATGACAGCCTTTATCGTGCCTGTTTCGTCCTCTGCTAATTGGTGTGACGGAATTTTCAGGATTTGTTGTTCGGGATCAATTCCCCTCAAGAGGATGTTCTGCATGTTACCGTTTTGGTATGCGGTTGCTTGCGACAGAAGCACGGGTGTTACCGACTGATCGATAATGAACTGATTCAGTGCTGCAGGGACAGGTTCATGGGCATCCTGGAGGGTGAACACGTCATAGGGATCGTAGTGTTCGCTCCACAACTGGCCGTAACCGGTATCCCACTCGTGCGCACTCGTGATGGCATCCTTCATGAAACCATCGAGTATCCCGTTGTAAGCGACCATCAATACAAACACAAACGACAACACGGTTACATTCAACCATGTGCGCCTGCCGGCTCCGAGGATATTTTTTATTGCTGTTTTGAGTAACATGATTTCAAATTTCAAATTCAAGATTCAAAATTCAAGCTTTGAGATGCAGGATCTGATGATTCGAAGATTTCAATCACCGAATCTTTTTCCACTTTCCCATCTTCCAGGTAAATGATTCGTTTCAGATACTGCATCACTTTTTCATCATGCGTGGCGAAGATGAAAGTAGTGTTAAGCTCTTCGTTTAACCTGCGCATGGTTTGAAGAATGGTATGCGAGTTTTTTGCATCGAGGTTTGCCGATGGTTCGTCTGCCAATACAATATCAGGGCGTTTCACCATTGCACGGGCTATGGCTACGCGCTGGCTTTCGCCGCCCGATAGTTGGGCCGGACGGGATTTTGCTTTATCGGTCAAGCCTACCCATTCGAGGGCGCTCATCACGGCTTCATAACGTTCTTCCGGAGATATTTTTTGCAGAAGTAGCGCAAATTCCACATTCTCATACACTGTGTAAACCGGCAACAAATTGTAACTCTGGAAAATAAATCCGATATTTTTGTTGCGCAGCGCAGCCGATTCTTTGGCGGTCAATGAGGAGATGGAGTGTCCTAGAACAGTGGCTTCTCCTTCGGAGGGCGTATCAAGAGAGCCGATGATATTCAGCAGCGTAGTTTTTCCTGATCCGCTGGGACCGACTAATCCGAGAAATTCTCCACGCCCGATTTGCAGGTTGATCCCGTTCAGAGCGGTGAATTCGCCATTTCCTACAGGAAACCGTTTTACCAAACCGGTCAATCGAATGATCTTTTCCTTTTCACTCATCTGTTTTTGTTTTGAATGGTTCTATTTAATATACTGTTTGAGTGTAAATGTACGAAAATATTATAATTGGGCAAAAATAGTATACTTTTTCTAAAGGAAGATATGATCATCATCAATTAGTAATGAACAATTGGCAGATTTACTGAAATCGACATATCGAGATATCAACATATCAATGAAGAGTGTGGATAAGAAATCTGATCGCTTGTGTAACCCAATTTGATGATATGAAAATTATAATTGGTCTCACTACTGTCCAAAGAAATTAGCCCATAGGTTCAGTTGATCTGAATCGGAATCATTCATCGGACGTTTTGGTTTGATAAACAGTTCGCCTAAAGGCTTCCTCTCAAAGAGTACTTTGCCGACGACGGACGATAAAATATAAAGTTCTTGATCAATATGAAACATCTTTCTGGCAATAGCAAGCAGCAGGTACTCGCAGATGGCAATCCATATCTGCGAGTATACTGCATTCTGGCTGGTTCCGTAGAACGCCTCGATGTTCAGATGTTGTTTGATCCATTTGAAGAAACATTCCACTTGCCAACGTTCCCTATAAAGTTCAGCAATGGTCAGGTAAGAATGTGTGAAGTCATTGGTCAGGAACCGATAGACATTTCCCGTGGCATAATCCTCATACACAACCATGCGGAGTGTATCCGGATACCATCGGGAGGTTTTCAGTCCCGTCAGCCTGATAGTGGAATCGCTAACAACTCCGGTACTTTTATCAACCGGATGTTCTTCTATCACCTCATACTTCATGTTGTCCTTGGCCCTGGTGACGAAGAAAGCCCGCTGGCAATGAAAGTGGCAGAACAACTGCTTGAAATCCACATATCCCTTATCCATGAGGTAGTAATTGCCAGGCTCCACGGGTACGAGGCTCATAGCTTTGGAGTCATGGACTGCAGCTTCCGTCAGATAAACAAATGTGGGAATCGCTCCCCGCAAATCCAGCAGGGTATGCATCTTTACACCACCTTTATCATGATGAAGTCTTGCCCATGGACAGAGTTGCAGGCAAAGTTTCATCGTACTGCTGTCGAAGGCATGGACGATTCCGTCCACGTCGAGTCTGGAAGGCTCGTTGCGGTACAGGTGTCTCGCTTGTGCAATCAATATCTGACCGAAGTCGTGATAGATACGCCAGTCCTTGGTCCCGTTGATATGTGCCAAAGTAATCCCTTACGTATTGAACTCAGAAATTCTACAGAAAAGTTTAATGTTAGCGATATATATATTGAGAAAATTATTAAATATATTGAAGCTAACTTTTATTTGGAATTCAATATAAATCGGTTGACAGATTTAGTCCCTCTTTCCAGAAGGAGTTTGGAAATCAGATTTAAAAAAACAATGGGAATTTCAATCTATCAATTTATATTAAATGTAAGAATGGATCATTTTATTATTTTATTGACAACGACAAAGATGTCAATGTGTGATTTGATCAATCAGTGTGGCTTTAGTGATTATTCTAATGTTTTTAGAATGTTTAAAAAAATAAAAGGATGCAGTCCAATAGAGTATAGACAAAAATTCGGTGAGTAATTAATTCTCTGCTCCGAATTCCAAAATGAAAGAAATAGTGTTTTTGTAGGTATAAATTGAATAACATCTCATATTGACTGTCTTGAAATTTGGGAGAATCCTGTATTTAACCTATTTTTGTTTATTGTTACTTTATATCGCATTAAGATAGAGCGGTTTAATCTTTAAAGAGAATGGACAATAATCAATTAGCATTTGACTTTGCGCTTCATACCAATCGGAATTTGTTTATTACCGGAAAAGCGGGGACAGGAAAAACTACATTTCTGCATCGCCTGAAAGAGATTTCCGGTAAGCAGATGGCGGTGGTTGCACCTACCGGTGTAGCAGCCATCAATGCCGGTGGTACTACGATCCATTCTTTTTTTCAATTACCGCTTACGCCTTTCTTTCCTACCCCCGAGGGAAGGAAACAACTGATCAGTCAGACAAGAATGCGGGGACATCGCCGGAGGGTATTACAAGAACTGGAGTTGCTGGTGATCGATGAGATAAGTATGGTACGTGCCGATCTGCTGGACGCGATCGACGCCTCTCTGCGTCATTTCCGATACAGGGGAGACCAGCTTTTCGGTGGTGTGCAGGTCGTTTTTATTGGTGATATGTTCCAGCTCTCTCCGGTAGCGAAAGAAGAGGAATGGCGTTTGCTATCGGGATATTATCAAAGTCCCTATTTCTTCCATAGCCGGGTGATTATGCAGGATTCGCCTGTCTATATCGAATTTGAGAAAATTTATCGTCAGACAAACAACGATTTTATACGGGTGTTGAACGAGATCCGGAACGATTGTCTTTCTCCGGAGAGTTTCCGGATGCTCGAAAATCGATATGATCCGCAGTTTACACCCAAGTATGAGGATGATTATATTGTCCTCACCACCCATAATTACAAAGCTGATCAGATCAACAGTCGGGAGTTGAATAAATTAGAGGGTAAGACTTACAGGTTCGCAGCCAAAATCGAGGGAGAGTATTCCGAGAGGAACTATCCTACTGAGCCGGTACTGGAGCTGAAACCCGGCGCAAAGGTGATGTTCCTTAGAAATGATACCGAGGCGGCACGTTTCTATAATGGAAAAACGGGTGTTGTCGATAAAATTGAAGGAGACAGTATTATTGTGTGTTGTGATGGAGATGAATATATCGAAGTGGAGCGCACTATGTGGGAAAATATCGGTTACTCGGCCAATCCGGATACAAAACAGATAGAAGAAAACATACTGGGGCGTTTTATACAGTACCCCTTACGCCTGGCATGGGCTATCACTATTCATAAAAGCCAGGGGCTTACTTTTGACAAAGTGGTGATCGATGCCGGACAAGCTTTTGCACCGGGACAGGTATATGTGGCATTGAGCCGGTGCCGTTCGTTGGAAGGTATCGTACTTTTGAGCAAGATACATCCGGATAGTATTCGCAATGACCGTCAGATTATAGACTATGAAAGGAATAAGCTGACCGTTGATGTGCTTGAAAACCAGTTGGAAGAGTCGCGCAAAGCATATCGTTGCCACCTTCTGTTGTCTGTTTTCGATTTTGAGGGTATCTTGTCGCAAACCACACGATTGTTGTCGAAGGTTAAGGAGTGGGGAGAGTCGTTCAATGAGGAGACATTACCTTATTTACAAAATATCCGGCAACAACTGGAGGAGATGGAGCGGGTGGCAGCGAAATTTCAGGTGCAATTGAACTCGATCTTTGGTCAGTATCCTGTAAACGAAGACTATTTAAGAAGCCGGTTAAACGCTGCCGGTGATTTCTTTGTGGAAAAGATGGATCTGTTGATAGACGATCTGCGACAATCGCCTGCTACGACCGATAGCCGGGCACACGCTGCCGAGTATAACGAGGCGATCCAGGATATTTTTTCCGATCTGGCCTTGAAGCAGGATCTCCTAGGTGAACTAAAATCCGATACAAGTATTGAGGCCTACTTTGAGGTGAAAAATAGTTTTATGCTTCCTTCCTTTAGTGTAAATGCTTATGCTGCATCGGCCTCCGCGAAGTCCGACCTGTCACATCCCGGCCTATATCGTCTGCTGATAGAGGAGCGGAATAAGATATGTGGTCCGCGGGACTTACCGATTTATTTGGTGGCTGGAAGTAAGACGCTCTATGAGATGGCGGAATATTTGCCACAAAATGAAAAAGAGTTGCTTCAAATCACCGGATTCGGACCAGCCAAAGTCGAAAAATACGGACAAATTTTCTTATCAGTCATCAGAGATTACTGTGAGAGGCACGGGCTGGAGTCCTGTCTGCCGGAGAAGGAAGTATCCAAAAGAAAAAGGAAAGAAAAGAAAGAGAAAAAAGAGAAGAAACAAAAAGGGGATAGCCGGCGTTTGAGTTTGGAAATGTTCCGGTCGGGAAAAACGATCGAAGAGATAGCCGAAGAGCGGAATCTGGCAGTTTCGACTATCAGTACGCATCTGGCAAAATATGTGGAGACGGGCGAACTGATCGTTACCGATTTTATTCCACTGGAGCGGCTTCGTCTGGCGGAAGAGAAACTTAGGACTGGTTCACCCGACGATCCTGTATATTACACCTTGCATCCTGATTTTTCGAATACTGAGATTATGATGATCCTTGCACATAAGCGGGGCCATGCCTCCGAAAGTTCTTCATTCCTGTAGAGGAATTATTAAACCCATAAAAGGGATTATGCTTCCCATAAAAGGAAATGCGAACAGTGTAAACGGAATTATAGAATCTCATAAAGAGAATTTAAACAATAAAGGGTGGAAACTCCTGTGTGTGAGAGTTCCACCCTTATTATCTTTATGTGAACAGAGAAGATTAATATCCTCTTATCGCTTTGATTCCCGGAAGTACTTTGCCTTCGATCATTTCGAGCAGGGCGCCGCCACCGGTAGACACATACGATACTTCGTCGGCTTGTCCGAATTTATTGACGCAGGCTACCGAATCGCCACCCCCTACGAGTGAGAAAGCGCCTTTTTGGGTAGCATCTACAATCGCATTAGAAACCGCACGTGATCCTTTATCGAAGTTGTCGAATTCAAATACGCCGACCGGTCCGTTCCATAGGATCGTCTTTGAGTTTTTAATTATCTCGGCGAAAGCTTTTTCCGATTCCGGACCGATATCGAGTCCTTCCCATCCATCGGGTATCTCTGTTACAGGAGCAAAATCGGTCTTGGCATCATTGCTGAAGCTGTCTGCAATTTTAGCATCGGTTGCCAACACCAGGTTGACGCCTTTTTCTTTTGCCAGTTCCACGAGCTCCTTTGCCAAATCCAACTTATCGTCTTCTACGATGGAGTCGCCGATCTTACCGCCGAATGCTTTGGCAAACGTATAGGTCATTCCTCCTGCCAGGATCAGGTTATCCACTTTATCCAACAGGTTTTTGATGATTTCTATTTTGGTCGATACCTTTGAACCTCCCATAATAGCTGTGAAAGGACGTTGGGTTTCGTTCATCACTTTCTCCACGGCAGTGATCTCATTTTGCAACAGGTATCCGAACAATTTGTTATCAGCATCGAAATGGTCGGCAATCAGTGCTGTGGAAGCATGAGCGCGGTGTGCTGTTCCGAAAGCATCATTTACATACACATCGGCATAAGAAGCCAGTTTCCTGGTGAATTCTTTCTGCGACTCTTTTACTTCTTTTTTTGCTTTGGCAGTCTCTTCCTCAGTGGCATCCGCAGCCAGGCGCGGTTTACCTTCTTCTTCCGCATAAAAACGGAGGTTTTCGAGCAGTAATGCTTCACCGGGACGTAATGCAGCGGCTTTGGCTTCAGCTTCTTCACCTATGCAGTCGTTGGCAAACTGTACATCCACTCCTAACAGTTCCGATACACGGGGAAGGATATGCTTGAGAGAAAATTTATCGGTCGGGCCTTTCGGTCTGCCTAAATGCGATCCTATGATGACGCTGCCACCATCCTTCAGGATTTTTTTCAGAGTAGGGATGGCTGCGCGGATACGTGTATCGTCGGTGATATTGAAATTCTCATCGAGAGGAACATTGAAGTCCACACGCACAAATGCCTTTTTACCGGCAAAATTAAAAGTGTCCATTGTTTGCATAGTCCAGTATATATTAAATATTAATTTACTTTCGATTGTTATTCAAATTTACTTCGTAAATTTAGATGTTTGCTACCTTCACATAGTCAAAACAAGTGTTGTCTTTCTACGCACTTATGGCAAAACATTCAGTAGTATCATGAAGTGAATAACGGCGAAGCCAAATAACAATAGAATTAAATAACGGCAAAGCCGAATGAGCCGCAAAGTTACAAAAAATATGGAATTTTTTCCGTAATAGGTATAGGAAAAATTCAGGAGTTCTTTATGATTACTTCGTAAGTTACAGGTATCGCTTTTTTGTACATAGCTAATACACCACAGTAGTTGTCGAACGAGAGTTTACATGCCCGTTCCAGCTTTTCTTCCGGAAGATTGTCCCCTTCAAATTCGTAGATCACTTTCAGTGATGTATATTGTTTAGGATGTTCTTCAGCCATTTCGGCTTCCATGCGTATATCAAAACCTTTCAGATCAATTCTCATCTTACGGACAATTTCCATCACATCCAATCCCGTACATCCTGCAGCTGCAATTAAAAGTAACCTTTTCGGTCTTGGTCCTGCATCATTACCTCCTGCCTCTTCTGCCAGATCGATAGTGACCTTGTGTCCGTCGATCTCGGTATCGAAAATATTATTTTCTCTCCAAACTGTTTGAATAGAGTGTGTAACCATATTGCTGAGTTGATTGTTATATATTAAACTAAACAATTCAATTTCTGTTTAGTTCGGTAATGTAAGCGACAACAATTATGCATATTTTTATGTTATTCAAAAAGGTAAAAGTAAAATCTTTTGTATTTTATCCCGTGTCTTTTTTCTATGGATTACCTTAAATTAATTGTTTGATCAAGAGGTAACCCAATCTCTAACTCTAACAAATAAATAAGTAAGAAAAATGAATGACAAAGTAGAATACATTAACCCTGACGGACTTTCAAAAAATCCGGCGTTTTCACAAATTGTGACTACACAGGGGGGGAAGACCATCTATATTGGTGGACAAGATGCTGTAAACGCACAGGGAGAGATCGTAGGTAAGGGAGATATTGCTCAACAAACAGATCAGGTAATGAGAAATTTGCAGGTAGCGCTTTCCGTTTGTGGGGCAACATTTGACAATCTTGTAAAACTAACTATACTTATTGTTCAGGGACAGGATTTGTATCGTGGATTTCAGGCATCTCAGAAGTATTTGGACAAACTGAAAAATCCTCCTGCAATTACCGGTTTTTTTGTTTCGGCACTGGCTCACCCGGATTTTCTGGTTGAAATAGATGCTGTAGCATTTGTTCCAGACTGACAGGAATGGATTAAATTAAGAAAAAGTGAAGTTTTTTATCCACATCTTCCTGTTTTTAAGGAGAAATTTCTATCAAAAAGATAAGCATATAATTGCAAATTGCTATTTTTGTGTAAAATTATGCTGATATGATCGATAGAAATGCAAATGTGCTCCTTATGTATACAGGAGGAACCATCGGGATGGTAGAGAATGCGGAAACGGGTGCCTTGGAACCGTTTAACTTCAGTCACCTATACTCCAATATGCCGGAAATAAAACGGCTGAAATTCAATGTGGAAACCTATCTGTTTGATCCCCCCATCGATTCCTCGGATATGTCTCCTTCCATCTGGCAGCAGATAGTCCACGTGATAGAAGATCACTATGATGAATACGACGGTTTCGTTATTCTCCACGGCACCGATACTATGGCTTATACTGCTTCGGTGCTAAGTCTGATGCTGGATAATCTCACCAAACCGGTTATCCTGACCGGGTCACAGCTTCCTATCGGTAAACTCCGGACGGACGGGAAAGAAAATCTTATCACCGCACTTGAGATTGCAGCAGATAAAAAAGATGCTATCGGACGTCCTATCGTTCCGGAGCTGTGCGTTTATATGCAAAACCTGCTGATGCGAGGGAACCGCACCACGAAGATTAACGCCAATAACTTCAGCGCATTCACCAGCCCCAATTATCCTTATTTGGGTGAGGCAGGGCTGAATATCCGTTACAATGACCAGTTCATCCTTAAGCCTGACTACGAGAAGCCTGTAAATTTCAATTATGCAATGGATCCACATGTGGTGATCCTAAAGCTGTTTCCCGGTATTTCTGAGGCAGTCGTGCGGGCACATCTTGCAATTCCCGGTCTTAAAGGGGTCGTATTGGAAACGTATGGCACCGGAAATTCTCCTATTGATTTGTGGTTTATAGACTTATTGCATGATGCGATAGAGCAGGGCATTGTGATTGTCAATGTTACACAGTGCCTCTATGGAGGTGTAGAGATGCACCGATATGAGAACGGGCAACGTCTGGAGAAATTGGGTGCGGTGAGCGGACACGATATCACTACCGAAGCCGCTTTGGCTAAATTGATGGTTCTGTTCGGTGAAGGAAAAACACCGGCGGAAGTAAAACGCCTTATGTCTGTCTCCCTTCGTGGCGAATTGACAGTGAGAAGGTAAAAAAATCTGTTTGAGATGTTTGGGTTATTAGAGTGTGGTAAAAATATTATTTTGCTTGTACTGCCCTCTGTATTTATAAAAGCTGTATATTTATTGCCTGTATAGGAAGTTAAGCCCTGAAATAGAACAAGCGTATGCAACACGAAGATTATATAATACGGGAAATAGGAAAGTTCGGGCTGATAATAAGTGCTGTTCGAAATATGCTTTTCGGGGGCAGAGACAATCCTGCAATAACTATAGAGAATAAAGTGGATGAGGCAAAGGGGATGCTTTTGAATGAAATCAACTTTGACCTGGACATGTTTCTGCACCTAAACGGTGAAAAAACAAGTGAATATTTATCACGTTTTGAAGGTTTCAATATTGAAAATACAGAATCTTTGGCAAAAGTTATAACAGAAATAGGATTTAATACTCAATCCGGAAATGCTACTAAATACTTGGAAAAAGCATTGCAGCTTTATCGGTTCTGTAATTTGAAAGATAATACTTATTCTATTGAACGGGAAACAAATATAACGGCAATAAAAAATGAACTGCAACAAGGAAATTGATAGTAAGTCTGTCATATCTCCTACTGTACAATAGAAATTGATATATTGACGAAAAAATATTATTTTTTTGTTTTTCGTCAATAAGTATTTGTGTCTTTGTCAAAGATAATCCAGAAAACAAATGATTAATTGCGAAACATACTTATCATTGCGCATACATGGTTTCATAAGTGATTTTGCGAAGTGTTCCGTTGGCATCATCACATGTATATTCCCAATACATCACACCTAGCATCTCTTTCTTTTTTGCGAATTCACATTTTAGCTTTGCCGATTCAGGATTGTCGAATGAACATATAAATTTCCCTTCGTCATCCACATAGTAAGGCACACCACCCAAAGAATCCCACTTCAATGTGTAATCAGCATCGAGGATATGAATGTCTTTATAATCAATAAAATCTGCAATTTCCTTGATGGCATGGCCATAAAACGGAATACCCAAAGTCAACTTATTAAGTGGTACACCTGCATCAACATGCGCTTGTACCGACTCCTCAATGGACATACTGCGTGTGAACTCAGAGCGATGAAGGGGTGAATTGTGATAAGGTGGACGTCCCATATCATACGTCATGATATTTACAAAGTCAATATACGGGTCAACTGCCTTGAAATCATAATATTTTGCATTGTATGCACTGGCAAATGTCAGTAACTTATCATCTCCAATATAGTTTCGGATCTCTTTCATCAAGGACGTAAAATTATCCATATCCTGGGGAGAGGATGAGATGCCTGCCGCACTGCTGGTGGGATACTCCCAATCCATATCAATCCCATCCAGATTAAACTCATCTATCACCCGTTGGCAATCTTTTGCAAAGGCATCACGTGTGACGTCATCTGCTGCCATCTCGCTGAATCGTCCGCTGGTCCATCCACCGATCGAGAGCATTATTTTCAGATGAGGATGTGCTTCTTTAAGGCCTGTAATTTGTTTCAGCCGTGGTTCATTTTGAATTTGAATGCCATCGAAACTGTTATTCACATGACCAAAGGCATAATTGATATGTGTCACATAATTGGGATCAGGCATTATCTCGCTTCCTGAAACTACATACGCCAACACGACAGGCGTTTGTCCAAGTTTACCGGCTGTCTCTTCAGCCATTGACGCGCTTGTGGGTTTATTCACATAAGAGTAAAAACAGATACAGCTACACACGATTAATAACGAGAAAAATAATTGTTTCATATCGTTTTATATTTTATTACTAACCTAATGCTACATCTAATGTCATCATCACGATAAAACCGACGATAAATCCAATGGTAGCGATGTCGGAACTTTTGTTTTGCTGTGCTTCGGGTATCACTTCCTCTACGACTACAAAAATCATTGCTCCTGCGGCAAATGCCAGAGCGTAAGGCAGTATCGGAGTAAATGTGGCAACCGCCAAAGCGCCCAATACGCCGGCAATGGGTTCTACGATCGCTGATGCCTGTCCGTACGTAAAACTTTTGCGTCTGCTCATTCCCATTCTTCGTAAGGGCATTGCCACGGCAATACCTTCGGGAAAGTTTTGCAGGCCAATCCCAAGTGCCAGTGCTACTGCTCCACCTATTGTGGCTTCGGGTATTCCTGCGGCTACGCCACCGAACAATACGCCTACGGCCAATCCTTCGGGTATATTATGCAGGGTTATTGCCAAAGTCAACAGGGTGGTTCTCTGCCAGGGTGTTTTTATGCCTTCTGCTGTTTTGAAATTGACATGCAGATGCGGTAACACTTTGTCTATCCCATACAGAAATGCCGTACCGGTTAAAAATCCTACAACTGCAGGAATGACTTTTACAAAACCTGTTCCCTCACTCATATCAATGGCCGGAATGATTAAGCTCCAGACACTTGCCGCTACCATCACACCTCCTGTAAAACCAAGCATACCGTCAAGAATGTTTTTGTTCATGCGCTTGAATAAAAACACAGATGATGCACCCAAAGCTGTTACCAGCCAAGTGAAAATAGTTGCATAAAGTGCAGCCCAAACCGGGTTGATGCTTTCGAAAAATTGTATAACGTTGTCTAACATGAATTTCGTTGATGCTTTGTTTAACCGTTTACTTTATCTGAAACCCTATGGCTGTGTTGTGCAAATGCCGCCGTACCAACCAATGATAATACTGCTATCAGTATTTTTGAGATGTAGTTCTTTATACTCATAAATTTTAGAGTAATAATATTTGAATGTTTTGTTTGCAAAAATAATAAATTAGTATAATCTAACAAAATAATTTTTTAAAAAATGATATTGGTGTTTTTCTTGTTAGTTTAATCTAATTTTTATAATTAATTTTGTAACATGATATCACAAGCGGAAGAAAATTATCTGAAAGTATTGCGCTTATTGTCGGATGTTAACGGTGTGGCAAGCGTGAATGAAATCGGCAAGGAACTGAATATCAAAATGCCGACAGTGAACAGTATGATGAAAAAGCTGTCAGAAAAAGGACTGGTATTTTATGAAAGTTATAAGCCCATTAAGCTGACACCAAAAGGCAAAAAGGAAGCGGCACTCATTATCAGAAAGCACCGTCTTACGGAGATGTACCTGGTAGAGAAAATGGGGTTTGGCTGGGAACAGGTACACAGCATAGCCGAACAGATTGAGCATATCCAATCGCCTGAATTTTTCGCCAAAATGGATGAGTTGTTAGGTTATCCAAAAATTGACCCGCACGGCTCGCCCATTCCGGATATTAACGGTAAAATGGAGTGGAAAGAGTACAAAAAATTGAGTGAATGCAAAGAGGGAGAAACGATAAAAGTTGCAGCTGTAATCAATAGTTCGGACGAGTTTCTGAGATTTCTGAACGGCAGGGAAATACATTTGGGATTAAAAATAAAGATAAAATCTGTAGAACCATTTGACAAATCAATGGTCGTGAGTTACGATAAGCGTTCGCCAGAAACTTTAAGCCATACGGTTTGTGAAAGGTTGTTGGTTGAGATATTATAGGATTCTCTGCGCAAAAGACAGAACCATTACGGTATATTTGATTTCAGTAAAGCCTCATAGAGAGTGTTTGAAAAAGCAGGACTAAAATTTTAATAAAGCCATGGCACGCCCGATAACAAAGCAGCAACTCTTAGAACAGAGCAAAGACAATTTCAGATCAATTCAATGACTATTGAGGAACAGGAGAAATCTTTTTCTTTCGAAGATAGGGACAAAAACATTCGGGAAGTATTGGTACATTTGTACGAGTGGCACCAACTACTGTTGAATTGGATAAACTCAAATCAGTCAGGAAAGAAAACAAATTTCTTACCCGATCCCTATAACTGGAAAACATATACGCAAATGAACAGAAATATATTGCAATGGTTTGTACGCTCATACCGTCCCAAAAAGGACTTAAACTCGGCTTTTACAAAGGAACAGACTTGTCCGATCCAGAGAATTTGCTCAAAGGTAACGGTAAACTATCCCGTTATGTAGATATTAAAGCAGAATATGATATTAACCCCGTTGCACTGGCTGCATTGCTAAAAGAGGCCTTTAACGCATACAAAATAAGGAACGACAAATGATAGTAACACCATTATTTAAGAAACTGAATTTCAAGCAACATAAAGAAATTCTTATTGTAAATCATCCCACAGAATTTGAAGCGGAGTTAAATGCAATGAAAGATTATACAACTATCAAAACAGACATCAAAAGCGTAGCAGAAATAGAGTTTGTTTTGATATTTGTAAAGGCACAGGCGGAGGTTGATACTATTACACCGCTTATTGACAAAAATCTAAAAGGTGATGGAGTCGTTTGGTTTGCCTACCCGAAAAGAACCTCCAAGAAGTACAAAGCAGAAATAAATAGGGACAAAGGTTGGAACATACTCGGAAAATCGGGTTTTGAAGCCGTAAGACAAGTAGTGATCAATGACGATTGGAGTGCTGTGCGTTTTAGAAAAGTGGAGTTTATCAAGACAATGAACCGAAGAACAAACTTTGCAATGACAGAAGAAGGGCGAGTGAAAACCAAACCCTCCAGCCGCTAACCTGTAAAATTCAGAAAGATGGAACAATTACAAATGATTGATACTGTAAAATCAATAGCGCAAAAAGATGAAAACGTTTCTGCTGTTTTAATGTATGGTCCATTTACCAAAGGGGAAGGAGACTGGTATTCTGATATTGAATTTTACATCTTTTTAAAAGAAAAAGAGACTTTCCCGGCTGAGGATTGGGTGAGTCAAATCCATCCTGTAGCGATGTATTTCACAAACGAGTATGGGAGCGAAGTGGCTGTCTTTGAGAATATGATCAGAGGTGAATTCCATTTTCTGACGATGGATGAAATTAAAATTATCAAATCCTGGGAAGGGTTTGTAGCATTCAGTGATTTTGACAAAATGAAGTTAGTTGATAAAGACGGACTTTTAGCGGATACGCTTCATCAGATAAAAATAAAATCACCTGATAGAGCGACGAACGACAATATTCTGTGGTTGAGCCAATCTCTGCTAAACGTATTGTTGACGACAAACAACCTGATTAAAAGAGAGGAGTTTGCGCATGCTTACCATAGTTTGGTAATTGTACAAAAATATTTACTTTGGTTGATCCGGATCGCAACTAATCAAACCAGGCATTGGGAAAGTCCAACAAAAAGTTTGGAAAAAGATATTGACAAAGGTTGGTACTCAGAATTTAAACGGACCACATCTGACTTAGATTTGGAAAATATAAAAATAGCTTTTCAAAATTCATTGGAATTATCAGAAAAACTATTTGACAAGCTAAACGTTGAACTAAAACTGAAGCAGATATTAAAAAGAATTGGATAAGAAAGACAAAAAATGAGTTGATCTTTGAAGAAAAGGGAAATGTAAATGCTTGTTTCCTCGTGCAACTGGTCCCGAAGTTCGAAAGATATAGAGATCCCAGATCAAGACGTCCAGGACACGCTGACCTGTTCGTTGACCGCCATTCAACTCATTGAAACCCAGGAAGCCCTGAAAGGTGGCGTAAGTAAACTCCCGTTGCTGGCAGCGATCCTCTATTGCCCGACCCCGTATTCTTCCGAGAAAACACTAATCCTTTTATTTTTAGCTACCGGAACATATTCCGATTTATTCTGAATACTAATGCAAACGAAAGTCGCGGAAATCCACGGCTTTCGTTTGCATTGTAAATAGACAAATCAGGCTTCAACCAGTTCTTTTCCTACTTGTTTCACCATATTTATAATTTCCTTTTCCCGTTCTTTGGAGGGTTTTTTGTTTCCGCTTATATAAGCAGCCAGAAGGCTTTGTTTCATCCCCAGGCGCCGGGCAATGGCCGACACATTCAGTTCGGGATGTTTGCGGAAAATCCTTGCAACGCCTACAGGTTCAGGATCGTCGTAGAGAAAACTATCCAGTGACATATCTTCGTCCACATCCTCCCAACGTATACCTGAGTGGTCTATTTCGTAATTTTGGCGTTGCTCCGGGCTTGCATTCAGCAATCGCGGATACCATAACAGCGACTGCCACAGTTCTTTTTCATCATCGGTAAGGATGAAAATTTTTTCATCATCAAACCATAGTTTTTTAACTTTCATAGCAATACTTCTTTTCTTCTTTTATCTCCGGCGATTATTCCCCGAAAACCCTTTTCCATTCTTTAATAAAATTCTCCTTGTTCTCTTCGAGAATACTCTCGGCAAGTTTCACATCCTTTGGTTTCAACCCGTTATTGTAAACTAACCGGAGTTCCTCCTCAATTTCAAATTTCGCTTCCCCATCGCTACTCTTTACGTGAATATGAATAGGTTCATGATCACGTGTGTAGAAATAAAATCTTAATCCGAATAATATTAAAAGCGTTGGCATAACTATTATATTTTTATGTCACAAAGATAGGTTATAAAATTATAACCTGCAAATATTTTGCATGAAATTTTCATTATCTTTGTGAATGTCAACGCCATAAGCTTTTTCCATAAATTGCCGGAATTAAATTGTTTGACAATTAGTTTATTTCATTGATTGACAGCAACCAACTTACAAAGGTAAGATTTGTGCTTCGAGCACGGTACGGCAAGCCTGTTAAAGTCCATGTGGCCTTGATTTTTATTTTCACGTGCTTGGAAATATTCTAATTTTCATGTACTTTTGAAGATGGGGATAAATATAAAACTGATGACAATGAAATATTTATTTTTAGCGATAGCACTATTTATTGCAGGTTTGGCTTTTGGCCAATCCGACCCTCAAAAGAAAGGAGAAGCTATATCGGAAAGAGACACAACTATCTCGAATCCCAATTATGATAAAGCATTAGTGGAAAAATTGGGAGGAGATGACTATGGAATGAAAAGTTACTTTTTCGTTATTCTGAAAACAGGGACGAATAAAACCGCAGAGAAGGAACTGATTAGCGAAAGTTTTAAAGGGCATTTAGAAAACATTCAAGGACTGGTACAAGAAGGGAAACTAATTGTAGCAGGGCCTTTAGGAAAGAATGAAAATAATTACAGGGGAATTTTTATTCTAAGTAATATCAACTCTGCAGATGAGGCACGGGAATTGTTGCTCACCGATCCTGCCATAAAAAACGGATTGTTGGATTTTGAAATTTTTACTTGGTACGGTTCGGCCGCATTGCCCGAATATTTACCTGCTTCCGATAAAATTTGGAAATTAAAACCCTGAAATCAAAAACAACTGAAATGGGTAATGCAGGAATTTATAAAATATCTTTTGCAAGCGTTTATCCTTTGTAAAAGACTCATTGTCTATATGAATTGATTGATAAATTGAAGGAAAGGCAATGGGGAAGATTGTAAGGAAGTAATTACAAATATAATCCTATGGCAGAGTTAAAAACAAAGCAGCATAATGCAGATGTTCACGAATTTATCACCTCGTTTGCAGATACTGAACAGAAGAAAAAGGATAGTTTTGATATCCTGGAATTAATGCAGGATTGTACGGGTTATGAACCCAAAATGTGGGGAGATTCCATTATCGGATTTGGAAGTTATCATTACAAATCGGAAAGAAGCCGTCAGGAGGGAGATTGGCTGCTTGTAGGATTTTCGCCACGAAAGGCAGCTATTTCATTGTATGTTTATGCGGGATGTCCGGAACAGGACGATTTACTGAAAGAGCTTGGGAAATTCAAAATGGGCAAAGCCTGTATTTATGTCAAAAAACTGTCCGACATCAATCAGGAAACCCTGAAGAAAATGATTAAATCAACTATTGATTTTTTACAATCGAAATACGGATAATCCCAATTATTTCGTTAAGCAAGTGCAGAACAAATTTATTTGACTTCATCTTCTTCCCTTGGCACCTCACCAAAACTCAAATAAGTTTGGTTTTGGTTTGTCGTCAGTTGTTTTGTCGAGCGCAGAATTGGAAATCGAGGAGCGAAGGCGACTCAAAATGACTATTTTTAATGAATGATTTTTTAAATATTGCCAAACTGAAAATCCTCAATTGACGTTTGCAACAGAATTGAACAAAAATGAAACCGAAATTCTTTCCAAACCAAATCTATGTGATATGAACAAGAATGTAGACGAATATATTGCCGCATTTCCCGAAGAAGTGCAAAACAAGTTGGCACAAATCCGTGCAATCGTAAAAGCGGCTGCACCCGAAGCGGAAGAAAGCATTTCCTACGGTATACCTGCCTATAAGCTGAATAAAAGGCCTTTAGTGTATTTTGCCGGAAATAAAAAACATATCGGATTTTATGCCACACCGACAGGACATGCTGCATTTACAAAAGAACTTTCCAGATATAAACAGGGAAAAGGCTCGGTTCAATTCCCGTTAAATGAGCCTTTACCTCTGAAACTGATCGAACGGATTGTACAGTTCAGAGTCACGGAAAACAATCAGAGAAACAAATAAAAAAACTATGAAAACAATGATCATGACTCTATTCCTGCTAATACTGACAGGAAATCTATCCGCTCAGATCACCGGCGAACCAATTACTCTGGAAACCGAAACAGGGAAAATAGAGGGCACGTTACTCTGTCCGCCCGCATCCAAAAAGATCCCTGTTGTTTTACTTATTGCAGGTTCGGGGCCAACCGACAGGAATGGTAACAATCCGATGATGATCAATAACTCGTTGAAAATGTTGGCCGAAGGTCTGTTTGAAAAGGGTATTGCCGCCGTGAGATACGATAAGCGGGGTATCGCTGAAAGTAAAGGCGCCGGTTTACAGGAGAGTGATCTACGCTTTGAAAGTTACGTGGAAGATGCGGAAGAGTGGGTGGATTGGATGAAAAAAGATAATCGGTTTTCGGAGATTCATATTCTCGGACATAGTGAAGGGTCACTGATCGGTATGATTGCCGCTCAAAAAGGAGATGTCAAAAAATTTATTTCGGTTGCCGGTGTGGGGAGTCCGGCGGGAGAAATATTACGGGAGCAATTAAAAGCACAACCTCCCATGGTTTTACAGATGGCTCTACCTTACATCGAAAAGATGGAAAGAGGAGAGACCGATGAAAATGTGCCGCAGATGCTTTATACTCTTTTTCGCCCAAGCGTTCAACCCTACATCATCTCGTGGTTTAAGTATGACCCGCAAAAAGAGATCGCCAAATTAAATAAACCTGTATTGATCATACAAGGGACAACCGATATCCAGGTAACTGTGGCAGATGCGGAAAAATTGGCAAACGCCAATAAACAGGCAAAGATGCATATTATTGAGGGAATGAACCATATCCTGAAAGAGGCGGAAATTGACAGGCAGAAGAACCTGCAAACTTATACAATTCCCGACTTACCGCTAAAAGAAGGCTTAATAGAGACAGTTGCCGAATTTATTGGTCAATGACCAACTAACTAAAAGCATAGTTTTGTGCCTATATCGATGGCCTCCAACGATCTGGGCCGGCTTTATGGCAAATGCCGGACCTAAAGGCTCGTTCCTGATCGGGACACCGGAGGAAGTAGCTGAAAAAATAGAAAGGCACAGCAACGCATTGGGAGGAATAGTAAGAGTTACTTTTCAAATGGATAACGCCGGGCTTACTCACGAGCAGTTGTACAAAATGAATTTAAAACTCATAGATTTAAAGGAGAGGGATTTTGGTCTTGTCAAAGAGATATATGATCACTATATTCTAAATTCGACGGCTACATTTCATACCGATTTCATATCAATTGATGAGCTTAAAAGTGTGATCTTGATCGCACATCCAAAATATAGATCATTTCTCATTGATTATGAGGGTGAAACTTGTGGGTATTGTTATATTTCCCAATTTAAAAAGAGACAGGCTTATGACAGAACCGCTGAGGTAACTATTTATTTGAAACCGGAATATTCAGGTAAAGGAATTGGAAAAGAAACTTTGAAATTACTTGAACCGGTTGCTAAAAGCAATGGGATTAGTGTTTTAATGAGGGTTATAACAGGGGAAAATCGAGCGAGTATTGGATTGTTTGAGAAATGTGGGTATGAAAAATGTGCTCACTTTAAAAAAGTTGGGGGAAAATTTGATAGATTGCTTGATGTGGTTGCATATCAAAAAATAATTATTGAATAATCAACCGGACACAACATGCCAGCCAATAAGGGCTTCATGGGCTTGCAAGGCGTAGTAGCCCACGTCAAAGTTTGTAACGGCGGATACGGACGAACCCCGCACTCCCTAACTGTTCCATATCGCCGATCGTTAGTGGCAACCTTGACAAAAAGCATATACGAACAGAAAATAAAACAGGATGAAAAGATTATTGACAATAATTTCGCTTGTAACAGTTCTTGCAGGCTGTGATTCGACAACTAAGAAGACAAATAATATGGAAGACCAAAAAAATCAAACAGATAACTCTGCTTCACCTGTTGATACCACACCAAAGGTGACAGGAATTGGCGGCATTTTCTTTTTTTCAGACAATCCGCAGGAAACGAAAGAATGGTATGCCAAAAATTTAGGACTTGAAATCAATGAATGGGGTTCGAGTTTTGAATCCAGAAATGCTAACAGACCTGAGGAGATAAACTATCTTCAATGGAGTCCTTTCAAAAAAGGAGATGAATATTTTTCCCCATCCAAAAAAGATTTTATGATTAATTACCGGGTTCAGAATATTGAAGGACTTGTAACCAAACTCAAAGAAAACGGGGTAACCATACTTGACAGCATTGTGAGTTACGACTATGGGAAATTTGTACATATTATGGATGCAGATGGCAACAAGATTGAGCTATGGGAGCCTGTTGACAGCGTTTTAACCCAAATGGGCGGTAAAACAACCAAGTAATAACTTATTTCGCCCTACAAGCAAACGGGTCAATTTATTAACCAAAATAAAAATTAAGCCTCACAGGAAATCCACTGCGAGGCTCAAATTACTTTTCTTAAAAGCCCAATTTACAGATTAATAAAAAGCAGGCTTGTCGCCATAAACACCGGGCTTATTGACACCGACACTTGCTTTTACATCTTTTCCCGAGTGCTCGATAATATCCGTGATGTAAGCAGCCACGGCTTTTCTTGCTACTTCCGTGCCTTTGAACGGTGTTCCTTTTTGTGTGGTTTCGTAGTCCGTTTCATCATTATTGGTCAGCCACGAAGGCCGCACTACGGTATAATCCAGCGATGATGCTTCGATAATATCGGCTGCTTTACGGTAAGGAATTAAATCGGAACCAATCATTCTCTCGTTCCACTCTCCGAATTTTCCTGCCACTTCTTTATAAATCCCTAATGAAGTAACGAATATCAAACGTTTTACTCCGTTGGCATTCATTGCAGCTACAATTTCTTTTGCCATCTTATCCACCGGCCCGGAAAGATTGGCATACACTATATCTTGTCCTTTGACGGCATTGTTTAAATCTTCCTTATTCAATACATCCCCTTTTATGATTTTGGCAGATGACGTAAAATCTTCCAGTTGCTTTGTATTTCTTGCAAATAAGGTCAACCCGATGTTTCCCTTATTGTTAAGAAATTCTATAACGTGTTGTGCAATGGCTCCGCCTGCACCCAACACCAAGACTTTTGTTTTTAACATTTTAATAAATAGTGTTTTGAGATTCTATGTATAGAATGGCCGGTACAGACGATGACAGCCTGCCCGGCCTTTATAAAAACGGAACTTGTTAAGCTAAATTCTTCTTGAAAAAGGCTGTTAATTGTCCAGATGCCTCGTTTACATAGTTTTCCCTATCGTACAAAGACATATGGTTGGCTCCTTCTACCACATGTTTTTTCTTGTCTGTTGAGGCAGCCCGGCTGATAAGGTCGTCACTCATCCACGCACTTCCGGCCTTGCTTCCCACTACGACTAATAATGGCTGCGTAAAGAAAGCTTCCGCTTTGTGGTAAGCATCATAAGAAATGATTTGAGAAAGGCTTCTTGATGTCGCAAATCCCGGAGCGGTCGGATATTGACAACGGTCGGTGTGGTAATACTCCCAGGCCTCTCTTAGCTCTTCGTTGGGTGCATCTTCTTCTTTCAACGGAGCCAATGGCATTGTCGCGATGGCTGCACCGCTTGCATCATTTGTTCTTGAATTGGAACCGGCTATCAAATAAGGAAGGGCATCTGCATCTTGTACATTATTATCCCAACCATTAC
Organism: Proteiniphilum acetatigenes DSM 18083; assembly: GCF_000380985.1. Taxonomy (GTDB): domain Bacteria; phylum Bacteroidota; class Bacteroidia; order Bacteroidales; family Dysgonomonadaceae; genus Proteiniphilum; species Proteiniphilum acetatigenes. Next base: position 78,169 of record NZ_KB905694.1, on the reverse strand, counting down.
GGAACATGGAGCCGATGTTTACGGCGCTCACCATTCCCACCGCTTTGATGCGATGATCGTTGATGGCCGCATTGGCTGTATAACCTGCACCTGCACAGATACCCATTGCCCCGATTTTTTCCTGGTCTATATAGGGTAAAGTGGTTAGATAATCGATCACTGTACTTACATCTTCCGTACGGATATATGGATTTTCCAACTGGCGTGGTTCACCTGTACTTTCTCCCTGATAAGAAGCATCGTAAGCGATGGATACAAATCCATGTTCCGTTAATTTCTTCGCGTACAGACCCGCAGTCTGTTCCTTGACACCCCCGCCGGGATGGGAAACCACGATAGCGGGGTATTTCTGATTTTCATTAAATCCTTCAGGAAAGTTGATAATGGCAGCCATCGTAATATGGCCGTTGTTGCTGTTTTTGAAATTTACTTTTTGCTGTGACATAACATTTGCTTTTAAAAAATGATTACTGATTACGATAATGCAAAATTAGTTATGACTATAGCTGGCAAACGAAAACAGATTACTTGATTAATGAAACATTTTACGGATGACCGGGATTGAATTTCAGAAAATATATCTCTTATTATCAGGTTGTAATATAATAAGAGACAATATGATTTAAACGCTTCATCATTGGTTCCGGAATACTTTGGGCGATATACCCGTTTTCTGGCGAAAGAACCTTGTAAAGTAAGTAGGGTAATCAAATCCTAAACTGTAAGCAATTTCACTTACGGATAATTTTGTCTGGCGTAACTTGTTTTTTGCCACCTGTATGATCCCTTCGTGAATATGGTCAATAGGAGAAGTACCCGTAAAATGTTTTATAAGATCTCCAAAATAATTGGTAGAGAGATTTGCTTTTCCTGCAAAATAGGCTACGGACGGCAGTTCCGATATTCCATTGGGGTTATTAAGACAGGCTTCTAACTCCTGGTAAAAATCAGCTACCACCTTATTATATATTTTGCTCCGGGCTTGAAACTGACGTTCGTAATAAATCTGGGTATAAGAAATGATGAGTGAAGTATAAGATACTAACACCTCCTTGGAATAGTTTTCCTTTTTGTATTCAATGTAAGCCTTTGAAAATAGATCGTATAACGTGTCTTTTTCTTCCTGTGTCAAAAATAACGCTTCGTGCCTGTCATAATTGGCAAAGGAAACATCCTTAACGGCTTTATTGAGCAACTTCTCATTGATAAAAATAGCATATCCCGAAAATGGACTTTTCATATCCCATTCAATGGTATTGCCCGGTTTATCAAGATACAGATAAGAGTCGGACATACTCTCAATAGGCGACTGTACTTCAATCTTATCCTTTAGGGCCAATAGATAGAAGTCGATTTTAGAAGGATGTGATTTCAGTAAAATACCAGGATGTTCATCATAATGGACAACCTGTATAATATCACTATTAGTCCCTTTCACATTGATATATTTCAGAAAACCGGGTATGTCGTATATTCTGCTCATTCAAAAATATATATTCATTGAATAGGCAAAATTAGCATATAGTCTGACAACTTGCATATACATTTAACGGTAAGAATGAAACATTTTACGGATCAATTGACATATTGATCCGTAAAATTATCAATTCTTTACGGACAATCATAGCATAAACCTTGAAATCCTGACAACGGTATCGTAAAATGGACGAAAGATTTGCGGAAAAACGATTAAAATGTAACCATTTTTGGTGTATCTTCGTAAATTCTCTGTCCGTTGGCAGTAAGTAGTGCAAGCAGGGCTGCGCTAATTTACGGGCAACGCTTTCAATTAATTTAAAAAATCAATAGCAACTAAAATGGATAATACAAGAGTTTACAGAATGCCGTTTGCCAGTGTTTATCCGTTCTATATTCAAAAAGCGGAAAAGAAAGGACATACTAAAGCGGAAGTGGATGAGATCATCTGCTGGCTGACAGGGTATGACGAACAAATTTTACAACAACATATTGACAATAAAACCGATTTTGAGAATTTCTTTGCACAGGCAACAATTAATCCCAATGCATCCAAAATAACGGGTGTGATTTGTGGTTACCGGGTGGAGGAGATAGAAGACCCTCTGATGCAGAAGATACGTTATCTGGACAAGCTGATCGATGAATTGGCCAAAGGAAAGGTAATGGAGAAGATTTTAAGGAAGTAAGAGACATTCTTTACAAAGTTGTATTTGTCAAACAGGTTGCCTTTCAATGTTTCATGATAGTTCAATGAATTGTTCATTCTTTTCTTGTGTATTTATATTTTCTCGGAGAAACCCCGGTATAACGTTTGAAATAACTTCCGAAATGCGATTGATTCGAAAAACCTAATTTTTCGCTTATTTGCTGAACAGTAAGAGAACTTGATGTCAGCAAGGCTTTTGCTTCGAGAATGACATAATCCTTGATCCATTCACCGGCATGTTTGCCGCTGACTTCATAAATTAATTTTGAAAGATATTTAGGTGTAAGGGAAAATTTGTCGGCGTACCATCCGATCTTCTGTTCTTTATGGAAATGAAGACTGAGTAAAGAAACGAACTCTTCAAAAATTTCTTCTTTTCGGGTTTTTATCCCTTTCTCTTTCGATTTTAAAAGAGTACTGCAAACATTGTAAAAAAGAATGCGGATATAAGTTTGTACAATTTCCTTCAGAAATAAATTTGTATTCTCCTCTATTTTTTCTTTTATCAAATTAAAAATAGTCATTACTTCTTTCATTTCTTTTTTCAGTAGTGCAACACAAGGTTGTCTGAAAAAAAAATTCTGCAAGTCCAAAGCCATTTTAAAGTCGTTCTGAATATCAAAAAAATCTTTTTCCAATATGATACAACCGAGTTGAAAATCAGGACTTATTTCCGCCAGTTGAAAGATCTGTTCGGGAAGGATGATCAGGACCATATCTTCGGCTATCACAAAATACTCCAAACCTATCCGTATTTTCATATACCCTTTTCTACAAATAATACCTACTACCATACCAAGCCGTATAGGGTAGTTGATAATGGTATTGAAATGAAAATCCTGAGTGAAGGAATTTATATCATCAAAAATGAAAAAATTTTCAATATAGCTCTTGGAATTTACCGAGCCATGGAGTGAATAATAATCGTAAATCTGAATATCGGGTTTCATATAATTCGACTTAATAAACACAAAATTAGACGATATTTTTGATATTAAAAGCATAAAAGCGACAAAATGAACAATAATTTCTACCTATATGGCTTTTCCGAAACTATGAAAAGTGTGAAATTTGCCGAAAAATTTGTCTATTCATTTCGAAATAAGAAATCAATGAAAAGTAAACCAGTTGTAATGTCATTGCTTCTGCTTTGTTTATTGGCGGGCTGTAAGTATAAAACAAACGAGGAGAACTCCAGTACGGTCAAAAATGTGAAGACGGTTTTTCCTGTTGGGGTCAGTAATGTAAACGTACGCACGTTTCCGGGTGTAGTAAAAGTGGCGAATGAAATCAACCTGGGGTTCAAGAGCGCCGGACAGATCAGCCGTATTTTAGTGAAAGAGGGGGATTATGTGCGTGAAGGGAGTATAATAGCGGAACTCGACAAAAAAGACTACCTGCTGCAACTCGAAGGAAGCCGGATACAGTATGAGCAACTGAAAACAGAAGTGGAACGGTTGGAGAAACTCTATGAGAGGAATAACATATCGGGGAATGATTATGAAAAGGCGCTTGCAGGGCTTCAGGCATTAGAAGTCCAGGTGAAAGCGAATAAAAACACATTGGAGTATACAACGCTCAGGGCCCCCGTGTCAGGATATATCCAATCTGTGAATTTTGTGAAATCGGAAATGGTGAATGCAGGCACACCGGTTGTTACCTTCATCGATGTCTCATCGGTAAAGGTGGAAACCGAGCTACCCGCATCGTTGTTTCTCAGGCAAGACGATTTTGTCAATTATTCATGCCGGACAAACCTTGTTCCCGGTAAGAATATTCCATTGCAACTTTCGGGGATCAATAAAAAATCGAATAGCCGGCAATTGTATAAAATGAATTTTGTCCCGGAGTCTTCCAATTCAGGACTTGCCCCGGGAATGAATGTGGAAGTGATGATTACGATGAAAGAAGAGACAGGGAGCGGCAACACTTGTACCATTCCCGCTAAAGCGGTCTTCAAAAAAGGAGATAACGAATATGTATGGACAGTTGAAAACAACGTTGCAAGAAGAAAAGAAGTAGAAACAGGGGGAGTGGATCATAGCGGCAGGATTATTATCTTATCGGGGATTTCAGAAAGGGATGAGATTATTGTAGCCGGATTGAGGGTCATAGAAGAAGGTGATAGAGTAAATATCATTCCATTACCTGCCGAAACCAATAAGGGAGGACTTCTATGAAACTTACCGACTTTTTCTACAAGAACCAGACTCTTTTCTGGGCTGTATTGGTAATGGTGGTCTTTGGCGGGATATTTGCCTATTCGGTAATGCCCAAGTTGGAAGATCCGGCCATATCTATTAAACAGGTCGTGGTAATGACCTATTACCCGGGGGCTTCGGCACATGAAGTAGAACTGGAAGTTACATCAGTGTTAGAAGATGAATTACAGGCGTTGAGCAACGTTTCAGGTATCTCTTCCACTTCTTCGGAAAATATGTCTGTCATAAACCTTGAACTTGAATTATCTGTTCCCCCGAAAGAAATGGAACAGCGGTGGGATATCCTGCGGAGAAAGGTGCAGATGGCTTCGATGAAATTACCGCAGGGAGCGATGCAACCCATAGTGATAGACGATGTAAGCGATATTTACGGCATGTTTTATTATATCACTGCTGATGGGTATTCCTACATTGAAATGCAAAAATATGCCGAAATGCTCCGGCGTGAATTATTGAAAGTAGATGGAGTGAAGCGGGTTACATTTTTCGGCACACGGGAAGAAGTGATCCATATATCGCTTTCAAGAGAAATGCTTGCACGGAACAGTATCTATCCAACGCAGATCATGAGCGCGATTAGTGCAATGAGTCAACCTGTAAATGCGGGCTATTACTATACGGAGAATGAAGAAAAATTAAAGCTGGCCGTAGGCGGGAAGGTCGAGTCGGAAGATGATTTACGGGAAATGATCATCAAAACACCTTCCGGGAAGCAGGTTAAACTGGGAGATATTGCCTCGGTGACCAGGGAATATGGAGATGATCCGCAGACAAATGGTTTTTGGGTAGACGGTGAACCGGCGATAGCCCTATTGGTGTCGATGGAACCGGAAGCGATAGTTCCCGATGTAGGCAAGCGCGCCGATAACCGGATGGAAGAATTGAAAGGAGAGTTGCCGGCGGGATTCGCGTATGACAAGGTCTATTTCCAGCCGGACCGTGTATCGGATGCAATGGACTCTTTTTTATGGAATATCGTCGCTTCGGTGTTGATTGTAGTCGCCATCATCATGCTTGCCATGGGATTCCGGAGCGGCATAATTCTGGGTATCGGGCTTGCTTTGACAGTATTGGGAACATTCCCGATCCTGCTGGCTGTGGGGGGAACGCTTCAACGTATTTCACTGGGCGCTTTCATTGTCGCGATGGGCATGTTGGTCGATAACGCGGTTGTTATAATGGATGGCATCCTGGTGGACAGGAAACGGGGACTTCCACCCAAAAAGGCACTTTTCCGCACGGCGAAAGATACGGCTATGCCATTGCTGGGAGCGACGCTCATTGCGCTGGTGACTTTTCTTCCGGTAGGTTTGTCGCCCGATACGATAGGCGAATATGCAAGCGACCTGTTCTACGTGCTGGCGATATCATTGCTGGTGAGTTGGATATTAGCGCTTACACAAATACCCGTTTTCGCGAGTAAAATGCTGCCGGCGCGTCATTCTGAAAGAAAAAGGAAACGGAAAAAAACAAATCCGGACGGAGAGTCGGCCATGCATCGGTTTATCCGCAGGTCTCTCAACCTGTTTATGGCAAGAAAACTTACCACTTTTACCATAAGTATGGCTTGTCTTCTCTTATCTGTCTGGGGTTTTACTTTCATTAAAGTGAAATTTTTCCCTGATTTTGATTACAACCAATTGTATGTAGAATATACATTGCCTCCGCAAACAAGTTCTGAGCGGGTAAAACAGGATATTCTGGAGATCACACGGAAATTATCTGAATATAAAGAGATTGCAAAGATCGCCGTAAGCCAGGGGCAGACTCCGGGGCGATATTCTTTGGCCCGTGCCGTAGGATCAGGCGGAGATAATTATGGTGAAATCATCCTTAATTTTGATGATTACCGTGATGCCTACCGTATGTTCCCTGAAATACAGCAGTGCCTTCGCGACGAATATCCCGATGCTTATATCCGTGTCCGGAAATACTCCCTTTCGATAAACTCAAGCCATCCGGTCGAGGTTATGTTTACCGGTCCTGATCCCGCTGTGTTACGGGGCCTTTCGGAACAGGCGCAGGAGATCATGAAGCAGTCGCCGATGGTAGATGCTTATTCGGTATGTGATAACTGGCAACCTCATGTCAAGACCATTCAGGCACAATATGCCGAACAGCAGGCTAAAAGTGCGGGTGTAGGACGTGAAGATATGGGCAAGGCTTTGCAGGCTTCCACGCAGGGGCTTCCTGCAGGCTTGCTTTATGATGCCGATAAACAGTTGGTTATTTACCTGAAAATCTGTGATAATGACGGCAGCCGGGTGAGTGATTTGCAAGATATACCGGTGTGGAGTATGCTGCCGAATATAGCTGTTGATGATATAAATTTTCCGGGGTTAGTCCAGGGGAATTTCTCAGCGGATGAATTGATGGATGATATGTTCAGTACTGTTCCCCTCAGCCAGGCAATCGATGGGCTTCAGGTCGGTTGGGAAGAACCGCTTATCTACCGTTACGGGGGGCAAAGGGCTATAGAGGTACAATGTGATCCTGCGTTGGACTCAACCCCTTCGGTGGCAAAAAATGACATTAGAGAACAGATTGAGTCCATAGCACTTCCCAGCGGATACGCGATGGAGTGGCTGGGGGAAGAGAAAATGCAAAACACGGCCATTTCAAATATTCTGGGATATCTGCCGTTGGTAATGATCATTATTCTGGTGATATTACTGCTGTTATTCAACAGTATACGGAAAATGATACTGGTCCTTTTCTGCCTTCCTTTTGCCAGTATCGGGGTTGTGCTTACATTGATGTTTACGGGAACTCCATTTACATTCATGGGAATAATAGGTACCATAGGGTTAATAGGGATGCTGGTAAAAAATTCAATTGTGCTGATTGACGAGATCACCCGGATGACCAACGAGGGTGTGGAACCTTACCAGGCAATAATCGAGTCCACTATTAACCGTACCCGCCCGGTAATCATGGCCTCGGCAACCACTATCCTGGGGATGTTACCGCTTATTCCCGATCCGATGTACGGCAGCCTTGCCGTAGTAGTCATCGGTGGATTGACATTCGGGACAATCATCACGTTGATCCTGTTACCAATTTTTTATGCCTTGCTGTTCAGGATCAGGAAACCACAAAAGTTGGAATTGATTAAGTAAAGAGTGTGAAAAAAGTATAGGAGTAATGTGATAATCCCGGTAAATTGGGACTACTTGCCCCGACAAGTCGGAAAGTAAAGCCAATGTGCTGATTGGCATGGTTGATACATCAACAAGAAAAATAAAATAATTGTATGAATAAAATAATCATGATGGCTCTTTGGGGAGTTTTCGCCACAACATATTGTTTTTCACAAACGAATGCGAATGATATTAACGGATATTATTCTGTGGCATATAGTAAAAATGACAATAGATCCCAAACAATAAATTTATCTATTCAGGACTGTCGTGCAATGGCGCTTGCAAGCAGTGAGGAAATGAAAATAGCCGGTTACCGGCACGAACAGTCCCGGAATGAAAAACGGATTGCCCAAACTGCCGGGCTACCTAAATTTTCAGCTTCAGGAACCTATGGCTATATGAATAGTGATATTGCACTGGGATTACCCGAAATGGATGTAAAGCTTCCAATGATGGGAGAGGAAGTAGATCTTAGCAGTATGATCCCGGAAACGGTAAATCTGGGAATAAATTCGGGTATATATATGATAGGGGTGAGCGTGCAACAACCCATTTTTGCGGGTGGGAGAATTATCGCGGGGAATAAAATGGCCGAAAAAGGGATAGAAATCACTGAAGAAAATAGAACCATGACGCGTATGAGTGTGATAGCCGAGGCCGAAAAAGCTTACTGGACTTATTTTTCGGTGAAAGATAAGATCGACTTACTGAAACAATACGAAGCTCTATTGGATACGCTGCATCAAAGCGTATCGGATATGATCTCGGTTAAAATGGCAGCAGAGAACGAATTGATGAAGATCAGTTCACGGAAAAGTAATATCCGGTACCAGATGCAAAAGGCCGTAAACGGGATGGAACTGAGCCGTATGCAACTCTGCCGGATAATAGGTGTTGACCTGGACACGGAGATCGTATTGACCGATAGTATTTCCAAAGAAAATTATCAAAAAGCAGATCACCTTTACGATTTGAGCATGCGCCCTGAATATCGTATGCTGCAAAAGCAAGTAGAGTTAAAAGAACTGGATATAAAAAATGTACGTGGTGATTATCTGCCTACTGTCGGTTTAATGGCCGGATATAGTTATCTCGGTAAAATGGAGATGGGCGGGTTTTCCATGCGGATGGATAAACCTGCAGCTCTGGTGATGCTTTCGGTAAGCGTTCCACTTTTCAACTTCGGCGAAGGGGCGAAAAAGATACAGAATGCGAAAATAGCAAGGGACATACAGCAGGAAGAACTGAATAAAAACAGCAAACAGCTCACTATCGAAATAGAGCACGCCGAACGAAATTTACAGGATGCTGTCCTGTTGATCATGGCGGCAGAGACAGCTTTCGAACAAGCCCAAGCCAACTTGAAGAGCATACGTGATAGTTATGAATTAAGAATGGGTACACTTATTGATGTTCTCGATGCACAAACGCAATGGCAGGAGGCTTACAGTAATATCATCGATGCCCGTATACAATACAAAATAAGTGAAGTTGAGTTTCTGAGAGTAACAGGCAAACTGTAATATATAGACTGTAAACACGATGAGAAGCGAAGACATAAAAAAATCTCAAGAAAATTATTCAGCCATTTTGAATTTTTCCGTTTTTTCTTTTTTCTAAGCTGGAATCCTTATCTTTGTTTTTAGAGAGAAAATAGAAAACCGTAAAATTGATTAGAATGAAAAATTTGGATTACGGAATCATCGGGAACTGCCGCACCGCGGCATTGGTATCGAAAACCGGGAGTATAGACTGGTTCTGTCTCCCCGATTTTGATTCCCCATCTGTCTTTGCGAAACTGCTGGACGAGGAAAAAGGGGGTAGTTTTCATTTTGAGGTGTCGGATGAATATACCATTACCCAGAGTTATCACGGGCATACCAATATGCTGTTGACAAGGTTTGAGTCGCCTGAGAACGGGTTTATCGTGTTCGATTATATGCCCCGTTATCAGACCGAGGCGAACCGCTATTATATGCCGCCGGAAATTCACCGGTATATCAGGGTCACGAGAGGACGGCCGTTAGTCAAAATAATTTACGATCCAAAGATTAACTATGCCAGGGAAGAGGTCCGCCATGAAATAGTGGGGAGTTATATTAAAACGCATTCAGCAGAAGATTCAGAAGATAAAATCTATCTCTATAGCAGTTTTGATCCGGAAGTAGTGATCAGCCGTGAGGAGATTGAGCTGGCCGGACATCATTTCTTTCTTTTGTCGTATAACCAGAAATTAATGACTGTGGATATCAACCGTATCCTGTTGGAGTATGAGCGCACGAAAGTGTATTGGCTCAATTTCGTGAATCGCTCCAGGGATTATCTGCAATACAACGACATGATCAAACGCAGCCTGCTTGTACTTAGATTGTTGTCATACCAGGAATCGGGAGCCATGTTGGCAGCGGTGACTACCAGCCTGCCCGAAAGCATCGGGGAAAACAGGAACTGGGATTACCGCTTCTGTTGGTTGCGCGATGCTTCCATGTCGATAGATACGCTGCTGTTCATGAAACAGCGGGCAACGGCAGAGCGTTTTATCGGTTTTGTGAAACGCATCCTGAAGTCGTCCCGTAACGAAACCATCCAGATCATGTATGGCATCCGTGGTGAACGTGAACTGACGGAAGAGGAACTGCCCCATTTGAGCGGTTACGAGGGCTCACGCCCCGTAAGGATCGGGAATGCAGCCTATTATCAGGAGCAGAACGACTCTATCGGCTATCTCCTGGACGTCATCTATAAATACTATCTCTATTTCCCGGGAACGCTGGATGAAGTAGAGGAGATATGGGAGATCATCAAGAATCTGGTGCGTTCGGTATTGGCTGCGTGGGACAAACCGGACAGAAGCATCTGGGAATTCCGTACAAGGAAGATGCATTTTGTCTTTTCGAAAGTGATGAGTTGGGTGGCTGTTGACAGGGCATCGCTGATTGCCGAACTGTTACATAGGGATAGCTATGCCGAGAAATGGCGCCGGAAAGCGGATATGATTAAGGCGGAAGTGCATGAAAAGGGATGGAGCGAAGAGTTGCAATGCTTCACTCAGGCCTATGGTAATACCGATTATGATTCTTCGTTGTTACTTATGCAGTTCTATGATTTCATCGAACCCGACAATGAGCGGTACGTAAAAACGGTAAAGGCCATCAAAGAGCACCTTTATCATGAAGGACTTATGTACCGTTATAAAGCAGAGGATGATTTCGGTGTGCCTACCTCTTCATTTACTATCTGTACTTTCTGGCTGATCGAGGCGCTTTTTAAGATCGGCGAAACAGAGGAGGCACGTGAAATATTTGAGAAGATGATTTCCTATTCCAATCATCTGGGGCTCTACAGCGAAGATCTCGATTTTAAGACCAAACGTCAGTTAGGCAACTTCCCGCAGGCTTATTCACACCTTGCATTTATTAACACAGCAGTGCTGTTCTCGGAGGAGAAGCACCTTTCCAAATTTATTCGTCCGTAACAGCTGGAGTCCCTTTTTCTCCCGTAGCGGCAGAGTTGATCTTTGCAAATGAACCGGGATAGTACCGATTGATAAAATCGATCAGTTTTTCGCGGACAGCTACCCGGAGATCCCAATTGCTGGATGAGTTGTTACTGCTGACCAATACCCTTATCTCTTTGTACCACTGCTTGCTTTCGGTGACTTGGATGTTATGGACACGTCCATCCCAATTGGGGTCATCTTCCACTATGCGTGCCAGTTCTTCACGCAATGGTTCCAGAGGCAGGTCGTAAGAGACATAGAGGAATACTGTTCCCAATATATCGGAAGTGGTTCTTGTCCAATTTTGTATGGGGTTGTTCAAGAAATAATCGATGGGTATGATTAACCGTCGCTCATCCCAGATCTTTACCACGGCGTATGTGATATTGATTTCTTCAATACGCCCCCATTCTCCCTCAATGACTACTACATCATCCAGTCTGACCGGCTGTGTAAAAGCAATCTGGATACCGGAGAATATCTGTCCGAAACTACGTTGGGCTGCGAATCCTATAATGATCCCCGCCACTCCTGCCGAAGCCAGCAGGCTGACACCCAGTTGCCTGACTGAATCGATGGTCATCAGTGCTATCGAAAAGAAGATAAAGGCTGTGAGTATGATCGTGATCCTCTCGATCATACTCATCTGTGTAAGCCTCTTCCTAGCTTCAAGATTATTGGGATTATTGATGTCGAGCTTGTTCTGCCAATAATGAAAGGTACCCCTGATAATCTGTACAATTATCCATCCGAGTGTGAGAATCAGCAATATCCGGCTTATTTTCTGTAAGACTTCAAAAGTGCGTGCATCTTCCTGTAACAGCGTACTGAATATATTTAATAATATAGCGAAAATGATCCATATCCCGGGAACTCTGAAAAGGCGGACAATAAAATCATCAATGTGGCTTTTACTTTTTTGTGTCCGAATCCTCCATTTCCTGATGATAAAATTAAAAACAAGGACCAGTATGATGAATAATGCAATAAATAGCAATGCAATAAATGGGTATCGTAGTGAACTGTTGGGGATAAGATGGTCAATAAAATCCATAGGGAGATTGTTATTTAATTAAGTTGGATAAAAATGGAATTACAGATGACTGTAAAGGGAGACGATATTTCGCTGCAGGAGAGAAATTACCTACCTTGATGCTGATACCACCCGGAGGAAGTACCCTGAACATATCCTCATCGGTAGTGTCATCGCCGATAGCCATCACAAAGTCATACGCCCCCTTGTCCAGCCTGCGCAGCACTTCACTGCCCTTGTTGAAATCGGGAGGTTTGACCTCTACAATCTTATTTCCGGGGACGATCTGGAGATTCAGTCGGGAACAGGGTCCTATCAGGGCATTGATCAGTTGCTGTGCCCGCAATTCTGCAAGCCAGACGTCTACTTTACGATAGTGCCATACCAGGGCGGCATCCTTTTTTTCCAAATGAGAACGGGGAGTTTTGTCTATCGCATGCTGGATGATCTGAATGATCTCGTCATCCCATTCCACTTTCTCCTGTATGTTTTTATGCCATTGTCCGTTTTCCTTGTAAAACATACCATGCTCGGCAGCAAAATCAAGATCCAACCCCCGAAACCATTGGTCAAGTATTTGACGGTTCCTTCCGCTGTTAATCACCACCTTGTTTCTTTTATCCCCGGTCATCTTTTGTAAAAGCTCCAGTAATCCGGGAGATGGAACAGCATCTTCCGGTTTCTTGACAAATGGTGCAAGGGTACCGTCATAGTCGAGCAGAATCAGGCGGGAGGTAGCATCGTCATAAGCGTTCTTGATCTGGTTGAGCTGTCTTTTCCCTACGATCTTCTGCAGTATCTCCTTATTCTGGACTTTGATGGACTGTAGTTCTTCCACGAAATCATTTGCCCATTTCTTTACCGACTGTTTGGATATCCGTTTCTGCATATTTTGCAGCCTTTCTCTCTTTTCTTGTTCGGGCATACGCAGTGCCTCCAATATGGCTCTTTCAATTTCGTCGCTGTCGTTTGGGTTGATGATGATGGCATCCTGTAATTCGATAGCGGCACCGGCCATTTCGCTGAGGATAAGAACGCCGCTGTGGCTGTTTTTGGTTGCCAGATACTCTTTGGCTACCAGATTCATTCCGTCGCGCAGAGGAGTTACCAGGGCAATCCCGGCAATATCATACATCGCAATCAGTTCTTCGAATGAAAAACTACGGTAAAAATAATAGATGGGAGTCCATCCCAATCTGGAATATTGGCCGTTGATCTCCCCGATAGCCTGGTCGATTTTTGTTTTCAGGTCAGCGTAAATATCCACACTGTCACGGGAAGGAACGACTATCATGGCCAGCGATATCTTCTCGTGATATTCGGGATAATTATCCAAAAACTGTTTAAAACCTTGCAGACGATGCAGGATACCTTTACTGTAATCAAGACGATCTACGGAGAGTATTACGGTAGTGTCGCCCAGCTCTTTGCGGAGCATCTCCGACTTTTCCTTCACTTCCGGTAACCCGGGTGCCTCATGGTATTGCTCATAATTGATGCCCATCGGGAAAGCATCGACATGAACGATCCGGTCCTGGAGATTGATCTCGTCGAGGCTGCAGTTCAGATCCAGTACGCGATAGATGGCACTGATAAAATGCCGCATGTAATCATGCGTATGAAAGCCGATAAGATCCGCGCCGAGTAAGCCTTCCAATACTGCTTCCCTTTCTGGCAACACCCTGAAAAGTTCATAAGAAGGAAAAGGAATATGATGGAAATAGCCGATATTCGTATCCGGTTTTTCTGTACGGATCATTTTTGGCAATAACATCAATTGATAGTCCTGAACCCATATCATGTCATCCTTTTCTATAAAAGGAATTGATTCCTGACAAAACAGTCGATTCACTTCCTGGTATGCTTGCCAGTATTCCGTTTTGTATTCGATATAGGAAAAAAAGTAATGACACAACGGCCAGATGGTACTGTTACTGTAACCTTCGTAATAGTATTCAATCTGATTGGCAGAAAGAAAAACAGGATGAAAATTCATTTCATGTAATTTCTTCGTGATCTCCTTCTTTTCCTCTTCATCCTCAGTATGAATGCCGGGCCAACCGACCCAGTAGATTTCGGATTCTGTCTCTAATGATCCGAGGCCTGTGGCAAGCCCCCCTTCACTTCTGACGATACAAAACCCTTTCTCTTCCCGTTCAATTTTAACAGGTAATCTATTAGCAATTATTATTATCTTCATATTTTATTCAATACTTTTCAAATCAAGAGCCATGACTATTTAAATTAAAAATGAAAAGTGAAAAACACTTTCCCACCTTATCACATGATTAAATTGGCACATTGATTTATTGACTCATTAGTATATTAATTATAACGTTATACTTTCATGAAAGATTAAAATTTAACTTATTTTTTCTGTTTAGATTCTTTTTTTATCAAATCGTTCGTGAACAAAAAAACAGTATGGTTTGTTGCTTCCACTTTTTTATAGTAATTTCGTTGTTCAGATTACAACGTTTTCGATAAGCAATACGAGCAAAAGACAAACTTGTTTGAATGTTTTCGATAAGTGAGTACAGAGGAAAAACTTGTTTTTACTATGTCGAGCATAGAACTATTTCGTTAAGTGAGAGCAGAGTAAATTTATTTACTTTGCCGAACGCAGAATTGAAAATCGAGGAGCAAGGCGACTCAAAGTGCCTGATGTAATTGAACTATTGAGAAGTATCTAAACTAAGGATTGCAATTTTATAGTAACATCATCATATAATTATGGCAAAACAAAAAACTTACTTAACCTGCGACGGTAATCAGGCCGCCGCTCACATCGCGTATATGTTTAGCGAGGTGGCTGCGATCTACCCGATAACCCCTTCTTCCACTATGGCCGAATATGTGGATGAATGGGCGGCTGCCGGAAGAAAAAATATTTTCGGACAGCCGGTACTGGTGCAGGAGATGCAATCGGAGGCCGGGGCTGCCGGAGCTGTACATGGCTCTTTGCAGGCGGGTGCACTTACATCCACTTTTACTGCCTCTCAGGGGCTGTTGTTGATGCTCCCCAACATGTACAAAATAGCGGGAGAGTTGCTCCCCGGCGTATTTCACGTTTCGGCACGTGCATTGGCTTCACACGCCCTTTCTATTTTCGGCGACCACCAGGATGCAATGGCTGCAAGGCCTACCGGTTTCGCACTTTTTGCTACCGGATCGGTACAGGAAGTGATGGACCTGGCGGCCGTAGCACACTTGGCTGCGATAGAAAGCCGTATTCCTTTTCTCCATTTCTTCGACGGATTCCGTACATCACACGAAATCCAGAAGATAGAGGCTTTATCGAACGACGATCTGGCACCCCTTATTAACCGGGAAGCTTTACAGGCATTCCGTGACCGGGCATTGAATCCTGATAATCCTGTTACAAGAGGTACGGCTCAAAATGATGATATTTATTTTCAGGCACGCGAAGCTTCCAACCCGTTCTACGATGCAGTACCAGGTGTTGTGGAAAAATACCTCGAAAAACTGGCTGCTGTGACCGGCCGTAAATACGGCCTATTCGATTATTACGGTGATCCGCAAGCTGAGAGAGTAGTGATCGCCATGGGTTCTGTAACGGAAACTATTCGTGAAGCAGTAGATTACCTTAACGAAAGAGGGGAGAAAGTGGGAATGGTAGCCGTTCATCTTTATCGTCCCTTTAAGGCCGAAGCGTTTTTGTCGGCAATTCCGGAAACGGCGAAACGTATCGCCGTACTCGATCGGACCAAAGAACCGGGTGCTGCCGGACAGCCGCTCTATCTTGATGTAAAGGATTCCTTCTATGGAAAAGAGGGTGCACCTGAAATTGTGGGAGGGATTTATGGCCTTTCATCCAAAGACACCACTCCGGCACAGATCGTATCGGTCTTTGAGAACCTCTCTATGAATATACCGAAAAACGATTTCACTATCGGTATTGTAGATGATGTGACATTCAAATCACTTCCTTTGAAAGAAGAGATCACTATAGATGAGACCACCTACGAAGCCAAATTCTACGGATTGGGATCGGATGGTACTGTCGGAGCTAATAAAAACTCTATCAAGATTATCGGTGATAATACCGATAAATATGTACAGGCTTACTTCGCTTACGACTCCAAGAAGTCGGGCGGATTTACCTGTTCTCACCTTCGTTTTGGAGATAATCCTATTCGTTCGACTTATTTGGTGAATACACCCAATTTTGTAGCATGCCATGTGCCGGCCTACCTGCATCTGTATGATGTGACCAAAGGATTAAAAAAGAACGGAACATTCCTTCTCAACTCGGTATGGGCTAAAGAAGAAGTGGGCAATCATCTGCCTGATCATATAAAGAAGTATTTTGCTGAAAACAATATCAGGTTCTATATCATCAATGCTACGAAAATTGCCGAAGAGATCGGATTGGGTAATCGTACCAATACCATCCTGCAATCGGCATTTTTTAAAATATCCAACGTTATTCCTTATGAACTTGCTGTGGAGCAGATGAAGAAATTCATTGTGAAATCATATGGAAGAAAAGGGGAAGAGGTGGTGAAAATGAACTATGCGGCGGTCGACCGTGGAGGTGACGTGGAAGAAGTGGAAGTGCCTATGGAATGGGCTGTTATTGAGACTGTTGCCGATACCTCCAACGATGCACCTGAATTTATCCGGAAGGTAGTACGCCCGGTAAATGCACAGCGAGGTTACGGTCTGCCCGTATCTGCTTTCAGCGGCCGTGAAGACGGTACCTGGGAGATGGGTACAACCACTTACGAGAAACGCGGTGTAGCGGTGAGTGTGCCGGTATGGAAGCCGGAAACATGTATCCAGTGTAATCAGTGTGCTTATGTATGTCCCCACGCTACCATACGCCCGTTTGTTCTCGATGAGGAAGAACAGAAAGGTGTAGGAGAAGATGTGGAAATCCTGAAAGCACAGGGCAAGCAGTTTGCCGATATGGGTTTCCGTATTCAGGTCGATGTGCTCGATTGCCTCGGTTGTGGTAATTGTGTGGATGTATGCCCCGGCAAGAAAGGAGAAAAGGCGCTTGAAATGGTGCCAATCGCCACACAGTACGACAACCAGAAAAACTGGGATTATATGGTGGATAATGTGACCAGTAAAGCACATTTGGTAGATGTGAAACTGAATGTGAAGAATTCCCAGTTTGCCACACCGTTGTTTGAATTCTCCGGTGCCTGCTCAGGTTGCGGAGAAACACCCTACGTGAAGCTGGTTACACAACTCTATGGCGAAAGGATGATGATCGCCAACGCCACCGGTTGTTCCTCTATCTACGGCGCTTCTGCCCCGGCCACACCTTATACCAAAAATGAAGAAGGTAAAGGGCCGGCATGGGCCAACTCGCTCTTCGAAGACAATGCTGAATACGGATATGGTTTTGCAATTGCCCATATGAGTATGCGTAACCGTATCCGGGACTTAATGCAAAAAGGGCTCGCATCGGGAGAATTCACCGAAGAACAGAAAGAACTGTTCCGTCAATGGATCGATAACGGAGAGGATGCCGATGTGTCGAAAGAGTTGGCCCCCAGGATCGTTGCATCTCTCACCGGGGCAGGTAACCAGATCGCAAAAGAGATCCTATCACTTGAGAAATATTTGTCCAAGAAGTCAATCTGGGTATTCGGAGGTGATGGTTGGGCTTATGATATAGGATTCGGTGGTCTCGACCATGTACTGGCAAGTGGACAGAATATCAATATATTGGTACTTGATACAGAAGTCTATTCCAATACGGGAGGGCAATCATCCAAGTCGACGCCGATCGCTGCGGTTGCCAAGTTTGCTGCTGCCGGAAAGCGGATACGCAAAAAAGATCTCGGTATGATTGCTGCTACGTACGGATATGTATATGTAGCACAGGTAGCCATGGGAGCTAACCAGGCACAAACACTGAAGGCGATTAAGGAGGCCGAGTCTTACAACGGTCCTTCAATTGTGATTGCCTATTCTCCCTGTATCAGTCACGGCTTAAGAAGAGGAATGGGACACGCCCAGTCTGAACAAAAAGCTGCAGTAGAATGCGGATACTGGCACCTGTGGCGCTATGACCCGCGTCTTGAGGAAGAAGGAAAGAATCCGTTCCAACTCGACAGTAAAGAGCCGGACTGGAGTAGATTTAAAGACTTCCTGCTCGGAGAAGTCCGTTATACCCAGTTGATGAAGTCATTCCCGCGGGAAGCCGATGAGCTTTTTGCAGCTGCGAAAGAGAATGCACAATGGCGGTACCGCTCTTACCGGCGGATGGCTGAAGCATCGTTTGCTGTGCCGGTAACAGAAACAGCGGATGAAGCGAACTAAATAACAATATAGCTGTTATACTCCCGGGGGTATCACTTATTGTGATACCCCCGGTTGTTTAAAAATAATGATGTATCTTTGCGGCTAAAAAAGATGAACAGTTATGAAAATCCAAATCATCAACGGCCCGAATCTCAACTTGCTGGGTGTCAGGGAACCGGAAGTATATGGTGGTCAGACATTCGGCGACTATCTGGAGCAGTTACGGGCCGATAATCCAGGTATTGGGATCGACTATTTCCAATCGAATGTAGAGGGCGAAATCATTAACAAGATACAGGAAGCCGGATTTGAAAGTAATGGTATTATCCTCAACGCAGGAGGTTATACTCATACCTCTGTAGCTATTCGCGATGCTATCAAGGCGGTTTCTGCTCCGGTAGTAGAGGTGCATATCTCCAATGTGTATGCGCGGGAAGAGTTCCGTCATCACTCTATGCTGTCGGCTGTCTGCCTTGGAGTTATTGCCGGTTTTGGTACCGATTCCTATCGTTTGGCGTTGAATGCTTTGGTTCGCGATAAAAGATAATAAAATGATTAAATGATGTGATAATTCAATGATTTATTGATTAATCAACAAATTATCACATCAATAAATTTACAAATCAACATATATATATGTATAAACATACGAAAATTATTGCCACTATTTCTGATAAACGTTGTGATGTACCTTTTTTAGAACAATTATTCGATGCCGGAATGAATGTGGTAAGGCTTAATTCTGCCCATCTTGATGAAGAAGGGTTTCTCAATATTATTAACAATGTACGGATAGTTTCTGATCAGATCGCGATATTGGTAGATACCAAAGGCCCGGAGATTCGGACTACGGTGTTGGAAAATCCTATTGAATTGAAAATTGGAGACAAGATAAGAATTGTAGGAAATCCGGAGGGCATCTCTTCAAGAGATACAGTATATATCACCTACCGGAATATTACCGAAGAGATGCATGTGGGGGATGATATCCTGATTGATGACGGAGAAGTAGATTTGGAAGTGATCGAGGTTGCGAACGATTATCTGCTCTGCTGCGCCAAAAATGACGGGGTGATCGGTAGCCGCAAGAGTGTGAATATTCCCGGTGTGCGTATCAACCTTCCTGCAATTACTGATCGCGATAAGAAATTTCTCGAATTATCCGCAAAACACGATGTGGATTTTGTGGCTCATTCGTTCGTGAGAAATAAGGAGGATGTAGAAGCTGTACAGGAAATACTGGATGCGCTGCGGAGCCCTATCAAAATTATTGCCAAGATAGAGAATCAGGAAGGTGTGGATAATGCCGACGAGATACTGGAAGCAGCCTATGGTATTATGATCGCCCGTGGAGACCTGGGAATAGAAGTAGCTCAGGAGAAAATACCCGGTATACAGCGTGTGCTGATCAGAAAAGCCATTCATCATAAGAAGCCGGTTATTGTAGCTACTCAAATGCTGCATTCCATGATCAATAATCCACGTCCTACACGGGCGGAAATTACCGATATCGCCAATGCAATCTATTATCGCACCGATGCAGTAATGCTTAGCGGTGAGACAGCATATGGTAAGTATCCGGTAGAGGCGGTACGTACCATGGCAAAGACAGCCTATGAGGCAGAACTGACCAAACTGTCGGAGAATGATATCCGGGTACCCTATGATCCTGATGATAATCGTGAGGTTACCGAATTTCTCGCCAAGCAGGCAGTGAAATCGTGTGCCATCCTGAATGTAAAGGCGATTGTGACTGACAGTCACACCGGCAGGACTGCCAGGGTATTGGCTGCATTCCGGGGAAAGAGTCCCGTTTACGCTATTACCACTACCAAGCGACTGGCACGTGAGTTGGCACTGTCATACGGTATCTGGGCAGAATTTCAGCAAGGAAAAGGGGATGGTAATACCAAGGAGAGCCGGCGAGCCTATTTCACGGAAGCGATTAATCAAATGCTCGGGAAGAAGACGATCCAGTCTCAGGATAGAGTAGCTTACCTGGGAGGAAGTTTCGGTGAAACCGGAGGAACGACCTATCTGGAAATCATAGATGTCTGGAGAATTCTCGAAGCGAAAGAGAAATACAATCTACCCGATTATACAATGTAGCAATTTAATGTGCCAATGGGACTAATATGCTAATGTGCCAATATAATAAGATAATGAGGTTCGCACGATAAATCTGTAATTGGTAATTAGTAATTCTAAAAGTAGTATCGAATGAGCAAAATAGAAGAATACATACTGTCCCATATAGATGCGGAGCCGGAGGTGCTGAAAAAGATCGATCGGGATGCGCATGTGAAACTGTTGCAGGGAAACATGACTTCCGGGCATCTGCAGGGACGCTTCCTGAAAATGATCACGCAAATGATCCGTCCGAAGCGGGTACTGGAAATCGGTACTTTTGTCGGATATTCAGCTCTCTGTTTCGCAGAAGGCCTCGTAGAAGGAAGTGAACTTCACACCATTGAAATTGATGATGAATTAGAGGATCGGATACGCAATAATTTTGCACAGTCTGAGCACGGAAACAAGATTATCCTTCATATTGGTGATGCGTTGGATATCCTTTCCCGTTTTCCGGATGAAAGTTTCGATCTCGCTTTCCTTGATGCCGATAAGGAAGATTATTGTCTTCATTACGAAGATACCCTCCCGAAGATCAGGAAAGGGGGTTTTATCCTGGTCGACAACACCCTTTGGTACGGAAAAGTAATAGAAGAGGTGAAAAGTAACGATTGGGCAACCCAAGCGATATTGGATTTTAACAGGAAACTGGCCGATGACGACCGGGTGGAGAAGGTGATCCTGCCTCTCCGCGACGGATTGACATTGATAAGAAAAAAATAACAATAGCATGGATACGAACAGACAACAAAAAGTAAACCGGTTGATACAGAAAGAACTCAGTGAGATTTTTCTGCTGGATGCCAAAAAGATGCAGGGCGTATTGATTTCGGTAACCAACGTACGGGTATCGCCCGACCTGGGTATCGCCCATGCCTATCTGAGTGTGTTTCCGTCGGAAAAAGCAGAAGAGTTGGTTAAAAATATCAATGAAAATGTGAAGACCGTCCGTTACGACCTGGGCAAGCGGTTAAGAAACCAATTGCGGGTGATCCCTGAACTGACGTTTCATGTGGATGACTCGCTCGATTATATCGAAAATATCGACAGACTATTGAAAGACCAGTAAAATCCCGGCCGGTGAACGTCTCCTTTTTCATAGCGCGCAGATATCTCTTCTCAAAGAAATCACACAATGTCGTCAACGTGATTTCCGCTATATCGGTATGCGGTATCGCTGTCGCTACTGCGGCTATAGTATGCGTACTTTCTATCTTTAATGGTTTCGGAGGTATTGTGGAGGGTACGTTCAATGCTTTCGATCCCGATCTGAAGATTACGGTGAAAGAGGGAAAAGTGTTTGATTATCATACGCCGGAATTTGAGAAGGCGTTACAGGTAAATGGCATACAGATCATTTCCGAATCACTGGAAGAGAATGCCCTTTTTATGTTCGGCGAAAGTCAGGTTCCGGTGCTGATGAAAGGAGTATCGGAGGAGTTTAAGTTGATGACCGACATGGAGAAGTTATTACTGGAGGGATCATTTAACCTGCGCGAAGATGTGGTGGACTATACTACGCTGGGTTCCGGATTGGCAATGACACTTGGCGCGCGTCCCGGTTTTATCAATCCCATTGAAATATATGCACCCAAACGTGATGTAAGGGTAAACCTGGCTAACCCGGCTGCAGCATTCACTAGAGCATACATTCAGATTGGTGGCGTTTTCAGCCTCAATTCCCCGGAATATGACGAACAAATGGCTATCATTCCTATTCAACTGGCGCGGGATCTTTTTGAGTATGAAAACCAGGTGACGTCACTGGATATCAAATTGGACCCCAACGTCTCGGTGAACAGAGTGAAGCGTGAAATAGAACGTATCCTGGGAGATAATTTTCTTGTGGAAGACCGGTATCAACAACAAAAAGAATCGTACCGGATGATGCAAATTGAGAAATGGGTGACCTTCCTTATCATGGTATTCGTCTTGTTGATTGCTGTTTTTAATCTGGTGGGTTCGCTTTCAATGCTGATCGTGGAGAAACGGGACGATATCAAAAGCCTGCAGAATATGGGAGCATCCGAACAATTGATATCACGTATCTTTTTGTACGAAGGATGGTTGATTTCGTTTATCGGTATCATCTCCGGCATAATTACCGGATTGTCATTATGTTTATTGCAGCAACATTTCGGATTACTTCAGTTAAGTGATACGCCTGGTGCTTATATTATTGATGCCTATCCGGTGATCGTCAAAATGACGGATGTGGTGATCGCCTTTGCGGTTGTGAGCTTGATAAGCCTGTTGACAGTGCTTTATCCCGTCAATAACTTGAGAAAGAAACTCCAACAGTAAGGTGGAAAAGTGGAAAGGTGGAAAGATTAGAAAAGGGATAATGTGCTTTGCAGGATAGAGGATAGAAGCTTTTAGTTTTTCATTTTTAATTAAAAATATGAAAATAGCTATTGTAGGAACAGGTTATGTAGGTTTAGTTTCAGGAGCCTGCTTTTCTGAGATGGGTGTCGATGTGACCTGTGTGGATATCGACAGAGAAAAGATTGAGAGGTTGAAAAAAGGGATCATACCTATCTACGAACCAGGGTTAAAGAATATTGTGGTGCGCAACTATGAAGCGGACCGTCTTCATTTCTCGACCGATTTGTCGGCCATACTGAACGATATGGAAATTGTGTTCATCGCAGTGGGTACTCCCTCCGACGAAGACGGAACGGCCGATCTTTCTTATGTGATGACAGTGGCAAATACTATTGCCGAGCACATGTCCAAATCCTTGTTGATTGTCACCAAAAGTACTGTTCCCGTTGGAACTTCATATCGTATCAGGGATCTGGTGAGAAAACGACTTGATGAACGGGGATTGACAGATCTGCAATTTGATGTGGCCTCCAATCCCGAATTTCTGAAGGAAGGTGCGGCTGTGAACGACTTTATGAGCCCCGATCGGGTGATTGTGGGAGTGGAAAGCGAAGAAGCAAAAAACTTGATGACTAAACTTTACCGTCCTTTCGTGCTGAATAATTTCCGGGTTATCTTTATGGATATCCTCTCGTCGGAGATGACCAAGTATGCGTCCAACGCTATGCTGGCTACACGTATCAGTTTTATGAATGATATCGCCAATCTGTGTGAGAGGGTAGGAGCCGACGTGAATATGGTACGCCGTGGTATGGGCAGCGATTCCCGGATTGGCAGAAGTTTCCTTTATCCTGGTTGCGGTTATGGAGGTAGCTGTTTTCCCAAGGATATTCGTGCGTTGATTAAGGTGGCGGAAGATGCCGGATATGAGATGAACGTTTTGAAGGCAGTCGAAGAAGTGAATAATCGTCAGAAAGATATCCTGTTTCAAAAATTTAAACATCATTTTAACGGCGAAATGGAAGGGAAGACCGCAGCTGTATGGGGATTGTCGTTTAAGCCGGAAACCGACGATATGCGTGAAGCACCGTCACTCACCCTGATCAAAAGCCTGCGGGAGGCAGGTGTATCTGTGCGGGCTTATGATCCCGCGGCAATGCAGGAAGCCCGTTATTACCTGAACGATTCCATCTATTATGCTACCGATATTTATGATGCCGCCAATGGCGCTGATGCGTTGATAGTACCTACTGAATGGAAAGAATTCCGGCTCCCCAACTGGAGTATCCTGAAGAAGATCATGAACAATCATGTTGTGAT
The DNA here is from genome assembly GCF_000380985.1 of Proteiniphilum acetatigenes DSM 18083. Taxonomy (GTDB): domain Bacteria; phylum Bacteroidota; class Bacteroidia; order Bacteroidales; family Dysgonomonadaceae; genus Proteiniphilum; species Proteiniphilum acetatigenes. The sequence continues at coordinate 54,030 of NZ_KB905694.1, read as the reverse complement.
CGACGGGAGAAATATCTACAATATGGAAGAGCTTGCCTCTTACGGTTTTGCTTATAGCGGTATCGGGCAATAGTGATATCTGTAACATCTCACCTAACGCACAGGAAAGGCTGGCTTTTCTCCCGATGAATATTAATATCTCCTGTCCCGCATGGAGATAGAAGCCGTGCCGGATGAAGTTGCCGGAGATCTTCTTTTGCTCCGACGGTTTACTTTCTGCTGTTGAGGGACAACAGAGTGGTTTTCCTGCTTCCAGAGATTCTTTTCGAAATCGATCAGTTCCTGTTCTAATCTTGCCTGTTCAGCCTTCATTTCTTCGGGAGTGGAGGTATATTGCGAGATAGCAAGGTTTCGCGGATTTTGCGCTTTATAAATCTCCCCGTTATATTTTCTCATGCGGAAAAAATCATCGATGCTACCGCTCATACTGTTGTTGAGCGATGACCCCATGACCGGTATCCGTCGTGCATAAGGGACTATCTCCTCGTAGGGGATCCAGAAGAGCGGATAGCGGGTGGTGGCACCATAATCGTCCCGGCGCTGCAAAACGGGGCAGATGGCGAGCGGCCTAACCCTGAAAGAGGAATTGCCTGTATCGAAATAGTAGGCCTCTTTCACAAAATAACCTTCTACCTCATTACCGGGGATATCGACATCGTTGACTACGATCTTTCCGTCGGATGTTTCATAGTAAATCCCAAACCGATCCAGCAATTCCTGAAAATTGACCCGGTATTCCTCTGTGAATTCTTCCCGTCCGTCTAAGTACTCATAAGCAGGAATGGTTTCTTCCTGCAGTAGATTAAATAACATAGTAAAGAGACTTATTCTTCCATCTACGGGAGTGACCGGATAATAGAGTGGGGCATTGGCCTCTTTGGTGAGGTCGAGATAGCGGTAGATAATACGAGACCATTTGGCATTTTGTATACTTTCCTCACTGCGGCGGTTCTGCTGCTCTATGCGGACGTTCGTGCCGGTAGCCTGTTGCTGCACTGTGCTCTGCCGCCGTTCTATTCTCTCCCTCGCTGTCTCTTGGGCGGAAAGGGTAGTAACTCCTACTGTCAACAGAATGAATATAAGTAATCGTTTTGTTTGCATTCTTTTTATTTCAAATTCAAAATTCAAAATTCCAGATTCAAGAACCAAGATTATAAAATTTGACTACGTCGTTTTTTAATTCATAATCATGAAATTATTAAATTATCACATCAGCCTTACCTCCATCACTGCAATCTCCCGTTCAGTGCCGTCGGGACCGGCAGCCCGTACACCCGAAATATAGAAATAACTGCCTCGTGCAAGACGTCTGATCTGCTCTTTCTGCCTATCAGAGAAACGGTTCCCATCGGAAACTTCGGGAATAGCATTTCCCATGGAATCGAAAAAGACAGTACGGAAACTGATTACCCGGAACGGAATGGAAAGGATGCCGTCGTCGATAGCTGCATTTATCCCGCTGGCATTCATTAAAGCCGCTTTCTGTAATCCACCTCCCCTGAACATTACCGGATTTCCGTTCGCATCACTGTATTCAATATATGGAGTGGGATCGGGGAGCGCACGTACCCTGAACTCTTTAACGGCCACTCGCCGAACATCTCCACCCGTGGTACGGGCCGATACCGATATTGTGACATCCTGTCCTATGGCCGAGGGACGGGCAATCCACATATTTCCCCGACGGCTGAGGGTGCCGTTGGTGATAGTCGCACTGACATCCTGCGGAGCGATACCGGGTACGGAAATGCCGATCTCGTTGTCGATGCCGGCATACAATACATTCATCAGGGTAGGAGCGATGGTAGCGATCGGTTCAATCACAGTGTAGCTGCCCGCAAACGGGCGACGGGTCACGCTACCCTCACTGCCGGTCATTTCTAAATATCCTTCTACCGGGAATGTTCCGGTACGGTCGGCCCGGACGGAAAAGGATCCGTTTTCTTCTGTGTCGAGAATCTCCCCGTTGACCATAATAAGAGGTTGCCGGGTAGAGTCTTCTGCCGAGAGTACAATACGGGCATTATAGGAACCACCTTGGATGACGATATCGGACTCGGGGATGATATAGGCATTCAGCCGGTTTACACGAAAATCGCCAATATCCACATTGTGCAGGATATTGGAGAGTGCTTCTCCTTCCGATGAACGGATATCATTCTCTATCTTGGTAAGCATGGTGATAGCTGCAGCCAGCGGCATTTGTTCAAAAAGAGAGGCTTCCCAGCTTTTATTGGCTGACCGTGGTTGTGTGCTGAGATTTTTTTCGATAATTGCCCGGCGGGCGGGATCTGTTACGAGTTGCGTTACTGAGTCGCGGTAGGTATCGATTGTATTCCTGAATTTTCTTCCTTCACCATTTACGGGGGAGAGCATAACCACCGAAGCGGCTTCCAGATCGTCTTTGTGTTTGATGTTATTGATATCTGCTTTTCTTCCGTCAGCTTCACGCACCATACGCAGTTTCAGTTCTCCAATATACCTTGTCAGCGAATCGCTCATGGTGCGCACCTGCACTCCTTTCCGGAACCACTCACCGGCCTTTTCCGGGTTTTGTGCATGGTAGGCCGTTAATTCATCCATGATTAGCCTGTTGCGTTCCAGCATCGTACCGGATGAATTTCCCAGACTATTATCCACCATTTCGAATCCGTCGAGTACTTCGACCGATACGTTCAACGCCAGCATTGCAATGAATACCAGATACATCAGGTTGATCATTTTCTGACGGGGGGAATTGGGACTGTTGACTGCCATGGATGGGATTATATGTGGGGGTTACCGGGATTGTTCTGTTTATTGACTGTCATAGCATTCAGCATACGCGCATAGACTTCGTTCAGTTCTCTGAGCTGATCCGCCATTTTCTCTGTTTCTGCTTTAATAACTGATCCGTCGGGGAGTGTATCGCCATACATAGTTCTGAGGCGGGCCAGCCCCTGATTGATCTGCTCGATGGCGCCGATCTGGCTGCTGACACTTTTGAGCTGTATCTCGTAGATGGAGTTGAGTCCTGACAATGTACGATTAAGGTTTTCCATCTGTTTTCCGTATTCTTCGGTGTGTGCCGAGAGATTGTGAGGGATTTCATACCCCGGTTCGCCGGGAGAACTTGCCGGATGGATGTGGGGAGCTGTAGATACTTCGGAGTGCTGCGGTGTAAAATTGTGCGTAGCGGAAACGGAAACCGTTTCGCGAGCGGATGGTGGTGTCTGTTGTGCTATAGCAGCGTTAAAACCGGGATCCTCTTCAGAGTTTACGGAAGAGAGCGCCGGGAATACCTGCTCCCACCTGTAATCGCGTATCGGTGAGTCGAACGCCGAGAGGATAAAGACGATACATTCGGTGACCATCCCGATAAAGAGCATCTCATTGCCGAAGGGAAAGTGGAGCAGTTTAAACATCGCACCGAGTATCACGATGGCAGCTCCGAAACTATAGGCAAAGTTGATGAACCGTTTCCCCCGCTCGGTTTGCAGAAACCGTTCAAGTCTGTTTTTATATCTTTTGTAGGCGTTCATTTTTTTAATTATCAATTACTAATTACTAATTACTAATTACTAATTACCGATGAATAGGAATTGTACAAATCTTAAATATTGAATTTGAAATTTTGAATTTATTTCCCCGAGCTGACCTGCGTCCTTACGCAACGAAATCCGATATAGGAACGTCCACGGTTCTGGTGTTCGTTGTCGCGCATATCCGACCGGATAAAGGTAGAGATATCTTTCCATGAACCTCCTTTCACTACTTTTCGTTTCAATGCATAGGGATCTTCGGTAGCGGCATTATAGCTGTATTCAGGGTTCAGGTCACCCATCAGTTCATTCCCCGACTCGGTGTAGGCTGTAGAAGTCCATTCCGCCACATTCCCGGCCATATCATACAATCCTGAATTATTAGGCTTAAAGCTTCTTACTTTAGCGGGAATAAGGTGGTTATCGGCACCATAGGCTCCGTCGCCCGGTTTGAAGTTGGCCTGGAAACAGCCGCTTTCACTTGTTGTAGCATCGGAATCCCACGGGTATCGGTTGTCGGAATTGGCATTCCGTGCTGCCATTTCCCATTCCGCTTCGGTAGGGAGACGATATTTTTCTATCGTCACTCCTTCCCTGTTAATACTCCTGCGCAGAAAGAGGGTACGCCACTCGCAGAAAGCAGTCGCCTGTTCCCATGAAACTCCTACTACCGGGTGGTGTGCGTAGGCGGAATGGGAAAAATAATTGCGTAAATAGCGTTCATTATCCGCGTTCGGAAAATCATTCACCCAGCAGGTGGTATCGGGGTATATATTGACGATACGTGTGTGTACGAAGTCGTAAAGGCTGCTCAGAGGGCGGGTGACGGTTTCGTTAACAATTCGGCCGTCGGAAGCAATATAAGCTGTATCTTTCGATATTATGATGATTTCATTCGGATCGATGATGATGTCACTGTTCAATGTCCTCTCTGCGGGATTCAGTCGGTGCTGTCGTCTGGCCGCTTCCGCAGCATCAAACCACTCGTAACGAAAATTCATCTGGCGGGCATCCAGCATTTTTTCTCCTGTGATGGGATGTGTGGTATAAACACTGTTGATGGCAGCCTCTTCCTCTTCGGTATTTCTTGTCCAGGGGATGGGAATCCTCCAGTTCAACCGGGGGGTGACAGGATCACCATATTCATCCTCAGTGATCTTGTAAAAGTCATCGCCGGCGTAGGCCGGGTCTGCCAGCCGTTCTCGGATGATGGAATCCCGTACCCAGTAAACAAACTGTTTGTATTGGGAGTTAGTGATCTCCGTTTCGTCCATCCAAAAATTATCCACTGATACGCCGCGGGTAGGTATCGAGAATCCCCAAAGAGAATCGATCTCTCCCGGCCCCATGATATAAGCTCCCCGTGACACCAATACCATATTGTATGGTGTGGGTTCCCCCCACACTTTGCCTGCAGGGACGCCGGTCAGTTCACCGCCGATACTGCTCCCGATCCCCCGTCTTCCACAAGAGACGATCACTATCAGTAACAGCCCAAATAAGATATATCTTCTCATAATTGCCAGAAAACTAAAAGCTAAAAATGAAAAACTAAAAGTGACAATATCTGAACTAAAAGAGTCAAGAACCAGGATTCAAGACTTGAACTTTGGGATGTCGGATTGGAATTCACAATCTCCCCAGTCTCCCGGTCATCTCCTCTCCCCAGTCCTTTCTACTTTCCCGCTTTACAGTAACCGGATGCTCTTATGCGGTTGCCGCTTCGGTTTGAAATGATCGAGCGGAAAATTATACCGGAGGTAGAGCTCATGACTCCCCCTGCTATTTTGTCCGATTCCCCTGGTATGCAATCCGTAGGCATATCCCAACTCTACTTCACGGATGGTAGTTCCGGCAAAAAGCAGATATCCGTCGTTCATCCTCCATGATGCACCACCTGATAATTTTTTATTGTATTCGAGGCGAAGCGTAGCCTGCACTTGTAGCGTGCTGAGGTCGGTCTGAACCCACAACATCGGTTGTATTTCTAACGTATGAAAGAGAGTAATATTGTATCCGGCCATCAAATTATAGGAAAGGGGAATAGCCGACAACGTAGAATCGCTTTGAAGATCAGCTCCGAGAGAGTCATTATGTGCATAAAACCGGGGTTGATTGAGATGTATTGCCGACAGACCTATGAAAACAGATTTCCCTGTCCAGGAGATACCGGCGCCCAGGTCGATCACCTGTTTGTCGGCCGGGTCCACTTTCAGCGTCCCCCGGCCGTGTTGTAAGGAATCTTCAAAAATATATTTGCTTCCTGCATCGAAATTCAAGTCATACACTCCGGCTTGTAGCCCCATATTCAGAAAGCCTTTACCGAACTCTTTTTTGAAACTGTATTGTACTGCCAGTAATGAGTTACGCAGTTGGCCTACGGTTTCATTATTAATCACCAATCCGACACCGTGGCGTCTGCCGAAAAATTCAAAGGGCATATCAGCGGTAAGGATAAGTTGTTGAGGTGCATTTTCTATGCCTCTCCATGCATAACGGTAAAAGGCAGTGGTGCTGATTGCCTCTGTATCACCTGCAAACGAGGAATTGAGATAACTCTTTACGGCCCAGTATTGACCGGGCGGGTCATCCCATTGTGCCTGCAGATGTAATAGGCTGCATAGCAACAGGAGTATGGTTAATAATAAACACCGTTTTTCCATTATGTGTATAACTGAAAAACGACGAAAAAATTGTGTCCAGGAGGAATTTCCTACTATATTTTGGAGGATTTTACCCGCATAAGCCGGAGCATTCCGAGCATCCATTTCGGAAGCGGTTTTTCGGGATCCCTGTTTTTCAGGTTAAGGCTTAGTCCTAATTTTTTTGCGATTGGTATTTTGTGTGTTTCCACAAATTCGATCAACGTACCGTCCGGATCTTCAATATAGGCAAATTGTCCTGCGGCATCACCCATATCGAAGGAGTTGCCTTCCTTGATATTTTGTGTGGTATCTACCGTAAAGGGATGCCCCAACTCCGCACACTTTTTGCGTAATGCATCCATATTCCGGATATCGAAACAAACCTGAATAAAGCCGGGATCACCCCAGAAACGCCCTTCGTAAAGTTTTTTCGGGGTACGTTCCAGTGCCTGCACCAGTTCGATATAGGAGGGGCCGAATAGTTCACTAAGGCTTCCTTTTCTGGGTTGTGAGTGTGTCAGCAAGCGACGACGAAATTTTTGTGTACCTGAAGGCAATCCTTCGAAATCGGGAAAAATGCCTGTCTCGTCTGCGATAATCTTGTCATAACCCAGAATATCACGATATACTGTCATCGCTTTATCGATATCTGTCACACCGATAGTTACACCAGCCGCACCGCCTGTCGACTGCCCTTCGTCTTTAAAAATGTAATCGTCCTGTACGATTTGAAACAGATTTTCATATGGGTCTTTCACATAAAAAGTCTGATTTCCGTCGATATTTTTGTTGAGTCCGCCGAGGATATGGGCTTTCGGATTTTTGGAAAATTCTTCGAACGTGTGGGCAACGTCCCTGCTTTTGACTTTGCATATCAAAACACCCAGATCGCCCATATTCAATGTGAAGTCAAGCGGTTTTGGCTTCCGTTCTGAGTATTGCCACACTTCAAAACCGCCGCCACCCTGCATATTAACAGCAATCAGAGCGTGGCGCCGTTGTGGTTTTCCTCCTGTGTAGGGTAGCATCAGTTCGGCAACTTTATCGTCCTCAAGAATACGAATATCCATATTGAACAGGTCAATATAGTATTTCCATGCTTCATACAGTTTTTCTACTCCTATACCTACCTGTTGGATTCCTGCAATGATGTAGTTCTCTTTCATACAATTATGTCGCTTTGATCTTTCTAACTATTTTTCTTGCCAGTCCGGGAAAAAAACGTTTGATATATACCATCAGTAACTCTTTACCTCCGACGAGCACCTCAGGTTTTTGTTTATCAATAGCCTTCACGATCTTCTTTGCTGCTTTCTCCGCAGAGATACCGCTGTTCTGCCCGTCATCCATTTGTCCGTGTTTTCTACCGTCAGCTTCTAACGCATTGTAGGAGATACTTGTCTTTACCCGTCCGGGGCAGACCATCACTACCCGGATATTCCGGTCGTAGTACTCCGCGTGAAGGGTTTCGAAAAAACCATAAAGGGCAAATTTGGATGAAGCATAGGCTGATCGCAGAGGAAAGCCGAATTTCCCGGAGATACTGGTGGTGACAGCGATAGTTCCTCCGTCTTTTTTAATCATGTCAGGTAACAGCTGTTTACTGATCTTTACCGGTGCAAAGAAGTTCACAGCCATGATCTTTTCATCTACCTTGCCGTCTGTTTCCAGTATTTTGGAGCGTTGACTGATACCGGCATTCAGAAATGCGATGTCGATCTTCCCGAAAGCAGTAATGGCTTTGTCGGTCAGCTCGTCGATATGTGCCAGATCGGACAGGTCATATGGTAATATTACGCATTGTGCACCAAGCCGGATACACTCTGCCTGCACTTTCGCCAACCTATCGGCCCGTGTAGCCGTAAGGATCAGGTTGACTCCTTTCTGTGCATAGAGATAAGCGCATACTTCACCGATACCCGACGAAGCACCTGTGATCCATATTGTTCTATTATTAATTACCAATTACCAATTACCAATTATTAATTACTAATTACCAATTTCACTTTTCGTTTTTCTCTTTTATAATCAGCACATTAACTAATCATCAAATCAGTAAATTATCACATCAACAAATTATCCCATTAGCCTAATCACCATTCCACCTTTTCTCCTTCAATTCCTTTTCTCCTTCAATTAGTCGCGCATCACCTCATTCCAGAGTTGTGACCGGTAATCGTCTATGGAGTGGGGAGCACATTCATCCACATTATATACATTATGGGAGGTATAGATCATCTGCTCCAGGAAATAGGGAGCACGATTGGGTCCTTCTCCGATATTGAGCAGTACTGTCTCTCCGTTTTTGATGAGGTTTTTCCTGAGTGCGACGAAGAATCCGGCGATAGAAACGGCAGATGCCGGTCCGGGGATTACTTTCTGCTCATAGGCAGTCAGTTTACCTACGGATACCAGTTTTTTTTCACGCATTCGCAGGAAGCTGCCTCCTGACTCTTTTACCAATTTCGCTACGATGGGGTAGGTAGCCGGATTTCCGGTTGCCAGGGTAGGAACTTCTGTCTGAGGATTGTCGATAATAGGATATTTCTTCTCAAAACCTTCGGGGAATCCGACGGCTTCGGCGTCTTCCCACGCCTGCACCATCGGGTCGCATCCGTCTGTCTGTATCAGAAGGAAGCGGGGATTTTTCAATTCAGGATAGACCTGTTTAATCTCGCGGATACCTTTGTCTATAGCAATGGGGCCTGTACCGCCACTGACTGCCTGGATATATACATCAGGAAACTTATCCATCTGGCGAAGCCATTCGAAGACCATTGTCTTCTTTGCTTCCACACGGATAGGATCGATGTTGCCGGTCGATATCGGAATATTGTGCAGTCTGGCATATCCCGCTGCAATCTCCTTTGCTTTGGCATAGTCGCCCATCACACGGAAAACCTGTTGCCCGTAGGAACTGATAGTGGCCTCTGATGTTTTGATAGCGTCTTCCGGCATGAATACGGAACAATTCACCTTTGCCAGGGAAAGATATTTGGCATAGGCCGTAGCCGAATTACCGGTGGAAGCAATACAATACTGATTGATGCCGATCTCGTTGAACAGGCTGGCTGCCAGCGAAGCAGCAATATCCTTAAATGTCCCTGTACCTCCGTTCAGGTCATTCCTGTAGACATGAACATTGAGATCGAGTCCGTACTTCTCTTTCGCAAACTCTTCGAGGAATGTCCACTGTTCTACGGGAATGGCACCTTCACCTTTCGAGATGATATGCCTTCTGCGTAATAGCGGAAGAAAAGGGAAATAGTGCCAGAAACTGTTAGGGTTGCGGCGTCCGATAAGTCGCGGTAACCGCTGATAACGTCGGTTGTACCACACTTCGGAATGTTTGCTTCCGCACTTCGGGCATTGTTGATTCTGTTCGAACCATGTCCAGAAGTTGGGAGTCACATGCCCACAGCCGGTACAGGCTAAATGGTACTTATGCTGAATTTTTATGCGAAGCATTTTCTTTTTTTATGTAGTGGACATCGATTTCATCTCGTCAGCCATATATTTTCCCGCTTCGAGATTAACCTTTATCTTTTTGAATACCTCAATGGTCTCATACACATCCTTCTGTGTATGAGAGGCAGTAGGGATCAGTCTGAGCATTAATACTCCTTTAGGTACCACCGGATATACTACGATGGAGCAGAAAACATTATGATTCTCACGCAGATCGATTACAATATTGGTGCCTTCGGGAACGGAGCCGCTGAAATAGACGGGGGTCACCGGTGATTGCGTATTGCCGATATTGAATCCTTCGGCCACCAGTCCTTCTTGCAACGACTTGGCGATTTTCCACAGATTTTCTTTATATTGGGGCTGTGTCTGTAATATTTCGAGGCGTTTTAATGCACCGATCACCATGGGCATAGGAAGTGATTTGGCAAAAATCTGAGAGCGCATATTGTATTTCAATGAATTGACGATAGCTTTTTCAGAAGCGACAAAAGCACCGATACCGGCCATTGATTTAGCAAAGGTGCCAAAATAAATGTCCACTTCGTCCATCAATCCGAAATGTTCGCTTGCACCCGCTCCGGTCTCTCCCATGGTGCCAAATCCGTGTGCATCATCTATCATGAGGCGGAAATTATATTTTTCTCTGAGTATAACGATTCCGGGAAGATTTCCCAAATCGCCCGACATACCGAATACCCCTTCGGTAATCACCAGGATACCACCGCCTGTCTCTTCTGCTTTTCTGGTAGCGAAACCAAGCATCTTGTCACATCTCTCCATATCGTTGTGGGGAAATACAAAACTCTTTCCACCCTTGGCTTTATGCAGAAAAATGCCGTCCATGATACAAGCATGGGATTCGGAGTCGTAAACAATAACATCATTCCTTGAGACCAGAGAATCGATGATAGAAACCATTCCCTGATAACCGTAATTCAGCAGATAGGCAGCCTCCTTTTTCTCAAAGGCAGCGAGTTTTTCCTCCAGCTCTTTGTGATATTTCGTTTGTCCCGACATCATACGTGCTCCCATAGGATATGCCATACCCCAGTCGGCTGCAGCTTTCGCATCCGCTTCACGAACTTCAGGGTGGTTGGCCAATCCCAGATAATTGTTCAGACTCCAGGTGATCACCTCTTTACCGAGAAACCTCATTCTGGGACCTATCTCACCTTCCAGTTCGGGAAATATAAAATATCCTTCCGCTTTCTTGCGATACTGTTCAAGCGGACCTTCGGCACTTTTCAGCCGGTCAAAAATATCTGTCATGATTGTATATGATTGATTTGATTTTCCTTTTTGCAAAAATAGCTATTTTTAAACTAACTTAGAAATATCTGTACAGGTAAATCCCGTCCCTGTAGAAAATGAGCCGCCCCTATCCTGAATTGAAAAGAGCGGCTGTTGACGGGTTGTTTGTATAGACCCCTTATCTTGTCGGATTTATATTTTACGGCTGTCTTTTACTTCTACAAAATCTGCATCTTCGATTTCGCTCGACTCGAATTTTTTTTTCTGATACTCAATGATCCGATCTTGTTGGTTTTCAGGTTGTCTGGTCTGTTGTGCCTGTTGCTGCCGGAAGTTTGAAGTCTGTCTGCCACGCTTTCCCATAAGAAAGGCTGCGACTGCTTTCAGCAGAAAATAGACAACCATAAAACCCAGAAGAAATTTAATTAGGAATCCCATATGTTGTGTGATAAATTGATTCAGGAATAAAGATACAATGATTCACGCAATGATAATCAATCTATTTGTATTATTTAACGGTTCTCTGCTTGCTGCTACGGCCTAAAACAGAGAGGAGAATATAGGCTGCTATTCCCCAAGAGATACCGCTGATCCCCTGTAGCGTAATAAGCAGGATCATCAGGATGATCAGAAAAATCTGTTTTTCATTCCCTTTGAACGCCATTTTTTTGATTTTTAATGAGAACATCGGTATTTCGGAGATCATCATCAGCGACATTAGAACAATCAATCCGGCGGTTAGATAGAAGAAGTTTTCATTTAGGGTTACTATTTCAGTCATTCCGAAGCAGTAGCTAATCCAGAATAGTCCGTTGGCCGGAGTAGGCAGGCCTATAAATGAGGTGGTTTGTCGTTCGTCTATATTGAATTTGGCCAGCCGGTAGGCAGAAAAAACAGGAATAAGAAATGCCAGATATGGGATCCAGATGTGCAGAGGTTCCAGATAACCTGGCAGTAAGGAGTAATCCCGAAGTAGTATAAAAACTGCTGATGCAGGTGCAGTACCGAAACTGATCACATCTGCCAGGGAATCCAGCTCTTTACCCAAAGGGGAATAAGCTTTTAGTAGTCGTGCCGCCATCCCATCCAGGAAATCGAACAGGGCGGCCATTGCAACCCATATTACTACCGCTTTAAAGTTACCTTGGAACGCCATGACAATGGCTATGCATCCCGAGAAGAGATTCAACAAAGTGAGAATATTGGGTATCTGTTTTCGCATAGTCCGTTATCTTTCCTTTTGGGTGAGCCTTGCCAAAAAGGTGACGTTGGCATGTACTTCTTCTCCCGGTTCGACCAATATTTCACTGTCCAGCGGCAGAAAAATATCCATTCGGGAACCCAGTTTGATGAAACCGAGTGGCGCTCCTATATGTACTTCATCACCCTCTTTCACATAGGTGATCACTCTTCTTGCCACTGCCCCGGCGATCTGTTTCGTGAGTATTGTACCATGATCGGGCGTCTCTATCAAAATATTCGTATGCTCATTTTCATGGCTCGATTTAGGCAGGTATGCGGCATGAAAATTTCCCTCTATATGGGAGAAATGAGTGATCTTGCCGGTGACCGGTATCCAATTGGAGTGAGCATTAAAGAATGACATGAAGATAGAAATCTGAATACGTTCGTCATGGAAGAACTCTTTTTCGAATACTTTTTCTATGGTTACAATTTTACCGTCTGTAGGGGCATTTACCAATCCGTGCAGATCACCTTTATAGGTGCGATCAGGGTGTCTGTAAAAGTTGATCGCCATCGCATATAACAGAAATGACAAGACTGCCAGGAAAAGGGTAAATATTGTACCGGGAAGCAGGATCAGGAGAACTGCATTGATAAGGATAAGTACAACACCTATTTTTATCAAAGCCGATTTACCTTCTTTATGTATTCGTAATTGTTTCATTTCAAAATTTAAAATTCAAGATTTAAGATTCAAGATCATCAAATCTACTAATCATTAAATCACTTCTTCACTTCTCATTTCATTATTCTCATTGGCACATTGGCATATTAGCACATTAATTCATTGATACCTTCCCACCTTCCCACCATTCCACTTAAATATTGAAATGGCGCTGTTGGTATGTCGAGTCAATGGGTTCGCTCTTTCTTTCTATTTCTTCACGATATTTTTCGGGAATAATTTCATCCCATAGTTGAGGTTGAAGATAAGGAACGATAGCGGGAATTACCGCTTCCACCCGTTCGAAGAAAAATGATTCTTCTTTCGTTTTTTTATTGATGACCTGTTCGTTATAGTCGAGCATCAATACCAGATTGAGGATGATACTCAGGAACACCATCATTGTGCCGGTTGCAATTACTGCTCCCAGCAGACGGTTGATAAAACTGAGAAAGATTATATCGATAAAGCGCTGTAGTATTCGTCCGACCAGTGAGAGAGCGATAGCGATAGCTGCGAATGCGAGGATGAAAGACAATACCCTTGCTGCTTCCGGCGAGAGGTCGATCAACCTGTTTATTTCGGGTAGGATGGTACTGGCCAGTCTTCCCCCAAAGATGGCTGCCAGGACGATAGTTGCCAGTCCCACAAGCTGCATAATTAATCCTTTACGGTATCCGTTGATAAAGGCGATAAGCAGCAATATGCCTACGGTGAGATCAAACCAGTTCATAGCTTTTATTCAAGATTGGTTTGCAAGGCATCAACCTGTTCATTCAGGAAAATGGATGCCTGTTGTCCGAATTTTTCCGGTGAGTCGGTGGTAAAGTATTGTATACTACCTTTCTTTGTGCAATTTTTATCCATTTCAGGATGTCTTTGCAGATAGCTCCTGAGGCTTTCGGCCACATACTTTCCCTGGGAAATTACTTTCACATTCTTCGGCAGATATTGGGTTATCTTATTCATGAGTAGTGGATAATGCGTGCATCCCAGGATAATTGTGTCGATAAGAGGATCTTTCTCAAAGAGTTTCTCCAGATGTTGTTGTACAAAATAATCAGCTCCCGGTTTGTGGTACTCCCTGTTTTCTACAAGGGGAACCCACATGGGACATGCTTCGCCCGTTACGGTTATATCCGGGTAGAGTTTGCTGATCTCCAACTCATACGATCCCGATCGAATGGTTCCTTCTGTCCCCAAAATACCTATATGGCCGTTTTCTGAAAGAGTTGCTATCGACTCTGCTGTGGGGCGAATCACACCCAATACCCTTTTCGAGGGATCAAGCTCTGGCAGATTGATCTGCTGGATGGTTCGTAATGCTTTTGCGGAGGCCGTGTTACATGCCAGGATTACCAGATGGCACCCCTGCCTGAAAAACCACTTCACCGCTTCAAGTGTGAACTGGTATACCCGTTCATAGGAACGGCTGCCATACGGAGCACGGGCGTTGTCGCCCAAATAGATATAATCATACTCCGGCATCAGCGCTCTTATTTCGGAGAGTACCGTAAGTCCGCCGTATCCGGAGTCGAAGATACCGATTGGCCCCGCTTTCCGGCTTTCCAGTCCTGTTTGTTCTTCCACGTCTGCCGAAGATCGCTTAGCGGATGCCCAGTTTTGATTTTACGTAAGGATTGGCATTGACCGCATCGGGTGATACAAAGGCGATTCCAGGATTGGCCAGATCATAAATTACAGTATATCCCTGTTCAACACCGACATTATGAATGGCATTGTTTATTTTCTGTTTCAGGGGTTCCAGTAATTCTTTCTCCCGATTTTCAATATCTTTCTGGGCCAATTCCATGAATTGAGTTATCCTACTTTCCAGTTCGGTAAGTTCCTGCATCCTGCGCAGCTTGATATTTTCTGAGAGAGAGGCTTGATAGGTGATATAGTCGGAATACTTTTTGTTGTATTCATTCTGCATCAGTTCCAGCTCTTTTTCGTAATTCTCACTTAATGTAAGCAGTTGCTGTGTGGCCTGTGCTTTTTCAGGCATTTGGTCCAGTAGTTCGGTTGTATTTACATAAGCAACGGAAACTTGTGGCAACACCTGTGAAAAAGCAGTTCCACCGACCAATGAAATAAGTAGGGTAAGCGTGAAAAAAACTCTTTTTGTCATTGTCAACTATTTTAAAAAGTGAATATTCAATTGATAAAACCTGGTTGCAATTGTAATTTCTTTTCCCATCTCCTGTGTGTTGTGGCCGCACCCGCTTGTAAAGAGCAGATGCGGCCGCTCTCAGGGTAGGAATTAAAATTACAATGTCAACTGGTTACCATAAATAAAGCCCTTGAATCTCCGTATTGAACGGGATGATCCATAATTGGGATTTCTTATAATTTTTTCTTTACTTCAGTCTCTTCGTAGGCTTCAACTACATCACCCACTTTTATATCATTAAAATTACGTATAGTGACGCCGCACTCATAGCCTGAAGTAACTTCTTTCACATCCTCTTTGAACCGTTTCAACGATTCCAATTCGCCGGTGAAGATTACGATACCGTCGCGGATAAGACGAATGCGACTTGAGCGTTTTATTTTGCCGTCGCGCACCATACATCCGGCTACGGTTCCCACTTTTGATATTTTGAATACTTCCAGCACTTCAACGTTACCGGTAATCTCTTCCTTGATATCGGGAGAAAGCATACCTTCCATAGCCGCTTTGACCTCTTCTATGGCATCGTAGATGATAGAGTAGAGGCGGATATCCACACCTTCTTTCTCTGCCTCTTTACGTGCTCCGAGTGAGGGACGCACCTGGAAGCCAATAATAATGGCATCCGAAACTGCCGCCAGGCTAACGTCCGATTCCGAGATTTGCCCTGCGGCCTTGTGAATAACATTCACCTGGATCTCTTCCGTAGAAAGACGTATCAATGAGTCGGAGAGTGCTTCTACCGATCCGTCCACGTCTCCTTTCACAATGATATTCAGCTGCTGGAAGCTGCCGATGGCGATGCGGCGTCCGATATCGTCGAGTGTAAGCATTTTTTGTGTACGCAACGATTGTTCGCGCTGCAATTGTTCGCGACGGTTGGCAATTGAGCGTGCTTCCTGTTCGGTCTCCATTACATTGAATGTGTCGCCAGCCTGAGGCGCTCCGTTTAAACCGAGTATCAGAGCCGGTTCAGATGGTCCGGCCTCTTCTATACGCTGATTACGCTCGTTGAACATTGCTTTCACGCGGCCGAAGTAGGAGCCTGCCAATACGATATCACCCTGCCTGAGCGTTCCATTTTCTACCAGCACGGTGGCCATATAACCTCTTCCCTTATCGAGTGACGACTCAATGATGGATCCGGTTGCCCTCCGATTGGGATTGGCTTTCAGTTCCAGCAGGTCAGCTTCAAGCAATACCTTCTCCAGTAGTTCATTGATACCGATACCACTCTTTGCCGATATATCCTGTGATTGGTATTTTCCTCCCCAATCCTCTACCAGGTAGTTCATTTCGGCCAGTCTTTCTTTTATTTTTTCGGGATTGGCTCCCGGTTTATCGATCTTGTTAATGGCAAACACAATAGGAACGCCTGCCGCACCCGCGTGGTTGATGGCTTCTACCGTTTGGGGCATCACATTGTCGTCTGCCGCTACGATGATAATGGCTACGTCTGTCACCTTGGCACCACGTGCACGCATGGCGGTAAATGCCTCATGGCCCGGTGTATCAAGAAAGGTGATCTTACGTCCGTCGGATAACTGTACGTTGTAGGCTCCGATATGTTGCGTGATACCACCGGCTTCACCCGCAATTACGTTAGTACTGCGGATCCTGTCGAGCAATGATGTTTTCCCGTGGTCCACGTGTCCCATCACCGTCACAATGGGCGGACGCGGTATCAGGTCTTCTGGCGCATCTTCCTGATCGGCGATTGCTTCAATTACATCGGCGCTCACATATTGGGTTTTGAAGCCATATTCTTCGGCCACAATATTAATGGTCTCGGCGTCGAGGCGCTGATTGATAGCCACCATTACCCCCAGGCTCATACAGGTGGAGATAACATTGGTTACAGGGACATTCATCATATTGGCCAGGTCGTTTGCCGTAACAAACTCCGTCAACTGTAATATGCGGCTTGCCTTTTCCTGCTGTTTGAGTTCCTCCTGTTGTCTCTGGGCGCTGGCTTCGCGCTTTTCACGACGATACTTCGCACCTGCTTTCTTTCCTCTCTTTTCAGTGAGGCGTGCGAGTGTCTCTTTTATCTGTTTTTGTACATCTTCTTCACTGACCTCGGCTTTAAGTGGTTTCCTAAGCGACAATTTTTTGTTGTTGCTTTTGGAACCCTGACTGTAGGTCGTAGGTTTGTCGATGTTCACCTGTCCCGAACGTATACGTTTTCTCTTTTTCTTTCCGCCGTCGCTATCACTATCTGAAACCTCCGGCTGTTTTTTCTTTTCATCGATAGCTTCCTTCTTCAGTTGTTTTACCTTTTCTTCTTTCAGCTTTTTATTGTCCAGCGCTTTCTGTTCGCGTTCAAGGCGTTCTTTCTTCCGTTGTGCTCTTGATTTTCTGGGCGGCCGGGTACGGTCATTGATCGAATCCAGATCGATAGATCCTTTAACCACAATATTGGATTCCAGTTTATTATTATGTAACCTGAATACTGAGTCGGATTTAGTTTCATCGGTTTTTTCTTCCTCTTCAGAGTCATCTTTATGCGACTCTGTTCCGGCAGCTTCCGATACAGATTCGGATGCCGGTTTTGTTACTGCTTCCTCCGGCTCTGGTTTTTTTATTTCTTCCGGTTCGGCTTTTTCCACTGCTACCGGATGTGCTATATCTTCCTTTTTCTCTTCTGCTTGTTCCTCTGTTTTCTCTTTTACGCTCTCCTCCTTTTTCTCTTCTGCTTGTTCTTCCGCCTGAGGTGAAGTTACCTCTTCAGTGGGAACCGGCTCAATAGAAATCTCTTCTGCCGGAACCTCTTCAACAGGAGCCGGTTTTTCTACTTCGGGCTCGGGCTGTGCTTCCACTTCCCGGGAAACCGGCGCAATGATCTCTTCATTCTCTTCCTTCACCGGCTCTTCTCTCTTTGGTTCGCTTTTCTTTTTATGAAGGTTGTCGAGGTCAATACTACCTACGACATTGAAGTGAGGTCTTAATTCGTCAGGTATCTCCGTCTCAATAGCTTCTTTTTCTGTCTTTTTCCTGGGAGTTTGTTCTTCCGGAAGTTCATACCCCTCTATGGCGACAGTCTCCCGTTTTTCGTCACGACGATGTAGTTTTTCACGGGTGATGGTCGCTTCTTTGCGTATATTTTTGTCTTTACCGAATTCGGCAATCAGTATATCATACTGTTCATCCTCAATTTTTGCATTGGGATTTGCTTCTATTTCAATACCTTTCTTGTGCAGGAATTCAACAAGAGTGTTGATCCCCACATTTAAATTTTTTGATACTTTTATTAGTCTTACAGGCATATATCTCTCCTAACCTTTACTCTCTTTTTATGTTGTGAACAGTATGTATACTATATTGATCGGGATTGGATTGGGCTAATTATCATCTTCCTCTTCGGCATCCATGCCCATATCCACATCCGTATCTGTTCCGGTATCCATATCTGTATTTGATTCTACATCTATATCTGTATCCACATCTACATCTGCTTCTACATCCATATCTGTATCATCCAGGTCATCTTCTTCAAACTCGTAACGTAAAATGGCCAATACTTCATCTACTGTACTATCTTCCAGATCCGCTTCTCTGATAAGCCTTTCACGTCCCATCGCGAGTACGTTCTTGGCAGTGGAGCAGCCGATCTTTTTTAACTGGTCGATCACCCATCCATCGATCTCATCACGGAATTCATCGAGATAGATATCTTCTTCGTCCACCTCATCTATGTCGCGGAACACTTCGATGTTATAACCGGTGAGCATGGAGGCCAGTTTTATATTGGCACCTCCCTTTCCAATGGCAAGGGAGACTTCTTCGGGATTAAGAAATACTTCGGCACGACGTTCCTCCTCCCTCACGGTAATGGAGTTGATCCTTGCAGGACTCAATGCCCGCTGGATATAGAGAGTGGTGTTGTTAGTGTAGTTGATTACGTCGATGTTCTCGTTTCGCAATTCACGCACTATGCCGTGAATACGAAATCCTTTCATCCCAACACAGGCTCCTACCGGGTCGATGCGATCGTCATAAGCTTCCACAGCTACCTTGGCTCGTTCACCCGGAATACGGGCAATACCTTTGATGGTAATCAGTCCGTCCGCAATCTCCGGAATCTCCTGTTCGAATAATCTTTCAAGGAATACGGGTGACGTACGCGAAAGAATGATCCTGGGATTGTTGTTCTTGTTCTCCACGCGTGCTACAACAGCACGGGCATGTTCACCTTTCCGGAAAAAATCGCTGGGTATCTGTTCTGTCTTGGGTAAGATCAGTTCATTATGCTCATCATCGAGCAGTAATAATTCCTTTTTCCAGACCTGATAGACCTCTCCGGAGACAATTTCTCCTACTTTTTCCTTATACTTGTTATAGAGGTTGTCTTTTTCCAGTTCCAGTATCTTGGAAGCCAGCGTCTGCCTGAGATTCAGGATAGTGCGGCGGCCGAAATGATCAAGCGATACCTCGTCGGTAACCTCTTCTCCCACCTCAAAATCCTCGTCGATCTTCCGGGCTTCCGACAGGCTGATTTCTAAATTGGGATCCTCCAGTTCATCGTCTTCCACAACCACCCTGTTACGCCATATTTCCAAGTCACCTTTGTCGGGGTTAATGATGATATCATAGTTTTCATCTGTACCGTTGTTTTTGGAAATAACATTGCGGAACGATTCTTCAAGCACGCTGATGAGTGTGGCTTTATCGATATTCTTCAGCTCGTTGAATTCAGAAAATGTATCGATGAGACTGATGGTTTCTTTCTTCTTACCCATATATTATTTAAATCGTATAAGATATTTTGTATGTTTTACTTCTTCAAACGCAAAACGGATATCTTCTTCCACTTCGATTTTGCGTTTGGCACCTTCGGGTTTTATCTTTTTTGTGACTGAGACAATGAACCCGTTGTCATCAGACGATTTCAGCATCCCGGTAATTTTCTGTCCGTTCTTGCTGAGTACTTCCACTTCCCGGCCCTCATATTTTTTGTACTGACGCAATATTTTGAAGGGCGAAGAGAGTCCGGCCGAGGTGACGGTCAGTTCAAAATCTTCTGTGTCACGGTCGAGTTTTGACTCCAGATAACGGCTCAACGCGACACAATCGTCAATATCCACTCCATGATCGTTATCAATTTCTACGGTAATTGTATTATCCGCACTAACCGAAACGTCCGTCAAATAATTGGGCGAACCTTCCAGATACTGCTCCGTAAAATCGATAATCAGTTTCTTTTCGATCATATTTATTTATCATTCAGTAAGAGAGACTCATGAGATATAAATTCACTAAAAGTTCACACACAAAGATATAATTAAAATGTCTTGTGTCGTGATTTTGACTCTTGAGTCTGTTTTGTATGAACAAAAAAGGAAGCGGTGTGTGTCCTGCTTCCCTCCTCCTTTACGGGTGCAAAGATATTATTTTCAAACGGATTCACAAAATGTTTGTGGCTTTTTTTGTATTGTCAGGGCTCCTGTTTGCTACCTCCGGGTGTGATATTATCGGAAAATAATGCGTAATTTTGTCTTCCGAAAAAAAAGTGTATGCCCTGACCGGATTAGAAAGGGCATGCTGATAAACGGATTGAGAGTATGGAGAAAGCAGATATTGATAAGATCGTATATGATAAAAGTGTAATCGACTTCGTCACTATTGCCGTGGAGGTTTGTGTGTTTTTGGAAGAAAATGAACCTCTTCCGCGTGAAGAGTGGGTGGACAGGCTATTGAAAATGCTTCCCCTTTTGTATGTGAAGGCGCTTTTGTTACCTGAGACTGTAACCACGGAGGAGGAAATTCCCGCCACTTTTGTGAGGGAAGAAGATTATTCACGGGTAGCAAACGGGGTGTCGGAAGTGATGGGTGAGGAGGATGTCTATCTTGATGTGTTTGTAGAAGACATGAAATACAGTGATACGCCCGTATCTACGTTTGTGTCGGAAAATATTGCAGATATTTATCAGGATATCAGGAATTTTGTGTCGGTGTATCAGTTTGGCCTTACTGAACAGATGAATGATGCTCTGTATCAGTGTAAAGAAAATTTCCGTCTCTATTGGGGACAAAAATTGGTAAACGTGTTGCGTCCGCTGCACGCGTTGAGGTGTCTCTACCTGGAAAACGAAAATGATGAGGCGGATTTATCGGAGGACGAATTGTGGGGTTAACGATTTCAAAAGAACAGGTGGCAGAGTTGCCATTAGAGACCTTTAAGGGTAATATAGTGGTTGTTGACCATATTGGAGAAATACAGAAAGCTTGCAACTATCTTTCTTCACACAGTGCGCTGGGTTTCGATACGGAGACCAGGCCTGCGTTCAAGCGGGGACAAATAAATAAGGTGGCTCTTGTGCAACTCTCCACGGAGGAGGTGTGTTTCCTGTTCCGTTTAAATAAAATCGGTTATCCTGATGAACTGGAAAGGATCCTGAGCGATCCCGGGATCAAGAAAATAGGTCTTTCGTTGCGCGACGATTTTGCGGCCATCAGAAAACGGTCGGGACGGAAACCGGAAAATTTTATCGATCTGCAGGGTTTTGTAGATCAATTCGGCATAGAGGATAACAGTCTGCAAAAGATTTATGCTATTCTTTTTGGCAGAAAGATATCCAAGAATCAGCGTGTTTCGAATTGGGAAGCGGAAACGCTTACCCCCGCACAACAGTCCTACGCGGCGATCGATGCCTGGGCCTGCCTTCGTATTTATAACCATTTAATCCGAACAGAGAGATGAAACCATACAAAGAGATACGGTTGCGTCCCGGGAAGGAGGCGTCACTACAACGCTTTCATCCATGGGTTTTCTCGGGTGCCATCGCCCATAAACCGGAAGATATGATTGAAGGGGAAACGGTACGGGTATTGTCAGCTGACGGTACTTTTTTAGGGGTGGGGCATTTCCAGATCGGCAGTATTGCTGTACGTATCATGTCTTTTGTTGATGAACCTATAGATGGTGCATTTTATGAAAGAAGACTGTCCAATGCCTATAAGATGCGCTCAACGCTGAATCTTGTCAGACCTGATAATACAATTTTCAGGTTGGTGCATGGTGAGGGTGATTATCTCCCGGGCTTAATTGTCGACATATACGGGAATACGGCGGTGGTACAAGCCCATTCGGTGGGAATTCACAAAGACCTGGAGTTTGTGACGAATGCATTAAAGTGCATCCTTCCTGCCGATGCAGTGAAGCATATCTTTTATAAATCGGAGGGAACACTACCCTATAAAGCCGGTATCTTTCTTGAAAACAGCTATCTCTCGGGAGGGAAGGATGTCGATGAAATTGCCATGGAAAATGGTTTACAGTTCCGTATCGATTGGTTGAAGGGACAAAAGACCGGTTTTTTCGTCGACCAGCGGGAAAATCGTGCACTATTGGAGTATTATGCGGGAGACCGGCACGTATTGAATATGTTTTGTTATACCGGAGGTTTCTCGGTGTATGCCCTGCGGGGAGGTGCTGCTTCGGTGGTATCGGTCGACAGTTCTGCGAAAGCGGTTTCGATTACCGACCAGAATGTAGCGCTCAATTTTGGCGACGATCCCCGGCACAGTTCCTGCCCTGAAGATGCTTTTAAGTTCCTCAAACAGCTTCCTGATGAAGAAAAGGATCTTATTATCCTGGATCCACCGGCTTTTGCGAAACATCGTGGAGCCATCAATAACGCATTGCAGGGCTACAAAAAGCTGAATCTTCATGCGCTGGAGAAAATTGCTACAGGCGGTCTCCTGTTTACTTTTTCTTGCTCGCAGGTGATCTCTGCTGAGCAGTTCCGGCTGGCTGTTTTCAGTGCTGCCGCCATATCGGGCAGGAAAGTACGTATCCTGCACCAACTTACACAGCCGGCTGATCACCCTATCAATATCTATCATCCCGAAGGTGAATACCTGAAAGGATTGGTACTTCAGGTGGAATAAGATTCAAGATTTAAGATTTGTGGACGCCCATTCATTGATCATTAGTAATTAGTCATCAGATAAACCCGGTTAGTAAAAAATGCGTTTAAATCTGTTTAAAACACCGCTGTTCTATCGGAACTTAGTTAAATTATATGAAATATATGATTTTTATGCTAGGAAAGTATGTTTTATAACACAAAAACGCTTATATTTGTAACGTGTTTTTCATGGTATTAGATTTAAGGTTAACAATGAAGATTGGTTGTCGTGAGACAACCTTTCCTTTTTTATGACCCTCTACTTAAAATTAAAAGTGAAAAACTAAAAGGGAACCCTCTTCCCTGACAATCATCTCATCAACACATCCTCAGATTATCACATCATCCATATTGTGATTTCACAAAATATAAACCGGTTGAATGAGCGAAATGGCGCTATTATTGTTATTTTTGTGATGAAAATGGTTTATATATGAATTTTAGGACAATCATAGATATTCCCGTATCGGATATACGGATTGATCACTCCAGCCGGATGATGCTTTTCGGTTCCTGCTTTTCTGAAAATATAGGCAGGAAACTTCTGCAATATAAGTTTCAGGTGGATGTGAATCCTTTCGGTATTCTGTACAACCCTTTTTCTGTTTCCGCTGCCATGCAAAGATTGTTGTCCGCAATTCCTTTTTCGGAAACTGATCTGGTATTCAATAATGGGATATATCATAGCTTGATGCATCATGGCCAATTTTCTGCTCCTGACAAGACTGTTTGTTTGCGGAATATTTCGGAACGTTTTGAAAGTGCTGCCGCAAATATCAAACAGGCGGATCTTTTTCTTATCACCTTTGGTTCTGCATACATATATCGATGGAGAGACAGCGGGGAAATAGCGGGGAATTGCCATAAGTTTCCTGCCCGTCTGTTCCACCGGGTCCGTTTATCGGTAGAAGAGGTTACTGAGGAGTGGAAGAAGTTGATCTCTGTGCTTACGTCCATTCGTCCGGGTATCAAATTGCTGTTTACTGTCAGTCCCGTCCGTCACTGGAAAGAGGGAGCACATGAGAATCAAATCAGTAAATCGGTACTTCATCTGGCGATAGACAACTTACAACAACTTTTCCCGGAAAATGTCTGCTATTTTCCTGCCTACGAAGTGATGATCGATGAACTACGTGATTACAGGTTTTACGATGAAGATATGATGCACCCTTCCTCTTTTGCGGTAGATTATATTTGGCAACTTTTTAGCAATACATTCTTTTCTGCTGAGACCATGCATATTAATGAAGAATGGGAGCATATCCGAAAAGCAATTGAGCATCGTCCGCTTTATCCCGGCACGGAGGCTCACACTGCGTTTGTAAAGGATACCTTACGGAAAATGGAGACTTTTAGCCGGAGATATCCAGAGATTTCGTGCGACGAGGAGAAATGTAAGTTAATGTGATGATGTAATGATTTAATGATTTGAGGATTATTTTTTTATCTACAAATCTACAAATTGGTAAATTAATTTTATGCAATACAGTATTCAAGATATAGGAGCTATATTAGGTGTTCCGGTTAACAAACAGCGATCAGATAGAATAACTATTTTGCTTACCGACAGCCGTAAATTGACACTGCCGGCTGAGACACTTTTCTTCGCACTGGAAACGAAAAATAATGATGCACATGTTTTTATAGGAGAACTGTATGAAAAGGGCGTACGCAATTTTATAGTATCTAAGACTTTACCGGAATGGGAAAAGTTTGCTGATGCTAATTTCCTGAAAGTGAAGAACAGTTTGTCGGCATTGCAGAAGATCGCGGCTTATCACAGAAAAAAATTCAACATACCTGTCATTGGAATTACCGGCAGTAACGGGAAAACTATTGTAAAAGAATGGCTTTACCAGATACTCGAGAAAAATTATAATATTGTCCGTTCACCCAGGAGTTATAATTCCCAAATCGGCGTACCTCTCTCAGTGTGGCAATTAGACGATGATACAGAACTGGGTATTTTTGAGGCAGGGATATCGATGCCGGATGAGATGGAAAAGCTGGAGCCGGTTATCCGGCCTACTATCGGAGTATTGACAAAAATAGGGGAGGCTCATCAGGAAAATTTTGCTTCTTTGCAGCAAAAGATCATGGAAAAACTGACACTTTTTGTCAACTGTGATGTGTTTATTTTTGATGAAGATAACGATCTGGTTTCAGAATGTGTCGATCAGATGGTGCTTTCCCAAAAAACTTTTACCTGGTCGAGAAAGAACAGAGATGCACATTTATATATTTCTTCCGTAAAAAAGAAAGGGGAGAAAACGGTGATTAACTATTCGTTGCTGGATTTTGACGATTCCTTTACCATCCCTTTTACGGATGATGCTGCTATTGAAAATGCAATAAGTTGCCTTGCGGTGGCACTTTACCTGCATATTTCTCCAGCAGATATTTCCTCCAGAATGGCTACACTCGAACCGGTCGCCATGCGGTTAGACGTGCGGAAAGGAAAAGAGAATTGCATTATTATCAATGATACCTATAATTCTGATATCAATTCCATTAAAATTGCGCTTGATTTCCAACAACAGCGAAAGCTGGACCGCCATCTGAAGAAAACGTTGATTCTTTCCGATATTCTTCAGACGGGGATACCACCGAGGTCTCTCTATAAAAAGGTAGCGGAGATGGTTGAGCAGAGTGGCGTGGTGAGAATTATCGGTATAGGCAGAGATATCTCTGCCCATCACGATCTGTTTTCAATGCCGGAGAAATCCTTTTATCAGACAACGGATCAATTCATCTCTTCAGGCGAATGGAAAAACTTCAATCATGAGTTGATCCTGCTGAAAGGGGCCCGGAGATATCATTTCGAACAGATCAGCGCTCTTATTGAGGAGCGTATACACGAGACAATGCTGGAAGTCGACCTGGATGCTGTAGTACATAATTTCAATTTTTATAAATCCCGCCTGCAATCGGATGTGAAACTGGTTTGCATGGTGAAGGCCAACGGATATGGCGCCGGTGCTGTAGAGATTGCCAAGACTCTTCAATACCACCGTTGTGATTACCTGGCGGTAGCTGTGGCCGAGGAAGGGATCCAACTCCGGAAAGAAGGTATTTCTTTGCCTTTGATCGTGTTGAATCCCGAAGTGAATGGTTTCGAAGAACTTTTCTCTGCCGATCTGGAACCGGAAGTGTACAATTTCCGTATTCTGGAGGCATTCATTAAGGAATCGGAACGAAGAGGTATTACTGGTTATCCCATCCATCTGAAAATCGATACCGGAATGCACCGGTTGGGATTTTTGCCGGAGCAGATACCGGAGATGATTGTCCTGCTTAAAAAACAAAAGGGGTTGAAGGTACGTTCCGTATTCTCTCATCTGTCGGCAAGTGAAAGCTGGCATTTCGATGATTTTACCCACAGGCAGATGGAAATATTCAGAAAGGCTGCAGAGGAAATTGAGCAAGCCTTCAATTATCCCGTCTATAAGCATATTCTCAATTCTGCAGGTATGGAGCGTTTTCAGGAAACGAAGTGGGATATGGCGCGTTTGGGAATCGGGTTGTATGGCATAAGTGCAAGCGGTTTACCGGGTCTTAAGAATGCCTGTACATTGAAAACGACTATTTTACAGATCAAGCGGATCTCCTCAAACGAAACTATTGGTTACGGGAGAAAGGAAAAACTGGAACGGGATGCCCGTATAGCTACTATTCGCTTTGGTTATGCGGATGGATTGGACAGGCAATTTGGGAACCGGAAAGGAAAAGTACTTATTAACGGGCAATATGCTCCTATTGTGGGGAATGTTTGCATGGACCTTTGTATGGTAGATGTTACCGATATTAAAGCAGCGGAGGGAGATACCGTTATTCTGTTTGGCGAAAATCTATCTGTAATAGAGTTGGCGGAAAGTATCGGAACGATCCCTTATGAAATACTCACTTCTGTGTCCCCACGCGTAAAACGTGTCTATATTAAGGAATAAAAAAAATATCCCGGCATTGCCGGGATATTTTTTTTATTTACTGTTTGCTATACCTTAATCTTACTCAACGAAGAAGATAGCAACACGGTTCCAGTCATTTTCTGCGTACGGCTGTTCGGTATCACCCTTCCAGTCGATAGAGATACGATCACTGTTGATTCCGTGGTCGTTAGTCAACGCGTCGGCAACCGCTCTTGCACGTTTTTCAGAAAGTGCGAAGTTGTATTCCGGAGTACCGGTTTGTCTGTCGGCATAAGCCACGATGTTTACTTTCGCATTCGGGTTAGCTTTCAGGTATTCAGCAGTGTTGTAAACGCTTACTTGCTGACCTCTGTCGATCTTCGCAGAGTTGATGCGGAAGAATACTACGTTCGGAACGTATACACCTTCAGAAACAACGGTCGGTTGAACTTCAGGACATTCCGGGCAAGATTCCGGTCTGAGTCTCAGTTCTTCGTTTTCAGCACGCAGTCTGTTGATCTGGCTGTTCAAGTCGTTGATCAGGTTGTAATCCATCAGTTCGGCAGGAGTGAAATCCTGTTTTCCGCCAAGACCGAATTTGATACCTGCTGCAGCAGTCAACTTGCTGTCATATTCAAAATCTCCAGCTGTTCCACTGAAATCAAAAGATTCCTGGAATACTTTGTAGCCTATTTCAAGGAACAAAGCAACGCTTCTGGAAAGTTGGAAATTGTTGATCAAACCCACATTGTAGGTCAATGTCTGGTTCTGATGTTTGAACAGGTCTCCGTCAGGATTGGGTTTTTTCCAGTCTGCATCCAGTCCGTACATGTAACCGATACCAAGATAAGGAACCAGGCTGTAAACCCTGTCGGGATTGTAGCTACCCCATGCGTTGGTAACGTCATACATCAGGTCTAAGTGACCGCCTAACCAGTTTTGTTCGGGAGGAACAGTTCCACCTGCAACGTGTTTGATGTGACCACCGTCGATAACTACACGGGCACCCCAGTTAGGAGAGTTCCAGCGTCCGATCTCGATTTGTCCGTTCCATCCCAGACGGTCGCCGAAGCTTGCATCGGCGTCATTTTCGCCTTTGGTCATGTAAAGGTTGGTTCCACCGCCAAGACCAATATACCAATTATCACTTGCTTTGTTTTTCAGATACACTGTACCGTGAGAAACGTTTTGTACTTCTTGTGCACTTATGCTGAAAGCGATAAGAGCCGAGAATAAAAGTAAACCAAACTTTTTCATAAATTTAAATTCTAATTAAACATTTTATTACAATAACTCGATATTATTTTTCTGTCGTTCGTTAGACATGTGTAATACACACTTAGTACCTTTATTACTTCATGTATAACATTTCCGCTAAAATAATGTTCATCGAAGCGTATTCATTCTTACTTCGGATCACAAATATAAAACTTAATTTTCACATATACTCTATTTTGTGTAAAAAATCACCAAAAAACATCGGTATAGTGGCATTTTAAGCAATTTTTTTGCTTTTTCATCTGAGAATAGGCTCTGATTAACCCAGGTAGGTTTTTAGTAACTTGCTCCTGGAGTCTTGTCTGAGCCTTCGTATTGCTTTCTCTTTGATCTGGCGGACACGTTCGCGCGTCAACTGAAATTTATCACCGATCTCTTCCAGGGTCATTTCCTGGCAGCCGATGCCGAAAAACATTTTGATGATATCGCTTTCTCTTTCGGTCAGTGTAGAGAGCGCCCTGTCAATCTCTTTTTGGAGTGATTCGTTAATCAGTGTGCGGTCAGCTACAGGTGCGTCATCGTTTACCAATACATCCAACAGGCTATTGTCTTCTCCTTCTACAAAAGGAGCATCCATAGAGATATGGCGGCCTGACACTTTTAGTGAGTCTGTCACTTTTTCTACCGACAGATCCAGTTCCTGTGCCAATTCTTCAGCCGAAGGCCTCCGCTCATTCTCCTGTTCAAATTTTTGAAAGGCTTTGCTGATTTTATTAAGTGATCCTACTTGATTTAACGGCAATCTGACAATTCTAGACTGCTCGGCTAACGCTTGCAGAATTGATTGACGAATCCACCAAACGGCATAACTGATAAATTTAAACCCTCTGGTTTCGTCAAATTTCTCGGCAGCTTTTATCAGACCGAGGTTCCCTTCATTGATAAGGTCGGGTAAACTCAATCCCTGGTTTTGGTATTGTTTGGCTACCGATACCACAAATCGGAGATTGGCCCTGGTGAGTTTTTCCAGTGCCTGGCGATCGCCTCTTTTGATGGCTTGTGCCAATTCGACCTCTTCCTCTACGGTGATCAGGTCTTCACGGCCGATCTCCTGGAGGTACTTGTCCAAAGAAGCGCTTTCCCGGTTTGTGATTGATTTTGTAATCTTTAATTGTCTCATTTATACTTAATCCTTACTAAATTATCTTATGATGCATTATTTCGGGGGTGCAAAAGTACAAAATATTTCTGATACTTAAATAAAAGCCCCGTCAATAAACTATAACAAAGGAATCTGGTACTACACCCAATTCCTTTGCTATAAAACACGAATCACTACTTTTTTGTTACTGAAAAAGTTGAGATTAACCTTTGTTAACCCGTGTTCATCACCTGTTTGTCAAATCAATGGCAATATACTGTGTTCTTCCGTTGGGATAAAAGCCCGCTACAAGCAGTACTTTATCCTGACGGTTGCTGGTGGCTGCTACAATGTTATTCACATCGCTTTCGCTATTCACAGGTGTATTGTTGATTCTCATAATGATAAATCCTTTGTTGATTCCTTCTTTCCGGAAGAGCCCATTGCTTTCTACGCTTTCCACTTCAATACCGCTCGATATTCCCAATGCTCTTTTCCTTTCATCAGGTATTTGTTTGAATGTGGCGCCCAGACTGCTCGTGACATCTGTTCCGCGTGTGATTTCGGTACTTCCTTCGTCGTTCGTGAGTTCAACATTGAATGAACGGTCGTTATCGTTACGTTTAACAGTTACGCTGACCTTGTCTCCCGGCCGGTACCTGTTCAACTGGCTCTGCAATTCGGAGAAGCTTCGGATAGGGACATTGTTGATGGCCGTGATGATATCCCCTTTCTGGATACCGGCTGCCTTGGCGGCGCTCCGCTCACTGAAGCCTTCTACAAGGACACCCCTGATTTGCGACAGTTCGCGCGCTTTTTCGGGATCCTGACGCCTGATATTTTCTATATTGGGCGCTGAAATTCCCAGCAAGGCGCGTTGCACTGTTCCGTATTCCTTCAGGTCAGCCGCGATCTTACCTGCGATGGAAATAGGCACTGCAAAGGCATAACCAGCAAAATTACCAGTCTGTGAGTAAATAGCTGTATTGATCCCTACCAGTTCTCCCCGTGTATTGACCAGTGCACCTCCACTGTTTCCGGGATTGACGGCTGCGTCTATCTGAATGAATGATTGAATACCTAACCCGCCTCCCATCACATTACCTCTGTTTTTGGCACTGACAATACCGGCAGTGACCGTAGAGGTCAGGTTAAACGGGTTACCTACCGCCAATACCCATTCTCCCACCCGGAGAGCATCAGAATTCCCGAAAGTGAGATAGGGGAAGTCATCCCCATCAATTTTTAGTAGGGCAATATCGCTCATACGGTCGGTACCGACCACTTTGGCGTTGAATTCCCTGTTGTCGTTCAGTGTGACCGATACCTCATTGGCATTCTCCACCACGTGATTATTGGTAATGATATATCCGTCTTTGGAGATGATCACCCCTGAGCCGAAACCCACCTGTTCGCGTGGTTGAGAAGGCATGCGGTCACCGAATCCGAAGAAGAAATCGAACGGATTAATATATTGTTGCTGGCTTATTGTCTTTGTTTTTACGTGCACTACGCCGTCGACCGATTTGGCGGCTGCTTCCGTAAAATCGGGATAACCATCCGATGTGGTAAGGTTTGTGAGTACTATGTTCTTGTCTTGTTCAAAGGAGTCGGCATAGGCGCTGACTTCTTCTGAAACCCTGTCTCCTGATAAACCGGAGAATGCACTGTTTCCGTTGTTTTTACTTATTACGTTGTAACCTAATAGAGTGACAACGGAACTTATAATTGCGACCAGAACGATAACAAATACATTTTTACTATTTCCTGTGTTCATATTCTTTGAATGTTGATGTTTGTCATTAATCTATTTTGCAAATATATGACAAATAGCATGCAGATTTTTTCGCTGTAGATCGACTTTTTAACACTTTTAACGCAAACGAAGAGCGATTAACCCGATTTAACCCTATCCGTTTCATTCAGAGCCGTTTTAGCATGACAGATTGACGGAAAACCGTTTGTCACTTTCTATAGCGCTTCTTTAGTTTCTGTTTTTTACTGCTTTTGTCTGTCATTTTTGTCATGTCTGTTTTTATGCTTATCTTCCCGTCCTGTTTCGTCTGGTTGCATATTTCCTGAAGCGGGTGTTGTTGAGCGGTTGGAAGATATCGTAAAAGGGAAGGTTAATATGGTATTTCCCTGCGTTGAAGAGACGGCTGTTCAGGGTGATCACTCTCCATTGAACTACGTATCTGATCGCAAAAAGCAATAGAGCTGAAACTGTCAGTATATGGTTGTCGGTTACCACTCCCAGTATAATAGCACAAATAAATAACAGATAAAAAAGATATTTTGAAAATGTTTCCAGTCCGAATAAACGGAAAGAGAATCCTTTATAATATTGTTTTGAATAGAGATATCCCGACTTCAATGTGCGCCATGTGGAGAAGTGTTTCACGCTGTCAGTCTCCGTCAGGCTCTCCCTGGAAAGTACCACTCCTGTCTTTTTTTTAGGGGCGATCCTGTTAATATAAAGGTCATCTTCCCCGCCTTCCAGATTCAATATAGGGGAGTAACCCTTATGCTTGAAAAAAAGCTCCTTTTTGTAACCCAGGTTACGACCGATTCCCATGAACGGTTTGCGCAGGATGGCCATAGAGAGGAATTTCAGGTGATGGATAAGGTTGTCATACAGCATAAAACCCCGCAGGCCTGTTTTTCGGGAAATTTCTAACCGGCTAAAACCCAGGACCACCTCTTTACCTTGTGTAAATTCCTTTCCGTATTCTTTTATCCAGTGTTCGGAACAGGGTTTGCAATATGCTTCGGTAAAAAGGAGATAGTCGTTTTTCGCTGCCTTGATACCTAATGTGAGTGCCAGTTTCTTTTCATTGACGCCGTCGGCCTCCGCCGGTACATAAGTATGATAGAGCCGTGAATATTTCTGTTCTGCGGCTTTCAGTACCATGTCGGTATCATCGGTCGATCCCCTGTTCACCACAATCACTTCAAAATCGGGATAATCCTGTTCGATAATGAATGGCAGATTCCGTGCTAACTCTTCGGCACTGTTCTTTGAGGTAACAATGATTGAGATGGGAGGTAGCGCTTCATCGGGAACAGATATCTCTTTTCTCTTTTTTTGGTAACTATAAGGCCGTTTATAGAAGAAGAGCCAGAAAAAGAGTTGTATCAGGAAGCAAAGCAATAGTGTACCTCCCAGTATCCATTCTATCAGGGTAAATTGGTTGAGTATCATAATTTAAAACTGGTCGGAGAAGTAGGATAGGGGCAAGTCACGACAGTTGTATCGGGATGCCATGACTTCTCCGTATGCACCGGCTGAGCGGATAGCGATCAGGTCTCCCCTGGCACTTTCGTTGAGTAATATCTGTTCTGCGAAGACGTCGCTCGATTCACAGATAGGGCCTACCACATCGTACAGCATAGGCTCTTTGTCGGAGGAAATGTTCTCAATATGGTGAAAAGCCTGATAGAGCGCGGGACGTATCAGGTCGGTCATGCCCGCATCCACGATCAGGAATTTCTTTTGGATACCCTCTTTCACGAAGAGTGCCCGTGATATAAGCGAGCCACAGGGTGCTACCACCGCACGTCCCAGTTCGAAATGCAATGCCTGGTTTTCCTGTAATTGCAGGTTTTTTTCAAAGAGCCGGAAATAAGACTCGAAATCAGCCATCGGGATATGGTTGGGGTGCTGATAGTTTATTCCCAACCCTCCACCAACGTTGATAATCGGTAGTTTGATCCCCTGCGTATTGAACCATTCCTGTAATTCCTTTACTTTTACACAAAGATCCTCAAATGATTTAAGGTCGGTGATCTGCGAACCGATATGAAAATGGATACCGGTAAGTTGCAGGTTTACCGAGGTTTTCATTACCTCCAGAATCCGTGGCAGATCCTGCTCATTGAGGCCGAACTTGTTTTCTGTCAGTCCGGTAGTGATATATTTATGTGTATGTGCATCCACATTCGGATTGATGCGGAACGCGACCCTTGCTGTTTTCCCTTTTGCCGAGGCCAATATGTTGAGCACTTCGAGCTCGGGAATCGATTCCACATTGAAGCAGAAGATATCGTTATCGAGCCCGATCTCTATTTCACGATCACTTTTTCCTACACCGGCAAAGACGATCTTGTCCGGAGTGAACCCGCCTGCCAGTGCAGCCAGTATCTCATTGCCGCTTACGCAGTCAGCACCGAATCCGTAGGAAGCGATTTCTTTCAGGATACGTGGGTTGGCATTCGCCTTCACTGCATAATGCACATGAAAAGGCTTATTCTCTGTCTCTTTTTTTATTGCGTGGAGTGTTGCCCGCAACAATTTTATGTCGTAATAATAAAACGGTGTGTCGAGTTGTTTGAATTTCTCAACGGGAAATATTCCTTTGATCATTGGTGTTAATTTATAAAGATGGAGTTTGTTAAAAGCACCTTGCGTATCTTATTTTTTCGGGCGCATCACTATCTGAACGGCAAAATTACGATTTTTTTCTTTAATTGACAATTGACAATTGACAACTGAAAATTATCCATTGTCCATTATCCATTGTCCACTGTCAATTTACCTGCCAGTTGCAGTTTTTGTTCCATGGGTAGGGTTGCGTCTATCCAGTGAATGAAGAATCCGCGTCGTTCCATGCCTCTGAACCATGTCATCTGCCGTTTGGCAAATTGGTGAATGGCAATCTCTAATTGCCGGAACATCTCTCCGTAACTTAACTTACCGGTCACGTGAAGTGTTACGAATTTATATTCCAGTCCGTAATAAATCAGATCTTCGGGTGAAACTCCGGAATCAAGGATACTCCGCACCTCTTCGATCATCCCTTCCTGAAGACGTGCGTGCAGGCGTGCAGTGATCTTTTTCCGCCGGAGCTCCCTGTCGATATCAAGACCTAATAGGATGCTATTCACTGCCGGGAGGGTGGTGGCTGAACTCTCTTGTTTCGACTTGTACTCTTCTATTTCGATGGCTCTGATTGCCCTTTTTTTACTGTCGGTATCGGTTGTATTATGTAGTGGACGATAACTTTGCAGGATGTCGGTCAGTTCCTCGAGTGATTTTTGTTCGAGTGCTGACCTCAGTCTCGGATTGGCGGGTACATCAGGAAGATTGTATCCTTTCAGCACCGATTCGATATAAAGTCCGGTGCCGCCGCACAGTATGGGAGTCTTGTTGCGGCTGAGGATGTCGCAGTAGATTTTATGAAAATCGTGTTGATAGTCAAAGAGGGTGTATTTCTCTCCCGGTTCGCGGATGTCGATAAGATGATAGGGGATAGAAGATCCTTTTACAGTGTATTCCGAAAGGTCTTTGCCGGTACCTATATCCATCCGCCGGTATATCTGACGGGAGTCGGCACTCACAATTTCGCCATCGAGCGTGTATGCTAATTGTGCAGCAAATGCGGTTTTTCCACTCGCCGTGGGGCCCAGAACGGTGATCAAAGTTTTCTTTTCCATGTTACCAGCTTCCTCCGGCGCCCCCACCACCGAATCTGCCACCGCCACCGCCGCCGAAGCCGCCTCCACCTCCACCGAAACCCCCGCTCCAGCCGCTTCCGCTGCCAAAGCCGCCGCTTCTACGCCCACCACTCATTGGCGGGAAGAATATAGGGGGGCTTGTCCGGTGACCACCGCCGCCGATATGCTGGTCTCCTCCCTTAGAAAGGGAAGAGAGCAACAGGATGATGCCGACCAGAATAATAATGATCACGAAAAAGGGGATCCCTTCCTCTTCTTCGGCATCGGCAACAAATTCACCGGAGAGGCGTGCTATCATTACGTCAATAGCGGCATTCACTCCACCGAAATAATCCTCGTCAATAAAGTAGGGGATCATCTCGTTGCGTACAATACGACCGGCATAGGCATCATTGATCCGTGCTTCCAGACCGTAACCGGTGGCGATAAATGCCTGTCCGCGGCTATTCCCTATTTTCGGTTTGATAAGGATGACGGCACCGTTGTCTTTACTCTTCTGTCCAATCTCCCATTTCTCACCAAGCCTGAAAGCATAATCGGAGGCGGGATAACCGCCCAGATCGGTTACTGAGACTACATATATTTGTGTGGATGTGGAGTCATTGTAGGCACGTAGTTTTTGCTCCAGAGCCTGTTCTTCAGCCGGAGAGAAAATATCTGCAAAGTCGTTTACCAAACGGTAGGGCACCATCGGTTCGGGGATATCCTGCGCCGATAACCCTAAAGAAGAAAAGAATATAAGTATAAGAAGATATTTACTCTTCCATAATAACTTCATCGCCTAATTCATTTATATCATTTTCCGATACAGGATAACGGGACTTGATCAATTCTCCCACTTTTTCTACACCTTTGCAGATCCCTTCCGAAATTTCTCCTTTTTTGAAATAGGAGAGCATCTTTTCCAGGGCTTCATTCCAGAATCCACCATTCACGGCGTCATGGATGCCCTGATCCCCGATAATAGCTGTTTTATGGTCGGATGGAGATACGTAGATGAGCACACCATTACGGAGCCGGGTCGTATCCATCTTCAGTTGACTGAACTTTTTGAATGCGGCTTCCAGCGGATCGCCCTTGCATTGCCGGGCCACGCATACGCGTATCTCTCCCGAAGTATGGCTTTCCGCGAGTTGGATCGATTCCGTGATTCTCTGTAGTTCCTCTTTGTTCAACATATCTCAACCGGTTTTTATTTTCCCGTTAAGTTAAATTGTATGGTGTGGGAATATCTTCTCAGAATTGTACCTGGGGAGCGGTCTGGGCTTCGGAAGTCGCTTCGAAATAAGCTTTCGGTTCAAATTTGAACCATTTCGCATAGATCACCTGTGGAAATTTGCGGATATAGGCATTATAGTCCTGCGCCAACTGGTTGAAACGGTTCCGCTCTACCGAGATCCTGTTTTCTGTTCCTGCCAGTTCATCCTGAAGTGCGAGGAAATTCTGGTTGGCTTTCAGTTCAGGGTAATTCTCCTGTATCAGTAACAATCTTCCCAATGCCTGGCTCAGTTGATCCTGGGCCTGCTGGTATTCCTGCAAGCTCTCTGCGGTGAGGTTTTCGGGGTTGATAGTTGTTTGTGTAGCTTTGGCCCGTGCTTCGGTCACCTGAGTAAAGGTCTCCTGTTCGTGCTGGGCGTATCCCTTCACTGTATTCACTAAGTTGGGAATGAGATCGGCACGGCGTTGATAAGCATTCTGCACATTCCCCCACTGTGAGGTTACTGCTTCCTGTTTTTCTACCATCCGATTGTATCCCTGGCATCCGGTAAGGCCCATTGCACCTACTACGATCAGTAAAACGAAAGATAATTTTCTCATTTGGTTGTATTTATGAGTTATGAATTACCAACACTAACTACCAATTTAAATTAGTCCCATTAGTACATTGGTACATTAGTCTCATTGGCACTACTTGTCGGGATTATTCACATTGTCTTGTCCCGTCCGGCAAAAGTAAAACAATTTTTGTTGCTACCGTCTGCCACAAGAGATCTTAACAGATATAAATAACAGATAAACGGTGAGAAAAGTTTTTCTTTTGAATGCATTCGTTATTTCACTTCTGAGAATTGAATTTTTGTTTCTGTGTTCTGTGTCATCGGAATAGCCATGGATTGCGGACCGGATATTATGATACTCATATCCATACCGGTTTTCTCTTCCATTCTTACCGGAAGCAGAGTCGCTTTATCAAGCAGGGAATAACTCTCGCTCATGCCCGTACCTTCAATGTGCATATCCATTCCCTCTAGCGCTCCCTCAGCTGATACTTTTGTAGGGCCGGATTTATTGATTCTGTAATATTCTACCCCGTTCTCCGTAACGGCTCCCTCAAATGAGTACTCATCTTCCGTTTGGACAATCATTGCCATTGGAAACTCCATTGTTTGAATGGTATCATTGGTATAGGATTGCCAGCTGTCTCCTTTTTTTATTGTTTTGGCCGGCAGAATAGGAGTTTTACATTTTTCGCTAATTGTTCGATCATTGCAACGAACGGGTCTGTGGAACCTAACGTATCTATCCGGTTGTTTTTGATTATTTTTCCTGATTTGTCGTACACGGTTTCCATTACCACATTCAGATTTTCAGCACGCGAGGTGGTGTCTTTTCCCATAGCCGATGAGGTTGCTTCAATATCTTTCCAGGTGGATAAAACGGTAAAATCGCCGTTGGAATTGATTTCTTTTATTTCCATCACGGCTTTTACGATGTACGCAATGCTCGCTTTCATTTCCATTCCTGCCATGGTCTGTGTAATATCTGTCAACGACTGCAGGTTCAGGTCGTATTCCTTTTTCGCAACAGGTTTTATCGTCAGGTTGGCTTCTTGTGCAAACGCTCCAAATACAATAAAAAGCAAAGGGATAATGAATAAATTTTTTGAGTTCATAATTTTCAGTTTATGTGTTAGTGTTCGATTATAGTGTAGTAATTGTTAGAGTCTGCAATTTGCCATGCCACTTTATAGGCGAGTTGTGCTATTTTTTGCACTTTCACATGATTGATCTTGTCCGGATTGTCTCCTACGCCGTGGTAATCGTTGTGCAGACCCGATGTTAGCCCGATAGCCGATATACCCTTCTTGTAAAAGGGATAATAATCGCTCGACCGATATAGATCCATCATCATCTCCTCTTTTTTCAATCCGGCTTCTGGAATTGTTGCATTTACCAGTGCTGCCAGATCAGGATTATATTGTTGCCCGATCACATATACTGTATCGTTTCCGTTCCGGCCGACCATATCCATATTGATCATTGCCACCGTTTTCTCCAGTGGGAACAGTGGATTTTTGGTGTAGTAATCGGAGCCGATCAAGCCGCGCTCTTCGGCGGTAAACAACATAAACAGGACACTTCTTGCCGGTTTCTTATCTGAAGCGGCAAAAGCTTTCGCTACAGCCATCACGGCTGCTGTTCCCGAGGCATTATCGTCGGCTCCATTCATGATAGAATCGTTCAGATGATTGGGAATTGGTGATACGCCAATGTGGTCGTAGTGGGCTCCTATGACAATAAATTCATCCTTTAGCACAGGATCTGAACCTTCTAACCACCCGATTACATTGCTCGAAGGAAACTCTTTTTTACCGACTGAAACGGATAGATCAATCTCAATTCCGGGTACTACAAATGATCCCGGATGCATGCTTTCATCGATTTTTCGCTGTAGAGTCCTCAGCGAATCCACGCTACCGAATATTTCATTAATCACATCCCGGTTCACCTGGACTGCGGGAATATTTGCGTTTTCTTCGCATATATTATAGGAAGGATTTCCCTGCCCTTTCATATAGAGGCTGTTCCATAAATATCCTTGCGCGGTAATGGCCACATTATGAAGCGGGTCGGTTACCAGTAAAAGTCCTGTTGCACCGTGTTTCGCCGCGTTCCGTATTTTGTAGGGTATGCCGGAATATTGTGTCTCTTTTTTTCCTTCAAAGAATGTGGCGATAGTGTCGTTTTTGCGAGGTTCCTGTTTCATCACCAGCACAATCTTGCCTTTTACATCAATATCTTTATAATCATCATAATTTGGGGAGCTGTGATACCATATCCCGCAAAAACCAGTTCACCTTGTACCTGGTTACTTCCTGTATTGAACAGAGGAGTGAAATTTTCCTTTAAGTCATATGGGTGATTTATACTGCCCTTAGTTAAAAAAAATTTACAGTTTTCAATATTCAGGTCGGCCGCACAAAATGGAATTGGTTGAAAATAAGATCCATTTACAGATCTTATCCCGAACTCTTTCAATTTCATGGCGATATAATCTGCGGCTCTATCTGCTTCTATACTCGGTGCCGAGCGTCCACGCATTTCGTCTGAAGCCAGAACATCTATAAACTCTTTCACCAAAGGTTCCGAAATTTGTTCTAATCCTTTTAAGGATACTTCTTGCGAATGAAGACAATTAACAAATAAGCCGGACAGTAGTAACAGGGAAATAATGATGATTCTTATCATAATGGAGGTTATAAAATGGTAATTATCAATTAAGATATGAACGTCTGTTTTTCGGTTTTAATTCTTTACTCCTCAAAAATAGTGAGTTTTAAAGTCCCAGGCAAGAAAAACAAAGAATAAATAAAACTTTTTTTATATCTTTGCCCATTGGAAGAATGTATAGGTGAATTGACGTAAAAAAATAAAATAATCGTATGAGACGAATTATTCTCCCTTTTTTGATAATAACTGTATGCTCATTCGGAGTGATAGCTTCCGTAGTTGAAAAAAAGGTCGCCGAGAGGCCAGATTCTATACCGGTGATAGATAGCCTGGATCTGTTCCGGGATATTACCGATATCAGCAGGCAGATTGAACGTCGTAGAGTACAACCCAAAGAGATAGACGATAGTGCGATTATTTCTCCGCAGCAGCCTTCTGATACGCTTCCTGATAGCATTATTATTCCTCCGGTTTCGAGACAAATACCGAGGAAAACGGGTCCTATAGTGCCGGTAGATTCGACTCCTTCATACCGGAACCCACTTGATTTCATCTATTTCAGGAAAGAGAATGGTACGTTGCAGCTTCCGGTGAATTATAGTAGTTTTGAATCAATGAGTGGACTTACATTCCGGGATACACTTTTTTATAATCCGCTTTTCCTGCCGATGATATTTACTGGAGAGATGCTTCCCCGGGAGTTGTCGTTATACTCTGAGGAAAAGGATCGTGATAAAGGGGTCCTTATTCCGCGGGAAAAAACCTTTGCTCCCCGGCTCGATCATATCGACTTTGTACGAAATGTGCGGCGTGATTATTATATGAAGTATCCTGACCGGATCAGATATTCCGTGGCAAGTTTCGACTCAATACCGAGTCTGGAGTCTGATGATCAGGTTGTAAGAGAGACATTCAATCCTTTCCGCGAATTGATAAAGGCAGAAACGACTTATTCGTTGGATGCTCCGGGTATTGAAGGGGTTACGATCGGCCGAAAATATTGGGTTCGTTCCGGTGAACACTCTTTTCAGTTTGCACAAAACTACTTCTCTGACAACTGGCATAAAGGGGGCGTGAATAATCTGAACATTAATAGCCTGCATATATTGAAAGCTAATTACCAGAAAAAAAGGGTGAAGTTTAACAATACCCTCGAGTGGCGGTTATCCGTCTTTAATTCTCCTGACGATTCATTGCGCAAGCACCGTATCGGTAATGACCTTATTCGCTATTATGGCGACTTTGGAATAGATGCTTTTGGTAAAGGCTGGTCTTACTCCACCAATTTGGAAGCAAAATCACAGATGTTTAAAGCATATCCGGTCAACTCAAACGACCTCCTTTCGTCAATACTGTCTCCTTTGTATGTGAATGCGGGGGTCGGGTTGAAGTTTAATTACGAAAGACCCTCCAAGACGGTGCGCCATCGTAAGATTAAGTGGGAACTGGCAATTGCCCCTGTCTCCATCAACTATGTCTATGTGATGAATGATGATGTGGACGAGAAACGTTTCGGTATTGAGGAAGGAAAGAAATCCGAGTTTGACTTCGGTAGCACCATTACCTCCATATTAAAATACGATATCACAAGATATATTACCTGGGATTCGCGCCTGACTTATTTTACCAGTTACGAGAAAGTTATCTCGGAATTTGAGAATAGCCTGAATATGGCTTTGACGAATGCATTCTCCACTCGTTTGTATGTGATCATGAGATTTGACGATGGGGTTCCTCCCGATCCTGATCTGAAGTACTGGCAGATGAACCAGACGCTCAGTTTTGGCCTGAATTATAAGTGGTAACCTCAACAGAAGCGTGCTTTTTCTTCGAAGTGGTATCCATTCAGGAAATCGATGGTACTCATTCGCCTCTTGCCGGTCAGTTGAAGTTCCG
This sequence comes from Proteiniphilum acetatigenes DSM 18083, assembly GCF_000380985.1. Taxonomy (GTDB): domain Bacteria; phylum Bacteroidota; class Bacteroidia; order Bacteroidales; family Dysgonomonadaceae; genus Proteiniphilum; species Proteiniphilum acetatigenes. The sequence continues at coordinate 13,082 of NZ_KB905694.1, read as the reverse complement.
TAATTCGTAAGAAACTGTCTTTTACCGCCACGTCGAGGTGTGACTTATTGTCAGTCCTGATAGTGCCCGGCTGTAAATCGTGAGTCTTTTCTTCAATCGGCTCACCGGCAAACAGTTTGAAACGTTGCTTTTCCTCATTGTCGGTCACCAGTTCCGTCCATGCCGCCGGATAAGGCGATAGACCGCGGATATAATTATATACCTCCCGCACTGGTTTATTCCAGTCGATCCGACAGTCTTCCTTGAATACTTTAGGGGCATTCTTTAATTCGGACAGGTCTTTGAAGAGTTTATCCTGCGGAACGGTTTGTATATTCTCTTCAAGTATGGCATTGACGGTCTTCAGTACCAGTTGTGCCCCCATTATCATCAGCCTGTCGTGCAAAGTACCTGCATTGTCTGTCTCATCGATCATTGTCTTTTCCTGAAAGATGATCTTACCGGTATCAATCTCGTGTGAAAGAAAGAAAGTAGTCACGCCGGTTTCTTTCTCCCCGTTGATAATGGCCCAATTGATAGGGGCGGGGCCCCGGTACTGGGGCAGGAGTGATGAGTGGAGGTTAAAAGTGCCTTTCGGCGGCATATTCCACACCACTTCCGGCAACATACGGAAGGCTACTACGATCTGGAGATCGACGTTTAACCGTTTTAGCTCATGCAGAAACCCTTCATTTTTCAGTTTCTCAGGTTGTAGTACCGGAAGTCCCCGCTGCAGTGCATATTGCTTTACCGGTGATGGTTGTAGTTTATATCCCCTGCCTGCCGGCTTATCGGGCATAGTGACAACTCCCACTACGTTATATCCGTTCTCTACAAGTGCTTTCAGCGACTCTACGGCAAATTCGGGAGTTCCCATGAAGAGGATACGTAATGATTTTTTGTCCATGCGGTTATATTTTTGAATTATAAGTTATGAATAATAAACTACCGAATAAGTAATTAACTAAGAACTAAGAAGTGAGAACCAAGTGAAAAACTAAAAGTGAAAATGAAAAGTGTAACTATATCAGCCTAATTTACCCCTATCACCCTATCACCCTATCACCCTCTCCCCTGGTCCCCTGGTCCCCCGGTCATTTTCCCACCTTACTCATCCGTATCGGAATAATTTTCGACCAATACTTCCCTGTAAGAATTGAATACAGATGATTGAGACAGGAGACCCTGATAGACCCCTTTATGGTCTACTACCGGCAAATTCCATGCTTTGGTGTTTTCAAACTTTGCCATTGCCTCTTCCATGCTGCTGTGTATTTCTATTGTGGCGGGAGATCCTACCATGAATTTCTCTACAGTAAACCGGTCGTACAGCTCAGGTCGGAACATAATGTTGCGGATATCGTTCATCATTACGAGTCCCAAAAGAATACCCTTATCATCTACTACCGGGAAAATATTCCGGTTACTGGTAGAGATTACTTTTACCATATCGCCAAGGGTCATTTTCGGCGTTACGGTTGGAATATCTTTTTCAAGCAGATCTTTGATCTTCAGGAAAGTAAGTACGGCCTTGTCTTTATGATGGGTGATCAGCTCTCCTCTTTTGGCAAGGCGGATAGCGTAAATGCTATGCTTTTCGAAGACCATGATAGTCCCATAGGAGAGTAGGGAGACGATCATAAGAGGTAAAAACAAGTCATAACCACCTGTCAATTCTGCAATAAGGAAGGTGCCGGTAAGCGGAGCATGCATTACCCCTGCCATTACCCCTGCCATCCCCATCAGAGCAAAATTTTCCTGCGGGAGATAAACGGTATATCCCAATTGATTGAGTGTATATGAATAGACAAACCCGGCAATACAACCTAAGAAAAGGGTAGGAGCAAATACTCCTCCGGTACCGCCTCCGCCGTTGGTAGCGCTGGTGGCAAAAACCTTAAAGAGTATGACCAGCACCAGGAATGCAACAATAGTCCATCTACTTTCCAGTTGATGAAAAAAGCTTTCGTTGGTGAGCGATTGGAATAGATCTCCACCGGCTAACAGGATATTGATGGTATTGTATCCTTCACCATAGAGCGGTGGAAAAAAGAAGATAAGCAAACTCAGCATGGTTCCCCCAAGCAGGAATTTCTTCCAGTGTGACAGTCGGTGAAAAAGCCCCTCCAGACGGCTCATGATACGGATCACATACAAGGACAGAAATCCGCAGAGTATCCCCAGAAAGATTACGTGGGGAATACGGTTGAGGGTGAAAGGTTCGATCAGTGTAAAAGCGAACATAGCGTCCATACCCGTAAGGATGTATGACACGGTAGTGGCCGTGACAGCCGTTACCAGAAGAGGCAGGATAGACGACATAGTGAGGTCGAGCAGCAGCACTTCTATCACAAAAAGAATTCCGGCAATGGGTGCTTTAAAGATGCCTGCGATAGCACCGGCGGCACCACAACCCACAAGGATCATCAGGCTGCGTTGTTCCAGTTTGAAGAATCTACCCAGATTGGAGCCGATAGCGGAACCTGTCAGTACGATCGGTGCTTCCGCTCCTACTGACCCCCCGAATCCGATAGTAATGGAACTGGCCACCAACGATGAATACATGTTGTGTGGTTTGATCCGGCTTTTGCGCTGGGAGATGGCAAAGAGGATTTTTGTAACACCATGGCTGATATCGTCTTTTACCACATATCTCACATACAGTCCCGCAATCAGGATTCCTGCAATAGGGTAGAGCAGGTACGAGAAGTTGAGGTTGGGACGGCTGAAATTTTCGGTGAGAAAAACCTGAAAGAAGTGGATCGCTGTTTTCAGAAAGAAGGCGGCCAATGCCGTGAGAATTCCCACTAAGAAGCAGACGAACAGTAAAAAATGACGCTCCTTTATGTGTCTGTCGCGCCAAATAAGAAATTTATTGAATCTTTCTGTCAGTTGCATCGGAGTACGGAACATTTTCGTTAAGCGAATACAGAGATAAAACTTATTTTAACTCTGTCGAGCACAGAACTATTTCGATAAGTGAGAGCAGAAACAAAGCTGCCAAACGTGGAAATAGTCTAAAGCATTTAAAATAGTAGAATGAAATTCAAAATGGCTATAAATAGCCTTTATGCAAAGATAATTATTTTTTTTACTTACGTATAATTTTGATGGAGCCGTCTTTGGCCAGTTTCACGATCCCCGATGGTTTGGCTTGGCTTTGTTCTTTTTGCCGGTATGTAACGATATAATCCACACCTTCTCTGACCGCCTGTCCGATTTGTGAAAAAGAGGAAGGCGACGATTCCCCGCTTATGTTGGCCGATGTGGATACGATTGGCTTACGGAATTGCCTGCACAATTCCATAGAAAAAGTTTCGGCGGTGATGCGGATGCCAATGGAACCATCCGGAGCAATAAGATTTGCCGCCAGGTTCTTGGCTCCATCGTAGATAATGGTAAGCGGCTTGTCGGCCAGATCTATCAAATCCCATGCAATATCGGGCACATCCTTTACGTATGTCTGTAACTTCGCGGGGTTATCCAACAGCACGAGCATCGATTTGCTATCGTCACGTTGCTTCAGTTCGTAAATGCGTTTTACGGCCTCTTCATTGGTTGCGTCGCAGCCAATACCCCAGATGGTGTCGGTGGGATAGAGAATGATTCCCCCTTTTTTTAATATGTCGCACGCTTTTTTTATATCGTCTTGCATCGTTCTTTAAAAAAATATTTTGACCTTACAGTTTGAGTTTTTGCATTATCAATGCGTGGTAAAATGAATCTTCCGAAGAAAGCCACTCTTCCAACAGCCCTGTCTGCCGATAACCCGTCTTAGCGAACAAACCGATACTACTATTGTTTTTTTCGGGAATGATCGCGTAGAGTTGTCTCAGATTGAGGAACCGGAACGCATATTCTTCCAGCAGCATGAGTGCTTGCACTGCATAGCCTTTACGCCGGTGTTTGCAGTCAATCAATATCCCTACACCGGCCCTTCGGTGAAACGGATCAAAATCATACAGGTCGACGGTACCTATGCATTCGTCCGTTTCCCTGAGTGTCACCATCAGCCGTAACTGTTTGTCCACATATATGTCATGCTTATAATCGATCAGATATTGTTTGATGGAGTACCGGGAAAAAGGGACAATAGAGGCGCCGTTTTGCCAAATGGCCGTGTCGTTCTCCCAGGCATAAAGCAAATCCAGATCCTCCGGTTCGGGAGCACGGAGGCGGAGAATATTATTTTCCAGTAACCTGTTCATTTTCCGGATATTTATTGTGTGTTGGTTCTGGGATATCTTCTATATTCTCAAATCGTTTTTCCTGCATTTCTCCGGCTTTTCTGTCATCGGTCCGGCTGTGATCCCCGTAAGACTGATTTGGGTATAATTGTTCTTCTTGTAGTTCTTGTTCTTCTTCCCCGGTCAAACCTTGTTTTCCGGGCGTTTCAGTGAGGTTTTCCAACTCTTCGTATGATGGTTTGCAAAAGAGAAAAACGATAAACAATACTACCGTAAACCAGAAAAAATTCATATTCCGCGAAATGGTAAACAATATAATATGCATCAGTGTCACTGCGCTGATAGTGTACAGGCGCAGGAAAGAAGCATTTTTATACTTTTCTGTAGCTGTCTTGGTTTCCGTGGGACGAGGTATTTTCTTTAATTGATGGGCGAAAAATTTCAGTGAGGCCGGGATGGCTATGATAGAGATCATGATGGCATATCTCTCAGTCGTAACGCTAATGACCTCTCCATTCGTAAAGAATGGAATCAGACTAAATATGGTAAGTAGGAAAATAGTCGCCAGCAGGATAATATTTCCATAATAATGCCCTTTCAAGAGCCTTATGGTTTTCTCCATTGTATTCACGTTTTTCATATCATTATTTCACTTTTTTCATTAAAGTGTATGGACCCGGAATGATTAGTTAATTTAACGATTTATCGATTAGTAATTATCAAACCTGCACTACTTCCCGAAGATCGGGACAAGTCAGCACATCATTAAATCGACTTACATGCTCGTTTCATTTTGAAACAAGTTTATAGGATTCATCAAACGGCGTCCGGTTCAAAATGGAGCGGCCAAGTGTCACCTCATCAGCATACTCAATCTCATCGCCAATTGATACCCCTCTGGCTATAATACTCACTTTTACTCCATAAGGCTGAAGCTTACGGTAGATATAAAAATTGGTAGTGTCGCCCTCCATGGTAGCACTGAGGGCAAGGATCACCTCCCGGACTTCGCCCGATTTCACCCTCTCTTCGAGACTGGCTATTTCCAGATCGGACGGGCCGATACCGTCGATAGGGGAGATAATACCCCCTAAAACATGGTAAAGGCCGCCAAATTGTACTGTTTTCTCAATGGCCATTACCTCCTTTACATTCTCCACTACGCAGATCAAAGAACTGTCTCGGGATTTGTCACTGCAAATATTACATACCTCGGTATCGGAAATGTTATGACAGACAGCACAATATTTAATCTCCCGCTTCAATTTCAGCATAGTGCCGGCAAAATTGGCTACTCTGTCTTCATCCTGACGTAACAGATGAAGTACCAGTCGCAGTGCTGATTTTCTACCAATCCCGGGAAGATTGGCAAATTCATTGACTGCATTTTCGAGTAAAGCGGATGGGTAAGGACTGTTCATTTACGTAACATTTTCGAGTGGTACAAAGATACGATGATTCAATTTATCGGGCAAATAACTTTTAAATCGTAGAAAATAGAATCATCATGGATTTTTTATTCCGATTTCGTTTTTTGTTAGATATAAGTTTGTAAATTTGCACTTCTTAATTACAAAGTGATAATTTAAAAAAGTGTATAAAAAGCCCTGCTTTGAGGGAATCGGTCGAGTATCCGGTGAATTTTTATAAACAAAGGATGAATATGAAAGTACTTTTGGCAACGAGTAAGCCATTCGCTTTACCTGCTGTGCAGGGGATTCAACATATTATAGAATCTGCGGGTCATCAGTTCGTGAAGTTAGAGAAGTATGAGGCGGAAAGCCAGTTGCTTGATGCTGTGAAGGACGTGGATGCTTTGATCATACGAAGTGATATTGTCAACAAGAATGTAATGGAAGCTGCCCCCAATCTGAAAATAATTGTCAGGGCCGGGGCAGGATACGATAATGTGGATCTGGAAGCCGCTACCGATTGTGGTATCTGTGTAATGAACACTCCCGGACAGAATGCCAATGCTGTGGCTGAGCTTGTTTTCGGAATGATGATTTATGCGCAGCGTAATCATTTCGATGGTTCGGTAGGACGTGAGTTGACTCGCAGACGGCTGGGTTTATATGCTTTCGGGAACGTGGCCAAGATGGTGGCCAAGATAGCGAGAGGCTTCGATATGCCGGTGTATGCTTTTTCACCTACGCTTACGCATGATGACTTGCGTAAAGAAGGAGAATATGGAGTGATCACTGCATATACTAATAAGGAATTGTTTCAGAATAGCGATTTTGTTTCCCTCCATATGCCTTTGCTGGAAGAAACACGTTACTGTGTGGATTATTCCCTTTTATCCCTGATGCCGCAAGATGGGCTTCTCCTCAATACAGCACGGAAGGAGTTGGTGGTAGAAGACGATTTGATCCGTATCATGGAAGAACGCCCGGCTTTCCAATATGTTACCGATGTCAAACCCGATAAACATGAGGAATTTCTGGAAAAATTCCCGAGACGTTATTTTGCTACGCCCAAAAAATTGGGTGCACAAACTATGGATGCCAATAAAAATGCGGGTTTAGCTGCTGCCAATCAAATTGTGGCGTACTTCCAGAATGGAGATGAACGTTTCAGGGTAAATTGAGGAATAATAAGGTGGGAAAATGACTGTGGAGATTTAGGAGATAGGGAGACTGGGGTGATTTGGTAACTTATAATTTTTAATTTATAATTCAAAAATATAACCGTATGCAGAAGTATAATTTTAATGCCGGTCCGTGCGTACTTCCCCGGCCGGCAGTGGAGTCAGCCATTGAAGCGATACGCAATTTCGACAATACCGGAATAGGTATTCTGGAAATATCGCATCGTACTCCGGGGTGGGAGCGGATCATGAAAGAGACGGCAGATCTGTGGAAAGAACTGCTTAATATTCCTGATAATTATCGGGTGCTTTTGCTTGGCGGAGGTGCCAGTACACAGTTTTTTATGGTTCCTGCCAACCTGATGAAGAAAAAAGCAGCCTATCTGCAAACCGGAACCTGGGCTAAAAAAGCCATCAAAGAAGCGAAATTTTACGGTGAAGTGGATGTGGTGGCTTCATCAGAAGACAAAAACTACTCCTATATCCCCAAAGAATACACTATTCCGGCAGATGCCGATTATTTCCATATTACTACCAATAATACTATTTTCGGTACTGAATTGCATGAAGATATCGATAGCCCGGTTCCCTTAGTGGCCGATATGTCGTCCGATATTATGAGCCGTCCGATAGACGTATCCAAATATGGTCTTATCTACGGTGGTGCACAAAAAAACGTAGGCCCGGCAGGTGTGGCTTTCGTGATCGTTCGTGAAGATATTCTCGGTAAGATTGACCGGCCACTGCAGACTATGGTTGATTACCGTACACATATCAGCGATTCCGACAAGAATCGTTCTATGTTCAATACACCTCCGGTATTTCCTATTTTCGTGATGCATGAAACACTGAAATGGGTGAAGGAACTGGGAGGTCTGGAAGTAATGTATAAACTTAACAAGGAGAAAGCTGCGCTTCTTTATGATGAGATAGACCGTAATAAACTTTTCGTGGGAACCGCTGCCAAAGAAGACCGCTCTATCATGAATGTCTGCTTTGTGATGAATGAAGAATACAAAGACAAAGAAGCTGCTTTCCTTCAGTTTGCTATTGAAAGAGGAATGGTGGGCATCAAAGGGCACCGTTCTGTAGGCGGATTCCGCGCTTCTATTTATAATGCCTGTCCCAAAGAGGCAGTAGAAGCTCTGATCCGGTGTATGCAAGACTTTGAGAAACAGCTCTGATTGTCTATTGCGGTAGCTTATCCAGAGCCGTCTCTGTTATAGAGGCGGCTCTTTTTATAATTATTTAACCAGATTATTTTTACGAAATGCATTGTTTGTTACGATAAAATCGTAGATTTGCATTATTAATATAGATAAAAAGATATGGAACGTTTGACTCACCAGGAAGAAAATGTAATGTTGCATGTATGGCAACTCAACGAATGTGCTATTAAGGATGTGGTAGACAGAATGGAAGATCCGAAACCGCCGTATACCACGGTGGCATCTATCTTCAAAAACCTCGAGAATAAAGGATATCTTGCAAAGAGGCGATTTGGAAACGTGAAGGTATTCAAGCCAGTAATATCGGAATCGGCCTATAAGAGACATTTTTTGTCCGGGGTAGTGCAGAGTTATTTTGATAACTCATATAAAGAGTTGGTTTCTTTTTTTGCCAAAGAACAGAAAATTACTGCGGACGAACTTGAGGAGATTATTCGTCTGATTGAAAAGAAACGGAAGTAAGGACTTGTTTCAACCAAATTGAACATATCATGTCACTGTTTTTTATATACCTGATACAAGTAAATATTGCGCTGTCTCTGTTTTATCTCTTATATGCGATTGTGCTGAAGAGAGATACTTTTTTGCGACTGAGACGCCTTTTTTTCTTGTCGGTGATTGTTTTTTCACTTCTCTATCCTTTTTTTACCATCCCGGGGCTAAGTGATATATGGACTTCCCGTTCTTCCGATTTTCAGGAAACGACTGCCACGGTTATTATTGGTGAACCAGGTATGGCTATGGTAGTAGAAGGAGAGGCGGTTGCACCTGTAGCTATCCCTTGGGAAAAAATTCTTTCCTTGTTTTATATAGCCGTCACGCTTGCGTTCTTATTACGGTTTGTATTTCAATTGCTATCTATCTATGGTATATGGACAAAAAGTGAAAAACAGATTATTTCGGGAATCCCGGTGTACCAATTAAAGAGCAATATTACTCCTTTTTCTTTTTTCAGTTTGATTTTTATCCATACCGAAAAGCATTCCGAAACCGAACTGTCTCAAATTTTACTGCATGAACAAACACATGTGCGACAATGGCATTCAATCGATATCATGCTTGTCGAACTGTTGTATCTGTTCTCCTGGTGGAATCCGTTTGTATGGCTGCTAAAGCGGGAAATGGCCATGAATCTGGAATATCTTGCGGATAACGGTGTGCTGCGCGAGGGTATCGACAGCCGGGAATATCAGTACCATCTTTTACGATTAACCTATCATGAGACTGCAGTTCAGATAGTAAATAACTTTAATGTATCACAACTAAAACAGCGAATTATGATGATGAATAAAGCAAAAACGCCGGCATTACAACTGGTAAAATATGTATTGGTAGTACCCATCTTTTTTCTGTTTGTAATGGCGAACAGCATGTATGCGGCAGAGAATGGAGATAAAAGCATGGCAGGAAATAATTTGCCTGAACCTCCACCCCAAAAGAAAGGAGAGGCTGAGGAACTCTTTATAGTAGCGGAGTCCCAACCCGAATTTCCCGGAGGTGAAACCGCCATGATGAAATTTTTGGCCGACAATATCAGATATCCAGTGATAGCACAGGAGAACGGTATTCAGGGACGTGTGGTCTGTGACTTCACGATAATGAAAGATGGTAGCATCAGCAATGTGAATATACTACAGGGAGTGGATCCTGCGCTGGATGCGGAAGTAAAACGTCTCATCAGTTCAATGCCTAAATGGAAGCCGGGCAACCAGCGTGGTAATGTTGTAAATGTACGGGGTGTATTCCCCGTGGTTTTCAGGCTCCAGTGGGATAATCCCGAAGATGATCCTCTGACAAGTGAAGAGAAGTCGAATCTCTTTAAGAGTGACCTTCTGGATGATTTAAAAGAAGTAGAAGGAATGATGATACTTGAAGAAGTGGTAGTCGTTGGCTATGGTATGGCTGAACAAAAGTAGGTAACGGCAAAATTAAAAAGGTTCTGAGAAGATATTTGTTTCACGCTAACTTGTACAAACCATGCATTCGTTTTTTATATACCTGATACAAGTAAATATTGCGCTTACCTTGTTTTACCTGCTCTATTCCCTTGTATTGAAGAATGATACTTTCCTGCGTCTGCGGCGAGTATTCTTCCTGTCGGCGATTGTTTTCTCGCTTCTTTATCCCTTTTGGACTATTCCGACACTTAGTGATTTCCGGATATCGTCCATAGGATTGGGAGAAGTAGAGGCAACGGTAATTGTGGAAGGGGCAAATGCGACAATATTACAGGATGAGGACAGTACTGCCAGAGCGGCTGTTCCCTGGACCAGGATAATTTCGTTGATGTATGTTGTTGTTACTGTTATATTTCTCTTGCGCTTTATCGGGCAGCTTTTATCGATCCTTCAGGTGAATATGCGTAGCGAAAGGTGTAGCATCGCTGGCATTCTAGTTTATCGGTTAAAAGATGACATAACACCTTTTTCGTTCTTTAACCGGATCTTTATTCATACCGGAAATCATTCTGAGGCCGAACTTTCCCAGATTTTATTGCATGAGCAGATGCATACACGCCAATGGCATTCCATCGATATCATGCTTGTCGAACTGGTATGTCTGTTTTCCTGGTGGAATCCGTTTGTATGGCTGCTGAAGCGGGAAATGGCTATGAATTTGGAATACCTTGCTGATAATGGCGTACTGAGTGAAGGGGTTGACAGCAGAGAATACCAATATCATCTTTTACGATTGACTTATCATGAGACTGCAGTTCAGATAGTAAATAACTTTAATGTATCACAATTAAAACAACGAATTATGATGATGAATAAAACGAAATCGCCTACGTTGAAACTGGCGAAATACCTGCTGATACTTCCTTTGGCTTTTTTACTGGTCTTTGCCAATAGTTGTGTAAATCGGGATAAGAAAAGCGGAGAGGATGCGACAACGGAGAGTGTTGTTACTACACCGGGTTCAACGGATACGCCCGATCTTCTCCCTGAAGAAGTAGGAGAAGATAACAGTGAAGTTTTTGTGGTTGTGGAAGAGCAACCCTCATTTCCCGGGGGAAATGAGGCAATGATGCAGTTCCTGGCTGATAATATAAAATATCCGAAAGAGGCACAGGAAAAAGGAACTGAAGGACGAGTGATCGTTAACTTTGTCGTCGAAAAAGATGGTCGCCTGAGCGATTTTAATGTTGTGCGCGGTGTTGATCCTTTATTGGACAGTGAAGCTTTGAGGGTATTGAAAAGTATGCCCAACTGGACTCCCGGTAAGCAGCGGGAAGAGATAGTAAGGGTACGGTTTACGTTGCCTGTGGTTTTCAGGTTAAAGGGGAAAGACACCAAAGATTCTTCTTCAGCTTCAGCATCTTCTGCACCGGTTAAAGCGAGCGTTTCCGATGAAGTATTTGTGGTGGTAGAGAAACAACCCGAATTTCCTGGAGGGCAGGAAGCCATGATGAAATATCTTTCCGACAATATCAAATATCCCATGGTAGCCCAGGAGAATGGAATTCAAGGACGCGTAATCGTGAATTTTGTGGTCGAGAAGGATGGCGGCCTGAGTGATGTGCAGGTTGTCCGCGGTCAGGACGCTGCTCTCGATAAAGAGGCTGTAAGGGTTATAGAGGCTATGCCCAAATGGAAACCGGGTGTCCAGAGGGGAGAGCGGGTGAGAGTACGTTATACATTGCCGGTTGTCTTCAGGCTTCAGAACTGATCAATATTCCGTTGAATAAATAAAAAATATATCTGTTCTGGCTATGTCGAATACAGAAGTAATCTAGAATAATCGACCCTATCTTCTTGTTAATCATTTTTTCGACATGAGCAGAGGACGGGTTTATCCGGACTCTGCTCATGTAACTTAACAAAAACATGCAGGTATAAAGAATGTCTCCGGCAAGGGAGGTTTCTTCTGACAGTTCAAACACTTTCTATCATGCCCAGATCTTACTTTTCAGTCTGTTGTTCCTTCATTCGGTGTGGTTATTATCTCAGTCGAATGAGTTGCAGGATGCCTTGCGTAACTATCAATACAATGAAGTATTGATATTGTTGGAGTCGGAACCATTCACCCGGGAGAATTTGCAACTAAAGGCTCATTGTTATGAAAAGTTGTATAGTTACACTTCCGCACTGAATATTTACAAACAGTTGGTGGATGAATATCCTGATGATGCCAATCTGGCGATTTCTATGGCAGAATGTGCATTACAGGCGGGGAATTCACCGTTATCGTTACAATGCTGGATAGTGGCCGACAGTTTATCACCGGAAAACCAATTTATTCAGACCCAAAAAGCAATGGCTTTTTACAGGAATAATAATTGGAAACAAGCCATTGAACAGGCGAAAGTGGTCTTTGAAGCAGATTCTGTACCTCTTCTTCTTCGTATGGTGGGTGATGCCTATTTATACAGCTCCGAAGGTGATTCCGCCATCTGGTACTATTCCCAGGCTATCGCGAAAAATCCGGCGGATTATCTGGCTGTAAATAAGCTGGGGAATATCTATCTGGGAGCAAAATTTTATGATGCTGCGATCAATCTGACGCAGACATATCTCGAAAATATCAACCCTGGCCAGCAATTAATCGGTCAATTGAACGGAATGGCACACTACTCGGCGGGCAACTATATGGAAGCGACCCAACGGTTAAAGGAAAATATTATTTTGGGTGACAGTTCATATACAACCTGTTACTATCTGGGTATGAGCTTGTATGCTTCCAAATTGTATTATGAATCAGTTAGCTGGCTGGAAAAAGCATATAATCAGAATAATACTGATATCAATCTGCTCTATTACTATGGAACAACTCTCTCCAGGACATACAACCGAAAGAGGGGGATAGAGGTCCTTGTAATCAGTAACTTCGCATGTACAATTTTCGGCAAGATTGAATGTACAGAAATTGGCAATATGCAATGTACATAAAAAGGGTTAAAGAAGAGTCTTCATATATTTGTAATTCACGAAAATACAAACACTATGAAGACTCAGATACATGACCTTAGAAAGGTACGTATGTGGTACGAAGTTAAAGAACTTTCCAGTAATCCGGGCAATTCGGACAGTAAAATTGCAAAAAAGTTGGGTGTTGATCGCAGAACTGTTTCCAGGTACAAGAAGATGAGTGAAGAAG
>NZ_KB905693.1:433544-547887 GCF_000380985.1 Proteiniphilum acetatigenes DSM 18083 | reverse complement strand
AATTAAAAGAACATGTCCATTCGCATACGGCATCTGTCATCCCACCCAAGGAGCTCCCCAGTGTCCTGCCCTGGGTCCATACGGCAATAAGTAATGCCAAGCGACAATTATTGGGCGTATATTACAAAATGAAACCCGAATACTTACAATATTATCTAAATCAGTTCTGTTACAAGTTCAACAGGCGTTATTTCGGTGAGAAGCAGTTTGACAGGCTTCTGGTAGCTGCCCTCACTTACACGCCCGATTTCAAATCAAGAATTTATAATAGGAACTATTGCGGATAATCATTTTATTTAATTATCACGGTTGATACTTTGATCGGATGTTTTATACCTTTGAATTGAAGTACAAAAACGGATTATCCATCCGTACGAGATTGTCAAAATAAAAGGTACTCCGATAAAATTCCCAGTCCGTTATGCTTATGTTAGTCTCGTAAACATCATTCTTCAAATTCTCAACCCTACGACACATAATATGAAATGGTCAGGTAATGGCCAATATTTGCTCCTTTACATTGTTAATATCCAGTACTTTCTTCCAGTCGGTTTTAAAGATCTCATTGATTCCGTATGTAATGGCCTTATTAGCTGCATCAGAGAATACCGCTCCGGGTATTTGGTCAAAAAGGACAGCCAACTGTATATGAAGATGCCCCAAGAGAAAATCTTTCGCCGCTTCGGCTGGCATCCCCTGTTTGATCACCTCATCCAGTCCTTGTCTTATCACATAGATACAGGTAGATGAAAGCGTTTCCACCAAGCCTGGTTCCAAAATAGCCATCTGCTCCACGGTAATTCTGTGTGCTACTGAGATAGGTGCGTACATTTTCCTGGCAATCTCTACTCCCAGTTCGTAATCCGATTCTTCGCCCTCCATTAAGGCGCATACCATGGTTTGTTTTGCCAGGTTGCCTCCAAAATGATCTTTCTGCGCTTCAATGGTAGGTTCCCAGTTGAATATTGAAGGATGGGAAGGATGAGCCACAAAATAGGCGATATCGGGACGATGGTAAAGCTTTCCCGCGTAAGGGGCGGCAGGGTCGAGCGTGATGAGCAGAGAATGAGGTTTCATCAGTTTCACGATTCCGGGCGATACCGATTCAATGGCGACATCAGGAATTGCCAATATCACCACATCTGATTCCGGCACCGATTCCGATTCCTGAGAACAGCTGATATCAAGTGCTCTCAGCCTCTCCCTTCCCTCTTCACTTATTTCTACATAAGAGATGTCATAAAGTTCACTCTTCAGGTTTCTGGAAATACGTATACCCATTTTCCCACCCGCACCGATAATTGTTATTTTTTTCATTGTAATATATTTATAAGTGCTAATCAAAATCTCTCAGATAAATTAATTCTCCCCTCTTTGCCGATTCATAGGAAGCCCACACCAGTCGTACGGTTTCCAGATTGTCTTCACCCGTAGTCTCGGCCTTTCCTTTTTGTATCATGGCATTCAGGATATTGCGATTTATATGTATTCCACTTTCATGATTCACGATATAATCGGAATCGGCCCAATTGTAGGAGGGAAATTCAACTTGCTCCAAAGTTGTTCCTTGCGCTATGGTGGTCCGTATTTCAAAAGAATTCCCAGGCCCTAAGGCAATACTTCCCTTTTCTCCTTCCACCAACACATTGACGGTAGAAAACATATCATGCTCTACTATAGAAGCATAAGACATCTCTGTATAGAGCGGCATCCCATTGACCATTTCCATCATTATCACAGCTATATCTTCCCCTTTGATTTCGGGATTTACCGTTCTGATCTGACACCACAACTTAGACGCTTCTCCAAATAAATAGCGACAGATATCGAGTACATGCGACCCCATATCGGTAAGGATAAAATGAGGAAGTTCCTTCAGAAAGGGCTGATTATCGAAGACAGGAAATCCCGAAAGGAAGGAAACCCGCGCCTTGAAAGGTTTACCGATAACTCCGGAATCCAGTATCCTCTTAAAACGTCTGATGGGAACTTGCCAACGGAAATTTTCATGAATGTATAGTGATACGCTCTTCTGTCTGCATTTCTCTACCATCCTTTTAGCAGTCTCCCAATCAGGTGCCATTGGTTTTTGACAGATTATATGCTTTATCCCTGCGTCAACAGCCATTTCTACAAACTTGAAATGGGTATCGACATCGGTAATAATATCTACAAAATCGAGTTTTTCTTTGGCAAACAACTCGGCAGCATCATCATAAATACGTTCCACTTGAAACCGCTTTGCCAATACCTCCGCTTTCGCTTTGGTACGATTGTAAAGCGCCACAAGTTCCACCTCGGGAATTTCACTCCAGGCTCCTACCTGAAACTGCGACCAAAAGCCGGTGCCTAAAACGGCAAATCTTAATTTTTCCATCGAATTAGTATAAAAAATTAATATGATAACTGACGTAAGTATTGCATACTCCTGCAAGCCCATTCATTTTCACGGGCAATCGTATCTTCGAGGGTAGGCCCGAACGGAGTCCATAACTCCAGAATTGCGCTCCTGCATTTATTCGTGGCACCGAGTCTACCGAACAATCCGGCTATATCGAGTTTACCTTCCCCTGCCGGTGTACCTTCCACCCTGAATCCCATTTTATGATCCAGCCGCCCGATACTGAAATCTTTCACGTGAAGGTTCAATGTATAAGAAGAGAGTGCGTTGATAACTTCTGCGGTGCCTTCAGGTATTCCGAGGGAATTGACCGTATCCAGGCAAATACCTACAAAAGGGGAATTACAGGCCTCTATAATCGATGAAAATTGAGCACAATTCAATCTGTCATGATTTTCCAATGCAAGCCTGACCTTCGCTTCCTCCAATGCCGGAATACATGAACGAATCACCTCAATTACGATATCCGGTGAGGGTTCATATCCATCATCGTCGATAATAAAGCGTAAAATACCTGCCTGTAGAAATCCGGCTATAGCGGTGTACATATTCAATCTTTCCAAGGTAAGTCCTTTTGCACCCACTTCTATCGCAATCGATCTCTCTCCGGCAAACGACAGGAGTCCGGCCAGTTCATCCCGGGAATAGTTCTCAAGGGCCATATTATCGGCAAACTGCACCACTTCCGCTTTCAGCTCCGATGCTTTTTCAATCAGATCAAAAGCAGACAGGGGAGTTTTGTTTCCGTATCCGGGAACACCTATCGACCATGTGAAGGTGTAACTACCAATCCCTATTTTAAGCCTGTTATTCATCATCTACACATACCGTGAATAAATGATCAACGCCAATCCGATCAGGTAAAACAGGAACATGAGTCCCAACAACTTGTTCGTTCCCTTGGGAGCATCCTTGAACTCTTTCCAAACGAAAATACCCCATATAGCAGCTACGATAGGCGCACCATTGCTCAGTCCGTATGCAATGGCAGGAGAAGCGGCTTTGGCTGACATTACACTCAACACCTGTCCCAGACACCAGATCATCCCACCAAGCATTCCTATAAAATGCATACCGGAAGTTCCCTTGAAATAGTCTTTCATCGTTACAGGCTCCCCTTCCACCGGATGTTTCATGAATACCGGGTTGAATATAAGTGTACTTACAAAAGCTCCCAAGGCAAAGAATACCACAGAAGTATAAGGCGTCAATGCACCTCCGGTATACGAAGGAGAGA
Source organism: Proteiniphilum acetatigenes DSM 18083 (assembly GCF_000380985.1). Classification (GTDB taxonomy): domain Bacteria; phylum Bacteroidota; class Bacteroidia; order Bacteroidales; family Dysgonomonadaceae; genus Proteiniphilum; species Proteiniphilum acetatigenes. Next base: position 544,249 of record NZ_KB905693.1, on the reverse strand, counting down.
TATCAGTACCGACAGACATCATTACAAAACGATAGAAAAAGGCAATGAAAATACCGGCCATCAATGCATAAATAACCCCTTTCGTGCTTTTCTGCTGAAATACCGACCTCTTTTTATAGGACAGCATACTGTATATGATGGCCAAAATTATCACGGCACAACCGACGAAAAGCCAAACAGGATTTCCTTCGGGTTGACCAATATAATTCACCACAATGCCCAATATCCATCCTATACCTCCTCCGATAGGAAAAGCTACGGCCATACCCGTTGTGGCAATACCGGCCGTAAGTAAAAGGGTACCCAGATTCCAGATAAAGCCTCCAAGTATCGCAAACAGGATATAACGGAGATGAGCCTGGGCTACATCCTGCACAAATGTCCTGTTGGCAGGCTCCATGCTACCAAGAGTAAATGCGGTGATAAGCGATAAAATCACAATTCCGACAGAAAAATCCCAGTAGAATAATTCAAAACGCCAGGGACGTTTAATCACATTTCTTGTGTTTTGCCATGAACCCCAACAAATCATTGCCAGGAAACATAATATTATGGCTAAAAAATAATTCTGTACTTCAAACATGTTCTTCTATTTGTAAAATGTTTTAGGTAATTAAGATATGTTTTGTATACTATATTCCAATTTTGTGTATGCAAATATATGAACATTTTACATACACACAATAAAATCAAACAATTTTTTTAATTTTATTTTTTAACCTCTTCAATAATCTTCTCAGAATATTTTCTTATCAAAAGGGAGATAACAGGTTGCTGATGCGGGATAAACTAATTATCGGGATGATAAATTGATTACAGGTATCAGGCGGAGTTGCAGTAATTTTAAAATTGATGATGTATGGTGTAGTATAATATATCTTCCGACAAAGGTATTTTCTCTTCATAGTTTTTTCGATCATAGGTTTGTTATATGAAAAAGCACCTACCGAAATAAATCGATAAGTGCTTAATAATAAGAGAGCGGCAAACGAGACTCGAACTCGCGACCCTCAGCTTGGGAAGCTAATGCTCTACCGACTGAGCTATTGCCGCATTACAGATGCAAAAATAATCAATTTTCATAGAATTCCTCTCTGATTCGGAAAAAATTATTTACCTTTGCACCCACAATTGATCGGGATGTAGCACAGTTGGCTAGCGCGCCACGTTCGGGACGTGGAGGTCGGGTGTTCGAGTCACCTCATCCCGACATAAAAGGGCTGAATATCAGCCTTTTTTTATTCCTCTTTCGGCGGATTCAGGTAACTCTGTAAAGCTTCCACGTACAGTTGAAAAGCATGCATGCCTTTTTGGGTAATACGACAGACGGTACGCGTGCGTTTACCGGCGAATCCCCGTTCCACATCAATATATCCGGCTTCGTTCAGTTTGTCGATCTGTACGCTGAGGTTACCGGCAGTAGCACCGGTTTTCTCGCGGAGATAAACGAAATCGGCTTCTTCTACCGAAATAAGAATAGACATTACAGCCAGACGAAGTTCGGAATGCAATAAAGGATCGAGCGATGCAAACATAACTATCTCCTTCCTTTTGCGTAGAGAATATGACCGGGAATGACCATCATTACAAGAAATAAGCCGGCAAAAACCAATATCTGATCAGTACCTTGCGTAAACAGGCAGGCAAGTGATAACACAATTCCCGCAAACCCGGCAACCGCTATCGGGATAAAGCGTATGACCAGCCCGGTGATTGCCGTACCGCTTCCCATCAACAGAATAGTGATGAACAGGATCGGAAAATTCCAGAAAAACATAGCCGTTATCGATATCATAAAACCGGTCACCCCCATCACTATCCAGACATACCCAACTACCCTGTCGATATAGGTCTTGACACCCTTTTCATTTTTCCGGAGAAGGATGAACATCATCGGACCAGCTATCACAGGGATCAGAAACCACAAATAATGCATCCGGTAATCCCCGGTTGTCGATAGAAAATACCAGACCAGTAAAGACACCACAATCGTAGTATATCCCCAGACAAGGAAGGGCATTCCGTTGCCTTTCTCCAGTTTACGCTGCGTGTTTTGAATCATTCGAGTGATGAGTTCTAAACTCTCTTTCTCATTTAATTGTCTCTCTTCCATTGTTTTTGTTTTTAATATTACAAATCGGTTTATGATATAAACTATAATTATACTGCAAATATAAATCAGTTTATAATATAAACCAAATAAATTACAAGAAAATTGAATAAAATAATAAAAAATGGTTTATATTTGTGTCGTAACTTTTATCTCTTTGAAGATTTGCACTATGAGAAACATCGCAGTTCTATTCGTCATTTTTCAGTCATTCGCCTGCCTTTCGCAGTCATCTTCGAGCGAGATAATAAACCGCACCTCCCATTTCATATTTAATAGTAACGGAATGGTACAGATTGATACCGTATTAATGCAAATAAACGACAGGAATGCGGATACAGAGATCATCATACCCTATTCCAAAGGAGATAAGATAAGTGTAGATATTGTCCGGCTTGAAGATCAGGACGGGAATATTATCCGGAAGTTGAAGAAAAATGAAATAAAGGACCGCAGCTTTATCTCTTCGATATCGTTATACGAAGATGATTTTGTAAAATATTTCGATCTGAAGCATGATCAATTTCCCTACCGTATCTTCTACGTCTCCTGGATTCATTATGCAAAATCACTGAATATTGTCGATATAGACCATGCCAGAACTAAAACACCTGTCCATTCGGGCACTTTAATCGTAGAAGTACCGATAAAAGATTCCATAAGATACAAATATGAAAATGTGGAAAGTCCCAAAACAGCTGTACAGAACCGGTTCAGGAAATATATCTGGAAATATGGTTACATACCGCCGTCCTCTGCTGACATCTATCGCCTGGACAAGGATCTGAAAGCCCCGTCCATCCACATTGTTCCCTTGCATTTCAAATACGGTGAAGCCGGAAGCTTTGAGTCCTGGAAATCCTTTGGAAACTGGATATTCCGCCTGAATAAAAATAAAGACAAACTACCGGCAGAAGAGTGTCAACGAATTGACAACCTACTCAGGAATACTCATAGTCAAAAGCAAAAAGTTGAAATTCTTTACCGGTATCTTCAGGATTATACGAGATACATCAATGTGAGTATTAAATTAGGAGGTCTTCAAACTTATCCGGCCAGCTATGTTTGCAATAATAAGTATGGCGATTGTAAAGCCCTTACCAATTATTTGCAATCCATGCTGAAATATGCAGGTATACCATCATATTATACACTTGTCGAAGCCGGTACAAAAATCTCCGAATTGGATGTTAACTTTCCATCTCAGGCATTTAACCATGTTATACTGACCGTACCGCTTGAAGAAGATACCGTTTTCCTGGAATGCACCGATAAAAATATTCCGTTCGGATACATCGGTACTTTTACACAAGGCAGGAAAGCGCTTCTGGTCGATGAGAATGACAGCCGGCTGATTCCGATTCCGGCACTACAGCCGGACGATGTGCTCTGTTCCCGGACTATAGAGGTAAAAACGGATATACAGCAAATCCATCTATCGGAAGTTCAGAAAGGTCATAAATATGAATTTTTTAATTATGCAGCCAAAGAATTGGGCAAAGATAGAGTAGATGATATTATCCGTAGTCAGATTTTTTCAGGCAAAGCGGAACTTATTGATTATGAATTAAACTCCAACAACCGACAATCTCCTGAGATCAGTCTGACCGCCCGATTCAAAGCTGAAAATATATATAAAGAATACGGTAAGAATATAATTCTTTCACCCTTCCCCATGGATTTTAAAGACTTTGAAACTCCTGACCAAAGGACAACCGGTGTACAAATCAATTATCCTGAATTTTACCAGGATACAATTATTTACGAGATACCCGACAAAGAAATTATCAAGATCCCGGAAAGAGTATTTGTTGAGACTGATTTCGGGAAATATGAAATCTTTTTTGACCTAAAAAATCACACATTGGTTTGTTATAAAACTTTTCTATTATACCCAGGTAAGCATCCTATTGAAAGATATGAAGAATTCTTCCGGTTCATCCAAACGATGAAGAACAACGAATTGAAAAATATCCATATCGAAACTCTTTAATGAAACATCCCAACTAATATATATGATGAAAAAAAATGCTATTCTATCTCTTTTCTTCTTTTTGTCTATAATGGGATTTGCCCAGGAAGAGAAATATTCACTCGATTTCGGAAGAGTAACCCAGTACGAAATGGTCATGAAAGAGTATGAAAATGATCCCGATGCGGATGCCGTCATACTTTACAATCAGGGGGAGTACTTTTATTCGGGAAACTATGAGCAGGGCGGTTTCCTCCTCCGCATGAAGAAACAGATCAAGATCAAAATTCTCAAACAGTCGGGTGTACAGTATGCTAATTTCGAAATTCCAATATTTAACGGAAATTCGGGATGGGAATCCATCGAAAGTGTTGAAGGCACCACATATAACATAGACCAAGGCTTTACACAAACAAAATTAGAAACAAGGAACATATTCGAAGAGAAAGTAGATGATGATGTTCGTGTCAAAAAAATCGCTCTCTCAGATGTACGTCCCGGTTCGGTCATCGAACTAAGCTATACCATTGTAAGCCCTTATTTTTTCAATATGCGCCGATGGTATTTCCAGCAAAAGATACCGGTTATTTTCAGCCACTTAAAATACAAAGCAATCCCATATTATGAATATGCATATATACTTAAAGGAACCGATAAATTAGATATTTTCACCGCCACTACACCCAGCAATGAAATCCAATTCAGGAATCTCAGATACCGGGAAGTAATTTATAACTTCGGGATGAATAATCTTCCTGCCTTTAAAGATGAAGAATTTATTTCTTCCGTTGACGATTATATGATCAATATCAATTTCCAGCTTTCAAAGTTTCATCACCCCAACGGAGGAAGCAGAGATATCATGACCACGTGGCCGGCCATGTGCGATGAATTCCTAAAGAACGATTATTTCGGAAAATATATCAAAGATGTAGAAAAGCAAGCTCCTAAAATTATGTCCGGGATCGAACTTAAAGATAAATCTGCACAGGAAAAGATTGAAATCATCACCGAATTTGTTAAATCGAAATACAGATGGAACGGGTTCTCAGGGAAATTTGCAGATACGAATCTGAAAGATTTTTTGAAACAGCAAAGCGGAAATACCGGAAACATTAATTTACTGCTTGCAGGATTATTAAAATCAGAAGGGATAGAGGCATACCCCGTCATATTAAGTACCCGGGGCAATGGTACCATCAGTTTTTCCCATCCGTTTCAACAATTTTTTAATTATGTCATTGTATTGACAGAAACAGATAGCAGGATTGTGCTTCTTGATGCGACTGATCCTCTTTTGTATTATGCCGTATTGCCTGAAAAATGTATGAATGTAGAGGGGTTAGTGATAAAACCACAATCAGAGGAATGGATTACAATTCAACAAAAAACCTCATCAACATTACAGAAAAATTTAAAGCTGGAAATTAATCCCGAGACAAATACCATTCAGACTGAAGCCCTGTACTTGTCTACAGGGCCGGATGCATACAGATTGCGTTCAACTTATCTTGGCGATCCCGATAATCTGATCAGATATCTAAAAGAGAGAGAGCAGATCACCGCCACCGACATGAAACTTCCGGAGACAACAGCACTGAATAAACCTTTTACCTTCTTCTTCCGATTTGAGAGTCCGGTCGATAACCATTCCGGTAAATTATTTATTCATCCGTTCTGCTCTTTGAGTTTAAATAAGAATCCGTTCAGGCAGTCAAGCAGGGCACTTCCGGTTGATCTTGTCTATTTACAGGGAGAAGCCTATAAAAGTACGGTCGTAATTCCCGAAGGATATAAAGTTGAATATATTCCTGAAAATGAATCGATAGAAAACGATTTGATCTCATTTTCCTACTCTACATTCATCACTGGAGATCAAATTGTCTTTAACACTCAATTTAATTTAAAACAATTCATTATACAACCTGAAGAATATGGAGAATTGAAAGATGATTTCAATAAAATGATCAAATGCCTTTCGGATCTGATGATACTGGTTAAGGAGTGAGAAAAATGAATTGCGGTTGTGAAATCTTATTCCCCATTCGTATCTTTCATAATTGGAATTCCGCGCTTCACGCTCTGGCTGAGTGAGATCATCGTCTCTGTGGCTACTACACCCGGTATCTCCTGGATGCGGTTATTCAGCAGATCCATCAGATGCTCATTGTCACGTGCAAATATCTTCACCAGAAGGGTATAGGGGCCGGTGGTAAAATGGCATTCGGTTACTTCAGGTATCTTATCGAACTCGGGGATCACATTTTTATACATCGATCCTTTTTCGAGTTTTACCCCGATATAAGCACTGGAGGCATAGCCAAGCACTTTTGGGTTTACATGGTATCCGGAACCGGTAATCACATCGTTTTCGATCATCCGTTGCACACGTTGATGGATAGCGGCACGCGACACACCACACTGCTCCGCCACATCTCTGAAAGGAATCCGGGCATTTTGGGAAATGATCTCCAGAATCTGCCGATCTAACTTATCTATTTTTTCCATAGGTGTCTGCTTTTGATTGATCCTTCAAAAGTAATAAATTTCTATGATATTTTGACAAAATGGAATGATATTTTTTGAATTAGCCCAATTTTCTATACCATTTACTGAAGAAAACACCGAATATCTATCGATTTGCCATCAATTGCCAGTAATAACCGGCAAGTGCCATATCGAAGGGAGTGGTGATTTTGATGTTGGTTTCCTCCCCCTCAACCAGTTGAATTCTCATACCCCATTTCTCCGCTACCGATGCATCATCAGTAAAAGAAGGATCAAAACCGGTCTCATAAGCTTTTTTCAATTCCTCTGCCGGAAAGACCTGTGGTGTCTGAACGAGTTTCAACTGTTTCCGGTCGACCATCCGGCTCCCTGTTCCGGTGAGCTGACGCACACTGTTTACTTCATCCACCACGGGGATCACTCCGCATTGATTTTCGAAAGCAGTATCAAAACATCGTCCTATCAGTCCGGGTGTTACAAAGGGGCGTGCACCGTCATGCACACCCACTATCTCATCTGCCGAAATTTCTTCTAACCCGTTTTTCACGGAATGAAATCGTGTTTCTCCACCAGGTACGACTGTATGCGGGATAGAGAATCGATATTCCTCGCACAATTGCGACCACAACAACTGCGCTTCCTCCGGAAGCATCACGACAATACGCATCCTGTAGTCATAATCATGAAAAGCCCGGATAGTGCGCATCAGCATGGGTTCACCCCCGATGGATTGGAACTGTTTAGGCAATTCCCCTCCGACCCGAAGTCCTTTTCCTCCGGCTACAATAATCACGCTTCGTTTCTTTTCAGGGATCATGCGATATCATCTAAAATTTTCTGTAGTTCTTTATCGGTTTTGGTCAGCTTTTCCTTACAAAAAGCGATCAGTTCCGATGCCCTTTTTACTTTCTCGGTAAGGGCATCTACATCCAATTCACCCGACTCAATAGCAAAGACAATTGCTTCGAGTTCTTTTTTGGCTTCTGTATAGGTCATTTTTCCCATATTACTTCCTTTGCTGATTATAAAATTATCGCTCAGATTTCTCTATCTTAGAGATAACAGAGGTAGAAATACCGTCCCTGAAACGGGTTTCGATAATATCATCCACAGAGAGGTCATGCAACGAAGTCACAATTCTTCCGTTCTTTAGTGTGAGGGTATAGCCGCGTTTGAGGATATTCACGGGAGAAACCATCTGAATAAATTGCTCCCTGTTTTCCAACAGATGGAATTGATGCTGCAACAAATGCTTCACTCCATATTTCATCCTACCTGAAAGTTGTTGTATTGCAGCAATCTCTCGCTGTATCATAAGGGAGGATTGATGCACTAATTCTTTAGACAACGAAAAAAGATCCGTTTGCTCTTTTAACAGCCGGGATTCACTTTCAGACACCACTCTCTCTTCCAGGCTGATAAGCTCAGTTGCCGTCCGGTTGAGACAGGCAATAAAAAACTCGGCTACCGCTGTGGGTGTCTTCGTACGGGTATGTGCCACGATATCCAGTACGGTTACATCCCTTTCATGCCCAATACCGCTAATCACCGGAAGTGGAAACTGCGCTACGTTGGTAGCCAGGAGGTAGGAATCGAAACAGCTCAGGTCTGACGATGCTCCCCCACCCCGGATAATAGCCACGGCATCGAACAGTTCCCTGTATTGAAACACCTTCTCCAATGCTGCAATAATGGAAGCTTCGCTCCTATCACCCTGCATGACCGCCGAAAACAATTTCGCATAGAAAACAAATCCTCCGGGGTTATTCGCCAACTGATCACAAAAATCCTCATACCCGGCGGCAGTAGGAGACGAAATCACCGCAATCCGGTTTGCTAATTCCGGCAACTCCAGTTCCCTGTTAAGCGTTAAAACACCTTCTTCCTCCAGTTGTTTCAGGATGAGTTGCCTGTTACGGGCTATCTCCCCCAGTGTGAACGAGGGATCGATATCCACTACGGTAAGTGAATATCCGTAGAGCTCATGGAACTCAACCGAGACACATACCAATACATTGATCCCCGATGTGAACTGCTGCCCGGTCTCATTTTCAAAATAGGCCGACAACATCTGAAAAACGTTCGCCCAGATCACACCCCTTGCTTTTGCAATGATGGATTGCGTTACAGCATCTTTTTCTATAAATTCGAGATAACAATGCCCGTTACGGTTACGGCGCACATCGCTTGTCTCCGCCCGCATCCAGTAGGTTTCCGGCAGATGATCGCGGATAGCATCCTTCACCTGACGATTGAGTTCAGATAATGTAAGAGAAGATTCGTTCATAATCAGATCTCCACCTTATATATACGTTGCTTAAACGGTTCTTCCGTCACGAAATAGAGGAATCGGCTATTTTTGCGGATACTGTCATGGAGTGGAACAAAGAGTGTATTCTCTTCATTGAATCTGTACGCATAGATCAACGAACCCGATTCATCGAGTACCCGGAACGAGTAAGATGAGGGAGAAAATACCGGATAAGAAAGGCTCACCACATAATCGCCCGAAGACTCGGGACGAATATCCCATCCGTTGTCCGTCACTTTTTGAGGATAAATCTCCAGTTTTCCCAATACCTCTTTCATTGCCTGATGAAAATCAGGAATACCGTATCCATATATGGAATCGGGGGCAAGATACCTGTCGGACGATCGTTTCACGATATCTATCAACTCCGAACGGTGCAGGGTAGGGTTCACCGACCATAGTGATGTTATCAGCCCGGTCAGAAAAGGAGATGAGAGGGAAGTACCGTTTGTGTGTACTATTGCCCCATCCCGGCCAATGGTAATGGTTTCTCTCCCCACGGAAACCAGATCCGGCTTGATACGGTTATCAGCCGTCAACCCGTGCGAACTGAAAGAAGCAATAATACTGTCCGTACCTACAGCTCCCACTGCGAGTACATTTTTTGCATCAGCCGGCGGGGTAATCTTTTGCCATGACTTATTTCCTTCGTTGCCGGCGCTTACTACTATTAATATTCCTTTTTCGTAGGCTATATCGGCAGCCTGCGACATAATCGACACACTTCCATCCAGTTCGGCATGCGTATAATTTAATAACTTATCGTCAAAAGAATTGTATCCCAGTGATGTATTGATAATATCCACTCCCAGGCTGTCCGCAAATTCAACAGCCCGTACCCAATAATCCTCTTCTACGGGAAACTCACTGGTAGTATCTTCCGACCGCAGGAGCCAATAAGTAGCTTCCGGTGCAGAACCCATCATTACTCCCGGCAGATCGGTCGCCATTGTGGACAACACTTTGGTACCATGATCACTGGAAGCAAATATACTTCCTGATGGCACAAAATCCATATAACCTCCCAACCTGACCGATTCGAATCGGGGGATCACATCAAAATTGGTAAATCCCGCATCGATCACACCTACCAGCATATCCTTCCCCCTGAATCCGGCATCAGCCATTATAACGGCATTGTGCATCCGGAACTGTGCATCGGTAAACCCGTATTCAGTATCAGCATCCACAATTTCATGACAACCTACCGGCACCAAACGGGGACGGGCTTTCTCTGCGGCAGGCAGCTTGTTTCCCCGCCAGATATATTTCACTGAATCGACAAACGAGAGGGATTCGATATTTCCGATCCCAAGGCTGTCACTGATCTCTACAACCAGGGTACCGAACCATTTACTATGTGTGATAACCTTTCCCCCTGCCTTTTCTACCAGCGTGAAATAGTCGCGTGAGATAGGAAGATCCGACTCATCGATCTCAACTTTTTCTTTCTTTTTTCTTTCGATTGCCCGTCCGGAAAGGAAGGTCTCGGGTCTATCGGGTGAATAGGGGATATTTCCTTTATCTTTCAGATAGACACGGAATTTATAATATTGCGGATATTGAGACGTCTGTCCGGAAGAGAGAAATGCAAATAGGAATAAAAGAAACAGGAACAAATACCTCATTGATTCAAATCTTTTTTGGAAGAGAATCGATCTCTTATTTTTTGTCTTCTCTTAAGGATAAAGAAGAGCAATATTGCTATCAGCAAGCATATCCCGATAATCCCGAAGTACTCGTTCCAGTTACCGGATGCTTTGTATCTCGGATAAGCCATCACAGCCATAATGGCAAAATAGACAAGCAACACCAAAGGGAATAGTATATGTCTTTTAATATTCCGGCTCATTAACTGATAATATTATATTGGCAAAACGCTCAATTCTCTCCTTTGAGATGGCCACAACCAGATCTCCCTGCTCTATCATCCGGGTAGTTACTACGCGTTCCCAGAAGCTCAGTTTCAACTTATCTACCTCTCCTCCGAAGTAATCGCGCACCACTGCTTTCCGGTTAAGGGTTTCCGGGAAGGCATTCTCCAGTTGCTGTTGCGCCTTCTCACCCGAGTAAAGACAGTTGATAAACAGACCGAGTCGTTTTGTGGCAAGCAATTCCAGATTTTCGTTGCAAAAGGACGATATCTCCTCCTGGATCTTACCACTATGGATGGAGCCTCCTACTATCACTGTATCATATCCCGAAAGATCGGGCAGAAAATCCCTCCTGTTCAGGTTGCAGATATCTACCTTTCCGTCTATCCGCCTGAACAATTCCCGTGCACATTTTTCCACTGTGCCGTGATTGGATGCAAAGACAATCAGCGTATTGTCCATGAATGACTATTTCAAATTCTCCAGTGTCTCAACAAGATAATCGTAGCATTTCCCCACAGTAGTTATCTGAACCGCTTCATCAGGCGAGTGCGCCCCGGTGATAGTCGGCCCGAAAGAGACAATATCCAATTTTTGTTCCACATTCGACTGGATGATACCGCATTCCAGTCCGGCATGGATCACTACCACTTTAGGTCTTTCACCATATTTCTCCAGATAGATCTTCTCCATGGTGTGCAATAATTCGGAGGCTGCATTGGGCTGCCATCCCGGATAATCACCGCCGAATTCAACTTTTGCTCCCGCCAGATGGAAGAGGCTCTCTACCGAAGAACAGATCCAATCTTTACGGCTTTCGGAGGAACTCCGTACCAGCAGTTTTATATCGACACTATCGCCGGAAGAACGCACAAGGGCAAGGTTCAGCGAACTCTCCACCACCCCCGGAAAGTCGGCCAGATAGCTGATCACACCATTAGGACAAGCTTCTACCGCATTAATAATATCATCCTGCACCTCTTCGGGGAAGAGGGCTTCAGGCATATCGATCTTCTCGGCTTTGAATGAGATATTCTCTTCAATACCGGCAAAGTCTTCACGGAAGAGCGATTCATATTCACTCACCAGATCGACCAGATCGTCTGAGAGTTGTTCGGGAATAGTCAGTATCACGAATGATTCGCGTGGGATGGCGTTACGCAGCGATCCACCCTGTATGCTGGCAATGCGTGCTTCGTAATTGGCCACGACATCTTTCAGGAATCGGTTCATCAGTTTGTTTGCGTTGGCACGTCCTAAATGTATCTGTATACCGGAGTGTCCCCCCTTCAATCCCTGCAAACTCACCTTATAGGCTACATCCCCTTCGTCGATCCCTTTATCAGGCTGGAACCGGAAGGAGACATTCACATCCCTGCCGCCGGCACAGCCTATACAAAGTTCACCATCCTCTTCAGTATCGAGATTGAGCATTATTGAACCTTTCAAGAATCCTTTCTCCAGACCGTTTGCACCATCCATCCCGACTTCCTCGTCGATAGTAAAAAGCGCTTCAAGCGGGGGATGCTGCAGAGATTCACCTTCGAGCACAGCCATCATGACAGCACAACCGATACCGTTGTCGGCACCTAACGTAGTAGAACGGGCTTTCACCCACTCTCCATCGATATATGTTTCTATGGGATCTGTAGCAAAATCATGCTCTATACCGGTATTTTTCTGAGGTACCATATCGAGGTGCGATTGTAAAATCACCCCTTTACTGCTTTCATACCCTTTAGAAGCCGGTTTTCTTATCACTACATTGCCCACGCCATCCTGCTTTGTTTCCAGATTAAGCGATTTCCCAAAATCCATTATGAACCGGGTCACTTCTTCCATCTGTCCCGTAGGGCGGGGTATCTGTGTAAGTGAATAAAAATGCTTCCAAACTCTCTGCGGGTCTAAACTCAAAATTTCTGCTACAGCCATATTATTATAATTTTTGTTCTCTTTTCACGTACGGCATGGCAATTACACCGAAAAGGCCGTAAAGGATCTGCCATACCGACTGAATTGTGAATACTGCTCCGGCAAAAGCAAGTGCTTCCTTCTCCGCCACTCCCAGAATGAGGAGTGAAGAGATCACCACAAAATGCCACGGCCCTATTCCTCCCTGCACCGGCACGGAAATACCGATATTGGTCATCGCAAACACGATCAAACCGGCCAGAGGACCAAGATCTTTCGTAAAATCAAACGCATAAAAGCAAATGTAAAAATACAAATAAAAACACAACCAGACTAAGATCGTATAAATTATTATGCGTTTTTTCTCCTTCATCTTGGAGATAAGCTTCAGATCATATTTGAGTGTACTGAAAAATTTGTAGATTTTCTCCATGAAAGAGGTTTTTCTGAAGAGGGTACACATTAATCCGATAATCAGTACCACTACCGCCAGGATCACATATATCCAGACAGATGAAAACATGTTTGTCAGACCATCCGTAAATTGCGGATTATCACGAAGATAAGAGGCAAAAAAATCAATATAAAGCAGCACACTGATAAAAATGATAACCAGTCCTGCCACAATATCCACCATCTTATCCACCAAAAAGGTCTCAAGGGTTTTCGAAAACGGGATACTATCGTATCTGCTCACCACGCCGCAACGCCATATATCTCCGGCACGGGGAAGCACAAAATTGACTGCATAATTCCCCAGCGTGGCATACACAATACTGGCTCGGGGGGGATGATACCCGAGTGAGTTCACAAACAACTCCCATCTCAGCCCTCTGATAGTATTCCCTATGAGACCAAAAATAAGGGAAGCTAAAATTACACCGATATTGGCTGATTTGATGATATGCCACAACTCCCCCATATCGGTATTCCTGTACATCGCCCAAATAATAAGTAATCCGAGCGACAGGGAAAAGAGGGTCTTTAACAGACTCTTCACCGAATCCATATTTACTTTCACCTGCTATCGATTATTATCTTATACAACCACGATTATCACCTCTTCTCAAAGGCAAACGAATACAAACTATTCAACAGCCGTATCTCTTTTTTTATGAACGCATTTGTCCTGTTTTACGTAATAAAATGTTACCTTTGCGGCGGTAAAGATAAGGAATAATCGCCATATTGCAATGTTTCCGGTAAAAGCAAAAAAAAACCTGGGACAGCATTTCCTTAAAGACAAGGAAATCGCGCGCCGCATCGCGGCGACCCTCGATCAGTTCCCCTCGCTGCCCGTGCTTGAGGTGGGACCGGGGACAGGTGTGCTTACCGAATTCCTGCTGGAGAACCAAAGAGACCTGACCGTGGTAGAGATAGACCGTGAATCGGTCGCCTACCTCAAAGAGCATTATCCCACATTAAACGGGAAGATACTGGAGCAGGATTTTTTACGGATGGATCTCACGCAATGTTTTGATGGTCCTTTCTGCATTATTGGGAATTATCCTTACAATATCTCATCGCAAATTTTTTTCAAAGTGCTCGACCACAAGGACTCCGTCCCCTGCTGTTCGGGTATGATCCAAAAGGAGGTTGCGGAACGTATGGTCGCTTCACCCGGCAACAAGGCCTACGGTATTCTGACTGTTTTATTGCAGGCATGGTACGATGTAGAGTATCTTTTCACGGTGAATGAACAGGCGTTTATTCCTCCGCCCAAAGTCAAATCGGCAGTTGTACGGCTCACCCGCAATAAGCGAAAGCAACTCAACTGTAATGAGAAGTTATTCAAAATGGTAGTGAAGACCGGTTTTAACCAGCGACGAAAGATGCTTCGCAACTCCGTCAAGTCACTACTATCCGGAGAGGATCCTTTGCCCGACGATCCTATGCTTACGAAACGACCTGAGCAATTATCGATCGAGCAATTCGAAGAGCTGACTAATCTATTGGAACCGCTGGTCAGGCAAGCTCAACCGGAAGAGAGATAAACCATTTTTGAACTAATTTTAATCACGATTAAAAAAGAGACACCATGGCGGAAGTAAAACTTTTTTATCATAAAGACGGTATCGTGAGATTGAGCCGTAGCCTCGATTTCCTAAAATCAAACCCCATCGGGAACTTTCTGTGGATCGACCTCAACGACGTGGACGAGGAGGTAGAGAACGAACTCGAAGATTTCCTCAAAATATATATCCAGGAAGAAGAAGAGATGATCGAGATCGAGATGTCGTCGCGTTACATCGAGACCAACGACACGCTGGTGGTCAACTCCAACTTCCTGTTGTCCAATTTTGAAACGGATCCGGTATCATTCATCCTTAAAAACAATATCCTGGTGACTGTCCGTGGTGAAGAACTGATCTCATTCCACGAAACGGTAAAAAAAATATCGGCCAACCCCAGGAACTATCCCACCGGGGCGCATGTCTTGGTGGCACTTCTGGAAACACGTGTGGAATATGATGCCGACATGATCGAGAACATGACCCAGAAGATCACCCAGTTAAGTAACTCTCTCACACTACAGGAAGCTGACGAGGAACTGCTGTCCGAAATCAAGAATCTGCAGGAAAAGACGATGATGCTCCGCGAGAATATAATTGACAAACAACGCGTTGTATCAAGCATGTTACGGAGTGAATTTATCCCTGCCGAGTTGCAACCTAAACTCACCATTATCATTAAGGACATCAACTCTCTGGTGGAGCACATCAAGTTCAGTTTCGACCGTCTGGATTACTTGCAGGATACCTTCCTTGGGTATGTAAATATTGAGCAGAACAAGATCATTAAGATATTTACCATCTTTAATGTCATCTTTCTGCCGCCAACCCTTGTTGCCAGTATTTACGGAATGAATTTTACCAATATGCCCGAGTATGAGTGGGTATTAGGTTATCCTTTTTCCATTGCAATGATGGTTCTTCCGGTAGTGGGGCTGCTGATTTTCTTTAAAAAGAAGAAGTGGTTGTGATTCAGATTTAAGATTTAAGATTCAAAATTTCAGATTCAAGAGTCAAGATCCAGGATCCAAGACAAAAGATTGAAATTGATAGTTATTCAAATTTATTTTGTTTTTTCTTTCCTATCATACGAGCCAACATTCGAACCAACAGTTTACAAAAAGGCTGTAATTTACCAACTCACCACTGCAGGTTTGAGAACTTTGAACTATGAATGACAAAAAGATTGACATAAAAAACAAACTTGATGAGGGGTCGACTCTTAAAGTTTCACGGTTTAAAGAACATATTAAGAAAACCAAGCCCCATAAGCACGATAAATATTTCGAATTGATATTTCTATCTGAGGGTGAAGGTTTTCATTGTATCGAATCGGAGAAGTTCATGGTATCAGCCCCTGATTTTTATTTCCTTAAACCCGGACAACTTCATTATTGGCAATTTACATCTATTCCCAAAGGATTTGTAATACTCTTCAACGATAACGAGTTTAACGCCGTTAAAGAAAACCTGTTGATTGACTTGATCCGGGAACTGACCGATACAACAAGACTAAAAATCCAACCTGATAAATATCCAACCTATCTATTGGAGGAAATATATAACGAATTTCAACTCAACACACCCTATTCAAAAGGAATCATTCATGGATTGCTTAAAGCTTTATTCGGCAAGCTACTGCAAATAAAGGAAGACAATCCTGATAATCAAACCCAACCACAACCTATCTATGAGCGGTTTATGATGTTACTGGTAAAAGAATGTCCACGACTACATAAAGTCAATGAATTTGCCGACTTGTTACATATTACCCCTCAAAACCTGAATACCATTTGCCGGAAACAGGCGGGAAAAAGTGCCAGCAAAATTATTACTAATCAACTATTACTTGAGGCTAAAAGATATATACTACATACCGACAACACCATTAATGAGATAGCCGAAATCCTATTCTTCTCAGACCCTTCCAATTTCATAAAGTTTTTCAGGAAACATGAAAATATAACACCGGCACAATTCAGAAACAAATATTTTCAATAATACCATTTTATCATATATTCTTACCATATCTCAGGCATCCATACAAGGTATTTTTGTTCCGTAATTTAAAAAATATACTTGTATGGAAATAGTAATAATTTGTCTGGGTACATTTTTCACAGCTATTCTGACATTCTTTTCGGGTTTCGGGCTGGGAACAATTTTAACCCCTGTTTTTGCATTATTTTTCCCGATTGATATTGCCATTGCACTCACGGGTGTAGTCCATTTTTCAAATAATCTTTTTAAAATCGCATTAATCGGTAAAAGTACCGACAAAACAGTTTTACTACGTTTTGGGTTACCTGCCTTCTTAGCATCGTTTGCAGGAGCGTGGCTATTACTAAGAATCTCCGTTTTGTCAACGCTTTTCCAATATGAACTTTGGGGGAGATCTTTTGAAATTACACCTGTAAAACTCATTATAGCCTTATCATTAATTGTCTTTTCAGTACTCGAAATCTCACCCTCATTTCAAAAGGTTCAATTTGGTAAAGATAAATTAGTGTGGGGTGGTATGCTGAGCGGTTTCTTTGGTGGGTTATCGGGCATACAGGGTGCTATACGCAGTGCATTTCTTATAAAAAGCGGACTTTCAAAAGAAGCCTATATTGCAACAGGCGTAGTGATCGCCTGTATAGTCGATTTTACACGGCTTTCAGTTTACGCTTCACGTTTTACATCCGCAAATCTGGATGAAAGCCTGGCACTTTTAATTTCGGCAACCTTTTCAGCAATTGCAGGGGCATATCTCGGAAAAAAGCTGCTTAAAAAAGTAACTTTACCAAGCATTCAGTTTATTGTGGCGGTAATGCTTGTTTTGATTTCAATTGCATTGGGCTTAGGATTAATTTAAATTTCCTGATTCCAATTATTTATAGAAACATCTTTCTTGTTGAATTTATTCGAGCATAAAATGCATTTGTGGTTCTTTTTCAGGGAAGAGAGTGCTGAACGGTTCTCCTTTTTTGGAAATATGATATCCCAGAAGGAGTTGCGCCAACGCCCTTATGCCGGTCGTGAGTATAGGTTTCGATCTATCGACGGGAAACGTCCTCTCAACCTTTCCGTCCATGACCGTGAATGAGGCATTGTTATTTCCCAACAACTCATCATAGACCCTTATTGAGAATGATTTTTGTTTATAACATGCAGCAAACAGGGAAAGCAATCTTTCGGCATCGATCACACGTGCCATCCCTATCAAATTTCTTTTCGCCGGAAAATCATAAAGCGCCGCCTCCTCCACCATGGCACGGAAATCATCGAATGATTTCTGGACGGTCATATCTTTTTGCCTGAATAAGGCGTTAAACCCCCTGAAGGCCGCATACAGGTCGTCGGGATACTTTTCAAGCAGTACCTTTAACGAAGGCAACGCTTCCGTTCCGGCATCAAAAGTCTGTGCAAACCCATACCGATCATAAAATCTCAGCAGCCACTCTTCCTGAGGGACAAGCAACATCAGCGGCACATCCTTACGCTCCGCCTCTTCAAAACTTTTGATCAACAGTTGCCGCACATATCCTTTTCTCCTGTATTCGGGGAGGGTAGAAACACCGGCGAGGTAAATGACAGGAATCTCCGTCTCACAAAAGGTGAATCGGTAAGGTAACATTTGCAGGGAAGCAACCGCTTTATCGCCCTCCATGTACAGAAGAGTGGTCTCGTCACGGTATTTATGACGAAAGTAGACTTCCATGTAGTCATCAGGATCACCGAAGACGGTTTTCCACATCTCCCGCACCTGTAGTCTTGTTGTCTCGTCGGCAAATTGTATCATTTACTCAAGTTCCGTAAGTTGTATGATTGCGACTAAAACATCTATAGGTCTCCGTTTTAATCGCATACATTTCAAATTTAAATGCGAAACTTAAATCATTTAAATCTCGCGTTATATTTTTCGAGCAATATATCGGGATGATAGGACTCCTTCGCACGACGGAGATTCTCCATCCCCATATCCTCTTCCCTGTTCACATAGGAAAATTCCGATGCCTCATTTTCGATGAATTGCTGATTGATGATAGTGTACGCACCATGAATAGAGGTAAACGCTTTCTCCACATGCACCACGAAAGTATCTTCAGTAAGCGGCTCACCGATAGTAAAGGCGGCTATCTCGTTGTCGACACAAATCAATCCTCCTTTCAGGTTAAAATATTCGAAATTATCGAGCATCAGCGTAGTGGCATGATCATCATAGACCAGTGATGGATCTTTTTCCTCTTTGTTCATTTCCATCCACTTGTCGAGCATATTCTTGCACTCTTCCACCAACGACCGGTTTCCGGTAAGGGAATGATACTTCCAGTCATTCTCTCGTTTGAACCGATTGATATGATTTCGTTTGCTTTGCAGTTTTTTTCCTTTGAGATGGATCAGTTTTTCGGTCGTGTAGATATAATCGGAGACAGATCTGTTCAGTTGGTAGTCGAACCGGCCGGGCATCGCATCTTCAATTTCTTTTATCATTTCTTTCGTCAATCCCCTCATCTGAAAGGGGGAACTGAACGACGAATGATTTTTCTGAATAAGATCTATAGCCTCCTTCAAATTACCCGCCCCTACCGGTTTGAGATAAGAATTCCGGCCATTATTGTCTTTAAACCTGATAAACAACCAATCGGGTGTTATAGCAAATTGTGTATCGAATTTTCTTCCCCAGCAATACAAATTAGTAAAACAAAGATCTGATGCTCTGTAGTTTTGTTGCCGAAGGTAGGAATTGATGATATTTTTATCTTTTAATTCAAGCGATTTAAATGTCAGCATAGAGACATACTTTTCTTTTTTGTATTACTTTGGTGAACAACCAACGGGCTGAAAAGTTTAGATCATTTAACTTTCGCAAGCTGTACCATTAAGTTGTATTACTCATCGCTGGTTATAGGTATCCCGCGAAACATCTAAAGGTCTCCGATTTAGTTGCACACATTCTGCTGAATGTATTTACGGAAGTGAAGTTAAGAGGAATTTCCACTTTTAAAATGGTTTGAACCCGACTATTTCCCTTACTCCTTCTATGGTTTTGCGGGCGCTTTCCCTTGCTCTTTCCGCCCCCTCAAGGGTCACTTTACGCAAATAAGCGTCATTTTTCTCTATTTCTTGTATCCGCTCTCGTATAGGGGTAGTTACTTTAATAATATCTTCGGCCAGTTGTTTCTTCAGATCACCATAACGGATTGTACATGTGTTCCACTGCAATTCATAATGTTGCACTACCTCGGGGGCAGATACCACCCGAAGCAGAGTAAAAAGATTTTCGATATAGTCGGGTTTTATGGAGTTGGGGGCGGTCGGACCGGCGTCGGTAAGCGCTTTTTTCACCTTCTTTTCAATCTCTTTCGGGCTTTCACCCAGATAAATGGCATTTCCCTCCGATTTCCCCATCTTTCCGCTACCATCCAATCCGGGGATTTTCACCAGTTCTTCCCCGAAGTTATAAGCCACCGGCTCTTTGAAATACTCCACTCCGTAGAAATGGTTAAAGCGGCGGGCAAAACGGCGGGTCATTTCGAGGTGCTGCTCCTGATCTTTCCCCACAGGCACTTTATCGGCGCGATGAATAAGTATATCGGCGGCCATTAGCGTGGGATAGGTAAGTAGTCCTGCGTTTACGTTCTCCGGCTGCTTGCGCGCTTTTTCCTTAAATGAAGACGTTTTGGAGAGTTCGCCCAGGTAAGCATGCATATTAAGGTAGAGATACAACTCTGCTGTTTCGGGCAGATCACTCTGCACATAAATCACCGATTTCTCAGGATCAATTCCGGCAGCAAGGTAATCCACCAGCACGTTCTTCACATTCTCATGCAGCATTTTCGGATCGGGATGCGTGGTGAGGGAATGTATGTCGGCTATAAAAAAATAACACTTGTTCTCCTCCTGCATCCTGATAAAATTACGCAACGCACCGTAATAATTTCCCAAATGCAGTTTCCCGGTAGAACGAATACCGCTTAATACTATATCCATAATCAGTTACAATTCTTTTTGAACGCACAAAGATAACCTTTTTTTTCAAATCGAGGATCGATCGTACCGGTCACAAGTTGAAAAATTGCTTTCCCACCGGTCTTTTTAAGATTTACTGCAAAAATCAATTAAAGAAAAATTTCCTCAAATAGTTCTGGGTAAACAGATAAAAAGTTGTACTTTTGTAGTGCTAAAGGAAAATAAATTATCGGCACTAGCAAAACCAGGACGTAAAAAATAAAAAATCAAAATAATTTAAAAAAGAGAACTTTATGAGTTGGCTAATCAAATCATCTATCGGGCGGAAGTTTGTCCAAAGTATTTCCGGCCTTTTTCTGATTCTGTTTCTTCTGTTCCACATGTCGATGAACCTGGTACTCATCTTCAGCTACGACACCTACAATTTCATCGCCAACGAGGTGCTTGGCGCGAACTGGTGGGCGGTTGCGGCGACGGGTGTCCTGGCACTGGGATTTATCTTCCACATTTTGTACGGGGTCATCCTGACGTTACAGAACAGAAAAGCCAGGGGAAAAGACAGGTATGCTTCCGCAAGCAAAACCAAAACCACCTGGTCGTCACAAAATATGTTTGTACTGGGGGTATTTATACTCTTGTTCCTGGTCCTGCACCTCTACCAGATGTGGTATCAGATGCAGTTCAAAGAACTCCTTGGAATTGAAGGATTCCGACACGACAGTGCGCAATTGATAGCAGAAGTTTTCTCCAGCCTCTGGGTCGTGATTGTCTATGAACTTGCCTTTCTCGCCTTATGGCTTCACCTTACACACGGCTTCTGGAGCGCCCTCCATACCGTCGGCTGGAACAATACTGTCTGGATGAAACGGATCAAAGTGTTAGGGAACGTTTTTTCAACTATTGTCTGCCTGGGATTCGCTATTGTACCCATAGCCGTATATCTCGGATATTCCAACCTATTAGGATAACAAAAAGCAATTGAATATTATGAACAAGATAAATTCCAAAATACCCGAAGGGCCTCTCGCCGAGAAATGGACGAATTACAAGAATCATCAAAAGTTGGTGAATCCGGCCAATAAACGCCGCCTCGATATTATTGTGATAGGTACGGGACTGGCCGGTGCGTCGGCGGCGGCATCATTAGGTGAACTCGGTTTCAACGTACTGAATTTCTGTATTCAGGATTCTCCCCGCCGCGCGCACTCAATCGCCGCGCAGGGAGGTATCAATGCCGCAAAAAACTATCCGAACGACGGCGACTCCGTCTACCGGTTGTTCTATGATACGATCAAGGGAGGCGACTACCGTGCCCGTGAGGCCAACGTATATCGTCTGGCGGAGGTATCCAACAGCATTATCGACCAGTGTGTGGCGCAGGGTGTTCCCTTCGCACGCGAATACGGAGGCCTGCTCGACAACCGCTCGTTCGGAGGGGCACAGGTATCCCGCACATTTTACGCCCGCGGACAGACAGGACAGCAATTGCTGCTGGGTGCCTACTCGGCATTGAGTCGTGCGGTACACCGCAAACAAGTAAAGCTCTATACCCGTTATGAGATGGTGGACTTAGTTATCATCGACGGCCGTGCGCGGGGTATTATTGCCCGCAACCTGGTCACCGGGAAACTGGAACGTTTTGCCGCCCATGCCGTGGTAATCGCCACAGGAGGATATGGCAATACATTCTTTTTGTCCACCAATGCGATGACCTCCAACGGTTCGGCTGCATGGCAGTGCTACAAGAGGGGGGCTTACTTTGCCAACCCATGTATGGCACAGATCCACCCGACCTGTATCCCGGTACACGGAGAGTTCCAGTCGAAACTGACCCTGATGTCGGAATCGCTGCGTAACGACGGGCGTATCTGGGTGCCAAAAAAACTGGAAGACGCTCAAGCCATCCGCGAGGGGAAACTGAAACCGACCGATATCAGGGAAGAAGACCGCGACTACTATCTGGAGCGCCGTTACCCGGCATTCGGGAACCTTGTTCCGCGTGACGTGGCATCGCGTGCCGCCAAAGAACGCTGTGACGCGGGTTACGGTGTAGGTAACACCGGATTGGCTGTTTACCTCGATTTTGCCGATGCCATCAACCGACTCGGCAGGGATGTGGTGGAAGCCCGCTATGGCAACTTGTTCCAGATGTATGAAAAGATCGTGGACGACAATCCCTATGAAACGCCCATGATGATCTATCCCGCCATCCACTATACAATGGGCGGTATCTGGGTGGATTACGAACTGATGACCTCTATCCCCGGGTTGTTTGCCATAGGTGAAGCCAACTTCTCCGACCACGGCGCCAACCGTCTGGGAGCATCCGCATTGATGCAGGGGCTGGCCGACGGCTATTTCGTGCTTCCCTACACCATACAAAACTATCTGGCCGACCAGATCAACGTGCCGCGTTTCAAGACCGATACGCCGGAATTTGATAAGGTCGAAAAAGAGATCAACGACAGGATCGACCGCCTGATGAGCATCAGGGGAAAACACTCGGTGGATCATATCCACAAGGAGTTGGGCCATGTCATGTGGGATTTCGTCGGTATGGGACGCGATGCAGAAGGGTTGAAGACAGCGATCGAGAAGCTGAAAGAAGTGAAAAAGGATTTCTGGACCAACTTACGCATACCGGGCAACAAAGAGACACTTAATGTGGAACTCGAAAAGGCGTTGCGTCTGGCCGACTTTATCGAGATCGGCGAACTGATGGCACACGATGCCCTCGACCGCGAAGAATCCTGTGGAGGACACTTCCGCTTAGAGCATCAAACACCCGAAGGTGAAGCATTGCGCCATGACGATCAGTTCTCTTATGTTTCCTGCTGGGAATACCGGGGAGAGGATCAAGATCCGGTGATGTATAAGGAACCGCTTAATTATGAGTTTGTGGTTCGTCAGCAAAGGAACTACAAATCTTAAACTGTTGATGAATAACGGGTAAACTTTAAAACAACAAAACGATCATGGATAAAGATATCAACATAAAAGTAAAAGTTTGGCGCCAGAACGGACCGAAAGATAGAGGGCACTTCGAAACTTACCCATTGGAAAATATCTCACAGGGAAGCTCATTTTTGGAGATGCTCGATATCCTGAATGAACAACTGATCAATGAAGGAAAGGAGCCGGTGGTTTTCGATCACGACTGCCGCGAAGGTATCTGCGGTATGTGCAGCCTCTATATCAACGGTCACCCCCACGGGCCCGACCAGGGTATAACTACCTGCCAGCTGCATATGCGCCGGTTCAACGACGGTGACACCATCACCGTTGAGCCGTGGCGTTCTGCGGGGTTCCCCATCATCAAAGACCTGATGGTGGACCGAACGGCTTTCGACAAAATCATCCAGGCAGGTGGTTATGTTTCGGTCAATACCGGCGGTGTCCCCGATGCAAATGCCATCCCTATTCCGCGCGACGACGCCGAAATGGCGATGGATGCCGCAGCTTGCATCGGTTGTGGCGCCTGTGTGGCCGCATGTAAGAACGGATCGGCCATGCTCTTCGTATCAGCCAAGGTGAGCCAGTTGGCATTACTGCCGCAAGGACGTGTGGAAGCCAAACGTCGCGCCAAAGCGATGGTGGCCAAAATGGATGAACTGGGCTTTGGGAACTGTACCAATACCGGCGCATGCGAAGTGGAATGCCCTAAAAACATCTCCATCACCAATATCGCACGGTTGAACCGCGAGTTTTTGAAAGCAAAATTTGCAGACTAGGTGAAATCTGCGAGTAAGCGAGTGCAAACCAGGTAAACTTGTTTTGCCAAATAGTAGCGGATTGCACGAAGCGAAAAGGTGGGAAGGTGTAAAGGTAAAACCAACACCACCACCCTAATCTATATAAAGTAAAAAAGCGTTTTTCTCCTGTAAGGGGGTATAAACGCTTTTCTTATATAGTTTTTTATATTTTTTTAACCACCTATTCCCGTTCTCTTTTGTTTAAATTGTGAGTTGTCATCAAGTATGGTTTGATATGCCTATTTTAAGACAATCTATGAACAAAATTTTCACTAAAAAGAGTATTATGAAAACAAACAAAATCATTCGGACCAGCGTAGCCATTGCGCTATTGTCCATATTAAGTGTTCCTCTGTTTTCACAAATTAAGATCGGAGTAAAAGCAGATGTGGGGTTGAATAACCCGAGTTTCGACAGTGATGCGTTGAAAGTTGAAAACCTGACCTCTTACAGTATCGGCCCCTCGATTGAGGCAATGTTTCTGCCGTTAGGTATTGCCGACTTCGGCATAGAGGCCTCGCTCCTCTACAACGATAACCGCATGACCATCTCCCAACTTTCCGGAGACATGAACGCAGAAGAGGATGTCTCGAACCGCTATCTCATGCTGCCCGTAAACGCAAAATTAAAATTCGGAGGGGGAATGCTTCCCCTGAGATGGTATGCCGTAGCCGGGCCATATGCCGGCTATCTGATCTCCGGCGATAAAGTAGATTTCCAGGATATCGGTAACGATATTAAGGCAAAATCATTTCAGGCAGGAGCCAATGTGGGTATTGGCCTGGAATTGTTGAAAATGATACAGGTAGGAGTGAACTACAGCGTACAACTTACCGATAATTATTCATTGGATGAGCCCAACTGGAAAGATCCGCTGAACGGTAAATCACATACCTGGAGTATTATGGGAGCCATCTATTTTTAGAAAATGCGATTCTCCCGCCGTATAAAGTTTTTTCTTTAACTTTAGGCGGCAAATCCATTCAAATGTTATAGCTTTGCAGAAACCAAAACAGAGAACTATTCTTACTAAATGAATCAAAAATGAAAACAAAAAAATTATTCCTAAGTAGCCTTATCCTGTTCCTGATAATAGGGCCGGCTGCAAATGCACAATTACGTTTCGGGTTAAGAGGCGAAGTAGGATTAAATACGCCCTCTTTTTCAGAAGATGTGATAAAAGTGGAAAACCTCAACTCGTTCAAATTGGGTCCTACGGCCGAGTTTACATTTCCTATCGTTAATTTGGGAATTGAGGGATCACTTTTATACAGCAATGACAGGATGAATGTAGAAAGCGTTTCCGAAGAGGGAGCCCAAAGCGTGGTACAAAAAGTGTCTAATCATTATCTGGATATTCCGGTGAATGTGAAATATAAGTTCGGCCTATTACTGCCGGTAAAAGTCTTTATCGCCGGTGGCCCTTATGCCCGTTTCCTTGTAGCGAGCGATGATTTCACGTGGGAAACGATAAAAGGCAAAGTGGAGGCGAAAAACTTTGAAGCGGGCATCAATCTGGGTGCAGGCGCCGAAGTATTCAGCCGGTTGGCGGTAGGGGTGAACTACGGGATCAGGATGACCGACAACTATTCGGTGGACGAACCGAAGTGGACAGATGCTTTCAACGGAAAAAAAGGAACCTGGTCACTGACGGCAGCCGTATATTTTTAAGGCATGTATGCCGATGTAATATTGCCGCTTCCGCTCTCCGGCCTGTTTACCTACGCCGTTCCCACTGACATGCAACACAAGATCGGGAGGGGATTCAGGGTGGTCGTACCTTTCGGAAGACGAAAATATTACACCGCAGTCGTAGCAAAAGTACACCGGCAATTACCCGGAAATTTCACTATCAAGGAGATCCATTCTCTTATTGATTCCACGCCTGTTGTAACCGACCAGCAGTTGGAGTTGTGGGAGTGGGTCTCCTTTTATTATCTCTCCGCACAAGGAGATGTGTGTAAAGCGGCGCTCCCCTCCCCGATGATGCCGGAAGATTTACAAAAGGGTTATATCCAGAAAAGCGAAGAACAGTTCCGGCTGAACCCGACATTCGAAGATACCGGTGTCGCTGCCATCCTGAAAAGATCTCCCAAACAGCAATTACTACTGGATGAGATTATCTGGTTCCTTACCGAAAACGAGAGAGAAAGCATCAGCAGGAGTGAGGTCAAAGAGTTGAATGGATACACACCGATGGTACTAAACGGTTTAATTAAAAAAGAGATATTAATTTCTTTTACAGTAGAAAGAAGCCGCCTCCACCGGAAAGCCGCACTTACCCGCAGCCCTTACCCCTTAAGCAAAGAACAGCAGAAAGCTATGGATGCTATCCAGGACAGTTTTTCTGATAAGCAGACTGTTCTTTTACACGGTGCTACTTCCAGCGGAAAGACAGAGATCTATATCCACCTTATCGATCAACTGCTTACTGAAGGGAAACAGACACTTTACCTCCTGCCGGAGATTGCCCTGACTACACAGCTGACCCACCGCTTACAAACTGTTTTCGGCAATAGGATAGGTATTTATCACTCCGGGATTAACGACCAGGAACGAACAGAGATATGGCAGAAGATGTTGTCCGAAACACCTTATGAAATCATATTGGGTGTACGCTCCTCCCTTTTCCTCCCGTTCAGGCGGTTAGGACTGGTGATTGTAGATGAAGAACACGAAACAAGCTATAAGCAACAGGAGCCTTCTCCACGCTACCATGCACGCGATACGGCCATTATGCTGGCACATATGTCAAATGCTAAAACATTGCTGGGGTCAGCAACTCCCTCTGTAGAATCTTATTATAATGCACAGACGGGAAAATATGGATTGGTAATGCTGAACGAACGCTTTGGCAAGATAGAGTTACCCCAGATCAGTCTGCAAAACACCAAAGATCTGCGCCGACGGAAGAAAATGAAGAGCGTACTTGCCCCTGCATTAATAGAGGAGATCAACCAGGCGCTCGAAAACGGAGAGCAGGCTATCCTCTTTCGCAACCGTCGAGGCTTTGCCCCAATGATTGAATGTGCGGCATGTGGCTGGATCCCAAAATGTCTTTACTGCGATGTCACACTCACCTATCACAAGAGGGAGCACAGGCTTATATGCCACTATTGCAACAGTTCCTACTCTTTACCCTCAACATGTCCTTCCTGTCATAGTGAGGGACTGAAATCTTTCGGAGCAGGCACGGAACGGTTGGAAGAGGAAGTGTCTCAACTCTTTCCCGGTGCAGTAGTAGGGCGTATGGACAGGGATACCGCAAGTGGAAAGGATTCATTCGAACGTATTATCAACGATTTTCAGGAGAACCGTATCCAAATACTGATAGGCACCCAGATGCTTTCGAAAGGGTTGGATTTCGGCAATGTACGGGTGGTAGGGATTATCGCCGCGGATTCGCTGCTGAACTATCCCGATTTCCGTTCCCATGAGCGGGGTTTCCAACTGATTACCCAGGCAGCAGGCCGTGCAGGACGCAGAGACAAACAGGGTACAGTTATCATTCAAACGTCTGATCCGGAACAACCCATTTACAGACTCATCACCCGCAACGATTATGAGGGTTTTTACCATTCCCAGATCACAGAGAGAAAACTGTTTAAATATCCTCCGTTCACCCGTCTGATCTCAATCGTACTGAAACACAAAGATGAACAAAAGGCAGAGTATGCTGCAATCTCTTTTTTCCGGCTGTTAAGACAATCATTCGAGAATAGTGTACTAGGTCCCAACAAGCCTGTGGTCGGCCGTATTCAACAACAGCATATACGTGAAATTTTGCTAAAACTCGATCATTCCTTTTCTCCTGCACAGGCCAGAGAATGGATAAAATCAGCCGAATCCCGTCTCCGGGAAAACAGTGATTTCAAGCAGATCCTTTTGTATTACAATGTAGACTGGGTGTAGAAAACGCAAAAAACCGGCACTCACTGTGGAATACCGGTTTTTATTTTGCTTTTCGTCCCGTTAGTACGGGACATTATTTCATTTCAATTTCTTCTTTCAGATCTATTTCGTTTCCTTCTCTGTCATAAAATTCATACTGCAGGAACCCGAGTTTCTGGTCGGGAATGATTTTCATACCTACATTGAATTTTTTTCTCCATTTGTACTTCAACGAAAAGAGACCCTGCTGAACATAAGCTGCAACATAAGGATGTATATGCAGACTGAATTTCTTCACTTTTAGCTTGGTCACTAAATAATCGATCTTTCCTTCCAGCGTATCTGTGAAAAGAATCGACGACTTTATCTTTCCTTTACCAAAGCAGGTGGGGCAAACCTCGCTTGTGGCAACTTCCATTTCGGGGCGGACACGTTGACGTGTGATCTGCATTAACCCGAACTTGCTCAATGGTAGAATATTGTGCTTGGCCCTGTCTTTTGCCATCAACTCCTGCATCCTGGCGAGCAGCTTATTGCGATGCTCCCCTTTATTCATATCGATGAAGTCGATAACGATGATACCACCCATATCCCGTAAACGTAACTGGCGGGCAATCTCTTCGGCGGCGGCCACATTCACCTCATAAGCGCTGTCTTCCTGACCGAGTTTCGATTTATTACGATTCCCGCTGTTCACATCTATCACATGTAACGCCTCGGTATGCTCAATAATAAGATAAGCGCCATTTTTAAACGTAACAGTTTTTCCAAAGAGCGATTTAATCTGTTTGGTAATACCGAAATTATCCAAAATAGGAAGTGCGCCTTTGTATTCCTTGACAACGTTCTTACGGTCGGGGGCTATCACACTTACATAATCGGCAATCTGCCGGGCCACTTCCCGGTCATTGACATGGATCTGTTCGAAAGAGGGACTAAAAATATCGCGTAACAGCGCTACGGTACGTCCCGTTTCCTCATAAATCAGCGAGGGCGCCTTGGCCTTCTGTATCTTACCGATATTGTCTTCCCATCTTTTTACCAGCACTTTCAACTCCGCATCGAGGTCGGCAACCCGCTTACCCTCGGCGTTGGTACGTATGATCACTCCGAAATTTTTCGGTTTGATGCTCTGCATCAACTGTCGTAGTCGGGCACGCTCCTCGCGCGATTTAATTTTTTGCGATACCGATACCCGGTTGATAAATGGAATCAACACCATGAATCGTCCTGCAAAAGAGATTTCGGCCGTCAATCTCGGACCCTTCGTTGAAATAGGCTCTTTGGCTACTTGCACCAATATCTCCTGCCCTACTTTCAATATATCCGCGATAGACCCTTCTTTCTCGATCTCGGGTTGCAACTTCATCTTCTGGAGCTGCGGTACCTTCTTCTTGTCTTCAACCAGTTTCTGAAAATAGAGAACCGAGTTGAATTCAACCCCTAAATCCAAGTAGTGAAGAAAAGCGTCCTTTTTATGTCCCACATTCACAAATGCAGCGTTGAGGGCGGGCATTAGTTTTTTAACTTTGCCCACGTAGATGTTTCCAACCGCAAATGAACCGTCCTGGCTCTCCTGTTGCAATTCTACCAGTTTCTTATCTTCGAGAACCGCAATGGTAATTTCTTTGGATTGAACATCCACAACAAGTTCGCTTGTCACAATTGTTCGTTTTATAAATTAATTTTCAACATTTTAGGCTTCTGTCCTCACAACAGAAAGGAGGTTCTCGCCAGAACCATTACCCTGTTTATACACAAAGAACAAACTTAATAGCCGATTGGTTCTTTTAAGTTTGTTCCTCTATTGCTGAGTAAAAAAAGTATTTCGGCGTTATTTCTTCTTCTTATGCCTATTCTTTCTAAGTCTTTTTTTACGCTTGTGTACAGACATTTTATGCCTTTTTCTTTTTTTTCCGCTTGGCATATGCTATTTCTCCTTATTTAATTATATGTTATTTATCACCTTTTACCTGGCCTACAAATGTTTTGGCCGGCTTGAAGGCGGGAATATTATGCTCGGGGATGATGATGGTCGTATTTTTTGAGATATTACGGGCCGTTTTCTGTGCTCTTTTCTTTACAATGAAACTTCCGAAACCTCTGAGGTATACGTTTTCGTTATTTGCCAAAGAGTCTTTTACCACTTCCATGAAAGACTCCACTGTTGCCAATACCGATGCTTTATCTACGCCGGTTTTTTTTGCAATTTCATTTACAATGTCTGCTTTAGTCATTTTATCTATATTTTAATATTAATAATAATACCTTGGGTTATTAATTAGTAAAATTTTGGACTGCAAATATATAGCTTTTTTCTCAACACGAAAAATAAATGACGGGAATTTTTCCGAATTTCCCCTTTTTTTAGAATCAAGAGCCAAGAACTTAACTGATGCACTGATATACTGATGTAATAATTTGATAATTTTAATAGAACTAAGAAGTTGGAAGTCCAAGAAGTGGAGAATAATCTCCTACATCCCAAGTCCCTTTCCCAAATAATCTTGAATCTAATATCATCTTCACTTCCCACCTTTCCACCTTTCCACTTTTTTCATTAGCTTTGCCGGAACAAAGAAGAACGGAACGGAGAAGAAATGACAGAGAAAGATAATAATTCAATAATTACCTCACTTTTACTAAAATGGTACGGTGAAAAAGGGCGTGATCTGCCGTGGCGCGAAACCACCGATCCCTATAAAATATGGATATCTGAAATCATTTTACAGCAAACAAGGGTCGTACAGGGGAGAGACTACTATTTCCGGTTCATCGGGAGATTTCCCAACGTAGAATCACTTGCCGTTGCCGAAGAAGATGAAGTATTGAAATTATGGCAAGGCCTCGGTTATTATACCCGGGCACGCAATGTACATGCAGCAGCAAAACAGGTAATGACCACCTTTAATGGCATATTTCCATCTACCTACCCTGACATTATTTCGCTGAGAGGCGTAGGTGAATACACAGCAGCAGCTATCGCATCGATCGCATTCAATGAGCCTTATGCAGTAGTGGACGGCAATGTATTCAGGGTAATCTCCCGGCTGTTCGGCATTGCATTATCCATACATACTTCTGAAGGGAAAAAAATAATCAGGGAGATGGCTCAGTCGCTGCTTGATCCGCAAGATCCCGGAAAATATAATCAGGCTGTGATGGATTTCGGCGCTTTGGTCTGTACCCCTGCTCAACCCAGATGCATAGATTGTGTACTTCAGGATTACTGCACAGCTCTTGCTGAAAACCGGGTGGGCGAGCTTCCCGTGAACGACCGGAAAATCTTCATCAGGAACCGATATTTCCACTATTTTCATATTCAACACAATGATAACACGTTTCTGCAAAAACGTAACGGTTCGGATATCTGGAAAAACCTTTTCGAATTTCCTCTGATCGAAACTCCAACGCCATTCGATTTTACAGAATTAGAAAAAACGGAACCTTTCAGGGAACTTTTCAACGGAACATCCTCTTTATCTGTCGACCATCGGCTGACAATCAAGCATCAGCTTACCCATCAGACCATACATACCCATTTTTACCGGATAATTATTCCTGGTGAGATTCCATACAATCCTCCGAAAGAAATCTTTAAAATTGAAAATGAACAACTTCCGGATTATCCGGTATCGAGGTTAACCCACAAATACCTCGAAATAATTTAGCTATTCATTGTTGTTAATTACAAATAAATGCTTAATTTTGTTTTTACAGCGAGAGCTATTCTAAAACCAAAAATTTTTAATTATGTCGGTAAACAAAGTAATCTTAGTGGGGAATGTAGGAAGAGACCCGGAAATGAAGTATTTTGACAATGATGTTGCAAAAGCAAACTTCTCGCTTGCAACCAGTGAAAGAGGTTACACAACTTCTGGCGGCACGCAGGTGCCTGAGCGTACGGAATGGCATAACATTGTATGTTGGAGAGGATTGGCACAAATTGCTGAAAAATTTGTAAAGAAAGGCACATTGGTGTATGTGGAAGGAAAGATCCGTTCCCGCTCTTACGACGATCAGAACGGAGTGAAAAGGTATATCACCGAAGTCGTGGCCGATAACCTGGAACTCCTGGGTCGCAGAGGGGGTGGTGACGAAGGATTTGGAAATAGGGAACATGAAAATGGTAATAATTACTCCTCGCCGTCAGGTACTGCTCCCCGTGACGAACAGGACGAAATCTCCGACGTAGATGATTTGCCATTTTAAATAAAACATTGTAATTTTGTGGAGAATGTTTTATCGCTTCCCACCTGGGAATCAAGCGCTAAAACATTCTCTCTTTGTTTCACTAAAAAATTACCACTTGGACCCTGACCCTTTATCGTTATTAAATATATACCTGACGGCAAACCTGCATACATTGCCCGATTATATCGTTGCGGCACTGCTTCTCCTGCTTATTATCTCAAATGCAATTGCTTCAGGTGCTGAAGTTGCTTTTACTATACTCGAAAAGAAATTTGCCGACGACCTCCATACGTCTGAAGAGCCGAAAAAGATCCGCATTTCAAATCTGCTTAAAAAACCGGAAAAATTACTGGCATCTCTTGTAGTTACTCAATTATTCCTCCAAGTAACTATTACCGTACTGGTTATTTACTTGCTGAACCGCCCATCCCTTTTCGGAGGAAACAGCATAAATATCTCTGTACCAGGAATGATTGTTACTATCTTTGTTATTCTGTTACTGACCAATATTCTTCCGAGACTGTATGCTTCGCAATACCCACTGCGGTTTGCAGCTAACAATAGTTTCTTTATCCGTCTGATAAACATACTGATGTCCCCTTTTTCGTCTTTGCTTGCAAAAAATGCGGCTACCTTTAGTCGTCCAGCATCTCAATGGCAACACGAGATGTCGGCAAACGATCTCTCTAAGGCTCTTGAGATCAGGTCGAACGAGATTACACATGAACAGGAGAAAGAGATGCTCGAGGGTATTATCCGTTTCAAAGATAAACTGGTAGACGATGTATTAGTCTCCAGAAGTGATATGGTGGCCATTGAATTACAAAAACCCTTCACCGAAGTGATTGACTTTATCGTAGATGCCGGTTTTTCACGTATTCCTGTTTTTGAAGAAAATGCCGATAATATCAAAGGGATTCTGTATGTAAAAGATTTATTGCCACACCTGGGAAAAGTCAACTCTTTCAAATGGCAGACGCTGATCCGACCGGCTTATTTCGTGCCTAGAACAAAACGTATCGACGACCTGCTGGAAGAGTTCCGCACACAGAAGATCCATATGGCTATTGTAGTGGATGAATATGGAGGTACATCGGGATTAGTCACAATGGAAGATATTCTTGAAGAGATCGTGGGCGATATCAGTGACGAATATGATGAGGAACTGCCTTTTTATACGATCGAGGCCGATGGTTCTTACATCTTCGAAGGAAAAACCCAGTTAGAGGATTTTATCAAGATCACCCAGCTACCCGCAAAAGATTTCGAGAAGATGTCTGAAGAGGTGGATACACTTGCCGGGCTGTTGCTGGAGTTGAAAGGTGATTTCCCAAAACGTAAGGAGAGTTTTGTCTATAAAAAACATACTTTCCAGGCAGAGGATCTGAGCAAAAAAAGGATCACTAAAGTGCGCTATATCCCTCCAAGAGTAAATCGTGAGGAATAATGCTGATCAGAAGAGAACATACCGACAGCGAAGGATTGCTGGGAATCTGGAAAATGGATGAATCGCGTGAAGAACTGTTACAGCTTCTTCCGGGACATATGCGCTCCGATGCGGTTGAACATGTAAAAACTATCCGCTCCGAAAGACGTACCATTGAGTGGCTCTCCACTCGTATTCTGTTATTCATGCTGTTGAACGAAGAAAAAACCATCCTTAATCATGCGGACGGCAAACCCTATTTGCAAGACGGAACATACCATATCAGCATCTCCCACACAAAAGATTATGCTGCTATTTATCTGCATGAAACCTACCCGGTAGGGATCGATATCGAGATCCGGTCGGAGCGGGTAAGAAAAGTAGCCTACAAATTCATCGGGGATAACGAGTATATCGATCCTTCACAGAAGACAGTACATCAACTATTGCATTGGTCGGCAAAAGAGAGCATGTTCAAACTGATGGAAGAAAACGAAATCCATTTCAAGCACCATCTCCATATCCAGCCGTTCACTCCCGCATCCAAAGGAATTATAACAGCCACAGAAACCAGAACCGACCATAACCGTACTTTCAATATACACTATGAAGTACATCCCGATTATGTGCTTACATGGGTCGTAGGATAATTTCAAGATTCAAGATTCAAAATTGAAGATTTCATGATTTGGCTTACGCCGATTGTTAATTGACTCCGTCGATTTTCAATTCACGATTTGGTAATTGGTAATTAGTATTTGGTAATTAGCAAGAACGCCCCGAAAAAACTTCCGGAGCGCTCTATTTATTAAATCGCAAAAATATATCTTACACGTTCAACGATACACGTTTGAATGTAGTAACAGATAACTCTTTATCGCTTTCTTTCAGAAGCTGTTCAATGGTCTTCTTGGGATCTTTCACATATTCCTGTTGAAGAAGAGTCGATTCCTTGTAGAATTTCTGCAATGCTCCTTCCGCAATCCTGTCGAGCAGGTTTTCCGGTTTACCGGCTTCGCGTGCTTTGTCGCGTGCAATTTCCAATTCCTTTTCCTTCACTTCGGCAGGAATACCTTCGGGTGTAACAGAAATCGGATTCATGGCAGCGACCTGCATTGCCACATCTTTCGCTACGTGCTCATCCACATCAGCCTTATTAAAACCGACGATGGTCGCCAGCTTGTTACCCATATGGATATAAGAGGTAACATAAGGAGCGGTAATGTATTCGTAGAATCCTAATTCCATTTTTTCACCTGTAGCCCCGATCTTATCGGTAATCAGTTGTGATACCGTACCGTTGGAAAGTTCCACTGCAAGTAGTTGTTCAAGACTCTCCGGTTTGTGGGCGATGGCCGCATCAAGGATCTGCTGTGTCAAAGCGATGAATTCTTCATTCTTTGCCACAAAATCTGTTTCACACTGTAACGCCACTACCGCAGCAAAATCACCTTCTGTCTTTGCCAATACGCAACCTTCAGATGCTTCGCGATCTTCACGTTTTGCAGCTACAGCCTGTCCTTTTTTACGGATTATTTCCATGGCACCATCGAAATCCCCGTTCGCTTCATTCAGTGCATTTTTGCAATCCATCATCCCCGCACCGGTCATTTTGCGTAGATGCTGGATATCTGCCATTGTTACTGCCATATTCTATATACTTATATTTTGATTATAATCTTATTCGTCAACTTCTACATCCTTCGTAAACTTGCTCACTACGGCAGCTTTCATCGCTTCGGTATCTTCTTTCTTCACGCGCTCTTTCTTGGCTGCTTTCGATTTGCGTTCCCTGCGTTGCGGAGCGTCTTCGTCCTGCTCTTCGGCAGCGGCGGCGTCAGCTTTTTCCACTTTACGCTCATCCAATCCCTCTTTAATGGAATCACAGAGGAATCCAAGGATCAGGTCAACCGCTTTGGCGGCATCGTCGTTAGCGGGGATCACAAAATCAATATTGGAGGGATCCGAATTGGTATCTACAATACCAAATACAGGAATGCCGAGACGTTCAGCCTCTTTCACCGCAATCTGTTCTTTCATTACATCTACCACAAAAATTGCAGAAGGAAGACGGGTAAGATCCTGAATGGAACCCAGCATCTTTTCGAGCTTCGCACGTTGACGGGTAATTTGTAGTTTCTCACGTTTAGAGAGCGTATCGAACGTACCATCTTTGATCATCTTATCGATACTACCCATTTTCTTCACTGCCTTGCGAATAGTGGGGAAGTTAGTAAGCATACCGCCCGGCCAACGTTCGATCACATAAGGCATATTCACGCTTTGTGCTTTCTCTTCAACCACAGGTTTCGCCTGCTTTTTAGTTGCGACAAAGAGTATTTTCTTACCTGCTTTGGCAATCTGTTTCAAAGCGGCAGCAGCTTCTTCTGCTTTAGCGATAGTTTTGTAGAGGTCAATAATATGGATTCCGTTACGCTCCATAAAGATATAAGGAGCCATTGCAGGATTCCATTTTCTTTTTAAGTGACCGAAATGCGCTCCGGCCTCAAGAAGTTGGTCAAATTCTAATTTTGCCATTTTTGTTTTTTAATTTATTCGTTTACATTCTTTTTCTAAACCGAATCGTAAGGTAAATTACCCCAATTCTTCATTGATGTCGGATAACGTCCTTACGATTTAGATACTAAACGTTATAGCCGCTAAGCGGCTTTTATTGGCATACTCCCAAAAAGGGTACCAGCAACGGGTAACCTTCCGGATCGTATGCCCAGAGTATTAACGCTTGGAGAACTGGAATCTTTTCCTGGCTTTGGGTTGTCCCGGTTTTTTACGTTCCACCACACGGGGATCGCGGGTCATAAAGCCTGCAGCTCTCAATGCGGATTTATCTTCAGGATTAATTTTCACCAATGCGCGGGCAATACCTAATCTGGCTGCTTCCGATTGTCCTTTGTAACCACCGCCATCGAGGTTTATCCTGATGTCGTATTTATCCGATACGTTCAGGGTGTTGAGCGGCTGTTTTACAATGAACTGAAGGATAGAAGAAGGGAAATAGTTCTCCAGATCGCGTTTATTGATCACAATCTTGCCGGTACCTTCTGTAACAAAAACACGGGCTACGGCTGCTTTGCGTCTTCCTATTGCATTTACTGCTTCCATATTATTTTAGCGTATTAATATCTAATTTTTTGGGTTTCTGAGCCTGATGGGGATGTTCGTTTCCTGCGTAAACATACATGTTCTTGATGATAGCATCGCCTAATTTATTTTTCGGCAGCATCCCTTTTACTACTTTTCTGAAAAGTCTGTCGGGACCTTTTGCCATCAAATCGGCAGGAGTATATTCGCGTTGTCCGCCAGGATAACCGGAATAACGCAAATAAATACGATCTGTCCATTTGTTACCCGAAAGCGCAACCTTGTCGGCATTCAGGATGATTACATTATCACCACAATCTACGTGAGGGGTAAAGCTTGCTTTGTACTTTCCTCTCAGCAGTTTGGCTACTTTGGAACAGAGACGGCCCAACGGTTGCCCGGTGGCATCAATTTCAACCCATTCTTTCTGCGCCGTTTCCTTGTTTACAGAAATGGTTTTATAACTTAGTGTATCCACTTTTGTTGATTTTAATTAGTAAATTACTGTGAAGTTGACCCTCACTGCTCCTTATTTTGCCCGGCTAAGGTGGGTTTTGGCAAATAAAAAGCTATGAATCAAACTCTTAATTGATAAAAACTAATAATCGGACTGCAAAGTTACAATAATTCAGAAAATCAACAAACTATTTTCTATTATTTTATTCAGAATAAAGAACAAAGAACCCAAAATAAACTAATGTACCAATTTACTAATATACCGATGTGACTAAGGTGAAAAGGGGGGGGGCTGGAAAAGAATAATGTGCTTCGCAGGATAGAAGATAAAGAATAGAAGTGGAGAAGTTCAGAATTCGCAATCTTGAATCTGAAATCAACAAATCATCAAATTATTTTGCATTTTGACAAAAATAGTGTATTTTTGTACCCGCAAATGAGGGCTCCGTAGCTTAACTGAATAGAGCATCTGACTACGGATCAGAAGGTTACAGGTTTGAATCCTGTCGGAGTCACACTAATAATCAAACACTTATCGATGAATTTCGGTAAGTGTTTTTCTTTTGGGAAACAGAGTCATAGCCATGTATTATTCTATTTCTGACATCAACGATTTTTCGGGAATTTGTTATTTCAATAGAACCATCCTCTTTTAATATTCGGTTCATGGCTTCTCCTATAATCTCAATGTTCCGTTCAACAGCGTCGAATAATCTTCGGCCATTAGGACGAACTGTTATTTTATCGGACAATCTTTACAGGTACCTCCGTTTTATAGAGCTTGCGGGAGATACAGATCATTTTACCGAGCCGGTTAAATATTCTCCAATATCAGTGGAGGGTATGGAGTATTGGGAATTTATAACATCAATGGCAAAATTGCAGGAATAGAGAGGTTACTGATGAAAAAACTTAACTTTGCTTTCGGTACTCATTGTAATAATCCATTAAAAAATTGACTATTATGAAAATCAAAAAGATATAATTGATGCTGATTTGAAAAATAATTTACCTGTCCCTCTTAATAGGGGCTATATATTCAATTTCAACTATTTGGATGTATCCGATGTATCTATAGTTAATGAAAATAACTCCGTCATAAAGAGCGGGAAACGTTACATCTACATACTTCAGAAGGGAAAGTTTATCCTAGCTCATACAAATTTATTCATTTTCGACTACTTTAATATCTCCGATGAAAACGGAGAGCCTTCTATATCCTCCAACATCTATTATTTTATATTTTTTATCACACTACTCAAAATCAATGTACAATTCTATCTGCTCCAAACTACCCACAATGGTGGCGGCATGAAACGTTATGCCCCATTTTTTATTCATTTAGTATCGAAATTCTTCCTCCAAATTTATTATTTCCAAGAATCTGTTTACCTCGAATCCACAAATTACGACCCTTAAATCTTTTCACAAATGAATCAATTTCCGATTTTGAATAGGAATCTCCAAGTATTATAGAATCAAGATTTTCTAATCCTACTAATGATTTATCAAGTGGACGGCTATCATAACCGGATATCACCTTTAAACTGTCACATTGCCCAAAATCTTTATATGAGTCAATTTTTTTTAATCCCTCAAGATTTAATGTTCTCAAATTTTTAAGATTTGAAATAAATGTAAATCTAGAAAGATTTGCCAAGTTCATAAGCTCCAAATCCTCAAGGTTATTACAATTTGAAAGAACTGAATTAGCAACAAAATCATCAAATCCTTTTAGCTGATGTATTGATAAAGTTTTTAAGTTTTGAACTTTCGCAATTCCACTTATGTTTTTTATCGAACCAAGTGAAATCCACAACTTTGATAAATGTATATTATTTGATAAAAAATCCAAGTTGTCAGTTTTAATCTCACTTAAGCTAACCAGATTAATTTTTTTCAGCAATCCTATTGTCTCTATATCCTTGGAGATAGATGTAAATAACATTTCCAAGTTGTCAAGATTCTCAATCACTTTTAATGAAACCGAAGACTTTACAATTTTTGAAATACCTAATCTTTTTAATTTTTTTAGGTTCTTAATCCCATTTAAATCCTTTGTTTCCCATAAATCAATAGATAATCTTTGAATGTCATTTAATAATCCCCAATCAATCAAATCCTCACAATAATTACCATAGAACCGTAAATCAATATGTGGATTATCAATTAAAAAGTCAGAAATATCTTTTAGCAAACGAACATCAGGTCTAGAAGAAAATTGAATCCTGAATATGTTATCCTTGTTTGCAATAATATCAGACATTGAAGAACTTATCTCAGTCCCTCCTGATAGAAATCCAATCTTTGAATCTTTTATATCAACTAATATTTTCTGCATTGTCGTTTTTTAAAATGGGGCATAACGGTCGTTATGTGCGGGTATTTTATTCGGATTAATAGTATTTTTCAATTCCACCAAATCCTGTTATCTTTTTATTCTCTTTCGTTTTACTTACGAAATGGTTTAACCGCTTCTCAAATTCTTCAAGACGTATCCTCGCAGCTTCAATGTATGCAATTCGGATACGCTTATATGTGTCGGAGAAATGTTGATAATTTTTCCATACTATTTTATCTTCTTTCAATCTGTCAACTATATCATTTGGAAAAATAAAAGGTTCAGACAAAACATTTCGTATTTTATCCTCAAATTTTGGGTGTATCATTTTTCTTTCCAAGAGCCATTTAAGTCTTTCTTTGTTGGCTTGCGAGTATGTACTTTTTGGATTTCTGGGTGTGAAACGCTGAATTCTATGTCCTTTGTCAAGTGTTTTTATTGTACTGTCAATCCAACCGAAACAAAGGGCTTCTTCAACAGCATCATTGTATAGAATACTTTTTTTGCCCGAAGACTTATTGGGAAACACAAACCAAATTTCATCCGTGGTTTCAAAGTTGTCTGTCAGCCACTTTCGCCAATCTTCTCGATTTTCAAAATACTTGATTTTATTTTCTGTTGTCATAACAAGTCGTTCAAACTGATTATTTTACAGCCTTTACTTTCATAATAGCGCAGCATTTCGTCAATTTTCCTTTTGTCATAACTCGTAATGCAATCTGATAAGACATTAGCTTTATAATTTGCCTTAATCAAGTTATAACAGGTTGATTTGACACAAGCAATCGCATCTGCTCCTGTTAGATAGAATTCATCTATTTCATTTTTATTAATAAAGTCTGCGAACTGCTTAATGCGTTTCCTTTGTATTTTGTGAAAATATTTTTTAGTTTTCTACTTTCTTTATGGAAGTCACCACATCATCTGTCAAGGTAAACTCTCCTGTATCGATCAAAAATCGGAGTACCGGAATAACTCTCTCCCGGTTTTCCTCCGAATTTTCGTTTTTATCCAAAACAGCATCAATAAGCTCATTGAACCGCAAAGATCCCTGTTGCAGTAAAGTATCCCTCAACTTGTTCGCGATCTGATGGAACAGGTAGTTGGGCAGGCCGGTTACACTCTTCTTGAGACAAACATCGCAGTGTCCGCAATCTTCCGCAGAAAGTTCTCCGAAATAGATCAACAACATTCTGCTACGGCATATATCTGCAGACTCCGCATAATCGATCATAGAGAAAATTCGTTTCTCAAAACGTTTTTTCCGCTCTTCATAAATTGTTCGGGGGATGGAGACGAAATGATTCTCCTCACGTGAAGTGGTAAACACTACAAAGGGTGTTTTCTTCTGTGGTATATAGCGGATATATTTTGCACGGGAAAGAGCGACAAGCATTTCACACACCTCACGGCGGCTTTTTCCAATTTTTATGGCAAGCAACGACTCATCAATATAGACATCGTCCGAAAAAACACCTGTATAATTACGTAGGATAGCATGCAAAAGGGTATCCATTTCTTTGTCCAGATGCAGCGAATAGATCTCGTCACGGTAGATCAGGAATCGTACCCGGGAACGCATATCTATCTCTTCCGTATATTCGATATAGCCGGCCAGTTCCAGTATTTTCAGTGCATGATGGGTTTGCAGGAAAGGGAGTTTGTATGGCTGGCAAAACTCCTGAAGACTGAAATCATACACATTATTATACCCGGCCCCGACGGCTATCTGGTAATAATTTCCCAATGCTTCATACACCCGCAGTATAAAATCCCGGGTAGGAAACGAGTCTGCAATCCGCTTTTTCAACTTGGTGCTATCGGCCTTCGTATATAGAATAATGGCGTACGAACGCTCCCCGTCGCGGCCTGCACGGCCTGCTTCCTGAAAATATTCTTCGAGCGAATTGGGTAAGTCTAAATGCACAACTGCACGCACATCGGGCTTATCGATTCCCATTCCGAAAGCATTGGTGGCTATCATCACCCTACAGTCGTTCATCTTCCAGGCGTTCTGCCTGAATACCTTATCCTCATAAGAAAGGCCTGCATGAAAGAAATCGGCCGAAATACCTGCTTTCCGGAGCGATTGGGCAACCTCGGCCGTCTTTTGCCGGCTCCTCACATAAACGATAGCCGATCCGGGAACCGATTGAAGAATATGTAACAGCTCCACCGTTTTGCTCTCCACAGTCCGTACTACATACGAAAGATTCTCCCGTTCAAAACTTACCCGGAATACATTTTTTTCCTTGAAGAGCAGCTTCTCCTGGATATCATCTACTACATCCCTGGTAGCCGTAGCAGTAAGTGCAAGCAAGGGAACACCTTCCAATAATTTACGGATTTCTGCGATTTTCAGGTAGGAGGGACGGAAATCATACCCCCATTGTGAGATACAATGGGACTCATCCACCACTAACAGGCAGACATCCATAGCCCGTAGCTTTGCAATAAAAATCTCGGAAGAAAGACGCTCGGGGGAGACATAGAGAAATTTATAATCTCCGAAAATACAGTTCTCGAGTGTGGTAATAATATCGTCACGCGACATCCCGGAATAGACGGCTGCCGCCTTGATACCTCGCTCACGGAGATTGTCCACCTGATCTTTCATCAAGGCTATCAGTGGCGTCACGACCAGACAAATCCCTTTCATTGCCATCACCGGCACCTGAAAGGTTAATGATTTACCTCCGCCGGTAGGCATTAATCCCAAAGTATCCCGTCCTTCCCATACGGACTGGATAATTTCTTCCTGCAAAGGCCGAAATGAGGAATATCCCCAGTTTTCACGCAGTATATTATGAAATAGATCCGATTGCATACGCAAACGCCCTGTGCTGTTTACTCCTTTATATCCTTTATAATAAGCTGAGTAAAAGAATTGCTGCCATGTCTGTTTTCTTCGATGGTGTAACAAATATCCACCGGCATACCGGCTTTGACACGTTGATAGAAATCATGCTGGCTAAAAGCAATACCGGGAAATGGCCTGTCAGTCGTTTTATCAACAATCTCCAGCTTAATATGACGGCTCTCTTTCCCTACAAGCCTGCTGTTTCCCGCATCATACACCTCTCTGGTAAGAAATATAGGATTTTCATTTTCCGGCCCGAAAGGATTAAACAAATCGAGTCCGGCAATAAGCGCCGGACTGATTTGTGAAAGTGATATCTCTGCATCGACCGTGATCTGTGGCAGCATCATTCGTGCCTCGACACCATCAAAAGAGAGCATATTAAATCGCTCGGTAAATGCCTGCAGGCTCTCTTCCCGCAACGTCAATCCCGCGGCATAGGTATGGCCTCCAAAATTCTCCAGGATATCACGACACGATTCAATAGCTTTGTAGACATCAAATCCGGGAACAGAACGGGCCGACCCGGAAATCATCCCGCCCGATTTGGTGAGCACGACCGCCGGTCGGTAATATTTCTCGGTTAACCTCGAAGCCACAATACCCACAATTCCCTTGTGCCACGTTTCATTATAAATTACAATACTCTTCTGCTGAATGATATCGATATGGTTATCGATATATGCTATGGCCTCATCCGTGATCTTCTTATCCAGTTCACGCCGATCTTCGTTATACTTATCAATATTCTTACTTTTCTCCCTGGCAGAGGTCATATCATTCTCAATCATCAGATCGACCGCCTCTTTCCCGTTCATCATCCGACCCGATGCATTGATACGCGGTCCTATCTTGAAGACGATATCGTTGACAGTAATCTGCTTTCGCTGTAGTCCACATATCTCGATGATACCCCGTAGTCCGAAGCTGGGATTAGAGTTGAGTTGCTTTAGTCCATGGTACATCAGGATGCGGTTCTCACCCGTAAGCGGGACAATATCAGACGCAATACTTACTGCCACCAGATCGAGTAGCGGTTCGATATCAGAAAAAGGATACCCGTTTCGCTGTGAAAAAGCGTGTACTAATTTAAAACCGACACCACAACCCGACAGATCGTTATAGGGATAGGTAGAATCGAGCCGCTTCGCATCGACAACAGCTACGGCATCCGGAAGATGATCATCCGGCATATGATGATCACAAATAATAAAATCAATACCTTTTTCTTTGGCATAGGCAACCTTACTTACGGCCTTGATGCCACAATCAAGAGAGATAATGAGCTTTACGCCTGTCTCCACGGCATAATCGATTCCTTGAAACGAAATGCCATACCCTTCATCGTACCGGTCTGGAATATAATAATCAATATTACTTGTAATTCCCCGAAAGAATTTGTACACCAACGAAACAGCTGTTGTACCATCCACATCATAATCTCCATAAATAAGAATCCGCTCTTTATTACCCAGAGCCTGTTCAATCCGCCGAATGGCCACATCCATATCAGGTAACAGAAAAGGGTCATGCAAATCCTTGAGTTTTGGATACAAAAATGCGATTGCTTTCTCTTTTGTCTCTATACCTCTTTTGATAAGCAATTCAGCAAGAACGGGATGCAAATTTAATTCTTTCGCTAATTCATTTTTTTTATTTTTTTGGTCGTTTGTAAGGGTTGAATAATTCCATCTGTAAGTCATTTATATAGTTTTTTTCTTTTCTCTCTCAAATCCCGAATCGGCTTCGGGGACGCTGCAGTTGGATGAT
This sequence comes from Proteiniphilum acetatigenes DSM 18083, assembly GCF_000380985.1. Classification (GTDB taxonomy): domain Bacteria; phylum Bacteroidota; class Bacteroidia; order Bacteroidales; family Dysgonomonadaceae; genus Proteiniphilum; species Proteiniphilum acetatigenes. The sequence goes on along the minus strand of NZ_KB905693.1, from coordinate 499,804 downwards.
AAAAGTCCTGCAGCAAAGGATCTCAGTAATGGGTTAATGATATACCATTCCGAAGTTGTAAAGGTAATACTATTTTTTTCTTTTCCGGTTATTTCATATGATTATTTTATTGTTTTATTTCGGTATATGGAACCTTTGATGTTCAAAATAATCATTCCCTTCGGGTGTTTAATGATTATTTTAAACATGTCGGTTTCATACGATTAAAATTATTTATTTGCACTAAAGTTAGATATCTGAATTCATTCAAATAGTTCAAATGTATCGTATGACAATTGAATTGAAGCGCAAATCGCCGACTTCATTTGAAAATCTTAGCCGGGCCTGTCCCGATTTATCGGGGAGGCAACTCACTTTTAATCATGTTCATGGGTTAGAAGGGTTATCATGCTCGTTTCTAACAATAAATAACCCATTTTCCACGATTCAATTCTTATTTGTACCTTTGTATATTAAATTCGATGCAAGAATGGAAATTGCAGCACTGGTATCAGGCGGAGTAGACAGTTCGGTTGTAGTACATCAGCTAAAAGAGATGGGGTACAACCCCACCATCTATTATATAAAAATAGGGATGGAGGACAAAGACGGATATATCGATTGCCCATCGGAAGAAGATATTGAGATCGTGTCGTTCATCGCAAGAAAATATGGTTGTCGTTTTGAGATCGTCTCGCTGCACGAGGAATATTGGGACAGTGTTGTGCGCTATACCATCGACTCGGTAAAGCGGGGTTTGACTCCCAATCCCGATATGATGTGTAATAAACTGATCAAATTCGGTGTTTTTGAACAGAAATGGGGTCATCAGTTTGATAAAATAGCGACCGGGCACTATGCTACCACCACGGAACAAGATGGATTGATTTGGCTCTCTACCGCGAAAGATCGTGTAAAGGATCAGACCTACTTTCTGGGACAGATAAGCTATCTGCAGGTTTCAAAACTGATGTTCCCGATCGGCAATCTGCTTAAGTCGGAAGTGAGGGCTATTGCTGCTCGCGAGAAATTGCCTTCGGCCCAACGCAAAGACAGCCAGGGAATTTGCTTCCTAGGGAAAGTCAACTACAATGAGTTTATCGAGCGCTATTTAGGTAGAAAAGAAGGACTTATCGTAGAATTGGAGACAGGGAATATTCTGGGAAAACATCAGGGATTCTGGTTCCATACCATCGGCCAGCGTAAAGGGCTCGGATTGAGTGGTGGTCCTTGGTTCGTTATCAAGAAGGATATACAGCGGAATATTGTCTATGTCTCCAAAGGGTATGATACAAAACATCAGTACGGAGAAGTCATTAACCTGCAGGGGTTTGAATTTATCTCCAAAGATGTCTGGGGTGATTTTGAAGATGAAAAAGAGATCACATTCAAAATAAGACATACACCCGATTTCACAACGGGGAGGATTTCAAGAATCGGCGATATGTATCGTATCCATTCCTCCGAACCGGTACAGGGTATTGCTGCCGGCCAGTTCGGGGTAATATACGACAAAGAGAAAAAACTTTGCCTTGGAAGCGGGATGATATACTAATGTGTCAATTGACAATGGACAGTTGACAATGGACAATGGATAATTGACAGTTGACAATGGATAATTGATAATGGATAATGGATAAATAGAATTGAGAAGCTCCGAAATCCTGAATTGAAAATCGACGTAGTCAAATCATCAAATAAAATAATCAAATGAAACGAGTGTTTATTTTGATCTTCCTTTTTTTCCTGTTTTTCATTCCAAAAATACAGGCACAATTTGAAGGCACCTTCGGATTAGGTGTACATGCAGGATATGGAGCAGAAATCAATAGTATAGGAGGGGGTATACATGCCCATTATTATTATACAAATAATATACGCTTCACCCCATCATTTACCTATTTCCTGGAACGGAAAGGAGAGGGTATGTGGATGACAGATGCCGACGCACATTATATTTTTCCGGTTTCTTACTCGGCTTCATTATATCCGATTGCCGGTCTTCATTACTCTCAATGGAAGTATAATGCTTCAAAGGACAGCGACCTTGCCGATGAGAGTTGGAAAAAACATCGCTTGGGCGCTAACCTTGGCCTGGGAGTACAACATGATATCGCTTACAGGGTAAGGGCCAACTTCGAACTAAAATACCAGTTCATTCCGGATTATTCCCAAGTGGTTTTCAGTGCAGGAATTGGATTCTGGTTTTAGTATTGAAAGTGGAAGGTGGAAAAGTGGGAGAGTGGGAAAGTTCATTTATTGATTTAATTGAAATTAGAGATAGAGGATAAAAGATAAAAATTGAGATTGAGAATTAGCAATTGACGTAAGCCAAATCCTGAATCTGACAAAAAAAATGAAAGATTTCATTACTAACGAAATAAAAAAAGAAAATGCCGTACTGGTAGGGCTTATTACACCTGATCAGAACGAAGAGAGGGTAAATGAATACCTCGACGAACTGGCCTTTCTGGCAGAGACAGCCGGACTTATCCCTGTAAAACGTTTTGTGCAGCGCTTAGAAATGCCCAATACAGTAACATTTGTGGGAAAAGGAAAGCTGGAAGAGATAGAGAACTACGTGAAAGAGGAAGAGAATGAGATTGGTGTCGTTATCTTCGATGATGAATTGTCCGCCCGTCAACTTCGCAATATCGAGAAGGAGCTTAAAATCCGCATCATGGATCGCACCAGCCTGATTCTCGATATATTCGCCATGCGTGCCCAGACGGCACATGCCAAGGCGCAGGTAGAACTGGCTCAGTACCAGTATCTGTTACCGCGGCTTACTCGTATGTGGACGCACCTCGAACGGCAACGGGGTGGTGGCGGCACCATCATGCGCGGACCGGGGGAAACGCAGTTGGAGACCGACCGCCGTATCATCCTCGATAAGATCTCCCGCCTGAAACAGGAACTGAAAGAGATCGACAAGCAGAAAGCTGTCCAGCGCAAGAACCGGGGAAAATTAGTGCGTGTAGCGCTCGTGGGATATACCAACGTAGGGAAATCCACCCTGATGACACTCCTCAGCAAGAGTGAGGTGTTTGCCGAAAATAAACTTTTTGCCACACTCGACACTACCGTACGCAAGGTAACCATCGAGAACCTGCCGTTCCTGTTGACCGACACGGTCGGTTTTATCCGTAAGCTCCCCACCCACCTGATCGAGTCGTTTAAGTCGACACTCGACGAGGTGCGCGAAGCCGATATCCTGGTACATGTGGTGGATATTTCACATCCCGCTTTTGATGAACAGATAGAGGTAGTGGAAAAGACCCTGTTTGAGATTGATGAGACCGAAAAGCCTACTATCCTCGTCTTTAACAAAATTGATGCATTTTCGCATGTGGTAAAGGATGAAGACGACCTCACACCGAAGAAACGGGAAAATTATACACTCGAGGAATTGAAACAGACCTGGATGCACAAGATGAAGGAGAACTGTATCTTTATTTCTGCCAGGGAGAAAACAAATATCGACGCCCTGAAGGAAATCATCTACGACAAGGTAAAAGAGATCCATATCACCCGTTTTCCCTATAACGATTTCCTGTATCATAATTATGAGGAGGAATAAATAGGGTGCATGTGCTACTTAACAAAATAGGTCTGCAAACCGAAATATAAAAGATTTTCCAGTACTAAGCCAGTTTCTCCAGACGGACAATTCCCGCCTGAGTAAAAGCAACCCTGAAACGTTTGTAATCAATCTGGTCCTCGAATTGGAGCTGCATAAGAATATTTAAATAGTACACTTTTTCACCATAAATTTCAACAGATTCACCTTCCTCATCCAGGTAATATATTGCCTCATCAGGATTATCCGTTTTTTGCATGAAACGGGACAAGTGAAAACGCATAATGTCGTTTATACCTGCAATCGGGTAATCACTGTTTCTGTTTATTTCCACGCGGTCTAAGAAGACCTGCTTACGATAAAGGATAATTTTCTCGTCCGTAATACGGTTTTCCGCCTCGACCAAAGGGCTCCGGCTTCTCAGATTCATTACTTCCCGGGGCACTTTCTCCTCGGAAATGAAATCCACACCTTCCTTGATCCATCCTATGGTGGTATCCTTAATTCCTATCTCGGTTTTATTGTCGAAATACCGGTTAAGCCGTTTATGGGCGAAATAATAACGCATCAGTTCCTTGATACGATCCTTCAGCATATAACTTATAACCAGCGCAATAAATAGCGGCATCGTAAAGTTGCCATATTTCATTTGAAACGAAAAAGCCACTGCCGTAGCAAAAACCATAGAGAGTCCGGCAGCAATACTGTAATAAATCTGTTCCACAAGAACGCCGTCTTTCTTTTTACGTGCACGTAGAAAAAGATCACTTTCGACATATTTCTTCAATATGCTTCTTCGAAAAATAAATTCCCTGTTCTTTGCCGGATTATCCTTATCGATACTGATATATCCCTTCTCTTTTCGATAAGCTGTTTCTTCATGCCAGAGCGAGGACAAAAGAGCGATTGATTTTTTATATTCCCTGTTTTTCTTGGATTGCAGAAATCTCACAAGATAAGCGGTCCTCTGGTCTACCAGGTTGCTGATGTATTCATCAGCAAAGAAATAGTAATTAAGGTATTCGGAAGAAATGGTCGGTACGTTAATAATTCGTCTCAGGTTCCTGAATTTCACAAGTATATCCCTGATACTCTCCACATAAGAGGTAATCAGATATTCCATATCATCTTTGATATGATTATTCAGCAGATGTACCACCTCGTTACGGATAGCGCTTTTAAAAATAGCAGTAAACATCTTTATCTGGGACTCATACTCCCTGATAGCCGTCCGTGTCGGCTCACTGGCTGTTTTATGGAAAACTCTCTCCAGATTCTTTAAAGGAACTGCGTCGCCTTCGGAAATCTCCCGCAACAGGAAAACCGGCGTTATCAACCGGATATAACTCTTCACATCGCGGTAAAAATGATTTTTATCATAAGTAAGCGAATTGATATCCAGACTGTTCGGCACGAACATCCAGGTATTGATAGAGAAATTACTCTGTTCACGTTTACGGCGAACCAGAAACCCTACCTTGAACTCAATGGAAAACTTATCATGTACCTTCGCTGCAATATCAATCATTTTTTATCCTTCTCTCCTTTTTTTCGTATCGGCAAAACACTTACAATCAGAAGAACAGTCCGTTGGTATATCCCAACCATCTGAGTACCGTTTCACCCCATACCATAATTAACGTCCAACTGATCACCATCATCGTTATCCCGAACCTGAAAGTATCGCTCCAACTATACTGGTCTGCTGTATATAACAACGCAGCCGGCTTACTGTTGAACGGTAATACATAAACATGCTCGATCAGCAGCGCTACGGGAAACGCCAGACTCAGTATCGGAAAATTAAACCGTTGTGCCACACCTATCGCAATCGGGACAAAGATAAGCGTTCGCATCGTTTTACTTTGAAAGATCAAAGCCGAGAACATCATGGCGCCTGTGAGTATGACAAACAATACCCAGTACGGCGTAGTTTCCGTAATACCCACGTGGGTAAAGACGGCATCGATCATTGTTCCGGGTAAATTTGTAACGTCCAACCCGGCTCCAAGCGTATAAGCACCTACCGAGAAAAGCAACAGGTGCCAGGGAATATCCACGTCGTTCCATTTCACAATCCCTATTCCCGGCAATAAGCGCTCCGGCCAGTAGATTCGCCCCTGAACCGGTAATGAATCCCGACGCGCCAATATTGATCTGGAACAGATTCTGAAGCACCAGGTTCCGTCCGAAGTTATTACGCTTTCCTCCTGAAGCGCCGTAAATGGCGGCAATAACCATAAAGATAGGCAGAAGGATGGTCGCTTTTGCCGTCGTTGCCGAAATAAATGCAGATAAGACGATTTCGATAAGGGCCGCCTGTTAAGAAGCAAAAGCGGGGAATACCTCTTTGTTCAGTACCTGGGCGGATATGGGAAACTCGCCTTTCATCAGCGGATTCCACTGTTCCAATCTATCCACGGTCTGTGCGTAGGTTTTGATATCCATTTTTCCGTCGCGGATCTTCGTGTTGTTCACGTCGTTCGTGCGGCTTACTATATAGGTTTCCGTGCTGCGGCGCTCCCACACTTTTTCCGCTTCACAAAAACAACGTCCGAATGAACGGAATTCAAATCTTGGTTTCGAGATTGCTCCAATCTCCATTTTTTCTTTACTCATATACTCTTTGATATTTACTATTATAAATCAGAAGAAACCTTAAGAAAGACCGGATAAACAGCCTTTACAGGCATGTTACGTTCCGGTCTTCTGTTTGGTTTACATATTAAAAAACAGTTTTTTTATTATTGTTGAGGAATATCTTCTCCTGAAGCCGGATTTGCGCTTCCGTTGGTGGATGCCGCAAGTTTCCAAGTGCCCGTGCCATTCGGTATACGCTGATAGGAACCTTTATCAGCCTGTTTCGGGATAACACCGGTATAAGTATCACCACTTCCTTTGGTCATGGCCACTTCAATCTGCGTACCGCCATTCACCTTATACTGGATCTTGGCTGCAGTGACATCCTGCAGATCGGTGATGATTGCCGTTACGGTAACATCACCGTCGGGCATTACTTTTGATGGCGTATATTCAATTTTTTCTATATTTGCCGGGCCTTTGTACATATTGTCTTCCACACACGATACGGCCAACAACATCAGTACAATAAATATATTTGCTAATTGGCTTTAACTAAAATAAAAACTGCTACCTTGTAACAATTTTTCTGCAATGTTACGAAACTTTTCAGTCCCTACACCCCGATATCAGGGAAAATACGTAATACAACGTCAAAAGGGATAAGACTGAAACGTATGGTTAATTATTATAGTATAACACTAATTATCAACACTTTTAAAATACAGATGTATAGTTGTTAATCATAAAAAACAACTCTACATTCAAAATGTAGAGTTGATGTAAAGGTATATATATGAGATCACTAATAAAAATCATATTCTTATCTTCCTTGCATAATACATGATTACCGCCAGAATAGCAAATAATCCTAAGCTTCCGACTAACAGGGAGTAGCTTTCCATCCGGATCAACAGGAAGACAAAAACATAGAGAAAAGCCAACAATCCCCCGACCAACAATCCCTGTTTCCGATTCTTAAGGATGGCCCCCATATGAAGTGTGATCATAATAATAGTCATGAGAGCCGCCACGGCGTAAGCAAGATTAAATCCCCATATTTCAGAGATGGAGAGGAGCAGCGCATAAAAGAGCACCAATGCTAATCCGACAAGTAAATAGTGAAACGGATTGACCGGATTCTTCTTGATCAGTTCAATAAAAAGTACTACCACAAACGTAAGTAAAATAATCAGTATACCATATTTTACACTCCGTAAATTCTGCTGGTACTGATCTACCGATTGAATGAACTTCACCCCAAAGAGTGATGATGCTACCAGATTAATTGTCGAACTGTCATCGGCACGTACTACCTGTCCATAACTGCGATTAAGATCCAATATCTTCCAATTCGCGGAGAAACCCTCATCTCCAATCTCATGATCAGAAGGCAGGAAACCACCTCCGAAACTCGGTGCTGACCAATCTGATTGAAAGGCTGCTGTCGTCACTTTTCCCACCGGCACAATATACAATCCCATCGATCCATTCAGATACAACGTTACTGAAAAGGGTGTATTTCCATCCCTCATTGCAGTTATGGCCGACGAATCGGGACGGGCATTCAGCCCCGCTGCAAAGATCCCGGAAAAAACATTCGGTGCTGCCACCGATTTTTCTGTGTCGGGAATATATATATTCATATCCGGATTCGGGCCGGTAAATAAATTTTCCACCGGAATTCCGGGTTCCATAAGGAAGGTCTTCCCGTTAAGTTGTAATGAGACTACCTCACGAATACCTCTCAGATCGGTTATTCCCATGATAACACGGGCTTTATCAAACTTTATATCTTCTTCTTTAATACCGGCCTTCTCAATCTCACTCATATCAAAAGCACCCTCCAAAGTGATCTCGGATTTATAGACCGACGCATCATAAATGCCGCGCTTACGTTTTTCCACTGCCGCATTAGCTTGTATATCCAGCGTTTCAGGAAACAAGAGGATATCCCTGCTAACTATTTCACGCTTATCGTTCATAATCCGCTCCTGAGTATACGGAATAGCGATACACGGTCCGGTCACGATCTGCTCACCACTCCATTTTGAAGTAATATCCTGAACTGCACTGGATTTCGTGAATTTTCGCTCATTGATAAGCCCGCGGATCATTCCTAACGGAATCAACAAAAAAAGAGTTAAGAATCCAATTATCACCAGCTTAATACTTGCAGAATAGCGTTCAATAAAACTCCTTTTATTTCCGTTCCCTTCCGACGGTAACGGTGTCATTTGATTTGAAGAATCCATTGTTTCCATATTGTCAATTATCAATTACAAATTATTATTTACTAATTACCAGAGGCATTGAGTCCTTCCCTGTCTCCCTTTCCACTGTCCCACCTTCTCACCGTTCCACCTTATTCAAAAAAGATTCCAATGCCTGAAGATGTTCCCGAAACGCCTTCTCTCCTTTTCCGGTTCGAGCGAATGTGGTCCTAGGCTTTCTGCCGACAAATTGTTTCTTCACAACGATGTATTCCAGACTTTCCAGTGCCCGGGTATGGCTAGCCAGATTACCGTCGGTCACTCCCAGCAATTCCTTCAGTGAATTAAAATCGATTTCATCATTCACCATGAGAACCGACATAATCCCAAGCCGGACCTTGCTCTCAAATGCTTTATTGATATCTTCCAGATGTTCAATCATGCTGCAGAATATCTTTCAATGCGAAAATAGAAGTAAATACCATACACAATATGCAGGATACCAAATCCGATCGCCCATAACAACAGTCCCTTTCCGGGAAAGAATGCGCATATCAGTCCGAGAAGCAATTCACTACATCCCAACCAGAAAATATTTCCATACGTGTACTTTGATGCATTAATGAGCGATAGTCCGTAAAACAGCAACATGACCGGAGCAATAATTCCTACATCTCCTTCGACAAGAAGTGCAACACAGAAAATTCCACCTACGGTGAGGGGCAGGAAAAAGTTCAGAAACGTGCGGTAAGCCGGACCATTGATGAAAGAATGATTCATTTTTTTCGCTTTCCGGGCTGAGAAGAACAGAATTGTAGACAATGATAATACGAATACAATGAGAGCCACAAGAATAATATGAGGGGCAATGGTAATCCAGCCGGGGGTAGAATACTCATCAGGAATCTCTTTAACCGGTGATATAATGCCACGGGCTACAAATGCTCCCGCCAACGCATATAAACCGATAAGAATTGCAGATGTGCCACTGAACGACAAGAAACGAGATGATTTCTCCATCATTACCCGTATCTCTTTTACTGCTTCGACCGCTTCGTTATTCTTCATAATTAAAAAGTACTTTGAAATACAAAGTAAATATATAAAAATAAACTCTCCAATATACGGAGAGTCCATTTAAGAATATTTAATATATATTTTTCACTTGCACAACGCTTCGTTCAATGCGATCACCGCATCTTCATACCGTTCACGTTGGATCACGAACTGCATATTGACCTGCATCAGCGACTGGGCAAAACTTTCCACGTTGATCCCTTTCTCATACAATGCTTTCGTCGCCCTATAAAGGAATCCGGGAAGTGCAATATTGGAACCCATGGCACAGATAATGGCCATCGGCTCTGCTCTAACCTGATAAAACTGCTTCTGAAGGACTTTGACCAGTTCCCTGCTCTTCTCATGATCCCACACCACCATTGTAATAGAGTTTGCGTTGGTCGATTTCAGAATATAGCTCACCTCATGCTTCACAAAATATTGCATGAGATGCCCGTCGAAACCCACTTCACCCACCATCATCGGGTCGTGCACTTCGATGGCAAGCACTTTTCGCGAACCGGAAACGATTTCCACACGGGGTTCGGGTGAAATATAATCACGCGATATAAGTGTTCCGGGATGGTTGGGCTCAAAGGTGTTTTTTATACGGATATTGATACCTGCCAGTTCCAAAGGTTTCGCCGCCTTGGGGTGGATCGCTTCCATACCGATATCTGCCAACTGATCGGCAATAATGTAATTGGTATGTCCCACGGGAATACTGTTCTCCACGCCCACAATCTTGGGATCTGCACTCGAAAGATGATATTCCTTGTGAATAACCGCTTCATCTGCTTTTACCTCGACAGCGATCTTACTGAAAGTCACTTCGCTGTAACCCCGGTCAAAAGCACGCATAATACCTTCTGTCCCTTTGGTGTATCCTGTAGCAATGCAGAGTACACTACCGAAATCTATGTCACTGAACTCTTTATGGATCCGTTGATCGATGGTCAGTGATTCATTATCATTAAACCCGCACAGATCCACAAAACGGGCATTGATACCGTTGTTATTAAGAATATTGACGGAATTCCATCCCGAATGAGCTTCTCCTATGGATGCCAGAATTTCGCGCGCAGCCAGATGTATCGCTTTCGGATCTACATAACCCGACGCCAACACTTTCCCGAGGCTGTAAAGCACCGTTTTGGCCTGATCCACCCGAAAACGAATAAAGTCGCGTGCCTCTTTCAGGTCGAGGCCGTAATCGGCAAAACCATCATTGATCAGGAGTAAACGCTGACAAAACGCATCCAATGCGCTACTATAATCCTCTCCATTCAGGAATTTATTGTAAATGCCCGGCTCACCGGTCTTCTTGTGTTCAAGTAACCAGTTAGTTACGTTATTATAGGCCGAAACCACAAAGATGCGGTTATATAGTTCATCTCCCTTGCGATCTCCTTTGATAATGTTTTGAAGCACATCCTGAAATTGAGACATGGAGGTACCCCCGATTTTTTCTACTGTCAGCATATATAATATTATGAATTAAAAAGAGTCAGGAACCAAGAGCCAAGACGATTTATCAAATTGATGATTTACTGATTAGCAGATTACACCTACAATAATTACCAATTATTAAATCAATACATCATCTCATTAGCATATTAACTCATTAGTACCCGGGGCGCAAAGATACATTTTTTTATTTTTCTCATGCTAACAGACAGGAAAAAAGTGGCTTCTAAAACCGTCTCAATTCCCGGTATACCTTGAAAATGGGTAATCCCATCACGTTGAAATAGGAACCCTCTATTCTCCTTACACCCACATAACCGATCCATTCCTGTACACCATAGGCTCCAGCCTTGTCCGACGGATTGTATTTCTCCACGTAATAATCGATCTCTTCGTCCGTCAGCAGTCCGAATGTAACATGGGCGGTATCCGAGAAACAGACCTGTTTTTGTTTCGAGGTCAGGCAAACTCCCGTAACCACACGGTGCGTCTCACCGGAAAGCTCTTTCAACATCCGCTTTGCATCCGCTTTATCCAATGGTTTACCCAAAATCCGGTCATGTAACAGTACGACGGTATCAGCCGTAATAAGCAATGTATCATCCTGCAGCAGTGAAATATAAGCCAATGCTTTCTTCTTTGCCAGGAACTCCGGGATTTCCTCATGAGGAAGATCGTCGGGATACGACTCGTCAATATCCGGTAAAGCCAGTACTTCATATTCCACGTCAATTCCAGAAAGTAACTCTTTTCTCCGCGGAGAATTGGAAGCGAGGATGAGGTGATATTTATTTGAAAAAAAAGTCATAACTACTAAATCTTTATAGGTCAAACTTGTTTTAAAAATCAGATTCGTCAAAATCGAAGGAGTCGGTAAACTGCTCCAGGTCACGCCGCTCTTTCTTGGTAGGCCGGCCGGCCCCCCTTTGCCTGTCGACAAATCCGCTGATCCGGTTCAACTCCAGCAGTTCGTATTGATCGGGAGGGGTCACGTTTTCCATGAACTCGGGCACTTTGGCTGCACCCATGCGTTTGTCGGTCAATTCCAGCACTTTGAATGAAAAAGTGACCGGCGGTTTTCGCACTTCAATTATCTCCCCTGCCCTGATATTTCTTGAAGGTTTTACAGCAACCTTACCGATCATCACCCGTCCTTTCTTGCAGGCTTCAGAAGCGGCAGTACGTGTCTTAAAGATACGCACTGCCCATAACCATTTATCTATCCTTATTTCATCCATTTCTTTCAGATTAGTAGATTAACAGAACAAAGACTATCATCAGACGGGGAAAATTCACAGCAGCAAGCCTGCTCATACAGGCAGGGTCTACCGGTTATTATACTGATTCATTGTAACATGAATACCCGCCAGACAAAAGCTGCGGATCATATCTACTGCCATATCGATCCGTTCGGGCAACAGTCGCTGTTCTTCTTCCGAAAACCGGTCCAGCACATAATTAATCTGTCCTCCCCGCGGAAAATTATCTCCGATCCCGAACCTGAGCCGTGGATAATTCTGCCCTATCAGATCCTGGATATGCTTTAAACCATTATGGCCTGCATCACTCCCCTTCGATTTCATTCGTAATGTACCGAAAGGTAAAGCCAGATCATCAACCACCACCAGTAGATTCTGGGTTTCGATCTTTTCCTTCTGCAACCAGTAGCGGATAGCATTCCCGCTCAGATTCATAAAGGTAGAAGGCTTGAGCAGGATAAGCGATTTGTTTCTAAGCCGCATCTCAGCGACAAAACCGTATCGCCTGTCCTCAAAAACAACATTGGACGCTTTAGCAAAAGCGTCCAATACCATAAATCCAATATTGTGGCGGGTTTGCTCATAATCGGGTCCGATATTGCCCAATCCCGCAATCAAATATTTCATACGACAATATCAATTTTCAACACTAAGTTCGTATGGAACTCGCATATTGTCATGTTCACTAAAGCTAGTAGTTTTGAGTCGCCTTCGCTCCTCGATTTTCAATTCTACGCTCAACATAGTAAAACCAAGTTTTTCCTCTGTATTCGCTTATCGAAAACGTTTCCGGATGTGAACAGTTCTCATGCTCGTTTCATACCTCTCTCTTTTTACTCAGCCTTTGCTGCTGCTCCTCTTGCAGCACGTGTCAACTGCACACGGCATACGACGGCATTCTTGGCATTCAATATTTCCACATCGTCGAAATTCAACTGCCCAACCTGAATAGATTTACCCAATTCCAGTTTTTCTACGTTCACCACCAATTCTTCGGGCAATTTGGATGGCAATGCTTTCACTTTCAATTTACGTGTATCGAGTGACAACTTACCACCAGCTCTCACGCCGGCAGCCAGACCAACCAGACGAACAGGAATTTCAATCACTACAGGTGCATTTTCGACCACGTGCAAGAAGTCGATATGAAGAATGGTATCTTTTACCGGATGAAACTGTAACTCTTTTACGATGGCTTGTAATTTCTTTTCTCCAAGGTCGAGATTTACCAGAAAGACTTCCGGCGTGTAAATCAATTTACGCACGTCGCCCTGCTTCACTACGAAGTTCACATTACCTTCGCCATGTCCTCCGTATACAACACACGGGATCAGCCCTTCACTGCGATATGCTCTGGCCGCTTTTTTTCCGAAATCGTCTCTGATCTCGCCTTTTAATTCAAATGTTTTCATTTTTACAATTTGTTTGTGTTACTCAAAATAAAGTGCTTTCTTTATTTCCCATCACACGGGAGCTTTCAAAAAAGCGGCGCAAAGGTAATGATTTTCTTTTTATCAAACAACAACTTAATACTTATTATTAGTCTTATCTATCTCACTCTTTTCTTCAGTTCTTCTGCGGAAATACTCATCAGTCGCCCGACAGGCTTGCCGTCACGATAGGAAATAATTCTCAGTATATAAGCATCTTTAGGAACCCGTAACGGCTCCTTATAGACCGGATAGAAATTGTCGGGAGTAGAGGCATCGAAACTGGTATAAATATCCAACCCATCGATCTCCGTTGTGAGCGTCACAACAAGCTCCTCCCCCTCCTTTGTTACTGTTACAATAGGATCGTACATCGCCGGGGAATATTTGGTCTGTGCATAATCCAAGCGCACAAAATGATCTTCCGTCTTGGAGGTGAAACGGGTCCAATCCTTTTTGTCCTTTGGAGACCAGAGCGATTCAGCCACGGCAAATCCACGCGGCCAAACCATATATTCCACCTGACGGATATTATAGACCTGCTCTGTCCACAAATTCGCCTGTCCACCTAATATATACTCCGCATTGGCACCTTCCGGTATAGGGTCGAATTGATAGGTTTGATTCAATCGCAGACTGCTATATACAATTGGCTCCATAGAACGATCACCCTGCATATAATCGATATATACATAATTAGTCGGACTCATTACGACATAATGTCCCGACCTGGAGGCTTCGATCCCATGCTCAATCCCACGCCAACTCATCAATGCAGTGGTGGGTGTAATACCACCTTCAAGGATCTCGTCCCAGCCCATCATTTTTTTCCCTTTGGAAAGAATGATCTGTTCTACCCGTTTGCCGAAATAGGATTGTACGCCGGCCATATCTTCTATTCCTTCACGGACCATCAACTGTTTGACAGCCGGACTCTTTTCCCAGAAGGTATAGGGAGCTTCGTCGCCACCGGTATGAATGTACTCAAACGGGAAAAGCTCCGCCACTTCAGTGATCACCTTATCCATGAATTCATAGACGTTTTCATTGGCAGGGCAAAGCGTATTCTCATAAATGGCAGCAGGTCGCCCTCCGGTATTCCAGTCGAGAAAAGGAGCTCCCGTACGCACGAAATGGTCTCCGCTTTCCGGGAAACAGGCCAGTTCGGGATATGCAGCCAATACTGCCGAACTGTGCCCCGGCACATCGATCTCCGGCATTACCTGTACATTACGCTCCATTGCATATGCAATCACCTCCCTGATCTCATCCTGCGTATAAAAACCACCGTAGTTTTTGGGTGCGTTGGGGTCAGGATCAGAAAGACTACCAAACCATCCTATCTGTTCGGTACGCCATGCACCCACTTCAGTCAACTTCGGCAGACTTTTTATCTCAATGCGCCACCCCTCATCATCAGTAAGGTGCCAGTGAAATATATTGTATTTGTATTTCACCATGTTATCGATAAATCGTTTTACTTCGTCCACCGTGAAAAAATGACGAGATACGTCGAGCATCAACCCTCGCCATTCTACTCTGGGATAATCCACAATCTCCACCACAGGTATCTGCCAGGAAACATGCTCCTCTCTTTTATCGCTTTCAATTTGGGGAGGCAAAAGCTGGAAAAGCGTCTGCACTCCATATAACAAACCAGCCGGCTCGTTTGCTTTTATAACCACTTTCTCCGGTGTTACATGCAGCCTGTATCCTTCACTACCAATCTCTCTATCGGTAGTTTTATTTAATAGTAATTCAATATCGGCATTGGTAGCTGAAGTAGTCAACTTTACCTTCTTACCGGACGCTATAGAAAGTTTCTCTTTTAACAGCTGATTCACATAGGCAGTCGACTTATCTGCCGGACTTGAAATAACCACCTCGTCAGGCAAGACGTAATGCCCGCCTTTCTTAAGAAGCGAGACAGGTTCCGGAATAATGGCAATATTCCGTTCCCGTTGTTGTCCCATAACCGATATACCGATCAACATAAGTGCAAGTATAAAAATTCCTTTTCTCATATGATTAGTTTATTTTAATTGAGGACTTGAGATTCAGAATGTCGGATTTGAAAGATTATTTACCGCTTCTCGAACTTTTCCACCTTCCCACATTCTCTGCAAATCTACGAAATTTGTTTAAAATAATTGTCCGGATACTCTCCCGATTTTACCCGACATACTTACTTTTCGCTCAACAGTGTGTTTAATACCGAAAAATTAGCTACTTTTGCAACTCTAAAACTAAGTTCATTAAAGAATAGACGTTTTCTACGCCCGGCAAAACAAATAAATTTGTTCTGCTCCTGCTTAACGAAAACGTTCACTAAAGTAGACATTTCCTCGCTATGGCATAATCCAAGCGAGTTTTGTCTTCTGCTCATTTAGCTTAACGAAAACGTTCATTGCATCAATGATTAACAGAAATTTAATTCGTATCAGGGTAGTACAATTGGTTTATGCTTGGTACCAAAATACGAATAAAGATTTACGTAACGCCGAAAAAGAATTATTATTCGGCCTGCAGAAATCATACGATCTTTATTATTTTCTACTTCTTCTGATGGTAGAGCTCACCGATTCGTATCAAAACAGGGTGGAGACAAAACGGAATAAATTCTTGCCGACGGAGGAGGATCTACATCCCAACACCCATCTTATCGACAATAAGTTCATCGTGCAATTGCGCGGGAACAGGCAATTCCAAAAACAGCTTGCGGAACGTCCCATGTCCTGGGAATCGAACGAAGCGTTCATCAAAAACCTGTTAGACGAGATTTTATCTTCTGACACTTACAAAGAATACGCCGCGATCGCTTCTCCTACCTACGAAGAAGATCAGGAGTTCTGGCGGAAAACATTCAAGCAGTTTATCTACCTGAATGAAGAACTGGATGATATTCTGGAGGATGAGTGTATATACTGGAATGACGATATTGAGATTGTACAGACCTTTGTAATGAAGACCATCAAGCGGTTTTCGGCAGAGAATGGCGATAATCAACCTCTGTTGCCAATGTTTAAAGATGAAGAAGATAAGGAGTATGCGCTGAAATTACTGCATAATTCCATATTGGACGAAAAGGAATACCGCGGACTCATTGAGAAACACACTGAAAAATGGGATTTTGACCGCATTGCGTTCATGGATCTTATCATCATGCAGGTAGCTCTTTCCGAGATATTTACATTTGATTCTATCCCGACCAATGTTTCGCTTAACGAATATATTGAGATTGCTAAATCGTACAGTACCTCCAAAAGTGGTACCTTTATCAATGGAATTTTGGATGCGATTGTGCAGGAAATAAAAAAAGAAAATCGTATCTTTAAAAACTAATTATAAACACCTAAACAATAATTCTTATGAATGTTTTATTACAAGCAGCCGCTCCTAGCGGTGGTATGGGCGGCACCCTGTTAATGATGGTTGCCATTTTTGCCGTATTTTATTTCTTTATGATACGTCCCCAGCAGAAAAAACAGAAAGAACTGCAGAAAAGCCGCGAAGCCATGAAAACCGGAGATAAGGTTGTCACTTCAGGTGGTATCCATGGAAGGATCAGAGAAGTAGGCGACACATGGTTTTTAGTGGAAGTAGCTGATGGCGTAAAATTAAAATTCGAAAAAGGTTCGGTATATGCCTCACCGGCCGACGTAGCACAACAGACCAAGTAAACTGCGTTTGTGATGGAAGTAAGAGCTATCATCAAGAAATGGCAGCCCGGGATCAAGGTATTTTTTTCCACCTTCCCGTGGAAAAATGTATTGGCCTTTCTGTTCTTCCTGGTGCTGGCTTTTATTTTCTGGTTAATGCTCTTTTTTCAGAAAGAGAATGTAGAAGGTACCTACAGGATACCGTTGAAATACACGAACATCCCCGACGATGTAGTGTTCGATAATCCCCTGCCCCCCTTTTTAGAGGTGAGTGTGGCCGACAATGGAGCGCAGATCTTTCGTCTCGACATGAGAAAAAGAGATTCGCTCGAGATCAATGTTACTGAGATAACCGAAGGTGGTAATAAGGTGCTTCAGGGTAACCAGTACGAACAGCTTATCCGCACCCAACTATTCCCCAGCACTAACATAAGAGGTTATTATCCTATGAGTATCTCACTGGCAACCTCCAAACTGCAGAGTAAAGAATTGCCCGTGGTCTTCGACGGAGAAATCACCACAAGCAGGGCTAATTTAGTGGCAGACAGCGCAATCTTTATTCCGGAGGTAGTGATGGCCTACGGCTCCCAGCAATCACTCGATAAACTGAAAGGTGCCGTGACCGAATATACGGTATTCAAAAATCTGAAAGCTACGTCTCAGTTACCCATTAGGATAAATAATGTGGGAGGGGTAAAATTTGTACCTTCACAGGTAGATATATATATTCCCATACAAGAGTATACCGAACGGACATTTGAAGTGCCCATTACGGCCACCCATATGCCTGCAAGGCTCGATGTAAAATTCTTCCCGTCCCGTGCCAACGTTACTTTCTCGGTTACACTTGAAGAGTACAAGAAAATTGTACCGGAAGATTTCTCCATAGAGCTCGATTACAGAAAGTTTCATTCTAACGAGGATGGACGTGTGGAACTTGAACTTACAGACAGGCCCTCTTCCA
This sequence comes from Proteiniphilum acetatigenes DSM 18083, assembly GCF_000380985.1. Lineage (GTDB taxonomy): Bacteria > Bacteroidota > Bacteroidia > Bacteroidales > Dysgonomonadaceae > Proteiniphilum > Proteiniphilum acetatigenes. The sequence continues at coordinate 481,614 of NZ_KB905693.1, read as the reverse complement.
TTATCAATCCCCGGATCTCCCCGGCTTCAGTGGAATTCCTGTTTGAAAGCAAGACTGACAGATGATAAAGATCGGCATCACCGGAGGAATAGGAAGCGGGAAATCAGTCGTATCCGAACTTTTCCGCCTGCATGGAATTCCTTTATACAATGCCGACCAGGAAGCAAAAAAACTGAATGATTCGTCACCTTATATCCGTGCGCAATTGACACAGCAGATCGGAGAAGATCTTTATATCAATGACAAACTAGACAGAAAAAAGCTGGCTTCCATTATTTTTCATGATAGTCGCAAATTGGCTATAGTCAATTCCATTATCCATCCGGAACTGGCCAGGCATTTTACCGAATGGTGTCGGATGCGGGAACATTGCCCGATGGTGATTCTAGATGCCGCCCTACTTATTGAGGCGGGCTTTCACCAATTCGTAGACAAAGTGGTTATGGTACAAGCTCCGAAAGAACTTCGTATCGCCAGGGTTATGCAGCGCGACCGTTCGGCACGCAATGAGGTAGAAGCCCGGATGAACAGCCAACTCCCTGAAGAGGAGAAAATAAAGTATGCCGATTATGTAATCTGCAATGACAACAGGCATTCTCTTATCAAACAGGTCTCAGAACTGATGAAAAGAGTAACTGAAAATTGATATAAAAGTACTACCTGATTGATAATCATTACTTATTTGTATATTTAACTTTACGAAAACGTTGTTTTTCTGCAAATATAACCGTAACTTTGCCCCGAAATTATTAGGTTATACTATTAAAAATCAAAATGAATGGTTGAACAAATTGGAATCAACGCCGGCAAAGTATGGACGATTCTGGACGAGAAAGGCCGGCAGAATGTCAAAGAGATCAAAAAAGCAACGAAATTGACCGATAAAGACCTCTACGCAGCACTCGGATGGCTGGCAAGAGAGGGAAAAGTTGCTTTGGACGCCGAAGAAAAAGAAGTCTTTGCGTCATTGAGCTGACAAGTAAAACTCATCGTTTAAATGAAAAAGCGTGTAAAAGCTGTCTGAAATGACAGCTTTTTTCTTGTTACTTTTTCTACTCCTATGAATTTATCATCTATCTTTACGAAAAAGATACGGATTAAATGGAAACTAAACAATTACGTAACCGGCTCTTACAATTATTCCCTCAAGATCAGGTTTTCACCGATGAACTTTCACGTCTCGTCAAAGGAACGGATGCAGGGCTCTACCGGCTTATTCCTAAAGCAGTAGTAAGGGTAAACTCAGAAGATGAAGTAATTCGTTTATTGGGATTCTGCCGGACAGAAAATCTGCCTGTAACATTTAAAGCTGCAGGCACCAGTTTAAGTGGACAGACCATCTCCGACTCCATACTAATGGAAACTGGTACCGGATTTGAATTTTCCACCATTACCGATGAAGGGCGTACCGCCATATTTGGGTGTGGACTTACCGGTGCTGCAGCAAACCGTATGTTGATGAGATATAGACGTAAATTGGGACCAAAGCCGGCATCTATCAACTCTGCAAAAATCGGTGGGATTATTGCCAACAATGCAAGTGGATCGAGTTACGGGATCCAGCATAACAGCTATAATACGATCAGGTCGATGCGTATTATCTTTGCCGACGGTTCGTTATTAGATACTGCTGACAATGAGAGTTGTCGGACTTTCATCACCTCTCATCCCCAACTTATCGCGGAAATTGAGCAGTTACACAACGATGTGGTCAGCAATGAAGCGATCCGGAAAAAGATCGCTTCAAAATTTCAACTTAAAAACACTTGTGGTTACGGGGTAAATTCACTGATTGATTTCAATAATCCTATCCAGATTATCCAGCATCTGATGATTGGTTCCGAAGGTACTCTGGGGTTTGTTTCACAAGCTACTTTCAAGACTGTACACGATGCCCCGATGAAAGCCACAGCAATGATCTATTTCTCCAACCTTCGGGAGGTGAGCAATACCATCATCCCATTGAGGAGTTGTCAGGTAAGTGCTGCTGAATTGATGGATCGCAATGCCCTGCGTGCCGTGGAAGATCAGGATGGTATGCCCGAAGAGCTGAAATCGTTACCGGAGGGTGCAGCCGCATTGCTGATCGATACTTCAGCCGATGACGAAGAGACTTTACTGTCACAGATGGCTGAGATTGAAGAAAAGCTCGCACATATCAAGACACTTACCCCAATCAGGTTTACTACCGACAAACACCTCTATAATCTGTACTGGAACGTACGCAACGGACTCTTCACTTCGGCAGCAGCCACCCGACCTCCCCGCACGGCAAGCATTATTGAAGATATCGCTTTCAGAGCCGAATCGTTAGGTGATGCACTCACAGATGTACGTGAGTTACTCGTACGTACCGGTTATGGAAATGCTGTGATGTGGGGCCATCTGCTCGACGGCAATGTCCATTTCACCGTCTTCCCTGATATCAACACTCCCGAAGAAGTGGAAAAATATGCTGTCTTCATGGAAGAATTATGCGAACTGGTTGCGGTAAAACATAACGGCAGTCTCAAAGCCGAGCACGGTACAGGACGCAATATGGCCCCCTTTGTAGAAAAAGAGTGGGGTGGCGAAGTCTACGATCTGATGAAACGTATCAAAAAAACCTTCGATCCGGAGAACATCCTCAATCCTGGCGTATTGATCAACGATGACAGAGATATATTCATCAAGAACCTGAAGCGGATTCCGGAAGCCAATCCGATCATTGACAAATGTATTGAATGTGGTTTTTGTGAAGTGAACTGCCCTTCAAAGAATCTGACCCTTACCCCCCGGCAACGGATTGTAGCCTACCGCCACCTGGCAGAACAGGAGGTATCAGGCACTAAGAAAAGCAACCCGATTCAGAAACAGGTGAAAGAAATTTCCTATCCTTTGGAAGAGACCTGTGCTACCGACGGGTTGTGCGGACTTGCCTGCCCGGTGAGGATCGACACCGGAAAGCTCGTCAAAGAATTACGCTGGCAGCAAAACGGCAGATTGGCCAACCGGATTGCCGACACTATTGCCGGCAATATGGCAGGTACGACCTCTCTATTGCGCGGACTGTTGCCGATTCCTCACTACATAGGAAAGAGTTTGGGATACGGGGTAATGGAAAGCGTGACAAAAGGTCTTTACCGGTTAGGCGACGGAACATTCCCTTTATGGACACGTCATACCCCTTCCGGCAGCAAAAAGATCACACACAATATTTTCCCTGCGTGCGCTCCCGACGCTCCCGTGGCGGTCTATTTCCCTTCGTGTATCACCCGTGCCATGGGCGGCTCCTCATTCGGCTATAAAGAGACGGAAGATATACCGCAGAAGATGCTTTCCATATTACGAAAAGCAGGATACACTGTTATCATTCCTGAAGAAAAAAACAGACTTTGCTGTGGGATGGCTTTTAGCAGCAAGGGATTCCGGAAGCAGGCACAAAAAAAGGAGAATGAGTTGAATGAAGCGCTTCTGAAAGCAAGTCGTAACGGAGAGTTACCCGTTATATGTGATATGAGCCCTTGTCTGCTACATATGCGTGAAACACTCGACAAGCGGCTTAGATTGTACGACCAGGTAGAGTTTATTCACGATTTTTTGCTCGACCGTCTGAAATTTACCAGACAACCTGTTTCTGTCGCCATACATACCACTTGCAGTTCTACCAAGATGCATCTGGAAGAGAAACTCCATGCAGTGGCGGCACGTTGTGCGGAAAAAGTGATCGTCCCAGAAAATATAGGTTGCTGCGGTTGGGCGGGCGATCGGGGATTTTTCTATCCGGAACTCAATAACTCGGCACTCGCACCGTTGAAAGAGGGTATCCGGGATGCCACTGAAGGGTATTCCAACAGCCGGACATGTGAAATAGGATTATCGATAAACAGTGGTATTGCCTATAAATCGCTGGTTTATCTGGTCGACAAGGCTACGAACTGAGAGCCGTTTTTATTTCATTCGGTCGAATCCCTGCCCATAGACGCCTACCACATTACTCTGGGAGATAAAGGCGTTGCTGTCGATCTGTTTTACCAGCCGGAAAATGGAGGTCGACTCTGTTCGTTTGGCCATTACCAGCAGCACTTTCTGCGGTTTTTGGGAATACCATCCAATGCCATCCAGTACGGTACAACCGCGGTGTAATTGCAGATTGATCTGCGTAGCAATCTCTTCATACTTGCTTGAAAAAATAAAGAACTGTACCGATTGGCGAATACCGTTCAACACCCAATCCACTGAAGTGGCCATCACCGCAATAATAATGATCCCGAATACAATGGTCTCCACACTCCTGAAAATCAGGAAAGAAGAAGCTACAATAACAAGGTCGACAAACAACATTGTCCGACCGGGTGTAATATTCCGGTATTTATTGATAATAAGTACTACGATATCGGTTCCGCCACTACTCCCGTTGACAGACATTACTAAACCAACCCCGGAACCCGCTACGATAGCACCGATCAGTCCCGCCATCAGCGGTTCGTCCATCATAATTGGTTGCCACTGAAAACTCTCGAACATGCCGATAAATGCGGAAAGCAACGAAACTCCCACAATAGTCTTTACTAAAAATTCAAAACCCAATACTCTGAAAGCCGCCAACAATAGCAAGGCATTCATTACAAATACCATCAACGAAACAGGCAATCCAAAAGCATAATTTAAAAGTACAGCGGCTCCTGCAAGTCCACCCATCACGAAATGATGCGGCATAATGAACTGGGTAACACCCAATGCATACATGAAAGTTCCCAGGGCAATAATCAGGTAATCCTTCCAATAAAACCTTTTCAGACTGAATTCAGGTAATTTTTCCATCTTATATCACCACATTCACAATTTTTTTCGGAACGATAATTATTTTCTTCGGATTTTTGCCTTCTATCCATTTTTGGGAATTGGGATGAGCCAGTACCGCTTTTTCGATTTCTTCGTTGGTCGCATCTGTCGGGAATTCCAGTACAAACCGTGATTTCCCGTTGAAAGAGATCGCGTAGGGAAAAGCATCCTCCTTGAGATACTCTTCATTCCATACCGGCCATTGTGCATCACATACCGATGTACTATTACCCAACGTGTGCCAGAGTTCTTCTGCCATATGCGGCGCAAAGGGAGCAAGGCAAACGATCAGATCGCTCAGGATCGCTCTTTTGGAGCATTTCAATGAGGTCAGTTCATTCGCACAAATCATAAAAGCGGAAACCGACGTATTAAAGGAAAAATGCTCAATATCGAACGACACCTTTTTAATCAGTTTATGCAAAGATTTCAACTCTTCTTTTACAGGTTCGTCGTCCGTCACCGATAAATCCCCCTCCTTATAGAAGAGGTTCCATACTCTGCGCAGGAAACGGTATACTCCATCGATCCCGTTGGTATCCCACGGTTTGGATTGTTCGAGCGGACCCAGGAACATCTCATAGAGACGGAGGGTATCGGCCCCATACTTTTCCACGATATCATCCGGGTTCACTACGTTGAACATTGACTTCGACATTTTCTCGATGGCCCATCCACAGACATATTTCCCATCCTCCAGGATAAATTCTGCTGTCTTGTATTCAGGGTTCCAGTTCCGGAATGCCTCTATATCGAGAATATCGTTGTGTACTATATTGACATCCACATGGATGGGTGTCACATCATATTGCTCTTTCAGATTCAGAGACACGAATTGATTCGTCCCTTTTATCCGGTATACAAAATTGCTTCTACCCTGGATCATCCCCTGGTTCACCAGTTTCTTAAAGGGTTCCTCTTCGCAGGAAATACCCAGATCGAACAGGAATTTATTCCAGAAACGGCTGTAGACAAGGTGCCCGGTAGCATGTTCCGTTCCTCCTATATAGAGGTCTACGTTACGCCAGTAGCTGTTGGCATCTTCCGATACCAGTGCATTGTCGTTCTGCGGATCCATATAACGCAGGTAATAGGCCGACGATCCAGCAAAACCGGGCATCGTATTCAATTCCAGCGGATAACCCTCTTTGGTATGCCAGTTTGCAGCACGTCCCAACGGAGGTTCGCCTGTTTCAGTAGGAAGATATTTATCCACTTCCGGAAGTTCCAGTGGTAATTCGCTTTCTTCCAGTGTGTAGGGCATTCCATCTTTGTAATAAACAGGGAATGGTTCGCCCCAGTAGCGTTGTCTGGAGAAAATAGCATCCCGGAGGCGGAAATTGATTTTCCGGTAACCAAGCCCTCGTTTCTCTACCTCATCAATAGCCGCAGGAATAGCTTCTTTCACCGTCATCCCGTTCAGGAAGCCGGAATTCATCATAATCCCTTCTTTCGCATCAAAACTCTCTTCCGATATATCACATCCTTCAATTAAAGGAATGATGGGCAGGTTGAAATGTCTGGCGAAAGCATAGTCACGGCTGTCATGCGCCGGTACCGCCATAATTGCACCGGTACCGTATCCAGCCAACACGTAGTCAGATATCCATATAGGAAGCTGCTCTCCCGTAAAGGGGTGACGGGCATATGAACCGGAAAATACGCCGCTGACCGATTTGTCGGCAATACGTTCCCGTTCTGTTTTTTTCTTGGTTTTGCTGATATAGTCTTCTACCGCTTCACGCTGTTCACCAGTAGTCAATTCTTTTACCAGTTCACTCTCAGGAGCAAGCACCATAAACGTCACACCAAAGATTGTATCGGCACGGGTAGTAAAAATATCAAAGGTAATACCCTGAGAGGTTTTGAAATGCATTACGGCGCCTTCACTACGTCCTATCCAGTTTCGCTGTGTTTCTTTCAGAGAGTCTGTCCAGTCCACCTTATCCAGGCCATCCAGCAGGCGCTGTGCATAAGCTGATACTCGCAGGCACCACTGACGCATCTTTTTCTGTTCCACGGGATATCCTCCGCGAATAGAAAAGCCTTCACTTACCTCGTCATTGGCGAGTACCGTTCCCAGTTCCGGGCACCAGTTCACCATAGTATCTCCCAGATAGGCGATACGGTAGTTCATTAATATCTCCTGTTGTTCTTTTTCGGACCTGGCATTCCACTCTTCGGCAGTAAATTCCATTGGCTCGTTACAGGCAAGGTCGAGCCCCCGGGTCCCCTGTTGGGAAAATACCTCCGTCAGTTCGGCAATGGGGCGGGCCTGTTGCGCCTGATTGCAATAGTAGGAATGGAACATACGGATGAATGCCCACTGCGTCCACTTGTAATAGTCAGGATCGCAGGTTCGTACTTCACGACTCCAGTCGTAGGAGAAACCAATTTTATCCAGTTGTTCGCGATAACGTTTGATATTGTTTTCCGTAGTAATAGCCGGATGTTGTCCGGTTTGAATGGCATACTGCTCTGCCGGCAACCCATAGGCATCATACCCCATAGGATGCAGCACATTGAATCCCTGTGATCTTTTATATCTTGAAAAGATATCCGACGCAATATATCCCAGTGGATGCCCCACATGCAACCCTGCTCCCGAAGGATAAGGGAACATATCGAGTACGTAAAACTTGGGTTTTGACCGATCTTCAGTAACTTTATACGTCTGGTGATCAATCCAGTACTGCTGCCATCGTCTTTCTATTTCTCTAAAATTGTAATCCATCCCTTTTCGCTTTAAAAAACGGTGCAAATATAGCGAAAGCCGAGAGAAAAGCCAAACTTGTTTGAGCTTTTCCAAAACGCATCCTATATTATGAAAATATAGTGAAAGCCTAGGGAATAACCAAGCTTGCTTGAGTTATTCCGAGGCGCATCCTATATTCTCTAAAGATAGTGATTCAATGTGATGATTTGTTGATTTAATGATATGATGATGGAATCATAAGGTGGGAAGGTGAAAAAGTGGAAAGGTAGATATACACTTCGCACGATAGAGGATAATCATTTTCAACTTTCAATTTTCAATTTTCAATTAAACATACAGTCCATCAATCACATCGGCGTATCTTTCCAGAATCACTTTTCTCCGTAGTTTAAGTGTATTGGTCAACTCACCGGTTTCCATCCGGAATGGCTCGGACAGCAGGGCGAAACGCTTAATTTTCTCATAGGAGGTGAATTGCGCCTGCAACAATTCGATCCGACCGAAAATAAAAGCATTGATTTCAGGGTTATTCACCAACTCTTCTGTCGAATCAAACAGGATACCCTGTTCGCGGGCATACGATCTGAGCGCATCATAGTTAGGAACGATCAGCGCACTTACAAATTTTCGCTGATCTCCGATCACAGCTACCTGGTCGATATATTTATCTTCGCCGATACGTGTTTCGATCATTTGCGGTGCAATATATTTCCCATTGGAAGTCTTATAGAGATCTTTGATCCGATCGGTGAGAATAATCTCATTATTTTCCGTGAGAGAACCGGCATCTCCGGTTCGGAAATAACCATCTTCCGTAAAAGCAGCTTTGGTTGCCTCCGGCTTATTGTAATAGCCGCACGTCACTGTTGCCCCTTTCACTAATATCTCATTGTTCTCCCCTATCTTCACATCCACATCAGGCATCACTTTTCCTACCGTACCTATACGGAACCCCTTTTCGGGAAAACAACTTACTGTGGCAGTAGTTTCGGTTAGACCGTAACCATAAATAATATGCACATCTATCGATTGCATGAATTCGTTGATGGTGTCCGACAAGGGAGCACCGGCTACGGGGAAGAAATTCCCCCGGTCAATTCCCACTACCCGCTTTACCAGATAAAAAACCGTATGCCTGTAAATAAAAAATTTCAGCCGGTTACCTATCGGTGGTTTTTTCCCCTTGTTCACAAATTCCAGATTATGCCGTCGTCCCGTTTTGACAGCATCAGTAAACAACCACTTTGTGATGCCGGAAGCATCGTCCATCTTCTCTTTCACGCCGTCATACACCTTTTCCCAAAAACGAGGGACGTTGCTCATCACCGTGGGACGCACCTGCTTAATGGTTTCCCTGATTTCTCCCGGCTCCTTATTTACCGCAATGGTTACGCCTTTACACAGGCAGTAATAACTCCACGCCTTTTCAAATATATGAGTAAGAGGAAGAAAACACATAGAGAGGTCCTTGTCCGACAAATTGGCGATCCGGATATCATGTATCCTGAATATCTCTGAGAAGTTGGCATGTGTCAGCATCACTCCTTTCGGCTCGCCGGTAGTACCCGATGTATAGATAATAGTCGCCAGATCATTATTTTCCAATTGCTTCAACCGGGCATTCACCAGTGCTTGTGATTCGGAATTATCACCTGTAGTGATGAAATCATCAAAATAGACCGACGTCTTGTCGTCGGGTTTCAACACTACATTCCTGTCGAAGACAATCAGTTTTTCCAGAAAACGACTCTCTTGCTGCACTTTATATGCATTATTATATTGAAACTGCTCACCCACAAAAAGTAGCCTTATCTGGGCATCGTTTACAATATAGTTCACCTGCATAGGAGACGAAGTGGCATACATCGGCACCATCACCGCCTTGTTGGCATACACAGCGAAATCGGTGATCAGATACTTTTCCATATTCTGAGAGTATATCCCGACATTATCACCCGGTTTCAGGGTCATCTCGGCCAAAGCTTGAGCAGCCTTTATGATCCTATCCGAAAGATTGTTCCACGACAAATGCAACCATTCGCCACCCGGCCCCTGATACATTACCGCTGTTTTATTTCCGTATTTCTGAGCCTGTTTGTGAATAAGTCCACCTAAATGAGAATATGCCATTGTCTTCAGTTTAATCCAGTCAAAAATACACTTTTTCTCCGATTATTTCTCAAAAAATGCACTTTTTTTTGTTTTGTCCTGCTTTGACCTGCATTATCTCTATTTCACTTAACAGCCTAAAGACCCGAAGATTAATTAACTACACTTAACGCGTTTTTTTGACTGGAAATAAAAGAGAGCGACTACCTTTGTATTGTTATGAAAAGACGTATAGTCATATACCTTATAGCATGGTTTACAGTTGCTCTGCCTCTCACATTGGAAGCTCAGCGTCATTCCACGGCAAATCAGGATTCCGGCTTCAATACGCCGGCATCTGATGTTCTTTTTATGCCCGACACTTATGTCACTATCCCTTTGGAAGGAGATACTGCTATTTGCTGGCAGGAAGGAGATACTATTTCCTGTATGTATCTGAAGGATTTTATCAACTATTCGTCCTACATTTCTCTAAGCACAAAAGAACAGATAGCTTATTCCAAACTGATCCGCGATGTAAAGAAAACCCTCCCTTACGCAAAGGAAATCGCCGCCATTATTCTGGAAACATAAAATGAAAAAACTTACCCGGTCACAGGGACAGTTACTAATGAAATTAGTAGACCGGGAAACCAATTCCTCTTCCTATCATATTATCGATGCTTTTATGGGTAGTTTCAAGGCATGGTCCTACAACTTGTTTGCCGGCTTGTTTGGCAACAGTCTCAAAATCCGCTACAACCGTTACGGCGAGGACCGCGATATTGAGCGCGTCTGCATACTTGTGGAAAGGGGAGACATATAATATTTAAAATAACAAATCAAGATTTTATAAGCAGGGAGCAAGACAAACCGTATCTTTGACAGGATAAAATCAAAACGCTGGTGAAAATGATTATTATACTCCTATTATTACCGGAATTTTACTTAACAATCTAAAAACTCGAAGATTAATTAACTACACTTAACGAGTTTTTTTGACTGAAAATAAAAGTGACCCATTATCTTTGCATCGTTATGGAAAGACTTATCTTCATATCCCTTACACTATTCACAACTCTTTTATCTCCCGGGATAAAAGCACAGGGATATTATGCAGCCAATATAAGCCCAGATTCCGATACACCGGTGTCTACCTTCTTTTTAATGCCCAACGTGTATCCTGCCGTGGTATTGGAAGGTGATACCGTCGCCTGTATGTGGCTGAAGGATTTTATTAAGTATTCTCCTCTCACCTTCCGCAACACCAAAGATCAGATAGCCTATACCAGGCTGGTCCGTGATGTAAAGAAAACACTCCCTTATGCGAAGGAGATTGCTGCCATCATCCTGGAAACATATGAATATATGGAGACGCTTCCCAACGATAAAGAGCGGCAAAAGCATCTGAACCGGATGGAGAAATACCTCATGGATCAATATACCCCGAAAATGAAAAAACTCACCCGATCGCAGGGACAGTTATTAATGAAACTGGTAGACCGGGAAACCAATTCTTCCTCCTATCATATTATCGATGCTTTTATGGGGAGCTTCAAAGCCTGGTCGTACAACCTGTTCGCCGGAATGTTCGGCAACAGCCTCAAAACCCGCTACAACCCTTACGGCGAAGACCGTGTAACCGAGCGTGTCTGCGTACTCGTAGAACAGGGAGCGGTATAATATATTTGATTAGCCAATTAGTAGATTTAACGATTAGCAGATTATAATTACATAATCAAGATATCGGCACATCATCACATCAACAAATTATCACATTAATTTTCTACCTTTGCACCGCTTTTCATTGGCACATTAGTCACATTAGTCATATTGATACATTAGTTTCATGAGAATAGATTTCCTACGGGATTTTCAACCAGCGCTTTTTCAATCATTAAAAACCTATAGCAAGGAGAAATTCTTTGCCGACCTGATGTCGGGATTGATTGTGGGTGTGGTGGCACTACCACTCGCCATCGCTTTTGGGATTGCTTCGGGAGTTACGCCTGAGAAAGGAATATATACCGCAATAATTGCCGGATTCATCATCTCATTTCTGGGTGGCAGCAGAGTTCAGATCGGAGGTCCTACCGGCGCCTTCATCGTGATTGTCTATGGTATTGTAGAGCAATATGGAGTGCAGGGTCTTGCCATCGCGACCGTACTTGCCGGTATAATGCTTTTGGCGATGGGTTTTCTGAAACTGGGAGCAGTTATCAAGTTTATCCCTTATCCCATTGTCATCGGCTTCACAAGTGGCATCGCCCTGACCATCTTTTCTACACAGATAAAAGATTTCTTTGGGCTTACCACTCCGGCATTACCTTCGGGATTCATTGAAAAATGGGGCGTTTACCTCCAGCATTTCGACTCGATCAATTGGTGGGCAGCACTCATAGCTGTTGTAAGCGTAGCTATTATCGTATTCACTCCCAAGATATCAAAAAAAGTGCCGGGTTCACTCGTAGCCCTTGTCGTAATGACATTGGCGGCCTACCTGATAAAAACCTACGGAGGTGTCACGACCATAGAAACTATTGGTGACAGGTTTATTATCAACAGTCAGTTACCGGATATGGAGCAAATACCATTGAATCTCGAAAGTATCCGCCTCCTGTCTCCGGTCGCATTTACCATTGCCATGCTGGGAGCTATCGAATCCCTATTATCGGCTACTGTAGCTGATGGAGCGACAGGACACAAGCACAATTCGAATATGGAGTTGATAGCACAAGGTGCCGCCAATATTATCACTCCGTTTTTTGGAGGTATTCCCGCCACCGGGGCCATTGCACGTACAATGACCAACATCAACAATGGCGGGAGAACACCTGTTGCGGGAATTGTTCATGCCGTAGTACTTTTACTGATTGTCCTGTTCCTGGGTGATCTTACCCGACATATACCTATGGCTTGCCTGGCAGGTGTATTAGTGGTTGTAGCATACAACATGAGTGAATGGCGTACATTCGTATCACTCACCAGGCAGTCGAAATCGACTATGGGTATTTTGATGACGACCTTTCTGCTCACTGTCATTTTCGATCTGACCATCGCCATAGGAGTCGGCCTGATGCTTGCCATTTTCGGTTTTCTGAAGAGAATGAATGAAAGCACTCAGGTATCACGCACCACCGGAAGTATTGATTTGGCGAAAGAGGCGGAGTCCCATTATACAGACATACAGGAAGAAGTACTTCACCTGCCCGATGGTGTGGAAGTCTACGAGATCGAAGGACCTTTCTTTTTTGGAGTAGCCAGTAAATTCGATGAGATAACGCGGGAATTGGGAGATCATCCGCGTATTCGTATTATCCGTATGCGTAAGGTACCTTTCATCGATTCAACCGGATTGAACAACCTCGAAATATTGTGTAGACGTTCAAAGAAAGAGAAGATACAAATTATTCTTTCAGGTGTGAAAGACAGCGTGCGCGAAAGCATCGAAAAGTCCGATATTCCACAGATCATCGGTAGCGAAAATATCTGTTCCAATATTCATCTGGCAGTAAAAAGGGCGGAATTGCTGGATGCAGAACGAAAACAAAGACAGATCAACAAAGGCTGACCATATGGACCACCAATCCTATCAACTCACCGATTGGCTACCTACCACCAAGAAAGAATTGGATCTTCGCGAATGGGATAGTCCTGATGTGATCCTCTTCTCCGGTGATGCCTATATCGACCATCCCTCGTTTGGCACAGCTGTTATCGGCCGTCTGCTCGAGAGCCAGGGATTACGCGTGGCAATTGTGCCGCAACCTAACTGGCGGGACGATTTTCGTGATTTCAAGAAACTGGGTGCTCCCCGACTCTTCTTTGCAGTGACAGCCGGCGTAATGGATTCAATGATCAATCATTACACGGCCAATAAAAGGCTCCGATCACAGGATGCATACACCCCTGACGGCCGAGCCGATATGCGTCCCGACAGGGCAGTAACAGTATACTCCCGTATCCTGAAGGAACTCTATCCCGACGTGCCGGTCGTAATCGGCGGGGTGGAAGCTTCATTACGCCGGATCACCCATTATGATTACTGGAACGACAAACTCCACAAGACCATCCTGGCCGATACAAAAGCCGACCTGCTGATATACGGAATGGGGGAACTCCCTCTCAAACAACTGATACGTGAGATTCGTGATGGTAAACATATCAGGGAAATAAATGATATCCCGCAAACCGCTTTTATTCGTACTGAAGCATCTGAAAATCCGTTCAATGAAGAAGTTACACTTTTTTCGCATGAGGAATGTGCAAAAGATAAACTGAAACAGGCCAAAAATTTCCGCATAGTTGAGGAACAGTCCAATCGGCTTTCCGCTGCACGCATTCTTCAAAAAGTAGACGGTAAAACCCTGATTGTCAATCCTCCCTACCCTCCGATGAAGGATGAAGAGATAGACGCCTCATTCAACCTTCCCTATACCCGCCTGCCTCATCCCAAATACAAGGGCAAGCATATCCCGGCTTACGAGATGATCAAATTCTCGGTCAACCTCCATCGCGGGTGCTTCGGCGGATGTGCTTTCTGCACTATCTCTGCACATCAGGGGAAATTTATCGCTTCCCGCTCCAGACAATCTATTTTAGATGAAGTGAAGAAGATCACCCAAATGCCCGACTTCAAAGGATATATCAGCGATTTGGGAGGTCCATCGGCCAATATGTACCGTATGCAGGGGAAAGATCTGACAATTTGCGAAAAATGTAAGAAACCCTCCTGCATCTTCCCGAAAATCTGTTTCAACCTGAATACCGATCATTCCGATCTGTTGGATATATATAAAGCAGTAGATTCATTGCCTGGGATAAAGAAATCATTTATCGGAAGCGGAATCCGTTACGATATGCTGTTGCAGGACAGCAACGATGAGAAAATCAACGAATCCCACCGGATGTACCTCCACGAACTGATTAGAAACCATGTCTCCGGCAGATTGAAAGTCGCTCCCGAACACACTTCAGATACCACACTCAAAATCATGCGAAAACCTTCTTTCCGGTATTTCGACCGGTTCAAACAAATCTTCGATGAACTGAATAAAAAACATTTGCTGAACCAGCAACTTATCCCCTACTTCATCTCATCACACCCAGGATGCAATGAGGAAGATATGGCGGAACTGGCCGTTATCACAAAAAAACTAAACTTCAAACTGGAACAGGTTCAGGACTTCACGCCATCCCCCATGACGCTCGCTACCGAGATCTATTACACAGGTTACCATCCCTATACATTACAACCGGTATATACAGCCAAAAGCAGAGAGGAAAAAAACGATCAGCGTCAATTCTTTTTTTGGCACGATCCTAAACAAAGACACTCTGTAATCAAAAAACTCAAACGCATAGGCAGGTCCGACCTGGTTAAAAAACTCTATTCCAGAGATATTTTATAAAGAAAAAATATCCCATTTGATAACTCTTCACCAGAATACCTTAAATAACGTTAAATATTAAAATTTTCCTCTTTTTCCATGCAGCGTTTTCTCTTTTTCTGCATCTGATTAATAAAGAAAAATAAAAATGTCGCATGAAGAAAACAGTATTAAAAATCAGCATCCTTTTGGTTGGAATTTTACTGGCTATCCCCTCCTGTGACGATAATGGAAGGTCGCTGGGAGATATCTATATCAGTATAGCCACAGTTATACCCGAAGGTGAAAATGCTTATTCATTCCTATTGGACAACGACAAACGCCTATGGCCTGCTGCCGGCAATGTAAGATATGCACCAACACACAACCAGCGTGTCTTTCTCAATTACACCATATTGTGGGAGAGTTCGGGAGCAACATACGATTATGACATCAAAGTAAACGATATATGGAATATCCTTACAAAACAAGCAATTGAACTGAATGCCGAAAACCAGGACAGCATAGGCAACGATCCGGTAAAAGTCAAAGACATATGGGTAGGGGGAGATTATCTGAATGTATCCTTTTTGTTCAATTACGGCGGTGTCAGACCACACCTGATCAACCTCGTCGAGAACACACTCTCAGATGAAACATCATCCGACGCAATTGATCTCGAATTCCGCCATAACGCCTATCAGAGTCCGCAGACGAAATTATATGAAGGATTTGTCTGTTTCGACCTGAAACCCTTCAGAACGGATGACGCCGACTCTGTAAATCTTTCCATTAAAGTGAAAGGATGGAACGGAGAAACAACAACATACGATGTAGTTTACAGGTATAACCAACCGGTTGCGGAGGAAAAAACAACCGCCCGAATACCTACACCTGTAATATCATCCAATGAATACTATTAATTTTTTAAACCACAACTTAATTAGTTCTATTTCTTATATGACTTTTTGATTTTCCAATAACCGGGCGGCCTCTGTGAAGAGATCGTCCGGTTTACTTTTCCTGCAAACAGATGTTATATAACATGTAAAAATCTTTTTTTACCTCTTTTTTTTGTTCTATTTTTGCACCAGCACAGTACAGTACAGCATAGCAGATTTAAACCCGTGGAATTAAAATTCAATAACAAAAACACCAAAGTACAGCAACTGACGGATTTTATACAGAAATCCATTGCCGCGCGTGAATTGAAGGTAGGGGATAAATTACCCTCCATCAATCAGTTAAGTCAACGGTTCTGCCTCTCCCGCGATACAGTATTCAAAGCCTTCACCGACTTAAAAAACAGGGGAATAATTGATTCTGTACATGGTAAAAACTATTATGTTGCATCGCGTACCAAAAATATATTGTTGCTACTGGATGAGTACACACCCTTTAAAGAGGTAATGTACAACACATTACGAAAAAGGCTACCCTCTTACTATGAGATCGATCTCTGGTTCCATCAGTACAATGAACATCTTTTCAACCAGATAATCAACGATTCCATAGGCATGTACAATGGGTATCTTGTGATGAATTATCACAACGAGAAGTTTTCCGAAGCATTGATAAAAATTGATAAAAAGAAATTATTACTTTTGGATTTTGGTAAATTTGACAAAAATGGGTATTCTTATGTTTGTCAGGACTTCGATACCGCGCTTTACAATGCCCTGGAAACAATTAAAACCCGGTTAAAAAAATACCGGAAACTGTTCTTCGTATTCAATAAAAACCATAAACATCCACAGAGCAGCAAGGAGTATTTTAGTAAATTCTGTATTGACAACAATCTTCCGTTTGAGATTATCGATGAGATCACCGAAAAAATGATTATTCTGGATAACGCATTTTATCTGGTTATCAAACAGGAAGATCTCGTTACGATCATAAAGAAAGGGAGACTGGAACAACTCAAGGCCGGCAGCGATTACGGATTACTGGCATACAATGAAAACCCGTTCTATGAAGTGATAGAGAACGGGATAGCGAGCATAGGGGTCAATTGGGAAAGAATGGGAAATTTGGCCGCTGATTTTATCATTAATGAAGATCCTGTACAGGAATTTTTACCTACAGAGATTATGTTGCGGGATTCGCTTTAATCCTGGAACTCCTGAAAAAAATTTCATCTATAATCAGCACAGTTCAGCACGCAGCCATTACGACTAAAAAACAATTTATTGATCCCCGATGAGTCGGGACTAGTAGTGATAAAGTGATTTTTCATCTTTATTTTAAATACATAATCATAATCGTATGAAGAAGAAGTATCCTAAAATCGGGATCCGTCCTACAATCGACGGACGTCAGGGAGGCGTCAGGGAAAGCCTCGAAGAGAAGACTATGAGCCTGGCAAAGGCAGTTGCAGAACTAATCAGAACCAATTTAAAGAATGGAGACGGAAGTCCGGTAGAGTGCGTGATTGCCGATGGCACCATCGGACGCGTAGGTGAGAGTGCCGCCTGTGCAGCAAAATTCGAGCGGGAAGGTGTAGGTTCTACTATTACTGTCACTTCAAGCTGGTGTTATGGTTCGGAAACCATGGATATGAATCCGCACTATCCTAAAGCCGTTTGGGGGTTCAACGGAACGGAACGCCCCGGCGCCGTATACCTGGCAGCAGTCCTGGCATCCCATTCACAGAAAGGACTACCGGCATTTGGCATCTACGGACACGAGGTACAGGATCTGCAGGATAACACCATACCTGAAGACGTTGCCGAAAAGCTCTTGCGTTTTGCCCGTGCAGCACAAGGCGTAGCCACAATGAGGGGACAATCATACCTATCCATCGGCAGTGTTTCGATGGGTATTGCCGGATCTATTGTCAATCCCGATTTCTTCCAGAAATACCTGGGCGTCCGCAACGAATCAGTCGATTCCACAGAAATCTTACGACGGATACAGGAGGGGATCTACGACCACGAGGAGTTCGAAAAAGCCATGGCGTGGACAGAAAAATACTGTAAAGTGAATGAAGGTACCGATTTCAACAGACCGGAAAAACAAAAGAGCCGGGAAGAGAAAGACAATGACTGGGAGTTTGTGGTAAAAATGACCATTATCATCCGTGACCTGCTGCAGGGTAACCCTAAACTCGAAGCAATGGGTTTCAAGGAAGAGGCGATCGGACACAATGCCATCTTCGGAGGATTCCAGGGACAACGACAATGGACTGATTTCCTGCCCAATGGCGATTTCAGCGAGACGATACTGACTACATCCTTTGACTGGAATGGCATCCGTGAAGCTTATACATTTGCCACTGAAAACGATTCCCTGAACGCTGTCGTCATGTTATTCGGCCACTTGCTTACCAATACGGCACAGCTATTCTCAGACGTTCGCACTTACTGGAGTCCTGATGCCGTAAAACGCATCACCGGAAAAGAGCTCACGGGATTAGCTGCGAACGGCGTAATTCACCTCATCAATTCAGGAGCTACTACTCTCGACGGTACAGGTCGCATGGCTATTGATGGCAGACCAGCCCTGAAAGAACCCTGGAATATCACCGAAGAAGAAACAAAAGCCTGTCTTGCAGCTACCACCTGGTCGCCGGCTAACCGTGATTATTTCCGTGGTGGCGGATATTCATCCACCTTCCTCACCAGAGGCGGTATGCCCGTCACCATGTCCCGGTTAAATATGGTAGACGGTTTAGGGCCTGTACTACAGATAGCCGAGGGATGGACGGTAGGTCTCGATCCCGAAGTGCACGACATTATCAACCAGCGTACAGATAAAACATGGCCTACCACCTGGTTTGCCCCTCGTCTTACCGGAAAAGGCCCTTTCAAAGATGTCTATTCTGTGATGAACAACTGGGGAGCCAACCATGGAGCGATCAGCTACGGTCATATCGGTCAGGATCTGATCACACTTGCATCGATCCTTCGCATTCCGGTATGTATGCACAACGTGGAAGAAGACGAGATCTTTCGTCCATCAGCATGGAACGCTTTCGGTATGGACAAAGAAGGTGCCGATTTCCGTGCCTGTAAAAATTTTGGTCCTATTTATAAATAACCTCACAACAATTATACTGCACCAACTCCTTTCTCCCCAATTGAATTGATAAAGATTCAACGGGGAGGGGGACAGGGTGGTCAGATAATGATCAGGAGTGGTTCAATAAATAATGAGATGAATAGAACGAAACTACCATTACTTAAACACAACGGCGTCAATTATCTGTTGCCGTTTATCATCATTACCGCCTGCTTCGCCCTGTGGGGATTTGCCAACGACATTACCAATCCCATGGTAAAAGCGTTCTCCAAAATTTTCAGGATGAACGTTACACAGGGTGCACTGGTGCAACTGGCTTTTTATGGAGGTTATTTTGCCATGGCATTTCCTGCTGCTATATTCATAAAGAAATTTTCCTATAAATCGGGAATTTTGTTCGGATTGGCATTATATGCCGTGGGTGCTTTTCTGTTTTTTCCCGCCATGATGTCGGGCAACTACTATCCCTTCCTGGCAGCTTATTTTGTACTCACCTGCGGATTATCATTTCTGGAGACCAGCGCCAATCCTTATATCCTGACGATGGGGCCCGAAGAAAATGCCACCCGGCGACTTAATATGGCGCAGGCATTTAATCCCATAGGATCACTCATGGGAATGTACGTAGCCAT
The DNA here is from genome assembly GCF_000380985.1 of Proteiniphilum acetatigenes DSM 18083. GTDB lineage: Bacteria > Bacteroidota > Bacteroidia > Bacteroidales > Dysgonomonadaceae > Proteiniphilum > Proteiniphilum acetatigenes. The sequence continues at coordinate 461,965 of NZ_KB905693.1, read as the reverse complement.
GAACTTCATTCAGGCACGGCTCAATCCGATGAGTACTGCAGAGCGTGCCCTACTTTCGGATCCGGAATTCGAAGTGATGAAGCAATCCGACCTCTCTATCCTGATCGCGCCTTATCTGGCTATAGGATTGGTGGTCCTTGCCATGTTCCTGATTATCCTTATAGCGAGAATGCCGAAAAACGGAGATAAAGACAAAAGCCTCCATTTTGGTGCCACGTTGAAACGGATTTTTTCCATTCCCAACTATCGCCAGGGAGTCATCGCACAATTCTTTTATGTAGGTGCACAAATTATGTGCTGGACATTTATCATTCAGTATGGTACACGTGTTTTCATGAACCAGGGAATGGAAGAACAGGCAGCCGAAGTCCTTTCACAGAGATATAATATTGTTGCGATGATTATATTCTGTATCAGTCGATTAATCGCCACTTACCTGATGAAATTCTTCGATCCCGGAAAAATGTTACGCGCATTTGCCATTGCCGCAGGAATATTTACGCTGGGAGTGATCTTTCTTCAGAACATTTGGGGACTTTATTGTCTGGTAGCAGTGTCAGCCTGTATGTCGCTCATGTTTCCCACTATCTATGGTATTGCCCTGAAAGGAATGGGAGATGATGCAAAATTCGGTGCGGCAGGGCTGATCATGGCCATATTGGGAGGATCCATATTACCTCCGGTGCAGGCAGCGATTATCGATATGGGTACAATAGGAACGGCATTCCCTGCAGTAAATGCTTCATTTATTCTGCCGCTCATATGCTTTGTGGTGGTAGCCTGGTACGGTACTCAGGCATATAAAAGGAGTAAAATAAACATGTACGCATGATATAGCGATATGGTACAATGTGAGATATTAAAAAATAAAGATATCTTGTAGTTAAATGAATGTTATGAATTATTAATCCTTAAAAGAAAAAGAATGAAAAAAGAGAAGTTGTTTAAATGGAAAGGATTACTGTTCGCATGTATGTGGATAGTATCCATTGGTCTGTTTGCACAAAACATTACCGTGACCGGAACGGTAACAGATGCGAACAATGAACCGGTTATCGGAGCGACGGTTAGGGTGAAAGGAAGTTCTTCCGGAACGGTTACCGATTTAGACGGTAATTATAGTATTTCTTTATCTCCCCCCCCCCCCCGAAGATATCGTGCTGATTTTCACGTATGTAGGGTATGTAACTCAAGAAATCCGGTATGAAGGACAAGATCGCCTGGATGTCCAACTTGAAGAAGACACTCAGGCGCTGGATGAGGTTGTGGTTGTAGGATATGGAACACAAAGGAGAGTAAATTTGACAGGGGCTGTAGAGTCGGTCAGCGGTTCGGTTTTGGAAAACCGTCCTATCACGAATATCGGACAAGGACTACAAGGTGTGGTGCCAAACCTTAATATCACCATGAATAACGGAGGAGCACCCGGAGCATCATCGAATTTTAATATCCGCGGTACTACGTCTTTAAACGGTGGCAGTCCTTTGGTTTTGGTAGATAACGTACAGATGGATCCCAATCTGGTAAATCCTGACGATATTGAATCTATCTCGGTTTTGAAAGACGCGGCTTCCGCAGCTATTTATGGAGCACGCGCAGCATATGGAGTCATATTGATTACCACGAAAAAAGGCAAGATCGGTCAAAAACCAACCATTCAGTTTTCAACGACTGCCTATTGGCAACAACCCGCATTGTCTTTTCACAACGTAAATTCAATAGAGTTTTTAACGATGAAAGATCTTGCTTACCAGAATTCGGGTGGTAGCGGCCATTATTATAATGAAGCAATATACGACTATGCCGAAAGGTATTTTAATGGTACTTATGATTCACCCGTATTCTTTGATGCGAGTATAGACCCTTATAAGTATCAGTATGTCGGAAATACCGACTGGTGGAATGAACTATATAAAAACTCCTTCTCTTCCATATATAATGCAAGTATAAACGGAGGGAACGATAAAACAACGTATTACGCATCATTGGGAATGAATGATCAGGGAGGTATTTTGAAAGCGGCCGATGATAAATACCGTAAATACAATGCAAACATCAATGTTTCGACAAACATTACGGACTGGTTGAATGTTTCCGCTAAAATCATGCATACCTATACGGACGAAAAGCATCCTACGGGCGGTACTACAGCCATGAATCCAACGGCTTATTCCGGGCTTTCCGCATACAGTGGAATGATGAAAAACGACTTAAGTCCATTGATGCCTGTGAAGCATCCCGACGGGAATTATGCCGGTCAGGGCAGTTATACTAACCCGGTAGCCATACAAGCTCAAGGCGGTAACGCTATCTATAAACAAAACGATCTCTGGATGACGGGAGCCGTTATGCTTACCCCGCTCAAAGGGTTGATAATTAATGCTGACTATACGTGGAATTATTATGGAAAGGCGACATCACAACATGTAAGAAATTTTTATGATTATACAGCCGTTCCCGGAACAGAGAACTACTATCCCTGGACTAACCCGAGCAGTATAACTCTGACGAATGATGATGATTACTACTATGCCCTCAACACTTTCGCGGAATATTCTTTTTCATTGGCAGGAGAAAATACGCATAACTTCAAGGTTATGGCAGGGTATAATCAAGAAATGAAAACGACAAAGTATCATTTCACAGGCCGTAAAGATCTGATTGACAACAACAACCCCTCTATCAACCTGGCTACCGGCGAAATTGCCACCAGTGGCTCGGAAAGTCAATGGGCTATAAACGGCATCTTCTCCCGTATTAATTACGATTATAAAGGGCGTTATTTATTAGAAATGAATGGACGCTACGACGGTTCTTCTAAATTTGCAAAAGGACAGCGCTATCAATTTTTCCCGTCGGTATCCGGAGCATGGCGAATTTCCGAAGAAACATTCTGGGAACCGCTTAAAAATGTTTGGGATAATATGAAAATTCGCCTGTCATATGGTTCTTTAGGAAACCAGGTTGTCGGGGACCTGGGGAATTTCCCCTATCTGGCATCATATGGTGTGAATACCCAATATGGCTATCTTTTAAACGGTAGTCTTCCGGTTGCCGTATCCGCGCCGGGGCTCATAAGTCCTTCATTTACCTGGGAAACGGTAGATCAAATAGATGTAGGATTCGATGCTTCATTTTTACAGAATCGTCTGACTGCAACATTCGATTGGTATCGGCGGAATACGAAGGATATGCTTACTGCAGGACAAGCTCTCCCGGCAGTGCTGGGAACAAGTGTCCCCAATGAGAACGCTGCTGATATGAAGACTTTAGGCTGGGAACTCTCTCTTGGCTGGAGAGATCGGCTGTCGAGCGGATTCAGTTACTATATAAAGGGGGTTTTATCAGACTACCAATCCACGATTACCAAATTTGCAAATCCGACAGGATTACTCAGTCAATATTATGTAGGCAGAAAAGTAGGGGAAATTTGGGGTTATGTATCCAACGGACTATACCAAACCGATGCCGAAGCAGATGCAGGCCACGACCAATCCTATCTGTATAGCGGAAGATGGGGTGCAGGTGACGTGAAATACGAAGACCTGAACGGTGACGGCAAAATAAACATCGGAAGTAATACATTGAGCGACCCGGGCGATCGCAAAATTATTGGGAATAATACCCCGCGTTACGCTTATGGTATTACCGCCGGATTTGATTATAAAGGAATAGATTTTGAAATGTTCTGGCAAGGTATCGGCAAACGCGATTATATGCCGGGAGGGAGTTCATTCTGGGGTTTTACCTCTGAATGGGACACGCCATTAAAAACCGCTCTGGATTATTGGACAGAAGATAATAAAGATGCCTATTTTGCCCGTCCCAACTGGAATAATGGAGGGAACCGGCAAACCTCTACCCGTTATCTGCAGGATGCGAGCTACATACGCTTAAAAAATGTCACTCTAGGATATTCTCTTCCACAATCTGTCGTATCACAATATAAAATCCAGCGTGTAAGATTTTTCATACAAGGTGAAAACTTATTGACATTCACTTCCTTAATAAAATCATTTGACCCTGAAACGATAGACAATATGGTTTATCCTATTAGTAAAAAAGTTTCTATCGGCTTAAATTTGACTTTTTAAAGTTTAATATCTAAAAGAATAAAACAATGAAATTAAAATATTTAATATACATTGCAATTTTTTCAGGTTCACTCGTTGCTTGCGATGTTACGGATCTGTCCCCTATAGATTCATTCACGGATGAATCTTACTGGACCTCGGTGAACGATTTGAAACTGTATGCTAACGGTTTATACGGAAACCTTAGCGCTCCCACTGCTACAGGAGATAATATAAGTGATAACTTTGTTACAAACAGCTATAGTAGTTATCTTTTTAATGAATTGACGATTCCTGCAGAAGCATCCTCAGACAATGGCTGGTATTGGAATACCATTCGTAATTGCAACTATTTCATGCAGCGTTATGACAAAGTATCCGGCTCAGAAGAAGAAATTAATAAATATGTGGCCGAAGTTCGTTTCTTTCGCGGGTTACTTTATTACGACAAGATTAAATCTTTTGGCGATGTTCCCTGGTACGAAACGGACTTGCAAACATCCGACACGGAAGAATTGTATAAAGCAAGAGACAGCCGGGACTACGTGTTAGGCAAAATCATAGAAGATCTCGAATTTGCAATCAATTGGTTACCAACTAAAGCAAGCGCGGAAAGCGGACGACTCCACAAAGATGCAGCTAAAGCTCAATTGGCCAGAATTTGCCTGTACTATGGTACTTATAAAAAATACCATAACGAAACATCGTCAGTTGACTCTCTTTCTTCTACCTCGTTATTGCAAAAAGCGGCTTCTTTGGCCAAAGAAATAATGGATTCAGGCAATTACTCGATTGTAAAAGGAACAGACGCGGGAAGCGATCAATTATCTTTTGACGGATATCCATTATATTATTCAAACCAATTTACCCAGGAAGATTTAAGCACCAATGCCGAAGGTATTCTTTGCCGTTTTTACGAAACGGGTGTATTGACACACGAAACAGGCCGTCAGGTGAGTGAAAATGGCATGGGTTTATCAAAAGATTTTGTGGAATCATTTTTAATGAAGGATGGAACCCCGATCTTTAATGCCGGATCGGGCTATAAAGGCGATGATAACCAGGAAAATGAATTTGCAGATAGAGACCCGCGCATTTATCAGATAATCGACAATAAGCACAGACCATATACCGTAATAAGTGGTACACAATACGTAAACGCAGTTGCCAACGTCGCTGCCAGCCAGGGCGTCACAGGATACCCTTGCGTAAAATTCCGATCAGCAAATTCTCAACAAGCCGAAGCAAGAAACACATCTTATGATTGGTTCGTATATCGTTATGCAGAAATTTTACTGATTTATGCCGAAGCTCAAGCAGAGTTGGATCTGTGTACACAAGATGTGCTGGATAAAACCATTAATCTGCTTCGCGATCGCGTGGAAATGACCCATCTCACCGTAAACCCTGTTGCAGATACTAAACCCATTAATTACGGATATACATTATCAAATTTGTTATATGAAATCCGAAGAGAACGTCGTATCGAATTAATAGCAGAAGGGTTCCGTCTGGATGACCTGAAACGTTGGAACGCAATGAAATTGTTGGAAAATCCGAAAACAATGTTCGGCTTAAGGATTACTGATGACGTTATTACAGCCTACGCTGCCGCGAATATAACGTTTGGCGGTGCTTCGGGACGCCCAATTATTACGTATGACGGAGAAACTTATCTGTATCAGTATGCAGCGGCAAAAACATTAAATGATGCGGGCCGTGTATGGTCAGGTAGCGATCGCAGATGGTTATCTCCTATTCCAACCAATGAAATTACATTAAATCCGAATTTAATTCAAAATCCAGGATGGAACTAATTTTGATTATTATCAGGAGAAGTGTGGCTTCACACTTCTCCTGATAATTTATTTTAAAACTACTCATAATAATGAAAAAAAGAATCCTTACAATCACCTTTCTGGTTTGTTGCACTATCGGTCTGTTACTGACAGCCTGTCAACCCGGGAAAAGTGTAGAGCCGCCGGCTCCGGTATTGCCGGTGCCGTCCGGAAACCAGCTTGCCTGGCACGAAATGGAAATGAATGCATTCATTCATTTCACGACCAATACCTTTACCGGTAAGGAATGGGGATATGGCGACGAAAGCCCCTCCATCTTCAATCCCACCGAACTGGATGCCGACCAATGGATATCTGTTTTGAAAGAAGCCGGATTCAAAGGTGTGATCCTGACCTGCAAGCATCATGACGGTTTCTGTCTGTGGCCTTCCGAATATACGGAACACTCTGTCAAGAACAGTCCGTATAAGAACGGGAACGGCGACATCGTCAAAGAAGTAAGTGATGCCTGCAAAAAGCATAGTCTGAAATTCGGAGTATACCTCTCCCCATGGGACAGGAACCATAAGGATTACGGAACCACTGAATACATAACCTACTACCGTAATCAGTTGAAAGAACTGTTTACGGGCTACGGTCCTGTATTTGAAATGTGGTTTGACGGAGCCAACGGCGGCGACGGTTATTACGGCGGAAAAAGAGAAATGCGGAGGATCGACCGCGAAACATATTATGACTGGCCGACAACGCTCGATCTGGTACGGGGTATCCAGCCGCAGGTTGTTTTCTTCAGCGATGCCGGACCCGATATCCGTTGGATAGGAAACGAAAGTGGATATGCAGGAGAAACCAACTGGAACACTATCACTCCGGATACTTTATACGCCGGAAAAGCAGGAATCCAGAAACTTCTGAACACCGGCTCCATCGACGGCTCCCACTGGATTCCGGGCGAGGTGGATGTATCCATCAGGCCGGGATGGTTTTACCATGCAGAGGAAGACTCCCTTGTAAAAACACCCGAACAACTGTTCGATATCTACCTTACTTCAGTAGGTAGAGGGTCGGTGTTATTATTGAATGTCCCACCCGACAGAAGGGGGCTGATCCATGAGAACGATATCCGCTCGCTTCAGGGTTTCAGGAAACTACTTAACGAGGCTTTTTCGAATAACCTGGCAATCGGAGCAACAGCTAAAGCAAGCAGTTATAGAGGTAAATCGTCTCAATTTTCCCCTGAAAACCTGATTGACGGAGATAAAGAAACATATTGGGCAATGGACGACGATGTAGTGGCAGGTAGTTTTGAACTGGAATTCAGCGAACCCCAAACGGTTTCCTACATTCTCCTGCAAGAATATATTCCTTTAGGTCAACGGATCAAATCGTTCCGCGTCGAAGTATGGAACAACGATGAATGGGAAACAGTGTCCAAAGCTACAACCATCGGGTACAAAAGAATTTTGCAGATAAACCCTGTGAAAACCTCAAAAATAAGAATAGATATCACCGATTCGAAAGCCTGTCCGGTGATTTCCAACGTGGAACTTTATTAAAAACTGTTCATAAGAATTGTTCGCTATGAACACAAAAAATGATCTTAGCCGTTGTGTTTATTACTATGGGTCGCAACAACTTCTTATTTTCACTGTTAAAAAGAAGAAGTGAGACCAAAGAAATAAAAAGAAAATGTATAAAAAACAAATCCTGATCTTATGTGGGATACTATTCTCCGCACTGATCCATTCCCAGCAGGGTTTCGTACACGAACAATCGAAAGGATATGTCTGGCCGGAAGAAGAGAACGTACTCAAAAAACTGGATAACTGGCAGGATCTCAAATTTGGAGTACTGTTCCATTGGGGCTTGTATTCTGTCCCGGGAATAGTAGAATCATGGTCGATCTGTTCGGAAGATGTCGATTGGATACCGCGCGATAGTACCGTTTCCTATGAGGAATACAAGCGATGGTACTGGGGATTGAAAGACCAGTTCAACCCGGTAGATTTCGACCCCGACCAGTGGAGTGATGTCATGGAAAAGGCTGGAATGAGATATGCCATCTTCACTACTAAACATCATGATGGGTTCAATATGTTCGACACAAAGGAATCGGACTTCTCTATTGCCAAAGGCCCCTTCAAGAATCATCCGAAAGCCGATGTGGCAAAATTCGTATTCGAAGCTTTCCGACAGAAAGATTTCATGGTAGGAGCCTATTTCTCCAAACCCGACTGGCATAGTCAATATTACTGGTGGGATTATTTCGCTACACCTACCCGGAATGTAAACTACAAAATCGAACGCCATCCGGAGCGATGGGATAAGTTCAAACAGTTTACCTTCAACCAGATGCAGGAGTTGATGACCAACTACGGCGATATAGACATCCTTTGGCTCGACGGCGGATGGGTAGCTCCTCCCAGACAGGATATCGATATGGACAGAATCGCGGCAATGGCTCGCAGCAACCAGCCCGGTTTGCTGATCGTAGACCGTACTATCCGCGGAAAATACGAAAACTATCAGACACCGGAGCGCTCCGTTCCCGCAGAACAACTTCCCTATCCCTGGGAAAGTTGTATTCCTTTAAGCAGCGACTGGGGGTGGATACCGGACGCGACCTTCAAAACACCGGTCGAAGTAATTGCTTTACTGATCGAAGTGACGGCCAAAGGTGGAAACCTTCTGCTGGGTGTAGGCCCTACATCTGAAGGGATTATCCAGCCGGAAGTGGAAGTAATATTGAAAGAAATCGGTGACTGGCTGAAAATAAACGGCAAAAGCATATACAACACCCGTATCACTCCTCATTACCATAGCGGGGACGTATGGTTTACAGCAGACAAGGACAGCAAAACAATCTACGCCCATTATGTTCCTGAAAACGACAAGAAAATACCTTCCGTGATTGAGTGGGAAGGCAATACACCCAAAAAAGGGAGCAAGGTTACTCTTCTCCACATCCAAAAACAGGTAAAATGGACAGTAGATGGAAATAAAACCCGTATCGTTTTGCCGGTTATAAAAAATCATATTAACTTGCCATTGGTATTTTCATTTGAAACGAGCAGATAAACCTTTTTCACACAAGAAAACTATTAAAGCGAGTTCCATATGATACCTTTGAGAATAAAAGTATTAATCATATGAAACGAGCAGATAAATCATTCCAATAATGCAAAAAATAATTCTATTCCTGGCCGGCATTCTTCTTTTATCTTGCCAAACAGGATCACAAAGTTCCATCACTCCCCAAAGTACAATCAAAATAGAAGAGGGAGACAGTAAAGAGGTCATTATCGAAAAGGCGGCCCATGTGGTTCCTACAAAGAACCAGTTAGATGCTTTGAGAAACGAGTTTATTGCTTTTATCCACTTCGGTCCCAACACCTTTACCCGTAAAGAATGGGGCGACGGCATGGAAGATCCGGCGGTTTTTGATCTGAAAACGCTCGACACCGACCAGTGGTGCCAGGCCATGAAAGCAGCCGGTATGAAAATGGTCATTCTCACCGTCAAGCATCATGACGGATTCGTACTGTGGCAAAGCCGTTATACCGATCATGGCATTATGTCATCGGGATTCCTCGACGGGAAAGGCGATATACTCAAAGACCTTTCGGAATCATGCAAAAAATATGGATTGAAACTCGGGGTTTATCTCTCCCCGGCAGATCTGTATCAGATTGAACATCCCGAAGGGTTATACGGTAACCTGAGTGAATATACCAAACGTACCATTCCGCGTGAAATGCCGGGACGCCCGTTCGAAAACAATACCACGTTCGAGTTTGAAGTAGATGATTACAATGAATATTTCCTGAATCAGCTTTTCGAGATACTGACAGAATATGGTGAGATCCATGAAGTATGGTTTGATGGCGCACATCCCAAAAGAAAAGGCGGACAGACATATAACTATCCGGCATGGAAGGAGTTGATCCGTACCCTCGCACCCAAAGCGGTCATTTTCGGGCGTGAAGATATCCGCTGGTGCGGCAATGAAGCAGGAGCTACACGGTCTACCGAGTGGAACGTGATCACTTATCCCGAAGATCCCCATTCCTCTACCCATTTTTCTGATCTGACCGATACCGATCTGGGCTCAAAGGAGAAACTTTATGAGGGTAAATACCTTCATTATCAACAGGCCGAGACCAATACTTCCATTCGCGAAGGGTGGTTTTACCGCGACGATACGCACCAGAAAGTACGAAGTGCCGATGATGTATTCGACATTTACGAACGTTCCGTCGGGGGAAATTCCACATTCCTACTGAATATTCCGCCCAACCGTGAAGGGACATTCTCTCCCCGGGATGTAGAGGTGCTCGAAGAAGTGGGAAAACGCATCCGGGAAACTTACGAAGTAAACCTCTTACAAGATGCTAAAGGGCCGAAACAGGCACTGGACGGCGATCCGGACACCTACCTGTTATTGTCTAAAAACAAACGCGAGATCGTCGTTACACTTCCCGCACCCGCCACGATCAACCGGCTGATGTTACAGGAAGCCATCGCCACCCACAGTGAACGTGTGGAACAACATGCGGTGGACGCATGGATAGACAATCAGTGGAAAGAGATTGCCACGGCGACCAACATCGGTTATAAGCGTATTCTCCGTTTTCCCGAAGTCACGACCAATAAACTCCGTCTGCGAGTATTGGCGTCTCGGCTGGATCCGGCTATCAGTCATATATCGGCACACTATTACCGTACCCGCCCGCCCCAACTGGCATTTACACGCGACAAAGAGGGAATGGTCTCTATTGCTCCGCTGCAGACCGAGTTTAACTGGAATCCCCATGGCGAGAATGCCGCCGGCAATCTGAATACCGGATATGAGATTTTTTATACACTCGATGGATCGGAACCGACCCAAAATTCCCAACGATATGAGAATCCTGTAAAAGTAGAGAACAATATACTGAAAGCAGTCTCGTTCAACAATGACGTACAAGGGCCGGTATACAGTGAAGCATTCGGAATTGTGAAAAAAGACTGGGTATTGCTCGGCGTCAATAGTCAACGAAGTGACCGCACTGCCGCCCTGCACGCTTTCGATGCAAATCGCCGTACTTACTGGCAATCACAGGAAGGTGCAATGCCCCACTTCATCGCTATTGATCTTGGTAAGGAATATGAACTGAAGGTGATGGTATACACACCACAAACTTTTCATGGTGATGGGATGATGACCAAAGGAAATGTTCAGGTCAGTGCTGACGGGAAAAACTGGAAAACGGTGGAAACCTTTGAATTCGGGAATCTGATTAACGATCCCACTCCGCGAACACACCAGTTCGCCAACCCGGTAACTACCCGTTATATACGGGTACAAGCCACAGGTATCGCGGGAGACGGGAAATCTGTAGCAATTGCTGAACTGGATTTTTTATAAGTAAATGAAGAAACAAGTCACTTTCATAGTTGTTCTCTGTTTTTGTGTCGTTACTCAGTTATCCATGGCACAACAACGCTATAAAGACTCTTCCGCGCCGGTCGAAGAGAGGGTAAAGGATCTGCTAAGCCTTATGACGACAGAGGAGAAGATCGGTCAGCTGTGTTTTCCCACAGGATGGGAGATGTACACCAAAACAGGTGAATATTCCGTTACGCCTTCCGACCTGTTCAGGGAACGGATGCAAGCCATGCCTCTGGGGGGCTTCTGGGCCACACTCCGTGCCGACCCGTGGACCCGGAAAACGTTACAGACAGGACTTAATCCCAGGTTGGCGGCCAATGCGCTGAACGAATTACAAAAATATACCGTAGAACATACCCGGCTGGGCATTCCCCTTTTCTTCGCCGAAGAGTGCATGCATGGGCACATGGCTATCGGCACAACCGTTTTTCCTACCGGACTCGGGCAAGGTAGCACATGGAACCCCGGGCTGATACGGCAAATGGCGGAAGCAATCGCTCTTGAAACACGGCTGCAGGGCGCCCATATAGGATATGGTCCGATCCTCGATCTGGCAAGGGAACCCAGATGGTCGAGAGTGGAAGAAACTTTCGGCGAAGATCCGGTACTGACGGCAAAACTGGGTATTTCCTTTGTTCAGGGGCTGCAGGGAAATGATATTCGTGACGGCCGACATATCTATTCCACACCCAAACACTTCGCCGCTTATGGTGTTCCTTTGGGCGGACACAACGGACAACAGGCGCATATCGGAATGCGGGAATTATTCTCCGACCATTTGTTACCCTTCAAAAAGGTGACTGCCGCGGGAGTGAAGACCCTTATGACTTCCTATAATGCTATTGACGGTATCCCCGCTACTGCACACCGGTTTCTGCTAAAAGATGTCTTGCGCGATCAATGGAGTTTTGATGGATTTGTTTTCTCCGACCTCGGCAGTATTGAAGGTATCGCAGGTACACACCGCGTTGCACCCGATATCAAACATGCAGCCGTCATGGCATTGCAGGCGGGAGTAGATGCCGATCTGGGAGGAAATGCCTACGGAAGGAACCTGGCAAAAGCGTTGGAAGAAGGGCTTATCACCATGCAGGATATAGACGATGCCGTGGCCAACATCCTCCGGATGAAATTCGAAATGGGACTGTTTGAGGATCCGTATGTTGACCCCAATCAGGCAGCTCGTTTCGTAAGGAGTGAAGCGCATAAGCAGATCGCCCGCGAGGTAGCCCGCCAGGGTACCGTATTGCTCAAAAACAGTAATGGCGTGTTGCCTCTCCCGAAAGAGACCGGTTCCATTGCGGTGATCGGGCCGAACGCCGATAACATCTATAACCAGTTGGGTGATTATACTGCCCCGCAGGAGCGAAGCAATATTGTGACCGTGCTTGACGGGGTCAAGCAAGCCGTCAGTCCCCGGACTGTCGTCCGCTACGCGAAAGGGTGCGCCATCCGGGATACTACCCAAAGCGATATAAAAGAAGCGGTACAGATAGCCCGCCAATCGGACGTGATACTATTGGTTGTGGGAGGATCCAGCGCAAGGGATTTCAAGACAGAATACATCGAAACCGGAGCGGCAACAGTCGGCAGCAACCGGGATGAAATTCTTCCGGATATGGAGTCCGGTGAAGGATACGACCGCAGTTCACTCGACCTGCTGGGTGACCAGGAAAAGCTGCTTGATGCTCTCGCCGATACCGGAAAACCATTGATCGTAGTCTATATACAGGGACGGCCGCTCAATATGAACAATGCTTCGGTAAAAGCCGATGCGCTGCTGACAGCATGGTATCCGGGACAGGAAGGGGGCCGTGCTATTGCTGATATCCTTTTTGGAGATTATAATCCCGCAGGCAGGTTACCGGTTTCCGTCCCGCGTTCGGTAGGGCAGTTACCGGTATATTACTCATTAGGCAGGCAGGCTGATTATGTCGATGGGGGCAGTTCACCACTGTATGCCTTCGGATACGGACTAAGCTATACTGATTTCAGTTACGGTAATCTTTCCGTAAAAGCAGCACAGGATCAGGTGCGGATATCCTGCACCGTGACCAATACAGGCGGTATTGATGGAGATGAGGTAGTACAACTCTATATACGTGACAACGTAAGTTCGGTGGTTACTCCTCCCATTCAACTGAAAGATTTTCAGCGCATTCATATTCGACAAGGAGAATCGGAAAACGTGGAATTTATATTGACACACGATGACCTTGCCTTATATAACACAAACATGCAAAAAGTCACTGAGCCGGGTGAGTTTACGGTGATGATAGGGGCTGCCTCCATCGATATCCGGTTAAGAGACAGTTTCCGGATTGAAAAATAGATACCGCCGGCACAAAAATCTGTCCGGTAATTACCCACATGGCACTTTATTATAATAAACAACTTATAACGTTTAATCGCTATGAACACAAAAAAAATGATTCTGGCTGTTGTCTTTTTCACTATGGTTAGCAGCAATTTACTGTTTTCACAACGACAGACATGGAGTGAAACCAAAGAACAGAAAGCCCAAAGGATGGAATGGTGGACCAACGACCGGTTCGGCATGTTTATCCATTGGGGCATATACGCCCTGCCGGCACGGCACGAATGGGTACAACTTTATGAAAAAATTCCGGCTGCCGAGTATAAAAAATATTTCGACCATTTCAATCCCGACCTTTATGATCCCAAAGAATGGGCGGCCAAAGCCAAGAAAGCCGGAATGAAGTATGTTGTACTGACAACCAAGCATCACGACGGGTTTTGCCTGTGGGACACCCAATACACCGACTATAAGGTAACCAATACCCCTTATGGAAAAGATCTCATAAAACCTTTCGTGGATGCTTTCCGTGCTGAAGGGATACGCATCGGTTTTTATTATTCGCTGATCGACTGGCACCATCCGCATTTTGCCTTCGACCGGGGCCATCCCCCTGTTCCCACTGACCCGGAAGAGAGAAAGAAAGAGAATGCAAAACGGGATATGAATATATATCGTCAATATATGAAAGACCAGTTACGGGAACTGTTGACCCAATTCGGTCAGATAGACGAATTGTTTATGGACTTCTCCTATCCGGGTGAAGGGGGAAAAGGGCATAAGGATTGGGATTCGGAGGGTCTGGCAAGGCTCGCCCGCGAATTGCAACCGCAGATCATTATTAACAACCGGATGGATCTGGATCATACCGACTGGGGTTGGGATTATATCACGCCCGAACAATTTATGCCGCAGGAATGGCCAACCGTCAATGGTGAACGTGTGCCATGGGAAACCTGCCAGACCTTTTCCGGTTCATGGGGTTATTATCGTGACCAATATACATGGAAAAGTACACATCAGTTAATTGTAATGCTGATAGAGACCGTCAGCAAGGGGGGTAATCTGCTCCTCAACGTAGGACCCACAGCACGGGGAGTATTTGATGATCGTGCCAATGAACGTCTGGACGGTATCGGCAAGTGGATGAGATTTCATGACCGTTCAATCTACGGATGTACACAGGCGCCGGACGAATACCAAACTCCCCAGAACTGCCTTCTGACATATAATCCGGAAACACACAGGTTGTATATTCATGTGCTCGAATGGCCATTCAAGTCGCTCCACTTACCGGGATTGAAAGATAAGATCGAATACGTGCAATTGCTACATGATGCCTCGGAGATTAAATTCCACTCACGAACCCAGTCCGGCAGCCATACCGTCGAAACCTCAAGGGAGAATGATGTTATCCTGACCCTTCCGGTAGAACGTCCGAACCACGATGTACCGGTGATTGAGATATTTCTTAAATAAATCTGACTCAAAAAGAATCATTGGTTATACGCAAAAAATTATATCTTTGCATAGAAGTTTTAAAACATAAAATTATGCAAGCAATTGAATTTAACTCGTTTGTTCGAGATGGAGCAATTCCTATTCCTGAACAGTACAGAACAAAAATTACATCTGCTGTCAGGGTAATTGTGTTTTCCGAGGATAATGCTCAACATGATAGAAAAAGAAAACGATTCACGGCTATGAAATTAAGAACAAAGGATTTTGTCTTTAACCGCGAAGAAGCAAATGAACGCTAAAGCTTTTATAGATACCAATGTTTTTGTTTATTTATATTCTGAAGATGAGGAATGGAAACAAAAACGGGTTTATGATGCTATCGAAACTCATGATTGTATCACAAGTATTCAGGTAATAAATGAATTTAGTAATGTATGCCTGAAGAAACTTAAAATGCCTTCCAGCACGGTCAAAGCGGCAATAGACGAAATTACGGAAGGATTTATTGTTGTTCCGATAGGCACGGACGATATAAAGCAAGCCTTGACAATACATGAAAACTATGGCTATTCCTACTATGACTCTTTAATACTTGCTTCGGCTTTAAGTTCAGGTTGTGAGTATCTACTGTCGGAAGATATGTCACATGACCAGGTAATTTATAATCAGACCCTCTGAACGTCCCCGGCAATCATAGTGGGGAGATCTTTTGATAGTGCACACAGCCATACTCAAACACCTATTAAATATTTTTTCTTTTTAGAAGAAATATCGCTAATTTTGTATGCACTGCTTATAATAATATTTATTGCTTTATACCCTCATGAATTGAAAAGGGAAAAGTAAGGATTACCACGGTTATATATTCTATGTAAACATAGCGAAACCGAGTATGAGAATACATCTTAGAATCGATACGAAAAAGCAAGTAATCCCCTTCCACCATCAACCGCTGTTGGTAGGGTGCATACATAAATGGATGGGGCAGAATACCGAACACGGAGCGCTTTCCCTCTATTCCTTTTCCCGTCTTACGGGAGGCAGAGCCACTCAAAAGGGATTAAAATTTGATAACGGAACATCATTTTTTTTTAGCGCCCATGATCCAGAACTGATCGGTAAAATAGTGACCGGCATCATGAAGGACAAAACCATGTTTTATGATCTGGAAGTCGTTGAAGTGGCACTAAAGGAAGACCCCGATCTTAGCAAAAAGGAACGGTTTATGCCTGCCAGTCCGATACTCATCAAAAGGAGAAATGGGAACCTTATCGACCATATTCTTTTTGGCGATCCCGTTTCGGAAGAATGTATGGAAAAGACATTACGTACGAAGATGGAAAAAGTCGGTATCGTGGACGACACGCTCGAAATAAGATTTGATACCACCTACCCGAAAGCAGAAACTCAAATAATCACTTATAAGGGAGTACAAAATAAAACAAACTGGTGCCCGGTTATTATCAATGGGAAACCGGAAACAAAACTTTTCGCATGGAATGTCGGATTAGGAAATTCCACGGGGATTGGGTTTGGAGCAATAAAGTAAGGAGAACAGGCCTATAGAATAATACACGTCGCATAAAGAAAGTATTTAGGTATTATTCCCAGTAATTTTTGCGGATCGTCAATGGATATTGAGAAAACACCATTTTTGGAAAAAATTCGAAATTGAAATGTAAAATGAAAGAGACATTTAATATATTTTACAAACACCTAACAGGTTTTACCCCTTATCAATATCAGATTAAGGCTGTTGAACTATTACTCTCAGGGAAAAATGTAATTCTGTCCGTACCTACCGGAGCAGGGAAAACATGGGCTTCCGTAATGCCTTTTTTGTATGCAACTCAAAATAAAATATCAGATTTCCCACAAAAAATGATTTACAGTTTGCCTTTGCGGACATTGGCAAATTCCATTTATAATGATATTGAGGCAACGCTAAATAAAGAAGATACCCAAGCATTATACCCTGAATTGAGCAAATTAATATCCATTCAAACCGGAGAATACAGTGATGACCCGTATTTTGAAAAAAGAATTATCTTTTCAACTATAGATCAAACATTAAGCAATTTTTTGTGTTTTCCGTTACCTCTTTCACAACGACAAGCAAATATTAATGCTGGAGCTTTGATTGGCAGTTATCTGATTTTTGATGAATTTCACTTATTAGAGCCTAAATTGTCAATGGCGACAAGTTTAGGGATGATTCGAATACTAAAAAACCTATGCCATGTCTGTATTATGACTGCCACTTTGACGGATGATTATATTCAGTTTATAAAGAATGAACTTGGATTTGAAGTAGTTTCAATCAATGATTTTCCCGAAGATATCGACAAGATAAACTCACTTAAACCGGCTGAAGGTAAAATCATAAAAAAATCGGTGACCGTTTGTTCCGATAAAAAGATAAATGCTTCTGACATTCTGGATAAGCATAAAGACAAAACAATTGTAATCTGCAATAGAGTGGAGACAGCACAGAAGTTATATTTGGAATTGGAAAAGCATAAGCCAAAAGAGACAATGTTGTTTTGTATTCATTCCCGTTATTTTGATTCGGACAGAAAACAGCAGGAACAAAAAGTAAAAGAATATTTTGGCAAGGATAACAAAAAACAAAATGCGATTCTTATCGCTACACAAGTGATAGAAGCCGGCATGGACATCTCATGCGATACAATGCATACGGAGATTTCACCCATTAACTCATTCTTACAAAGGGTAGGAAGATGTGCCCGTTTTGCCAACGAATATGGCGATATATTTGTTTATGACGTTCTTAATCTTGAAGAGAAAGAAAAAATAAAAATAGAGACAGAAGATAAGGATGATCGCGCTGAAATTAAAAAATTAAACAACAAGTATCTGCCTTATAGCAAGAAACTTTGTGAGAAGTCATTAATTGAATTAAGCAAATATGATTCAATCAATGAAAACACAGCCATAGCTCTTGTAAATACCATTTTGAGAGAAGATGAAAGTCAAAAAATAGGAAACATCACAGCCAATCTATATAATATAGTAAGAATCAGGGAGTCATGGAATGATTGTAACAAAAACCATTACAAGGAAACGATTCGGGATATACAAGGCATTGAAATCGTTTTGATAGATTTAGAGAATTGGAAGAATAAAGAGATTATTCCTTGGAAGTACGAGACGATAAGCATATATAAATGGAGTTTTATTGGTTGGGCAAAGCAAATTGAACAAAACAAGATAGCCCCGGACGATTGGGTATTTGCAAAAGCCATACATGGAGAGGAAAGTGTATTTGATTTTGAATGGCAAGACAAAGATTCTTGTTTTCTTCGCAGATTGCAATTCGAAGAACTGAAAAATCATTTTGATGTTGTTTTTGTTGATAATCGTTATTTTGATTACACAACAGCAGGGTTAATGGTACATTCCAATGATAATAATATTTCATCGCCAATAAAAGATAGTCGGGAAAAAAATAAACAAATCATTACATATAAAAAGGATACGTTTTATCAACATAATAAAGCTTTATTGAACTGCTTTGAAACAGAGTTTAAACCATATTTAAAATTTACTTTTAATGAATTGGATAGATTTTGGGGCGGAAAGAATGATTGGGAGCAGTTGATACGATTGACTATTTGTTTGCACGATTACGGTAAATTGAATGCAGCCTGGCAAAAGCCAATGAAAGAATTTCAGAAGCGGAAAACAGGTATTGACAATCCAACCGAAGTATTGGCGCATACTGATTATGACGATAGTATAGACAAAGAACTTGCGAAAGAATGTCGTATAAAAAGCAAACCGCCACATGCAGGGATAGGTGCATTACAGGCATATGAGATACTCTATGATGAGTATTCTGAAAGTATTGCTAAAGGAGTATGTAATGCTATTTTAAAACATCATAGTCCTGAAACCAAATCTTTTCCTGATTTTTTTATTTCAGATATTTGTATAAAAGAAATGGAGCATCTATTAATGGAATATAAAATTAAAGGGAATCTTATAAAAAAAGAGAGAGGTGAATTATTGGATGATATAATACCAAATAATGACAAAGAATGGATACTTTATTTTTTTGTTGTCAGAATTTTACGTTTATGTGACCAAAAAGCAACAGAATCATTTGAAAAATACTATATATGAATACATTTAAGATAGAAAAACGGACAGGTACTTATGCCGAATTATTGGAAACCTATGGTTTTGCCAATTTGCTTTCCAAGGTATTTGATAGCATTAATGTTTCTGATGCTGATATTATCATTTCCGATAAAGAAGTGTACTATGAAGTGTCAACAAATGCTCCTGTATCAGATGAAATGATAGAAAAACTGAGTTATTTTCCTCTTTTTAGATATGTAAAACAAAAAACAGATAGTGAAGTGAGTCAACTTCCCGATTATTTTGATTATCCTGTTCAGAAAGAATGGAAGAGGGAACGACAGGCATTATTAAATCAAGCTTATAAAGAGTATCAGGGAAAAGATAAAAAATCTGAACGAGAGAGAAGGGTTAATGAAATCGAAAGAATTTTTGAGAATGAAAAACGTATAGACTTTACATTAGATGTTTATGCACAAATAATTACGCCAAATAATTTCCCGAGTTTTGAGAAACTCTATCAAAACTTGTTTAATAACAAAGAGTTTTTCACTCAATTTATCAATGAAATAATTCATACCTATGGAAAAGACAGCTATGTCAATAAAGAATCTGAGAAAAAAATAAAATCTCTCTCATTTAGTAAGAGTGTAACGGCAACCCAATTATATAATCCGAATCAGGGACAAGGATTAAACAAACCGAAAGCGGACGGACTTAACAGAAAGAATTTTGATTCCTCCTGGATTAGCGAAAGCCTGAAGATATCAGGAGCATTATCAGATATGATTTGTCAATTGGTAAAAGTAGGCAGTAGTTATGATTTAAAAGTTTTTGTACCTGAATACAGGCAAATTAATTATCACTTTAAATCGATTTTAATTCCGAAGTTCAAGAAATATTTAAAAGGAAATACGCCAATTGAGATAGATATACTGAATATTCTTTTGCTCACCCAAATGATAATAGAACATTCCGGATTTATGGGAAGAAGAAAAAAAGTAAAAGACATAGTTGCCGGACTACATTCTGTGTACCAAAAAGATTTGGGACAAAATAAAGCGGTTGTCAATATTGGATTTATCCAGGTTCCGGACTTTATTAAAACAGGCAGTAAAGAAGAAAACCAAACTTGGATTGATATCTTAGAGGAGCAAAGGCAAATAATAGGAAGTATAAAGGAATCAGGCGATACAGTTCAAGGATTATTATTATATCGTAATTTTATCAGTGGGTCGGATATCAATAGCTTTTTCAGATTTTCATATTGGTATGCAATTTATCTAAGTACTCGAGTTTCGAATAAGAAATACGCACGGTCATTTTCAATAGAAACACTTAATCAATTTTATAAATGTATGGATACAAATGAATTAAAATTATCGGAAATCATCTCAAATATTGGGTTCAAAGCGGTTGCAGGAGCAATCCGCAAAAGTACTGTTTCGTTACAGTACACCCCGAAAGAAAATCGTAAATACGATGTTCGGTATGGGATAGCACAAACTTTACAAAACAAATCAAAATCAAAAGAAGATTTGGCTGAATTTACAGGAGAATTTATAGCTCTCTATAATTCGGAGACTGCACGTCAAGCTGAAAAAACCGGCAGCTCATTAAGAGCAAGTGTCAGGGAAAATGAACTTATCGAATTTTATACTCTGTTGGATAAATTTCCCTCCAAGTTGGTTGGAGCATTATTAGCTTCTTATGGATTTGCTCTTCCTGCAAAGGAAACAACCAAATCGAATGAGCAAGAACAAGATACAACAGAAGAAATAGTTGAAGAATAATAACAATTTAAATCATACAAAAATGGCAAAACAAGTAGCATCAATCTCAATCAGTGGAGAAATAACATTAAACCTTCACTCGCTCAACAATGAAGGTGGAGAAGGTAATCAAATCATGACTCGTCAATTAACTATCATTGATAAGGAAGGGAACGAACAAACAGTAAATGGTGTCAGTGGAGATATGTTCAAGCATATTCATGCAGGGCATTTAGTTAATCATAGCGTTGAAAGCGGATTAGCATTGAGCGATTATTCCAGGAGGTTAGACCCTAATAGGATTTCATCCGCTGATTTATTGAAAAAATTTCCTAATGTGGGGGAAAAAGACTCTAATTCGTCAGAAGTAATTGACGCATTAATTAAAACTTGTACAGTATGCGATACGCATGGTGTATTGATAACGGATAAAGTCGGTGAAAACAAAGGGGCTTCTAATACGCCAAGAAAATCAGTGATTGAATTCGCATGGACAGTTGGTATTCCTGATAAAAATAATACGGAAACCTATGTTCACACAAAGTTAGTTGCGGATGCGGGAGAAAAGGGAAGCGGAACCGGAAGCAATGAAGGACAAAATATTTTTCATCGTCCTGCCAATTACGGTGTTTATGCTTTTGTTTGTAGTTTAGATGCATATCGTATCGGCTTCAATGATATCTCGCGTAAATACTCTATTGAAGAGTCGGAAAGAATTAGTAGATACAAAGCAATTCTTCAAAGCTTACTAAGTTCATTCCTTAATCCTAAAGGGGCAATGACAAGCACTCAGAAGCCACATATTACAGATTTTAAAGGAGTAGTTGCAATATCATATAAATTATTACCGGCTCCAACTATCAGTGCTATCAATCCTAAATATAAACAAGAAATAGAGACAATTGCAAGAAATCTTAATTCAATAGAAACAGAGTCTATTGAGATTAAAAATTTTAATGGATTGGGAGAATTATCTGCAATTTTTGTGGAACTTATCAAGGATAAACCATATAAAATTCAATGATTATGAGGTTTTCAGCGATTTATAGACCTACTGCATTATTTTCTCTGCGGGATAGTAACTCTACAAGTTCCGGTGCAAAATCGTTGTTTTTACCGTCTCCCTATGCAATTAAAATGGCTTTTCTTAATCAGGCAATTTCATTAGGAGGTGAAGATTTTTATGAGAATAAAAAGCATTTTGAAATCATTCGGGATGCAGCTATTGATTATTATATTAAGGGGAACTTTTGCGTAAATAACTGTTTCATTAAGATTCAAAAGCAACGGGATAATGAACCATTCAAATCTACCGTGAGTTTTCGGGAATATGTCTTTATAGATGATGATTTGGAAATAATCTTTGAAGTTAATAATGATGAAGGCGCTGCGTTTTTAAAACAATATCTTCATCGGATAAATCACTTTGGAAAACGTGGTTGTTTCTTTCAGTTTGTAAGATACAATGATAACCCAAACGAACCTAATGTTAAGGTATTTGACGTGAAAGACGTGTCATTTGGTTTGTTGCAGGAATACGATGATTTTGCAAATAAACTTACTTTTGATAATGTCAACAGTTATAGTAATGCTAAAACTACACGAAGTAAAAAGATTCTGGTATTACCATTAATAAGTCAAAATTCTTCAAAGTCATATACAAGTTATAAATGTGTATAACATCGTTACCTTTTGTTGCAATAAAATGTGTACTTTTGCTATGGAATATTGCAACAAAAAGTAATAAAAATATGAGGACTAACAGAAAAAATTTATCTCAAGACGAATTGGCTTTTTTAAAGTCAATAAATGATAATGAGTTACTATTCTTTGAATTTGATAAAGTTCTGTCAATGGGAGGGTATAGTATAGCTGTATTACAAGATATACTTACAAGATTAACAGCAAAAGAAATTTTATATCGAATTGAAAAATCGAAGTATTGTGTTCGTAATTTCCGTAATCCGTATGTTATTGCCAATGTTTTGTTGAAAAACAGTGCTGTTGCCTACTGGTCGGCGTTAAACTTGCATGGACTGACGGAACAGATTCCGAATGTGGTGTATGTGCAATCTTCATCGCGCAAAAACGACAAGAAGGTGTTTGGTGTACGCTACAAGTTTATAAAGGTAAAACCGGAAAAACTGTGCGGACATGTCCAGGCGGGTTATGGCAATGAAGCCTATTATATGACGGATGTGGAAAAGACCTTGCTGGATTGCTTTGATCTACCTCAATATTCGGGAGGATACGAGGAATTGATACGGGCATTCTATATGGCGGCACCGAGTAGTACTAAACTTTTGAAATATGGTAAACAAATGAATAATTTATCCGTATTAAAGCGGATGGCTTATTTGTCCGAGTTATTTGAGATGAAAGGGTTCATCCGCTTTCAATCCGAAGTGCTTAAGCTCGTGAACCGGAAATATTCTTTGTTAGACCCGTCAAGCAGTGATGAAGGTATATTTAATTCCAAATGGCGTATCCGCGTAAATGTTCCGGAAGATAAATTATCGTCTATGATCAACAAGATGTATTGATGATTTTACAGCGTGAAATACTGAGGATTGCGGAAAAAGAAGGAGTTCCTCCCGATACAATTGACAAAAACTGGGTACTGGGACATGTTCTTGCTGCTTTGTTCCGTAACGAATGGGCTCAAGAAAACTTAATTTTCAAGGGCGGAACCTGTTTGAAAAAATGCTATTTTGACGATTATCGCTTTTCGGAGGACCTCGATTTCACGCTGGCAAACACTCAACTACAAATAACAAACAAAATGTTACAATCGGTCTGCGATGCGATTACAATGCAGATTGGAATTCTGTTCTCAAAAGTGAAAATAGAACCTGTTTGGTGGAATGATATGCAGGTAGGCTACACGTCAAATATCCGATTCTGGGGAGCCAATCACAAAAAAACGCATCAACCTCCGGATGACAAGAGATGGACAACCATGATTAAAATAGAGATCGTACATTATGAGAAGATAGTAAACGCTCCTGTCCCGCGTTTGCTTTTAAGCAACTATTCGGATGCTTGTTTTTTTGAACAAATATTAATCCCCTGCTATTCTTTGACGGAAGTGATCGCAGAAAAGTTCAGGTCTTTGTTACAAAGAAGTTATCCGGCTCCAAGAGATTATTATGACTTGTGGAAGTTGCTACAGCAGCCGGAACTAATAAATTGGGAAGCCATTAAAACAACTTTCAAACAGAAAGCGGCATTTAAGAATATCCCTTTTAAAGATTATGGAGATTTTTTTGAAGAAGAACAGATAAAAAAAATGAAACAAGCGTGGGAAAACAGTCTGAGGGGTCATTTGAAAGAAAATATGCTTCCTTCTGTCGATCATGTTTTGGAAACGCTAAAAGTGTTGTGCAGTAAAGTAAAATGGACATAAAATCCCCCGTACCGCATAATCATGCCCGGAATTGTCGGAGAATGGGTTCTTTTCAGGCAAAAAGCATGAGAAATCATCCAAAATAATTAATTTTGAAACGAACAACGAACAATAAATTCACTAAACAAAACAAATATGGTAACGGAAAAGAATACAAAAGTAGAAATTCTCAAAGCATATGACGCTTTATTGAAAAAAGTACAGGAAGAAAAAGCCGGTGTCCCCAAACAGGTGCAGGAAGAAAAAGTAAAAAAAGAGATAGTGGAAAAGGTTGCCGGCATCAACAATGAAAACATTACAAAGAGCATTGCCAACCTCAAATCTTCGCTAATCAATTCGTTGGATGAACTTCAGGCGAGCTTAAGCGGCGAATTCAAGAAACTGGAAGAGCTCCGTGCCGCCATCACCATTGAAAAACAGTATCTTGAAGACCTCTATTCCCTGTCGGCCAACACCGACTCACTGGCGGCCATGCTGCTTGCCCAAAAGGAAAAGAAAGAAAGTTTCGAGCAGATGATGAAAGAGAAAGAAGAAGCTTTCAACAAAGAGATAAACGAAAAGAAAAACCAATGGGAGCAGGAACAGGCAAAGCATAAAACGGAAGAAAAAGAATATGCCGACGAATTAGTCAAGCGACGCAAGCGTGAAGAAGACGAATATCAGTACACGTTGAAAGTAACCCGTCAGAAGGAAAAGGACGAATACGAGACGAAAAAAGCCAGCCTCGAAAAAGAGTTGACCGACCGCAGGGCAGCGTTCGAACAAGAAATAGCACAACGGGAACAGACGGTCAAAAACGCGGAAACGGAACTCAACGAGTTAAGAAAAGAAAATGCTGCATTTCCCGACAAACTGGAAAACGCTGTTCGAGCAAAAGAAGAAGAGGTCGCAAAAGCATTGAAAACGCAGTACGATTTTGATATAAAGCTTGCCTCTAAACAACACGAAGGAGAAATCCGGTTAAGAGACCAGCAGATTAAGTCGCTGCAAGAAAAGATACAGGAGTTGCAGGCCCAGGTAAAAGAATACGGTGAAAAAGCCACGAATGCGGAAGCCGGCGTTCGGGATATCGCCGTAAAAGCCATCGAAAGCGCGGCCAAGATAAAGTCCGTCGAACGGATAGAACCTTTTTCATCCAAAGAATAACCGGTTTCCCATCATGCAGGTCACAGGCACCCATTTTAATTACTATCAGGTTTGTAAACGAAAGCTCTGGCTGTTTGCAAACGGGATCAACATGGAGCACACGTCCGACTTGGTGTATGATGGCAAACTCATCCATGAAAATAGCTATCCACAACGTCCTGAACGGTATGAAGAGTTGGAAGTGGACGGTTGCAAAATCGATTTCTATGATGCCCGCAACAAAATCATCCACGAAATAAAACGATCTGACAAGGTTGAACGGGCGCACCAGTGGCAGGTGAAATATTACATTTTTGTGTTGGAACAAAACGGGATCGATGGTGTTAGCGGACTGTTGGAATACCCCACACTGCGCCATACCGAACAAGTAACGATATCAGATGAAGACCGGACGAAAATCATGGAAATGAAAGAACGCATAAAGGAAATCATCCGGTCCGACAATTGCCCTCCCATCATCAACGCCAGAATATGCAAGAGTTGCAGTTATTTTGAGTTTTGTTACGTGGAAGAAGAATGAATGATTAAAGCATAAGCGTTCATGAAGAAAACCTATTATTTGTTTAACCCCGGTACGTTGCAGCGTAAAGACAATACGTTGAAGTTTACACCTGTCGAAGAAGATGGCAACGGATTGGAACATCCGGGACAACCACGATATCTTCCTGTGGAGAACATCGCGGAATTTTACGCTTTCGGATCATTGAATGCCAATAGCGCTCTCTATAATTTTTTAGGGCAGAACGACATTGCCGTCCACTTTTTTGATTATTACGAAAATTATACCGGATCGTTTATGCCACGAGACAGCCTATTGTCGGGAAGAATGCTTCTGGCCCAAACATCGCATCATCAGGATAAGAAAAAGCGTATTATACTGGCTCGAAAGTTTGTAGAAGGTGCTGCTTTTAATATGCTGAAAAATCTCCGGTATTATCATACACGCGGAAAGGATCTGGATGGAATCATCGAAGTTATAGAACGGTATTCTTTGCAATTGTCTGCTACATCGGATGTTGCTGAATTGATGGGACTTGAAGGCAACATCCGTCAAACCTATTATGATGGATTCAGCCTGATCATTAATGATTTTCAGATGAATGGCCGAAGTAAACGGCCACCACGCAATGAGGTGAACGCGCTAATTTCATTCGGAAACATGATGTGTTATTCGCAATGCCTCCGGGCGATTCATCAAACGCAACTCAATCCGACGATCAGTTATCTTCATACACCGGGCGAACGTCGCTATTCGCTCTCACTCGATGTTTCGGAGATATTCAAACCGATTTTGGTCGATAGGGTGATCTTCAAACTGCTGAATAAAAAGTCTCTGCAGGAAAAACACTTCGATCATAAGCTCAATCGCTGTCTGCTGAATCCCAACGGAAAAAAGATATTTGTACAAGCTTTTGAAGAACGTTTGACAGAAACCATTCAACACCGTTCCCTAAAGCGGAAAGTAAGTTACCGGCATCTTATTAAGCTGGAATGCTACAAGTTAAGCAAACATCTGCTCGGGATGGAAGAATACAAACCTTTTAAAATGTATTGGTAATGTATGTGATTCTCGTGTACGATATTGGAGAGAAGCGTGTCGGAAAAATGCTTAAACTCTGCCGGAAGTATTTGAATTGGATCCAAAATTCGGTTTTCGAAGGAGAGATTTCGGAAGTACAGTTGAAAGAATTAACTTTACAGGCAGAGAAACTAATGAAAGAGGAAGATAGCCTGATTATTTTTTCCGGACGAAGCGAAAAATGGTTAGAGAAACAAATCATTGGTAAAGAGAGAAATAGTATTGACAATTTCCTGTAGAGGGTTGTCGATAATACCTATTTATAGCCTGTTTCTGCTGTCTGTCTCCTTTAAGAGATCTTTGACTTATTGAAAATCAGATGATACAATCAGTTGTCGATCTCCAAGGATTTTCATATCTTTACCGATCGACAACTTTTTTACATAAAAATTGTTCTGTATTTTAAACTTTCATGCTGATAACCAGCATTCTTTTTTGCCGTTTTTAACGCCCCAAAATTGCACCATAGTGGAATTGAAATTCATTCATATTCATTTTCTTTTCTCCTTTTCTGTAAACCCAAAATTGCACCATAGTGGAATTGAAATGAATAAATGTGACGCAAATCATTTTTTTCGAGTAGCCCAAAATTGCACCATAGTGGAATTGAAATCGCCTAACTACGCACTTATCATTCTCGTACACGTCCCCAAAATTGCACCATAGTGGAATTGAAATTATTCATCAAATTAAGAAGATCGGCATCATTTAGCCCAAAATTGCACCATAGTGGAATTGAAATGAATTAAGGGGCAAATTGGAAGAGCTTGGGTATAGATCCCAAAATTGCACCATAGTGGAATTGAAATAAGAGTACATGATGATAGTGCTGATATGCTTTACTGCCCAAAATTGCACCATAGTGGAATTGAAATTGGTTTGGCGAGCTGGCAATGAAATGCAGTAGATACCCAAAATTGCACCATAGTGGAATTGAAATCGCCTAACTACGCACTTATCATTCTCGTACACGTCCCCAAAATTGCACCATAGTGGAATTGAAATCAGTAAAACGGCAGTTTGGATTCGAACTGGGCGAATCCCAAAATTGCACCATAGTGGAATTGAAATTTCATCTCAATAGTTTTTCGTTAATTCTCACTTGCCCAAAATTGCACCATAGTGGAATTGAAATGATAATGTGGCTTACTTAAAGTAACCGGTTTGCAGCCCAAAATTGCACCATAGTGGAATTGAAATTTCATGTGTGAACGGATGAAGGGCGGGCTATGTCTTTCCCAAAATTGCACCATAGTGGAATTGAAATCTTTTGATTCAATCGCTGTAATCAAATCCTTGTAAGCCCAAAATTGCACCATAGTGGAATTGAAAT
>NZ_KB905693.1:0-432769 GCF_000380985.1 Proteiniphilum acetatigenes DSM 18083 | reverse complement strand
GCCTCCCAAAATTGCACCATAGTGGAATTGAAATTTTTTATACTTACCAAGTTGGATCATCGAGGTGAGCCCAAAATTGCACCATAGTGGAATTGAAATTTGAAAGAACCTTTTGGTTTTGCGAATTGTACATACCCAAAATTGCACCATAGTGGAATTGAAATAATTTATATGTCAAAACACTATCTTTCAAAACAATGCCCAAAATTGCACCATAGTGGAATTGAAATAGCGTTTCAAATAGACAAATCTTTGTATGACTTCCGGCCCAAAATTGCACCATAGTGGAATTGAAATATCCGAAAAATATGGAGTCGGGAATGCAGATTTACCCAAAATTGCACCATAGTGGAATTGAAATCAAGTTTTGCAGGTACTGTTTTTCGCTCGGGTCGGCCACCCCAAAATTGCACCATAGTGGAATTGAAATGGAACTGGAATTGCATGGCATGTATGTCAGATGTCCCAAAATTGCACCATAGTGGAATTGAAATCCATCAAAAGTCTTCATCGAGGAAACATCCCATACCCCAAAATTGCACCATAGTGGAATTGAAATTTGTTGCAACACGTTGTGAGACAGAAAGCAAGGATGTTTCCCAAAATTGCACCATAGTGGAATTGAAATGTTGAAAGCATAAGACTTTATTAAAAACTCGCAAAACCCAAAATTGCACCATAGTGGAATTGAAATCTCATCACCTATTTTTAGATCGAGGGCATCCCAGCCCAAAATTGCACCATAGTGGAATTGAAATTTGATAGTCTGATAAATAAAAAAATACCCATCTTCCCAAAATTGCACCATAGTGGAATTGAAATGCATATCGTTCACATCTTTCACATAATCAGGATGACCCAAAATTGCACCATAGTGGAATTGAAATATTTTCAAGGCTCAACTTATTTACGATGTACCATTCCCAAAATTGCACCATAGTGGAATTGAAATGAAAATACTTCATGATAACAAGATTGATATCTATCCCAAAATTGCACCATAGTGGAATTGAAATAATAATTGATTTGAGTGATCATGATGACGTGAAAGCCCAAAATTGCACCATAGTGGAATTGAAATTTATTTTTTGCAGGTGCAATTTCTCTTTGATGTTTCCCAAAATTGCACCATAGTGGAATTGAAATATTAAAGATAGGATATAAAAAATATGCCGATATACCCAAAATTGCACCATAGTGGAATTGAAATCTTCTTCATCAAGATAGAAGTCGTCTAACTCTACTGTACCCAAAATTGCACCATAGTGGAATTGAAATAACGCTGGACTTTGACGACTTCACAGATTGCGATCCCAAAATTGCACCATAGTGGAATTGAAATCGGTTTTTCGGTGTTTTTGAGTGTAAAAATAATTTTCCCAAAATTGCACCATAGTGGAATTGAAATAATTCGGATGGGTTGACCGAAACTTCTCGCAATTGTCCCAAAATTGCACCATAGTGGAATTGAAATCTTATTAAGTGCATCCTCCTGCTTGTTCAGGTAAGGCCCAAAATTGCACCATAGTGGAATTGAAATAGCATGTTGTTTATTGAATCAAGTGATTTTTGCTTCCCAAAATTGCACCATAGTGGAATTGAAATTTTTTATTGGGATGGTATTATGGTCCTCATTGGTTCCCAAAATTGCACCATAGTGGAATTGAAATTTGCAATACACCCAGATAGGCTTGTCACCTGATGCGCCCAAAATTGCACCATAGTGGAATTGAAATAAGAAGAAATGGACTTACTTATTTCAACTTTAGGCATACCCAAAATTGCACCATAGTGGAATTGAAATTTTTTATTGGGATGGTATTATGGTCCTCATTGGTCCCAAAATTGCACCATAGTGGAATTGAAATCTCTCTCGTCATAATGCAGAACCTCGTTTATAAACCCCAAAATTGCACCATAGTGGAATTGAAATAACTTAATGACGGGTCTGTTATCCAAAAAATGAATCCCAAAATTGCACCATAGTGGAATTGAAATAAGGAAGTCAATCGAGGAGAGAGACCTGATAATTGAGCCCAAAATTGCACCATAGTGGAATTGAAATATATAGCAAACAGTAACATGTAAATGAAATACAAACCCCAAAATTGCACCATAGTGGAATTGAAATTATGCTGACGAGTTCTTTGTTGATAAGAATAAAGTTCCCCCAAAATTGCACCATAGTGGAATTGAAATCCCCCACCTCCACCATCGCCAACACCATAAGCCGACCCAAAATTGCACCATAGTGGAATTGAAATTGAAAAATTCGTTGATTGCTTTTTCATTCTCGCTCCCAAAATTGCACCATAGTGGAATTGAAATGTCTTAACGTCATCAACATACACAAAGCCATTGCATACCCAAAATTGCACCATAGTGGAATTGAAATAATTGAAGCTTAACGAGTTTGCTCTGCAAGTCTTCCCCAAAATTGCACCATAGTGGAATTGAAATATACAATCTCTTAAACGGGCTTAAAACAAGCAAGACCCAAAATTGCACCATAGTGGAATTGAAATAGCGCAACAACCTGTTTAGGGTTGATTAATGCCGTCCCAAAATTGCACCATAGTGGAATTGAAATTTTGTCGAAGGTATAATCTTCACCTCGCAAATATTCCCAAAATTGCACCATAGTGGAATTGAAATAATATAATACCGACACTCGCTAAGAATCTTTATACTGCCCCAAAATTGCACCATAGTGGAATTGAAATATCTGCAGGTGATCAAACGATGAATGACCTTATTACCCAAAATTGCACCATAGTGGAATTGAAATGGAAATACTGACGATCCGATTCCCTATACAACAAACAAGGTCATATCTGGTCGTAGGGCAACTGCGCCAGCATATCGGATATTTTATCTACCGCTTCCTTCATCGGTTTCTCGACCATCCCCCTTATAAAAGGGTTCAGGTCAGCCTTTACCGTCATTCGCAAGCGGGTATCTTTTTCTGCTTTGGAAACCAGTTGTATCCACAGGAAAAGATCAAAAGGCAGCCTGTCCGACTTGAACTTCACCAGTTTGTTGGGTTCACGCTCCAACACATGGAAAGTCACCTTCCCTACCGGATCCACCCGGAAGGAGACACTGTCCTGGTCAAACGAGAAATCTTTGAGTTTATCTTCGGGGATCTTATCCTTTACCAACTCGAGTTTCCGGAAATCGGAAAGCACACGGAACACATCAGCATCATTGTGCGGAATGGTTCTTACCTCACTGGTAAATTCGGTCATTTCTTAGTCTTTTTTGCGGGTTGTCCCCAGTTTTCAGGGTCTTTGCGCCAGTCCTGTAATGTCTGCAACTCCGACTCGTCGATATAATCGGTTGCCAGTGCCTCATCCAGTATCGCATCGTAATTGCAAAGCGTGGTCAGTTCCACCCGTGCATCATGCATCCGTTTCTCGGCATATGGAAATCCGTAGGTAAACACCGCCAGCATGCCAAGTACATCCGAACCGTTATTACGGATGGCTTCCACTGCTTTCAGGCTGCTACCTCCGGTAGAAACCAGGTCTTCGATCACGATCACCTTCTGTTTCGGACGCAGGTCACCCTCGATCATATTTTCAAGTCCGTGGTCTTTCGGTGCAGAGCGGACATACACAAAAGGTAATCCGAGCAGGTCGGCTACCAGCACACCGGGGGCAATAGCGCCCGTGGCAACCCCTGCAACAGCGTCAGCCTGCGGATATTTCTCGAGAACAAGACGGGCAAATTCTACTTTCACAAAATTACGTATAGCCGGATAAGACATCAGTTTCCGGTTGTCACAATATATGGGTGATTTCCAACCTGAGGCCCATGTAAACGGGTTAGATGGCTGTAGTTTAATGGCTTTAATTCTAAGAAGCTTTTCGGCTGTTAATTTCTGTAGCGTGTTCATACGATTAATTTATTTTTTGTCACCTTTTTTGCAGATTAATCACAAAAGTACGCTTTTTCAAAATTATTCAGGTGCAATTTCTGAAAAAAATAGGATTAAAAAACCTCCCCGAGAGTAGCAATACTGATTTTCACATCCTTACACGCCTGCAAAGCCATTCCACAGGCTTCCAGTGTAGATCCTGTAGTGATCACATCATCTACCAGTAACAGGTGTTTCTGCTCGAACAGCAGCGGATCAGCTACTTTGAAAATATCTTTCACATTCTCCCAGCGCTGCGTTTTGGTACGTTTGGTCTGTGTAGGATTGTAAACCACGCGAATCAGATTACCTTTGGAGACAGGCAGGCCTATGGCTTCTGAAAGACCCCTGGCAATTATCTCAGCCTGATTGTATCCCCTCATTTTCTCTCTTTTAGGATGGAGCGGCACGGGCACGATCAAGTCGACCGAATTAAGAAATTCACTACCCATCAGGTCTTTACCAAACATCCTGCCCAATAACAGACCTATACTCTCCTTGTGACGGTATTTCAAATGATGGATTAAAGGTGACAGGGTTCCTCCCTTGGTATAGACACAATAAGAGGCAATCCGTTCGAAAGGTATTCGCCCCGCCATCAGTTTTTCAGCATCGTTGTCGGGTTCCCTGAAGTTATGAGTCTTCGGCAACTTATACAGGCATTGCAGACAGGCTCCTTCTTCTCCGGGTAACAATTCGCTACCACAAACAACACATACATTCGGATAGAAAAGGTGTATCAGTTGATGTAACCACTCATTCCGTTTCATCAAAGACTTCTCCTATCTTCATTTTTTCCATACAAGCCATCACTTCCTCCAAAGAAAAGCCCTTACCCAACGCATACCGGATCAATTTACCCCGTTTTTCGTAGTCTGACTTCCCTTTCACACTCTTCCATTTTTTCTCGAGTATCGGCTTTAACGATTCACCGAACGATTCACCGGGAAGTTCCGAAAACACCTCTTCAATCAACCCCTGAGGCAACTGTTTCTGCTTCAGAAAGAGTATAATCTTTCTTTTTCCCCACTTATTGAAATAGAGTTTATCATGTATATAGCTGCGGATAAACCGTCTCTCATCAAGGTACTTCTCTTTCTTCAGCCGGTCGATGATCTTATCTACCAGCAACTCCGGCAACTCCATCCTCCTCAGCTTCCGGGCTATATCGAAAGGAGCGCACTCCTTTTGTGAGCAGACCCGCGCCATCCTTGCATAAGCCGCTTCTTCGGTAATGATCCTTCCTTTCTTATCCATGACCTTCCGGTTTTACAGCACGCACCATCCTATCATTTCCTGAAATATCTTTTCTTAATTCTATCGACCCAAAACCTTTGCTCCGGAGTATATTGCATACTTCCAAGCCTTTCTCCCGGTTGATCTCGAAGTACAACTCCCCTTCACTCTGTAATAAGGCAAGTGCTACCTCGGCAATCCGCTCATAAAAAATCAAAGCATGGGTATCAGGAACAAAAAGCGCTCCATGCGGTTCAAAACCGAGAACGGTTGCCTCCATAGTCGTCTTTTCCGACTCGGTCACATAAGGGGGATTACTCACTATCACGTCAAAGAAAGGAGCAGTATCAACCGGCTGAAAAATATCCCGCAACGAAAACCGCACGTTTACGCAGTTCAGGAATGCATTTTCTGATGCGACCTTCAATGCACCTTTCGATATATCCCACGCATATACATCAGCACCATACATTTTCTTCGCCAGCGTCACCGCAATACATCCGCTACCGGTTCCGATATCCAATACAGAGCAACCTGCCGGTCGGTTTCCGGCAAGGATCCATTCCACAAGCTCCTCAGTTTCAGGGCGAGGGATAAGCACATCGGGGCTAACGACAAAAGGCATTCCGTAAAACTCTGTCTTCTCCAATATATACTGTATTGGCTCCCCTCTTTTCAGTCTACGGACAATATCTTCCGCTTTCCAGCGTTCCGAACCGGATAAATGTTTAATTTTGTCTGTCGTTATGCCTCTGAAAGAGTTTCCGCATACTTCTTCAAGGATAAGTTGCGTAAGAACGGATATCTCAGATTTGGAATAGAGACCCTCCAATTCCTGTAGGATATGTTGAACTGAGTGTTGCATAACGATGTGTAAAGATAACAAAAAAATGGAATTAAATCCGCTGTTTATGGAAAGATGCCTTCAGCTTGCCCGCAAGGGTGAAGGCTCTACAAAGCCAAACCCTCTGGTAGGCGCCGTAGTGGTACATAACGGCCGAATAATCGGGGAAGGGTTTCACCGGCAATATGGCGAAGCACATGCGGAGGTGAATGCCATTGCTTCCGTAAGAGACAGTTCGTTACTATCCGAATCGACCCTTTATGTATCACTCGAACCCTGTGCACATCATGGCAAAACGCCTCCCTGTGCTGAGTTGATCATTACCAGGAAGATACCGCGAGTGGTGGTGGCTACGGGTGATCCCAATCCGAAAGTCTCAGGAAAAGGTATTGCAATGATGAGGGAGAGCGGTATTGAAGTAGTAGTAGGAATGCTGGAAAAAGAGGCCCGTGAACTGAACAGAATTTTCTTCGTAAATCAGCTCTACAACAGACCTTATATCATTTTAAAATGGGCACAAAGCAGCGACGGCTTCATAGATTACCTTCGCACACCGGGCGACGGAAATACTCCGGTTATTATATCCAATACGATGACACACACTATCGTACATAAATTTCGCACACAGGTACAAGGGATCATGGTAGGTACAAACACTGCTCTCCTGGACAATCCACAATTAACGGCAAGAAAATGGTTCGGCAATGACCCCACGAGAGTGGTTATCGACAGGCAAAATAAAATCCCCGCCGATGCATCCCTTTTTGACGGAACAGCTCCTACCATCGTTTTCACAGCATCTGCTCCTCCCCACACAGCAAAAAACAGCTATATAAAATATATAGAAATAGACTTCTCGGGAGACATCTGCAAACAGATATCAGACCGGTTGTACGAGGAAAAAATATACTCCCTGTTGATAGAGGGAGGTGCTCAATTACTGGCTTCTTTCATCGAAAAAAATATGTGGGATGAAGCATATGTTGAAATAGCCGAAAAAGCTCTCCATTCTGGGGTGAAAGCACCGATCATACAGGGAGATGTCGCCGCTTTCAGAAATTACCCGGGCTCAGTACAATTTCATTTAAAGAGTAAAATAACTCGAAATTTTCATTAAATATTCATTTTAATATGGTTAAAGAGAAAAATCTTTCTACTTTTGCATATCCTAAATAACTGTGGTGTACAATATTTTTGAAACAAATGATATCTAAATATTTCCTTGGGACATCGGCACTTATCGTGAACCTATTGTTGCTTTCCTCCTGCTTAAATTCATCCGACAACAATATGGAATATCCTACTGATCCGCAAATATATGCTATCTCCCTCTCCTCCACAACCGATACTACCGAACTCTTACCCGGAGTTGCTTTTACTATCGATCAGGTAAATGGGAAAATATTCAACAGGGAGTCAATGCCTTACGGGTTTCACGTGGACAGTGCAATGCTAAGGATCACCGGATCAACCAGCTTAGCGTTCGCGAAAATAGAAGTCACCCTCGAGCCGGACAGTACATACACATGGAATATGTCCGATTCCATTGCTATACCCAGATTACGTAATATCAGAACCACAGCTCCCGATGGTATCACTACAAAAAGTTATGATTTTCAGCTAAATATATATCAGGAAGATCCATACATTCTCACCTGGGAGAAAATCGGGGAAAATTATCTCACTCCTCCGATAGAAATCCAAAAGACAATCGTGTACCAAAACCGGTTTTACACCTATTACCGGTCGGGAGAAGAGATTAAAGCAGTGTCAACCCCCATTTCCGAGACCCCACAGTGGGGAACGGTCAACCTGTCCGGCATACCCCACACTCTTCGTCTTTCATCGCTTATCACGTCCGGAGACATCATCTATGCCCTCGACGCGGCTACAGGTTCTGTTTATCGATCAACCAACGGCGCCGACTGGAGTTCGATACAAACAGAGTATGAGGTGAAAGCGCTTTACGGCGAATTACCCTCCACAACTCCCGGTAATATTTTGCTGGCGGTAAGTCACGACGAAAAAATCAAGTTTGCCCGGGCAAACAACAATCTCTCGGATATAGTTCTGATGAACGATACACCAGCCAATATACCGGTAACGGATTTTTCATCGATAAAAGTAGAAAGCAATACCTCTTATGCCAGCAAATTTATCTTCCTGTCTGGCGGAACGACAACCGGTGACACCTCCAATAACGATATCTGGCTGTTACAGGAAGACGGAGGGGTTATTAAATATATCACGTCAAAAAGGCCGGCAGAAGGTGTATTGAAAGGAAGCAGCCTCTTTTTCTATGACGACAAGCCCTACCTGATTGCAACATCAACCGGAAAAAATCTATTGATGTATTCAGAGAATTATGGTGTAGATTGGATTACAGCAGGAGAAAACCAGTCTTTACCAGCCGACTTTACAGGAAGGACTTATACTTCTGTCGTTACCGATGCGAACAACAATATATGGATATTCGGCGGAATATCTTCATCCAATACCCCCCTTGTGGATATCTGGAAAGGCAGGCTCAATAAGTTTGCCCAGAATTGACAGGAAAAGCCACTTTTACGGGTAAAACAAGCCTTGTCCTGAACAATTTATGCGCTAAATTTGCGTTAGAGTTGAGACAATAATACTCAACAGTATGAAAATTGAAAGATCTGTCGTTGTCTCACTTTTTATAACGGGTCTCTTTTTGATGGTACCTATCACAAATATCTGCGCTCAGGAATACAAGTACGAGATAGGAGGCGCTGCGGGCACTTCATTTTATATGGGCGATGCCAATAGGACCAAATTCTACCTCCATCCCGGAATAAGCGGGGGACTTTTGTTCCGGTACAACATCAATTTTCTCTGGAGTATCAAGAGCGATATATTTGTAGCTAATGTCTCAGGGAAAAGTGACAACTCGGACAACATTTTTCCGTTTGCACAGCAGGCCTCTTTTCAACGTACGCTGGCTGAGCTGGGCACACAGGTAGAGTTTAATTTTTTTCCGTATAGCGATAAGTATGCATATCTCGGGACAAAACCCTATACTCCTTACCTGTTTACAGGGGTAGGCGT
This sequence comes from Proteiniphilum acetatigenes DSM 18083, assembly GCF_000380985.1. Lineage (GTDB taxonomy): Bacteria > Bacteroidota > Bacteroidia > Bacteroidales > Dysgonomonadaceae > Proteiniphilum > Proteiniphilum acetatigenes. Next base: position 423,701 of record NZ_KB905693.1, on the reverse strand, counting down.
CACTTATGCAACAGGGGATAAAACTTTTACTGGTGCAAATATCCCTTTCGGAATGGGATTTAAGTATAAATTAAAAAACAGAATGAATATCGGCATTGAGTTTTCAATGCGAAAACTGTTTGGTGACGATTTTGATGTTACTGAAAAAACCACCGGATGGAATCTGGACAGTCCTTACGGCATTAAAAGCAGCTTCCTTAAGAACAGGGACTGGTATTCATTCACAATAATTTTTCTGACATGGGAATTCAGCATGCGTGAAGATCCCTGTCACGGGAATTAACAATTCAGACATAAAGAAGATGTCATTGATTGACAAGATAGACAAAAACCGCCTTCCTGCCCACATTGCCATAATAATGGATGGCAACGGTCGATGGGCAAAAACCAGAGGATTGGAGCGAGGCGAAGGACATAGAGAAGGAGTGAGTGCAATAAGAAGAGTAGTGGAGGCTGCATCGAAAGCGTCGGTACAGTATCTTACGCTCTATGCCTTCTCCACAGAAAACTGGAGGCGTCCTACCGAAGAGGTGAAGGGATTGATGGATTTGATGGTGTATGCCGTCTCCAGAGAAACCGCCGATCTGAAAAAGAATGGAGTCAGGATCCGCTCTATCGGAGATATGGAGCGTCTTCCTGAATATGCCCGTACTGCACTGGAAGAATGTATCAGAGAAACGGCAGGAGGAACAGGACTTACTTTAGTGCTTGCTTTAAGTTACTCATCTAAATGGGAACTTACTACGGCTGCTAAAAAGATAGCCGCAGACGTAGTAAAAGGAGTTTTACAGGAAGGGGATATTGATGAAGAAACATTCAACAGTTATCTTACTACCCGCGATATCCCTGATCCCGACCTGCTGATAAGAACCGGAGGCGAACAACGGATAAGCAATTTTTTGTTGTGGCAATGTGCCTATGCAGAATTTTATTTTACCGGCACTTTCTGGCCCGATTTTGGGGAAGATGCTTTATACGAAGCAATTATCGAATACCAGAGACGGGAAAGAAGATACGGCAAAACCAGTGAACAAATAGAGAGTGAACAATAACAGTTCTCCACTGAACAAGAGAGTCAGAGAAAAGAAAAATATCACAATGTTGAAGAGAATATCTTATTTACTTCTGTTATTTATCATGCTGTCGCAGTTTGTGTCAATGGCACAAACCAATGACACCATTCCCTCGTCTACTCCGGGTCCACCCACCGTAAACTATACGGCTACCCAAAAAAAATACTACATAGCCGATATCGACGTTACAGGTGTGGAAGGTACCATGTATGAAGACCAGAAGTTTACCCTCGTAGGTTTTTCCGGGTTGTCCAAAGGACAGCAGATACAAATCCCCGGTGATGAACTATCCAATGTCGTCAAAAAATTCTGGCGGCATGGGCTCTTTTCAGATATAAAAATATTACAGACCAGGATAGAGGGTGACAGTGTCTGGCTGGAGATACGCCTGACCGACCGACCGCGGGTAAGTGATATCCGCTATATCGGTATGAGGAAGAGTGAACAGGAAGATATTGAGAAAAAATTAGGTGTTGTCAAAGGAAACCAGATCACTCCACCGCAGATATCCCGTGCGGAGATGATCATTAAAAGCTTCTTCTCGGAAAAAGGGTTTGGTGATGCGGAAGTGAGAATTATGCAACGTCCTGATCCCGCACAAAAAAACCAGGTAATATTGGAAATTGAGGTCGATAAAAAGGAGAAGCTGAAGGTAAGCAGAATCAATATTACGGGGAACGAAGCGCTTTCAGACCGCAAATTGAAATGGGCAATGAAGAAAACCAACGAGAAGGGAAAACTGATCAACCTCTTCCGTTCCAAAAAGTTTGTGGAAGACCTCTATAAGGAAGACAAGAACAATCTCATCGGGAAATATCACGAAGAGGGATACCGTGATGCAGAGATCATCAGTGACTCGGTTTACAAACATGACGAAAAAACGGTAAACATAGATATCGTACTGGAAGAAGGGCCGCTGTACCATATCCGCTCCATCAATTGGGTGGGAAATACTCATTATCCCTCTTCTCAACTGGAACAACTGCTCAATATGTCTCCAGGAGATGTCTATAACCAGAAGAAACTACAGGAAAGGCTGATCTCCGATGAAGATGCAGCAGTCAACCTCTACCAGAATAACGGTTATTTGTTCTCCAATATAGACCCGGTAGAGATCAATATCGAAAACGATTCGGTAGACCTCGAACTCCGCGTGATAGAAGGCCCCAAAGCAACGATCAAGCGGGTGATCATCCAGGGGAACGACCGCCTCTATGAAGATATCATCCGTCGTGAGTTGAGGACAAAACCGGGTGCCGTATTCAGTAAAGAAGACCTCCTTCGTTCTGTACGTGAGATCGCACAGACAGGACACTTCGATCCCGAAGCCCTCTCGGCCGACATCTCAGGGGGGATCAATCCTAATCCTGAGGACGGCACCGTGGATATTACTTATCCCTTAACTTCAAAGGGGAACGACCAGATCGAATTTTCAGCCGGATGGGGTGTAACAGGACTGGTAGGAAAACTCAGCTTACGTCTGAATAACTTCTCGCTGCAAAATCTGTTGAACCCCTCTATGCACAGAGGTATCATTCCTCAGGGAGAGGGACAGACACTGGTGTTGAGTGCACAGACCAACGGACGTTATTATCAATCCTACCAGTTTCAGTTTATTGAACCCTGGTTTGGTGGGAAAAGGCCCAATCATCTTTCATTCAATGTCTATTATTCAAGGATGACAGGAATGAGCGAACGCTATTACAGCCAGAACCTCTACAACAATCCCTATATGTATGGATACCCCTACTACGGTTACGGAGGTTATGGTGGCTATGGTAGTGGATATTACCAGGATGCAATGGAATACAGCTACGACCCGAATCAGGTATTCAATATGGTGGGAGCTTCCCTGGGATACGGAAAAAGGCTCGAATGGCCCGACGATTATTTTCAATTTATGGCAGAGTTAGGCTACCAACTGTACAGTTTGAAAAACTGGAGGTATAACTATTTTCCTTTCCAGACAGGGAATAGCAACAGCGTTACACTCGGCTTGACACTCTCGCGCACCTCTACCGACAGCCCTATCTACACACGTGTCGGCTCTCAATTCACTTTAAGCGTCAGTGCTACCCCTCCTTTCTCGTTGTGGGATGGCAACAACTATGCCGATATGGCTGACACCAACCCGGCAAAATACAGATGGAACGAATATCACAAATGGAAATTGAAAGTACGCACTTTCACACCGCTGACTCCGTTGACCGTCAAAAGAACACCGGTAATGGCTACCAGGGTTGAGTTCGGAGTATTGGGGCACTACAACAAAAATAAACAGACTCCTTTTGAAACATTCGATGTGGGAGGTGACGGAATGACGGGTTATACCACGACCTTCGCTACCGAAAATATAGCGTTGCGTGGATATGAAAATAACTCGATTGCACAGCAGGCCCGTGCCTATACACGTCTTGGACTGGAATTACGCTATCCGTTTATTCTGGAACCCAACTCCACTATCTATGGAGTAGCATTCCTCGAAGCGGGAAATGCATGGTGGCAAGTAAAAGACATCAATCCTTTCGATCTGAAACGCTCTGCGGGTGTGGGAGCACGTATCTTCCTACCAATGATCGGATTGATGGGAATCGACTGGGCATATGGGTTCGACACAGTATACGGGCGTGGGACAAGAGAGAGAGGTGGTAGTCAATTCCACTTTATTATCGGACAGGAATTCTAATCAACTATCTGAAAAACTGAGGAGTAAAATTACTGAGAAGCTTGTCGTTCCGGGAGAAATTCAAACTGACACGACAGGGTTTAACATAATTTATCAAGATACCTGTAAACGTTTCACCTATCAGAGCGTCTTTATATTCGGTAGTTGTTCATATTCAATTGTGATTCAGTTGTGATTCAATAATTATTTGATAATAAAATCCTGCAAAGCGGGAAACAACAGCGTAGCTGAACAATGAGAGCGAAGCAAACGAATAACGTGAAGCAAATAACAACCGATTTGTATAACGTATATAGCAAAAAATAAAATTATATGAAGAAAATACTTTTTTTAATAGGGATATTCATGGCGTTAGCAGTTGGGAGCACCTATGCTCAGCAGAGGTATGCCCTGATAGATATGGAGTACATACTGAAAAGGATTCCCGCCTATGAAAGCGCCAATAAACAACTCGAGTCATTCTCAAATCAGTGGCAGAGTGAAGTAGACAAAGAGGTAGAAACTGTTGATGCAATGTATAAAAAGTATCAGGCTGATTTAGCGTTCCTGGCAGGAAATGAAAAAACCAAACGGGAAAACGAAATTGTGGCAAAAGAGAATGCTATCCAGGAACTCAGAAATAAATATTTCGGGCCTCAGGGTGAGTTATTCAAAAAGCAGGAAGAACTTATCAAGCCCATACAGGATGATATCTATGAAGCTGTTAAAGCGGTTTCCACCGAATCGGGCTATACTATCGTGGTAGACAGGGCTTCCGCTACTTCGATCATTTTTGCTTCTCCCAGCATTGATATCAGTGATCAGGTGCTCTCAAGATTAGGTTATTAAAATAAATAGATTAACTTTGTAGCCGATTTTTTATCGAATTACCAACTAAAAAATAGAAATAGTAATCATGTTAAAGAAATTATTGATTTTGTGTATTGCTTTGGCTCCATTGGCAGCCATGGCCCAAGAAGTGAAAATCGCCACAGTAAATGTGCAGGAGATTTTTGCAGCCATGCCCGAACTCTCCGGCATTGAGACTCAACTTTCTACCAAGCAGGATGAGATTAGAAAAAATATCCAGGCGTTGCAAGATGAATACTCAAAGAAACTGGAAGAGTTTGAGAAGAGCCCGGCTGTATCTGATGCAGGAAAACAAGACCAGCAAAAACAAATAATCCAGTTGGAGGAGAGATACCAGACTTATATGCAGAATGGGCAGCAGGAGTTGAGTCAATTGCAACAGAAACTGCTTGAACCTATAAATAGAAAGATTTTTGATGCTATTAAAGCTGTAGGAGATGAAAACAACTATGCGTTTGTCTATGACATCTCCTCTATGCAATCACCCATCGTTTATTTTACCCCTTCGGCCGTAGATATTACACCACAGGTAAAAACAAAACTGGGTCTCTGATATAAAAGGATATAAGATAAATTCCAAAGAGGGTTCTTCGCGCACGAAGAACCCTCTTTGGTTTACATCCCCTTTATCACCAATAATGGATGCTCAGCTATTCTTCTTGTACGACAACTCCCCCCCTTGCGATAGTCGCTTATGCCCATGAATACAATGAATCCTGGTATATTTAAAATTATGGGCTATAGCTCGTATGATGAATATGGAATTACCTCAATAAATTTAGAAGGGCAAACTTATCAGGCAGATAATGTACAGTTCCTGAGTGAACCGGTAGATATAGACCATACCTATTTACATATGTCACAACTCCTGGAAACGGAAGATACGTTGAGTTTTATCGAAGTTAGTACTAAAGTTTCATCGATGAATGTATGTAATTCACCGATGAAAGAGATTCTGTCAATGATAGATACTTGTACAACACCAATTTCAATTCTAACACTTATCCCGATATAAATCCTTTTATGATAAATTTTGGATTCAAACCCGGAATATATTATGTTTCTGTCGGGAAAAATAAGCCATCCGTAGATTTTATTTCCGATATCTGGTTATTTTATTTTTCTTTGAAAGGTATAACATAATATCAATAATTTATGTCGACGATTGAGTTACGATTACTCCCTTTAAAGGGATGGAAAATTGCTATGCTTCTGGCATTCAGCCTTATCTTTTTTTCTTGCGACAAAGGTGAGGATAGTTTTCTGTCTTTATCTGCCAATGAGTTTCATTTTCAGGGAGAAGGAGGAAAATTTACCTTCACAATTTCTTCAAATGTCAGTTGGAATATTACAGTCACAGACTCATGGGTGACGACAGACAAATTGGAAGGCAACGGGAAAGGCTCTGTCACTATTGAAGTAAGTGAAAATTATTCCGACCAAGATCGCAGTACAATTATCTCGGTATCGGCCGGTTCTTTATCAGGAGCTATCACTATTTCACAAGGGTCACTCCTCTATTCCGACGGGGATGTGATTTCTCACCAGACTTTTTCCGCCACAAAAGCAAGCAGGGCGGTAAACCTCGTAATTGTAGGTGATGGTTTTATTAAAGATGATTATTACCCGGGAGGAGCTTTTGATGAAGCGGCGGAAAGAGCGATAGAAGCTTTTTTTAGCGTGGAACCATTCCCTTCCTATAGGGAATATTTCAGCGTGTATAAAGTGGTTGCTTATTCCGAAGAGAGGGGAGCCACCGTACAACGCGATTTCTCCGGTCCACAGGGTCCGAAAAGGCAAACCAAAAACACTGTATTCAGCAGCATTCTGGAAGGAGGGACAAGTACGGGGATAGATTGCGATGAAGACACTGTGTTTGAATATGCCCTCAAAGTAGCGGGCATGACGGAAAGCGAACTAACGAAAACTACAATTGTTGTAATCATCAATCTGGAAGTATATGCGGGAACAACAATAATGTATCTGGATGGCAGATCCATCGCGTTATGCCCGATGGGAGATACTTATGAAGAAATAGTATATCACGAGGGTTCCGGGCATGGTTTCGGGCGGTTGATGGACGAATATATTTATTATACGAACCAGAGTTTTCCTGTTAATGAAATCCAGACACTCGACCAATTCAGGCAGGGTGACGCCTGGAATTTCGGGGCAAACCTGTCCACAACCGACAACCGCGATGAGGTACACTGGAAACACTATTTCGGGAAAACCGGTTATGATATGGTCGGACTCTACGAAGGAGGTGCTTTATACGGGAAGGGCGTGTGGCGGCCGGAAGAGAACAGTTGCATGAACGACAACTCGCCTTATTTTAATGCTCCCTCACGTGAAGCCATTGTCAGGCGCATAATGTCAATTAATGGAGTAGGATTCGATTATGATACTTTCTATGCTTATGATAAATACGAACCTGTATCAGTATCATCGCCCCGGGCTCGGAGCTTAACATCCAAAGCACCCCTTGCCCCACCTATTTTGAAACGATGATAAATCATATTCATAAAAACCGGGGAATGATAGGGAAATATAAAAAAGAACCGAAAAATGGAAAAGAGTCTTGCTTTATCCGTTCTCCGGTCCTAATTTTTATCTATTTAGCAAAGGGGCCTACATCCCCTTTATCACCAATAATGGTGTATCGGAATGGAATATCATCCGCCTTGCGATTCCGGGATTGAATATCCTTGCAAAAATATTACGCCGCGAACTCGACAAGGATATCATATCAACATTGTGTGCATCTGCAAATTTATCAAGTGCCACTTCCAATCCCTCGTTCTGGTCGATCAATCTATACTCGATCTGCAGGTGCGGATAGAGGTCAGAAAAACGTTTCTGTACGCCTGACAGCTTGATTTCGTTCCACACGTCTTCCTTCTTGGCAATATGCGCCAGATAGACTTTTACCGGATAAGGCCTCAGGAACTTCATCATGATATCGAACGCCTTAAACTCACGCTCCTGGAAGTTGGTAAGAAAAACAATAGTCTTCATTTCCGAAAGACTCCTTATCTTAGCTCCTTCCGGAATAGCGAAAACAGGCGTCTTACATCCTTCCATCACTTCAGCGGTTACACTTCCAATAAGATCCAATTCCTTGGCATTTTTTCCTCTTGTACCCATTACGATAGCAGTCGGACGCATCTTTTTAGAATAGGTGATAATCTCCTCTTCAGGCAAACCTTCCACCAGAGCGGTCTTGTAAGACACCTCCGGTATTGATCCGGAAGCAATTCTGTTCTCAACCTTCTCTACCAGACTCTGCATCTCTCTTTCCGTCCTGTTTCTCACATCCTGAAACAGATCTTTATCTGTCGTCTGCAAGGTAAAAGTATCTCCAAAAGGAACAGATGCAGGATAAAAAGGAGTAAAGAAAGCATGGAGTAATTTTACTTTACAATCCAGATCACGTGCCAAACGAAATCCGAATTCACATGCAACCAGGGAATAATCGGAAAAATCGACCGGAATGAGAATCTCTTTCTTTGTTTTATTCTGATCTTTCTCCTCCATATTTGAGGTAAAATCCACCTCTTCAATGATTTGTAGGGCTCTGGGAAGATCACTCTCATTGATCCGTACACGGACATTTCCAGGTACTACCGGATCAATCAACTTTATACCGTGTATGACCGCCGGAATTCCCTCTGATTCAAGGATCGATTTTAATATATGCGCTTTCTCATACGTATGGATGGCAACGGTAACCAGCTTTTCGTCGTATGAACTGCTGTTTTTTTTATCCTTTCCCATACTATTATCATTTTTGGGGCATTGAAGGAACAGTTTTCTCCAATGCCAGTGTTTGTTATTACTCCACTTCGTTTTGCACCGGATTGGGCTCAGGATAATCCTTAAGGCCGAGAATACTCAGTGCCTTATCGAAGATCGTAGTATCATCAAGCACCACAATGCCGCCATTGGGGCCTGGTTCAATATGTATTCCCACACTTCTGCCTTCCTTGTAATTGTATCCACCAAAATAATTCCTCACGGTTTCGGGTTTCATATCCAATTCCTCGGCTATCCGGTGGATACTACCGTCAGGGAGTTTGTCTTTCAGCTCTCTTAACTCGTTAAAAGTGATTGTTCTTGCCATGGCTTTTTATTTTTTATATTAATAATACATTTTGGTAATCTATTTATGCCATAAACATACACAAAAAAACAGAGAAACCAAATTTTTTGTATCAAAATCTTTACGAAAATGTTTAGTCTCTATTCTTATAACATCTTCAATGGGGTAAAGTTGCTAAAAAAGGGCTAAAAATAGTAATTATGACCAGATATAAAATGATAAAAGCGGCCAGTATCGTTCCCTCTTTCTTACCATAAGCGCTCTGTCTTCGGGATGACGGAGGATGAACAATGGCTTTTCTCAACGCTGCATAAATACCATATAAGAGAAATGCCACAAGTGTACCCACAATCATTCCAGCCAGGATATCCGAAATAAAATGCACTCCCAGGTAGATCCGGGTATAACTGTTGATCATGGCCCATAGCAATGTACTGAGCGTCACTAAGCGGTTCCGGAATACCAATGAGAGAAACACGGCCAGCCCGAAACTGTTGGTAGCATGTCCTGAAATAAAGCCGTATCTACCGCCTCTATAGCCATTCATAATATCTACCATATCCCTGAAATCGGGATGATGGGTAGGACGAAAACGCTCAAAAAAGGGTTTAAAAAACGAGGATGATATCTGATCTGTTGCCACAAACAGAAGAATAAAAAAAAGGGTGACAAGAATTGCCTCCTTCCGGCGCACACGGTAAAAAAAGAGAAAAAGGATAAAAAGGAACACCGGGATCCAGATAAACCGACCGCTGATTGTCCACATCACACTATCCAAAAACAGCGAGTCGCTGCCATTCATGGTAAAAAAGAGATCGCGCTCCAAAGGGAGTAAACCCTCCACAAATTCTTTCATATTATTTAGAACTAAGAAATTAGAATTTAGAAGTAAGAAGTTGGATTGGCACATTAAAAAATCCACTAAGGCACTCAGGCACCTTTCCACCTTTCCACCTTTCCACCTTTAAATAACTTCCACATCCTGTTGCTGTATCCAACCTACGCTGCCATCGGGAATCTGAATTTCAAACCAGTTGCCATCCCTGTTTCTGATCTTCACCTTCGTTCCTTCATGCAATTCAAAAAGTTGATTACTACTGGTATCAGGCGAAGTATTGACTGTGGCCGCCCCTACCATCACAATAGCGGAATCCCTACGGGTACGCTCGCTCTTCTGACTGAAAGCAAAAATATTTGCTGTAATCATCAATAGGAACAGCACGATACCGGCATAAAAGGCGGTTTTCCTTGCCCAAAGCAGGCGAATAAAAAGATAAACGGCTACACAAACCAGAAACAGGATAAAAAATATAATACCTGTGACAGCCCATTGATTGGAACTAAACACATTCCTGACACCTCTGAACCAGTTTGCAAGAAAGAGATCGGCAGCCGTGTCGATACGATCTACGGTGCGGTTCTGCGCAAACCGGAGGTTATGCCGGATATCACCATCACCCGGATCAAGAAGCAATGCCCTCTCGTAACAGAGGATCGCTTTTCCCAGTTGATTATCGCGGAAATAAGCGTTCCCAAGGTTATAATAGAGTTGTGCTGACACCCTGTCTTCAGCCATCCCCTGTGCAATAAGTTCTTCATAAAGCGTTATACTTTCCTTATAGTCCTGGCCACGGTACGCTTGGGCGGCAGCCTCCTGTGCATCGTCCGATACCGCTGCAGATGGGGTTACTGCTGCTGTATTGGCTGTCTGTGGGAGAGTATCACCAACTATCTCCTGCCCTATTGCCATCTCCGCACCACAACAAAGGATCAGTATAAAAATCAACGTTTTCGTTAAGTAAGGGCAGAACAACTGACGCCAAACCGAAACCAACGATACAAACTTGTTTGTATTTTGGTGAGGTGCGAAGGAAGAAGACAAAGTAAAATTGATTTGTTTTGCCAAACGCAGAATTGAAAATCGAGGAGCTTGCGACTCAAAACGCCTAATGAAATTGAATATATTTCGTATCATATTTCTAGAATTTGGGATATTGGATTTCAGATTTGGGATATTCCCTAACCACCGTTCCACCTAATCACCTTTTCACTTTCCGTAGTCTGTTTTCCATCTCTTCGATCGCCTTCATCGTGTCGTTATAAATCCGATCCATCTCAGCATTACTTTCGGCAGGGGCATATCGTGCAAATTCGCAGGTATTCAGGATTTCAATAAACCTGCCTGCCAACTGTTCACTGATACCTTTTCGCGACAGTTCTTCTTCGATATTGTTTCTTGAAAGGCGTGCCAACGGTATGGAAAGCTTATCGCTGAAATATCCCCAGATAGCACGGAGTACTTCATTATAGAAGTGCTCCTTATCCTGCTCTTTGAGATATTTGTTCGCTGTTTTTAATCTCTTGATAGCCGTCTTATTCGCTTTCCGGGTACGCATCAACGCTACATTGGCATTTTCCCGCGCCTGCTTCCGGTTAATTATATATAACACAATCAATATAAGTAGCGGAATCAAGTACCATAACCAGTAGTTCAACGAGCCTACCAAAAAGGTGGTTGCAGAAAGATAAGCCGGTTCACCTGTCTTCAGGAAACGTATATCCTGCTCTACCCTCACATCCTGACGGTTTACAAAGGTGCTTACCGCACTGCTGCCCGGATCCCCTTTCGCTATCTGCAGCTTCTGCTCAGGCATGGACAGTGTTTCATACCTGTTCTTCGTTGGATCAAAATAGGTAAATTCTACGGCCGGTATAGTATAGGATCCTTCATAACGCGGGATAGCCATATATTCTATCTTTCTGATCCCGGTCAACCCGTTAGTAGTTACATTCAATGAGTTCGTGACCGTAGGATCATATACTTCGAAATTGTTTGGAAACTCTATTCCGGGATTCCGGATCAGTTTCATATTTCCTGTACCCGATATCTCCAATGTCACGGTGATCGCTTCATTGGCCTTTACTTCCGTGGAATTGATGCCGGATTTCAATGTGAAGGCACCTACCGCATTGGCGTAACTGGAAGGCCGGTTTGCAGGAAGAGGTTTTACGTTGATCGATAAAGGATTTGTAACCAACTCTTTTTTCACATCCACCATCACCTCCTGGGTACCGAAGAAGGTGGAGACTCTCCTCCCCGACGGGACTGAAAAGACCATCTCCAGGCTCCCGCGGGGAATGGATATCTGTCCCGACCGTTGAGGGAACAGCAATGTCTTACGAAGATCCGCCGTGAAATAATTCCTTCCGTTGTATCTCTCCAACTGTAATTGCTGGTTCGACGGAAGCTCGACCTCTTCCACCATAAAACCCTCGAATTCGGGGAACTGTATCTTTCCGAAATTGACTACGTTCAATGTGGTATAAAGTCGGAATGTAACGGTAAACCCCTCCTGCTCATAGGGATCGTTCTTAGAAACAATGGCCCTGATAAAGGCGTCATTAGCTGAAACAGTGGCCGTCCCTGCACCGGAAGAACGATCTCCACTCCTGTTGCTGCCCGGAGCAGCTCCCTGCGATGATGACTCGTCAGGAGGAAGCACTTCTATTTGCAGGGAATTGGATTCGTAATTACTCCCGTCCACCTTGATAAAGGCAGGAGGAATGGTAAATTTCCCCGTTTTTTTCGCCATCAGGATATAAGTATAGGTAACGGAACTTTCGGAAGAGGTTTTTCCGTTTATTATCTGCTGGCTGGAGCTGGTGGTTGTGGTGGGGCCAAATAGAATATCGAAATCGGGAAGATCGGGTATACGAAGATCCTTCCCCACATTATTCGTCAAGATGAAACTCAGCCTGAACTGTTCCCCCTCAACCACCGCCGCCGGTGCAGAAGCCTTGAATGTTACCTGTCCAAATGCCTTGCCGCCACCGGTAAGCAACACAGCGAAAAGAAGAATATGTATATATCTGTGTCTCATACGAGTTATTTTATTCCTTAGAAATGAGAACTTGGAATTGAGAAATGAGAAGTCAGAAGTTAAGAAGTCCAAGAATAAATTTTTCACTTTCCATTTACAATAGTCCTGGTTCTTGATTCTTGGCTCTAAAAGAATCACCAATTCTTATTGTTCCTTCTGTTATTTTCAGCTTGTTCCTCTCTTTCCTTAGCCCTTATCTGTTGTACCTTCTCCTGGGTCTCTCTTTCATCCTGTTCTATTGCCTGGAGCAATTGTCGGGCATTGTCACGTGACATCTGCTCAGGCTGGTCGGGTTGTTCTGCGCGTTGTTCCCTATCCTGTTCATTCTGCTGCGGCTGTTGTTCCTGCTGTTGCTGTTCTTGTTGTTGCTCCTGCTGATCTTCCTGCTGATCCTGGTCCCCGCCGCCCTGATCCTCCTCGTCCTGAATCATCTTCTGTACTACCGCCAGGTTATACCGGGCTTCATCATCCTGTGGATTCAACCGTAATGCCATTTTATAGGCCTCCATCGAACCTTGCAACTCTTTCTTTTGTAGCATCGCATTCCCTATATTGTGCCATGCAGCAGAGGCTTCCTCCGGTTTTTCCTGTTCTAATGAGATATAATGATTGTACTTCTCAATAGCCTGATCCCACTCTTTCTGCCGGTAAAGAGCATTCCCCAGGTTAAAATTCGCTTCTTTGGATGCAGCATTTTCTTCTACCGCATTTTCGTAGAATTTGACCGCATCGGAGAATTTTTCCTGCCGGTACTCCTTATTCCCTTTGCGGATGTTCTTCCGGACATCTTTTTGTGCGGAGACAGCTACAGGCAGCATCATCCCCACCAGAAAAAACAGGATATATCTTATAATGAATACTTTCATTTGATTTTTTTTGTAAACTAAAAATTACTAATTGCTAATTACCAATTAATTAATTTATCATCACGTCAACGTTTTCGCCCCTGTCTCTCGGTCTTCAAATTACTACCCAAACCTTTCCACTTTTCCACCGTTCCACTTTATTCAAACACCCTCACATTCCTGAACAGTGGATTTTTCTTGTCATATACAAGTATTTCCAGCAACAGGATCACTAACAGTATCCATGCGAGTACCGAAAATTTCTCATCATACTCCGAATAGGTGAGGCTGGTAGTTTTACCTGTTTCCAGCTCATCAAGCTGTGTTTCCAGTGCGCGAACAGCGCTGTTCGAGTTATCTGCACGAACATAAAACCCTCCTCCGCTCTGCGCCATCTCCATCGCCATTTCCTCATTGAGGCGGGAAACCACTACATTTCCTTCGGAATCGGTCATAAAGTTGCTCCCATACTCAGTAGCAGGTATCGGCGAACCGTCGGGAGAACCAATCCCCACCAGATTGATCATCACACCTGCCTTGGCCGCTTCCGCAGCGATCTCCACAGCACTGCCGCCGTGATCTTCACCATCGGTAATAATCACCATGGCCTTACTCATCTCCTGATCACCCGAGAAACAACTCATCCCCAGGCTGATCGCCTGTCCTATCGCTGTACCCTGTACCGGGACAAGACTCGGGTCGATGGTGTTGAGGAAAATCTTTGCCGACTGGGTGTCGGACGTCAGCGGCATTTGTACATACGCCTCTCCTGCAAATACGATCAGTGCCACCTTATCATTCCTGCGCAGGTCAATCAATCTCGACAGTATCTGCTTGGCACGTGCCAGTCTGTTGGGCGACACATCTTCAGCCAGCATCGAATTGGATACGTCAATGGCAATCACCAGTTCAATCCCTTCTTTCTCAACCGTCTCCACCTTTGTACCGAATTGCGGGCGGGCAATCATAAAGATGCCGACACACAATGTTGCGAAGATAAGCCAGAATTTCAGGTAGGAACGTTTCAGTGATAGTTCAGGCATCATCATCTTAAGCGTGGAAAGATTACCCAGCTTTTGGACATCCTTACGCTTCCTGATGTTCAGATAGATGTATATCGCCAGCAACAGGGGCAGGGCGAAGAACAACCATAAATATTCCGGATTTCCGAATCTAAACATATCTATCGCATTTTATTAAGGTACGCTCCTCAACCACGTCCTTCGTAATAACAACTCCAACAGTATCAATCCCAAGGCAGCCAGTGCGAAAGGGAGGAATAATTCCTTACGGCGCGTCACATTCTGCACACTGATCAGGTACTTCTCCATCTCGTCGATCTCATCATATACCTGACGGAGCCCTTCGGTATCCTGCGCACGGAAATATTGCCCCCCGGTCATCGCGGCAATTTCAGTCAGTGTCTTCTCGTCGATGTCCACCTGCATATTCTGCATCCTGATTCCGTATGGCGTATTCACAGGTGTGGGAGCCATCCCTTTGGTTCCCACACCCACTGTATAAACGCGAATACCATAGGAACGCGCCAGGTCGGCAGCAGTAAGCGGAGCGATCTGGCCACTGTTATTGGTTCCATCGGTAAGCAGGATCACCACGCGCGACTCCGATCCGCTATCTTTCAGCCTGTTCACCGAAGTAGCCAATCCTAGTCCGATAGCCGTACCATCCTCTATCATTCCGAACTCTATCTCGTTGAGCAGGTTCAATAATACTTTATGATCGGTAGTAAGCGGGCATTGCGTAAAACTTTCGCCGGCAAAGATCACTAATCCTATATTGTCATTGGGACGGTCGGTAATAAATTCAGCTGCTACCTTCTTTGCTGCCTGCAAGCGATCGGGCTGCAAATCCTGCGCAAGCATGGAACCCGACACATCGAGCGCCATCACAATATCTATACCTTGTGTCTCGGTTTCTTCCCAACTGTTAACCGATTGGGGACGGGCTATCACCACGATGATCAGTGCAATGGAGATCATCCGCAATGCAAACGGAAGATGCCGCATATAGACCCTGAGATCCGATTTCATTCCACCAAAAGCGCTTGTTGAAGCCAATTTGAATGAAGCCTGTGTCTTCGACAGGCGCAGCACATACCACACGATCAGCGGGATAATCAGCAGCAACAGATATAGATATTCAGGATGCAGAAATTCCATTCTTACTTACTTTTTTTATTACTATTCTCCTGGTTCTTCCCATCTCCCATTCTTCTCGTCTCCCGTTCCATTTCAGGCTCCTCTTCTTTTACAACAGGATCAGGTTCCCTGGTCTGGTTCACAAAGAAATAAGCATTTACTAAACTCAAATCGTTTTCATCAGGATAGGGTTTGTATTTTGCAAATTTCACAAGGTCGGAAGTCGATAATATCTGCTTTAGGTTCTCATATACCGATTCTACATCCGTCGCTTTCCGGATCTCATTCAGTATCTCTCCCGAGGTCATCTCCATTGCATTGATTCCCTCGCGTTCATAGATATAGATACGGAGAACATCGGTCAACCTGCTGTAAAAATCTTTCTCTCTACCCTGTTGCCATATTTTCTCGGCTTTGAGTTTATCCAGTTCATTGAGCGCACGCACATGTGCCGGCAGCACTTCCGGTGGTTTAAAGAAATAACCTTTCTTCTTTTTCTTCAGTACAAGGTAGATAATAAAACCAATCAGACCAAGTATCAGTATCACACCCAATACAATCCATAGTATCCACAGATAATCCGTCCATACGAAAGGAGCTTTCCGTACCGATTTTATATCGTTAAGTTGCAATTGCTCGAAATCGATAGAATCGGTCTCACCCTTGTTGATCTTTTCAAGATAAGCCAATGTGGAATCGGTGAGTTCCGGAGAAGTAACCTTCAATCCGAATGAGTTGGAGTAAATAGTATCCGTTCCGTCGAAAATCGGAATATGGGGCACATGATATAAAGTTGAATCGAACGATGTGATCACATACTTAAAGTTAAGTGTCATCACATTGTTCTCGATAAGCGTATCGGGCGGTAGCATGGCAATTACTTCAATACCGGGGACTATCTCCTTTTCATACACCGGAAAATGGATGACCTTATCTTTCGGGGTAATCACTTTCAGATTGATCAGTGCCTGTTCGCCGATCATAATTTCAGTAGGTTGCACCGTCGCCTGCACCGAAGCCTTCTGTGCAGCGAGGGGAGCGACGAATATAAGGCATAGAGCAACCGTGGCTGCCCTATGGATTAAGATGATATGTAGTTTTTTCCGTCTCAAAGTTACTTTCTCTGTTTAAATAGTTGCAGTAACAATTTCACATAATCGCTTTCGGTAGAGACCGACACGCTGTCTACGCCACTCTGGCGGAAAGCGTTATTCATCGCCATCTGCAAGTCGTTCCACCATGAGCGATAGCGATCTCTTACTTTTTTGGAGGAGGTGTTGATCCATCGTTCCTCTCCCGTTTCCGGATCCCTTACTTTCATCAGGCCGACCGGATAAAGTTCCGTACTCAGTTTGTCATACACCTGGATAGCCGCCACATCATGCTTTTTGGCAGCGATCCGAAGCGCTTGTTTATAATCGCCGGCATCAATAAAATCAGATATCAGGAAGGCGGTACACCGCTTCTTGATAGCGTTGGTCATATACCGGAGCGTCACGTTCAGGTCTGTACCGTTGCTTTCCGGCCTAAAGCCCAGTATTTCACGAATAATGTAAAGGATATGTTTTCTTCCCTTTTTGGGGGGAATGAACTTTTCTACTTTGTCGGTAAAGAAAATCACACCGATCTTATCATTATTCTGGATAGCCGAGAATGCCAGTGTAGCTGCGATTTCAGCCACCATATCCCGCTTCAGCAGCGACTGGGAACCAAACCCCAGACTCTCCGACACATCGATCAGCAACATCACGGTAAGTTCACGTTCTTCCTCGAATATCTTGATATAGGGTCGGTTGTAACGTGCCGTTACATTCCAGTCGATATCACGCATATCGTCCCCATACTGGTACTCCCGAACCTCAGAGAAAGCCATACCACGTCCCTTGAACGCAGAGTGATACTCTCCCGCGAAGATATTCCGCGAAAGGCCCCGTGCCTTGATCTCTATATGTCGTACTTTTTTAAGTAGTTCGGTTGTCTCCATTTATCTCCTGCCTTTTGTCTCCTCTTACGGCACCTCTACCCTGTTCAGAATTTCACTGACAATCTCCTCGGAGGTCATATTATTGGCTTCCGCCTCATAGGTGAGACCGATACGATGGCGAAGCACATCATGGCACACGGCACGGATATCTTCAGGGATCACATAGCCGCGGCGTTTGATAAATGCGAAAGCACGAGCTGCCAATGCCAGGTTGATGGAAGCACGGGGTGATGCCCCAAACCCGATCATCTCTTTCAGGTTTGCCATGCCGAACTGGTCGGGGAAACGAGAGGCAAATACAATATCTACAATATACTTACTGATCTTTTCATCGATATACACTTCCCTCACCACTTTCCGCGCCTCTAAGATGGCTTCAGTAGAGATAACTGCTTTATCGATGGCAACCGGCTCGAAAATATTCTGCCGGATGATCTGCTTCTCCTCCTCTTTCGAAGGGTAAGAAATGACCACCTTCAGCATAAAACGGTCTACCTGTGCTTCCGGCAGCGGATAGGTCCCCTCCTGTTCGATAGGATTCTGCGTGGCCATCACCAGGAAAGGATTAGGCAATGGATAGGTCTGTTCACCAATGGTAACATGACGCTCCTGCATGGCTTCAAGCAGCGCACTCTGCACTTTGGCGGGGGCACGGTTTATTTCATCGGCCAGCACGAAATTCGCAAAGATGGGGCCGTGCTTCACCTGGAACTCCTCATTGCGTTGGCTGTAGATCATGGTTCCGATCACGTCGGCAGGCAACAAGTCAGGAGTAAACTGAATACGGCTGTAATTCGCATCGATCAGTTGAGCCAGCGTTTTGATAGCCAGTGTTTTTGCCAACCCGGGCACCCCTTCCAACAGAATATGCCCGTCTGATAATAATCCGATCAGCAGCGACTCCACTAAGTGTTTCTGTCCCACGATCACCTGATTCATTCCGGTAACGAGTGTCTGGACGAAGCTGCTCTTTTGCTCTATTCTCTCGTTTAGCTCCTTAATATCGACAACTTGGCTCATATTTTTTTATTATTGAAGTGTGGATTTTTTTTCGACATACAAAATTAGAAATGTTAAAGAGGTTTCTTACAGTTTAGGGGTTAAAAATGTTTAAGTCTGTAGGATAACTCCATTCCGAAGCGATTGACAAAAGCTTCCTTCATCCGATCGGAGACCTCTTCAAAGTCGACTTCATGCCCCAGTTCCTTTTGTATAGAGGTCACACCACGATCCCTGAACCCGCAGGGATTGATATAATTAAAATAGGAAAGGTCGGCATTGGCGTTGAGGGCCAGACCATGCATCGTCACGAAACGGCTTGCCCGCACACCAATGGCACAGATCTTCCTCGCTTTGGGCGGGTCGGCCACATCAATCCATACCCCCATTGCCTTATCATCTTTCTCTCCTTTAATGCCGTAAGACTCCAGTGTATCTATCACTGCATCCTCAAGTGTGGATATATAACTTTTTATTCCCATCCCGAACGATTCCAGGTCAATGATCGGATATACAACTAACTGCCCCGGCCCGTGATAGGTGATATCCCCTCCCCGGTCGATAGTATGCAGATCGATATTCTTGCTTTTACAAACGTGGTTGGCGATAAGCAGGTTTTGTTTGTCTCCATGCTTACCGAGGGTATACACATGCTCATGTTCGCAAAAAAGGAGGTACTGTTCTTTCTCCTCCTTCTTTTCCGATTTCTCCCGGACTACTGATTCGAACAGCTTTTCCTGGTAATCCCATGCTTCCTTATAACGGATACGTCCGAGGTTTTCAAAAATCACTTTTTTAATCATTATTCAAAATTTCAGATTCCAGACTATTTGGGATGTCGGATATCGCCAACTTTCAATTGTCAATTGTCAATTATCCATTGTCAATTATCATCAAACATGCCTCTCCGCATGGTAGGAAGAACGCACTAATGGTCCACTTTCCACGAACTTAAATCCTTTCTCCAGGCCTATGATTTTGTATTTCCGGAACTGTTCCGGTGTCACAAATTCTTTCACCGTCAGATGTTTCCTGGTAGGTTGGAGATACTGACCGATAGTGAGCACCTGACATCCCACACTGATCAGATCGTCCATCGTTTCCAATATTTCCTCTTCAGTTTCTCCAAGGCCAACCATGATACCCGACTTGGGTTTTGCCTTCCCACTCTTTGCAACAGTCTCAATAGTTTTGAGGCTTACATCATATTTGGCTCGGCTGCGCACCTTGGGAGTCAATCGCCTTACGGTTTCCATATTGTGTGATATAATCTCGGGGCCTACTTCTATCACTTTATAGATAAGCTCTTCTATACCATTAAAATCGGGAATGAGGGTCTCAATGGTCACCTCAGGATTTCTCTCTTTGACACGCTTAATCGTAGTCGCCCAGAATCCGGCACCAAGATCGGGCAGATCATCCCTGTCCACACTGGTAATCACACAGTGCTTCAGGTTCATCTTCTCAATACTCTCGGCCAGACGATCCGGTTCGTTCCAATCCACGATCCCTTGCGGACTTCCCGTTTTCACGGAACAGAACCTGCAAGCACGGGTACAGACATCACCTAATATCATAAAAGAAGCTGTTCCCCTGCCCCAACATTCCGATAAATTAGGACATTTCCCGCTTACACAGATTGTATGCAGTCCTTTCCTCGCAATAATTTCTCTTACATCCAGGTACTGCTTCCCTTGGGGAAGCGATATTTTGAGCCAATCGGGCTTTCTTACCATTAATTCGGGTTTGTTATCCATATGCTTTAACTTATTTCTTTCATCACATCAGACAGATAAAAAAAATGCATTCTACCTACTGCATAACGAAAAGTGTTTTTTAAAATGTTATACAGAGAACAAAAATACGATTTTATTCGGGTATTACCCAATTATCGACGTTTCATATGTTTTTTTATCCCTTTCCACTCTCCCACCTTCCTCCTAAACGAACTCCTAACTATTTTTAAACAGCGACCCTACTGTTTGTAACGGCAAAAGATTTATCTTTGCCGTCAAAACGCAGTTAGAGCAGATCATATTGGATTTCCGACTATTACATACTGATCCCAAATCGAATGCCCGGGCAGGCATCATTTCTACCGACCATGGAGAGGTGGAAACACCGGTGTTTATGCCGGTAGGCACCATAGGGAGCGTAAAAGCAGTACATATCAGCGAGTTGAAACAGGATATCGGAGCACAGATCATTCTGGGCAATACCTATCATCTCTACCTGAGACCAGGGCTTGACACCCTGCAACAAGCAGGAGGTCTACACCGCTTCAACAGTTGGAACAAGCCGATGCTGACCGACAGTGGCGGATTTCAGGTTTTCTCACTGACAAAAAACCGGAAGCTCACTGAAGAAGGTGCGGAGTTCCAATCACATATAGATGGCTCGAGACATTTTTTTACACCGGAAAAGGTGATTGATATCCAACGAATCATCGGTGCCGATATCATGATGGCGTTCGATGAATGTACCCCGGGAGATGCCGATTACGATTACGCGAAAAAATCCCTCGCCCTTACGGAACGGTGGCTCGACCGCTGTCTGGCCCGTTTCCGTGAGACAGAATGTCCCTACGGACACCGTCAAACCCTTTTTCCTATCGTGCAGGGATGTGTTTATCCCGATCTCCGCCGCCGTGCTGCTGAAAATGTAGTGGCCAAAGAAGCGGACGGGAACGCAATTGGGGGACTGGCCGTTGGCGAACCTACCGAAAAGATGTACGAGATGGTGGAGCTGGTCAACGAAATTCTGCCGAAGGACAAGCCGCGTTACCTGATGGGAGTGGGCAAGCCGGAAAATATCCTCGAGGCTATTGAACGTGGTGTAGATATGTTCGACTGTATCATGCCCACACGTAATGGACGCAACGGGCAGATCTTTACCAAACAAGGCATAATGAACATGCGCAACGAGCGGTGGAAGGACGATTTCTCTCCCATTGAGGAGGATGGCGCGTCATTCGTCGACACCTTATACAGTAAAGCCTATCTGCGACATCTTATCAATGTCAACGAGATATTGGGATTGCAGATCGCATCCATCCACAATCTGGCTTTTTATATATGGCTGGTACAGGAGGCAAGAAAACATATCATTGCCGGTGACTTCTCGGAGTGGAAGCCGATGATGCTGGAAAACGTGACCAGACGATTATGAAAAAAAAGAATGATTTTCTGAGGTTAAAACGCCTGGACAGGTACATCATTAAAAAGTTCCTGGGCACTTATGTTTTTATGATTGCGCTGATCCTCTCTATCGCAGTGGTGTTCGACATCAATGAGAAGATCGATAAATTCATGACCAACAACGCTACGTTACAAGGAATTATCTTCGATTACTATGTTAACTTCGTCCCCTATTACGCCAACCTGTTCAGCCCCCTGTTTGTTTTTCTTGCCGTCATCTTTTTTACCTCCAAGATGGCGAGCAATTCTGAAATCATCGCCATCCTGTCGAACGGTATCGGTTTTAAAAGGATGATGAAGCCCTATATGGTATCAGCTTTAGTGATTGCCATCTTTTCCTTTATCTTCGGGAGTTACCTGATACCTCCGGCTAATGCTACCCGTATTGAATTCGAACTGACTTACGTGAATCCCCGGAACAAGGTAACGGGCGACCGTGATATTCAGTTCAGAGTAGGGCCACAAACCATTGTTTACTTCGGGAATTTTGACATGACCAGCAATACAGGATATAACTTCTCCATGGATCATTTCGACAGCCTCCAGTTAACATCGAGGCTCACCGCACAATCGATCCGATACGACTCTGCTTATCACTGGACTATCAACAATTACCAGATCAGACGCTTCGAAGGATTGAAGGAGATCATCACCAAGGGTACATCTATAGACACCACCTTGCAGATTGTCCCTAACGATTTTATCATTGCCAAGACAGACCAGCAGATGATGACTTCACCCCAACTACGCCGCTACATCCGAAGTCAAAAGGAACGGGGATTGGGAAATATACAGGCATTCCAGATAGAGTACCACTCACGGATAGCCTCCGTATTCTCGGCGTTTATTCTTACCATCATCGGTGCGGCAATCTCAGCGAGGAAAGTAAAAGGCGGGATGGGTCTCAACATTGGTATCGGGCTGGCACTCAGTATGGCCTACATCCTTTTCATGACCGTAAGTTCCACTTTTGCCGTGAAAGGGGGAATGAGCCCGTTTATTGCCGCCTGGATTCCAAACATTATCTTTGCCGGCATCGCACTCTATCTGTATAAGAGAGCGCCGAATTGATGTGTTGATATGATAATTTGACGATGTACTGATTGCCAATAATAATCAGCTAATCAGTAAATCAATAAACCAGCTAATCTAAATGATATGATACGTAACATACTTATTTTTATTTTAATAGCAACGGCATGGCAAGCCAACGCACAGACAAATTATCCGACTATTGTCATTGAGACCAATTGGGGTACAATGAAAGCGATATTGTATGATGATACGCCCGTACATAGCAATCATTATCTGAAACTGATAAAGGAAGGTTATTTCGATGGCACCCTCTTTCACAGGGTAGTAAAGGATTTCGTAATACAGGGAGGAGCGCAGGATTCACGTAATGCTCCTGCAGGCGCACAGATTGGCGGCGGACGTACCGATATGGAATTGATGCCTGAATTCCGCAAAAACAGATTCCATAAAAAAGGGGCCCTCGCAGCTCCAAGAAGAGGAGATAATGATAACCCACAGAAAAAATCGGATGCTTCACAATTCTACATCGTACAAGGAAGAGTCTATACACAGGGACGGCTCGACTCAATGGAGATGGCTGTAAATGTGCCTATCAAGAACGAAATTATCCGCACCCATTATTTGCCACACAAAGAGGAGCTGGACAAACTGAAAGAAGCTAATGATGCAAGGGGATTCAATGGGCTGTTAGACTCACTTTTAAACGTGGTGGATTCTCTCTATGCAATAGCTCCGGGGAAATTCTTTCTCCCTGAAGAGTTGAAAGAGGCATACACCACTCTCGGCGGCATAGACCGCCTTGATGGAGAATATACCGTTTTCGGGGAGGTGACCGAAGGACTTGAGATCATCGATAAGATCGCTGCCCTGCCTGTCGACAGTAACAGCCGTCCCGAAACTGATGCCAAGATTATAAGGATATATATAGAGTAAGTCTGCCCGGGATTAATCAACGTACTCTTACCAGTAGTGAGAATATCTCCTCATAGTCCTTCAACAAGCTGCAATCACTCAATATTTTTCCTTACGCCGGTCAAAAAAGCCTTCATTTTTTCGGAGTCTTTCTCTCCGATAATATCGAGCAACTCACGCAGCTTCATCCTGATATTCTCCAATTGCTCCGATGTATGTGGATTAAAGAGGATTTCCGTCAGGAGGTAATCATCTTCTGAGAGTAATCCCTGCGCGATATTCATATGCTTCTTAAAGGTCGTGCCCGGTGCATCCTGATGCTTCATCACGGAGGCAAACACCAATGTCGACGCAAAGGGTATAGAGAGTGAGTAGGCAATAGTCTCGTCATGTTCCCGAAACGAATATTCAAACACATTGAGCTTGAGTCGGTGGTACAAATCCCTGAAAAACACCTTTCCCATATGCGACGACTCCGAAATAATGATAGCGCTCTCTCTACTCAGATCGTTAAGACTGGCAAAAGTAGGACCGAACATGGGATGGGTGGAAACATAAGGGCGGGTACGCTCCCTATAGAACTCCTCCAACCCGGTTTTCACCGAAGCAATATCGCTCAGGATGCATGTCTCCGGCAGATAAGGCAATACGTTATGAAATGCCGGAATGGTATATTTAAGCGTAGCAGCATTGATCACCAGTTCCGGGGCAAAATCTTTGACTTCCTCTGCATCGGTCATCCGCTGCGTGTTATAGATAAAACGCAACTTCCGGGGATCAGGATCCAATACAGCCACGTCATGATCGAAACTAAGCACATCGGCAAAGAACGATCCCATCTTGCCGGCTCCAAGAATTAATATTTTCATATGACTAAAATATTTATTTTCAATGGTGTCATATGGAACTCGCTTTTAATCATGCTCTTGTGTGAGAACAATTATCATGCTCGTTTCATACGATTTCCAATTTGGGATTTGAGATTTGTGATGTTGGAATTGAGGATATGGTCAACTTTCCATTGTCAATTGTCAATTGTCCATTGTCAATTCTCCTCTCTCCGTCACCCCAGTCTCCTCATCTCCCAGTCACCCATCTCCCTACATTACTCTTATTGGCATATTATTCACATTGGCATATTAATGAATCATTGAACCTTTTTTACTCTCTCCATGATCACCATCTGCTGACGCACCGATTCCGAATGAATAGCCTCCAGCACTTGTTTGATGAAATCACCCGACATCTCCATCCTTTCACCCTGTCCGGCCCGATCTGTCAGGATCTGGTCATACCGGTGCGTTTGCAGGATAGGCATATCATGTTCCAGTTTATACTGTCCGATCTCTCTGGACACACGCATCCGTTTAGCCAGCAGTTGCAACAGCTCATTGTCCAGTTCATCGATCTGCTCGCGCAAGTCGGAAAGGTCTTCCGTAGTCTGCACCGTATCGCGTATAATAAGGTTATCGAGAATATCTTTAAGGGTAGCGGGCGTAATCTGTTGCGCCTTATCGCTCCAAGCCTCATCAGGCGAACAGTGTGATTCTATGATCAGTCCCGAATAATTGAGATCCATCGCCTGTTGACTCAATTTCGAGATCAGGTTGCGGTCTCCCCCGATGTGACTTGGATCACAGATAATGGGCAATGTAGGAAAACGCCGTTTCAGCTCAATAGGAATATGCCATTGCGGCAGGTTACGATAGATGGTTTTGTCGGGTGTGCTGAATCCGCGGTGGATCACTCCCAATTTCTTTATTCCCGCATTGTATAACCGTTCCAAAGCGCCGATCCACAACTCCAGATCGGGATTGACAGGGTTTTTTATCAGTATCGGGATATCTACTCCTTTGAGTGTATCGGCAATCTCCTGTACTGCAAAAGGATTTGCCGCTGTCCGAGCACCGATCCACAGCATATCGATCCCATATTTCAGGGCCTCATAGACATGTTTTTCAGTAGCCACCTCAGTAGCCATATACATACCGGTCTCTTTTTCGGCTTCCATCATCCATTTGAGCGCAGGGCTACCTATTCCTTCAAAACCACCTGGTTTGGTCCGGGGCTTCCACACGCCTGCCCTGAATATTTTCACTCCGGCATCTGCCAGTTGCCGGGCAGTACTGATCACCTGTTCTTCCGTTTCCGCACTGCAAGGGCCGGCAATCACCAGCGGTCTCTTGTCATCAATACCCGGTAATAAGATTGATTCAAATTCCATATTAATTGTTGTTTGATTATTTTTGAATTAAGAAATTAGACATGAAGAGGTCCAAAATGTGGAGAAGTCTGAGAATAATTTTTTCACTTTTCCACTTTTCCACTTTCCCACCTTCCCACTCTTTCATATGCTTCCTCCAGTTTTTCTACCGACGAGCCAAGCGAGATCCGGATAAACCGGTCTCCGTTGTTTCCAAAGATGGCTCCCGGCGTAATAAATACCCGCGCATTGTAGAGTACATCATCGACAAATGTTTTGCTATCAGGTGCATCACCGGGAAGTTTACCCCATACGAAAAGCCCTACCTGGCGTTTGTCGTAACTGCATTGCAACATATCCATGATCTTCTCCGCCCACACGCGTCGTTCCGCATAGATCTTATTCATTTCGGCATGCCACTCGTCCGGGTTCGACAACGCGGCAATGGTCGCCAACTGCATCGGCTTGAACTGTCCGCTGTCGATGTTGCTTTTTGCCCTGAGCACCCATTTTACAAATTGCGGATTGGACGCCAACATTCCCATACGCCAGCCCGACATATTATGCGATTTACTCAATGAGTTCAGTTCAATACATATCTCCTTAGCCCCTGGTACTGACAAAATACTCATCGGATTGTCGTTCAGGATAAAACTGTAAGGATTATCATGACAGATAATGATATTATGTCTTTTACCGAAATCCACTAATTTTTCGAATAACTCTACTGATGCGTTGGCACCGGTAGGCATATTGGGATAATTGACCCACATCAGCTTCACATTTGACAGATCCATCTTCTCCAACGCCTCGAAATCGGGTTCCCAGTTATTGTCCTCCAGCAGATCGTAGGGTATTACGTTTGCTCTCAATAAATTCGATACCGAACTGTAGGTGGGGTATCCGGGGTCAGGCACCAGAACACTATCACCAAAATTGAGAAAAGCCATCGAAATATGCAGTACCCCCTCTTTCGAACCAATCAACGGTAGCACTTCATCCTCTGCCAACTCCACCTGATAAATCCTTTCATACCATTGGGCAAATGCTCTCCTGAGTTCCGGAATACCCGTATAAGGCTGATAAGCATGTGTATCAGGACGTTGTGCGGCTTCACAAAGGGTCCGGATGGTCTCTTCCGACGGCATACGGTCGGGAGCTCCTACTCCCAGGCTAATCACATCTTTCCCTTCGGCATTCATGCGGGCCACTTCTGCCAACTTCACCGAAAAATAATATTCCGAAATCGATTTAATATGTTCGGCTGGTTCTATCATATCTCTATAAATTACTAATTATCAATTACAAATTACCAATTAATTTATCGTCACGTCAACGTTTTCTCCCCAGTCTTCCCCTTTCCACTCTTCACGTTCCTCTTTCCCTTTTTCATTCTTCACTCTTCACTAAACCCATGTTTCTCTTCCCTATATTCTCCCAGAACTTTTAACCTACTGATCAGCGGCATGATAGCATCTATCGATTGCCGGTAGCGATTATAATCGGTGAAGGTAAGATCAATATAGAACTGGTATTCCCATTCTCTTCCGATAATGGGCAGCGACTGGATACGTGTAAGATTGATATTATAGAACGACAATACCGAGAGTACCTGGGAGAGGCTTCCTTCATTATGAGGCAGTACAAAAACCAGCGACGACTTATTAATATGGTTATCCTTTTGCACCTCCTGTAACATCTCACCCTGCGCCAGAATAAGAAACCGGGTAAAGTTCCTTTTATTTGTTTCGATTCCGGATGCAAGTACTTCCAGGCCATACTTTTCAGCCGCCAATGCGCTGCAAATAGCGGCTGTCGATATCATTTGCTGGTCACGGATATCCCGTGCAGCCAGAGCCGTATCTTCGTGTTCTACAATCTTCACATCCGGTAAAGTATCGAGAAATGCTTCACATTGCATCAAAGCAATAGGGTGTGACATCACTTCTTTGATCTCTCCTATAGGCCTGCCAGGAAGTGCCACCAATGAATGTGATATACGCAGTTTATGTTCACCTGCGATCCGCACATCACTCATTTTCAACAGGTCGTGGTTTTGCAACAAGCTTCCGGCAATGGTATTCTCTATTGCCATCACACCTATCAAATCGGGATCTTTTCTTGTTTCAACAAAAATATCACGAAAAGTGCTGCATGGAACAATTTCCAGTTCTTCACCTTTGAAATATTCGCGGGCCGTAATCTCGTGGAATGAACCCTCCCCTCCCTGAATGGCTACTCGTTTCATCTGATCTGTTTTTTAGATGTAAAAAAAGTCCCATCGTGTAATCGACAGGACTTTATTTATTCTGATATGACTTTTTAAATTATTCTCATTCTGCATATAAAATCCTGCCTTTACCTACTAAAGTAAAAGTAAAACCAGAAACCAAATGCAAAAACAGAACCAATCATTGTATATTTCTTTAAGATCGATATGATAAAAATATCAGATCAATAATGAATGCAAAAGTACTACTTTTTTCTTTTCAACAAACAAAATGAAGAAAAAATGTATCGAATAATTAAAAATTGTACTACAAACCTGTTATAAAACAATTAGAAACCTATCAGTTTTTATATAAAATAGCGACAGTTATAACAAAAATATTTTTATATTTGCGGAAAATAAGATGTGCCTCGGAAAAGCTCAAGCAAGCTTGGTTTTCACTCGGCTTTCATTATTTTTGCACATCAAAAACCAAAAAGACTAATATTCCATACGGCAATGTTTATTTCTTTAACACTAAAGTCATATGGAACTTGCTATAATTATTAATTGGCATGCTAATTATTATCATGCTCGTTTCACAACCATAAATAAATTAATCAATGTTCAAAAATCATCCTAAAGGGTTGCTCGCCGCCTCACTGGCGAACATGGGAGAGCGTTTTGGTTTTTATACCATGATGGCTATTCTCGTGCTTTTTTTAATGACGAAGTTCGGCCTTGACGAGAAGAGTGCAGGAGTTATCTACTCTATCTTTTATGCCTCCATCTATCTGTTGGCACTGGTAGGAGGCCTTATTGCCGACAAGACCCGGAATTACAAAGGGGTCATCTTGATCGGACTGCTCCTGATGGCATTGGGATATGTTATTATTGCTATTCCGACTGCCACGCCCGTACCACCGGATAAATTTGTTATTTTACTGGCTTTAAGCTGTTTCGGGCTTTTTATCATCGCGTTTGGTAACGGGATGTTCAAAGGGAACCTGCAAGCGCTGGTAGGACAGATGTATGATAATCCGCAGTACAGTAAAATGCGTGACTCAGGTTTCCAGTTGTTCTACATGTTCATTAACGTGGGTGCCATATTCGCACCTCTCCTCGCAGTCGGTGTAAGAAACTGGTGGGTAGAAAAGAACGGCTATTTGTACAATGCCGACCTTCCCGCGCTTGCGCACCAATACCTGGGGAATACCATTACTCCCGAGGGGACGACCCGGTTGCAAACCCTGGCATCGGAAGTAGGATTTTCCGGTACAGACCTTGCCGCTTTCAGTAGTGGGTATTTGAACGTGTTTACCACCGGATTCCACTATGCTTTCGCAGTGGCTATCGTGGCCATGATCATTTCATTGATAATTTATGTTTTCAATAAGAACGGATTCCCGGATCCGGCTGATAAACGAATTGACCACAGCGGGAATGCCGCTGTGGTAGAGATGGATATCAAAGAGATAAAACAGCGCCTCTATGCCCTGTTTGCCGTATTTGCCGTTGTTATTTTCTTTTGGTTCTCATTTCACCAAAACGGATTGACCCTCACCTATTTTGCTAAAGACTATACAGACCTGAGCCAGATAAGAGTCAATCTGGGATTTGCCACGTTACAGGGAGCTGAAATATTCCAGTCTATCAATCCTTTCTTTGTGGTATTCCTTACCCCTATTATAGTGGGATTCTTCGGATGGCTCAGGGCTAAAGGAAAAGAGCCTTCCACTCCGCGCAAAATAGCAATTGGGATGGGAATTGCCGCATTAGCCTATGTAGTAATGGCGATAGGATCGGTAGGACTTCCCCTCAAATCGGAAGTTGATGCTATGGGTGGGCTTGCCGATTCGGCACGTGTAACTCCCTGGCTGTTGATTGGCACCTATTTTATCCTTACCGTAGCCGAGTTGTTCATCAGCCCATTGGGGATTTCTTTCGTGTCAAAAGTGGCTCCACCTAAATACCAGGGAATTATGCAGGGAGCATGGTTAGGCGCTACGGCAATTGGGAACGCACTGTTATTTATCGGCGCTATCTTCTATACAAGCATTTCGATGACAGGCACATGGTTGGTATTTGTAACAGCATGTATCATCTCTATGTTCACCATGCTGGCGATGATCAAATGGTTAGAAAGGATCGCAAAATAATCATTATACTATATTGATCGGATAGGAGGAAGGCAACACTGTTTTCCTCCTGTTTTATTTTCCGGAATGATAAAACGCCATCCGGAATACCGTCCATCCATCTTTAGTGAAATGGGTCAATGTTCCCCCGTGCAGGCGCATAATATATCGCGACACACTCAATCCGATTCCGGTACCGGAATGCTTGGTCGTGAAAAACGGAACAAAAATATTAGGTAGCACATCTTCAGCGATGGGCTGTCCGTTATTGCATACATCCAGATATGTTTTCTCCTTTTCTTCCGTCAATTCGATCCTGATCTGTCTCCCTTCCCCTGAAATAGCTTCGACAGCATTCTTCAACAGATTGAGTAACACCTGCATGATCTGCGATTCATCCAACGGTCTGACAGTAGGTTCGATAGGCAGATTCAAGGTCACCGGTATTCTTTTTTCTTCAAACATAACTGCTTCCAGCACTATTGCCCGCTCGATGACTGACTGCAACGAAACCGGGTTTAGTTGAGGCTTAGGAATTCCCGTAAACCGGCGATAGGAATTGACAAAACTTATTAAGCCTTTGGCCGTCGAATTGATTGTCTGCAGCGCCTCTATGGTATTCTGCATCAGAGAATCCTCTTCATAAGGTTCGTCCTTTCGGAAAGCAGATAGCAACGTATCGGTCAGCGACGTAACAGGCGCAATGGAGTTCATAATCTCATGCGTCATCACACGGATCAACCGTATCCACGAATCCATTTCCTTATAATCGAGTTCACTCCCGATATTGTTCAGCGTAATGATCTTCAGCCTTCTTCCTTGCAGCATGATCTCGGAAGCCCTCAGACTCAGCTGCATCTCCTCCCGTTCATTGGCTATTTTAATGGTTTTCGTGTCGGATGCCTCCAGATTGCGGAACAGATCAGGAAACGACCTGTCAATATTTGCCAGCTGATTGACATGGGTAAAAACCGGGAGACCCAATAACCGGTTAACAGTGCGGTTTATCTGTACCACTACACTCTCTTCATTCAGAATAACAATACCGGTAGATACACTCTCCATAATAACACTCAGGAATTTTTCATTCTCAATCACCTCTTTACGGGCTCTTGACAGGATCTCCTTAATGCGATTCATCATCTGATTCAACTCTTTCTCCCTCCTCGAAAGCTTGGTTTCAGCGAAATTGAAAGAGTAATCCCCATTATCCAGTGCGTTGAGCAGGAAAATAATATTCTTGTTGAACTGATTGTAACTCCGGCGCATATTATGGAGCAGGAAAAAGGCCAGAAGTATGGACAACACCATATAGACATATTTTGTTTGTATGGCAAAATAAGTGCTTATCACGACGGCTGCAATCAGCAGGATCATGTAGAGGTAAAGCTTGTATTCGATGGATTTAAACATGACTGTAGCGGTTAAAGCCCGTATTTCTTGATCTTGCTGTAAAGCGTAGGTCGGGAAACGCCTAATTCTTTGGCAATAGCTGAAATATTATTTCCGTAATTACGCATGGCCCGTTCGATGAGCACCCGTTCCATTTCTTCCAGGGTAACATTTTCGAGGTCTTTATTCTTCTCACTGCTATCCGGTGGCCGGAGGAACAGGTCGGACGAATCGATCACCCGGTTGTCAGACAAAATAAGTGCTTTCTCTATCGTATGCTCCAGTTCACGTACATTGCCCGGCCAGGCATATTCCTGCATCTTCGCAATGGCTTCTTTGTGTAGTGTTATTCCTGTTTTATTGTATTTCACAGCAAAGCGATGGAGGAAGAACGACGCCAGCCCGGGAATATCTTCTTTCCTGTTACGTAAGGGCGGCACTTCAATCTGAATAGTGTTGATGCGATAAAGCAGGTCTTCTCTGAAAAGACCGTTCTGTACATCCTGGAAAAGGTTATGGTTCGTGGCGCAAATCAACCGTATGTCCACCGCAACCGGCTTATTACTTCCTACCCGGATAATCTGTCGCGACTGCAAGGCATTTAGTAGTTTTGCCTGAAGCGGATAACTGAGGTTCCCTATCTCATCAAGAAAGAGCGTCCCTTTATCTGCCGCTTCAATCTTTCCTGCCCGGTCGCTATGGGCATCTGTGAAGGAGCCTTTTACATGGCCGAAGAGCTCGCTCTCGAACAGTGTTTCAGTGACCGCTCCCATATCTACTGTCACAAGCGACTCGTTAGACCGTGGCGAGAGTTGATGGATTTTGCGGGCAATCACTTCTTTACCGGTTCCGTTTTCGCCGGTAATTAAGACATTGGCATCCGTCTTTGCTACTTTCTCCATTACCCGTAACAGTTCCCGCATCGCTTGAGATTCTTCCCAATAGACATCACTTTCCCGGTTCAGTTGGGAGTTAAGCACATGCTGCTTCTCTTTCAGTCTGGTCACTTCCTTTCGCGATAGCCGTAATTCCAGTGCCGACTGTAATGTAGCTAACAGTTTGGCATTGTCCCAGGGCTTTACCACGAAATCGGAAGCCCCTTCTTTCAGTGCAGTCACTGCCAGGTCGATATCTGCATAAGCAGTAAAAAGCACCACCGGCAAATCTGGATTTACTTTCTTTATTTCTGCAAGCCAGTACAGTCCCTCGTTACCGGTGTTGATCCCCGCAGAATAATTCATGTCGAGTAACACCACATCGGGGTTCTTCTCCCTCAAATTTATCAGTAACGTGGTGGGCGAAGAGAGGAGGATCACCTCTTCGAAATGGGTATTCAACAGAATTTTAAGTGCACTGAGCACATTTTTATTATCGTCAACGACAAGAATTCGGCCTTGCTTCATTTTGTTTTTTTTGAAGTTAGAAGTTAGAACAAGAACTTGGAAATAAGAAGTCGGAAGTCAAGAAGGGAAGAAATGGAGAAGTCCACAAGTTTAATTACCAATTATCAATGACTAATTACCAATGAATCAATATAACAGAAATTACACACTCTATTTCCAAGATCCCAATTCCAATATCCCGAATTTTTCACTTTTCTCTATGTTTAATCTCAAATCTTGAATTTTGAATCTTAAATCCAGAATATTCCGAATACAAATGTAACCAAAATATTGTCAAATTATCAACACCACTGTAAAATAATTTTACAAATACAATAATAGCTCTTAAATATTAACACTCTAATAAACAAACAGTTAAATATTTTGGCATGATGTTGGTATATCTCTTCACAAAATATATTGAAAAAATGAATCGATTTTTATCTATATTACTGTTATTATTTGTTGTTTCTACCGCATTACAGGCGCAGGAAAAACAATGGTCATTGGATGATTGTATACAATACGCAGTAGAAAACAGTCCTAAAGTCAACAAGCAGAAAGCGCAGAACACCATTTACCAGCAGGACTACATGCTTGCTATCGGTAGATTACTCCCTTCGTTGAACGCCGGCACGAATGCATATTTCAATTTCGGCCGTGGGATAGATCCCGAAACAAACACCTATACAGATATTAATACCTTTAGTAATACCTATTCCGTCTATTCCAACTTAACGATCTTCGATGGTTTTTCGAATATCTACAGGATAAAAATGCAGAAAGCGAATAAGCTCGCAGGAAAGCAGCAGTTGGAGCAAGAACGCGAGATGGTGGCTTATGATACCATGGAAGCCTTTTTCAATGTATTGTACTACAAACGAATGGTACAACTGGCACAGGAACAGGCAGAAGAGAGCACCAATAATATGAAACAAGCGAAACGAATGGAAGAGCTGGGTATGAAAGCCAAACCCGACGTAGCGGAAATGGCGGCAAAGGAAGCGGCAGATATTTACAACCTTACGCGACAAAAAAACCTGCTTACCATCGGTATTATCCTACTCAAGGAAAGGATGAATTTTCCGGTAGAAGATGAACTGGATATCACAGATCAACAGACCGATGAATTGATCGTCAAGTCAGGCGAAACAGTTCCGGCAATCTATGAAACGGCCAAAGCGATTAATCCCAGAGCACTGTCTGCAGAATCAGCACTGAAAGTACAGGAAATGAATCGGCGTGCCGCCATCGCCGGCTTTTCCCCGGTCATATCGATGGAAGCCGGTTTATCGTCGGGATATGCAAGATACCTCGATGGAGATAATCTTGAATCTTTTTCCGAGCAACTCAAAAACAGACGGGGAACTTATGTCGGATTTACGTTGTCCGTCCCCTTGTTCACCGGTTTCTCAAAATCAACTTCCTATAAACGAAGTAAAGCGCAGGTAATCATTGCCGAAAGCGAGTTTCAGGAAACACTTCGAGCACTCTACAGCGAGATCGAACAGGCTGTTGCTGATATGAACGGGCAGGCGGATGCTTACCAACAGGCAGTGAAACAGCGGGAAGCGATGGAAGCTGCGCACGAAGCCAACCAAAGGAAATATGAAGAAGGATTGATCAGCCCACTCGAACTGCATACCAGCACCAACCGCGTAGTACAGGCAAAAGCGGAAGAGCTGAACGCCGAATTGCAATACCGTTTGAAAGCGCGCCTGGTACGCTATTACAAGGGGGAATCTTTTATCGGATTGGGATATGGGATTTGAGATGTCGGATGTGGGATAGCTTACGAAAAGTCTTGCATCTCTTAATAATGAATTATAAAATTAATTGAACGATATGACGGATATCTTAATTGAAAAGAAAAAAGGATTGAAGAAAAAACACATCCCATTCATCATTGGAGGGATAGTGTTTATGGTAGCCATTCTATGGCTTATCTTCGGTAATCATGCATCAAAACTGAATGTGGAAGCCAACCGCATCTCCATTCAATCCGCGACCAGGGGTGAATTTAACGATTACATACGTGTCAGCGGACAGGTGCAGCCCATCAGTACCATACAATTAAGTGCTATAGAGGGTGGTATGGTGGAAGCCAAATTGGTGGAAGAGGGCGCCGATGTAAAAAAGGGCGATGTGATCGCCCGCCTGAGCAATCCGATGCTGAGCCTGAACATACTCGACAGCGAAGCGCAACTGGCCGAAAAGCAGAACTTCCTTCGCAATACACAGGTAGCGATGGAACAGGACCGGCTGACACTGAGAAAGGAGAAACTGCAACTCGATCTCGATGTTACCCGCAAACAGCGCAAATATGCACAATACAAAAAACTGTACGAAGAGGAATTGGCTTCCAAAGAAGACTATCTACAGGCAAAAGAGGACTATGAATTTGCCGTGGACGGGCGACAGTTGGTCGTGGAACGGCAGAAGCAGGACTCCATTTACCGTAGCGTACAGATCGACCAGATGGAAGAGAGCCTGCACAATATGCGCCAGAACCTGATGCTGATTCGCCAACGGAGCGAGAACCTGAATGTCAAAGCACCGGTGGACGGGCAGTTGGGGTTACTGGATGTGGAGATCGGACAGAACATCCCGACCGGCGGACGTATCGGCCAGATCAGCGTACTGTCAGATTATAAAGTGGAAGCCATGATCGATGAACATTATATCGACCGGGTGAGAACCGGATTGGATGCCACGTTTGAACGGCAGGACAAAAACTTCGCACTACGTGTCCGGAAAGTATTCCCTGAAGTGCGCGACAGGCAGTTCCGTACCGAATTTACGTTTGAGGGCGAACGTCCCGACAACATCCGCGCCGGACAGACCTATTATATCAGCCTGCAATTGGGACAGCCGGTGGAAGCAGTCCTGATACCCCGCGGGCCGTTCTATCAGACTACCGGCGGACAATGGATATTCGTTGTTACCCCGGACGGGAACAAAGCAGTAAAACGCAGGATCACCATCGGACGGCAAAATCCCAATTATTACGAAGTGACAAGCGGTCTCGAGGCGGGCGAAAAAGTGATCACTTCCAGCTACGAAACATTCGGCACCGCCGAAGAATTGATTTTGAAGTAAGACATATATAATTATGAAACAAATTGTAAAAAGTCTGACACATGCATTCCGCCGTTTTAAAACGGCAAGTGTCTTGAATATTCTGGGTTTATCGGTTGCCTTTGCCTCCTTTATCGTGATTATGATGCAGGTCAGCTACGACTACAATTTTGATAAAGGAATAAAAGACTACGACCATATCTACCGTGTGGATATCGTCCATGAAGGTGGAACGAAACAAGCCGTCGTATCCCGTCCGTTGGCCGAACTTTTGTTCAAATCTTCACCGCATATCGAAGCCGGAGCAATAAGCAACCCTTTCTTTGGGGGACAGTTGTTTTTCGGTATTGATAAAGCCGGAGTAGTTTCATACTACAAGGAAAAGAGTACATTGATCTCCCCTTCTTTTACAAACGTCTTTCATTTCGATATATTAGAAGGGAAAAAGGATGTCTTGCATGAGCCGGATAAAGTGCTGATACCCGAAAGTATGGCACGGAAACTTTTCGGCAACGAAACGGCTTTAGACAAGCAATTGAAACGATCCGGCAATAATGATTACACGATAGGCGGTGTGTACAGGGATTTCCCCCGTAATTCTTCCTTACAGAATTGCATATACATTGCCATGCCTGAGAATGAGAATATAAATAATTGGGGTAACTGGAATTATAATGTATATATCCGCCTTGATGCGCATGGCGTTGCAGATAGCACGCTGCTCAATGCTAATTTCAGACAAAGCCTTCCGAAAGATATTAACATTGATTTCAGCAAAGCTTCGCTTCAATTCACACAATTACCCGATTTGCATTATACGACCGACGTGTTGTACGACAATTCTCCAAAATCAAGCCGGCAAACCATCGCGGTACTCTTTGCCATTGCTTTTGTGATTGTGATTATCGCGGCAGTCAACTTCACTAATTTCAGTGTAGCGCAGACTCCCATGCGTATTAAAAGCATCAATACGCAAAAGGTATTGGGCGCCACCGAGACCGGATTGCGGTTATCATTGCTGGCAGAGGCTATCCTGATCAGCGTATTGGCTTATTTGTTGTCACTGGCGCTTGTTTTTCTGGTTTCCCGGTCTCCTGTTGCCGATATGGTCGATATGGACATTACATTACAATCATACCCCGCCCTGATCGGTTTAACGGCGGTGTTGTCCATACTTACCGGCATTTTGTCGGGGCTTTATCCGGCTTATTATATCACCTCTTTCCAACCGGCAGTGGTACTTAAAGGTAGTTTCGGCTTATCACCCAAGGGCAGGAAACTGAGAAATATGCTGATTGGCTTTCAGTTTGTCATTTCGCTGGTATTGATGATGGTTGCAGGTTTCATGTACCTCCAAAACCAGTTCATGCAGAATTCTCCTTTAGGTTACGACAAAGACGCGCTCATTGTAACCGATATAAACAGTAATATCAACCAAAGCCGTGAGGTTTTTACGGACAAGTTAAATTCCTTTTCGGGCATAGACGGTGTTACCTGCGCCCAGTTTTTACTGTCGAGTTCGGAGCAATACATGGGCTGGGGACGTGAATACCGCGGCAGGAACATTCAATACCAATGTCTTCCGGTTGATGCGGACTTTCTCGAGGTGATGGGAATTGATGTCGTCGAAGGCAGGGGGTTCAGGGAAAACGACAAGGATACAGAAAATGGCGTATATGTATTCAACGAGAAAGCCCGCAGGGAATATGACCTGGAATTGAACAACCAGATAGACGGCGCGGAGATAGTGGGGTTTATTCCCGACATAAAATTCGCTTCTTTCCGTACCGAAATGGCCCCGATGGCTTTTTATGTCCGGGGAAAGCAAAACTGGGGTACATCAGCCAATTATGCCTATGTCAGGGTGAAAGCCGGAAGTAATTTCGGTACCGCTTTGCAGCATGTGAAGGAGACTCTGGGCTCCATCGATCCTGATTATCCGTTCCATGTGCGTTTTTACGACGTGGTGTTGAATCGATTGTATGAAAAAGAGCGGAAACTCAGTTCATTGATCACATTGTTCAGCCTGATTGCCATTATTATCTCTATGGTGGGCGTATTCGGCCTGGTAATCTTCGAAAGTGAATATCGCCGGAAAGAGACCAGTATCCGGAAGGTATTGGGTTCATCCGTCAGGGAAATACTTGTATTACTGAACAAGACATACATCATCACACTTTTTGTCTGCCTTATCATCGCTATTCCTATAGCCTGTTTTGCGGTGATTAAATGGCTTGAAAATTTTGCTTACCGCACACCAATCTATTGGTGGGTATTTGCATTGGCAGGCCTGGCGGTTTTATTGATTACGCTTATTACCGCAAGCTGGCAAAGTTGGCGTGCAGCAACCGCCAATCCGGTGGATTCATTGAAAACGGAATAAATTGATGGGATGATTTGATAATGAGCTGATGATTTTAAGAGACAAAATAATATGAACAACCTGAAATTAGCATATCGTAACCTGTTTCGCAAGAAACAAAACAACCTGATCAAGATTCTTTCATTGGGTATGGGGCTGGCTGTTGGGTTGGTGCTCCTCTCCAAAGTGAGTTTCGAGCGCAATTATGACGATTTCTATCCCGAGAACGACCGTATTTATCGCATTGAAAGCCGGGTAATACGCAATGACGAACCCAAAGACTATGGGAATGTGAGCGGCGCCATTGCTCCGGGAATGAAAGCGGAAGTGCCGGGAGTGGAAAGCGCCACCCGTTTTACCGGGCTGGAGTACGACGGTGTGTTTTATACACAAGAGAAGAATCGGGTGAAAGGTAACATCATCATGGCGGATGAATACTTCTTCGACATTTTTCCTCGCCCCATGGTTGCAGGAAATGCCAAAGAAACCCTCTCCCGCTCCATGTATGCCCTCATCTCTCACTCATTGGCAAAAAAAATGGGAAGAGATGTGGAGGGAAAGGTAATTATCCCGGAATCCTATCCCGGTAAAGAGATTACCATCGGAGGGGTTTTTGAGGACATCCCCGAGAACAGTCATAATCGGTACGACGTGATCATTTCTATGGCATCCATCTCCCAGTTCATGTGGGACGGGAGTAACAACTGGACAGGGAACGACCGTTATCAGGGATTCGTGAAACTGGCTCCGGGCATCACCCCGGAGAGCCTGGCGCCGGCTATACGGCAAATGCAGGAGAAGAATCAACCGCTGGAAGAGATGCGTAGTTCAGGGGTAGAACTTTCGTACACTTTGGCTCCTTTAACTACCTTGCACAGCGGCTCAAAAACAGTAAAAAACAGCACTTTAGTGTTGAGTATTATCGCCTTTTCCCTCCTACTGACTACGGTATTGAACTACCTGCTGATTGTCATTACCGCCTTGGTGCAACGCAGCAAGGAAGTCGCAGTGAATAAATGCTATGGAGCAACGAGATGGCATATCACCAAGCTTATTGCCACCGAGACGTTGCTTCATTTCCTACTGGCGTTGCTGTTGGCCGGGTTGCTGCTTTTTTCGTTCAGGAATACAGTGGAAGAAATTCTGGGGGCTTCCCTCCTCTCCCTATTCTCAACGAAAGCACTCTTTTTGTTGTCGGTCACTCTTGTCGTCCTATTTATTGTCTCGGTAGTGATGCCTGCCGCAACGCTACAACGTATCCCATTAGCTACTGTTTTCCGCAACAACAAGCGATTGAAACAGCACTGGAAACTGATGCTCCTTTTTGTGCAGTTCGGAGCGGCGGCATTTTTGCTCACACTGACAGGCGTGGTGAGCAAGCAGTACCATTTTATGGTGAACGACCATCCCGGTTATGACTACAGCAATGTGGCTTACATCACCCTCTCCGGCGTGGATAGCACCCGCAAACAAACATTGGGTATCGAATTGGAAAATCTCCCCGAAGTGGAAATGATCTCGTTCGCCACCACATTGCCGCTTTATTACATGTCGGGAAACAATGTATTCGTAGAGGGAAACGAGCAGGAACTGTTCAATATCGCCGACATGTATTATGCCGATGAGAATTTTCTGCCTCTGATGAATATTCCGCTCCTCGCCGGGAAAAATTTTAGTGAAAGCGACGACGTACGAAGTGCCGTGGTCACTGAAGTTTTCAGGGACAGGATGAAAACAATGGTTGGCTGGGAGGATGTGATCGGAAAAGAGGTGAGCATCACGGAACGGAATAACCGGGGCTTGTCGCATATTGTGGGCGTAATACCCAATATCCGTATCAGCTCTTTCGGGAATCAGGATACCCGGCCGGCAGTATTGCACTTCTCGGCTCATCGTCGGGATATTCTTCATTATTTTCAGGATTTCTTGTTGGTCAAACTCAAAAAGATGGATACTGAGGGAATGGCCGCGATCAACGAAACCATCAGACAACTACTCCCTGAAAGGGATATATCATTTGTTCCCTATGCCGATAGTGTTGTAAGGAGTTACGATAAGGATCGGCTGTTCAGGAATACCATCCTGATAGGCGCACTGATTACTTTACTGATTTCGCTGATCGGCCTGATAGGATATGTCAATAACGAAATGTCGTACCGTACTGCTGAAATAGCTATACGGAAAATAAACGGAGCCACACTTTTCGATATTTTGAAACTGTTCGCAACAAACATTCTCTATATTGCTCTTCCGGCAGTAGGTGTGGGTTGTATTGTCTCTCATTTTGTGAGTGCCGGATGGATGGACAATTTCAGTGAAAAGTGGGGATTTGCATTTGGGGAATACCTGATTTGCGGATTGCTGTTGCTGATAATAATTGAGGTGGCCGTCGTGATCAACTGCATGAAAGCGGCCCATCAGAACCCTGTGGATTCTCTGAAGAAGGAATGAATGGAATAGTAGTACAAGAAAGTGGGATTTTGATTCGGGATTTAGGTTTTTCTACTCTACCTTTTACCGCATCGCCCTATCATTTTCCCACTTCTTCACTTTTCAACTTCAGAATTCAAACATACTAATTTTCAACTAAAATAAATAAATTTACAATTATGATTAAGATTAATGAATTAAAAAAAGTATTCCGTACGGAAGAAGTGGAAACCATCGCGTTGAATAACATTTCAATGGAGGTGAAAGAGGGCGAATTTGTGGCAGTTATGGGGCCGTCGGGGTGTGGTAAATCGACCCTGCTGAATATCCTCGGGCTACTGGACAACCCTACGTCGGGTGAATATTACCTCGATAGCAAAGAGGTCGGCCACCTGAAGGAAAAAGAACGCACGCAGACGCGCAAGGGAAAAATCGGCTTCGTGTTCCAGAGCTTCAACCTGATCGAGGAAATGACAGTATATGAAAACGTGGAACTGCCGCTCACCTACCTCAAAGTAAAGCCGTCGGAACGCAAGAGACGGGTAGAAGAAGTGCTTCGCCGCATGAACATCAGCCACCGTGCGGGACATTTTCCGAATCAACTTTCGGGTGGACAGCAGCAGCGCGTAGCCATTGCCCGTGCCGTGATCGCCAACCCCAAACTGATCCTTGCCGACGAGCCGACCGGGAACCTGGATTCCAAGAACGGGAAGGATGTGATGGACCTGCTTACCGAATTGAACAGGGAAGGAACCACCATCGTGATGGTAACCCACTCGCAACACGATGCCTCGTTCGCGCACCGCATCGTCAACCTGTTCGACGGACAGATCGTCACCGAGGTACAGATGTAATAGTAATCGGCCGTCGGCATTCAGCAAGAACTTCCTTGCACGAGTGAAAGTCTTTATCCATTGTCAATTGTCCATTATCAATTATCAATTAATATGCTCAACTTAAAGACCTATCTGAAATTCCTTTCGCGCAACAAGCTCTACACGTTTGTTTCTGTCGTCGGGTTTTCCATCTCGCTGATGTTCGTCATTATTCTGGGACTATATGTCAGGCAGCAACTCTCGGTGGACGATTTCCAGGAAAATAAAGACCGTATTTTCCTGATTGCGAACGGCACCGAGTCGATGCTGGGAAATCCCGTACCGCAGTTTGTGAAGGACAATTGTCCCGAAGTGGAATCGTTTGCCCGGGTACTTTCCCGCGAAGTGGCGCTCGGAAAAAAGGGACTCGACAAGGTAAAAGTAAAGGCTTTATTTGCCGACTCTACATTCTTCCATGTCTTTTCCTTTAAAGTCCTCGAAGGCGACCCGGCACGGGTGTTGGAAGCACGTAAAAGCGTGGTCGTTACCCGCAGCTTTGCCTCCCAATATTTTGGGGATGAGGATCCCGTCGGCAAAAGCCTCTTTATCGATAACAACGAACATACCATCACGGGAATAATGGGAAATATGCCGGAAAACACCATTATTCCCGATGCGGAAATACTCGTTAACTACAATTCCATCACCCAATACTGGGGCGATTATATACTCGAAACAAATAACAACTTCGGCTTTACCGCCTTTTTTCTCGAAAAAAAAGGTGCGGATTTTACATCGAAATCACCCGCGTTGCTCGATTTGTTCAAGGAGAATTTTTGGTTTTACAAAAGAGGATTTGGGAAATCGGTAAATATCATTCCCCTGAAGGATGCCTATTTTACGCTTACCTATTCAGGTTATGGGGTTTTAAAACACAACAGCAGAACCGCCATTACGGTCTATATGGCAATCGCTATCCTGATATTGGTGATCGCCCTGTTGAATTATATCAACCTCACGGTAGCGCAGGCAGGATTCCGCGGTAAAGAGTCGGCCATCAAAAAGCTGCTGGGAAGCAGCAAATCCAGACTGGTTTCCCAACTCCTTACCGAGTCGCTGCTGATAACCGCCGTTACTTTCCTTGCCGGGCTACTGCTGGCATTTCTTGCCGAACCGTTCTTTAACAACGTACTGGACACAACGCTTGATCTGGCGCATCAGTTTACACCCGCCATG
Source organism: Proteiniphilum acetatigenes DSM 18083 (assembly GCF_000380985.1). Lineage (GTDB taxonomy): Bacteria > Bacteroidota > Bacteroidia > Bacteroidales > Dysgonomonadaceae > Proteiniphilum > Proteiniphilum acetatigenes. The sequence goes on along the minus strand of NZ_KB905693.1, from coordinate 380,734 downwards.
ATCGGAACATCTATCCTCTTCGTATTGATCATTTCGTTCGTCGCAGGGATTATCCCGGCACTCATCATCTCCAACTTCAACCCGCTGGAAGTGGTGAAAGGGACTTTCTCCCGGAAAGTGAAATCGTCCTATTCCAAAGTATTGATCATATTCCAATATACAGTGGCAATTGCATTACTTATATGCGCCATTTTTATCCAGCGGCAGTCCGATTTCCTGATCAATTACGATATAGGATACAACCGCGAGGGGATTCTGGAAATAGACAACACCGGGTTAGATACAACGCAGATAGACGGGTTTAAAGCAAAACTTCTGGGAATTCCGGGCGTGGACCTGGTCTCCTTTTCATGTGGGACGCCCCTCGGTGGCGGCAATAACAATTCTTATGAGCAAGACGGTGAGCAGTTCAGTTTTCAGGAATTTTATGTGGATTCGGCATTCTTTCAAATATACGGCATCACAATTGAACCGACCGGTATTCCGTCTACGAAAGAGACCTGGTGGTTGAGCGATAAGGCATACAAAGCGGTACATGCGGATCCGGCAACACAAACATTCCGCGTTTGGGGCGGAGAGGATAAAGCGCAGATCGCGGGTATTTTCAACGATTTCAAGATACGCACCTTGGAGCGGGAGTACAACATGTTACGCATGCGTTGGCGAAGAAGCAATGAAGAACCATGGAATATTATTGTGAAAATGATGCCGGGAACCGATTATTACGGTACGGCAAAACGCATTGAAAAAGAATATACCCAATACACCAGAGGAGAACTGTTCGAAGCCCGGTTTGTGGATGACGGGATTCAACAGAATTACGAAAGCGTCCGGAAAACATCATCCATTATGAGCGCCTTTACGATACTCACCATTGTCATTATGGTGATGGGCGTGTTTGCCATGTCGCTCTACCTGATCCGTCAGAAGGAGAAAGAGATCGCCCTGCGGAAGATTAATGGCGCTACGGAAAAAGAGGTGCTGTTCCTGCTTAACAAAGACTCGCTGAAAAGAGTCGCTATCGCGTTTGTGGTCGCCTGCCCTGCCGCGTACTACGCCATGACAAAATGGTTCGAGAACTTTCCCTACAAAATCGGACTTTCATGGTGGGTATTTGCTGTCGCCGGATTGGCAGTACTTCTTCTCACTTTGATTTCGGTAAGTTATATGACCTGGAAAGCGGCACGGGCCAACCCGGTGGATTCGTTGAAAGGAGAGTAATTTAATGTGCCAATAGTTCAATATGCTAATATGCCAATAAGAATAATGTAGGAAGGTGGGAGAATGGGAGAATGGGAGAATGGGAGAATGGGGAGATGGGGAGATGGGGAGACCGGGAGAGTAAAAGGGTGATTTTAATCAATAATTACCAATCACTAATTACCAATTTATCAGCCTGATATAATTCCAACATCCCAAATCCTACATCCTACATCCTACATCCCAAATCTGAAATATATAAAATGAATATAACCGTTATTTTTCGTCGTCTTGTGAAAAGCAGCTCCCTGCGTATTGTCAATTTGTTGGGTTTGTCGGTGATCTTCGCCTGTCTGCTCTTGTCGTATCAATACATCCGGAAGGAGTTGAGCTACGACCGTTTCAATGAGAATGCCGACCATATGGTGCGGTTATCGATACAATATGACGATGAACCTCTGGACGGACGCCTCTATCTGCAAAATGTGGAATCGGAACTGGAAAAAATTGCAGAGATCGAGCAATTTGTATCCATCTCCAAAGTCAACACAGCTGTATTGACCTATGCGGGAGAACGGCGCATCATGAACGACTTCTATGCAGTCTCCCCCAATTTCTTCGAGGTATTCAGCTACTCGCTTGCTGCGGGTGATCCGTCGACCGTACTGAAATCACCGGAGAGTATCCTCGTCAGCCATTCCCTGGCACAGGAACTATTCGGTAACGAGAGCCCTTTGGGGAAAGAACTCTCCCTGGAAGGGCGGCGAATGGATTCAAAGACTTATTTTGTGAGCGGCGTTTTTGATGATTTCCCCGAAAACTCCCACTTCCATACCGACCTGCTCTTTCACCGACGGCACGATGTACCCGAATGGACCTATGTCTATCTTTTACTGAATGATAAGGATGGCATCCCCCAGGTGAAAAAACAGGTTGAAGCCCATTATGATGCATTTGAAAATTTAACGGAGAAAGTGACAGCTCACCTGATGCCGCTGACAGATATCCATCTCCATAGCCGTGCACAACGGGAAATGGAGCATAACGGAAATATCTATTACATCTATCTGATTACAGGAGCCAATATCTTGTTGTTAGTGGTGGTATTATTCAATTTATGGCTGAATCATAGCCTCCTGTTTTCCTACAATAAAAGGTATTACCAGCTATTGAGGCTAAATGGTGCCGATGCTTCCACCATCCTCTATAATGAAGCTATACCGGCCTTTCTGGTCGGCCTGCTTTCCATCCTGTTCGGAGGAATAGCTGCTTACTATCTGGCTCCCACCCTTCATTTTGCAACAGTCAACTTATTCTCCCATGGGACAATATGGTTGACCCTCTGTTTTTGGGGGATTACCCTTTTTGTTTCCTTTATACCCGCACTGGCAAGTATTTCCTCTACCATGTTTATCAGTACGCGGGACAGCCTCAGCCCTACCCGTTTCTCATTCGCCAATATCCGGTATATGCTTGTAATGCAATACGCGATTGTGATATTTATCGTGATCATCTCATTCGGTATATCAAGACAACTCGACCTGATAAAAACAACGCAAGTTGGCGGTAAAACAGAGAATATTCTTGTAATGGAGGAGCAACCCGATGACGTAAAAGAGCGCTATGAACTATTGAAAACGGAGCTGCTGAAACATCCGGAGATAGAAGAGGCTACTACCGCATTTCAGTTGCCCGGCACTGCTATTCGGGATGGTATAAACCTCACTGTGGAGGGTAAAAGCGAATCCCAGTTCTTACCCATTCTCCTGGTTGGAGAAGACTTTTTTTCGTTTTTTGATATCAAATTCATTGCAGGGAAGGTATTTGATCCCTATAAAATGACTTACAAGGAAGAATCCGACATTTTGATGAATTATCTTGCAGGCAAAGAAATCCCAATTGATTTAACGGAACAATATATGCTCAACCGTAAAGCGCTCAGCGTGCTGGGATTCAACTCTCCGGAAGAAGCGATCGGGAAAAATATACAAATCACTCATGGTTCTCTCGACTATGTAAATAAAGGAACAATCTGCGGCGTGACCGATGACTTTACCTATATCAATATCTACGAAGAATCCATCCCAATGCTGATCATGCAGCGGCAGATGTTCCGGCATTGTTTTATGCTGAAATTCGGGCCGGGCAAACAGGAAGAGGGCGTGAAGATATTCAACGAAGTATGGAACACGGTCAACCCTGATTACCCTGCCAATTACAGTTTTTTACAGGACGTCTATGGAAAAGTCTACCGGAATGAGTTCAACGCCGGAAGGCTTGTCAACCTGTTTTCATTGTTATGCCTAATCATTGCCAACCTGGGATTGATCATCTTTATGGCGTTTATCGTCAAACGGCGGCGGAAAGAGATCGCCATCCGCAAAGTAAACGGAGCACAGCCCGGACAGATCATCCGGATGCTGAATATGAATTTTATCTACCGCATCCTCTTCGCCTTTGTCATCGCTTCACCCCTCGCCTGGTGGGTCATGCAGCAATGGCTGACCGACTTCGCCCATAAAACCACACTCGACTGGTGGATATTCGCTCTGGCAGGCATTGCCGTGTTGCTGATATCAGTCGCTTCGGTATCGTGGCAAAGCTGGCGGGCTTCCACCCAAAATCCTGCAGAGGTGGTGAAAAGTGAATGATAATCGTTAGTAGAAAAGCAGATGAAATAGGAAGGGATTCTCGTTCAATCGGTAATTGAATATATATACAAATAAAAAAAATTAATAAAAAAATGAAGCAACGTTTTTCCATCTTGTACATCTTAATAGTATAATCTACAATGTGTGGTCATATTACAAGGTTGTAATTCCACCAGCAACAATATTACACTGTATGAGGCAACGATGAAAATCTTTACCGGGACAGAATTGATTTCTAATAACTAAAAAGTACTGGTATGAAACGATCAGCACAATGCTTCCTGATTGGATTACTTTTTTCCGTTCCACTTTTTTGGCAGGGCAATCTACATGCACAATCAACTTTTTCCGACTCAAAAGGTGCCATTGGCATCACCTATTCCGGTTTAGGGGACAATGATGCCTTCTATTTTGAAAGCCTTGATGGGGCGGGTGGATATGTCGGCAAGGGGTATTATTCTTTGGGAATTACCTATATACGCCCTCTCACAAAACGTTTGGATATAGAAACCGGTATCTCCTATAGTAAATATACGTATCAATTCAGTAATGCATCGCTTGGACCGGATGCGCCGGAGCCCTACAATGTAACGAATGCTGTAGTCGATATACCGGTAACGGTGCGTTGGGCATTTTTGAAATATTTCTTTTTGAACGGAGGATTGTTACTTGGGATAGATACCGGAAAAGAGAATCATCTGGATAGCCAGACCGGCATTGGTGCGACTATCGGTGTCGGTGCAAAATATAACCTGAAAAATATACCGGTAGGCTTGTTTGTCAATCTCTACTATAAAATGCATAACCTGATCCCTTTTTCTATGGAAAATTATCATCAGCGTACAGACGAAAGTGGCTTCCGTTTGGGTGTTGTCTATTATCTGCATTGAGTTTATTCACATATTGCTAAAAATATGAAACAATCAAGAGGTAAAATATTTCATGTTTGCCATATAATCTTAATGGTTGGTTGTTTCCTATTGAAGTCCAATTTCTCACTTGCCCAGGAACAAGCATCACTTAGTTTAGATGGAGGTTTGTATGCCAATTCAGAAAATGTAGCAGCCCATTTTTCTGTTAATCGTAACTGGTTATTTAATCCCGGTTTTGGTGTTTCTGGAGGAGTTATGTTTGCCGCAGCTTCACTGGATATACCCCAGTGGTCGAACGTAGAACAAACCAGTAGTTATTATTTACATAATAAAAGTGCAAAACACCTGAACATAGTCTTATCTACTTTTTATATGCGCTCACTTATCGGGAATACCGGAATATACGGAAATGGCTCTTTCTTATTTGAACCAATTCCGTTTGATTATATTTCGATAGAAAAGCGGACAGGAAGTGATTTGAACCGGCAACCGGAGATTATCGGGAAGTTCCAATTCTCCAAATTTTCACCCGGTGTATTTGTGGAGGCGGGGTTATTTCACCATTTCAAAAGAGGAGATAAAGGGTTCAGGCTTTTTATCGGTCTCGGGTATGGTTGGTACGATATGTACACCGCTCACCGAAGTGTTATCCTCGATGGGCAATCTCTCTCAAAATTTCTTTCACAAAATAATAACTATGGTAGGATTACGATAAGGATTATGTGAAATTTTGCCGATAAAAAACGCGACCATAGAATGAAATATCCTGTTTTACCAACCCTGACAGAATCAGAAGGTATCGGACGGATAAGATCCACTTCACGGATAAACTCGTATCGGAAAAGACAGGACAGACAGGCATTAATGAAAGTTATCATGCTTATATTGACAAATTGACAAGAGTTTATTTTACAAATTGATAGAAGTTTTTTGAAAAAAACTACATGGAGAGTGGAGCTTTGCCCGAACTTTTTATTTTGCCCAAAGATGAGACAAAAAAATAGATTATATCAATGATCTGTCGTTCAAAAATTGGCTCTATTCCGGATTTGGCTACGGCATGGATATAAGCCGGAAAACCTGGTTTATCCGGAACTCCGACGTGCAGGATACGACGTATATGCAGGCTCCCTTAGAGACAAGGGGGTTGATTTCGTGGCAAAAAGAGATATAATTCCTATTATAACAGTTGAATTCATGCAATGAGCAGTACGCATAATCTTCGATAATTTTTCACTTTTAGTTTTTCACTTTTTATTTTTAGTCTTTTGGTAATTGGTAATTAGTAATTAGTAATTGGTAATTTAATAAGATAGATACCATCACCCGTTGATAACTTCTGACAATAACTCCGAGAATGTTGGTCGAATTTCCGTATTTTTGTAGAATATAGGATGCGCCTCAGGTAGGCTCAAACAAGTTTGGCTTACCTTTCGGCTTTCACTATATTTGCCCTACTCAGAATTCACTAAAGTTAGACTATTTCTCGCCATGGCAAAGTTCAAACAAGTTTGACTTTGCTCATTTAGCTTAACGAAATAGTCTAAAAAATACGACCAAATTATATGCATCCGTTTGTACATCTACATGTTCACTCGCAGTATTCACTGCTCGACGGGCAGGCAAGCATACAACGCCTGATCGACAAAGCCGTAGGAGACGGTATGAAAGCGCTGGCGCTGACCGACCACGGTGCCATGTACGGCATCAAGGAATTCCTCAATTATGCCGCCAGGAAAAATGCTCCGGTAAACGCAGAAATAAAAAAAATAAAGAGCGAGATAAGCGATCTGGAGAAGAAAGGGGAAAGTGGAGAGAAGATCGGGCAACTCCGTCAAAAACTCACCGAGACGGAAAGTAAACTGTTTAAACCGATAGTAGGGTGCGAATGCTACGTGGCACGCCGTAACCGTCATCTGCAGTCGGAGAAGATCGACGGCAGCGGGTGGCACCTGGTCGTGCTTGCCAAGAACCTGCAAGGGTATAAAAACCTTATCAAGATGGTCTCCAAGAGCTGGACCGAAGGCTTTTACTATCGCCCACGTATCGATAAGGAACTACTCGAACAATACCACGAAGGACTGATCGTCTCCTCAGCCTGCCTTGGCGGTGAAATCTCCCGGAAAATCGACAGCGGACAGATACAGGAAGCCGAAGAGGCGGTACAGTGGTTCAAAGGCATTTTCGGTGAAGATTACTATATCGAACTCCAACGACATAAGACCGACAGGGTTGATGCCGACCAGACCACCTACCCCAAACAGGAAAGAGTAAATCAGGAGCTGATCCGTATCGCCAGAAAATATGATGTGAAGATAATCGCGAGCAATGACGTTCATTTCGTGAACGAAGAGGACGCCGACGCGCACGACCGGTTGATCTGCCTGAGCACCGGAAAGGATTTCGATGACCCCAACCGGATGCGATATACCAAGCAGGAGTGGCTGAAAACTACTGCTGAAATGAACCGTATCTTTGCCGATATTCCCGAGGCGTTGATCAACACACTGGAAGTCGCCGACAAAGTCGAATGGTATTCGGTAGATCATGCAGCCCTGATGCCCTTCTATCCTATCGATCCTGCTTTCGGTACCGAAGAGATTTATAAGCAAAAATATTCAGAAAAGGAACTGGTCGAAGAATTCGGCACAGCCAATTTCCATCGCCTGGGAGGCTATGACAAAGTTATCCGTATCAAGTTGGAAGCCGACTATCTTGCATATCTCACTAAAAAAGGTGCTCAAAAAAGATATGGAGATACGCTCTCTCCGGAAGTTGAGGAGCGACTCGAATTCGAATTGGAGACCATCAAGACTATGGGTTTTCCCGGCTACTTTTTGATTGTACAGGACTTTATCAATGCGGCCCGGGAAATGGATGTGGCTGTCGGCCCGGGGCGTGGATCGGCTGCAGGTTCTGCTGTAGCATATTGCCTGAGGATCACCGATATCGACCCATTGAAATATGATCTGCTGTTCGAGCGTTTCCTGAACCCCGACCGTATCTCGATGCCCGATATCGATATCGATTTCGATGATGAGGGTCGCGGAAAGGTATTACGCTGGGTGACGGAAAAATACGGCAGTGAGAAGGTAGCGCATATCATCACCTATGGCACGATGGCTACAAAATCGTCGATCCGCGATGTGGCACGTGTACACAAGCTGCCTCTGTCCGAATCGAACAGGCTCGCCAAGCTCGTGCCCGACAGGATACCCAACGTCAAAAAAATCAATCTGAAAGCAGCGATAGAGAATGTGCCCGAGTTGCAGGAGGCTGCCCAGAGCAACGACCCGCTGGTGAAAAGCACGTTGAAGTATGCCGCAATGCTCGAAGGGAACGTACGAAGCACAGGAGTCCATGCCTGCGGCGTAATTATCGGCCAGACCGATATTTCAGATGTAGTTCCCATCAGCACGGCAGAAGATAAAGAGACCAAAGAGAAGCTGCTGGTCACACAATATGAAGGGTCAGTGATCGAGGAGACAGGGTTGATCAAGATGGATTTCCTCGGGCTCAAAACGCTTTCCATTATCAAAGATGCGCTATCCATCATCGAACAAAACCGGGGAATAAAGATAAACATCGACGCCATCGACATGAACGATGAGGCTACTTACAGGCTCTATTGTAACGGACAGACCACCGGGACCTTCCAGTTTGAATCGGCAGGTATGCAGAAATACCTCAAAGAGTTGCAACCAAGTAAGTTTGAAGACCTGATAGCGATGAATGCCCTCTACCGTCCGGGGCCCATGGACTATATCCCTTCTTTTGTGGCCCGTAAGCACGGCAGGGAGGAGATCGCATACGACATTCCCATCATGGAGAAATACCTGGATGAGACCTATGGGATCACCGTCTATCAGGAGCAGGTGATGCTTCTGTCCCGTTTGCTCGCCAATTTCACACGTGGACAATCGGATGAGTTGCGTAAGGCGATGGGAAAAAAACTGATCGACAAGATGACGGCGCTAAAGGAAAAATTCATCGCAGGCGGTACAAAGAACGGATATGACGCAAAAGTGCTCAATAAGATATGGAACGACTGGGAAAAGTTTGCCTCTTACGCTTTCAATAAATCGCACGCGACCTGTTATTCTTGGGTAGCTTACCAGACAGCGTGGCTCAAGGCCAACTACCCGTCGGAATACATGGCGGCGGTACTCTCCAATAACCTGAACAACATCACTGAAATCACCAAATTCATGGATGAGTGCATGGCGATGGGTATCAACGTGCTTCCTCCGGACGTGAATGAGTCGATGCTGAAATTTTCCGTGAATGACGCAGGTGATGTCCGCTTCGGACTGGCGGCCATCAAGAGCGTGGGACAAAATGCGGTAAACGATATCATCGCAGAGCGTATACAAAACGGCCGTTATAAAGATATTTTCGATTTTGTGGAACGTGTAAACCTTTCTTCCTGCAACAAAAAGAATATTGAGGCTTTGGCACTGGCAGGAGCTTTCGACTCCTTTCCCGGTATACAGAGGGAGCAGTTTGCTGCCCAGAACAGTAAAGGCGAAGAATTTTTAGAGACACTCATCCGTTACGGTAATAAGTATCAGCAAGACAAGATAGAAGCAATGAATTCGTTGTTCGGTGACGATACCTCTTTCCAGATAGCCCGTCCCGAAATTCCCCAGGCCGCCCGCTGGTCGGATCTGGAAAGGCTGAACAAAGAACGGGAACTGATTGGTATCTATTTATCGGCACACCCGTTAGATGAATATGAGTTTATTCTCAAATATGTCTGCAATGCAGATACGCAGCAATTACAAGATCTTGATTCTCTCAATGGGAAAGATATCACCTTTGGAGGCATTGTCACAGCTGTACGTGAGGGACAAACCAAAAGAGGTTCTCCTTACACTATCTTCAAACTGGAAGATTACGCCGGTAAGTATGAGATCGCACTTTTCAGCGAAGACAGTGTGAACTTCGGCAGATACGCACGTATCGGACTCTCTATCTATATTGAGGGAAAAGTACAGCCCAGACGTTACCGGGAGGGAGAGATGGAAGTAAAAATATCCTCCATTTCCCTGTTATCCGAAGTGAAAGACAAGCTGGTGTCAAAGATCACTCTGCAAATTCCTCTTTCAGAAATAGATGACACCTCCGTAGCTGAATTATCGGCACTTGTAAAAAACAATTCCGGAAATTCATTGTTATATTTCCAAATTATTGGTGAAGAACCGCACATGAGAATTCAGCTGTTTTCACGGCCAGCCAAAATTCAAGTAAATAAAAGGTTCATCGATTACTTAAAGAATAACTTATCTATCGACTTTAAAATCAACTAATAAATAATAACAAAAAAGACAAATTATGGCGCTTCAAATTACAGATGCAACCCTTGACTCAGTATTGGATACAGACAAGCTGGTGGTCATAGATTTCTGGGCTGAATGGTGTGGCCCCTGCAAAATGATCGGACCCATCATCGAAGAGATCGGAGAAGAGTACAAGGATAAAGTGGTAGTAGGCAAACTCAATGTGGATGAGAATGACGAAACTACCGGCAAATACGGAATCCGCAATATCCCTACCGTGCTTTTCATTAAAAACGGTAAAGTGGTAGACAAACTGGTAGGTGCAGGCCCCAAAACACTTTTTACTGAGAAAATCGATAAGTTAGTATAAATAACCTATTTATATTATTAACAAAATATCCCGGCATAAATTGTCGGGATTTTTTTGTTAATAACAGAGTCTGTATCAAAATTTTAAATAATTGTATAAAGAACAAATAATTTTTATTATGTTTGTGAGATAAACAATCTGTGAGTTGAGGAAAACTGTTCGGTATAAAGATTGAACCAATGAAGAGATTATTCCGTCTTATTTTACTTTTTCCCATTTTTCTCTGGTGTTACCCATCTCTTTTGGGACAATCTTCATTTCTCTTTAAACAACTGGAGGTTCGTGACGGACTTTCCCACAATCAAATTAATCATATTTTCAAAGACAGTAAGGGTTTTATGTGGTTCTCCACCGCATCGGGCTTAAACAGGTATGACGGATATAAATTTAAAGTGTTTTTTCACAATCCGAGTGACAATTATTCATTACCGGATAATTGGGTCAGCAATGTACAGGAAGATATAAGCGGACAGCTTTGGATCCATACGGCTGATGGATACGTAGTGTTCAATCCCGACAAAGAAAAATTCGAAAGGAGTCAGATTCTGTTAAATGAAATGGGCATAACAAACCCGGTCGATCTTATCTTTATCGATAAAGATAAAAATATGTGGTGTTATGCAAATTCATTCGGATTTTACAAGTACCAGCCGGATACAGGCAAATCGGTATTCTTCCCTCAAAACGGGCAAACGGGACAATTAAGCAGCGGGATTATTACCGATATAAAAGAAGCGGAAGAGAGTTATCTGTTTGTTTTTCAATCCGGCCTTATTCAATATATGGACAAAAGCAGTTTACGGATCACTTATACCGACAACTACATTCAACAACAACAGAAAGGCAATGCCCATAATTATCAGGCCTTTGTCGACGCAGACAACAACGTATGGATCTATTCCGATATACCGCTTGGAACCTGGTTATACCATTCCCGGCAAAAAGAATGGAAGCATCTGGGATCAAAACACAGTGACTTTCCATTTTTATTGTCAAGTGACATGATCCAGGATATTATCCAGGATCCCAACGGGCTGATCTGGATGGCAACCGACCATGGGGGAATAGATATTATCGATAAAAAAACCAACACGTTGACAAATTTGCGGAACCTGCCTTACGACAAACGAAGCATTGCGCACAACAGCATTAATTGTATTTATCCCGACAATACAGGTATCATCTGGATCGGCACCTATAAAAACGGAATATCTTACTACAGCGAAAGTATTTACAAATTCGGCATTGAACATCTCAATTATTTCAAAAAGGTAGATAACTTCAAACCCGATGTAAATTCCATTATTAAAGATGACAAAGGAATTATCTGGGTCGGCACAAACGGAAGCGGATTGGTCCGTTTAGATACCAGGGACGAATCGTATCCTATTTATAACCATTATTCATCCGGGAACTCTTCTTTGACCGATAACGTGATCGTCAGCCTGTGTGCTGCCAAAAACGGAAAGTTATGGATCGGCACCTACCTGTCGGGGATGGATTGCTTCGACGGAAAAGAGTTTATTCACTATCGCCATGATCCAAACGACCCGAACAGTCTTGCCAACGATAATGTCTGGTCAATTGTTGAGGACAGATCCGGAATGATCTGGATCGGGACATTGGGAAGCGGACTGCAAAAACTCAATCCGGATAACAGGCAATTCACCACATTCAATAATAGTACACAACAACAACTATCTTCGGAATATATATCCTCGCTTTTTTTGGGTACAAATGATAAATTAATTCTCGGAACAGCCATCGGAATTACAATCTTCGATATACAAACCGGACATTCAGAGATCTTAATGGGCAACCGCAAAGGGGATCAGTCCTTTACCAATCTGAACGTGAATCAGGTGTATGAAGACAGCCGCGGACTTATTTGGGTGGGAACCCGGGAAGGGTTGAATATCTGGGATCCCAAACAGGATAAAATCACCCAATTGTACAAAAGCGACGGGCTTACCGATAATGTGATTTCAGGAATTATTGAAGATAACCAGCATAATATGTGGATCACTACTTCTAACGGCGTATCCAATATCATTATCCATACCGATTCAAAAACCAATGAATATCATCTTTCTTTTGTGAATTACAGTGAAGTGGATGGCCTGCAAAGCCACGAATTTAATTTACGTTCAGTATTCAAATCTTCCGATGGAGAAATTCTGCTTGGAGGGACCAACGGATTCAATATATTTAATCCGGAAAATATCCGCTATAATACTTCACAACCCAAAGTCCTTTTTACCGGACTGAGACTGTTCAATGAAGACGTTGAGGTCGGAATTGAATACAACGGGAATAAGATCCTGTCATCGGAGCTGAATCGGGTAAAAGAAGTCACCTTCAAATACGGGCAAAATGTTTTTTCGGTCGAATTCTCCGCCATGAATTATGTGCTCCCTGAAAAAACAACCTATGCCTATATGTTGGAAGGATTTAATACGGATTGGTTATTAACCGACCATGGCGTCCACAGTGTTACTTACACCAATCTCGCTCCGGGAAAATACACTCTTAGGGTAAAGGCCGCAAACAGTGACGGCTTTTGGAGTGAAGAATCCACAGCGCTGCAAATCCGTATAAAACCTCCATTCTGGTTGTCTGCCGGCGCCTATATCTTCTATGCTTTTCTTCTGATCTCTATCCTGTTACTGGCCCGGTATATGATCATAAGAAACGAACAACAGAAGTTTAAAATGAAGCAAATAGAACTGGAAGCACAACGGAAACATGAAATGGATGAAATGAAACTTCGTTTCTTTACCAATGTCAGTCACGAATTGCGCACACCTCTGACATTGATCATATCTCCGTTGGAAAATATGATGAAGTCCGTTGCCGATGACCATCAAAAACACCAGCTTTCTTTGATACACAAAAATGCCATACGGCTGTTGAATATGGTGAACCAGTTACTGGATTTCAGAAAAAGTGATGTGAATGAACATTCCCTGAATTTATCCTATGGAGACATTATCTCGTTTTTGAAAAATTCTTTCACCTATTTCACCGAATATGCGGAAAAGAAGAATATCCGGTTGACCTTTTTCTCATCGGTAGATGAATTGAGAATGGTATTCGATGAAGACAAAATGAGGAAGATAATGATGAATCTTCTCTCCAATGCAATAAAATTTACCGAAAAAAACGGAACTGTGGATGTGTTGGTAAAACTTTTACCTAAAAACGAAGAGACCGATCCTGAACAAATAGAGATAAGAATAATAGACACTGGCATTGGGATAAAAGACGACGAGAAAAAGTGGATTTTTGAACGTTTTTATCAGGGAAAAACAAAAAACGAAGATTTTCCCGGAAGCGGTATCGGATTACACATCGTAAAAGAATTTGTTTCTATTTGTAAAGGAACCATTCATGTATACGACAACGCACCCAAAGGAAGTATGTTTATTCTTCAATTCCCGGTTGACAGGCTGAAATATATTGTTTCACAATCCGAAGTAACTAAAGAGGAACAGATAGAGAACCCGGGAGATGTGGTAAGTAACGGGGAAAACGACGAAGCCCCGGGAAGGAATGAAACGCGAATCCTTTTAGTGGACGATAACGATGATTTCCGCTATTTTATGAAAGATACGTTGAAAAAAGAATTTTCATTACTGGAGGCATCCAACGGAAAAGAAGCATGGGAAAAAATTCTTGAATCTTCTCCCGACATCATTATCAGCGATGTGATGATGCCCGAAATGGATGGATACGAACTGTGTGAAAAAGTAAAAAACGACGTACGCACATCCCATATTCCCCTCATTTTACTCACGGCACATACAGCCCAGGAACAGGAACTTCGGGGACTTGAGACAGGTGCCGACGATTATATTACAAAACCGTTTAATTTTGATATTTTATTGCTGAGGATTAATAAAATACTGGAGTTAAGATCCTATCGTCAGAACAGATTTAAAAATCAAATAGAAATTGAACCCGCTGAAATAACCATCACTCCGTTGGATGAAAAATTAATTAAGAATGCCATAAAATTGGTAGAGGATAATATTGACGACAGTGAGTTTTCGGTTGAGAGATTAAGTAAAGATCTGGGGATAAGCAGAGTACATCTTTACAAGAAGATGATGTCCATCACCGGAAAAAGCCCCATTGAGTTTATCCGCATTATCCGTCTTAAACGGGCGGCCCAATTATTAAGGGAAAGCCAGCTAAATATCTCCGAAATAGCCTATCAGGTGGGTTTTAACAATCCCAAAAGTTTCAGTAAATACTTCAAAGAAGAGTTTGATATTTTACCCTCCCAATACCAAAATAACGCATCTTTATCCCCCAATAATAAACCCGAAACATCTTTGTAAACATTTAACATCCCTTACGGAAACAAAACACTCCCCTGTGTTATCAAATGCAAGAGCAACCGCTAACATAGAGAAAATGCCGGCATGTAAATCATGATTAATTTTACAAAAAATAATTATAATACATGGAGCGCATTTTTTGTATAGTATTCAGTATCCTCTTTTTTCTCTCCTGCACATCAGCCGGTTTGGAAAAGACACAAAACGGAGTCATTATCCGTATTAATCAGGAAAACAGTTCCGGCGTGAAAACAATCCGGTTAAATGTGGTCAATGACAAGATTATTCATGTATCGGCAACTCCTGAAAAAAATTTCCCTAACGAGAGAAGTCTGATTATCCAATCCGGATTAAACATGTCGGATAAGTTCAGCGTGGAGGAGAAAGAGGATATTATCATCCTTTCCACCGATTCCTTGGATGTAACTATCCACAAGTCTACCGGTGAAATAGCATTTCTGAATAAAAAAGGAGAATACATTCTTCGGGAAAACAGCGGTGGAGGAAAAACATTTACACCTATAGAAGTAGAGAAAACAAAAGGATACACTGTGCATCAGTTGTTTGAATCACCTGATGACGAAGCTTTTTACGGCCTGGGACAGCATCAGTCCGACGACTTTAATTATAAAGGAAAAAACGAATCGCTGTTCCAATATAACACCAAAGTGTCTGTGCCTTTTGTCATCTCCAATAAAAATTATGGAATAGTATGGGATAATTATTCCCTGAGTAAATTCGGCGACGTGCGTGATTATGCAGACCTGGACCGGTTCAGACTTTATGGAGCTGACGGGTCGGAAGGAGGACTCACAGCGGTATACTCGAAAAAAAACGATCCTTCAAAGACAATTGTACGTAAAGAAAACAGGCTCGATTACCAGTTTTTGCCTTTACTGAAAAATTTCCCCGAGAATTTTGACCTGAATCACTCCAACATTGTCTGGAGCGGAGAAATAGAAGCTCCCGAAAGCGGATTATACCGGTTTTTCCTCCATTATGCCGGTTACACCAAGGTATATATAAACAATGAACCGGTGGTGGAAGAGCGTTGGCGCACCGCATGGAATCCGAACAGCTATAAATTCGAATATAACTTCCGGGAAGGTGAGAGAGTGCCTATACGGATAGAATGGGAACCCGATGGCGGGGTATCCTATATTGCCTTAAAAGTGTTGAGTCCGGTTCCCGATGAAGAGCAGAATAAACTCTCGCTTTGGAGCGAGATGGGAAACGGCATCGATTACTATTTTGTGGCGGGGAACAGTATGGATGACGTCATCAGCGGCTACAGGACCCTGACCGGAAAATCGCAGATCATGCCCAAATGGGCGATGGGGTTCTGGCAAAGCCGGGAACGTTACAAAACCCAGGATGAACTGCTGGAAACCCTTGCTGAATTCAGAAAACGAGAAATCCCCATTGATAATATCGTACAGGATTGGAGCTATTGGCCGGAAGCGGAATGGGGAAGCCACAAGTTCGATAAGGAACGATTCCCTGATCCAAAAGGGATGGTTGATAAAATACATGAGATGAACGCACGGATCATGATCTCGGTATGGCCCAAATTTTATATGAATACCGACCATTATAAAGAATTCGACAAAAACGGGTGGATGTATCAACAGGCAGTAAAAGACAGTATCCGTGATTGGATCGGACAAGGGTATATCGGCTCATTCTATGACGCATATGCCGAAGGTGCACGCAAACTATTCTGGAAACAGCTCGAAGAAAACTTATATTCATTGGGTATCGATGCCTGGTGGATGGATGCTTCCGAACCAAATATCCAGGATAATACCGACATGGATTACCGGAAGAAGCTGTGCGGCCCCACTGCACTTGGTTCTTCCACAAAATACTTCAACGCCTATTCGCTGGTAAACGCCGAAGCCATTTATGACGGACAACGGAGTGTAAACCCGGATGACCGTGTATTTTTATTGACACGCTCCGGTTTTACCGGTATCCAGCGCTATTCAACCGCGGTCTGGAGCGGGGATATCGGTACCCGCTGGGAAGACATGAAAGCGCAGATCTCGGCCGGGCTCAATTTTGCTTTATCCGGCATACCATACTGGACAATGGACATCGGTGGATTTTGTGTGGAAAAAAGATATGAGCAGGCACAGCATTACTTCGATGCTACAGGAATTGAAAATGAGGATTTGAAAGAATGGCGCGAATTAAACACAAGGTGGGCGCAATTCGGGGCGTTTGTGCCGTTGTTCCGTTCCCATGGACAGTTCCCCTACAGAGAGGTGTTCAATATCGCTCCTGAGGACCATCCGGCCTATCAATCCATGGTCTATTACAATAAACTCCGATATCGTTTGATGCCCTACATCTATTCATTGGCCGGAATGACTTATTTCAACGATTACACCATCATGCGCGCATTGGTCATGAATCACGGCAAAGATACGAAAGTGAATGATATCGGCGACCAGTATATGTTCGGGGATATGTTGATGGTTTGCCCCGTGTATGAATATAAGGCAACCGACCGTGAAGTTTACTTCCCTGTCACCACCGGTTGGTACGATTTCTATACCGGAAAATTCATTGAAGGGGGACAAAAACAACGGGTAGATGCCCCGTATAGCCGTATGCCGCTGTTCGTGAGAGAAGGGGCTATTATCCCGTTCGGCCCTGAAATTCAGTATTCCGATGAGAAAAAGGCTGAAAATATCACATTATATGTTTTTGCAGGTAAAAACGGAACCTTCTCTCTCTATGAAGACGAAGGCGTGAATTACAATTATGAAAAAGGAGCGTATGCTACTATCCGATTTAACTATGACGATGCGACCAAGACCCTTGTAATAGGTGACAGGGAAGGATCGTTCGAAGGGATGTTGCAGGAACGCAGGTTCAATGTAGTCTATGTCGATAAAAATGTACCGCAGGGCGTAAACCCCGATATAAAAGGAATTGAAGTCGTTTATACAGGTGCGGCACAAAAGATACCTTTAGGAAAATGAAAAACACTATTGCCATAATACTATTGCTCGGCGTTGTTGTTACCGGATTCAATGCCTGTCGGGAGAGCACCCGGAACCCTCGCAAAACCGAGAATTTCAACGATGGGTGGCATTTTTACCTGGGAGATATTCCTGAAGCAGGCAGTGCGGCATTTGATGATAACGGTTGGAGGGAACTGGAGCTGCCCCACGATTGGGCGATTGAGGGTGATTTCAACGAGGATCATCCCTCGGGAAGCGGTGGTGGAGCCCTGCCCGGCGGGATCGGTTGGTACCGGAAATCGTTCTCACTTGATAAATCCTATGAAGGGAAAAAGGTATTCATTGATTTCGACGGCGTCTATATGAATTCCGATGTGTGGATCAACGGCATCCATCTCGGACACCGGCCGTTCGGCTACATATCGTTCCGGTATGACCTTACTCCCCATTTGAAATTTGATACGGAAAATGTCATATCGGTACGGGTGGACAACAGTGAGCAACCCAATTCCCGGTGGTATTCGGGATGCGGTATTTACAGGAATGTATGGCTGACCAGCGTCGATCCGGTGTATGTTGATCTGTGGGGAGTATATGTAACGACGCCGGAGATTACAGAAGGTAATGCCGTTGTGAATATAAAAACAACCGTCAAAAACGAAATGCCACAAGAAGTGAATCTAAAAACTGAGACATCTATTGTAGACGGTTCGGGCAAACAGGTCGCTTCGGCTTCGGTCTCCGGCACACTGGCTGCCGGCTCTTCCAAAGAGATCAAACAGAATCTCTCCGTGCGGGAGCCGGTATTGTGGACAATTGAAAATCCCTGTTTGTATGAGGTAGTCACCCGTATTTTCGTGGACGACAAACAGACCGATGAATATGTGACCCCGCTCGGAATCCGCTATTTCACGTTCGATGCGCAAAAAGGCTTCTTCCTTAACGGTGAATCGACGAAGATAAAAGGAGTCTGCCTGCATCACGATCTGGGTTGCCTCGGTGCGGCCGTCAACACAAGGGCCATTGAACGGCAGCTCAAGATACTCAGGGAGATGGGTGTGAACGGTATTCGTACTGCGCATAATCCTCCTGCACCGGAACTACTACGGTTATGCGACCAGATGGGATTTATCGTGATGAACGAGACGTTCGACATGTGGCGTAAACAAAAAACCACCTACGATTACTCGCGCTATTTTAACGAATGGCACGAAAGAGACCTCACAGACCATATTCTCCGCGACCGCAACCATCCTTCGGTATTTATGTGGAGTATCGGCAACGAAGTGCTTGAGCAATGGACCCATGCCGAAGCCGATACACTCGATATTCAGCAGGCAAACCTATTGTTGAATCTCAAACGTGACGAGACGGCGCTTGCCGGGGTGGACGGGGAGAAGATGAGTGTGAATGCGCTGTTGACAAAAAAACTGGCTGATATCGTAAAAAGTTTGGATCCGACCCGACCCGTGACAGCCGGAAATAATGAAACCAATCCGGCCAATCACCTTTTCAGATCAGGAGCACTCGACCTGATCGGATTCAATTATCATGGTTATGACTATAAGAACGTACCGGAGAACTTCCCCGGCAAGCCATTTATTGCAGCGGAAACCACTTCGGGACTGATGACCCGCGGTTATTACCGGATGCCGAGTGACTCCATGTATATCTGGCCTGTGCGTTGGGATATCCCGTTTACCGATCCGTCGTACGCCTGTTCTTCCTACGATAATTGCCACGTCCCCTGGGGCTGCACGCACGAGCAGGCATGGAATGACGTGAAAAACAGCGATTTCATCAGTGGAATGTATATCTGGACAGGATTTGATTATCTCGGCGAACCGACCCCCTTCTGGTTTCCCGCACGAAGTTCCTATTTTGGCATTGTAGATCTGGCCGGTTTCCCGAAAGATGTCTATTACATGTATCAGTCGGAGTGGACCGATAAAGAGGTATTGCATGTTTTCCCGCACTGGAACTGGCAATCGGGAGAGATTGTGGATGTCTGGGCCTATTACAACAAGGCCGATGAAGTGGAGTTATTTTTGAACGGCGTCTCCCGGGGCATCAAAAGAAAAGAAGGCGACAAGCACCATGTCTTTTGGCGATTGGCCTATGAGCCCGGTACAATAAAAGTGATTTCCTGTAAAAACGGAGAAGAAGTATTATCAAAAGAAATAAAAACAGCCGGAGAACCGTCGCAGATCCGTTTAACGCCGGACAGGCGTGTGATCAGGGCAGACGGGCAAGATCTTAGTTTTATTACAGTGGAAGTTTTGGACGAAGAGGGCGCTGTCTGCCCTAATGCAGAGAACCTGATCCGTTTCAACCTGTCGGGTAACGGAAAGGTCGTCGGTGTGGACAATGGGAACCCGACAAGTATGGAACGGTTCAAAGCATCGGAACGGAAAGCATTTTATGGAAAATGCCTGGTTGTTGTGAAAAGTGAAAAGAGAGAAGGAGTTATTCATCTGGCGGCAGAGTCGGATGGATTAATGAAAGATGCCATTGAAATAAAGGTGACGAAATAATGTCGGAGACCGGCTATTCGTAATCTAATACGTATTATTTTTTATTGAGTTGTCAAGTCAAAGGAAATGACGACTAATACGCTTACTATTAAACTAATTAATTATTAAAGTATGATAAACATGAATTGCAAACGAAGTATAAATAATCGTTATTTATACTGTTTTTTAATCGGTGTGTCACTGATCTTACTAAAACCGGTGACGCTGCATGCGGAACCTTTGCAAAATAATACCATTACAGGTACGGTGGTCTCGGTAACCGACGGGGAGCCGTTGATCGGGGTAAGCATTTTTGTGAAGGGGACAAATAACGGTACGGTAACCGATATCGATGGGAACTATTCGATCAACGTAAATACAGGGCAAACACTTGTCTTTTCTTACATCGGATTTATTTCCCAGGAAGTGGTCGTACGTGAAAATGTAATCAATGTAAGCCTGGCAGAAGATACTGAAGTCCTCGACGAATTAATTGTAATCGGTTATGGCGTACAGGCAAAGAAATTATCTACCGGGGCAACCATTCAGGTAAAAGGCGACGAACTGAATAAAATGAATACTATCAGTCCCTTGCAGGCCCTGCAGGGAAAAACTCCCGGGGTAAATATCACCTCTACCTCCGGACAACCCGGTTCGAATATGAAGGTGGTAATCCGCGGTTTGGGTACAGTCGGAAACCACAGCCCTCTCTACCTGATCGACGGAATTGGTGGAGATATATCAACCCTGAATCCTGCCGACATCGAGAGCATCGACGTTTTGAAAGATGCAGCATCTGCCGCTATTTATGGTGCACAGGCTGCCAATGGTGTAATCCTCATCACCACAAAAAGCGGGAGGGAAGGGAAAGCGCAAGTCAACTTCGATGCCTATTATGGAGTGCAAAATGTAGCCCGTAAAGCAGATATGTTGAATGCGACCCAGTATATGACTATCATGGACGAACAGGCATTGAACAGTGGTAATGCGGCTTATGATTGGAATAGTTTCCAATCTATTTATGATCCAGGCGGCAATCTCTATGATATCGACTGGGTGGATACGATGTTTAAAAAGAATGCAAAAACTGAAAGTTATTCATTAGGCATTACCGGAGGATCGGTCACTTCCACATACGCCATCTCATTGGGTTACTTGAATCAGGAAGGGATAGTTGGTGGTGCCGATGTCTCCAACTATGAACGCTATAATTTCCGGGTCAACTCCGAACATAAACTGTTTAACGGCTTCGTGAAAGTCGGCGAACAGGTGAGTTTCATATACAGGATAAATAATGGTATCAACGTAGGTAACCAGTATAACAATACGTTAAGAGGCGCTTTTGGTGTATCACCGCTGACCCCGGTTTATAGTGACAATAATATGTATGATTCACCATACAATGACACAAGCAACAGCGACTGGTATAACGGAGACGGTAACCCGTATGGTCTTATGATGACCAATACGAACAACGAAGACAAGTCAGGTACATTTAACGGTAACCTGTATGCCGAAATTGAACCGATAAAGCGGTTGAAATTGCGTACTGTATTTGGTGCTGTCTACAATGCAAGTGAATACCGCAGCTTTACCCCTCTCTATCATTTCAGTATTTATAGCTATAACGATACCCGTACCAGTGTTTCACAGAATATGAACCGTGGACTCGGCATGACCTGGACAAATACGGCGACTTACGATTGGACAATGAATAACCATGCTTTCAATACATTGCTGGGTATGGAAGCCTATCGTTATGAAGGCACTTACCTGGGAGCGGGAAATGGCATATTGAAAGAAGGTTTCGACACATGGAAATATGCCTATATCGATAATGGAACGGCTTCTTCCAGTACGGATGGGTTAAGTGCGTCAGGCAACCCTCATGATGAATCGCGCAGTGTTTCTTATTTCGGTCGTTTGGGTTGGAACTGGAAAGAGACCTATATGGTGAATGCTACGTTACGTGCCGACGGTTCTTCCCGGTTTGCCAGAGGTAACCGTTTCGGATACTTCCCTTCTATCTCTGCCGGTTGGACACTTACCAATGAACCGTTTATGGAGAACGCCCCATCGTGGCTCAATTTCCTCAAGCTACGGGTCAGTTGGGGACAAGTGGGTAACCAAAACATAGCCAACTACCAGTATCTGGCTCCGATGAAAAACAGCAATACCCACTATCTGTTCGGGACAGGCGGATATAACGATGAGAATGCTGCGAAAGAACTGGCCACCAATTGGGGTGCATATCCCAATCGCTTAGCCAATGAAAATGTAACGTGGGAAACCTCCGAACAAGCTAATATCGGGTTGGATGCCTACTTGCTCAACACCCGCCTTGGAGTAAATCTCGATCTCTATACGAAAAATACCAAAGACTGGCTGGTTCAGGCACCTATCCTGGCGACAGTAGGCGCGGGAGCTCCTTATATCAACGGTGGTAGTGTAAAGAATAGCGGGATTGAACTGGCATTGACCTGGAACGATCGTATAAACAAAGACTTCAGTTATAATATTGGGCTGAATGGTGCCTATAATAAAAACACAGTAGGAGAGATCCCTACCGAAGACGGTATCATTCACGGACAAACCAACCAGTTATATGATAATACTCCCGAATTTTATCGTGCGGAAAATGGTAAACCCATTGGGTATTTCTGGGGATACAAAACAAATGGCCTGTTCCAGAACGAACAGGAAATCACAGATTGGATCGCTGCCGGTAACGGTGTACTCCAGAATGATGTAAAACCCGGTGATGTGAAATATACCGACGTGAATCATGACGGTGTAATCGACGATAACGACAAGGTAAATCTGGGTAAAGGAATGCCCGACTTCACATTCGGTTTCAATCTCAGTTTCGAGTACAAAGGTTTTGACTTTTCTGTTTTCACCAGTGGTGCTGTAGGTCAACAGATTGTACAGTCTTACCGGTCACACACAAATAAGTATGCCAACTATACAACGGCAATTCTTAACCGTTGGACAGGTGAAGGCACAAGCAATAAAATTCCCCGCGTAACAGAACAGAATATCAACTGGCAGTTCTCCGACCTCTTTGTGCACGACGCAGACTATTTACGTATCAGTAATATCACCCTTGGTTATGACTTTTCCAGATTTATCAAACAGAAGTTCATCAGCCAGGCGCGTATTTATACCCAGGTGCAAAATGCCTTTACATTTACAAAGTACGAAGGTATGGACCCGGAAATCGGCTATGGTGTCGACGGTTGGGTAACAGGTATTGATGTAGGATACTATCCTCGTCCAAGAACAATCCTTTTCGGTGTAAGTCTTAAATTCTAATTAACTAATGGATAATAAAATGAACAAGATGAAATACAATATAGTAGTAGC
The DNA here is from genome assembly GCF_000380985.1 of Proteiniphilum acetatigenes DSM 18083. Lineage (GTDB taxonomy): Bacteria > Bacteroidota > Bacteroidia > Bacteroidales > Dysgonomonadaceae > Proteiniphilum > Proteiniphilum acetatigenes. The sequence goes on along the minus strand of NZ_KB905693.1, from coordinate 357,168 downwards.
AGTCATACTCTCCCTGATGCTGGGAATAGCCTCCTGTACCGAAAGCTTCCTGGACGTAGAGTCCAAAACGGAATCTACTACCGGTACATCCTATAAAAACGAGAAAGATGCCTGGCGCGCTTTGATCGGTTGTTACGACGGATGGCGTCAGACCTCCTCGGCTATACAGGTGGGTTTCTATCTGGGTGCTGAAACTATGGGCTATGAATGCTTCGGTGGAACCGGCAATGCCGACGGACGTAACTATCAGGCCATTGACCGTTTCGACATCTCTCAATCGCCCGCCGACCTGAATATCTACGAAAATGATTGGAGGAACTATTATGCCGCGGTTTATCGCTGTAATGAATTGATATCCCGCGAAGAACAAATTAGCTGGAATGAGACAGACAGTAAACGTGGCACCTATATGGGTGAATGCCGCACCATCCGGGCCCTGCTTTATTTTGACATGGTTCGCCTTTGGGAAAATATCCCCCTGTTTGACGAACCGGTGAATGAGAACCGTCCGCAAGCTGATCCTTCGGATGTGTTTACACTTATCTTTGAAGATCTGAAGTATGCCATGCAAAACATCCCCGCAGATGCTTATCCCAAGGCAAATGCTTTGAGCAACGACGGCCATATTACTAAATATGCTGCTGCAGCGCTTTTTGCACGCGCATATCTTTATTATACAGGATACTACGGTACCGAGCCAGCAGGCGCCACAAAAGCGGAAGCCCTGGCTGCACTGGAAGAGATCATTTCTTCCAATGAATACAACCTCGTAGGCGAATTCAAGAACTTATGGCCTGCCGCATCGGCCGGTGTGGCTGAAATCGGTGATATGGAAACCCTGCTCGGAACGTATGCCGGTGATGGTAACAGCGAAACCATTCTTGCCATGAAATTTACCAGTTCGCAAGATTACAATGGGAATAACGACGGCAACCGTTGGCAGGTAATGGTCGGTATGCGAAGTCTGAATGCGCCCCCTTACGGAAAAGGCTGGGGAGGGTTGACTGTGAATCCGGCATTCGTAAGCGAATTCCAAACCGGTGATACTCGCCGTAGTGCTTCCATCATCGACGTGGTCGGCGAAGGTATTACCGGGCTTGCTGATTATGAAGCCAGCTACAAAGACCAACGTGAATATACCGGCTATGCCGTGAAAAAATATGCACCGCTCTGCTTTGCCGACGGGACTTCCGCATCGAAAGCAGATGGATCGGGCGATTTCCAGATTTCCAACCATCAGGATTATGTAATTATTCGGTATGCCGATGTATTACTGATGGCGGCCGAGCTGGGAAGCCCGAACGCACAGGCTTACTTTGACGCTGTTCGTAAGCGTGCTTATACTTCCGACGGCGTGCTTTCTTCTAATTACGCGGCACTTCCTGTAACCAAAGAGAATATTATACAGGAGCGCCGTCTGGAATTTGCGTTCGAAAGTATCAATTATTGGGATTTGCTCCGCCAGGGAATAGACTACGCAGCCAATAAACTTGCGGCTGAGATCCCCGTGTATAGTGGGGGTTCCCAGGATGTAGTCTCTATCAGGGCTGACCGGATCCGTGCGACGAAAGGTCTTAGTCAGATCCCGTATAATCAAATAACGCTGGCAAACGGTATGCTGGTTCAAAACCCGGGATGGTAATCGCCATCATTAACAATTAATACAGGAATGAATATGAAACGAGCATGATAACTGTTCTCACCCGAGTTCATGACTAAATGCGAGTTCCATACGACACCATTGAAAATAAATAATTTTAATCGTATGAAACGAGCATGAAAATGATTTCACCCAAGTTCATGATTATCGCGAGTTCCATACACCGAAATATAAAAAATAAAATAATCGTATGAAATCTATATACATATTTATAGCAAGCGTAATTATACTTTTTTCCGCTTGTACGCCCGAACAATATGATTTGGGTGTAAAGGATGTAACACCGGACGATCTGGTGGAAGGAATTGCATTCAAAATAGAACATGATGCATCAAACCCCAATATCGTCTATCTTTCCAGTCTGATGGATAGCAGATATACCCCCCTGTGGAATCACCCTCAGGGACGCAGCCAAAAGCAGAAAATAACATTAAAAATAGCGTTCCCCGGCACATACGAAGTAAAATTCGGAGTAGAAACACGGGGAGGGATAGTATATGGAAATCCTGTTACTTTTACGATTGATGACTTCTATGCTGAGTTTGTAAGCGATGAATTATGGACATTGCTTTCAGGCGGTGTAGGCAATGCTAAAACATGGTATCTCGATCTCGATGCAGATGGAGTGAGCCGTTACTTCATTGGACCATTGTATTTTTATGGAACCGATGATAGCTGGGAAACAGTGACCAATGGCGTTACACTGCCTGAAGGGAGTGACTCATGGAACTGGAACCCCGACTGGCCGGGCAATAGCTGGTTGATGGATGCAGCCGACTTTGGCTCAATGACTTTCGATTTGAGAGACGGTGCAAATGTGGTGGTAGAACATAAAACGATCCCGTCGAGAGGAATAGAAAGGGGCACCTATATGCTCGATGTGGATGACCATACTTTAAGGATGACAGATGCCTCGCCCTTGCACGATATCAACCGTGACGGGGTAGTAATAGATTGGGGAGACATCAAGATCATGTCGCTTACCGAAAATACATTGCAATTGGCTGTATTACGCGATCCCGAACTGTCGGGAGAGGGAGCCTGTTTGCTGGTTTATAATTTCATTAGTAAGGAATATTATGACAACTGGACTCCGGGTGAGCAGGAAGAACCCGAACCATCGCTTCCCGATAACTGGATGGATGATGTGTCACAGACCGTTCAGAAAACCATTGTATGGAAATTATCGGAAGCCAATCCGCTGGATTGGTGTGGTTTGGACGGAGCAAGAATGAACGGATGGAATAAACCCGAAGATTATCCGGATTGGTTGGGAACCCCTGATCCTACCGTTTATGGAGATTTCAGCCTGGCACTCAACTCCGAGGATATGGAGGCAACTTTCAAGCTGCCTGACGGAACGGAACTGACAATGGGCTATTCATTGAACGATAAAGGGATCTATACTTTTGATGAGACTGTTCCTGATTTTTCGATTATCAGTTGGGCATCTTTCCATCTCGATGCCAACCGTCAATTGCGTATCATGAGTATCGAAAAAGATGCCTCTGGAAGCGTTTCGGGGATATGGCTGGGAGCCCGCGATCCGGAAAAACCGGAATATATGGCCTATCACCTGATCCCATCTGCTGGCGGCAGTACGCCTACCGATCCCTTAAAAGCATGGAAAAATGCCTTTGCAGGAAAGACCTTCAAACCCGATGTTCACTGGTTTGTCGACTGGGTAGGTGGCGCACCCGGTTTCTCAGGAGGATGGACAAGTTCTTCCACTTTCGGAGATGATTATACGTCCAACGGTTGGGTATGGGATGCCAATGTGAGAGCAGTTGCTGAGAGTGCCACTCTTAAGTTCGGCTTAGAGGGTGATAAGCTGAAAGTAACATTGAATCAATTAAAAGAGGGAGTTGATTATTCTGCGACAGGTGATGTGACAATCAATGCTGCCGAGAATATATTGAATATAAGTATACCCTTAGTAGACTATGCGGGGACAGCAGCCTCATGGCTGGGAACTGTGAATGATAAATCTCCCACGGGAAACTCTTCCGACTGGTTTTTTGTTTCTCATGGAGGATCTAATTTATCGAATATAGATACCCAGGGCTTCTGGTTAGGACGCTATACCTCTTCTATTGCCGCAGGAGATGAAAATGATGAAGTTTTGATCTTCCATTACGTGTTAGCTGAATAAAGAGGGTAACTAATGGGTCACAAAATATCGTCAGACGAATGCTTTAGTTGCAATCATACGACTTACGAAACTTGAATCACTAACATTTCTGTAAAAATAGAATGATGGATCTTATTAGGCAATATTTTATGGGAGTTTCTTTGCTCCTGGCGATTTTCTTTTACGCGACAGCCTGTTCCGGCAATGATGAGCCAGTAGCGCCGGAAATCATACCGGCCAAATCGGAGATGACTTTCTCCAAAACAGGAGGAACCGAGACACTGTCTGTAAAATCAAATGTAGCATTGGAGGTAAAAAGTAACGACGAAAGCTGGTGCCGGGTGGCACCGGCTTCATCTGCTTCGGGTGCCGTTTATAAATACACTGTTACGGTAGATGCCAATCCGGATACCGATGACCGCTCCACTACGATAACGGTAAAAGGGGGTAATATTACCCAAACCATAAAAGTAGCTCAAACCGCAGCCGATGGATTGATGGTAACGCCAACTACATTTAATGATGTAACCGGAGAGGGCACTCAGATTGAAGTCAGGTTGACGACAAATGGCGCGGTTATCATTACCTGCAACGATAGCTGGATTACTGAAATAAGCAGTCGTGCCGCGATGACGGAACGAACCCTGACTTTCAATGTGGCAGCCAATTATGGCGATCCTCGCACGGGAAGTATCACCTTCTCTTTGGGAGACCTTACGGAAACCGTAACCGTAAACCAGCTTGCAGGCAATATCCCGAACGCAGGAATGGAGAGCGACGCCCTGGTATTGGCGGCTAAAATGTATGCGGGCTGGAATATAGGAAATACACTCGAAGCCATTGGTGGCGAGACGGCCTGGGGTAATCCCAAAGTAACCGAAGACTATATAAAGAAAATAAAAGAACTCGGCTTTAACGCTATACGTATTCCGTGTGCATGGGATCAGTATATTGAAAATATAGAAACCTATAAAATTAAGGATAGCTGGCTGGATCGCGTAAACGAGGCAGTGGGCTATTGTGTTGCCAACGGCATGTATGCCATCGTTAATATCCATTGGGACGGAGGATGGTTGGAAAACAACTGTACGCCCGACAAGCAGGAGGAAAACAATAAGAAACAACACGCTTTATGGACGCAGATCGCCAATAAGCTCAAGCATTATGACGAACATCTGCTCTTTGCCGGCACCAACGAACCGAACGTGGATAACGCCCAGAAGATGGTCGTATTGAAATCATACCTGCAGACGTTCATCGATGCGGTGCGAGCCACAGGCGGAAACAATGCTGTACGCAACCTGATTGTACAAGGCCCTAATACCGATATCGACATGACCAATAATCTGTTTGGCGATATGCCGACGGATGTTGTACCTAACCGGTTGATGCTCGAAGTGCATTACTACAATCCGTGGACATTCTGCGGTCTGACGCAGGATGAGAGCTGGGGTAGGATGGCTTACTTCTGGGGAGCTCACTCTGTAATCGGATCGGATCGTAATGCCACTTCCGGTGACGAAGCAGAAATGAAGTTATTGTTTGCCAAAATGAAGACGAAGTTTGTGGATAAAGGTATCCCTGTCATTCTGGGTGAGTATGGTGCTATCACGATGCGTACCGGATTGGGAGAACATCAGGGAGCACACAACAAGTCCCGCAATCTCTACGACGAAACCGTGACACGCGAGGCCAAGAAGCACGGAATGGTTCCTTTCTATTGGGAAACCGGTGGAGTAGTAAATCGCAACACGGGTGAAATAAAAGACAGTTATGCGATGGACGGTATCTTGAAAGGAGCAAAAGAGGGAAAATATCCTTTCTAATAGAATGCAATGATAGCTATTATAAGTGGTGGTGACGGATCATTCCGCAACCACCACTTTTTCGTTTTGAGTTATTCCATTCTCGTTAAACGATTCAATGGTAAAGTAATATTTCTGATTTATATCAAGTATGTTTATGGTAACCGTTGTATCGGCATACACCATATAGCTGTGATAAAGCTTGTCCGGGTGGCTGCCAAAACTAACAGTATAACCGGTAGCGCTATCGGCTTTAGCCCAGGACAGGGTTACACTTCGCCGGTCATCAGCATTCCTTTTGGCCGTCAATTGTTCGACCTGTCCGGGTTTTTCGTCCTGTCCCTTGCCAAAAACCCGGAAACCGCTTATAGCAAAGCTACCGTCCGGCACCTCAATATTGGTTATTTTCAGATAACGGCAAGATGTTTTTTTCTCTAATTGGAAATAGGGATGCGTATTATCGTTATCATTTTCCGACTGATCGATCAACACCTTCCAATTGATTCCATCCACAGATTCTTCAATGGTATATCTGTATCTGAGGTCTGCCTGTCTCCCGAGAATCCGGGTGCCATGCTCTGCAAAGTTCACTTGCAGGGCATAAACATCGTAATTATCACCCAGGTCAATCATGGCATATTCACCCGTATTTCCGGTCTGGGCAGCCCAATAGGTACGGATATCTTCATCTGCGATGTTATCGGCCGATAAAGAATCCACTGAAGAGGACACCTCCACCGTTTTGCGGTAGGAAAGGAGCATCCATCCGGGAAAGATATCATCGAACCCGTTTACCCTCCGTGTCGGCATAATCAACGGGTAATCGGCATACTTGGTTATGGAATACAATGTTCCGTCGGCATCATAAAAAGCCGGATAGAATCCAAGGCGGCGTTCAAACATATGTTTTTGGGAAATGGTAATGGTACCTGTATGCCAGACATTCCCATATTGATCGGCAAACAAACTTCCATGCCCCGCACCCGATGCAAAACCTTCCGGTTTATAGACAAACGGGTTGTGACTCTGCACAGTAAACGGACCGAGAGGATTATCCGAAACATACATTCCATCGGCATAGCTCTTGAATTCGGTTCCCGGACCGGCATACTGAAGGTAATACTTTCCGTTTCTCTTTGTTACCCACGCTCCTTCTATCCAGGGATTCCTATCGGTTAATCGGTTATAATCACCGGGAACTTCCCATCCATGCTCCCCGGGATTTGCATGCACCAATTCTTTCGGCCCGCCAATGAACGAAAAATTATTGTTGTGATCAACTTCAACGCCATACAAAGGATTAGAATCAGAACATCCCCAATAAAGATATAAGCGGTTATCATCATCTAAAAAGAAAGCCGGATCCCAAACAGGAATCCCCAGTTTTTCGACAGCAATGTCCCATTCTCCGCTTAACGGGTCACCACTTTTGTAAATAGTGCTCTGATCATTGGATGAAGCCAGAAAATAAATCGTATCATTCAATACAATGGTCGTTGGCGCATATTCTTCGGTTGGGATACCGTTTGTCTCAACAAATGTCCAGGAAAGTAAATCTTTGGAATGCCAGTATCCGCCCGATTTTGAAGCAAATAAAAAATACCTGTCCCTGAACCACATCACGGTAGGATCGGCCGCTTCTCTTCTGGAAGGATCCTCTACACTAAAACGATAGTTGATATCTATAGGATTACAAAATGTCTTCTCCTTATTTTCGACAGATTCAGTTGTAACCTGACAGTTACTCATCATTAGAGAAAGGCCAAGAATAAAAGATAAGTTCCTCATCTGTATCTATTTTTAATTATTAATTTTCAGATAACGGTTTAATAGTTATAAAACTAATGGTCTCCTGATATTTGATAGAAGACAACAATAACACTCAGTTCAAAAAGACATATTCAATCAATAATAAGATTGTTCCTGTTTTACAAGTAAAATCTTAACAAATATAGATGAAAATATTCGGAATTTCAAGCACTTGCCATAAAGAGTAAGGCTTCTGAGATACGCAAAGATAATATCTTTACTGTAGTACTTAAAAATTCCCGATTTAATCCTTATTTGGATCGTATGAATGAATTGGCGATGAATAAAAAAGAAGTTTATGAAGCAGCAATGAAAGAAGTACGTACATTCCTACTTTGTATAAAATTTCTAACTTTGCAGTATGATTGTATATTGTCGTAGTTCTTATAGTAAGTAACTTAAGCTGTTACTTTACGATACAAAATGATATTGAACAGGAATAATTTGGAAACCGGATAACAACGTATGGGATGATTGCACAATACGATTTTTTCAGGACAAAATACGGCCAGGAATTATTGATTGATCTTATCCGGTTGGAAGACCTGGAAAAATATATAAGAGTATCGCCCGTTCAACGGTTGTCTTATTATGATATTACCGTTATTACCGACGGAGGGGGGACTTTTTCTGTTGACCACTATTGTGAGCAGCCTCTTGAACAAGGGACCATCTTTTTCTCCTCTCCGGGGCAGATTCGCAAATGGAACACCGATAATCCACCCAAAGGTTATGCTCTGATTTTCGAAGATGAGTTCCTGTGTGCATTCTTTAATGATACACAGTTCGTACAACGTCTTTCCTTCTTCCATACGCATGAAAATCCGCCTGTTCTGCGATTGACGCCTGACGATTATCATAAACTGGTTCTCCTGTTTCAGGACGTGAAAAATGAAATCGCATCCTTTAAGCAGAATGACAAACATATCCTTAGGGCATTGCTTTACCAGATATTGATCTTCCTGAACAGGAAATTTATTTCGGTATATCCTTCGGCGGAAAAGAAACCGATGAACCGGTATATCAAAGAATTTATCCGGTTGGTGGACATAGAATACCGCCGGTATAGGACCGTAGAACATTATGCACAGCAATTGGCTATCACAGGCGGGCACCTGAACAGTCTCGTAAAGGATTATTTCGGAGTAAGCGCGAAGAGATACATCCTCGGCAGAAATCTGCTGGAAGCCAAACGAATGGTGCAATATACCGATATGAGCATCGATGAAATAGCCGGTTGTCTGAATTACGAAAACACGACCTACTTCGTACGGGTATTCAGAGAACATGTTGGGGTGACGCCTCTGAATTTCAGAAAACAGAGAAATCCCTGAAAAGTATCATTTCTTCCGTAATTGTTTCTCCGGATACAGAATCAAAGTATCTACCTTTGCAGAATAAAATAATTGCATTATGAGAAAAATAATTTTAATTTTATCGGTATTTATGGCAGGAACAATTTATGCGCAAACGAACACGGAAGAGCTGTCCGCAACCATTATTGCGTTGGAAAAAGCAGCTCTGGAAAAATGGAATCAGGGTGATCCGAGTGGCTACCTCGACCTTTCGGCCGATGATGTTACCTATTTTGACCCATCCCTTGAACAGCGGATGGACGGGCTTGAAAACCTGAGAAGCTATTATGAACCGGCAAAGGGGAATATCTCTGTGGACAGGTACGAGATGGTGAATCCGAACGTAACCGCCGTAAATGAAATGGCAGTGCTGACGTTCAACCTGTTTTCATATATAGGGAACGATGTATCTAAGTGGAATTGTACCGAAGTGTATCGGCTTGAATGCGACGGACAATGGAAAATCGTGCACACACATTGGTCCAATATCCAGCCGGATACCAAATAAGGATGTAATATACAAACCCTTAGTGTGATGAAATATGGATCCCCGTTTAAGTGCGAATAGTGAAATAAACAAGGAACAAAAAAATACATCCCGACATAAACCTGTCGGGATGTATTTTTTAGATGTCCCTTTCACTCTGTATAGTCTTAATATTCATCTTCGTTGAAGAAGAAGTCCTCTTTACTCGGATAGTCAGGCCAAATATCCTCTATAGATTCGAATATTTCGCCATCCTCTTCAATCTCCTGCAGATTTTCAATCACCTCCAGCGGAGCGCCCGAACGCTGGGCATAATCAATTAACTCATCTTTTGTAGCGGGCCAGGGAGCATCTTCTAGTTTCGATGCCAGTTCAAGTGTCCAATACATTGATAATCTATTTAATTTGTTGTTAGTGCAATTTTTTCGCAAATGTATAAAAAGTTTTTATATATCGCCTTGTTCCCAAAATATTTCTTCCGAGGTTTTATTACTTTCATACCTGGCAAATACGAAAAAGTAGTCTGAAAGCCGATTCAGGAAAATCAGGACTTCATCCGCAACCGGAAATTTTTCAGCTACACGGTATACATACCTCTCTGCCCGGCGTGCAACGGTACGACAAATATGGGCCCGTGCGGCCGCTTCATTGCCTCCGGGCAGCACAAAGCGGTTCAGCCGCGGCAGGGTCCCATCGATAATATCGATCTGCTCCTCAACGCGGGATATATCTTTTTCGGAGATGATACTGGCAGGTTTTGGCTCTTTACTTTCTGTCTCTGTTGCCAGGTAGGAACCTACGGTAAATAGTTTATGTTGAATGTAACGGAGAAAATCGCGATGGGCGCTTTCTTTTATTTCGCAACTCAGCCAGCCGATATAACTGTTCAATTCATCCACCGTACCGTACGCATCAAGGCGGATATGCGTTTTACTCACCCGCATTCCTCTCACCAACGAGGTAGTTCCCTTGTCGCCGGTTTTCGTATATACCATACTTTTTTTCATACTGTTTAAAATTCCAGATTCAAAATTTAAGATGTCGGATTTGGAATTTGAGATGTTGGATATTGTCAACTTTCCATTGTCAATTGTCCATTGTCAATTGTCAATTGTCAATTGTCCATTGTCAATTCTCATCCCTAGTCTCCCACTCTCCCTGCCTTTCCACCTTTTCACCCTTCCACCTTATCACACCAGATAGTGTTCCTTACTAAAATCGGGCCTCAGAAAAACAATCCCCGTATCTTTCAGGTCGAATGTTATCCGGGCTCTCACATCATGAACGATTTCATCCCAAAATTGTTTAGCCCTTCCTTTTTTTATGGGATGAAGTACCCAGAAAGTACCGGAATGGCTCAATTCTGTCAATGTGTGTATATCGGGAATATAGCTTCCGTCTTGGTTAATAAAGATTGCATCACAACGTTTACCTTCGCAGGCAGATAATGAAGAGATGATCTCACTTTTTCGTCCTGTTTGTTTCTGAAGATATTCTGCCACATTAACTTTCTCTCCACCTTCCTCCACACACGTGCAATGGATATGCGACGAAGGTGCCATAAGGAACAGGGTATTTATTCCGATCCCCGAATTGATCTCTAATATATCTCTGGCTTGAAGATAATGTACTAACCGGAAAGAGAGATGATTGAATGGGGTAATAGAGTCCGGATTGATGTCATTTTGTGACAGTATTTCACGAAAATCCGAAAAGGGATAAAAACTATAGGGAGAATAGATTACACTGGTGATCAGATCAAAGGCAAACGGCGAATGTATCCCATAACCTTTCGATTGTTTTTTGCGCAAGAACCACCGGAAACGGCCATAAAATTTCTTTTCACAAAAGTCTACAAGTCTCGCAAGCTTATTAAAGCCCGGCATATTTTCAACGTTACGATTTCTGTATAAGTACTACCGCGTAGGCTGTAATACCTTCTTCCCGGCCCACAAACCCCATTTTCTCGGATGTAGTAGCTTTGATAGAGATAAGTTCCTCACTTACCTCCATCACTTCTGCCAGTTTTCGTTGCATAGCAGGAATATGGGGGTTGAGCTTTGGTTGCTCCGCACAGACGGTAGCATCGATATTGCCGAGGCTATACCCTTTATCTCTTAATAAGTTCATCGTATCTCTCAGAAGCAATTTGCTGTCTACATTGTGGTATTCCAGAGAATTGTCAGGAAAATGATAGCCGATATCACGCAGGTTGGCAGCACCCAATAACGCATCACAAATAGCATGGATAAGTACATCGGCATCGGAATGTCCCAATAAACCTTTTTCATAATCCAGCTTTACACCTCCCATCCAGAGGTCTCTTCCTTCCTGAAGGCGATGCATATCATAACCAAAACCAACCCGTATCTGCATAATTTTATCGCATTAAATTTCTAATTCCTTCCATATCGAAGCCGAGGGAAAGACGCAACGTCTGATCCAACGGATTTGACTGGGCGGTCGACACCAGGTAAGCGGCATCTATCTGAAAAATATCACTTCTGAAACCGGCTCCAAAAGCAAAATAACGACGATTGCCCTTGTACTCGCTCTCGTGGTAATAGCCAGCCCTGACGGAAAATCGATTATCGTACCTGTATTCCGCTCCGAGCGACCACATAACCTCCTGCATCTCCTCTTTGAATCCACCGGGAGCATCGCCCAACGACTTGAAAATCCCTCCGATGGAAGATATATTCTGATATTTATCAATCCGGTGCTGTGCCTCTTCTTCGGTCTCGTTCTCCGACGGCAGTTGCGGAGTAGGTACCAGCAACTTATTGACATCGAAACTGACGGAAACGGTATTTTTCGGATCCAGAGGATATCCTAAAGAGGCGCCCATACGTAAATTCGCGGGAAGAAACATGGAACTGTTTCCTCCATCGTAAGAGATTTTTGTTCCGATATTGGAGATATTAAATCCTAATCCGAGAAGCGCTTCTGAGCGTCCCATATAGAAATAGGATTCATTATAACCGGCGATATCGGCCGAAAATGCGTTGCCAGGTGTCGTTTCATCGTCACCGGTGGAATAATCGGCACGGATATACCGCAGGGTGACTGCTCCGGAGAATGTTTCGGTGAGTTTTCTTGAATAACCCACATCAAGTGCGAACTCATGAGGTGATACAGTCTGCCAGAATTCATCATTCAGGCTGCCGACCTCTATATCTCCCAGGGAGAAATAGCGTAATGAGGCGCTGATGGCATTCAGGTTGTCGTTTCCGAACTTCCAGTAACCCGACGTATAAAGCAGGTGAATATCACTTACCAGTTTGCTGAGCCACGGTGTATAAGAGAACGCAATTCCCGCATCACCCGAAACAAACGGATACTTGGCCGCATTCCAGTGGTGGGAATAGACATCGGGCATAGTAGCCGCTCCTATATCTCCCATCCCTCCACCTCTGGCGTCAGGTGCAATCTGCAAGGAAGGTAAGGCAACCGGAATCGGATTATACTCCTGGGCGATAGCAGAATAATTGATCGTCGCACAGAGTATGCTGCAAAATATAGTAAGAATTGCTTTGTTCATGTTGTATCGATATGGTGGTTGCGTGAATATCATTTAACCCGGAAATCCAACAGTTTCCGGTCTTCGAGATAGCCCTGCAGATGATCGTTGATTGCCACCGGACCAATACCTGCCGGGGTCCCGGTAAAGATAAGATCGCCAATCTTCAATGTAAAGAATCGACTGATATAGGCAATAATTTTATCAACAGAATAGATCATCTCCTTCGTATTGCCTCGCTGCACCGTCTGATGATTGATATCGAGCCGGAAATCCATATTCTGAATATCAGAGACCTCATTTCTGGAGATAAACTTTCCGATAGCCGCAGAATTATCAAAACCTTTTGCGATCTCCCACGGTAAGCCCAACTCTTTCTGCTTTCTTTGCAGATCGCGTGCGGTGAAATCTATACCTACCGTAATTTCATCGTAATAGCGGTGAGCAAAACGCTCACCTATATTTTTCCCCAGGCGGCTTATCTTCACCACCAACTCCGTTTCGTAATGTACCTCATCGGAGAAATCAGGAAGGAAAAACGGCTTATCCCCTTTCAGTAAAGCGGTGTCCGGCTTCATAAAAATGACCGGGTCCTTACTCTGAAACGTACGTTCCATCTCTTTATTGTGAGATGCGTAATTCAATCCGACAGCAAAAATCTTCATTCCCTAAAAATTATCCGTTCAACCGGTTAAACATCACGGCAAGGTGGGCGTAAAGTGAGGTATTTTGCAGGACTGTTCCTTCCGGTACACGTATCCGGAAAGGTGTAAAATTCCAGATAGCCTTCACCCCACCCCGGATCATGTAATCCGACACTTCCTGGGCTGCACCTGGTGGTACGGTGAGAATCCCTATCTCCGCCTTCATCTCTTTGTTCCGTGCTATAAATTCATTGGAATGAAACACTGGAATATCATGTATTGTGTGATTAATAACATCCGGGTTCACATCATAGCCGGCAATAATCTTCAACCCGAATTGTTCGAGACCGGAGTCCGATAACAAGGCAGCTCCCAGACTCCCCACTCCAAAGACCACTGCCGTATGAGTGTTTGTAAATCCAAGGAACGACTCCAGCACATTGATCAGGTCATCTATATCGTATCCCACCCTCGTCTTACCGCTTATATCGACGTAGGAAAGATCTTTGGCTATCTGGGAAGCGGAGACATCTATCTTTTTCGCAATCCGTGTAGAGGAAACAATGGTCTCTCCCTGGCTTTTAAGGAGTTTCACGTACGACAAATACCAGGGGAGTCTCCTGAGCGCCGGTTCGGGTATTTTTGCGGAATATATCAGATCTGACATACCTTTATTTTCATTAAAATTAGACTATTTCTTGCAACGACATATTCAAGTAAACTTAGTTTTTTTCTACACTCGACATAGTCAAAACAAGTTTTGCCTATGTGCTCGCTTATCGAAAACATTCCAGGCAAGCTTGTCTTCTGTTCGTATTGCTTAACGAAATAGTTCGTAATCTTTAGCAGTTTACAAAGATACGTTCTTTTTGGAGAAATTTCAGAATTTTAATCCCTATTTATTTATTCTCTTTTATTTACTATCTTTACACGTGTTATTCGGCTCTATCGTTATTCGTTCGCCTCCCGCCCGTTGTTCCACTACGCTGTTATTTTCCATCTTGCGGGATTTTCGCTTCAATTCGTTCGTATTATTATCGAATAGGCATTGAATATCAATTGAATAACTACCGAATATTACGGATGCCTGGTTCCCGAGACATCCCGCAAGACAGCTCTGATTGAACCGATTCTTAGAGAAGTGTCTATAATTACCGGGATACGGTTTTTATCATTGGTAAGCGAAGCCTTTAAAGCTTCTTTCTGATTGGTGAAAGCATCGTCGAGAATAGTCATTGTGAGGTTAATCACTTCATATTTTTTTCCATTTCCTGCTTTTACCGATGAAACACCCTGGTAGTTGACATACATATTCACAGGTTTTCTTCCGGCAATGAAACGAATATGATGGCTGTCACCAGGCTTCATGCCGGTATAATCGAGATTCCGGATGTATGGCAATACAGAGAGGTAATCATACGTACAATGATCGGTAGTTACCACCTCATCAAATTGTTCTTCCCCATTCCAGGTACGGAAAGCACGTATTTTCACTTTACCTCCCTCGTAGGTATAGGACTGCCTCTCCACAGAATAGTCTTTTCCCTCAAATGCCTCTTTGGTAAATAACAAAGGACGAAGATCCTTATCAATAAAAGAGGTGAGCGTATCGTTTACAGTGTACAGATTACCTGCCAGCCCGGAGGTATTGAACAACATCACCATCTTATAAGCATTTTCGCCGCGGTAATTCGCTTCGGTCACCGTGAGCGATCCTCTCCCGGCACGCGCATTGAAAAAACCTAAATTCAAATAGAGATCATACCGTATATCCTCGCCGCTCGCAAAAGCAGTGTTGGTCAGTTTACATTGTGCATCTACCCGCATTACACCTAAAAATAAAAACAGTGAAACAAGGATCGATGTAACTTTTTGATTGATCATAATTTTAATTTTACGGGATTTAGAACTGCAGTAACTACCGCATACCTCCCGGTTGCTATCTCATGTTAGAAGGAGTTCCTGCACTGCCTCCTCCGGAGAAGGGAGAACCCTGCTGATTTTGCCGCTGTTGTTGCTCTCTCTCCAGATTCGGATTACGCCGCTTTTTCTCTTCCGGTTTATTTATGGTTATCTCCAATGGTTTCTGGCTGATAACAGGCCTTGCATGAACATTCCAATCCTCCGAATGATCTGAAAAAGCCCTTATTACAAATTTACCGGGATAATAGAACACCTCTTCCGGTTGTCGCCCCTCCTCATAATTTCCGGTAGTCCATACACCATCCTCATTTTCATCTATTACAATGCGTGCATAGATCTCACCGGGAGGCAGATCCTGAAATCTTGCCCTGTTCGCTTTGACGTAACTTTTCCGAAAAGGTTTATCCGATTTATCGAGTAACTCCACGAAAGCCGGTTTCTCTTCAGGAAGTCCGGTGATGGATATCTCCAGGTTTCCATACTGATCCAAAGGCTTTACAGTGAAGGATTGCTCGTACTTATTGTTCCAAAGTCCATAATGACTGGTGATCACCGCCGAGTCGATGAGTATCTTGTATTTTCCTCCAGGTTCCCAATGGGGACGCAAGGTAAACTTGCGTGGGTTCAGCGAGTCGGATTCCAGACGGAAAGGAACCGCTTCGAATAAAGAATCCACCTCGGCCAGCAATTGCACATAGGTAGAATCGAATGCTGTAACAGGCTGTTCAAATTCTATCCTGATAGGGTTGTATAACTCAAATGTCGATTGGACATTAGTATTAACACCCAGGAATCTGATCGGTTCTTCTTCCTCTTCTTTCTTTTCCGTATTACCACGGTCCCGGCCCGTGCGCCTCATATTGAAATTGAGTGTATCCGTCGCAATATAATTTTTGTTGAGCGAATCTGTTCGGAGATAATTAATCTGCATACGCAGTGAATCCTGTTGATAGATCAATGAATCGGTAATCCAAAGCATAAGGGTATCATTTTTAGCACTCCGCTCGGCTACATACCAATCATTACTCCTTACTTCCGGATTGATCAAAAAGAAAGTCGGCTTGTCGGTCGGCGCAGCGAAAAAGAGATTGAGCTTATGTGCTTCGGGACGCTCATGCTTCTGCAGATATTGTCGCTGGAAATCGGACAGGAAAGAACGCAACACTAGGTCGTCCGGCAAAAAGCGGGTATAAGAGACAGTATGTATTGTATCGATAGTAAGACTATCCTGAAAAATAGTATCTTGTCGTACCGCCGGCACGGTAGAGGGTATAACGATAGAATCCAGAAAGGCAATATTTTCCTGCGGATTATCGTATTTATAATCCCTATTCAGGTCATTCAGTGCAAACACCCTGTATTTTCCGGGCGCCATCCCCCTCACCGTGAAATTGCCACGGGAATCTGTTCTGGAGATCCGCTCGAACGGAATACGGGTAAACGCCGTATCGTGGTGATTGGAGTGGATACCTACATATATCCCCGTAACAGGTTCCAGATCCTGCGCATTAAGCACTTTTCCGGCAATAGACAATGTATCGATCCGGTCGCCGGTAGAAAAGGAATAGACAAAATTCTCCAACGGATTACCCTCGTTATTATCCACGATAGCATCGGTAAAGTCGATCGTATAGGTCGTATTGGGGAGTAACGTGTCATTCAATTCTACAATAGCTCTTCTACCTGCCGAACGGATTACCGGCATATTCTTCTGGGGAGGGGTTACAATTACCTTCTCATTGGGTTTCTCAATTTTGATATTCTCATCAAATTCGATCTCGATCCTCGAGGGGGAAACGTTAACCGAATTAAAAGCGGGCGTAGCTCTTCTTACTACCGGCGGATCTATATCATAGGCCCCTCCGGTGGGTGCAGCCATATTGGCACAGGAGTGACTCAAGACAGCCAATACAGTCAGAAGAAAAAGCCAGGAGAAGAATGTGGATATTTTATGTAACATTATTTCTTTGTGTGTATAATGCTATTTTCGACACAAATGTACAATGTTTTATGCAGTCTCATACAATTTTTTCATTTTTTACAACTCAGCAGCCTATGTCCTATCCGGCAGAAAAGGCATTTCCGTGGATCACAATAAGCTCTTCTCAACTGGATGAGCGCCTGTGTATCAAATGCGTTCTGTGGAATTATTCCCGCTTCATTAAATTCGGATACGATAACGTTTCTCTCGGGTTTCAGTGACTCCAGCAGGTGAATAGCTCTTTCGCAATAGCTCTCAGTCGCAGTTTTTTTACCATAGGCAAATAGTATTGGCGCCACAGTATTGATTAGCAATACCTGCCGGGACGCACTGCCCAACTGTCCGACTGACTCGGGTGATTGTTTTCCGAAAGAGTAATGCCGGCGCCAATAGTTGGAAGGAGATGCCATGAATAGTAACATCCAGTCATCAACTTCCTCTTGCTCAAGCACCAAAGAGAAGAGTCTACCGGACGATTGCAGTAATGCTGCCAGTTGTGCGATACGCATTTCAGGGAATGAACGGGGACGGACTCTCATTCGTTTGAATAAGTAACTCTCCAGAGGCGTCAGTGAATATTTGTTTTTCAGGAAACGGTACTCGTTATGTAGCTGCAGGAAGTAATCATCCTTCCTATCTCCCGATTCCCTCTTTTTTTGCATCTCCGGCGTTACTTCCGTTTTACGGGTTCTCCCCAGTCTTCCAGTCTCCCTAGCTTCCCAGTCTATAGACTCTTCCAACAGCCCTGCCTGTCCGAAGAGTAATGCTTCCACCTGAAACAGGCTGTCACCGTGCCGCCGGATACATTTAAATGGCAGTGAAAGGGCAAGTCTCTCAAATGCATCGCTATTCAGTCCAAATCCGAAATTACGTGTGAGCAACACATAGAACACTTCATCCCAGGATTGGTGAAAACGATCGAGATGAGTAAAGATATCATTGGTTTTTCTTTCCAGCCGCTCAATGGCTAACCGACCAAGGAAAGAACGTATAAACATCTCCGGAAGGGAAGAAAAATGATCCTTGCAGGGAAGAGAGCTATGGCTATAGATCAGATAATCAGCATTTTTACGCACTTCGTCGGGAACTAACAACTCGCACTGTGGTATCTGTTGTCCCTTCTCGCTCTTTATAGCCATGTTCACATGTTCCGAAAGATGCAGGATCACCGAGTTGTATGCTTTATCGGTATGATGGCCATGCCGTTCCCATTCATCCGAAGAACGATGTATCTCTACATCTCCGGCCCATAGCTTGTCGCCGATCCTTATCTTGGCATTAAAGAAATCAGGCCCGGCATGCAGATTATGCATTCCCGGGTCAATCACCTCTACCCTCTGCCCATCCGTCGTCTTAAGCGAGTCAGAAGGATAAAGCCCGAACTTCCATATATAGTGCAGCAGTTCTTCTTTGTAAGGCATAGCAGTCAGATTTAAACCTCAAATATACAATCAATTATCTAAAAATCCAAACCGACTTCCGACAAATTCACCTACTTTACACCTTTTTACTTTTTCCCTTCCCACACCTTTCCACCTTTCCACCTCCCCACCTTCCCACCTTTCCACCTTAATCATTGGGAATGTGGGGAATTTTGATTAATTTTGTTCCCGCATTGCTCATTCCCTGTACTTTGTTATGTTATCAACCGACAAAAGAACCCGTATTCATCTACTTATGCAGCAGGAAATAATTCCCTCCATCGGATGCACTGAACCGGTTGCTGTGGCTCTTTGTACCGCCAAAGCGTGCAGCGTCCTTGGAAGAAAAGTCGAAAAGGTTGAGGCTTTCCTGAGTGCCAACGTACTGAAAAATGCATTGGGCGTAGGGATTCCGGGGACTGGCATGACCGGCCTTCCCATCGCCATTGCGTTGGGAGCATTGACCGGTAAACCGGAAGAAGGGCTTGAGTTACTAAAACTTGTGACTCCCGAAGAAGTAGAACAAGGGACGCGTTTTATTGAGGAAGGAAGGATAGAGATCTGCCAGCAGACCGGTATTACCGATAAGCTTTATATCAGGATCCGGTGTAGCGGGGGCGGGGAATCGGCGGTTTCCGTCATTTCCGGCAACCATAACCATTTTACTTATATAGAGAAAAACGGAGAAGTGCTGCTTGACGACCCGATTATCGCAAGCAAAGAGGATAAAACAGAAAATGATGTACCGCTTAACTTCCGTACCGTTTACGAATATGCCGTAGATTCACCTGTCGAAGAGCTCTCCTTCATACTGGAAGCTGCCCGTATGAACAGGAAAGCATCAGGCGAAGCAATGCTTCACAGCTACGGACATAATGTAGCGGGTAGCCTGAAGAACAGGAACGGACTTCATGTCTTCGGAGATAACCTGCATACCCGCATGGTGATTTCTACGGCAGGAGCCTGCGATATGAGAATGGACGGAGGATTGATACCGGTAATGAGCAATTCCGGCAGCGGTAATCAGGGGATAGCAGCTACCATGCCTATCCTTACCTATGCCGAAAGCGAATCGTGCAGTGAGGAGCAACTGATCCGCGCGTTAACGCTGAGTAGCCTGCTGATCATCTATATCAAACAGCAATTAGGCCGGCTTTCGGCCCTTTGCGGGTGCGTGGTGGCCTCTACCGGCTCAAGCTGTGGAATAACTTATTTGATGGGGGGCACTTATGATCAGATCGTATATGCGGCCAAAAATATGATCGCGAATATCACAGGCATGATCTGCGACGGGGCTAAACCCGGCTGTGCACTGAAGATTGCCAGCGGAGTATCAACCGCAGCCTTGTCGGCAGTGATGGCTATGGAGAATGAGGTGGTAACTTCTCAGGAAGGGATCGTCGATGAAGATATCGACCGGACTATAGAGAATCTGGCACGCATTGGTAACAGTGGCATGCAGGAGACCGATCAGTTGGTGCTGGATATTATGACAAAGAAATAGGACGAAGTAATAGATCGTCCGGGTTATTACAAGAAAGAAATTTTGCAATCAAAAAGAGAACAGGATTTTCAGACGAAGAAAATCAGTAAATTAGTATGGGATTACGCCCTCCCCGGCATTGTAGGAACATTGGTCACAGCGATGTACAACGTAATTGGGCGTATTTTTATCGGGCAGGGAGTGGGCGCATTGGCCATTTCCGGTCTTGCCATCACATTCCCTGTGATGAATCTCACCGCTTCGCTGGGAATGCTGGTAGGAGCAGGCGGGGCTGCCCGTATTTCCATTAGTTTAGGAAAACAGGACAGGTTAACAGCGGAGAAGATACTCGGCAATTCACTATTGATCACGGTAATACTCAACGCCGTCTTCATCACCCTTATCCTGATCTACCTCGATCCTATTCTAAGGGCGTTCGGTGCCAGCGACCTCACTCTCCCTTATGCGCGCGACTATCTGCAAATCGTCCTGCTGGGTAATGTGTTCGTGAGCCTCTGTTACAACTTTAACGCGATGATGCGCTCTTCCGGTTATCCCAAAAAAGCAATGATCACCATGCTTATAGGTGCTGTCTTTAATATTATCCTTACACCACTCTTCCTCTATCTGTTCAACCTTGGAATAAAAGGGGTAGCGTGGGCTACGGTGATCTCCATGTTTATCGGCATGCTCTTCGTCATGGATCATTTTACCAGGGAAAGCAGCCTGATCCGTCTCCGGTGGAAGAACGTACGCCTCGACAAGAAAATCGTCGCCGCCATTCTCTCTATAGGGATCTCACCGTTCAGTATGCAGGTAGCAGCCTCCGGTGTAGCGGTGTTGTTGAATACCTCCCTCTTGCGCCACGGGGGCGACCTGGCAGTCGGTGCATACGGCATCATCAATACCGTAATCATGACTTTCGTGATGATCATCATGGGACTTAACCAGGGTACGCAACCTATCATTGGATACAACTACGGTGCCCGTAATTTTACCAGGGTAAAGGAAACCCTTTACTATTCACTGAAAGTGGCTACGGTAATCACCACCTTTACATTCATTGTCGGGCAGTTCTTCCCGCGCCTGTTTGCCTCGGCTTTTACCACCGACCCGGAACTGCTCTCGATCACCGAAAAAGGGATCCGGATCACTATTGCCGCCTTCCCGCTCGTGGGTATACAGATAGTAGCCTCCAGCTTTTTTCAGAGTTTGGGCTATGCCGCCAAATCGATCATACAGAGCCTGAGCCGCCAGTTAATATTCCTGGTTCCCTTCATCATTGTCTTTCCCCGTCTATGGGGTTTGGACGGTATCTGGATCGCCATGCCGGTAGCCGATACGCTGTCGGCTATCTTATCGATCTATCTGTTGATTATCCAGCTTCGCCTGCTGAACAGAATGGAAGAGGAAGATAAACAGAGGTTGCAGAGTATGCCTTTTTGATAAATTTACATCCCGATCGCCTGCAATTAGGCCAATTTTATGTAGTTTTGCAGAGAATAAATTAGATTCAAGATTTCAGATTTCAAATTCAAGATTTGAGCATGTCTATTTTGGCTCCTCCGAACATTGTTGCAATTCAAAATCTCGGATTTTCGCCCCATAAACTCATTAGTAATTAGTAATTATAAATAAAATAGTTGTATGAAGAAAGTAGTCTTAATTCGCCACGGCGAAAGCGTATGGAATAAAGAGAACCGCTTTACAGGATGGACTGATGTGGATCTCTCCGAAAAGGGTATCGCAGAAGCGCACAAAGCTGGTAAACTGCTGAAAGAGGAGGGTTTCCAATTCGAAAAAGCATATACTTCCTATCTGAAAAGGGCAGTAAAGACTTTGAATGTGGTACTCGATGAGATGGACCTGGACTGGATCCCGGTAGAAAAGACCTGGCGGCTGAATGAAAAGCATTACGGCATGTTGCAAGGACTGAACAAGGCGGAGACAGCAGAGAAATATGGTGATGACCAGGTACTTATCTGGCGTCGTAGTTATGACGTTCCCCCCACACCACTTGACAAGGAAGACAAACGTTCACCATTCCAGGATCCTCGCTACAAAGGAGTTGACGAAAAAGATCTTCCTCTCACCGAAGCGTTGAAAGACACCGTAGAACGCATCCTTCCCTACTGGAACAATACTATCGTACCGGAAATGAAAAAGCTCGACCAGGTGATCGTAGCTGCTCACGGAAACAGCCTCCGCGGTATTATCAAGCACCTGAAAAATATCTCCGACGAAGATATCGTAAGCCTGAATTTACCGACAGCTGTTCCCTATGTTTTCGAATTCGACGATGAAATGAATCTGCAAAAGGATTATTTCTTAGGTGATCCGGAAGAGATCAAAAAACTGATGGATGCCGTGGCTAACCAGGGAAAAGCCAAGTAAATAAACGGAATTAAGCCGGAAAAAGTTGTAAGCCGGAACAAACCGGAAACAGAAAAGTTGCGGATACAAAATTAATTGCCGAAAATTAAAAAAACGGGTACCGAATTATATTTCGATGCCCGTTTTTAATTCATTATCAAAACTTAAAGGATTGTTTTCAAATCTTCGGGAGTGACATTCATCGCGATGATTACTCCGTTCTCATCTATTAAGTAGTTACGGAACTCCCCGTTCAGTTTGAAATCTTTATAGGTCTCTGAACCGGTCCCACTTATCTCATAGAATTGAGATATACTCTCCAGCCTATCCACAATCAATGTTCTTTCCACAACATTCCTGTTTTCATCGAAAGCAACTGAAACAAATTCAACATCACTATTGCTATTTTGCAGATAGTTATAGAGTTGAACATTGTTCGCTCTGGATTGGGCATGGTAAGTGGCCCAAAAATTGACCACCACTTTTTTGCCTTTATAATCGTGCAGGTTACGGTAATTACCTTCCGAATCCGTTAAAACAATATCAGGGATCATCTCTCCTGGATGATAACCTGTGGAAGGCAACTCTGTTTTTACCGAACCGGATGATAATACGAATGCAACCACCGATACAAGGCAAAAGCTCAAGTACTTCATAAAAATTTAGTTAGGTTAATACTCAGATAAAGCCATTGCTTCACGCAGTAGACTAAATCCATTAACTATACGACTTTTCGCTAAAAGTCTCATTCTTAAGCCGGCAAAAGTACGTCACTTTTTCCTATCGGGAAACTATTTTGCCAAAAAAAATACTTCTAAATGTTAATATTAATGTCTAATTAAAAATAAAAATCTGATTATAAATTAATTACACAATCAACAGAAAGCTTTAGGAAGACGACAGCTTATGCATAACCTAACGAACAGAGAAAAATGACTCAATCGCCTCTATGGATGTATCTTTCAGGATCACTTTTTTATCCTTATTCAACAGATAAAGGGTGGGAAACGCTTTAATATCGTACAATCTCTTTTTCGTAATTTCTCCGCTTTTATCATATGCATATACCCATTGGGCAGGTATCTCAGAAAGAGGTGCCTTCCACTCTTCCGGATCACTATCGGGAGAAAGGGCGAGAATGGTGAGCATGGTACGTGTCGGGCTGTTCAGAGCCAACGCATCCTTCAATTCTTTCGACTCCCTGAGGCGTTCCGTTACTGCAGCACAAGTGGAACAGCCGGGATTGGTAAACATCAGCAGCGTGTATTCGCTCTTCAGATCATACAACCGGAATGATTGTCCCGCAGAGACCGTATATGTAAAATCATTGGCACTCTCCCCAACACGGTTCTGTCTGGACATTTCCTGTTGGAATCCATAGCGTGACCGTCTCTCTTCCGTCAGCAACGGTGAGCTTACCACTTCCTGCAATACGGGCAAATAATACTCCTCGTTACGAAAAGGGGAATTTGGATCGTAGAGATATTTTTCGAATAATTCCGTAAAATGCACATACATCATTGTATCGATCTCTGCCTTCTGTAACGTATATACAACTGAAACATCTACATTTTCTTTGGGCACATAACCAAGGATATTGATATAGTCTACAAAAGCCTGCTCCGTAATTTCCGGCCGCTGGATAAGATTACGATCGGCAAAATCAAACCTGTCCCAGTAGTGCATTACTAAATATTTAGCTCTCTCCTCGGGATCTTTCATAATTTCAGGTATCCGCGGCAGTATAAACGTATCAGGCACGATGGTTTGTACCTGTGGGTTTTTTTCGTCAGGAGCTTCCGTCCGCGCTTTTTTACTCGAGAGACAGGAAAAGCCAACTATCAGCATCGTCCCCGCCAAAATTATGATTGAAAGAATATGTTTCATTTTCTATATGTTCAACTATAACAGACTATTTCTTCCAGAAGTAGTTTGATTACACCTCAAAATTACATGATTTTCTTTTTAAAACCACACATACGGGTAAAAATACCATTTTCTTATAAAAGAAGATGAGAAATGACCGGCAGACAAGTTCAGAATATTTTTCGTATATTTGTAGAATGGATACGCCTCGGATAAGTCCAACGAGTTAGATTATTCCTGTGTTCGGCAAACGAGTAAACTCGTTTTGCACCCTCTTAACGGAATAATTCAAACAAGTTTGGCTTTTCTCCCGGCTTTCACTATATTATTTAAAGAATAATTGTCCAATAGAGCTATGGATACATTTGTTGTTTCCGCACGAAAATACAGACCCTCTACATTCAAGTCAGTAGTGGGACAGGAAGCCCTTACCACCACGCTGAAAAATGCGATTGCCGGTAATAAGCTGGCACACGCATACCTGTTCAGCGGGCCGCGGGGTGTGGGGAAAACCACCTGTGCCCGCATTTTCGCGAAAACCATCAATTGCCTCAATCCCGCTGCGGACCATGAGGCATGTAACCAATGCGAATCGTGTGTGGCATTCAACGAACAGCGCTCCTATAACATCCACGAATTGGATGCCGCCTCCAATAATGGTGTAGATGATATCCGCAGCCTGATCGACCAGGTGCGTGTCCCACCACAGATAGGGAGATATAAGGTATACATCATCGACGAGGTGCACATGCTTTCCCAGGCGGCTTTTAACTCTTTCCTGAAAACGCTGGAAGAGCCGCCGGCACATGCCATCTTTATTCTTGCCACTACAGAGAAACAGAAGATTATCCCTACTATCCTGTCGCGTTGCCAAGTATATGATTTCAACCGTATCACCATTGCCGATACGGTCGCACATCTGCAATATGTGGCCGATCAGGAAGGAGTAAAGACCGAACCGGAAGCATTGAATATCATCGCTCAAAAAGCAGACGGAGGGATGCGTGACGCGCTCTCCATCTTCGACCAGACAGTGAGCTATACCGGAGGAAACATCACTTATCAGGCTGTGATTGAAAACCTGAATGTACTCGACTATGAATATTATTTCAGGTTGTCCGACGCTATCCTTGACGGTAACGTGGTGGACTGCCTGCTGATATTGAACGATATCCTCAACAGGGGCTTTGAAGGACAATACATTATCAGCGGTATTTCCAATCATTTCCGTGACCTGCTGGTATGCAGGGATCCTTTGACCGCACAGCTCTTCCAGGTAGGGGCCTCCATCCGTGAGCGATATATCGCGATGGCCCAAAGGTGCAGCAACCAATTTCTGTATCAGGCCATTGAAATATCGAATGAATGCGACCTGAGCTATCGGCTTAGCAAGAACAAACGACTTCTGTTAGAACTGGCACTCATACGGCTATGCCAACTATCTACTCCGGATGGTGCTTCCGCCGTAAAAACGGAAAAAAAAAGAGCCATTGAACCGATAGCCTCGAAAGAAAAACCGACACAAACAGATATCCGACAAGAGAGGGCTCCCGAAAGGGAAAAAGTCTCTGAAAGAGAAGACATCACTCAAAGAAAGACAGACTCCGAAAAAGAGGATGACTCCAGAAAAAAAGATGTTTCCGGAACTGAACCCGATGTGCAGAAACCGGCAGCAAGCAGTATACGTAAGCCTGCTGAAGCAGCTGCAACACTGAAAAAGAGAACGGTTTCCCTTGCGGGGATGGGCGTATCACTTTCCTCTATCTCAAATAAGAAAGAAGAAGAGACTTCCTCCTCCGGTACGGACATGCAACAGCACAATGGAAACAATCTCTTCACTGAGAATGAGCTGATAAACGCCTGGAAGGAATATGCAAATAACCTGAATGAAGAGAAACTTCTCAAGAATACCATGACGCTCTATCATCCCAGGATGCTAAGCGACACGCTGTTCGAAGTGGAAGTAAATACGGAGCTTAACAAGCAATACCTCACCGATCACAGTATCACACTTCTCTCTTTCCTAAGGGAAAAATTAAAAAATGGCGATATTACTATGACCATCAGGATCTCAGAGGTGAATGTCATTAAAAAACCCCTGACTTCCCGTGAGATATTCGACGAGATGGTACAACAAAACCCTTCGCTCCAAAAACTTTCCGATGAGTTCGGACTGGAACTGAGTTAATAGTCCGTTTCATCCGGTCGCCTCTTCAGGAAAGAGTCAAACAGGAAACGCCATAAAGATCGTTCTCGATGAAAATCATTCTTTTCCTTTTTTCCATCCTCTGCTTTTTTTATTCATGCACTGAATACAAAAGAGACAAACGACCGCTAACAGGGAACGGAGATACAACGGCAGAGTCCGGACAACCAATCGAAATTGCCGACACAACTGTAAACTACTGGTTTCACGATACTCCGGAAGTCGCTGAGACGACATCGGTAGGGAATGATACCATCATCGATGCCGATTATAGTTTTGAAGAAGCAATTGCCGGCACCAAAGCACCTCAAAGCATTATCGATCAATTAACACTTTTCGGGGTAGTGTATCTCTCCACCGACGGAAAGATCCATCGCGGGCAGATCCTTTCCAACAAAACAATAGCAAATGATATCAAGAAGATTTTCAGGTTTATGTTTGACAAGGGTTTCGTCATTGAAAAGGCAATCCCTATTGTAAAATACGGTTGGAACGACAGCCTGTCAATGGACGATAATAACAGTTATAGCTTCTGCTACCGCGACATTACTTATTCCAAACATGCGACGGGGATGGCCATTGATATCAATCCACGGTTCAATCCTTTACGCTGGAAAACAGAAAATCGTCCCAACAAACCCGAAGGAGCGGTATTGGACACCACGGTAAACGGCACCCTCTATCCCGGTCATCCGGTAGTGGAAGAGTTCCGTAGACTCGGTTTCCGATGGGGACACTCCTTTACAAAATTCTACGACGATCATCATTTTGAGAAAAGGTGAAAAGGTGGAAGAGTGGAAAGGATTTGGGTTATTATTTATCTTTCAGGGATCTGATAAGCCCTAAAAGCATTGATCTGATATGCTTTATACTCTCAACCGGAATTTTCTGCTCCTGTATAAATCCCAATCTTACTGCTAACTCTAATTGCATTTCAATTTCTGACAATGATCCGTTGGATATGTAAATAAACTGAATAAATTCTTTTGTAGAATTTCTGGAGGCACCTTCAGCCTTCCCACCTTCCCACCTTACAATGCCCAATTCTCCCTGTCGAGATTCCGGTAGTTGATCGCCTCTGCCAGGTGTGACGGTTGCACCTGTTGACTCCCGTCGAGATCAGCAATAGTTCGGGATACTTTCAGTATACGGTCGTAGGCACGGGCAGAAAGATTGAGTCTTTCCATCGCTGCCTGTAGCAATTTCATTCCTTTTTGGTCGGGTGAAGCATATTCACGCAACATCCTTCCGTTCATCTGCGCATTACAAAAGACACCTTTCCTGTTTCTGAAGCGGTGTAACTGAATCTCTCTTGCTTTCACAACCCTATTGCAGATATCTGCACTCCGTTCCGCCGGTGTAGTATCGGAGATCTTTTCGAACGGAACCGGTACTATCTCTATCTGGATATCAATCCGGTCGAGAAGTGGTCCGGAGACTCTGTTGAGATATTTTTGTACAGCTCCGGGAGGGCATACACACTCTTTGTCGGGATGATTATGGTAGCCGCAGGGGCAGGGATTCATTGCCGCTACCAGCATAAATCCGGCTGGATAATCTACCGTGAATTTGGCACGTGATATAGTGATCTTACGATCTTCCAACGGCTGTCGCATCACTTCAAGCACATTTCTACTGAACTCCGGCAACTCGTCGAGAAAAAGTACACCATTATGTGCCAGGCTTATTTCACCGGGTTGGGGATATGAACCTCCCCCCACCATCGCCACATCGCTGATAGTATGGTGAGGTGAACGAAAGGGACGGTTGGTCGTGAGCGAACTGTCCAGATCGGTCTTTCCTGCCACACTGTGTATCTTTGTCGTCTCTAACGCCTCTTCCAACGAAAAAGGAGGCAGGATAGAGGGCATTCGTTTTGCCATCATCGACTTGCCGGATCCCGGCGGACCTACCATAATAACGTTATGGCTTCCGGCAGCAGCTACCTCTAACGCCCGTTTCACATTCTCCTGTCCCTTTACATCGGAAAAATCGAATTCGAAAGAAGAGCGCCCTTCCAAAAACTCTTGTTGCAGATCGACCGTTGTAGGTTGCAACTTCTGTTCACCGTTAAAAAAAGCGACCACCTCACGGATATTGTTTATTCCATAAACCTCCAATCCCTCTACCACGGCGGCTTCTTTCGCATTTGCCACAGGCAGGATAAACCCTTTGAATCCGTTCTCCCTCGCCATTAACGCGATAGAGAGTGCTCCCTTTAAAGGAAGAATTGTTCCGTCGAGCGACAATTCACCCATCATCAGGTAATCACCAAGCCTGCCGGAAGAAACGGAGCCGGAGGCGGCGAGGATACCGACAGCGAGCGGCAGGTCGTAAGCCGAACCTTCCTTCCGGATATCGGCAGGCGACATATTGATAACGATCTGTTGACGTGGGAATTTCAGCCCGTTCACTTCAATGGCTGATACGATGCGTTCATGGCTTTCCTTCACGGAAGTATCGGGCAGGCCTACCAGCATAAACCTAATCCCTCTTGAACAGTTAACTTCAATGGTAATGAGCGTTGCATCGATACCTTGTACAGCCGCTCCAAACAATTTGACCAGCATGTTACCAAGTCTTTTTTTGCACTTAATCTTCGGAAGAATTTCTGATTGCATTCGCTACTCCCTGCGCAGGAATATTGCGTACTTTGATATTGCCGTCAGGGGCGATCAGAATATTAAAGGGTATATATTGCACATTGTACGCATCTACGATATCCGATCCCCAACTTCTTTTCTCGGGAACCACTCTCCAGGGAATAGAATCATTCTCCACATATTCCACCGGATAGATATCCGAATCAATATACACAGTCAGGAACTCCACGCTGTCTCTATTGACTTCCTGGTAAGCTTCTTTCAGCAGATCGATAGTTTCGCGTGACTCGATTCCCGCTGTAGAAACGAAAGAGAGCAGCAGATATTTTCCGTTAAACTCATGAGAATAAATATTTCCTCCCTCTTTATCTTTAAGCATAAAATAGGGCATATGCGCACCTTCAGCCGAACGGTTGATCTTTTCAGAATAGGATCTCAACCGGGCTGCAAACTGAGTATCGGTCACATTTCCCTGTAAATACGCCAGTACACGTTCCAAAGCCTGGGGATTATCACTGTTTATAAAAAAATTATTGATAAGGATAAGACTGGAGAATCTCGTGGGATTCTTTTTTATAAATTCTTCAGCTTGTGATATCAGTTCGTGATTGAGTAATTGCAATTTAGCAATCTCATCATGACGGGTGATTGACTTATTGCCGATAGTGTCCGACTGGGATTCCATACTCAGGTTAAGCAACAACTGACCGCGTTGTGCAAGCAGTTCACGGTTTTCCGTCTTGAACAGCGTGAGATCGTTATTAATCTCATTTCCGTTCACTTCAATGAGATCCGGCAATAACGCATCTCCTTTCACTTTCAGGGTCTGCCCCTTATCAGCAAAAACCACGGCAGCGCTCTCGTAATTATTCAGATAGAGCGAAAAGGAGGTAAGTGTATCGAGCTGATTTTTGTAATTGAATTTTCCTTTCACATCCACATTGATAGTATCGATGGCAAGAGTATCGGCAGAAAGAAAGGTAACCAGGATATAGGGATTCTCCAAATTCGAAATCTCCCCCCTGATCAGCATCCCCTCCCCATTTTTACATGATACGACGGAATATAAAATAAGTAAGTAAACAGCTATTTTACAAAACCTTACCATATATCAACAACTTCTCATTAACCATCTTTACTGATATTCTGCAATTTTTTCGCAACCTATCAAAAAAACAATATTTATTCGGAAGGACAAAGATATTCTATTTTTTTAAATATTCAATTATTTTTCACATTTATTTAACTGTTTTTTGTTTTTAAACGAGAATGCCGGGATTGAGAAGAAAAAGGATAAAACAAGAGGGATCAGATTGAGACTGTAAAAAATCAGAGAGTAAGAAGAGATAGATGGCCTGTAATGGGAAAATAAAATAAAATAATTAGCTTTGCGCTGAATAAACGGGTAGATATTATGTTTTTTTCAATTATTATACCTCTCTATAATCGTCCTGATGAAGTGGACGAACTTCTTGCAAGCCTCTGTGAACAAACAGACAAACGATTTGAAGTAGTAATCGTTGAGGATGGGTCTACCCGAAAAAGCGATACCGTAGTGACAAAATATCGCGATAAACTCGATCTTACTTACTTCGAGAAACCCAATTCCGGGCCGGGTCTTACCAGAAATGTGGGTGCAGCTCAGGCAAAATACGATTATCTTATCTTCTTCGACTCGGATTGCATCATACCGCCTCGTTACATAGAGACTGTTTCCCAGTCCCTCCGTGAGCAGTACGCTGATGCTTATGGAGGACCCGATGCAGCACTACCTACATTCACCACAATACAAAAAGCAATCAACTACTCCATGACCTCTTTCTTTACTACCGGCGGAATTCGCGGCAGTAAAAGGTCTATGGAGAAATTCAATCCCCGGAGTTTCAATTTTGGAGTTTCCAAAAAAGCATTTGATACGATAGGAGGATATGGTTCTATGCGATTTGGAGAGGATATCGATCTTAGCCTGCGATTACTGAAGAACGGTTTCAGGACAGCACTTATCTCCGATGCTTTTATCTACCACAAACGAAGAAGTACCTTCGGACAATTTTTCAAGCAGGTATACAACTCAGGCATTGCACGCATCAACCTGCATCTTGCTCACCCCGGATCACTGAAGATAGTACATTTGTTACCCGCATTTTTTGTCGCCGGTATGGCATTAATCCTTGTCCTCTCTGTCATTCACCCTCTGTTTCTTCTTATTCCTCTGTCTTACTCGCTACTTGTCTTTATCGACTCCCTCATAAAAAACGGATCAGTCGGCGTAGCGCTTTACAGTATAGCAGCAGCCTGGATCCAATTGACAGGATATGGTACAGGGTTTTTATCTGCCGTATGGAAACGGTTGATTTTGAAAAAAGGTGAATTCAAAGCGTTCGAAAAAAAATTTTATGATTAAATCTTCTCCCCGTAAGCAAGATCACCCGCATCCCCGATACCCGGCACGATATAGGACGATTCATTCAGGCCGGGATCAATGGCGGCAGCCCAGATAGTTGTTTTTTCTTCAGGAAAATTGGCTTTGCAATAGTCTATCGCCTGTCTGCTGGCAATGATCGTGGCTATGTGGATATTTGCCGGCGTACCTTTGGTAAGCAGTGCCCTGTAGGTCAACTCCATACTACTTCCTGTCGCCAGCATCGGATCGGCCAGGATCAAGGTCTTCCCTTCTATCGAGGGCGATGCGATATATTCGATATGAATGTCGAACGACTGATGACCGGTCTCTTTGTATTTTCTGTATGCAGAGACGAATGCATTTTCCGCTCCGTCGAAATAATTTAACATACCATGATGGAACGGAAGTCCGGCCCTGAGAATAGTAGCGATTACAATATCCTCTTCCGGAACACTCACCTCAGCCACATCAAGCGGCGTGCTTACTTCAATCTTCTTGTAATGAAAACCTTTACTGATTTCGTAAGCCATAATCTCACCGATACGTTCTATGTTTCGGCGAAACCGGAGCCGGTCGTTCTGAATGGTGATATCCCTTATTTCACGGATAAAAGAATTAAGTAAAGAATTGCTGTCCGAAAAGTTGTTTACTTCCATTTTTATAAATCAATTTTATCTCTTCCAGCTTATCACGGTGTAGAACAAATATTCCCAGTTCTCGCCAAGGCATAGTATAAGCTTGCTTATCCTCTGCTCAGTTGACTTAACGAAATAGTTCCGCAACCGACTGGACGAAGTAATTATTTCCGGAAAACAAAGGTAATGATTTTCTGTACTCAGCTAAACTTTTGATATGATTTTTTGTTTAAAAAAAGATGTGCGGATAAAAAAACAGCCAATTAAAGAAAAATTTCTTTAATTATTTTCCTATTTGAAAGAATTTGTATATTTTTGTATGCCTGTTTTTAGGTTCACTAAAGTTAGTCGTTTTCTCACAACGGCATAATCCAAACAAGTTTGGCTTCTGCCCATATTGCTTAACGAAAACGTTGGTCTACATGCAAGTTTTATTCATTCATAATATTAAACCCAAATTTTATCAAAATGGCAAATTTAGATTTAAGCAAGTATGGCATTACGGGCGATTTTGAAATCGTTCATAATCCTTCCTACGAGACGCTTTACCAGGATGAGATGAATCCCGCGAATGAAGGTTTCGAAAGAGCTAAATTAACAAAGAGCGGTGCTACTGCCGTTTACACCGGTAAATTCACCGGCCGTTCTCCTAAAGATAAATTCATCGTGGAAGATGACATCACAAGAGATACCTTGTGGTGGGATGGTACTATCAACCGTCCTTGTACCCGGGATGCATTCGACTACTGCAAAGGGTTGGTAGCCAATCAGCTTTCCAAAGCAAAAAAACTGTATGTAGTGGACACTTTCTGCGGCACCAACGCCGACACACGTATGAAAGTACGTTTCGTGATGGAAGTTGCCTGGCAGGCCCACTTCGTAACCAATATGTTTATCCGTCCCTCGCACTACGAACTGGCCAACTACGGTGAGCCCGATTTCGTATGCCTCAACGGTTCAAAAGTAACCAATGACAAATGGCAGGAGCAAGGTTTGAACTCTGAAAACTTTACATTATTTGATCTCACCCAGAGAATGCAGGTGATCGGTGGTACCTGGTACGGCGGTGAAATGAAAAAAGGTATGTTCGCCCTGATGAACTACTATCTGCCGTTGAAAGGGATTGCTTCGATGCACTGCTCTGCCAACGTAGGCGAAGATGGTGACGTAGCTATTTTCTTCGGTCTCTCCGGAACAGGAAAAACTACTTTATCTGCCGACCCGAAACGTTACCTGATTGGTGACGACGAGCACGGATGGGATGAACATGGAGTATTCAACTACGAAGGTGGTTGTTATGCAAAAGTGATCAACCTGAGCGAGCAAAACGAACCGGACATCTGGCGTGCTATCCGTCGCGATGCACTCCTGGAAAACGTAACTGTAGATGATGAAGGTAATATCGATTTCACTGACGGTTCTACTACTGAGAACACCCGCGTTTCGTATCCTATCTACCACATCAGCAAGATCGTTCTTCCGTCACGTGCCGGTCACGCTAACAAAATCATCTATCTGTCGGCTGACGCGTTCGGCGTATTGCCTCCGGTATCTATCCTCGACGACAACCAGGCACAATACCACTTCCTCTGCGGATTTACTTCCAAACTGGCAGGTACCGAGCGTGGTATCACCGAGCCGCAGCCTTCATTCTCTCCTGCTTTCGGAGAAGCGTTCCTCACGCTGCATCCCACTATGTATGCAAAAACGTTGGTTGAAAAGATGAATCAGCACAACGCCAAAGCATATCTGGTAAATACCGGTTGGAACGGGACAGGAAAACGTATTTCTCTGAAAGATACTCGTGCCATCATCGATGCTATCATCGACGGTTCAATCGAAAATGCAGAAAAGGTACACATCCCGATCATGAACCTGACGGCTCCTGCAAAACTGGAAGGTGTTTCTGACATCCTCGACCCGCGTAATACTTACGCCGACAAGAGTGAGTGGGAAGCCAAAGCCAAGAAACTGGCCGCCATGTATATCGAAAACTTCAAGCAATATTGCGACAACGATGCTGCCATAGCATTGATCCCTTCAGGACCGCAATTAGACTAATAAGTTAGAAATTTGCTTAACGGTTAGTTTTCACAACGAATTCGTTGAGCATTATCCATAAAAAACCCGCTTCGCAGATATGAGGCGGGTTTTTATTTTTACAGTAATCCATCACCGTTGAGGCCATGGAAGGGCTGTATATATTTATTCCTCCAGCAACATAATCTCTACTTTACGAAAATCGATAGGATGTCCTTCGCTCTGCAGGGAGATAGTGCCACCGCTCAGCATTTTGTTACCACCATTCAGCTCAACCAATTTGGCATAGGTTGCATCCCGTTCATCCAATTGTGGTTGCGAGTATTGAAGCACGGTATCGCCATTGATGATATGCCTTATCACTTCATTGCCCCTCACCTCTACTTCTGCGGTAAACCACTCTTCACCATAAAAATAATCGGTAGATGAGTTGATGCAATGATCCAGGGTCAACTTTCCATCCATCACGATATTGGTTCCGGGAGTACACACATTCATGTTGGTACGCTCCACCAGGGAATCGCTGCCAAGTAACTGCACCTCGATGGAAGTGGGAAAATCCTGATCTTTGTCCATCGATTCAGGTGTCTGTCCATGAATCATAATCCCGCTGTTCTTATATGCCCAGCCGGGCGCACCGGGGCATTGGTCACCTACAATACGGTATTCCACACGGAGTCTGTAGTGTGAGAATTGATCTTTGTAGAACAGATGTCCGAAGCGGTTATCAAATGAATCATACGCCTCGTAGCGCACTTTAATTATCCCATCTTCTACCCGGAATGTATTTCCAAAATTATCTCCCATTTCATATCCGGTAATTTTCAGAGTCCATCCGGTCATATCTTTACCGTTAAAGAGCTGTACCCATTCAGCTTCGCCCGTCCTTTTCCCGTTACAGGAAACCAGAAATGCAATTGAAATAACACTAAAAAAAATGAATAATTTGCTATACTTCATGATTGTGAGCGGTTTAAATAAACATTTTCTTTTTCCCTTCGCACCTCACCAAAATTCAAACAAATTTGTTTTTGGCTTCGGTTTGTCGTCAGTTGTTTTACCGAGCGTAAAAAATGTTTAATGTCATTGAATAATAAGGAGCAAAGATAATCATTTTTTAACTTTACACCTCTAAAATACCGCGAAATCCTCTGGCTGCATAATAAGACTCGGCACCATTATGATAGATAAAGACCCGTCCATACCGTCGGTCCCCAAATAATCCACCGCCCAACTTCCTGACATCCTGAGGCGCCACGATCCAGCTTGAGGTTTTGGTATCGAACTCACCTAACCGCTGCAAGGCATGATACTGCTCCTCCGTCAGCAACGCTATTCCCATCTCGGAAGCCATCCCGATGGCACTGTGCCGGGGTTTATGCTCTTTTCTTGATGCCAGCGCCTCGGGATCATAGCATACACTCCTTCGGCCTTTAGGACTTTCAGGCGAACAATCACAAAAGATGTACTTGTCAAGCTGTTTGTCATATCCTATCACATCGGGTTCTCCGCCGGTCTCCTCCATCTCGTTGAGTGACCACAACTTTTCCGGATACTCTTCAAACCGGCTTTGTATCTTGCGAAAGTCAAGGCCTTCGTGCCGATTCATATTCTTCTCAAACCGGATCCGCAAGGTAGCCAGCAACGCGTTCGCCTGTTCTTCCGGTAACACATTCTTATCTTGCATCTTATTCCCCATAAAGTTTATATTGATTGTTCAATTATATTACATTTTGAGTCGCCTTCGCTCCTCGATTGTTAATTCTACGTTCGGCAAAGTAAATAAATTCACTTTACGCTTACTTAACGAAATAGTTTTATTCGTCTTTTTGAAGGTCTCACCGATATCTTTCTGTAACTGAGAGACTCTATCATTCAGATTTAAACAATTCAGCCGGTGATTATGTTTTAATGCTCCATTCTTAATCGTTTTATCGGTTTTATTTTATTATTTTTTCAAGTTTCACAAGGTTTCCTCTTTAGTTACACCTATTTCAAATTCATATGCGAAAGTTAAGTTATTTTTCATTTTGACAACATTGTTAAAGTAAATCTCTATCCAAAATATCATTTATCGATTTTTTTTATATGTCGCCTTACCATACACGATAAATATCTGTTTATTAGCATATTTAGTTTTTTTCTTTCTAAACAGGCTAAGGTATGACAATTCTTCTGCGTCCTGTTGGAGCGAAAAATTTTACGAAATAATCGTACGGTTTAACTTAAAAATCAATAGAAAACATCGATTAAAAAATCGTAAATAAAATCTTATTCAAATATTTATTGCTACTTTTGTTTGACTGTCAGGTAATTTTTTTAATAAACTTAATACTGTGCAATAAAATAATCACGGTATTAAGGCTGAACACAATCCGCTTATAATCAACACGTTTAAATATAGATAAATATTTTTACCGGATTGTTTTGCCGTAATTTACTTAAAACTGGTAAAGTTTAGCAATGAAACATAAGACCTCAGTTCTAATTGTTAATTCCAGGGAGAAGACAAGCAAAGTCCGTCAGGTACCCACCCACATCATTGTCCACTGGCGGAAATACGCGGCATTTCTCTCATTGCTTATCATCTCCTTTATCCTGGTTTCCGGTTTTCTGATCTATCAGAACACCAGTCGGGTTTATCAGGAAAGGCTGGACAGGGCCAATTATATCCGGAGCCGGATCGATCTACACAAAGCCCTCACCGCTTTTGCGTCCATTGATTCAGGGATGTATCGCATCAACTCATTCCTCCAGGACAGGGGGTTGGAAAAGTTGAAAATGGACAATATGGGGGGAATAAGCGCTGAATTTGACATCACAAATATCAATGAATTTGCCGATTTTTATCAAAAGCAGGTACTGGGGTTGGAGGAAACATTAAATTCGGTACCGATAGGCAAACCATTTGACGGAAAAATAACCTCAGAATATGGGTATCGCCGTAACCCGTTCACAGGAAGAAACACGGAGTTTCATGGCGGCATAGATTTTAAAGGCCAGGTGGGGGACAGCATTAAAGCCACGGGTTGCGGGATAGTTACTTTTGCCGGATATAAAGGCGGATACGGAAGATGCGTGATCATTGAACACGATAAAAATCTCCAAACACTGTACGCACACCTCTGGCAGATCCATGTGAAGAAAGGTGATTATGTGCAGAGCGGACAATTTATCGGATTGATGGGCAGTTCCGGAAGAAGTACGGGCTCACATTTACATTATGAAATTATTTATAACAGGAAGAGAATCAACCCTAAAAAATACATAAGTATTGATGATGAGGAAGAAATTTATGGCTAAAGAAGAAAGAAAAAAGGATGTCGGGGTTTCAAAGTTGGATTCCCTGCCTATCACCACCGTAGTAGGTAACGATATGAGTTTCAAAGGGGATATTCACGGAGACGGCATTGTCCGGATCGACGGCAAAGTGGAAGGAAACATATCGTCGAAACAAGGTATCATCCTGGGGGAAAAAGCAGATGTGGAAGGCTTTTTGGAAAGCGATAATATCATTATCTTCGGACATATCAAAGGCTCTGTAAAAAGTAAAGAACTTATTTTAAAAACTACCGGATCGGTTCAAGGCGATATCGTTTCGGATTTTTTGGAAGTAGAAATGGGTAGCAAGTACGATGGAACCCTGAAAATCGGGCAACGCGAAGTGTACAACGACGGCAAACAGAGCAAAGTAAAAGGAGCGACAGAACAACAGGAAGCGGGAAGAACAAAGTGATAAACCGGAACTTTGAACGTTCCCCAATTTTTATAGAACTATTGTAGAACTTTGTATCGCAAATGTACGTTTTTTGCTGTAAGAGCCCTATCGAAAAAGCCTGCCCTTAAAAAAGACAGGCTTTTAAGTAGCTCCGCCGGGAATCGAACCCGGATCTACGGTTTAGGAAACCGCTATTCTATCCATTGAACTACAGAGCCGAATAGAAATGCAAAAATAATATTTTTCCCGTTATCTACAAAAGAAAGAGGAACGAGAAAAAATATTTGCATCTCACGCCGACAAACAATTTCCTTTTTAAGTTGTTATTCAATAGATCAAAATTGAATATCACAAAAATTATGAATAAAATAGCGATTCTATACGGTTCATCGGGCGGGAACGCAGAATCTGTGGCAAGGCAGGTGCAGGACCTGTTCGACGGAAATGCCGACTTATATAATGTGGAGTATGTTTCCATCGATGAAATAAAAGATTATCCTTATTTTGTGGTAGGGACTTCCACTACGGGGATAGGAGATCTGCAGGACGACTGGGACGGATTTCTCCCTAGTTTTGCCGGAATGGATTTCACCGGAAAAAAGGTAGCCATCTTCGCACTAGGCGACAGCGCTTCTTACTCGACCAGTTTTGCAGAATCGATGAAAGTGGTCTACGACGAATTAAGCGATAAAGCCGAAATTGTTGGCCGGGTTCCGGATGAAGGGTATACCTACGACGAGTCTACCGCCGTAATCGACGGTTTGTGGGTAGGACTTCCCATTGATGAGGATAACGAGTATGATATGACCGAAGAACGCCTCGCTAAATGGGTCGAAACTTTGAAAGAAGAATTCGTGTAGTGGGTGGATGTTCCATCGTGATTGATTATTGGATAACCTTGAATAAATTTTCAGTGAAAGGAGCTGGTTGAGAGATTAAATTGCATATATTTGTGTGACGATTGAGGAACGGCCTTCTTAAGGAAACGGTTGTGGTGCGTAATAACACGACAGTCAGAAAGTTGACGGGCAAGGTAGTCCTGAACAACAATTCATGCAATTGAAGTGAAAAACAAATAATCATAATGGCAGTATCAAAACGATTTATTTTACTGACAGCCTTGATAGTGGTCTTGTCGGTAAGTTGTTATGGCGTTGAAATCGAACCGAGCTTAACACTGGACAAAATTGCGCAGGCATCCGAGAAAACGTCAGTCAACACAAATCCTACTCGTTTGGGGCAAACGGATGCAGACGAGATCACCAACCTTTTGCTAGCGGCCTTTGCCGCCCTGGGAACAGTGCTTACCTGGCAGGCCATTCGCAGGGAATCAAAACAGCAACAGATCAAGCGTACATTTCAGTCTAAAATCCTGTCCGACCTGATACGCCACATGTACCGGAATAAGGTATGTATATGTGCAACACACTGGAAGCTTCAGGAAGAAGGATTTGACAGGTATTATCCGTCAGAAGAGCACCTGTTAAAGTTAAAACTCCTACCGGAAGACCTGCGTTTCGACCGTTTCGACAATACTCCTGATTTTTATGATATCCTGCATGAACTAGAACTGAAGTTCAGGAATTTCAATATTGAAGTAGACGTTTCATTAGAACATCTGAAACAACAAAATATAGATGAGAAAACCAAAATACGGGATCTGGAAGTACTCGAATTCAAGTCCCAGTTGCTGACAAGCGACATTATCAATCTGATGCATACCCTGAAACTCCCTATTGAGGAAGAAAAGAATAAACGTCCCGGGGAAAGCGCCTTGAGATACACTACCATGGAAAGCGGCAATACCGATCAAAATGGCTTGCGGAAGAAGTTCCATGCGGAGATTCCATTGGAGTATATTGAAAATGTGAGGAAATTCCTGGCATCCAAGTCTGCCCGTTATTCGAAGTTGCATCCGGCGGAACTTCCTTCAAAACCTTGCCGTCCGGATCACAGGAATGAGAGAACAGGCTACTTCGACGATGTCCTGCAACTTTCCGAATATTTAGACAATGACATCAAAGGTGAATATCCAAAAATTCACTTGATTGAATTCCGGGCCTGATTTCCCTGCTAGAAGAAGGCAAAAAACACATTTATATCATATATTCCTACCATTGGTATTGTTCTATTGATGAATTGGTTTTGGCAGGCTCCTCTGCTCATTTATTCTAAAACCGGGATAATAAGGAAGAGAAGCTGTCCCAAAATACTTGAAGCAGCCTCTCTTGCTTGACCTGCCTTCTAAACGAGCGGAATAAACCACTTATATTCTTTGATTAGATCTCTAAGGATAAAGGGTATTAATTATTGTCTCCAAATCGATATAGATTTTTTCTGTATTGCCCAATATTATGGGATTGTCCAACTTGTATAGATTCCAATCCTCCATAGTGGGATCTGACCCTTTAAAAATATGGGTAATAATGCGTCCGTCGGGTTTGATAGTACATTCACCATCATTATTGAAGTTGATTTCCTGCAATTTGGGCGTGCCATTCAAAGAGCCGTCTTCCGTCAACTGATTATCGTAATAGAAATAATAAGTCTCATTTTTCGGACCTTTAAACGTTGGATAAGCCGTGACCGCCACATACTCTCCCAAAACCGGCTCACCGGTGACCCAATTAATGACAGACACGGGAGATATTGTCATCTCTTTTGGAGATAAGGTGAAGCAATAGCAATTATTGCTTCCGAGTGCTCCGGTTATACCCAAGTTCACCTTATGCTTATATTCGATCGGCAGTAGAAGATCATTACCAACGGTCACATACTCCACAATGATCTCTGTTGCAGCAGGTGTAGCTTCGGGAAGTATCAGCATATATTCCAGTACGCCCGCGGCTCTTACACTATATGGCGTATAATCCGTTCCTCCTACCTTTACCTTAACCGTTACCTCATTGATATCCTCGCGTACAATGTCTTGGAATTTGAAATTAAGCATCGCCCGTTGATGGCTCAATTGGACAGATAGTTTCTTGCCAAACGATTCTGTGGCATTTCCCGGAAGCACCGATTTCGCCCTGTGCAATATATCCTGAGCTATCAGTTGCTCTTCTGTAGATTGATCAGTTGCAACTGCGGCATCTTTTGTGCTTGGATACAACCACGCCTCCACATGCGGCTTGAAATAGTTGGGGAAAAGGAGCTGCTTGTCTGGAGATGGTTTCCAAGTATTGTTCGTGTCATCATACACACCTGCGGTAAAGGAAGCAGCGTCATATGGTGTTCCATCAACACTTCCGGATGCGTTTCCATTATACAGGGAAAAGTCCAACTTCCAGTCTTCCCGAATATTATTACTGCCAAGGAAAAAAAAACTACTAGTAGGGTCTTCATTCGTATTCACGGCATAATCAATGCCAGCTACTGTTGCCCTGGTAGTAGCTGCGGTTCCTGATGAAAGGTCTACACCCCCCAATTGCAATGCGACACCATCGATCTCCACCATATCGCTGTTGACTTCAATATTGTCATTCTTGTCGCATCCCGCCACATTGAAGCCCAATATAAGGACAACTGCGTATATATATAAAGTTTTATGTTTCATTTTTATTCCTGTTTATAAGATTATCCCGTTATCAGTTAAACACATTCGTCCCATCAGAATAAGTGACCTTATCAGCATTGGAAAATTGATTCTTGTAATTGTTCAACGTAGAAATATTCAGATAACGATCTCCCTCTGCCTTTATCCTGTCGGATACTTCTATATCATTCACGATGTCGAATGTACGAGTACTCCAATCCGATTGCAACTCCCCATTCAGGTCTCCGGTCAGCAACCATGATACGGTTACCAATTGTGCGATAGTACTTATCTCATAGCGCTCTGTTTCTTCATTCAATACCGGAAGCTGGAAGGGCACACCCACGTGATCCCCATCGGGTTGAGGGAATCCGGCTATAGAGATAGTTGCCATCAAATCATAACCTTCGGGAGTAAGGGTGACCAAGTAATCGTGATTTTTTTGTAACTCAATATGCGTGCTATTAGGGATATACATAATCCCTTCGTAGTCATTATCGGTAGTTCCTTCAGCACCCACTTTCACCAATCCAATTTCCATTCTCTTTCCGTCATTTATGCCTGGGCCAAAGACAACTCCGGCCGGCACAATCACTTCGGCATTGAGGGTTCCCGTCCCTTC
The DNA here is from genome assembly GCF_000380985.1 of Proteiniphilum acetatigenes DSM 18083. Classification (GTDB taxonomy): domain Bacteria; phylum Bacteroidota; class Bacteroidia; order Bacteroidales; family Dysgonomonadaceae; genus Proteiniphilum; species Proteiniphilum acetatigenes. The sequence goes on along the minus strand of NZ_KB905693.1, from coordinate 314,947 downwards.
ACAGTACGCCCAAAAACCGACTTGCCGCTCTCCTTGTCCATCATCAAGATCAACATTTTCAAGCTCAAAAAGGAGTGATTTGATGATTAATCCACTGGCATTTTGCCCTGCAAGTCGGAAAGTGATCTTACTTTGTTCATGTTGGAAAACCAATGGAACGGGATCTGCCGTAGGCATGATATTGGCCTCGGTGACATGGGCAGTAAGGCGGTTGGCAAGTTTGAACTGATCCAAGTCGCGTTGATCGGTAATAACCGCGCCCCTGTTCTCAAACGACGGCCAAAAGGCTTTCAACTCAGAAATAAAAGTCTGGTCTGCAGGAAAAAAGAAACCCTGACCTTGAGCCTTTTCGGCAAAAGTACCGTTGTTATAAGTATAGGGGTACGAAACAAAATCGCTTCCCGTCCTGCTTGTCTTGACCTGGACAGTGATATCGTTCCCGTTCTCGAAAAACGGTATATTTCCTGCGGCGCGAACTTCCACTTTGTTCCTATCTGCCACGGAAGGAAGCAATGTTAATTGTTGTCCTTCCCCCACAGGAAGAGGATCGTTGACATCGTTTTGGCACGAACCCAAAGAGACCACCCCTCCAAAGATCAACAGCGAATATATCAATGATTTTATCTTCATAATCAAATTCTTATTATTGTAAACGAGACTCCCACACTAAAGTAGGATAGTTGGAAGGAGTACTTCCCATATTTCCCCAATAGTTATCCAAAGTGCTATTTGCTTTCGGCCACTCGTCACTGGTACCCCAGGAAGGCCATTCGGAAGGGCCGAATTCTTTTACCCCATCCACCGTATTACCTTTCAAGGTTTTCGTAAAGCTATCGGTAACACCTGTTCCTGCCGGTACAGGATCTACTACATTGGTGAATCCTTGTGCCACCTCCACGGGATCAGTGTCGGGTGGAGTTGGTTGCATATACCCTTCAGCCGAAGAGGTTGTGTAACTACGCGATATGGAACCTCCATTGACCAGGCCGGCAAAGGCTCCAACCCATACCTTCTCGTAAGTGTTGGGGTCCACATCTTTATTCACCTCAATACTGCCCTCAGACACATAAGAATCTTTTATCTCTCCCTTATAACTCTGGTCATCACCAACAATTCCTGCGAGGCCACCCACAATCACGTTCTCTCCCGTGACTTTAATCGTGGGTTGTGAAACCTTACAGCCCTGCACGCTACTGGTTCCTTGTCCGGTGTCTTCTTTCAAGAGTTCGGACAATAGAGCTTGGATCACCGACTCGGGGAGCCCGGGGGGAAGACTTTCTCTTAAATTATTTTCAATAGCTTGTATTCGGGCTGCCTCCTCTTCTGGAGTCAAAGCCCTGTTCAGCTGCCCTACCAGTCCCCCTATGTTAAGAGTCTGATTGGGATCAGTATTCTCTACCTCAATCTCCGGACTCTCCAAATGCAGGTTCTTGATGACGCTGCTGCCGGTAACACTTCCAAACAAGCCAACATTCCCGTCAACCGGCACTTGGGTTATTTTCATATTTTTTACCGCATGGCCTCCACCATCGTAGGTACCGGAAAAATTTACCGGGGTCCAGTCGCCTTTATCTGTCAAATCTATATCACACACTTGGTATCCCCCACTCCCACCGGCCAAAGTGGATGCATCATATATCAGGTTATCGGAAGTGGGAATAAACATCTCACCGGTTGTTAAATTGTATCCGTAACGATATACGTTACCCTCCCGTATCTCCAAGTCCTCAGGGAAAAACAAAGTCAACTTATCACTTTGAAGCAATACATCCCCTTTTTTGAAGGTATTGTCGTAGTGGTTAGGATTGTCGCCATGATGGGGATTATCGGTTCCCTTTTGCTCATTATTTTTCCATATATAGGAGGTAAATCGTTGCACATGCATTCCACTGGAGGTGGGACTCGGCGCAGAGCCGTAGGGTTGCTCAATGATATCCACCCAATTCTCCCTCTTATCCTCACCGCTGCCGGCATCCTGTGGATCTATAGACGGCACTATCTTCACTACTCCATCTGTCTTTGTCGTAGCATCAGGAAATAGGTCCGGATCGTCAGACACCAATACCACCTGTATTTTCACTGTTTGCTGAGGCACCAAATGCAATCTTACAAGATAAGCATTGGTAGGATTCACATTAGTTTGTGCCCGGTATGGGATATAATACTGGTAAGAATAATCGTTCTCGGTGATGGGATATCTTTTCTCATCATCTTTCGAAGTGAATGTATAATCGTCAGCCGCACTATTATAAGGATAAAAAGCCACAATAGTCATCCGGTCGTAAATATAAATATCACTCCCATCTACCGGCACGATTTTACCGTCCTTCACTTCACACTCCAAGTTACGCACATAGGGTTTCGTAAGAATATCAGCTTTATAATCATCTTCATAATAGATATACAATCCGATATTCTTTTTGTCGTCACCATTTGTGGGATGCGTTCCCTCGCTGATACTTCCGGCTCCCCCTAATTCGGCAAGACGGGTTCCGGGCGTTACGATATCTCCCACGTATAGGTTTAGCAAGGTCCCCTCGGCAGCAGGTTCGGAATTGTTTACCACCTCATCCGAACAGCCATACAGGATCACCGACAAAAGGGCCACACACACATACGTGATATATTTCATAGTCTTCATATCTCTTTCGTTATTAAATTAAGGATTCGGTACTGCTATTGGCCAAGAGAACCTATTCTCATCCAGTTCGTACTTCCAAGCAGAAGAACCCAATGCGCTATTTAATTTATCAATCGTATTGTTACTACGAATTACCGAAGAAGCCAAATCGGCACTTTCTCCATCTACTGCATATTCAGGGTTATTGCCTACGGCCAATTCCGCACTGACAGCCTGGTCTTTTCTGGCTGTACCGGTCAACCAAAATCCGGTGACGACAACAGGCTGGGAAGTACCGGCTACCGAAGTGCCGATGATTCCACCCAAGACATTGGCACTCTTATCGAGCATTCCCGTATTGAGACAGGCGGTAACAGCGCCTCCACTGGAATTCTTATTTTCACCGACAATACCTCCTACGGCTCCAGAAGAATCACCGAATACGTTTCCGCTATTCACCGAAGCGATGATTGTACCGCCAGCCTCATTTGTCCCCGCAATACCACCGGCAACCATTTGTCCTGAGGCAGCCTGCACGTTGGCCTGGTTGGCTACCGCCTCTATCGTACCGGAGTTGGATTGACAGATCGCCCCGATAGCTCCGGAGCCGTTTCCTGTTATCTCTCCCGACGCGATACGGAAATGTTTCAAGATTCCCTTATTTTCGGTGAAAAGGCCGTTACCAGTGATGTACAGGTTTAAAATATCGAATCCTTTACCGTCCAACACTGAATTTTCGGGAAATGCCTGAGGAACGATCTCCACTGAAACACCATTCATATCAAGGTCTCTCATCACTTCATATTTCGCACCGTCAGGTTTAGCGGCATCGTTGAGCATCAGTGCAAATTGCAAGGGAGTGGAAATTTCCAATATATCACCCCTTTTCTTCATTCCATATCTGCCCAGATTGTCCACCGCAAGCTCTGTATCACCGGAAGGAGTGATCGTGACATCTTTTGCCAATAGTCCGTCTTTAGTATATAAATCGGCCGTGAGTTTGCCCCCTAACGTTGAGAGGTTTGGGGGTAATGAAACAAAATCTACATTGTAACCAGATCCATCCAACTCTGCCTTACCGATATATTGATATACCTTTCCATCCGTATGTTCGTACTTCAGTAACATCTTGGAGATATCACCACTATCATAGTCATCAGTGGAGAGTGAGATAATTTTCGGTTCGTAACCCCATTCGGTATCACCCGGTTTAACATCCCAAGGTTTCACGGTCACTTCTATCGAAGTAATCTTCAACCGATTGATTTTAAACACCAAGTCATAAGCAAGACCCGGTTTAAGAATAAAATCGGTTTCGACTCCCGTACTCCCTAATTTAGCTTTTGAGAATTTCAATGCCACCAAGTCTTCTGTTGTGGCCACATAGTCATCAATTTTCAGATAGGAAAATATCTGCCCTGGATATGTGGTCAAGTTCATGCCGTTTGGCACCAGATAGTGAGTGGTAGGGGTTGTCGTGATATTTGAAAAACTATAGTCCCCATTTGGACTATTTGTTGCATAACCCTCACTATTTCCACCGGTAAATATGTTGTAAGTGCCTTTATTAGCAATAGGTGCCGTATTTCCGGAACGGTAGAAATTCATTGTCACGCTCTGCGGTTTCGTTTCTTCCACATCACCTGCCACCTCTATCCTCACATCCACCCGGGTCATCAGGTGCTTGTAGGTGATGTACTCGACCGGATCATCCGACTTGCCGGATTTCAGTGTAGTCCCATCGGCTTCGGTCCCTACGCCCAACAGATAGTCATTATTGATACCTGTACCGGAAGTCAGGGTGATATTTCCATTTTCACTTATCGTCGATCCTGTATAAGAAAACAAATTAATCGCTTTCTTACCGAGAGGATAATAGACAGTACCATCCAGCTTATTCCGGCCTTGGTCTGTTGTATTTTTCGCACCAATAAAGATTTCCTGGTTTAGCAAGTAGTTTGATACCGGCGCGTCGACTGTCCTTGCGGACAGGTAAAACTTCACCCCGGAATAGGCTTCCAATGGATACCCTGTAGTGATCAACTCCCCATCACCTGGGTCATCAGCATCACCCAACGACCTCAGCATTCCATTCAGTTGTACCGGCACATCTCCTTCCACAGGCGGGTTTTCCACCGGAAGGTCGGAAGTACAACCAACGATGGTTCCACCAATGAGGAGTGCCGTCATATATTTATAGAATTGTTTCAACATATTCTTTATCCTTTATATCATTCAATCGTAACGGTACTTTCACCTTTATAATCCCATTCCACCAACTGTCCTTCAAGAATGACATCTGTATCGGGATCCGGAATAGGCACATATTTCACCTTAATGGTCAGCAACGTGGTTTTACCCATTTCGAGTTTGGCGCCTACCCCACTGGAGACCTCAAACTCTGTGATTTTAGCCTCTCTCAAGACTTCATTGACAACAGTGTTGGTAGTTGGGTGTAGTTCCTGAATCTTGATCGACACATAACTCTTTTCCTCCGTACCCGGCAGCAAGAAACAGTTTGTATAAGTGGGAAGTGTCGCCGTCAGTGTTATTAACGAACTGATGTGAGTACGCACTATCTCTTTAGGACCTGTCGCATCCAGGTTCGTCCATGCTTTGGGAGATGTTGTCTGAAGTAAATCGAACTCCCCGTTTTTCACCTCCGTCGATACTCTCAGCTCCGCAATCCTCAATCGGTTCGGATTAGGGAAATTCGCTGCCGGAATTTCTACCCCATCTTTATCCACCAATTTCACCTGTATATCGAGCTTTGCCATGGCGTGTTGAAATTCCCCTAAGCCGATGGCTTTATCTGTTGCCGCCTTTGCTGTTTCTTTGTTATACGGGCCAACCGGCTCGGTATAAAGAAAATCGGGAAAAGAATTTCCATTGGCTGTGACCTTTAATGTGTTGGTCCCGCTCACTCGTTCTACCCTGCTATCACCGTTAGTCCCATGGTACGGACTGTAAGCCACGAAAGCCAGGTATTCGGCGGGATTGAACGGCCAATATTGGGCAGGAGAAAAAGCGACCTCTTTCTCTCCGTTCAATGTTGTATTTGTACCGCTTGCCTTTACATGATCGAGATAGTAATCGAACCAATCGACGGATGTAAGAGGGGTTGTTTCATCCGTATTTGCGGCGACCACCCCAATGGTTCTTCCATCGATCGTCTCCGCCCTTGTCTGCACATCTACCGATACCGGAAGGGAAGACGCGGAGAGGGTGATTGGCACCTTCTCCGTCTCCGTGCCGGGGATATCGATGGCTTCTTTGTCGCAACTCGCAAAAATGAGCAGCGAACAAAGTGCCGCCATATATGTATAATATTTCCTTTTCATCTCTAACATCTTTAGAAATTACTTAATCAATTGTGATATCACCTTTGGTACCGAGCTCCCATTCCGCGATTGTCGCAGAGAGTTTCAATGCCGTCTTGGCAAGGGTGATATCCAACACATGGTTTTTACCTGGTTCAAAAGTGAAGACTCCTTCGTATTGGGCTTCATAGACAACACCTCCAAGCGTGATTTTCACTAACATGACTTTATTCCCGGTAGAGCCCTTCGTTTGAGGCAAGATCAACGCCTGGTAACTCAATTCGGCACCGCTATTAGGTGTAGTCAATTGAGTAGGTTCAAATGTCTGGTTATCGGATAGATTTGAAACAGTACCGTTGGATATATCCACTGTCCCCTTCTGCATGAATTCCACAAGCTCTACCACCGGACTTCCACCGCTTATCTCATTGGGAGCAAATCCTTCGCCAGGGATAATATTCACGGTCACCTTACTCAATATGTGATCGAAAGTGAGATCCACATTGGCATCCTTGTCTTCGATCTCTCCATCGGACGCGACCAGAATATCATTGGTGCGGTCGGAAGGATCGGTCTTGCCGTTCAAATCCACATCGAAGGTCTTTTCTCCGGATGCAATCCCGGTACGCGTTCCATCGGGATAAACCGCCACGATCTTGTCGCCGGTTGCAAAGTCGTCCCTGTACCATGGGGTTCCGTCTTCCGCCACCAACTTTTTCTTTCCTTCAACTTCCTGCACTACATATACTTTCGATTCGATTACATCTCCATTATTATCCAAACGGTGGAAAGTAATCTTGTCTCCAACTTCAAATCCTTCCACACTTGTGGGGCTCTCATTGAATGAGTAGGTAAGCTCCACAGGTGTCTGGTCGATCCAGTCGGTCACCTTCACACTTACCAGTACTTCCGATCCCTTTATGGTGATGAACAGATGGGTGATCTCACCGGCATTGTATTCCACATCGTGATTATATGTCACATCATAAACCCGAGTGCCTATCTTCACACGGGCCACGATTTCTCCCGCCGGGATGGTCTGTGCCTGCAAATAGGAACGTGTGGAAATTTCATTGTTGTTGGGGTTATCGAGACGAATATCACCGGTATTGGCGCCCTGCACATATACACCCTTGTTCAAACTTCCTCCGATCGTATAACCGGGCAAAGTAATTTCAGCTGTTTTAAGCTGGTCCGCGGTATAGGTGTCGGAAGTGCGCAAAGTTACGTTCACCTGTGATACGGCATGACTCATTTCAAAATGGACGGCCGTATTGCCTTTTCCACCTTTATTCTCTATCGGCGTGGCGACGATATAGTCTTTCGATTGGTTATAACCCTCTGTACCATTTATCGCGGCGTTTTCAATTGAAGCGTATATATTTCCCGTACTGGGCAGAACCTCCCAGAACAAAGGATTGGAGGCAACTGAATAACTCCAACTATCGCTCGTCGCATTGTAGGTGAAATAACCAGGTACTTCAACCCGTTCAGCTCCTACGGTCTCTTCGGTAAAAAGTCTCAATTGACTGCCATCAGGGATATTTTCATTGGTTCCTAAAGTAGGGATACCAATCCGTACTTCCGCTTCATGATCGTCGCCATCTACCCAATCAACCAATTTGGTGGTGAGCATCACCCCCGACTTTTGAATATTCAACCGTATTTCATGGTGCTGTCCCGCTTCATACGTAAACGCTGAGGCGTCTTTCACTTCATACACGTGACCGTTGATTTCCACTTTTACCAACACGTCGTTCGCGGCGATAGTCTGTGCGGGGAAAATGGCTACCCGCTCGGTAGCTCCCGGCGCTTCGGGGGTAATGTCTCCCTTGCCGGTACCAACGGTATATGCTCCAGTAGTTTCATTCAAAGACCCGGTATTGAGATAATCGGGCAAAGTCACGGTAGCTCCTTGCAGGTCCGCAGCCGTGTAAATGCCGTCAGAAGATGAGAGTTTCACCGTGACTTTTGTTCCGGCATGCTTCATCTCGAGATGTACTCCTTTATATAAATCCACACCCGTGGTTTCACCCACCAGGTAATCGTCCATCTGGGTGGTATTCAGCTTCTCGGCATACACCGAAGTGGCTCTGAAATCGACCGGTCCGGTGAAGTTTTCCCAATAAACGGGATTCTCGATGGTCCATTTGGATCCTTTGAAGATAAATGAACCACCCTTAGTATAACTATAGTCAGCATCTCCGTTATCTTTGGCATACAGCCTCAGCACGTCGTCTTCCTTGAATCCTTCGCTCTCACCTTGGGCGGTCACAACATGAACGACATCGTAATTCCTAACAGGCCCGTCCGTCCAGTCTTCAATGCTGGCGGTGATCAACGCCGGCGTGGTCTTGAGGGTGAGGTTGAAGGTGTATTTGGTTCCGCCTTTCAATTCGAGGCCGGCATCCATTTTTGCGGTATAAACTCCACCATTGTCGGTAGTTACTTCAAATGTAACACCCTCGCCGGCTTCCCGGGGCAAGAGGATGGCTTGTCCTGTGTTGTTCGACAATGGGATGTTGATGGCATTCACACTTGCGGCATCGGGTGTCAACACATCGGTCAACAGGTTATAACTACCTGTGGTCTTCATCCCTTTAATTGCCAACTGACTGCCACCTAAATCAATAGGGCTTCCGGCTTCTGTGAGCAGATTGACCGTCACAAGGGTCAGGCGGTGATGGAACACCAAATGGGCTTCTTTATTATCCTTGCTATTGGCTGTAGAGCCATCCTTGTTCTCATGGACGGCTGTCATCAAATCCAAAGCGGCAATATCGCCTTGTCCCGACACGTTCACCGGATAATTGGGATAATCAGTGAGTCCTGTATAGGGATAATAGGCTTTGAAGGTCACTTCGCTACCATTGATGGGATAATACATCTTTTGTCCTTCCGTTTCGGGATTGAAAGCTACATCACCCGATCCGGCGGCGACAGCTTTATACTGGTTATTGGTATAGATAGGTGTCGTGGGGGTTGACGTGCTTAACATCGTGACGCCAATCAGGTCGTCGGCTGCCCATGTGTCATTGGCGGCACGGGTGGTAGATTGGGCATCTACAGAGATTGTGGTGCCCCCCGTGAGCACCACGGCATCTTTCACATCGTTGGTAGAAGGAGTGAAGTCTTCGCTATTGCAACCAGTGGCCAACAGGGTCAACAAGGCTCCTCCCAACAGTGATTTACATATATTTAAAAATGATTTATGTCTCATATCTGATCAATATTTATTGTTTGCTCGGTTTTGCTAAATTGGACTCTCCCACAACGGTATGATCCAGGGTATATCCGGCATCATACGTGCTGTGTTTCGAGAGTTTAATGTAATTCAACATCGATATCGGGTTCTTTATTCCAATCCACGATGGACGCTGTGAGTTCCACTCCTGTCTTGTTTAAAGTCAGGTTCAGCATATTGTGTGCGCCGGCGGCAAAGAGCTTATCAGCGGGCAACTTCACCTGGAACTCGGCATCATTCAGTTTCACCGTAACCATCACACTATTGCCAGTAATGTTTTGTGGCATCACGAAGGCTTCGTAGCTCGACACGACGGTCTTGCCTGTCACGGAATAGACCTTGTCTAACTTCGACGGGGTGAATGCGGCAGTAGCAGCACCGTCAGGAGTGGCTGTGCCGTTGATTACATCCACAATACCCGACAATTGGAAGTTGTTCATCTCAACCTCGGCAAGCATTATCTCATCGGAAGTGAATCCTTCCCCTGCGATCAGGTTGATAGAGACTTTACTCAACACGTGTTTGAACTCAAAAGCCACATCGCCCTCGGCTTGTATTTCACCTAAATTCCTGTCTGCTACGGGAGCCGCTACCATAATATCGTCGGCATGAGCATTCGTGGTTCCAGAACTCTTTACCGTCCAGTTGAACGTATTCTCTCCGGCTGCAAGCGCGGAAGCAGTTGCGGGATATACGGCGGCTATCAAGTCGCCGGTTTTGAAATCATCCCTGTACCAGGGAGTTCCTACCGGGCTAAGAGTGCCGTTATCGGGGCCGCCGACATACTTATATATATTGCTGATAGCATCCACGGCATCACCGTGAGCATTCAGTTTATAAAATTTAATTTGATCCTCATTTTCAAAACCTGCGGAAGTTTTGTTGGATACGGAGAAGAAGAGGCCTTCGAACTCAAGGGCAGGCAATTCAGTCCATCCGGTCACATCCACGCTTACACTCAATCCTGTCTTCTCGATGGTGATGATGAGGTTGGTCACCTTGCCCGCCTCATAAAGGATGTCGGCCGCGGTGGCTCCCCCTTGCAACTTCACATCTTCGGGTTTCACCGTATAGGTGCGTCCGTCAATTTCAATAGTCACCAGGTCTTTACCTATGGCAATGGTTTGTGGTTGCAGGTAAGAAGCGCTATTGTAGGTAACTTCGGTAGCATCGCTTGTTTTGGTGGGTTTAGCCAGTGCGATGGTTCCTTTGTTTGAGCCCGGCACATATACCCCTTTGTCCAACTTACCGCCAATGGCGTAATTGGGTAAGGTGATATTGGCACCTAGCAGCTTATCTTCGAGATAAGTATTGGAACGGAGTATCACATTCACTTTCGCCACCTGATGTGCCAATTGGAAGTTCAACGCGGTATTGTCGGTTCCTCCCTTATTGACGATAGGAGTAGCCACGATATAGTCGGGCGATTGGTTATTACCCTCGGCGGCATCTACAGCCGGCCGGGTGATGGAGGCATAGAGATTACCGTCAGCCGGGATGTCTTCCCAGTAAAGCGGTGCCGATGGACCGTTATATGTCCAGGTATCAGCGGCTTCGTTGTAAACAAAATTACCGGGAAGGGTGATACGGTCGGCCTCATTGCCGGAGAAGAGATAGAGTTGATCGCCATCCACTAAGTCACCACTGTTATTATCAAGGCTAGCCTCGCCTATGCGCACCTCTTTAAACTCTATGGTTTCTTCAATCCAAGGTTTGATGATTGTGCTCATTTCCACTTTGGCCTTACTTGCATCAAGTACCAGCGTGTAAGCATATCCTTTTTTGTATGCAAAATTATCGGTTCCGTCGGCTTTCACCTCATAAAGGCGACCGTTGATAGAGACGGTAAGGATATTCTCTCCGTTGGCAATGGTTTGCGGAGGGAAGATGGCCACGCCTTCTTCGGGGATGATATCCCCGCGGGTAGTACCCGGCACGAATTCCCCTTTATCGTTATAAGAACCCGAATTCAGGTAATTGGGCAGAATCACCGTAGCAGCGTCCAAATCGGCTTTAGTGAAAGTACCGTCGGAAGATTCCAATACTACAGTTACTTTAGAGCCCACATGCTCCAATTCGAGGTTCACACCTGTATAAGGACTCACCTCCACCTCCTTGGAGATAAGGATATCGTCCATCTGCGAGTCGTTGAGCGCTTTTTCAAGGATCGTGGCTCCTTTAAACAGAGTGGGACTACCGGTAATACTTTCCCAATAAATGGGAGATCCGGGGGTCCATTTGTTATTTCCTTCGTATGTGAAGTTCTCAAGGAGTCCGAACTTACCATCGGTTCCTTCTTTCAGGAACAGATCGAGAGAATGTCCCGTCTCGAATCCTTTGGTAATGCCCAGTCCCGTAACCACGCGGATCACATCGAAATGGCGGGTGGGCCCTTCAATCCAAGGCTCAATGGTGGCGCTTATCTCAGCAGGCGATTTCAAGCGAAGGTGGAAAGTATGCACATATCCCTCTTTGAATTCGAAATCACTGCTTAATGCCGCGGTATATTTTCCCCCGTCAGTCGTGGTGATCACAAATTCCACCCCCTCGCCCGCGGGACGGGGAAGGATGATCCCTTCTGCCTTCGCATTGGAGACCGGGAAAGAGATATCCGCACCAGGAAGGTTATTATCCACAATAAGGCTTTCACTCAAAAGATCGTAGCTCGCTTCAGTCTTCAAGCCCTTCATCGTCACGTCTACTCCCTCGAGGATGGAGATGCTCTCGTTATCGGTGGAGAGGTTCACCACCACCTTTGCCAAACGGTGATAGAAATGCAATTTCACGTTAGGGTCTTTGGTGGAGGTGCCCGAAAGGTGCTCCGCCGTCATCAGGTCGATATCCGGCAGGTTGGTTTGGTCTTTGGTAGATACCGGGATCACCAAGTTCGACGGGAGATCCTTTTTATACGGATAGTAGGCTTTGAAAGCCACCTCTTCGTCGCTGGTGGGAAAATAAATGATCTGCGAAGCATTGTTGGGGGAGAACTTATCGTCGCCGGAAGTTGTATATCCAAAGTTACGGTAAGGAGCGATCACTTCAAGCGACTGCGGGTTGACCATCGTCACGCCAATCACATCACCCTCATCCCACACATCATTTGTTGCCCGGGTACTGCTCTTCAAATTGTCGGCTCCGGACTTCAACAGTCCCCCCGCCTCGGCGGAGATACGGGCTTCCACGCCATTCTCAGCGTTTGGCGGTATCACATCATTCGTGCAAGCCACAGCAAAAAGGGCTGCGATCGCACTCAAAAAGATAAGTTTAAAAAAAGATGTCTTCATATGTTTTATATGTTTTTATTTTCTATCTGACCATTGAATTGCCACAATTCTTAGACCGGTTTCACATCTATCCATTCTTCGGGCCCCGCTTGCCAATCCTCTATATCGGCAGTGAAATCGGCTCCGGTACGAAGCACAATACGAATAATCCAAGGGGTAGTCACTTCTTTGGTATGAAAACCAGCAAGATCGTCAGCGATCTCATAGTTGAAATCTCTCTTGAAACCATCCTTATAGTGAATGGTCAACACCAGATTCTGGTCCGCATTACCATCCAATCCCAACAGGCGGTACGAATCGGTATAAAAGCCGTCCTTATCCACTTCATCCAATGCATAAGCCGCATAACCTGTGCTCAATGCCGGATAACGATCCCGTTCCCCGTTTTCAATAAAGGCGTTGTGCAGTTCACGGGAGAGGGTGATACCGTCTACAGTGGCTGTCACAGATTCCACCAAATCGGCATTTTGCCCTTCAATCTTCACCTTTAGCGTAAGTATGCGAGTTTGGATATAAGTAGGAACATCGTAATTGATGATACCCCAATCCTCTAATCCACCATCGACATTAAAATCGATATAGCCTCCTACAAAGTCACCCGGATCGCCGGCAGCTCCATCGGTGGAACTAACAGATACCACCGTTCCGAAGTGTAATCCTACCTGCTCGTTCTCTCCTTTCAGGGAAAAGGCTCTGTATTGTCCTTTGGTCAGTTCCAGGATATTATCCGGCCCTACTTCGGTCTTGCGCCATTCTCCACCGGGATACATCACAGAGGTATTCGTATTGGGCAGAAACTCATTCTTTTTCTGTTGCAATTCCACCGGTACGATAGGAGTGATGGTGTATAATCCCGGACAGTTTTCCGTGTCGTAATCGGACTTAATGCAAGATGCCAAAAGTAAAAGCAGGGAGACGCTTGCTATTTTACAGATATTCTTCATCATTGCTTTTCTTTCAATATTTTGATATATTCCATGTTATTTTTTCCTTCGGGTGTAGAGAGATCCGCTTTCTCCATATATTTTTCGGCAGACTCCAAATCGCCCCGTTCCAATGCCGCCGCCGCGGCGTTGAGGTTTGCATCGGGATTGTCGGGATAGGTCTTTACGGCGGTTTCTATCAACCGGTAATACTCATCCGACCCTTTCCCGCTCAGCAATGCGGCATCGAACATCTCCCTCAAACTCAATTGGGATGGATCTTTTTTCACAATATCACGGGCTTCTTGGGCCGCGTAATCGCGAACGATATATTCAATCTCGTAGTTGGTATGACGTAATACCGGAAACCAGTTACGCATCATATGCCGGAAAGCTTCATGCATCCGTTTTAATTCGGTTTCCTTCACATCGGGCTCCACGTCACTCTTGGCAATCTCAAGGATACGCGCCTTCTGTGGTAATTGAGAATTTTCAGCCAAACGGATAAATCCTTCCCAATTTTCGGGAGTGGAATTGGTTTGAATGATCTTTTCGGGAAGGTTGAATTTCTTGATGATATACTCCTTCAACGCCTTGGTACGTCCGTCAGCCAAATACACATTATGTTTATAAACTCCTTCGGGCGATGCAAAACCATGTAGCTTGATACTTTGGACATCGCTTGGGGCGAAGCCCTTCAAGGTACTGTCGATTTTAGCCAACTCAATTGAGTTGCGCATATAATCGGGATAAATCACGATTTGGTTGATGGGAAAATCGATATACGCCTGACCTTTGAGTATGCGACGCTTCACCGGTTCCGGTTCGGGGGCGCGGTAAAGAATGTTGGGCAGCACCACCGGCTGAGGCACGTCGATATGGGTAAGTGCAAGGAAATCGATCTCTTCCGATTGATTCCCGCATCCGCAAAAGTCTTGTTCTAACACCAATTCCGCCTTATCCATCCAATCCTCGGAAGGAAGAGATGCAGTATATGCGATAACCTGTTCTTCACCGCTTGCTCTTCGGAATAACTGTTCTGAATCATCAGGTAAAAGATTATTCCGTTCAGATATAATCTGACGTTTCCTGCCATACACATGAACCGACGGCAATACATTCTGATTATCATTTCCTTTTATAATAGGAGTGAATGTAACCATCCTGTTAGATGAAACCTTGAAATTTTCCGGCAAGATGATATCCATGTCGACAGACAAGATACGATCGTCAGACAACTGTACGGAGAGGTTTTCCACCCGTACCGGATTGTCGGAAGACGACTGTCCCCGTAATGTGACGAAACTCAAGAAAAAGAGCGTGATTATGAATATATTTCTCATTTGATCTTTATTTTAGAATACATAAACAATACTTAGTGCCGCTTTAGTAGGACCGAAATAGTGTTTATCCTTGTCCTTGTCGAGACGCTTTCCACAGTCGCCGCACTGATACCTGTCGTAATTAATGTAAGCATATCCTGCTCCAAGAGTTGCCTCAAGGTTCCAATGTTTTGACAGCACCCATTGATAACCATAAGAAACACCACCTCCAATAAACTCACCCTCATATCGGTGTGTCTTGAGGCCGGGATACATTCCGAAAGGAAGCTTAATTCCCGCCAGATTAAAGAGCCCTCCATGCAGATGAACCCCTAAGAATGAACCGGAGAATTTCTCACAGAACCAAAATCGGTACTCGGGTTGCAAATACAAATGTTTGATCAATTTGCCGTCACTCAACTCCCATGGGTTCCAGTGCATATAAAGCTCCAGCGTATTTTTGGGAGCTGTCCCTATCTCCGCCGCCAAACTCATCGTGGTGGTGGCATCTGCCATTATATTTGTCTTAATGGCGGCTTTTTGTGCCGATATGCCGTTAAAACTGAACAACATCACAATAGCGATAATTAATTGTTTTGATTTATCCATCTCTTTTGTTTCCAAATAGTTTTAAATAACAAAGCCGTGTATATCTTTCTATTACCTATTTACTTATTTAACTAACCTATTTAAAAATGCTTTAACATCGATACTCCTAATGATATCTTAATTGCTAACGACCTTATGACTGTGCTTAAACGAGTTATGGTTTGGCTTCAAAATTTATATTTGATGCCAATCTTTATCATCATATGACAATGGTGGCATCGCAGTGGTCATTATCAATTATTAGGTAAGCATTAACTAAGAAAAAAATAAGCGCTATCTCTTATTTCTAATAAGACTATCTTCTTTCATAATAATTTGCTGACAAAAAAAAGACCCCAAGATATTATAAAACAACATCTTATCTTTTACACAATTCTAATAAATCAATATCGATTTTTAAAGCACCACAAAAGTCATATTTTAGCCACTAATATCAAAAAAAAGACATATCGAAAAATAAAAAGAAGATACTACATAGATACAACATATAATTTAATTATCTGTATATATGAATATTAAAAGACAACCTGCAAAAAATATACTGTGGAAAAAATCCACAGTATACAAATTTATTCATGTCTTAAATATCATATTGCCAGAATTGTTGAAAAAAATATTTAATTTCGCAATAGTTTTTTTCCGGAAGGGTGAAAATCTTTTATTTTATAAAGGAAATTCCATAAAAAATAACAGATTCCTGTTTCTTGATAATCGCTGAATCGTAAAAAACCCCTATCACTATCATATATAATATATAATAGATATTACACATTTATTAAAAACAAAAAGGAGTTTGAAGAAACTAAAAAAACAATTATGAAATTAATCTTCTTTGCATTTGTATTATTGATAATTGGATCCAGCATATATGGTCAGGATATTGTACCGGAAAAAGTCAAAAAAGTAGATAGCTTATTAACGGTTGCATCAGCTGAAGTCTCTAACGTGAATCCAATAGGGGTAATTGAATCTGCAACCAAAGCTTTAACATTAAGCAGGGAAATCAATTACTCAAGAGGAAAGGCAATGTCTTCTTTTTATATCGGACAGGTCCTTATTTATATGGGAGATTATGAAAAATCGCTGGAATACCTACAACTCTCTCAAAAAGAAAAATACACATCGAAAAATGATATCATAAAATCAGAGATCTGCAGGATCAAGGGACAAGTATTTTTCTATTTGGGATTAAAGGAAGCTTCATTTCGTGAATTCCAAAAGGCTTACGAATACGCAATACGGATTAAAGAAAAAAAAGAACGTGACCGCTATGTGAGCTTGGCTTATGAAAATCTCGGCATAGCATATACAGCAGTGAGAAATAAGCCTGACTCAACCTTTTATTTTTATAGAAAGAATAAGGAGCTACTCGACAAAACGGACGAAAACCTTACATTCAGAAACAAAATCAACCTTTACACCCTTATTGGTAATTATTATAGGGATAAAGAGGTGTTCGACTCTGCAACCGTATGGTACAATCAGGCAAACTCACTCATTACCAAATATGATTATCCTTACTCCTCATGGCTCTGCGCACATTGGAGTGACCTCCATTTAATGAAGGGAGAACCCGACGCTGCCCTCAATTGCGTCAAAAAAGGATTGGAATGTGCAAAAAGGACAAATCTCAGAAATGAATTACCAGGATTATATCAAAAAATAACGACTATCTATTCCAAAAATGGAATGGAAGACTCCGCGCGCTTTTATCAAAACATGTACCAAGAAATCTCAGATGAGCTCTCCACCTCAAGAGAAGGAGCCACGGAGAAAGCCATGCAACTCCTTTTAGAAGAGGAACGTAAATATGCGCAGATGAGATTCAACAAGACACTCTCCATCATCGTTTATTCCATAATCGCCACGTTGTTGGGTATCTATCTATTCTGGCAACAATGGAGAAAAAGGAAAAAAGCAATACTGGAAGCAACAGAGCGAGAAGTATCCGTATTGCAAGACAAACTGAACGATGCCTTTGATGAGGTGATAGAATTGGCCAGAGAAAATGATCCCTCCTTTCTTGCACGGTTTAGAATGATATATCCCGAATTCATCAATAACTTGCTCAAGGCACATCCTCAATTAATTGAGTCTGAGCTGTGGCTCTGCGCGATGGTTTATTTAAATTTCTCCTCGAAAGAGATTGCCCAATACGCCTTCATTACACACCGTTCGGTGCAAACCCGGAAGAGCCGGTTAAGAAAGAAATTGGGTATTCCTGCCGATGTCGATTTATATCAATATATGATATCTCTTTCCTAGATCAATAGATCTTCCTCCCCTTTGCAAAATATCACAGCAGTAGAATTGGTGTTCTTCTGAACTATTATAGGTCATAAAATATTGTCAATCGGAAACTTTAGCTACATACATGTAACTTACGAGAATTGAAAAAAGGAGAACCTTTTCTTCCGAAGAAGAGCATGTACTCCTTTTCCAGCATCTTACGCATTTGGGATAATAAAAAAGGTATAAACCGTTCTTTTATTCCAGTTCTTTAATCTTGATATTCTGGAACCACACCTCGTCGCCATGATCCTGCAGGAGGAGCAATCCCTCTTCGGCATTGCCGAAATTGGGCCAGTCCTTGTATTTGCTGAAGTTCACCAAGGCTTCCCACATCTGGTTGTTCCGCTCGTATTCAATAATTTTCACGCCGTTCAACCAGTGTTCCACATGACTCCCCTTGACAACCACCATAGCGGTGTTGAAGAATCCGTTGCGAAAAGGTTTATCTTTCGGGGCAGGTATCAGGTCGTAGAGTGAACCCAATGTCCGGTTCCCCTCAACACCCAGCTTCGCGTCGGGGTGCCGCCTGTCGTCCAGTATCTGGAATTCACAACCGATGGCCGATCCTTCCCCTTTATTCAGGTTGGTATCCACAAAATATTTAATCCCGCTATTAGCACCTTCAGTAATCCTGAAATCTACTTTCAGCATAAAGTTCTTGTAGGGGCGGGTGGTAACGATATCGCCTCCGTTGGTAGATTCGCCCCCGCCGCTTTTATGCACTTTCAGCACACCGTTATCGATAGACCATCCTTTTTCGGGAAAATGATCCAATTTCGCACCTCGCCATCCTTCGGTGGTCTTGCCGTCCCACAGCAGCTTCCATCCCTCCGCCGCTTCGCGTTCAGAGATAGTATTGGCGATTGTATTGATCTGCTTCACTTTATCATTTTCAGGGGTTCTAAACCGCTCCAGATCTTGTGTAAGTATCCTGATATTGCGCCAGGCGACAGTCTTTCCTTCCAGGTCGGCATTACCGATAGAATGCACCTGCAGGGCAATAAAACCCGATAGTGTGGTATTATCCAGCAGGTCGGTGCAGGGAACGCCGTTCACCCATGTACGGATAGAGCTGCCAATAGCCTCGATACGGGCTTTGTTCCACTCTCCGTTTTTGAATGCTTTCTGCCCTTCCGGATTGTAGTTCATTGGGTAGAGCCATCCGCGACGCGCTTCATCATAGATACCTCCCGTCCATGCCCTGGGGGAAGGATCGATTTCGAACTGGTAACCATGGACACGACCGTTCTGGTACTCTTTCAGGCTGTTACTGCGAAACTGGACACCGGAATTCAGACCGTCGTCGACCTTGAACTCAAATTCCAGGATAAAATCGTTATACACCTTTTTGGTGGCAAGAAAAGTGTTGGGGGTATTCATTTTGGAAATACCGATAATGGAATTGTCCTGTATTTTGTATTCTGCAGTACCGTTCAGTTTTTCCCATCCGCGCAGGTTACGCCCATTGAACAGGTTTTCCCATTTCGGCTCCTGTGCCCATGCCGAAACAGTTACTATCACTGCCAAAATTGATATTACTATTTTTTTTATCATTACTTTTGTTTGTTGAAGTTAGAAATTAGAAGTGGAGAAGCCCAAGAAGTGGAGAAGTGGGAAGGTGAAAAGATTGGGAGACCGGGAGAATGAAAAGTTGGACAATTCCCACATCCCATATCCCAAATCTTCAATTTCCTGTCTTGACTCCTGGCTCTAAAATTTAAATCTTATAAAAATCTTCCCATCCTTTTCTGGGTGGCTCTCCGGTGAGGTAAGCATCTGCAAAGGCATCGTTGGTCACCCGCCTGGTTTCACGGTCGAACACGATTTTCCGGTTCAATTTCTGTGCTGCTACACCCAGGCAAAACACCTGACTTAATGGGGCAGATATTTCAAACGGGGAACGTGTTTTCTCCTTGCCCTGGCAAGCCAGTAAGAAATTGGCGAAATGGTCGGAAGGGCTCTTCGGCACTTCGGGGAGGTCTTTCTCCATAGCCTTCGCCTTCTCTTCCGGAATGATGCTTAGCGTGCTGCCATGCGATCCACCTTTGAAGGTAAGTTCCTTACTATAGATCTCTTTACCCGGATTCAATTTGGCCGGCTGTATCTGTCCGCCGCCCACGGAGGGGATATTGGGATCGAGTTCCGATACGCCGTATCCTTCGGGTACAGACGGGATATTGTCCAGACCATCATACCAGGTGATAACCAGCGGCGGCATGTTGCCCCGTGCCGGAAATTTGAATTCTATGGTGCTCGACATCGGGAAGAAATAATCGTTATGATCTTTCAGTTTCAATGGAGTGACTTCTTCCGGTAGACCCAGATCGAGGAATTCGTGCACCGTGTCGATAATATGTGCTCCCCAATCTCCCAGGGCTCCCATCCCAAAATCATACCAGCAGCGCCACTGCCCGTAATGGAAATCTTTGTTGTAGTCATGGTATCGCTGTGCCATCAACCATATGTCCCAATCCAGCGTTTCGGGGATAGGTTCGGCAGCAGGAAATTTTTTGATATTGGGATCCCATCCGTGCCAGCGACGCGGGTTGTTCATATGCGCCGTGACAGCCGTCACATCTTTGATAATACCTGCCTCTTTCCAGGCTTTAAACTGGAAATAGTTGGCCTCCGAATGGCCCTGGTTACCCATCTGAGTGACTACATTCGGATACTTCTTTGCCGCTTTCAGGAGCAGTTCCGATTCATGAAAAGTACGTGTCAAGGGTTTTTCCACGTAAACATGTTTGCCTTCGGCCATCGACATCATCACTGCGGGAAAATGTGCGAAATCGGGTGTGGCAATAGCTACCGCCTCAATCTCATTGCCCATCTTGTCGAACATTTCCCGGAAATCCTTGAAACGTTTTGCTTTCGGGAACTTGTCGAGCGCCTTCTTTGTATGTTCGGCACCCAAATCCACGTCGCAAAGGGCGACCACGTTGGCCAATCCTGTCTTGTCGAAATCATTAATGATTTCCCATCCCCTGTTTCCGATACCGATATGGGCCAGGTTCACCTTCTTATTGGCACCTACAACCCTGCTGTAACTTGCGGCATTCATTTTAGTCGATATGCCGCCCATAGCAAGCCCTGCTGATGCCAGAGCCGCATTTCTGATAAATTCTCTTCTCGTTGTCATGATATGTATATATGGAGTTTATAGAATTATGCAAACCGGTCTTTATGTGCCCACAAACCGAGTGCGGGACTTGAAATATAGTAGACCTCCTCTCCGTCGTCGAGCATATTAAAGCCCTCTTTGAGGCGCAAGGGATCATACTTCTGCATAATCTCATCGATATCGCCCCAATGGAAACCGACGCTCTCTATCTCTTCCCGCGTAAGATTCCAGGCCTCTTTACCGGGACAGTAGGTGACAGAAAAACGCCCTTCAGAAGATCCGTGAATAAGATGTGCTGCTGCACCCAGATTATTCCTGAGTTCCTGGTTTTCGGATACCGCTTTCAAAGTATAATCCGTTCCGAAATAGCCATATTTACGGATCAGCAAATCAATAGCTTTGTCTTCTCCGAATTCTTTCAATGCCGGAGCCAGTACGATCAGTTCACCTCGGTCGGCAATAGCCATCCGTGTGCGGTAGATCGATTTATTCCCTAACCATGTGCTTTTAAATTCGGTAGGATCGAGCCATACAATCACCTTCTTCAATGGTTTTTCCACCATCACGAAGTTGACCTGCAAAGAGAGCCGGGCTGCACGGTCGAATACCTCTAAGTCGTCCCCCACAAACAGACCGTAGGTCTGCTGCACTCCTTCGGAATTTACCCCTACTACAGTCAGGACATACACGATTGGCAGTTCTTTCAAATACTTTTCAGTCGCATAGTTAAATACACGCCTTACCGGAGTATCTGATTTACCCATCATCCGCTCCATACCATATACTGCCCCTATATAATGACTCTTGTTGATCCCTTCACTCCCGCCGGTCCCGACCAGGATATTCTTGTTGTAGTTGGCCATCCCCACCACTTCGTGGGGTACTACCTGTCCGATAGATAGGATAAGGTCGAAACCGCCTTCTACCAGCAACCTGTTTACTTGTGCCGGCCAGGAGAAATCGACTTTCCCTTCCGAGATATCACGTATGTATTCCGCCGGCACCTCACCCAACGTGATTACATCATTCCGCCAGTCATGGTCTCGAAAAAGTCCTTTAGGGGTCTTCCCGAACATATGATCGATCTGTCCTTCGGTCATGGGGGTATGGGTACCTAAAGCAGGGAGGATGTCGGTAAGTTTCTCATCATAATATCCCCATGCGATCTCGGTAAGTTCACCGGCACGACTGGGCAGGCGGGTATAATCGGGCGGAACGGCAAGAACTTTCTGCCGTTCGCCTAATTTCTCCAGTGCTTCATACAATCCTCTCCTCAGATCATCATGAGAAAGAGCAGTCGTCGGAGAACCATTTTCGTAATAGATCATCCTTTTTAAGTGAAAAGTGAATAATTAGAAAAGTGAATAATTAATAGTGAAAAATTGGGGATGTAGGATTTGGGAAGTCGGATTTAATATTTGGGATATTAATTCTCAATTCTCAACTGTCCATTCTCCATTGTCAATTATCAATTATCAAACATCATACGTGGTAGAGGCCGTATTTCCCCCGCGTCCTGTCCAGTCGGTATGGAAGAACTCACCGCGAGGTCTGTCTATCCGTTCATACTGGTGTGCACCGAAGTAATCACGCTGTGCCTGCAAAAGGTTTGCCGGGAGACGTGAGTTGCGGAACCCGTCGAAATAACACAACGCCGAAGTAAGTGCCGGCACGGGAATTCCGTTCTGCAAAGCCGTGGCACAAACTCTGCGCCAGCTTTCCTCTGCCGATAGCACTGCTTCTTTGAAGAAACCATCGAGCAACAGGTTTTCCAACGAAGGATTGTTATCGAACGCCTTTTTGATATCTCCCAGGAAACGGGAGCGGATAATGCAACCACCGCGCCACATCAGGGCGATACCTCCGTAATTAAGGTTCCAGTCATATTCTTTGGCTGCGTCCATCATCAGGTCGTAACCCTGTGCATAGGAGATAATTTTGGCGCCATAAAGCGCTTTCTCCAGGTCATTGATGAATTGCTGTTTATCACCTTTGAAACCGGATTTTTTTCCGGAGATGACTTCCGAAGCTTTTACCCTCAGATCTTTTTGAGCCGAGAGACAACGCGAAAAGACCGACTCGCCGATCAGTGTAAGCGGAATACCCAGATCGAGCGCTGTCACAGCAGTCCATTTACCGGTACCTTTCTGGCCTGCGGTATCAAGGATTTTTTCTACCAATGGACTTCCATCCTCATCCTTATACGCCATGATATCTGTGGTGATCTCGATCAGGTAGGAATCCAGCACGCCGCTGTTCCACCTTTTGAATACTTCATGCTGCTCAAAAGCATCCATGCCGAGCAGTTCTTTCATCAGGTGATATGCTTCGTTGATAATCTGCATATCGCCGTACTCGATGCCGTTGTGGACCATCTTCACGAAGTGGCCGGCGCCGTTCTCGCCCACCCAGTCGCAGCAGGGAACACCCCCATCGACTTTGGCAGCGACCGCCTGGAAGATCTCTTTCACATGAGGCCACGCTTCCGGCGATCCGCCCGGCATCATGGAAGGTCCTTTGAGGGCTCCCTCTTCACCGCCGGAAACGCCAGTACCGATATAGAGAAATCCTTTGCTCTCTACATATTTCGTTCTGCGGATGGTGTCAGGAAAATGGCTGTTCCCGCCGTCGATAATAATATCACCTGGTTCAAGCAGCGGGATGAGTTGTTCGATAAAATCGTCCACAGGCTTACCCGCTTTTACCAGCATCATCACTTTGCGGGGACGTTCTAAGGATGCTACCAACTCCTGCAGGGAGTGTGCACCGATAAAATTTTTCCCTTTTCCCCGTCCGTTGACAAACGCGTCTACTTTGTCAACCGTACGGTTGAACACGGCTACCGTATAGCCCTTACTTTCCATATTTAAGACCAGATTTTCACCCATCACGGCCAATCCGATCAATCCGATATCTGCTTTTTTATTCATTTCTATATTATTATATTCCATATTCAAAATTCAAGATTCAAGATTTGTACTTACGGCGATTGTTAATTGACTACGTCGATTTTGGCTCCGCCGAACGTTGTTTCAATTCAAAATCAGGACAAACATTGTCAACTGTCCATTCTCCATTTTCCATTTTCCATTTTCAATTGTCCATTATCTAACCACTCTCGCATTGCCTTTCCAGATGCTCCATATCACCTCCTCATCGGCCGGCTGGGCATAATCTGTCAGGAAGGTAGTCGCCAGTGCACCGCTCGCCCAGGCAAACTGCACCCACTTTTCGGGTTCCATCCCTTTCAGGATACTATAAAGCAATCCACCTACGAAACCGTCACCACCACCGATACGATCCATCACGTTGATCCTACGCAACGGTGCTTCGTGCCAGTTCCCGTTTTCATAAACAATAGCGCCCCAGAGATGTTCATTGGCGCTGATTACCTCACGCAACGTATTGGCAAAGACCGAAACATGAGGAAACGCTTTCTTCGCATTCAGGATCATCCCTTTGAAAGCATCCAGTGTGCCTTCAATATTCTTACCCCCTGCTTTCGGTCCTTCAATACCGAGACACAATTGAAAATCCTCTTCATTACCGATAACAATATCGGAAAGGGAAACAATCTCTGTAAAAGCCTCTTTCAGTTCTTTCTCCCGGCCCTTCCAGAAAGTAGCCCGGTGATTCAGGTCGAAAGAAATGACCGTACCATGCTTTTTGGCATAACGTGCAATCTCGAGGCAGAAGTTGCTTGTATCGGGAGAAAGCGCCGCAATAAGACCGGAAAGATGTACAATTTGTACCCCCTCCCGGCCGAAGATTCGTTCCAGATCAAAATCTTTTACATTCAGTGTTTTTCCCACTTCACCTGCCCGGTCGTTCTGTACCCGCGGCCCACGCAATCCGAAACCACTGTCGGCAATATTAAACTGATGACGATATCCCCAGGGATCGCCCTGGGGCACCTCAGGCCCCTCATATTCCATATTCCGTGCTCTGAGATCGGCTTTAATGAAAGCAGCGATCGGACTATTTTTCACGAAGGTGGTGAGGACCTTCACTGGAAGTCCAAGGTAGGAAGAGATGCTTGCCACATTGGTCTCGGCACTGGTCGCCTGCATGCGAAACATATTGGTACTCTGCACCGGCTGTGCATCTACCGGCGTAATACGTACTCCCATACTGGTAGGTACTATCAATGAATATTTGAATTCTTTTTTTAATGTTATAGACATTTGGGTTGATGTGATGATTTATTAATTTGATGATTTACTCAATTGACAATGGATAATTGACGATTGACAATGAAGCATTGAATTCTGGAATCTTGAAATTATGAAATTCCAAATCCAATCAAATACTGAACGCATCGAAGCCTCCGTCGACGATAGCCACCGTTCCCGTTACAAATTTCGAAGCGTCACTTACCAGATAGTGGAGCGTACCTAACAGGTCTTCAGGATTTCCGAATCGGCGGAAAGGGGTGTGTGCTATAATAGTATTACCCCGTGCAGAATAAGACCCGTCGGGATTGGTGAGCAACGCCCTGTTTTGTTCCGTAATGAAAAAGCCGGGACACAACGCATTCACACGAAAATCCTCTCCGAATTTAATAGCCATCTCGCCTGCCATATATTTGGTAAAATTGGTCACTGCTGCTTTTGCTGCTCCATATCCTGCGACACGTGTCAGCGGACGTAAAGCCGATGCAGAAGAGATATTCACGATATTCCCCTTTTTCTCCCTGACCATATATTCGGCAAAAACCAGTGTGGGGACAACCGTTCCCATCAGGTTCAGATCGACCACCTTCCGGAAATCATCTGCTTTCAGGTCAAAGATGGTATTATCGGGACCGATAGTAGCACCCGGCATATTTCCACCGGCGCCATTGATCAGCACATCTATCCTGCCGTATCTGGCAGCGATCTCTTCCGCATTTTGCTTCAGGACAAACTCATCGGTTACATCGGTTTGAAGGAACATTGCATCCCCTCCGGCCGCTTTCACTTTTTGCACCAGTTCATCACCTTTCTCCTTGTTTCGCGCCAACACCGCCACTTTTGCACCGTGTGCGGCCAGATACTCTACCATTGAAGAACCCAATACTCCGGTTCCTCCCGTGATGACGATCACTTCTCCTTTAATATCAAATAATTTGTACATAATTTATTGATTTAATGACCCGGCAAAAATAGGCCTCCCATTTTATTTTTTAATCTTATTTCCCGTAAAATCTTCTTCACTAAAGTTAGACTATTTTTCGCCATGGCATAACTCAAGCAAGCTTGGTTCTGCTCATTTGGCTTAACAAAATAGTTCATTAAAATCAGTCGTTTTCAATCTCACTCCTTACCGATATTAAACAGTCTTTTCAGGTGCCTGTCATAAATATTCTCTTCCACACATGTGCCGATCACATCGGCATATTTGACGAGCAAATCGGTATATTTGCTTCCCATTTCCGCAGCCACTTTATAGGCTACGTGAATGAGCTGGCGGAAATTGGAATTGTAATCAGGATGTCCCTGTATATGCCGGAGCGTATTGGCAAACTTCTCTCCCGTCCAGCTATTGACTTCTTCTACGGAAGGTAGTCTCGAACCGTCGATATCAATCACATCGGCATAAGGGCCACACAACTCTTCCTGCCTGTTATATGAATTCTCATAGATATTTTTTGCCAATACCAGACCTTCTCCTCCTGCCAAAGCTAAACCTATCACCTCTTCCAACCAGGTCGTACCAGCGGTTTTCAGATGCAATCCTTTATCATGCTTAGCGATGATACCAGCCATGATCGGATAGATGGAAAATTTATCGCTTCCCGAGTGAACGCTCAGTTTCAGCTCTTCCGGCAAACCGAACTCTTTCACTGCAAAATCGATCACAAGCACATCCTCTTCGAACTCCTTGGCAAACTGATTCAGATCGCCCACATAATCGACTCCTTTATTAAACCGTCCGGTAAATTTGGGCGCAATTGTCTGGGCAGGCACACCTTTGTCGGCGAGCATCTTCAAAATAAAAAGCAACTCAACAGGTGTCTGCGGCGACTCCACCTCATCCATGGAAACTTCCGTGATGAAGTTGCCTTCACCCTTCTCCTTTTTCAGATAGGCGTAGATCTCCGAAGCGTGCTGTGCGGCAGCAAGGAATTTGGCGGCGATATCGCGCAACAACTCTTCAGTTACATTCAAAGGCTCCTCCATACCGGGGATATGTAACTGTCCCATATATTTCCGGCAGGAAGCCACAAAAGTATCTACATCTCCCTGGCTGCTCTCGTTACCGATAAATGCAGCCACATC
Source organism: Proteiniphilum acetatigenes DSM 18083 (assembly GCF_000380985.1). Classification (GTDB taxonomy): domain Bacteria; phylum Bacteroidota; class Bacteroidia; order Bacteroidales; family Dysgonomonadaceae; genus Proteiniphilum; species Proteiniphilum acetatigenes. The sequence continues at coordinate 287,952 of NZ_KB905693.1, read as the reverse complement.
CAACGTAAAGAAATCGGATACCTCTACATATTTGGCTACCGTACTGAGATTGATATGATCGGCATCCACAAAATAGAGTCCTTTGAAGTCCAGGGCATTGACAGCCTCGTCGGCCTCTCTGCGGGTATCTGCCGGTTGTGTACCGACATAGATATGCTCCCTGTTGGATTTATTCCATACCGGACTGATATCCAGACCTCCCTTTTCATTCGCTTTCATGATAGCCCTCAACTGCGCTTTTCCCTGATGAGTGAACCTATCTCCTACTCCTATACTATATTTTCCTAATTTCATGATTCTGATATTAAAAATTAAAAAACTGCTTTGCATTGTTATAGGATATATTCTCCACCATCTCCCCAAGGAATTTCATTTCCGAAACAGGAAGCAGTCCCTGCTCGACATCATTCCCAATAAGATTACATAATATCCGCCGGAAGTACTCATGACGCGGATAAGAGAGGAAGCTGCGCGAATCGGTCAGCATTCCTACAAAGCGGCTCAACAGTCCCAGGTTAGAGAGAGAATTCATCTGTGCTTCCATCCCTGTTTTTTGATCGAGGAACCACCATCCGGAACCGAATTGCATTTTTCCGGCGACCGATCCGTCCTGAAAGTTACCGATCATAGTAGCAATAAGGTCGTTATCCCTGGGGTTCAGGTTATAAATTATGGTTTTGGCCAATCGGTTGTCTTTGTCCAGCTGGTCAAAGAAACGGCTCATCGCTTTTGCTATGGTAAAATCACCGATAGAATCGAAACCGGTATCCGGGCCAATTTGGTTAAACAACCGGGTATTGTTGTTGCGAATAGCCCCGTAATGGAATTGTTGCGTCCATCCTTTTTCCCAATCCATCACGCCACCCTCATAGAGCATGGCCGATTTGAATTTCAGGATCTCCTCTCTTCCCAGTTCTTGTCCACCATACACTTTATTGAATATCTGCTCAATTTCGGTTTGTGTATAGGGTTCGGCATAAAATTCCTCGATACCATGGTCGGAAAGTTTACAGCCTGCAGCGGCAAAGAAGTCGTGTCGTTTACGAAGCGCTTCGATCAGGTCGTTGAACCGGTTGATGGTCACTCCCGACACCTCAGATAGTTTTTCCAGGTATGCACGATACTCTTGCGGATTCTCCACAGCCATGGCTTTATCGGGACGCCAGGTCGGTAAAACTTTAATATTGAATTTCTCCTCTTTCAGCGCAAGATGATGTTCCAGGCTATCGGCAGGATCATCGGTAGTGCAAACCACCTCCACTTTAAATTTTTTCATCAATCCCCGGGCAGAGAATTCCGGTGTACGCAGTTGCCCGGTACATTTGTCGAATATCTCCTTTGCCGTTTCGGGATTCAGAAGCTTATCAACACCAAAAGCAGTTTTTAATTCCAGATGAGTCCAGTGATACAATGGGTTCCGCATAGTGTAGGGTACCGTTTCGGCCCATTTCTCAAATTTTTCCCAATCGGAGACATCTTTACCTGTGCAGTACTTCTCTTCCACACCGTTAGTACGCATGGCACGCCACTTGTAGTGATCGCCTTCGAGCCATATCTGACTCAGATTATCGAAAGCATAATCCTTGGCGATATACTCAGGGTTCAGATGACAATGGTAGTCAATAATAGGTTGCATTTTTGCATGTTCATGATACAACTCTTTCGCTGCATCTGTCTGAAGCAAAAAATCTTCATGAATAAAACTTTTCATACGATGATATTTAATTTTTTATACTATGGTCGTATGGAACTCGCATATTATCACGTTCTTGAGTGAGAGCGGTTATTATGCTCGTTTCATATGATATACTATATTAAAAATGGATATTTTCCGCCATAGGACTCACTGTTGTCGTACACAATCCGTACAAGTCCTCAAAGTTATATATTTTTATTTGATAATGCCAGATACAAAATGATTTAATTTATATTTTACATTTGCATCGATGAATGTTCTGTGTATCTCTTTTTATAATTGCTTGGCGTGATGTTATATTTCCTTTTAAAACATCTGGTAAAATATTTAGCGTCATTCATTCCTACCTTGTAGGCTATCTCCTTTACTGTATAATCTCCGTTCCGAAGCAGTTCCGCCGCATGCTGCATCAGGAAATCACGCACATATTCTACAGGGGCCAATCCTGTGAGTCCTTTCAATTTCCTGAAAAACAAGGTGCGGCTCATACCTGTTTCAATCGCCATATCTTCTATTACAAAATCATTATCACCCAAATGTTTCTCAATAAAAGAGTTGACAGATCTGATAAATTTCAGATCCTTATCATTCACATGGGTATTATTTGCACCATTCTCCTGTTTCATCGGGATTTGTAGCGCTACATTACTCCTATTTCTATAATAAGTCTGCAATTCACTTCTTCGTTGTAACAGGTTTTTTACTCTTATTTTAAAATATGCCACACTAAAGGGTTTGGTAATGTATTCATCGGCACCATGTTCAAATCCTTCTAACTTGCTGTCCAAAGTTGTTTTTGCCGTAAGCAGTAAAAAGAGGATATGGCTCGTCAGGATATTTTTCCGGATATTTTCGAGAAACTCTATTCCATCGATTTCCGGCATCATAATATCGCTCACAATGAAGTCGGGGATCAGTTCCAATGCTTTTTCAAAACCCTCTTTTCCATCCGAGGCTTCATGTACCTCATATTCATTTTCAAGGACCGACCGGATAAATTGCCTTAGATCCTCGTCATCTTCCACAATCAATACAGAAGGATTATCGTTGATCTCTTCGTATATACAGGCATGAGCGGACTCTTCTGCTACGACCTCCGTTCCTTTTGTTTCCTCCGATAAGGCGGGCACTGAACTTTCATCAATGATCACATCGGTTCCAAAATGGGAGATCCCTGTCTTAAACAAAATGGTAAAAGCGCTTCCTTTCTGCTCGTCACTCTCCACTATTACCCTGGCACGGTGCTTATCGGCCATTTCTTTCACGATAGATAATCCGATTCCGGTACTCGGGTTGCTCTTATGTTCATTAAACGATTCAAACCTTCTGAACAGACGCTCCTGTTTATCTTTTGAAATACCCACTCCGGTATCTTTTACCCGTAGGGCTACTTCCTCGTTTTGATTATACACGGACACATGGATGGATCTTCCGGAGGGAGTGTATTTGAAAGCATTGGAAAGCAGATTGACAATAATTTTTTCAACCGCCTCGGTATCAATCCATACCGTCTGAATACCGACCCTGTTTTCAAAATTATAATCGATATTATTTATCTCTGAATTTCCAATATAATTATTATATATATTTTCCACAAAAGAAGCTATTTCGACTCTACTTACCGTAAGCGGAGATTGTGCCATTTTTTGAAAGTCGAGGATCTGGTTCACCATCTTCAGCAATCTATTCGTATTTTTCGACACAAGAGCAAGCTGATCTTTTACCGGCTGCGGCGTGGTTTTACTTTGTAACAGATTTTCAATAGGAGAAACGATCATTGTCAATGGGGTACGAATTTCATGCGAAATATTGGTAAAAAAGCGTGTTTTAATCTCCGACTCCTGTTTCTCCAACACGATCTTATTCCGCATCTTGTAAAATGTATAGAGTATTCTAAATGTGATATACAAAACCAGGATGGCCACTAAAAAATAGATAAGATAGGCCCACCCGGTAGCCCAGAATGGAGGCAAAACCTCTATCGTAAGAACCCGTTCGTTGCTGGCCCATACCCCGTCACTATTGGTCGATTTAACACGGAATAAGTATTTTCCTCTCGAAAGATTGGTATAGTTAGCTGTCCGTTGATTGCCGGCATAGATCCACTCCTTGTCGAATCCTTCCATCTTATACATATAGAGTATATTTTCCGGATCGATATAATCAAGGGCGGCAAATTCTATCCCGATAAAATTCTGATTATATTTTAGCACTATCCTATCCTGTATATTGATATCTTTTTTGAGCGGCCCTTCAGGGGATATGGGTAAGTTCCGGTTGAACAGTTTGAATTGCACAAGTGCAAGATAGGGACTAAAGGTGTTATTTCTCACATTCTCGGGATTAAAAATAACCATCCCGTGTGAATAGCCGAAAAGCATTCTACCGTCACATAAACGATACCTCGAATTTTCAGAGAAATTGTTCCGTTTCATCAATCGTTTGATCTCACTGAAGTTTTCAAATGTTTGTTCCTTACGATTGAATTTTGTCAGTCCTCCTTCACTCCCGATCCAGATATTGCCATTATTATCTTCCTGTAGGGAAAGGATAATATTGGATGGTAATCCATGTGCTGATCCGTATGTTTCAAAAGAAAGCGGAAAACCCTTGTTATCGGTCTCATTAATTTTACTGATGCCTCCTCCGAAAGTACCGATAAAGGTCTCACCCGACTCTGTCGTACATATATCTATCACATCATTGGCTCCAATAGAACCGGAATGCTGATTATTCCTTACATATATCCTGAAGTCTATTTCGTCTGGCTTCTCAAAAACTGTATCAAACATGATGAATCCGAGGGTCGTTCCCACACAAATATTTCCATGTCGGTCACTGTGGATAATGCGCACCTGATCGCCCAGATCGGACGGATAACCAGAGAGTTCATTCCGATGGTTGATTACTTTTAGACCATTACTTCCGTAAGGGATCAGGTTAATACCTCCTCCAAAAGTGCCGATCCAGATATTCCCCCTATTGTCTTCAAAAATAGAATATACGCTGTTGTTACTCAAAGAATAACTATCGGAAGGATCATTCTTGAAGTGGAATATCTCAAAAGCATTACGATAATCTTTTCTAACCAGCTTGTATGCTCCTTCCCCTTTGGTACCAATCCAGATGTTCTGCTCCGAGTCTTCGGTGATGCAGTAAGCGATCCCGTTTAAAGGCAAACCTTTGCCGATTTCTCCCCGGTTATTCAGGATACCCATCTCATTCAATTCGACGTCATATATGTGGATTTTACCATCTTTTGTCGCCGCCCAGATATTATTGTAAGAATCCTCGAAAATAGGACGCACATCGTTACTGACCGTCGAATTCACATTATTATTGAGTAATATTGATTTGAACTGGGAATCATCATAAAAGATCACCTTTTCCAATCCGTGCGACCGGGTACACATCCACAAGTTACCCTGCTTGTCGGAATAGGCAGAATGCATCATATTGGAAAACATCCATTTTGGAGAGAAGGGCTCATTATAAAAAGGAATAAGCTTATCCTCCATTCTGTCGTATATAGAAAAACCTCCTCCTCTCGGATGTACCCAAAGGCGCTCTTCCTTATCTTCGAAAATAAAAAAATTGGGAGGAAATACATTTCTTTCCGTACTTTCTATATAAGGTGTAAAATGAGTATATCTACGGGTATAGGGATTAAATTTGGAAACGCCCAGGCTGTCCGTATCGATCCAGATATTCTTAGACTGATCGATATAACAGGTAAAAATCCTTCCTGATGGCATCGCGGGCAGAGTCAACTCATTATACGCCTCCATACTACCGTCGTGGGTATTATATATGACAAAACCGCTAAGGCTGGAAACGATGACTATTTTCTCGGAAGAAATCTCCTGAATGGAAATAATATCGGAGGTCAATCCGGTAGAAAGCTGATAAAAGTGCTCTCTTTTCCGGTCATATCTCCAGATAATTCCCTTGTTCGACCCGAACCATAACTCACCGTTGAACTCCATCACACTGAAAAACGGTCTCGCTTGACGACTGCCGATATTGGATGCCGGATGAAAATAAGAAACAGCCACATCTTCGTCAGATGGTATCAATGTCAATCCGCTGTTGGTCAGGATCCATGAATCCCCTTCCTTATCTTCGAAAACCGTATGAACCCAATTGTCGGTCAGATTCTGATTTTCGCTATCGTATACCTCTGCATTGAAAAGAGAATCGACAATGGAGATGCAGCCATCCTTTTCGGATAGAAGCCACACCCTGCCGCTTTTCATGGGAATGATCCGGGAGGCAGTGAATGTACGCTTCCTGTATTCTTCAATCGATTTAATATCCAGGAACTTCCGGGTCTGCACATCGAATCGGTATACCTGATTGTCATAAGAAAGGATCCAGATATTATTGTATTTATCCTCATAAAGATGATCGATCCTGCTACTCTGCGACTCAACGACATTGCCCGTCGGCAGGCGATAAGTAGTGAAAGTATACCCGTCGAACTTACTCAATCCGTCCCATGTGCTGAACCACATAAATCCCTTACTGTCCTGCAGAATATCTGTGATAGTATGCTGCGGCAGGCCATTCTCCGAACCGTAATGTACAAAATAGGCTTCGGGCTGGGACATCATAATATGCTTTGCGCCGGGAAGGAGCATCCATAAAGAAAGAAATAATATCTTCAACTCTCTTTTCATTCGATAATTTTCATTTTTGGCACTAAGGTCATATGGATTAACAATAACAAGTTATTTTCAATCTGTATGAAACTGAAATAACACCATGTTACTATGGGTTAAAACGATAAATTGCCGGACTATTTATCCATCACAAATATAGTGAAATCCGAGAAAAATTCTAAGCTTGCTAAGGAGTGCCAAGGCGCATCCTCTATTTACAAATATACGATTATTTACGGTTTGTTGGATCTGTTTTTCACCTTATAACAATTTGTCACCCCTTAAAAACCAATTTATCACCTCTGTCAGAAAAAAAAGAGAGTAATATTGTGATGTGAATATAACTGTTACTGTGTAAACCCGAATGTTAACAAACTTTTAGACGATGAAAGAGGAGAGATGAAATAAATACCAGAACTCTCTGTAGTAAAATTTACTTAACTTAAATAAACATGACAAGTATGAATGAATCAAGAATGAAATTAAAAGTATCCATCGGATTACTGCTTCTTCTGTTTTGTTCTTTGGCTATTTCGGCTCAGGAGAGAACGATCAGAGGAGTGGTACAGGACACTTACGGCGAGCCAATCATTGGAGCGAGTGTGATGGCTAAAGGAACGAGTACAGGAACGGCAACCGATATCAACGGGAATTATTCGCTATCAGTACCGTCTTCTGCAACCACATTACAAGTTACCTATATCGGAATGAAAGACACCGAAGTTCCCATTACCGGGAGTGTAGTCAATATTACCATAGAAGAAGATATAGCTAATTTGGATGAAGTCGTAGTGATCGGTTACGGGACGGTCAGAAAACGAGACCTCACCGGGTCAGTATCATCTGTAAGTGCGGAAACCATCTCCGCAGTTCCGGTTGCGAGCGTTACAGAAGCATTGACCGGAAAAATGGCCGGGGTGCAGATCACCACCACAGAAGGTTCACCTGATGCGGAAATGAAGATACGCGTACGTGGAGGTGGTTCTATCACGCAGAGCAACGAGCCGCTTTTTATTGTGGACGGATTTCCGGTAGAATCCATTTCAGATATCCCCAGTTCGGATATTGAATCTATCGATGTCTTGAAAGATGCTTCTTCCACAGCAATTTATGGTTCACGCGGTGCAAACGGCGTTGTGATCGTGACCACCAAATCGGGAAAAGCAGGAAAAGTAAGCGTAAGCTACAATGCTTATTATAGTATAAAAAATATTTCGAAAACCCTTGATGTACTTTCACCTTATGATTATGCACTCTGGCAGTATGAATTGGCATCGTTACAGAGTTCAAACGAGTTGAATAAGTATATCGACTTTTTTGGCAATTTCCAGGATATTGATTTGTATAGGAACATCCCTGCAAACGACTGGCAGGATCTTACCTTTGGGAGAACCGGAAAGACTTTTAACCATAGTATAAGCATTACAGGAGGTAGCGAAAAGATGCGCTATTCGTTCAACTACTCCCATATCGATGATAAAGCCATCATGCATAAATCTAATTTTAATCGTGATAATCTAAGTCTAAAACTGAATAATAAAGTAAGTAATAAAGTATCACTTGATTTCAGCGCCCGATATTCCAATACTGAAATATACGGAGGCGGGGCTATTGACACGCAAAGTCCCTATGACTCGGATAGAAGATTAAAATATTCAGTCATATACACCCCCATACCTCTTAAAAACCTGGATGCATCGGTGGGGAGTGACGACGATGAATTGGGGAATCTATACCATCCCTTGGAATCTATCGATGATAACGACCGTGAGCGTACAAGGCAAATCCTGAATTTAGGAGGTAGCGCGACTTACAAGCCTCTTCGCAATCTCACGTTAAAATCGGAAGTCGGGATGGATGACAACAGGCAGAGCGACCAGCGCTTTTGGGGATTAACCACCTATTATATTAAAAATGTACCGCTACCGGAGAATCAGGGAAAACCGGCTATCCAGTTGCAAAATCGCCATAGGAGATCAATAAGAAATACCAATACAATTAATTGGGATTTCAAAAATATTTTACCGGAAAACCACAATATAACTCTTTTGGCTGGTCATGAATATATGGTAACGGAGCAGAAAACACTGACCGATGTTGTACATGGCTTTCCCGAATCATTCAGTGCCCGGGATGCATGGAAACTCTCCGCGGAAGGGACTCCCTTTGAAGTAGATAATTTTTATAACGAAGATGATAAGTTGCTCTCATTTTTCGGCCGTGCAAATTACGATTATCAGGGTAAATACCTGTTAAGCGGTACATTCCGTGCCGACGCATCATCACGTTTCAGCAAGGCAAACCGCTGGGGATATTTCCCGTCGGCTGCCGCGGCATGGCGTATATCGTCCGAACCGTTTATGGAAAACAGCCAATCGTGGCTAGACGACCTGAAACTGCGTTTCAGCTATGGAACAGCGGGTAATAACAATATCCCAACCGGTCAATTAAGGCAGATGTTCGAACCAAACGCCACCGCCTGGATCAATGGATTTTCAAGCTATTGGGCACCCTCCAAGACCATGGCAAATCCAAATCTGAAATGGGAAACTACCGTTACCCGGAATATGGGTCTGGATTTTACGATCCTGGGAGGAAAATTAAGCAGTACGATAGAAACATATCGTAATTCCACTAAAGACCTGCTAATCTTATTTCCGGTTCAGGGAACCGGTTACGACAACCAATACCGGAATATGGGAGAGAACCAGAACAGCGGTGTTGAAGTCACTTTGAACTGGTATGCCGTAAACAAGAAAAACTTTACACTCAGCTTTAGCGGAAATATAGGATTCAACAAAACGAAGATCATCAGTTTAGGTGATATGAATGATTTTGGATGGGCAACCGCCTGGGCCTCGACTGAGATAGGGTATGACTACTGGATTGCCAAAGGAGGAGCTGTCGGCCAGATAATCGGCTATCGTTCAGACGGACGATACGAGGTGGATGACTTTGAACGGTATGACAGTGCAACCAATAAATGGATCCTCAAAGAAGGCGTTGCCGATTCAGGTCCCGTGGTAGGCACTATCCGACCGGGAGCGATGAAATTAAAGAATCTCAACGACGACGAAGTGATCAGTGTTACCGATACCGAGGTGATCGGCGATGCCAACCCTCTCCACACCGGAGGTTTTACAATTAATACATCATTCTATAATTTCGACCTGTCGGCCAACTTTAACTGGAGTTACGGCAACGATGTGTACAATGCCAATAAAATTGAATTTACCCAGACAAGTAAATATCAGTTCCGGAATATGATCGATATTATGAAGGAAGGTTCACGGTGGACAAATCTCCGTCCCGACGGAACAATCAGCAATGATCCGCAGGAGCTGGCAGAAATGAATGCCAATACCACCATGTGGTCGCCCTATACGGCACGAATGATCTTAAGCGACTGGGCAGTGGAAGACGGAAGTTTCCTGCGTTTGAATATGCTTACCCTGGGTTATTCGCTGCCTAAAACATGGTTGCATAAAGTCAAAATGGAAAATCTCCGTTTTTACGTAACAGGTTATAACCTTTTCTTATGGACCAACTATTCAGGGTATGATCCCGAAAACTCTACCATGCGGAGAACTAACCTCACTCCCGGTGTAGATTATTCAGCATACCCCAAGAGCCGTCAATTTGTATTCGGAGTGAATGTAAGTTTTTAATTATAAATCAATATGAAAAAAATAATTTATATACTCAACGTGGTACTGGCATCTGCAGGGTTGTTATTTACATCCTGCGACCTGGACGCGCCTGCAAAATCAGCTGCGGAAAGCCAGGTAGTAACCTCTACTTATGCCCTTGCCGAAGGATTAGTGATGGGCATTCATCAATCGTTTGCCGAAACAAACTCTTACCGGGGTAGGTATATTCCATTCTATGGGATTAACTCCGATATAGAATGGATAAACAATATCTCCGGGCAACTTGCTGATGACGGCAAGTATGAACTGACCGGCTATGCAGCAAGGCCAACTAATACCCAGATGAATACGGAAAACAATGCCTGGGCAAAATTCTATGAAGGTATAGAGCGGGCTAATCTGGCTATTGAAGGGCTTCGCGATTTCGGTAATGTAGAAAATGATCCCGATATGGCTCAACTCCTCGGTGAAGCACTTACCTTAAGAGCGGTTATCTATCTGGATCTGATAAAGGGATGGGGCGATGTACCGTTACGTCTGGAACCTATCTCTACCGAAACAGTCTATCTGCCAAGAACAGACAGGGATATTATTTATAAACAGCTGCTTGCCGATCTGGCGGAAGCCGAAGAACTGGTAGCATGGCCTAACGGGTCAAATATTACAAGCTCTACCGAACGAGTGAACAAAGCATTTGTAAAAGGATTGATGGCGCGTATCGCGCTTTACGCTTCTGGATACAGCCAACGCTCTGATGGCGTCCGCAGAAGCACTGACCCGGAACTGAGTGTCGATAACATGTATAAATTGGTAAAGGAGAAGACACTGGAAGTGATCAACAGCGGGACAAACAGATTGGACGAATTCGAGCAGAATTTCCGGTTACTCTGTCAGGATAATGTACAGGCAGGAAATGAATCCCTATGGGAAATTCCTTTCTCCGCAGGCCGTGGACGCGTGCTTTATACATTCGGCATCAGACACAGGGTCGTAAACCAATATACAGGACAGGCACAAGGGGGTGTAAACGGCCCGATTCCCACCCTGTTTTACGATTACGATGTAGACGACATTCGTCGCGATATCACATGCATCCCTTATAACTGGAATAATAATCCGGCTGTACAGCAGTTGAGCACACTCAAATCCTGGTGCTTCGGCAAATTGCGTTACGAATGGATGTCACGACGCGTCATATCTACTAACGACGATGGTATCAACTGGCAGTATATGCGCTTAGCCGATGTCTACCTGATGGCGGCAGAAGCAATCAACGAACTCGAAGGACCTGCAGCAGCAGCGCCTTATCTGAAGCCAATCCTCGACCGTGCCCTGCCTCCTGCAAAAGTCACCGCTTATATGACCCGGGCAACGGCCGGCAAAGAGGCATTCTTCAATGCCATAGTGGAACAAAGGGCATTTGAATTTGCCGGCGAGTCTCTCCGCAAAGCCGACCTGATCCGTTGGAACTTACTGAAAGTAAAATTAGATGAAGCAAAAGATAAGATGCGGCAACTGGCAAACCGCGAAGGCCCATACGCCGATCTACCGGAAAAGCTCTACTATCAAACAGCACCGGATGGCGAGACATTGATGATCTACGGATTGAATCACGGTGATACCGATGAGATAGGGGCAAGCCTGGAATACGAGAGCAGCACCGTTTGGATTGCTCCCGACAAACTCCCTGACGAATTAATCGACGCCCTTTACCAGAAAGATCCGGATCAAAACCAGTTCTGGCCTATCTGGAAGACTTTTATTGACATAAGTAACGGAATGTTGTCTAACTAATAACAGGAAATGATATGAAGATTTTAAAATATACATCGGCTATTGTCCTGTTTATACTTACAATAGCCATCCCGACAAGTTGCTCCGATGACCTGACGGAAATTACGAAGATCGATTACGACAGGGTTTTCTCACCGACCAAACTCGAAGCAACCATCCTGAACAGAACCAATGTACGACTTAAATGGGTCAACAATACCTCGACAGAGAGTTATACAATTGAACTTTTTGCAAACGATAGCCTCACATTCACAGGCTCACCGGTACTTACAATGGAAGGTGTTACTACTACTGAAAATATAATAGAGAATTTAGACGGTGAAACCCGCTATTCGGCAAGGGTTAAGGCGGTGAGTAGCAAGACCGCCGACTCGAAATGGACAGGGGTATTTTTCAGGACAGCGGCCGAACATCTCCTTCTCCCTTTTCAGGATGGCGACATTGCTTCTACAAGTGTAATATTCCGTTGGCCGGCCGGACAACAGGTTACCGAAATTCTCCTCACCCCCGGTAACATTACCCATACAGTTACTCCTGCCGAAGTGGCAGAAGGAATTGCTATTATTGAAGGGTTAACCGGAGAAACCAATTATACGGCAAAAATAATGAATGGAGAAAAAGTGCGTGCTACCGTCTCCTTTACAACGTTGGTAGACATAGGAAACGCAACACCGGTATACCCTGAGGACGATCTTATTACCATACTTGCCGCAGCCAAAGACGGCGATGCTTTCGCCCTCTTCCCCGGAACTTATGGAGATATGAGCAAAATTACAATAAGCAAAAATGTTGAGATCAAAGCTGTTTATCCCTATGATAAACCCATATTGAAAGGTTATATTTCCATGGTAGACAATTCTGCAGTCCTGTTGCAAAGTATTGTATTGGATGGAGCAGGATTAACTGATGGTAACCAGGCTATTGTATTCGAAACAGCAGGAGCATTTTATGGCGACATAACTATTGAAAATTGCGAAATACGCAATCATGTAAAAGGGGTTTATTACTTGAATGTAGCAGCGTTAGTAGAATCCATCACCATCAACAATACGTTGATCCATCATGTGGAATGTAACGGGGGAGACCTGTTCGACAGTAGAACCGGAGCGATAAAGGTTCTCACAATCTCCAACAGCACTATCTATAACAGTGCGCTTGCACGCGATATGGTTCGTTACGACAACGCTTCTGAGAATTTTCCGGGAGTAGAGTCTAAAATTATTATCGACCGTAATACGATTTATAATGTGTGCAACGGCTCAAGCCGCAGATTGCTTTATATCCGTTATACAGGTCATCAGACAACGTTTACCAATAATATTGTCGCTTCAACTGAAGGAATATTCTCTAATCAGACTGCAACCGCTGTCCCTGCGTTCAGCAATAACAACTATTTCCAGGCGCCCGGATTTTTACCCGGCGGAAGCAGTTCTTCCAGATTTTTCGATGAATCCGGATTACAATTGGATCCGGAATTTGAAAATCCCGGTGAAGGCAATTTCAAAGTAAACACCATAGATGTGAATGCAAAAGGGATGGGTGATCCCCGCTGGTTAAATTAATAAAAACCGATTGATGTGAATTATATGTAGTATGCAGCTAAATCGGAGGCTTTTTAATGGGTCGCGAAACATTGTCAGATGAATGATTTAGCTGCATACATATAATAGAATGAATGACTTGAATAATATTAACTTGATGAAAAGAATATTGCAATTAGCGTTGCTCTTGCTTGTAGCAAACTCGTGTGCCCATAAACCGGCAGAGAGATCATCCTACAAATACGCATACCTTTATGACGATCTTCCCTTCGGGATGCCCTATATACATCCTCCGGTCTTTCCCGGGAATCAGGTAAATGTAGCCGATTTCGGAGGCAATCCCAACGGAATAGCGTTGAATACCGAAGCCTTTGAAAAAGCCATGGAAGCGCTTTCACAGCACGGCGGCGGCACACTGATCGTTCCCAAAGGAGTCTGGTTTACCGGCCCCATTGTCTTCCGCTCCAATATCAACATGCATTTGGAAAAAGGTGCTTTGATCCTTTTTTCACCTGATTTTGAACTTTATCCCCTGGTGGAAACCATATTCGAAGGATTAGATACGCGCCGTTGCCAGTCTCCCATTGCAGGGAGAAATTTAGAGAATATCGCTATCACAGGTGAAGGTTCCATCAACGGTTATGGTGAAGCATGGCGTCCGCTGAAAAAGGACAAGGTAACCGAACGGAAATGGAATGAGGTAGTTGCCTCAGGCGGCGTTGTACATAACGGGGATTACTGGTTTCCGACCGAAGGATCCCTGAAAGGGCACCTGATGAGCGATATGAATGTACCGCGCCACAATATGACTGAGGAGGAGTGGCTCGAAGTAAAGGATTTCCTTCGTCCGGTGATGGTCAGTTTTATTGAATGTAAGAATGTGTATCTGCAGGGTGTGCTGTTTGAGAATTCTCCGGCCTGGAACATTCATCCGCTGATGTGCGAGAATGTGATTATTGATGGTATATATGTGAAAAACCCCAGCTATTCGCAAAATGGCGATGGACTCGATCTGGAGTCATGTGTCAACTCGATTGTAGTGAACAGCATATTCGATGTGGGTGATGACGCTATCTGCATTAAATCGGGTAAGGATGAGGATGGCCGTCGCCGGGCCCGCCCCACGGAGAATCTGATCGTGGATAATTGTAAAGTATTCCACGGGCATGGAGGGTTTATCGTAGGCAGTGAAATGTCGGGAGGCGTAAAAAATATCTCCGTGACAAACTGCCATTTCCTCGGGACGGATGTGGGTCTCAGGTTCAAAAGTACGCGCGGACGCGGTGGGATAGTAGAGAATATCCATATTTCAAACATTTATATGTATAATATAGTGACTGAATCGTTCTTGTTCGACCTGTACTACGGTGGCAAATCGGCATCGGAATCGTTAGCCGACGGAGATACAACTCCTTCCGATGGAGAGGCGTTCCCGGTCACCGAAGAAACTCCTGTTTTCAGAAATATCTACGTAAAGAATCTTGTATCGAGGAATGCCCGCAGAGCAATGCTCTTTAACGGCCTGCCCGAAATGAACATCGAAAACATCAACCTTGAAAATGCATTTATCACTGCACGCTATGGTGCCGAACTTTCGGAATCAAAAGAGATCTTTTTCAGGGATGTAACGGTGATCCCGGAAGAGGGACCTGCATATAAGCTGAACAATGTGAAGAATTTCCGGAGTGACAATCTCTCGTTTGAGATCAATGAACCGGAAAAGGCGGCCAGTATAACCGGAAGCCGGAATTTCGGGGTCTATCTCCCGGGTTTACCGGAAAATCTGGTTGAGATGGCTCCTGAAGTGGACAAAGATGAAATTTTCTTAAGATAATCAGACATTATATTATTCATTCTGTAAGTTGGCAAGCAAGAAATCATTAATTTTATCGATTTAATCAAATAGCGTATGAGTAGTAAGAAAATATCAGTACTGCTTTTAGTGCTTATCGCCATTTTCCTGAATTGCAGCAGCGGGAAAGAAACGCCTCTCGATCCCTATTACATGAGAATGGCCGATTCGGAAATGAAAAGATATCCGGAAAGCTGGATGGTGGACTTTTCGGATAAGATCAAATGGAATTATACACACGGCCTGGAGCTACAGGCTATTATCGAAGTATCGGAAAAAACCGGCGACGAGAAATACTTCAATTATGCGGAGAATTATGCCGATACTATGGTCAATGAGGATGGAACCATCAAAACGTACCAATTAGAGCGGTACAATATTGATCATATCAATCCGGGTAAAATGCTATTCCCTATATTTAAAAAAACAGGGAATCCCAAATACCTGAAAGCATTACAATTACTCAGAAGCCAGATGGAAACACATCCGCGCATTTCTAACGGAGGCTACTGGCATAAACAGATCTATCCGCATCAGGTATGGTTGGACGGATTGTATATGGCTGGTCCCTTTCTTGCCGAGTATGGGAAGACTTTCGATGAACCGGCTCTGTTCGATGAGGTAGTATTGCAACTCACCACCGCGTGGGAGGATCTGATTGATGAAGAGACCGGTCTATTGTATCATGGCTGGGATGAGAGCCGCGAACAGCGCTGGGCCGATCCCGTGACGGGGAAATCGCCCAACTTTTGGTCAAGAAGCATTGGGTGGTACATGATGGCGCTGGTAGACGTGCTCGATTTTATTCCGGAAGATCATCCGAAAAGGAGCCATATCATTGATTTATTGAATAACATATCTACTACGATTGATCAATATCGTGATTCCGAAACCGGTATGTGGTACCAGGTGACAAACCTGCCCGACAGGGAGGGAAATTATCTGGAGTCTTCAGGTTCGATCATGTTTATCTATACATGGGTGAAAGGCGCTCAGAAAGGCTATTTACCGGTAGAATTTGCCGAAAAGGGAGCGACAGCCTACAATCAGTTCCTGAAGCAATTTATCCGTGAGAACAGCGACGGTACCATTTCTGTCACAAACGTATGCTCCGTAGCCGGGTTAGGGGGAGAAAAGATATACCGAGACGGCAGTTTCGAATACTATATTTCAGAGCCGGTAAGAGACGACGATCCCAAAGCGGTAGGCCCGTTTATAATGACCAGCATACTGCTGGAGAGATAAAAACGACCAAACTATCCAACAATGAGTTTACAATCATCCGTCATCAAACTAACCGTGATGCTTCTGCTCATTCCAGCCGGGGTAGCAGCACAAATCCCTGCCTTCCCCGGTGCGGAAGGGGCCGGCAAATATACTACCGGAGGAAGAGGAGGTAAGGTACTGTATGTCACTTCCCTGGAAGATTCGGAACAACCCGGCACATTGCGGTGGGCAGTGAAACAGAAAGGCCCTCGGACCATTCTCTTCAAGATATCGGGACATATCCGCCTGAAAAGCCCTTTGAAGATCAATAACGGCGATCTCACCATTGCCGGCCAGTCCGCTCCCGGCGACGGTATCTGTATCAGCGACTATGAAACCGTGATCAGCGCCGATAATGTGATCATACGCTTTCTCCGCTTTCGCCTGGGTGATGAAACGAAACGGGCTGTAGATGCCCTTTCAGGGTATCGAAATAAGAATATTATCATCGACCACTGCAGTATGAGCTGGGCTATAGACGAGCTGTCTTCTTTTTACGATAATACAAATTTCACCATGCAGTGGTGTTTCATCACCGAAAGTCTGAGAAAGTCCGTTCACGGAAAAGGGAAACATGGCTACGGTGGTATATGGGGAGGACAGAATGCTTCTTTCCACCACAATCTCCTGGCACACAACGACAGTCGCAATCCGCGTTTCTGCGGCAGCCGCTATTCCAACCAGCCCGGAGAGGAAAGGGTGGATTTCAGAAATAATGTGATCTATAACTGGGGATCAAACAACATTTATGCAGCTGAAGGTGGTAGTTATAATATCATCAACAATTATTACAAATATGGCCCAGCTTCAAGTAGCGGCTCAAAGAAACGGCTTATAAATCCCGATGCGGATAATGGAGAAAACAAACAACCGAAAGGAACTTATGGGCACTTCTATATCACAGGAAATTATCTGGACGAAAATCCGGAAGTAACCCGGGATAACAGGCTGGGGATCGAAATGGGTAGCTCGTTTACTAAATTTGCTCCGGGCGTTACCTTGGAAGATATTATTGCCGATGAGGAATTTTCATTCTTACCCGTCACCACGGACAACGCGGAAGAGGCATACGAGAAAGTGTTGAAATATGGGGGATACGCTCTGGTAAGGGATATACATGATCTTCGATATGTGGATAATGTAAAGAACCGGTCCTACTCTTTCGAAGGGTCCGGAGGAAGCTCCAATGGATTGATTGACAGCCAGAATGATGTAGGAGGCTGGCCTGAATATAAAACCTATAATAATTATGTTGATTCGGATTCCGACGGTATTCCCGACGGTTGGCTGGAAGAGAATTATCCGGGAAAAAAAGCGGAAGAACTGGATAGCAACGGATACACTTATCTCGAAGTTTATCTCAACAGCCTCGTGGATCATCTGATGGGCCGGGATTTTTTTGAGAAAAAGGTGAAAAAGTTAGTGGTAGACAAAAGCGGAAAAGATGATTTTACCACCATACAGGCAGCGATTGATGCCGTAAGAGCATTCGACCCTGATTATGCAACCACTATCTTTGTGAAAGAGGGTACCTATTTTGAAAAACTCATATATTACCGCGGCAAGTACACCCAAGGATGTGGAGTTCGGGTATATTCTCAACAACTGCCACATCACAGCCGACGACCATGTGACTTCTGTCTACCTGGGCCGCCCCTGGAGACCATACGCCATGACGCTCTTTATACACTGTGAACTACCCAAAGAAATTCATCCGCACGGCTGGGATAATTGGCGTAATCCGGAAAACGAAAAAACAGCCAGATATGCCGAATATAATAATTCAGGAGTAGGAAGTGATACCGCTCAACGGGTAAACTGGATGAAAATACTATCTCCCGGAGAAGCCCAAGAGATTACCCCGGAGGTGGTGATGGGAGAATTCTACAAGAAGATTGTTGCTGAATTTAATCTTTAAAATATAAGAAAATAAATAATTACAATATTTTACGCATGGACTTGCTATGCTATATATCTCTAAAACAGAAATACAATAAATTCTAAAAAATTAATATTTTATTTTGAATACGTCAAAACATATCGTAATTTTGTGCGGGTACACAGTCTCCATAGCATAGAGAGTTGCAGAAATTAAATGGGAAATAATCAGAAAAATAAATATATGAAGACAAATTATCAATTACGTTATGCAGCGCATCCGGAAGATGCGAAATCTTATGACACGCAGCGTTTGCGAAGAGATTTTCTCATAGAAAAAATATTTGCTCCGGATGAAGTGAATATGGTTTATTCGATGTACGACCGTATGATCGTGGGGGGAGCGATGCCGGTAAACGAACCGTTACACCTGGAAGCAATAGATCCGTTGAAGCAACCAATGTTTCTATGCCGTCGCGAGCTGGGTATATTTAATGTGGGTGGTAAAGGAAAAGTAAAAGTAGGTGGGACCGTGTTTGAGCTTGACTACAAAGAGGCGCTTTACCTCGGTTCAGGAGAACGTGAAGTCTATTTTGAGAGCGACGACGCGGCCAAACCGGCGAAATTCTACTTTAACTCGGCGACAGCCCATCGTAACTATCCCGATAAAAAAGTAACCAAAGCCGATGCCGTGGTAGCTGAGATGGGGTCTTTAGAGTCCTCAAATCACAGAAACATCAACAAAATGATCGTCAACCAGGTACTTCCCACCTGCCAGTTACAGATGGGAATGACCGAACTGGCTCCGGGAAGCGTATGGAATACCATGCCGGCACATATCCACTCCCGCCGGATGGAGGTCTACTTCTATTTTGAAGTGCCCGAAGACCAGGCAGTGTGCCATTTTATGGGTGAACCCGACGAGACACGTCATATCTGGATGCATAATGACCAGGCGGTGCTCTCTCCCGAATGGTCGATCCATTCCGGTGCAGCCACCACCAACTATACTTTCATCTGGGGTATGGCAGGCGAGAATCTCGATTACGGGGATCAGGACTTTTCAAAAATAGTTGACTTACGGTAAAACAACAACCCTGAATTACAGGGATACAGATGTGAAGTAAAAGAACTTCCGTACTATAAATAAGAAAAAATAATATGGTTAATTTTTCATTAGAAGGGAAAATTGCTCTTGTCACAGGAGCGTCCTACGGTATAGGGTTTGCCATGGCATCCGCTTTTGCAGATGCCGGCGCCAAAATCGTATTCAACGATATCAACCAGGAATTGGTGGACAAAGGCCTTGCGGCTTACCGGGAAAAGGGGATAGAAGCACATGGTTATGTATGTGATGTTACAGACGAGAGGGCGGTAAATGAATTCATTGCCCGGGTAACGCAAGAAATAGGTGTGATAGATATCCTGGTGAACAATGCCGGTATCATCAAGCGCATACCGATGCACGAGATGAGCGCCGCCGAATTCCGCCAGGTAATCGATATCGACCTGAACGGACCGTTTATTGTTTCTAAGGCCGTAATTCCTCACATGATCAGAAAAGGGCATGGAAAGATTATCAATGTCTGCTCCATGATGAGTGAACTGGGACGTGAAACTGTTTCTGCCTACGCAGCAGCTAAAGGCGGATTAAAGATGTTGACGAAAAATATCTGTTCCGAGTACGGGGAACATAATATCCAGTGCAACGGTATCGGTCCGGGATACATCGCTACACCGCAGACCGCTCCGCTAAGGGAAAGACAACCCGACGGATCACGCCATCCGTTCGATTCATTTATTATTGCCAAGACACCGGCAGCCCGGTGGGGAACCCCTGAAGACCTGGCAGGACCTGCTGTCTTCCTTGCTTCAGACGCTTCAAACTTCGTTAACGGACATATCCTGTATGTGGACGGAGGTATTCTGGCGTATATCGGGAAGCAACCATAGTTTAGGTGAAAAAAGTGGAAAGGTAAAAAGGTGGAAAGGTGAAAAGACTGGAGAGACCGGGAGACTGGAGAGAGTGAAAAGTCTGGAAGTTCCCAAATCCCAAATCCGATATCCCCAATTTTTCACTTTTTACTATTAACTTTAATATTGGCATATTATTCATATTAGCACAATTAATTAAAACAGGTATGCAAATAAGATTTCTCACGTTACTTCTGGCAACAGCAATCTTTATTGCGTGTAGCCCTTCAAAGCAAGTGTTGACAGTGGAAGTGAATAACCCGGGATCAATAGATAGAGAAAATGAGATGGTAGAGATAGCCTGGGAGACGGTACAACAAAAATTATCGCTTTCCACAGGTGAGACGATCATCATAACCGATGGCAACGGACAGCAACTTCCCTATCAACTTGTAACCAATGGAACGGGAAACAGAGAGACATTCATCTTCCCGGTCTCCCTGCAAGCCGGACAAACAGCCTCTTTTCAGATTGTAACAGGTGAACCCGAAGCATTTACACCTCTTGTGTACGGGCGTCTGGTACCTGAACGGAAAGACGATTTCACCTGGGAAAATAACCGGAGTGCCTTCCGGGTCTATGGCCCGGCTTTGAAAGCAACCGGTGAGATCAGTAACGGGATGGACTTCTGGGCCAAGAAAACCGAATCGCTGATTATCGACAAGTGGTATAAAGACGACCTGGCAGGTGTGGCTTCTTATCATGAAGATCATGGCGAGGGATTGGATTTTTACAAGGTAGGAAGAACCCTCGGCCTGGGAATGACTGCTCCCGTTGATAACGATACATTATGTTTAGGAGATAATTTTGTTACGACGGAAATCCTCGATAACGGCCCGCTTCGCATTACCTTCAAACTCACTTACGATCCTTATAAAGCCGGTGGCAAAACAGTAACGGAAACGCGTATCATCTCTCTGGATGCCTATACCCTTTTCAACAAGGTGACCAATATTTTCGAAGTGGATGCCGATGAACTGACCGTAGCCACCGGTATCGTAATGGAAAAAGACAAGCCGGAAATCACTTATGGTGACAATTCCGGTATTATCGCCTATGAAACCCCAACCGATAATGTCAACGGTACTATTTATACCGCAGCTATCCATCCCGGCGGATTCAGCGATATCAAAGTGGCGAACGGACATTACCTGGGCCTGAACAACTATCTGCCCGGCTCATCCTATACCTATTATGCGGGAGGAGGATGGAGCAAAGCCGGATTCGACAGTTTTGAAGACTGGACGCAGTTTGTAAAAAAAGAGAAAGAAAAAATAGATCATCCTTTAACTATTCAGATAAAATAAGATGCAGAAAGTAGTAACTTTCGGCGAGATCATGTTGCGTCTTGCCACACCGGATTATAAAAGATTTATCCAGTCGGACCATCTTACGGCCACCTTTGGCGGAGGTGAAGCCAATGTAGCCGTTTCACTGGCAAACTATGGTGTTCCCGTGGAATTTGTCACTCGCCTGCCCGAGAACGATATAGCCGGATGGTGTATCTCCGATCTCAGAAAAATGAATGTCGGTACGAAGCATATACTGCGCGGCGGTGAACGTGTGGGGGTCTATTTCCTTGAAACCGGTGCCGTGGCCCGTCCCTCGAAAGTTGTGTACGACAGGGCCCATTCCTCTATCGCAGAAGTAGAAAAGGGGATGTTCAACTGGAAAGAGATACTCAAAGATGCATCATGGTTCCATTGGACAGGTATCACCCCCGCACTTTCGCAGGGAGCTGCCGACGCCTGCCTTGAAGCTATACAAACAGCGAATGAACTGGGAGTGACCGTTTCATGTGACCTCAACTACCGGAAGAATCTCTGGAAATACGGCAAAAAGGCGTCGGAGATCATGCCCGAACTGGTAAAGGGATGTGATATCATCCTTGGCAATGAGGAAGATGCCGAAAAAGTGTTCGGTATCAAGCCGGAAGGATTCCAGGTGGAACAGACCGCAGGAGAAGTAGATGCAGCGGAATTCGAGTCGGTCTGCAAACAACTTATGCAACAATTCCCGCGCGCGAAGAAGGTAATCATTACACTGCGCGGTTCCATCAATGCTAATCACAATACATGGGGAGGATGCCTCTATTCCGATAAGCTCTATCAATCCAGAAGATACGATATTACCCATATCGTAGACAGAGTGGGCGGAGGAGACTCCTTCATGGGAGGATTGATCTACGGATTACTTACCTATAAGGATGATGACCAGAAAGCGCTCGACTTCGCCGTAGCTGCCTCCTGTCTGAAACATACCATCTATGGCGATTTTAACCTGGTTACTGTACCGGAAGTGGAAACATTGATGAAAGGCGACGGATCGGGAAGAGTAGTTAGATGATGTGATGATTTACTGATGTGAAGATTAATAAGAAATCAGAAGTGAAGAAGTTCAAGAAATGGAGAAATCTTGAATCTTGAATTTTGAATCCGAATTGAATTGAATTGAAAATCGACATAGTCAATTAACAATCGGCATAAGCCAAATCTTGTCTCTAAAAGTCCTTATTCCTTGTTCTTTATTCTTTACTCTAATAAATATAGAAATGGCTAAATTTACAAGACTGCAAGTCTATCAAACCATAGTAGATACGGGCATTGTACCTGTATTTTACCATTCCGATACCGAAGTAGCGAAAAAGGTACTGAAAGCGTGCTACGAAGGAGGTATCAGGGCATTCGAATTTACTAACAGGGGTGATTTTGCCCATGAGGTGTTTGCTGAACTGGTCAAGTGGGCAGACAAGGAGTGTCCGGAGATGATATTGGGTATCGGTTCCATAGTGGATGCCCCTACCGCCGTCCTCTATATCCAGTCCGGGGCAAACTTTGTGGTAGGCCCATTGCTGAACCCGGAAGTATTCAAAGTTTGTAACCGCCGGCAGATAGCCTATTCACCCGGTTGCGCCACGGTTTCCGAGATCGGTCTGGCACAGGAGTTGGGTGCAGAGATCGTAAAGGTATTTCCCGGAGGTAACGTGGGCGGCCCTTCATTCGTGAAAAACATCAAAGGCCCCATGCCCTGGTCGAGGATCATGGTCACAGGCGGGGTAGAACCTACCGAAGAAAATCTGTCAGCATGGTTCCGGGCAGGGGTAACCTGCGTAGGGATGGGCTCCAACCTTTTCCCAAAAGAGGTAATGAAAAACGGGGAGTGGCACAAAATAACCGAATTATGCAGACAAAGCCTGTCAATTGTCAAGAGATATCAGTAAAACAAAGACTTACAATATATATCACCAGGAGAAATCATTTTTAAATAAATAATCATCATAAATCATGAGTAAACTACAAGAAGAAGGAAAAACAAAAATGTCCAATCACCGCTGGACAGTTGTTCTTATGCTGTTTCTGGCGACAACTGTTAATTATCTTGACCGGCAGGTATTATCGCTCACATGGGCAGACTTCATTGCACCGGAATTTCACTGGACAAACAGTGATTACGGTACCATTACCGGCTTGTTCTCACTTTTCTACGCTGTTTCCATGCTGTTTGCAGGTAAGTTTGTCGACTGGATGGATACCAAAAAGGGATTCCTTTGGGCCATCGGTGTATGGTCATTCGGAGCTGTGCTCCACGCTTTCTGCGGACTTCTTACCGCAGGAATTACGGCCGGCGAATGGACATTGAGTTTCCTGGGTGCACGTGAAGCCATTGCCACCGTAGGCAACGTATCCATGGTGGTAACCGTAAGTGTAACGCTGTTCGTTTTTGCCCGTTTGATCCTGGCGATCGGTGAAGCCGGTAACTTTCCTGCCGCCATCAAGGCGACAGCTGAGTATTTCCCGAAAAAGGACAGGGGTTATGCCACCGGTATCTTCAATTCAGGTGCCCAGATCGGCGCATTACTCGCCCCACTGACTATCCCCTTCATTGCAAAAGCGTGGGGCTGGGAGATGGCATTTATCGTAATCGGTGCGATCGGTTTTGTATGGATGGGATTCTGGGTATTTGTATATGACAAACCGGAAAAACATAAAAAGGTGAATCCGGCCGAACTGGCTTATATCAATCAGGATGATATTACGGATCCGACAACAGAGAGAGTTCTGACAGATGAGAATGCGGGGAAGAAAGTATCTTTCAAACAAGCTTTCCGCCACAAACAAACCTGGTCGTTTGCTGTGGGTAAATTCCTTACCGACGGTGTATGGTGGTTCCTGTTATTCTGGATCCCGGCTTACCTGAGTTCAGTATACGGGCTGAATTCCACACAAAGCGCACCGCACGTGTTCCTGGTATATGCTATCTCCATGATTTCCGTTTTTGCAGCCGGTTATTTCCCTGCCTACTTTATGAACAAGAAAAAACTGGATCCCTATCAGGGACGAATGAGAGCTATGCTCCTTTTTGCCTTTTTCCCCGTCCTGATCCTGCTGGCACAACCGTTAGGCGGAATATCGGTCTGGATCCCCGTGATCATTATCGGTATTGCAGCAGCGGCACACCAATCGTGGTCGGCCAATATCTTTACGACCGTAAGCGATATGTTTCCCAAACATGCCGTCGGCACCATCACCGGTATCGGGGGGATGGCAGGCGGAATAGGCTCGCTTATCATCAATCAGAGTTCAGGTATCCTGTTCGACCATACGGCCAACACCAACATGAAATTTATGGGATTCGAAGGCATAGAGTCGGGATATTTCATTGTTTTCTGTGTCTGTGCCTTTGCCTACCTGATCGGATGGACCATTATGAAATCACTCGTTCCTAGATATGAACTGATTACTGATATGTAATCGTATCGGGAATCTAGCAGCAATTATAAACTAGTAATAATCATGAATGAAGAGGATGTCTTACAATTGGGATATCCTCTTCTCGTTTTTATCACTTTTTTGACAAAGAACAAAAAGAGTTGTAGGATAATGTATAGTTATTCACTAACTTTGGGGAATAACTGATATTTTTATTTAAATAGATACGATGAAAAAATTGATTATCATTCTTCTTGTCTTTGCGTTCTCTTCCGCACAGGCACAGTTCAAGGCAGACTGGCAATCGCTCGACAAGCGCGAAATACCTTTGTGGTGGTCGGATGCCAAATTCGGAATTTTCATCCATTGGGGATTGTATTCGGTTCCGGCATATGCACCTGTCAACGAGGTGAAAGGTATTTACGAAAAATATGCCGAACACTACTACAACCGCTTGTTGGCAGGAAACAAACTGTTTACTGATTTTCACACCAAACATTACGGCGAGAATTTTAAATATGCCGATTTTGCCCCAATGTTCAGGGCAGAGTATTTCAATCCTACGGAATGGGCAGAACTTTTTAAGGAAGCCGGAGCAAGATACGTAGTGCTGACATCGAAACACCACGACGGATTCTGTCTGTGGCCGAGTACCCAAACACCCCATTGGAACAGCGTTGTGATGGGACCTCACCTCGACATTATCGACACGTTGTCATCCGCAGTGCGTGATGCGGGATTACGTTTCGGACTATACTACTCCTTGCTCGAATGGGCACACCCGTTATATTCCCAACCCACCATCAAAAAGTGGGTAGACACACATATGATCCCGCAAATGAAAGAGTTGGTAAACACCTATAAACCTGAAATTATTTTTGCCGACGGAGAATGGGATTACGACAGTAAAACATTGAAAAGCGAAGAATTTTTAGCCTGGCTGTATAACGAATCTCCGGTAAGAAATTCGGTAGTGGCAAATGATCGGTGGGGCAAGGAAACACGTAGTAAACACGGCGATTATTATACGACGGAGTATGATCTGGTACACAATGAGAAAGGTATAGGCGACAATGCCGATCATCCGTGGGAAGAGAGTCGCGGCATAGGCACATCATATGGCTACAACCGGTTTGAGACATCGGTACACTACCTCTCATCGAAGGAACTGATCGATATTCTGATCGATAAAGTTTCCAACGGAGGTAATTTCCTGTTGAATGTAGGCCCGGATGCCACCGGAATGATACCGGTAGTAATGCAAGAGCGCTTACTCGATATAGGGAAATGGCTGAAGATAAATGGTGAGGCCATTTATTCTTCCCGTCCGTGGCGAAACGCCAATAAATCCGAGAACGAACAGATCGCTTTCACCCAAAGAGAGGGTAACCTGTACGTCATCCTCAAAGAATGGCAGCAGGAGCCAATCACTATTCAGGGAATGAAGCAACCAGGAAAAGTAGAATTATTGGGGTATCCGGATGTAATTCATTCATCATTCCAAAACGGCCGGTTAACCATTACACCACCCCTTTTGGCTATCAATGAATATCCGTCGCAACATGCGTGGGTATACAAAATTTCAGATTTTAAAGACTAAATCAAAAAACTGTATTTTTCTAACCCTGAGAATTATAACCCGAGAATAATGAAAAAGAGCTACCTTTAAAAGTAACTCTTTTCTGAAGAAGAAAGTGGTCCCACTTGGGCTTGAACCAAGGACTCCCTGATTATGAGTCAGGTGCTCTAACCAACTGAGCTATGGGACCTCTCTTTCAGCTTTTAGTTTCACCGAAAGCGGGTGCAATATTACTGCTTTTTTCGGAATTTTCCAAAAGAAATCACAATAATCATTTTATCTTTTTTAGTCGTTATTGGTTAGCATGCAATACGATTGCAACTAAAGCGAGACCTACAAATGTTTGTGGGGCGCCCATAACTCGAAAGGAGCGTAAAAAGAGTAGCTGTCTGAGTGAAGCGAGTTCTACTCTTTTAGCGAGTGAGAGTTAAAATGGGTCACAAAACATTGTCAGACGAACGCTTTAGTTGCGAAATAGTCACTATAATCAATTCTTTTCCGGTTCAATCCAGTCGCCGTGATCTTTGATCAGTTGGATCAAACGTTCTACAGCCTCGGCCTGAGGAATATTTTTCTCTACCAGTTGTTTCTTCCGATAGAGTGAAATCTTTCCATGTTCTGCACCTACATACCCGTAATCTGCATCGGCCATCTCACCGGGACCATTCACAATACAACCCATCACCCCTATTTTCAGATGCTTGAGATGGGAGAAGTGTTGCTTTACCAGGGCGACTGTAGTCTGCAGGTCGAATAACGTCCTTCCGCAACTGGGACAGGAGATAAATTCGGTCTTGCTTGTCCGCACACGTGCTGCCTGCAAAATACCAAATGCATAAGCGTCGAGATCAGTAATAGCTATCTGTCCCTGGTTACTCGCCATAATTCCATTACCAAACCCATCGAGGAGAACAGTACCGAAATCCACACCGCCTTTGATCTGAATATCTTCAGCTTCATCTTCGACATAACTCCGCTGAAGGATTACCGGCACATGGCAATCGGCGTTCAACAACGCGTGGAAGAATGCCCTCTGCTCACCTACTCCGTTCTGATGAGCAGTAGTAAGGATCACCGCTATTTTGGGCGTCTCTTTCAGGAAAGCGATCACTTCGTCCGAGAATTCGAGATAAGAGAGTCGCAGGAACTTTACTTCTGCATTGCAGCCCCTTATTTTATCGAGAGAGCCGATCGTAAAGAGCGGAAAATTATCTATTTTCTCTTCCCAATAGGGATAATCGACAATAGACTTCATTCCTTTCGGGAAATTAACCGGCATACGGTTTCCTACATAAATATAATCGGGGATGAAATGTGGGTTGACCGACATATCATCAATTTTACTCCTGTCAGAAATTACCACAGGCAAATGTTCCCCACCGATATTCCAGACCGGATCCGTTTCACGCCGGTCTGTAGAGTAGGGGGAAAAGCCGGGATAAATTCTGCCCTCTATGGGTGTATGCCCTTTTCTCAGGTTTACATAATCCACTAATTTTCTGGCTACAGGTACTTCCACTTCAGGATCTTCACTCAATGAAACGCGGATAGTATCCCCTAACCCGTCGCTCAACAAAGCGCCGATACCTACGGCCGACTTCATCCGTCCGTCCTCACCGTCGCCGGCTTCGGTCACTCCCAGGTGTAGCGGAAAATGGATATTCTCCCTGTCCATAGTGGCTACCAATAAACGTACCGCTTTGGTCATCAGTAATGTATTGGAAGCTTTCATCGATATCACTATATCGGTAAAATCTTCATCTATAGCGATTCGCAAGTACTCCATACAGGATTCTACCATCCCTTCGGGGGTATCGCCGTAGCGACTCATAATACGGTCCGACAGTGAACCGTGGTTCACACCGATACGTACAGCAGTGCCATGTTCCTTGCAGATACGAAGAAAAGGGACTACTTTGGAACGTATTTTCTCCAGTTCCTGTGCATATTCCTCATCGGTATATATCAACTCGGCAAAAGTCTTTTGTTTATCCACAAAATTACCTGGATTGATACGCACTTTCTCTGCGACAGTGGCTGCCACCTCTGCCGCACGGGGATTAAAATGAATATCAGCCGACAGGGGGGTGGTATATCCCTTATCTCTTAATTGTTGGTGTATTTCTCGTAAGTTATTGGCCTCTCGTACACCCTGTGTCGTCAGACGAATTAGGTCGGCACCGGCAGCAATGATGCGCTCACATTGGGCAACACTACCCTCGGTATCGAGCGTATTAGTATTGGTCATCGTCTGCACGACAACCGGATAATTTCCGCCCATAATGATATTTCCTACATGTACATCGATGGTAGAGCGGCGTTTGTAATTGAAAAAATCCATATTTTACTATTTACTTCTTCAAAGGTAATACTTCTATCCAATATCCGTCGGGATCAATGATAAAATAAAGTCCCATTTTATCATTTTCGTAACATACACAACCCATTTCCTTATGGAAGGCCCTCGTCTCGTCGTAGTCCCCTTCCACACGGAGGCACAGGTGCTGTTCATTGTCCCCCATATTGTACGGTCTGTCCCAATCGCGAAGCCATGTGAGTTCAAGTGTAAAACCCGTCACCCCGTCTCCCAGATAGAGCAGTATATAGGATCCGTCTGATGCTTCTTTTCTGCGAACTTCTTTCAGGCCCAATGCCTTGTCATAAAATTCTATACTTTTTTGTAGATCGAACACATTGATATTATAGTGGTCGAATCTTGCTTTTATTTCCATATTCTTGTTTTTTTGATTCTAAAAACCTTTATTCAAACGTAAACGATTGTCCCTTATGCGATAAGGGTAGATATTGGCAATCATAGAGGGCGGCAATCTCTCCGAAGCTATTTGCTTTCTCATAATTCTCTCCAAAATGCATAGGCAGGAAGAGATCGGTTTTTATGCGTGATACAAATTGTTCCGCACCCCGCATAAAATCTCTTCCCAGGCGCAGATCAACGGGAAACATCGCCAAATAAAGACGATTAGTCTGCTCCGCCAATAATTCCAGTTCACATAAAAAATAATTTTCATAGGAAAGTGCCTCTTCCGTGCCAACCTCTTCACTCCAATGCCAGTTATTCAGATCTCCGGCATGAAAAAATTGCCGGTTATTGTATTCAACCAAAAAAGATCCACCGGCATCAGTTGATCCAAACGCCTTTATTGTAAGGTGCTGATCGCGATAAACCTCTTCTTTTTCGAGATAGAGAGCATCCCCTGTAGCCGTTCTTCCACTCTCCAGCAATTCCCGGGAGAAAATATAGCGGATATTATTTTTCCGTTTTTTCCAGGAAAGAATTTCCGGATTAAAATGATCGTAATGTGAATGCGAACACAGTACATAAAGTTCCTCCTCCTTATTGAGAAGGTAATCATTCACCCATTCCGTTCCATCTTTACGGGGTGCATCTTTATAATAATCGAAGAGTATTGAAAACTCTTTAAATTCAATCAGATAGCAACTGTGATATATATAGGTGATTGTCATAGCCGAAATTCTTACCATTAATAACAACTGACCGGCTAAATGTTCAATGGGTTTCACATAAAATTTGGTAAAAACAGTGAATCCGGATATTCGATGAAGTAGAAAATGCAGTGGGAATTGTCTTCTGTCTGTGGATAATCAGTTATTCAATTCTCTCGGATTTAATTTTCTCAATATCCGAAATAGAAGTAACACCTCTCAATAGAAAAAGAAAAAGTGTGGAGTCAATCCCCAATTTTCTTGCTGATTCGCACATTATTACAAATTATTTTCTTCCTTTGCAGAGTAGTGTATGTTTTACTAAAATATCAAAAAATCATGAAGAAGTATTTGGCAGAAATGATCGGTACGATGGTACTGGTATTGATGGGCTGCGGTGCAGCCGTGTTTGCAGGTGCAGGCCAGCCTTTTGATTCTGTAGGTACGTTAGGTGTTGCGTTTGCATTCGGCCTTTCGGTAGTGGCAATGGCTTATGCCATCGGTAGTATTTCGGGATGTCATATCAATCCGGCTATTACACTGGGGGTATTCCTCTCAGGCAGGATGAGTAGTAAAGATGCCGGTATGTATATGATCTTTCAGGTAATTGGCGCTATTTTAGGTTCTTCCATCCTCTGGTTTCTTGCAAAAGATTCCGGTTCCACTACCACTCTGACAGGTGCGAATGGCTTTGCTGAAGGGCAGATGACTGTAGCCTTTGTAGCCGAGACGGCGTTCACTTTCATTTTTGTACTGGTTGTACTGGGAGTGACGGCCAGGAATGGTCTGAATAAATTTGCCGGCCTGGCCATAGGTTTGGCATTGGTGTTGGTACACATTGTCTGTATCCCTATCACGGGAACTTCAGTAAATCCTGCCCGTAGTATAGGACCGGCAATTTTTGAAGGAGGTGCGGCATTGAGTCAACTCTGGTTATTCATTGTGGCTCCGTTACTCGGCGCGGCAATTGCCGCCATTGTCTGGAAAGGAATCACGGTGGAGAATGATGCAGTAAAAGTGGCATAATTCGCGCATCCGAATAATTAAAAGGCGAGGGAAAATCATATTAGGATGATTTTCCCTCGCTTTATTGATTCTTTTCCGCAAATAATCTTCTTTTTATCCGGAATTGAGCTTTACCCTGTACTATTCTTTCATTTTCCATTCTATTTTTCCCAGAAAATAAAGCTGGTATCGAGAACTTATTTCTTTATAGAACGTTTACTTATTGCACATTTTTTGTAAATTTGCGCAGTTTTTCGAAAACTAATCACAGTAAAAATTAATTACATTAGTTGCTTTTCCGCTATGGTATAGTTCAAACAAAGTTTGTTCTTTGCTCCATTAGCTTAACGAAAACGTCCCGGTAAAAAGATTTTTTATCAGGAAGATCAAAATTGAAAAAATTATGAGTCACAATTTATTAAAAGGAAAAAGAGGCATTATTTTCGGCGCATTGAACGATCAGTCTATCGCCTGGAAGGTAGCCGAAAGAGCTGTTGAAGAAGGTGCTATCATCACGTTATCGAATACTCCGGTAGCAGTCCGCATGGGAGATACGGCCAAGTTGGGAGAAAAACTCAATGCTGAGATCCTTCCGGCAGATGCCACCAATGTAGAAGACCTGGAGATGGTCTTTTCCAAATCGATGGAAATATTGGGTGGAAAAATCGATTTTGTGCTCCATTCTATCGGCATGTCGCCCAATGTCCGTAAAAAGAGGACGTATGACGATCTCGACTATGATATGCTGGCAAAAACGCTCGATATCTCAGCTATCTCTTTTCACAAGATGCTGCATGTAGCCCGTAAGTTAGATGCCATCGAACGGGGTGGATCAATGCTCGCGCTCACTTACGTAGCCGCACAACGTGTTTTTTATGGTTATAACGACATGGCCGATGCCAAGGCGCTGCTTGAATCCATCACCCGTAGTTTCGGATACATCTATGGTCGTGACAAAGAGGTACGAGTGAATACCATTTCGCAATCGCCCACAATGACCACTGCCGGAAGCGGTGTAAAAGGGATGACCGACCTGATGGATTTCTCCGAACGGATGGCTCCTCTGGGAAATGCCGATGCCGACGATTGTGCCGATTATTGTGTGGTGATGTTCTCCGACCTTACACGCAAGGTCACCATGCAGAATCTCTACAACGACGGAGGTTTCTCAAGCATGGGTATGAGCCTCCGTGCAATGAAGCAATACAGCAACGGACTGGATGAGAATCGTAACGAAGATGAGAATGTGAACTACGGATAATATTCCGGTAATTATACACAAATTAGCTTCGATCATTATGGTTGAAGCTATTTTTTTATACATTTTTAGAATATAGGATACGCCTCGGAAAAATTCAAACAAGTTTGGCTTTTCTCTCGGCTTTCACTATATTTGCAAAATATAGGATGCGGCTCGGCATAGTCGGCAAATAAATTTGCCACTCTGCACTCACCTTTCACTATATTTGCACGTTATGATAGTGAAATTATATAACGAAAATCCCAATCCGCGGGAAATTGAAAAAGTGATCTCGGTACTTCGTGACGGAGGCATCGTGATTTACCCTACCGATACCCTCTACGGTATGGGGTGTGATGCGCTGAATGTGCGTGCGGTGGAGAAGATATGCGAATTGAAAGGAATCAATCCGCAGAAGAGTAATCTATCGATCATCTGTAACGATTTGAGTGTAATCAGTGAATATGCCAAGGTAACTACTCCCGTCTTCAAACTGATGAAACGAAATCTGCCCGGTCCGTTCACATTCATCCTGCCTACAACCTCATCATTACCCAAAATTTACAAAAACAAGAAGACCGTTGGGATCCGTGTGCCCGACAATAATATCATCCGGGAGATCGTAGCGCAACTTGGCAACCCGGTACTGAGCACATCGGTAAAAGACGAAAATGATGAAATAGAATATACTACCGACCCCGAATTGATCCACGAAAAATGGGGAGAGATCGCTGATATCGTGATCGACGGCGGCTTTGGGGATATTGAACCCTCTACTGTAGTGGACTGCACTTCCGACGAACCGGAGATTATCCGACAAGGCAAAGGAACGTTAAATTTCTAAAAAATGGCAAAGAGCACCCAACTCTTTTCTATTTTCGTAGTCTAACATTTTAATATAATTGCACAATAGCCACAATTATGAAACGATTATTTCTCATTTTTCCACTTATCGCCACATTGATAATTGTGGTCTCATCCTGCGATCCCAAAGAGACTTCTGACAGAGCTCTGGGAGATGTTGTTTCGGCTACTTATGACGCGGCAACCCGTTCGTTCATAGTAAAATATAGTGAAGGGGGCGAAAAAAGCTACCCGGCTGTAATAGATAATACGGTAGATCCTCCGACGGCAGGTTATGCATTAGATGATAAAACTTATCTATATGCGGCTGATGC
The DNA here is from genome assembly GCF_000380985.1 of Proteiniphilum acetatigenes DSM 18083. Lineage (GTDB taxonomy): Bacteria > Bacteroidota > Bacteroidia > Bacteroidales > Dysgonomonadaceae > Proteiniphilum > Proteiniphilum acetatigenes. The sequence goes on along the minus strand of NZ_KB905693.1, from coordinate 254,464 downwards.
AGCAATTTCCGGAGATGCAACCATTTCAAAAGAGGTAAATACTGTTTCTCAGTTTGTATATGACGGGATGTCCACTTACTATTTCTGGGCAGATGACGTAATAAACAAACAGCCAAAACTTACCGATGTTGATCCGGAAAATTATTTCTATAAGATATTACATTCCACAGATACCCAAAAAGGGTGGTCGTGGATCACAGATGATGTGAACGGCCTTTTAGCCGGATTTGAAGGCAAATCGTTATCGTTTGGATATGATTTGAGTTTCACCATGATCGGTAATGATGTGTTTGCAATCATTAAATACGTACACCCCAATACACCAGCCGCGAGAGCAGGCTTACAACGTCTCGATTGGATAGGAGAACTGAACGGGCAACCTATTACGACTGTGCAAAGGGGCGGTAATGTCTATATCAGTGATCAATCAATCGGTCTGCTCTATGGCAATAATACCGTCACATTTTCCACTTATAAAATTTCAGGAAACCAGATCATTCCCGATAAAGAGGTAACCATCACCCCTGATGACAGCAACAAAGATCCGGTTCTTTACGACAACATTTACACCATCGGCAATAAAAAAATCGGTTATCTTTTTTATACTGATTTCTACGATAGCTATAATTATCGTCTATATGAGGTTTTCAATAAATTTAAACAGTCCGGCGTTACCGATTTGGTATTAGATTTGCGCTATAATACGGGGGGAGCTGTTTCATCGGCTATTTATCTGGCTTCTTTGATAGCTCCAAAAACTACTGTAGAAAACAAATCTCCTTTTGTAGTAATGAATTACAACAATCTGTTGAATACCTCATTTGATAAATGGTATAATGAAGCAGCGCCTGCAGATAAGTATAAATATGACAGAAAAGAATATTTAGGCGTTTATGATAACTCCAAAGATCAAAACCCATTGAATGCAAACCTAGATCTAAACACAGTTTATATCATCGCTACAGGCGGTTCTTATTCCGCTTCAGAGCTTGTCACATTCTGTTTAGAACCGTATATTAATGTTGTCCATATCGGAGGTAATACGGGCGGAAAATATACAGCATCGTGGACTATTCACGGATACGACGATGAATTCGGGATACCAGTATATGATGAAACTAAGCTTTCATCCTCCGAAAAAAACAAACTGAAAAACTGGGCTATGCAACCCATCGTAGCCATGTATGCCAATAAGGACAGTAAAAATTTCAGCAATCCCGGATATTTAATTCCCGATCATAAATTAGAAGAAGGATTTGGTTACATTGATTACTGGACTCCCCTTGGTGATACCAAAGATGTTCTATTGGGACAAGCCTTGTATTTGATTTCGGGAGATGTAAGCTATCTGCCGGTACAACCCCGAACAACGCGAAGTACTCCAACAATTAGTAAAGAGATTATTAATTCTCTCGAAGAAGGTAAACCTGTAATCATGGATAATATAAAATTAACAGCGGAAGATTTTCAAAAACTTCAGCAATTACGAAACTGAAAATTACACGAAGAAATATAATAATATAGAAAAGAGGCTTTGCAGGCCTCTTTCTTTTTGTTGTATCATTTTGCCCATAACGGGTATTTCTTTATCCTTTCGTTCTCGATTGCATCATATTTGATATATTGATCGCGCTCGAGGATTTTCTGTAATTCCGCATCGCGTTTTTGTTTCAGTTTTTCAATGCGTCTTTGCTTGTTACACAGAAAGCAATTTTCGGCTTTGTTAATTTCCTGCAGAAAATTTAATTCCATTTGACGGAGTTGTTGCGCCTGCACATCATCAAATCCGATCAGTTTCTGCATGGAGGAAACTTTTTCTTCCACACTGTTTATCAATACCTTTTCAATAATAGAAGGCTGTTGAGCATATCCTCCCCCAATCGTTGCCAATAATACGATCAAAACTAAATTCCTTTTCATAGGGACATGATTTATTTTAATACGAAAGCTGTATGAAGCTTGTCTGTTCAATATTTTACTTCTTATTATTGTAACACGATTCGTTCCATAGCTATACGCTTTCTTGTTAAGACAATTAAAACAGGAAACTGTTTAAACTATATGAACGTTTTCGTTAACTACACCTTTCTTGCCAGGAAGATTACAGCCCTCAGGCTATTGTCATATTTACGGAATATACGACGCATACCCAGTACCCTTTTACGCATGGCAGGATGTGTTAGGACATTAAAAAATATCTTTATTGTTCTGGGCACTCCCTCATCATTTATAATCCGTTTAAGTTCCAGCAAATGCATGTTATTCATGCTATAGCTCACCACCTCCAGACCAGCCTCTGCAAACAATTCTTCCCATTCAGGAATAGTGACCGGACGTGCATTCACCTGGATTGTATCTGCCAGCGCACGATAGATCTCTTTTTTTAGGGTATCGGAGATATTGTCGGGAATCAGGCATATTTCATGTATGGCGTAGTAACCGCCGCGGCGCAATATTCTTGCTGCTTCCGAAATGATAGCACTCTTATTTCTGTTGCTTTGCATAGTGAGCATAGCTTCACAATATACCTTATCGGCACTCGAGTCAGGAAGTGTCGACTCCATAGCATTTGCAACTATAAGACGCATCTTATCATACTCCACTCTTTTGCGGACAATATCCGCTGCCTCTTCATTGATCTCTACGGCCGTATATGATTTCGGAGAGAAAGAGCAGGTTTTCTGAGCAGTTAAACCTAATCCGGGTGCAAATTCCACAACATCGTCTTCCTGAGAGATATTCAAACTCTCAATCATCTCATCGGTCAGTTCAATTCCTCCGGGACGGAGTACTCTTTTCCCCAGCTTTGCAAGAATCCAGTGTCCCTGCTTTATGTTTAATTTTTTCTCTGTTTTAGCCATTACACCTACATATTAAATGGTTGATTATCATATCCATTTACAAAAGTAGGGGCTGCAAACAAAAAAGTCAATACCTATAAATAGGAATATTTGACACTCTTCTTGGCACTTCTAAGGTATTTTTTGTATAATCCCAATGATAGATCTGCAATTTCACAAAAAAACCGGTTTTTCAAATATAGCCTCTTCCTGTATATCCTGTTTGTTTAAATCCACCTGAAATTTTTCCGGGATCTCATCCAGGATAGAAAATAATTCCGCGAGGGTATTGGCACGGAGCATAGCGATACGTGTCGCTTTAAAATCGGGAATACCTTTAAAAAGGGGCGTAGCAGCCAGATGTCGGCGCATATGGAGGATTCCCCGTGTTTCGTCGATCCGTTCCACACTTTCAAGCACCTGTTTCTTCAGGATATCCAGATACCAATGGAACGGTTCTTTGGGAAGATGTTCACCGGTCTGCAGATAATATTTTAACTCCCTGAATATCCAGGATGCGCCAATGCTTCCGCGACCAATCATCACGGCATCCACGCCTGTCTCGTCAAACCGCTGCCGGCATTGTTCTACCGAAGTCACATCTCCATTCCCAATAATAGGAATATGCATACGTGGATTATTTTTCACTTCGCGGATCAATGTCCAGTCGGCATCGCCCTTATACATCTGCGAGCGGGTGCGCCCATGAATGGTCAGGGCCACGATACCACAGTCCTGTAACTGTTCCGCTAACTGTACAATAATTTTGGAATTGTCATCCCAACCTAAGCGGGTTTTGACCGATACCGGTTTCTTTACCGCCTTGACGACCTTCGCGGTGATATCAAGCATCACATCAGGCGTACGCATCATCCCCGAACCGGCTCCCTTACCGGCTATCTTCTTTACGGGACAACCAAAGTTAATGTCGATAAGATCAGGATCGGAATCTTCACAGATTTTGGCGGCCTCCACCATCGCTACAGGATCACTACCATAAATCTGTATCCCGAGAGGACGCTCCTTTTCACTAAAGAGGATTTTTTCCTTAGTTTTCTTTATATCGCGGATAAGGGCATCACTCGATATAAACTCGGTATAGACCATATCGGCTCCAAACTGCCTGCACAGCAGCCGAAACCCGATATCGCTTACATCCTCCATAGGAGCGAGAAAAACGGGATTATCCGGAAGTTCTATATTAGCAATCTTCATCCTAACTTTTCTTTCCACTCTATTTCGTTAAAGCCGACCAGCACAAAGTCGTCAGCCACGATAATGGGACGTTTTACTACCATACCATTGGAAGCCAGAATCCCGAGTAACTCATCACGAGAGGCTGTTTTTACCTTTTCCTTCAAATTCTGCTCCTTGTAAACCAATCCCGATGTATTGAAGAAACGGCTGATAGGCAGACCGCTTCTGTCAATCCACAGCGAAAGTTCTTCGCGGGTAGGATTCTCTTCTACAATGTGCCTTGAGGTCACATCCACATTGTTTTCTTCCAGCCATTTGGCAGCTTTACGGCAAGTGCCGCATTTGGGATATTGTAAAAAAAGAGGTTTCATTCTATTATTTTATTTATAACCAGGAATCAAGACTTATTTTAAGCAGTCAGAACTGGGAATTTAGAATTCAGAATTTAGAAGTTTGGGAAGAGGGAAAGTAATTAATTACCAATTAATAATTACTAATTACCGGTGGATAACATACCACAAATCCTATATCCCATATCGAAAATCCCAAATATGAAATCTTGAATCTTGAATTTTGAATCTATCTATGTACAAAGATAATTAATGAGAACCAAATTATAAAATTCGGAGAATCAGATATTCCAAAACTATCTAGCGGAGGATCAGATTAATATTGTTTAAACGCAACGGCGAAACATTCGAAGACGAATTGGCAGAGCGGATAGAAATCCGGTGATTATCACCTCTTCCCAATGTGACAGGTGAAAGTTTCCGTGTATATACCATCCACTCATTCAGCGGAGTGATACCATAAGTAAATTCTTTCCCAAATCCGTTATAATATTTAATTATAAGTTGATTTCGTCCTTTCTTCAGTGGTAAAAGCACGATCTCTTCCTGTTGCTTTATCCTCTCGGGAGAAAAATGAGCTGTGATGTATTCACCATTCAGCAGGATATAAACAGCATTGCCGCTTTCGATCTTCACGGCTGCAGTTTGTTCGCGTGTCGACTCCAATTCCTGCAGGAAGATCACACTTGCACGCGGAAGGATATGCTCGGTATGGCTCTCACCGTAAAGAAAATCATCGACTGCCACCCAACGTGAGCCGGCGGCATTTACATCCACCCACGGTATACCCTCTTCTTCCACATTACCGAATACACCTCTACCCGGTTTTCTGTACAAATTACCCCATTTCACACTGCTCCGGGAAAGTCTGGCCGTTTCGGATGTATCTGCTTCCAAAGTGACCGATTGTTTCCGGCCATCAATCTCCAACTCAATTTTCCTTCCTTTCTCATTGTCTGTAAAAGTAATTTGCGGCGAGACGGATGATTTGCGCGAACGGAGCATCCAATCATAACCTATTATACTCTTGTAGCCGGCATAATAGTTAAGGCTGGAATGACCAAAGAGGCAAACAGCATTTCGGGGAGTTAATATCCCGTTAGTGACTACTAATGGGGGAATAACACTATAGCCATCCTCAAACGTAATCTTCAATACGGGAATGGCTTTTCCGGCTGAAACAGCAGAAAGATCGATCTCCAACTGCTCTTTTTCTTGTGAGTAAGGCAGCAGATCTCCCGATGACAACAGGTTCACTCCGCTTACCTTACCATTGAAACCGGATAGTTCGATCTTGCCGGACGCCGGCATTCTTTCCACAAAGGCAAACAAATTCCCTTCTTTCGTAGTGATATCACCCCAGACGACCGGTTGATGGAACGGGTTGTGATGAGTTCCATAGATAGCTTCACTATTGAATATCGCCCATTTACCAATTTCAAGTAAGACCTCACGTTCGAACTCTACCACAGACCCATCCCCCTTCGGTCCGATATTGAGCAGGAAATTTCCTCCCCTGCTGACCACTTTGATAAGGCTTTCTATTTTTTCTCTTACTTTCGGCTGCACCTCACCCCTTTCCTGCCAGGAACGATAACCCCAAGTTTCATCGAATATGGAAGCAGCTGTCTGCCAGGGTACACCGATTTGATAATCGGGATATTCATTGTCGCCCATCACCGAAAAATCCACATAATCATTCCCCAGACGGCCACTGATCATACATTGCGGCTGCAACCGGTTGACCAGTTCATACAATCCCTTACTTTGCTCAGGCGTAAGGGAACCCATATCGAACCAGATTTCGGAGAGAGGCCCGTAATTCGTCATAATCTCCTCTACCTGCTTCAGGTTGAACGCATAATGCTCCGGCGTCAGCGGGTCAGCATTATGACTTGAGATAGGATAAGCCTGAGGGAAGTGCCAGTCGATCAACGAGAAATAGACACCAAACGCAATCCCACCCCGTTCACAGGCTTCGGCCAGTTCTTTCATCAAATCCCTACCGTAAGGAGTAGCATCCACAATATTGTAATCGGTATGAGCAGAATGATACATGCAAAACCCGTCGTGATGTTTGGATGTGAAGACGATTGATCCCATTCCTGCCTCTTTTGCAAGCGACACAATACTGTCGGGATTCCAATTGACAGGATCAAACCCGTTGGCTGTATTCCCATACCAGTCACTGAAAATCCCTGCGAACGATTGGATCTGTTCACTATAACCCCGCGTGACGGGCTCGCCTTCATATACACCTCCATACACGGAATATAACCCAAAATGAATAAACATGGAGAACTTACGGTCGAGCCACTCCTGCGATGGTTTTTCCTGTGCAGAAAGCAAGACAGCACAGCAACAAAGAATCAGGCCAATTTTCAGTTTCATTCAATAATCAACTTAAATTTCGGAATTGAGCATCAAGACAGTTTAGTACAAAGGTAATGATTAAAATGCAACCTTCCACCCATTATAATGGGGTGAAGAGTATGTTATAGCGTTCACTTTATTACCAACAATAACGTTCCGGATATGATCAACACCGCAGCGATGGACGTACGTAAGGTAATAGTTTCTCCCAGAAAGATAGCAGCCAGCAAGATTGTCAGAACGATACTAAGTCTATCTAACATGGCTACCTGAGTAACATTACCTAGTTGTAACGCTTTGAAATAGAATATCCACGAGAGGCCGGTAGCTACTCCCGATATAACAAGAAAAACAATATTCTGCCATGATAGGATATGGATCCCCTTCGTTTCACCCCGACTGAAAACGATTAGCCAGATCATGATCAGGATAACAATAGTCCGGATCCCGGTCGCGAGATTGGAATTGATATTCGCCACGCCTACCTTGGCAAAGATTGCCGTAAGCGCAGCGAATAAGGCTGAAAGGAGAGCATACACCCACCACATGTCTTTTATTTTAGAGTGCTTTTGATACCTCGTCTATCATCATATTCACAGATGCGATTCCGCCTCCGGCAAGATACCATACCTCGGGATTCAGATAGAAGATCTTTCCGTTTTGAGCGGCATTGGTCTGCCTCACAAGCTTATTTTCCACCTCTTCTTTGTCCATGACGGCATTGCCAACCACCATACTCCGATCAACGATAAAGATAATATCGGGATTGGCCTTCTGGATAAATTCGCTCGATACGGGGTTTCCGTGAACATGGGTTCCCAACCCTTTTTCTGCTTCCTGAAAACCCAATACATCATGGATGATACCGAAACGTGAGCCGCTGCCATAAGCGCTGAACCGACCTCTGTTATGTAGCAGGATAAGCGCCCTGTCATCCGAAGCTTCCACTTTTGCTTTCACTTCCCCAACCTTCATTTCGATTTCTGCATATGCCCGGTCTATCTCATCCTGTTTGTCGAAAATCCGCCCCAGGTCGTCCAGATTGGATTTAAATGCACCAAGAAAATCGGTGGTTCCCATTACAGTAGGATAGATTACCGGAGCGATGGCGGAGAGGTCGTTATAAAAGTCGGCTAACCTCCCTCCGATAATGATCAGGTCAGGCTGCAGTTCATTGATTTTCTCCAGATTGACTTCCACTACGGTTCCTACATCTACTATGGAAGGGTCGTCTTTATATTTGCTCAAGTGCCTCGGTACTCCTGATTTGGGAATGGCCACAGGTTTCACACCCAGATAATCGAGATTCTCCAGCGCGGAAAAATCAAGCGCTACAACCCGCTGCGGATTCACTGGGACTTCTACCGTACCTAAAGTATGAGTTACTGTAACAGTCTCTCCTTTTGTCTCTCTTTGTTGTTGATTACCGGTACAACCGGACAGGGCGATGATTACACCCAATGCGAAAAGGAATATTTTTGTTTTCATACCTCTTTGATTTGTTGATTGATTAATTTGATAATTTGATGATTGAGAAATTAGAACTAAGAAGTTAGAAGTTCAAGAAGTGAAGAATAATTTCCTACATCCGAAATCCCAAGTCTTGACTCTTGGTTCCTGGCTCTTGGTTCTTGAATTTTACATAAAATAATTACAGACTTTTTTCTGATTAAACTCCGATACATTGATCGCGATGTCGAACACATCTTCCAACACTTTTTCATTGATAATGTTGTCAGTAGTATCACAATATTTCACTTTACCATCTTTCAGGGCAACAATATAATCGGAATAATGAGATGCAAAATTGATATCATGCAACACGATAATAATGGTTTTATTCCATTCATCTGCCAGCCTGCGCAAAGTCTTCATTGTTTGTACCGAATGTCTCATATCCAGGTTGTTCAACGGTTCGTCGAGCAACACATACTCCGTATCCTGTGCCACCACCATCGCCATATAAGCCCTCTGTTTTTGTCCACCACTCAATTCATCGATATAGGCATTTTCAATATCTTTCAGATCCAAAAAACGGATCGCCCTGTCTACTTTTTCATTGTCTTCATCGGTCAGCTTATCCTGCGAATAGGGAAACCGGCCGAACGATACTAACTCCCGCACGGTCAGCTTCAGCCGTATATGGTTGGATTGTTTCAGAATAGAAAGTCGTTGTGCCAATACCTTATTCTTATAATCAGACACATTCTTTCCATCTACCGTCACCACACCGCCGTCTTGCGCCAGCAAACGACTTACAATGGATAGCAGGGTACTTTTTCCTGCACCGTTACTCCCGATTAAAGAGGTAATCTTTCCTATGGGAAACTGCAAGTCGACACCATCCAACACAATCTTCCTGCCATATTGTTTTGATATATTTTTTACTTCAATCATAGTTTTCTTACTCGTAACAATAAAAACATAAAATACAATCCCCCCACAAGATTGATAATAGCACTTACCGGGATAGAGAGATGAAAGAGCCGCTCCATTACAAATTGCCCACCCAACAAGGTGACGGCAGTAACCAGACAACAGGCAGCAATAATTACACTATGCCGGTGTGTCTTAAATAACTCATAGGTGAGATTGGTCACCAGCAGGCCCAGGAAAGTGATAGGGCCGACCAGAGCAGTGGAAACTGACACCAGTATAGCAATAATTATCAGGAAGAGTTGTACCGTACGGTTATAATTCAGTCCCAGGTTAATTGCCTGATCCCTGCCCAACGCCAACACATCCAGATATTTGGTCGTCCGAAAACCGACAACCAGAAGCACGACTAATACTCCCGCCGAGGGCCATAACAGATCACGGTTGATCTTGTTGAAAGTAGCAAACATCTTACCCTGTACGATAAAATAATCGCTCGGGTCAATCAGCAACTGCATAAACGAACTAAGACTATTGAACAGGGTACCCAGTATAATCCCGACAAGCAGTAATAAATAGAGATTGTCTTTTCCCTTCCTGTATATTAATATATATAGTAAAAAGGCAAATCCAATCATCCCCAATACCGACAGGAAGAAATTATCTAAATTACTGAGTACCTGGAATGTCAAATCACCATAGATAAACACGATCACGGTCTGGATCAACAGGTAGACCGATTCAAATCCCATGATGGAAGGGGTGAGTATCCGGTTGTTGGTAAGCGTCTGGAAAGCGACGGAGGAGTAAGCCACACAGCAGGAGACAACCAGGATAGCCAGTACTTTTACACCTCGTAGACGCAGGGAAAACTCCCAATTACTCCCCATATCATAGAAAAGGAAGAGGGCAGCCGCTGCCAACAACAACAGGATCGTGATCAGAAAATTCTTTTTTATCCCCTTCATCTCTTCCTTATTATCAGTATGAGAAAAATGATTGCCCCGATAATACTTACCGTCACCCCGATAGGTACTTCGTAGGGATATATCACCACCCGGCCGGCAATATCGCATAACAGAAGGAAAATAGCTCCCGACAAGGCAACCAGAGGCAATGTTTTCTTCAGGTTATCTCCAAAGAGAAGACTCACTACATTGGGAACAATCAGCCCCAGAAAAGGAATTGCACCAGCAGTAATCACTACGGCACTTACGGTGAGCGACACGCAGAAAAGACCGATATTCATGATCGCCGTATAGTTCAATCCCAGGTTCCGGGAAAAATCCTCTCCCATCCCCACGACAGTGAACTTGTTGGCGTAGAGGTAAGTGATGATGATGGCAGGCAGGCTGAGATAAATCAGTTCATAGCGCCCTTGCAGGATACCCGAAAAATCACCCATCATCCAGGCATTGGTATCCTGTACGATGTTCAGTCTTACAGCGAAAAAGGTGGATATCGAACCAATGATCCCTCCGAACATTAATCCCACCAACGGGACAAACACTACGTTGCGGTAGCGTATCTTCCGCACGATAGCCAGAAAGATCAGGCTGGCAACAAACGTAAAGAGGAAAGCCAATATCATTTTTATGGCCGACCCTGCCGTGGGAATAAAGATGAGAAAGATAAGCAACCCCATTTTAGCTGCTTCGAGCGTACCGGCTGTAGTAGGAGCCACAAACTTATTCTGTGTCATCTGCTGCATGATCAAACCGGATATGCTCATTCCTACTCCGGCGAGTATCAGTGCAGCCGTGCGGGGGATACGACTGATAGAGATCAGTGCTAACTTCTCCGCATTCCAATGAAATATATCGGCAACAGAGATATCTGCCACCCCCACGAAGAGGGATACCACCGCACACACAAGTAAAACAAGCGTAAGAATAAGTGTTCTCAAATAACCTCCTTTATATTATCGGCATAAAATCGCACACGCCCACATTCCACAACTTGATTGCCATAGAAAAACGATAAATAGCCGATTTCCGACTTCATTAAGGTACAAAGGTACAAGCAGCCGTTATTCCTTACAATAGCAATAAATGAGTATTATTTCATCTTTTACCTCCCTTTTACTACCCATTATATAGGATAAGAAGAAATTTAAGGTCGATCGAAAAGCTGTCTACAGTGATTTTCGTAATAATATTTCGATATTAAAATCCTCAAATTATAATCAATAAATTATATGCTATATACTGTTGCGGACGGATTCTATTTTGTAGGTGAATGAATCTGCACGATACCAACCGATATTATACTCTATAGGCAGTCCGTTTGCATCACTTACTGCCCTTTTCCGGATTAATATGGGATCACCGGTCTCGATCTCTAATTTTGACGCAATAAAATTATTGGCAGGTGCTGCACTTATTTCTTCCTTTGACGTTTTTACTATAATGTTATAATCATTTCTTAGGATCTCATAAAGCGGCCTGTTAAAATTTTCCGTTCCGTTTAAAGGGATTTCAGGATTGAATTCAGAGACAAAATAGACAAACGGAAAATTGACTTTTCCCCTCAGCCTCTCTATGCGCAACACTTTAATGTTTTCCGGAATTGAGAAAAAGGATCTTGCTTCCTCACCGGGTATCTGCTTGCTTATATGGAGTTCAAAGTTTTCAATTTCTACACCTAAAACTTTCATCTCCTGCGAAAAACTTAACCAATTAGTCGCTTCACTGTAAATATTTTTCTCCGCAACCCTTGTACCTACACCTCTTTTACGAATAAGGAGCCCTTCACTGACAAGCGTATTGATGGCTTGTCGCAAAGTATTTCTGGACATTTCCAATTGTTCAGACAATTCAACCTCGTTAGGAAGCAGTTTACCATCCCTGAATTCATCCTGCTCTATCAATCTCCTGAGATAGAGCTCAGCTTGTTTGTGCAGAGGTAGTTTGTTATAACCCATTTTTCCGGCAAAGAAATGAAAAATAAAAAAATATTCAAAATAATTTGGTATTATTTATTTTCTTTTATACATTTGCCGCATTTATATGTTCAAACAAATATAAAACATGTTCAACCATATGCAAAAAAACAAGTCTAAGTATGATAAATATCCTGCCACCTCCATTGAAAATGGAACTCTCATTAAAGGCTGGAAAAATATTCTAAACCAACTCACTCCGGAGACCGGTGCCCATATCATCGCGATCGAGTGCTATACCGGCGTTTACTACGAACAACTCATTTCTTATTTTAAAAATATCCCACACACATTATTTGTGGATACTGCCAGACTTTTCAAAGCCGAAGATGAAATTCTCCGGATAACAGAAAACTTTATGAAAGAAGATGTTCTGTTCGGCTATCTGAGCAATTTATCCATCTATGATTATTTGGATGAAGAGAAAATATCCACTGTCCGTCAGGAAATAAAATCCGCACAAAAAAATGGGAATGTCATCCTATTCGGTTATGGAAGTTCATGCATCGTAAAAGCGGATATGCTGGTTTATGCCGATATGCCCCGTTGGGAAATACAACAGAGGATGCGAAAAAACGAAGTCAGGGGTTTAGGGGTTGATAACAAAAATGAGGCTTTCTCTCTTCAATACAAACGGGGTTATTTTAATGATTGGCGGGTATTGGACAAGCACAAAAAAATATTATATCAGCAAACAGACTATTGGCTGGATACCACCGGAAAAGAGCCAAAACTTATCGACAAACAAACATTTTTGGCAGGTATTGAAAAAACGGCACATAAACCATTCAGGGTAGTTCCGTTCTTTGATCCGGCACCATGGGGTGGACAATGGATGAAAGAGGTCTGCGGGTTGGACAAATCAGTAACTAATTTTGGTTGGTGTTTCGATTGCGTTCCAGAAGAAAACAGTTTACTATTAGAGATTGGTGGAGAGACTTTTGAAATGCCATCGGTCAACCTGGTATATTTGAAAAGCAAGGAGATATTAGGTGAACCGGTTGAAGCGAGGTTCGGTCAGGATTTTCCCATCCGTTTTGATCTCCTTGATACAATGGATGGAGGAAACCTAAGCCTTCAGGTACATCCTACTACCCAGTTTGCGAGAGATAACTTCGGATTGCCCTACACGCAGGACGAAAGTTATTATATGATCGACGCAAAAGAAGATGCGGTGGTTTATCTGGGAGTGAAAACAGGAATTGACAGAAAGGCCCTGATTAATGATCTGGAGAATACGAATAGTGATTCCAATTTAAGTTTCGATGATAAAAAGTACATCCACAGTATTCCTGCAAAAAAGCATGATCATTTTTTGATTCCCGCCGGAACGATCCACTGTTCAGGTAAAAACTCGTTAGTACTTGAGATCAGCGCTACTCCTAACCTATTTACTTTCAAACTATGGGATTGGGATAGACTGGGATTGGATGGAAAACCAAGACCCATCAATATAGAAAGAGGAAAACAGGTCGTTCAATGGGACAGGGATGCCGACTACGTCACATCCCAATTGGTAAATCAGTTTAAAGAGATAGCACGGGGTGACGGATGGGTAGAAGAAAAAACCGGTTTGCATCCAACCGAGTTTATAGAAACGAGGAGACACACCTTTACAGGATCAGTGCGACATTTGACCAACAATTCGGTCAATGTATTGAATCTGGTAGAAGGTGATGAGATCATCGTGGAAAGTCCGGATAACAATTTTGAACCTTTTATTGTGCATTATGCCGAGACATTTATCGTTCCGGCTTCTGTAGGAGAGTATACCATCAGGCCCCATGGTAAGTCGGCAGGTCAGAAATGCGTAACTATCAAAGCAAAAGTGAGATTTTAAATAATAACAAGATGAACGATGATAATGCAAAATCAGGGTGGGTTCCTAAAATAGCCGTATTCTTTGGCTTCTTTATCATGGGATTTGTGGATATAGTGGGTATTGCCACCAATTATGTCAAGGTCGATTTTGATTTATCAAGCACGCTTGCCAATACCATTCCTATGATGGTATTCGTATGGTTTGCAGTTTTTTCCATTCCGGCCGGGATACTGATGGGACGGATCGGCAAGAAAAAAACGGTGTTGCTCTCGCTTGCCATCACTACCGTGGCAATGATCATACCGTTTATCAGTTACACTTTCCCTACAGTTTTGACAGCCTTTGCATTACTTGGTATCAGTAATACCATTCTGCAGGTTTCACTTAACCCATTGGTGGCTGCGATGTTTACAAAAGAGAAAACAGCAAGTGTGCTGACTGCCGGCCAGTTTATCAAAGCCATCTCTTCCCTGTCGGGACCGATTATTGCAGGAGTAGCTGCCAACTATTTCTCCGATTGGAAAATGACTTTCGTTATCTTTTCCATTACCTCTTTATTTTCAGTTTTACTGTTGCTATTCTCAAAAACAGAAGAACAGGGATTCGAAAACAGACAGAGTAGCTTTAAAAGTGTATTGACTCTTTTGAAGGATAAATATATTTTGTACTGTTTTCTAATCATTCTATTTATTGTCGGCCTCGATGTGGGAATAAACACTTCGGCTCCCGAATTACTAATGAAGCGGATGGGGTTGGAACTAAGCCGTGCAGGACTGGGCAGCAGTGTATATTTTGCAGCAAAAACTACGGGCGCTTTCATCGGCACCCTACTCCTTTTAAAATTTCCACCTCTTCGTTTTTTAAGGTTATCGCTCATTATGGCTATTGTTGCTTTTATTGCTTTGATGTTCGTCCAAGATATTTGGTTTTCACTGATTCTTATATTCATTATAGGATTTACTTGTGCCAATGTTTTTTCAATCGTTTTCTCATTTGCGTTGCAAAAAGATCAGCAACGTTCCAACGAGATCTCGGCACTTATGATCATGGGTGTTTCGGGTGGAGCCGTTATTTTACCTCTCCAGGGGTTGATAAATGACAACTTCGGATTATCGGCTGCCTTATCCGTATTACTTTTTTGTTTGATTATAAATCTATTACTCACAAATATAATGAAAGCCGAGAGGTAAGCTAAGCTTGCTTAAGCTTGCCCGAGGCGCATCTTATATTCTACAAATACTTTCAAAGAAAATGTACAATAGAGAGAAAGGAGCCGTATTAACACTCGACGCGGGAGGAACCAATTTTGTGTTTTCGGCCATAAAAGATAATAAAGAGGTCGTCGATCCGGTAGATTTTCCGGCATATCCAGACGATTTACATAAATGTTTGAATTCTATTGTTACGGGATTCAAAGAAGTAATAAAGCACTTAAAGAGTGATCCTATAGCTATTAGTTTTGCATTTCCGGGTCCAGCTGATTACGAAAACGGCATTATCGGAGATTTACCCAATTTTCCGGCTTTCAGGGGAGGTGTCGCATTGGGTCCCTACTTGAAAGAAAAATTCGGATTGCCAGTCTTTATCAATAACGACGGTAACCTCTTCGCCTATGGCGAAGCCCTTGCAGGTGCATTACCCGAGATCAACAAACAGTTAGAAGCTGCCGGAAATCCCAAGCGATACCGTAACCTGCTCGCCGTGACGCTTGGTACAGGCTTTGGTGGCGGTGTGGTAATAGATAACAGGCTTTTAACGGGAGACAATGGTTGCGGAGGTGATGTCTGGATATCGGCGAATAAATACGATCACCATCTTCTCGCCGAAGAGGGTGTAAGTATCCGCGCTGTGAAACGGGAATACCGTGAATTGTCGGGAGATGAATCAGATATTTCTCCTAAAGAAATATTTGAGATTGCCGAGGGAACAAAAACAGGCAACAGGGAAGCCGCCATAAAAAGTTTTGAAAGACTCGGAGAAATTGCCGGCTTCACCATTTCCGAATCGCTGAATATTGTGGATGGATTAGTTGTCATTGGCGGAGGGATCGCGAACGCGCATAAATATATACTCCCCGCAATGATCAAAGAAATGAACGGGGTCAGAAAAACTGTCAAAGGGGATATTTTTCCCCGGTTGCAAATGAAAGCCTATAATCTGGAAGATGAAAACGAAAAAGCGCTCTTCCTGAATAATGAATCTGAAATCGTAACCATTCCCGAGAGTAACAAAACCGCAACATATCATTCGGTAAAAAAGATCGGTGTATGGACAAGCATGCTGGGAACAAGCAAAGCCATTGCCATCGGGGCATATAATTTTGCACTGAACCAGCTATCCTGAAGTATTTGATATTCCTGCATGTAAATGAGCAGCAGGAAAGATTGAATCAATAATTTAAAACAGCATTATAAAAAACGCATAGAAACATAAATTCAAAAAACAAAAACAATGAAAAACGTATGTAAAATTATTGGATGTATTTCATGTATGTTGCTTATGTTCTTTTCTTGCGAGAAAAATGAAAGTATTCATCGTGACGCTAAAGTAATTCTCGATAAATTACTTTTTTCAGGATATACCGGCGATATGATCAGGGCTACCGTAACATATGGAAGCTCCGATATAAAGAAATTGGTAATCACAAAATGGGTAAATGGGGAACAAGTTCCCGGATATGAGATAAATGTTCCCGTAAACAGTATCTCCGACTCTTATGAATTCGAACAGGAAATTGAAGTAGGTGATGAAGAGGGGACATTGATCTACACATTTAGCGGATATTCGGTGGAAGATAAATTGATTGATGCTTCAGATCTGGCTATTTCAGTGACATTGACCGATTTTGGACGGTTGTCAAAATTTGACTGGAAATTGACCGAACAAACAACAAACGGAGAGAACACCACAGAAGAAGCCATGTTAGACAATGTATACCGATTAAATAGTGATCTGAGCTGGGAATATGACTGGGGTGATCCGGCAGGAGCAGGATTTGATGTCTTAAACCAGTACTGTGCGTGGAAGTATATCGGGACAGACTTAAAAGCAGATTCTATTTATTTGATAAAATTCGGGTTCTTATCCACCACACCGACGATTGATAAATATGAGGTCTTAAGGCTGGATGATACCAATCTATGGATACAAACCTTTATGGATTTATCGTGGCTCGGTGATCCTTATACTGAGGAAACTCCGGTTGTAGAAAAGTTTGTTGCAATTCCTAAATCGCCCAACTTCACTCCTTACAGAGGCGAAGATCCTGCAAATTACAGTTGGGCATCTTGCACTCCAGGTAATTACTAAACAATCAGATCTTATGTACAAATACATATTTATCATATTTATGTTTGTCGGGTACAGCTTTTGCCTGTTTGCAGGGCCCGACAATATCGCACCCTTAGCCAAAATAACAGCCTCTTCTGAAAAGAGTGCCGAATTTTCGGCACAAAAAGCGGTGGATGGACTGATAGGTATCGAAAACCGGGGAGAATGGGTTTCGGCAAGCGGACAAACTTCATGGGGTGCTATTGATTATCCGTGGATTAAATTAGAATGGGAAAAACCGCAAAACATCCACCGGATCATATTATATGACCGGCCGATACAAGAAAGTCATATCGCGGGCGGGACATTGCACTTTAGCGATGGGACCACTATTTTCGTCAATCAAATCCCTAACGACGGGAGGGCAAAAGCGGTAGACTTTCCGACCAAAAAAATAACATGGGTAAAATTCGAAACAACTGATGGAGACGGATTGAATATCGGGTTGTCTGAAATTGAAGTGTATCCGGCTCCTGAAGATTACATCGATTATGTTTCAAAAGTGGATCCATATGTGGAGTCAGCCCGCGGACGTTATTTCTTTTTTGTGACAGGAAGCCGTCCGTTCGGTATGATCAGCGCTGCTCCAATGACCCGTAATAAGAATCAGTATGGGGGCGGATATAATTACAATTCGCTTGAAATACTCGGATTTCCCCAGGTGCACTGCTGGATGTTATCGGGAATCAGCCTGATGCCGACCACCGGTAATATCAATCCTGTATTGGGTGAGCAACACTGGAAATCTACATTTTCACATGACGGTGAAATTGTACAGCCCGGATATCATCGGGTATTTTTACAGGATTATGGTATCTGGGTGGAACAAACCACAACCGACAGAGTAAGCTACTACAAGCTTCGTTATACAAAAGACAATACTTCGAATTTACTGCTCAATTTAGGCGGATATCTGGGAACCACCACAATGAATGATTGCCGCGTTACCAAAGTGACCAATACCCAAATTGAAGGTTCGGTCAATACGACCGGACGGTTCTGGGGTGGCCCTGATAATGTGAGAATATTCTTTGTAATGGAATTTGACAAACCGTTTCAGCAATTAGATGCGTGGGATGATAAGGAAGTCCTGAAAAATATTACTTCACATCAAGGGGTAAACGAAAAAACAGCCCGGAATGCAAATGAGAGTTACTACGATGCCCCCACCTGCGGTGTCAGTGCTATATATGATGTAAAGGCCGGCGATGAAATTCAGGTCAAATTTGCCATTTCTTACACAAGCATAGAGAATGCCCGCAAAAACATGGAAAGCGATCAGTTTGGCTGGGATTTCGAAGCTGTCAGGGAAGATTCGCGACAAGAATGGAATGATTGGCTCGGACGAATCGATGTAAAAGGTGGAACACACGAACAACAGATTAAATTCTATACCGATCTGTGGCATGTATTGCTGGGAAGACATAAACTGGATGATGTATCGGGCGATTATCCCGATTATACGCAAGGAGAACGGGTAGGAAATGCCACCGTCAATGCCAGATTAATTGTGCGTACATTACCCAAAAAACCTGACGGTACGGTTCGTTTCCATATGTACAATTCCGACGCATTCTGGTTAACGCAATGGAACCTGAATATACTTTGGGGACTGGCCTGGCCGGAAGTGTTGGATGATTTTGCCGCCTGTCTTGTCCAGTATGCCGAGAACGGCGGATTACTGCCCCGTGGCCCCAATGCCGGCGGATATTCCTATATCATGACAAGCTGTCCGGCAACCAATTTAATCACAAGCGCCTATCAAAAGAACATGCTGACGAAGACAACACCTGAGAAGGCATACGAAGCAATGGTGAGAAACCATAAGCCGGGAGGTATGATCGGTCCGGTAAAGGAAATTGACTTTTACATCAAAAACGGATATTATCCCGGTAATGCCGGAATTACCATCGAAGCAGCATTTCAGGATTGGGCTCTATCTCGGATGGCTGCCAAGATGGGCAAAAAGAAAGATGCCGCCTATTATCTGAAACGCTCCCAGGGCTGGAAAAAATTATTCAACTCCGAACAGAAATTACTCTTTCCAAAAGATGAAAAGGGAGAGTGGGTAACATTAGATCCATTAAATAATAGAGGCTGGGTTGAGGCTAATGCATGGCAAGCTACCTGGGGAGTATCGCACGATATTTCCGGATTGGCCCGGTTGATGGGAGGAAATGATGTGTTATGCGAAAAATTGAATTATGCCTTTGAACAGTCAGAAAAAGATGATTTCATATTCGGATACGGCAGTGGATATGTGAGCTATGCCAATCAGCCCGGATGTTCAAATGCACATGTATTCAATTTGGCGGGTCATCCATGGCTTTCCCAATATTGGGTAAGAAAAGTCGGGGCACAGGCTTACGGGGCAATTACGCCCGACCGGGGATATGGTGGCCATGACGAAGATCAGGGGCAAATGGGAGGCGTAAGCGCTTTGATGGCATTGGGACTGTTTAGCGTACAAGGAACCAGCGCACAAAATCCTTCCTATGAGATTACAAGTCCCGTATTTGATGAAATTACAATTCAACTGAATCCTACATACTATAAAGGAGACGAGTTTAAGATCAGGACATACAACAATTCAAAAAAGAACTGTTTCATTCAGAAAGTTCAACTGAACGGGAAAGATTACAACCGATATTGGATCGATCACAAAGATTTTGGTGCCGGAGGATGTTTGGAAATCTGGTTGGACTCAGCACCAAACAAGAGCTGGGGAACAGAAAAATAATTTTTTACTTAGTATATATCTAAAAATGATGCACATGAGACCCTTAAAATTATGTTGTTTATTATTATATCTTTGTCTATGGAGTAACCTATATGCACAGCACAAAGATTATTCAGGTATTGTAACGGAAGATGACGGCACACCGCTTATCGGTGTGAGTGTGCTGGTAAAAAACACCACTAACGGTACAGTAACCGATATCGACGGAAAATTTACTATCCATGCATTGCCGGGTGATTACCTCGTTTTTTCGTATATCGGCTATGAAACGGTTGAAATACCATTGACAAATAATGAAACCCTTTCAATAACAATAAACGAGGAATCCATCTATTTGAATGAAATGGTTGTTGTCGGTTACGGACAAATGAAAAAAAGCGACCTGACGGCCGCCATTGCTTCCGTAAAATCGGACGATTTAGTAAAAACTTCGATCACATCTATTGACCAGGGACTTCAAGGTCGTGCTGCGGGTGTAGTAGTGACCAACACCTCCGGCCAACCGGGTGCAGGCACCTCCATTCGTATCCGTGGTACAAGTTCCGTAATGGGGACAAATGAACCGTTGTATGTAATTGACGGAATACCTGTAATTAATGGAGGTGCGAGTTCGGGAGCCATGAACACCCCTCCTTTGAATCCCATGGCACTGATGAATCCAAACGATGTGGAATCGATCGAGGTATTGAAAGATGCTTCTGCTACAGCAATTTATGGAGCGCGTGGAGCGAATGGTGTGATTTTGGTAACTACAAAACGAGGGAGTAAAGGTAAAGTACGGACATCGGCAAACGCATATTACGGAATACAGAGTATCGCCAAAAAGATGGATATGCTAAATGCCGAACAGTTGGCAATTTTGGGGAATGAAGCTACAGACAATGCCAATATCGATCGAAAACTGGTATTTGCCGACTTAAACAACCTGAGAAAAAGAAGTACGGACTGGCAGAATGAAATTTTCCGCTTAGCCCCTATCCAGAATTATGAATTGGCTTTCTCAGGCGGAAGCGACAAATCGGCCTATTTCCTGTCGACCAATTTTTTCTCTCAAGACGGCATCATTCTCGGATCAGACTATAAAAAAGGGAGCCTTCGTTTTAATTTAGACCAGGAATTGAGCGAGCGAATCAAAATCGGGAATACAATGAATGTCACTTACAGTCAGTCCAACGGTGTGGTGACCAATTATGAAAGCGCTATTGCATCCAGTATAACATCATGGGCTTTGGAAATGAACCCGGGATTACCAGTACGTAATCCGGATGGCACATATGTATATGAAAACAATATATCGAATCCGGCTGTTGGAAATCCGGTCGAAGATGCCAATACGTATGAACAACTGAACAAAACACTTCGAATGACAGGTAATATGTTTGCCGATTTGTTTATTGTCAAAGGGTTAAACTTCAGAACAAGTATTGGTATTGATTATTATAACGTAAAAGACCTGAGTTTTGCACCTGTTCATATTAAACGGGGAGAGGCCAGTGAGGGTATTGCCTCTGTGGGACAAGCAGATGGTTATACCTGGGTTTGGGAAAATACACTGAGTTATAATAACAGATTTGCCGAAAAACATTCAGTAAATGCCGTAGCCGGTGTTACTGCCCAACAATATGAAGGTACACCGCTTATAGTATCCAGATCGGGGATTGAAGATGGACGATTGGGTTATCATTCTATTCAGGAGGGGACCAAAATTCAATTGGCAAATACAGGGTATAGCTCATGGCAAATGTTGTCTTATCTGGCTCGTGTAAATTACGGGTATGACAGTCGTTATTTGCTGACGTTGACCGGTCGGGTAGATGGTTCTTCCAAGTTCGGTACAAATAATAAATATGGATTTTTCCCTTCTACTGCGTTTGCATGGCGTATTTCCGAAGAAGCTTTTATGAAAGAGCAAACCACTATCGACAACCTGAAATTACGCGTAAGTTACGGTTTAGTAGGAAATGAAGGCATCTCTCCCTACAGTTCCATGGGATTATTGCAAGGAACGGAAGCCTATATCGGTACATCCCAAATCATAAAAGGGCAGGCACCTTACACTCTCGGTAATCAGGACCTGAAATGGGAAACAACGGCCCAATTGAATGTTGGCTTCGATATTGGTGTTTATAATGGCCGATATTCCCTATCCGCTGACTATTATATCAAAAAAACAAAAGATTTGCTACTAACTGTGCCTACTGAATCACATATCGGATATGATGTGGCTATGCAAAATGTAGGTAATCTTGAAAATAAAGGATTTGATTTTACATTCAATGCGATACCGGTAGATAATAGCAAGTTCAGATGGGAGTCGAACTTAACATTCGGACTTAACCGGAATAAGGTGACCAATTTGCCGGGTAATGAAAATGGAATTTCCGGCATAAGTATAATGGGGATCAACTATTGGACAAGAATTATGGAAGGCAAAGCCATCGGAACCATATATGGCTACAAAACAGACGGAATCGCACAATTGGATGAAGATCTCTCCCAAATTGTCCATTTCCCCGGAAGAACCATCTCATATGGTGACAGAAAGTATGTGAATAGGGAAGGAACCAGCGACGTGCTGAATGAGGATGACCTTTTTGAATTAGGAAATGCCAATCCCGATTTCACATACGGATGGAACAACACTTTCTCATTGAAACTGGGAGAAAACAAAGGTGCTGTCAATTTGAACCTCTATTTACAAGGTGTACGAGGAAATTCGATTGCCAATTTCAATTTATTTTCACTCGAAAGTTTTGATGGCCAAAAGAATAATTCAGTTGCTGCATTGAAACGATGGACAACTGATAACCCCACCAATGATTATCCGAGGGCAAATGCTTCGCCCATGTCAAATGTATTTTCTGATCATCAGGTGGAAGACGGTTCCTACCTGAGAATAAAAGATGTTACATTGTCTTATGATTTTCCGGTAAATCTGACAAGAAAGTTCAACTGTAATGCATTACAAGTGTATATAAGTGCAAAAAACGCACATACATTTACAAAATATTCGGGATATGATCCTGAAGTAAGCCGCTTCGGACAGAACAACCTGAGTATGGGCGCTGACTACGGCTCTTACCCTGTACCCAAATTATATATGTTAGGACTTAAAATGAATTTCTAAAGACTACCACGATGAAAAAAACATATTTATACTTGTCAATCTGGATTTTATCAACAGGAATATTTTCTGCTTGTTCCGATTTCCTTGATGAAGAAGCGAAAGGAAGCCAAGTCGATAAGAATTTTTATAAAACCGAATCCGACGCCGTTGCCGCTACGGATGCAATTTACAGTTACCTGATCTCTGACGCGGATGCATTTAATTTGTGGAGCGATCATTTTGGGGGATTATTTTACAATGACTTCTGGGAACTCCCTGAGTTAATGTCCGACAATGCAGTATCCAAACAGTCATCCCCTGACTATCAATCTATTGATAAATTTCAAGTAGATGCATATAGTATCAGGGTTGCCTGTTTATGGCGTGATTTTTATACAACCATCAATGTCTGTAATACGGTAATTGCAAAAGTTCCTGCCATTCACTTTACGGATGAAATCAAGAAAAATCAGTTGATCGCCGAGGCTAAATTCTTCCGTGCATTGTGCTATTTCGAATTGACCCGTTTCTTCGGAGATGTCCCTTTACATACAGTTCCAACCGAAAGTGTTTCGGAGAGTCAGATCCCAAGAACACCCGTAGCCCAAATCTATCCTGTAATACTGGAGGATCTGGATTTTGCCGAAAAGAACCTGAAGTATGAAGATCGTTTGGGCTATGGACGTCCATATGCATTATCAGCTTCTGCTTTATTGGCAAGAGTATATTTGACGCTGGGACAGAAAGAGAAGAATAACACTTATCTCCAGAACGCTGTAGAAAAGGCCGATGCGGTGATTCCTGCTTTTCCAATGGGCTCTTATGAAGATCTGTTTAAATTAGAAAACCGATTCAAAGGAGAGCGGATATGGGAAGTAAATTTCAATGCCTCATTGAGTCAGGGGTGGAAAGGAAATCAATTTCTGGTTCGTTTATTGCCTCAGATGGATACTGAAAAAGGAGGGCCTAACAATGCCCGGGGATGGGTTGCTGCAACGGAGAATCTATATAGTACTTTTGATCCTGAGGATAAACGACGTGACGTGACGTTGTTCAAATCATTCACTTATACTGACGGCTCCACGGAAACATTCGACGCTCCCTATTTTTGCAAATATTGGGACAGGATAGCCGAGCCCAAAGGAAATGAATCCAATGCCACCCTCCCCTATCTGCGTACCGCTGAAATGTACCTGATAAAAGCGGAAGCATTGAATGAAATCAATCAAAACCCGACTCAGGCCGCTAAAGATGCATTAAACGCAGTTCGTCAGCGTGCAGGATTAGGTGATACTCCAGCCGATAATTACGCAGACTTTAAAAAAGCTGTCTTAGAAGAAAGGCGTATGGAATTTGCGATGGAAGGACATCGTTGGCATGACCTCGTGCGTATGTGTACATTGGACGAAATAAAAGAGCTGGTAGGCACAGCGAAACCGGGAGTTGTTCCAAGGGAAGCCAACTTTCTATTTCCGATTCCTAATAACGATAGAATTATTTCTAATGGAAGATTAACCCAAAATGAAGGGTATTAATTAACAGGACTCGAACAGGAACAGGATTTCTGTTCGAGTTACATAAATCATTACAAAAATGAGATTTCAATTATTTATATTATCCGGTTTACTATTTGTTTTTTCCTGTCAACAATCCGACAGGCAGGAAAACATATCTGATTCCCCTCTTGATGATGGAGAAATAGTTATTGACACCCAAATGGTGGAATTTTTATTTCCTGCCGGAAAAAATAATCTTACAGGTGGTGATGGAGCCATATCCATACAAATAGATAATACCAGAAGTTTCTGGTTATGGGGTGATTCATTTTTAGGTGAAGTCATCGATAACCAAAGGGCAGAATCATCCCCATTTATTATGGGGAATGTATGGCAACTACTGGATGGAGAGTCAGTACAGACTATAACCGGAGGTACCCCCATGAGTCCGGAATCATTGTTAAAAACAGAAAAAGTAAATGGATATCCGGCCATCCTTTGGCCTATGCACGGTTTTGTAAAGAACAATATCGTACATGTATTTATGTCCACTATTGTTCAGACAGGGACGGGAACCTGGGATTTTTACTGGCATTCAACCCTGTATTACCGGTTAAGTCTTTCGGATTTATCCGTAATTGACAAACAGGAATTATTGACTGTAGAACAGACAGACACGCACTTCGGGTTTGGGATCACCGAACACGATGGCCTTTACTATGTGTATGGTTCAAATCCCCAAGCAGACTTCACCGCAGGCTTACATGTGGCCCGGGCCCGCTTGGTAAATGATAAGTTACAAGATTGGGAATATTTTGACGGTAACAACTGGGTAACCGACGTGAAAGAGAGCAAATCGTTACAGGGTATTGACATCCCTGTTTCGGAACAATTCAGTGTCTTCAGGCACAATAACAAATTCATCCTGTTAACACAAGACAGGTTTAAGCCCGAAATTTATACTTTTACTGCCGATACACCTGAAGGACCGTGGTCAAATAAAAAGCATATTTATACTATACCCGAGGGGGAAGATTCAACATTATTTACATATAATGCAATGGCTCATCCCCAATATGATTCGAATGAGAATTTATTAGTAAGTTACTGTGTCAATGCAAAGAATATACCCGATTTATATAGTGATGTATCTATTTATAAACCGCGTTTCTTTTGGGTATCAATGAACACCATACTGAAATAAGTATTGTTTAATACTTTAAGTTTGGAAAGATTTTCAATATTCCCATTGTTTGATCCTTCGTACCGCCTCGGCAGTCCTCTCATGGCTGTTGAAGGCGGTCAACCGGAAATAGCCTTCGCCTTCGGGGCCGAATCCTACGCCGGGTGTGCCTACAATATGGCACTCCTGGAGCAGGCGGTCGAAAAATGTCCATGAATCCATGCCGCCGGGGCATTTCAGCCAGATATAGGGGGAATTTTCACCGCCAAAGAAAGTCCATTCCTTTTCTGTCAGTCCCTCCCTGATCATCTCCGCATTACGCATATAGTAAGAGACCATTTCGCGTACTTCTTGTTGACCCTCCGGTGAATAAACGGCTTCGGCTGCCTTTTGGACAACATATGGCGTACCGTTGAATTTAGTAGATTGGCGGCGATTCCACAATCCGTGCACCGAGACATCATTCCCTTCGGAGGTTTTTGCCGTCAGCACTTTCGGGACTACGGTATAACTGCATCGCAAACCGGTGAATCCGGCATTTTTGGAGAAAGAACGGAATTCGATGGCACATTCCTTTGCTCCCTCAATTTCATAGATGCTACGAGGTATTTCCCTGTCCCGGATAAAAGCCTCATAGGCCGCATCAAACAGAATAAGACTCCTGTTTTCCAACGCATAATCCACCCATTGTTTGAGTTGTTCCCTGGTCATCACCGTACCCGTAGGATTGTTGGGATAACAGAGATAGATCACATCCGGGTGCTGCGAAGGCATTTCGGGCAGAAAACCATTCTCCTCTCCACAAGGTAGCAACACAATCTTTGAGGACTTACCCAAGCGCATGATATTGGTGTCAAGATAGACAGGATAGACAGGATTGGTGATAGCCACAACATTACCCTCTCCCAGGATATCACCAATGTTACCCGTATCGCTTTTAGAGCCGTCACCCACAAAAATTTCACCGGGTGAGATATCAATCCCTCTCTGCCTGAAATCGACCTCCGAGATCTTCTCCCGCAAAAAAGCATATCCCTGTTCCGGTCCATAGCCGCGAAAAGTCTCCTTTACACCCATTTCATCCACTGCATTATGCATGGCTTGGAGAACAGATGGAGGCAGAGGCAGTGTCACGTCTCCGATCCCCAACCGGATAATATCGGCTTCGGGATGTGAAGCACTGAATTTCTCTATTCTTTTAGCTATGGTGCTGAACAGGTAACTTTCATTTAGTTGCAGATAGTTCTCGTTGATTTCAAACATATATTCGATTTGTTGATTGAGTGAGATTGAAGAAGATTGAAAAAGATTGGTTAAACCTAACCACCTAGACATCTTTCCACTTTTTTTTCACTTATAATTGGCACATTATTCACTACTTGTCCCGATTTATCGGGATTGGCACATTAAATTTCGCCTTTGAATACAAAATGGGCATCACCGGTAAGATAGACCTGATTGTCATCCCTATCCCATTCAATTTCAAGTAGTCCTCCTTTGAGTTGAACAGAGGCTTTGGTATCGCACCGGCCTGTGATCACCCCGGCGACCAACGAAGCACATGCTCCGGTTCCACAGGCAAGCGTCTCGCCGCTTCCTCTCTCCCATACCCGCATCTTCAAATGGCTTCGGTCAATCACTTCAATAAATTCCACATTGGTCCGTTGCGGGAACAAAGGTTGATGTTCGATCAGTGATCCAATTTTCTCAATATCCAGCTTATCAATACCGTCCATAAAGATGACTACATGCGGATTGCCCATTGAGACAAAGGTGATGGGACACTCTTTACCATTCACCGACAGGGGATAATTCACCATCTCAGGAATTGTAACCAAATTCGAATCGGAGAAAATCGCTTTTCCCATATTTACCCGGACACTTTCTACCTTATTGTTCTGTGGATTCACCGTCAACAAAAGATATTTTATCCCCGATTTGGTGTTCAATGCAATCTCCTTTTTTGTAGTCAGTCCTCTTTCATAAAGATATTTGCCCACGCAGCGTGCCGCGTTGCCGCACATCGCACCTTCACTACCGTCGGCATTATACATCTTCATCGAAAAATCACCCTCTTCATCAGGTCCGATAAGGACAAGCCCATCACTCCCGACACCAAAATGACGATCACTTATCCGGCGGGATAATACTTCAGGATCATCCACTTGTTCTTCGAACAGGTTGACATAAATGTAGTCATTACCTGCGGCTTGCATTTTTTCAAACTTCATACGATTGAAACTTTGTTGCATTCTCTATCAAAATAGGGTTTGGCACCGGATCCCGAAATAATGATGCCCTATTATCCCAAAAAACACCTGCGTGATTCCATAGAATCAGGCAAGTGTTTTAAGATTATATGCAATAAATGTGATCTGCTTTATCATCTGGACTACATTATCGCGACTGAAACAAAATACTATATCCTCCTCAATAAATATTTAAACGATTTCGTATAAAACAACCCATTCAAATAGAAAATTGCTAATTATTTGACAAAAATACAACTTTTTGTTTTATTTTCATGTAAAAAACAATCAAAAGTTTTATTTATATTTCACCCATTTCACCATCTCTTTGATAGATGGCTTCTTACCGTACATCAAAATACCTACCCGGTAAATTTTGGCGGCGAGGATAGAGATAAGGATAAATGTCCCATAGAGCAGCACGATCGATAACAACTTTTCCCACAACGGAATTCCGAACGGAATACGCACCATCATCACAATGGGTGAACTGAATGGAATCAGTGATGCCCAGAAAGCCAGGGGCCCGTCGGGATTATTCACACTATAGAATCCGGCAAGGAAGGCAAACACGATAATAAGCGTTACAGGAGTCATAAACTGGCTTGTGTCCTCTTCACTATCGACAGCTGATGCGAACATGGCAAAGATAGAAGCGTACAGAATATATCCTCCAATGAAAAACAGGATAAAATAGAAACCGATCTCCAGCCAGTTGACCGACATAACCGTATTCATGATTCCTTCCATATCGAAGCTACTCATTTCGGCCGGCATAGCAGTGTCCATCTGTCCGGGAGAGGCAATAAAAAAGGAGAGTCCGCTGAAGAAGAGTCCCATCAATATCCCCCAGATAATCAATTGAGTAATCCCTACCAATCCGATTCCTACCACTTTACCTACCAGCAGGTTGACTGGTTTTACGGAAGAGACCATCACCTCTACAATCCGGCTTTTCTTCTCTTCCAGTACCGCCTGCATCACCATGTTCCCATACATCAGTATAAACATATAGATAAGGATGGTGAACAGCATCCCGATGATGGTAGCCAGTTCGGTAGACGATTCCGACACACTTCCGCCGCTGTCGAGGCGCAATGTCCGTAAAGAAACCTTTGATCCTTCTTCCACAATGGAACGTACCTGTGTAATAGCTTCCCTGTCCACATTACCCGACGATGAAAGATCATCCAACTTTTGTTGTGTGACTTTTTCGTTCAACGTCCTCACAATCATCGACTGGAGCTCCTGTGGAGCCTGTTTCTGGGATGTGAGCGAAACCGCCCGTGGATTTTTGTTCAGGTCTTCGGTAATCTGTAAAATAGCAAACAGCTCCTTTCCCAATCTCGATTCCGGCTCCTGTTGCTCCGATCCACCTATCACCTGAAACTGATAAGCGTCAGTTGATTTCAATAGTGGTGCATAGATACCCGTATTGTCTATTACGGCTACATTCTTCACACTCCCGTCATTAAGGGTGGAAAGCCATAGGGGGACTAATGACAAAGCCACCATCAATAACGGCATAAGGAGCGTAAGGATAATAAATGATTTTTTTCTTACCCTGGTAATATATTCTCTTTGGATTACTAAACCTAATCTGTTCATGTGCAATGGATATTCAATTGATTTTAATTCCCTGTGGAGATTTAACTCATCGAAAACGATTAATTGTATTTTTATCTTGTGACGGTTCTGATGAATACATCGTTCATGGTAGGCAGTTCTTCATCGTAACTCACTACCTCATACCTGTCGAGAATTAATCTCACCAGTTCATTGCTGCTGATATCACCCTCTTTTTGGATACGCAGATCGATAAATTCATGGTAAGGCTGTTTCGACAACAGAGTAAAAGAAGGGTGTTCCAGATCGAATTCATTGCCCATCAGCCGGAACCGGAAGATATCGGGACGATGTTCCTTGCGGATACCAAACACTTTTCCCTGCAACACCACCTGCGACTTGTGGATAAGCGCGATATTATCACACAACTCCTCTACCGATTCCATATTGTGCGTAGAGAGGATGATGGTCTTTCCCTCATCCCTGAGTCGCAACATTTCCCTCTTTACTATATCCGCATTCACAGGATCGAAACCACTGAAAGGTTCGTCGAAAATCAACAGATCAGGATTGTGGATTACGGTGGAGATAAACTGCACTTTCTGCTGCATCCCCTTCGATAGCTCCTCAACCTTCCGGTTATACCAATCCATAATGTCGAACCGTTTAAACCATATCATCAATTCACGATGTGCATCTTTTTTAGATAATCCCCTCAGTTGCGCCAGATACATCGCCTGCTCCCCTACCTTCATCTTTTTGTACAAACCCCGTTCTTCGGGCAGATAACCGATCCTGTACACATCTTCGGCTTTTGAGGGACGGCCGTCGATCATCACTTCACCACTGTCAGGAGCAGTAATACGGGTAATGATGCGGATCAGCGTAGTCTTTCCTGCTCCGTTTGGCCCTAACAACCCAAAGACAGTACCATGGGGTACCTGAATACTCACTTTATCCAACGCCAGATGATTGGCATACTGTTTTACGACATTACTGGTTTCTAAATACATCTATTTTAATTTAATTACCAATTACTAATTACCAATTATCGCGTGAAACGAACTATCGCACAAAGTGCAACTATCAGTAAAGTTACTATCGCGCGAAGTGCACTATCAGCGAAGTGCACTATCAGCGAAGCTATATCGACGAAGCCACTATCAGCGGAGCCTATCATTAATATTTCAATATAATCCTTTCTCCCAACTCTTTCGAGAGAATTTTCTTTATCTCCTGTAACTGCTGGAGCCGGACAATAAGAGAAAGAGAATCATCCGTATTACTTTTTCGCATCTCCTCTTTTATCTCCTTGATCTGCTGCAGGACATAGGCATTTTTCAGTTCTGTCGTCGCGCGGGGTACATAGGAATTCAGCAGGTTTTCCTCCAACAATCGGGAATCTTTGTCATCGAGTTCTTCTCCCAGTATCTTCGCATGGATCTTACTCAGATGATAGCGGTCACTCATCAACTCCGATGCCAGTTTGCTGATAACCGGATCGACATGCGAGAGAAAATGACGGCCGGAATCGAAATCCGTATCCTCCATATACGCCACAGCCTCTTCAAAAATCCGTTTGTACAAGCCAGTAGTAAATGTGATGTTATCGCGCTCCAGGTCGAACTTTACAAATTCCGTTACTCCCGGCCCCTCTTCTACCAACACATCCTCCTCAATGACCTCTCTGCCCTGTTTCCGTTTCTGTTTTTCAAACTTCCGGTAAATAGGTCTGTTACCATAGCGGACTATATAACGTAGTATCTCCTTTTCATATTTTTCGTAAGGACTTTTTAAAGAAACCTTGCTTTTCGTCTCTTCTCCGGGTATTGGCATATCTTCCGGTTCACGCTCCGGCAGCAAAACGGGCTCTTTCTCTTTTTGTTCTTTTTTCCTTTCGTAATTGCGACGACGTATCTTATTGATCTCCGAGATCAGTACCCGCTCCTGCATATTCAACAGTTGGGAGCATTCCTGGATATAAACAGAACGGGTAATGGTATTAGGTATTAACGCGATACTCTCCACCACACTCGATATCAATCCTGATCGCTTGACAGGATCATCTCCCACCTCTTTCAGCAGCAGTTGTGTTTTAAACCGGATAAAATCGACCTCATTCTGCGTGATATATTGATGAAAACCTTCCGCATTTCGCTTTCTTGCAAACGAATCAGGATCCTCTCCTTCGGGAAGAAGTACTACTTTCACATTCATACCGTCTTCCAGCAGCAGGTCGATCCCTCTCAGCGCTGCTTTAATCCCCGCCGCATCGCCATCATAGAGGACAGTAATGTTCTCGGAGAAACGGTGTATCATACGGATCTGCCCGTAAGTAAGCGCCGTCCCGGAAGAGGCCACCACATTTTCAATTCCCGCCTGATGCATAGAGATCACATCAGTATATCCTTCCACCAGAAAACACTTGTCCTGTTTTACTATGGCATTCTTGGCGAAATAAATGCCATAGAGTTCCTTGCTTTTGGAATAGATCTCACTTTCGGGGGAGTTCACATACTTCCCCGTATTCTCTACCTTCTTGAGGATACGACCACCAAAAGCGACTACCTTCCCCGAAAGTGTATGGACAGGAAAAATCACCCTTCCACGGAAACGGTCGAAAAGCGGTTGATTGTCGTTACCGGTAGATAATCCTGTTTTCAGCAAGTAATCGCGTTTGTATCCGGCTTTCTGTGCCTCGACCGAGAAGGCATCGCGTTGCTCCAGGCTGTAACCAAGCTGGAACTTTTTCACGATATCGTCGCGGAATCCTCTTTCGCGGAAATAGGAAAGTCCGACGGCCTTCCCTTCGGGATGGGTATGCAGTATCTTTACAAAATAATCACGGGCATACTCATTGAGGATAAACATACTGTCCCGATCGCTCTGGGCCTGTTTCTCCTCATCGGTAAACTCCTTTTCCACCACCTCAATATTGTACTTGCGGGCAAGATACTTCAGTGCTTCGTAATAGGAAAGCTGCTCATGCTTCATCACGAAGTGGATAGGCGATCCCCCTTCACCACAGGCAAAGCATTTGCAGATATTTTTGGTGGGAGAGACATAGAATGAGGGAGTACGGTCGTCATGGAACGGGCACAAACCCACATAGTTCACTCCCCGGCGGCGGAGCGTGACAAAATCGGATACGACATCTACAATTTGTGCCGCATCCTGAATACGTCCTATAGTTATCTGGTCGATCATTTGGCAGTACGAAAATACTAATTTTTCCTGTAAAAGAATGCTAATTACAAAAATAAAGCCCTATATTTGTAGAGTATTTAGTCTAACTCAAATACTATTAAATATTACAAAGATGGATGCAATCGACTGGTCGAATTTATCATTCGGCTACATGAAAACCGACTACAACGTCCGCTGTTATTACCGCGACGGCAAATGGAGCGATCCCGAACTGGAAACATCGGAATATATCAACCTTCATATGGCAGCTACCTGTCTGCATTATGGACAGGAAGCCTTTGAAGGGCTAAAGGCTTTCCGCGGGAAAGACGGTAAAATCCGCATTTTCCGGATGAGAGAGAATGCACTGCGTTTGCAATCCTCCTGCCGCGGCATCATGATGGCGGAACTGCCGGTTGAACGCTTTGAAGAGATGGTACTGTTAGCCGTGAAGAAAAATGCACGTTTTGTACCGCCTTACGAGAGTGGAGCATCATTGTATATCCGTCCGCTGCTGATTGGTACCAGTGCCCAGGTGGGAGTAAAACCGGCCAAAGAATATACTTTCCTGATCTTTGTCACACCGGTAGGTCCTTACTTTAAAGAAGGTTTCAAACCTACTCCTATGGTAATCATGCGTGAATACGACCGGGCTGCTCCTCTCGGCACAGGGACTTACAAGGTGGGTGGAAATTATGCCGCCAGCCTGCGTTCGGGTGAGAAAGCACACGAAATGGGTTATTCCGCCGTGCTTTATCTCGATGCAAGGGAAAAGAAATATATCGATGAGTGTGGCCCGGCCAATTTCTTTGGGATCAGGGACAATACCTATATCACCCCGAAATCGGAATCCATTCTGCCTTCCATCACCAATAAGAGCCTGATGCAACTGGCTGAAGAGATAGGAATGGAAGTAGAGCGCCGCCCGGTTTTGGAAGAGGAACTTGCTACCTTCGAGGAAGCGGGTGCCTGCGGTACGGCTGCTGTGATCAGTCCCATTTTACGGATTGACGATTTGAGTGAAAACAGAAGTTACCATTTTTCCAAAGACGGCAAAGCAGGGCCGATCTGTGAAAAACTATACCATAAACTACGTGCCATTCAATATGGCGACGAGCCTGATAAGTACGGATGGGTAACAGTGGTGGAGTGATTTATTCACCACTCCATTCCTTATATGGATGCATGGACAGGAACGAGTTGTAATACCGCACATTTCCGGTTACCTCATCTCCCAGCCAGTCGGGGCGATCAAACGATTCTTCTTCATCTTCCAGTTCGATTTCAGCAATAACCAACCCATCGTTATCGCCGTAGAATTCATCTACTTCGAACAGATGTCCACCGTAATCAATTAAGTACCTGGTCTTTTCGATTACCGGATTTTCACATAACGCAAGCATTTCTCCGGCATCCTCCATAGGAATCTCATATTCCCATTCATGGCGTTTGATTTTGCCCTCCGCCAAAGCGCTCTTGATAGTGATAAATGCTTTTTCACCCTTGATCCGTACACGGATCACACTTATTCCGGAAAGGGAAAGATAACCCTGTTTGATAGAAAAACTTTTGGATGACTGTGATTTATAATCACCCCTGACAAGAAACTTGCGTTCAATTTCGTATCCCATATGCGTTAAATATATGATAGTTATAACAAAGAAAATGTGAAAGTGTTGAGTGTATGAGAATGCAAAAAAAATAACTATGCTTTTAAGATCCCGTAATCACTACGAAAAAATAAAAACATAGTTAAGATTTTGGTTGGATTAAAAAATCAATGCGCGTAATTCTATTTTTCAATGAATCCGGAACAAAAGTAGGGAATTATTCTCCATGGGTGATGACATTGGCAAAACGATTGAACTATTCGTGGAAAAATTCCACATTTGTGCCTTTATCACATTTTTTCATTCTCCGTGTACGTAGTGACGCCTTTTGAGGTGTCTTTATTTAAAACCCGTTGCATGCAACGTATCGAACCCGACATACAACAACTATTCACCCGCATAAAGGAAGATGATAAAGAGGCGTTCAATTGTTTATTCCGATTGAAATACGAGTCGCTCTTGTTTTTTGCGAAAAGTTTCCTGGGTGAAACGGGAAAAGCAGGTGAGGTGGTCTCCGACCTGTTCGTCTGGCTTTGGATGAACCGCGAACGCATTGGCGACATTGATACTCCCGAAATCTATCTTTTTAAAAGTGTGAAAAACCGTTGCCTGAACGCCCTAAGGGATTCAAGTAAGGTCGTGCCACTCGACGAACAACCGGTGACGGAACAATCATCGGCCGACAGTAATCCTCTTTCAAGAATGGAACACAAGGAACTGTCGGCAAGGCTGCATGCTCTTATCGAAAGCCTGCCCGACCAGCAAAAACAGGTTTTCAAAATGATAAAGGAAAACGGTCTCTCTGCCCGACAGACAGCCGAAATCCTTCAACTTTCACAACGCACCGTCGAAACTCATCTCTATAAAGCCGTGAAAAAACTCGAAGAGGAAATCACACTCTACCTGGGCTATTCTCCCCGCAAAAAGCAAATAAAAAAGATGATGGCGGTGCTGTGGTAAATTTTTTTCTTTCCGCTACGTATTTTTTGTCGTTGCTGTGTCCTATTATAAACGACAAACTTTACAGCAATGACAAAAGAAACATTTGTCGCTTTATTATCCAAAGAGATAGGCGGCAATATATCGGAAAAAGAGCGGGTGGATCTACGGAAAACGTTGACAGAAAACCGCCAACTGAAGGAAATCTATGATGAAATCTATGGATTCATGCAGGATAGAGAAGCTCTGTCCGATGTAGATATTGATGCCAGACTGGATGAAGTATGGGATAAGATCGCCGGAATGCCTGAAACCGGTTACCATATATCGGAGCCACGTAAACGTATAATGCCGTCTGCCATTGTTTGGCATCCGCAAAAGCCGTTACAGTCAAGTAAACATATAATCCCCGTATGGGCCCGGATTGCCGCAGCGATAGCTATCCTGATCGGATTAAGCTGGCTGGCTTACTATTATCCTTTACCCGGGGAGGAGCTCTATAGCCAGATGATGGAGTCGGGCGATGAGAACCTGTACGCCGTCCTTGATGACGGTACGCAGGTATGGCTTAACAAACACTCCCGGATCACCTATAATGAGCGATTCGGCGAGAAGGATCGTAAAATACACCTCACTGGTAAAGCGTTCTTCGATGTGACACATCGCCCCGGAGTACCCCTCACCGTAACCGTACGCGACATAGATGTGACGGTAAAAGGAACCGCCTTTAATGTGGATGCCGCCTCGCCGGACATTGAAGTGGCGCTGATACGCGGATTGGTAGCGGTGAAAGACAACCGGAAAAAAAATACCAAAGAGATATTGTTACAACCCAACCAAAAAATCGTGGTGCGTGACGGTCATATCGTCGCGGGTGACAGTAATTATGTTATCCGTGATTTGGTACAGGAAAACGATACGATCATTCCCGAAACACAATGGCTGAAAGGCTCACTGGTTTTCCAGAAACAGCGGTTTTCCGATTTAGCAAAACTAATGGAAAAACGTTATCGGGTAACCATAAAAATAAAGAATGCCGCATTGGCAGAACAGCGTTTCACAGGCAGTATCAAGAGTGAAACACTACAACAGATGCTCGACGCCCTGAAACAATCCTACCCGTTCACCTACGAAATAGACGGTAAAGAGGTTATTATCCACTGAGTCATTATCGGCTAAATAAAAAATATCATCGCTATAAAACCTGTAAGAAAACCTAAAACAGTACACGCATGCAACATACCAACACACAATATTTGAGAACAATTCTACTTTTAATTACTCTACTTTTTTTTCTGACTGCCGGTTTGCAATCACAAACCGTTCCCGTCAGTATTTCAGCAACGAACGCGTCCGTGAAGGACGTGTTCGCTGAAGTGCAACAGAAAAGCGGTTACCGCATCCTATATAACGATGAAATTGTACCCGACGACCTGCGTGTTTCCATCCACGCCAAAAGCAAGCCGGTAAAAGAGATACTCGATACTCTGTTACAAAATACAGGATTGACTTTTGTGATGCCATCAGACGAATTGATCATCATCACAAAATCAGAATATGTACAGGATGAACAGGAGATATTCGGCACAGTTACCGATGAAAATGATGAACCGGTACCATATGCGAATGTTGTGCTGTATCTTTCAAACGATACAACCCAATTCGGGTATGGCATCGTAACCGATTACGACGGGTATTATAAGCTGTCCGGAGTGAAACCGGGCGATTACCGGCTGCGGATCTCTTTTATGGGTTACAAAACGGCCTACACCGATCTATCCATTCCGGCAGACAGCCGTGAACCGGTCATCTGCAATTGTATACTGGAAAAAGATATCACCCTGTTACAGGAACTGGTGGTGGAGGCCGATCATCCCGTGATGAAAGTCGATCGGGAGAAAATTATTTATCATATCCCTGCACTACTGATGAACAACCCGGTAACAAATGCCTATGAGGCGATTAAGGAAATTCCAGGAGTGATGGAGCAGGATGGACTCCTGTCTCTCATCGGCACAAGCGGAATGACTATTCTTCTGAACGGACAAAAAAGCTCCATGCCCTATGAACAACTAATGGAAACGTTACGTGGCATACCGGTATCGCGCGTGGAAAACATCGAGGTGATGTACAGCGCGCCGCCGCAATACAATGTACGTGGTGCGGTTATTAACGTGGTACTGAAACAAGCTTCGGACGATAACACGGAACAGGATATATGGCAAGGTGAAGCGGCAACCGAATACAGACAACGGTACTATGCCGACGGTAACGCACGGGTTAATCTGCTCTACTTAGGAAAACATACTTCGGTAGATGCATCCTATTCTTACAGGAACGGTAAAAGATTCAATTCAGAAGACCTGACGGCAGCACATACCTTACAGGGCACTGTGTACGATATTTTACAACGAAGTGAGGGAAGGTCAAACGGCAGAAATCATAACACCCGCCTGGCTCTGCAACACACATTGGAAAATAAGGACAAAGTGGATATTGCCTACACCGGTATTTTTGATAATGGAAAGTCTGACCGTATTGCGTCTACCGATATTTCGGGGATAATAACCGATACGAAGATCGGGGCTGATGGCCCTTCTTCCACCCACAATATAAAAGCTGATTATACCGCTCATTTCGAGTTGAACGCCGGTGCAGACTATACCTCCTTTAGTGATAAATCAGACCATTTCCTGCAAAACAGATTAAGGAACCCTTCCTCACCGACTGAAGAACTTATCTACCAATCACGGCAGAAAATCGACCGTATTATGTTTTATGCCAACCGGTCGCATTCACTAAAAAACAGTTGGGGTATAGATTATGGGCTGCATTATTCGGGAGTACGCGTCAAAAATCGATCCGACGCATTGAAAGACGGTGTTGAATATGACGAAGCTACCTTCGATACCCGGCAGCAAGAGCATATCTGGAATATCTTTGCCGGCTTTTCCAAAACATTCACCGACAAATTATCAGCCCAGGCATCTATCGCAGCAGAGTATTATAATGCCAAAGAGATATCCAAAGGGACCCAAAAAGAGCTTTGGAACGATGTAGCGTGGTTTCCCACTGTAAACATAAGTTACCGCCCTGCACAATTGCATATTTTCCAGTTCTCCGTTTCTTCCGATAAGCAATATCCCTCTTACTGGAACATGAGCCCGAATATATTTTATTTCAGCGCCTATGGGGTAACGTACGGAAATCCCTATTTGCGTCCGCAGAGAAATTACAGCGTGGGATTAACTTATATCTTCCGGCAGAAATATGTTATCCGTCCCTATATGAACTACATTCCCGGCTATTTTGCGCAATTACCCTATCAGTCGCCCCACGAACTACGGCAGGAGTTTGTGGAACAGAACTATACCTATCGCCGAAATATCGGCTTAATGGGTGTAATCCCGTTCAACATAGGCAAGCGCATTTCATCGAGGTTTATTGCCAACGGAATGTACTGGCGCGAGAAAGACGATGAATTTTTTGATATTCCGTTCGACAGGCGGGCCGTTGTCGGGATATTCCAGATGAACCACGATATTTCCCTTGCTTCGAAACCCGACCTGAAGATGAATATTTCGGGGTACGTCTCCACTCCGGGCGCCATACAGGGCATTTACGACCTGGGCGCTTCGGGCAATCTCTCAGGAGCATTGACATGGACGTTCCAAAAGGACCGTGCCAGATTGATCCTGAAAGCCGATGACATTTTTAATACAAGGCTCCCCGCGGCATCCATCGATTACAAAGGGCAAAAAAGCAACCTGAAAGTATTTCAGGACACCCGGTTAGTTTCCTTCTCTTTCGTTTACCGTTTCGGCGGGTACAAGGAACCCGAACGCAAGGAGGTAGATACCTCCCGGTTCGGGGGACTTTAGCTTTCGTCTTTATTTTTTCAGATACCCATAAATTTAAATGCGGGTGCGGGTTTAAAAGAACTGTTTGCCTCTCCGCTGTATGTCTCAAAATTATCCAGATTCAGTTTCATCACTTTACCCTTTTCGCTCAGATCGAAATCTTTCAGGTTTACCCAAAATGTATTGGGAGTAAGTGCAGTCTCGAAGAAATAGACTAAATTCTTCTGATCCGATACAGACCGCCAACGGGTAGATGAAATGTTCGGTTCTGTTTCGGAAGAAATACCAAACGGAACAGAGCAGTTTCGAATGACGCTAAAGACACTGGCTACAGAAGTGCGGATATCATTGGTCTGAGGAATAGCATGAATGTAATAAGAGGCACGGACAAAACGGTCGGCAGCCCGGTTAGTCCCCGGAAGCATCATCGTCCCGGGTATTCCTTTCCAGTATTCATTCAATGCCAGTTGTTGATCAAAAACAGGAGAGTTGGTCATAACCACATAAGAAGGATCATGATGAATTACCAACTTTCCGTTGATATATTCAAAAATTGCGTTGTCGCCATGCGCATCGGATATTGATAAATGCAAGGTCGTAAATTTATCAGTGCCGGGTATGTAATCACTCACCAGGACGAACGGTTCATCTTTCAACCGGTTAACAGCTTCCTCTACCGTGGCAAAATTATCCAACACATACTGAGCCCATAGAGAGATCGCCACCCCTTGTTTTGTACCGTTAGGATCGAATTTGGGATATTCCGACTCAACAAGCCATAATACATTGGTTACCAATCCTTTTTCGTTCATGCCGTCAGCCGTGGCAATATCCCATGCACTCGTAATAATGCTCCCATACTTCGATGTCCATTTTACAGAAAGTGGTCCTACCTCTCCGTTGCGTTGCATTCCTTTGGGGAATACCCATAAATTAGCGTCTATCTCAGTCTTCCAGTCCATTGAGCGGGCCGTTATCACAGTATTCTCCGGCCCTTTATATACAACCCGTGTGCAGGCGTAAGCGGACGGATCAAGTATTGAACTTACCAAAGTCAGAAAAACAACCAAACTAATGATCTTCATAATAATACATCTTTATTTAAGTTAATATGCAATTAGATTCTTTAACACTGTAAACATTCTGAATTTGATTTTGTTCATCAAAAAAACTAATCCATTTCAATATCCCATATCCCGCAGGCGCGCTCCAACTCAACCAGGGCGGCAGCGCATGCAAAAAGGGTTTCGTTATAGCTTACCTGCACCTCATTATGCGTACGTTGCGCATTCAGTACTTCAAGGATACTGGTTTCACCGCGTTCATAACTGTATCTTTTTTTCTGAAAGATCGTCTCCGCCTCTTGTAACAGTCCTGTGTTAAATTGCTCTACCTGCTTGCAGGCGGTCATATACTGATGGTAAGCCTGTACTACCTCCGCGCTGATCTGCTGCTGAACAGCTTCATACTGCTTTACCTGCTGCTCTGCGGCAAACCGGGCAGCACTCAATTCACCCTTGTTTGTATTGGAGAATTTCAAGGGGATACTGACCCCGGCCATGATACCCTTAAACGCAGGTGCCGGTGCTATCTCATTCCGTACTATCGAAGAATAAGTGCCCCCTATACTGATGCCAAGATCGATAGCCCGGTTTGCTCTGGCCAGTCGCAGGTTGTTTTGTGAGACTTCATTGCTTTTCAGGGCAGCCTGCAAATCGGCACGGTTATTTTGTGCTTCCGTGACCAGTGTCGATAGATCGAAATAGCGTTGGTAATAAGCAAGATCGCCTCCAATAGAGTCGGGCAATTCCATACTTGGGCTTCCTTGCAATAGCGCTAATTGGATCAGAGCATCGTGCAATTCACCTTCGCTCTCATACAGATGGTTCAGCATCGTGGAGGCTTCGAGTTTCGACTGGAGCGCATCGACTTCAGTGATATCACCCAGCCGGAAACGTATGCTGTCCGCTTGTGCAAGGCGTGTCATCTGGTGATAGGACGATCTCTGTATCTCCAGCAGCGCCTTTTGTTTCAGCACTTCGAGGTATGCGATGGTCGCATCTGCCCGTAAGTTGCGGAAATAATCTTCCAGCAGCGCTTCGGTCATCTCTTTTTCGCTTTGTGCCAACCGCATACGGGCTTTCCGTTTACCGCCCAGTTCGAGTGTGTAACTCAATTCAGCATCGACACCATATCCCATTTGCAAATCCCAGTTCTGATTATTTGCATAGCTGACCGACAACTCCGGGTCGGGAAAGACTTTCGATGCTTTTACCGCCGCATCGGCAATATCCACATTGTACTTCTCAGCCAGATAACTGACATTGGAATTTTTGACATTCTCCAGGTATTCACTGAATGTCAAAATCCGTTTTTCCTGTGCGTATGTTTCCTGTGCGAGTGCTGCGACAGCCATCAGGCACAGCACGCCCAACAGGAGAGGTCTCAAAAAATTTATTTTGTTTGTCATTGGGCAATCGTTTGAGTTGATTTTCCTTTTTCCATGATGTAATAGAGCGCCGGCAATATATAGAGGGTAAGGATCGTACCGAACAGCAGCCCGTACACAATTACGGTCGCCAGCGGACGCTGCACATCAGAACCGATACCGGTCGATAACGAGGCAGGTAATAGTCCCAGCACTGCCACAGTTGCGGTCATCAGTACCGGCCGTAGCCTGTGTGATGAACCTGAAATGACGGCTTCTTTCAGTTCGACCCCTCTTTTCCGCATTATATTGATATGTGAGATCATGATAACGCCGTTCTGGATAAAGACCCCGAACAAAGCGATAAATCCGACAGCCGACGATACATTAAAGCTCATCCCGCGGACTACCAGCGCAAGCATCCCCCCGAAAACCGCAAGCGGCAGCATCCCGATAAGTAGTCCTGCCTGGCGGAATTTCCCAAAAGCAAAGAACAGCAGGAGGAACATCACCGCCAAAGTGATAGGCATGATGACGGCAAGGCGTCCGAACGCCCGGTGCTGGTTTTCCAACTGTCCCGCCCAGTGGAACTGAAACTGGGAATGGTCGTATTGCACCTCTTTTTCGATTGTCGATTGCGCCTCCTTGACGAAGGAGGTCAAATCCCTACCCCGCAGGTTCATACGTACAGTCGTAAAGCGCTGATTCATCTCACGGGAGATCATACTGGGACCTGTGGTCGTCTTTACCTCTGCCACGGTGGAGAGCGGTACCCTTGCACCGGATGCAGACGTAAGCATCAACGCCCCGATCTTTTCCGGCGTGTCGCGCGACTCTTCATTATAACGACAGATCACATCATATACCCGGCTATCGATAAATACCTGTGAAATAGCTTTTCCTCCGATAGCCACTTCTATCAATTCAGCCACATCGGAGACATTTAATCCGTATTGGGCAATCTTATCACGGTCGGCGACGATCTGTAATTGCGGCAGGAAAGGTTCTTCCATAATGCCCACATCAGCCACGCCATCTACCCCCTCGATAACAGTCTTTACATGCTCGGCAATACGACGGCTTTCGGTCAGGTCTTCACCATAGATCTTGATCGCCAGGTCGCTATGCGCACCTGCAATCTGATCCATCACCATGTCGATAATCGGCTGTGAAAAACCTACGCTATAGCCCGGCATCGTGGCAATCACCTCAGCCATATCATCGATCAGATCCGATTTCTGACGCCCACCTTTCCATGTTTTATAGGGTTTCAGCCCGATCATCACTTCAATATGCGAAAAGGAGAACGGGCAAACCCCTTCATCGTCCCGCCCCGTCTGTGTCATCACATAGGTAACCTCATCAAAATGTTTGAGTTTATTCCTGAGCACGGTAGCCATTTCGGAGGATTTCTCGAGCGACATACCGGGAGGCAGTTGCACCTGTATCCAGATACTTCCTTCGTCAAGGGCGGGCATAAAGTCTTTCCCCACATAGACAGAAAGCCCGGTGACGGCGATCAATACACCGGCAATGGGTACGATCAGTTTTTTCGGGGCAGCGATGATCTTTGTTGTCTGTCTTTTGTATGTCTCTGTCAGCCGTTCGAGCCAGCGGTTATGGTATACCATCTGCGGTTTTCTGTAGACCGCAAACGCCAGTCCCGGGATCAGGATCATCGCAGATGCAAGTGCACCTAACAGGGCAAAACACAACGTGAATGCCATGGGTGTGAAAAGTTTCCGTTCCACACGGTCGAATGCGAACAGCGGCAGATAGGCCACAATGATGATCAGCGTAGCGAACAGTATCGGCTTTGCCACTTCGGCAGCCCGTTTTGCGATGCTCGATTCCTCCAGATGTATATTGGGATTATCTTCCCGCTTCTTGAGAATAGTCTCCATCATGACAATGGTACCGTCTACTATAATACCAAAGTCAATAGCTCCCAGAGAGAGCAGATTGGCCGGAATATCGGTCAGCCACATCAGGATAAAAGCGATCAGCAGCGAGACAGGAATGGTGATGGTAGCAAGTAATGCCCCTTTAGGGCTTCCGAGGAAGATGATCAACACCCCTATAACCAGTAATATACCGAATGAAAGGGTATGTGAAATAGTGTGCAAGGTAGCATCCACGAGCTCGGTACGGTCATAAAAGATATGGATCTTCACATCTTTGGGCAGGATGTTGTCGTTGAGGTCATCCACCGCACGCTGTATCTCTTCCAGTACCCACGAAGGGTTCTGGTACCGCAGTAGTTGCACCATTCCCTGCACCCCGTCTTCGTAGTCTATCTCCTGATCGACATATCCCATGATACCTTTGCGTTCGAGGTTCCCGTATTTCAGTTCACCCAGGTCTTTTAAATAGACAGGGGCTCCGGAAACGGTTTTCACGACGATATTGCCCATATCCTGCAGGTCCTGCACAAGCCCTACCCCGCGCACGACGTAGCTCAAATCCCCACGGCTGAAGGTACTTCCTCCGGCATTTGAGTTGTTACGTTCTATCGACTCGGTCACTTCGCTGAGCGAAAGATTGTATTTCGTCAGCATATTAGGGTCTATCTCTATCTGGAATTGCGTAGTGATACCACCGAAATTGGAAACATCAGCAATCCCGTGTATCTGCCTCAGGCGGGGAATGATAACCCAATGGTTGAGTTCGGTCAGTTCCCGCAGGCTTTTGTTCCCTTTTACGACATACCGGTATATTTCTCCGGTAGGTGAGGTCAGAGGGTCGAGCCCCGGCTGTGCATCGAAAGGCAGATCAATATCGTTAATCCGCTCCAGTACCCTTTGTCGCGCCCAGTAATCATCTGTCCCGTCTTCAAAGACAAGCGTGATCTTAGAAAGGCCAAAGAAGTTCTTGCTCCGCATGATCTTCAGGCGGGGGATACCGTTGAGTTCCCGCTCGAGGGGAATGGTGATCTGCTGTTCTATCTCCGTAACGGCAAGTCCCGGCACTTGTGTGGCAACGCCGACCGACACGTCGGCAATATCGGGATAGGCATCTATGGCAAGCTGCCGCCAGGCGTAAATACCGATAGCCGACAAGATAATAAATATCGTCAGCATCAACCAGCGGCGCTGAATCAGGGTATTCATTAATTTTTCCATCGATTTACATATTTAGAAAAATTCCACCCTTTACAACTACATTTTCACCCTCGTCAATCCCGCTCAGGATAAGCACTTCTTCCATACTGACCGTTTCGGTTTGTA
Source organism: Proteiniphilum acetatigenes DSM 18083 (assembly GCF_000380985.1). Classification (GTDB taxonomy): domain Bacteria; phylum Bacteroidota; class Bacteroidia; order Bacteroidales; family Dysgonomonadaceae; genus Proteiniphilum; species Proteiniphilum acetatigenes. The sequence continues at coordinate 209,645 of NZ_KB905693.1, read as the reverse complement.
CCTTACGGCGAAGGTATTTGCCTTTCGACGCCTCGATCAGGACATAATCATTCTCCTGTTCCTGCATGATGGCGGTAGCAGGTAAGACAATGGCTTTTGTCGGAGAGTTCAGGAAGTGCACCTTGCAGAACATGCCCGGTTTCAGTTGCCTGTCCGTATTATCACAGGCAATGATCACGTCCAGTGAACGGGTTTCCACATCCAACATCTCGCCCACATGGTAAATAGTCCCCGGGATGGCTTTATCGGGATGTGTGTCGGTAAATACCTCTACCTGTTCGCCTTTTTTGATCGTTCCGAAATTTCTTTCCTTCACCAGTGCAGTAACCCACACCGTCGTCAAGTCGGCTATCACAGCCAGCGGCTCCGTATCTTCTCTTACATAACTCCCGATGGTGATATCATATTTCACCACTTCGCCGGCGATGGGCGATACCACCTTCAAGGCCTGTCCCATTTGAAGTGAATTGACATCGATATTAAAAATCTGCATGGTCGCCTTTGCCTGCTCCCATTCCCTGGCAGCAATATTTGCTTCGTTCCGGGCCTGCTCCAACTCTTTTTTCGAAGCTACACCGTTAGCTTCCAACTCCTTTTGGCGATTGTAGCTGGTTTGGGCCAGTTCATTGGCCGACTGTGCGGCAAAGTAAGCTTTCGCAGCTTCAAAGAACTCGGATGAACTCAGTTCGAAAACCGGTGAACCGGCACTCACCTTTTTCCCAAGTTCCACAAATGTTTTTGTAATACGTCCGGAGAACGGAGGAGCGATCTCAGCATATTTACCTGACACAGGACGAATGGTTCCGACCGTTCTGAATCCGGCCGAAAAATCCCGTGACTGCACTTTCCCGATCACTATCTGTCCCAAAATGGGTGAATTTTCTTTTACGATGATGGTATCGCCTCTATATTGAACTTCAGCACTTTCTTGTGCCGTATTGTTTTGTTTGCAGGAAGCCAGTAAAATCAACAGGCCCGCCAGCATAAATAATTTATTCATATGGTATAATGATTTTAATAAAATGATGGAATCCCTCCGTTTATCAACGATGGAGTTGGCTAATTGTAGATGCACTGCATCCTTCGGATGGAAAACAGAGAAACTGCCCACTAATACCAATAGAAAGTCAGCGCTAAATGGTAAAAATAAATTTGATTTAGAATAAGGTTGGGGGATCCCGCAAAGAGATACAAGCTGCAGGTTTGGAATAAATCTTTTCCTTAAGGAATGGCAGGATAAATACCTGCAATAATATCAGGACTCCCGGAATCACTGCGGACAAATCTGCGGCAAGTGTTTCAAAAGCAGACAACGATGAGATCAGTTTTAACTCACTGTCAGTGTGCGTCCCCGTCTGGGTATGGGCTTTATTGTGAAGGTGCGAATGGACAACAGTAGTACCGTTGATGATATGGCTATGGGAAAAGAAACAGATATCCACATAGTAAAATGTGAAAACCACAAATAGAATAGAGGCGATTAACCGTTTACTTTTCCAAAGCATTCTAAAATTTTTGATTTGCAAACGTAAGGTTTTTTATGAATATGAAACGAGCTTGATAATAATTATCACACAAAAACATGATTAAAAGCGAGTTCCATATGATACCTTTGAAAATAAAAGTTTTAATCATATGAAACGAATGTAATAAATTATCAAACACAGAGTCAGGTTCTCTTTGGTATGCTAAAACAAAAACGTGTTACTTGTACTTCCTGAATAATACGGTTTATTTCCTATGAATATTCTCGTTGATATATTTTCTCAGGTCTTTTTCGTATAGTTTGCCTACAGGTATATTCATTTCATTGGTGAGTATTATGTGCTTTCTTTCAATACATTTTATCGAAGAAATATTCACAATAAAAGATCGATGCACACGAAGAAATAAGTCTGACGGTAATGTCTCCTGATACGATTTTAGGCTGCCGAGTGTCATGATCGGTTTTTTATCTTCCAGGAATATACGTACATATTCACTTCGGCTTTCGATAAAAATTATGTCTTCGATGTCTATGGCCATTGTCTTATATTCCGACCGGACAAAGATTATATGCTTACCGCCCTTTCCCTCTTTTATCCCCTGCATTAACAGATATTGCCGATACACTCTCTCTGCTGAACGTAAAAAGTCCAGGTAATCGATCGGTTTAAGAAGATAATCAGTCGCATCCACTTTAAATCCATCCAATGCATATTCGGAATGGGCAGTAGTGAACACAACCAATGGTTTTTGATTCATGCTCCGGACAAATTCCAACCCGTTGAGCCCAGGCATCTCTATATCCACAAATATCGCATCGGCTTTATTCCCTGAAAGCCATTTCTGTGCGACCAGCGCGTTACGGAATGATCCTGCCAGTTCAAGAAAATCAGTATCAAGTATATATCTTGACAGTTGCTGGAGTGCCAGAGGTTCGTCGTCTATCGCTATGCATCTAACCTTCATGTTTTGACAGGTATATTGAGATTCGCTATAAACACTCCGTTGCCGCTATATATTTCCAGACTATAGTTGTCCTTTCCGAAAAGCAGCTCCAGACGCTTTCTCAGGTTATCTAATCCCATCCCCTTTACAGATGCAGAATCCAGAGGATCGGTGGGTAAAGTATTTGCAACGGAATAAAAAAGATGTTCATTTTCAATCGTCATCCGTGAATGGATACATGATTTGCCGCTTATATTAATTCCATGCTTGAAAGCATTTTCTATCAATGTAATTAGAAGCAAAGGCGGTATCTGAGCATGAAGCATATCCTGCGGATATACAGAAATTATCTCCACATCGTCTGTATATCGTATCCGCATAAGCGCTATATAATTTTCTATAAACTCTATTTCTTTTTCCAGCGTGATAAAAGGTTTTTCTGCCTCATACAACACATATCGCATCAGTTTAGACAATTCAACTACCGTCCGCTTTGCTTTTTTGCCGTCAATGTCTATCAGCGCATGAATATTATTGAGCGTATTCATGAAAAAATGGGGATTTATCTGAGCTTTCAGATAGTTCAGTTCATTACGCAGATTCCGTCTTTCCAGTTCATCGAGTTGTTTGGCATCGTTCATGGACTTGAAAAGAAGGCGCACTGCTATGTTAAATCCCGTGACCAACATTGCCATTAATAATCCGTTCAGATATGGTCCCCATTTCTTGGGAAATTGCATCAACGGCGGACCTTTTTTCTGATCTCCGGGTGGCGGACCCTTAAAGGGTGATGGTTTTATTCTCTCCTCGTGAGGAGATGTTTTCTCTTCATATGGAGATATTTTTTCACCGTGATCGGGTCTTTTTTCCTCGCGGGAATAATCTCCATTCTTTTTCCTGAATACCTGTTCTTTCTTCGGGTGTGGGTTGGGATTCAGACTGTCTGTTATAAGTGGCCTGGCAATAAAAAGAAAAAGGATTGATATGAGAAGTAACCCGATATACAACAGATGTTTTTTCCGGAAAAGGAACACAGGGATCAACAGGTAATTGTTAAGTAAAAAGAGTAAGGCAAAAGGTAGTAACGCTATCCAATATCTTCTCACATCGTTCCAATGAATACTCCCCTCAAAGCTGTAACCGGCCAAAGGTATGATAAACAAGACAAGCCATATAAAGGCATATATCAGGTTTTCGAGTATATATTGTTTCTTCTTGATCACTTGTTACCCTGCCCCGGTTTAAAATAGATACCGCTGTTATGCAAAGATAACATAACAGCGGTATTATCTGTTTACTCATCAACTATATTAACAAATCATCCTATCGTCCTCCACCTCCCTGGGATGTACCTACGGTACTAACCGAACCCGTAGCTGAACCGGTCGTGAAAGTTCCGGCAGATGTACCTTTGGCATAGGTTGCCCCGGTATAGAAGCCATGAAAATCAGTGCCGCCCGATATGCTGCCTCCGGTGTAAATCGTGTATCCTGTATTCGCCGCAAGGGACGGACTGCTGAAAAGCATCGTCATTCGTGAAGAATAGGTTTTCGGCAGCTTGAATGTTAAAACCTCCTGTCCGCCCGAAGTGCTTTCTATCCTTATGTACTGGATATTGGATGTGGAAGAATTGAAAACCAGTGAACGTTGGGTGCAATAAGCTGCCGTAGGACTGCTGGTAGCGCCACCGATACCGATAAGCGTACCTCCGGTAATCGTAAAGCGGCTGTTATCGCAATCAAACCCTCCCTCTGGTTGGGAAGCTCCGGCCGCAACGATGACACCGCCGGTTACCGTGAGCGTGCCGTTCGAGTCGATAGCATCGTTGGTTGTGCTGTTACAGTATATATTTCCTCCGTCTATCTGTATATGTGTGGTTGCATTGATCGCATCATCATAAGCTACAATATCTATTTCTCCACCGGTGATGGTCAGTGTGGATTTGCTTTCCAATCCTTCGGCCTCGGTTTTGGATGTGCGTATCTTGATATTACCTCCGTTAATTGTCAGGTTCCCGTCACTTTTTATCGCCTTGGCTGCTGTATCGTAGCTGCTGTTGTAAACGTACTGGTCGCCGGTTGTGGTAACCGTTACAGTTCCACCATTGATGATAAGCGTGCCGTCGGCATTGATTCCTTTACCGCCTTTTCCTGCACTTAACAGGGTAAGTGTTCCGTCTTCCATAAGGAAATTGCCATCGCACTTGATACCTGCGGCTGAAGAAGTATCCTGTTCATCTGTATCCCAGATAGCATCACCGGCACTGTTCACAGTAATATCTCCTTTGCGGATTGTGATGTCTCCCGTGGGTTTGATCCCTTTTGATGCTGCACCATACGTGGTTATCTCGATCTTCCCGGTCGATTCGATTTCTACATTGTATTTCGTCTTTATGGCATGGCCTTTCTCTCCGGTGGTAATAATGTTTATGTCCCCTCCGGTAATTGAAATCGGCACCTTTTTACTCTCACTCTCTATTCCGTCGCCAACAGAGCGTATCGTAAGGGTACCGCCCGAAATAGTTATCTCGTCGTTCGTATGGATCCCGTCACTTGCAGCTTCCTTAATATTGATAGTTCCTCCTGTGATTGTCAGTGCGCCGTCCGTACAAAGCCCATGTTTGTTCTTGCCGCGTATTTCGAGAGTGCCGTTCCCGCCAATCTCGACGTTACCTTCGCTGAAGAAAGTCGCTTTCATATCCTCCCCGTCAGTGTAGGTGTATGTTGATCCGTCGATAAGACGATTGTTGGTTTTGTCCACAAGGGTAACCGTGCCTTTCTTCTTGTTTTGAATGTTTATCGCGGCGCCATTCGGATTAGTTATCCCGACACCATTCAATACAAGTCCGAACTTTTCTTCACCATAGATCTTCACAGATCCGTCAGCAATTATCCCTGAAAGTACATAGTTCAATTCTGATCCGGAAACCGTCGAAGTGATGACAATATGTCCATTGTCATTTTCTACAGTCACTCCGTTATTCTCAAACGGGTTGGTAACTGAAGCGTCATTTGAAGAAAATGCAATCAAAACAGCATTTTCATAACTAATGCTTTGGGAGTTGGGATTGAGATCATCGTCATCCGTATCACCCGAATCTTCAGGTATTTCAGGATCCGGGTCAGCCTGTTCTGTTTCCTCCGGTTCAGATTCTGTAAAGTCATCCTTACTACAAGCGTACATCATCACTACGGCAAGGCTCAGGCATATAATCAATAAATTCTTCTTCATAATGCGTTGTTATTTATCATGAGTTTTCATCGCAAATGTAGCAACAACACTTCTCTTCCGGTAAAGTAATCAACTAACGGCGCTTTTTTGTCAACGAATGGAAGGGATGTATATTCAGCGTACCCTAAAATTTAATCATTATTTTTTGGTATTAAAGCTGATTTAAATCCTTGATTATAGGGATTGCCCACTTAATCAAATTAACTGAACTTTGCACATTCAAATAAAAAGAAAAAATAAAAATATTTGTATGATTAAATTTTTCATTGATTTTATTCAGTTTTTGAATTCAACTGCACCCTTGCTCACCTCCCTTGCTATATTTACCTTGTTAGCTGTATTATTGTCAAAATCAATAAAAAAGCATGCAACAATATACTACATCGTCCTGGCAATACCTTTCGCTATGGTAGCCATTCCCTTTGTATGCCGGTTATTCGGAATTGAGATGTTTAGTTTTAGCCAGATCCCGTTTCTGGGAGGTATTTTAAGAGATTATATCCATTTTGGCACATTCGCATTTCCCATACTGATCATTGTCATGTATGCAGGAGCGCTAAATCCCGGAATTCTATGGGTAAAAAAACTTCTAAAGATCCGTAAGGAGCTTTCTATCATATCAGGCTTTCCTGTACTCACTCATGCCCTTATTCGCGTGACCGGCACTTTCCCCAATTCGCTCAGGTATTTCACAAATAATGCGGAATACATGGCAAATACGAATGTTACCAACGAGTTGGGTGCCGGAATAAGTAATTTCAGTTTTGTACTTGGCATTGTATTGCTCGTTTTGTTCATACCGCTTTGGGTAACCTCTTTCGACTCGATACACAAACGTATGGGAAATGTAAAGTGGAAAAGACTCCAAAAATGGTCATACCCTTTCTATGCTCTCCTGTTTATTCATGCAATGGGAATACAGGTGGGCGGAATGCTCAATCCACGTGGAGGTTCAAGACCAGCACAAGCGGTTGAAGTATCGGCAAATACAGAAACAAACAGAAGGACGGACAATAAAACTGCCACTATTATCACGCCCCAACATACCGGGCAAGGGAAGTCACTAACCGTGGAAAGGCGGGATAATCATCACGAAACCGGTAATCAGTCGGGTGGAAGTCTCACGGTCAGAAACCAAGAGAATGGAAATCGCACCATTGAAAATCACGCAAATAAAAGCTATGCCAAACATGCTAAACAGATGAATGACAGCATCTCGAATTCAAGGGAATCCGGACGCGACCAGGGCAAAATTGTCAGTTCGGGAAGAGACGGACATGCACGAAGCATCGGATTTACCGATATCAATGTCAGTCGCGAGGTAAAACGGTACATCCATATTGCTTCACTTATTCTAATTTTTGGTTTATATCTTTATTTAAGGCTTAGAAAAGCAAAAAAAGATGCTGCAAGAAGAAGGACAAAATAAGTTTTTCAGTTTATTGGGTGAACAAACTATAAAACTGTTATCTTTACTGAGATTTATAGGAACCCAATAACAATAACCTGAATGAAAAGGATATTCTTTACGACACTGCTTATCGGTATTTTATACCAGGTTGGCCTTGCTCAGAACTTTGACGAAACCAAATTGGATAACTACTTTAATGCTCTTGAAGCAAACAATAAATTTATGGGAAGTGTGGCCGTTTCCCGGAATGGAAAAATCATTTATGCAAAATCCATAGGATTTTTGGATTTTGAGAATAATATCAAGGCAGACGAAAATACAAAATACAGAATTGGTTCAATATCAAAAACTTTTACAGCAGTTTTGGTCTTGAAAGCTGTGGAAGATAAGAAACTGGGATTAAATCAAACAATTGACAAGTATTTTCCAACTATCAAAAATGCTGAGAAAATAACCATACAGCATTTACTCAACCATCGAAGTGGAATACATAATTTTACCAATGACAAAGAGTATCTGACCTGGAACACCCAACCGAGGACAGAAAAAGAAATGGTAGGAATTATTGCTAAATCAGGTAGCGATTTTGCACCGGATACCCAATCACAATACAGCAACTCGAACTATGTACTTTTGACCTACATTCTTGAAAAGTGTTTCAAAAAATCGTATGCCGAATTATTGAAAGAATATATTACCCAACCTTTAGGGCTGGAAAACACTTATTTGGGAGGAAAGATAGATACTTCTAAAAAAGAGAGTAAATCATACAGATATCTGGAAACATGGAATACTGAACCCGAAACGGATATTTCCATTCCCCTGGGTGCAGGAGGCATTGTCTCCACACCAAGCGACCTGGTAAAATTCAGCAATGCATTATTCGAAGGAAAACTCTTACACAAAGAAAGTCTTGAAATAATGACAACGTTTAAAGACCAATACGGAATGGGATTGTTTCAAATTCCTTTTTACGACAAGATCGGCTACGGTCATACAGGAGGTATAGATGGATTCAGCTCGGTATTTTCACATTTTCCGGATGGAAATATTTCCTATGCTCTGACCTCAAACGGAACGAACTATAATAATAATAACATATCCATTGCGGTTTTAAGTGCTGTTTGCGACAAACCTTATGATATTCCTGAATTTTCCACTTATGAGGTGAGTGCTGAAGATTTGGACAAGTATTTGGGTGTTTATTCGTCAGCACAGATTCCGTTAAAAGTAACGATAACCAAAGAGAATAAAACACTTATCGCACAAGGTACGGGGCAGCCTTCCTTTCCACTTGAAGCAACAGAAAAAGATAAGTTCAGATTTGACCAGGCAAATCTGGTTTTAGAATTTAATCCGACAGATAAAACAATGTTACTGAAACAAGGTGGAGGGCAGTTTATATTTACAAGAGAATAAAAAGCACATCCTACAAACACAAAAAAACCAGCGGTCATTTTAGGACGATCTGCCAGACAGACAATTCCAACATTTATCTTCGACTTCTTAAAAAAATCACAGAAAAATTTGCGAAACCAAAAAGTTGCACTTATATTTGCAACCAAATAATTGCATAATGGAGATCAGACGAGATATTTTTCAAGCGATTGCAGACCCGACAAGACGGGCAATCATCACCCTAATTGCTTTACAGGCAATGACACCCAATGCCATTGCCGAACACTTCGACATAACCCGACAAGCGGTATCCAAACATCTACGGATTTTGGCAGAGTGCGAACTGGTAAAACCGGAGCAGAAGGGCAGAGAAATCTATTATCAACTTGAAATAGAAAAAATGAAAGAAATAGATAAATGGTTGGAGCAGTTCCGTAAAATTTGGGAAACCCGTTTCGACCAACTTGACAATTTATTAGTAACATTTAAAAACCAGCAAAAATGAACAACAATCTTTTATTCGATTTTTCCGTGAATAAGGAAAACAAAAACATTCACATAAAACGTGAATTTGATGCCGATCTCGAATTGGTTTGGAAAGCATGGACCACAGCCGAATTGCTTGACCGGTGGTGGGGACCGAAACCCTGGAGAGCAGAAACCAAAACAATGGATTTCCGGGAAGGTGGATTTTGGCATTATGCAATGGTAGGCCCCGAAGGGGAAAAGCATTGGAGTAAGGCTTCGTACATTACTATCGAGAAAGAAAAATCATTTACTGCAAAAGACGGATTTTGTGATGAAAACGGAACAATGGATCCTGCATTCCCTCAAAATTTATGGGAGAACAACTTTATTCCGAAAGAAAACAAAGTGCAGGTCGATATGATACTTACTTTCGATACACTTGCCGATCTTGAAAAAATCATAGAAATGGGCTTTAAAGAGGGTATGACAATGGGATTAGAGCAGTTGGACGAATTATTATCAACTTTAAAAAAATAAACACCAAACAGACAAAATAAAACAACGGTCTACAATGGGTTTGACGTCGGCCAGGCCGACGTTCGCGGAACTGTTTACCAGGCATAGCGGTGTGGCTACAAGAACCACAAACCGCTATGTCATTTTAAAAAATCCTTACTCATTAATAAATTCTTCTGCGGTCAAGTGTTCTCCAAAACCCAGCTATCATGCAACCACTTCTCTGTAAAGCGTTTATGCTCAATTGTATTCCATCTTATATTGCGTTCAAAGGTAATGATGGAACCGTCAAACCCAACGATTACCCAAGTGTAGTCGTTCCTGGAAGAACGATAGCACTTATACTTCATACCTGCCAAAATGGTTTTTTCCCCATCCACAAGGATTTCCTCATCGTGCCTTTCTATCCATAAATTTTTTAGATCATTTGCGAGAGTTCCGTCCAACTTTAAAAGAAAGTCCCTTGCTATCTTCTCTGTCTCGGATTTAGAAAGCATATTCAAGTTGGAATACCTGACATCCATGTTCGTAAAACCTAAGATCTGTCTCTCATTTTCGGAAACTATAAAGGAATAGTGTTCACCCATCAAACCCTTGTTTACATCCTTTTCAAACCGGAATAGATAAGCCGCAACATTATCAGCCTTAACTTTACTGACCGAATGGAATTGATAGCCTGTCGGGATTTTAATGGTTTTACTGAATATATCCAGATAGGGTTGCATTTCACTTATAGAAATCCGTTCATTCTTGATGATATCCAGATTGTCTGCTCTTATTGTCATCATATTTGTCATAATTAATAAACTACTAAAAATTAAAATTACTTTTTTCATACTGTGATTGACTATTATCTACAATTATTGTAATTAACTTACAATTGCAAAGTAAAAACTATTTTTCTACATTTGCAACATTAATCGCAGATAATTTACAAAATGAGGAAATCAGAAGCAAATAAAGAACTCTCGTTTGACTTTGATTTTTTAGATAAATTGGTTGTAGGTATCGGTGAAGTCTCACAAATAACCAATATTCCAACCCGTCAAATTCGCTATTGGGAGGACAAAGGGATCATCAAAAGCCTTACAGAAGTAGAAGGCAAAAACAGACGTTATAATTATGAGAACATAAAAAAGATGCTACTCATTAAGGAAATGATAGATGAGGGATACACACTTGATGCGGCAGCTGAAAAGGTCAAAAAACGAATGGAGATGATTGAGGAGACTTTAAATAAGTTGCAGAAAAAGAGCTGATGGAATAAATTTTTCACTTTGTTGAGCACTGAACCCATAATACGCGCAATGAATGAAATACCAATAATAATCCAGGCACATAAACAGAGATTGTGTTACAAAATACGTTGATTCAGATACTTCCATTTTGTTTTTATTCAGGATATTTGTATTGTTAATAACAACCGCATTTGCGGGACAACAATAATATTGAGTCAAGATGAATTTAGAAGAAGTACTCCGTTTTCGCCGTTCTGTACGGATTTATGACAAGGAAAAGCCCATCGATACCGACAAGGTAAAACATTGTCTGGAATTGGCAACGCTGGCTCCCAATAGTTCTAATATGCAATTATGGGAATTTCACCACATCACAGATCCGCAATTATTATCCAAAATTTCAAAAGCCTGCCTCGACCAGACCGCTACTTCCACAGCTTCGCAAATTGTAGTTTTCGTTACACGTCAGGATTTATACCGCAAGAGAGCAAAGTCTGTTTTGGACTTTGAAAGAGGGAATATCCGGCGAAACAGCCCCAAAGAACGTCAGACAAAACGTATCAAAGACAGGGAATTGTATTATGGAAAAATAGTATCCCTTCTCTATGCACGTTTTTTCGGCTTACTTGGGATGTTCAGGGTACTTTTGACAAAGGGTATCGGAATCTTCCGAACCATAACCCGGGAAGTGTCGGAAAATGATATACGTGTAGTGGTGCACAAATCCTGTGCATTGGCAGCCCAGACTTTTATGATTGCTATGGCAAATGAAGGTTATGATACTTGTCCGTTAGAAGGATTCGATAGTAAAGTTTTGAAAAGAGTATTAAAATTACCTCATGGTGCTGAGGTCAATATGGTGGTTTCATGTGGCATCAGGAAAGGCAACGACGGAATTTGGGGAGAGCGATACAGAGTTCCATTTGAGGAAGTATATGTCAGGGTTTAGGATAGACCTTCATCTTTTTTTGGGGGTAAGTCCCTTTACATTATAATATCGGCGTTCAATCTGTCAAAACAGGCACGATAACTTTCATTGATTTCCGTATGTCCTGTCTTTACCAATACGATACTATCCACGAACCGGATCATCTGGCAGATACCTTCCAATTCTGTGTGGGTAAAGATTTTCTTTGCGGTCTCATCAGGAGAAATGCAATTTCTCGATAAAACACAAACTTGCGATAAGATAAAAATTGTCAGGATTGATAAAGATATATTTAGTTCTTTATTGATGATTCTGCTAAATTGATAGAAGTAATTGGGAAGGATTATTGAATCTTTATATTAATTATTTATATTTGCATGATTTATAGTTCTAGTAACATAATAATCAATACTCAATTCACACAGATCGAGTACATCTATATCATTTACGTAATAACCATTTTATAACATAAGCAACATGGAGAGGACGACTTTACCGTTTTACTATTTCGTTTGGATACTTAGTTTATCCATGATAACAATATCTTGTAAGGATGATATTGAAAACGAGGGAGAAGCCGGAAAACTGACTCGTATGAATATCGAAGATGCAAAATTATTATACATCTCTTCTCAAAATTCCAGTTCAAAACTTTATGGTGTTAAGAACGCGTCATCGTTGAGATCAACATCTGACAAAAATGATCAGGTTTATGAAGTAGAGTATTACGATAACAAAGGCAAGACGATTCAAGACAAAATACCTCATTATCTTTATGATGCCCGAGATTATCTGATGGCAATATTTAAAGATCCTCATGATTTATATGCTTATGAGGGATATCTCGTCCGAAAAAAGGATGGAAAGGCATTTGAGATTCCTCAAGAATATATCCCTATCGTCGATGGACACAATGATATGATTTTCAATGCAAATACGAATAAACGACGATTCAGATATATCCCTGTTCTTCAAGATTGGGATTTTCTGAACGTATGCTTCGATAAGTATGACAATCTCTATTATTCGTCTTCAAAATGTCTGAGCAGTGGTGAATGCCCTAACATTCTGCATCGTATATCCATAACTGCCAATAATCATATTAATTTTACTCCAATTTCTGTAGAGAGCGAGTCAGTGTGGGGCTTTTGCATTGATAAGGAAGGAAACGCCTTGTACGGCCGTGCCGGCGGTGAATGGATGAGATACGTGAGTGCTGACGGAAGTATTGGTGAACCAATTCCTGCAATTATAAGAGAGAAGTATAGTGATGTTGCTGTCGCTGCTTGTAATTTAGTATGGAGCGGTACTGAGGATATAATGGCACTATACGAATATATGGCTGAATATGACGAGGAACTCGATGGATATATCCATTTCCCTGACAGAAAATATTTTTTGATGAAACTAAGAGATGGGCAGTTCGAAAGGGTTAAGGAGTTAAAATTGAAATTTGTTGGCGACAACTTACCATCCTCGTATAATGTATTCTATGTCGGAGGAAAAGTTATGTATAGTTATTTTTTTGAAGGTACAGCCATATTGGTTGATATCTCCAGTATGGATTCATACCGGGAAATACTCTGCGCTGTTGAGGCCAACATTGTAATTGATGACAAATTATATAATTTCGATAAAGAAACCTTCTCGCTGACACATATAAATATTGAAAATGGGGCCACTACACCTGTTTTCAACTTAGATATGTCACCATTGAATGGTTATGTCAATATATCTATAATGGAAGTTACCGAGAGTGGCGTGTTATTTGCAGCTCATCGGGTGTCAGACAGAATAAATGTGGTTGCGAAAATAGATCTGGATAATGAATTTACGATCTTACAGAGCAATTCCGGAATGATTTCGGTTATAACAACATTGGATTAGTTGAGTGATATCCCATGATGCGAGACACTGTTTCGTGGGACACTCTCAATAATTATCTAATTTGCACACACATCTCTACATCAAAATATCCATTCTCGGATTCTGTCGGATATTGATCGAAACACAATTCTGCTGCAATCTGATAGCCTGATTCAGGGAACTGTGTATGACCAAAAACAAAAAGGTACTCACCGAAAATTATCGATAAGTACCTTATTTTTAAAGTGATCCGGGCGGGATTCGAACCCACGACCCACAGCTTAGAAGGCTGTTGCTCTATCCAGCTGAGCTACCGGACCATCCTTTTGAGGCTGCAAAAATAACGCAATTCTCAGAATAAAAAAAATTTATGATTCGCTAATTTATATATCTTTGTAGGATTCGGCTGCCTCGGCTTATTGTTGGCAGAAAATAGGGGTATACAGAATTGTTTTAATTACTGAACATTCTGCCGGAGCATACGTTAATAAAAAAAGTGCACGATTTTAACAATACAACTATCCATTATTCAGGATATTATATTCCTTAACCCGATTCTTAATTCAGCAATATGGACAGAAGAACCTTTATCAAAAAATCATCACTGACAACAGCCGCAGTAGCAACAGGATTTCATTCACCGTTGTTTGCACAGGATACCTCTAATTTAAAGATCGGACTTATCGGAAGCGGATGGTACGGTATGGTGATCGCTAAAGCGGCATTGCAGGGAGGCGGAGTGGAGATAGCTGCCATCTGTGACGTGGATACTGCCAATCTGAAAAATAGTGCAACCGAACTGGAAACATTACAGGGAGTAAAACCAAAAGAGTTTAAGGATTATCATGAGTTGCTAAATCTGCCGGAGTTGGATGCAATATTAATAGGAACACCTCCTCATTGGCATGCCCTGCAATTCATAGATACCTGCAAGAAAGGACTACCTATCTACTGTGAAAAACCGCTGGCTTACGATGTGGATGAAGGGAAAGCCATGATAGAAGCGGCACGGAAGGCCGGTAATATTGTGCAGATCGGTTTCCAACGTCGTCAGAGTAAAGCATTCCAAAAAGCCAGAGAACTCATCCAAACCGGAGAGATAGGCAGAGTGCGACAGATAGGTGCACAAATACATTACAACCCGGGCAATGCAGATACCACTGTGCAGGATCCACCCTCTTCACTGGACTGGGACGCATGGTGCGGTCCTGCCCCAAAACTCCCCTACAGTCCATCCATCGGGCACGGAAATTGGAGACTGGAGAAAGAATACGGCAATGGTCACCTGGTGGACTGGGGTATCCATCATATAGATATTATCCGTACCATTATGGATTTCAAAATGCCTGAATCGATCCATGCTACCGGGAGCCTCGATGTGCTGAAAGGAAGAATAACTACACCCGATACCCTTTTGGCAACCATGCATTTCAAAGATTGCCCGGTTGTCTGGCAACACAGGCTTTGGGGTACCGGAGACCTGAATCCTCAATTCAACAATGGCGTATTTTTCTATGGAGAGAAAGCAACTCTGTTTGCTGCTGACAATAAACTGATACTGACACCTGCGGGAAGAGACCGGGAACAGCAGGTAATGGATATCGATACACCCGATATGCAGGAAAAGCATCTTGCCGAATTTATCCATGCAGTAAGGACGAAAGATAAAAATCTGGTAAGCTGTAAAGTTGAGGATGCCTTCCAATCGACTGCTGCAGTACAGTTAGCGATGATCTCATATGAAACGGCCAGTGAAGTGAAATGGGATGCTACCGGAAATACAATTTCGGGGAATGACAGTGCCAGAAAATTATCAGCACGTCCATACCGTCAAGGATATATAAGGCCGACATACTGATAAACAAACTTTTTTACAGATATCTATTTAATCTACCAGACAAGCATGTCGACACTCTTTTTAATCTTTACCATCCTATCGGCAGTAGCCATTCTTCTGTTCATGGTCTTGAAACTCAAGATCAGTGCATTTATTGCATTGCTGATCACCTCCATTTATGTAGGGATTGTTTCAGGGATGCCGCTGAACGACATTACCCAATCCATTCAGGAAGGGATGGCAGGGACACTTGGCTTTGTAGCAACAGTAGTCGGATTGGGAGCAATCTTCGGGCAGATGCTCGAAAGTTCGGGAGGAGCTGAGTCTCTGGCAGATTATTTGGTAAGAAAGTTTGGAAAAGAGAGAGCCCCATGGGCAATGGTTACGACCGGTTTTATTGTCGCTATTCCTGTCTTTTTCGACGTGGGGTTTATCATTCTGGTCCCTATTGTGTATGCCCTATCGCGCGACACCAAACGTTCGCTGCTCTATTACGCCATACCTTTGCTGGCTGGTCTGGCGGTTACCCATAGTTTCATTCCGCCTACCCCCGGACCGGTAGCAGTGGCTGATATTATCAACGCCCAATTAGGATGGGTTATTCTGATGGGATTTATTCTGGGAATTCCCACAGCCATTATTGCAGGACCTGTCTTCGGAAAATATATCTCCAAAAAGATACACCTGATGCCTCCTTATAGTGATGATGATACTCCCAGGGAGTTCGATACAAAGTCGTATCCCTCATTCCGGTTAATTGCGATTATCATCTCTATCCCACTCCTACTTATACTCCTCAATACATTTACTACTGTAGCGGTTTCGAAAGAAATTGTGAGAAAATCGGTCTTCACCGACGTACTGGAATTTATCGGACATCCTTTTTCTGCACTGATCATTGCCACCCTTATTGCTACCTATTTCTTGTGCATAAAAAGAGGGATGGACAAGCAGAAAATTCTCGACTTAAGTACAAAAGCATTGGGGCCTGCGGGAATTATCATCCTGATTACCGGTGCTGGTGGTGTATTGAAACAAGTATTGGTAGATAGCGGTATCGGACAGGTTATGGCAGAATCGATGTCCAACTCGCCTTTGCCACCCATCCTGCTGGCATGGCTTATTGCAGCCGTAGTACGGGTAACACAGGGTTCAGCTACCGTAGCAATGATCACTGCAGCAAGTATAATCGCTCCTATTATCAGTGAATTCGGATTGAACGATCCTCAACGCGCACTGGTGGTAATCGCCATTGCCTCAGGCGCCACCTTGCTGTCACATGTCAACGATAGCGGATTCTGGCTGGTAGGGAAATACCTGGGTATGAATGAAAAGCAAACACTGCAGAGCTGGACTGTAATGGAAAGTATCATCGCTTTTTGCGGATTGATATTTACGCTGACAGCCGGTTTATTCTTTTAGAGAAACCCTCACCTTTTGTTTGGATTGTGACCCGGAAAGTGGAGCGAAGATAAATTGAAAGCACAAAAAAAGCGACCAAAGCCGCTTTTTCTATATTAAGTATAAATATTACAAGATGCCCTGGCCCATCATCGCTTTGGCTACTTTCATAAAACCGGCGATATTGGCGCCTTTTACGTAGTTAATGTAACCGTCGCTTTCTTTACCGTATTTCATGCAATTTTCGTGGATATTGGCCATGATCCATTTCAGTTTTTCATCGACTTGTTCTGCCGACCAACTATAGCGTTCTGAGTTTTGTGTCATTTCCAATCCCGACACCGACACTCCACCGGCATTTGCTGCCTTACCGGGGGCATACAATATTTTATTCGACTGGAAAACCGCGATAGCTTCAGGAGTGCTTGGCATATTGGCTCCTTCGGAAACAGCGATCACACCGTTCTCTACAAGCGCTTCAGCATCCGCCTGGTCAATCTCGTTCTGAGTGGCCGAAGGTAGTGCGATATCTCCTTTTTCTCCCCACGGACGTGCTCCGGGAACATATTTACATCCATATTCTTCTGCATATTCGCGGATGCGTCCCCGATAGAGATTCTTCAGTTCCATCACAAATTCCAGTTTCTCTTTCGTGATGCCATCCGGATCATAGATATAACCGTCGGAATCGGACAAGGTGACGGGAATAGCTCCTAACTCCAACAGTTTCTCGCAGGTATATTGGGCCACGTTCCCCGATCCGGAAACCAAACATTTTTTTCCTTTGATATCGATATTCTGGGTTTTCAGCATTTCCAGCAGGAAATAGACATTCCCGTAGCCGGTAGCTTCAGGACGAATGAGCGATCCGCCAAATTCACGCCCCTTCCCAGTGAATGTGCCGGTGAATTCTTCGGCCAACTTCTTGTACTTACCAAACATATAACCCACTTCACGGCCACCTACGCCGATATCGCCGGCAGGTACATCAGTATTGGGACCGATCACGCGCCATAGGCCCTCCACAAAGGCCTGGCAGAAACGCATCACTTCCCCGTCGGACTTGCCGCGTGGTGAAAAGTCGGAACCACCTTTGGCACCACCCATCGGCAATGTAGTAAGTGCATTCTTGAATGTCTGTTCAAAAGCAAGGAATTTCAAAATAGAAGGCGACACCGAAGCGTGAAAGCGAATTCCCCCTTTATACGGCCCAATGGCATTGTTATGCTGTACCCGGTAACCCATGTTGGTCTGTACATTGCCCTTATCATCGACCCATGTAACACGGAAAGAATGGATCTTATCGGGGATAACCAACCGCTCGATCAGGTTTGCTTTTTCAAACTCGGGATGCTCGTTGTACACATCCTCAATGGATTCCACTACTTCTTCCACGGCCTGGTGATATTCCGGCTCGTTAGGAAAACGCCTTTTTAGAAGACCTAAAACTTCTGAAGATTTCATACGTCAATATTAATTTTTTTACACTAAGGTCCTACGGAAAGCCCTCCGGTACATTGAGATAAACCGGGCAAGCCTCACAATAATCACGATCCCGGTTCTAATCAATTAGAATCCGGTTTCCTGAAAAAACCTCACAACTAAATACTGTTATTAAATAAGCACTTTGAAATGCAAAGGTAGAAATAAATTTCTAAAACAAAAATATTTCATGTTTTTTTATTAAATCTGTTAGTAAAACAGCTATTTTTTTAGATTTCTGTAAACAGGAATAAAAACAATTACCCCCGACATCAGAATGGAGATAACAGTGAACGGGGTTATTGTTGCATATAAAAGGATATAGACAACCAGTACAATCCAAAGGATAATGATAAATGCAATCTGTGTTTGAGAGAGTTTCTTTCTTGCCATACTTTTCAAAATAGGTATCACAAAGATAATATCTCATACCTCTCAGGCAAAGCATTATACCGTAAAATTAAAAGATATATGTATTTCCAGTTTCTACAAACATTTTGATTAAATACCGACTTATCTGAAATCAAAATGATATTTTTATAAGTAAAAACATATCATTAACATATAATATTAAATAATATATCATCTTTTTTCTTTGATATTTCAAAAAGATAATGCATTTTTGCACATCGTTATTAAAAATCACCCGAACATGACAGTTAAATTCAGTCGGTTTTTAGTATTACATTCCCCTTGTTGTCTGCCCGATCCGGTAGACAATTTATCTTCTTATATCATCAATCCATTTAAAATTAATCATATATGTGCGGAATAGTCGGATATATCGGTAATAGACAAGCTTACCCCATTTTAATGAAAGGGCTCCACAGGCTCGAATATCGTGGATATGATAGTGCCGGAGTCGCTTTGATAGATAATGTACACCTCAAAGTGTACAAGGCAAAAGGAAAAGTAGATGAATTGGAGCAATTCGCACAACAAAAAGATATCGCAGGAACGATCGGAATCGCGCATACCCGCTGGGCAACCCATGGAGAGCCGAATCATAATAATGCGCACCCTCATTATTCACAATCGGAAGAGATCGCCATCATTCATAACGGGATCATTGAAAACTACACGGTTCTGAAAGAAGGGTTGATGAAAGAGGGATACACATTCCAGAGCGAAACCGATACGGAGGTATTGGTGCAGTTGATAGAATATATGAAGAAAACAAATGCCACCGATCTACCCACCGCGGTACAGCTGGCATTGAGTCAGGTTGTCGGAGCCTATGCCATTGCCGTTCTCGACAAACACCATCCGGATCTGATTGTGGCAGCCAGAAAGGGTAGTCCTTTGGTGATAGGCATAGGAGAAGATGAATATTTTATCGGTTCCGATGCAACACCCATCATTGAATACACTAACAAGGTCACCTATATAGGTGAGGAAGAGATTGTCACCATAAAACGGAACGAACCACTTAAGATAAAGACAATAGGCAATATCGATAAAACTCCGCAGATCCAGCAACTCGAACTGACCCTCAGCCAACTCGAGAAGGGAGGATACCCCCATTTCATGTTGAAAGAGATATTTGAGCAACCTCACTCCCTGAGTGATTGTATGCGGGGCAGGGTGAATGTCGACAAGGATAATATCACTTTGGCCGGTTTTATCGACAACAGAGAGAAATTTCTGAATGCCAAACGAATTATTATTACTGCCTGCGGTACTTCCTGGCATGCTGCACAGATCGGCATGTACGCAATTGAAGAGTATGCCCGGATCCCGGTCGAAGTGGAGTATTCATCCGAATTCCGTTACCGGAAGCCGGTAATCCACAAAAATGATATTGTGATCGCCATCTCCCAATCGGGGGAAACTGCCGATACATTGGCAGCGGTAGAACTTGCCAAACAGCACGGAGCATTTATCTTCGGCATTTGTAACGTAGTAGGCTCATCTATTCCGAGAAATACACACTCAGGGTGTTATACCCATGTAGGCCCTGAAATCGGTGTGGCCTCTACAAAAGCCTTCACGGCACAGGTGACCGTCCTCACCATGCTGGCTATCCTCATCGGAAAGGAGAACGGAACAATTTCACACGATGAGTACCTGAAACTGATCCGGGAATTAAGCCTGATACCGGACAAGGTAAGTGAAGTCTTGAAGAAGAATGATCAGATTGCCGAACTGGCGAAGACGTTTACCTATGCGAGCAACTGTATTTACCTGGGTAGAGGGTACAATTTTCCGATAGCATTGGAGGGAGCTCTGAAACTGAAAGAGATCTCCTATATACATGCCGAGGGTTATCCTGCCGCCGAAATGAAACATGGCCCTATAGCGCTTATCAGCAATGAAATGCCGGTTATAGCCATTGCCACTCAATCCGAAACTTACGGAAAAGTGCTGAGTAATATTCAGGAAATAAAAGCCCGTAAAGGAAGGATCATTTCGATAGTCACCGAGGGAGACAATATAATAAAAGGTCTCTCATCCCATAGCATAGAAGTACCCGCCACCATGCCCTGCTTAGCCCCTTTGCTTGCTGTTATTCCCCTTCAATTACTGGCATACCATATTGCGGTAGTAAAAGGATGCGATGTGGATCAACCTCGAAACCTGGCAAAGTCAGTGACGGTTGAATAAGCAAATACCGGATTGTTTTGGTTGTAACAAAAACTTAACTATAACTTAATCAAAACGTAACGCCCTATATGGTGTTATCTCCCTATTTTTGTGTGGTTTTATAGATTAAGTTGACAAAAAAACATCCATTATGAGATCTGTATTAATATTCGGTTGCTCTCTATTGATTTCGGTGTCTGCTTTTGCTTTCACTGACAATAACAGCGAAAAGAAAAGTAAAGAGTCCACATCGGTAGACCGTGTGGAGAATGTGAAAGCGTTACAACTGACCGGCTCAGTTGTAGACGATAAGAACAAAGAGACACTTGCCGGTGCGACTATTATTGTGGACGGAAAGAAATATTATTCCGACCTTGAGGGGCAATTTAGCATCTCAGATGTAAATCCCGGCAAATATGAACTAACGGTTGAATTGATTTCTTACGAACCCTATACAACTGAAATCGACCTTACAAAAAATCAAAACCTTAACGTTAGTTTATTGCAAAAATAGGTAGTATAAATAAAAAAACTGAAAGAGAGAGGCGGGATCTGAAACGATTCCGCCTCTCAATGTCTAAATCGGATAATAAATACATAGTATTACCCAACTGTTACTTAATACTCTTTAGATATCGAGAGAAACTTTCGCAAGTAGTGAGCCGGTATTTCGCTCTGATACCGACTTGGCGTATTGTGCCTTGAAGTTACGGTGCGACTTCATCAGATTACTCGATTGTAGCGTGATGATTTTCGATTCATTGACCAGATTCAGGAAAAGGATGCTGCTCCGGGTAGTCGACTCTCCTGCTTTCACCCGTTTAATCTGACGTTTGGTCAATTTGGGATTCAAATCCAGGATGGTTTCCCGCATATTC
The DNA here is from genome assembly GCF_000380985.1 of Proteiniphilum acetatigenes DSM 18083. Classification (GTDB taxonomy): domain Bacteria; phylum Bacteroidota; class Bacteroidia; order Bacteroidales; family Dysgonomonadaceae; genus Proteiniphilum; species Proteiniphilum acetatigenes. The sequence goes on along the minus strand of NZ_KB905693.1, from coordinate 187,978 downwards.
ACTATCTGACTAAACTGGTTGTAATCTCCTGATTTTTCCATTTTCTCGTACTCTGTAAACGCTTCAGAAAGAATTTTATAAATGACCTTCAGGTCTTCGATCTGTTCTTTTGAGAATGCGGTGTGATTGTTGTCGATATACTGGAATGTATTCTCTGTTACTGCTTTCAATGATTTGGTAATCTCATAGGAGTAGTCTACCAACTGCACATATTCCTGTTCAAGATCCAGTGCATTGAGTTGTATGCTTTCCAACGTGGGTACCACCTCATAATCCCGTTTATCCTTGAATCTTTCATACAACTCATAGGCTTCACCCATCGCTTTCTTTACAAGCTTTCTATCCTCATCTTTCAATCCTTCTACTACACGTTTATAGATCGAGAGCGTTTTTTCCAGCATCAGATACACGTCATTATTACAGGATGCGACCAGTTGTTGTTCACTGGAAAGGATTTGTTGTTGCTGCTGTTCTTTGGATTTCAGTTTGGAGTGCAATCTACCCGATTTAAACAGGATAAAGACAACCAGGAACACCATGACAGCGAGGGCGATCTTACCACCCCACATCAGGAACAACCCCACGATCATGGAGGCAGTGAAAGCCACCAATGCTGTCAGTAGCCAACCTGCTACCACCGTAAGAACGCCGTTAATCCGGTACACGGCGCTCTCCCGTCCCCAGGCCCGGTCGGCCAGGGAGCTCCCCATTGCCACCATAAAAGTAACATAGGTGGTAGACAAGGGTAATTTCAACGATGTCCCGAGCGAGATCAATAAAGCCGCAATAGTAAGATTGACGGATGCCCGTATCAAATCGAAAGAGGCTTTGTCTTCCAGTTCTACCGGTTCGAATCGTTTATTAATGAAACTTTTTGCCGATGCAGGCATTATCTTACTGATCGATTTACTAAAATTGAGGCTGCTCCTTACCATGTGGCGTGAAAGGGGTGATGAGGAGAATCGCTCCACTCCGTCTCCTTTCCGGGCAAGATTTACTTCCGTTTCGGTGACAGACCGGGATTTTTTGGAAAACCAGAGCGCCAGCACCATGATCACTCCGGCAGCCAGCAACCACCAGATATTGGCGACGACCGGCTCTGACAACCGGCCCATATGGAGTTGATTGATATCACCTCCTGAAGCAGTCACTTCCCGCGCTATCTGGAATGAATCGTAGCCAGCCATGGATACACCGATAAAATTCACCAGGTCGTTCCCGGCAAATGCCATTGCCAATGCAGCGGTTCCGGTCAGCACAATCACTTTCAGTATCTTTACGCGGAAAAGATGTTGGAGTATCGCCATGAACACCGTCCATCCGATAAAAGTATACAGAAGGGCAGTTCCCATATTATGTTCCAGATAATCGAGCATACCCTGGCTTACCAGCACACTTCCTTTTAATCCCTTAAAAATGGCAAAGTAGGTAATCGCTGTAAGCGCAATACCTCCCCAGATGGCGCCCAGATATTTAAACGGCTTGGCATAATTGAAAGAAAATATTAACCGGGAGACATACATAATGGCACTACCTGCTACAAATGCAATAGCGATAGAAATAAATATACCACCAATAATAGCCAAGGCTTTCCCGCTGTTAAGGAATTCGCCAATGTGTTCGCCCGATCCTGAAGTCCAGACGGAGAACAGGGCAACCGCCACCGCTGCGCCAAGTAGTTCGAATACCAGAGAAACAGTAGTAGAAGTAGGTAATCCAAACGTATTGAACAGGTCAAGCAGAATAACATCCGTAAGCATCACTGCCAGGAACAGGATCATAATAGCCGGGAATGTGAATTTCTCCGGATAAAATACCCCACTTCGGGCGATCTCCATCATCCCGCTGGAGAACATCGTCCCGATCATCACTCCTATAGAGGCGACCGTGAGGATCACCCAAAGGGGTGCTACTTTTGATCCGATACTCGAATTGAGAAAGTTGACCGCATCGTTTGCCACACCTACGATGAGGTCGAGTGCTGCCAGGCCTAGAAGAATAATTACAATGATTAAATAAATAGGGTCCATTTAGTGCCGAATTATTTTGGGCACAAAGGTCTCTTATAAATGTTACAAATTGGTTACGATCCTGTTACAATATTGTTAAGATTACAGCGATAATTCGAAACTGTATTTCCAATTTATTTTCATTATGTAAATCTTATCTTTTTGATGCCAAAAAATAGTATCAATATCTTTTCTCATCTATTAACTCACCTTTATCATTCCACATTTTCCAGATCCCGATCTTTTTACCGTCGTAGTAGTTCATTTCATACCGTTGTGTTCCCAATTCATCCCATATCCGCCATGTCCCATGCTTTTGCCCGTTCCTGTATTCAGCTTCGGAGATCAGCTGCCCCGATAAGTCATAATTCCTCCACAGACCATGTAGTTTCCCATTTTTATAGGAACGTACCTCTTTGGGCTTCCGGTTTTCGAAATAGACAATATAAGGACCTTCCGGCAGACCGTTCTTTATCTGCATTTCCAGCTTGATCGTATTATTCTCGTAATACTCCCGGTAATCTCCTGAATAGAGTTCCATTTGCGCCCTGTCCCGATAATAAACTCCCCCCGATTGGTATAACTGCGGTGTGTCCTGCGGTCTCTGTGCAGGCAGACCCAGCACTATAAAGAAACCGGCCATCAATAACCATATTTTATTTCTCATTCGTTTTTCTTTTGTAATATTATATCCACACAATAACAAGAGTCATTATTTCTCAGTAATATATATAGTAAAAAACACCTTGATTTGCACCAAGGTATTTTTTATCTCTTAATAGCATAACACTTTTTAAAACTGATATCCCGTCCAGGCAAAGATATCGGTAGGACAACCGGTGTTATTATTGTCAGTTGTTATATTAGCAACACCTTTAATACCATCATCTACGGTATTCATTAACGGAGTGCTTAATGCGTTTGTAATACTGATCACGGAAGCAGGGTTACCAACTCCTTTTCCATCGGTCATATCTACAAGGTCTCTTGCTTGCCCCTGACCTTTTACCAAAGCATTTTCTATCGTTGCTTTGGCTCCACGACGAATCTTCAAGACAGCATGCATAAAATATCCTTCAGTAGTACTGGGTTGAAGACGCAGGTCAATGGTCATGTTCCTGATCGTAAAGTCAGACTGACCGGTTTGATTGGGACTGTTTCCATCGAGATTTCCATCCGCTTCCACACCACGGGGGTCTTCTTCAGAACTGACAAATCCGGGCTCCCAGATCCCATACGCATTCTCCAATGTTCCGTTATAACCTTGTGTCATGTCAAACATATCGTCATCAGAATTCACTACCAACAGATTCTTTACATTGACGGAACCACCAAAAAATTCGATACCGTCGTCGGCACCATCGGGAATGTAAATATTTTCAATTTTGGTACCGTTACCGACACCGTTCAGTGTAAGTCCATTGTGTTCCACATCGGCACTTGAACGGGCTCCGGTATAGGCAAGTATCAAATAAGAGATAGACCCTGAATTATCTGCAGCGTTGGTTCCACCGTACGTATAGGCGTTATTGATTTCCGTCTTACCGGTCTCGCCTCCAGAGAGAGGAGCTCTCCCGTTGATAATCAATCCACCCCAGTGTCCCTGTTCCGCATTCTCTATGTTGGCGGTCATTGTTACAGGCGCTTCGGCAGTACCGTTTACATTGATCTTACCTCCCTGTAGTACCAGAATATAGCTTCCGAATCCTTTCTGGGCTTTAATGGTGGTTCCGGCAGGAATATTTAATGTAGCGCCATCTTCTACGATTAGCGGACCGGTCAATAGATATTCCACGGAGGCATCGAGGGTTCTTGTATCCTGAATTGATCCGGACAATTTATTATCATCCGTAGGATCGGTTCCATTGTCATTGTCATCATCACCGCAGGAAGTCAACACAACCGGTGTCAACATTGCAGCAAACATCAAAAAACTAAAAAAAATCTTTTTCATCTTGTCAATCATTTAGTGAATAAATAATGTAATAAAATAGGTTGTCATTAAAATTGATAGCTTACTCCTAAGCTGATATTCAGTCCTTTCTTAAATTCATTGAGGACCACTTTTTCATTCGGGGCATCACTTTCCCTCGATAACCTGTAAGTGGCATTCAAAAGATTCGCCGCTTTCAGCTTTAAAGAAAAATATTTATTGAAACTGTAGGATGAAGCAAAGTCGAGTGTAGGAACACTCCCTTCGATAATGTCTTTATACCCTCTTGCACCAATGGTGTGAATTCGATCGCTGAAATAATTGAAAATGAAAGAACCCACGAAACTCTTCTCCTTTTTTGTGTAGTTGTACGACAGATCGAAATTCACGAGGAAAGGTGAAGCACCTTCCAATCCGCTTTTTCTGGGATCAGTGTTGAGAATATTCAATTCGAGATCAGTGTAAATATAAGAAGCATTCAACCCGGCAGAGAGCCTGTCCATCCGCTCCAATTGCATACTGAAGCGATTAAAGATATTCTTTCGCAATTCAAATTCCACACCTCCCACCAGGGCATGATCACTGATATTGTCATACGTAAGCAATCCTGCAGAATTTCCCTGATCTACACGTCCGATAGGATCGACAATATACTTATAGAAACCCGTCACAGATAACAGTTCCCCCGGGCTTATATAATAATCCCATTTCAGGTCCACATTATAGTTGTCTGAAGGTCTCAGGTTGGGATTACCCTGACTGGAAAACGATATGTTCACATACTGGTAGGGAGAGATCTCTTTCGATTGTGGTAGGGTATATGTCTTACTTATTCCCAGACGAAGACTGTTTTTGTCATTCAGATCATATTTCAGATTGAGGCTTGGCAGGAAATAATTTTTCTTAAGAGGTACTTGACCGGGCTCCGTATGTTGCACATCGTGATCTACCTCCATATCCACCCTATCCATCCTAAAACCAATATTTCCCGTCAACGCTTTTGCCAACTGATAAGATACTTCTGCAAAACCGGAATGGATCTGTTTCGTAACAACGTATGAATTCGGCTCACCGATATCCATTCTTAATAGTCCGTTAGCCAGATTTTCCTCAAACAGTTTATCCACATCCAAATTCTCAATAGAGAAAGTAGGCATGCCCATTGGGCTATAATTATACTCGATCGCATTGAATTTATCATCTACAAGGCGTCCATTATACCCTATCTTCAGCTCCGAATTATCCGTTCCGAAACGGTTGTTTAGTTTGAGAATGAGGGCAGCTCTTGCATTTACATCATTACTTTTCAGATCGGAAAAGAAGCGCTTATTTCTGTTACTTCTGGTCAGGTCATACACATTATCATCCTTAAAAGAAAAATAAGTCTCTCTCCGGTCAGGCTCCAAACCTTTTATGGAGTTGTAAGAAATACCCGCTTCAAGCTTCATCGAACCAGTCAATTTCCAGTCAGATAACAATTGATTTACAATCAACATATTATCATTGGTCTGTTGTCTTCTTACAAAACCTATGTACCCTGTGGCGCCTTGATGACGCTCTGAATTGTATCCACTGTATTCACCCACATATTGGTCATTGGTGTGAACCAGCATAAAATTATATTGTAGATTGTGTTTACGGTTAAGGCCGAGTATGGCGTTACCCAGTACGAGCTGACTCGTTGTCTGTGAATATTTATCTCCTGTCTGATCCTGATAAATGGTCCCGTCGTTTGTTGTATTACGGACAATTTCTTCCGTATAGGAATATTCTGTGCTATGGGAGCCTACAATGAAAAACGACAAAGGATTGTTGTTTTCCCCCAACCGGAACGATTTACCACCGGAAAGACCATAACTATGGTTCAACGGCATAGAAATCACTTCCGGATTGAGGCTGTTTGAAAAATTATGTTGACCATCAGAAGGTTGATCGGTATTGGCAAAACCAAAATAGCCAGAACCGTCCTGACGTAAAAAATCAGCGCCTATCGCCGTTGTGTTCAAACCACCGGACAGGTCAAGCGCTAAAGCATATTCACCGGCCAACTCCTTCGGAATAATATTAATACCGGCACCGCCCACATCGGAGTAGTGACTTCCGCTGAATACTTTATTTACACTTATATTTTGAATGACATCGGTCCCGAAAAACTCGAGTGCTATATTTTTGTACTCCGGATCTTCCGAAGGAATAGGAAACCCATTGAGCATGGTAACATTATAGCGGTCTCCCAATCCGCGGACAAATACATTCTTTACCCCTTCCTGTTTGGAAATTCCGGATACCTGTGCAACGGCTGCCTGCGCATCACCAATTCCCTTTCTCGACAGTTCGCGTGCACCGACAGCCTGCGTGGCTAAAAGTGCCTGTCGCTGTTCCATCAACAGGATGTTCTCACTCTCACGGTTTGCCCGTGCTACAACCTCCACTTCCTGTAGGCTGATATCATCGGTACTCAATAAAAAATCGACTGTTGTTTCGTTGTTACTTTTGACAACAATACCGGTCTTTATCTCACTTTGATAGGCAACATACGATGCAATGAGCGTATAAGTACCTGTACCTACATTCTGTATGATATAATTGCCGTCTAAGTCGGCGGCAGCTCCGCTGGTGGTTCCTTCTATCAGTACCGATGCACCTATGAGCGGTTCATTGGTTTGGGCGTCCACTATTTTTCCTTTGATGGTGCCTGTCTGGGAATATGAATACACCGGAAAGACAAGAAAAAACAAGAGAACGGATAATATTGACAAATCAAATTTATATCTCACAAATTATTCTTTACGTTAGATTTTTGGCACAAAGGTCTTTTATAAATGTTACAGATCGATTACGGTTCGGTTACAATGTTATTAAGTTTTTAATTATAATACTGTGGGATAATAAAAAAACGGGGTAAAAACCCCGTTTATACACATTAATACTCAATTGTGACGCTGTTGTTTCATAACGCACCTGTTATCTTTTCCCCTTATGTTTTTTCTTTTTCTTCCCTTCGAAAGATTCAAAGAATTGCTTCTTCTCCTTTTGCGGTCTGTTTTCATCCCGAGAGACTTCAACAACCAGTTTCCTGTCTTCGATATACATCCCCTTGAAGGCTTTTACCACTTTCGGGGCAAGCTCTTCCGGTATTTCGAAAAAGGAGAAATTCTTCATCAGGTCAATCCTGCCTACCGGCACTTTACCTTTTACATGTTCATTGATAAAACCCATCAGTGTAGCAGGATTCACTCCATCCATTTTCCCTATATTGATAAACAGACGGGCATACCCTTTTTCAGGTTGGACTACTCCGTTGTGCTGGCGTCTGCCTCCTCTCTCCGAACGTGTATCCTCTCTCCTGCCCTTCGATGATCTCTCTTCCGGTTCATAGATCTCCTCCGCCTGACGGTAATATTCAATCAGACGATTGAATTCAAGCGATACCACCCGTTTGATGATATCCTCTTTTTCAAGCCACTCCAATTTACGGAAAATAGAGGGTAACAACCGGTCGATCTCCTCTTCGTTGACCTTTACTTTCTCAATCTTGTCCACAAAATTGAACAATTGCTTTTCACAGATAAGATCACCTTTGGGGATAGTCCGTTTTTCAAATTGTTTATTGATCAGTTTTTCGATCTGTGCGATCTTTCCTTTTTCTTTTATATGGATAATGGAAATAGAGGTTCCCGTCTTTCCGGCACGACCGGTTCTGCCGCTACGGTGAGTATATACTTCATAATCGTCGGGTAACCCGAAGTTAATGATATGGGTTACATCATCCACATCTAATCCCCGTGCAGCTACATCAGTAGCAACCAGTATCTGAAGATTATGGTTCCTGTACTTAGTCATCACATAGTCGCGCTGTACCTGCGACAGGTCGCCATGTAAAGAATCGGCATCATATCCGTCCTGCAGAAGTTTGTCGGCAATCTCCTGGGTCTCTTTTCTGGTGCGGCAAAAAACAATTCCGTATATATTGGGATAATAATCCACAATCCTTTTCAATGCCAGATATTTATCTTTGGCATGCACCATATAATAGAGATGCCTCACGTTTTGGGCGCCTTCATTTTTTCTGCCGATGGTGATCTCAACCGGATCACTCATATATTTACGGGTGATCTTCTCGATCTCCTTCGGCATTGTAGCCGAGAAGAGCAACATAGAACGACTTTCAGGCACACTCGAAAGGATCTCATCAATACTTTCCGAAAAACCCATGTTCAACATCTCATCGGCTTCATCCAGTACAATAGTATGTACATGTTTCAACGAAACCGTTTTTCGGTTAATCAGGTCGATAAGCCGGCCGGGGGTTGCCACGATAATGTGAACCCCTCTTTTTAATGTCCGTATCTGGCTTTCGATACTCGATCCTCCATATACAGGAAGTATTTTCAGATCTTCCACATAGGTGGAAAAATCGGTAAGGTCTCCTGCTATTTGCAGGCATAGCTCTCTGGTAGGACAAAGGATTACCGTTTGCGGTGATAACAGTGAAAGATCTGTTTTCTGAATGACGGGAATGCCGAATGCAGCCGTCTTGCCCGTACCGGTCTGTGCCAGGGCAATAATGTCTCTCTTATGGGAAAGTAATTGTGGGATCACTTCCGCCTGTACCGGCATAGGATTTTCAAATCCCAATTCCGTAATAGCCTGCCGGATTTCCGGAATAACTCCCAATTCTTCAAATGTACTCATTTTTATAAATAGTTTTAATGTGATGGGTATTGATGCTTCTCTTTACCCCATAACAACATTAAAGAAGAGAGAGAATTCAATGACAACCTATGATTTATATATGATTTTTAGTGACGATAATAACCCCATACTCCGAAAAGCCGGTTAAAATTATCCTGTCTTTAAAATCGGATGCAAAGGTATGAAAATAAAATAAATATCAGAACTGGTAAAGCAGGTATTTGCACAATAAATTTTTCTTTCCCGAAGTTACGCGGAGTTCTTTTTCAAGGTAATTATCCATCGAACCATATTTCTGATTAATATAGTCGATAACATAATTCAGATATGCCCTGTTGACAGAAAGCATGGCCGTTACTGCTTCCTGCATGGGTTCAGGGAGATTCCGCGCATCTATTTTTGCTTTTGCCGGATCGATTTCAATATTTGAGAGCATATAATCCTCCTCTAATGTACTGTGTGGAACACCTAAAGCGTAGAGTATAAAATATGAAGCCAATCCCACACCATCCTTGCCCAGGGATTCTGTCAGAAGAACAGGATAATTACTGTCGTTAGTCAGTACATCGAACATCTCACCAAATTGTTCCTTGTGATTTTCAACGATATCCACATACGATTCCTGTACATAACGGATCGCATCACTTCTGTCAAAATGAGCATCTTTTGTTTGTTCATCCAGTTTTTCAGCATCCATCGGGCTAAGAGGTAACGCTATTTTCCGGATGGAAGGATGAAGAAGCAACGGATACTTTTTTGCTGTCCTCTCGGATCTGAAATCAATGACTGTTTTAATATTCAACCTGCGTATTCTCTCCTGATCATATAGAGTGGCATCGCTTAAATTAGCCGATCTGTATATTTCTCCCCATTTTATCTGACGGTTATCCGTAGTGAAATATCCACCTATATCCCTGAAATTTTTAATATTATTCATTTCTATGATTCTATTCGCAACCACACCCGAATAGACACCGGAAGTACGAAGTATAAAATATTCCCTCAATCCCGAACCGGTGGGACTTACTCTTAGTACCTGATCGGTAATTTTCTTAGAGGCAAGGGGTGTAAAACTGGTAAGAGAACTATCGGTAAGGGAAGAATAGATATCTATATCTCCCTCCTGGTCAGGACTTACCTCCCATTTCAATAAAAAATCCCCTTCCCTGTCTTTTTCAACGACAGAAGTAATTTTTACTGTTGACATACAGGAATACCCTGAAATTAAAAGTAAAAACAGATATGATATAGAATACAGTCTTTTCACCTCTTCTTCTATAAATACTATAAACAAACAAATATAGTGAAAGCCGGGAGACAAGCTAAGCTTGCTTAAGCTTGTCCGAGGCGCATCCTATATTATACAAATATACAAAAAACTTTATTCCAAAATAAAAACAACCGGAACAGATTAACAATATATAATTATTCGTTTTTCTTTTTAATACTTAATTTTTAGATATTTGAATCCTGATTTTTATAGTGACTTATCTAAAGTAGGGAATAAAATAATCATCACATCGTTCAATCAACAAATCATCAAATCCAACAGGCTGTTGATAACTTGTGGAATGAATGTAAATAGAAATTGATAAAATGATTTGCAAAAGAGAAAAAACCGATCCTTTGTAAAAAATTTCGACTTTGCCTAAAAAAGATACTTTTTTTATTGGAAAGATTTCAGCCACTTTTCAACAGGAAAAATGAAACAAAAAAGAAATAAATTATTAACTTTGCCCTTTGTAAACAGTTTATGATAACATTTGTAATTATCACATTTACAGACATAAATTAAATATTTTTTTGTTGATAAGTTATGATAATATAGATTCAAAGTTTAATAACATCATTTCCTGCTTTTCTATATAAAAATCATCAACAGTTTCAACAGCCAATTATCAATATCATATATTTTTTTAAATTTAAAAGTATATATATAAATATAAATCCGGTTGAAAAGCATTGAAAGGTTTGTATGCCGGAATAGGAGAAAATAAATAGTCATATGACAAAAGAAGAACTTGTACAGAATATAGAGTTGCTGAAGAAGGAGAAGAATGCCATTATTTTGGCACACTACTATCAGGAACCGGAGATACAGGATATCGCTGATTTTGTAGGAGACAGTCTTGCATTGGCACAATGGGCCTCAAAAACTTCAGCTGATATTATTGTGTTGTGTGGCGTACACTTTATGGGCGAGACGGCTAAAATACTAAGTCCGGAAAAACGTGTTTTTATCCCCGATCTGAATGCCGGCTGTTCGCTCGCTGAGAGTTGTCCGGCCGGGCCGTTTGAAGAATTCGTAAATGCTCATCCGGATCATACGGTCATCTCTTATGTAAATACAACGGCAACCGTAAAGGCACTTACAGATATCGTGGTGACTTCCACCAATGCCAAACAGATTGTAGAATCGCTTCCGGAAGATGAAAAGATAATCTTTGGTCCGGATAAGAACCTGGGTGATTATATCAATAAACTGACCGGCAGGAATATGCTTTTATGGGATGGAGTATGTCATGTACATGCACAATTTTCCCTTGAAAGAATCCTGGAATTGAAAAAGGAATATCCCAATGCTTTGTTACTGGCCCATCCCGAATGTCCTAAATATCTTTTGGAAATAGCGGATCATGTGGGATCTACTTCAGCTATTTTAAAATTTGCTACCAATTCCGAGAATAAACAATTTATCGTGGCTACCGAAGCGGGAATTTTACACCAGATGCAGAAAGAAAATCCGGATAAGGAATTTATTCCGGCTCCTCCCGAAGATTCAACCTGTGCCTGTAACGAGTGTTTCTATATGAAGATGAACACATTGGAAAAACTGTATCTCTGCCTGAAAAATGAAAAACCGGAAATTATAGTAGATGAAGAGGTAAGGATAAAAGCAGTGAAACCTATCGAACGGATGTTGGAAATATCGGCATGGTATGGTTTATAAGAAATAGCTTTATCATTTAGGAGTTTGGAAATACTTCAATTTTATGTACTTTTGCACCCACTAAATAAAAGTATAAATTTCAGCTTTGTCTCCAATCCTGGTTCTTGGTTCTTATAGCGAAGCGGTCTTAAAGTCTTAATAGAATGGCTCTGCAATGTGGTATTGTAGGACTTCCCAATGTGGGGAAATCCACCCTTTTCAATTGTTTGTCGAATGCGAAAGCGCAGGCGGCAAATTTCCCGTTTTGTACTATAGAACCCAATGTAGGGGTTATTACTGTTCCGGATGAACGGCTAAATAAACTGGCGGAATTGATCCATCCCCAGAAGATTGTACCTACTACTGTGGAGATCGTAGATATTGCAGGATTGGTAAAAGGTGCGAGTAAGGGAGAAGGTCTGGGAAATAAATTTCTGGCCAATATCCGTGAGACAGATGCCATATTGCATGTATTGCGTTGCTTTGACGATGAAAATGTGACTCATGTCGATGGCAGGGTGGATCCTGTCAGGGATAAAGAGATCATCGATGCCGAGTTGCAATTGAAAGATCTGGAAACTATTGAAGCCCGTATCACTAAAGTGGAAAAACAGGCTAAGACAGGAGGAGATAAAGATGCCAGACTTGCTTTCGAAGTCTATTCAAAGATCAGGGGAGCATTGTTGCAGGGGGAATCGGCCCGTACCGTTTCTTTCGACACAAAAGATGAAAATAAAATTGCCCGCGAACTTTTCCTGTTAACCGCAAAACCGGTATTATACGTCTGTAATGTGGATGAAGCGAGTGCGGTAGCCGGTAATCAGTATGTAGAAGCGGTGCGGGAAGCGGTGAAAAATGAAAATGCCCGGATATTGGTCGTTGCGGCAAAAATTGAGTCTGAAATAGCTGAGTTCGATACCTATGAAGAGCGTGAAATGTTCCTGAATGAAATAGGATTGGAGGAATCAGGTGTAAGCCGGCTGATCAAAGCCGCATATAACCTGTTGGATCTGCAAACATTCCTGACAGCAGGTGTGCAGGAAGTACGTGCATGGACTTTCCAGAAAGGATGGAAAGCACCGCAGTGTGCCGGAGTGATCCATACCGATTTTGAAAAGGGATTTATCCGGGCAGAAGTGATCAAATATGAGGATTTTATTACTTACGGTTCCGAAAATGCCGTGAAGGAAGCAGGGAAAATGAGTGTGGAAGGAAAGGAATATATTGTGCAGGACGGGGATATTATGCATTTCAGGTTTAATGTTTGACGTCGTCCATAAAACTAATTTTATATCGTTGATACCTATATCTTTAAGTTTATTGAATATCTCTTTTAAAATACTTCCCCGATCTACTTCTTATCCTATATCTAACGATATTTTTATTTAGAATTGATATAAATAATCATTGTATAGCATAAATATGTTATAAAACATAAGAAATAATTTTTAATTAATCGATTAACCTTATACTTTTGCGTTAAGTTACGTTATAAATGTCTATAGAGAGTGGAAAAAGTTTCCTTAAAGGTAATAGCAAAAGAGTTAGGAGTATCTGCTGCAACCGTGTCACTTGTTCTGAACGGAAAGAACAAGAATGGCAGGGTAAGTGAGGAAATGTCAAAAAAAATCATAGATAAAGCGGCTGAGTTGCATTATATACCTAATAGCCTGGCCAAAGGTTTGAAAATGGGCCATTCCAAGTCAATCGGATTAATAGTCGCTGATATTTCGAATGTATTTTTTGGCACGTTGGCTCTCCATATTCAGAATTACGCTGAGAAAGAAGGATACACAGTGATTATTGGTAATACCAATGAAAAATTGGAGGAGATGGGAAAGATAATCACTTTTCTTAATTCCCGACAGGTGGATGGTTTAATCATCACTCCTGCAGAAGGAAGTGAGGTTTTGATAGAATCGGTTTTGAAAGGTAAGAAACCGTTGGTTTTGGTAGACAGGGGATTTCCGGATTTAAACGTTCCTTCTGTACTGATCAACAATTATGAAATATGTTATCGTTCCACAAAGCAGTTGATTGACCAGGGATTTAAAAATCCGGCATTCATTACTTACAGACAGGATCAGTTTCATACCAACGAACGAAAACGGGGATTCATAGAGGCAATGAAAGATGCAGGACTTTTTACTCCGGATCATGTGAAGGAGGTAAGTTATCAATATTTGAATGAAGATATGGATAAGGCTATTTCACAATTATTGAAATGTGAAAAAAAAGTAGATGCCATTTTCTTTGCTACCAATACTATCTCCATGGCGGGTGTGAAATCGTTGTTCAAACGAGGAATGCTTATTCAAAAAGATATTCAGGTAATGTGTTTTGATGAAACTGATGCTATTAATTTGTTCCCCTTTAGGGTACCCTTCATTAAACAACCTATCGAAGAAATGGCTAAAAGTGCATTGGAACTGCTGATTGATCAGATAGAGAAAAAGGATGTAAAAAACCAAAAACTCTTTTTGGAAGCAGAATTGATTACCTGAAATTTTTTCTACAGTCAGTTAAACGTTTAATTAATCTCTGATAAATTGCTTTTGTATAGGATTAAATAATTGTGATAAGTGTGAGGGTAGTAGTTAAACGTTTAATTCTATCCTTTATATATAGTATAAAAAAGTAAACTAAATTGTATGCAACAAAATTATCCTAAGATCGGAATTCGTCCTGTGATTGACGGACGACGCGGAGGCATCAGGGAATCTCTCGAAGATACCACTATGAATCTGGCGAAAAGTGTAGAAAAGTTATACCGTGAAAATCTTCGGTATCCCGACGGTTCTCCGGTAGAATGTGTGATTGCCGACAGTTGTATCGGAGGGGTGAAAGAAGCAGCCTTATGTGCTGAAAAATTTGAAAAGGAGAACGTAGGGCTTTCCCTGTCTGTTACCCCCTGCTGGTGTTACGGATCTGAGACCATTGACATGAATCCTAATATCCCGAAAGCGATTTGGGGATTCAACGGTACGGAGCGCCCCGGCGCGGTTTATCTTTCGGCTGCGCTGGCGGTTCATAATCAAAAGGGACTGCCTGCATTCGGTATTTACGGAAGGGAAGTACAGGATATGAACGACCCGTCGATTCCGACCGATGTACAGGAGAAACTGCTTCGCTTTGCGAAGGCGGGACTTGCCGTGGCTATCATGCGGGGGAAATCATACCTCTCCATCGGTTCCGTCTCGATGGGGATCGGTGGCTCTATGACCAATCCCGATTTCTTGCAGGAGTACCTCGGGATGCGTACCGAATTTGTGGATGCCAGTGAAATACTTCGCCGCATTCAACTGGGTATCTATAATCATGATGAATTCGCCAAAGCGATGCAGTGGACAAAAGAGCACTGTATGACTCGTGAGGGAGAGGATTTTAATCCTGAACATCTGAAGCACAGCCGGGAACAGAAAGATAAAGACTGGGAGTTCGTGGTGAAGATGACACTGATTATGCGTGACCTGATGATTGGAAATCCGGTACTGGACACTATGGGATATGGTGAAGAAGCCCTTGGGCACAATGCCATAGCGGGAGGTTTTCAGGGGCAACGGCAGTGGACCGATTTTCTGCCCGATGGTGATTTTTCGGAAGCGATCCTCAATTCTTCATTCGACTGGAACGGGATCCGGAAACCATTCACTTTTGCTACTGAGGATGATCACCTTAACGGTATCAGTATGTTATTCAACCAACTACTTACCAATACTTCCCAGATCTTTGCCGATGTACGTACCTATTGGAGTCCCGAAGCGATAGAACGGGTAAGCGGATGGAAACCTGAAGGAATATTGAAAGATGGTGCGATCCACCTCATCAATTCCGGTTCATGTACCCTTGACGGTACCGGTCAGCAGTCGGACGAAAACGGCAATCCTGTGATGAAACCTTTCTGGGAGATCAGTGAGGAAGAGGTGGAAAAGATGCTCAATGCCACTACCTGGTATCCTGCATCGCTTGAGTATATGCGTGGAGGAGGATATTCTTCACAATTTCTGACCAGGGCAGGTATGCCGGTGACCATGTGCCGCCTGAACCTGATCAAGGGATTGGGGCCTGTATTACAGATTGCTGAAGGATGGACAGCCACCTTTCCTGAAGAAGTTTTCGACATCATCAACAAACGAACCGACAAGACATGGCCGTCTACCTTCTTCGTACCGCGCATCACCGGTAAAGGCCGCTTTACAGATATCTATTCGGTGATGAACTATTGGGGTGCAAATCATGGTGCTATCAGTTATGGACATATCGGTGCCGACCTGATCACACTGGCTTCGGCGCTTTCTATTCCGGTGAATATGCACAATGTGGATGATGAAAAGATCTTCCGTCCGGATGCATGGTCCGCATTCGGTTCTGATAACGAAGGGGCGGATTACCGTGCCTGTGCAGCTTACGGACCGGTGTATAGATAAGAATAAAGAGTAAGGAGTAAAGAATAAAGATTTTATAGAGTCTGTAATCCTTTATGTAATAATCTTATATCAATCGTATTCTTAAATTGTAAATAAATAGATAGAATGAAGAAAATTAACTTTAAAATGCTGAAATTAAGCACCCTTATTTTGGGAATTATGCTTTCATTACCCCTCTTTTCCCAAACAGAGTCGATGGGGGAGATGTTTGAACTGGCAAAATTGAAGTCGGGCATGAAAAACAGGAGGATATCCAGTACCGATCCCACAGGAGGAAACCGGGACCATCTGGAACCGTTCAAGCCCGGTGAAAAACGAACTATTGCGGAGATAAAAGGGACAGGTGTAATCAACCATATCTGGATTACCATTGCTCCTCCACCCGGTGAATTAAGCAGGAACGATATCATTATCAGGATGTATTGGGACGGGAACGATTATCCCTCGGTGGAATCACCTATCGGGCCTTTCTTTGGACAGGGATGGGACGAGCGGTATAATTACGCTTCGCTTCCCTTGTCGGCAGGACCTGAGAACGGAACAGGACTGAGCAGTTATTTTGCGATGCCCTTTGAGAAAGGAGCGAGAATAGAGATTGAGAATCAGACCGATAAGACGATCAATGCTTTCTATTTTTATGTAGACTATCTGGAGATGGCGGAACTTTCCGAAGGAATGGGCCGTTTTCACGCCTGGTATAATCATAGCCTATCCAAAGCCCTGCCTGAAGGAGAAACTGAATGGGCACTGACAGGCGAATGGAAGCCCAATACCCAGTTAGACCGGAACTATGTTTTTATCGAAACCAAAGGGAAAGGGCATTTTGTAGGGATCAATTATTACGTACACTCTCCTACCCCCATGTGGTACGGCGAGGGAGATGATATGTGGTTTATCGACGGGGAGAAGACCCCTTCTTTGATCGGCACCGGTACGGAAGATTTCTTCAATACCTCCTGGTGTCCCAAAGAGCCGTTCTCACATCCCCATTTCGGTTATCCCAGGGTGAATAACGATATAGGCTGGCTGGGAAGAACCCATGTGTACCGTTTTTTTATCAATGACCCCATTTTCTTTGAAACAGAAGTGAAAGGAACCATTGAAACAGGACACAACAACAATCTCACCCTTGATCTGGCCACTGTGGCTTACTGGTATCAGGACAGTGCGGTAAAATTGCCTCCGGCGCCATCTAAGGAAGCACGTAAACCCAAGCCTTTTATCAACCATATGGATATGCACCGCTGGAGAGATGCCTGGCGGAAAGCGAAAGGAAATGACCCACAGTTGTGGGGAAATGAGTGATCAATCAATAAATTTAGTCATATGAAAAATTTTATAAGCAAACTCGCTTTGGTTTGTCTGTTTCTGGGATTCACTCTCTATACCTTTGCAGCCCAGACACCCAACCAGATACAACAGGCTAAAACCATCAGAGGAGTTGTTACAGAACAAAATACCAATGACCCCTTGCCGGGAACAAGTGTATATGTGAAAGGTACAACTGTTGGTACTATCACCGATATGGATGGTAGATACCAGCTAAACGTGCCTTCAGAGGATGCGGTACTGGTTTTTTCCTTTATCGGAAAGAGGACAGTGGAACAATCCGTGAGAGGAGCGACGGTAATTGATGTGGTGATGGAAGATGATGCTACCATGCTGGAAGAATTGGTTTATACAGGCTATATGACACAAAGGAAAGCCGATCTTACCGGATCTGTTTCCATGGCGACGAGCAGTGATATCATCAAGAATCCTTCGGCCAATGCGATGAAAGCGTTGCAGGGAAAACTTTCCGGGGTCCATATTACAACAAACGGGGGAAATCCTGCTGAAGATGTGAATATTCAGATTAGAGGGCTCTCTTCCCTTTCAGGTGGAGTAAAACCGTTGATCGTATTGGATGGGATGCCCACGGAGAATCTCAACCTTAGGGATATTAATTCCGGAGATATAGAATCGATTCAGATATTGAAAGACGCTGCTTCAGCCAGTATATACGGTGCACGCGCATCAGGGGGCGTAATTTTGATTCAAACCAAAAAAGGGAAAGAAGGTGCAATATCCGTTGAATACAACGGAAGTGTTTCATTCAGTTCCGTTGTGAACAAACCCCGGTTGATGAATGCTGAAGAGTACGGAATAGCTGCTTTCAGAGCGCAGGCATATGACGAGAAAGTGTATGGCGTATCTATGTCATTACCCACTACCTATGATTTTACCTGGCACAGAAATGACAACGAATTGGCAGTGCTCGACGGGGTGAAACCGGCGGAATGGCTCAATCCGGAACAGACTGTCAGAGGCTCGGATACCGACTGGATGGACGAAATCTTCCGTACCGCGATGATGACAAACCATCAGGTGACCGTTTCTCAAGGAACAGATCGGTCAAAGAGCCTGTTTTCATTGGGTTATTATAACAATGAAGGTACGCAAATTCATACCTTTTTCAGACAATACTCGGTGCGTGCCAATACGGAATACGCCTTATTGAATAACCGGTTGAAAATCGGTGAGAATATCGCGTTGACCTATCTGCAATACAGGAATTCGAACGAAACCCGTTGGGCAATGATCAATCCTCCTGCCGGGCCGGTTTACGACATCAACGGTAACTGGGCGGGAGCTCCCGGCTTTGATGATTTTACCAATCCGGTACGTCTATTGACAATGAATAAAGACAATATCAATAATTACGTGAAAATAATCGGTAATATTTTCCTTGACCTTGATATCTGGAAAGGAATATCAGCCCGTACCCAGTTCGGGGTAGATTACGGTAATGCCTATAACAGGGCGGTCGACGGCATCTGGTCTGAGACCGGCGGAAGGAACAGCGACGGGGAAAATTATGTAGGAAGCTACCAGTCGCATCCATTGAGTTATGTATGGACCAATACCCTTTCCTATACGCTGAATACCGGAAGACATTCATTGGATGCGGTGGCGGGTACCGAATTTACCCGATTCGTACAGGAAGGATTTTCGGCCAGAAGGGAGGGGATATACCTTGAAGACAGGGATTTTGCCCATATCGGTGTGACTACCGGTACAAAATATTCATTGGGGAGTTCGGCAGATGAATATGTCTATTTATCACTCTTTGGAAAAGTAAATTATGCCCTTGACTCAAAGTATCTCCTTTCATTTACACTACGACGAGATGGGTCATCACTCTTTGGTGCGAACAACCGCTATGGAATTTTTCCTGCAGTTTCGGCCGGATGGAGAATCAACAACGAACCCTTTATGGCTGACGTGGAAGCTGTATCTGATCTGAAGCTTCGTGCAAGCTGGGGAGCCAACGGAAATGTGCAGGGATTGCCGCGTGGATATACTTCCACACCTTTTACAACCGATTATTTTGGTACATCCTATCCGATAGAAGGTAATGAAAGCGGACCGCTTTGGTCTGGTTACCGGAGAACCTGGCTTGGAAATCCCAATCTAAAGTGGGAGACGACAAAACAGACTGATATTGCAGTCGATTTTGGTTTTCTGAATCAACGCCTGTTCGGTTCGTTAAGCTATTATTTTAAAAAGACAAACGATGTGTTGGTACAGGTTCCTTATATTGCCGCTATGGGTGAAGGAGGTGAACCCTGGATCAATGGAGCCAATATGAATAATCAGGGTGTTGAATTCGAGATTACTTACAGAAACGATCCAACCGCTGAGTTTCAATATGCCATAACGGCCAATATCGGTTCTTACAGGACAAAACTGGTAGAACTTCCCGAAAATGTGGTCAACAGGTATCCGGGTGACGGTATGCATGATTTTGTCTTAGGCAGAACGCCTAATATCCTTTATGGAATGGTGGCCGATGGCATCTTCAAAACCCAGGAAGAGGTGGATAACCATGCCGAGCAGACAGGAAAGGCCATCGGAAGGATCCGTTATAAGGACCTGGATGGGAATGGGGTCGTTGATGAATTGTATGACCGTACTTTTATAGGAATTACCGATCCTGACTTTTTCGGGGGAATCACCTTTGACCTCGGTTATAAGAATTTTGATATGAACATCTTTTTCCAGGGTGTATACGGTAATAAGGTAAATAATATCTGGAAACAGGAAAGTGATCTTTGGAATATCTCCGTTCCCGCTGGAAAGAATCATGAAAAAAGAATACTGGATGCATGGTATTTCGATAATCCCGATTCCGATATTCCGGCTATGTCCAATTCAAATCCAAATAGCGAGCAGCGGTTTTCCTCCTATTTTGTTGAAGACGGCTCCTATCTGAAGTTGAGAAATATAGAACTGGGTTACACCTTCCCGAAACAGCTTACGAATGCGATGATGATGCAACACCTTCGGATTTATGCTTCTGCACGTAATGTACTTACGCTGAAAAAAGGATGGGGAAAAGACAGATATACCAGTTTTGATCCTGAAATGCCGGGGTACGGTTATCTGACACCATTCACCATGGCTTTTGGAGTTAATGTAACATTCTAAATTTATAGATTATGAAACGATTAAAATATATCTTTTTGCTCGTCACCTTCCTTGTTACGGCAAATAACTGCTCCGATCTTTTGGAAGTGAATCCTAAACAGGTACTGGATGAGGGATTACTGAATTCTCCGGAAGATATGGAAGGTTTTGTGACAGCAGCTTATGCAAGGATTACCGATATACCATCCTGGGATTCTCCTTTTTCGCCCTGGTGGTCCGGCTCTATGCGGTCTGACGACTCATATAAGGGTGGTGGTGGCGTCTGGGACGGCGGTGACGGATGGGGTTTTATGGAAACCTTTGTGAATCTGACTGCCAATGGTTGGCCGATTGATTATCCGTGGTATGTTTCCTATCAGATTATCCAGCGTAGCAACACCGCAATACAGAAACTGAATAACATCTCCGAGGAGGATTATCCTTTAAAGAGTGTGAGAATAGGGGAGATGAAATTTATCAGGGCTTTTGTTCATTTCAGGTTGAAACAGTTTTTCAAATATATACCTTATATCGATGAAAATGTAGTGGGTAGTTCGGCTGAGTTTGAAGCGATTCCCAACAGAGATTCCAGTTTTCCGAACGACCAGTATCTCTGGGAACGGATATTGAGTGATTTTAAAGATGCCGAAGAGGCGTTGCCCGATGTGCAACCGGAGAAAGGAAGGGTAGATAAAAATGCAGCCACAGCAATGGTGGCCAGAACCCTGATGTTCATGGCATATGAGCAGAACGACAGGCATCAGGTGGTTAATATCAATAAAGACCGGCTCTCGGAGGCGTTGGTTTACCTGAACAAGCTGACCGACCAGGAAGGCGGTAAAGTAGACCTTTGTCAGGATTTCGGGGAAAACTTTATTCATACTTCCGATAATAATACCAAAGAGTCGATCTGGGAAATTCAATATTCTATTGATGATGGCAGCTCTACCGGAGGAAAAATCAATCGTGGGGAAGGATTGAATCACCCCTGGAACTGGGCAGGATTCCAATGTTGCGGATTCCATCATATCAGTTATAATATGGGGAATGCCTTTAAGACAGGTCCTGACGGATTGCCGCTGTTTGATGACTACAATAATGACAGCTATGGAAATTATATCAAGAATACGGATGGAAGTGATAATATAGCACTTGTTGAAGCGGGAAATCCGGACTATTTTAATAAGTACAATTGGGATCCCCGTTTCAGCCATACGGCCGGTGTGCCCGGACAGCCGTGGAAATACGATCCTGATCTGATTTTTGAAAGCAGGGGAATAAGGAACGGAGCTGAATATGGTTGGTTGAAATCTGTGAAAGAATTACCCCATCCCGGTTGTGATTGTCTCTTGTATGACGGATGGCAATTCAATTCGATGAACAAGCGGATGATCCGTTACGATGAAGTCCTGCTCTGGAAAGCAGAAGTATTGATTCAACTGGACAGATGGAATGAGGCATTAATTCCTGTCAATAAAGTGCGTGAACGGGCTGCCAATAGCACTGGTTGGTTGATCAAGGCCGATGGTACACCGGTAATGAACTATCATGTGGAGGTCTATAAACCAGGTGAGAACTGTGTATGGGATAAGGATTTTGCCTGGAAAGCAATGCAATGGGAAAACCGCCTGGAAATGGCCGGTGAAGGACGCCGTTTCTTCGATCTGCAACGTTGGGGTGTCCTGGAAGAGGTCATGAATAACTATTTTACCGTGGAAAAGACACGATTCTCATGGATGGCAAATGCCCGCTTCACTTCCGGACGGGACGAGTTTTTCCCGATTCCGCAAAATCAGATGAAATGGGCCAAAGGTAACTATACACAAAACCCCGGATATTGATGCCGGAAATAAAATCTATGGTTATGAGAAAAATAGGAAAACTGATTATTGTAGCACTGATCTTAGTACTGTTTACAGGGTGCTACGACAGAGATATTATCGACAGGAAAGATTTTAATTATTCCTTACCTAAAGTAGAGAATCTGTCTTATACGCTGGAAGGAAATGTGGTTAGACTGTCATGGCAGATACCCGGCAATATCCCTCAGGACTTCAATCGACCGCTGGAAGCAAGTATTCAGGTGGTGGAGGATGATATTTACAGACAGAGAATCTCCGTATTCGATGAGGTCAACTCTGCACAGATTACAATAGATCCGAATAAAGAGTACCGGTTTATTGTCAAATTGCTGGGTTTTCTGACTCCCGAAGCAAAAGAAGAAGGATTTACCGACAGGGTCTTTTCTGAAGGTGTAATAATTAAAATTGAATGACAACTGTGATACCATAAGTAGTGAGGGTGTACCGAAAGCGAGGTACATGTTTTTAGTCACACCGCTTAGCGGTACACCCTTTTATCTTTGTTCACAGAGAATTGATTAAATAGCATTTAGCCGAAAAAAGTGTATGAGCCCGGAAAAAAATAGAAATTATTGGATACTTATAGCCTTTGCTATCATTACGATAATTATATCGTCCTGTAGCAAAGAAGAAGGCAGTGATGAGCCTTATATTCCGGTTGATGAGATCTCATTGGCCGAAACCGATCTCATACCCGACAAGGAGACAAAAACTGTTTCCACACTTCTCCAGTTTAAAAATCTTGACAATATTGATTATCTGGTCATTAATAAGAGTGGAGGAGAAAGTTATTCGGAAAAGATCAGCCGGAGCGAACTCTCTTCCTCTTATCTTTTTACATACCAAGTGAGAACTTCTGATCCTGATTTTTTCAGACTGATCCTGAAAGCTGTTTATCTGGATGGAAATATCTCTAAAGAAATTTCACTGAATGTAGATAACCGGTGGGGCTTTTTTATCCGTAATGTGAGCCGGATAGCACGTGTGACCGGTGCCCCGGTATCCGGAGAGACATTCCCCAGTCCCAACAATACATTAAACTGGAATGTGGGTGGGACTGATCTGGGCATTGTCTGGGAAATGGAACCGGGTAAATATGGGATATTCTTTGGGGATACTTTCGGTCGGGATTTCAAACCGAACCCCACTAATCCCGGCCCCAACGGAGGTAGTTGGAGAAGTAACGTGCTGGCTTTTTCAGAAGATAAAAACCTGGATGACGGGTTGACCTTCAGCAGTATGGCGACCGATGCCAGGGGAGATGCCCGTGAAATTGTTTATGGCGGGAAGGACGGTTCGGGTAATGGAGACTGGACTTCTATTCCCACAGCAGCCATTCGCACCAATGGGGCTGATTATGTCCATTACTTCAATATGAGGAACTGGACCGGCTGGATCACTAATTATTCGGGAATGTACAAGTCGACCGATAACGGACTGACATGGGAGAAGTGTGAAGGAGTTACCTTCTCCTCCAATAGTCCCTTTGGACAAGGTGGATATTTTAAGAAAGATGGATATGTATATATGATCGGCACACAAACCGGGCGCGACAGCAAAGCCGCTCTTGCCCGGTTTCGTGAAGCTGATATTGAGAACCGGGATCAGTATGAATATTGGAACGGATCTTCCGGGCAATGGATCAAAGGAGATGAAAACCTGGCAACCGTCATTATAGATGATAAGGTGGGTGAGTTGTCGTTCATCTATAGTGAGACATTTAACAAGTGGTTCGTTGCTTATTTCAATGGCGACAGGTATAATATCACCATGCGTACAGCGGAGCAGATTACCGGCCCCTGGAGTGAACCGTATGAACTGGCAGCGGGAAAGGATTATGCGCAATTATACGGATCTTATTTTCATCCCCTGTCTGTAAACGGCGACAATCTCTATTTCCTGATGTCGATGTGGATGCCGTACAATGTTTTTTTGATGAAAGCCGAAATAGCAGATATGGGTAGTTTTCAGGATTGAAGAATAGTACAAACGATTATTTAGATTATTTAGAAAACAGAGATATGCGACAGTTACTAGTTTCTTTATTTTTACTGATAATCACCCTTTCGGATGCTCAGCAGAGTTTTTCGAATTGGAAGCAATTGGCACCTCCCGATACGGTTGGCGCATGGATACAACCGGTACAGGGAAAACCGGCTATGCCGGTATGGGGCCATGCCAATGGTATAATTGTGGGATTGGTTCCGTTACCAGGCCCCAGAGGATTGATCAGGATATACACTCCGTATCTGAATTATGGATTTCCTGAGGTGATGAATTTCATTGCTTTTGAGCCGATTCCGAGAGGAGCAGAAGAACGTGGGTATTCGGAACTTGAAAAGAGTAGTCTGGATAAGGATGAATGGGGAAAACGTTTTTGGAGCTCTGACGATGCTACGGCTGTTTTACCCTTAAATGAGCAATACCCGGCAAGAGGGGTAGTGGAAAAGATAGACGGGGAGGAGACGCTGACATTGTATGTCTTTTCCGAACCTTTTGATAACGGTGCTAAAGTATATGCCCGTCTTCGGTTTTTTGAATCCCGTCCTTACGAATTTGAGATAACCACTTATAAATATGATGGTTCTGTGGATCTGGATTATTTCATAACGAGTGCAACAATGGGAAACAAAGCCCGTCTGAGGACGCTTTTCTTCAAAGACAAACAAATATCCTCATTTCAAATATGGCCCGATTATAAGGATATTCATTTTACTTCACGTGAATATTTTTCACAAGAGAAGATGATGCGGGATAAAAAGGGTAACGTCTATTTTATTGCCGCGCCCGATGAGGAAGATTACAGCCAGACTGTATTTACGCACGACACGAAACTGCATTGGCAATACAGGGGTAAACATGCAACCCAGTATTGGATAAAAGAGAATCCCCATAAAGAGTTAAAGGGAGTAATTACCGGCCGCTTTACTTATTGGGCAAGTGAGGCACCCATACCGGGAGGTATATCCATCGAAAATTTAGAATTGAATTCACCGTTTAAGAACGGAGAAAAGTTTATCTTTGGGATTACTCCGTTGTCACCGCAACAGTTTATCGGGAAAATACAAAATTAGAGAGGTAAAATGAATAATAATCGCAGGACATTCCTAAAAAAAATTGGCTTGGGCACTATTGCCGCGTCAAATATTCCCGGCTTTGCATCGGCTGAAAGTTTATTGAGATCAAATAACCCTGAAAAATTGAATTTTCAGCTTGAAAGAACCGAGAGAAGCTATAACGGAGAATACAGGAATGAGTACTTAAGTAAAGTGGCTTTTCCGATTGGAGGCATAGGTGCCGGTATGTTCTGCCTGGAGGGAACCGGAGCGATTTCTCACCTATCGGTTAACCATCGCCCGGAGATCTACAATACGCCCTATGCTTTTGCAGCTATCAGTATTAAAGGGATAAAAAACGGAGCGAAAGTGCTGGAATCAACTGTTCCTACCTGGAAACTGTTTGGCCCTCGCGGAAGTGGAAATGGTTTGGGTAACCGGAATTACGGGTTACCGAGGTTTGAGAAAGGTTTGTTCAGAGCCAGATTCCCTTTTGGAATAATAGATTTAGAAGATAAAGATATTCCACTGGATGTAAAAATTACCGGCTGGAGTCCCTTTATTCCTACTGATGAGGATAATTCAAGCCTTCCGGTAGGTGTACTGGAATATTCCTTTAAAAACAGATCCAATGAGGTGATTGAAGCCGTCTTCTCGTACAATGCCCGTAATTTTATTGATGAGGGAGGGTATATATCCGGACAGAAAAATGGCTTCAGAATGACCAAAGCCGGTACAGACGGCAACAATGGAATTGGAGGATTTGCTGTTTATCTGGACGATAATAATGCTGTGACCGATCATTGCTGGTTCAGGGGTGGATGGTTTGATTCGCAGACGATCCTTTGGGATAACATCAGGGGTGCAAAGATTATTGGTAATGCTCCCATTGAAGGAGTTTCTCCGGGAGCTTCTGTCTATCTGCCGGTAAATTTGAAACCGGGTGAAGAAAAAACAGTGAAAGTCAATTTCTGTTGGTATCTTCCTAAATCGGATCTTTCTATAGGACAAAGAATTGTTACCGGACCGGCATTTACCGGTAAAACAACAAAGCAACCGGTAAAGGGTCAGCAAAAAGTGTCGGGTTATATAGGGCAGGGCTTGTTGAACTCTTTTGATCCGAATGGGGATGGACAAGTGGGAACTTTGCTCTCTCCTGAGTTTACCATCAGCAAAAGATACCTCAAATTTTTAGTGGGAGGTGGGAATCAAAAGGGAAAAACATCTGTCAACCTGTGGATAAATGACCGGATCGTGGAGACCGCGGTGGGAAACAATACAGAACAATTAACAGAAGTAATCTGGGATTTGAAAAAATATGCGGGAAAAATTGCCCGGTTGAAAATCATTGATCTTGATACATTCCCATGGGGACATATTCTCGCCGACCAGTTTGTTTTAACCGACCGTCATGATGAGATACTCTCCTCCCCTTCCTCCGGAGCAATTGTGCTGGCTGATTTTGAAGGTGATTATTCAGAAGGATGGGAAATTATAGAATCCGAGGAAGTGGGTGTTGTAACTCCCGGGAATTCTTATTATCGTCCCTGGTATGCAACCCGATTTGAGAATCTGGACAGTGTAATCGGATATTGGAACGAGAACTGTACAACGTTGAAAAAATACTCCGAATTATTCAGTAAATCTTTTTACGACTCCACCCTCCCCCCTGAAGTGCTGGAAGCAGTGGCTGCCAATTTAACTATACTAAAATCACCCACCGTTTTGCGTGTGTCTGACGGGAGGCTTTGGGCATGGGAAGGGTGTAACGACGATTCGGGATGTTGTCACGGAAGTTGTACGCATGTATGGAATTATGCGCAGGCTATTCCTCATCTTTTTCCTGCTTTGGAACGGACATTGCGTGAGACGGAATTTAAGGTGAGCCAGAATGAAGAAGGGCATCAGAATTTCAGGACCAATATCCCCATTACCCCTACTGAACATAATTTTCATGCGGCGGCAGACGGTCAATTGGGAGGAATCATGAAAGTCTACCGGGATTGGAGGATAAGTGGAGATACGGAATGGATGAAATCGTTGTATCCATATGTAAAGAAGAGCCTTGATTATTGTATCCGTACGTGGGATCCGAAGGGGAAAGGATGTCTCGAGGAGCCGCATCATAATACTTATGATATTGAATTTTGGGGACCTGATGGAATGT
The DNA here is from genome assembly GCF_000380985.1 of Proteiniphilum acetatigenes DSM 18083. GTDB lineage: Bacteria > Bacteroidota > Bacteroidia > Bacteroidales > Dysgonomonadaceae > Proteiniphilum > Proteiniphilum acetatigenes. Next base: position 160,451 of record NZ_KB905693.1, on the reverse strand, counting down.
GCACCAGTTTTTATCTGGGTGCACTCACGGCTTTTATTGAAATGAGCAAAGCGCTCAGGAAACCATATAATGAGTATCACTCTTTATTGACTGCGGGCAAAAAGTATATTGAAAACGACCTCTTTGATGGTGAATATTTTATTCAGAAAATTCAGTGGGAAGGCTTGGAGGCCCCCAATCCGGTAAATGTACAATCTTTCGGTGGTGCGTATTCTGAAGAGGCCATTGCTTTGTTACAAAAAGAGGGGCCTAAATATCAATATGGTACCGGTTGCCTTTCGGATGGGATCTTGGGAATGTGGATGGCCTCCGTCTGCGGACTTCCGGAAATAATAGATAATGAAATGGTTACCAGTCACCTGAAGGCAGTCCATAAATACAATCTGAAAACAACGTTACTCGATCATTACAATCCGCAACGACCGACGTATGCTTGTGGTGAAGACGGAGGATTATTACTCTGCTCATGGCCGAAAGGAGGAGCATTATCTCTACCGTTTGTTTATAGTAACGAAGTTTGGACCGGGATTGAATACCAGGTGGCAAGCCATCTGATGCTGAAAGGAGAGATAGAAAAAGGTCTGGAAATAGTGCGCGTCTGCCGTGACAGGTACGACGGTTCTGTAAGAAATCCTTTTAATGAATATGAATGCGGTCATTGGTATGCCAGGGCAATGGCAAGTTATGCCATGATACAAGCGCTGACGGGAATCAGATACGATACAGTAGATAAAATACTGTATATTGATTCAAAAATAGGTGATTTTACCGGTTTTATCAGTACCGGTACAGGCTTTGGCACACTCTCATTAAAAAATGGAAAACCCCGGCTGGAAGTGTTATTTGGTTCGATGGATGTTAAAAAATATAATATCTTTGGGAAAGAAATTAATCCATAAATAATAAATTCGGAAAATTCAAAACAGTTTCTAAGAATATCAATAAATTTTTAATTTGTTTATTATGCGTTTAAAAACAACTTTCTTTTTTCTTTTTTGTATTGCATTCACGACAACCGTTTTTTCCCAAAATCGTGATTTCAATGGTCTGGATATGAATATGGGTAACCTATATCGGCTATCCAACGCGGAAACACGTTCTATCAGTCCGGAAAATTTTACCGGCGAGAAAGGGAAAGGGGGAATGGCTATCCCGGATCCCAACGCGCCCCGCAATACGGCGAATGCTACAAATCCTGCACGTGATCTGGGACAGGGCTGGAAAGTGAATCCGTTTGTGACGATCAATCCGGGTGAAACGTTCACCATGGCCGAAATTGAAGGGCCGGGTGCTATTCAGCATATCTGGATGACGCCGACAGGCAACTGGCGTTTTTCCATTATACGTATCTACTGGGATGATGAAACGGAACCGTCAGTAGAGTCACCTGTGGGTGATTTCTTCGGCATGGGGTGGAATGAATATGCCCATCTGAATTCCCTGCCTGTAACCGTCAATCCGGGTAGTGCATTCAATTGTTATTGGGTAATGCCGTTCCGCAAAAAATGCAGGATCACCATGACTAATATCAATGATGAACAGCCGATGAACCTCTATTATCAGATCGATTATACGCTGACCGATGTGCCCGACGATGCTGCTTATTTCCATGCACAATTCCGCCGCACAAAAGTGAATGAAACCTCCGATTATACCATTATCGACGGAATAAAGGGAGAAGGGCACTATGTAGGTGTCTATATGGCCTGGCAGGTGAATAACAATGGCTGGTGGGGCGAAGGAGAAATCAAATTCTTCATGGATGGAGACAAGCAATTCCCTACCATCATAGGAACCGGAACTGAGGATTATTTCTGCGGATCGTATAATTTCGACCGGCATGGGAAATACGTTACTTTTACAACACCTTATGCCGGATTGGTACAGGTATTGCCTCCCGATATTACCTACAGGTCGGGCCAACGATTCGGAATGTATCGCTGGCATGTGATGGATCCTATACGGTTTAAGAAAGACCTGAGAATCACCATTCAGGATCTGGGTTGGCGGCATGGACACCGTTATCTGCCACAGAAATCGGATATCTCGTCTACTACTTTCTGGTATCAGAAAGAGCCTCATGCTCCGTTTCCCAAGTTTCCTTCCTGGCAGGAATTGGAAGTGAATTAACCCTATGCTCTGAATGATAGAATCGATACAGGAATAACTAAAATATAATGAAAGAATGATGAAGAGAATAGGATTGAAGACATTATTACTCATTTTTACGTTTTTATTATCTCTCTTTCAGATGAACGGGCAAAACCAAACTTACCGGTGGAACGATGAGGTGGAGCTTCTGAAAAGAGTGGATCGGTTGCCTGCATATCGGCATAATCAATTGATAGAACAGGAGTCGAGTTACGACCGGACAGGAGGAAACGACGACGGATTTAGTGGTAACTATTCTTTCATTCGTAAGGAGAAGGAGGGATTGGTGCTGGCCGAATTCGAAGGGGCGGGTGTGGTCAACCGTATATGGACTCCTACACCTACAGAAGACACATTGTTGTTTTACTTCGATGGAGAACGGGTCCCACGCCTGAAGATTCGTTTTATGGATCTTTTTTCGGGAAAGGTCTATCCTTTCGTAAAACCGGTTTGTGGTAACGAAATAGGAGGGTATTACAGCTATATCCCTATTCCATTCGCAAAATCATTAAAGATCGTGTTCCAGGGAGAGCGGATCATGTTCCATCAAATTCAATACCGGATGCTACCCGGAATGAATGTGGAAAGCTGGACCGGGAATTTCTCCGCTTCCGACAAAGAATTGTTGGCAGAGGTGAGTGACGTATGGGCTGATATATCACCTACAGTAAACCGCTATGCAACCGGTTTATCGTCCAATGTCCGTACCGAAGAAAAAACATTTACTATTGAACCGGGAGAAGAGGTAGCTTTCTTTGAGAAAACAACCCCGGGCCGTATTGTCGGTTTTGAGATTGACGGTGGAACTGCATTTGAAGGGATTTATAAAGATATCATCCTTTCCGCAAAGTGGGATGATGAACAGGTAGAAGCCATCTATGCCCCCCTGGCTGATTTTTTCGGTTATGCCTACGGAAAACCGGCTATGCGAAGTATCGTGATGGGACGGCAGCAAACTTCCAACTACTGTTACCTGCCCATGCCTTTCGATAGATCGGCTTCCATGAAACTCATCTATGAGAAAAGGGAAGGAGTACAGCAAAACGCTGTACCGGTGAATGTGAAAGTGTATTATAACGACAACGGACGAAATCTCAATGAGGAAGGGAAACTCTATACCGTTTGGAGAAGAGAAAAACCTGAATCGGGTCAGTTCTATACTTTTATGGAAACCAAAGGAAAAGGTCATTATGTGGGGACCATCCATCAGGCACAGGGTTTGCGACCGGGTATGACTCTTTTCTTCGAGGGAGATGATACCACATATGTGGATGGAAAAATGCGTCTGCATGGTACCGGTTCGGAAGATTATTATAACGGAGGGTGGTATGCGCTGCTCGACCGGTGGGACAGGGGAATCAGCATGCCGATACACGGTTCGCTTGATTATTCCCTGCCGATGGGACGTACCGGAGGCTACCGTTTTTTCTTTTCGGATAAGATGTCTTTCGGGAAAGAAATCTATCACGGTATGGAACATGGAGAGGTAGGCAATAATTTTCCCGTAGATTATACGTCTGTTGCATTCTTTTACGCGGCACAACCGTTGAAAGAACGGATGGAACCGACCGCGGATTTAAGGGAGGTCTACTTTCCTGAAAAGCATATCTATTTCCCGCAGCTGATGGAGATTACCCTCGACAGGGGAATACAGGCTATTTTAGACAGAGGGTTGATGCTTACCTCCTTTGGACAGGGTATGGTCAGGGTGATGCTTACGGATGTACCTGAAGGGAAATACAGGGTATTGGTTAACTACCACGAAAAGCCGACCGGCGCTGATTTCCAGGTATGGCAACGTCAGAACCGCCTTTCGGACTGGATATCGACTAAAGCCGGGAAAGAAACTTTCCGGGAGAATGTTCATGTGGGGGATATACAACTCACGCCCCAGACAAATTCCGTCACTTTTCATGTGAGAAATAACGGGAAAGCCGATCAGTTCGAACTGAATCAGATCATACTCGAAAGAATAAATTGATTTGATGATTCACTGATTTGATGATGTGGTGATTTTGATGATCCCGGCAAGTCGGGATAACTTTTCCCGATTTTTTGGGAAGTAGTGGTGATTTTGATGATTTGAAACGAGCATGATAATCATTATCACACAAGATCATGACTAAAAGCGAGTTCCATATGACACCATTGAAAATAAATATTTTAGTCATATGAAAAATATGATAAAGAGGCTTATTTATACAGTGTTGGGTACGGTTATGATTTTCTCTTCCGTGGTGCAGGCACAGGATGCCAGGGTAGGGAGCCAATCTTTGCCGATGGAGCTGAAGCTGCCCCGTTCATTGGAGAAAGCTGTTCGAAAAATCCAATATGACCTGTTGGGGAGTGAAAAGGGGACCAGCCGGATCGAGGTGGTGGACGAGAATTGCCTCCACATACAGTTCAACTTCTCTCCCGGCCAGACTGTTCACCAGGATGACTGGCAGGTGATTGTCACTCCCGGGTTTACCCCGTCTTTCCATTGGGCGCCCCACCTTACACCTACCGGCAGCCATATTATCGACCAGCATGTATTCCGTTCTCCGGCACTGATCGTCGCCGATGACCGGCAGGTGATTACCCTGATCCCCGATCTTGATATTATGAAAAAGGGAACTCCGGTAAGATGGTATCTCGATCTCGATGCTGAAAATAATCGCCTGGTATTGGGGATGAGTAACAGCAGGGTCGACGATCATGTCCTGTTTGTCCGTGAACCGGGTGCTGAGTATCCGGCAGGAGAAGTGGAGATCGGATTTTTCCTGATGGTGCATAGTGACGAAGCGTCACTAAAAAACCCTTTCAGGAGGCCACTCGATTTCCTCTGGAATCGTTGGGGGCATGATCTTTATCAGGCCGGGAATCCGGTAGATGCCGATTTGGAACGATATGTGGAGCACACCTATAACTGGGCTTTCAACAGTTGGGCGGATAACGTATGGCAGGAGTTCGAACTGGACGGTAAGAAGGTCGGTTCACCGGTTTTTATCGTGAATGTCACGCAGAGCCCCAATTATCCAGGAGAAGTCAATGAACGGGAATTCCGTTCGGTATGGAATCAGGCCTGGTTTAGTTCCCTGCGTTCTGCCGGCGGATTGTACCGGTATGCCAGAAGGACCGGCAACACAGCCTTGATGGAAAAGGCGCTGCTTACCAAAGAGTTGGCTCTCTCTTTTCCACAGGTTGAAGGTTTCTTTTACGGCTTGATCGGCACAGAGATGCATGAAGTGGAGATCGAGGGGAGAAAATATAACCGTAGTAAGGGATGGGATGCCTGCTACTGGGGAAATTCAAACCGGAATCCTTATACCTGGAATGCTGCCGAATCACCATTCCATATTCTCGATATGAGCTGGACCGCGTTGCTCATGCTTCGTTGGTATGATGAACTGGAAAAGGATGAACGATTACTTCGTTACGCGGAACAATACGCCGGATCATTGCTCGGTATCCAGTCGGAGAATGGTTTTTTCCCGGGATGGCTCGACCTGCGCACGCTGCAACCGATGACTCACCTGAATGGATCGCCTGAGACCTCTATGTCGGCGACCTTTCTTTTGAAACTCTATGAGCTGACCGGAAAACAGGAATACAAAGAGGCAGGTCTCAAAGCCATCGATGCGGTAATCCGGGACATCATTCCCTCGGGAAGATGGGAGGATTTCGAGACCTACTGGTCCTGTTCGCGGTATGGAGCAGATCACCTTGTCGGGAAAAAAGTCGTCAGAAATAATATGTACAAACAGAATAATTTCTCCATGTTCTGGACGGCCGAAGCACTGTTCGAATGTTACCGGATGACCGGCGACCGGCGATATCTGGAACAGGGGCGGCGTACCCTCGATGAATTGCTGATGACACAGGCTTCGTGGCAGCCGCCCTACATGTATGTGAATGTGCTTGGCGGTTTCGGGGTATTGAATGCCGATGCCGAATGGAACGACTCCCGCCAGAGCCTTTTCTCCGAGTTGATCCTGCAATACGGGAAACTTTTGGACAGTGATGAGTACAATGAGAGAGGGTGGGCTGCGCTGAAAGCATCGTTTGTAATGATGTATAGTCCCCTGAATCCTGTCACCAAAGCACAATGGGAGAAAGTGTATCCCTTCTTCGGAGAGGAAGATTACGGCTTTATGATGGAAAATTACGGCCATGGAGGGCGTACCAGCCCCGAAGGTGAAGGAATGGGAGAATTTACAATATACGATTGGGGAAACGGTGCTGCTGCGGAAGCCTATAACCGTATTCTCGATAAATTCGGAAAAATCAAGTGAAATTATTAAATAATCGACGCGGCCAATTACGAAGTAACCGATATTGTCAATAAAATGTCTTGGTTCCTGATTCTTGGCTCTTGTGTCTAATTTTTATCTTATGCAACTAAAACAAATCTATCGCAGTGTACTGCCTGCCATAATCGGGGGTGCAATTTTACTCTCCTGTACAGGCAACGGGAAAACATCAGGAAATATGGAAAAGGAATATGAAAAGGGGACTTTCGGATATGATCTTAACTATCTGTCCGAAAAAGATGAGGGATTGATCGTACTGAAGTCGGAAGATGAAAAGGCACAAATAATCCTGTCGGCGAAGTATCAGGGAAAAGTATTTACTTCTACGGCTAATGGACCGGAAGGTAATAGTCACGGATTTGTAAATTACAACTTCTTCGATGCGGGTATAGTAGATGAACATATGAACGGCTTCGGCGGAGAAGATCGTTTCTGGCTCGGCCCGGAAGGGGGGAAGTATTCCATATTTTTTGAGCCGGGGAAAGAGCAGGTATATGATAACTGGCATACTCCCAAAGCCATCGATATCGAAGAGTGGGAGGTAAGCCGTGTGACTCCCAAAGAGGCTGTTTTTGTCAAGGAGATGGAACAGAAGAACTACTTGGGGAGTCTCCTGAATATTGCGATAGAACGGAAAGTTGTATTGCTTTCCCCCAGTGAAATAACGGGTAAATTGCAGGTTGAAATCCCTGAAGGAGTGAATGGGGTGGCCTATGAAACAACCAACAAAATTGTCAATGGCAATGATTTCGAATGGACCCCGGAGACCGGTACGGTCTGTATATGGATGCTCGATATGTTCAATCCGTCCGAAGCTGCCGTAACTGTGATCCCTTATAATACCGGTGACGGGAAGGAGCTGGGTAAGGTGGTGACATCCGATTATTTCGGTGAAATTCCTGCGGACCGCCTGGTTGACGATAATGGTATCCTCTATTTTAAAACCGATGGAAAATCAAGAGGCAAACTGGGAATGAATGCCAAACGCACCAGGTCGATCGCGGGAAATTATGATCCGCTTGCAAAGCGATTGACTATCGTGACATTTGATACTGAACCGGATGCAACCTATTTGAATCAGGAATGGAATCCTGACAGGAATCCGCTTGTAGGAGATGCGTTGAATGCTTATAACGACGGTCCGTTGGAAGACGGAAGCATTATGGGCCCCTTCCTGGAGCTGGAAAGTTGCTCGCCCGCTGCATTCCTGAAACCGGGAGAGTCGCTGTCGCACAAACACAACGTATTCCATTTCACAGGAGATGAGGCAAGCCTTTCTCCTATAGCTGAGAAATTATTAGGGGTAAACCTTGAAAAGGTTAGGACAATATTTTAAATCGGATTGGTTTCCTATCTTCTTAACTTCTTGACTTCTTAATTTCATAACATCAGACTTCTTAGTAATAAAAATATGAACACAAATAATGTAGAAAAGCACCGATTGATCCCTCCCGGGATCCTGCTCCCTTTTATTCTTCTTACTTCGCTCTTCTTTATCTGGGCGGTACCCAACAATATGACCGACACCATGCTGGCAGCGTTCAAGCGCATCATGAGCCTGACCGATACGCAAACAGCATGGATCCAGGTAGTTTGCTATCTTCTCGGTTACGGTTGTTTCGCACTTCCCGGAGCAATTTTTATCAAGAGACGCACTTTCAAATCAGGAGTATTGTTAGGACTCTCGCTTTGTATAACGGGATCGATGCTCTTTTATCCGGCTATGCTGGTAAATGATATCAGTTCGCCGTTGAGTTTTGCTACCTATCTTTTCGGCATCTTCGTGCTGTTTGCCGGTTTATCTGTACTTGAAACGTCAGCCAATGCGTATGTTTATTCACTCGGGGATCCGAGGACAGCTACCCGCCGGTTGAACTTCTCTCAGTCGTTCAATCCGTTTGGTGCATTGACCGGTGTGCTGGCCAGCCAGATATTTGTCTTATCTCAGTTGAATACCATGACGGCCGGCGAAAGGGCTGTCCTGAGCGGCTCAGAACTGGTTGCCATTCAACGGGGTGAACTGAATGCCGTCACCATGGCCTATCTGATCCTGGGGGCAGTGATGCTGGTACTGTTACTGCTGATCATATTCACCAAAATGCCGAAAGCACAGGATGACGATAAGAGTTTGGACCTGAAAGCGACATGGAGCCGGCTAAAAAAGAATAAGAATTACGTCTGGGGAGTATTGGCACAGTTTTTCTATGTGGGTGCGCAGATCGCAGTCTGGTCGTTCATCATCCGTTACGCCATGCAGCAACTCGATTTGGATGCAGTGATCGCCGGTCTGGGTGCAAATCCTTCGCAGGAAGCAATTATCGGGGCGTTGCGCGGTGTAGAGCCGGTGGCAGGTGGTTTTTATGCACTTTGTGAAGCGATCGGACTGGATGCACTCTTACCACGTACAGCCGAGCAGGCGGGCGCCACTTACTATATCATGTCGCTTATTCTCTTTGTGCTTGGACGCTTTATCTGCACCTGGCTGATGAAATATACCCGGCCGGTGAACATATTGTCGGGATTGGGTATTCTGGCGGTGATATGTTCACTTTTGACGATTTACGGAGAAGGATTTGTGGGAGTATATGCCTTGATGGGTATCTCGGGTTGTATGTCCGCTATGTTCCCCACCATTTACGGGCTTGGCATGAGAGGACTGGGAGATGATACCAAGATTGCCGGTTCTGGCATGGTGATGGCGATTGCCGGTGCGGCACTACTGACACAGATGCAGGGTATCCTCTCCGATCAGGCGGGAAGTATTAAATTCGCCTACTGGGTACCTGCCGTCGCATTTATTATTATTACTTATTATAGTTTTACGATTGCACGCAGCAAGAAGCTGGGTAACGGAAAATAGATGGATATGGAAAAGTTAGTCATAGGAATTGATTATGGTACCGATTCATGTCGTGCGGTAGCTTTAGACGCCGTATCCGGAAAAGAACTGGCGACTGCGATCTCCGGTTATGTCCGCTGGAAAAAAGGATTATATTGTGATCCTTCTGCCAACCGGTACCGGCAGCATCCGCAGGATTATATTGATTCGCTTGTGGAGGTGATTCACGATTTACTGGCACAATTATCTCCTGATGAAGCGAAAAATATTGTTGCTCTTGGAATTGACACGACGGGGAGCACACCCTGCCTGACGGACCGTGACGGCACACCGTTGGCATTGCTGCCTGAATATGCCGACGATCCCGATGCAATGTTTATTCTCTGGAAAGATCATACTTCTATCCGGGAGGCAGATGAAATCAATGCCCTGGCCCGTAAATGGGAGACCGATTTTACGTCCCGCTCCGGAGGGATCTACTCTTCAGAGTGGTTCTGGGCAAAAGCGCTGCACGTACTTCGTGCAAATAAAAAAATAAGGGAGAAAGCCTGTTCCATTATTGAGCATTGCGACTGGATGCCGGCATTATTGACGGGAAATCTGCGGCCTGAACAGGTGAAGCGTAGCCGTTGTGCTGCGGGACACAAAGGGATGTGGGCGTCAGCATGGGGCGGTTATCCGTCGCAAGAGTTCCTTTCCGCACTTGACCCCCTGTTCGGGGGATTTGCCGCCCGTCTGGAGAACAAAACTTACACAAGCGATGTCTCCGCCGGCAAACTGACCGAAGAATGGGCAGAGCGGCTCGGATTGCCTGAGGGGATAGATGTTGCGGTTGGCATCCTGGATGCGCATGCCGGAGCTATTGGTGCGGGGATCACAGCGCACACGATGGTGAAAATTGTCGGTACCTCTACCTGCGATATTGTGGTTACCCCGAAAGAGGATATCGCAGATAAACTGATCCCCGGGATCAGCGGTCAGGTAGACGGGTCGGTTATTCCCGGCCTGATAGGTCTCGAGGCAGGACAATCTGCTTTTGGCGATGTATATGCCTGGTGGAAGGAGATACTTTCCTGGTCGTTGAACCTGCTCCCGGAAGAGCAAAAGAGAGAAATAACAGCGCAGATATTGTCGAAGCTGACCGAAGAGGCGGAAAAACTGCCGGTAACTGAGTCGGATCCGGTGGCGACCGACTGGTTGAACGGACGACGTACCCCCTTTGCCGACCTCACATTGAAGGGAGGCATTGCCGGTATCACTTTGGCTACTACCCCTGCGCAGATCTTCAAAAGCCTGGTGGAAGCCACAGCTTTCGGCTCCCGTGCTATTATGGAGCATCTTGAGAACGAGGGTGTACAGGTGAATGAGGTGATTGGAGTGGGAGGTATTTCATTGAAATCACCCTATGTGATGCAGACACTCTCCGATATCATGGGCGTACCTATTAAAGTGGCGGCTACACAACAGGCAGGAGCATTGGGCGCGGCGATGTGCGCCGGGATTGCGTCAGGCCTGTTCCCAACCATTGAAAAAGCCCAGGAAGCTTTTGCTCAGGGTTATAAAACGGTATATATTCCCAGGGGAGAAAACCGGAAGACATATAACGTGTTGTATGGAAAATATTGTCATCTTGGAGGAAAGATAAATTAAGCGGGTAATTGCTATCCAAATAAAAAAACCAGGATTGTCTGTCCAGTTTGGGCAGGTGGTCCTGGTTTTAATTTTCAATTGTTTTCTTGATTTTCTATAAAACATCTATGTATCACAAAATTACAGTGTAAAATATATCTTTTTTTGTAATAAATACACCCCTGAAATGAATAAATTATGTATCAAAACCAAATATAAATCAGAATATCTTGTAACAATCCAGGGTTTGTACTGTGTTGAAGCAAACATAATTTGTACCAGACGTAAAAATATGTTGTAAAACATATAAATTTATTTTGCTAAAACGATTTAATGAAACTATTTTTGTATTTCATTCTTATTCTTTCACCTGCAAATGGAAAAAAAGATATCGATAAAAGATATTGCGAAAATGGTAGGTGTCTCGCCCGCCCTTGTTTCAATGGTATTGAATGGCAAGGCTGAACAGTACAGGATCGGGGAGGAAGTCGCCAGGCGGGTTGTTGAGACTGCGAAGGAGATGCATTATGCGCCAAATCTTGTCGCAAAAAATTTACGGTCCGGAAAAACTCAATTGGTAGGTTTGATCGTTACCGATATTTCCAATCCCTTTTATTCGGCAATCGCAAGAATTGTAGAAGATAGGGCCAGCGAATTGAATTACACCGTGTTAATCAGTAGTACGGATGAAAATCTGAAAAATACAGAAAGATTGGTGGATGTGCTGCTCAACAAAGGAGTAGAAGGATTGATACTGGTGCCATGCGATGGTTCGATGAAGCTTATCCAAAGACTTTATGACAGCCATTTCCCTACAGTGTTGCTGGACAGATATTTTCCGGATATAGATTTGAGTTCATCCTGTTTGGATAATTACAGGGCAACGGAACTAGCCACGGAGCATCTGCTCGGACAAGGATATAAAAATATCGCGTTGATCGCTTATAATACGGAAATGCATCATATTTTAGATCGTATTTCGGGATATGAGGACACGATGAAAAATGCGGGACTAAGTGCTTATGTGCATGTCAGGAAGGTAAATATTCTGAATCCGAAACCGGATATCAGAGTAGCATTGGAAGAATTGATCCACAGGGAGCATGTGGATGCCGTTATGTTTTTAACCAATATGCTTGCCACCAATGGATTGTACTGCTTGAATGAAATGAATGTGAAAATACCGGAGGATGTTGCCGTAGTGGGTTTTAATGGAAATGATGCATTTAATCTCTTTTATTCACCCATAACCTATATCAGGCAACCGATCGAGCAAATTGCAAAAGGATCAATCGATATATTGATTAAACGCATTAAGAAAAATAATTATAAATCAAAACTATTTTTGGAACCGGAGTTGGTGATCCAGCAGTCATCTCAAAGGCACCCGTAGAAAATACAAATTGGAATAATTATGATGGGCAGTTATTATATATCTCAAAGCTAAAACGATTTAGCGAGATTGAATAAAAAGAGAAAACAAAGAAGAGAGTCTCTTGGGCAGGGTAAATAAAGAGGAATAAACTAAATAAATAGTTTTAATCATATGCAATACAGGCAACTAAAACCACTTGAAGGGATCATTGTCCCTCTTGTAACACCATTGTCCGGAAATAACCGGATCGACATAGAAGGACTGAATAATTTGGTCGAACACGTGATAAGAGGTGGGGTACATGGTATTTTCATCCTGGGTACTACCGGAGAAGCCCAAAGTTTAAGTATGAGTCAGCGCGAAGAAATGATAAAAGAAACAAGCCGGATTCTGGGAAATCGGCTACCTCTTTTGGTCGGCATCTCCGATACGTCTCTTAGCGACAGCGTTGCTCTGGCTCAAAAGGCGTATGAAGCCGGCGCATACGCGGTTGTTGCAACGCCTCCTTATTATTTTGCTACCGCCCAGTCGGAGTTGATCGGGTATTTCGAGAATCTGATTTCCCTGTTGCCCCTTCCTTTGTTTTTGTACAATATGCCTGTTCATACAAAAGTAGCATTTGATCCTAAAACGATTAAGCAAATTGCTCAAAATGAAAAGGTGATTGGTTTTAAAGACAGTTCCGCCAACGGTACTTATCTACAGACCGTGATGTACATCATGAGAGAAAGACCTGAATTCATGATTTTTGTCGGTCCGGAAGAAATGACTGCCGAAATGGTACTGATGGGCGCCCACGGGGGGGTCAACGGAGGAGCCAATTTATTCCCGGAGTTGTATGTTGAACTGTATAATGCGGCCAAATCACACAATATTGAAAAAGTGAGAAGCCTGCAGCAAAAAGTGATGCAGATATCTACCGGCATTTACAGTAAAGGCAAGTACGGTTCCAGTTACCTGATAGGTCTCAAATGCGCATTGTCCGTCGCAGGAATTTGCGGTGATTTTCCGGCAATGCCTTTTACCCATTTTAACAAAGAACGCAGAAATGAAATAGAAAAAGAGATGGGGGAAATCAAAAAAGTGCTGGGTGTAGGCAATTAGTTACGGCTGTTTATACAAGTAACTTTTACTTAACATAGTGCCTCCTGAATTTAATCATATCGTAACATTATTAATATATTTTTATGTCATCATTTCAATTCATTTATTTAACAAAATTATAGTGAATATTATCCATGTTATTAATCCAAAAACGCAACAATTGTATGAGAAGAGTTGTCTATTATCTTTCCGTTTTTTTGTACCTGCTGGTTCTCCTTTTTCCGGCATGCTCAGATGACGGATCACAAACGGAATTTCCGCTTTCTGCAGTGATTTTTCACAGTATAGCCGGAAAACAGGTTGCTTTTACGGCGCTTACCCATAGTGCAGTAAACTGGGAATGGGATTTTGGAGACGGAAATGTCAGTACGGAAAAAGATCCTGTACATGTATATGAAGAAGGGGGTTATTATATTGCCACATTAACAGCAAAAGACAATGCCGGTAATTCGGTAACCACAGAGGTGAATTTAGCTGTTTCGCTCACCCCTTATGCCTTGCTGACCGGAAACCACACAGCCGAAGGGTACGATGGTAAAACATGGAAACTTACCATGTCGCATACTGTCAATGACAAGCTGGTGAACTCCGACGCGAATTTCTCATTGCTCGATGAAGATATTCCATCGTTGCCCTCGGGAGCTTTTAGTGTATATGTCGGACTGCCTGAAGCATATAATGATGAGTTCACTTTTTATTATGATGGTCGTTACAGGCAAAACACAACAGACGGCTCCTCTTTCGGGGGTATCGTCTATGCGATGAGATTGCAGCAGATGGGAGGTGCTCAGATCACCAAGACGGGTGGAGAAGCGGTGTTTGGTCAGGATGTTTTTGCGTTGACAACTTACACATCCGACGAGAACGCCACATTTGTATTGAATGAGAATGAAAATTTCATCATACCTACCATTCCTGATTTTGCGACAGGTACACAGCCTCCCGGTATTCCGGTTGTAACCTATCCGGGTGTGATGACACTCGATTTTCCCGATTCGGATGCATTTATCGGCATACGGGATTTTCACAGGAAAGTGATTGTGCAGGAGATAACGAGCAGCTCCATGCGGTTGGTGATGTTCCTGACATTGTCCCCTGATGCGATAGTCAGTCAAAATCCTTTGATTGCTTTAAGTACTTCTGCTGCAATACTTACATTCGAAGCAGTTAATTAAAACCGATTTAAACCAATGTGAAAATGGAAGCAAAAAAATTGCCAATGAATAAATTTCAGAACCGGTGTAAAGTGATGCTGTCTCTTGCTTTCCTCCTGTTATCTATAGGAACCGGTTTAGCAGAGACAACCGATACAAGACAAAATACTATCAGTGTTACCGGTACGGTTACATCAGCCTCCGATGGGATGCCGCTTATAGGGGTCAGTATCGTTGTAAAGGGAACAGCGGAAGGCACTGTTTCCGATGTGGAAGGAAATTATATAATAAATGTGCCGTCGAATGCAACCCTGGTTTTTTCCTATATAGGATACATAACACAGGAAATAGCTGTTGCAGGACGTGCGAATATCAGCATTGTCATGGAAGAGAGTACTGAAACGCTGAGTGAAGTAGTGGTTACAGCTCTTGGTATCGGCCGTGAAGAGAAATCACTCGGTTATTCGGTAGGGAAACTCGGATCTGAAGAACTTGCCAAAGTGGTTCACGAGAACGTACTTACTTCAATGGCAGGTAAAGTGACGGGGGTAACTATCAACTCAACCGGCGGTGCAGGATCTACAGTCAGTATGATCATTAGGGGAGCGACTTCCATGAGTACCGATAACCAGCCTTTGTTCGTGATCGACGGTGTGCCGATGACCAGCTCCGTAAATAATGTAGGCGGTTTTGGTAACGGCAATCTGGTCGACTACGGGAATGCGATTTCGGACATCGATCCGGAAAGTATTGAAAGTGTTTCCATCCTTAAAGGACCCAGTGCCGCAGCGCTCTATGGAACGCGTGCCGGTAACGGGGTGGTGCTTATCACTACAAAAAAGTCGGACCGGAAAGGCGGAATGAAAGTGGAAATAGTTTCAAACACCGTTTTCGATATTCCGTCAAAATACCTGGACGTGCAAAACCGTTTTGGATTTGGTGCCAGGAGCTATACCGATGCTACTTTTCCCAGTGGAATCATACCTCCTTTCAGTCCCTCGGAACAGGCCGGAGCTGGGCCCGAACTGAATAAAGGTTACTGGCAGGTTCAACCGTTTGCACCACTCGATGCCAATGGAGTTCCAATACCCACAGAATTGGTTTCCTATCCTGACAACTATAAGAACTTTATTAACGGCAGTGCAGTTACCACTACCAACAGCGTAGCTATTTCAAGCAGCAACGACAAGGTGAACTACAGGCTCGGCGTATCCAATATGACTAATAAAGGTTTGGTACCTAATTCGGATCTCAACAGAAATAACCTGACACTTGCCGCCGCATCGGAGGTAGTGGAAGGACTTACTGTAAGTACCGATATCAACTATACACAGAATTGGGCCGATAACAGGCCGGCTACCCAGGAAAGGGGCGCCAATCCTTTGCAATGGGCTGCATGGACACCCCCCAATGTGGATATCCGTAAGATGAAAGATTATGATCTTGGCGGAGGACAGGTACTCACCATAGGTGAAGGCTGGGAAAATCCGTACTTTCTTGCGTATGGCATCAATAACAGTTTCAAAAGGAACAGGCTTATAGGGAATGTTTCCGCTACCTGGGAGATAACCCCGCAATTGAGCATTATGGGAAGATATGCGCTGAACAGATCGGACGAAACAAGGGAAACGAAGATAGATCCGGGATATTCTCAGGAACCCAATAACGGAGCATACGGTATCGTTACCAGCGAAAGCACTGAAACCAATGCCGATGTGCTGGCTACCTATAAAAACCATTGGGATGACTTCTCTCTTACTGCCTCTGCCGGAGGTAACCTTCTCTATTCCCGCTGGGCGAATGTGAGTAATTCATCGAAACCGGGATCGGGATTGATTATCCCCTATTTGTATACGATCCAGAATATTGAAAACACTTCACTGAATTATTCCAATGCCCGTTACGAAAGAGCGATCAACAGCCTTTACGCAATGGCTAACCTGGGATGGAGAGACATGGTGTATCTCGACCTGACGGCGAGAAACGACTGGGCCAGCACACTTCCTGCGGAGAACAGATCCTATTTCTATCCCTCCGCCTCATTGAGCCTTCTGCTGAATAATATGATCGATATGGGAAGAAACGTAAATCTTTTCAAAATAAGAGGAGGTATTGCCCAGGTAGGGAATGATACTTCGCCTTACAGCCTTTATGCGACCTATTATGATGCGGGACAATGGGGTGATGCGATCCGTCTCGGAAAACCCGGGGATCTTTTAAATCCCATCCTGCTTCCCGAAGAGTCGAAATCCTATGAAGTGGGGATGGATATAAAAATGTTCAATAACAGGTTACGGTTCGAGGGAACCTGGTACCAGGCAGACAATCGCAATCAGATCCTGAGCGTACCGTTGGCCGGATCGGCCGGATTCAACAGTATAAAGATCAATGCCGGCTTACTGCAAAGCAAGGGCGTGGAATTGATGCTTGGCTTTACACCCATTGAAACCAAAGACTGGACCTGGGATTTGAATGTGAATTTCACTAAAAATAAGACCTGGTTACTGGAACTGTCTGAGGGAACCGATTTTGTCCAGTTCTGGGATGAGGCAAGGGTAAGAAATATTGCTTATGCAAAAGATGAATCCCTGGGCAGGGACGGGTTGATAGGAAATCTTTACACCCGGAAAATACTGAGAGTAACCGATGAAAACTCCCCCTATTTCGGATATCCCTTACTACCGGAAAACGATGAAGATGCCGAATGGCAGTCAGAGGACGAATACTCTAAGGTGGGTAACTATAACCCCAATTTTATCATGGGGCTTCAAACCTCAATTACCTATAAGAATTTTACGTTGAGTATGACGTTCGACTGGAGATCAGGAGGACAGTATGTGTCGCAAACCTGGCGGTACCTCACTGAAGGTGTTGTTTCAAACACATGGCTCAACCAGTTGGTTACGCCGCCCGAAGGACTGGGTGGTGGCCCGAGTCAGGCGCTTCGTGACTGGGTGGTAGCCAATGCCGATAAATTGATTTATACCGATAATCCAAGACCTGTCGGTGGCCCTACTCCTGATTTCGGAGGATATTATAACGATTTCTATACCGGTATAGGAGCATACGACGGGACTTTTGCTCCGGGTGTATACGGCCGGTATGACGATGAGGGTAATTTTATTCTTATCAAGGAAAATCTTGGCAATGAAGGTACTGAATTCAGGCCGTATGTAATGAGCTATCCGTGGGATATCGGGGAAGCGAACCTGTTCGATGCGGACTATATAAAATTAAGGGAGATCTCACTGAACTACAGGGTTCCCGATAAGGCCGCACAAAAACTGAGGATGAGAGACCTGAACGTTTCAGTATACAGCAGGAACATCATGCTTTGGGCGAAAAGCGCCGGGATGGGAATAGATCCGGAAAGAGCTTATCAATCGGGTAGTAACGGAGGTTTTAAACAAGGTGTCGAACGTTTTAACGCCGAGCCCTGGGTTGTTCCGGTCGGGTTTAAATTAAGTTTTACTTTTTAATCGAAATAAGGTCATGCATAAGTTAAAAAACAGTTTTATCATAATTGTAACGCTGGTACTCGGATTTGTGGTTTCATGCAAGGATCTGGATGAACTGAATATCAATCCGAACGGTGTTGATCCGGCAATTGCGGATGTAAACTTCCTGTTGCCTACGGTTCAGACGAATGTAGGACAAACCGTTTACAATATCGGTTTCGGTACCTTTTCAGGAATTATGCAGCATACACAGCAAACCGGCTGGTTTGGCGGTTATAATAATTACGATTGGAATACCCTTTCGCATAGCTGGAACGGATATTACAGCATTTTGATGAACAACGATGAGTATTTCAAAAAGGCTGTTGAGCATAATTACGAGTTTCACGAGGGAGTCGCCCGGATCATGAGGGCATATGTTTTCGGCCTGATTACCGATATATGGGGCGACGCACCTTATAAAGACGCGTTGAAGGCCGAACAGGGATCAGACCATTTTATGCCGGCTTTTGATCCGCAACAGGAGATTTACCATGGTATCCTTGCCGATCTGGATACTGCCAATACGCTCTTGTCGAAAAGTGCGAATGAATATCGCAATATTGTAGCCAAACAAGATGTGGTTTATAACGGTGATGTATCCAAATGGCAAAAATTTGCGAATTCACTGGCCTTACGGTACTATATGAGGCTACAGGCTAAAGAACCCGCCTTTGCGGAAGAGGGAATCAAGAGAATTGCCGGAGATCCTGCCAGATACCCGTTGATCACGGTCGCGGGTGACGATGCGAACATCAGCTTCCCCGGAACGTCGAACAGTGTTTCCAACCCGTTAAATACCGTTTACGATGTAGATCCGGCCGGAGCCTATATGAGGGTGAAAATGGGGAAAACATTGGTGGATGTAATGAGGGAATACGATGACCCCCGTCTGGAAGTATGGGCCGATAGGATTCAGATCCCACTGGTTTTGGTTTCGGGAACAGGCATAGACCGTATTGTGGAAATTGATGATGAACATAAAATTCGGGAAGTATCGCAGGATGTAGTGACTAAATTTGAAGAAAATGGAATGAAGGTGGATTTTGATCCCGAATATGCGGGAGTAACCATTTCCCATCCGTTGGTACAGATCTTTAATATGAATAACGACAATGCTTCCCAGGGAACAGTGAATCCGTACGCCTCCCATCTGAACAACCGTTATACAAAGACAACCGATCCCCTTGTGCTAATGAGATTGATCTCTGCCGCAGAAACCAATCTGCTCCTCGCAGAAGCAGCATTCAGGGGATGGATCGCCGGCGATCCGGCCGGATATTATACCGACGGTGTGAGGGAGTCGTTCCGAGCCTGGGGAGTGGAAGGTGAATTTGAAGATTATATTGAGAATGCACCTTATGACGGGCTGGAAAGTATTATCCAACAAAAGTGGATTGCCCATTGGACTACGGCACATGAAGCCTGGTTCGACTGGCGCAGGACCGGCTTGCCGGCATTGGAGACAGGTCCGGCCGCACTACGTACCGTATTGCCCATCCGCTGGTATTATCACACCACTGATGAGATTGAAAAGAACAGGGCGAATGCCGAAGCGGCTATCGAAAGGCTGGAAGCAACCCCATATCAGGGTACAGACCAATCCAAGAACAGCGCCTGGTCGAAGATGTGGCTTCTTCAGGGAACAGGAAAACCGTGGTGATTAAAAAGAATAAAGAGTAAAGAATAAGGAATAAAGACACTAGATTTTTAGAACAAAGAATCAAGAGCCAACACTTTGGATTTAAGATGTAGGATTTATGATTTTAGAGGTAAGATGTGAGACTTAGGATGTAGGATTTGACTATGTCGATTTTCAATCGAGATATGGGATTTGGGAATTGAAAACTTTTCGTTCCCAATCCCTCACTCTTCATTCTTCATTTTCACTTTTACTTCTTAGTTTTAGTTTTCAAACTTGTAATTATATGAATTTAAGCCAGATAGGCATCTTCTTGTGCCTTTTGTTTATAAAACCTGTTTTTGCGGGAACGGCCGATCTGCCGGTGAAGGACGAACCTTACACCGCTCCGGTATCGGTCAGGTATACATTATCTCCGAAATGGAAAGATGTCCGCTTCACGAAAGTAGTCGCGGACGGGGATAACAGTATTTTCATACTGACCGATGCCGGCCTGTTCCGCGATTTCCCGGGAGAGATCATTTCAAAGGATCTCCGGTATGCTTCCCTGTCCGATAAATATCCTGTGGATATTTGTATTCAGGAAGGAACGGATTATCTCTACTATCTGTATTCCGACCGATTCCTTACCAATAAACATGCCGGAACAATATGCGGCCTGCTGCCTGAAAACAGATACAGACATATTGCGGTAAATGCCAATGACGACGTATTGCTGACAGGAGAGCATGGAGGTGTATTGTATAACCGGAATACAAAAGTCAGAGATCTGGACGTTCCCCCTGAAGAATTGATCAGATTGTATGTATCGGATCATCAGTTCTGGTATTTATCATCTACGGGTATCTATTTACTCAAAGATGACAAATGGATTAAAATCCATGCCGGCAGCAATCTGACAGCAATGGCATTCAAGGGAGATAGCATAGCAGTGGGAACAACGGATGGCTATTATGTGATTGACCGGGATGGAAAAATCGCTGAACCTCACAATAATAGGCTTCCTGTTCCCGTTATTAACCATATGTTGACCGTGGATGGTAAGTATTGGTTCGCAACAGATCAGGGCGCTTTTGTAAGGCAACCGGAACGGTTCGACTATTATGCCTCTGAACGCTGGCTCGATCAGGACAAGGTCATAGATATGGCTGCGGATAACGACGGGAACCTTTACTTTTTGACCCCGACCGGTTTGAATAAGGTGCAGTTTGTACAGGAAACACTGGCTGAAAAAGCGGAGTTTATGCAGGACAACCTGCGCAAGTATCATCTCCGTTATGGTTTTTCAGCCGCTTCCCGGTTAGTCGATCCGGACGATCCCACCACCCTGCGCCTCGATGATGATGATAATGACGGCCTGTGGACTTCATTCTATCTGGGAAGTCAGGCATTCCGTTATGCTGTAACCAAAGAGGAGAAGGCCAGGGAATATGTGTGGGAGTCGTTTGAAGCCTATGAAAGGCTGCTGACCATCCATCCCATAGAGGGATTTTCAGCAAGAACATTCGAGCGTACGGGATATATTGCCGGAGACACAGTCCCCTGGAGACCTGCACCCGATAAGAACTGGTGGTGGAAGGGAACGACCAGCACCGATGAATTCGTCGGTTATCTGTTCGTTACTTCCGTAATAGACCAGTATGTGGCGCAAACGCCGGAAGAAAAAAAACGGGTAGCAGATTATTTCGATGCTATCATGACTCATATCATCACCAATGATTATTATTTTATAGATTATGATGGTAAGCCGACACTCTGGGGAAGATGGAATCCCGAATATGTGAACTCTTTTGCTACCACGCAGTTCGACCGCAGGCTGAACAGTACATTGACCGTTACGGGATTGCAACTGGCATATAAGCTGACAGGGAAAGAGATCTATAAGACAGAAGCGTTTAGGATGATGGAAGAACACGGATATCTCGATAATATGAAAATCCCTGTGGGCAATATCCGGTTTACTTCCGGGTTTCAACACCAGGGAATAACCATGGGTGAGGACTGGAATCATTCTGATGATGAAATGGCATTTCTCACCTATTGGGTGTTATATCATTATGCTTTCAATGATACGTTAAAGCAGGAATATGCAGCAATGATACGGGATCACTGGGAAATTGAAAAACCAGAACGCAATGCGCTCTGGAATCTCCTGACCTATGGGACATCAGGAGATATCGATTTGGAATCTACCCTCTGGTATTTACAAGGCTTTCCCAAAGATCGTAACCGTTATGTGGTAAAAAACTCACACCGGAAAGATTTGGAATTTCTGCCGAAAGATATCCACACCAATTTCCGGGAGCAGACAACTACCGAACTTATTCCTAAAAGAGAGCGGCCTATGAACAGGCATAATAATAACGAATTCATTATTGACGGGGGTCGGGGAACACACCAGCAACTTACCGGCGATGAATTTCTGTTGCCCTACTGGATGGCGCGTTACCTTGATGTAATTAGATGATTTGCTGATTTACTGATGTGAAGATTAAATGGTGTATGATTCATTATAAAACTAAAAAATAAAATTGAACGTATGAAGAGATTACTGTTTATTTTAACTGTCTATTGTTGCGTTATTGTTGGATGTGCACAACAAGCTATTACACCTGAAACGGCGCTGAATGCCTATGTCCACAATGATGATCGTACATGGGGATGGGAAGTCCGCAATACATATGAGATGGATGAGACAAAGGTCTATTCCTTGCTGTTTATTTCTCAGAAATGGCATGGAATCCTTTGGAAACATGAACTTATTATCTTTGTTCCGGAGTCCTTAAAACAGGATGGGGCGCTGTTATTTGTAGACGGAGGCTCGATAAACGAGGGTATTCCGAGATTTGCGAAGGAGGATGATGGCTTTTTATTGTTCTTATCTGCCCTGGCTAACCGCAATAATGCCCTTGTGTGTGTATTAAAGCAAGTGCCTAATCAGCCTCTGTATGGCGGTTTGAAAGAAGATGCATTGATCTCCTATACGCTCAATGAGTTCAGGAAAGACAAAGATTACTCCTGGCCATTGTTGTTTCCGATGACGAAAACTGCTTATAAAGCCATGGATGCGGTGCAGGAATTTGCCACACAAGAGTTGGACCGGCAGGTAAACCGTTTCCTTGTTTCGGGAGGGTCGAAGCGGGGATGGACCAGCTGGCTTACCGGGGCACTGCAGGATCCGCGTGTGGAAGCCATCGCTCCCATGGTGATTGATATGCTGAATATGCCCGCCACCCTGGATTATCAGAAACAACTCTACGGAGAATACAGCGAGGAGATCCAGGATTACGTGAATCTGGAGATACCACAGGCAATCCATAGCGAATTTGGAAGCGCTGTCGTAAAAATGATAGATCCTTATTCCTACCGTGAAAAACTAACCATACCCAAGATGATTATTATGGGAACAAACGATCCCTATTGGACCGTCGATGCGGTGAAACATTATATCAATGATATCCCCGGGCATAACCTGTTGCATTATGTTCCCAATGCAGGCCATGGTTTGGGGGATAAAGTACAGGCTTTCGGGGCGCTCAGTTCATTTTTCGCGCATATGTTATATAAGGCGGATTATCCTGTCTGCGAGTGGAATCTGGAGGAAAAGCGTAGAAATATCGACCTGAAAGTGAAAACCTCTCCGGACAATCTGGTGGGTGCCAGACTGTGGACATCCGCTTCAGACAGCCGGGATTTCCGTAAGGCCACATGGACTAAAAGTGATATACAGCTCAACCCCAGCAACAAATCTGCGGTCGACGTAAGGATTAATTATCCGAAAAAAGGATTTCAGGCTTTTTATGTGGATCTGGTTTATAAAGATCCCCATGGTGATGAGTACACAGTCAGTACCCGGACATATGTCTCGGATAATAAAAAGGTATTTGTAGAGTAATCGTGGAAGTTTAATTAACTTAATAAATCAAACGAGATGAGAGGAATTCTGATACTGAGTGTATTATTTTTTGTAGGAACCCTGTCCGCCCAGACGTTGGCCGAACGTTTGGGATATAAAAATACGGATAAACTACTGATTATCAATAATGACGATGCCGGTATGTGCCATGCTGCCAATACCGCTACCGTTGAAGGGATGGAGAATGGGCTTATCAGTTCGGCTACAATCATGATGCCCTGTTCCTGGTCGAATGAGATCGTCAATTATGCGAAAGAGAATCCGGATAAAGGATTTGGCGTGCATCTCACATTGACATCGGAATGGAAAAACTATAGGTGGGGCACGGTAGCTCCGCGCAATGAAGTCCCGGGGTTGTATGATGAACAGGGCTATATGTGGAAAGGAGTAATGGAGGTATATAAAGCGTCCAATACCGAAGAAGCATTGATTGAAGGCAGGGCGCAGATCCGCAAGGCGCTGGATGCCGGAGTACCGGTGACTCATATCGATTCCCATATGGGAACCTATCAGTATTCACCGGACTATATGTTGATATATTTGCAACTTGCCGAAGAATTTGACCTGCCTGTGCGTATGCCGTCGCAATCCACACTGGACAATATGGGGGCGCCTCCTTTCAGGGATATTTGTAAGGAGAAAGGAATTATTCATCCCGATTATTTTATTCATGAAGAGCTGCAAAACTACAAAACAGAAAATCTGGAGGAGTTCTGGACAGCGTATATTAAGAATATACAGCCCGGAGTGACGGAAATATACATCCATGCAGCGACAGAGGGAGACGAGATACGGGCAGTCACCGGTTCTGCTCCCAAACGCATAAAGGAATTGGAATTTTTTACCAGTGACAGGTTCAGGCAATTGATTGAAGAGGAAGGTATTATCGTTATCAGTTACCGTCCCTTGTTTGAATTGCAGAGAAAAAAGTAAAAAGATGATAATCCTGTTTACTCAACTTTCGCATGTGAATTGGATATGGATGATTTAGTTGCAATAATACGACTTTCGAAACGTGAATTAGTTATAAAATGAAAATAATAAAGATCATAGGAATCTCACTGCTGGTTGTACTTATCCTGGTCTGTATTTACGGCTACAGCAATATGCGCGACCGTCATCCGGGATATAGTGTAGACCTGAAAATCGAAAGCAGGGAACCCCGGATCATGCGTGCCGGATTTGCTGCGGTTACGATCACGCCTGAGTATATGGAACCGTGGAACGATGTGGATAACAATGCACGTTACGAGCCGGAGAAAGGAGATACCTATGAAGACCTGAACGGAAATGGAAAGTTCGATACCTACTGGATTGCCGGCTTTGGAAACAGAGTCGCTGCCCAAGGTGTCCATGACGATCTGTGGGCGCGTACAATGGTGCTGGATGACGGCAATACCCGCCTTGCAGTGGTGGCAGTGGATGTGATTGGTATGTTTCACCCGATGGTAGTCGATATCCGGAAAATGCTGCCGGAAGAAGCAGGCATCACCTATCTGGTGATTACATCCACCCACACCCATGAAGCCCCGGACCTGCTGGGTCTGTGGGGTGAATCACCCTTAAAGAGCGGCGTCAACAAGGAGTGGAAAGAGTATATCAAGAAAAGGGTGGTTCAATCTGTTGTGGAGGCTGTGGAAGCATTGCGCCCTGCCTATTTCCGCTTCTCGCAAAACCTGACGGAGGGGATGGTAACCTTAAAAGACACACGTGAACCTTATGTCTTTGACGCGGGCCTCAGAATGATGCAGGTCACCGATGCCGAGACCTTACAGACGCTTGGTACACTGATACAATGGGCCAATCATCCCGAAACATTGTGGAGTAAAAACCTGTATATCTCCTCCGATTTTCCCCACTACCTGAGGGAAGCGGTCGAAAAAGGAGTCTATTACGGAGACAGCCTCGCCAGAAAGGGAGTCGGCGGCGTTGCCCTCTATGTGAACGGGGCAGTAGGCGGATTAATGACTACCCATGCCAGCATGGAGGTCCATGATCCGTTCCGCGATACGGTGTATGTAGAGCCGTCGTTCGATAAGATACGTGCCCAGGGAGATACCCTTGGATTAATCATACTCCGTACGATGGAGGAAAAGGCTGTTGAAGTGAGAGAAGCAGGCATCAATCTACGTGCAAAGACATTTGAACTTCCTCTGAAGAACAAACTGTTCCGCCTTGCTGCCGCTATCGGGCTCATGGATGCAGATATGACCGGATGGATGAAAAAGCGTACCGAAGCTGCTGTATGGAGTATCGGGCCGGCCGGTTTTATCACTTTCCCGGGAGAGCTCTATCCTGAGATATTGAATGGAGGGGTAGTGGCCTTACCCGGCCGGGACTTTCCGGTCGATTCCCGGGAAACGCCGCCTCTGCGCGATCTGATGCAGGGAGAGTTCCGTTTTGGCATCGGTCTTGCCAATGATGAGATCGGCTATATAATCCCCAAAAGCCAGTGGGATGTGAAGAAGCCGTATGTATACCGGGACAAGCCTTATTACGGTGAACAGAATTCTCTTGGCCCGGAGACCGCACCGCTTTTGTATAAAGAGTTGCACCAACTGTTGGAGGAGTTACCCGCTACCCTCCCACTCTCTTCTAAAACGGAACAGATCAGGGATGCAGTGTTGGAACGGGTCATTTCTGAAGTACCGGCAGAGAAGTTGAATGAGGTGAACAATCAGCAACTGCTGGGGAGGATCAGTGAAGAAGAAAAAGAGATCTTTGCCAATGAACATTGGCGTTTCACGGTCGATGCTCCTGCCCTGGTATCCGTGATGCGCCATAAAGGGCAGGAAATCGTTCCTTTCTGGTTAGAAGAAAAGGGATTCCGGAAGACAGGTATGTCGGTATCCAACGAAAATTACGAATATGAAGTATGGCAAAAGGAGTTCCCTGTCGGTGAGATCAGTCTCGGGATCAACGGATTCGATCTGCACCGGGTGGTTTATTTTGTTACGATCGGCCCGGTTGCCGGAAATAAGATGCCGAAAATATTGCATCATTCCCCGGACAGATGGAAAGTGATCCGGATGGAGAAAGGGGCTTATACCTACAACGACTGGGATGAATTGGTTATTGAACAACTGCCGGAAGAACTCGAAGGGCATGTGCTGTTCACCACTATTCGCGGCCGTGCACGCGAAGCCGCTGTATTGAATTCTTTCCGGGAAACTGCTTATCCTGCCTCTCCCGATGCAGATCAGATTATACTGACCTGGTGTGATGACCCGGCTACCACACAGGCGATTCAATGGAGAACCGATACTTCTGTAGCTAAAATGACACTCAGGTATTGGAGTGAGAATAACAATAAAGGAGAATTTTCAGAGGCATTGGCTTCACAACAGCTGCTTAGCGATAAATATATCCATAACAACCCCGATGTAAAGCACTGGGAAGTAAATATCACGGGACTTCAACCTGATACTGAATATAGTTATCTGATATATAATGCGGATAACCGGAAAGAAAGTCCGGTCTGTTCTTTTCGTACAGCTCCACAGGGAAAATCACCTTTCAGCTTTATCTATCTGGGCGATACCCATAACGATGATATTGTGGAGCCGGTATTGAAACAGGCTGTGAAAGAAGCGCCGGATGCTGCATTCCTGGTACATTCGGGAGACCATGTAAACACCGGGCTGTTCAGAGACCTGTGGGATAAATATTTACATTCCGGTAGGGATATCTTTCCCGGATTGGCATTTGTCCCCACTTTGGGTAATCACGACAGTCAGGACGGCTTGCCCCCTACCCTCTACACACAACTGTTCATGCTGCCTCAGGATACAGCATGCGGTCTGTCTCCCGAACGGAATTATGCTTTTTCTTACGGAGATGCACGTTTTTATATGATCGATGCTACGGGCGATATAGAAAAGATTGCCTGCTGGCTGGAAGAAGAGCTCAGGCAAACCAAAGAGAAATGGAAAATAGCCGTCACCCATTTTCCTCCTTATGCGACGGATAGCTCTTATCCGGAAATACGCAGATCATGGTGTTCGCTGTTCGATAAGTATCATGTCGATCTGGTGCTGTCCGGGCATGTACATCAATATTTCCGCTCCTATCCGATTAATAATGAGCAGGTAGTAACCGATTCAGGAAAGGGGACCCTCTATGTCTCTTCGGTAACGGTTGAGCCCCGTAAACCTGAACCGGCATCTGAAAAGTACAATGAAGTTTATGCCAATAAGGGGGGATTGTTCCAGATTATCCGTATCGATAACAATACCCTCGATTTTATATCCAAAGGTATTGACGGTGTGATAACAGATCAGTTTCAGTTAAAGAAATAATCAAACATTAAAGAAATGCGCCACAAGAAATATTATTCAGCATTATTTACTATCTCTGTCAAAGTATTCTTTTGCTTTGTTGTACTTTCTTTTATTGCAGCTTCTCCTTATCCGGACAGAGTTGTACTGACCTGGGCCGGAGATCCTTCCGATTCGCAGGCTGTTACCTGGCGAACCGACCGGTCTGTGCAACGTGCGCTGGCACAAATTGCCGTTGCGGAAGAGAATGGACATGATATCAGACCTACAGAGGTAGAGGCGGCAACAACCCCGTTTAGCAGTGAATTGGGTGGAGAGGTCTGTTACCATAGTGTGAACTTTAACGGGTTGCTTCCCGGAACCACCTATGCATACCGGGTAGGAGACGGAGAAGTATGGACGGAATGGTTTCATTTCAGGACTGCTTCCCGCAAGCCGGAACCTTTTTCTTTTATTTACTTCGGAGATGCGCAGGCAGATATTAAAACTTATTGGTCCCGTATCTTTCATCAGGCCTTTCGACATGCTCCCGATGCGGCATTCACGCTTCATGCCGGAGATCTGATTAACAGGGCCGAAAATGATGAACAATGGGGTGAATGGTTCAATGCTCCGGGGTGGGTGAATGCTTCTGTTCCGGTAATTGCCACTCCCGGAAATCATGAATATTCTCGTGATCGCTACGCCGAATCCGGTTCTCCAGGTTTAAGCAGCTTCTGGCAGCCTCAGTTCGCTTTTCCGCAAAATGGACCGGAAGGAGTGAAAGAGAGTTGTTATTATATCGATTACCAGGGAGTGCGGATCATCTCACTCAATTCGAATGAGAAACAAGAAGAGCAGGAGCAATGGTTACGGGATCTGCTTTCCCATAATACACAGAAATGGACAATCATTACCTTTCACCATCCAATATTTTCTCCAA
This sequence comes from Proteiniphilum acetatigenes DSM 18083, assembly GCF_000380985.1. Classification (GTDB taxonomy): domain Bacteria; phylum Bacteroidota; class Bacteroidia; order Bacteroidales; family Dysgonomonadaceae; genus Proteiniphilum; species Proteiniphilum acetatigenes. Next base: position 131,653 of record NZ_KB905693.1, on the reverse strand, counting down.
AAGCAGGTCGGGATAATGAGGAATTACGCGACTTGTGGAAACCTTTGTTCGACGAATTTAAAGTCGACCTGGTCTTAACGGGACACGACCATACCTATGCACGCACTCATTCCGAAGGGACGGCATATATTGTTTCTGTCAGCGGACCGAAGTTTTACCAACTCGACAAGCAGGAATGGATGCACCGGTCGGCCGAGAAGCTACAGCTATACCAGATTATCCGCATAGATTCCGGCGAATTGGTATATGAAGCCTATACTGCTACAGGTAGGTTATACGACAAGTTTACACTCGAAAAGCAGGAGGGCGGGAAAAATCTTCTGATGGAGGAGATATCCGATGCAACTATGTAATACAAGGAGATACAATCGTATGAAGAAATTCAGTCATATCATCATTACATTCGCAGGCGCTTTATTTTTGTGTTCCTGCACGCAAAAAAGCACGATTGAAGAACTTATCCTGACAGATAACTGGTATATCCATTCTGCTGAGGGATTGAACCAGGATGGAGCGACATTATCTGTCTCTCCGGCGACGGATAACTGGATACAAACATCCTTACCTGCCACGGTATTAGGGGCATTATGCAATGCCGGCGTATATAAAGATCCCTTTTTCGGCATGAATCTGGAAGAAATACCGAAAGAACAGTTCAGAAAACCCTGGTGGTACCAGACCTCTTTTGACCTGACAGGGTTTGATCCGGAGAAAGAACAGACAAGACTGTTGCTGGACGGCATCAATTACAGCACAAATGTATGGCTGAACGGACATTTGATACTTTCTGCAGACAGTGCCTTCGGGGCCTTCCGTCAGTTCGCCTGCGACATCACCGGCATAGCTTCTGAATCGGGGAATAACCTGGCGATAGAGATATTGCCTCCGCAACCGGGTGATTTCTATATGGGTTTTGTCGACTGGGCGCCTGTTCCACCTGATAATAACATGGGAATTTATCGTCCGGTAAGAATCAAACGAAGTGGAAAAGTTTCTATCGACCGACCCTTTGTAATAACAAAAGTGAACACCGAAACGTTGGATGAAGCAACCTTGTCTGTTTCAGCAGAACTGACCAATCACCATTTCGAAAGTAAGAAACTGATCCTGGAAGCCAGGGTGGAAAACAGTGTGATCAGTGAAACTTTTACTGTGGAAGCGGGTAAGACGCTTCTCGCTGAACTTGCTCCGGAAAAATTCAAAGAGCTGACAGTAAAAAATCCCCGTCTCTGGTGGCCTAACGGATTGGGAGACCCGGAAATGTACACCTTGCATCTGTCGCTTAAAGAGGGAAATACGCTCTGTGACACGGCAGCGATCCGCTTCGGTATCCGTACAATTGACACTTACCTGAATGAACAAGGCGTCCGGGGATACAAAGTGAACGGAAGAGAAGTGCTGATAAAGAGCGCAGGTTGGGTGGACGACCTGTTTCTTCGCGATAATACCCGCAGTAACAGGGCACAAATACGCTATGTAAAGGAGATGAACCTTAATTCTTTGCGGTTTGAAGGTTTCTGGGGAACAAGCCGGGAGATATATGATCTCTGTGATGAAAACGGTATCCTGCTGATGGTCGGATGGAGCTGCCAGTGGGAATGGCCTGATTACCTCGGCCTGGAGATGGAGGTGCCGGAAGAAGACGAAAATATACCCATCAATGAAGGAGTCGATAAATACGGAGTGAAGATCACGCCTGAGCAGGAACAACTGTTATCGGACATGTTCAGGGATCAGCTGTTGTGGCTAAGGAACCATCCCTCTGTTTTTGTATGGGCCGTGGGGAGTGATGCCATGCCCAAGCCGTCGTTGGAAAAGAAATATGCGGAAACAATGGAAAGGTACGACAAAAGCCGTTCTTTACTGGTTTCAGCCGGTGATTTTACCAGCGGGCTTTCCGGAGTAACGGGGATGAAGATGAACGGGCCTTATGAATATGTTCCTCCCATTTACTGGTTCGAAGACAAAAAACTGGGGGGCGCTTTCGGTTTTAATACTGAAACAGGCCCGGGTCCGCAAATACCTCCGATTAGCAGTATCAAAAAGATGATCCCGGAAGAGAATCTTTGGCCGCCGCTGAATGTGGTGTGGGATTATCATTCGGGACGAAAAGACTTCAACAGTGTGAAAGTCTACCTGAATGCGTTGAACAAAAGATACGGAACCGCCGGGGATCTGGAAGAACTGGCGATGAAAGCACAATGGGCGAACTATGAAGCTATCCGGCCGATGTTTGAAGCATTCGTCGTGAACCGCCCGATAGCGACAGGAGTGGTGCAATGGCAGTTGAATTCAGCCTGGCCGGAATTCTACTGGCAGCTTTACGATTGGTATTTAATGCCTACCGGCGCATACTTCGGTACAAAGAAAGCGTGTCAGCCGGTCAATATCATTTACAATTATCATGACCGGAAAATATATGTCGCCAACGATATATTGGATGATATTACCGATCATACTGTAAGGGCTACGTTATATGATAGTCAGTCCAAAGTACTATTCGAACAGGGGAAAAAGTTGTCCGTGCAAGAGAACTCATCCGTTGTCTTTACGGAGTTACCGGAGCTGCCCGATAAAAAAGGGACTTATTTCCTGAATTTGACCTTGCACGACAGTCAGCATAAGCTGGTCGCCGACAATTTTTATTGGTTGTCGGGTCAGGAAGACCAGATGGATTGGGATCAATATTATTGGTTTTATACTCCCCAGAAGAGATATGCAGATTTTCACGAATTGAATGATCTGCCTCAACCGCAGGTGAATGCTACAAAGAAAGTGTACAAAGAGGGTGATGAATGGGTGGTGGAAGTGGATTTGAGCAATACGAGTAAAAATATTGCATTCAGTATTGAGTTACTGTTAGTGGACAATCAGACAGAAAATCCGATACTTCCGGTATACTGGAGCGATAATTATGTATCTTTGGTGAATGATGACACAAAAACGATTACGGCTCGCTGTAGTCTGGCTGACGCAACATCCGAACCTTCGGTAATTATACAGGGAATAAATGTAGAACGGATAAAAAAATAACAGATTGGTCGCCATGTACAGACCTGAGATCATGAATAAATGGGATGCAGTGCTGAAAATCTGTCTTGTTTTACTGTGCATATCCTCAACGCTGTATGCTGGTGAGATCGAGCTTTCCGGTAGCAGATTGCTTGTATCGCCTTCCATCAAATCTCCCGTGAAGGAGACAATCATTCAGGTCTTGCAGGAAGAGATCCACAGGCGTACGGGCATTCATTTAGGTATTACCGACGCCTGGGGCGGTTCGCCGGTCATCGCCTTGGCACTCTCTTCGGATGAGATATTGAATGGGAAGGCGCTTCCTGAAATGCTTTCTGAAAAAACAAAACTCTCCCTGCAAACCGAATCATTCAGCGTGATTGTGCAAGAAGAGGCTTCCCCGGCGGTTATCTGGCTTATCGGAGCCGATGAACGCGGGGTTTTGTTCGCTGCGGGACATCTCCTGCGTACATCATTACTTGCCGACAAGCAAATACTGTTCGATTCCTCAAGTGCCATACAAAGCGCGCCGGATTATCCCATCCGAGGGCATCAGTTGGGTTATCGCAATACGGCGAATTCCTATGACGCCTGGTCGAAGGAACAATATGAGCAATATATCCGGGAATTGGCTATCTTTGGTACAAACTGTATTGAGACCATTCCTTTTGACAATACTCCGAGCTCCCATATGAAAGTGTCAAAGGAAGAGATGAACCGGCATATAAGCAGTGTGTGTAAAAACTATGGACTGGATTACTGGGTATGGACCCCGGCCAATGTGGATCTCTCAGATGAAAATCTGTTTCGGGCGGAAGTAAAGAAACACAGTGATTATTACAGGGAGTGTCCGCATCTGAGCCATGTCTTTGTGCCGGGTGGTGATCCGGGAGACAATCATCCGCGGTATGTGATGCCTTTCCTTAAAGCCATTGCCGGGGAGCTGGAAAAATATCATCCTCAGGCCGGTGTCTGGATCTCATTGCAGGGTTTCAGCGATGAACAGATCGATTACTTCTACCATTTCCTGGAGACCGAGAGTCCGGACTGGTTGCGGGGAGTGGTAAGCGGGCCGGGTAGCCCTCCGTTGTCCGACACACGCTATCGGTTGCCCGGGAAGTATATGCACCGCCATTATGCCGATATTACCCATACTGTCCGCTGCCTCTACCCTACCCTCCGCTGGGATCAGGCGTTCGCCCTTACATTGGGACGGGAGCCGGTCAACCCGCAGCCTTTCTATTACGCGGAATTACACGACCGGTATGCCCCATTCACCGATGGTTTTCTCACCTACTCCGACGGAGCACACGATGATTTAAATAAGTTTATCTGGAGCCGGAAAGGATGGAATAAGGAGGAAGATGCCGTTGGCATTACGGAACAATATGTACGATTCTTCTTTGGCACCCGTCCTGATGATCGCGTAACGGATGCCATACTGGGATTGGAACGCAACTGGGACGGCCCGATAGAGGCAAACGGGGGGATTGAGATGACTTTCCTGCGCTGGCAGCAGCTTGAAGAGGCCTATCCCCGTTTACAAAACGACTGGCGCTGGCAGATGCTGTTGCTCCGCGCTTATTATGATACTTATACCAAAAGGCGGAAGTTATACGAACAAGGGTTGGAACGGGAAGCCAATAAATTGCTGGAGCAGGCTCCGGAGATCGGTTCTGAAAAAGCGATGGAATTGGCTTTGGAGAAAGTGAATGAAGCCAACCGGGTAAATACAGCTCCTTTATTGAGAAAGAAAATTGAAGATTATTGCGAGGCGTTATATCACTCCGTAGGTTTGCAGACAAGCGTGGAGAAATATCAGGCCAGCGGGCCGGAGCGGGGCTCTGTACTCGATTTTGTGGACTATCCGCTGAACAACCGCTGGTGGTTGTCCGACCGGTTTGAAAAGATCGGACAAATGGAAACCGAAGCCGAAAAGCTGGCGGCTTTAGAAGTGATTGCCGGATGGGAAAACCCCGGAAAGGGGAGTTATTACGATAACATATCGAATATCAGCCAGAGTCCGCGGGTAAAGACAACAGTCTATGATGCTACCGATGTGGCCTGGTGGGACGGCGGAAAAAGCCGTAAAAGGTTATCTACCCAATTATTCCAGAATGCCCCGCAACTTGTATATGAGGATCTTGACCCGAAAGCACGTTACCTGATCCGTATCGCCGGATATGGCGATGCATTGCTCAGGGTGGATGGGGAACGTATATCCCCCACCCAGTACAATAAGGAGTTAGAGGAATTCAAAGAGTTCCCCATAGACAGAAGATTCTTTCAGGACGGTAAACTGGAGGTTTCATTCGATGAACCGGAAGAGTCGCACCTGAACTGGCGTCAATATTCTAAGGTGTGTGATATCTGGCTTATAAAAATAAATTGAATAAAAATTGTACCACATCAGTAAACTATAATCGATTAACAACATAATTATATTTGTCATGGAAAATAGAAGGGAGTTTATTAAGAAAGTATCGGCCGGCGTAGCTGCCATGGCTATTAGTAGTAAGGGTTTTGATATGAGCGCCAGGAGTTATGCCCATATCCCCGGGATTAACGATAAGATCCGCGTAGGGGTTGTCGGTTTTTCCGATAGGTTCAGGAGTTCGCTTTTACCCGGCTTTATGAACCATGCCAGGGAGTTGAATTTCGAACTGGTGGCACTGTCGGATATCTGGAACCGCCGTCGTGAGGAGGGAAGAGCCTATATCAGGGAAAAAACCGGATGGGATGTCGCCTTGTGCCGTAATAACGAAGAACTGTATGACCGGAACGACATTGATGCGGTCATTATCAGCACCGCAGATTTCCAGCATGCGTTGCACCTGGTGGAAGCGGCAAAAGCGCGTAAGGATGCCTATTGCGAAAAACCGTTTGCAGAAACCATGGATGATGCCAATGCCGCATTAAAAGCCTGCAAGGAAAGCGGCATCGTGGTGCAGATAGGATCACAGCGCCGTAGTGGGGCGAATTACCATGCTGCCCATGATTATATCCAATCCGGAAAATTCGGTGATATCGTGATTGCCGAGATGTGCTGGAACGTGAACCAGCCGGGGCGTTGGAGAAGGCCGGACTTATGTGCCTCTATCCGGGAGAGCGATGTGGACTGGAACCGCTATCTGATGAACCGTCCCAAAGTGGCATGGGACCCACGCAAATACCTTGAATACCGCCTGTTCTGGCCTTATTCGTCGGGCATACCGGGACAATGGATGTGCCACCAGATCGATACAGTGCATTGGTTCACCGGCTTCCCCTATCCGCGCAGTGTGGTATCCAACGGAGGGATTTACCAGTGGAAAGACGGCCGCACCAATGCCGATACGCTGACTTCGGTATTCGATTACGGGCCGCTGGACAATCAGGACAAAGGATTTCAGGTGGTCTATTCGTCCCGTTTCAGCAATTCGGCAGGAGGGACAAAGGAGCTGTACTATTCGAACGGCGGAATGTTGAATCTGGATACCAACGAAATTACTCCCGAGGGCGGATTGAGTGAACGCGAGGCATCTGCCATGGGATTAAAGGCCAACCGGCTCGACAAGTTCACTCTGCCGAGTGTTACCGTGGAGGCGGAAGCCAACACGGGAGGTGATCCCCTCACATCGGCCCATATGCGTAACTGGATGGAGTGTGTCAGAGCGAAGAATGTAGCCACCAATTGCCCGGTAGAAGCAGGGCATAGCCATACTATTGCCTGCGCTATGGCAAACGCCGCCTACCGGACAGGTATGCGGGCAGTATATGATCCGGCAGCACAACAGATTATGGCGGGAGGAAAAATATTCAAGTACTAAAATAGAACTAAAAGTTAAGAATGAAGAGTGAAAAATGAAAAGTTTTCGATTCCCACATCTCACATTTCAATTCCCAGATCCAAAGTCTTGGTTCTAAAATAAATATTGCCTTATGAAGCCTTTTTATTATAATATACTTCTGGTATGCCTTACGCTTGGAATGGCATCCTTTTCCGATCCTTACCAGCCGGAATTTGCTGTGTGTACAAGTGTATCCAATTACCCGTTGCTCAAAGCGACAGGGTATACGTATGTCGAGTCGAACGTGTCATACCTGATGCCTGACAAGAGTGATGCCGAATTCCAGGAACATCTGGATGAAATAAGGAAATTAGAGGCCAGAATTATTTCCTGTACCAGTTTTATTCCCGGCAGTTTGCCTCTGATCGGTCCTGAAGCCAGACATGATGAAGCAGTGGTCTGGGCGGAATCTGCTTTACGCAGGGCGGGTATGGCCAATATTCCCTACATTGTTTTCGGAAGCGGTAAAGCCCGCAATGTACCAGAAAATTTCAGTAAGGAAGAAGCTACGGAACAATTTATTTCTTTTTGTAAACAGATCGCTCCATTGGCTCAGAAGTATAAAGTGACGGTAGTTATCGAACCCCTGAACAGGTCGGAAACCAACCTGATCAATTCCCTGGAGGAAGGCGCCCGGATCGTGGAAGCGGTCGATCATCCCAATGTACAGTTACTGTGCGATATATATCATATGATGCGGGAAGATGAACCTGCATCGGAGATAGTGAAATATGGTAAGTATATCCGTCATTGCCATATTGCTGAGAGGGAGGAACGCACCTCCCCCGGCACCAAGGGCGATGATTTCAGGCCCTATTTCAAGGCATTGAAACAAATCGGGTATAAAGGTTGCGTTTCTATTGAATGCAGATGGAAAGATCTGGATAAGGAAATACAACCGGCTTTGTTTTATATGCGGGAGCAGTTTCGCTCTTTATAAATCAGAGGAATTAACTGCATAACAACTAATAGATATTCTTATTTCTCTATATCTTAGATTCTTTGATAAAAAAATTAATGTGTAAAACTAATAGGATAATCATTCTCACGAAATATAATTAAATTATGAAAAGAATTCATTTATCGCTTCTTATTGTATTATCGGTATTTTTTGTTCAATGCTCATCTGCCGGCGATAAAACCGGACAGGAGACCACTCCACAGGTAAAGAACGTGATCATAATGATCGGAGATGGAATGGGCGTTAGCCAGGTATATGCGGGACTGACGGCAAATAAGGGATCGCTCCATCTGGAAAAGTGTCAGTTTGTAGGATTTTCCAAAACGTACTCTGCAAACAATTATATAACAGACTCCGGGGCAGGTGGTACAGCCATCGCATGCGGAACCAAAACAAAGAACGGAGCCATTGGCGTTGATGTAGACGGGAAGCCGGTTAAATCGATCCTTGAATATGCCGCAGAAAACGGTCTCTCAACCGGCGTGGTGGCAAGTTGTGCCGTTACTCATGCTACGCCGGCATCATTCGTGGCACACCAGCCCAGCCGTAAAATGGAAGAAGAAATTGCCGTAGATTTTTTGAACTCCGACATTACGGTTTTTATCGGAGGCGGAAAAAGATACTTTGATGCCCGTTCTGATAATGAAAACCTGTTGGATAAACTGGAAGCCAAAGGTTTTCAGGTTGCGCTCAATATGGATGACGTTAAGAAAGTGACTACAGGCAAACTGGCAGGACTTGTGGCAGACGAACATCCGGCTCTCTATCCTGAAAGGGGAGAATTTCTTCCCGAAAGCGTCCAAGCAGCGATCAATCTACTGAAAAACAATGATAAAGGCTTCTGCCTGATGGTAGAAGGTTCACAAATCGATTGGGCTTGCCATGCGAATGAAAAAGACGCCACTGTGAATGAAATGCTGGACTTTGACCGGGCGATTAAAGTGGCTTTGGATTACGCAGATCAGGACCCGAATACGTTGGTTATTATTACGGCAGACCATGAGACGGGTGGTATGGCGCTTACCGGCGGTGATCTGTCAACCGGAGAAGTGGAAGCGACCTATGCCTCAACAGGACATACCTCTGTGATGGTTCCCGTATTTGCTTATGGTGCTGGCGCTGTTGAATTTGCCGGTATATACCAGAATACCGATATTCTCACTAAAATTCTGAATTTATATGGTTTTGGAACGGAAAAATAAACCATTTTCATCCCGGAATATGATAATCCAGGCGTCCGTTATTGTTGTAAACAAATAAAATTATCGCATGGTAAATAGTAAAATTACAGTATTGTTATGCCTGCTGTTACTATCAGCAGGCCGGTTATCCGCAAATGAATCCTTTTCCGGACAAACGGAAAGAGAAAGATTACGCGCCATCAAACCTGTGATTCTTCATTCGGAAATAATCCCGGAACCGGCTTCGGTGCCATCGGCACATGCCTCAACCATTGTTGAGACAGATGATGGCTTACTGGCGGCATGGTTCGGAGGTACTTACGAAAGGCATCCCGACGTGAGTATTTATACCTCCGGATTCAAAAACGGCCAGTGGAGTGCGCCTGTTATGGTAGCCGATGGCATACAGGATGAATTGCAGCGGTTTCCCTGCTGGAATCCGGTCTTGTTCAAACGAGAAAACGGAGACCTGATCCTTTATTACAAAGTGGGGCCGAGTCCCAGTACCTGGTGGGGGGAATATAAGATATCGACCGACGAGGGTAAGACCTGGTCTGCCATGGAGACTATTCCGCGTGGATGCCTCGGACCGATCAAAAACAAACCGGTGATCATCCCCGGAGACAAAATACTCTACCCTACCAGCATAGAAATTGTAGGCAAATGGAATGTCTATATGGAAATGTCTAACCAGGATCTGACGGACTGGGAAAAAATAGAGATCGACAATAACGGTTTTGACGCTATCCAGCCTTCCGTATTGTTTCACAAAAACGGAGCCCTGCAGATCCTCTGCCGTTCGAAGAACGAAAGTGTGGTGGAGTCCTGGTCGTATGATAACGGGAAGACATGGACACCCCTGGCACCGACCGAGTTACCCAATAACAACTCCGGTACGGATGCCGTCACCCTATCCAGCGGCTTGCAGTTAATCATTTACAATCCGATTACCTCCGGCAGGAATAAACTGGCGATAGCAGGCTCATACGACGGTAAAATATGGGAGAAACTGATTGATCTGGAAGACCAGCCCTCCGGTGAATTCAGCTACCCCGCTATTATCCAGGATAAGAAAGGGAATGTCCATGTGACCTATACCTATAATCGTGAAAGGATTAAATACGTACAAGTGAAGTTCTGAATTGAAAGGGCATGGGAAAAATTCCCGCACAAGGAAATGGTTTCATGTGGATTCCGTCTAACGAAAAAGATAAATTCATCGTATGAAGAACAGCATGTCAAATTTGACGTCAAAAAAGTCCTACCCATGGTTGGTTGTAGCCATGCTGTGGTTCGTGGCGCTGCTTAATTACCTCGACCGCCAGATGCTTGCTACCATGAAACCATTTATGGAGATAGATATTGCGGAACTGGTTACCGCAACCAACTTCGGACGGCTGATGGCGGTTTTCCTGTGGATATATGCTTTTATGAGCCCGTTGTCGGGTATCATAGCCGACCGGCTGAACCGCAAATGGCTGATTGTGGTCAGCCTCTTTGTCTGGTCGGGAGTAACCCTTGCCATGGGGTATGCCCGGAATATAGACCAGTTATATATTCTGAGGGCCGCCATGGGTGTCAGTGAGGCCTTTTATGTTCCTGCCGCGCTGTCCCTGATCGCAGACTATCACCAGGGGAAAACGCGGTCGCTGGCAATCGGATTCCACACTTCGGGGATCTATCTGGGACAGGCTTTCGGAGGATTTGGGGCGACCCTGGCTGCCGGAACCTCCTGGCAGTTTACTTTTCATACTTTTGGCCTTATCGGAATGGTATATAGTTTGATATTGATTGCCTTTCTCCGTGAAAAGAAGACCTATGTGATCGATACGAGCCGGAAAAGATCCGTCAGACAGGAGTTAAGTGCGATGGGGAAAGGGTTGACTATGCTTTTCTCCAATATTGCATTCTGGATAATCCTCTTTTACTTTTCCGCGCCGAGTTTACCGGGATGGGCGACTAAAAACTGGCTGCCGACCCTGTTTTCGGAATCGCTTAATATGGGTATGGAACAGGCGGGGCCGTTATCGACTATGACGTTGGCGATGGCATCATTGATCGGCGTATTGGTCGGCGGTTATATATCCGACCGTTGGGTGGCGAAGCGACTGAAAGGAAGGATCTATACCGGTGTGATCGGATTGGGACTGACCATTCCGGCGTTGGTGTTGATCGGTTACGGGAGCGGATTATTTATGATCGTTACAGGAGCACTTTTGTTCGGATTGGGTTTCGGGATCTTCGATGTGAATAATATGCCGATCTTATGCCAGTTTGTACCGTCGCGCTACCGAGCTACCGGTTACGGGTTTATGAACCTCGCGGGTATATCGGCAGGTGCCGTAATCACCAACGAGTTGGGCAAAGCGCTGGATGCCGGTCATATGAATACCGTCTTCGTCGTAATGATCGGGGCGGTTGTCCTGGCTATCATCCTGCAATTGACGGTGCTCAGGCCGAGAACCATCAATATGACCGATGAATTGCTGATCACAAAAAATAATGACCCTTTCCCGGTCGGTAGCAAGCCATAGGTCAACCGGCGGGTTTCATCTTCCTGAGGAGACTTTTTAATTCCACCATGGCGATACGCGTAGTGATATCCGACATGGCATAAGGAATGATCAGGTGCCCGTTGAAGAGCATCGCCCCGCATGTGTAAAGCACATTCGGCACATATCCAACCCGTTCTTCCTCATTGGGAGACAGTAAGGGTTCTCGCAGTCGTGCGACGATCTTTGTAGGATCGTTGAGGTCGAGCAGGACGGCGCTGATACAATATTGACGCATGGGACCCACGCCATGTGTCAGCACCAGCCAGCCTTCTTCCAGTTCGATAGGGGATCCACAGTTCCCGATTTGTATGAATTCCCAGGGATAGAGCGGTTCCTGGATAATCTGCGAAGTATGCCAGAAGTGCAGGTTGTCGGAGAACATGATATGGTTGTTCTCGCCGTCCTGTCGCGACAGCATGGCATATAAACCGTTTATCTTACGGGGAAACAGCGCCAGGCCTTTGTTTTGTATGGCATTCCCGTTCAGGGTGGATATGTTGAGAGTCATGAAATCTTTTGTTTTGATCAGTTGCGGCAGGATGTGCTGGCCGTTATAGGCAGTGTAAGTGGCATAATAGACAGTCTTGCCGTCGTCCTTTGTAAACTGAACGAAACGGGCATCCTCGATACCTTTGCTTTCATTCTCGGAGACCGGATAGATCACCCGTTCCGAGAGTTGGGTCTTATCGTTGAACTTTATCTTGTAATTGGAATTGGCCAGCCAGTTGATGGCATTGATGGCGTTATCGTCGCTTTTGCCGGGATCTTCCTGATATACCTCATGAATACTGAATTTGAGATCCTGATAAGTAAAAAACGGTTGCAACCGGCTCAGGATACGTTGGGAAGTATCGTTCCAGGCCCCCATTTCCTGAAGGGTCAGGCAGAAAAGATGATTATCGTAAAAGGGATCGTGAAGCATGGCGGGCGTTTCCACGAATTCCGATACGCTGTCGAACATAAGCGAAAAATCGCTATAGATGATTCCGCTCCGGAACACGATCGATGAGATATGTCCTTCGCCTGTCGCACGCAGGCTCATGGCAAACCGGGCGCCGCCCTCAGGGACATTGCTTTGATCGGGATGGAGGACGATGGAAGGATTGAAAAGGGCGGCCGACTCGATGGAGTATTCCTTGGTAAAATAAGAACCTATAAGCATTTTCTTGGCCAGGGAGATGTGGGCTGTATGAGGAATATATTCGGCTACCTTGTCAAAATTTATCAATAATAACTCCTCCAGATTCCGGTGCCGGTCGGAGAAATCATGGCGGATTTGCAGCAATATCTTTTTAGCAGTAGTATCGGATAGGCCCAATACCTTGGAAAGTAAGTTGTTCACCCTGGAAAGATCTCCCGGAATATAAGGCTGGGTGATCACCCGGGAAGGATCCCTTTCTATCCTCGCTTTTTTTCTTTTTACAATTTCTTGCATAACAGTTATTCTTTTTACAAGCCGGATGTTCCGGCTTAGCTGTGTGATTGTAATACGTTTTCATATATATCGATATAGTTCCTTACCATTTCTTTATCGCTGAAACGGTTTTCGGCCCAGAAGCGGCAATAGCGCCGGTCAATGACTGAGACATGCTTTACGGCCTCTGCCGACTCGTCGACCCCGGCGGTGAGGAAGCCTGTTTTGCCGTCCTGGATCAACTCGGGCATGGAGCCCCGATTGAAGGCTATGACCGGCGTTCCACACATCATGGCTTCAGCAACGCTCAATCCGAAGGGCTCGTCGAAAGAGATGGGATGCAACAGGGCATAGGCATGGCCGAGCAACCGGTCACGCTGTCCGGGTCCGGAATTGCCCGTATATATCACACGATCGCCGTCAACGAAAGGGCGTACATGTTCGTCAAAATAGGCTTCATCTTGTATTAATCCCGAAATGATGAGGCGGCGTTTTACCTGCCGGGCGATCCTGATGGCTTCGCGTGTGCCTTTATCCGGGTGGATCCTGCCGAAAAACAGCAGATAATCGTCCGGAGAGGCGTTGAATGAGAAATCCCCGGTGTGTATGCCATTGTATACCGTGGCAGTATAGCGCAGTTCGGGGCTGCGGTCGGCATTGCTGATGGATACGTAGTAGTTGCTGTGGTTATATTTTTTGTACACCGGCAGGATGGCAGGTGAAGAAAACCCATGGATAGTGGTAACCATAGGGGTACGCATCAACCGTGAATAGGTGAGGGGCAGGAAGTCGAAATGGTTATGTATGATGTCGAACCGGTGTGCTTGTTCCATCAGGTGACTGATATGCAGGCATTCCCACACTTTTGCGTCGGCTGAAGGGTCTTCGGCGTAACCTGTTTCGCAGACAGATTCGAGAGCGGCTGTAGTCATGGAATCACCCGTGGCGAAAAGGGTAACATCCATGCCGGCCTGTACCAATCCTTCGGTCACGTTGGACGCTACCTGTTCCCATGGGCCGTATTCCCGGGGTGGCGTTCGCCATGCGATGGGCGATAAAATCGCGATTTTCATAGATCCCGGTGCTAATCTTTCCTGTAATATTCTTCGTGTGCCTCCAGAACGACAAGGTAAGCAATCAGGTAGGCGAGTGTACTCTCAGCCCCCTGATTGCGGCTGATACCATCTCGTTCCAGGCCGTCGAAGCAACCCTCGGTTTCATAATTATAGAGGCTGAGACGGAGATCGTTTTCACCCAGAAACCACCTGAAGGAAGCAAAAAGCTTTTTCAGGTAGTCGCTGTTGTCGGTCATTTTGTATGCCTGATGAAACATTAATACCATGCACATGGCATCAACAGGCTGTTGGGCAAAATCAGAGCGGGTACCCTCCCGACGATACCATTTTTCGTTTCCGATAATCGACAAATACCCCTCCCTGAGGGTAATATCTGAGAGGAATTGCATCGACTCGAAGGCAATTCTCCGGACTTCTTCATCCTTAAGGATATCTGCAGCGTGTAGCATGGCGAGGGGGAGCATGCCGTTGTCGTAGGCAAACAGTATTTCATACCACTTCCAGCCGTCGTGGGCATTTTGGCGATATTCCTCCGCCAAAAAAGTGGTGAGTTTGCGCAATCGTTCGATCATGACATCATCCCCCATATTTTTTCTTAAATAGTAAGAAACACCGATGATGACATTGGCGATGCTGCGTACCGAACGAAGACTGTCGAATACGGGAAGGGCCTTGTCGAGCATGAATTTTCCGATTTGATAGTAAGAATCATCCGGGGCATTATCCATCATGTATCCTATAGCCCATATAGCACGCCCGAAGGCGTCTTCAGAGCCTCTTTCCTCGAGAAAACTCCGATCGAAGTTCAAGAAATTACGAAATGTGCCGTCATCGTTTTGCATATAATGGATATAGCTCAGATAAACCGGACATAGTTCCAGTGCTTCGCGGTTTTTGGTTTCCTTATAAGCCATCAGGGCCATGATGAGTGCCCGGGCGTTATCGTCAAGACAATAGCCTTCCTTTAAGTTGGGAATACCGAATTTGGTGTGCTGTATGATCCCCGTATCGTCGGTAAGACGTTTTACATGCGCCAGTGAAAAGGGCGGCAGCATTTTTATGTCGAAGGGGATGGATTCTTTTTTGGGGATTTTTACCTGCTCGGCTGTTACTTTTTTGACGAGGCTGTTATATTTGACGCCGATTTTGGGCCAACTGATCTGACAGCCGTATTTATAGGCATTCCTGCTAAGGCGGAGCCGCTTTTTGGGATGGTGCAGCAAATCGATCAGGATACCGGCCAACTGCCCGTGGTTACTGAAATCGAAGAGTACTCCCTTGTTGTCAGCCAGTAATTCCACCGCATGCCAATAGGGAGTGGAAACCACAGGGCACCCTACGCCCACGGCATACGAGAGCGTACCGCTGGTAATCTGCGCTTCGTTGAGATAAGGCGTAATGTAAATGTCGGCCGCATAGAGATATTTGAACAATTCCCGTTCGTCGGCAAATTTATCAATAAACACCACATTATTTTCCAGGTGTAATTCGTCCACCAGCTGGATAAGGTAATTACGGTATTCCTCACCCATGTAACGGAGTACATGAGGGTGCGTCTTGCCCAGCACGATATACAATACTTCGGGATGTTTTTTAACGACTTCGGGCAAAGCCTTTATCACCGTCTCGATGCCTTTGTTCCGGCTGACAAACCCGAAGGTCAGGAGTACTTTATTCTTTTCGAGTTTGAACTCTTTCTTGGCTTCCTGCCGGGAAAATTTGAAGTCGGGTACGCCGTGCTCTATATAAGCTATCTTTTCTTTCGGCACATCATAAATATTTTGAAGGAAACCCACGGCCTGCCGGCTCATGACCACCACGCGGTGAGCCGTCCGGCAAATCCGTTGCAGTATCTCTTTCTGGTCATAGGAAGGAGTTTTTAATACGGTATGCAGGGTTACGACAAGAGGCATTTTAAGGCGATGAAGGAGAGAGAGGATATATACGCCGTTACGGCCGCCGAAAATTCCGAATTCATGTTCCAGGATGCAACAGTCGGCACCGCTGAGGTTGATATATTCCGCCGCTGCCATATAATCGTGTTGATATTCCTGGCGGATAGTAAACTTGACTTCTTCAGGATATTCGTATTCCTGGTCAAAATCGTTCATTGCGACAACAAAGCTCCCGTTCCTGCCCCTTTTGAGGTCTTTTTTGCCGGACATAGCCTGCCGCAGGTTGTGGGTAAAGGTTCCGATCCCACACCTGCGCGGCGGATACGTCCCGATATATACTGTCTTCATTGCCTTTAAACATTTAATTGTGAGTGGACATATAAAGAACAGTTATATACGGCGCTTTGTTTGAAAGGGTTATAACCGCATACAGTGATCTATACAATCGGGGATCTCTTCTTTCCGGTGAGTTACGTATATCAGCGACTTTCCGGGCTGGTGTGCGAAAGACCCGACAATAGAGGTACACCGTTCTTTGTTGTAATCGTCCAATCCGTGAAAAGGTTCGTCGAGGATCAACAACTCCGGATTTTTGATAATGGCCCTTGCAAAGAACAACAGCCGCTGTTCACCTGAAGAGACTTTCAGGAACGGCCTGTTTTTCAAATGAGATATATGGAGTATTTCCAGTAATTTCTCTGCCAGAAGAGCTTGTTGTGCGTTGCATTTCCGGAACAGTCCGATACTGTCGAAAAAACCGGAGGCGACTACTGCGGAGCAACTCACATTTTCCCTGTAGTAGAGATGCAATTCGGAAGAGCTGAACCCGATACGCCTTTTGATATCCCAGATGCTTTCTCCCGTTCCCCTTTTGCGCCCGAAAAGGCGTATATTTTTTGCGTATGCCTGCGGATTATCAGCAAAAATATAGCTGAGCAGGGTCGATTTACCGGAACCGTTAGGTCCCAGCAATGCCCATTTTTCATCCTTTTGGATAGTCCAGTTTATATCTTTCTGAATGGTCCGTTGCCCGTAAGCAATATCCACCTTGGTCATCGATACCAGTTCATCGCTTTCGGATCTGCGGTTTTCAAGCGTGAAATCGTCCCAGTTGATTCCGGGAAGGGAGATGTCTGTAGGCTGGTTTTCAGGAATAAAACCGGTCTTCTCTCCACGGTAATTGATTGTACACTGCTTCATCTCCACAATATGCGTTGTGCAGGCAGGAAGATCATCCATTGAGGGGGCAAGGAACAGCAACCGGATATTACAGCGGTTAAGAAGAAACATAAACATATCGTTGAGTGCCTTACGCGACTCTTCATCCAGGCCGATAAAGGGATTATCAAAGATCAACATCTTGGGATTGTCGAGCAATACTTTGGCAATAAGAAATTTCCGTAATTCCCCACTCGACAGGTGGATAAATTTCCGGTCCATTAGATCGGATATATGGAAAGTGTTGAAAATAAGACGGTTCTCTTGTGATATGTTGTCTAATGGCAATAATTCACTTACTAGTGGTATTTCTTCATTCTCGGAGTGATTGAATCGTTGTTGGTAAAACAACTTACGGTAATCGAGCAGGGAATAGGCGGCATTGAACTCGATCTTTCTGATCCGTTGAGAAGGCAACAGAGAACCGGCATTTTTATCAGGATCATCCGAAAAATAATACCTGATCTTTCCCGATTGAACGGCTATCTTTCCGCATATCAGTTCTGAAAGTAGTGACTTTCCGCTTCCGTTCCGTCCTACAACACCCCAAACCTCATCACTGTTAATTAGCCAGTCGATCGGGCGGGTAAAAGGAGAATCGGGCATCCCTGGAACGACATTTTCTAATGCAATAAAATGGGTCATAGTGGTTTAAAATAAAATACAGGATTATTATCCTGCCACATTTGTTTGTATCCCTAACTCTTCCACTCTGGCCGCTATTTTCTGCAAATCGTCGATAGGCACCTTTTCAAGCTCTTTGGCGGGCGTTTCCCGGTCGATGGTGTAGATCATCACCTCGCGGGGATTAAGCGCCCTGATGAGCTCTATCCAGGCTGAAATCTCCTCTTCGGTAGTGTTGTCGACTTCCTGTCCTTCAAACCGGCCTCTCACAAACATAGTCTGCAGGATAAAATCACCTTTGAAACGCTTATAGCGTTCTACCTGTTTGGCCACTGAATATCCTGGTGCGTTGGGACGGTCGAGCAGACGTACGGTCTTATCGAGTGCCGAGTCGAGTTTCACTATGGGATTCTCTATCTTTTGGAGTGCCTCGAATACCTCGGGCTTGTTGAGGTGCATACCGTTTGTCAGCACACTTATTTTGGCATCGGGGAAATAACGGTTCCGTAACTCTATGGTATCATCAATGATACCATAGAATTCAGGATGCATCGTCGGTTCCCCGTTACCGGCAAAAGTGATTACATCGGGTGTGATTCCTTCCCGGTGGAGCGATAACAGTTTATCCTCGAGCGCCGCCCGTACATTTTCCCGGTCGGGTAATTTGGTCTTTGTACGGAAATCCTTATTGAACCCGCATTCGCAATAGATACAGTCGAATGAACAGAGCTTACCGTCATACGGCAGCAGGTTCATTCCAAGCGATACCCCCAGCCTCCTGCTGTGGATAGGCCCAAAAACAATCTCATGAAAAAGTATGGTGGACATGTGAATAAATAGTGAAAAATGAATAGTGAAAAATGAAAAATTAAAAACTAAAAGTGAGCGGCTGTTCCATTAAAACCATGAAAGGATGCGGTCGGTGCCGAAAGCGATCACCAGATACCGCAGAAATTTACCGGCAGTCATTGATATCATCACTACAGGTGCATTAGCCCGCATAAACCCCAGTGCGACCAGCATCAAATCGCCTATGGCGGGGAGAAAGCCGAAAAATCCCATGACCGCCCCTTTCCTTTGCAGCCGGAGAATCATACGGTCGACCTTCTCCGGTTTTATCTTAAACCATTTTTCCAACCATTCAGTCTTGCCCAGTCGTCCCAAATAATAGCAGGTTGCACCCCCTGCGGAATTTCCTATGGTAGCATAGACGATACAACTCCATATATCATATCCTGCGGCAATCAACGCTGCGAAAACCACTTCCGAGCTCAATGGCAGAATCGTGGCTGCCAAGAAAGAAGCCAGCAGTAGACCCCAGTAACCGAATTCTGCTAATCCGTCCAGCATAAAATAATCTGCTAATCATCACATCACCACATCATCACATCGACTAGTGCGCTGCCAGCCAGTTTTCCCCTACCCCTATGTCGGTCTTCAGCGGGATCGATAATTGACAGGCATTTTCCATCTCCTCCGTCACAATTGCTTTTACTTTTTCCAATTCCTCCGGGAATACATTGAAATTCAATTCGTCATGGACCTGAAGGATCATTTTAGATTGAAGCTTCTCCTTTTGTAGCCTGGTGAAGATACGGATCATGGCCATTTTGATGATATCTGCCGCACTCCCCTGAATAGGGGCGTTGATGGCATTTCGTTCAGCATAGCCACGTACGATGGCATTCCGGGAGTTGATATCGGCGAGATACCGTTTACGTCCCAAAATCGTTTCCACAAATCCTTTCTCACGTGCGTGGGAGATACTTTCATCCATATATTGTTTCACCTGCGGGAAGGTGGCGAAATATCCGTCGATCAACTCTTTGGCCTCAGTACGGGAGATGGTAAGCCGTTCCGACAATCCGAAGGGTGTGATGCCGTAGATAATCCCGAAGTTGGCAGTTTTCGCCTTACGCCGCATATCCCCGGTAACCTCTTCGAGGGGGATCTTATAAATCCTGGCAGCTGTAGCGGCATGGATATCCTGCCCTTTACTGAACGCTTCGGTCATATTCTTGTCGCCGCTCAGGTGCGCCATAATGCGCAGTTCGATCTGTGAGTAGTCCGATGAAACGAACAGGCATCCCTGATCCGGGATAAATACTTTCCGCATCTCTTTACCCCGTTCATCGCGGATAGGGATATTCTGCAGATTGGGGTTGGTGCTGCTCAGGCGCCCTGTGGCGGCTACCGTCTGGTTGAATGAGGTGTGTATCTTACCCGTACGGGGATTGATAAGCAGCGGGAATGCATCAATATAAGTACCGAGCAGTTTTTTAAGTCCCCTCTGTTCCAGTATCTTTTCGATGATCGGATGTTTCGAGCGGATCTTCTCCAGTTCTTCCTCACTGGTTTTATATTGTCCGGTCTTGGTCTTTTTGGGCTTATCCACGATCATCAGCCTGTCAAACAGGATCTCACCGATTTGTTTGGGAGAATTGACATTGAACTCAATGCCGGCCATATCAGTGATCTCTTTTTCAATCCGTTGGAGTTCGGCGGTATATTGGGTAGAAAGCTCTTCCAATGCTTTCAGGTCGAGCCTTACCCCGGTCCATTCCATATCAGCCAGCACATAGATAAGAGGACATTCAATGTCGTAAAACAGCTTCTCCAGTTTGTTATCGTGAATCTCCCGTTCCAGTATATTTTTCAGTTTCAGTGTGATGTCGGCATCTTCTGCGGCATAATCGACTACGATCTTCGGATCCACATCACGCATACTTTTTTGGTTTTTACCTCTTGGACCGATCAGTTCTTCGATATGTATCGTCCGGTATTTCAGGTAGGTTTCTGCCATATAATCCATTCCGTGCCGGATCTCCGGGTTCAGGAGATAGTGGGCGATCATGGTGTCGAAGAGTTTCCCTTTCACATGGATATCATAATTGCGGAGCGACAGGATATCATATTTGAGGTTTTGCCCTATCTTATCGATAGCCTCATTTTCAAAGAAAGGCTTGAATATCGCTGTCTGACGATAGGCCTCTTCGCGGTCGGCAGAAATAGGTACATAGTAGGCTTCCCCCTCCTTGAATGCGAAGGAGAGTCCCACCAGATCACTTAATAACGGATCCATACCGGTAGTTTCCGTGTCGAAGCAGACCGATGGCTGTGCCGTTAACTTTTTGCATAGTTCCACCATTTCTTCTTCCGACCGTATCATCATGTATTGATGAGGTGTTGTGTGGATATTGGTGTAGCCGGTGGATAATTCGACCGGTGGCAGTATTTCTATTTCTGTTTCTGTTTCCTCTTCGACCGTTTCAAACAGATTGCCCTGTACGGGACCTTTGGGTACAACGGCCGCAGGCGTCTGGTTGAACAGACGATTCAGAAATGTACGGAATTCCAGCACTTCGAAAAGGGCCTTCATAGCCTCTCTGTTCTTATCTTTTCGGGCAAAATTATCCTCTTTTACCTCAATGGGGACATCCGTCCTGATAGTGGCAAGGAATTTTGAGAAAAGGATCTGTTCCCGATTATCCTCCACCTTCTTTTGCAGTGCACCTTTCAGTTGATGGCTTTGTGCGAGTAGGTTTTCAATTGTACCGAACTCTTTGAGCAGTTTCACAGCTGTCTTTTCTCCTACTCCCGGACATCCGGGGATATTATCGGAGATATCTCCCATCAGCCCCAGCAGGTCGATCATCTGGGCAGGACTGGAAAGGTCATACTTTTCCATCACTTTCTTATCGTCCAGAATATCGAAATCGTTGCTACCGTATTTAGGTTTGTAAATAAAAATATGAGATTCGGTAAGCTGGCCGTAATCTTTATCAGGCGTCATCATGTAGACATCAAAACGATCTTTATCCGCCCGTTTGGCAATGGTGCCGATCACATCATCGGCTTCATAGCCGGGTACTTCCAGTATAGGGATATTATAAGCAGCAATGATCTGTTTGATGATGGGAACCGATCGCTTGATATCTTCTGGAGTAGCTTCACGTTGCGCCTTATAGGCTTCGAATTCCTGATGACGGAAAGTAGGGCCATCAGGATCGAAAGCGACCGCGATATGTGATGGGTTTTCCTTATGAAGTACTTCTTCCAGTGTATTCACAAATCCGAAAATGGCAGATGTGTTCTCACCTTTTGAGTTTACTCTCGGATTCCTGATAAAGGCATAATAGGAACGGTAAATAAGTGCATAGGCGTCCAGAAGGAAAAGCTTATTTTTGTGCATAATTATATTCAAATAAATTTAGTTGTTTTGAGTCGCCTTCGCTCCTCGATTTTTAATTCTGCGCTCGGCAAAACAAAGCTTGCTTGATTTTGCTCATTTAACTTAACGAAAACATTCAAAATCTGATTAAGAAATGTAAAGTTACGAATATTTGTTGCTAGGAGGAGAATAATTTATAAATTTGTGACATAAAATTCAGGATGCGATGGATCAAAGTCAGGTCATAAGAGATTTTTTGCAGGAAGAACTGGAACTTTTTGATACTTATTTACGAGAGTCAATCAAAAACGACAATCCCCGCATTTCAGGAATTATCGATTATGTTTTTAAGGCGAATGGCAAACGGTTAAGACCCATGTTGGTGTTGTTGACTGCAAAAGCCTGCGGGCAAATTATCCCGGAGACATATCATGGTGCTGTGACTGTTGAGCTGTTGCATACAGCCACACTTGTGCATGATGATGTGATTGATAAGTCCGATATGCGCAGAGGCAGACGTTCGGTGAATGCTGTTTATGATAACACCAGGGCGGTGCTTGTGGGCGACTATCTTTTGTCGTCGGCTTTGGCTGAGAGTGTAAAAACAAAAGATCTCAACATTGTACGGATCATGTCGGAGTTGGGAAAAAGCCTTGCAGAAGGAGAATTAGTACAGTTTGCACTTGCCGAAGAGATCCTTATTGATGAAGTATCCTATTTTCAGGTGATCGAAAAGAAGACAGCCTCTTTATTACGTGCCAGCATTACTATTGGAGCCATTACCGGAGGCGCTTCCCCGCAGACTATCTCAGGATTCAGCCGCCTGGGAGGCATTCTGGGAATCTGTTTCCAGATAAGGGATGATATCTTTGATTATTACAAAACCGATGTGGGTAAACCTACCGGGAACGATATCCGGGAGGGAAAAGTGACGCTTCCGCTTATATATGCTCTGCAAAATGCACCCCAGACGGTTTCGGACGAGATATTGAAAATCATTCAATCGCGGGATTATTCGGATGAGAATATCGAACGGGTGCTTGATTTTGCCAAAGAGTATGGTGGAGTAGAGTATGCCTACAAAAAGATACGGGAATTGCTGGATGAGGCCGAAACGATCATCTCGGAGCTCGCCATCGATGACCAGATCAAAACTCTTTTGCGTCTTCTTCTGATCTATTTGAATGATCGAGACCATTAAAAAAGAGAGTGAACCCGTTACGGATCACTCCCTTTCTCCATTCATTTCCTGTTACTTATTGGATTTCAATCAGCTTGGATGTAGAAACTTTGTCTTCTTCCACAGTGGGGATTTCAACGGTCAAAACTCCGTTTTCCACTTTTGCAGAAATCTTATCCTTTTCTATATTCTGGGGCAGTACCATTCTTCTTTGGAACTGCGTATAAGAAAATTCACGTCTGAGGTAAGCTCCCTTTTTATCTTTTTCTTCCTGTTCATTCTTCTTCTCAAAAGAGATTACCAGATTATTGTCATCATCTATTCTCACTACACAGTCTTCTTTGGTCATACCCGGAGCTGCAACTTCCACCGTAAATCCTTTTTCATTTTGCTGGATATTGATGGCAGGAACAGATCTGCTGCTGTTTTCCATCCATTCATTACCGAAAAAGTCATTGAAAATACTCGGTAACCAGTTGTTTGTACGTCTGATAATTGCCATAATTTTACTCCTTTCTTTTAGTTTTCTTTTGTTACACTATTAAAAGGGCAAAATACATGCCGGGAAGAAGTTTAGCCCGTTCTTAAGTATATTTATGACAAAATGGCCGTAAAAGGTCAAAAAATGGTCTAAAACTGTAAAATATAAAGACAAAATGACAGCATTTAGAGGGGTGTTGAAATTGAAAATGGTTTTTTTGAGATTAGTATCCGGTACTTGCACAAAGAGATATTGCTGTAAAAAAGAGACCATTCAGGGTAGAGTAGCCTCTTTTCGGTATACTTTATCAGCTGACAAACCTTGTTGCCACAGAGCGTCAAAGGTGTAGTACGACCTCTTTTGATGGGTTTTTGTATGGCAGAAAAAATTATTCGAGGATCGAATATGTTCTTTTGCCGGAGTGAGTCTTGCCATATCTGTCGGTAGCCCGTACTTCGATGGTATGCTTGCCTGCCGGCAGATCCGTCGGAACAGGGGCGATCCATACATGGGTGCTGTTCACCGGATTCGACGGACGTCGTCCCGGCAATAGTTCTTCGGTGAAATCCCACTCCAGTAATTTTGTGAGATAGTTGAGGTCGGGAGCGGAGACATAGTGCATTTTCCGCCATTCCCCTTCATCCATTCTGTATTCAACCAAATCGTTTTGACTGCCCATAAAGAAGTTCACCATGATCTGAGATGTGGTTCTTCCTTTATGTGGGACTACTTTCGGAGCAAAGATATTCATTTGATAGTCGCTTTCCCTGCCGGCAACTTTGTAATCCACATCATATTGATTCCCGTTGATATTCAGAAAAGCATATCCTTGCGGCGTACCGTCACGCATAGTGGCGTCGGGTAATCCCTTCTCATCCAGTTTCCCCGAATACCAGTCGCCCGAAGTAGTACCCACATTATATTCATGCAAAGGTTTTTTTCCTTTCCATCCGTCTGCTTCGGTGTATTCGATCTGGTCCTGTAAATGGGTGTGTGCCGACATGATCAGTACATTTTCATAATCTTTCAGCAGGTCGAACAGGCGCTGGCGGTCTTCCAACCGGTACGAACCACCTGAATTGTCTTTCATATGAATGTGTTGCGACAAAACCACCAGTTTGTCTTTGGGGACATGCTTCAGGTTGTTTTCCAGAAAAATAAGCTGATCTTCGCGGTAGCCGCCCCAATAGCCTTTACCGTCACGTGGATCAGGATAGAGGATATTATCAAGGATGATGAAATGTGCCTTGCCGTAGTTGAAGGCGTAATTGGCGCTGCCGAAATTCTTTTCGAACGTTTCGTCCGAGAACTCATCGGAAGGAGCGTCGTAATTCATATCGTGATTACCCATTACGTTGTACCATGGCAGTTGTAGATGGCGCATCCGTTCTTTGTAGACCGGATGCAGATCAAGATTATCGCCTGCGATGTCACCTAAGCTGATCCCGAAAAGCGTCTTGTCGGTCTTCTTCACATCGTTCACTATTTTTTCCGTGAAATAATCCATATCCTGAATGGAGTAGGGCTGTGGGTCACCGAAAATAACGGCGGTGAAGTTCTCCGGCTCATCCTGTTTGTGAAACGCAAAATCTATCGACTTAGGGAGACTACCCGTTGGCGATATTCCTTTATAGGTGAAAGAATCGGGTGAACCCTCCGGTTTGTGGTGGTAATAGAACCGGGGAATAAAATTTTCATCCACAGGAGTTTTGTATCCGCCGGGCTTGATCACGAAGATTGTATTGCCGTTATTTACAGGGAGAGTATAAAATCCTTTACTATCAGTAAGCACCACATCTGTTCCGTTTGAAACGGCCACATTGGGAATGCCGGCTTCACGTCTGTCTTTCTTCCCGTTTCTATTGGTATCTTCATATACATATCCTTTGGCAGTCTGTTGGGAATAGGCCAGGATGCTGCTGAATAACAGAATAAGAACGAGTAAATTTTTTTGCATTGCTGTGTGTTTTATGATTGAGCTGTTAATTGAACTACAAAGATAAATCTTTCTCCCTGTCAAACTGTTTCGCTTTGGTGAACTTTTTCGTTAAGCTAAATGAGCAGAGCCAAACTTGTTTGAGCTATGCCATAGCGAGAAAAAGTCTAACTTTAGTGAACTTTTTTGTTAAGCGAGTACAAAGGAAAAACATAAACAAAACGGGCAGAAAGCCGGAAAACCAACCTTCTGCCCGTTGCAATAAGATCTGAAACGATTTGATGCAACTAAATCCCTTTAGTATTTCAAAGGTGATTTCTCTGCGATCCCTGCTTCGTTTTTCACCGGAATCAGTGTGAAACCCCATTTGTAATCCTGATTGGCAGGAATACTGTATTCGGGAAGGGGGCGGGCTCCCCAACTATTGTATCCCGCAACGCCTTGTTGTTTCATATCGATACATACCTCCACGAAGTCTTGGGGGACGATATCATTGATATGCGTCTGGCGGGGTCGCTTGTTCTTTGCCTCTTCATCGGAACGGGAAGCGATTTCCTCACTGCTGAAATTGTTCCACTGATAAGGCTTGTCCTTGTTCTCTTCGGAGTCAAAATCCTCTACGCTGTTACGCAATGCATTGAATCCTATGGTACTGTCGGCAACGACCATCAATCCGCCGGTGCCATTGGTGAGGGCTACCCATCGTGTATCGGTCCGATGTCCGTTTTCCTGCGGGCGAACATAAGGGAAATAATTTTCCTCTGCAGTGGTTTGGTAAAGGCCTACTTTGGATCCGGAAGCCCTGTCGATATAATTCTCTCCCGGGCCACGGCCAAAATAAGATACGTTATTCATCGTCACCGGCATACGGAATCGCACGCCTATACGGGGGACATTCAGAGTGGATGAAGCTTTACGGGCAGCGGATGCTTCCGGTGAGAAAGTGGCTGTGAGCGTCGCTTCGGAAGCACCAACCTGTCTCTCCTCCATATCGGCAGAGAAGAATTTCACATCTACCTTTATAACCCCGGAAGGATAGATACTGTATTTTACAGTATAAAGATTGCCGGCAGCAAGCAGATAAGTGGTTTCAACCACCACTTTATTATTTTCAGGATAACTCTTCACGTCGGTGACATTGAAATTTTTGCTTGATTGTTTCCATATCTGCAGGCGGTGAGGATTTCCATTTCCGTAATCGTTATCGTTCGGGGCACGCCAGAAGTTGGGCTGTACGCCGAAACCTTTGTCAAAATACTCATTCCCTTCCACCTTGTAGGAGGTAACCATACCGCTTGCTTTGTCAAATACAAATTCCAGGCGGGGTGAGGTTACACGGATGCTGTTTCCGGATTGATCCACTTGTAGCGGGGGATTGTTACTATTCCCCGTATATGCTTGCTTAGGTATCGAGAGCGGTAGTTTGAATTGTTCGATGGCTACGATGTAACCGGCAGGAATTAATGGTGCAGCCTCTTTTTGAATCACTTCAAAGTTGACAAAATATTCCATACCGGGTTTGGGCTGTAACTTACCGACAGGTAATGAAACCTCTGTTGTTTGTTGAGGTCGCAGGGAGACTTGCAACATTCCTTCGGATATGTTCTTTCCGTTTTCAGTGATAGTATAGCGGAAAGTATAGTCATCCGTATTGGAGAAATATTGCCGGTTAATGATCCGGAAAACGCCTGTTGACAGATCGACCGCTTCAAAAGCAAAATTCTGGTGGACATATTTCACTTCGGCCAGGGCAGGGTGGGGGGTACGGTCTGGATTTACCAGTCCGTTGCAGAGAAAGTTTCCGTCACTGGGCATATCTACACCATAGTCCCCGCCATATTTATAGTAGAGCCTTCCTTCTTTGTCGTAAGCTTCCATACCCTGATCTACCCAATCCCAGATGTATCCGCCCTGCAGATTCGGGTATTTGTAGATTGCTTCCCACTGGATATCAAGATTACCGTTGGAGTTACCCATGGCATGTGAATATTCTGAGGGGATCACCGGCCGGTCGCTCCCTGCTTTGCCGATCTCTTCCAGCCAGGCAGCACTGGGATATTGTGGCACATACATGTCCGAGTTAAAGCCCCATAACGCCCGTTCATAGTTCACCGGACGATCCATCAGGCTACGCTCCTGGTCTTTCAGGAATTTGTAGGTATGGAAGAAATTGATACCGTTGCCGGCTTCATTGCCAAGCGACCAGATGGCGACGGACGGATGATTTTTGTTCCTTTCGAACATATTTACGGTCCTGTCCATATGGGCCTGCTCCCATTCCGGGTGTTTGGCGAGGGATCGTTCACCGTAATAAAGCCCGTGTGACTCGATATTGGCTTCATCGTATACATAGAGCCCGTATTCGCTGCACAGTTCATAGAAGCGGCGTGGTTGCGGATAATGGGAGAGACGGACGGTATTGATATTGTGGAGTTTCATCAGCTCGATATCTTTTCGCATCAGTTCTTCCGTCACATAATGCCCGGTTTTGGGGTTAGTCTCATGCAGGTTGACCCCTTTTAACTTGATGGGTTGCCCGTTCACAAGGAAAAGCCGGTCGGTTCGATCGCCGGTCTTTACCGGTTTGATCTCGAAACGGCGGAAACCGACAGGGTAGGGGACTACCTCTCCCGACGTTTCCCCTTCTTTCTCCACGGTGATAAGCAGTTTGTAAAGATGGGGATGCTCAGAAGTCCATGTAGCCACATCAGGCAGCAGTTGCGCGTTGAAGCGGACGGTATTCTCTCCATGGCTTTGGACTGCCACCGGTTTCGTTTCTGAGGCAACCACTTTGCCGACGGGATCGAGCAGTTCATAAGAGACTTCGGCATAGGAAGCGCCGGACAGGTAGTTGCTGACAGTCGTTTCCAATTCGAAGATACCATTGCGGTAACTATCATCAAGTGTCGATTTCACCCTGAAATCACGTAACGATGTTTTGGGTTGTGACCAGAGGAAGACATCCCGCTCAATACCGCTGATACGCCAGAAGTCCTGGGCCTCAAGGTAGGAGCCCGTACTCCAGCGGAATATTTTCAGTACGAGTGAATTTTTGCCGGGATGTACATAAGGATTGATCCTGAATTCGGCAGCTGTTTTGGAATCCTCGCTATATCCTACCTCTTTTCCGTTGATATATACATAAACTCCCGATTTGGCTCCGTCAATGGACAAAAATATCTCACGGTCGTTCCAATCTTCGGGGATATCTATTTCACGGCGATATACGCCCACCGGATTTTCTTCCGGAAGATAAGGCGGCTCCATCTTCGGATAGCGGGTTTCCGGATCACGTTCTACGAATTCGTAGGGGTGATTCACATAGATCGCAGTACCGAAACCTTGCATTTCCCAGTTGCCCGGTACCTTGATATCTTTCCATCCGGTGAGGACGACGGTAGAATCGGTGACATGTTCGGGCAGTTGTTTGTAGGAATCCACGAAGTAGAATTTCCATGTTCCGTTAAGAGAAAGATAATATTTACTTTCCTCGAAAGGGATGTTAAGCGCTTCCGATCTGGTTTCGTAGGTCATAAATTGCGTACGCGGATGCTCCTTGTTTACCTGTACTACGTTCACATCCTGCCAGTAGGGGGTTGTACGGCGAGGTGAAATTGACCTGTGATCCTGCGCTGACAATGTGCTTAGACTACACAAGCAGACAATAGCTGCCAGGAGAAAAGATTTGATGTTCATATATTTATAAGTTAAAAATTACCAATTAAAAATTACCAATTACCATATTATTTTCATCCCGTTTACCGGGATTTTCGCTGCGCTTCAATTGGCACATTAGCACATCATTTAACTTCTATTTGTGAGAGAAGATCATCGGCCAGTCGACTTGCCCCGAGACGGAACAGGGTATTGTTGCACCATTCTTCGCCAAGTATCTCTTTCACAATAGTATAATATTTCACGGCATCCTCTGTAGTAGCAATCCCTCCGGACATTTTCAGGCCGATTTTCTTCCCTGTTTTGGCATGATAGGAGAGGATGGCCTGACATATTACGTACGCCGCTTCAGGGGAAGCCCCGGGATATCCTTTTCCGGTGGATGTCTTCAGGAAGTCAGCCCCGGAATAGAGCGCCAGGATGGCTGCATTATGAATATTCTTTACATTTTGTAGTGCACCGGTCTCCAGAATTACTTTCAGTGAAGCGTGACGGCAGGCTTCTTTTATTTCGGTGAGTTCTTCACACATCTCTTCATATTCACCCTCTAAAAATTTTCCTACGTTGATGACCACATCTATCTCGTCTGCCCCGTCTGCTACAGCGAGCGATGTTTCGGCTATCTTGATCTCGTTAAAGGTCTGGGATGAAGGAAATCCTCCTGCGACACAGGCGATTTTCACATCTGCAGTCAATGCCTCTTTCACCGTATGGGCAAAGTTGGGATAGACGCAGATGGCTGCTACATTATCCATTTCGGGATTAGAGCCGTCGAAACTGTTTACCTTCTCGACGAATTTCCAGATACTTTCATTGGAGTCGGTGCTATTGAGAGATGTAAGATCTATACAACTATACAGTTTCCTATAGACTGCGGAATTATTATTTTCACTATATTTTTCAGCGAGAAGGTCGTTTACTTTTTTAGTAACTTCTTCGTCCGTCAGCATAAACGGATGTGTATTGATAGCTTTGCTATACTTGTTTGTTTCCATCGGTCTTTTTATCTTTATTTAATAAATTATTTATCATTGTTATCCTGTAATTTTGCGTTATTAAGGTGTCTGTCGGCATCTCTCATGGTTTTCTTTTTTATGTTTTTGATTAATGCCTCTTCCAGGTTTACCCCGGTCTGGTTGGCCAGGCAAAGGAGTACCCAAAGCACATCCGCCATTTCATCGGCCATATTTTTCGATAAGTCAGATTTTTTGAAAGATTGATCACCATACGTACGTGCCATGATCCGTGCCAATTCACCGACCTCCTCAGTGAGGATCGCCATATTGGTCAGCTCGCTGAAATAGCGGACACCATAGGTTTTGATCCATTCATCCACTTGCTGTTGGGCTTCCTGTATCGTCATATTGTTTCGTTTTGTTTCTCGTTACTTTTTGGAATTCGTCCGGAGTGATTATACCTACTTTCTCCCCAGCCTTCCTAGTTTCCCGGTCTCCTCCTTCTTCCGGTTTCTATTCCCTGTTTTTTGAATCGATCCAAATCGTAACCGGTCCATCATTTACCAGACTGACCTGCATGTCGGCCCCGAACTCCCCGGTCGCTACCGGTTTCAATAACATTTCCGACAGAGTAGAGCAGAACTGCTCATAAAGAGGGATGGAGATATCCGGTTTCGCAGCACGTAGATAAGAAGGTCGATTGCCTTTCTTTGTGCTGGCATGCAGTGTAAATTGTGAAACCACTAATATATCGCCCCCGGTTTCAAGCACCGACCGGTTCATAACTCCTTTTCCATCGTCAAATATACGTAAATTTACCGTCTTTTTACATAGGAAGCCAATATCCTCTTCATTATCGGCTTCTTCTATTCCTACCAATAGTAGCATCCCTTCGCCAATACTGCTTATTTTTTGCCCGTCGATATGAACGGCTGCTTCCCTTACGCGTTGAATAAGTAATCTCATAATTGCTCATTTTCCCTTGTTATCCATTTCCAGATGATCTCGCCTTTACTTTTTCCGATCACAGAAATGAGCTCTTCTTTGGTTGCCTCTTTAATCCGTCTGATACTTTTGAAATAGATCAACAATCTCTTTTTTGTTTCGGGGCCGATACCTTTGACCTGGTCCAATTCCGAAGTTGTTTGAGATTTGCTCCTTTTTTGCCGGTGGAAGGTGATCCCAAACCGGTGCGCTTCATCCCGTGCCTGCTGGATAAGTTTTAACGTTTCTGAACTCTTGTCGATATAGAGCGGAATGGGATCTTCAGGGAAATAAATTTCTTCCAGGCGCTTGGCAATACCTATAATTGCGATTTTTCCGTATAGTCCGATTTTCTGAAGCGATTCCACAGCAGCATGCAATTGTCCTTTACCTCCGTCAATTACAATGAGTTGAGGCAGGGGAGCGCCTTCGTTAAGTAGCCGAGAATAGCGTCTTTCTATAATCTCGCGCATTGATGCGAAATCATCAGGCCCTACAACCGTTTTCACGTTGTAATGGCGGTAATCTTTTTTTGATGGTTTTGCTTTTTTGAAAACAACACAGGCTGCCACCGGATTTGTCCCCTGGATATTGGAATTGTCGAAGCACTCGATGTGCCACGGAATTTCTTTTAACCGGAGATCATTTTGTACTCCCTTCAGGATTCTGGTTGCCCGTTGTTCGGGATTGAGCATCTCTGCTTTTTTCAATTTGTCGATCTTATATTGCTTTACATTCTTTTCTGACAGGTTGAGCAGTTTTCGTTTTTCTCCCCTTTGTGGAATGGTGAACTCTACGTCCGGCAGTTTCAGGTCGGGAATAAAAGGCACGATTACCTCTTTCATGTCACTGCCGAATCGTTGCCGCATCTCTACAATCCCCATTCCAAGCAGTTCTTCAGGAGATTCATCGAGTTTCTTTTTATATTCGAACGTATAAGCTTGATTCACAGCGCCATTCACTACGTGTAGGTAATTAATGTATGCTGAATTTTCAGCCTCTTCAATGGAGAAGACATCCAGATTATAGTTTATGTTACTTACTACCTGTGATTTCTCTCTGAAATTCTGGATCAGCAGCAATTTTTCCTTTAACCTGTGTGCCTCTTCAAACCGCAGTTGTCCCGCAAGGGTCTGCATCTTTTCATGAATCTGTCTTTCGATAATAGCTACATTCCCCTTCAATATCTCAATGATCTCTTCGATATTTTTATTGTACTCTGCCAGTGATTGCAAAGCCTCACATGGCCCTTCACATCGTTTGATATGATATTCGAGGCATACCTTGAATTTTCCGGCGGCTATGTTTTCAGGAGTCAGATTGAGCCGGCACGTACGTATTTTGTATACACGCCTGAAAATATCCAGCAGTGCATTCACCGATTGTACCGAGGTATAGGGGCCGAAATATTTGGACCCATCTTTCACTATATTCCGGGTTTTATAGACCCGGGGGAAATATTCATTTTTCACCACGATAAAGGGGTAGGATTTGTCATCCTTAAGCATCACATTGTATCGTGGCTTTAACTTTTTGATCAGGTTATTTTCGAGTAAGAAGGTGTCCTCTTCAGAATTGACGACAATGTATTTTATCTTTCGTATCTTTCTTACAAGAATGCGTGTTTTCGGATGATCATGGTGTTTGTTAAAGTAAGAAGAGACTCTTTTTTTGAGATCCTTGGCTTTACCGACATATATAACGGTGTCATTCTCATCAAGGAACTGATAGCAGCCCGGTTGGTGAGGGATAACGGCAAGCGTATTTTTAATTTCGTCGGTCATGGCTGGGCCTTAGTCTAAATTGGAGTGGAAATCCCTGATGACCGGCCAGCAATTCTATCTGCCGATACTATCAGGGATATTCTCTCCCCCTTAAAATTTGATTACCGAATTTACTTCGACATCTTTCGGGAAATGATCAATCCCTTTTAGCTCTTCCAGTTCTATAAGAAAGTTGATATAAATCTTCTTTACACCCAATTTCTTTACAAGATTATACGCAGCCACCATCGTTCCTCCGGTAGCCAGCAGGTCGTCGTGAAGCAACACCACGTCCTCATTCGTCAATGCATCCTGGTGGATCTGGATGGTGTCTTCCCCATATTCTTTCGTGTAAGTTTCTTCTATTACTTTATAGGGGAGTTTCCCGGGTTTGCGGATAGGCACAAATCCTACACCTAACCGGATCGCGGTAGCCGGCCCCATAAAAAAACCCCTGGATTCGATCCCCACCACTTTGGTAATACCCTTGTCCTTATATCTGTCATATAGGATATCCGAAAGTTCTTTCAAGTGAGATGCTGATTGGAACAGGGTCGTGATGTCGTAGAATTCAATCCCCGGAATAGGGAAGTCAGGGATGCTCCTGACAGCGGAAGTAAGTGTTTCGATGCTCATTTTTTATTTATTAAAATTAGTCTATTTGAGTCGCCTTCGCTCCTCGATTTTCAATTCTTTACAGGCTATTTCTACGTTCGACATAAGCAAAATTTGTTTTGCTTATGCTCTCTTGTCGAAATAGTCCCCGCGATGGTATAATATAAGCGAGTTTATACTATGCTCATTTAGCTTAACGAAACGTTGTTATATAATTTATCTTTTTTGAATGTTCCACGTGAAACATTTCTGTTTTAACGTCCTAATAAGACAAGCAAAACGGATATGTCATTGGGTGAAACACCCGGAATTCTGCTCGCCTGGGCGATCGTCTCCGGGTTAATTCTGGTCAGTTTTTGTCTTGCTTCTGTCGAGAGCGATTGTATTTCGTTGTAGTTGAATTTGTCCTTGATGCGGATATCTTCTAAACGTGTTATTTTATCTGCCATCATCCGTTCACGCTTGATATAACCGTTATATTTTATCTCTATGTCGGCCGACTCAATGATCTCCTCTTCCCGTTCGTCGATAGTCTCTAATAGCTCTTTGAGCGGAGCCACCTCTTGCGCCATTAGCGTCAGGTCGATGTGTGGCCTTGTTAACAGGTCATGTAGCTTCACGCCGTGCTTCAAAGGTGCTGTTCCGATGTGTTCGAGGAATGGGTTGATACGATCTGCCTTGATGGAGAAATTGTGTGCGAAATTGATGATTTGTGCAACTTTTTCTTCTTTTCGGTTGAGTAGCCGGAGTCTCTCTTGAGTCGCCAACCCTAACTCATAACTCTTTTTTGTGAGTCTTTCGTCTGCATTGTCCTGACGGAGAAGAATACGGTATTCAGCACGGGAGGTGAACATCCTATAGGGCTCGTCAACACCCTTCGTGATCAGGTCGTCGATCAATACCCCTATGTATGCTTCGTCTCTGCGTAATACAAAAGGATCTCCTCCATGACAGTTGATATGGGCGTTGATGCCTGCTATCAACCCTTGTCCTGCCGCCTCTTCATAACCCGTAGTGCCGTTGATTTGTCCTGCAAAAAAGAGGTTTTTTACCAACTTTGTTTCCAGTGTCGGATGCAATTGCCGGGGGTCGAAGAAATCATATTCTATGGCATAACCGGGACGGAAAATATGTGCATTCCGGAAGGCCGGTATCCGTTGCAAGGCGCTCAATTGTGTCTGCAAGGGTAGGGAAGAGGAGAAGCCGTTAAGATAACACTCATGGGTTGTTTCTCCTTCAGGTTCCAAAAACAGTTGATGGCTCGTCTTCTCGGAAAAAGTGACGATTTTGGTCTCTATGCTGGGGCAATAGCGAGGCCCTATGCTTTGGATCTGTCCGTTGTAGAGTGGTGAATCACTTAAGCCATCACGTAAGGCTTCATGTACCTCCTCAGAGGTATAAGCTATCCAGCAGCTTCTTTGTTTGAGTGTCCGTTGTACATCCGGAAGATAGGAGAATTTGTGAAAATCTTCATCTCCTTTCTGTTCTTCCAGCAGGGAAAAATCAACCGTTCTCCCGTCAATACGTACTGGAGTCCCTGTTTTCATCCGGTCAGTGGAGAATCCCAGGTCACGCAATTGCTCTGTCATCCCGTAGGAGGCCGGTTCGGAAACACGTCCTCCACCGATCTGTACCTTGCCAATATGGATCAGTCCATTTAAAAAAGTGCCGTTTGTAAGGATTACTGCTTTGCTGAAAAACTCTACCCCCATGCCGGTTTTTACTCCGGAAATAGTAGAGTCTTTACAAAGAAGTCCGGTCACCATATCCTGCCACATATCCAGGTTAGGTGTGTTTTCTATAATTGTGCGCCATGTTTCGATAAATTTCATCCGGTCACTTTGTACACGGGGGCTCCACATGGCAGGGCCTTTTGAACGGTTCAACATGCGGAACTGGATAGCAGTCTTGTCGCTCACAATTCCCGTCTGCCCACCCAATGCATCAATTTCACGCACAATCTGTCCCTTGGCAATACCACCTACGGCGGGATTGCAACTCATCTGGGCAACCTTGTTCATGTCCATCGTGATCAGGAGTGTCTTGGATCCCAGATTGGCAGCGGCTACAGCCGCTTCGCATCCGGCATGGCCTGCCCCTACCACTATGATGTCGTAATTGAAAGTCATTTTTTTTTGATTTGAGATAGCAAAGATACTAAAAAAGAAAAAGTTACCTGTTATAGTAATGTTAATTACCGGAAAGAGGTATAAAATCCCTTTTAATTCAGATGTTTACAGAGAGAATGATTCTTCAAGTTCCTTCGTTTGTTTATCGGAATCTTTATATATTTGCACCCAAAATATCAATTGTTCAATTACATTAGTCGTTTTGAGTCGCCTTTACTCCTCGATTGTTAATTCTGCGATCGACATATATTTTATATAAAAAATTTCTAAAACTTGCGATAATGAATCTGAAACAACTTTTCTTGGCTGCATTTTGCATACTTTTTACCTTTTCTGTATATGGACAATCTGATAACAGTGGACAGCAATACCAAAAATTTTATTTGTCGTTGAATGCTGGTATGAACTTCAACTTAGGATCTTCAAGTACTGAATTATCGAATGAACTTATCGTTCCTCCAACCAAAAGGGGATTTTCTCCCGGTTTTGATGGTGCTTGGTTTTTCTCAAAGAATTATGGAGTTGGGATAAAGTATGCTTTCTATACATCCAAATACAATAAAGAATCTTATCTGGAATATACAGAACACTCCTATGATTATCCTGTGTATGAATACAAGTCATTAGCCTTTAAAGAGGAATCGCATATGTTTGGTCCCGCCATTTATGGAAGATGGCCTTTGGGTGAAACGAAATGGATGATCATGGCTAATGCCGGAGTAGTGATGTTTTATAATGAATTGAC
The DNA here is from genome assembly GCF_000380985.1 of Proteiniphilum acetatigenes DSM 18083. Taxonomy (GTDB): domain Bacteria; phylum Bacteroidota; class Bacteroidia; order Bacteroidales; family Dysgonomonadaceae; genus Proteiniphilum; species Proteiniphilum acetatigenes. Next base: position 95,252 of record NZ_KB905693.1, on the reverse strand, counting down.
AGGAATAGAAAAGATAATTACTTATATTATTGATTCTCCTGATTTGATCGTTGATCGAAGTCAATTACCCGAGGATAGAAAAATGGGTGGTGCATATAAAGGAGTTGCTGCAGGTTTTACTTTGTCCGGAGCTATCCGTTACCAACTTCTCCCTTTTGCAGGAATAACTGTCCAGACCAGTGGTATTTATGCACCCTTTTCCAGAATAAGCGATCCCAATTTGAAGAATGGACCACATGGTGAGGATCTCTCCAGAAGGATCGGCAGAGTAGGTCTTTCAGCCGCTATTGATTTCTCTTTTTAACGATTTGTTTTTTCCAAGGCTCTTTATATGGCGGGAATTACAGAATTAATTCCCGCTTTCTTTTCTCAGGCTGAGGGCTCTTTCTTCGGCCTCTTTCATCTGTTTGCTTTCGGCTTCCGATTTATCGTCGATACCGCATAAGTGGAGCACGCCATGGATAATGACACGGTATAACTCCTCTTCAAAATCGGTATCATATTGAATTGAGTTGGATAGTACCGTATCGATGCTGATAAAGATATCTCCCGAAATACGTTCGCCTTCGGAATAATCAAATGTGATGATGTCGGTATAAAAATCATGTTGCAGGTATTGCCGGTTAACTTCCAGAATTTTTTCATCGGTACAAAAAAGATAGGAAATATCACCGGTCTGTTTTCCGTAATTTTTTACGACGGTTTTTATCCAGTTGGCAGTCTCCCGTTTTTTGATCTTTGGGAAATCTATGTTTTCAGCGTCGAAAGTAATTGCCATTTTATTAACATTTATTTGCTTGGAGAATCCTGTATTTATTATCCGAAAAAGAGGTAGGCCACGAAAATGGCGGCAATAATACCTGCCAAATCGGCCAAAAGCGCATAGGGAACGGTATAGCGGGAATTTTTGATGTTCACCGCACCATAATAAACAGCCACGATATAGAAGGTGGTGTCGGTAGCCCCCTGAAGTACGGAGGATAATCTGCCGGCGAACGAGTCGGCTCCGAAGGTCTGCATGGCGTCGATCATCATTCCCCTGGCACCGCTACCGCTCAGCGGTTTCATCAATGCGGTGGGCATACCATCCACCCAGCGGGTATCGAGACCTGTCAGGGCTACCAGATCCCGCAGCCCTTCCATCAGGAAGTCCATCGCTCCTGAAGCACGGAAGACCCCAATCCCTACCAGTATGGCGATAAGGAAAGGAATAATGGTGACAGCAGTCTTAAAGCCCTCTTTTGCTCCGTCGATAAACGCATCGAAGATATTGATCCGGCGGCGTAATGCCTTTACAATGAAAAGTACGATAATAGTGAAGAGAAAGATATTTGCGGCAAGTCCGGAGACAATATTGATCTGTTCCTGCGACATCGACCGGAAGAGAATTATTGTGCCGATGATAAGTACTGCTATGCTCAATACAAAACCCATGATCGCCTTGTTGAAGATATTGATACGCTGTTTCAGACAGACGGCAATCATGCCGATTACGGTAGAGGAAAAGGTTGCGATCATAATAGGGATAAATACATCGGCAGGGTTGGCAGCACCCAACTGTGCACGATAAACCATAATAGTGACGGGAATCAATGTCAAACCCGATGCATTCAGGATCAGGAACATGATCATGGGATTGGAAGCTTCCTCTTTTCTCAGGTTAATCTCCTGCAGTTCCTGCATCGCTTTCAACCCGAACGGTGTCGCTGCATTGTCAAGTCCCAGCATATTGGCAGAGAGGTTCATCAGGATGGAGCCCGAAGCAGGATGATTCTTGGGTATACCGGGAAAAAGCCGGGAAAAAAGAGGAGCGACAGCTCTAGAAAAGAGTTCTACCATCCCTCCCCGTTCACCTATCTTCATCACGCCCAGCCAGAGCGACAGCACCCCCGTCAATCCCAAAGAAATTTCGAACCCGGTTCTGGCAGACTCATAGGTGGAATTCATGATCTCGGTAAAGACGTTTACATCTCCAAAGAAGATGAGCTTTACCAAAGCCACTACGAAAGCGATCAAAAAAAATGCAATCCAAATGTAATTCAATACCATATCTTGCGGAAATCTTTGATTAGACGGATATATTAGCGGACAAAGATTCACCAAAGATACAATTTATGACTATTTATCAAAAAGAAAACAATATAATTTCTAACTTTAAGGCAAGTTAATGTGCCAATGAGAATAATATGCCAATGAATGAGTACGGGTAGTGTGACGATCTACGGGTCGGTGGAAAGAAGGAAAAATGACCGGGGAGAATAAAATCTAAAAGACATGCGCTGGAAAGATTTTCTATATTTTCAAAGAAGTTCAAAGACGGCGGTAATTCTGTTGCTTGTTCTTATTGTGTTAACCCTTATTTTGAATGCACTTCTCAGCTACAGGAACTCGTCGGATGTTATTCTGATGCAGAATGATTCGCTGGTTCGGGAATTTGAAGAATTTCGGCATACATCAAAGATAAGGGAACCTTCCGCCGTTACTGTTCCAAACGAGAGAGGGGCCCCAATGGAGCGGAAAAGTGCTGCAGAGCGTTCGTTAGACAAGGATGGCTCTGCAAATAAGAGTATCTCTCGTCAAGGTGAGAGGAATGCTACAGAAGGGTATTCCTCTCAAAGCAGTGATATCTCATCCTTCCGTGCTGCTTATCCGTCCATAGAGAAACTCTCCGAAGGAGAAACTATATCCCTGAACAAAGCCGATACGTCCGAATGGAAGAAAGTGCCCGGTATCGGTAGTGTGTATGCCTCCCGTATTGTGAAGTACCGCGACTTGCTGGGAGGATTTGTATATGTTGAGCAACTATTGGAAGTATATGGTATTGATCAGGAACTTTTCTCCCGTATAGCTGTTTATATTGAACCTGATGGCAATTTCCGCAGGATCCAGGTTAATCAATCGGACTTCAAGGAATTATTGCGTCATCCCTACCTGAATTACAAACAGGTTCAGGCAATTATGGGACTTCGTCGCAAAAAAGGTGATATTACTTCCATCCGGGAACTCTCCATCCTCGATGAGTTTATTTCCGAAGATATCCTCCGCCTTGAACCCTATCTGGAGTTTTAAATAATGATTCTGTTAATCAGTATATCAGTAAACTGACTAATCAGATAAGTCCTGATTTTAGGCTTTTGTATTTAAATTTTAATCATATGAAACGAACATCTCTCCCTTTTTTTTCTGCTTTATTTACGGCTATTCTTTTATGGTCAGCCGGATGTACCACAAAAAGCACCAAGGGGATTGACCCCGAATTTGCCCGCTATATCTCGGCATTTACCTATGGAAACGTCTCTTCCGATGCATTTATCCAGATAGAACTTGTGCAGGAAATCCCTGCCGTGGAATTGAATGCGGAGGTAAAAGAGAAACTGTTTTCATTCTCCCCCTCATTGAAAGGACAGACCTTCTGGGTGAATGGGAACACCATCCGCTTTATGCCCGATGCGGGCGGGTTGGAACCGGGCAAGGAATACAACATCACTTTCCATTTGGGAAAAGTGCTGGATGTGGAGGAAAAATTCCGGCAATTCAACTTCTCTATCCGTGTGAATGAACAGAGTTTTACTGCCGATATACTTCCATTTTCACCGATGAGCGTTTCCGATCTGACCTGGAACACGGTGGAGGTGACGATGAATCTGTCCAATCCCGTTTCGGCGGACGATGTAGCCAAAATGTTCAATGTGAAAGGGACACGACATCCGAAAGTCCGTGTAATGCCTGCCGGCGTCTCATCGTTTCGCGTTTTGATAGACAGCCTGCAGCGGAACGATAAACCCGGACAATATATACTGATCATTGACGGGAAAGCAATTAATTCAAAAAAGAAACTCGAACATACGATCGATATTCCCGCGTTTTCAAAGGAACATCTTGAAGTGACGGATGTGCGTATGGTGCAGGCCTCCGATCCTCATATCCGGCTGACTTTCAGTGATCCGGTTTCACAGACGCAGGATCTGGAAGGATTGATTATACCCTCCGGTGTGAAGAATTTCACTTACCGTATCGACAAGAATGTGATCAGGATATATCCCGAAACCCTGCCGAAAGGTCAAATGAACCTGCAAATCCATCAGGGTATCCAGAATAACTCCGGACTGACCCTTGACAAGAGTTATCTTTATCAATTGCAAGTGGACGATGATAAACCGCAGATAAAATTCGAAAAGAGTGGAAATATCCTGCCCGATGCAGAACAGCTATTATTGCCGTTCAGCGCTGTAAACCTTTGGGCGGTAGATGTGCAGGTGGTGAAAATATACCGTAACAATCTCCTTTATTACCTGCAGTCCTCTTCACTGAACAACAACCAGTCGGGTAGTGAGTTGCGTCGTTTCGGACGGTTGGTGATGAAGAAACGCATCCGTCTGGACAGGGATAAACAATTGGATCTTTCAAAATGGAACAATTTCACCATCGATCTTTCCCAAATGATTGAGAAAGATCCCGGTGCTCTCTATATGGTACAGCTCTCCATGCGATCCGATTATTCGCTCTATCCCTGCGAAGGGATAAGGCCGCAATCTCCCGATGAAGCGATCATGAAACGTTTTTCCGATGACCAGCTATCCGAAGAGGATGAAGCGGTGTGGGATGAACCATACCCTTATTATTATGAGCCGATCGACTGGAGCGGATATAAATGGGAAGAACGGGATGATCCTTGTAAGCCGACCTATTATATGCTTCAGGAGCGCAGGATCCAAACAATGGTCATGGCGTCGAACGTGGGTATCATTGCCAAAGCAGGGCAGGGGCATATCATGAGTGTGGTTGTAACTGATATACTCTCCACCGATCCTCTCTCCGGAGCCGAAGTGACTATATACAACTATCAGATGCAGGTCATGGGTTCGGGCGAGACCGACCACAATGGATTCGTAGAGATCGACTATAAGAAAGGTCGTCCGTTTGTCGTAACGGCAGCCAAAGGTGATGATATCGGCTATCTGGAAGTGGCGGATCAGGCGTCGTTATCACTCAGCCGGTTCGATGTAAGCGGAAAAGAGATACAAAAAGGATTGAAAGGATATGTTTATACCGAGCGCGGCGTGTGGCGTCCCGGTGATACCATTTTCGTATCTTTTATCCTTGAAGACAGAGAGAAAAAACTACCGGAAGGACACCCCGTGACCCTTGAGGTCTATACGCCCCGGGGGCAATTTTACCAAAGGCAAGTGAAGAGCGACGGTCTGAACGGGTTCTACACTTTCACCGTGCCTACAGATCCGGCGGCAGAGACCGGTGTCTGGCAGGGACAGGTAAAAGTGGGCGGTACTACCTTCCATAAGTCGCTTCGCATAGAAACCATCAAACCTAACCGGTTAAGGGTGCGTTTGGATACCGACTCCATTATTGATGCGTCAAATGGCGTTATCTCGGGTACGCTTACATCGCAATGGCTGCACGGCGCACCTGCTTCGAACCTGAAAGCAGATGTAGACCTGACGCTCTATGTATCTGATAACCCGTTCAAAGGATATGTCGGCTATTCATTCAATAATCCGATAGTAAAATTCGAAACAAGTAAGACGAAAATATTCGAGGGGGTACTCAATGCTTCCGGTGTGGCGGGAGTCAATGCCAAAGTGCCTGTGGCTGAAAATGCACCGGGGATGTTGCGCGGGAATATTCTTTCACGTGTGTACGAAACCGGGGGGGATATGAGTTTTTATGCCCAGACGGTCTTTTATTCGCCTTATAAAACCTATGTAGGGGTAAAAGCACCTGCCTTGCGCCCCGGCGAGTTCCTGGAGACCGACAGCCCGATCCCGTTCGATGTGGTTGCGGTAGATGCTTACGGCAAGTCCGTTTCGGGAAATGTGGAATACACCGTTTATAAGCTCAGCTGGAGCTGGTGGTGGAACAGTACGCAGGAAGATCTGGGGTCTTATGTGAACAATACTGCCGCCAACATTGTGACAAACGGAGAAGTAACACTCACCAACGGAAAGGGTAAAATCGATTTTCAGGTGAATTATCCCGATTGGGGACGCTACCTCCTTCTGGTGAAAGATAAAGAGGGCAAGCATGCTACCGGAACGGTCTTTTATGTCGATTGGCCGTTGTGGCGTGGACGCTCGGCCAAGAGCGACCCGGAAGGGCTGACCATGCTGGCATTCTCCACCGACAAACCGTCGTATGAAACCGGTGAGAAGGCAACGGTTATCATCCCGAAAAGTTCGGAAGGCCGCGTGCTCATCAGCATCGAAAACGGATCGGGAATCCTTCATCGGGAATGGGTGAAAACTTCCGGTGAGGAAGATACCAAATATGTGATAGAGGTTACTGAGAATATGGCACCCAACTTCTATGTATTCGCTACCATGCTGCAACCGCACGCGCAGACCGTGAACGACCTGCCTATCCGGATGTATGGTGTGGTGAATGTGGGTGTGGAGAACAGGAACAGTACTCTCGAACCGGTTATCCGGATGCCGGATACACTTCAACCTGAAAAAGAGTTCACCATCTCGGTATCGGAAAAAACAAAAAAACCGATGACCTATACGCTTGCTATTGTGGATGAAGGGTTACTCGATCTGACTGCATTCAAGACGCCCAATGCGTGGAGCGAGTTTTATGCCCGTGAAGCCCTTGGCGTACGCACGTGGGACCTGTTCGACCGCGTATTGGGAGCAAACACCGGTATGATGGGGCCGTTGCTGAGTATTGGCGGTGATGAAGCGTTGAACCCATCACGCGACAACGTGAACCGCTTCAAACCTGTTGTGAAGTTCATCGGACCGTTCGAGTTGAAAGGTGGTGAGATAAAATCGCATACGATCCGGCTTCCGCAGTATATCGGGTCGGTACGTGTGATGGTAGTGGCCGGTGGAGACGGTGCCTATGGCAACGCCGAGAAAACCGTCGCAGTGAAAAATGACCTGATGACACTTTCCACGCTTCCGCGCATCTTGGGACCGGACGAAGAAGTATGGCTTCCGGTCAATGTTTTTGCTATGGGGAATAGCGTGAAAAATATACAGGTTACCATTCAGACAAAAGGATTGCTCAAACCAACCGATGGGACAACCAAGAGTTTGTCGTTTGACAAGCCGGGCGACAAAATCGTTTTCTTCAGACTTGCATCCGGTAAGGAAAACGGAGCAGAACAAGTGGAAATTAAAGCCACGGGTAACGGTATGTCATTCACGGAGACCATCGATATCGCAGTCCGTAATCCGAATCCGCCTATAGTACTCACACAGGCAAAGCTCATCGAACCGGGTGAATCGGTAACGCTTGATATTCAGACCGAGAGTGTGGAGCCTGATGATTGGGCTACCCTCGAACTCTCGCGTCTGCCGAGTGTGAACTTCAGTCAGAATATGAATTACCTGCTCGAGTACCCGCACGGATGTACCGAACAGATCACTTCGCAGGCTTTCCCGTTGCTCTATATTGAGGAATTCACGGTATTGAAAGAAGATGAAAAGAAGCAGATAACTGCGAAAGTGAATGAGGTGATCCGGATGCTTTCATCCCGGCAATTGGCCGATGGCGGTTTTATGTACTGGTATGGAGATAATTACTCATCGGAATGGGCGACCACCTACGCGGGGCATTTTCTGGTTGAGGCGAAAAACAAAGGGTATGAGGTGCCGGAAACCGTGTTGTCCCGATGGACACAGTTCCAGAGGAGACTTGCCCAGAACTGGCTGCCTACTAATCCTAACTGGACTTATTACTCCGTTTCGATGATCGAATTGCAACAGGCGTATCGCCTCTACACCCTGGCGCTGAACGGAAGTACGGAACTCGGAGCCATGAACCGAATGCGGGAACTGTCCGGTTTGTCGCTGCAGGCACGCTGGCGGTTGGCTGCTGCTTATGCCCTGGCAGGAAGAAAGGATGTCGCTAATTCGCTTGTCTTTAACCTGCCGGATGAGGTGGAAGACTATAATTTCAATAACGATACCTATGGAACATCGGCGCGGGACAGGGCGATGATACTGGAAACATACCTGTTGCTCGATAATGTGGAAAAAGCGATGTTACTGGCACCGTCAGTGGCACAATCATTGTCGTCCGGTTATGTCACTACCCAAACCGCCGCATTCGGACTGGTGGCAATGGCGAAACTTGCCGGGCAAGTCGGTTCGGGAAATATCGATGTCGACTGGACATTGAATAGCAAAAATATGGAGAATGTGAATACGCCGAAAGCGATTTATCAGGTAGACATAAAGCCGGACAAGAGTCTTTTGGTAAATCTTACCAATAAGGGAGAAGGTAAGCTCTATGCACGCCTTTCGGCCAGGACAATTCCACAGGTCGGTACGGACCAGGAACTGACACAAGGGCGGTTTAGGATGTCAGTAAGGTATGTCGATCTGAACGGCAACCCGCTGAACGTGGAATCACTCCCGCAGGGAACGGAATTTACGGCAGTGGTAACCGTCCAGAACAGCGCCGAACAGGCCTTTACCGATCTGGCGCTGACACAGGTATTCGCGTCAGGTTGGGAGATTTTCAATGAGCGGATGCTCGAAGCGGATGCGTCCGCTCCCGACGGAGGATATAACTACCGCGATATTCGGGACGACCGTGTACTGACCTATTTCAACCTTGGTGCAGGACAAACGAAAACATTCCGCGTGCGTTTGCAGGCAGCATACCGGGGTAATTATTATCTGCCGCCGGTATCGTGCCAGGCAATGTATGCACCGCAGGAGGAAGCCAGAAACAAGGGAATGTGGGTAAAGGTTGTGGAATAATGAAATAAATCGTATGATTGCAACTAAATCTTGCGACTGAAGATGCTTTGCGACCCATATTAGCTCGCATGCGCTAAAAGAGTAGAACTCGCTTCGCTCAGACAACTACTCTTTTTAACGCTCATTGCGAGCTATGGGTGCCCCGTAAAATATCTAAAGGTCTTCGCTTTAGTTGCATACATTCCGTCGAAAAAAGATGGGTGAGGGGAGATGGGTGAGAAGCTAAAAGGTGTTGTAAAGAAAACAGGAGAGTGGATATCCCTATGCATGAGTAGACTACTACAGTGGTTTTACGTGTTGCATTTACGGAAAAAAATTGCCCTGTTGGTACTTGCTTTCCTGTTGGTCTGGTACTTATTTTCCCTGCCTGGTACCTTGTTCCCTTCGCCATACAGTACGCTGGTGTCGGACCGGAACGGCGAATTATTGGGGGCACGCATTGCTTCCGACGGCCAATGGCGGTTTCCGCCGGCAGACAGTGTACCTGGTAAATATGAAATCTGCCTTATCCAGTTTGAAGACAGGCATTTTCGTTATCATCCGGGCGTAAACCCTTTAGCGCTTGGCAGGGCGATGATACAGAACGTGGAAGCGGGTAGGGTAGTGAGTGGCGGAAGCACCATCACCATGCAGACCGTCCGGCTGATGCGCCGGAATAAACGGACCTATTTCGAAAAATTCATCGAGATCATCCTCGCTACCCGGCTTGAATTATCATACTCAAAAAAGAAGATTCTGGCGTTGTATGCTTCGCATGCGCCGATGGGTGGAAATGTGGTGGGTATTGATGCTGCGTCGTGGCGATATTTCGGACATAGCGCAGAGTCGCTGTCATGGGGAGAGGCGGCTGTGCTGGCCGTATTACCCAATTCACCCGCGATGATGCACTTTGGTCGTGACCGGGAAGGATTGTTGAAGAAGCGAAACCGTCTCTTGCGTCAATTGCTCGATGACAATACCATTGACCAGACAGATTATGAACTGGCCGTGTCAGAACCATTACCCGATCACCCGCATCCTCTGCCGCAGATCGCACCTCATTTGGTGACGCAGGCCTTTTTACGAAATCCCGGAAACCATATCCAATCCACGGTCGATAAACACCTGCAAATGCGTGCTGAGGAGATACTGGATCGTTGGAATACCGAATTTTCGCAAAACGGTATCTTTAACCTTGCCGCGTTGATTGTCGACCTGGAAACGAATGAAATACTTTCTTATAACGGTAACGTGGGATTCAGAACCAATGCCTATGGCAGCCAGGTAGATATTATTCAATCGCCCCGAAGTACGGGTAGCATATTGAAACCGTTTCTCTATTGCGCCATGTTGCAGGAGGGTGTACTGCTGCCCACAGAACTGCTTCCCGATGTTCCCATCAATATAAACGGATTTGCACCTAAGAATTTCAGTCTGGGGTACGACGGTGCGGTACATGCGGATGAGGCACTGGCGCGTTCGTTGAATGTCCCTTCAGTGGTTTCATTAAGGAAGTACGGCGTACCGAAATTCTACGATCTCTTGAAGAAATCGGGACTGACCACCCTCAACCGGCCTGCCGACCATTATGGCCTCTCCCTGATCTTGGGCGGTACGGAGGGTACGTTATGGGATATTGCCAACGCCTATGCCCGGATGGCACATACCGTGACGGATTATAACCGTGACGGGACATACTATGAGTGGGAGAATTTCAGGCTGTTGCGTGATGATTATCAATTCGGAGAACGTAATCAGGATGAGTCACCTTTATTCAATGCCGGTGCCGCATGGCTTACGTTACAGGCGCTGACCAATGTGAATCGGCCGGAAGAGTTGAACTGGGATTTTGTACCATCTCTCCGGAGGGTAGCATGGAAAACAGGTACCAGTTACGGATTCCGGGATGCCTGGGCGGTCGGCGTTACACCCAAATACCTTGTCGCCGTATGGACGGGCAATGCAAGTGGAGAAGGTCGTCCGGGGCTTACAGGCGCACGAACGTCGGCGCAGGTGATGTTCGACCTGTTTAATATTTTACCTGCTACCAGGTGGTTCGAAACGCCTTACGGAGAACTGGCCGAAGTGGCTGTATGCCGTGAGAGCGGCCAGTTGAAGGGGATGTATTGTCCCGAAAACTCCATCGACACCCTGCTTGTTCCTGCAAAAGGGTTGCAGGGAGCGGTCTGCAGTTATCACAGGCGAATCCACCTGTCTGAAGACGGACAGTACCGGGTATATGAACAATGTGCGGGTGACAGGGGTATCCGGTCCGTTTCATGGTTCCAATTGCCGCCGTCGTGGGAATGGTACTACAAACAGCAGCATCCGGGTTACCGTTCACTCCCCCCTTTCTCTCCCGAATGTGCTTCCGGAAATATCTCCGACGCGGTGATGCAGTTTATCTATCCCTATCCGGGAGCGATACTCAGGATAACCAAACAATTGGATGGTTCACGGGGGAAAGCCGTTTTCGAGCTGGCGCACCGGAATACCTCCACGCGTGTTTTCTGGCATCTCGGTACAGATTATCTGGGAGAAACATCCAATATTCACCAAATGGAGCTCTCTCCCGATCCGGGTGAACATACCCTTACCGTAGTCGATGAAAATGGTATATCGTTATCAATACGGTTCAAGGTCGACTGATTTTGATTTTTCATTTATTCAACAATGAATATAACTCTTGAATGTCTTTTTCCTCATTTAACAATATCTTTTTTGCGTTTCTGTCAGGGTAAACCAAAATAAAATCAGGTATTGCAGAAATTTGCCAATCGCTTTTCAGTTTCTTGTCTGTGAGCCACAAACTCCGCCATTTAATATTTTCTTTTTCCATTAATGTATTCCAATCATCAATGGTGGTACTTTCGTCTGTGGTAAGATAAACCAAATTCAAATTTTCTTTTGTCTTTTCATAAATTTCTTTCATCAATGGTATTTTTTTGTGGCAAGGACCACACCACGAGGCAGAAAAACAAAGCAAGGTGTATTTTGTAGGCTCTAAAATAATTTTTTCGGTTTCTTTTGTCAAAGGATTTGGCAGAAGAATATCATTGATTCCATCTAATTTAACAGTTGCAAAATTCATTTTTGCCATTGTTCCCCATCTGGAATTTTGCATTTCCGACGAAAAAAGATTAAAAAGATTCCTATAATCTTCTTTTGATTTGTAGAAATTTGGTGTAGTGGAAAAAAATGAAATGTAATAAAGAGAGTTAGGATTTTTCTTTATTTTATCTGCATATTCTACTAAAAATTCCTCGTAAGGTTTGTTGGGATTTTTTCTGTCATAGAAAAAACTAAACATTGGGGTTTGCATAAATTCTCTTAAATATCTATTTTCAGGCAATTCCATCAAGAAATAATCCGTTACAATCGTTTGAATTACAAAAGTAGAATCTAATTCTGCTACATAAAATGTGTTTTCAAACAATGCAGTAGTGTCGAATTTACCTTTTAACTCAATTGAATTTTTATTTTCGTCAAAATTAAAATAACCACCTCTTAAAGTATCGTTTTCTATAATTGTCCGAAAATCAATCATATGTACGTTGCTTTCATTTTCATTTATGAGACTATCATTTTTATGTCTAATCGCATAATATCTGGTAATCTCGGAAATTGAATCAGGAATTACAAAAGTCCAATTATGACCGTCTGTTGAAGTTCCATCGATTTTCAATCTTTCACTGTCTCCTGTGTCTGCTGACAGATACAAATTATCGTATTTTTTGCCTTCAAACGATATTTTCACCAATTTGTTTTTGGGGGAATCGCAACCCGAAAAAAAAGTCATTCCTGCGAGGCAGATTATCATCGTAACCACATTCCTCAAATTAAATTTGTTTCTGGACATTAAAAATAAAAATTTAGTTTATATCCCTATTGTACTGCTAATCGAAGCACAAAACTGTCAAATTAAGCCAATTCAAAGTCTGCCGGAATAACCCTGCGTGCCGTCTACCGCTTGTGCCTAACGGGGTATAACTTGGCGGTCGTGCCGACATATCCGTAGGATGTGTCAGGAGACCGGCTGCAGCAGGCATGCCGCCAAACTGTTGTTGCAGGAAGGCTCTTTGTTAGTTGATACAAGTTCGTCAAGCCGAGTCAATCTGTAATTTGTCGAACATGTCGTAATAAGTAGCTTTTGTAGGGTGTTTTCCATTGTTTTATTTGATGCGAATAAAAAATTCATCATAGAATTCAAAACCACCGCTGTGACGAATTTTCAGTGTGTCATTTGAGAACCAATATTCATACCTGTTATCCCATTGGGTTCCATCAATATTCTCTCCATAAATTGTGATGACTGATTTTGTTACCCGAAAATTACATCTGGCAATTTCATTTTCAAGATAATCATAAAGTATTCTCAGATTGTCTTTCGTATATTCTTCTATTTGTTGGTTTTCGACATTTACAGAATAAACGCCACCTGTCATATCACGCCCTTTCACTAATTGCCATTTACCCGTTATTTCTTCCATTGGGTAATTCTCTTTTTGACAACTAACAAAAAATGTGATGCATAATAAAATGATAAAAATTACCCTGCTTTTGAAATGGCTTTTAGTCTCCATTAGGCTGTTTAAATTATTGTAATGTGCCATAATCATTGATTTTTAGGTTATTATCTTGCCGCCACTCTGTCGTCTTAGGTCTTTGTCGGCGTAGTCCGCTTGCCTCCAACGCACAAATATACGCAATAGTATTAAAAAAATACTTATTATAACAAGAATTAAAATAAATGATATTTATATGTAAGACAGATTATTGAGAGATAATATTTGTTGTCTATTTCGAATTATTACGAAGACGATCGGATTACGTCACAGTTACGCTGCACATTTACTGGAAATATGTAAAACAGTTATAACCACTTAATTGTCGACAAATTGAATGCATTTGCTATAATAGGGAAAAGGGGAAAAAGATCCCTTACATCACCGATAGATGCGACGATAATTACTACATCCTTACCGATCATCACGTTGATATTGGGAGTCCTGTTTTTGATGATACCAATGAAGATCCTCGGTGTTATGATAGGAGCTAATTGGCGCACTGATTCTTATTTTAAGTAACTACAATAATTCCGGAATTTCCGGAAATATCTGGGGTGATGTTTTGTGCTTATTCGTCCAGATTAGTTTTGCCTGCTATCTGACAATTTTTAAAGGGTTGATATCGCGCTATCATGTTTTCACCCTGATGAAGTGGATGTTTACGTATGCTTCCATATGCTTCATTCCTTTTTCATTTCATGATTTATCAGAAATGATTTCTTTTCAATTATTCAGGATCCGCACAGTCGCAATACAATGACTGCTTATACCCGGTAATAATCTGTTCATTCAAATAATTCTTTCAGCGTTTTAGTTGCAATTAACATTTTCCCGCTATCGGGCAGTTTTATAAAACCATATTTTTCATAAAACTTTTCGGCATCTTCATCAATCGGATCGACCACAACCGCGAAAGAGCCGATTTCTTTTGAAATTTCATAACTCCTCTTCAACGCGTCTATGAGTAGAATTTTCCCAATGCCTTTTCCTTGATATTTTATGTCAATGGCTAATCTTCCGAGAAGCGTTGCTGGAATAGAAGTGTATGATTTTGGTAATTTTTTCCGGATATTTTCGGGAAAGCTGTTCAATGGAATACTGTTGTTTGATAACGTATAATATCCTTGAATTTCGTTGGTATCATCTGTCAAAATAAAACAGGCAGAAAGTTTCCGTTTAACGTCCTGTCCTGCCTGATTTTGAATATAACTGTTTAAAAGTTCTTTTCCGCAGTCGAAATCCGATTTATTATGCTTTTTCCCTAACAGTTCTATCATTGTTATTTTCCTTTTGATATAAAAGCATTGTAATCATCTAATGCACTCACCAAATTTTGGTTTGGTTTATTCACTTTTGTTATCGCATTAAAGAAAATCTCGCTGTCTTTTTCAGAAGCGATTATTTGTTCTTTTTCTTTTATGATTTCTTTTGCTTTTTCTTGCACTGTTAAAACAACAAAATCGGTCAAGCTCCTATACCCACCCAAAAGTGCGGCTCTTTCAAAAAAATCTTTTTGCTCTTTTGAAAGTCTCGCATCAAATCGTGCTTGCGTTTTTGCCTTTGTATTCATAACATCTAATTTTTAACTCAACACAAATGTACGTAAAAAATCCGCACAAACAGATTTTTGTACGGAATATTTCAGTATTTATTTTTGCCGAATATTGCGGACAACAGTTCGGCAGCTTAGCGGATTAATGTACAGAAAGTTTCTGATATTTCCGTTTTTATCAGGATTGTTACCACGTCATTCTTTTGCTGTTATTCCGAAAAGAATAACATTTAATAAATCAGCTTCATTGGCATAAACAAAACTTGCGTGTTGCTGTGTGATTTTAATGTTTTGTGCTCATGTAGCTCACAAATTTTTTGATACGCTTTTACAGGTGTTATTAGTAACGCCAAAGGTGTTTAGGGATACGAAATGAAACAGTCTATGGGAAAAGACGCTTCAGGTCTTTTTTTATATTAATTTTGTTTCAAAAGAAATATGAATAGTAAAATAGTCAAAGCCCATATTGCATTGTTTGCAGCCGCAAGTATGTGGGGGCTTATGTCGCCGGTCGGCAAAATGGCGATGAACGCAGGTATTACAAGTCTGTCATTGACTTCGATGCGCATGATGGGCGCTGCACTTTGTTTCTGGATTGCTTCATTTTTTGCCCCCAAAGAAAAAGTCTCCAAGCGAGATCTTCTGTTATTGTTTTTTGCCGCATTACTGGGTATTGTCTTCAATCAAGGAATGTTTATCTTTGGATTATCGCTTACCTCGCCGATAGATGCGACGATAATCACTACATCCTTACCGATTGCTACGTTGATACTGGGGATCCTGTTTTTAAAGGAGCCAGTGATTCCGATGAAAATTTTTGGTGTGATTATAGGCGCCGTGGGTGCGTTGATTCTTATTTTAAGTAATTACAATGATATCGGCATTTCCGGCAATATCTGGGGCGATATGTTGTGCTTGTTTGCTCAGATTAGTTTTGCCTGTTATCTGACATTTTTTAAAGGATTGATCTCCCGGTATCATGTTTTTACGTTGATGAAATGGATGTTTACCTATGCTTCTCTATGCTTCATTCCTTTCTCATTTCATGATTTATCGGAAATGATATCTATGTCTTTCCCTGTCGATGTCTGGTTGGAAGTCGGGTATGTTGTTTTCTTCGGAACATTCTTCGCCTATGTGCTGATTATGGTGGGGCAAAAGACGCTTCATGCAACAATCGTAAGCATGTATAATTACATGCAACCAGTTGTTGGGACAATTGTGTCCGTTGTTATCGGGATAGGAACATTCGGGTGGGTAAAAGGCATTGCCTCCCTGTTGATATTTGTGGGTGTGTATATTGTAACGCAAACGAAATCGAGGATGTCACTAAGGAACGTACCTTAATTCCCTTAAATCTTCCTCCTCTTTTACCAAATGTGTTTTCCCGTTTGAGAGTAGATAGACCGGATCGCAAATTTTCCGGATACGACGATACATGTGGTCCGTTACTAAAAAACCTTTATTGCCTGCTTCTGAAAGGATGATATTTTCTATTATATCATTATATACGGGGCTGATATGAGTAAAAGGTTCATCAAGTAATATAAATTGAGTATCGGATTTTAAAATGACATATAATTCCACCAGACGGTGCATCCCGCCTGAGAGATCTTTTATCTTCGCTTTTTCGCGATCCTGGAATTCGGGAAAGAGTTGAGCGAATGCAGTATAATCAACACGGAAATCGTGAAAAATCCGTTTTAAGGAGAGCCATTTTGGGATAAAATAGTGTTGAGGAAGATAGCGCATTAAATGGGGCTGTTTGTAAATATCGAAAAAATAGATATCGTCAATGCTGATGGATTTCTCGCAGGTGAGCGTCCCGTAAACGCCGCGCATCAGACAAGATTTTCCACATCCATTCTGTCCGAGTAGCCCCACTATATTTCCGGTTTCAATTTTCAGGTAAACGTCCGAAAGAATAAGTCTTTCTCCAAATAGCAACCGGACACTACTTATTTCCAATGCATGTTTCATCTCTTAATTATGTTTTACATCAGGATATAGGAACGAAAATTATTTATCGAAGATTATAGGCCAAAATCATCATAGCGAAGAACAGTAGCAGGTCAAACAGGAGAGAGAATATCCAGAGTACTTTTTTAGAAAGGCCAAAATTGTGGAAATAAAAGTATATCTGCTTCCTGTAATCATTTATAAGATAGAATGATACTCCCATTGTAAATATCTTGAACCAGAATAGCATTGGATACATGCCAATCCCGTTTTTCCATAAGAAAAAAGTACAAATCAGATTGACAAGAAGAGATACCCAGATATAATACCGGTAAAAGGTGAATAAGATGCATATTTTTTTTACCATAATCCTACAAAGTTGCAAAAAATATATAGATTAGTAGATATTTAGCTTTACAGATGTTGCTTCCCTGAATGTTAACGTTGGTTTATCCGTTTATCTCAAAAATATCTTTTCAGGATGGATGAGACGGAAGAGTAGTACCCACTGCCGAAGAGGTTGAGGTGTACCAGCAGGTAATAGAGTTGATACAGATCGATTTGGATATCGTAATAAACCGATTGGGGGATGATTTCGTGATAGGCATCGTAAAACTCCGATCCGAAACCGCCGAAGAGGCGACTCATGGCAATATCGACCACAGAGTGGCCGTAATAGACAGCAGGGTCAATCAGGTAAGGGGTCCCATCGGTTGCGATCAGGTAATTGCCACCCCAGAGGTCGCCATGCAGCAATGCAGGCTTTATATTGCCGAAGATCTCCCGAAATAGGCTAATGGCTTTCCCTTCTTCCGGTATTATTTGTGGTTGTATCAATCTGTTCCTGAGTGCCAGTTGAAGTTGAGGGAGAATACGCTCGAACCAATAGAATTCAGCCCAGTTGGTATGAGGATGATTTTGCTGGGGCAGACTGCCGATAAAATTATCGGAAGAAAATCCAAAGTCTGCTTGTGAACATTGGTGTAATCCGGCCAATTGACTACCCAGGCGTTGATAATCGGAGGAAGCCGGGCGTTTGCTTTCCACAAGATCCATCAGGAGAAAGGCTTGCCCGTCAATGGAGTCGACAAAATGCACACGGGGAACAGCGATAGTTTTGGATTCTTCAATGGCTTGTAATCCCTCCTGTTCCGAGTAGAACATTTCCAGGGCAAAAGGAGCGTTGTTCACTTTCAGGAAGTATTGTCCCGTTGCGGTATCCACGCGGTATGCCGAAGAGATATCCCCGCCGGAAACCGACTTGACGTTTACTACCCTTTCTTCCAGACGGGAAGTAATATAAGGCAGAATATGTGTTAAGGTATCACTCATTATTCAGCCGTGTTTGAGAGTTTTAGGGAATACCGGACAGAGCCCGGTATCCTGGATATAATATACAAACTGCTGTCCTGTATTTATTTCTCCAATATCGCAATATTCTCTTTCAGCAGAGCGATTTTACTTTCTGCATCGGCCTGTTTCTTGCGCTCGCCTTCTACGATCTCCGGTTTGGCATTCTGCACAAACCGTTCGTTACCCAGTTTTTTTAATACCGACTGTAAAAAACCTTCGGTATAGGCGAGCTCCGCTTTCAGTTTTCGTAATTCGGCCTCCACATCTATTTTGTCGGCCAAAGGGATACTGTATTCTGTGGTGCCCACCAGGAAGCCCGGCGCACCCGGCTGCTTTTCGGAAACCAATGAGACCGAGGAGAGACGGCACATCTTGGAGATCACGCTGTTGTAACTGTGGTTATGCTTACCGGTCACCTGCAACTCCAGTTCATCCTTAATGGGAATACTCTTCTCCAGACGGATAGTACGTACTCCGGCAACGACCTCTTTCATTGTTTCGAAATCGGCCAGCAGCACGTTGTCGATCAGACCTTGTTCCGGTTGAAGGGTGATCATGATGCTGTTGCCGGGTTCCCTGTCCTGCAAAGCCTGCCACAGTTCTTCAGTGATAAACGGCATAAAGGGGTGCAGCAGGCGCATCAGCGCATCGAAATAATAAAGGGTTACCTTGTATGTCTCCGCGTCAATAGGCTGTTGGTAGGGAGGTTTGATTATTTCAAGGTACCATGAGGAGAATTCATCCCAGAAAAGTTTGTAAAGCAGCATGAGGGCTTCGGAGAGACGGTATTTGGAGAAGAGGTCGTCTAACTCGGTGATAGTTTCGGAGAGTTTATTCAGGAACCAGATCTCTGCGATTATTGCCGTCTCCGGCCGGGGTATGTTCTCATCGACTTCCCATCCTTTAATAAGGCGAAAAGCATTCCATATCTTGTTGTTGAAATTGCGTCCCTGTTCGCAGACCGATTCATCGAAAGGCAGGTCGTTCCCGGCAGGTGAAGTGAGCAGCATACCCATACGTACGCCGTCAGCCCCGTACTTCTCCATCAGTTCGATAGGGTCGGGTGAGTTACCAAGTGATTTGGACATCTTGCGACCCAGTTTGTCGCGTACGATCCCCGTGAAGTATACATTCCGGAAGCAAGGTTCGTTACGGTACTCATACCCGGCCATGATCATGCGGGCCACCCAGAAGAAAATGATTTCGGGAGCGGTCACCAGGTCACTCGTGGGATAGTAGTAGGCAATCTCTTTGTTATCCGGGTGGTTGATTCCGTCGAATACCGAGATAGGCCATAACCAGGAGGAGAACCAGGTATCAAGCACATCCTCGTCCTGCTTCAGATCGTCGATAGTCAGCGGATAATCCACTTTTGCCAATGCTTTTTCGAATGCCTCCTCCCGGCTCATAGCCACCACGTATCCTCCCTGGGGCAGGAAGTAAGCCGGTATCCGGTGTCCCCACCACAACTGTCGACTGATACACCAGTCCTTGATGTTTTCCATCCAGTGGCGGTAGGTGTTCTTATATTTTTCGGGATAAAAACGGATAGTGCCATCTTCTACCGCTTTGATAGCGGGACGTGCCAGGTCGTCCATTTTCAGGAACCACTGCATCGAGAGCTTCGGCTCGATGGGGACATCGGTACGTTCCGAAAAGCCCACTTTGTTAGTGTAAGGTTCCACCTTTTCCAATAACCCAGCCTCTTCCAGATCTTTTTCGATCAGCTTGCGTACCTCGAAACGATCCATCCCTACGTACCGGTCACCGTTCTCGTTGAGCGTGCCGTCCTGATTGAATATATCGATAGAGGGTAGGTTGTATTTTTCTCCCAGCATATAATCGTTCACATCGTGTGCCGGGGTCACTTTCAGGCAACCGGTACCGAATTCGATATCCACATAATCATCTTCAATTACAGGAATAGCCCGGCTGACTAAAGGAACAATCACTTTTTTTCCTTTCAGATGAATGTTTTTGGGATCATCGGGATGGATACACATGGCTGTATCACCCATGATAGTTTCGGGGCGGGTAGTGGCGACCACTGCGTATCCTCCGTCGGGATCACCCTCAATTTTATATCGTAGATAATAGAGTTTACCGTTCACTTCCCTGTGGATCACCTCTTCGTCCGAAAGTGCAGTAAGAGCTTTAGGATCCCAGTTGACCATCCGTACTCCGCGGTAGATCAGCCCTTTGTCGTGCAGGTCGCAAAATACTTTCAGCACACTCTCCGAACGGGTCTCATCCATGGTGAAAGCTGTCCTGTCCCAGTCACATGAAGCGCCCAGTTTCTTCAACTGTTCCAGGATGATCCCTCCATGCTCGTGTGTCCAGTCCCATGCATGCTTGAGGAACTCATCCCTGGTAAGATCGCTCTTTTTAATACCCTGTGCAGCCAGCCTGTTCACCACCTTTGCTTCGGTAGCGATGGAGGCATGGTCTGTGCCGGGCACCCAGCAGGCATTCTTTCCCTGCATCCGTGCCCTGCGTACCAGCACATCCTGGATCGTGTTGTTGAGCATATGTCCCATATGCAGTACGCCGGTGACGTTAGGTGGTGGAATGACTATGGTGAATGGTTCACGGTCATCCGGCTCGGAGTGGAAAAACTTATTGTTCATCCAGTATCTGTACCACTTCTCTTCTACCTCTGCGGGGTTGTATTTGCTTGCAATCTCCATACGAACATAATTGAATTAGTCACATGAAAACCGCATGTAACCGGCGATCATCTTGTTTCGCTCATGCGGTTTTATCCTGTTTTGTGATGATGTTTTGTTCCCGGAACCTGTTTTTCCCGGGATCACGCCGTCAAAATGACGCAATGACATGCAAAAATACAAAAAATAACTCAAACCGTTCTTGTGGTTTTGTTTATGTTGAACTCTCCAGGAGCCGTCGTGTCTGTTTTCCCTTTCTTACAGATATACCTCCGGTCTTAATATATACCATATTGTATGACTGATCGATGAGCAATAAGCCAATTTACAATCTGGCTGTATATTTTGATTGGAGCAAAAAGAAATTCTCTATATTTGCATTTGAGAAATACATTGATTATTAACAACCTGATTTAGCAGAAACATGGAAAATATTATCAAAAAATATTCCAATGGTGAGGTAACCGTTGTCTGGAAACCAGACCTGTGTCAGCATGCCACGTTTTGTTGGAAAGGGCTCCCCGGAGTATTTAACCCTAAAGTGCGTCCCTGGATCGATCCTTACGGGGCATCTACGGAACAGATTGTCGGACAGGTGGAAAAATGCCCGTCGGGAGCTTTAAGTTATTTCTATAATAAGGGGGAAGAAAATGGAATTGAAACATAAAGACAATGGAGAAAAAGGCGCATTTTTCATCAGGGATGAAGGACACCGCGCCGCGGAAATGACGTATGTCTGGATGAACGACAATGTTTTTATCATAGACCATACGGAAGTAAATCTCCGGTATGAAGGACAGGGTTTGGGAAAGCAACTGGTAGCCGAAGCAGTGGAATTTGCAAGAGGACGCGGTATAAAGATTTTACCATTATGTCCGTTTGCCCGGGCCGTTTTCGACAAAACCTCAGATTATAACGATGTGAGGTTTACGCGCTAAGTCCTTTCTTCTACCGGTTTCCGGTAATTCACCGATATTCCACATCCCAATTCCTACATCTAGCATTCCGGATTATTCCGGGTAGAGAAGGTAGGGTTTTCGCTGCTGTTTGAAAGTATCCACATCTGAAGCCCATTTTTGCCTGATCTCTCCGGCTGATTTTCCGGCAATGATATCTTTGCGGATATAATCCACTCCGACCAGTTTTTCGAAGAAAGAGGTAAAGAATTTCTCTCCCATACTCAGGTTATTGTAGGCGTCGATCACATAAGAGAGATCGAATCTGTTTTCCCAGATCAATTCATTAGAAATATTCCGCAGATCCACACCGTAACATTTTTTATTGAGCAATGGCGGATTCTTGGCACCGGGTACACTCCGGGGAGTAAATGAAAAGTCAGATCCTTTATACTGCGGATGTCCATATACCTCAAAAGGGAATGATGTACCGCGCCCCAGACTCATTACCGTTCCTTCGAAAAGGCAAGTGGAAGGGTAGAGATATATCGAGTGTATGTTGGGGAGGTTGGGTGAGGGGGCGATGGGGAGTTCATAACGAGTCTGATGGGTATAATTTTCGCATGTAACGATTACCACATCACATACCCGGCCTCCGGGAAGCCATTTTTCCCCATTGATCATCAGTGCCAACTCGCCAAGGGTCATGCCATGTACTACAGGAATAGGCAACCAGCCTACACCCGATTTATGTTTCATATCCAGAATCGGACCATCTACATAAAATCCGTTTGGGTTGGGTCGGTCCAGTATGATCATCTTTTTTTCGTGTTCAGCACAGGTATCCATCAGACGGGCCATGCTGGCGTAATAGGTATAGAAACGAAGTCCTACATCCTGCAGGTCGAACAGCAGTACATCGAACTGTTTCATCTTGTCCGGTGAGGGTTTACCGCTTCCACTGCCGTAAAGTGACCAGATAGGAATACCTGTTTTCTCGTCAATTGAACTGGCTACATGTTCCCCGGCGTCTGCTGTACCGCGAAAGCCATGCTCAGGAGAAAAAATTCCTACTACATTGAACTGATGCCTTACCAGCATATCCACTAAATGTTCATCTCCGGCTATTCCTGTCTGGTTGGTCATCACGGCGACCCGTTTTCCTGTCAACAAGGGAAAATAAACATCGGTTCGTTCAGCTCCAACCTTTACAGGCGGTTCGTTCTGAGCGAAAATAAGAACAGAAAAGAGTAAAATCGGTAGTAAAAAATATTTTCTCATACTTATTTTGATCTAAAAACTAAAAGTGAATTTTCTATCCTTTATCGAGCGAAGCACATTTTAGAAAATAGATTTGGGATGTCGGAATTGGGATGTCGGATGTAGATAATTTCCAAATCCCAAATCAAAAATTCATTGTTATTCTGTCTTTGTTCTGGCGTATTTCTGCTGTTCATGGAGCCGGTCGAATTCTCTCTCCAGCGATAGCAGTTCTTTTTTTATTTCTGTAAGCCTGGAAAGAATTTCCACTCGTTTCTCCTCCTCATCTTTTTTGGATTTCAGTGTCTGACGGGCGCCTTCCAACGTCATCCCTTTCTCTTTTACCAGATGATACACGATCTCCACCTGTTGTATATCTTCCCGGGTGTACTGGCGCGTGCCTCCGGCCGTTTTTTTTGGATTGATATTCTCGAACTCCTTTTCCCAGAAACGTAAAAGAGACACATTGACCGCAAAATGGTCAGCTACCTCCTGAATAGAATAGAAGAGGCGCTTGTCGTCGAATTGGATCGGTTTCTTTCTTTTTCCCATGATAATCTCTTTGTAAATGGGGTCGGTTGGAATAATTGACCGTGTAAATGTTATCTATTTCAAAAATAATATTTTCCGTCAGGAGGGGCAAGTTTTTTCGCTATTATTCACCTGATTTCTGTTTATCTCCCGTTTTTTTTCGCAATATAAATGATAGAACTTGCTTGCTCCGGATTAGATAAGGAGCGTATAAACCCCATTGTACCCACTCCGAATGCCCTGGCGTATCGTGTTAATCGGTTACTCCCTCTGTATTTTTCACTTAGCAGGGAGATATAAAAGGCATCCAAAGGCATACGTACCCTCTTTACTATTTTCAGATGGTGTTTGGTAAGTAGTTTATCGACGGTGCCGAGGGAGAAATGCCAGAGATGCCGTGGAATATCGTAGGCAGCCCACAGCTCTTTGTAAAATTCAGCATCGTAAGAGTGGCAGTTAGGGAGTGCAAGTACGATAATTCCTTCCGGGGTGGTGATCTCCTTTATTTTGTCGATAGTTTCATTTAGCTTTTCCAGATGTTCCAGTACATGCCACAGCGTTACGACATTGAATGAGGAACTCTCTATCTCCCAGAAAAAATTCTCGTCGTTTACCGACAGGCCGGAACGGAGAGTTGCGCTTTCCCGGGTTTTTTTATCTTTCTCGATACCCGAAACAACCCATCCCCGTTCCTTTGCCGCCTGTAGGAAATAACCCGTGCCGCAGCCAAAATCCAGTAACCGGATGGGGGACTTGGTCGCATGAGCTGCTACCAGGCCGACTTTTTTTCTCAGCATCTTTTTCCGGAAGTGGTGGTATAACCGGTTGATCAGCCCTTTGTCTGAATCGGAATGGGAGATATAGTCCGGTGAGTCATAATATATCCCGATAGCATCTTCCGAAGGAAAATTATTCGTGAAGCGAAACCCACAATGGGCACAATCACAGACGGGAAATACCTCTCCGCTTGAGAAGTAATCGACACCGTCAAAAGTTTTTTTCAAATCGTTACTGCCGCAAACAGGGCAACTTGTAATGGTGATGATTGACATATACCGGGATTAAACTATTTCAATTACATTAGACTATTTGAGTCGCTTGCTCCTCACTCCTCGACGGTTAATTGAGTCGCTTTCGCTCCTCGACGATTAATTGAGTCGCTTTCGCTCCTCGATTTTCAATTCTACGCTCGGCGGAATAAATAAATTCATTTTGCACTCGCTCGCTTGACGAAATAGTTCAAAAGTACGATTATTCAAGGGGAATGACAAATTTTTTATCGATACAACATTCATTTTCACTCGTAGCTTACGTTAGTCTATACCATAGTGAGTGAGATAATTGAATGAAATTTTTTTAAATAGCCGGAGTAACGGTTGGAATCACACCTTCGCCAAACTCCCTGGTGACACATCCCAGAACAATGTGGATGTGGCGAATATCTTTCTTGGGGATTTTCACGGGTTCATGGATAAGCCGTCCGTCCGGGTATGTTTTCAGGTTCGAACTGTAGCCGATGATATGGTCTTTACCTCCATCCTGCAATCGTTTTGTAACTGCAATTTCTTTTGTCTCCACATAATAGTTTCGTCCCCATACAATAAGCCCTAAATCGATTACGGTTTTGAGTATGAGGATAGAACCGGATGGATATTCGGACATGCTGTCACCATAGTGACGGATGGCTGATGTGGCTTCCGGAAACAATTCTCCGGTATCAATCCATCCATCTCCCCTGTTGTGGGACCACTTTGTGGTAATACCTCTGCTACCCCCGGTAGTATTATCTTGCAGTGGGATTTTTTTTTGAGGCGATATTTCCGTGGTCGGTTCATTTGCTGAAGATCCTTCCGGATTCTGTTTTTTATAGGATCGGATATGATCTAATAAATCATTATGATTTATATTGAATGTTTCGCAGAGTTTAAGCGTCAATTTTTCTGAGGCTCCCCTTTCCGAGTTCTTTATCAGGTTTAGATATTGAGGTTTAACACCTAAAGAATTAGCTATTTCATTGTATGGAATGCCCCTCTCTTTTAGACCTTCTATTTGCCTTATGAACCATTCTTTTCGTATTTTCGCAATATTTAACATAAAAATAAATCAAAAAGATATGTTTTCCTTGCTTAATAAATCGTAATGATTTATCTTTGTAGCTTTCGATTTAGAAAGCGACGATAAAGATACAAAAGTTTTAAGAAAAAGTATATGGGAGAGATACTAATGAAACACGGAGAACGGAGGGATATTGCTAAAATACTTAATGTTAGCGAGGTAACTGTCCGGAATGCATTGAAAGACCGCACACAGAGTGAATTATCGGAGCGAATAAGGAGGCTCGCTATCCAGAGAGGAGGCATTGAGGTGAATAATACAAAAAATTCAGATATATAGATTTTATATAGCGTTGTTTAAATACAATCCCAATTCCATTTAATTAATTGTTAATCAACCGATTTTTATATTGATGACTCTCGGTGTTTTAAACGTTGATTAACCCAAATTTATGTTTTGCCTGTTTGTTTGGGTTCCACTTCGAGGAATATGTTGCTAAAAAAATATTAATACATAGATGTGTTATTTTCAAATATTTAATAATCTAATTATAACCAGAAATGCTAAAAGAAATCAAAAAAAAATTCTCAGCGGGATTTATTGCAATTTTATTTGCGATAGCCCTTGCCGCTACAAGTTGTAGTCAGGAAGGAGGGTATCAGGGTGCCAAGCCTGTTATACCTACTGATCCTTCGAAGCCGGTAACTTTTACCGATTTTTCCCCGAAAGAGGGTCCTGTGCGTACTTTAGTATTCATTGAAGGATCAAATTTCGGAACAGATGTTTCGAAAATAGAAGTAATCATTGGAGGCGTATCAGCTCCTGTTATTGGTTCTTCGGGTACGAAAATATGTGTGATGGCTCCAAGGCGTTCCAACAGGGGGGATGTTATTGTGCGGATTATGGATGAAGGTGGTAAAGTTGTAAAAGAACACCAGTTTGAAGAACTCTTTACCCTTCAATCAGCTTTGCAGGTAAATACATTGACCGGTAAGGTGGATCCGCAAACCAACGCTTCCAGTATTATCAACGGATCATTTGAGGAAGCTGAGTTTCAAAATCCCTGGTGGCTGGAATTCGATATAGATGAAGAAGGGAATAAGATTATTTATTGTATTGATGCCGAAAATCTGGCGGCACTACGGAAGATCAACCTGACTGCAAGAGAGGTTTCTACCGTGTTTATGAAAGGACAGGCAGGTGTCCATCAGGTGAAATCGATGTTGTTCGACACGCCTACGAGGGATACCCTCTTCCTTGTGGATGACAACGGGCGAGGAAACTGGAACGACAGGCATCAGATGCCGAATATGTTTTATGCTCTTCGCAACGAAAGTTTCAGAAAGGTATATCCTTACCTCTATGCCCAATGCTCTTATTCTGCAGTATCGATGAATGACGGTGCGATTTTTTACAATACATGGACATCCTCGGAGGTCTATAAGGCCAAACAGGTGTGGGATGAAACCGCCCAGATGTGGGATGGAAAAGCGCTGTTTAGCGTGAAAGCCAATTCCAGTGACCATGTGTTTATGTTCAGGCATCCGGAAGATCTGTATGTATATATGACCGGATTCAACGGCGTGTACAGGTGTGCTTACGATAAAACAACGAAAGAACTGGTTTCATCCGTACTCCATGTAGGAGATATAGGCGGAGGATCGGGATATGCTGATGCACCGGGAACCTCTGCCCGTTTCAATCGTCCGCGTCAGGGGGTATTTGTGAAGAATAAAGAGTATGTGGCGCAAGGCAAGGCGGATGTATATGACTTCTATGTGTGTGACCACAATAATAACTGTATACGGAAAGTAACCCCTGACGGAGAAGTCAGCACATTTGCCGGACGTGGTAGTGTCGGCATTGACGGTCAGGTATGGGGTTGGATTGACGGAGAAGCCCGTGAAACGGCCCGTTTCAGGGAACCTACCGGTATCTGTTATGACGAGGAAGAAGAAATCTTCTATGTGGCAGACCGTGAAAACAAACGTATACGCACCATTTCCGTAGAATAAATCAAATAAATCAAAGGAATAAAAACACAAAAAGATGAAGAAATATATTCTATCCGTTTTATGCTTGATTATATATGCAATGGGCGTATTTGCTCAACAAAAGACTGTCGAAGTCTCCGGTACCATTGTTGACTCAGAAGGTCTTCCGATGATTGGTGCAACCGTTACCGTAAAGGATAAGCCGGGATTGGGTGTGGCTTCCGATATTGACGGAAAATACAAAATAAGGCTTGAATCCTTTCAATATTTAGTATTCTCTTACCTTGGCTACGAAAGCCAGGAACATTTGATAAAGGACGAAGATATCATACTTGATATCACGATGCAGGAATCAAAATCTACTATACTTGATGAAGTAACCATTACGGGCATGGGGCCGCAGAAGAAGGTGACCGTAACAGGAGCAATCACCACCGTGGAGGTGGGGACTTTGAGGACTCCGGTTTCCAGCATTACCAATGCGTTAGCCGGGAATGTGGCCGGGGTTCTGGCCATGCAGCGCTCAGGGCAGCCGGGAGACAATACTTCCGAATTCTGGATACGTGGAATTTCCACATTCGGAGGCAGTTCCAGCGCTTTAATCCTGGTGGACGGTTTTGAACGGAGTATGGATGAACTCAATATAGAAGATATCGAATCTTTCTCGGTACTGAAAGATGCCTCAGCCACAGCAATCTACGGTTCACGTGGTGCGAACGGGGTTATACTGATCAACACAAAAAGAGGGAGTGAAGGAAAAGTGGAAGTGAATGCCAAATCGGAATATACCTGGACCACCCGTACCCGGACACCTAAATTCGTAGATGGTTTAAGGTATGCTTCCATGGCGAACGAGGCGCGTACTACCCGCAATCAAAGGCCTGTTTATTCCGATCAGGAGTTAATGATGATCGAGGAGCAGCTGGATCCTGATATTTATCCGAATGTGGACTGGATGGATCTTTTATTAAAGGACGGTGCGCCTACGTACCGCACTTCCGTGAGTGTGAAAGGGGGAGGATCGAAAGCCCGGTATTATCTATCCGGAAGCTTCCTTGATGAAGGAGGAATGTATCATGTGGACAAAACGATGAAAGAATACGATACCAATGCCAATTACCAGCGATATAACTATCGTCTGAATATGGACATGAATATAACGGAGTCGACCCTGATCCAGGTAGGTATCGGCGGAGCGCTGGAAAAAGCGAATCGTTCCGGTGCGATCAACACTGACGATATCTGGTATTCGGTATTCGGCTATAATCCTGTTACGATGCCGGTGATGTATTCGAACGGGTATGTGCCTGTCATGATGACAGAAGGTACGATAACATCATCGTGGGAAGCTATATATAATCCATGGACAGCCGCTACGCAAACGGGATATTCCGAGATATGGGAAAATACCATCAATTCCAATATCACCTTAGAGCAAAAACTGGATTTCATCACCGAGGGGTTGAAATTTACAGGGCGTTTCGGCTACGATACATACAATTACAATTATATACAACGCCGAAAAAATCCGGAGATGTGGAGAGCCGAACGCCAACGTAATTCGGACGGGAAAATTGTGTTTAACCGGTTGGTGCCGGAGCGTTTAATGTCCCAGGGCTCTTCAGCATCAGGCGATAGAAAGGAATTTCTTGAAGCAGAACTTTCCTACGGGAAAACTTTCGGGAATCACAACATTGGCAGTGTCCTCAAATATACACAAGATAATTATGTAAATACCTCCAGCATCGGTAGTGATATCATGCAAGGTATCGCCCGCCGCCATCAGGGATTGGCAGGAAATTTCTCTTACGGTTATATGAATCGTTATTTACTCAACTTCAATTTTGGTTACAACGGCTCGGAAAACTTTGCCAAAGGACACCAATTTGGCTTCTTCCCCGCTTATTCAGCCGCCTGGAACATAGCAGAAGAGAGTTTTGTAAAGGATAATCTTGACTGGTTGGGCATGTTTAAGATCCGTTATTCATACGGGGAAGTAGGGACAGACAACTCTTCTTCACGTTTTCCTTATCTGGCCGATTTCGGCAATTACGACCGGAGTACAGGCGCGGGAGATCAGGCGGTATATTATAACTGGGGCGACCTGAACAGCGCATTCGGATATGACGGGCTGACCTATACGCGTGTCTCTTCCAATAATGTAACCTGGGAAATTGCCAAGAAACACGATTTGGGGTTAGACCTGTATCTATGGGGCGATAAATTGGGTCTGACAGTGGACTATTTCGATGAAAAGCGCGAAGGAATCTATATGCGGAGAGATTTCTTGTCGGATATGGTCGGTATACAGGGACAGAACCCTTCGGCAAATGTGGGAAGTGTCAAAACAAAGGGGTTTGACGGTAACTTTAAATTGGATCAAAGGGTAGGAGATGTTGCTTTACAGTTACGGGGAAACTTTACCTACAGTAAAAATGAAATTACCGAGGCAGATGAAATGGTAAACCGTTATCCATACCTGCGCCGTACCGGTTTCCGTGTCGATCAGGCAAAGGGTCTGGTAGCATTGGGTCTTTTCAAGGATTATGAAGACATACGGAACAGTCCCCGTCAGGATTTCGGTGATCAAAGGGACGTAATGCCGGGTGATATCAAATACAAAGATATAAATGGGGATGGAATCATTAATAATGATGATATTGTGCCGATTGGAGCTACAACACGGCCCAATCTGATCTATGGCCTGGGTTTGTCGGCTACCTGGAAAGGATTTGATTTTAACCTCCATTTCCAGGGTGCAGGAAAATCCCATTTCTTTATCGATGGATTTACTGTATACCCGTTCGTCAACGGGGAATGGGGAAATATACTGGAAGAGATGGCAAATGCCAACCGCTGGATTTTGGGCGTCAATGAAGACCCGAATGCCGAATACCCACGATTGAGCTATGGCGGAAACGCCAACAATTACCGCCCATCCACTTATTGGTTACGCGATGGTTCCTACCTCCGTCTGAAAACGCTGGAAATGGGTTATTCATTGCCAAAGGCGCTTACCACCAGGTTACGCCTGGAAAAATTACGGTTGCATATTATCGGTCAAAATTTATTGACATTCTCCAAATTCAAATTATGGGATCCGGAAATGGGCAGTTCCAACGGGATGAAATATCCGTTGGGGAAAACTGTGACATTTGGATTGACTGTTAACATTTAAAATCAGAAAACAAATAAATTTAATGAGATGAAGAAAAAATATATTTTATTGAGTATTATAATCAGTCTGGGAGCATTTTTCCAGTCCTGTTCCGACTATCTGAATGTAGAACGATATTTTAATGACAGGCAGGATCTGGAGCGCATATTCAACAGCAGGGATTATACCGAGCAGTGGCTGGCCAATGCCTACTATCAGTTGCTTTCCTTTAATCTTGAAATAGGGCATGTACGGTTTACGCTTACCAATTACTCGGATGACATGATTTTTACCGAAGGAGGTGCCGGTATATCATACTCGAACTACAAATTCGGTCAGTACGGCCCTCAGTACGGTGGTAATGCCGGCGCACTTGTTTCCCGCCCCTGGGATCAATCCTATGAAGGTATCCGTCAGGCTTCTATCTTTCTGCAACATGTCCATCCCGGACCTGAAATTACCGAGGAGATGTACAAGGATCTCAAGGGACAAGCCTATTTCATCCGGGGTTACCTCTATTGGTTGTTGTTGAGGAAATATGGTCCTGTGCCCATCCTGCCCGATGAGGGGATTGATTATGAGGCGCCATACTCTGAATTGGCTTATCCAAGGAATACATACGACGAGTGCGTTGAATATATCTCCGAGCAGATGTTGTTGGCTGCTGAATTATTAGAGAGTAACCGAAGTACTCGTGATGCTTCACGTCCGACAAAAGGAGCTGCATTAGCAGTGCGTGCAAAGGCATACCTTTATGGAGCAAGTCCGTTAATGAACGGGAATCCGGAAATGGCCTCTTTTGTGGATGATCAGGGAAGGCAACTTATTTCCCAGGAATATGATGAGGAGAAATGGGCCAAAGCAGCAGCGGCAGCGCTGGATGTGATAAAGTTAGGAAAATACGAGATTTATGTGGCTCCTAAACGCAGCACCGGCGGACTTTGGGGTGCCTATCCCAAGACTATAGACCCGCCTTATCACCCGGTATATTCGGAGAAGACATGGAAAGAAGGAGGATGGAAGGATATTGACCCGTTGGATTCTTATCGTGCCTTGTTTAATGGGGATCTTTACGTTTCGGAAAATCCGGAATTGATTTTTTCCCGTGGAGATAACCAGTTGAATGATGAATATGGAATCACCTCTATGTCGCGCCATCAGATGCCTGTCGACAAAGCGGGAGGATGGAACTGTCACGGGATCACCGGTAAACAAGCTGATGCTTATGCAATGAATGACGGAAAGTTGTTCGACAGAAGTACCAGTATACAAGGATTTACTCAATATGACGGCGAGTATCCTTATCTGAGAAAAGATGTATGGTTGGAATATGCCAACCGGGAACCCCGTTTTTATGCTTCAGTGGCTTTCAGCGGCGCCCATTGGGCATGTACAAGCGCCAGGGATGCTAACAATCGTGATTTCCAGACGTTCTATTATTATGGTGAAAATGACGGAAGGAAAATTGTAAGTACCGATGATCGCTGGATTCCTACAGGAATTGGCATGATGAAGTATGTTAACCCGAAAGAGAGTTACAAGGACGGGACCGTATATCCTAAAGTGGATCCTGCCATCCGTTATGCCGATATTCTGTTGATGTATGCCGAAGCATTGAACGAGTTGACAACTACTTATCAGATTGCGTCATGGGATGGAAGTGAAACCCATGCTATCTCGCGTGATGTGGCGGCTATGAAGGCAGCCGTTCTTCCCGTACGTTTACGGGCCGGATTACCCAATTTCGATGAGATTGGTATTGGTGATCCATATAATAATCCTGATGAATTGAGAAAAGAGATCAAACGTGAACGCCAGATTGAATTTTTGGGTGAAAACCAACGTTACTACGACCTTCGCCGCTGGAAAGATGCACCGGAGGAAGAGAGCCAGATGATTTACGGCTGTAACACTACTGTTCCGAAAGAATACCGGGAATTTTTCTATGAACAAGTAGTGGTCCCCAGTGTACAAACATCATGGTCAATGAAAAAATATTTCTGGCCGGTTGCTTACGAAGAATTGAAAAGGAATGCCCGCCTGACCCAGGCACCCGGATGGCCTTCATTTGATTAATCCTGATATAAAAAAGCAAAATTTCAATTCAGCAATAAAGAATTATAGTATGAAACATTTATATTTTTATTTGACTGTACTGATTGGTACACTTTTTATTCTTTCCGGTTGTAATGATGAGTGGGAAAGTGAACTATATACCCGGATGATATCATTGAAGGCGCCGATCAACAGAGACGACGTGTCGGTTATCTATTTGAGATATAAGCCCGATGATGAAAAGGTCACTTTTAAACTTCCGGTGATTGTAAGCGGATCACGTACCAATGACCACGATTATACTGTCCGTATTGGTGTGGATAACGATACATTGAATTTTTTGAATATTGATAAATATACGGAACGGACCGATTTGTATTATAAGCAGTTACCTGAGAATTTTTATGAATTTCCGTTACAAAGCTGCCATATTCCGGCCGGCACCGATGTGGCTCACTTTGACATTGACTTTAAATTTTCAGGACTGGATCTTGTGGATAAATGGGTTTTACCGTTGACCGTCTTGCCCGATCCTTCCTACACGCTGAATACGTATAAAGGAAGGCAGAAAGCATTACTCTGGGTGATGCCGTTTAACGATTACTCCGGGACTTATAATGCTGCGAGTATGTATGTATACTTTGGGGATAATACCACCAAATATATGACAGCCAGTACCCGTGAGGCGAGAGTGGTGGATGAGAATACCATTTTCTTTTATGCCGGCATTACCGAAGAATTGGCTGAAAACAGGGGCGATTTTAAAGTGAAGTGTGAATTTCTGGAGCCTGATGAAGTGTCAGAAATAGAGGATACGCATGCAGAGGACGGTACCTCTCTTTATCTGAAAAGAGGAAAACTGATATTAAGCGTTGAAAATCCGGCTTTGGAATTTGAAGTGGTGGGAGAGCCCACTTATGAGATCAAAGAAGAGTTGGATATTGATCGCCCACATATCATTAAACGTTTTTTTACGTTGACGATGGAGTACAAATATAAAGACACTGCCTCCAGTGAGAATATTGATTTTCCTTATAGATGTAAGGGTACCATGCTTATGCAGCGTAATGTAAGTACATTGATCCCGGATGAAGACCAGGCTGTATTCTGGTAAGCAATAGGTATTTCTTCAAATAATGACAAGTGTCTCCAAAGTGTTATTACGGGTGAATCCGAAGAATGACATTCTGGAGACATTAATTTGTTTATTTGTCTTAACCAAATTTAATATAATAGCTGTCGAAAAGATTTGTTTTTCTTGTTTAATAAATCATAATAATTTATCTTTATCGCTCTCGATGTAAGAGGCGACGATAAAAATACGCAGATACCAGAAGGAGACATGACAGACAATATGGTTACCTATACCAGGACCAGATATTAATAAAGCTCCTCAACTTAAGCAGAATCCCGGTTATTGGTCATTTACATAACAAATAAACATTATGCAGTATTCAAGAAGAGAATTTATTAAAAAGGCAGGAATTGCTACCGCCGGTTCCGTGGTTATTCCTCATTTGACATGGGCGACAAATACACCATGGACATCCAACAGTGATACGTTGAAGGTCGGATTAATAGGTTGTGGCGGCCGGGGGTCGGCCGCAGCTCAGGAAGCGCTAAACGCTGATAATAATGTAGTGCTCTCTGCAATGGCTGACGCATTTGCCGATAGTTTGGAGGCCTCTTTAAAGACATTGAAAGAAAAAGAGCCTCGCAAAGTACAGGTAACGGAAAAGAGTAAATTTGTAGGTCTCGATGCCTATCAAAGGCTTATCGAGTCTGATGTGGATGTGGTACTGCTGGCCGCTCCCACCGCTTTTCGTCCCGATCATCTCGAAGCTGCGGTAAACGCCGGGAAACATGTTTTCTGTGAGAAACCTTTTGCCGTAGATGCTCCCGGGTTGCGAAGGGTTATGGCTGCTGCTCAAAAAGCAAAAGAAAAGCAGTTGTCGTTGGTTTCCGGATTTTGCTGGCGTTATCATCTTCCCAAGAGAGAAACATTCGGTAAAGTGCTGAACGGACAGATCGGAGGAATACTAACTGCGGAAGCTACTTACAATACTGGTGAACTATGGTATAAGGAGCGCCAGAAGGGATGGTCGGATATGGAGTATAAGCTCCGTAACTGGCTTTATTATAATTGGCTTTCCGGAGATCATATTGTTGAACAAGCCATCCATAGTGTTGACATGCTTCAATGGGCAATGGGAGATGTAACTCCTTTGCGTGTAACAGGTAGCGGAGGACGCCAAAAGCGAATAGATCCCAAATACGGTAATGTATTCGATCATTTTGCTTTGACCTATGAATATGAAGGAGGAGTAAAAGCCTATTTCTTCTGTCGTCAGCAAAACAATACCGCCCCCTCTTATGCTGTCGAACTGGCCGGAGATGAAGGTCGGTGTATTGTGGATTGCCGTACCGGAAAACATGAAATAACCGGTAAGAAACCCTGGAAATATGATGATGAAACAAAGTTTACAGATGAGAATGCCTATAAAAAATCACAAACCAGAAGCATGTATCAGCAGGAGCATGATGAACTTTTCGCATCTATCCGTGATAATAAGCCGATAAACGACGGAGAATGGATGACACGTTCCAATCTGGTCGCTTTAGCGGGACGGATGGCGGGTTATACAGGACAGACAATTTCGTTGGAACAGGCGCTTTCTTCAGAAGAAGTTCTGTTTCCGGCAGACCTGTCGTGGGAAACTCAGTATGATGTAGAGATAGCAATACCCGGTATCACAGAATTCAAATAATAACGCATATGAACAAACGGGAATTTATCAAATCTGCTGCCGTTATTGCAGGAGCCACGGCAGTTACCCCCCTCTCTTCGGCTGTTATCCCTTCTTCAGTCTCAGCTTCTGTTCCGCAAGGCAGATCCGGAGAGCAAGGAAGGAATGTAACCTTAAAAAAGAGTTTAGGGTTTGGAATGATCGATGAAGATTTGTCGTTAACCGACAAATTCAAACTAGCCAGGGATCTGGGCTTTCATGGAGTGGAACTCAATAGTCCGGTAGACTTTCCTATAGCAGAAATCCTTAACGCAAAAGAAAAGTCGGGAATCGAACTCCCCTCGGTGGTCAATAAGGATCACTGGAGTTCACCGCTTTCTGATCCCGATCCGGCAGTGAGAAAGAAGTGCATTCAGTCGGTAGCCGCTTCGCTGCGCGAAGTAAAGGAACTGGGTGGTGATACCGTGCTGGTGGTACCGGGAGTCGTTAACGAAAAGGTGTCATATGAACAGGCATATATCAACTCCCAGAACTCTATCCGTGAACTGATACCTTATGCTGAGGAGACCGGGATGCAGATTGCCCTGGAGAATGTCTGGAATAATTTTCTTATCAGCCCGGTGGAAGCCAAACGTTATGTGGATGAGATCAATCATCCGCTGGTGGGATGGTATTTCGATATCGGCAATGTATTGCGATACGGTTGGCCGGAGCACTGGATCCAGACATTGAACAGACGCATCATGAAGCTCCATATCAAGGAATTCAGCCGTGAACTGATGAATTCGAAAGGATTGTGGGAAGGGTTCAAAGTCGATCTGCTGAAGGGAGATAACAACTGGCCGGTAGTGATGCAGGCTGTGCGCAGGATCGGTCATACAGGTGGATGGCTTACGGCAGAGGTGCCCGGCGGAAACAGGGATCATTTAAAAAAGATCTCAGTACAGATGGATGAAATTATTGGCTATCTGTAATATGTTATACTGGATAGGAAAGACAATTTTGTAATTAAAGTTGTCTTTCCTATAAAATTATGTGCACTTTTAATAGTTCCATGGTATACTCCTTTCCTGATACTATACATGACCCCATAGATGGAAAATTTTATTTTTCACCCTGATTGCGGTACACTATTGTACCGCCGTTTTTCCTAACGACATATCCGATCACCAAATAAATACGCTGTACGGACCTCCATGGAATATCAAAAGGTTCGTGTACCATTCGCCCGTCCGGATACGTTTCTTTGTTTGTACTATAGGCCGAAATATATTCAGATGATTTACCTTTCTGAAGTCTTTTTGTAACCCGGTATTCACTTGTTTCAATGGTATAATCGCGACCGGGTACAACTAATTCCCGGTCTAATACTTCTTTTAGCGCTAATATACACCCTGTTGGATATTCAGGCATGCTTTCCCCGTAGTAGCGGGTGGCAGCCGTGGCATCCCTAAACCAATCACCCGCGTCAACAAAATCTATCATTTGTCCGTCAGGCACTTCGATATCTGCTATTACATCGTTTATTGAGGCAACATCGTCGTAAAACGGTATAAGCTTTCTTTCATGACCCAAATCTTTAGAAAAAATACCCGTATCGGGCTGTCTTTCATCCAATATGAACTCAATGCCTTTGATATCAACGTCGTCTTTTAACTTATCTATAAATTCATCGGGAATTGGACGTATGCCATTTACTATTTGAGATATAAATGGCTGTGTGACGTTGAAGTATTTCGCGGCTTCTGTTTGAGTGAAATTATTAGCTTTTAAAAATGCCTTAAAATCAACCATACAAGCAGTTTAATAATATTTAACTATAAATTATTGTATTTTATAAGCATAATGCTAATAAAATGCTTATGTTTGCAGGGCCGGACATTCATTTGAAGTTTGCCAATGCAAAGTTATCGACAAATATAACGAATTACCGGTATACTTTAGGATGAAGTAAACAGAATTACAATAATTATTCGCAAGTACAAGATTGAAATGGTTTCCTGTATTATTCATTTTGTTTATCACAATTGATTTTCAATCTTTTGAAGTTAAAAATTAAAACTACTTACTATTCAGTACTTATGGATGCATATTTCGGTTAAACAATTCCCCTTGTTCACATTCAAAGAGACCTTGGCAGATTGACATAAAAAAGTAGTGTTTTTGAGTCCGGATTTTCCATCTGTGAACATGTTTACGAATAATAAGACATCCGGGTGTGAAATTTCTTTTTATTAATATGAATTAAAAGAGAAACATTTTTATATAACGGGTATTAAGTGAGAAGTTTTTCCTGGTCTCTTTGACCGGAAGTATGCAATGAACAAGCACAACATGGGAGATACTCTTGTTTGGAGCAAGTTTTTGATTTATGTTGAAATTTTCCAGTATCATGTATTATGAAATATGATAACATTTAATCTCTTGAAGTCTGGCCTGAAATAATGTGTTCGTACACGGCGGGAAGAGGTATGTTAGAGTCTTACTCAACAATCATTTAAATAATGCTAGGGATTTTTGGTGTTAAGCCAAACAGTTTTTTAATCTAAACAAATGAGAAAATGAAATGAAAAGAAAAATTTTGAATCTATTGAAAGGAATGATGTTCATGTTGCTTTGGACATCTTCCCTGGGTGTCCATGCGCAGACCTTTGCTGTAAAAGGAACTGTTACTGATATAGGGGGAGAACCCCTGATCGGCGTAACTGTCCGGGTACAAGGTGCAACTACCGGTACAATTACTGATATAGACGGTAATTTTAACCTTTTAAATATCTCTCCCGATGCTATATTAGAGGTGTCGTATGTGGGTATGCGGGTACAGACTATTGCTGTGAAAGGAAGGACCTTTATAAGTATTGTACTGGAGGAAGATGCCGAGTTGTTGGAAGAGGTTGTGGTGGTTGGATATGGAGTTCAGAAAAAAGAAACGGTCGTTGGATCTGTTTCTATTGCCAATGAGGAAGACCTGAAAAAAATAGGTACTGTCACTGATATTTCCCAGGCTCTTTCCGGCCAATTACCCGGTATCGTGTCGCTGACTTCTTCCGGGGAGCCCGGAGGTATCCTTACGGGTGAGAGTTCCACCAACGTTTTCATCCGTGGACAGAATACATGGAACGGTGGACAGCCGCTTGTACTGGTCGATGGTGTGGAAAGAAGCATGAATAATGTCGATGTCAATGAAGTTGCAAGTATTTCCGTATTGAAAGATGCTTCTGCTACAGCTGTATACGGGGTAAAAGGAGCCAATGGCGTTATTCTTATCACCACAAAAAGAGGGCAGGCTGGAAAGACGACACTGGACTTTAATTATACGACTATGGGGCAGATGGTTTCCAAGCTTCCCGACAAGCTCGATTCATTCGAAGCCATGATGGCAAAGAATGAAATGATCGAAAGAGAAGTCGTATTGAATGAGCCTTCATGGGGTGCTTATGTGCCTTATGAAATAGTACAGCGTTATAGAAGGCCTCAATTGGCAGAGTATGCAGTCATTTATCCGAATGTAGATTGGGCTGATGCCATGTTTAAGGATCTGGGTTTTTCGCACAAGGCAACATTGGGTATTAGAGGGGGCAGTAAAGCGATCCAGTTTTTTGGTTCATTGGCCTATTTGCATGAAGGCGATATGTTCGAAGATTATGATAATAGAAAAGGGTACTCCCCGAATTATAATTTCGACAGGTTTAACTTCAGGAGTAATATAGACGCCAGCCTGACAAATACTACACAACTCAGGCTGGATATTTCGGGCTTTTACAGCTTAAAAAATACGAACTTTAATAATGAAGGAAGTACAAGCCGGGCAGATGCATGGATGTGGGCTGCCGCTTATCGGCTAGCTCCTAACCTGTTTATCCCGATGCATGAAGACGGAAGATGGGGTGCGTATCAGGAAGGCGGGAATAATACGGTAAACCCGTTGGCTGCGGTTTATAATATTGGTATAAGGCAGACCAGAACGACCCAGTTGAATTTTGACCTGAGTCTGGAACAGGACCTGAAGTTTATAACGGAGGGATTAAAGGCAAAAGCTTCTTTGTTTTATGATAACAGTATCCGCTCTGAGGGTGGAATTTATGATAATGCAAATAGCATCCGTCCTAATGAAGCGTCAACAAATGTTCCTTTTAAGCAGATCTATCCGGACAGGTATAAAGGGCCTGATCAGGATCCGAGCGAATATACCGTTTTACTTCCTGTCTCTTCCGAAGAATATGATTGGATAGTCCGACCCTGGACCATTCGGCAGGAGGAAATCCTGGATCGCAACTGGGCCGGATATTTACCTGTTTACAGAAGGATGATGTATCAGGCACAGTTGAATTATGCAAGGAGATTTGATATGCATAATGTGACTGCCATGGGTGTTTTTAAACGTGAAGAATATGCACGGGGCAGCATGTTCAAAAACTATCGTGAAGACTGGGTATTCAGAACGACGTATGATTATGATTCCAGGTATTTATTCGAAGCAAACGGCGCATATAACGGTTCCGAGCAGTTTGGGCCGGGTTACCGATTCGATTTTTTCCCTTCAGTAGCATTGGGCTGGATTATCTCCAATGAAAATTTT
Source organism: Proteiniphilum acetatigenes DSM 18083 (assembly GCF_000380985.1). Classification (GTDB taxonomy): domain Bacteria; phylum Bacteroidota; class Bacteroidia; order Bacteroidales; family Dysgonomonadaceae; genus Proteiniphilum; species Proteiniphilum acetatigenes. The sequence goes on along the minus strand of NZ_KB905693.1, from coordinate 55,172 downwards.
TTTCATAAACTGGATTGGGTAGATAATCTTAAATTAAGATATAGCTGGGGAAAAGTAGGTGATGATCAGGTAAGTGGAGGACGCTGGTTGTATTCTTCCCAATATGCTTATGGCAGTCGGGCCAGGTTAAATCAGGCAAGTGATGGTTGGAGTCCTTATTATTTTTATAGGGAGTCTGTTGTGGGTAATCCGAATATCCAGTGGGAAACAGCCTTGAAAAAGAATTTCGGTCTTGAATTCAGTATGTTGAGGAGCCTTTTCTCATTGAATTTTGATTATTATACGGAAGACAGGACCAACATCCTGATGGCAGGAGGTAGCAGAAATATACCGCCATTTTTTGGAGTTACTCCTCCGGGCGCCAATTTGGGGCAGGTAAAGTCTAACGGGTTTGAGATTGAACTGGGCTTTAATAAAAAATTCAATAAAGATGTAACAGCCTGGGCAAGTCTTGCTATTACCCATAATGAGAATACCGTGATTTTCAGGGATGATGCTCCATTGCAGTATGATTATCTTAAGAATGCAGGCTATCCCATAGGGCAGAACAGGAGTTTGTTACGTGGAGACTTTTATAACAACTGGGATGAAGTATATGCAAGTGTCCCTACCGAAACGAATGACCTGTATAAACTTCCGGGGTATTATAACCTGATAGATTTTAATGCCGATGGTATTATTAAGAACAGTGAAGATACGCCGCCGATAGGTTATTCCAATATCCCCCAGAATACGGCTAATCTGACTGTGGGATTTTCCTATAAGAGAATCAGCGCCTTTGTACAATTATATGGAGTGAACAATGTGAATAGATCGGTGGCTGCAAACAATTATTTTGCAGATACCGATATCTTATTCGGGCATGTGCGGGATTATTGGTCCAAGGACAACCAGGATGCTACTTCTTTTCTACCCCGCTGGAAAACGCAAGCCCAGAATATCGGTGATTATTATTTATATGATGCTTCTTCTTTCAGGCTCAGAACGGCAGAAATATCCTATACGCTTACCGGAATGAAATGGCTCAATAATGCAGGGATATCGAATTTCAGAATATTTGTCAATGGGAACAACCTCTTCTATTGGTCCCGTTTACCGGACGATAGGGAAAATACATATTCGGGTGGTAGTGCCACTGAAGGTGCCTATCCTACTATGCGCAGAATAAATTTAGGGATCGATTTAAGCTTTTAATAATTATGAAGAAAATTGAAAAATATATTACCGGTAGCATATTGATGGTGGCGATATTGCTGTTTTCGCTCTCTTGTGAAGACTACCTGAATAAGTCGCCTGAAGCGGATATTACTGAAAAGGACGTATTTGGAAACTTTACCAGTTTCCAGGGTTTTGTAGAGCAGATGTACAAATGTATCATGGATCCCGATAAGGGAGGAGCCTGGAACAAGTATCTGTTTGCAGATGAAACCTTAAATAATAAACCGTATAACTTCGATTACGGAAACTATTGGGGGAATGAAACCTATTTCTTTGGTGTCAATGCAAACGTAACAAGCGATAATTCCCGTGACAGGCGTGTCTGGGAATATGCATGGTATGGGATAAGAGTGGCAAACCTGGCTCTGGATAGAATTGATCAGGAAGGACTATTTGAAGGCACTGCGGAAGAAAAAAACCATATAAAAGGACAGGCTTTATTCTTTCGGGGTTGGTTCTATTTCGAAATTTGCCGTTATTGGGGAGGTATGCCTTATATCAATAGGGTGCTTGATCCGACCGAAAGTTTGATTACAGAAGAATTTAAGAGACTCAATTTTCAGGAAACAGCGAAATTGATGGCACAGGATTTCAGGGCTGCAGCAGACTTGCTTCCCAACCATTGGGATACGTCAGGTCCGGGACAGGCTACAGTGGGGCATAATATGGACAGGATCAATAAATTCCATGCTTTGGGGTATCTGGGTAAGGCGTTATTGTATGCAGCCAGTCCGATGATCAATGAGGAGGCGACAGGGAATAACTCTTTTGATCCTGCATTATCCCAGCAAGCAGCACAAGCTTTCGGTGAATTGTTGGATCTGGCCGATAAAACAGGAATCTACAAGTTGCAGCCATGGAACACATGGACCGATTGTTTTTGGCGTCTGAATAACCAGCGGCCGGGTGGCACGGAATGTATTATGATGCCTGTTATCTATGACAGGTCGCGTGTAAGATGGTCGGCGCTTGGCGCTAAGGTACCTTCTTCTTTTGGGTTGAACAGTGGTTCCGATGCCGATGTGCCTACACACAATTATATCAAAAACTACGGTATGGCTAATGGGTTGCCGATTGACGACCCGGCATCAGGGTTTGATCCTGATGATCCATGGACGGGAAGAGAACCCCGTTTTTATAAAGATATTGTTGTTGATGGCGACCAGATACATCAATCTTTAGCAGACGATAAGTTTGCCCAGTTATACAATGGAGGACGTCACAGATCTCAGATTAATCCTCCCAGTGTGACAGGATATTATGCAAAACGTTATGCTCCGATAGGGCCTACTTTCACAACCGCCATTGCTGACGGATTACAGGCATATGTTCCTTATCTGAGGTTATCGGATATCTATCTGATGTATGCCGAAGCGGTGTTATTTAGTCCCAATGGCAATCCCAAAGCAACATCAGGGAATTATACCATGACGGCAGAAAAAGCATTGAATATGGTTCGGAATAGGGCACAATTACCCGATCTGGATACAAAATATACGGCGAGCAACAATCTTTTCTTTGAGGAAATAGTTAGAGAAAGAGCTGTAGAACTTGCTTTTGAAGGAGCCCGTTTCTGTGATTTGCGAAGGTGGAATAGAAATGGAGACCCGAGATATTTGGATAAGACCGCTATTGATTTTGACAGGGGATCTGACGGAAAACCGGTCAATCTCAAAGAACGGGTTATTGTTACCAGGACAGTGGAGAAAAAACACAACTGGTTACCTATACAGGTTAAATTCACGAAGCAATATGAAGGATTCCCTCAAAATCCGGGATGGTAATTCAGATTATTAATACAAAATTTCACAAATGATGAAAAAGTATATTTTAATTATTTCAATACTCTTTTTCCTTTCAAATTATATTCCAACTATTGCAAGTGGCTTTTTCTGGCATGGTAATAATGATTCCTCAGGAATAAACGAATTACTGGATAACGGGGAGGAAAAGAAGGATACGGTAAATATAGCATTCAAAAGGATTACGACAGGTAATATTGTCGGGGCGGTAAGCGCTTTGAATGCTCCGGCAATTAATGAAGAGGACAATACAATTTGGGTTAGCGAAGTTTTTGCAGGGAGAACTATGGGGATGCTCGGAAATACGAATATCCGGGGTATAGGGATCAGTATCGATGTGGCAGACCTGACGGGAAGTGGAACTTTCTCAGGAAATGCATTATTTATTGTGGATGGACTACCGCGGGATATCGGTGGATTGAGAATGTCGGAAATTGAAAATATAACCGTGTTGAAAGATGTGAATGCTGCAATTTTGTACGGAAGCGCGGCCATTAACGGTGTTGTTTTAATTACGACCAAACGGGGAAAAACAGGTGAAAGCAGGAGAAATATCTCTGTGAACTATGGTATATCCACGCCATTAGAGTTACCTGAATTTTTAAATTCTGCAGATTATATGACGTATCATAACCGGGCGCGGATCAATGATGGATTAGAACCTCAATATAGCGACGAGATGATACAGAATTACAGGAGCGGTAATAAATACAGGTATCCTGATGTCGATTATTATTCAAGCGAGTATGTAAGGTCATTCAGACCTTATGTCGATGTGGCAAGTGAGTTTTCAGGCGGGAACGAGATGGCAAAATATTACCTGAATTTAGGAATGAATTCTGTAGGGTCATGGCTGAATTTCGGAGAAGGGGCCAATGCAAGGAATAACGTTTTTAATGTGAGAGGAAATGTTGATTTAAAGATTATTGACTGGATCAACACATCCATAGATGCTACTGCTCTTTTTGGAACGAGCAAAGGAGCACGGGGCAATTATTTTGGCAATGCCGCCACCCTGAAGCCGCATGAATACACACCGTTGATTCCCATTGATCTTATTGATCCCCAGAATACATTGCTATTGGGAAGAAAGAATGACGTGAATGGACAATATTTATTGGGAGGAAATATAAACCAGCAAACAACGCCTTTTGGAAATGGGTATGCCGGGGGAGTCAGCGAAAACATCTACCGGAACTTCTCATTTAACAACAGGATCAATTTCGATTTGGGTATGTTGACGGAGGGGCTCTCTTTTCATACCAATTTAAGTTTCGATTATTATACAGTATATAACCAAACTGTGGATAATCAATATTCTGTTTATGAGGCGGTTTGGGATGATAATGAAGATAAGATAATCGATCTGAAACAATATGGAAAGGATGCCCGCCCGGGTACGCAAACAGTGGGAGGTGCACTTTTCAGGAGGAGGATCGGTTTTTACGGATTGTTGAATTATGATAGGACTTTCGACGATATACATAATGTATCAGGTTCTCTTATAGGCTATGGGAGCCAGTTTAAAGAGACTCTGGACTTTCAGGGAGTGAAACATGCGCATTTAGGACTGCGTCTGGCATATACCTATGATAACAGATATATGGTTGATTTCAGCAATGCCTATGTCAATTCGGTAAAATTGGCTCCCAATAACCGACGTGCTTTTTCACCTTCTCTTGGTTTAGCATGGGTCATGAGCTCGGAAGAGTTCTTATCCTCGGCAAGCAATATCGATTTATTAAAGTTTAGGCTTTCAGGTGGTATCCTGAATTCAGATTTACCCATTGCTGATTTTTTTTATTATGATAATAGATACGGCACTTCAGGAAGCTATAACTGGTATGAAGGAACAAGAAGTAGAAGCGGTGTCATGTCTAACTGGGGGGAAAATCTAAATTTAGGATTTGCTAAACGTAAAGAGGTAAATATTGGTGTTGAAGGGTTGTTTTTCGATAAAATGATTGGATTAAATGCCAACTTTTTCTATGATATCTATAGTGATTTGGTCGTTCGTCCTTCCAGTAAATATGCGGGATTTTATAACGATTTTATTTCTTATTCAAACTTTGAGAAAGATTCTTATACCGGTTTGGAGGCTGGTGTTAATTTCAATAAATCCTTTGGTGACTGGAATCTACAACTCGGTGTAAATGCCTTGTATGTAACTTCGGAAAGGCTTATCGTGGATGAAGTATATGCCGATGAATACAGATACAGGAAAGGATATCCAAAAGATGCGACTTTTGGGCTGGAGGCACTCGGTCTATTCAAAGATCAGGCAGATATAGATAATAGCCCCTGGCAATCATTTGGCGCCGTTCGCCCGGGTGATATAAAATACAAAGACCAAAATGGGGATGGTGTTATCGATGGAAATGATGAAGTTTATCTGAGACGCTGGCAAGCTCCATTTTCCGGTGGTATGCATTTGAAGATTTCCTATAAAAACCTGACTCTTTTCGCGCTGGGTGAAGGTCGTTCAGGTGCCGATACTTTTATGGAGGGGGATTACTATTGGGTGGATGGAAATGATAAATATTCGGAGATAGTGCTCAATAGCTGGACTCCTGAAACGGCAAGTACAGCGACCTTCCCAAGGTTAAGTTCTGTTTCCAATAATAATAATTTCCGGAGATCGACATTCTGGTTATACAACAATGATTATTTCCAGATCAGGAAAGTGCAGTTGACTTATAAAATGCCTGAATCATTTATAAAAGCAATGAAAATGAATGATTTTGATCTTTTTATAGATGCTTCGAATCTCTACCAGTTTGCAAAGAATAAGAAAATCAGGGAGACCAACGTAGGGGGGAATCCTTATAGCCGCACATTCTCAATAGGATTAAGAACAAAATTTTAATTAGATGATTATGAAATTAAAAAAGATATTTTCTCTGTTTATAGGGTTGCTTTTCCTGTTTTCTGCATGTACCATGTTGGAACCGGAGGATGATAATCATAGTACGTTTGACAGAGTATTAAAGGATCCGAATTTTGCCGAAGGATTGCTGATAAGGGCATATACTTTTATTCCCACCAACGATTATCGGTTTGATGAAGTGGCCACTGACGATGCTGTTACAAATGACAAGTTCAGTTCATATATGAGAATGGCGACCGGTGAATGGTCATCCCTGTATAATCCTCAGGATCTTTGGACAAATTCTAACAGGGCAATCACCTATATCAATGAGTTTCTGACCGTTGTAAATGATGTCCCCTGGAAATGGACGGATGAGGAGTTGAATGACCTGTACGTTCGTAGATTGACAGGAGAATCGTATGCTTTAAGAGGCCTGTTTAAATATTTTATGCTGAGGAATCACGGTGGCTTGGATCCGGGAGGACAACTGTTGGGTTTACAGATCCTGGATACTTATCCTGTTGCCCAGGATGATTTTGCAAAATCCAGGGCAGGGTTTGATGAATATGTCAAAAATATTTACGCGGATCTGGATGAGGCGCTGAAATACCTTCCCCTGGATTATGGCGATAGGTCGACTCTTCCTTCCGGATTTAGCGGAATCCCTATGGATAAATACAATACCGTTTTTGGTAATTATAGCCAGCAGAGGATGAGCGGAAGGCATGCGAAAGCAATAAAAGCCCGCCTCGCCCTTTTAGTAGCGAGTCCTGCTTTTAACCCGGCAAATGATCAAAGCCTGTGGGCAAAGGCGGCTGATTATCATGCCGAATTACTGGATGAGATTAATGGTGTAGGAGGTGTGGATCCCAAAGGACATATCTTCTATCTGAAGGAACAAATTGATGCTGCCGACTTGAATAGTGGCGACAGAATGGACATACCTGAAATTCTATGGAGAAGACCTATCTATACAGATAGGGTAAAAGAGGAGAATAACTTTCCTCCCTCTTTGTTTGGCAGGGGACAGGTAAATCCTTCTCAAAATCTGGTGGATGCTTTTCCCATGGTGAATGGTTATCCGATCACTCATCCGGAATCGGGTTACAATGCTTCCGATCCTTATACAAACAGGGATCCCAGATTGGATCTCTATATTATCCGTGATGGAAGCAGATATAAGAATACGACTATCCGGACAGCTGTTGGAGGAGGTGTGAATGCCGTGGACTCCGTCACGAACTCTACACGGACCGGATATTATCTGAAAAAGCTTTTACGGGAAGATGTGAATGCCAATCCGGCATCTGCCGCCAATCAAAAACATTTTAACACACATATCCGGTATACAGAGTTGTTTTTGAATTATGCGGAAGCTGCGAATGAAGCGTGGGGTCCCACTGGTAGCGGCACACATGGATATTCCGCCAAGGATGTAGTATCTGCAATTCGTCAAAGAGCCGGTATCCAGCAACCGGATGCTTATCTTGCTGCTGTAACGGACAAAGAGGCAATGCGGGCTTTGATTCAGAATGAAAGAAGATTGGAATTATGTTTTGAAGGGTTCCGTTTTTGGGATTTGCGCAGATGGAAGAAGGATTTGACAGAACCGGTAAAAGGGGTTACTATTCAAGGTAATGTCTATTCTTATTTCACAGTCGAGCAACGGGCCTATAACAATGATTATATGCACTATGGCCCTATACCCAATAATGATGTTGTTAAATTCGGAATATCCCAAAATGCCGGATGGTAAAACTAAAACAATAATACTTACGAAGATGAAAAAAATAATATTCTTATCGATCCTCTTAATAGTATATTTTACTTCTTGTCGGAACTTTGATATAGAACACCCCGATTATGAATACACGGCTGGTTACTTTCCCTATCAGTTCCCTGTAAGGACGCTGGTGTTGGGAGATTATATCTATGATAACTCTAATGACAATGCTCATAAATTTCTTATTTCCGTGGGGATTGGCGGTGTTTATAGCAATGAAAAGGATAGGATCTTTAATATACAGGTTGACAACAGTCTATGTGATAATATTCTGTTTACTGCCGGTGGGAGCCAAATTAAAGCGCTGCCATCGAATTATTACCAGTTGGCCGCTAATCAGATCATCGTACCAAAAGGGAAAATAAATGGAGGAGTAGAAGTGCAGTTGACAGATGCCTTTTTCAGTGATCCTGATGCGACAAAAAACAGATATGTCGTTCCTGTACGGTTAATTAGTTCTAATGATGTGGATACTATTCTGGTCGGTCAGTCCCCTAATCCGAATGCAGATCCGCGTATTGTGTCACAATGGAATGTTGCTCCGAAAAATTTTACTATGTTTGCGGTAAAATATATCAATGAATTTCACGGAACATATTTTCATTATGGAAGTAATAATATAAAAGACCTGTCGGGAAATGTTGTAGAAAGTAACAGTTACAGCCAGCAATACGTTGAAAAGAATCCGACAGTAAAATTAACGACAACCGGAAGGTATCAGGTTTCTTTAAGTGCATTTTTTCAGTCAGAGATAATGGAAGGTACATTAAATATGATACTTACTTTCAATGGAAATAACTGTACTGTTGCTGCCCCTGATAATTCTCCCTACACAATTACCGGGACAGGGGAATTTCAATCAAAGAAATACAATTGGGGCAACAAAGAAAGAGATGGTATCGTATTAAAATATACCGTATCGGACGGTACCCATGTGTATGAGGCAGAGGAAACATTAGTAATAAGGGACAGGAATGTTGTAATGGAAGTATACTCACCTGTTCTTCTTTGATCTATTCTATTTTTAAGAGGATGTAATTTATATTAACATGAAACGAGCATGGTAATCGCTCTCACCCAAGAACAAAGTTTTAGTCATATGAAAACAAAACATACTTATTTTATCGGTTTATTGTCGTGTATCATAATGTTCTCATCCATGTCGACCAGGGGCATGGTGCAAGCTTCAGACCGGGATGATATCCCTAAGCTTAACAATCCGATGACAACACAATACCTGAAGAAGAATCTGAGTAAATCTCAACCACGGCTTGTGTTGAACAGGTCTGCCGAACAGATTCTCAGGCAAAAATTAAAAACAGACCCGGTAACGCAGAACATGTATAAAGCTATTCAACTGAATTCAGAAAAGATCCTGGAAGAGCCTTTGTTGGAGCGGATTCAAATTGGTCGGCGACTGTTGTCGGTTTCCCGTGAAATGCTTTACCGCATGAACATGCTGGGAATGATATACCGTATCGATAAAGATCCAAAAATATTGGAGCGAATCAACGATGAGTTGGTAGCCGTTTGTCACTTCCGGGACTGGAATCCGTCCCACTTTCTTGATGTTGCAGAGATGGCGATGGCGGTAGCTATCGGACTTGACTGGACAGCGGGTGATCTTCCAAAGTCTACCATCGGGTTGGCCGAAAAAGCCTTGATTGAGAAAGGCATTCAACCCAGTTGGCCAGAAGACGGGAAAAATCCCGGATGGGCATATGGAAATAATAATTGGAATCAGGTTTGTAACGGAGGAATGATCGCGGCTTCTATTGCAATTGCAGAGAAGGATCCCGAACTTGCTGCGAAAACTATCCATAGGGCGCTTGACGGATTACCCCGCTCTCTTGCATCCTATATGCCGGATGGGGTGTATCCCGAAGGGTCAACTTATTGGGGGTATGGAACAAGTTTTTCTGTGGTGACGATCGCGATGTTGGAAAGCGCTTTTGGAAATGATTTTGGATATGGCAATTATCCCGGGTTTAAAGAAAGCGCCCTGTTTAGAGTCCTTTGTAATGCTCCATCGGGCTGGTATTATAATTTTGCCGACTGTGGTGACAAGAGAGGTGTGAATGGGGATGCCATACTGGCTTGGTTCGCGACAAAAACCGGAAATAAAGCTTTTTTTGAAGAGGAAAGATTTCTAATGCCGGTTGAACAGATGAGAAGGTTAGACCGGTTAGGTGGAGCCGCATTGGTCTGGATTTCGCAGTATAGGGAAAGATCGGAGATGAAAATTCCTACCGCATGGAAAGGAGACGGACCGAATCCCATTGTGATATTTACAGGTGGGGAAAATGATCCACATCAATATTATTTTGGAGGAAAAGGTGGCAGGGGGACAGTGAATCATGGAAACATGGATGGCGGCTCTTTTATTTTCGAGTTGAATGGAATCCGTTGGGTTATTGATCCGGGAAATCAGGATTATCATGAACTGGAAAAAACCGGATTTAATCTTTGGGGAAGCTGTCAGGATTGTGAGCGATGGACTTTACTGACCAAAAATAATTATGGACATAGCACATTAACGGTAGATGATCAATTACATGTGGTGGATGGATTGGCTACAATAAAAGAATTCAAGGGTGGAAGTAATCCGGAAGCGACAATAGATATAACGCCTGCCTTTAAAAACCGGTTAGCAAAAGCAGAAAGAACGTTCGCTAAAGATACGCATACATCTCTGGTCATTGAAGATGATATCGAGTTACTGGATTCTACAAAATTAATTACATGGCAATTAATTACTCAAGCTGATATTGAATATACAAATTATGGAGTAAATTTGGTGCAGGAAGGAAAAAGACTTAAAGTTGAAAATTTATCACATCCCCAATTATTGTTTTCGATTGTATCTCTTCATCCTGCCCCGTTGAAACTTGACCGACAAATGAAGGGACTGAAACGATTAGAGTTAAGAATCCCAGCGTGGATGATCCAAAATAAAAAAGATAGAATAAAAATCAGATTGTCAGGTGAATAAAATAATATATGAACTTTTGGGAAATTATAATATTCATTGGTTGTATAAAATTAAAGTTGATGCAAATGAAAAAGTCTTCACTCCTGTTTTGTTTAGTTTTTACTGTTTTTTGTGTAAAATCCTGTCAGCATAAAGAGGCGGATAAAGTAGATATTATTGATGAAAATGTTGCCTTTGCTGCAGATCAGTACGGATTATTATTAGAAAGTATAGAAAATCCGGAAAAATTACTGAATCCGAAATCGTTTATCGATGGGAAAATAAAATTTATACCACCACAGGAATGGACATCCGGTTTTTTTCCGGGTAGCTTATGGTATATATATGAATTAACCGGCAATGAAGACTGGAAGAGTACAGCCATAAAATATACCGAGATGTTGGATACGATTCAGTATTATACAGGTAATCACGACGTGGGTTTTATGATAGGCTGTAGTTATGGGAACGGATATAGGCTGGCTGGAAATGAAGATTACAAAGATGTAATTGTACAAGCGGCCAAATCGTTATCCACACGTTATGACCCTGCTGTAGGATTGATCCAATCGTGGAACGCCAGTCCGTCAAGAGATTGGGAATATCCTGTGATTATCGATAATATGATGAATCTGGAGCTGCTCTTTGATGCGACTGAATTTTCGGGAGATTCCACATTTTATAATATTGCAGTGACCCATGCCGACAACACCATCAAAAATCATTACAGGCCGGATTACAGTACCTGGCATGTGATTGATTACAGTAAAAAAGATGGCTCAGTAAGGCATAGAAACACTCATCAGGGATATGCCGATGAAAGCGCCTGGTCCAGAGGCCAGTCATGGGGTATTTATGGGTATGTATTATGCTACAGGAAAACAAAAGACCCAAAGTATCTGGCACAGGCTGAGAACGCGCTTCAGTTTATCGCGAATCATCCAAATTATCCTGAGGATGGAGTTCCTTATTGGGATTATGATGCGCCGGATATCCCGGATACCTATCGTGATGCTTCAGCAGGATCCATTCTTGCTTCCGCTTTATATGAATTGTCCGCGTATTCAACTAAACGAAACTATAAAGAATGGGCAGATAGAATTATGAATACACTTTCCGGTCCCGATTTTAGGGCTTCGTTAGGTGAAAATGGAAATTTTATTCTGATGCATTCGGTAGGAAGTTTGCCGCATAATTCAGAGGTAGATGTCCCGTTGAATTATGCCGATTATTATTTTCTGGAAGCTTTAAAACGTAAAAAAGATCTGGAGAAATGAAATGAGCATGAGAACTATTCACTAAAATTAGTCATTTGTTCGCTATGGCAAAGATCAAACCAGTTTGTCTTTGCTCATTTAGCTTAACGCAAATGTTCTCACACAAGAACATGACTAAAAGCGAGTTGCCTCCGGCTAATACTTTTAAAGGAAGTCGGCGATTTCGCTTCGCTCAATTGTCATATGACACTATTGAAAATAAATAATTTTAATCATATGAAAAGAATACTGTTTTTAGCATTGATAATTGTTATTTCGATTGATGCTTTTTCCTATGAAAAGAGGGATATTCTTCAGAAAGAATCTCAAATGACCGGACTATCGGAAGTACTGGTAAAAGACTTCTCTGAATTAGGGTTTCCTGATTATAAAAACCGGAACTTCTGGAATAATCTTCCCGATACGATCAGGAAGCAATACATTGAAGGGGCAGAGAAATATTTAGATTACAACTGGCCTGTAGTAAGAGCGACCGACTATCTGGAGATTATCCGTTCAGGAGACAGAAGGCAGGGAGCCTATGCTGCACCGAGCAATGCGTTACAATCGCTGGTAATGGGTGAGCTGGCCGAAGGTAAAGGGCGGTTTACCGACCAGATAGTGAATGGTGTGTGGTATTATAGTGAACAGACCTGGTGGGGCTGGTCGGCCCATTTATCGTCCCAAAAAGCAAAACATGGTCTGCCCGATGTGAATGAACCGATCATCGATCTGGGAGTAGGTGAAATTGCCAATGTGCTTTCATGGACCTGGTTTCTTTTCAAAGATGAGTTTGATAAAATACATCCCCTTATTTCACAAAGGTTGAAACAGGAAATCATGAATAAAGCCGTGATCCCGTATTATGAACGCAATGATTTCTGGTGGATGGGATTTGACTCCAGATCGGTCAATAACTGGAATCCATGGACAAATCATAATATGCTTACCGCTATTCTTATTCTGGAAGATGATCATCAAAGAAAGATCGAGAATGTGGAGAAAGTAATCCGTTCGTTGGATGCTTTTGTAAACTCATATCCTGATGATGGAGGGTGCGACGAAGGACCATCCTACTGGGGGAGAGCCGGTGCCTCTCTTTACCAATGCCTGGATTTACTTGCAAGGGCAACCAAGGGTAAATTCAATGTATATGACAACCAGCTTATTAAAAATATGGGAACCTACATCTATAAAGCTTATATAGACTATCCCTATTTTATTAACTTCGCTGATGCGGATGCCACAACCGGAGGGCGCCCTGCGATCATTTATAATTATGGAAAAGATATTCAGGACCCCGTGATGCAACAATTTGGCGCTTTTTTAGCAGAAAAGCAAAATTGGGGAATCAGAAAACCAGGAGAGAAAATTGATGAGCAAATTATGCAGTTGATGTATCTTGATGAAATCGGTAAAGCAACAGCTAAAAATGCGCTGATAAGTGATTTTTGGTTGCCCGATATTCAGGTAGGAGGAGGCAGGGATAAAGCCGATACCTCCGAAGGTTTTTTCTTTGCTGCTAAAGGTGGCCATAATGCGGAGAGCCATAATCATAATGATTTAGGTTCCTGTGTTTTATATTTCAATGGTAAACCCTGCCTGATTGATCTGGGACGGGAGACATATACTGCACATACTTTTAGTAGCCGGCGTTATGAAATATGGACCATGCAATCTCAGTATCATAACATACCAAAGATCAATGGTTCTGACCAGTTGGCAGGCAGAGAGTATAAAGCAAAAAATACCGGTTTTAAGTCTGACAGCAAACAGGTTATTTTCTCAACTGATATAAGCGATGCATACCCCAAAGAGGCAGGAATAAAAAAATGGGAAAGGAGTTATCGGTTGGATAGAGGAAAGCAGTTTGTTATAAAAGATGTGTATCAATTCAATAAGACCCCTGATAATACCACCACGCTGAACTTTATTACTTACTGTAAAATTTCACAAAATAGCCCCGGGAGCTTACTACTTCAGGGCGAGAATTTTATATTGGAGATGAAGTATGATTCGAAAGCTCTGGCCCCGGAAATTGAATTTATAGAGGTAACCGATGGTGGATTAAAGCGTTATTGGCCCAATGGAGTTACAAGGATCGTTTTCACGCTAAAGACACCAAATACCGGAGGAGAAAATAGTATAACAGTAGCCAAAAAATGATCTAACCACAGTAGAAAGCTATGAACAGACTATCTTGTATCGTCATATTTTTAAGCCTGTCCTTTACATTATTTTCAAGGACATCAATTTCCTCCAATCCTGATATGGGAGTGATCAGAGATAGAATTACCGATGGACTTTTAGGTTCAGGTGTAAATGATCATCATATAAAGGAGTTAATGAGAGGGTTGAATAGTGAAGGATGCTGGTCTGAAATCAATTATGAAGATCTTTCAAGGACAGCTTTTGAAAATTCGAAACATACTTCACGTCTGGTTATGTTATCCCGGGCATGGCGTAATCCTGCATCGTCATTTTATAAAAATAAGGAATTATTGGAAAAGATTGAAGCAGCACTGGCTTTCTGGGTTAAAAATGATTTTATTTGTGAGAATTGGTGGAACAACGAAATTGGTACTCCAAACGATTTAGCCAATACGTTGCTCCTTGTGGGGGATGAATTACCAAAAGATCTGGTTCATAAAACCCGGCCAATAGTAGGCAGGGCACATCTTGAAGCCGATGGAGCACGCCCAAGCGGTGACAGGATAAAAATTGCGGATATCTATGCGCGGAATTTGCTGTTCTTTGAAGATGAAAAGCGATTTGGAGAGGTGGTGAAAGTCATTGAAAACGAAATTAAATTTGAAACAGGCAGGGGAATGCAGCATGACTACAGCTTTCATCATAGGGATGATAGGGTGAACAATACATTATCATACGGTCTCCAGTTTGCAGATGTTTTTGCTGTTTGGGCAGATTATGTGGCCAATACCGGTTATTCTTTTTCCGAGGAAAAAATACAGATACTGGTCGATTATTATCTTGATGGTATCTGTAAAATGATGGCTTTTGGTAAATATCCCGATTTGGGAGCTAAAAACAGAAGTATAAGCCGTTCCGGTGCATTGCGTGCTATGGGAACATCTACTCCCGAAAAATTGCTAAAAGTGACAGATTATAGAAGCAAAGAATTGCAGGAGATTATCTCAGTCCGGTCTGAAAATGCAAAATCAACGGGGATATACTCTAAATTCTTCTGTTTGTCCGAGTATTCAAGTCATCAAAGACCTGCTTATTTCTCTTCCGTAAGAATGTATTCAAAGAGAAATTGTAATATGGAAGTACCCTATAATGGCGAAGGATTATTGAATCATTATTTGGGGGATGGAGCCAATTATGTATATGTTGATGGAACAGAATATTACGATATTTTCCCCGTATTTGATTGGCAAAAAATTCCAGGTACGACAATTTTACAAAAACCGGAGTTAATTCCTGAGAAGGATATACAAAAATGGGGATTGACAACTTTTGTCGGTTCTGCTGCTGATGGTAGATACAATGTCTCCGCTTTCGATTTTGTAAGTCCTCATGATAAAACAAAAGCAAAGAAATCGTGGTTTTTCTTTGATGATGAATATGTTTGTTTAGGGAGTGGAATCAGTTCAGATGAAAATTATCCGGTGGTTACTACTCTTAATCAGACTCATCTAAAGGGCGATGTGGTCGTGAATGAGAATGACAAAAAAACTATTCCGGAGCAAGGAGAAAGAAGATTAAGTTCGGTACAGTGGATATATCATAACGGAATAGCTTATTTTTTTCCGAAACCAGCAACAGTCGATTTGGGTAATCAGCCTCAAAGGGGAAGTTGGTCGGGGATTAACAGGCAAGCCGGGATATCAACGCAAGAAGTCAGTAGGGAGATTTTCAAGCTATGGATCAATCATGGTACTCATCCTCAGAATGAGACATATGAGTATGTCGTAATTCCTGGAGTGCCAACCCGTTCATTGGATAAAAGAGTGAAGAATATTCAGGTAGAAACTATAAAAAATTCCAACGAGATACAGGCGGTAAGGCATAAGAAATTAAATATTGTTCAGGCTGTATTTTACCAACCCGGTACGTTAAAAATCACGGATAAGTTATCACTCTCCACTGAAAATCCCTGTATAATAATGTTAGAATACGACAAGGATGTACCGGTAAAGATAACCGTATCCGATCCTAATAGATATCTGGAGTCGCTCTCTTTTTCTTTATCTGCTAAAGTTCAGAATAGGCCGGATATGTCATCCGAGTGGGATGAGGAGAAAAGAGTAAGCCGTCTGACGGTAAAACTTCCTGCCGGTATATATGCCGGAGAAAGCAAAGTTATTCGTCTTTAGTGAAAATAAATATTTTAATCATATGAGAACAAAATTCTTTATTTCAACATTTTTACTTACTGTTTTTGTTTTATTAATTTCATGCACCTCTGAAAAGCCGAAGGATATAATCGCAGAAAACTTCGATTTCGCGGAACAACAATTGCTTTATGCCGTAGATTTAACGGATGAAGCCATCAAAAACGATACAAGGGATTCGCTGGCGAAAGCTAACAGGCCACTGGTGAGTCCCCGGACAATGGGAGAGGACGGTTCTCTTGTAATGGTTCCTGCCCGCGATTGGACAAGTGGTTTTTTCCCCGGAGAACTTTGGTTTATGTATGAATATACCAAAGATCCGAAATGGGAAGAGCTTGCCGTTCGGTTTACTTCTCCCCTGGAGAGCCAGAAACTGAATAAAGGCACTCACGACCTCGGATTTATGATATATAACAGCTTCGGTAACGGCCTTCGTCTGTCGCAGAAAACAAATTACAGTGAAATCATCATGGATGCCGCCCGTTCATTGGCTTCAAGGTATAAACCCGGAGCAAAGGTTATCCGCTCATGGGATCATAACCGTGATAAATGGCAATGTCCTGTAATCATTGACAATATGATGAACCTTGAATTGCTGTTCCGGGCCTTTAAAGAGAGTGGCGACTCTACTTTCTATACAATCGCGGTAAACCATGCAAATACTACAATGGAAAATCATTTCAGGAATGATTACGGTACATGGCATGTAATTGATTATGACACTATAACCGGGGAAGTACTTCATCGTAATACCCACCAGGGATATGCCGATGAATCCACCTGGTCGCGCGGGGAGGCATGGGCATTATACGGGTATACCATGACTTATCGTGAGACAAAAGATGAAACTTATCTTACTCATGCACAAAATATTGCTGATTTCATTTTTTCCCATCCCAATCTTCCTGAAGATTTGATCCCTTATTGGGATTATAATGCTCCTGAAATTCCCAATGAACCGCGCGATGTTTCCGCTGCAACGGTTACAGCCTCGGCATTATATGAATTAAGTCTTTACGGAGGGGAAAAGGCCGATGAATATAAAAAATGGGCCGATACAATTATAGAAAACCTCACGAATAACTACAGAGCCACTTTACATTCTGACGCAGGATTCCTGCTGCTGCACAGTACAGGAGCGAAGTCGTTGAATTCGGAAATTGATGTGCCTCTCGTATATGCCGATTATTATTTCCTTGAAGCGCTGTTGAGAAAATCAAAGATCGAAAACAAACAGTCTTTGTTTTGATAAAATATTAGGTGGCGTTACTAAATGTCAGGAAACTAAGGCCAGAGAACAGATAAGTATAACTTTTTCATCTTCTCCGGCTCTTTTTTATTTGAACCTCTCTGACAAAATATCCCTGCATCTGTTCATCATTGAATGACTAATTTCTCTCCCTTTCTTTTGTGAAATACGGATTGTTTCGCCAACACCACACACAAAAATAGCCTGAAAGACAATGACTAACTTTAGTGAATGATTCTCATGCTTGTTTCATCCTTCAAGAATACAAATACTTCCTTGGCCTGAAAAATATCTTATTCTGAGAATGCCAAACTTTAACGCCGAAAAACTGTTTTCTAATAAGATGTAAACACGAGATTGAAATTAGGTTATATTATTCATTTCACGTATCATAATTGATTTTCAATCTTTTGAGGTTTAAAATAATTAAAATTATTGAGTGTTCAGTACTTAAAAGTAGAATGGGAATTATGAACAGATCTTTTTTATTGGTTATTGTAATGATATCACTTATTACAGGTATGGTAAAGGCTCAAAATGATTATTATAGCGAGGAACTGATTCCCGTGGTTACATTCGGCCCCAGCCGGGGCACAATTTCAACAGTTTTGAACAAAACAGGATAACATAAAAAATTATGGGAACACGCAGAAATTTTATCACCAAAGCAGCAGTGGCGTCCGCGGCTGTTGCTGCCGCTCCGCTGGCTTCATTCGGCAGAGAGACCGGCAATAGAAAAAATGGTCCTTTACAGGTACCGTTGGGTTCAATGGCGAATTCGAAGGAGAAACTCTGGAACGCCGCCAGGTTCCCGTCCAAATTCGGGATTGGAGGTGTAGCAATCGGCAACGGTTTTCACGTGAACACGAACGAACAGATTACCCATACTCTGCAGACGGCATGGGATGCAGGTGTGAGGTATTATGATACCTCCCCTTTTTACGGGGTCGACCTGCGTACTGTCGCTTTGCAGTTTTCGGCCTTGCATCCTGCTGTAGGATCCGTTATACCGGGAGCAAGCCTGCCGGAACAGGCCAAAGCTAATGTGGAATCCTTTGCGGAAAAAATTCCCGCAGACCTTTGGAGAGAGCTGAAAGCCGGGAAACTTATCGAGGAGAATGCACCGGTGGGAGACTGAAGAAACTTCGGAAGTGGTTTTCATTTACTCACTTGGGGATATGAAGTTTTTCATGTAATTTTGCGTTCTGTTTAAATAAAGAGCAAAAGGCAGGGAGAAAATCGGAGAAAACGGAAAATTCCGAAGCAGGTAATCCGGAACCGGTTATTCTTAGCCCTGAACAGTAAATGTATAACATATAACCCGTATGATGACTTCCAAAGAGATTAGACAGTCGTTTAAAGATTTTTTCCAATCGAAAGAGCACCGGATCGTGCCTTCAGCTCCCATGGTGATAAAAGATGACCCTACACTGATGTTTACCAATGCAGGTATGAATCAGTTTAAGGATATTATTCTGGGAAATGCGCCGGTGAAATATCCGCGCGTAGCCGATTCGCAGAAATGCCTGCGCGTGAGCGGAAAACATAACGATCTGGAGGAGGTGGGACATGATACTTACCACCATACCATGTTCGAGATGCTGGGCAACTGGTCGTTCGGCGACTATTTCAAGAAAGAGGCCATTGCATGGGCATGGGAATATCTGACGGAGGTGCTTGGATTAGATAAAGAACGGTTGTACGTCACCGTTTTTGAAGGGGCTGCTGAAGAAAATCTCGAACGGGACGACGAGGCGGCTGCTTACTGGGAAGAATATCTGCCCAAAGAACGGATTATCAACGGCAATAAACATGATAATTTCTGGGAGATGGGCGATACGGGGCCCTGCGGCCCCTGTTCCGAAATTCATATCGATATTCGTCCAGAAGAAGAACGGACTAAAATAGACGGATTGTCGCTCGTGAATCAGGGTCACCCCCAGGTGATTGAGATATGGAACCTGGTGTTTATGCAGTATAACCGTAAAGCAGACGGTTCGTTGGAGCCGCTTCCCGCTAAAGTGATTGATACCGGAATGGGATTTGAACGGCTCTGTATGGCGGTACAGGGTAAACTGTCGAATTACGATACCGACCTTTTTCAGCCTATAATCCGAAAAATAGGAGAGATAAGTAACGCGCTTTATGGCGAAGATACTGCGAAAGATGTAGCAATGCGCGTCGTTGCCGACCATCTGCGTACCATCGCTTTCTCCATTACCGACGGACAACTCCCCTCGAATGCCAAAGCGGGTTATGTGATCCGCCGTATCCTGCGACGTGCGGTACGTTACGGTTATACTTTCCTGGAAATGCACGAATCGTTTATGTACAGACTTATCCCTACGCTTATTGAAGTGATGGGTGATGCTTATCCCGAACTGGCAGCACAGCAGATGCTTATTGAGAAGGTAATGAAAGAGGAGGAAGAATCGTTCCTGCGAACGCTGGAAACCGGTATCCGTCTCCTGGAGAAAAACCTGCCCGAACAGGAGGGTGGGGTGTTGAGCGGCGAAGTGGCTTTCCAGCTTTATGATACTTTTGGTTTCCCGCTGGATTTAACGGAACTGATCCTGCGTGAACACGGCATGACGGTCGACGTAGCCGGCTTCAGTACTGAAATGGAGAAGCAGAAACAACGTGCCCGTAATGCCGCTGCGGTAGAGACCGGCGATTGGACTAAAGTGCGTGATGGTGAACCGGAGTTTACAGGATATGACGAAACCGAAACCGAAACCCGTATACTGCGTTATCGTGCTGTAAAACAAAAGAACAGGGAATTCTTTCAGATTGTGCTTTCACGCTCTCCCTTCTATGCTGAAATGGGGGGACAGGTGGGTGATACCGGCTGGCTGATTCCTGAAGAAGGCGAGAAGATCGATATTTTTGATACCAAGCGGGAGAATAATCTGGCAGTGCATTTTACGTGGAAATTACCGGCAAATATAGAAGGAACCTTTACTGCCCGGATCAATACAGAAAAGCGGACGGCTACCGAATGTAACCATACTGCTACCCACCTGATGCACGAAGCGCTTCGTGAGGTGTTAGGCATGCATGTGGAACAGAAAGGGTCGTATGTATCCCCTGAACTGCTGCGGTTCGACTTCTCCCATTTCGGGAAGATGACACCCGAAGAGATTCGTGAAGTGGAAAGACGGGTGACTGCAAAAATACGGAGTAATTATCCTATTGAAGAGCATCGCCACGTGCCTATAGAAGAGGCAAAAGCCCAGGGAGCAATGGCATTGTTCGGTGAGAAATACGGCGATGACGTACGTACTGTCCGTTTCGGTTCTTCTATTGAATTGTGCGGTGGTACGCATATCTCATCTACGGGACGTATCGGCACATTCCGTATCATTACCGAGAGTGCCATTTCGGCCGGTGTACGCCGTATCGAGGCGGTAACAGCAAAAGTGTGTGAAAATTATCTTTATGCTAAAGAAGATGCATTAGTCGAGATAAAGAATCTATTGCATAATGTGCCTGATGTAATGCAGGGGGTCCGCCGGTTGCTTGCCGACAATGAAGAGATGGAAAAAGAGATCCGGGAGTATGTGAAAGAGAAGACCGAACAGTTGAAGCAGCGGATTATTGATAAAAAACAGGATATCCATGGTATAACCCTCTTTAAGCTGATTATGCCGATGGGACCGGTTGACGTAGTGAAAGATATCGCTTATCAACTGAAAGGACAGTTCCCGGAGAAGATGATGTTTGTGGGTGGAACTTCTACTGACGGAAAACCCAGCCTTACCGTTATGCTGACGGATGATCTGGTGGCCGGAGGGTTGCACGCCGGAAATATGATACGTGAAGCGGCCAAACATATTCAGGGCGGTGGAGGCGGACAACCACATTTCGCTACCGCTGGCGGCAGGAACGCCGATGGGTTGATTGCGGCTGTAGACTCAATTGTCCAGAAATTGAATGATTATTGATTTGATAATGTGATGATTTACTGATGTGTTGATTGGTAATTAGTAATTGGTAATTAAATTACAATCGGATAAGTTCCAGCACCCGTTTCCATGTATTCGGGTGCTGTTTTGCGAATCGGCGTACTTTACAATCCCGTCGTCCTGTTTTGAACCATTTGCGCCAGTAAAGGGCGAAATAGAAAGTTAACGGCATCAGGATAAAATAACCGAGTGCCAGGAGCCAGTTCTTTGTAACAGCCCCGACAATAAGAGACTGGATAAGGTCGAATATGGGTACAAAAAAGAGCCCCGACGCATATCTTGCAGAAGGGATAAACTGCTTGTCTTTGAACAGGCTTGATAATTTTTTATTGATAAGGATGGGGAAGATGCCGTTCAGGAATCCGAAAAAGGCTATAGGAGCACTGAGGATAAGAGCGGTAAAACGGGTGAAAAGGTTCCATACGGAAGAAGGATTCCCTAACCGGTCTTTTGATGTAAATCCATGCTTTTTCAATAGGATACAGGCTTCACGGAAACCGGCCGTCTTTTGATCGAACGCCACGCGATTGTTTTCGTATAGCTCATCCAGTTTTTTCACTATATAAAGCGCAGCCTGGAGAAAATCGTCTTTCCTCCCGGAGAATTTTTCCCTTGCAATCCGGTCGCCATTCCAGTCAATGGCGTGAGAGTATTCATTATAAAACTCATCATTCCATATATTGACCACCATCGATTTGAGCCGGTTTTCCAGCTCCTGCCTCAACTGATTGATCGCCAGGACGGAATTCTCATTATACATATCCTTGTAACCGGAGACTTCGATGGGTGTACCGAAAGTAACATAAACGTCCGACAGAAAACCGAACATATCCCTGTAATAGATAGATACGGGAACAATCTGGCTCCGCAGTTGAAAGTCGACGGATGCTTCGGTGGGTAATACGATGCGGGGGACAGCTTTTTGTATAGGTAAAAGCGATTGCTTAGGGTTATGTTTTGCTTCGGGAAAGAGCGCGATAGGATTATTTTTTCGCAGGATACGGGCGGCATTGTTGAAGATCTCATTATTTTTGTCCAGGTTATCCTTGCCGTCGCGGATGCGGAAGACCGGCATAATACGCATTCCTCTCAGCAGCCATGCCATAAAGCTCTTTTTAAAAATATCGGCACGCGCCAGAAATACAATCTGTTTACGGTGATAGCTGGCGAAGACCAGTATCAGTGCGTCTATCAGTGCATTGCGGTGGTTAGGAGCGAAGATGATCGCTCTTTTTTTGGATACATTTTCCTTCATCCCGACAAATACCAGTTTCCTGAAGTTTAATCTCAGGGCGGTATTCACCGGTATCTTGGCCAATGCATAACGAAAATCGTAACGGTATATCATATCTTGGATGTTTTGATCAATAATATCAGGGAAACAGGATTGGTTTAAGGCATTACTGCGGGAGTAATCACACGTCTTCTCCAGTAAAAAGCCAACAAGAGCCCGGCAACGATATGCCATATTCCCCACCATGCGGCGATAAAGGCCATCCCTCCCAGATGTAATTCGGGTGGGAATATCCTTGGATTAAAGATCAGTGCAAGTCCCAGTCCCGAGTTCTGGATACCGGTCTCTATGGAAATGGTTCTGCTGTTGATTTCGCTTACTTTAAATGTTTTCGGTAAGAAATATCCGCTTAAAAATGCCAATCCGTTATGGATAAGTACCAGAAAGAATATCAAATGGATATAGCGTAGGAAGAGGTCAAAATTTCCTGCCAGGGCTGCCACGATGAAACCCACGAAAAAGATGATAGAAGCGGCCTGTACACTTCTGTCGATTTTTCTTGCGAATACCGGGAATTTTATCCCCACGAACATTCCCAGAATCACGGGGATACCCAGGATCAGGAAGACAGTCCGGAACATCTCTACCGGATCAATTGTGATAGGAACCAGCAAGGGTGAATGCTTCGCATAGAGTCCACCCCAGAAGGCAAAATTGAACGGTGTCATAAAGAGGCTCATTACAGTTGTGATAGCCGTGAGACTTACTGAAAGGGTGATATTCGATTTCGATATGGAGGAGATCAGATTTGATACGTTGCCGCCGGGGCAGGCTGCTACCAATATCATCCCCATAGCCACGGCGGTACTGGGACGCAGCAGGATCACCAGTACAAAAGTAAGTGCCGGAAGAAGTATATATTGTGCAATTACACCCAGTAATACTGGCTTTGGGTTGAATATCAGTGTTTTAAAATGTTGGGGCTTGATGCTTAGTGCCACGCCGAACATAATAAAGGCAATGGCGATATTCATCAGGTTGACACTTTCCTGGTTAAAGTTCAGCCGGATTGTGTCGAGCTGTTCAAGATTCCCGAAAAGAGATAGTAATGGAGTCAATTGCATTGGATGACCGATTGATTTTAAGTTGCAAAGTTAGCATTTCCTGTAAGAAATACTAACTTTGTAAAACATCTAAACAGAATTTCTATGAGTACACCTCTTGCCGAACGGCTCCGGCCGCAACACCTTGATGAACTGATCGGACAATCGCATCTGATCGGTAAGGGAGCGGTATTGCGTCGGATGATTGACTCGGGAAGAATACCTTCTATCATTCTCTGGGGTCCTCCCGGTGTGGGTAAGACCACGCTTGCAAATATCATCGCCAACACGCTGAATGCCCCTTTTTATAAGTTGAGTGCAATCAACTCCGGCGTGAAGGATGTGCGTGAAGTGATTGAAAAGGCCAGAAACAACCGCTTTTTTGAATCCTCGGCACCCATCCTTTTTATCGACGAGATCCACCGTTTTAGCAAGTCACAGCAGGATTCCCTGTTGAATGCCGTAGAGACGGGTATTGTTACACTGATCGGTGCTACCACCGAGAATCCTTCTTTCGAGGTGATTCGTCCATTGCTCTCCCGTTGTCAGGTATATGTGTTGAAACCGTTAGAGAAAAAGGAACTGGAACAATTACTGAACCGTGCTCTCACGGAAGATATGATCCTGAAAGAGAAGGAAATAGAAATTAAAGAAACCGATGCGTTGTTCCGTTTCTCAGGCGGGGATGCCCGGAAACTACTCAATATACTGGATCTGACGGTGGCTTCCGACAGTGATGAAGCAATCGTGGTTACTGACAAGATGGTGACCGAGCGTTTGCAGGAGAATCCGGCTGCTTATGATAAAGGCGGTGAGATGCATTATGATATCATTTCCGCTTTTATCAAATCGATAAGGGGGAGTGATCCTGATGCGGCGATCTACTGGCTGGCCCGGATGGTAGCGGGTGGGGAAGATCCTAAGTTCATTGCCCGGAGGCTGGTTATCTCGGCAGCTGAGGATATCGGCCTGGCAAATCCCAATGCGTTGTTGCTGGCGAATGCTTGTTTCGATACATTACAGAAGATCGGTTGGCCGGAAGGGCGCATCGTATTGGCAGAAACTACCATCTATCTGGCTGCATCTCCTAAAAGCAATTCAGCCTACCTGGCTATTGACAGTGCTATGGCGAAAGTGGAGAAGACCGGTAACCTGCCCGTACCGTTACATTTGCGCAATGCTCCCACTTCGCTGATGAAGGAACTTGATTACGGGAAGGAATACAAGTACGCACACGATTATGAAAATAATTTTGTGAAGCAGGAGTATTTACCCAAAGAGTTAAAGAATAGTCGTTTTTGGGACCCTCAGCCCAATCCCGCCGAATCGAAAATGAATGAACTTATGAGAAAACTCTGGGGAGATAAGAAATAATCCGGTTACAGCCGGGAAAGCTACCTTCGTACCTAATCATCTTTCCACCTTTCCACCTTTCCACCCTTCCACGTTATTAGTACCAACTCACGCCCCTGTCATACGGAGAACTACGTTCGTCCCACTTCAAATCCTGCAGTAGTGAGGAGTTGGCACGGATGGTGAAATTATAGGATTTATAGGGACCTATAGGGATAAAACTGGCGGACATGCTCCAGCAATGCAAATTCCGTGTGAGTGTACAGTTGATATTGGTGAATTTCTTCTGATCGAAATTGTAATCGGTATTGAAAGTGAAATTCCAGTTCTTGGTGGGCTGGATAGAACCGCTCAGACCGAAATTATGAGTGAGTCTTCCCTCATACTCCATACGATCGGTATTAAAGTCCCCGTATCCGTACCGTAACGAATAATTAAACGAGAGGTTCCAATTCACTGAATTCTTCAGATAACCGTCGCTGTCGAATTCACCCATAGAGCTGTCGGGTTGATCGAATGCACCTCTTCTTTCAGCTTCTTCATATGGGTTTGCTCCTATTGTACCGTCATCCGGTAAATTCGGATCCGGTTCGTTTTCATTCTCCCCGGAACTTCCATTGTCGCGGCCGAACCATTTTTTAAAAGTATCCTGATTCAGAGAGTAGGAGAAAGATGTACCGGTATTCATCAGTTTACCGAATCCTTTGCCGTTCAGTACCCTGAGTTTGTCTACCCTGCGGGGGGTGTTGTTATGATCCAACTCATACAGATAGGGATCCCAGGTAGCATTCAGGCTGAGGGTGTATGATTTTGATAACTTCAGGCGGATATTTGTATTGATGTTGCTCCACTTCATGGAATCGGCCATCATGTTGTAACTGAAGTTAATCCCCAGGTCGTCGATCAAACTTATCTTTCGTACTCCGGTAGAATCTTTATCGCTCAGGACTTTCATTTCAACGTTGTTCTTGAAATCGAAGCCGATACTTCCGCTTTCGCCTCGGGGAGCAGTTCCGAACATCATGCTAGAATAGGGCGAATAGGTGTATTCCACATCTTCGCCATACTCGTTCCTGTAAGTGTATGTTTCATAAAAATTGTATCTCGGATCACCGAAGTCCGGTTGGTAACTCAGGCTGATGCTGGGAGAAAATACATGCCGGATTGCCTGAACCTTGTCTCCGAAAACTTTCCAGGGAGTGTACATCCCATACACTTTTGTCTGTGCACTGATCGAAGTACTGTAATTATATACACGCTTCAATCCGTGTATGGTATCTACGGGAACATGCCTCTCGGCGACAGGATCCCAGGCTTGCTTATGTGCACCGGTATACCAGCGCTCTGTGTAATTGAATGACGGTGATACCTGAATGAAATCGAACAGGGTGAAGGTCGCGCTTACGGGAATGTTATGACGCATACCGTTTGTCCAGTCGTGTATAAGATTCGATTTCAGAAATCGGTCTTCTTTTGTCGTGATAGAGTTACGGAACTCTCCGGAGTAGCTCATCGATATTTTTTCGTACCATCGTTCACTGCCTATTGCATTTTTCCTCTTAAAAGGGTAGATTCGACTCATGTTGAGGGAGAGATTGGGCAATGTGGCGGCAATGGTAGAGTCGCGTGACACCTGGTTGATGCTCATGGTGGCCGAGAGGCTCCATGGTGAATCAGGGAAACGTTGCGTGATGTTTACACTCGAACTTTTGGTGTTTTGGGAGGCTTCCCGCTGGTAGAGGCGGCTGAGATCCCTGTGGTTATTCCTGCTGGTGGAAAAGTTCACACTTGCCGAGAGGGTACGATACATGTTGGCTTTCGGATCCTGCGAGTGAGTCCAGTTGATGCGGAGGTCTTGCGCTACAGAATAGGCCTCGGGTACTACATCTTTGAGTTCTTTCTCCCCGGTGACGGTGTTGAGGTAGTATACATTGAAATTCCCGGAGAATTTATATCGTTTACGATAGTTGGAGCGTGCGCCGATACCCCATGAACCTTTTGTGTAGAGCTCTCCCGTGACAGCCAGATCGATATAATCGCTCAATGCAAAATAATATCCGCCGTTCTGAAGATAGAATCCCCGTGTCATCTCATCACCGTAACTCGGCATGATAATACCCGACGAATAGGTTTTAGTAAAGGGGAAGAAAGCAAAAGGCAGTACGATGGGAAATAGCGGTACATCGGCTACTACCAACCATGCTGGTCCGGTAACGACATCCTTCTCGGGACGCACTTTTGCTTTCGACAGGTTAAGGTAGAAGTGCGGATGGTCGTGCCGGTCACATGTGGTATATTTCGCATTCCGCATATAGAAAGAGTTGTCGGGATTCATCTTCGCCTCATTGGCCACGATATGCCCCTCTCCCTGCTGTGTGACAACATTGTTGATGAATGCTTTGCGGGTATCGAAATTGTAGCGTACTTTCTTCATCTCATACTCCATTCCCCCTTCCGAGAAAACAGGGTAGCCAAACTCTTTTCCTGCCGAATCGAGTCCGAAAGTAGATGAAATAATACTACTGTCCAGATCCATAGTGATATACTCACCTTTGATGGCTAAATTTCCATATTTGACATCAGCATCCCCATAAAGGTAGCCCATATTGGTACCGGTAAATACCATGGAATCTTTGGCGGTATAAAATACTGCAGTTTCCAATACCTGTTTTGTGGAGACAGTGTCGGGATTTGCCGGGAGGGAATCCTGCGGTTGGGTGATGGCTGCAGAGTCGGCAGAGAGTGCCGATTGTCCGGCATTCCCTCTTCCTATCGTATCGGCGAGGATCTCCTTCCTGATAGAAGTCATCTGTTTTATCTTCTCTGACAGGATTGATCCCGATGCGGCATTCCATACTGTCGGATCTGTTGCTGCAGCTGCTTTGCGGACAAAGAAACCTTGCAAAAAGATGGCCAGTATAAAATATAAAAATATATATCGTAATAGTTGCCTCATGCGGAATCAGCAGTTAGCGTATGGTTTTGAACGCAAAACTACACATTAATGGATTAATTCGCAGCAAAAATAATAAAAAGAAACTTAAGACTGGCCGATTAGCTTCTTTTTAAACATATTGAAGTCATTGGGTAAAGGAAGTGATTGTTTTGTGTGCTGCATAAACATGGCCAGAGCATCTGGTATTTGTACGGGAATTCCGGTGCATGCTTCAACCGTCTCACCAAATTTAGCCGGGTGTGCAGTGGCGAGGAATATCCCCGTTTCGTCCTCTTTTTTCCCTTCTTTCAGTGCCATATAAGCACATGCTCCGTGCGGATCAAGAAGGTATCCTGACTGACGATTAACTTTATTGATGGTTGCTCTGATCTCTTCGTCATTATATCGATATGCTGAAATATCGTCAGTGATCGCTGCGTGCGAATGTCCGTAGAGGTCGAGGATCCGATCGAAATTACTGGGAGCTCCCACATCCATAGCATTGGCAATGGTCTGTACCGATGCTTTTGGGTTATACTGCCCGGTTTGGATATATTCCCGGAAAACATCATTCCTGTTGTTGGCGGCGATAAACCGGTCGACCGGCAATCCCATCCGTTTGGCGAAAAGTCCTGCGGTGAGATTCCCCAGATTTCCACTCGGAACGGAGATCACTGTCTTTGTGAACTGTGTCTGCCGTACTAATTGTGCGTAGGCCCAGAAGTAATAAAATGATTGCGGCAGGAACCGGGCCACATTAATTGAATTGGCAGAGGTTAGGTTTAACAGGCTGTTCAACTCCTCATCCATAAATGCCGACTTCACCAGAGCTTGGCAGTCGTCGAATGTGCCTTCTACCTCCAGTGCGACAATATTTTGTCCCAGTGTAGTGAACTGGGCTTCCTGCATATTGCTTACCTTTCCGGAGGGGTACAATACAAAGACGTTGATCCCTTCCACACCCAGAAAACCATTGGCAACGGCGCTGCCGGTATCTCCCGAAGTAGCCACGAGAACATTCACCTCTTCCTGCCGTTCCTGAACGAAATGGGAGAGCATCCGCGCCATAAAGCGGGCACCCACATCTTTGAAAGCGAAAGTGGGACCATGAAACAGTTCCAGCACATAAATCCCCTCTTCCACTTTTTTGAGTGGTATCTCAAAATTCAATGTGCCGTCGACAATGGCATCCAGCTTATCTTTTGGAATATCCTCCCCGAAAAATGCCTCCGCAACAATTTTGGAGATTTCCTGCAACCCGGAATTTCCAATCTCAGCGAAAAAGGTTTCAGAAAGCTGTGCAATCCTTTCGGGCATATAAAGCCCCCTGTCCGGAGCCAACCCTTTTACCACCGCTTCCTGAAGGGAAACTACCGGTACTTTTTTATTTGTACTGTAATATTTCATAGAATAAAGAGTAAAGAATAAAGATTTTTAGAACCAGGACTTTTTAAACTAAAATAAAAAGTGAAAAATTATCAATTGCTAATTTTCATTGTCAACTATCAATTATCCATTGTCAATTCTCCATCATCCTTTTATCGCTCGAAGCGAATATCGATGAAGCCACTACCGTGCGTAGCACACTATCTTTTATCGTGCGCAGCACCGACGACGGCTTTCATAAACTGATCGCCGTAGAGCAATCCGTAACTTCCTTCTTTTGCGGCAAACTCATCGTATACCTGTACGCTATCGGGTTCAATATCCCGGTGATAGATCAGGAAAGGAATAGGTTCTCGTGTATGCGTCCGTATGTCACAGGGGGTAGGATGGTCGGGCAGGATGGCGATAGTGACTGGTTCATCCCATTGTAAAGTCTCTTCATAAATGGTCTTTACTATGCGTGCATCCAAATACTCGATGGTTTTCACTTTCAACGGTGCATCTCCTTCATGTCCTGCCTCGTCGCTGGCTTCAATATGTAGATATACAAAGTCTTTTTCCTTCAGTGCTTTAAGAGCTGCCTCTGCTTTCCCTTCGTAATTGGTGTCGTAAAGACCTGTAGCTCCTTCCACCATGATCACTTCCAGGCCGGCATAGACACCGATCCCCCTGATCAGGTCTACTGCCGAGATTACGGCGCCGCTTTGGATCAGGAACATCTCATTGAGCGGCCTCATCTTAGGACGAAATCCGGGCGACCAGGGCCAGATACTGTTGGCCGGGGCTTTTCCTTCCGCTATCCTTTTTTTGTTGATGGGATGATCTGCCAGTATCTCCTGGGAAGTAAAGATCAACCTGTTCAAAGCTTCGGCGGTCGGTCTTGCCTCATCGCTATCAGGTTGGATCAGGTGCGGCCGGAACGGTTGTTCCGGAATATCGTGGGGAGGAGTGCAGCGGAGTCGCTTGTCCCCGCCTTTCATTTTCAACAGATGACGATAGGAAACGCCAGGGTAGAAACTAAATACGTCGTTTCCCAATTTGTCGTCGAGGAACCGGATCAGTTCGGCTGCTTCGGGAGTAGAGATATGTCCCGCTGAATGATTTTTCAACAGGTCGCCGTCGAGACAGATCAGGTTGCAGCGCATCCCCATCTCTCCCGGCAGGATATCCACACCCATGCTGGCTGCTTCCAGTACGCCGCGACCCTCGTATACGGAAGCGACATCGTATCCCATGACCGAGAGGTTGGCGATCTCACTACCCGGGGCAAACCCTTCAGGGACAGTGTGTAACAGTCCGTTTCTGCCTTTTCGTGCCAATAGATCCATGTAAGGTGTGGCGGCAGCCTGTATGGTTGTCTTGTTTCCCAATGAGGCAATGGGTTCGTCGGCCATGCCGTCGCCAAGGATTATAATATATTTCATTTAATTGAAAATTGAGAATTGAAAATTGAGAATGCCTTCGGAGATAATTCATAACTTATAACTCATAATTAAAATCTGAGTTCTAATTTACGAACGCAGCGAACATCATCTAATATTTGCAATTGAAATTATATCTGAAAATACGCCTGCGGCTGTTACGCCGGCTCCGGCGCCATATCCTTTGATCACCATGGGGTATTCATTGTACCGCTCGGTAGTGATCATGATGATGTTGTTGCTGCCTTCCAGGTCGTAGAAAGGATGTCCCTGCTCCACCTCCCGCAAGCCTACTTCACAATTGCCGTTATCATACGATGCTACGAACCGGAGCCTTTTTCCTTCTTTCGCCAGTTCTTGCCGGCGTGCCTCGAATGATGTGTCCATCTCGGGGATGGTCTGCCAAAATTCTTCAAGCGATCCGTCAAAATATTTCTGGGGCACAAAGAGGTTTTTCTTTACATCCGATTGATTTACACTGGCACCTGCCTCGCGGGAGAGAATTACTAACTTCCGTGTTACATCCAGTCCACTCAGGTCTATACGTGGGTCAGGCTCGGCGAACTGTGCCTCCACTGCCATCCGTATTGCTTTACTGAACGGAATATCTTCACTCAATGTGTTGAAGATAAAATTCAATGTACCGGAGAGCACTGCTTCCAGTTTCACGATCTTATCACCCGAGTTGGTCAGGGAGTTCATTGTGTTGATGATAGGAAGTCCCGCTCCTACATTCGTTTCGAACAGGAATTTCACGCCCGCTTTACGGGCAGTTTCTTTCAGATGCCGATAACTCTCATAGTCGGACGAGGCTGCAATCTTGTTGGCGGTGACCACCGAAATATTTTTTGCCATCAGCTCGCCATACAGCTTTGCAATGTCCGGACTTGCCGTGCAATCGACAAATACGGAGTTAAAGATATTCATTTTGATGATCTCATCACGGATTCGCTCCGGCGAACTTTGTACGCCGTTTTTCATCAGGTTATCAAAGTATCCGTCCAACGGGATACCCTCTCTGGTGAACAATGCCCTACGGCCGTTGGCGATACCTACTATATTGATCCGTAATTTGTTTTGCTCCTTGAGTGTGTTTTGCTGCTGTTTGATTTGTTCCAGCAGGTTGCCACCCACGGTACCGGTACCGACGATAAACAGGTTCAACTCCTGGTATGGTGACAGGAAGAAGGAGTCGTGAATCACGTTGAGCGACTTCTTCAGGTCTGACTTGGCAATTACACAGGAGATATTGGTCTCACCTCCTCCCTGGGCCAGCGCTACAATACTGATACCATTCCGTCCCAAAGCGCCGAAAAATTTCCCTGCAATACCGGGTACATGCTTCATGTTTTGCCCGACAATGGCAATCGTCGCCAGATCATATTCCACTATGATATCGTTGATGCTTCCCATTCCTATCTCATGGGCAAATTCTTTTCTGAGCACTTGTTGTGAAAGGAGTGCATCCTGTGATCGTACTCCAATGGAGGAACTGTTCTCCGATGATGCCTGTGAAACGATAAAGACGCTGATGCCGTTATCGGCCAGTGCAGAGAAGATGCGTTTGTTTACACCGATCACGCCTACCATACCTAATCCCTGAATAGTGATCAGGGCAGTATCGTTGATCGATGAGATACCTTTGATGATTTTTCCGTTCCGCGTAGGTTGAATATTTCGAATTAGCGTACCTTCCGTTTCCGGATGAAACGTGTTTTTGACTCGTATGGGGATATTCTTATGATAAACAGGGAAAATGGTGGGGGGATAGATAACCTTTGCTCCGAAATTGGATAACTCTATCGCTTCGGTAAACGACAACTCTTCAATGACATAGGCTGAATTGATAATTTTAGGATCGGCTGTCATAAACCCGTCCACATCCGTCCATATCTCCAGCACCGAAGCATCCATCGCTGCCGCGATGATAGCGGCCGTATAGTCCGACCCACCCCGTCCCAGGTTCGTAATATCATTATTGTCGTTGCTCGAAGAGATAAATCCGGGCACGATTGCTACACGAGGCGGCGGCATTTCGGAAAATGTTTTTCGGATCAATTCATTTGATCGTGCCAGATCGGGGATATGATTACGGAATTGTTTATCGGTTTTGATGAAATTTGTGGCATCGTATAGCTGTGCCATATCAATTACCTTGCTGATAATCAGTGAGGAGAGGCGTTCGCCGTAGCTGACGATCTTGTCGGAGGTCTTCTGTGACAGATCGCCAATAAGGAATACCCCTTGTAAAATATTGCGTAACTCTTCGAATAACTGCCCCGTCTTTTGTTTTAGTTCTTCTTTGTCTTCAGAAGAAGAGATCATCTTTTCGATCAATTCCTCATGGCGCAGAATTATTTCGTCGATCAGTGGCTTATAGCCGGGGTTGCCGTTCAACGCGAAATCGGCAGACAGTAACAGGCGGTCTGTTACACCGCCCAGCGCCGAAACTATCACAATGACAGGCTCTCTCTCTCTTTCTATGATCTTCTTGACTCGTTGTAAACTATCGGGATCACCTACGGATGTTCCCCCGAATTTCATCACCTTCATATTGATTATATTTTTAACCCTGAGGTTATATGAAACATTTTTTAGAATTGGAATTAATAGACTAATTTGTTGATCGCGACAACTTGTCCCGATTTTTGGGGAAGACGGGACGAGTAGTGATAATTTAATCAGCAAATCAACACATTAGTGAATTAACTCATCAGATAACTCTTTATTCTATTTAATGGATGTATGGAATTTGAAAATTTGACTCCCCTTCGGCCGTTAAATATTATTTGACTCCCCTTCGGTCGTTTTTAATAATTTGACTCCCTTCGGTCGTTTTTAATAATTTGACTCCCTTCGGTCGTCGAACGTTGTTTCTCGTCAAATAACGGACGAGTCCGGGTGCGAAGAATTTACATAACCCCCTAAGGGGTCATGGTCATAGTAGTGGTAGTGTGGAGGTATGTTGAATACAATCTCTGCATTGCTAACATTTGAATTTATTGCAAAGATAGTGGAATAATTGATAAAATGCAATAAAAATGCAGAATATAGCTGTTGTCTTTAATTTTTTGCTACGGAAATAATGATTATTTTTGCCTGCTGTAATTGCATGTGTCGGCATGATGATCTTATCCACCCCGATATGTCAGCTACCGGTAGAAAAAAAGTCATAATGAAACAAACAATTCTTTTCGTCCTTTTCTTTCTCGTAACATTCCATTCAATTCCTCAGGAAAGTTCTTTTTTTGACAATCCCGTTATTCGCGGCGATATGGCCGATCCTTCCATTATCAGGGTAGGAGATATCTATTACGCGGTGGCAACATCATCTGAATGGGCTCCCTTTTACCCGGTATTTACATCGACGGATTTGATCAATTGGGAACAGACCGGGCACATTTTTGATGAGAAGCCGGAATGGACTTCCCATTCGTTTTGGGCTCCGGAGCTGTATTATCATAATGGGATTATGTATTGTTATTATTCTGCCCGGCGAAAATCAGACAATGTCACCTATATCGGTGTGGCCTCGGCAGAAGGTACTTCTCTCCGGTTCAGGGATCATGGACCTATCGTGGAATTGGGTACCGAAGCTATCGATGCATTTGTATTCAATGATAATGGACAACTATATCTCACATGGAAGGCGTACGGTCTTGACCAGCGCCCCATAGAGTTGCTGGGAAGCCGGTTGTCTACTGACGGATTACGACTGGAGGGGGAACCGTTTTCACTGCTAAAGGATGATGAAGGGATTGGCATGGAAGGACAACATCACTTTAAACAGGGTGATTACTATTACATCCTCTATTCGGCGAAGAGTTGTTGCGGCCCTTCGAGCGATTATGACGTGCGGATTGCCCGTTCCAAACACTTTAGAGGGCCTTATGAAAAGTACGAGGGGAATCCTATTCTCTCGGGAGGGGAAGGAGATTATATTTCCGTTGGACATGGAACTGCGGTGGCTACACCCGATGGGCGGTATTTCTATCTGAGTCACGGATACCAGACGGGCGATGCATTTTTCTTAGGGAGACAACCTGTTTTGCATGAGTTGAAAATGACAGATGACGGTTGGGTTCGCTTTAAAACCGGAAAGCAGGCCGTGAATAGACAGCCTGTTCCGTTTGAAGGTTCCGTGCAGAAAAAGGTGTCCGATTTTAAGGATAATTTTTCAGGGAAAGCACTGAGAGTCGACTGGACATGGAACTATCCTTTCGCAGACATAGATGTGAGGCTGAAAGACGGAGAACTGTTACTGACGGGAAGTCAGATAGCCGGGAATGAATATGGAACAGTGCTTTGTCTGCGCCCGCAAACAACGTACTATAGCTACCAGACAAAGATCAATAATATCAATGATAGTTTTAAAGGGTTAACTATGTATGGCGATGATAAGAATCTGGTAACCATTGGTATTGCAGCTAATAGTATCGAGGTGAGATCGGTGAGAGATGGTGACCCGTCTGTTCTTTTCCGGACTCTCTCTGATAAAGCAACTCCTCATTTAAAGATCGATGTAGAGAGAGGATGTTTCCTTACATTCTCCTACAGCGAAGATGGTAAGTCCTGGGTACAGGTGAATGATGCCCCTCTCGATGTTGCATTTCTGGTGCGATGGGACAGAGTCGCCCGCCCCGGACTGATCCATATAGGTGAAACCGAAGCGCCTGCGGTGATTGATTTTTTTGTGTTGGAGAACGAAAAAGAGTGAAATAGTCTAACCAACCTTAATTATTAATCCGGATTAAGGGATGATATATTAATATATTAAAATATATAACATATCTATTATCTTATTATATATGAACATTTTATCAACCATTGTAAGGTTAACTTTATGCATACTGATAGGATTCCCTGTTTTGACTCTTATCTCATGCGAAAGCAAACGACCTAAAAAAGAGTGTCTCACTTTTGAAGAGATGCAGGATCCTACAAACGATACCTTATCCGACTGGACGAATGTGGCTGGAGGTTTACAGGCCTCATTTATCTCGATCGATGATAAACTGCCCAAATCGGTAACCCCTCAGGTATCCCTCAATAAGAGTGTAGCTGTTACCGGTTGGAAAGGAGAAAAGCTGTCGGCTCAACTTCTTTTATGGTCTGCTGCCGATGTTGATCAGGTAGAACTGGAATTCACCGACTTTGAGGGGCAGGGCAATAAATTGCCGGCATCTGTCGCACAGGCAAGGTTTGTCCGTTACGTGATGACCGATGAGTTCGGCCCCGGTTGCGGATACCGCAAGCCTGAAGATTTTCCGTCGTCACTGGTTGCTGATATGTTGGATAACCTGGAGTGCTTTAATGTAGAAGCAAAGAGTGTCAGGCCGGTCTGGCTGACTTTCGCTATTCCCACCGACGCTGTTGCCGGAGACTATAAGAGTAACCTGAACCTGTATGCAGGAGGAAGTAAGGTGGAGGATTTTGAAATAGCATTGAATGTGGTGGATCAGGTGCTGCCCGAACCGTCGGAGTGGCTCTATCATCTTGACCTGTGGCAACATCCTTCGGCCGTGGCAAGGGTGCATAACCTGGAAGTGTGGAGCGATGCCCATTTCGAGAAAATGAAACCATTGATGAAGATGCTGGCCGATGCGGGACAAAAAGTGATCACTGCTACCCTGAATATGGATCCGTGGAATAATCAGTGTTATGATGCATATGCCGACATGATCGTCTGGACGAAAAATAAAGACCGGAGCTGGACTTTCGACTATACCATCTTCGATAAATGGGTAGAGTATATGATGGGCCTGGGTATCGACAAGATGATCAATTGCTACTCTTTGCTCACCTGGAATAATCAACTCCATTATAACGATGAGGAGAAAGGGGAAGTGGTTACCGTAGAGTTAAAAGCCCAGTCGAAAGAATATGTGGAGATGTGGACTGTCTTTCTGAAAGATTTTACCCGTCACTTACGCGAAAAAGGATGGTTGGAGATAACCAATATAGCCATGGATGAGCGTGCACCGGCAGATATGCAGGCGGCGTTGAGGGTCTTAGAGAGCGCGGCTCCCGAACTGGGCGTTTCTTTGGCCGACAATCATAAGAGCTACAGGGACTACCCGTGGATAAAGGATATTTGTGTTGGGGCCGGTAACAAGGTAACCAAAGAAGAGATTGCCGCACGAAGAGCCAAAGGGCTGATCACCACCTATTATGTATGCTGTTCCGATAAGTTTCCCAATATGTTTACCTTCTCCGCTCCGGCAGAATCTGTCTATGCTGCATGGCATGCCGTAGCTGCCGATTTCGATGGTTTCCTGCGTTGGGCCTACAACTCATGGGTTGAAAATCCGCTCACCGATTCGCGTTTCAGGACATGGCCGGCCGGAGATACCTATATGGTTTATCCCGATGCCCGTAGCTCTATCCGTTTCGAACGCCTGGTGGAAGGAATTCAGGATGCGGAAAAGATCCGGGTGTTGCGCAAAAAATACACCGAAGAGAATACGCCTGAATCACTGGCAAAATTGAATCACCTGGAAGAGGCTATCGAGTATTTTAATACACTGGAGCCGTCTTCCGACTGGCAGGAAAAGTTGAACGATGCCAAGAAAATGCTGAATTAAACAGTCATGATGAAGAAAGTATTCTTTTTTATCTCTTTGATCTCTGCTCTCTTTTTTCTCTGTTCCTGTAATGGGGCGAAGAAAGAGTGGCGGTTAGTCTGGGAGGAGAACTTCGACTACGGAGATCTTTCCGAGGCTGACCTGTGGTGGTCCAAAATTCCGAGAGGAGGTTCCGACTGGAATAAGTTTATGTCCGATTCCGATTCCTGCTTTGCATTTCAGGACGGTAACCTTGTATTGAGGGGAATCCCGAATACTATACTACCCGACGATACGGCAAAAGTGCTCACCGGAGGTGTCTGGACAAAAGGAAAGAAAGCTTTCCGGGACGGGAGAGTGGAGTTCCGTGCTAAGTTTGAAGAAGCACAAGGTGCATGGCCGGCCATCTGGATGATGCCGGAGGGTAGGCCATGGCCCGAAGGCGGTGAGATAGACGTGGTAGAACACCTGAATTTCGATTCTATTGCCTATCAGACTATCCACACACCCTTTACCCTGGCGGGGAATGAGGGGCCTCAGCGCACTGTTACGCACCCTGTTCGCCGGAATGATTACAATGTCTATGCGGTGGAACTCTACCCCGACAGTCTGCGATTCTTCATTAACGATGAGCTGACTTTATGTTATCCCAGGGTAGAAGAACTCGGTGAGGAACAGTTTCCTTTTAAGGATGATTTTTATATCCTGATCAGTAATCAGGTAGGAGGAAGCTGGGTTGGAACATATGATATCGAACAACTCCCCGTCGATATATACATAGACTGGATCCGTTTTTATCAGAAGTGATATCCTTTCATTTTGGCTTTGTTTGACCTTGTAGACCGGTCGGGATAGGCCGTGAGTGTAGAGTTGGTATCGATAGTATTTTAATATGACTATGATTGTAAAAAATCCCCGAAGAATTGTTCATCACTTTGAACAACTCCCCGGGGAAATTTTTTGTGGCAGATCTATTGTGATTATTTCAGTTCACCAGCTTCCCAGACTCTGTACTGTACGGAGAAATTATCTTTTTTCGGGATGAATACCACTACTGGCAGGCGGCTGTTGTAGTTCATCAGGTGAGTAGCTCCGGTAACCAGTTCTGTGCGGCGGGTATCATCGGGACAGGCCATCAGTGTGGAAACTACACCTCCATCCGAATTAAAGATAAGGTAACTGTAACCCCATCCATCGACATTTTTTTCAACGAAAGTTCCGGTCAATCCGTGCTTATTGCAGTCGACCTCTGTTGTTACACCGGGAATAATTTCCACCTTACGCTCTTTCTGCGAATTTTTTATTTCAGGCAGGAACAGCACATAACGGTCGTATCCTTCCAATGATTCGGGATATGCCTTGAGTGCGCTGGTCGCTTCCGTTTCAACGGTATGGTTGAACTCCTTTTCTATTGCATAAGGAGTGGAGGAATTCCAATTCCGT
Organism: Proteiniphilum acetatigenes DSM 18083; assembly: GCF_000380985.1. Lineage (GTDB taxonomy): Bacteria > Bacteroidota > Bacteroidia > Bacteroidales > Dysgonomonadaceae > Proteiniphilum > Proteiniphilum acetatigenes. The sequence goes on along the minus strand of NZ_KB905693.1, from coordinate 16,263 downwards.
TGTTTTATCTCTATTCCCTCCGAAGTAAATACGACGGGTGGAATAGCATTGATGTTGTCAATAAAGATACTCTGTCCCTGCACGAATTCCATACGTTTGGTATTATCAGGGCAAGCCATCAAGGTAGATGTTGCTTGTCCGTTCGACTCAAAAACATAGTAACTATTGCCATCACTTAATGATTTTTCTGTAAATTCACCCATCAGAGAGTGGTGATTACAATCTACTTCCATTGTTTTTCCGGGAACGATCTCAATCTTTACCGGCTGGTCAAAGGATCCCTGTTTCGGGGAGACGACGGACAATGCATGTGCCTGATATCCGTCTAATGTCTGTGCTGGTGCTACATTGCTCATAGATCCTGTTTTTTTACTTCCGCAGGCAGCAGAAAAGAGTACAATGAATAATAAAACAGGTAGCTGTTTTGTTAAAAAAGTAACCTTCATAATTATAATTTTGGTTTAATTTGATATTGAAAGTCGATGAACTCATTGAGCAAAACCTCATCGTGGAGGAGATGCTTTATTGTTTAATCGGCTTTGGTTTGCCATTAGAACAAATAAAGGCATAAAAGGTTTAAAAGGCCTTAAAAATCTGTTTATTCCTTAGGTTAACAGAGTTTTAGATAAACCGGAAGGAGAGGACGGTCACAATCCGGGAGCATCCTGGCTGGAATTTTTTAATGAACGGGATAATCTATTTTAGGGTATTACATTACAAAAAACCGGAGTGCGGAATTCATCCACACCCCGGGTCATCATCCGTTTCTTATTGACAAATTGATATCCGGATATTCATTATCCGGTTATTTCTTTTTAAATACCACAGGGATTCCGTCGGTAGGAAGCATCCCCGGCAGATCGGGAGTATTCATCTGGCATTCCATCACCAATTCCGTCATCTGTTTGATTTCAAAGGTGAGTTTTGCAGATAGCCCAGGAATAATATCTCCTTCAATAATAAAGGTTTCACCGTCCAATCTCCAGGTTCCTTCAATTTTCTCTATCGTTCCAAGATCTCCAAGATCAAGATGAAGGGTGGCAACCGCTTTTTTATCGGCTTTAAACTCGATAGTCGTACCCACCAGATCGTCATAATCGGAAATGCCGCTTCCCTGTCTTGTCATCTCCCATGTGGAGCCCGAAAGCAATTCTTCTTTTGAGGCAGCATCCTGGGTAACCGTGATCTTTTTCTCGAGGTTTTCACCTTTCACGGTAATCTCGGTTTCACGGGCGCTAAGTGTAGTATTCGGTTTTACTGTCACTTTAAAGCTGCCGTTATTCGATCCCGATGCCGGACTCACGGTACACCAGTCACTCGCTCCGGACGATGCCGTCCAGTTGATATTGGCCGTAACGGTTACATCTTTATCTCCACCCGCGGATTCCATCTCTATCTGACCGGGAGATACCTGAAGTGCCGGTATAGGCGGCTCTTCCTTACCACAAGCTGCCAGGATAACAAGCAGCGACATTGAAAACAGTAATTTCTTCATAGATCTTAAAATTTAAATAATATATTCGCTTGGAGCAAAATTAAGGATAGCTATGGATAAAAACTGTTTTCAGGGGTATAAAGACTTATACGGGGATAAATGAGACGAATGGGTAAACGGTCAGGGGTTAAGGAGGTCATTGACGATCTTTACATAGCCTCTCGAAATAGGAATGGGGCTATCAATACCATCCAGTTCAATGATGTAGGAACGCCCTTTTTTCTTGATTGCTGTCACATTGGCTATGTTCACAATAAAAGAGCGATGACATCTTACACAATTGTATGCGTTCAGGTCGGTTTCTATATTCTTCAACGAATTCCTTACTACTTCCCGGCTGATACGTTGATTTTTCCGGAAAAAGACAATTACATAATTGTCGGCGGATTCAAAATAGATCAGATCTTCGGGACGCAGCGATAATCGCAACTGACCGTTTCCATCTTTGATATTGATACGGTCGACTTGTATGGTTGGTTTTAGGTCTTCCTGTCGGGATATGGAAATTTCTTTGTTGTAATAATTATTCCACAAAGTCATCAGGCTGATTCCCAGTATGTACCATAATAATGCCAGTGGCACAACAATAGCCATTGTTTGCCTGAATTCGATCCAAAAACTGTTTGCCGGTATGGAATACAATATACTTAAGGGGATACTTATCATAACAGTATCGATAAAGAATCCTATAAGTATATGATATACTTTGAGTTGTTTGTTTCGGAATAAGAAATATTGGAGAAGCTGGGAGATATAAATAAGAATGCCGACAATAACCCCTAATCCCGGTAGTTGCAACACTTTAAAGGGAGAGGTGTAGACGATCCATTCGGTTATATTAAACGGAATAAATAACAATAGAAAAAGAAGGCTAAAGACAAACATGCCGCTTGCGAACACCATGCGTTGTTTGAGTGTTGCAAGCAATCGAAAAGGTTGACATGCCTGTTTTGCTATATGACGAAGTGCTTTCACGTGATCATTTCCGTTTTTCTTTTCTCACAAAAATAAGCATTTTTTTTGAAAAACGAAATTAAGTATAGTGAAGTATGGAGGGGAACGGGATCAGTAAGCAATAACCAGTTTTCTGGTTTCTCCCGTTACCTCGATATCCATATATCCTGCGGGACTTCCTTCTAACGGGTGGAAGGTAATGTCTGAAACGGGGTGGAGTTTGATTTGCTCTTTCACTTTTTCCAGATCCGGAATAAAAATACGGGTCGGTATTTTAGATTCATCCTCTTCCTGCCATTCACATTCGAAGAGGTTTTCGTGGAAGTGGTTCCTGTAATGAAGTAATTGCCCGTTTACGCGCATCGGGTAGTGACGGGAGAGAGTAGGAAAATAATCCTGTGTATCGATATTGTCCCAGTAAGCCCAGTAGGTTTGCCCTGCCTGTGCCTGTTCGAAGATACCGATCAGATGTTCGGCCGGTTGGCGGTAGTCTCTTCCCATGTAGAAGGCCCCCCATTCGCCTACAACTACCGGTATCTGTTTTTCTTTTCCTGCTTCGAAAATTTGCTCAAAGATGTGCTCCACGCGTTGGTAACCGGGTGAGTCAGCCGCATCGGTATCGGTGACAAGATCGTAACCATGCGGAGCATAAGCGATAAGAGGATCGGGATTTCCCTGCTTGTCGGTCGGCACCAGGAAGCTGCTTTTCACTCCCAGATTGGAGAAGTAAGAATGTTCAAGAAAAATGATATGCTGTTTGTTTACCTCGCGGATAGCATCGCGCACCCGCTGATAGAATTGGCTTAAAGCACCTTGTTCAAATGATTTCAGGTCTTCATAAGCACTTTCCGTGATCCTGCGGTAATGAGCTTTATTGTCGAATGTTTTGAGCGCTTCAGTCCTCGATTGTTCATCTCCCCACATATCCAGCATATCATTCAACTTGACTGGTTCCCCGGTTTGCTCAGCCACGATCTCACCGTAGGTACCCAGTAACTTTTCAAGGATGGCACTGCTTTCCGACCCTGTAAAGGGTTCGTTCATAATATCGAATCCAGCCACGGCAGGTGAGTTGGCATAACGCTTGGCAAGGGTTTTCCAGACAAAGATATAGTGATCCTGAATGCCTATACCGTCCGGTGCCGGCGTGTTTTTCCAGAAGTTATCGAATACCCGGTGAATGGCAGGGCTTACCAGGTAGGCATCACTCCATACATCACCTCTGTCGTGCGGAAGTCCATCGTCTATGGTTGCCCAGTCGGGGGCGCCGTTTCCGTATTTGCCTCCATAGAGATCCTGATGCATATCGAGGATCAGCCATATACCGTTTTCTTCGGCCAGTTTGACCCTTTTGTCGATCTCTTTCAGATAGGCTTCGTTTATTTTCCCAGGTTCCGGCTCTATGCCGCGCCACGACATGCCGAAGCGGACACAGTTGAACCCCTGGTTGCGAAATTGACGAAAGATCTCATCATCATTGTCATTTTTAAAATATTGCTCCGGATGTTTGGTGACGTAATTGATGCCATTTAATATGACGGTACGTCCCTTGCTGTCCACAAAACGCCCGTTGTCGATGGAGAGATAACCGTCAATGGAGCTGTTTTGCCTGCAGCCGATAAAGCTTATTACTATGGTAAATATAACGATGGATTTGAATGATGATGAATACATATCTGTTTGTCTGAAATTTCGTGTTTTTGATTTTCCCTGATCCTTATTCCGGTGTGACATACCTTTTCTCCGGTATTCAGCGGTAGCTATTCCTTATCCCACCATATACGTGTGGAAAGAGCATCGGCTCCCTGTCGTTCAACAGCTTCCTGCACATTTTGGGGATTCACGCTGTACTCTTCGGTAGGATAGGTGAAACGACGTGGGATACGGCCCTGGTTGGGACTTCCGCTGAAAGAAACCGGAAACAGTACCGGGTATCCCGTACGCCGCCAGTTGGCATAGCTTTCATAGCCATTCAGGAAAGTGGCTACCCAGAATTCACTGCCCAATACATTGAGCCTGGACTCAAGTGTAGGTGCTTTGCCAAAGAGATCCTGATTGAGGTATTCCTCTATCTCCGTTTCTTCTATAATTCCCTGTGCCCCGTAGTAGGCCTGTTGTTCCATTGATGAGCGGACGGCCTTTTGGTAACTCTCTCCGGCATTCCCGCTTATCCATCCTTTCAGGATCGCTTCCGCTTTCAGCAGTTCCACTTCGGCATAGGTCATGTGGATCGCCGGGGCGTCAAGTTGAAGAAGAGTTGCCGGATTAAGCGTTGAATAGTCGGCGAGTGAGGTATAACCCGGTTCACCTTCATATATGCTCAAAATGTCATAACCATTGGGTAACCCTTTCTGGTCGGCAGGATCGTTATTCCCATCAGGCAGCGCACAATATACCCTGATACGGGGATCGTTGGTCTTCTGTAGATGGTTCATGAATGTTCTGCTGATCTTTACTGCCCCGCTGTTTACCAATCCATGGCTTTTGAATACGGATCCTACCGGGTTTTCTGTTGCCGGTTTTGCTGTCGAGTGTTGTACCATACATATATCACCGGTTTCCTGCATCACGCCATTCTGAACCGCTTTCGTGACTACTGAACGGGTCAAATCGGGATTACCCTTTTCCATCCGCATCCCCAGTCGTAACAACAATGAGTTGCCAAACCGTTTCCATTTGTCGATATCTCCCTGATAAATAATATCGCCCTGTATACCGGGTTTCTGATGATCCAGCAAAGAAATTCCTTTCTCAATTTCGGCAACCAGACCGGTATAGATATCTTTTTGCGGGTCATATCCGGGATAAAAATTTTGGGTAACATATCCGTTCCCTGCTTCGGAATAGGGAATATCCCCGTACAGATCGGTGATACGGTGAAAGAGGTATGATTTCCAGATCAAACCGACAGCATACGTATTTACCAACGACTCATCGTCTTGTGTCCTGTTGATCAGTTCCTGGACGTTTTTGATGCTTGATGCGAAAACCTCGGTAAAGAATACGCCCAGCATCTCCGTTTCAAGATATTTATCTCCGGCCATTTCATCTCGCTCCAACGAAGCGGTCTGTTGCACCATCATCATGCAGTAACCGATCTGGGTTCTTTTGGCAAGCCCTTCGTTACTGGTGTAAAATTGACTGTAAGTCAGCAATGGTCCCGGTTCAATCGTGCTGCTGTTGTTGGGATTGATGTTCTTCTCTTCGAAGTCGCAGGAGAGAAGAAACAGAGACGATAATGCAATGAAAAGAGTTCTGTATAGTTTCATAATTTGTTTCCCTTAATTAAAATTTCACATTCAGGTTAAATCCCCAACTGCGGGTAGCGGGTAGTCCCCATTGCTCTAACCCTTGCGCATTTCCGCTCGAATATCCCGATTCGGGATCGACCATCGGGATCTTGTCGTAAAGTGTAGCCAGATTTCGTCCGACAATCGACAGGGTGAGCTGCGAAAGTCCGAGTTTGCTGCTTATCGTTTCGGGGAACGAATATCCCAGCGACACTTCCCTTAATTTAACGAACGAGGCATCATATACAAAAGCTTCCGAGATATTGTTGGCAAGATACATATAGTATTCCATCGCCGGCACGCTCTTGTCATTAGGCGATCCGTCCGATTTGACACCTTTGCCGACAACGCCTTCCTCTCTCCCCGGAAGAGTGCCTTTGTGTGTTCCCAGGAAATAGGCCATATCGTTGGTTCCGGAAAACATGCTGCCACCGAATTTACCGTCGATCAACATGTTGAGGTGAAAGTTCCGATAAGTGAAGGAATTGTTGAATCCTGCAGTGTAAGGATGAACACCAACCCCCAACTTTTTGATTTCTCCTTTGCGGGGATAACCATTCCGGTCGAAAATGATCTCGCCGTTTTCATCCCGTTGGAATGAATATCCTTTGATAATACCGTAGGGTTCACCCACCTCCTGGTAAATAAAGGCGGGACTTCCTTCGTCTCCTGCTGCTCCGGTACGGCTGGTAGCCACGATAAAGCTGTTCACATTATCGGTGATATGCACGATCTTACTTTTGTTATACGAGAAATTGAGCGATGCATCCCAACTGAATGTTTTGGTTCTGACCGGTGTGCCCGTCAGTAACAGTTCAACTCCCTTGTTCTCTATCTTCCCTGCATTGATAAGCACATTGTTATATCCCGAACCGGATGAGATCTGTGCTGAAACAATATCGTCACGGGTATTCCTGATATAATAGGTGGCATCGAGTCCGATACGGTTGTCAAAGAAGCGGATATCGGTTCCCGCTTCATAGGATATCGAGGTCAGCGGTTTCAGGTTGAGATTGGGAATAGTTGAACTGTTTACATGTCCGGTCGGATAACCGTTGATCGATTCGCCATAGCCATAAGTGAGGGCAAGATTATAAGGACCTACTGCACCACCCGATTGCGACCAGGCTCCCCTGAGTTTCCAGAACGAGATGAAAGAGGGTAAATTGAAAGCCTCACTGGCAATAAATCCCAAACCGGTCGAGGGGTAAAAGATATTGTTGGGCGTGGTTTTACCTTTCAGTGAGAGGGCGGAGAACCAGTCGTTCCTTCCGGAAAGGGTAAGGTACAGCATATTCCGGTACGACAACTCGGCTTGCCCAAACAATGAATTGATATAGTTTTCGGAGCGCCATTGTCCTCCGCTGGTTGTTTGTGTATTGCCCAGCACATGAAAATCGGGCTGAATGAATCGGCTTCCGCTGGCGCTTACCGATTCGTTCCAGGTGATCATACTGTTCCACCCCGCAAAAGCATGTAACGACCACTCTTCATTAAAATTATTATTGAATCCCAGTAATCCTTCGATATTCATCTCGCCTCCGAATGAAGAACCTGCACCCATATATCCGTCCTTATCGTAGCCGGTTCCTTTGGGTGTTACCGATTCATGGCGACGATAGATCATATCGCCTCCTGCCCGTCCGCGCAGGTACCATTGGTCGTTGATGTCGTATTGTAACGAAAAGGTGCCGAAGAGACGGTCTTTCGCATCTTGCTGGCGACGGTGGTAAGCTACGAAATAGGGATTGGCGAAATAAACATAGATATCCGATAAAAGCAGTTCGTTGCCGTTTGCATCCACTGCCGGCGAAAGTGTACGTACGTCGATACTTGGCGGCAGGGTCCAGAGTAGCACATTACCGTTACTTGAGTAGTCGTTCACATTCTGGCGGTTCAGCACCCGTTCGCGCATATACATCATATGTGCCTGCATCGTGATCCTGGGGCTTAATTGTGCCGATAAGTTGATGGAACCGTTGTTACGTTCCAGTTTTGAATTTGGATAAAGATCGTTATACCGCTGATCGCCGAAAGCAACGCGGTATTGGATATTTTCACTGCCGCCCGATATGGAGAGGGTATTATTCAGTGCCCAGGCATTGTTGTAGAAATTGCGGATATTATTTTTCCCTACATTGGTATAGGGACGCTCCACCCCATCGAACTGAATCACGCTGGAGCCGTCCAGGCGACCGCCCCAACTGCTGGGACCGCTAAGTTTCGCCATTTCGACGCTTGTGGGAACGGTACCCGACAGCCCATGGCCATATTCCTGCTGAAAGTCGGAATAGCTGACGATGGGAGTATCTAAAGTATAGGAACTGGTTAACTCGACGGAGGTTCTCCCTTTCTTTCCCTTTTTAGTCGTGATGACAATGGCCCCGTTGGCAGCGCGGGAACCGTAAAGAGCCGCAGCCGTACCGCCTTTCAGCACGGTCATGCTTTCTATATCGTCACTGTTAAGAGACGAGATGCCATCGCCTCCGTCCACGCCACCCCATAGTCCGGGTTGTCCGTAGTTGCTGTTGTCGATCGGCATACCGTCTACAATATAGAGCGGTTGGTTGTTGCCGAATGAACCATTACCCCGGATGACGATACGGGTCGAGCCCATAGCGCCGGTAGTGGGTTTCACCACGTTGATACCGGCTACTTTCCCCGCCAGTCCGTCCGCCAGACCAGGGCTTTTTACCAGGAAGGCATCTTCTTTCAATTCGGTGACGGAGTAAGCCAACGCTTTCTTTTCTTTCCTCATGCCCAGCGCGGTGACCACCACCTCATCCATCATGATAAGGTCTTCTTTCAGCATCACCTGCATGAACTCTCTGCTCACCGGCTTTTCTACTGAAGTAAATCCTATATAAGAGAATTGTATTACCCCGTCGGCAGGAGCTGCCAGTGAAAAATCCCCATCAGCGCCGGTCACCGTACCGGATGTACTGCCCTTTATTTGTACGGTTACGCCCACAAGCGGTTCCCCATGCTCATCGGTGACCGATCCCGTGACCGTGATCTGTTGTGCCTCTACAAAAAGTGAAGAGAACAACAGAAATAAAAAAATGAATGTACGATGCAGATAAATCATAATGCAGGTGTTTTTAGTATAATGATTATCTGCAAATATAAATCGTACCCGACCAGTATGCAACGCCTCAGGGACGAACACAACTAATCGGGTACGAATGGTACGGGTTAGCCTGATTTTGGGTGAACCGGCAGGTAAAACAGGTCAGAGCGGGTTGGCAGCCACTCCTTCAAAAGTCATCTCTACCGGTTTGATATACCCGTTTTCATCAAACTCCATCTTGTCAATACAGGTCACCCGATGGTCGCGATGAATATTCGGCTCTGGTCGGCGGTGGTATACGATATACCAGTCGTCACTTTTAGGGTTATGGATTATAGAGTGGTGCCCTGCGCCTGTAGCTATTTCAGGATCCTGCTCTAGGATGGTGCCGATCCGTTCAAAAGGTCCTAACGGATGATCGGCTATAGCATAGGCTACCTTGTAATCGGGGCCACCCCAACCTCCTTCCGACCACATAAAATAATATTTACCGTTTTTCTTGAACATAAAGGGGCCCTCAACATAATCCAGAGGAGTTACCTCCTTATAGAGTTCTCCGTCGGGGAATGGCCTGATCCCGGTGAAATCATTATTGAGCAGTACCACGTTGCAATGCCTCCAGCCACCGTAAAACATATAATAAGTACTGTCGTTTTCTTTGTAAACGAACTGGTCGATCGGTTGTGCACCATTCACGATCTTATTGATAAGGGGTTTGCCGAGCAGGTCTTTGTAAGGACCTTCCGGCCTGTCGCTTACCGCTACGCCGATACCTCCTGTTTCGTCCTCTTTCTGAATATCGTTGGCTGCGAAGAAGAAATAATATTTCCCGTCTTTCTCGATCACTCCCGGTGCCCACATGGCTATCTTCGCCCATTTTACCTCTGCCGTGTCGAGGATATTCTCATGTTTTGTCCAGTTCACCAGATCGGGAGAGGAGAAACAGTCGAAAAATACCTGTTTCTCATACAAGTCGGAATAGGTTGGAAAGATCCAGTACTGGTCGTCATATACAATCGCCTCGGGATCGGCATACCACCCTTCAAAGATCGGGTTTCCGGAATAGTGTACTATATCGTTTTTCTCTTTGTTATTCACGCATGCGGATAATAACATGGCTCCCGCCAACATAAAAAGGATTTTCTTCATTTGTATCATCAATAATCAAATTATATTTTTATTATATAAGGATTTTACCTGGTGAAGTATTCACAGGGAAATCTACCCTGCTACTTGTGTGACTTACCGGAAACGTCCTATCTCTATTATGGACGGAAAGGACTGTTAGCAGTAAATAAAAAGCAAAAATATAAATATTTGCCCTAATCCTCTCCCTATTTACAGATTAAAAATTCATTAAGGACTAAATAGTCACTAACTTCCCTGTAGGTTTTATTGAATTTATGCCTGCATCTGCGTAGAAATCAAATTGTAATACTGTCCTTTCTTCTCCATTAATGCTTCATGGATTCAAAACCTTCCTTTCTCCCCATTCTCCCAAGAAATAATGAATTGCATAAGCTTCATCAATACACTTTTCTAATTCTGCATTGATTTGTCCGATACGGAACTGATTAGCTTGTGCTCCATTAAATGGAGAAACATATTGGTCTGGTATTAAATAAATTTCTTTTTTTTCGCTCTTGCTTAAAGATTCATACAAATCAATTAATTTCCAAGGTCCGGTAGTATTAAGTACACAAAGTTCTTTTATTGAAGCATTATGATTAATCGTCTCTTCTGAAAAAACACTATCTATTATTTTTTTCATAAAAGGATGTTCAGGTATACATACCATCAGAGCATTCGTAAACATGATATTCTTTTTAAATATTTTGCAGTGAATCTGAGGCTCTTGAGCGAAACAGCAGGATTTTTGATAAATTAATTCAGTCATAGGACGAATAGACTCATAATCGAAATCAACATACATTCCCCCCATTTTGTATAATATCAAATATCTTATAGAATCCCATCTTTGTACATCAAAGGGAAATCGCTTATACATATCCATATACTGTGTGAAATTTTCACTTATAAAGTGATCCATTTTTTCATTATCCCAAAATATATATTCCCAATCAGGATAATGATACTTCCACGTTTTACTTAGTAATTTGAACTTTAGAGGCAAAGGTCGATAAGTTTCAGACCAAATCTGATGAATTATTTTAGGAGGCTTATTATTAAACATCTATATTAAAGTAAGTAAGAAAACTTTTTCTATTAAATCCAATTGAGGTTTTATTATAAAAATTAGCACAAATGTATTTAAATTTCATATATGGTTACTTTTCATTAAAGCTAAACCTATACCAGCTAATCCTTTATAAAGAGATAATGATTGCAAGTCAGGGGTAAACGAATAATTATCAACAAGACACTTATTGATATCATCCAGGTTTAGAAACATTTTCTCGGCAGGAAAAAATAAAATATTTTGCCATAAATGTTCTATAGGAATATTTTTGCATTCTATGCAACAAAAGGTTTCTAGTGTATTGATAATTGTTTTCTGTTCTTCAGAAGACGAACGTAACGAGACAAGTATTTTGTATAATATTGTTAAGTCATAAACATCTAAATTATTGAATGATTCAATATTTGAAATATACAATATAATCTTAAAGATAATCTTTTTAGCCCATGTCTCATACTTAGCATGTTTTTCAAGTGTTGACAACAATAATAAAGATGAATTTATATATGATATTGATTTAGAATTGTTAGATAGGCAGAGAAAATAAAGCTCATATTTCTTCAGCCCCCAGTTTATAAATCTTTCATATTCATCAATATTTGATCCATCTTGAATCATCGATTGGATATATAATCCAACCGCAGATATTGGAATCTTTGACTGAAGATCATTCCTATAGTTCTTGAGGAGTAAGTCCTCAACATCTGATAATATCTCTTTAGGATTTCCTTCTATAAATTCATTTCTTATCAAATACCTGACTCCCCATGCAATCCCAATAGCCCCTTGATCAAAACTTAGATCGGGAAGTCTATGTACATTATCAAGAACTGAGTCCAATAACTCATCAGCAATTTCCGAATATATATTATTTTGGGAATATCTTCCATAATGGTAAAAAAAGATAACTATCCCCATTTTCCCCTCAAGAATACCAGGACTGTCAATATTGTGGACGTTTAGCATTAATATATTCGCTATATTTTGTAATATTGTTTTCATTTTTTGTTATTTATAACCTTTCTGAAAAAAGAGATTAATTGAGGAACATAATAGTCGAAACAAAATAATTCCCTGTTTTTCCATACATTTTGTTGCAAATCTCTCATCTTCTCTTTATCTAATAACTGATTCGCCAGATCTTCATAATTCTCATAAAACACCCCTATATTCAATTCTGTAACTTTTTTCTGAATACCCATAGTGTGTCCTGAATTATTTCGGAGAATCATAGGAAGTCCTGCTGCAGCGTATGTATTCATTCTTGCCGGAATATTTAGATCATCCCATGAGGCTTGTAGTATGTTCTTTTGATTTGAACTACTCAGACAGTGTAACCATGCAGCGTCGTATTTAGAGAACTCTAAAATCCAATTGTCCGGAGGACAGTGGGGATGTAAATGAAAGTTATTCGGTGCAAGTTTCTTCATTTCTGTAAAAAAAGCCTGCCTAACAGACAAATAATTCTCATTATAAACATGTATATGTATTCTTCTTTCTATAAAGGTCTTCCAGATATCAGGATGAATCCCGACAACCCTTCCTGCAATTAAGGTATGAATGTTGCCGTCTGAATCAGATAGTTTAGGAGAGGTCAGATCCTTGAAGCATTCTTTTTTCGGCAAATCTCCATCAAGAATAAAAGATAATCCCCGATGAGATATGGGTATAAACTGTTCATACCATTGCTGCGCCGTCTCATTTATATATATTTTACCATCAGCAAATGTATATAGATACAGCAGTTCTTCCCATATCCCATTTTTTAAACATACAGAAGGTCCTTCTTTAAAGTGCCAAATAAAAGGGATTCCATTTGTTTTCTTTAATACCTCATAAGCTAAAGGAACTGCGGTGAAATTAAGAAGGGCATATATTATATCTGGCTTAATTTCATGAATTCTTTTTTCCCAATTTTCAAAAGGCACATTTTCAATATTTCCAAAAGGAATGGGGCCGACTGTATTAAAACTATAATTGGGCCTTTGTACCCATAAGCCATATAGTTTGTGTCCAGCCTCTTCCAAAGCATAAATCCTTTCAGGGTTATAAGCCAATTCTCCTACTAACAATATTTTGAGTGCATTATCTGAACTAACTTTAGGTGTATATCTATAATCCTTATATAAACTTTCCTCGTCTATAAATTTTTCTCTTGAAACTCTCAGTCTGATAGGAGACTCAACAGAATAATAGCTCCTGTAGTAATTTAGTCCTCCCCCATGACTCTCACTTATTATTTTATGTCTTTGCCTTGGATGATCTGTCCAAAAGCAAGAGATTTTTTTACTTGGCAGAAAAGCTCCTTTCATTGATAATTTAGACCAAAACATAGCAAACAAATCTTCCGTCACCCATTCACTACGCTCTAACCATCTGTCTTCTGTTTTTTTATGCACCGTCTGCACCAATTGCAAACAATAACCTTTTCGAGTGTATTCAGTATCTTTATAAAATGAATTTACCATTGTATCAGGGGACTGAAAAGAAAATCCGCTATATACTAAAATTGTACTGCTATTTTCTTTTATTTTGTTTATCATTATTTGTAGATGATCTTTCAAATAATAGTCATCAGAAGGTAAATATGCAATGTATTCATATTTAGCATTATCAAGTCCTTGATTTAAAGCATATCCCAAGCCTTTATTCTTTTTATTTTCAATATATTTTATTTGAGTATTTGTTAAAAACTCTTCAAGATATAAGGTGGTGTTATCCGTACATCCATCATTAATAATAATCAGTTCCCAATCCCTATAAGTTTGATAAATCAAGCTTAATATAGCCCTTCTTATAAAAGTTCCTTGATTATAAGTTGGCATTATTACCGAAATCCCTGTTGTGGTGGTATCCATAATTAAATTTATTTGGGAAGCCATGTTCCTAAAAAATAATGTATTGCATATGCTTCTTTAAAACTAGCTTCCAAAGCTAAATCTATAAGACCTTTTCTATAATTATAAGATTGACGATAATTAAAAGGGCTTACAAATTCAGGAGGAATTAAATAAATCTCTATTTTTTCTTTGTCAGTTAATTCTTCATACAGTTGATTCAATATATAAGGTCCGGTTGTCTCAAATACTGTCTGTGCTTTGTTCTCACATTGTTTTTCAATATTATTATCGGAAAATATTCTTTTTATTGTTCGAGTCATGAAAAAGTGATTGGGAAGAGAGCCCATTAAAGCATTATTAAAGGTAAATATTTTATTTTCTCTATTCTTATAATGAGAAACAGGTTCTTGAGAAAAAAAACAGGTTTTATCATATAATAGTTCATCCAGAGATTTTACTGATTCGTAGTCAAAATCAACATACATTCCACCAATTTTATTTAGGATTAAATATCTAATAATATCCCATCGCTGAATATTATATTTAAATTGGTTGTACTTCAACCAATATTCTGGATAGTTATCTACAACAAATTTATTCATTCGATCGTTATCCCAGAGTTCATATTTCCAGTCAGGGTAGTCATATTTCCAGGTTTTACCCAATGTCTCCAAATACTTAGGCAGGGATCCATCTAACCCAGACCAGGTCTGGTGAATTATTTTAGGTATTACCATGTGTGTATTTTAATTCTTATTATTAATCAGATGTCCAGCTTCTCTCATATTTTCTCTCCCCCCCCTATTCAGGTATATAATAAATGGCCACACATCTACTCTTCTTTTCCTGAACGGGGCCATGTTAATGTTTCTATCCATGTTTTATTTGCCACAACTTCCGTGGAAACCAGTTTCCCTTTATTGAATATCATCCTTAGGTAATGTTTCCTTTGCCAAACTTCACGGTACAGAGGCTCTTTTTCAGAGTTAGCTTTTTTCACATAGAGCGTGTCGGTAAACCAGGTGGCCGGCATAAGGCCATAAATCCATTCCCCGATCTCGATATCCGGGATATTTTTTCTGTTAAAATGTTTACCGGTAAATTTCTCCATCGGGGGATACACAATTTTATCATCTCTTTTTCCTTCAAAAGGAAAATGTACCCTACATAAATATAATTGCGTATTTAGTAATAACCAAGTCGCCATATACTCTTTCTCGCTATTCCCCGCGGAACCAAATGGTAAACCAAATGGCAAAAAAGTATCACTACGATCAATTACTCGTGTGACCTCATATTTCTTCTTACCATCTCCCTCTGCATTAAATGACAACTTAAAAGAGTTACCATGGATAATTACCGTATCACTGTAAATTCTCCGGTATCCATTGAAATGGGATAAAGGCGACTTGTTCATCAAGTATTTATCGGGATTATCAGCAATATACAAAACATCAAATGTTTTTAAAAGGTTATGTGTAAATTCATCGTACAATACCTCTGCTTTCATTTCAGTTGTTTGAGCAAACAATTGAAATGAAAGAAAAAAACACAGGAGTAAAAATATTCTTTTATACATAGCGTCTGGATTTTTAATAATACAAATTATAATACAAGCTTTCATAGTAACGGTACTGGCTGTAAATGCTTTCCCTGAATTCAGGCGAAGCATATTCAAAATATTCATTGTAAATCGTGGAACCAAACGCAAAAAACTCGGAAGCAATCTCATTATGCGTGTATGGATTATAATTGTCGTAATGATCCTGTTCATGGATAAGAGCACACATCATATCATAAAAATTACCTCCCTTAAACACATCGGAAACGTTGTTTATGGTGATATAGCTATAATGGTGATCATAATACACAGAACCATCCGGATATGTATATTGTGTTACACTATGAGTGGTTCTTCCCCCTGATGTGTATAGGACATTCCCCGAACCATCGTAAAGTGCGCCAACGTAAATATTATTTAAGCCTAACTCACTGGCCATATAATTAATAATATTTACTTGTGTTCCGCTACCTGAATAGTACAATGATGTACTGTTCCCAAATAAACAGGCATCATCATTATTGTCTTGTAAAGAATAAAAAATACCCGAATCAACAACTCTAATTTCATAACTATTACCCAAATGTCCTAATAATTCACCATCAGGAGAATAATAAAACGCGGCCCCTACATAATTTCGCTGTTCAACCTCACTGAGTATTACCATTGTCTCACACAGTTGTTGCAGATTTTTTTTCGTTAATTTTTTCATTGCTTTTTATTTCAAAGTATTGGATATAAAAAAAGAGGGTTATGGCCAATCTATTCCTCTTTTGCCCCCCTGGGGTATACCAATGTTTCTATCCATGTATTATTTGCCATAACTTCCGTGGAAACCAGTTTCCCTTTATTG
>NZ_KB905692.1 GCF_000380985.1 Proteiniphilum acetatigenes DSM 18083 | reverse complement strand
AGTCTCTATCTTTGCACCCGCTTTCAGGAAATAATTACTGGGAAGCGGAATATAAAAAGCGATCTTTAGGATATTTACATATACGTTTTAAAGAAGACAAAGCAGAGTATACAAGGGATCTCGGGGCGTTAAGCCGCCGAGATCAAATTGGTACCCGTTCAATAAAAACAGGAACTATTTCGATAAGCCGGGGACAGAGGCAAACTTGTTTTGCCATGACAAGGCGCGGAATAGTGTCCGGCAGGAAAAAAAGAGATAAATCGTGAATTCGGAGGGTCCGGGGGAGAGAGTCTTTGCGTGGTTTTTTGTTTGTCCGCTTCACGGTTCAGTCCGTGGAGGCGGGGGAGGATATTTCAAGGAAATATAAAAAAACAAATATACAACGAAGAGTTTGATCCTGGCTCAGGATGAACGCTAGCGATAGGCCTAACACATGCAAGTCGAGGGGCATCACATGAAGTAGCAATACGGATGGTGGCGACCGGCGCACGGGTGAGTAACACGTATGCAACCTGCCTTCAACAAGGGGATAACCCGTTGAAAGACGGACTAATACCCTATAACACAGGGGCCCCGCATGGGGATATTTGTTAAAGATTAATCGGTTGAAGATGGGCATGCGTTCCATTAGCTAGTTGGTGGGGTAATGGCCCACCAAGGCAACGATGGATAGGGGAACTGAGAGGTTTATCCCCCACACTGGTACTGAGACACGGACCAGACTCCTACGGGAGGCAGCAGTGAGGAATATTGGTCAATGGACGCAAGTCTGAACCAGCCACGTCGCGTGAAGGAAGACGGCCCTACGGGTTGTAAACTTCTTTTGCAAGGGAATAAAGTGAGTCACGTGTGACTTTTTGCAAGTACCTTGCGAATAAGGATCGGCTAACTCCGTGCCAGCAGCCGCGGTAATACGGAGGATCCGAGCGTTATCCGGATTTATTGGGTTTAAAGGGTGCTCAGGCGGGCGATTAAGTCGGCGGTGAAATTTTGCGGCTCAACCGTAAAAGTGCCTTCGAAACTGGTTGCCTTGAGTGTGGATGAGGTAGGCGGAATTTGTGGTGTAGCGGTGAAATGCATAGATATCACGAGGAACTCCGATTGCGCAGGCAGCTTACTAAGCCATAACTGACGCTCAAGCACGAAGGCGTGGGGATCAAACAGGATTAGATACCCTGGTAGTCCACGCAGTAAACGATGATTACTGGCTGTTTGCGATATAATGTAAGCGGCTGAGCGAAAGCGTTAAGTAATCCACCTGGGGAGTACGTTCGCAAGAATGAAACTCAAAGGAATTGACGGGGGCCCGCACAAGCGGAGGAACATGTGGTTTAATTCGATGATACGCGAGGAACCTTACCCGGGCTTGAAATGCATCTGGCGTCTCCAGAGATGGGGATTTCCTTCGGGACAGATGTGTAGGTGCTGCATGGTTGTCGTCAGCTCGTGCCGTGAGGTGTCGGCTTAAGTGCCATAACGAGCGCAACCCTCATCGTTAGTTGCCATCAGGTCAAGCTGGGGACTCTAACGAGACTGCCATCGTAAGATGCGAGGAAGGTGGGGATGACGTCAAATCAGCACGGCCCTTACGTCCGGGGCGACACACGTGTTACAATGGGTGGTACAAAGGGCAGCTACATGGCGACATGATGCCAATCTCCAAAACCACTCTCAGTTCGGATCGGAGTCTGCAACTCGACTCCGTGAAGCTGGATTCGCTAGTAATCGCGCATCAGCCACGGCGCGGTGAATACGTTCCCGGGCCTTGTACACACCGCCCGTCAAGCCATGGAAGCTGGGGGTGCCTGAAGTCCGTAACCGGTGAGGAGCGGCCTAGGGTAAAACCGGTGACTGGGGCTAAGTCGTAACAAGGTAGCCGTACCGGAAGGTGCGGCTGGAACACCTCCTTTCTGGAGAAATGCCGCCTTGCTTGAGGCAAACGGAAATACAACCGGCAAAAAGCTTTATTGACGGAGCTTCCGGTTCACGGTTATTTTTTTTCTGAAAAGAAAAGGAAGAAGACAGGGTACCAATGGTATAGATGTATAAAGCTTTGTGAAAAGATGAAAGGTCCTGATTTTGAATCTTGAATCTTGAATTGACGTAAACGTATATTTAAATGAATGATATAATCCACTATAAGGGAAGACATCCCCCCGTTGCAGACGGCAAGCAAGTATGGAACGAGGCAGAAAAAGAGGGATGCCGACACGAAACCAGCCAGTCCTATAGCTCAGTTGGTTAGAGCGCTACACTGATAATGTAGAGGTCGGCAGTTCAACTCTGCCTGGGACTACTTGAAAATCAATTGACAATTGACAGTTGACAATTGACAATGAAGGAAACGGGGAATTAGCTCAGCTGGCTAGAGCATCTGCCTTGCACGCAGAGGGTCAACGGTTCGAATCCGTTATTCTCCACCGTTTTTTTAAGGGTGAAAAGGTGACAGGGCGGGAAGGCTTGAAAAGCAGTGGACAAGAAGGCGGGAGGCATGCGAGCCCGAAGCGCGAATAAAGGAAATATTGATGTTTGAAGTCCGTCGGGGACACGAATAATGGAAGCATGGACAGGATGCGGTGGAAAACCGGAGGATCCTTCATTTTCAATTGTCAACTGTCAATTGTCCATTAGGGAAGAGCGGTTCGACTCCGTGCCAGACAGCTATCGATTGCCCGTGTGACCGAAGGGACGCACAAGGGGATGACAATTGAAGAGAGATCTTTGACATGATGAAATAAAAACAAGAGCAAAAAACAAAAAAAAGAGTTCATTGAAAATGGCTTTCCCGCCATGGCAGACGTCAAGTTTGCCCCCATATGGCAATAAGGGGAAAGACAGACAGATCAAAGACGCTAAAGTATATTTATCATACCCGGCTGTCTTTTTATCCGGTGCGAGCACTGAAAGGAAAAGACATACCGGACGGCGAAATAAAAGTGAATAAGGGCACATGGGGGATGCCTAGGCTCTGGAAGGCGAGGAAGGACGTGATAAGCTGCGAAAAGCCGCGGGGATTGGCAAATACGAATCGATCCGCGGATATCCGAATGGGGCAACCCGGCACGCGAAGAGCGTGCCATTCCGTTGAATGACGGGAGGCGAACGTGGGGAACTGAAACATCTAAGTACCCATAGGAGGAGAAAACAAAAGTGATTCCCGGAGTAGTGGCGAGCGAAACGGGAGGAGCCCAAACCGGATCTGTTTCGGCAGATACGGGGTTGTAGGACTGAGGCATGGCAAGAGACCAGGAAAGTGGAACCATCTGGAAAGTTGGATCATAGAGGGTGAAAATCCCGTACACGACTTTCTGGCGAAGCCTATCAGCATCCTGAGTAACGCGGGACACGAGAAATCCTGTGTGAAACCGGCGGGACCATCCGCCAAGGCTAAATACTCTCCAGAGACCGATAGTGAACCAGTACCGTGAGGGAAAGGTGAAAAGAACCTCGAACAGAGGAGTGAAATAGACCCTGAAACCATGTGCCTTCAAGCGGTCGGAGCCCGTTTACGGGTGACGGCGTGCCTTTTGCATAATGAACCTACGAGTTACTCTTGCCTGGCAAGGTTAAGTACAACGATGTATACAGCCGCAGCGAAAGCGAGTCTTCACAGGGCGCACAGTCAGCAGGAGTAGACGCGAAACCAAGTGATCTACCCTTGGGCAGGTTGAAGTATTGGTAACACAATATGGAGGACCGCACCGGTAAACGTTGAAAAGTTTTCGGATGACCTGAGGGTAGGGGTGAAAGGCTAATCAAACTTGGAGATAGCTCGTACTCCCCGAAATGCATTTAGGTGCAGCCTCGGACTACGAACTTATATGAGGTAGAGCTACTGATTGGATGCGAGGGCTTCGCCGCCTATCAAGTCCAGCCAAACTCCGAATGCGTATAAGTGATATCCGGGAGTGAGGGCGCGGGTGCTAAGGTCCGCGTCCGAGAGAGGAACAACTCAGACCATCAGCTAAGGTCCCGAAATATATGCTCAGTTGCATTTAACGAAGTCCTGCCGCAGCGACAGCTAGGATGTTGGCTTGGAAGCAGCCATTCATTTAAAGAGTGCGTAACAGCTCACTAGTCGAGTGGCGGGGCGTGGATAATAATCGGGCATAAGCATATTACCGAAGCTATGGAATTGGCAAATCGCCGCAAGGCAATTTGCCACATTGGTAGGGGAGCATTCCATCACGGCGTTGAAGGCGCACCGCAAGGTGTTCTGGAGCGGATGGAAAAGCAAATGTAGGTATAAGTAACGACAAAGGGGGAGAGAAACCCCCTCGCCGAAAAACCAAGGTTTCCTGATCAACGCTAATCGGATCAGGGTTAGTCGATCCTAAGGATAAGCCTAGAGGCGATTCCGATGGAAGAAACGGTTAATATTCCGTTACTGTCATGATAAGCTACGCGGGGACGCAGGAGTGACACCACTGCCCACTGACGGAAATGTGGGTTGAAGGGGGTAGGCGTCGAGAGGGGTAGGCAAATCCGCCCCTCGAGCCGAACCTGAAAGTATGGCAAGTCTTCGGATGAGCCAATAACGTGGGTAAGCCGACTGCCAAGAAAAACCGCTACGCGCCAATTATCATGGCAATCGTACCGCAAACCGACACAGGTGGTTGGGTTGAGAATACTAAGGCGCTCGAGTGATTCACGGTTAAGGAACTAGGCAAAATAGTCCTGTAACTTCGGGAGAAAGGACGCCGGCAGCAATGTTGGCCGCAGAGAAATGGAGAAGGCGACTGTTTAACAAAAACACATGGCTATGCAAAGTCGAAAGACGCGGTATATAGCCTGACACCTGCCCGGTGCTGGAAGGTTAAGAGGAGATGTCATCTGTCAAAGGAGAAGCATTGAATTGAAGCCCCAGTAAACGGCGGCCGTAACTATAACGGTCCTAAGGTAGCGAAATTCCTTGTCGGGTAAGTTCCGACCTGCACGAATGGTGTAACGATCTTCTCACTGTCTCGACCGTGAGCTCGGTGAAATTGTAGTATCGGTGAAGATGCCGATTACCCGCGATGGGACGAAAAGACCCCGTGAACCTTTACTATAGCTTTACATTGATGTTGGGCATCCGATGTGTAGGATAGGCCGGAGGCAATGAATCGGTGACGCCAGTCATCGTGGAGCCGACGTTGAAATACGGCCCTTCGGGTGTTTGACCTCTAACCCCTTTTGAAGGGGGACACTGTATGGTGGGTAGTTTGACTGGGGTGGTCGCCTCCAAAAAAGTAACGGAGGCTTCTAAAGGTGCGCTCGGGACGATTGGTAACCGTCTTTGTAGAGTGTAATGGCATAAGCGCGCTTGACTGGGAGACCCACAAGTCGATCAGGTAGGAAACTAGAGCATAGTGATCCGGTGGTTTCAGCATGGAATGGCCATCGCTCAAAGGATAAAAGGTACTCCGGGGATAACAGGCTGATCATTCCCAAGAGCTCATATCGACGGAATGGTTTGGCACCTCGATGTCGGCTCGTCACATCCTGGGGCTGGAGAAGGTCCCAAGGGTTGGGCTGTTCGCCCATTAAAGTGGCACGCGAGCTGGGTTCAGAACGTCGTGAGACAGTTCGGTCTCTATCTATCGTGGGCGTTAGAGATTTGCGAGGCCCCGACACTAGTACGAGAGGACCGTGTTGGACAGACCTCTGGTTTGCCGGTTGTTCCGCCAGGAGCACTGCCGGGTAGCTAAGTCTGGGCAGGGATAAGCGCTGAAAGCATCTAAGCGCGAAGCCTACCTCAAGATTAGATCTCTTTATAAGGGTGGTTGCAGACTACGACCTTGATAGGCTGCAGGTGTAAAGGCGGTAACGTCACAGCCGAGCAGTACTAATTGCCCGTAAGCTTTGTTTTGTCAGGTCCCTGCAGGGTTTGATAAATAGCATTTGGAGCGTCCGGAAGGATTTGAAGGTGATCTTGGATATTTTTGGATAATTGCTCTTGTTTTTCGTCATGTCAATTTTATGGATTAAGGGTTAAGGGTGAAGAATTTCATTATTCACTATTCATTATTAACTTACAATATTAAGGTGGTTATAGCGTTGGGGATCCACCTCTTCCCATTCCGAACAGAGAAGTTAAGCCCAATGGCGCCGATGGTACTGCATCATTTGTGGGAGAGTAGGTAGCCGCCGTCCTTTACACAGTCAAGCCTCCGAAGTGAACTCTTCGGGGGCTTTTTTATTGCCATGGAACATTATCTTTATAAGCGAAATACCATCACCCTCAGTGGAAAATATAATTTACTTCGCAACAATTGCTTGAACAAGAACAAGAATAAAAATATGTAAACTTTTTGTATTCCGTTCAGCTTATGTTATATTTCGAGAATACAAGAGGCGCCTCGGAAAAGCCCAAACAAGCTTGGCTTTTCTCTCGACTTATGTTATATTTGTAGCGATTAAGACAAAACAATTGGCAATCGTCTTAAAAAAATAAAAATAGAATTATTTTTTTAAACCTTAGTGAAAAAATGCGTCAAAGTGTAGTATTTCGGAAAAATAAACCATGAGCATATCAATACGTTCGCTGAATAAGGTTTACCCAAATGGTAACCATGCATTAAAAAATATCAGTATGGAGATCCCGACTGGTATGTTTGGACTGTTGGGACCTAACGGAGCGGGAAAATCCACGCTTATGCGAATCCTTGTGGCCCTTATGGAGCCGTCGTCCGGAGAAGTCGATGTATTTGGATATAACCTGCTGAAAGAGCGTAAAGAGGTGCGTGCTATCCTTGGCTATTTACCCCAGGATTTTCGTTTTTTTGCCAAATATAAAACACATGAATTTTTAGACTATGCTGCACGATTGTCCGGTATGAACAACAAAAAGAAACGTCGCCAGGCGGTTGATGAGATGTTGGAAAGTGTCGGATTGTTTGATGTGCGGGAACGGTATGCCGGAAGATTGTCGGGTGGGATGAAACGTCGTTTGGGCATCGCGCAGGCGTTGATTCACAATCCGAAATTGATTATCGTGGATGAACCCACCACAGGATTAGATCCGGAAGAACGTATCCGTTTTCGTAACCTGCTTGCAAAGATCAGTGAACAGGATGTAACGATCATTTTATCGACGCATATCGTGGGTGATATATCAAGTACCTGTAATTGCATGGCTTTGATGAACAAAGGCGAAATTGCTTTCTTCGGTTCGCCGGAAGATATGCGAAAGACAGCGGAAGGGAAAGTCTGGCGTATGCAAATCAGTGGCGACGACTTGCCCCTGATAGATAAAAAATATCCGGTTATTACTACCATACCATCCGGCACAGGATGGGAAATTCAGGTCGTTGCCGACGAGATAAAGGGCTACGATGCGGAACCCTATCCGCCCAATCTCGAACATGCGTATGTATATTATATGGAGAAAAAGCTGAACCGGTGGATTGATGGTTAGTAAGGTTGAAGCTGAATGACGTACGAAGAAAAGAATTGAAACAAGGGTTGAATGGGAATATTTTTTGAAACAAAGAGATAAAGCATGTCCAAACTGCACAATATACAGTCTGTTGCTAAGTACGAGAGTAAGCTTCTGATGCGAAGCTGGTTTTACCGTATCTTTCTCGTGCTGGCAATCTTGTTTTTGTGCATATTTAATTTTGCAACATTGGTCGCTGATGGTGGCGGATTCTGGATGATGAAGGCATTGCCGGCCAACATCCCCTATGTTAACCTGATGTTTCTGAATACCGGACAGGCTATCATAGCCGTATTTCTGTCATCCGAATTTTTGAAATCAGATAAAAAGCTCGATACTTCCGAAGTTTTCTATGTGCATCCCCTTAGCAATGCGGAATATGTGATCGGTAAGATTTTGGGAAATATGGGGGTTTTTATCCGGTTAGACCTTTTTATCATTGTG
Source organism: Proteiniphilum acetatigenes DSM 18083 (assembly GCF_000380985.1). Classification (GTDB taxonomy): domain Bacteria; phylum Bacteroidota; class Bacteroidia; order Bacteroidales; family Dysgonomonadaceae; genus Proteiniphilum; species Proteiniphilum acetatigenes. The sequence continues at coordinate 620,455 of NZ_KB905692.1, read as the reverse complement.
TTGGTTGTTGCTTTCAATCTTATTTCAGGCGTATCCATCGACTGGATGGCTTATCTTGTTTATTTTCTGTTGATCTGTATCCCCACTTTGGTTTATATTTTCGGCCTCTCCATCGGACTTATGCTTGTCCTTAAAAGCCAGGCCATTACTTTTGTTGTTTTATTGGGATATATTGCACTTACACTGTTCTATATTGGTGATAAGTTCTATTACCTGTTTGATTATATGGTGTATAATCTGCCTCTGGTAAAATCTACGATCATTGGATTTTCAAATTGGGGAGCGTTGATCAATCACCGTATGATTTACCTTTTGCTTGGATTGGGATTTATTTGTTTGTCCATCTTCCTGTTCAGGCGACTTCCCAATACAAAACAGGGAAGTTATCGTTGGATTTTCCTGTCGTTGCTTTTCGTTGCCGCCGGGATATGGGCTGCATATAATCATGTGGTGTCCATCACCCAAGCGGCAAAAATGCGTCAATTATATACCGAAGTGAACAATCAATATGTGAACAGGCCGAAAATGGTGATCGACCATTATGATATCAGCCTGGATCAGCACCCTCAAACGATCTCATCGGAAGTGGAGATGCGTGCGGTAGCATTGGACGGAGCGGCTGTTTTCACGTTTTGCCTGAATCCCGGATTGACCGTGAGCGAAGTGACGGAAAATGATAAAGCGTTGTCATTTACGCGGGATCATCAAATCCTGTTGATTGATTTTGGACGTGAAATTGCGCAGGGAGATTCGGTTCGGTTTAAAGTGAAATATACCGGATCTATTTATGAAGACTTTTGTTATCTGGATATTCCTGCCGGGTTATTACAGGAGGAATATGCAAGAGAAATGTTCAAGATAGATAAGAAATACAGTTTTCAGGATAAAAACTATTTGCTTTTCACACCTGAAACTTATTGGTATCCACGTCCCGGCACGTCTTATAGTAGTGAAAACCCGGATTGGCAACAGGCTTATTTTAGTCATTTCCGTTTGAAAGTGAAGACGATAGATAATTTGAAAGCGTTGTCTCAGGGTACCATGAAATGGCCGGTCGTGAAAAGGATCGAGGTCGATCCCGATAAAACAGAAGAGTCTGACAGCGAGTTGACAGCTTCGGGAGAAGATGATCGTACTGTCAGGGATAGGTTCTCTCGAAGAGATTCAATCCGAATCTCTGGTCGGGATAGAGATACAACCCGAGCCTTCGCCCGGGATTCGCTTCGTAGACAACGAGGAAATCGGGAGGGGAGAATCGATGCGGGAAGAAGCCAGGAAGAAGGAGTGGTTCGGGGTGAAGGGCGAGAAGGAAGAACGGGCAGGGAAAGAGGTACAGATCGGGGAGAAAATCGTGAATGGGGTGAAGGAGGTAGAAGTCGTGAAGGAAGACCGGAAAGAGGAGAGAATCGAAGGAGACCAGACAGAGGGGGCGATGTAGGAAATAATCGAGGCCGGGAAAGGATTACGGATAGAGGTGCTGGGCAGGATTCAGTTGCGGTCAAAGGTAAGGAGTTGGTGGAAAAAAGGCCGAAAGTGATCACGGAAGTTTCCTACGATAGTATTTTTATTTATGAAACTGATTTTCTGACCCCATCCATCTCGCTTATTATCGGCGATTATGAACAGAAAAGTATTGATGTGGATGAGACACTTTTTAGTATATGGTATTTGAAAGGGCATGATTATTTTTCAACTGTGTTCGATCAGATCGCCGATACGATCCCGGCACAGATCAGAGAGCGCAGACGCTCGATTGAAATCGCCTATTCACTTGATTATTCCTTTAGTCGCTTTTCTCTTGTCGAGGTTCCTGTGCAGTTTTACAGTTATGCGCGTACATGGACACAGGCACAGGAAGTGATGCAACCCGAGATGGTGTTATTCCCTGAAAAAGGCAGTCTGATCAATGATGCGGATGTGGTGAAAGGAATTCAGGATGAAAAAAACCGGGCAAGACGAAACGGACAGGAGATCAGCGATGAAGAAGCGGCTATGCGTGTCTTGAACCGGTTTACACGATTGTTTGAGCGGACGGAAAGCAATGTTGACTGGTCGCAGGACCGGGGGACGGTGAATGTTTCCGTGAAACCGAATCCTTATTTTGTTTTCCCGCAATTGTATAATTTCAGGTACAATATTTTTTCTTCCGAGTGGCCGATTGCCAACCGCTTAATTGAACTATACCTGCAGGATAAAGCGGATAATAACAATTGGATCAGGCAAATGAACGGGATCAGCAATAATGAAAAAGCAAACTTGCTGATGGAGAAATCACCATTCAAAGAACTTCTTGCCGATGTAGAACAGCGGGATTTACTCGATAATGTCACTTCTCTGAAAGCCAATTATTTATTTGCTCACGCAGAGCGGAATGTAGGGTATAAGGAATACAGGGATTCGTTACGTGCTGTTTTGCAGCGTAATATATTTACCAACCTGAGATTCGAGAGCCTGTTGGATACCATGGGGATGATTGCTGATGTGGACCTGCGTGCTTCTCTTGGGGCATGGTATCATCCTACTCCTCTTCCTGTCTATCTCATCGGAACACCGGAAGTTGTCCAGATTACGAATCGTGACAGGGAAGTATTTGTTGTGAAGCTACAGATTACAAATGATTCAGATCATGATGGGGTGATCAACGTGGAAATAAATATGGGAGGGGGACAAGGCGGTGCAATATATGACCCGCGTGCAAAGCGGAAAGTACCTCTCAAGGCGCGTGAAACGAAAAACTTAGTGTCGGTATGGGACGAACCGCCGCGTAATATCAATGTCAACACGCTGATATCGGCAAACCTACCCAGCGTGATCGATCTTCCGGTAAACAATATCATTCGTGAACGGAATAAACCGGTAGATGAAGAAGGTGATTTTGTCGTGGAAAACGCTTCCCACGACATACCCGGAGAGGTAATTGTCGACAATGAAGACTCGACACTGTTCGTGTTGTCAGTACCAGATGTCGTGGGGCTTTTGCCGCAATGGCTTGATCAGGTGGATGACAACTCGTTCCGCTATTCGGGTGTATCGGGATGGCGTCCACCGTTGCAGTGGACATTGACTACGAATGATAAATATTATGGCAAGCATGTCCGCTCTGCTTATGTGATCAAAAGCGGGAGCGGAAGCCAGATCGCGACATGGAAAATTCCTGTTCCCGAGTCCGGCCAGTACGACTTATATTATTATATCTACAAGCCGGATGAACTTCGCAGAGGTCGAGGCAGACGCGGCCGTGGCCGGACCGGCGGAGATCCCGAATATCACTTTAAAGTACGATATGACGGTGACGAAGAAAATGCATACATTAATTTGCAGCGCTCGGAAGAGGGCTGGAGTATATTAGGTACTTACTTTTTTAGTAATGATACGGTGCAAGTTGTTTTGAGTAATGATTCCAGGCTATCTACCGTAACGGCCGATGCCGTGAGGATTGTAAGGAGATAGTTTAAAAATAAATAATTATGGATATGAAACGGTTAAGGATAAAACTTTCCTGCTTACTGGTCTTTTTTGTGGTGATATCATTGTTATCAGTCACCTATGCGCAAGTACCGTTAACCATTGAACAGGCGTTGGATATCGCGGAAGAGCATAATCCGGATCTGAAAGCATCGAAGCTCAACCTTGAAAGGTATCAACAGAATCTTGTCGCGCAGCGTGCATCACTAAAATCCAGATTTTCATTGGATCTTAATCCTCTTAATTACAGCAGGTCAAGGAGATTTGACAACAGGTTGTCTCAGTGGTATACCAATGAAACCCTTAACACAAGCGGAACCTTCATGATATCACAACCAATCTTATTGACCGACGGTGAAATTTCACTTATCAATACGTTTGGCTGGCAGGACAATAAATCGACAGTGGAAGGTGTGGATAATAGTAACAGGGCATTTAGCAACGATCTTTATTTGCGACTGACACAGCCGATTTTTACTTACAATCGTCGAAAGATGGAATTGCAACAGATTGAGTTTGACTATGAAAACGCGGGCATACGATATGCCCTGCAACGGTTAAACACGGAAAGAAGCATTACCAATCAGTTCTATGCCGTATATATGGCTCAGAATAACCTGGCCATCAGTAAGGAAGAACTTGAAAATACGCAACAGAGTTTTGAGATCATCAAAAATAAGGTAGAGGCCGACTTATCGGCAAGAGAAGAGCTATACCAGGCGGAACTGAATCTCGCCAATGCACAATCGGCTGTTGAGGAACGTGTCGTTTCACTTGAAAACGCGAAGGATCAGCTGAAACAAAGTTTAGGAATGCCGTTGAATGAAGACATTGCAGTGACTGCTGAAATAGAGGTGAGTCCTATAGCCGTTGATTTGAACCACGCTGTTCAGAGCGGCCTGAGTTCAAGAATGGAAATTCGGCAGCGTGAAATTGATATTGAACTGGGAGAACTTCAGATGATCCAGACCAAAAGCCTGAACGAGTTCAGGGGAGATATTTCACTATCGGTAGGAATCATTGGTGACAACGAAAGGTTTGGCAATATTTACGAGAATCCTACCCAAAATCCGCGTATAGCAGTAAGTCTTGCCGTTCCTATCTTTGATTGGGGTGAAAAAAGAGCACGGGTAAGAGCACAAAAAATAGCGCAAACCATAGCAAAGCTGGAGCAGGAAAATCTGCGAGTCGATATCGAACTGGATGTGAGGCAAGTATGGAGAAGACTTGAAAATCTCCGTACCCAAATTGATATTGCAGAAAAAAGTGTACGCAATGCAGAACTTACGTACGATATTAACTTGACGAGGTATCATGAAGGCGATCTTACAGGGATGGAGATCAGTCAGTTCCAGACCCAGTTGTCTAATAGGAAAATGGCTTATGCACAGGCGCTTATCAACTATAAAATTGAACTGCTCAACCTTAAGATCCTCTCTTTGTATGACTTTGAAAAGGATGAACCCATTGTACCGGTCAGGGAATTGGTAGAAGTTAATTATTGAATTTACTAACAAGAGGAAATAAATATTTTAATCATATGAAGTACAGGATCTTATTATCCGTGATAGTTATTGCTTTACTTACGGCATGTGGAAATCAGACCCAAAGCAGTCAAAGCGATATTGAAACTCCTGTCTCGGTGCAGGAACTTAAAAAAGGTTCGATCAGTAGGTTGATCAATACGACGGGAACGGCGCAGGCAACTTATAGCGTAGAACTCAATGCCGAGATGAACGGATTTTACAACCTTCAGACGAATCCCTCCACCGGCAGGCCTTATAAGCTGGGTGACGCGGTTAGAAAAGGGCAGCTGATCATACGACTTGAAAACAAGGAGTATGAAAACGGGATCGCGCTCGAATCTAAAAAACTGAGTCTTGAAATTGCTGAACAAGAACAAAACAAACAAAAAGCGCTGCATGAAAAAGGGGGCGTTACCTTAAGTGAAATGCGCAATACCGAGGTGAGAGTCACCAATGCCCGTTACGACCTTGAAAATGCAACCATAAATCTTGAGAAAATGAATGTAAGGGCTCCCTTTGACGGAATCATCGTATCCCTGCCGCATTACACGCAACAGGGTCAGGTCACGCAAGGAAGTCTGATGGTTGGATTGATGGCCTATACGCGTATGTATATGGATATCAATCTCCCGGAAAGTGCGATTGGATATGTAAAATCAAATCAACCGGTACACATTACCCATTATACTTTACCTGATGATACGCTTCGGGGAGAGATAAGCGAATTGTCACCGGCTATCAGTACGGAAACACGTACATTCAAAGGGAAAATATTGATTGATAACGACCGGTTGAAACTGCGTCCCGGTATGTTTGTAAAAGCCGATATCGTGGTAGATCAGGCGGATAGCGCAATTATTATTCCGAAAGACGTTGTCCTTTCAAGAAGGAACAGAAAATATGTCTATATCGTGGAAAGAAACACGGCCATTTTACGGGATATTCAAACCGGGCTTGAAGATGAAGATAACGTAGAGGTTATCGAGGGGCTGAAAGAAAATGATAATCTGATCATCAGGGGATACGAGACGCTGCGTGAAAATAGCCGTGTCAAAGTATTGAAATAGCCTGTCCGGTAGAATAAATATATTTTTAACATGACAAAATAAATGAGGAATATAGTCAGATTCGCATTAAAAAATCCCGTTACCATCAGTATGATCGTATTTGCGATCTTGCTGTTAGGGAAGATCTCGTACGACCGGCTAAGTGTGGATCTATTGCCTGATATGAATACTCCACGCCTCTTTGTAGAGATTGAAGCCGGGGAGCGCCCGCCGGAAGAGATCGAGAAAATGTTTATCGAAAGTATGGAGTCGATGGCTATCCGGCAAAGCGATGTCACGCAGGTATCTTCCATTATCAGGGCAGGATCTGCCCGTGTAACGGTGGAATACGTGCAAAATAAAGATATGGATGAGGCTTTCCTCGATCTTCAGAAAGCCATGACCCCGTTTTCACAGAACCAGGATATTGAATCGGTCAATATCACGCAGCACGATCCGAATATGGCGCCGGTTATGCTGATCGCCATGTCTCACCATTCAATAACGGATATGGCAGAGTTGCGGAAAATGGCGGATAGCTATATACGTAACGAGCTCATTCGTCTCGAAGGGGTAGCCGAAGTGGCTTTGTCGGGTCAGGAAGTACCTGTGTTAACCATAGAGACCGATCCCTATAAACTGAGTGCTTTCGGTATCACCATGGAAGAGATTGCCTCGAAAATCGAAACAAATAATCAGAGTATCTCCGGAGGAAGAGTGAGTGAATTGGGATTGCAGTATTTAGTGAAAAGTTCATCGATGTTTACTTCCGAATCGGATTTCAAGAATCTGATCATTAGTTATAAGCCTATCGAGACAAGCACTACAGGAGCCGCTTCGCAAAATACAGATGGCTATACAGAAAGGGCGCCTTTGTTTTTAGGTGAAGTGGCAACCGTAAAGTTTGAAAATGCACGTCCCGATAATATTGTGCGGATCAACGGGGAGCGTTGTATCGGCCTCTCCGTCTACAAAGAGACACAATTTAATACGGTCAGGGCTGTCAATTTAATAGAAAATCAGTTGCGTATTATTGAGCAGGCGCTGCCGGGATATGAGTTCCAGGTCATCAGCAATCAGGGAACCTTTATTAAACAAGCGATTGGGGAGGTAAGAGACAGTGCTCTCTTCGGTATGTTACTGGCCGTATTGGTCTTGTTTTTCTTTCTTCGCCGGATAGGTACAACGCTTATTGTAAGCATATCCATACCAATATCCATCATCGCTACGTTTAATATGATGTATTTCAATGGTTTGACACTTAATATTATGACGTTGAGCGGTCTGGCTTTGGGAGCAGGGATGCTTATCGACAATGCTATCGTGGTGATAGAAAGTATATTCCGAAACCGGGAACAAGGCCTGGATCGTGAAGAATCGATTGTCAAAGGGACAACTGAAATATCTGGTGCTGTCATTGCCTCTACCTTGACAACCATCGTTGTATTTATTCCGATTGTCTATTTGCATGGCGCTTCGGGAGAACTTTTCAGGGATCAGGCATGGACCGTGACCTTTTCGTTGCTGTCATCACTATTTGTCGCCTTATTGGTGATCCCCATGTTATATGACAGGTTTTCGGGACGGAAGAATGTGAAAACCGAGACAAAGGCCGTACAATTCAAAGGGTATAGTAATCAACTTCGGGCTTTGCTCAAACATCGCTGGTTGGTGATTGGTGTTTCGACAGCTATATTGGTTATTTCCCTGTTTCTTCTTCCATTTATCGGTACCGAGTTTCTGCCCCGTACCGAAGGAAAAGATTTTACGGTATCGGTCAAACTGCCGGAAGGCACCCGCCTGGAACGGACCGATGCAGTAGTGAATAATCTGGAATACCTGCTTCATACAATAAGTGAGGATAGTCTGGCCACGATATATAGCCATATCGGTAAGGGGTCTTCAAATGAGATATTCGAAGGTGAACATACGGCCATGATGAAAGTTATTTTATCCGAACAGAGCCGTTTATCACCTGAAGAGGTGATCTCCCGTTTTCTGGAAGCGACAGATAACATAGAAGGTCTGGAACTTTCGTTTAAGCAGGATGACCATTCATTGGGTGAATTTCTGGGAAGTGATGAAGCGCCCATTGTTGTGGAAGTCAAAGGGGAAGATCTGGATGAGATCGCTTTTCTCACTGATGAAGTTTTATCGGAAATGGCATCTGTGGACGGTATTTATAATATTAAGTCGTCGATGGCAGACGGGGCACCTGAATTGAACGTCTCTATTAACCGTACAATTGCGGGAATCAATAACATTACGGTTGCCACTGTAGTCCAGCAGATAGGGCAACAACTGCAGGGACGGGAAGTCGGGAAAATGGATTATAGGGGGGAGATGCGTGATATCCTCATCAAAGTGCCGGATATCACCAGGAGCGAATTGGGAAATCTGGTGATAAGAAGCGGAAGTCAGGAATTCCGGTTAAATGAAATAGCTACCATCACCGGCTCACAAGCGCCGAAAGAGATATTCCGTCGTAACCAAAGCCGCATCAACAAGATAGTTTCCGATATGGAAACAGGCAGGTCACTTGACAGGGTAGCCCAGGATATTCGCGTTGCTGTCCGGGATATAGAGCTTCCCTCCAATTATTCCATCACAGTAACAGGAGAAGAGGAGAAACGTAAGGAGTCGATGGAGAGTCTTTTGTTTGCATTATTGCTTTCCGTGGTTTTGGTATACATGGTTTTGTCTTCCCAGTACGAATCATTACTCTATCCGTTCGTGATATTATTAACCATACCGTTTGGCCTGGTGGGTGCCGTCATGATCTTTCTGATAACGGGGATACCTCTTAATATCATGGGTGTGATAGGTATCATCATGTTGGCCGGGATAGCTATCAACAATTCAATCCTGTTGGTCGCGCGCATCAACCAGTTGAAGACAACGATGGAACTGACAGAGGCGATCGTGCAAGCGGGACAACAGCGTATACGGCCGATCATCATGACAACGCTTACGACCATACTGGTGCTGTTGCCGATGACATTTGGTTTCGGGGAAGGGGCATCAATGCGTTCGTCAATGGCGGTGGCCGTGATTGGCGGACTGGTTACTTCAACGTTGATGAGTCTGGTTGTTATCCCCTGTGTATATTACGTCTTTGAACAAATGAAGCGGAGTTTGGGGAGACGAGGAGACAGGGTTTGAATGAGATTGATGGAAGCTGAATAAGATTGAAACGAAAAGGATGGACTTTCTTTTAAATAGAAGAATAACAATCAGTATGTTGTTTATTGCATTTACCCTGTTGGGGTATGTGTCTTATAAACAATTACCGGTAGAGCTGCTTCCCAATGCGGAGTTGCCGATGCTGTTCGTATCTGTCAGTTCACAACAGGATATGGATCCTGCCTATGTGGAATCGGAAGTAATCATCCCGCTTGAAGGAGCCATCAGCTCCGTGGGTGGAGTTGACAAGATACAATCGGAGATCAGCAGCCGGCAATCATCCATACGCATTGATTTTAAGAGCAATGTGAATTTCAAGACCACTTCGTTGAGGCTGGAAGAGAAGATGAAGGAAGTATCGGCTTCACTTCCCGATGGTTTCACCGTACGTGTGCAGAAAATGGACGTGTCGATGATGAGTAATGCTTTCATGTCACTGCAGGTGCGTGGGTACGGGGGAGTCGATCGGGTACGTAATATTGTGGACGAGGAAGTGGTATCCGAACTGGAGAATATCGACGGGATCGCCGCGGTTCAGGTTTTCGGTGGACGTGAGCGGGCCATCGAGATACAATTGAATAAAGAGGCGGGCAGGGCATTGAATATCACTCCCTCCCAGATAAGCAATTTGCTGAACAGTAACGCGCGTGAAAAAGTCTTTGTCGGTACTGTTAAAGAAACCGAAAGCCAGTATTTCGTGCACATAAACTCATCGTATACCAAAGTGTCGGATCTGGAAAATCTTGTGATTGCCCCTGGGCCCATTCTATTAAAAGATGTGGCAACTATATTCTTCGATTTGAAGGAAGAAACCTCTTTTAGCCGTGTCAATGGCATGGAGGCGATATCTGTTTCACTTGTCAATGATGCACAGACAAATCTGATTGACCTGTCGCATCGTACGTTAGAAACCATTGACGAACTGAATGAACGCCTGGCAATTCTGGATGTGGAGATCGTTGTCGACTCCAATACGGCCGAAACGATGGAGAATAATATCAACCAGATCATCAATCTTGCCTTGATGGGGGGATTGCTGGCTGTCCTGGTGCTTTGGTTCTTCCTGAAAAATGTCCGGTTGGTATTTTTTATTGTTCTTTCTATCCCGATATCAGTCTTTACCGCTTTCAACTTCTTCTATTATGCAGGGATCTCTGTCAATAGCCTTACGCTTGTCGGGATGGCTTTGGCTGTAGGTATGTTGCTGGATAACAGTATAGTAGTCCTGGAAAATATCTACCGGTTGTCTGGCACGGGTATGCCGCCCGGCGAGTCGGTTAAGCAGGGAACTAAAGAGGTGTGGCGTTCGATTGTGGCGGCAACGTTTACCACGGTAATTGTTTTTCTTCCTTTTATTTTTTCGGATAATTTTTTGCTCAAACTCATGGGAAGCCATATCGGTGTATCGATCATCTCTACCCTTTTGGTCTCTCTGGCCGTGGCGCTTTTGTTCGTGCCGATGACCACCTATTTTGTTTTGCGCAGTAAGAAAGACGAAAGTGTTTTTTATGAAAAAGTATCCTTGTCGCAACGCCCGACTCAGGTATACCTCGTGCTGTTAAAGACATGTATGCGCAACCCCGGTGTGACCATCTTCGGCGCCATCATCCTGCTTTTTCTTGCCCTGATCTTATCGCTTTCGACAGCTACGCGACAAAACAGGGAGGTGGATTCGGACCGTTTTAATATTTATGTTACGATGCCCGCCGGAAGCACATTGGAAAATACCGATAATATAGTTGTAGTGTTGGAAGAACGCCTTGAGGAGATCCCCGAAAAACAAGACCTTATCAGCCGTGTCAATGAGGAAGAGGCTGTATTGACGCTTGTTTTGCAGGAGAACTTCCAAAAGATCGGGAAACGTAAAATATCCGATATCAAAGCGGATGTACAGGCCCGAATTCCCAATGTCGGGGGAGCAGAGATATATGTGGCTGACGCTACGGGAGGTCGACAGAGTGATGCCGGAGGATTGAGCGGAATGGTCGGTTTCATGAGCATGTTGGGTATTGGAGATAATCAGGAGCGGATTGTTATCAAAGGGTCGGATTATGAAATGATGCAACTGGTGGGCGAAGATATTCAATATCAAATCGACCAGCAGGATTATATACAAAATTCCCGGGTCTCTTTTATGCGTCGTCAGCCGGAGATCCTGCTCGATTTCGATCAGATATTACTCACTTCCTATGATATTACACGTGCTAATATATTGACCGGGTTATCCGAATTGAATACGGAGTTTTCGTCGGGAACCACGTTCAGGGTAGGCGATGAATCGTATGATATTATTATCCGGGATCAAACACCCGAAGAAGAGGAGGAGCAACGTAGAAAACAAAAAACGATAGATGATCTTGAAGCGGTACAGATCATGAATACAAGCGGAGGTTTGCATAACCTGCAAGATATTTCGACTATCAACAAAGGATTCGGACGAGCCCGTATCACGCGTGTCAATCAGGATAAACAACTTGAGGTACGCTACTCATTCTTACGGAGCGCCGAGCAATCCAAAACGTTGCTTGATAGTTATCGCAACAATATTGATGAGTTGATTGCCAACTATAATCTGCCGGCAGGTGTAGCTGTCGAGGTGATCCATGAAGAAGATCAGTTCGGGGAGTTTAGATTTCTTATCCTTGCTGCTTTTTTATTTATATTCATGATCCTGGCGGTTGTGTTTGAGTCTGTCACTACCCCTTTGGTCATGCTCTTTTCCATCCCGCTGGCTGCCATCGGTTCGTTGCTTGCATTGATCATCACCGGAAACAGCCTGCTGAATGCGAATACATTAATGGGATTCCTCATCTTGCTGGGTGTGGTGGTAAATAACGGTATCATTCTGATCGACTACGCGAATATCCTTCGAAAGCGCGGATTCCGCCGTGAACGGGCGTTGATGACAGCCGGACTGTCGCGTATCCGTCCGATCCTGATCACGGCTATCACGACGATTATAGCCATGCTTCCGTTAGCTATGGGCGATACGGAATATGCGGGAGCTATCGGCGCCCCATTTGCCATCACCGTGATCGGAGGTCTTGCGTTTTCAACTTTGTTGACACTGGTGATCATCCCAACAGTGAATATGGGACTGGAAAATGCGTTGGAATGGTATCGTACGCTGCCGGTAAAAACAAAAATAATCCATCTCGTGCTTTTTGTGATGGGTGTGGCATGCATCTATCTGTATGGAGACGGAGTGTTGTATCAGGTGTTATACCTGACGGCGCTGACAGCACTTATCCCGGGGGTTACCTATTTCATGCAGACCAGCCTGCGGCGTGCCAAAGCGGATGTGGTTGATCCGGATCAGGAAATACATATCGTGGTGCGTAGCCTAGTGAAGATATATGACCGCTCCGGACGTTTTGTCCGTGAATGGAGCAGCGGATTGGCAATACGACGACGTTTGGGACTGAGTGGTGAGTACCATTCGCTGAAAGATTTTGTCAATGTCAGCTGGCAATTTATCCTTTGGGGATTTGGCTTCTATTTCACTTACTTTTATATCGAAAGCAAGTTATGGAGTTTCCTGCTCTCTTTTGTTATGTATGCTGCCACACTTTATTTGTGGCGCAAGATAAGGGCATACCTTTTTTATCGGTTTGAAGGAAGCAGGGTGGTGAGATATGTGAACCGACTCATTTTCTGGAGTATACCGCCTTTGATCTTGTTTGGTCTCTACACGAAACTGGATAATCTCCCGATGATCTTGATTATTGGAGTTTTGTGGGGAGCAGGTATTGCTATTTATGTCACGTCTCAATACCTGTATGCAAAGAATATCAATATCGAACGCGTAAAAGGCCGGTTTGCAGGGTTGAAACGTTCCTATTTCCGTCTGGTCATGAATATTCCTGTAATCGGAAAGCGTCGTCGTCCGTTTAAGGCACTGCGTAGTGTATCGTTCGAAATAAAAACAGGTATGTTCGGATTGCTTGGACCGAACGGAGCGGGAAAATCCACCTTGATGCGTATTGTTACGGGTATCCTGGAACAAAGCTATGGAAGCATCTGGATCAACGGGTTGGATACCCGTGTATACCGGGAAGAACTGCAAAGTCTGATCGGCTTCCTTCCGCAGGAGTTCGGTACGTATGAAAACATGACTTCCCGGGAGTTTCTGGATTATCAGGCTATACTTAAAGGATTGACCGACACCAAAGTGCGCAGTGAACGGATCGAGTATGTATTGAAAGCGGTACACATGTACGAACGCAAGGATGATAAGATCGGTTCTTTCTCGGGCGGAATGAAGCAGCGGATAGGTATTGCCCTGATACTTTTGCATTTGCCGCGTATTCTTGTTGTAGATGAACCTACGGCAGGGCTCGACCCGCGTGAGAGGATCCGCTTTCGTAACCTATTGGTAGAGTTGAGTAAAGATCGCATAGTCATCTTTTCCACACATATCATTGAAGATATTTCCAGCTCTTGTAACCAGGTCGTGGTGGTCGACAAAGGGGAGCTGAAATACTTCGGAGTACCGGAGAAGATGGTGGATATGGCTGTGGGTAAAGTATGGCAGTTCCTGATCGATAAGGAGTCGTTTGAGGAAAAATTAGATAAATCGTTGGTAGTAAATAATATCCAGGTGGGAGACCGGATACAGGTACGCTATATCTCTGTGACGGAGCCTTATCCGGATGCAGTACAGGTAGAAGCCAACCTTGAAGATGCTTACTTATGTTTGTTGAAAAATATATGATGCTATGAGCTTAAAAGAATATATAGTTTTAACAACCAGAACCGTACGGTATAACTTAAAAATAATATTTGCCGGTAAATTTTTCTGGTTTCTTTTGGCGGCTTTTGGCTTTTTTTCCTTTTTCATGTTTCAACAGGCATGGAACCGGGCGGAGATCAATGAAGGCTCGATCTATAGTTTATTACTGTTTCCCTGTTTACTGCTCATTTTCTATCCGGTTGTTTTCGGTATTCAGAATGATGAAGACAACCGGATTCTGGAGATTATTTTCGGTATACCCAATTACCGTTATAAGGTATGGGGTGTGCGTATGCTGATGATGTATGTGGCAAATTATTTTATCCTGGTTGTTTTTGCTTATGTTGCCCGTATTTTACTTTATCCGGTCAATGTGTTTGAAATGGCTGCACAGCTTATTTTCCCGATGCTGTTTTTCGGCAATCTGGCTTTTATGTTTTCGACCATCACCAGGAGCGGTAACGGTACGGCTGTGATCATGATTATTTTAGGGCTTCTGTTATTTATCTTCATGAATGCCAATCGCCAGATTGCTAATTCCTTTTGGAATGTTTTCCTGAACCCTTTTTCCATACCTGAAAACATCCACCCTATGATCTGGCAAAACACTATCCTTAAAAGCCGTCTTTTTCTGATAATCGGCGGTATAGTGTGGCTGATGGTCGGCTTTCTTAACCTGCAAAAACGTGAGAAATTTGTGTAAATTTATAGTTTAACTTTCGTAATCATACAACACCCGAAAGTTGAATTTATAATTTCAAGGGATTGGGATACTCCTTTCCCATTATTTTTTTGTATTCTATCAGGAAAGAAAGATACTTGATCTTGGCGCCTTCATGCATCCCCAGTTTCTGCATCGCCTTGATCATACAATTGAGTGCCGTTTCATTCATAGGGTCGATATGAAAAGCGGCTTGTGCAAGATCAATAGTCGTCTGCCACTGCTCCTTATCATAACTCTCTTCCATAGCACGGATGATGAGCGGTTCAATCCGTTTTTCCGTCTTCTCCTTCAACGAATCGTAAAACGGTTTATCTTCATTTTCCATAAATTTGCCGCGGATTACAATCTCGATCAGCTCTTTGTATTCAGCTTCCCACTGATTTGAAGAAAGAATCTCCATACACCTTGTATAATCACAGTAAATCGGACTTTTTAGCGTGATAGTGAACATACCTTTCTCATAAAGAAGTTCTATCCCATCCAGCTCTTCCAATATCTTGCGGAGACGGTTTAAAGTTACATTCCTTATGTTTTTTACTTCCTGAAGCGGTTTTTCAGGCCATAACAGCCTGCTCAGATGCTGTGAGGTGATACCTTCCTTTTCCTGGCTGTATTGTAATAGCAAACAAAATGTTTCTTTCAGCTTTTTACTGAACATATAGGTGATATTGCGATTATCGCGGTTACACACTGTAAATTCACCGAACAGATAAATAGAATTGGTCTTAGGTTGTACTTTGTTTTTGTGATTGAGTTTATTAAAAGTGTTACTGATATCAAATATCTGTACATCTTTTCTTTTACCCCTGCCCGACCTGTATAAAACAATTCCTGTGCCGGTTAAGATCGCTACTATTATCAGGTAAATAATCCATGTGTCACTTTTCTTTCCTGTTGGCGGATGGTTGGCAAGCTCCTTTTCCGTAATCGGAGGAAAAGCGAGAGAATAGATATGCAAATCGGATTTAATATCATCTTCAAATTCATGAACAACAGCATAAAGGGTGTTCAAATCCTCGTCATAGTAGAGATTGGCGTTGGTATTGATTTTGTCTGAGTAGATCGGGATGGAGTCACCCAATATGGTATAGTCTCCATCCTGCAGGGAGAATCGATAAAGTTTCAGGAACGACTCGGTGAAGTGCTCCGGGTAACACAATGTATAGAAAAACGATTTGTCATTGATAACCATTCCCCTCACCGGTACTGCATTTTCCTGATTCCATGGGATTTCCCATACTTTTTTGAGCACATTGGTTTGTAAATTCAACCTGTAAAGATCATAAAAATACTCCCTCCCCAGTAACTGGTCTCCCGACAAGTTTCCCGTACCCCCGAAAAGATAAAGTCGGTGACTTTCTTCATGATGTCCCAATGATGTAAAGTATCTGGGAGTGATACCCCCTTGATTATCTATAGGGAAGGAATTCCATTCCTGTGCATCGAGACTATATCGGTAAAACTGGTCGCTGAAGCGCATATTGCCGAATCCGCCGAATATCATGTATTGCCGTGACGATGCGTCGAACCATGAAGCATGATGATGAAGCTGAGTGGGTAGCCTATCGTAGCTCTCGATCCGCCATTCGAAAGTGTGCAGATCAAGACTTGCAACGGTCGGACCTTGATAGGTGCTGTCATAGTATACTTCGTAGCAATATAGCCGGTCGTTCTCCTGGTCCATGAAGTTTGTACCTAATTGAAGATCAACGGGACAAGGTGCATTGAATATGACGGTTTCAGAATTCCGCGTTCTTAAATTGAATATCAGGATTGAATCACGATTAAAATAATAGAGTTCTTTTCGTCCGTCATGATAATTTGTACCTGAAACAGTAGAAGAACTGAATTGGGATTCTAATTTCCAGTGATAGGAGTCGTTGATCAGCCAATCGGGATTGGCAACACTTCCCATTTTCTTTCCCCGGATATCATGCACTATATTACCCTGATATTCATCGAGGAGAAATCTGAACTTTCTGTTGTTACCGACAGAGAGATCCTTAATGGCAAAAGGGGGTACATCTATGATGTGGTCGCTTCTTCCGAATACAATAGTCGGAGCGAAATTATCAGGAAGAGAGATATTATCCGACTGATAGATCTGATCTGCAACAGTAAGAGTAATTATATTACGTTTAAGATCGAATCCGATATGTATAGAAAACCATTCACGTGGAGGATAGACCGACTTATCCAGAGCGACGCTGATCAGATTGCTTCGCCCTTCTTCATTCAACAGGAAAAGATGATCTTTCTCATGCCCGTCGTAAAACAGATTGAATATACGATTGTCACTGTCTTTAATCCGGACAATATTGCCTATGTCGGATGTTAAGTATAAAGAAAGATCAAAGCTGATTTCGTAATTATCTGAAAATGTGACAGGATGCTCACTGAAAACATTATAGGAGGTTCTTTTGTCTATCGGATAACCGTTACCGAAAAAACGGAGTCCTTCCGCAAAAATTCCCTGTAAATTCAATGAGTAAAATATAAAAAAAATATATAATAGTTTCTTAGTGACTACATACATACGATGAATTCCTATTCCTGAGTCATATCATAATCCCCGATATTTAAGAATACCGTTATAAAAAACTCTTTCTACAAAGATAATATAACCACTCACATAATACAAACGGATCACTTTCGTACGGATGATAAAACAGATAGAAGAATAGTTAATAGTTTGATGGATTACTGTTAATTTAAAAAATGTAACCCTTATTTAACCCGCTGATTAACCACGCCGCCTCTATATTTGAAGCCAACGACGAGGTGCATATTTTTAAATATGTGAAAAATGTCAGTGAGGCTGAATGTATTATGTGAAAAACAGAGAAATGTAAATAAATTTATAAATCAGATGAAAAACTTATTCTATGTTGCATTAATCGGATTAATGCTATTGTGCCAGGTTTCCTGTGAAAAAGATGAAGGAACTGTAGATAATCGACTCGGTAAAATTGCCGGTATTGTTACAGACGCCAATGGTGACCCTATTCCCGGAATACAGATCACTCTTTCGGGTATCAAAGAAGAGGATATGTCCACAACGAGTGGGGATGATGGTAGGTACATTTTTGAAAATGTAACCTACAAAACGCATGCTCTCACTTTCTCTAAAGATGGATGGCTTACGGTTAGCCTTACGGTTACTGCCGATAAATTTGATGAGAGTGGTATGGCGAATGCCGATATGGAGATGATCAAGGCTTCTGCCAGAATTATCGGGAAGGTTACAGATGCCAAGAATGACGGTGCACCGCTTTCAGGAGTGAAGGTCACTATTGGTGTCGCAGGGACTGTAACAACAGGTGAAGACGGAACCTATGAGATACGTAACCTGGTTGAGGATGATTATACCGTAACATTTACCAAGGATAATTATGTAACGGTAGTACAGCAGGTGTCAAGTTCCGATTTTGTGGACGAGGTGGTAACAGTGAATGTGCAGATGGGCGGAGAAGAGTTACTCCGGGGCCTGACTGCCGCAGATTTGCAAAAAGCGGAGAAATGGTACTATAATGAATACCGGGGAGGTAGGAATGCCGATGATTATCCGCACTGGGACTGGGCATGTAACTATATGAGTACGCTCGATTTCAGGGGTGCATGGCAGGAACAGAATGAAGGTACCACGCTCCAGATCCGTAACAACGGAGATGAACAGAAAAACCCTGCTGATCTGGATGTATTCGACTCTTTCGTGTTCGGTAGCAAGTTGATCACCAATGAGAACAGAATTCTTTCATTAAGACTGCGTACCCATAATGCAGATGAATCGGCTCCTGCCTACTTTGGCGTGCAGGTAGTGGATCTTTCTGCTGAACAGCCCAAAGCTGAAAAAGTGGGTGAAACCCGTACGTATGGTTCGGGAGACTATACCGATTTCGATTTCGACCTGAGCGCTTATGTCGGAAAGGAAGTGATCATCGCCATCGGGATCTACCGGCAAACCACCGGTGACTACTGGAAACAGCTTGTACTTCGTGCTATCCGCTTTGCCGATAGAAAAGTAGAGGGATGGGGTTGGTTGCCCGGAACCGAAGTCATTGACGGATGGAAACTCAGTCGTGAAACTGTACTTTCTACCATGCCGCATACCAAGAAGAAGTTTACCGGAATCAGTCCTGTTGGCGGAAACCGTGACGAATATGTTACCGCGTACCGTGCATGGAGAGGGGTAGCTCATGTAGCAGCGGAGTGGATGTTTATGCCTCTGAAAAAAGATCCGGAAGTGTTCCCGTCAGAAGGATATCTGATCAAAACACGTGGTGATGCTGAGGTGAATACCACTGTGCCGGAAGCATACCTCTACGCGAAATTCCCCATAGCCTCCGGAAACAACCGACTGACTCTTAGTACCCGCAATTTCGGGAGCAACTATACCTATTTTAAATTAACCGCGATTGAAGATGACGGTACGGTAACTCATCTTGCACCGGTATCCAATACAGCAGACGAGGCGGAAGCCGCGGAAAACGGATGCTGGAGATTCAAACACGGGGATGGTGGTAAAGATAATCCCGAAGGATATGCTCTGTTTAATTACGACCTCTCACAGTTCAATGGCTCCAATGTTACCCTGGCACTTGGTATCTATAAGGGAGAAACCAACAGGGATGAAAATAAACTGGTACTGCATAATATCGAACTGAAATAAAAATTGATTGATGTGATGAACCCGATAAATCGGGACAACCTTGTCCCGATTTATCGGAAAGTAGTGATGATTTAACGATGTAATGACGTGTCAAACGGAATAAAATAAGTGTCGTTAATCCAATTTAATCTTATTAATATAGAAAATAAAATAAATAGTATGAAGAAAAATGTGATTATTGTAATAGGCACTCTTTTCCTGCTCATGACCTGTGCTTGCGGAGAGACTACGCCGGAAAATGGTAACCAGGAACCTCCTCCTTCGCAGGAGGAGAGTCTTGCGGAAAGGAATCTGACGCGAGCCATGGAACTCGCCGATAACGCGATTGCCGCTCATTTTACGGGAAGTGCGATGACTATGGCCCGGTATTACAATCCTTATACCGATACCCGTTCAGATGAGGTGGGGAGTATATGGATGTATACCAGTGCTATAGAAGCAGTCAATGCGATCCTTCACGCACTTCAGGCAGAAAAAGAGCAGGGAAACGATTCGCGCTACAATGAGCACTTCGACCGCTACTCGGAGCAACTCAGTAACCTTTATGACAATGCTGATTACTATCTGGGAACATTCACGCTAACCTCATATACCCAGACGAAGGAATGGACGGTCTACGGTGTCAACCGGGGAGCATCCAAAGGAGGGGCCCGGGTAGATGGGATTGAAAATGTGTATGATGACCAGATGTGGTTGATACGGGAATTGCTGGAATCTTATAAACTGACGGGCGAAGAGCAATATCTTGAAAAAGCAGAATACCTTACTGAATATGTACTCGATGGTTGGGACTGTACTTTTGATGCGGATGGAAACGAGATCGGAGGTATCCCATGGGGGCCGGGATATGTCACCAAACACTCTTGCAGCAACGGACCGGTGGTGAGTCCTTTAGTCTGGCTCCATGAACTCTATAAAGGAAAAGATGATGAGGTGACCCATCGCTATATCGATCCGGAAGACAGGAGAACAAGGAAGACGCAACAGATGAAGAAAAGCGAATACTATCTCATGTTTGCCGAAAAGGTATATGACTGGCAAAAGCAATACCTGCTCCGGGCCGATGGTGTGTATGACGATATGATGGGTGGATGTACCCCGGGAAATCCTGAATTGGAAACAATCGACGGAGTTACATACCGCAAGGGGATCACCTGCCGCGACAGGGTAGGACCCGCAATCACCTATAACAGCGGTACCATGCTGTCGGGTGCTGCCGATCTTTACAGGGCGACGGGCAATGGGAAGTATTTATCCGACGGGTCGGGGCTGTCAGATGCGAGTTTCACCTATTTCGCCAGGAAAGACATGAATGTGGAAGGATATTATACCTATGATATCAGTGGCTTCAGAAATTGGTTTAACGGAGTACTGATGAGAGGATATGTGGATTTTTACCCCTCCTATTCGAAAGCTGGTACTTACATCGACTCTTTTCAGAAGAATCTGGATTATGGTTACGACCAGTTCCTCTATAATGGGTTTCTACCCACCAACCTGCTGGTCGGATGGAGCCGGGCCAACAGTAACAACAATACGGAAGGGATGTTCAATTTTGCTTTTGCGGCTGAATATGCAGTGCTGTCACGGTATGAGCTGACAAAATAAAACCAATAAAAATTTTAAGGGTATGATAAAAAGATTTTTTACCGGAGTGAGCGCTTTTCTGCAACTGGCATTGCTGGTGCTTCTTCTGGTTCCGGCCACATCATTGGCGCAGAATATCAATGTAACGGGGGTGGTCAGGGATACCGATAATGAGCCACTGCCCGGAGCAACGGTAATGGTAAAGAACAGTACTGTGGGAACTGTTACCGATATCGACGGGCGTTATTCGATCAATGCCCCGGAAGACGGGGTCCTGGAATTTATGTTCCTGGGATTCATTACAAAGGAAGAACCGGTGAACGGTCGTTCCGTGATCGATATGATTCTGGAATATGAACAGCAGAGCCTCGATGAGGTGGTTGTAGTAGGTTATGCCACACAGAGAAAAGTTACGCTGACAGGTGCGGTATCGGGAGTGAAAGGTTCAGAAATGATACAGACCAAGAATGAAAACCCTCAGAATATGCTTACCGGGCGTATACCCGGTGTAAGGGTATGGCAAAAAAGTGCGGAACCCGGTACATTCAACAATAATTTTGATATCCGGGGACTGGGTAGCCCGTTGGTAGTGATTGACGGGATACCCCGGAGTACCGGAGAATTTCAGCGGCTCAATCCCAACGATATCGAAGACATATCAGTGTTGAAAGATGCGTCGGCTGCCATTTACGGAGTACGTGCAGCCAATGGGGTAGTGCTGGTGACAACCAAGAAAGGTTCCAGGGAAGGAAAGACCAGTATAGAACTCAATACCTCGTATACTTTCCAGCGGCCATCGGGCATGCCGGTGCTGGCCGATCCCTATGAGACGATGACGATCTATAACGAACGGGCTATGAATAATATCAGCGGGGGAAATATCATTTATACGGAAGCAGATTTTGAAGCGTTTCGCAATGGTACGCGCCGTACCACTGACTGGACTTCACTGCTCTTCTCCAACTATTCTCCGCAAACCCAGTCGGATCTGAGTATTACCGGTGGGACTGAGAAAACCCAGTATTATATCGGATTAGGGCATCTTTATCAGGAAGGATTTTTCAAGTCGGGCGATCTCAACTATAATAAGATCAACCTCCGGTCGAATATCACAACTGAGATCATCGACGGCCTTACTTTTGATCTTAACCTGAGTGGTATTGCCGATCAACGCAATACCCCCTATGCCAGTTCGGTAGATATTATCCGGAATTACTGGCGTCAGGGAGTACTCTTCCCGGCCTATGCAGATCCCGAAAATACGATGCTCAATCATGAAGGGCTTGATCTTGAAGAGAATACGGTGGCGATGATCTATTCCGATGTGTCGGGTTACCGGAAATACGCCCAGAAGTACTTTCAGTCCTCTGCTGCCCTGAACTATGACTTCAGTAAGATTTCCGGCAGCCTGCAAGGCTTGTCGGCCAAAGCACTGGTCAGCTATGACTACCGGATGGATGATAATAATATCAATAGGAGAGAGTATTATCAGTATGCTTATAATACAGTAACCGGCTCCTACGATGCGAAACTGTATAACAGGAGTTCTCCCAACCAGATCAGAAGGGAGATGTATAGTAAGAGCCAACTCCTGGGTCAGTTTATCCTGAACTATAACCGTACGTTCGACGACAGACACTCTGTAAGCGGTTTGTTAGGGTGGGAAACACAGAAACGTGTCGGTGATAATTTCTATGCCCAGCGCGATCTCGCATTCAGGATGGAATACCTTTTCGCCGGTGTGGACGAGAACCAGATCGGAGGAATGAGATCCGGACAAGACGATATCTATGAACTGGCCAATTCGGCACTGATCGGTAGGCTTAATTATACCTACGGAGACCGGTATATCGCTGAGGCACAATTTCGTTATGACGGCTCTTCAAAATTTGCCGAAGGTTATCAATGGGGATTCTTCCCTTCGGCATCCGTCGGATGGCGTATCTCTGAGGAGTCGTTCTTCAAAGAGTGGGAACAAGCATCATTTGTAGACCAGTTGAAGCTGCGGGCAAGTTACGGGGTGCTGGGTGATGACGGTGAGTTGAGGTACGACTGGGCAACCGGTTACACCTATCCGGCCACATCCGGAAATGCCGAGAATGGGTATTACAACCAGTATGCTCCCGGTTATATTTTTGGAGATGAATTTGTATACGGGGTTTCGACCCTGGCGTTGCCCAACAGGATGATTACCTGGTTTACCGCGCATACGTTCAACGCAGGGATCGATTTTGACGGCTGGAACGGACTCTTCGGCTTTTCATTCGACTTCTTTAACAGGGAAAGGCATGGACGTTTTGCCCGCCGTGTGGGTGACCTGCCTACAGTGGTGGGAGCGGAGGCCCCACGGGAAAATCTCGACAGCGACCGCCATTTCGGAATGGATCTGGAATTGTCTCACAGAAACAGGGTTGGTAATCTCTATTACAGGATGAAAGCAATGGGGACAATCACCCGCCAGAAATATCTGACCGCTTCTGAGAAAGGACCTTGGGGAAATTCATACGACAGATGGCGTAATGATAACCTTACCAATCGTTACCAGGGGATGCAGTTCGGTTTTGCTACGGACGGACGATACCTGAGTTGGGAGGATATATGGAGTTACCCTATCTATAAAGAGCGGGGTACTTTGCCAGGCGATTATAAATACCTCGACTGGAACGGCGATGGAGAGATCAACGATCAGGACCAACACCCTATTGCCTTTGACCAGACTCCGTGGTTCAACTACAGTTTCACGTTCGACGCGACCTATAAGAATGTGGATCTTAGCCTTCTCCTGCAAGGATCGGCGCTTGGTTCCATGGAATATAAGGAAGCGCTCTACGGAATATGGGGAAGTAACGGCGGTGGCACACTGACGCAATACCTTGACAGGTGGCGTCCCGTCGATCCGTTGGCTGATCCCTGGGATCCGTCCATTGAATGGATCAGCGGTTACTATGGATTTACCGGGAACTATCCCCGTGCAAACTCTGGCTTTAACCGTGTAAGTACCGCCTATCTCCGTCTTAAAAGTATTGAAATAGGGTATACATTACCTAAACTGAGATCTTTCTCGTCAATGGACCTGAGACTATTTGCCAACGCATATAACCTGCTGACATTTACCGGAGTGAAATTTGTGGATCCGGAACATCCGGATGATGAACTGGGAAGACTCTACCCATTGAATAAGACATTTACCGTGGGACTCTCTCTTAAATTTTAATGCTGCTTTTTGAGTAATATATTAAATGAAAACCGTATGAAACAAGAGTATAAACCAATAACACATATAAGATAAGAATTAAATGTCTTGTGTCTTGATTCTTGTGTCTTACGTCTAAATTAATAATCGTATGAACAAAATATATCAATTAATATTGGTACTGCTTCTCTTCATTACCTCATGTGCGGATCTCGATATCCCGCCGAAGAATATTATCAGTGATGAAGATCTGCTGACCAGCGAGTCGGGTATGAATATCTATCTGGCACGTATGTATAGTAATATGCCGTTTGAAGATTTCAAATACATGGCAGAATGGGGTGTAGAATTCAATTCCTGGCTCGGAGCACTGGGTATTGAGGGTACGGGTGAAGCACTGAATCGTGACGGTATCAGTACTGCTTTTAGAGGTGAGAGAACTCCTTACTGGGGTAAAGCTTTTACTCTTTTGAGGGATGCAAACTACCTGATTGAGAATCTGCCTCTCTATGAAGGTTCTTTCCCTGAAAACATGTATAACCACTATTTGGGTGAAGCTTATTTTGTAAGGGCATTTGTATTCAATGCCATGGCAAGGCGTTTTGGCGGCGTGCCGCTGGTTACAAAGGTCATTCAGTATCCTGCAGAACAGGATGCCCTGGAGGTACCCCGTGCAAGCGAAGAGGAGACCTGGGACCAGGTGCTTGCCGATTTCGACCGGGCGGTTGAACTGTTACAGCCGGCAAGTCCCAAAAAAGGTTATGCCAACAAATATGTTGCACTGGCTTTTAAATCGGAAGCGATGTTATATG
This sequence comes from Proteiniphilum acetatigenes DSM 18083, assembly GCF_000380985.1. Lineage (GTDB taxonomy): Bacteria > Bacteroidota > Bacteroidia > Bacteroidales > Dysgonomonadaceae > Proteiniphilum > Proteiniphilum acetatigenes. The sequence continues at coordinate 595,518 of NZ_KB905692.1, read as the reverse complement.
CCGGAAGTGTGGCTAAATACAATGAAACGGTATCCGGCCGTCTTACCGGCTTCGGTGAAAAGACCGGAGTACGTGTGATTGGTTTTGCTGAAAACGCATGGGAAGCAGCTTCCAGAAGATATTTCAAGGAAGCCTACCTCGCTGCCCGGGAAGTGATCGAAAGCGGAAACTATGCTCTTTACAAGAAAAGATGGGCTGCCAATAATTCCGAAGCACAATATCAGAATATGGTGGATATGTTCAGTGATCCCGAAAGTCCTGAGAACATTTATGTGAAACAATATTCCTATCCCACTATGACTCACGGATATGATGCTTATAGTGCCCCCTTTATCTTTAAAGCACCACTTGCTTCCGGCACCTGTCCGACGCTCGATTTTCTGGAACTGTTCGAAGGATTTGACAGGTATCCTGACGGTACGGTGAAAGTAACTACCGGCAATTCCAACACCCAGGGCGAATACCTTATGTATGACTCTCCTCTCGACTTCTTTGCCGAAGCTGAACCGCGGCTGCGGGCCTATGTGATTTTTCCGGGCGATCGATTCAAAGGAAGAGATATCGAAATACGTGCCGGTATCTATACCGGAAACGAACCTGTTAGTCCGCTCTTTAATGATTATTCTTATCAGACAGCTGAAACCAGATATCAGCATCTGGATGCTTACAGAACGAATCCCAAAACCCTTTATCTTAGTCCGAGAGAGGGCAATAGTCAGGAATTGGTTGAATATAACGGCACACAGATGACAGCAGCCGGCGCGAACGGCCCTTTCTATGACAATGGGGAAGGATGCCTGACCGGCCTCTATGGAAGGAAATGGCTGAATCCCGATCCCTCTTTCGAAGCAGGTGAAGGAAAATCGGATCAACATTTTGTACTGATGCGTTATGCCGATGTATTATTGAATGCCGCAGAGGCTGCCGTTGAACTTGCTCTGTTCGGTGAACCCTCTCCCGACGGTGCAGATCTGATGCAGGTAGCCACTGATGCTGTGAATAATATCCGGGAAAGGGCAGGTGCAACTTTGCTTACCGGTTCCGTCACTCCCGATGTGAGTGGGCGTAATATCGTGCGAAAAGAGAGACGTAAGGAGTTGGCGCTGGAACATAAGACAAAGTGGGACCTGCGTCGCTGGAGAGTACAGCATTACGAAAACCGGGATGGTTTCTGGGGTGAAGTGAGGAATAAAGATTCCTTCAGCAGCAATACCCGTTACCGCTTCCGCGGCCTCTATCCTTTCTTCTCTACCGGGAGTGGAAAATATTTCTTCGATGCCCGCTTCCAGTGGGTCAGCCTGAAAACCTTTGAGTATAATATTATAGATTACTACTTTGGTATTCCAGGCGGAGAAGTGACCAAGAGTCCGGTTATCGATCAGCAACCCAACAGATAATATTTCACAATGTAATGATTCGGTGATGTGATGATGTATGTAACGATGTGGCGATTCATTTTTAATTCCCATATCCCAAATCAAACATCCCAAATCTTTACGCTTTACTCTAATAAAATTAATCAAATGAAGAAGATCGCATATTTTATAATATTGGTTGCCCTGCTCTCTGTATCTTCCTGCAGTATGTTTGAGCTGGATAACTATGAAGCTCCCAAAGAGACGTTACAGGGAGTAGTGGTGGATGCAGCTACCGGAGAGCCGGTACTGACCGACCAGGGGAGCGAAGGGATCAGAGTACGGCTTACAGAACTCAGCTGGGGAGATAATGTGACGCATAATCCCGATTTTTTCTGCATGCCCGACGGTACTTTCCGGCACACGAAACTGTTCAAAGGACACTACAATGTCCGGATTGACGGCCCGTTCATTCCCCTGTTAAGAGAAGACGACCGTGGTGTTCCTCTTGCCGACGAAACGCAGGATGTGGATATTGAGGGTGTGACCGAGGTTAAGTTTGAAGTGCAACCATTCCTGAAAGTGGAGTGGGTGGATGAACCTCAGGTAATTAACGGTAAGGTACGGGCAAAGGTGAAAGTGACCCGTGGAGTATCGGAAAGTGAATTCCGTGAGAAAATTGAACCGATGGGCGGTTATAGTAACAGCTTCCTGAATGTGACGGATATTCAGCTTTTCGTGAGCTATTCTCCCACAGTGGGATACCGTGCCCGCGACGAGCGGTGGTCGAGTTCCATCGAATATTCCGGCACCTCTTTTAACAACCTGCTGGGAGAAACAGTTACTATAGAATCCAACGGAACGATCCCATCCGGGCGGGTTGTCTTTATCCGTGCCGCAGCCCGGATAAACTACGATACGCCCAAAGGTAGTGGTACCCGCCGGTGGAATTATAATGCACCATTGGAGGTGTTGGTACCGTAAAATATGCTATATTTGAAGTTTAAAGTCTTTCTGATCGAAGGAAAGACTTTAAACTTCTTTTTAATAAAATATAACCTATGAAGAGATCAATGATCACCCTGTTTATCGGATTGTGTCTTTTGATACCATTGAGCGCCCAACAGGAGAAGAAAGTGAAAACTACACTCCAGACATCCCGGGAGTGGAGGCCCACTATTGATGTGAGATCAGATGCCGTGATGGTGTATGGAGTAGGAGGAAATCCTTCCGATAAATCAAGAAGAATACCTTTTGAAGACCGGGTACAATCCTGGCGTGACAGAGGTTATATAACCCATTTTATGACCGGGATAGCATGGGGTGAATACCAGGATTATTTTACCGGGAAATGGGATGGCAAGATGCATCTCGACGAAGGACAGGTGCAGCAGAGCGGCGATACCATCTGGCATGGACATATGGTGCCTTATATTGTCCCGTCGGAGAATTTCCTGCGCTATCTCAAGGAGATGCATGTGAAGAGAGTGATCGATGCCGGTATTGATGTTATCTTCATGGAAGAACCTGAATTCTGGGCGAGGGCCGGATATAGCGAAGCCTTCAAGCGGGAATGGAAAAAATATTATGGTTTTGACTGGAGACCTCAACATCTGTCCCCCGAAAATACCTATCTGTCCAATAAACTGAAATATCATCTCTATTATAATGCTCTCGACGAGGTCTTTTCTTTTGCCAAGGAATACGGGAAGAGCAAGGGGATGGATGTGAAATGCTATGTCCCCACCCACTCCCTGGTCAATTACGCCCAATGGATGATTGTCAGTCCGGAAGCAAGCCTGGCCTCGCTTCCCTCGGTCGACGGTTATATCGCCCAGATATGGACCGGCACTTCCCGTGAGCCGAACTATTTCAATGGCAAAATGAAAGAACGGGTTTTTGAAACGGCATTTCTTGAATACGGCTCTATGGAATCGATGACTGCCCCTACGGGCAGGGAGATGTTCTTCCTTACAGATCCGATTGAGGACTGGCCACGCGATTGGGTGGATTACAAGAAAAATTATGAAGCTACCTTTACGGCTAAGTTACTCTATCCGCGTATCGATAAGTATGAGGTGATGCCCTGGCCGGAACGGATCTATGAGGGGCTATACCGTACCAGTCCCGATAGTGATAAGAGAGAAAGGATCCCCCGCCATTACTCCACCCAGATGCAGGTGATGGTCAATACATTGAATCTGATGCCGCAGAGTGAGAATCGGGTGGACGGATCGCACGGTATAGGGGTACTTATGTCGAACTCATTGATGTTTCAGCGTTTTCCCGAACATGACGGGTATGAAGACCCCCAACTGGCTAACTTCTACGGGCAGACGCTTCCGCTATTGAAAAGAGGAGTGCCGGTACAGACCGTGCATATGGAGAATCTGGCCTATCCTGAAACTTTGAAAGATATTAAAATCCTGATCGCTTCCTACTCCGGCATGAAACCTATGGAGTGGCAGTCACACCGCTTACTGGCCGAATGGGTGAGAGATGGAGGTGTATTACTCTACTGCGGGAGGGACGACGATCCCTTTCAGCAGGTGACAGAGTGGTGGAACAGCGGTGGAAATAATTATGCTACTGCTTCCGCACACCTTTTTGAAGAATTGGGATTGCCGAAGCCATATGCAGCAGGTGAATATACTGTAGGGAGCGGAAAGGTCCATATCCTGCGGAACGATCCCAAAGAGTTCGTCCTGGCCGAAAATGGAGATGCCCTGTTTCTGGACTTATTGAAGAAAACCTATGGCAAGGTATCAGGTGAACCACTCCTTTTGAAAAATTATTTCAGCCTGAAAAGAGGCCCTTACCTGATGATTTCCGTACTGGATGAGTCGGTCGGTATCTCGCCTTTTATTGCAGAGGGTCGCTTTATCGATCTTTTTGATCCGCAAATTCCGGTCCTGCGGAAAAAAGTGGTGAATCCGGATCAGCAAGCGTTGCTGTATGATATCGATGCGATAGAAAACAGGGAGCACCCCTGTGTACTGGCGACGGCAGCACGCGTGAGCGACGAGAAGAGAGAAGATAGTAGCTACAGCTTTATCGCGAAAAGTCCGATCCACACTACAAATGTGATGCGCATTCTCTTGCCGGAAGAAGCAACGACCTGCAAGGTGATGAACAGCGCCAGCGAACCTGTCGATCACGATTTCTCCTGGGATAATGAGAGCGGAACCGCTTTCCTGAAGTTTGAGAACGATCCCGACGGTATCGCTGTGCAGTTGGAATGGAAATGACTAATGTGCCAATGAGACTAATGTGCCAATCCCGACAAGTCGGGACAAGTAGTGAATAATGTGTTGATGTGATGATTTAATGATTAATCTGCTAATCAGTAAATTTACAAATCGGTAAATCGTCTTTGTTCTTTACTCTAAAAAAAATTATATGAAGAAAGTCCTGTTATTGAGTGTTGTTTTTTTCCTGGGGATATTCCTGAAGGTGAGTGCACAACCTTTTAATCCGGTTGATTATGTGAGTACGTTGGTAGGAACCGATTCCAAGTATGAACTCTCTACCGGGAATACCTATCCTGCGATTGCCCTGCCATGGGGGATGAACTTCTGGTCGCCCCAGACCGGTAAGATGGGTAGCGGATGGATGTACACTTATCATTCCGATAAGATCAGGGGATTCAAGCAGACCCATCAACCCAGCCCCTGGATGAACGATTATGGTCAGTTCTCGCTGATGCCTCTTACCGGGAAGCCGGTTTTTGACGAAGAAGAGCGGGCAAGCTGGTTCTCCCATAAGGCGGAGATTGCCAAACCGCACTATTACCGGGTTTACCTGGCCGATTACGATATAACCACTGAGATCACTCCTACGGAACGCGCTGCCATGTTCCGTTTTACCTTTCCGGAGAACGATAGCGCCTACATCATTACCGATGCTTTCGATAAGGGTTCCTCTATCCGTATCATCCCTGAAGAGCAAAAGATTGTGGGTTATACTACCCGCAACAGCGGTGGGGTACCTGATAATTTCAGGAACTACTTTGTGATTATTTTTGATAAATCTTTCACTTATATTGCTGCCGTAAAAGATGGTGAGATTGCCGAAAATGAGAAGGAATTTACCGGAAACCATGCCGGTGCGGTGATCGGTTTTAAGACGGCCAGAAAAGAGCAGGTGCATGCCAGGGTAGCTTCTTCCTTTATCAGTGAAGAGCAGGCAATGCTTAATCTGCAGGAGTTGGGAAACGATTCATTCGAAGCCATCAGGGAAAAGGGTGAAGCCCGCTGGAATGAGGTGCTGGGACGAATCAGGGTAGAGGATGACAATATCGATAACCTGAGGACATTCTATTCCAACCTCTATCGTACGCTGCTTTTCCCGAGAAATCTCTCCGAGATTGATGCCGATGGCAATATATACCATTACAGCCCTTACAACGGGGAAGTGCTTCCGGGCTATATGTTCACCGATACCGGTTTCTGGGATACTTTCAGGAGTCTTTTCCCTTTCCTTAATTTTGTCTATCCCTCCGAAAATGTGAAGATGCAGGAAGGGCTGGTGAATGCCTATAAGGAGAGTGGTTTTCTTCCCGAGTGGGCCAGCCCGGGACATCGTAATATCATGGTGGGTAATAACTCCGCCTCGGTGGTAGCCGATGCATATATAAAGGGATTGAGGGGATACGATATCGAAACGCTCTGGGAAGCGCTCAAGCACGGTGCTAACAACGTGCATCCCACAGTGCCGGCTTCGGGTCGTACCGGTTACGCGGAGTATAACAAGTACGGATATATCCCCAATAATGTGAAGATCAGCCAGAATGTGGCACGTACGCTGGAGTACGCCTATAACGACTGGACCATCTATAGCCTCGGCAAAGCTTTAGGTAAGCCGGAGCCGGAAATTGCCATCTACGGCGAACGGGCGATGAACTACAGGAATCTTTACAATCCTAAACATAAACTGATGGCGGGTCGTGCGGACGACGGCTCATTTTCCGACTCGTTCAACCCGACCGACTGGAGCCGTGATTTTACGGAAGGGAACAGCTGGCACTATTCATGGTCGGTCTTCCACGATCCACAGGGGTTGATTGACTTGATGGGAGGACGCAGGGAATTCGTCAATATGCTCGATTCCGTCTTTGTCATTCCCGGATTGGAGGGGATGCAGAGCCGCTCCATGATCCATGAGATGCGTGAGATGCAGGTGATGGATATGGGGCAGTACGCACATGGAAACCAACCCATCCAGCATATGGTATATCTCTATAATTACGCCGGTGAACCGTGGAAAGCCCAATACTGGGCCAGGGAGATCATGGATAAGCTCTATTCCGCTGCCCCTGACGGTTATTGCGGCGATGAGGATAATGGTCAGACCTCCGCTTGGTACGTCTTTTCCGCATTGGGATTCTATCCTGTTTGTCCCGGCAGTGATGAGTATATACTCGGTTCACCACTATTTAAATCGGTAGAGATTGACCTGGAGAATGGCAAAACTCTGCAGATCCAATCAACGGATAATGCAAGGGGGAATCGCTATATCGAAGAGATGGAACTGAACGGCAAACAATATACAAAGAATTTCCTTACCCATGGCGACCTGATGAACGGGGGTGAGATCACATTCAGGATGAGTTCCCAGCCCAATAAGGAGAGAGGAATTCAGCGTGAGGATTTTCCTTACTCCTTTTCGAATAACAGATAAGATAGACAATAGGTCTTCTTATAAGTTATCGGAAAGGTAATTGTGGTAATCGGTGAACAGATCTTTCACGAAGTCAATCGTTTTTATCCTCCATTTTTCTGAAGATTTCAAAATATCCGTCTGATCCTTGTTGAGACTTACATCGTCTGCGATCGTCTCTTCGGCGGTATACCGTTGATCCTCATATTTATACCTGATCCTAATAATTGCCATATCCACGGAGCCAGGGCTACAGACCGCATGGATGTTATAATTGATATCCGCCTGATCCAGCAGCAACAGCGCTGATCTGAAAATGAGTTTTTCATTGCAACCAGCGACGATGGATCCTTTTTCTTCATCGAAAATCAATACCCTGCGGGAACGGTTTTCTTCTTGATTGTCTCTTCCGTCGATCCAATCCCGGGTAAGGCTCATAAGTGAATCGCGGCTCATGTTTGGCGCACTGAAAGATTTACGGAAAACGATTTCTCCATCTTCCATCGGAACAGCTCCTTTCAAATATTCTGAAGAAGTACGATTCTGGGCCGACAAAGAAACCACCGTGCAAAACAGGGACATGACCGTTAATAACATAAAATTAGTGGCATGTTTTTTCATCTTCTAACAATAAATCTGGTTATCACTCTTTTTTAAGCGGGCCATAAGAACTCTTTGCCCTCTTCTTAATGGCAAAGGTAATAAAAATCCATCCATCTGCTATACTGACAGGTGGATGGATTTTATTGAGTTGCCCGATCTATGATTACCCTTCTATATCCGTTTCAATGCTTCAAGGAAATAGTAATCGGCGTAATTCAGATGATAGTCTCACTGTTACGTTTTTTCTACCGTAACGATTACTTCACCCGGTCGACTAATATCGACAGTCCCCCAGGTAAGAAAATTGATCTGATTAGTAGTTTCCGCTCTATCCAGGGAAAATCGGTCTTCTATCTTGAGTTCGTTTTTACCTAATGTATATGTGCGTGTCCACCGGTTATGGCTTTCGTTGTTCTATCCCCCCTTTTGTTGCCACGAAGAAACCGTTTTTGTTCGACATGTATAAAAATTCCGTTTCGGGATACCATGTGTAAGAAGGTATTTCATATGCCGGAGAGACTTGTTGCATCATCTCCTCGCTTCCCACTGCCTTTCCGTAACGATAAATCAACGGACCGTTGCCACCGTCTTTGCCGAGACACATCCTATATTATTCAAATATAATAACAATAATATAAAATTGCTAATATTTGCTAATATATCTCTTTGGCTTTCAGTGAGCAACAGTTACACTTTAATAATTAATTTTTTGCAAGTTGTATACATATAGTCGGATATACATGCTAAAGTTGGATTTATGACAATACAATCATCGCTTCTTCACAGAGAGTGATCTTTTCAAAGCCCGATTCGTGTACCACATAGGTATTCTCTATCCCTACGGCGCCAATGCCCGGAAGCACGAATTTAGGTTCCAGAGCAAATGCCATTCCCGGTTCCAGTATCTCTTTCGAACGGGAGGTAAGCACCGGCGGCTCGTTGATTTCCAGCCCTACGCCGTGCCCGATAAACTTGGCCTGTTGTACGGTTCCCATAAAATAGGGTGTTAACCCGTTTTCTTCGACCATCTCCTCTGCCAGGAGATAGAGTTCCGAACACAGGGCCCCTGCCCGGAAACTTTTCATAATGGCATTGTGGATATCAATAGAGACCTGGTGAGCTTTATAGGCGATATCGGGAGCATATTCGATTGCAAAAGAACGGGTCATATCATCCATCCAGGGGCGGTAATTTCCGGCCATATCCACCATCAGCGTTGTACCGGGTAAAAGAAGAGTGCCGTTGGCTCCCAGCGGTAACAGAGGCGAGATACCTTCACCTCCCAGGGCGTAATCATAAGGCGATGCCGTTTGGGCATTGTCGCCTGCCAACATACTTCCCATAAAGATATCCATGTTTTCTCCAAAGGAACGGAAAATACCTACCGACCCATGCAGACGCATCTGCCGTTCTATTTCTATCTGTAACTCCAGATCGGTCATTCCCTCATGATACAAAGAGGGGATTAGTGCATATACATAGGCATGGATCCGGGCACTTTCGCGCATCTGCTCCAGTTCGTATTCCGATTTTACCGCCCGTATCTTCCGTAATTCTCCTGAAATGTTTTTGATTTCGGCCATATCCAACGCTGCCTGTAAGCGGGTGGCTGCATTGAAAGTGAGTTGGTCTGCTTCAATCAGAATCCGTTTGGGTAAAGATATTCCGACTTCTCGCAGCATATCGGGGATCTGTTCCGGTTTACGAATCAATCTCACCCGTTCATCCGTAATATTGGAAGGACGTTTTACAAACAGTATAGGGTCTCCTTCGGGAAACAGGAAGAGAAATCCGTCGAAAATAAATCCGCAGAGCCAGTATTGGTTGACGGACGAGGTGATGATACAAGCGTCTGCCTGCATCTCTGTGATAGTTTGTTGTATCTTTTTCAGCCTTGAGTCGGCTTCATGTAGCGGTAATTTGTTCATATAAATGTGGTTTTTGACATCAAAATTAGGTGATTTTTTTGAAAAACCACTATCTTTACACCATAACTGGTGGGAGAAGTGAATAACAGACGAATACTTATAGTAGAGGATGACCGTTCTTTTGGAGCCATGCTTCAGAAATGGTTCGAAAGAAACGGGTTTTCGGCAACTTTATGTTCCGGTATGGTGGCGGCGCAGGAAGCGCTTTCCCAAACGGAACCTTATCAGGTTGTCTTGTCGGATTTGCGTCTACCCGATGGTGACGGTATTATGCTGCTGAATTGGCTGAACGAAATGCGGATGTCGATACCGGTAATTATCATGACAGGGTATGGGGAAATCCAGACGGCGGTATCGGCCATCAAGCTGGGAGCATTCGATTTTCTGGAGAAACCCATCAATCCCGATATCCTGACGAAGAAGATTGAAACGGCTTTTGATGCGGGACAGGAAGAAAGTTCTCCTCCTCTGAAACAACAAACGGAAAAAAGATCCTATAAAGAGAATAAAGAATTTGTGGAGGGGAGAAGTCCACTATCTACACAGATGTATACTCATATCGACTTAGTGGCACCCACCCAGATGGCAGTGATGATCATAGGTGAAAGTGGAACAGGAAAGGAACATGTTGCCCGTCTGATCCATACCCGGAGCAACCGGGCCAATGGGCCTTTCATTGCTGTGGACTGTGGAAGTTTGTCCATCGAGTTGGCGCCGAGTGAATTGTTTGGACATAAGAAAGGATCGTTTACCTCTGCAATAGAAGATAAGACCGGATTTTTCAGGGAAGCTCACGGAGGGACCCTGTTTCTCGACGAGGTGGGAAACCTGCCTTATGGTGTGCAGATGCAACTGCTGCGTACCCTGCAGGAGAAAAAAGTAAGACCGGTAGGTATTTCAACAGATCTGAATGTGGACGTCCGGATAATCACTGCTACCAATGAAAACCTTGAAAAAGCGATCGACAAAGGAAATTTCAGGGAAGATCTTTATCACCGTTTGAATGAATTCATGATCAGGGTGCCATCACTCCGGGAGTGCGCCGAAGATATTCCATCCTATGCAGATCATTTCAGAGAAGAGGCCAACAAGGAACTCGGCAGAGAAGTGGCTGACATTTCCCCCGATGCGTTGGTGGTGCTGAAGAATTACAACTGGCCTGGAAATCTGAGAGAATTGCGAAATGTGATCCGTAGGGCGGTTCTTTTTACAAGAGGTGATAGTATCACAGTCGACAGTTTACCCGTACTTACTACAAAAAAAGAGGAATCATTGCCAAAAGCAGCAATTTCCCTCTCTATAGAACCCGAAGAGGAGAGAGAAAAGATTTTGAGAGCACTTGAACAGGTGAAGGGAAACAAGACCAAAGCGGCTATCCTGCTTCAGATCGACAGGAAAACACTCTACAATAAGATGCATCAGTATAATATCGGCTTATAGGGTACCTGACTCCACTATGACAGTTCTTATGACAAGTAGTTTTTACTGATATCGACAGTAAATTTTCTTATTTCATCAACTGTTTTTAATAACTCTTCCTTCCACTCGGGATAGGCCGATTCATCCTCTCCTCTCAGCATGTCTATTTTGCGTAAAGCAGTACAAAGATGATCGGCATCGAGCTGGCTGAAAAAGGGATGTATCCTGTGACTTAGTTGTTGTGCTTTCTCAAAGTCGCCTTCTTCAATGTAGGTTGCCAGAGTGTCCATATCCCTATTGGCCGACTCTACAAAACCGGCCAGGATATCTTTGATAGATTGTTCATCTTCCTGAAAAAGAGCAGAAAGTTGGGGAAATTCCTTTCTGAAATTGTTTTTTCTTTGTTCCTGAGCAGGTTGTTCTTCTTGCTCAGATTTTCTTACTCCTTTCAAGTTCAATTCTCCCACTTCCAGATTTTTTATCGTCTCTTCCGGGGTTTTCTCTCCTTCCTCCACGCTCCGTTCTCTCCCTTCCAGGACCTTTTTTTCTCCTTTTACATTCTTCTCAGGAGCCTTTTTGCCCATCAGAATATCTGCAAATTCGCTCATTTGGATAGGCTTTCTGATTAAACCGGAGAATCCCTCCGAAAGAGCTCTCTCTGAAGTATAGTCGTCGTGTGCCGTCATTAACCAGACCGGTATTTGGGTGTCTTTTTCCCTGATTTTATGCAGGATGTCCGTTCCCGTTATTTTCGTCATTTGCATGTCGGTGAAGACAATATCGAACAAGGAAATGACCCTCAGAAATCCGTTGACATCCCGGGGGTCATTACATAGCTTTACTTTGTAACCATTGCGTACCAGATACTCTCTGATCATATTTCCCAATGAAAGATCATCTTCAAAAAGCAATATTTTTCGGAAATGTGTATCATTTTGTGCAGTGCTATTACTTCCGGACAGGACCAAATTGCCGTCGCCTTCCGTAGCAGCTTTACCCGATACCTGCCGGACAGGAAGAGTAATAGTGACGCAGGTTCCTTTTCCTTTCTCCGAAGTTACCTGTATCGTTCCTCTTAACAGATCTACCAGCCCCTTTGTGACATACATTCCGAAGCCGCTTCCTTCTGCTTTCAACGGGTTCTGCATGCGGGAGAAAGGCTTAAATATTTCCGGCAGTTCATTGGCATCCATGCCTATACCACTATCGGTTACAGTGAAGATCAGTTGACCTTCATTTTTCAGCCGTATGGTGACACCGCCCCGGAGGGTATACTTTACTGCGTTGGAAACTACATTGGTGAGTATTTGTTTCAGGAGCGTATGATCCGTCTCTATATAGAGCGGAGAGGAGGCTAAGTTCTCAAACTTCAGACTCAACGCTTTTTCTTCCGTAAAAGGTTGGAACATGCGGATGATGTCTTCCATCAATTCGATAAGGTTGAACCTGCTGTAATGGAGTTTGGCTGACTTTTGTTGCAGCCGTGAGAATTCAAGCAGGTTGGTCAGCATATTCAGGATGTGTTTTCCTGAATTGCGGGCAGACTGCAGCTGCCGCTTTTTGCCTTCATCCGCTTCTTCCGAATCCCACATCTCCATATATCCCATCATGGAGCTGAGGGGTGTCTTCACATCATGCGATACGGATAACAGCAATTTATGACGGCTCTCGATCAGTTCTTCGGTGAGTTGTTTCTCCTTTACCAGATCAGATCGTGCTTTTTGTCCTTTATTGAGGTCGTCGATAATGAAGAGAATAGTGATAAGGATCACGAGGATGGAGAGTGCGCCGACAACGAGGGCGAATCTGAAAATCCTTTGGGTGAGTTCTTCGCTGTTTTCAGTCCCTTTCCAGGCCAACTGGGTGGTTTCATTGTAAAGTTCAGTGGTAAGCTGGGAGATATGAAGGGAGATATTCTGTTCGGCAAACAGCAGTTCACGTACCTCCCTCTCAATCCCTTCAATCTGGGAGGAGTAGGACTTGGACGCCTCCTCCGTGATATTCTTGAGGTCGGCATACATCGTGGTATCTACTCTCGATGTTGATCTTGACTCTTGTTCGGTGCGTGCAATGCTGATGGTAGAATCCGGTACGGCTGCCGGGTCAATAAGATTTCTGAGCCGATCCCAGAATCCCTTTTTTTGTTTTTCCATACGCGTGGTGTCGATACTGGTGATCACCACTACCGAATCCTGGATGATCTCATCATATTGGTTGATTTTCTTGTCGAGTTCTATCAGAGGATTTTGAGACCTGAACAGTCCTGTCAACCTGCGCACCATCCTGTTTTTTTCCTGGAGCAAAGAGTCGATATCTTCCAGTAGCATATTCTGCTCCTTCTCGGGTTTCATGCCCTGTATGTTGAGTATTTGGAGGGATATGTCGGAAGAGATGGAGTCGTATTGCTGTTGCAGTCTTCGCCGGGGAGATACCAGGTACATGTTCAATACCTCCTGCGCCTGCTGTATGGAGATAATCAACTGATTACTTCTGGACAGCACTTTATATGAATTGTCCATCTCCGCTTTCTGGATATCCATATTCTTTTTAAGGGAATAGGAATAGATAAACAATCCGGTAAAATAGAGAATGACTACAAGGAAGATCAAACCTATTTTTATCCTGACCCTTTGTTCCGGTGATTTTTTTTGCTCCATTCCTCCAAATTTACCCCAAATATAATGAAAGCCGAGAGAAGAGCTAAGCTTGCTTAGGCTATTCCGAGGCGCATTTTATATTATACAAATATAATGAAAGCCGAGAGAAAAACCAAGCTTGCGACTCAAATAGTCTCACTCGTGAATTTTTTCGAAGCGCATCTCATATTAGGAAATATCATTTAATTATCGCAGCTTTCTATACAGACTGGTGGTTGTGGAAATTGTGGAATTACACACTCTGATTGGGGAAAAATTCCACAATTTCCACAATTTTTCCCCAATGATGATGTTTGGCATGTTTATTACAATTCCAGATTAATTTGTTTATAATCAATGTCTTTTAGCGGAAGTTCACTTCGCCGATCTGGTTTGGTATTCGATTTGATATATACATAACGGCGATAAGTCGCCACAAAAAACAAACGGAATAAAAATTCAATAATGCAGTTTTTATTTTTCTAAAAATTTATCGTTATGAAAAAAGTAATTTTATCAGTCGCAATTATCGCAGGTATGCTTATTACGACAAACGTTCAACAAGCACATGCTATTCAGGAACAACCCACTGTGGCAATAGTTTTAGATGATGATGGTTTTGTGGATGTACAGTTGCAGGATCTCAGTGAAGCCGTTCAGGCAGCGATAAGCGCCTTTACCCAGGAATATGATATTAAAGCGCTTAAGTATAATGCTGAAAAGCAACTCACAAAAGTGAAACTGACGAAAAAAGATGATCAGTCTGAAAGAGTAGTTTATCTTGATGCTGAAGGAAAAGAAGTAGAAGCTCCGGCAAGGACCGAAGAGTCAGGAACAATAGAACAGGAGACTCCGTCGGCAGAATTGTCGGAAGTGATGCAAGACAACGGATTCGTGAATGTTAAGTTCGAAGAACTGAACGAAAAAGTACAGAATGCTATCCGTACTATTACCGAGACCTATGATGTAACCTCGTTGAGATACAACACAGAGCAAGGTATCACTGAGGTGAAGGGTACCAGTAAGACGGATCAGTCTGAGAAAGTATTCTACCTGAATGGAGAAGGGGAAGAAGTGGCACCGCCTGCTTCTCAGGAGCAACAACAACAGGAAGAAACAGAAGAAGTTCCGATGTCATTGTAAAAAACAAACTACACTATCGCACCTCTATATATTTCTTAGTTAACATATTCTTCTTAATACAATGACTAAGGATTCGATCGCCCCTTTACTGAAAGAAGTAAGGGGGCGGTTATTTTTGCCATATCTCCCAGGCAGCCAGTGCCTGAAGCTCCAGCATCTCCCTGCCGTTTTTGGTCGTGGCACCCTGTGCTTTTCCTTTTTGCAGAAAAAGTGTCTCTTCGGGATTGTAGATCAGATCATACAATAAATGACGGGACGAGAGAAGATCATAGGGTATATCGGGACAATGATCTATTTCAGGGAAGGTGCCTACCGGAGACGCATTTATAATAAGAGTATACTCTGAAATGACTGCTTGCAAAAGATCGTTATAGGTAAGTCTGTCATTCCCGGGAGTACGCGATACCTGTTTCCATTCGATTTGCATGTCTGTAAGCGCCTGGGCAACTGCTTTCGATGCTCCACCGGTACCCAATATCAGTGCTTTTCTGTGGGATGCCGGATCTATCAGCGGCGCAATTGATCGTTTGAATCCTATATGATCCGTGTTGTAACCGGCAAGCTTGTAATAATACATATCCCCTGGTCTCCTCTCCACTTTGATTACGTTCACGGCACCAATTTTTTGTGCTTCAGGTGAGATTTCATCCAGAAAAGGGATTACCTGTTCCTTGTAGGGAATGGTTACATTCAGACCTTTCAGTTTTTGGTTGAATAGGATAATTTGGCAAACCTCCTGGATATCTTCGATTTCGAAGTTAAGGTATTCAGCGTCGATCCCTTCACGGCAGAATTTCTCCGTGAAAAATTTTGCCGAGAAAGAGTGTTTCAGGGGAAAACCGATTAAGCCATATGTATCCATTCGTAAATTGAAAGTTGAAAATTGAAAATTGAAAATGACAGAACCAAGACTTCTTTACTTCCGATTTCTTTTTAATTATTCTTATTGGCACATTGGCACATTAGTCAATAGGTTTTTCTGCAATATAGAGGGTGACAATCCCGAGCGTATACCTTCTTAACCGGATATTCGTAAAGCCATTCTTCTTCAGGATCAACATCATCTCTCTTCCCTGTGGAAAAGCAGCGATAGATTCGGGCAGATAGTTGTATGCACGCTGTTCGGTCGAGAATATACCCGATAAGACCGGCATCACATATTTGGTATATGTGGCATACAACTGTTTCATTGGTGTTTCCTGCGGCGTGGTAAGTTCGATAAAAAGAAACAGGCCACCCGCCTTCAGCACGCGGAGTATTTCCTGAAAACTTTTGTCGATATCTTCAAAGTTACGTACCCCAAAAGCGATAGTAACTGCATCGAAACTATTATCAGCAAAAGTGAGGTTTGCACAATCCTGCACTTCGAAGGTGATGATATCCTGCAATCCTTTTGCCTTAACTTTTTCTTTGCCGACATTCATCATCCCTTCGGATATGTCCACCGCCGTGATCTTCTCCGGCTGTAGTATCTTCTGTGCCAGGATCGCGAAGTCTCCCGTGCCGGTGGCAATATCCAATAACTGTTTGTGGGGGTATTTTCTTAGTTCTTTCAGCGCATCGTTCCGCCAATAATCATCAATCCCCAGTGACAGTGTTCCGTTCAGTTTGTCGTATTTCGGGGCGATACTATCGAACATCCGTTTTACCTGCTCCTTCTTCGGCTGATCGGGATTATAAGGGTTTACCTTTTCTACTTTGTAAGCCATTCTTGTAGTCTTTGTTGCTGATTGAACATACAACCATTAGTGAGTTTGCAAATACTCGGTAATATTTTTTTCAATGCGCGATTCCAGATTGTCGGTATCGGCTTTCACAAACTTTTCGCCTACAATTTTCTCGTACAATTCTATATACCGTTCCGATACGCTCCGGCAGTATTCATCGGTCATCTCGGGCACCTGTTGTCCGGGTTGTCCCTGAAATCCGTTATCCATTAGCCATTTGCGTACGAATTCTTTAGAGAGCTGTCTTTGTTCTTCGCCTTTCTCGAAACGTTCCTGGTAGCCTTCGCTGTAGAAATAGCGTGATGAATCGGGGGTATGGATCTCGTCAATCAGGTAGATCCTGCCATCTTTCTTGCCAAATTCATATTTAGTATCGACCAGGATCAGCCCTTTCTCGGCTGCCATTTCGGTACCACGTTTGAACAATGCATAAGTATATTTTTCCAGTTGTTCGTACTCTTCCCTGCTTACCAATCCCTGCGCGATAATCTCCTCTTTTGAGATATTCTCGTCATGTCCTTCATCAGCTTTGGTAGTAGGGGTGATCAGAGGTGTTTCGAACTTCTGGTTTTCACGCAGTCCTTCCGGTAGCGGGAGACCACATAACGTACGTACTCCCTTTTTATACTCTCGCCATGCACTGCCGGTAATATAACCGCGGATTACCATCTCCACCTTGTAGGGTTCGCACTGGTGTCCTACAGTCACCATCGGGTCGGGGGAAGCTGTTTTCCAGTTGGGCACAATATCGGCGGTAGCATCGAGGAATTTAGCTGCGATTTGGTTCAGCACCTGTCCCTTATATGGAATGCCTTTTGGCAATACTACATCGAATGCCGAAATACGGTCGGTGGCAATCATTACCAGTGTCTCATTACCGATGCTATATACATCGCGTACTTTTCCGTGATACACACCCGTCTGTCCGGGAAAATTGTAATCTGTTCTTGTCAATGCATCCATATTATTGTCTGATTTGATGATTTAATTGAACTTAGAAGTCAAGAAGTGAAGAAGTCCAAGAAGTGGAGAAATTGAGAAGTTCAAGAAGTAGAGAATTTTGAATTCTGAAATCCTATATTTCAAATTGTTTTTATTCTTTGTTCTTTATTCTAAACAGTCTTGGTGCTTGAATATTGGTTCTGATATTCCTTTTCACTCTTCACTCTTCACTCTTCATTCTTCATTTTTCACTCTTCACTTTTTTCATACGCCTCCACTATTTTCTGTACAAGTTTATGGCGTACAATATCTTTCTTGTTGAACTCTACCGTACCGATACCTTTGATACCCTTCAGTACTTGCATGGAGTGGATCAATCCCGACTGCTGCGAGTGTGGCAGGTCGATCTGCGTGATATCACCTGTGATGATCATTTTGCCGTTCAGTCCCAACCGTGTCAGGAACATCTTTATCTGCGGCTTGGTGGTATTCTGCGCTTCGTCAAGGATGATGACGGCATCGTTCAATGTACGTCCCCGCATAAAAGCAAGCGGGGCGATCTGTATGATCTTGCTTTCGATATACTCTTTCAGTTTCAGGGGAGGGATCATATCCTCCAGCGCATCATAGAGCGGCTGCAGGTAAGGATCGATCTTCTCCTTCATGTCCCCGGGCAGAAATCCCAGCTTTTCACCTGCTTCCACGGCGGGGCGGCTTAGGATAATCTTGCGTATCTTCTTTGTTTTGAGGGCTCTGACTGCCAGTGCGATGGCCGTATAAGTCTTTCCTGATCCGGCCGGACCAATGGCAAACACCATATCGTTTTCGTCGAAAGCTTCTACCAGTTTCTTCTGATTGGCAGTACGGGCAAGGATAGGTTTTCCGTTCAGTCCGTGAATAATAAGATTGTCCACATTCACAATGGCAGGTGCCTTGCCTTTCACAATGTCGAGGATATCCTCCTCTTTCAGCACATTCATCTCGTTGCTGAACTTTTCCAACTCGTGGATCTTCTCTTCAAAGCCGGCCAGTTCTTCCTCCTCGCCGATCACCTTGATCACATTACCCCTTGCCACAATGCGTAGTTTGGGGTATAATGTCTTTATCAACTGTATATTACTGTTGTTGATGCCAAAAAAGACGACCGGATCTACATTCTCTATGATAATGATGCGTTCAATCATTCTCCGCTCTTTGAGAAGTTTAACGAATATTGGTGCGATTTGTTCTCCTGACCTTCAATATAATTGATAAACGCATTGTTTACAAGCCGATTCCCGCCGGGAGTGGGATAGTCGCCCGAAAAGTACCAGTCGCCACCGTGACCGGGGCATGCCTTGTGGAGGTCTTCAATACTTTGGAAAACGATTTTCACTTCAGCTTTTATATCTTTGGATGTCAACATCTGTGCTATCTTGTCGGAAATCTCTTCATCGGTGAAGGGAGCGTAAATATTCTTTACATAATTCACAATATGCTCCTTCTTCATATGCCGCTGTGCTATCGATTTTTTATATGTTTCGTCGATCACGGACTGCATGCCGCGTTCTTTTAGGAGTTCTATGGCTGCTTTGAAAGCGATGAATTCGCTCATTCTCGACATGTCTATACCGTAGCAATCGGGATAGCGTATCTGTGGTGAAGAGGATACGATGATGATCTTTTTCGGATTGAGTCTGTCCAGTATTTTGATGATGCTCTGTTTGAGTGTAGTCCCGCGGACAATACTGTCGTCGATAATCACCAGACTGTCTACACCTCTCCTCAACGAGCCGTAGGTCACATCATAGACATGTGCGGCCAGGTCGTTCCTTGTATTTCCCTGCGCGATAAAGGTACGTAGTTTGATATCCTTGATCGCCACCTTCTCAGAACGTACCCGTTTGGAAAGGATTGTGTCGATTTCATCCTTACTCAGCGAACTTCCTTTTTCGAGGATAGTGAGTGCCTTTTTATGATTGAAATGATCCTCTAACCCCTGGAGCATCCCGAAATAGGCTACCTCCGCCGTATTAGGGATAAAGGAAAATACCGTATTGTCGAAATCCCCGTTTACGGCATCCATGATCTTGGGAACCAGCAGTTCTCCCAGTTTTTTTCGTTCCAGATAGATGTCATGGTCGGAGCCGCGTGAAAAGTAGATCCGTTCGAAAGAGCAAGGGGTGATCTTTTTCTTCTTTTCCTGTATCTGATGCAGGTTGATAGAGCCGTTGCGCTTTACAATCAGGGCTTCGCCCGGATTGAGTTCATGCACATCTTCTTTCTTCAGGTTGAATGCCGTCTGGATGACCGGGCGTTCCGACGCTACTACGGCCACTTCATCGTCGTGGTAATAAAATGCAGAGCGGATGCCCCATGGATCACGCAGTACAAAAGCATCGCCACAACCGATCAGCCCGCAGAGGGCGTAGCCGCCGTCCCAGATTCCGGATGCCCGTTTCAGCAAAAAAGGGATGTCTAGTTTTTCCCCGATCTGACGGCTCACTTCCTGGCCGTTCATCTGCTCTTTTCCCAGGTGATCATACTGGTATTGTACCTCCCGGTCAAGATAATGGCCGAGGGATTCCAGCATGACAAAGGTATCGGCATAATCGCGCGGATGCTGTCCCTCCTGAAGGAGTTGATGGAACATTTCATCCACATTGGTCATATTGAAATTCCCCGCTAAAGCAAGGCTTCTTGAAGCCCAGTTGTTACGGCGCAGGAGCGGATGCACGTAGCTGAGACCGCTCTTCCCGGTAGTACTGTACCGCAGGTGTCCGATAAAGAGTTCCGCGGCAAAGGGAACTGATGTCTTGACAAATTCAATATCGCTCAGTTGTTCTTTTGAGAATTGTTGAAATGATGCATGCACATGGGAGAATATCTCCGATATGGCACCCGATCCCAGCGCCCGTTCCCTGAAAATATACTCGTTGCCGGGGGAAGCCTCCAGCTTCACAGCACCCAGTCCCGCTCCTTCCTGTCCACGGTTGTGCTGCTTCTCCATGAGCAGGTACATTTTGTCCAGTCCGTATTGCCACGTTCCGTACTTATTGTAATAATAATCGAGGGGTTTGAGGAGGCGAATTATCGCAATCCCGCATTCGTGCTTGATAATATCAGTCATTGAAAAACCTTTCTGTATTAAGGGTACAAATTTACTCTTATTTGTGGAAATTTTGCCGGTATCAGCACGATAATCTTATCAAAAAAATGTCAACGAACCGGTTTTTCGGATAGTTTAATTACTTAGGCGTTTTCTGCGCTCGGCAAAACAAATTTATTTGTTTTGCTCTTGCTTAACGAAAACGTTGGTGTTATCTTTGTCTATATAAACAAAAACGTATGGATTGGGAACGCTTATTATCTGCAAAGAGGTTTGGGATGGAGCATTATGAGAATGCGAAGAAGCATGAACGAACGGAGTATCAGCGCGATTACGACAGGTTGATCTTTTCGTCGCCTTTCCGTCGGTTGCAGAACAAAACGCAGGTATTTCCATTGCCGGGAAGTATTTTTGTCCATAACCGGTTGACACATAGTCTGGAGGTTGCCAGCGTGGGACGTTCGATGGGAGAAAACATAGGGCGTGAATTACGCAAAAAATATCCCGGCTCGGATGCTCATTTCGAAGAGATCGGCTCAATTGTTGCTGCTGCATGCCTGGCGCATGACATGGGAAATCCACCGTTTGGACATTCCGGTGAAAAGGCCATTTCCACTTTCTTTTCTGAGGGAAAGGGTGCTTTTCTCAAGAGCGAGGTGGAGCAGGAAGGGGGCCGCTGGAGCGATTTCACCTGCTTTGAAGGGAATGCCAATGCCATACGCTTGCTGATGCACCAGTTCAGGGGAAGGCGGGAGGGAGGTTTTGCAATGACCTATTCCACGCTGGCTTCTATCGTGAAATATCCCTACTCTTCGGAATTAAGCGGAGGGAAAAATAAATTCGGTTTTTTCGCTTCAGAGGAGGACGATTACCGTCAGATCGCGGAAGACCTTGGTATACTCAAACAAAACGAGTCTCCGTTGAAATTTGTCCGCTATCCATTGGTTTATCTGGTGGAGGCCGCCGACGATATCTGTTATCAGGTGATGGATATAGAAGATGCGCACAAGTTACGTCTACTCACCACTGAAAAAGCCATAGAACTGTTACTGGATTTTTTTGAAGGGGAGAGCCGGGAACGATGTATGAGAATTTTATCGTATGTAACCGATGTGAACGAGCAGATCGCCTATTTACGTTCCGCTGTCATCGGCCTGTTAGTCGGTGAGTGTTCGGTACTGTTCCTTGCAAATGAAGAACATATCCTGGCAGGAGAATTCTCCGGCACACTTATCGGAAATGTTTCCCCTGTGGTAGCAAAGGCTTATGGTCGGTGTGCAGAATTTGCCCTGCAGTATATATATCGCTCTAAAGATGTGCTTGATATTGAATTGGCTGGTTATCGGATAATAGGATATTTGCTGGAGGTATTTACAGATGCCATTCGGAATCCCAAACACGCCTATTCGAAACTCCTTCTTGACAGGATTCCGGAACAGTATGAAACGAATTCCCGGAGCCTGTACGGAAAGACTCAATCCGTGATTGATTATATTTCAGGTATGACGGATGTCTATGCGCTTGATTTATATCGCAAAATAACAGGCATTGGTTTGCCCGTTGTTTGATTCTACTTACGATTTGATAAAAATAGACATTTTTTTATTTTTTATTGAAATTATTTGCGTGGATTTAATTTCTTTTTTATATTTGCATCGTGGTTTTTTCATAATAGTATTAGATTTAAGGTTAACATGTTTGGCAGAGTGTCGAGAGACATTCTGCCGAATGCTTTTAACAAGTTGAAATTTTGATTATAGGAATAGGATGTTGAATTAAAATTTAGTCAAGGGTGAAAATCAACAAACACAAAAACGTTATTAGCATCTTCTTCTTTACTTAGTGAAGCAACCAATTCCTTCAACTTACCACTTAGCTGGTTTGCATTATATGCTTCTTCGAGTTCGGTAAAGTCCAATTCAAAATGGTACTCTTTTTCATAATAATTCGAAAGACGCGGATTAATATAGAAATCTTT
Source organism: Proteiniphilum acetatigenes DSM 18083 (assembly GCF_000380985.1). Taxonomy (GTDB): domain Bacteria; phylum Bacteroidota; class Bacteroidia; order Bacteroidales; family Dysgonomonadaceae; genus Proteiniphilum; species Proteiniphilum acetatigenes. The sequence goes on along the minus strand of NZ_KB905692.1, from coordinate 573,041 downwards.
TCCCTGATAGTCAGGTAGAGTAATTTTCTGACGGAATATTTCACCCGTTTTTTTGTCACGCATATAATATTTTGGAGAAGGAGAGCTTCCGGTCTTCAAATAGGGATAAACAGACATGAATTGAAATCTACCTGCATCCATGCAAATATCCATGACGGTCATTGGATTAAAATCGCTCAATAAAGGTTTTTTATGCATATATGGAGTTAAGGACTTGTCTTTGCCATAAAGAAAGACCGTGTCAGCTTCCGGATTATACAAAAGAAGTCCATCCGGGCATTTTCTCACACGTCCATAGTTAACCTGACCAATGAAAGTATCGCCTAAGTCCCTATAACTCAAATTTATGTTCTTATTTGGCAATTGAATGTAGTCTGACACAGTCCCATCTGTTTGGGAAATAAGGAAGAAAGATGAATCGCCACCTTGTTCCGTAAAAGTGATTTTCTCCGCAGAATTATTTTGGACGATAGTTTGCCATAATTTAGTGTTGTCATACACCAATATGGATTGGTCATCGAACAAGGCCATTTGTCCATTGATATTTATTTGCGGCAAGGTTATTTTTCTTTTGTATTCACCGGAAGAAGAATAAACCATTATATGATCACTAAAATCCGGGGAAACAAAAACATCATCCCTCGCTTCGTCATACATTACAGAAGCCGCATCCCGATACTCTTCCGGCCCTTGACCCCTATGATTAAAACGCGACCTGGGATTTCCATCTTTTGAAAAGAACAGCAAGCTATGAGAAGAGCGATCTATGACAACTATCCTGTTTTGTGTTACATAATCGATACTTCCTTTAAAAAGATAGTCATCACTTTTCGAAGTTAGATGCACATAAGTAATATCAGCAATATCCGTCAAAACAATTCCTTTTTCAGGATACTCTTTCGAGACGTCAATGAACGGCAATTCTTCATGTGATTGTTTGTCTGAAGAACAACCTATCACAAAGATTGACAGGATCAAATACAATACAACTCCTTTTTTCATATTTTCGATTCAATAATTGACATACTTAACTTCGATCCTATGTAAAAGCAATATTTACATCCTTAACATCGGAGAGTTATTAGACTTCGTATACTGCGCAAAATCATCAAGGCAGGATATCCTTGGTCCCGTTCGTTCCCTTCAGGTCAGGGCTTTTCACTCGGCTTAATTCACATTACCCTCGTGGGGGACATTATTTCATCGGCTAATGGTTGGCAACTGCCGCCCCATAGTAGATTTGTACCACCAAGTAATTATTCAACTTCTTAGGGTAACCACAAATATAAACTTTTTTGTTATATTGAGTGATATTTCATTGAAAATTATGAGATTCTATACAATTTATTCGGAAGCTTATGATAATTTAGTGGCGAAGCAGAAAAAATGCTTTATATTTTTTATCTCTCCTAAACTTTTTTATTTTTGTAGTATAAAATTAAAGTATGCGAAAAATAATTTTCATTCTTTCTATTGTCTTCCTTTCTTTGTCTTTTATGCAGTGTAACTCGAATGAAAAAGCACTTACAAAGAAACTCGAGGAGATGGCTGTCAACCTCAATACGTCGGCTCCGGTGATGCTTGATCAGTACACCCGGTTTGAAGAGGCTTCGGTGATACAGGGGAATATATTTCGCTATCGGTATACGGTATTGAATACATCAAATCCCGATTCGTTAGTCGAAAACGGATTGCAATCATTAAAGGAAAATATCGGAAAAGAATTTTCATCGAATCCCGATCTCCGTATTTTCAAGGAGAACAATGTGACCATTGAATATGTTTACAACGATGAAAACGGGCGGACTATCCGTTCATTGCAAATTACACCGGAACTATTTCGTTAAGCGAATACAGAGGCAAAACTTGTTTTGACTATGTTGAGCGTAGAATTGAAAATCGAGGAGCGAAGGTGACTCAAATAGCTAATATAATTGAAGATTACCAGTAAAAGAAGGATATATGAATCGTTATTTTTATATTGACGCTGAAGGAAAGCAAAAAGGAACCTTTTCGCCCGAAGAATTGAGACAAGAAGGAATAAAACGCGATACACTTGTGTGGACACAAGGGATGGAACAGTGGAAACGGGCTGAAGAGACGGAAGAGTTAAACTTCCTGTTTTCCGACGCGTACAGGAAGCCTCTGGCAAGTGAGGACCAGCCCCCTGTCCGGTATGACCGGCCCGGAGAATCTACCGAAACACAGCAAATTCAGCCGATGCCCAGGACATGGTTGGTGGAGTCGATCCTGGTCACCATCCTCCCGTTTATGCTTTGCAGTAGTATACTAAGCCTCCTTGGAATTATCGGTATCGTGTATGCTGCGCAAGTAGAATCTTTTTATAACAGGGGTGATTACGCTGCTTCGCTGGAATCTTCCCGTTCTGCGGCAAAATGGACTAAGATCGCCATGTGGATTGCCATCGGATGGATCGCACTTATCATCATTGCTATCATACTGTTTGCTGTATTTATCGGTTCGATTTCGGGCCTTGCCGGTATGGAGGATCTGTTGAATACTTAATCGTAGAAAAATATTGTAATGGAATATCGAAATGACCCGGAGGGACAAGATTCCCGGTATGAAGAAAACTATTCTTCGACCACTCCTCCTCCTCCTCTGCCGCCTCAAGAGCAGCAAGAGTACGACATACCCCCGTTGAAACCCGGCAACTGGCTGTGGCAATCCATTTTGGCGACTCTCTTTTGCTGTATGCCTTTTGGAGTTGCGGGGATTATCTATGCCGTAAAAGTCGATTCACTTTACTTTAACGGAAAATATGAAGAGTCTGAGCGGATGGCCCGGAAAGCAAAAATGTGGACGCTGATTTCCGTAGGAGCAGCACTGCTGTATTGGATCTTATGGATAATCATGTTCGCTACCGGTAATTTGCCGGAATATATGGAGAATATTATTGAGAACAATGCAAGCGGTTATAATTTTTAGGCGCTGTTGTGCGTAAAGAGCTAAAAATAGGAATAGGCGCTGTCGTAACTGTATTAGTTGCGGCAGCGCTTTATATTTTTTACACTTTTGATCCGGAAACACAACCTCTTTTTCCGAAATGCCCTTTTCTTCTCGCTACCGGTTATGAATGTCCGGGATGTGGCTCGCAGAGAGCGGTCCATAGTCTTCTGCATTTTAATATAGGAACTGCGTTGAAGTACAATGCATTTATGGTATTGGCGATTCCCTATATTTTTCTGGGCATTTACCTTCAATATTTTGGAGGAAAAAAACGATTCCCCTCAGTCGAAAAAATTTTGTTTGGAAGATGGGCAGCACTTGCCTTACTGGCTTTTATCCTTGTTTTCTGGATAGCCCGGAATGTATAGGAAAGAGTTAATATATACTTTTATAACCTGTCCAGTTCACTGCCGGCCGCTCCCTGGCCTTTATATGCATTACGTGCGGGATTGAATGTATAGGTTAGTTGCAGGTAAACTCCCCGTGAATCCCGATTATTCCATTTCCAAAAAGAAACATTGTCCAGAAAAAGTTCCCACTGTTCCCGTTCCGTATTAAAGACATCCGTAAACGCGACTGTCATATTCAATGCATCATTGAAAATTTTTTTATTGAGCCTTATATCCGTGCGAAAGTTGGAGTGTGCTGATATTAAATCAGTGTTCCCCGGCCTGTTTCCCAAAAGATTGACCATCAAAATATAGTTGTGCGGTAGAGTGAACGTATTATTAAGCCTATAATGCCAATAAGGTCTGTTGTATGTCTCCCCTTTGTAGGTGAGATCCTGAATGATTACCCCTAATTCTGCATTGGGTTTCCACCATGCTATGGTGGGTGAGTAGGATAGACTGCCCTGGAATGCACCGCTATGTGCTATATTTTTTGGTTGGGCCAATAACATCGCTTTGTCCTGGAATTGTTCCAGTGTTATGATGATATTGTCTTTATACCAATTATAGGATAGATCGACATTCAGGTTCTTCCACCCGAAAAGATAGGAAACGCGGCTGGTGAAAAGGGGGCGGAGCGCCGGGTTTCCTCCTTCGTAAGTATAGGGATCGATATACATGATACTGCTGCGCAATTGCCCATAGGAAGGCCGGCGCACAGTACTTCGGTAGCTCAGCGACATATTGACCGTTTCTCCTTTGTAGCCAAGGGAGACGGAAGGAAGCACATTATTGTACTTACGGCTTTGCTCGTCGCTTCGTTCCCCCATATAGTAATAATTGAAGTCGATGTATTCATACCGCAATCCTGCCTGTAAAGAGAGTAATTCCCATGTGCGGTCATAAAATAAGAATCCGGCGGCCAGTGTCTGTTCGGATCTGTTATCGTTCGACGGCAGGTCTTCGGCAACCTCTTCATTCAGCATACGGTATTCCTGATCGTTTTCCGTATATGACGTTTCCGTGCCGACGGTTATCTTTCCTGAAAACAAGGGGGTTGTGAGCATCAATTTGCCGGCATACAGAAAATAATTATTTGAATTTTCACTGTCTACCTGGGTTGTTTCATTGCTTTGCTTGTCGGTGTTCGTCGTGTAGATAGGTGTTTCATTGCCGCCGTTCAGCCAATCCCCTTCGAACCTGAGTTCAGTTTCTTCATTTAATTTACCATTGTAGTATGTATTCAGGTAATGGCGGTGATTTTCTCCCCCATTCCATGTGTACATATCCATATTCCGGTCATTTACTCCGTCGGTGAAATGTTGGGATATTCCGCTCATTGTAAATATATTGCCGAAAGAGCGATCGTGGTTGTAACGTATTCCAAATGTATGTTCCGGAGAGATATTGTAATTAAAGCCTGCATTCATCGACCAATCTTTCGTGGTTTTTGTATTCATTTCAAGCTCCTGGGCGATGGTATGAAGCTGTTCGGCTTGTAGTTGGATGGTGTTTTTCTGTTTCTGATAAGAATTATACTGGCTGAATTCGAGCCCGCCGAAAATATCCAGTCCGCTTTTCCGGTAATTGAGTTGGATACTTTCGTTGTGATCAAATCGACTTCGTTGACGGATAAAAGAGTATAGCGACCCGCTCAGCCCTTCACCAACCGCCTTTACAGTGGTTATACGGATCACTGCGCCGACCGTAGCATCGAACTGGGCTCCCGGATTTAGTATCACTTTTACATCTTTAATGTCGGAACTCTTCAGTCGACGCAATTCGTTTTTATCACGTACCAGACGATTATTTATATAAATAAGGGGTTCGCCACGTCCGAATATACTAAAAGTACCGTCTTCCCCGCTGACAAAAGGGAGTTGCGCCAGTACCTCGTTGGCTGTTCCCAACCGGCTGAGAAGCGTATTCTCAATATTTGCCGAAAGTCCGTCAGAATCCATTTTGAAAGAGGGACGGACTGCCGTTACCGTCACTTCTTCCAGTTGGGTGGTTTCCGCTTTTAGTACGATTATCTGTTCCGGTATTGCAGCTACGGTTTTGGTTTCATATCCTATAAAGGATATTTTCAGAAATTCATTGGCTGAATTTTCCGATATGAGTGAAAACTTGCCTTCGCTGTTGGTGGTGGTTCCGGACACCAATGAGGAATCGGGTAGAGAGTACAACGCTATATTAGCGAATTCAACGGGATCGTCATTCTGGTCCTTGACGGTTCCATTCAGTTGAGCATTTAAAGATAAGAGTGAGCAAAAAGTTAAATATATCAAAATTATTGTCTTCATATAGCGTTTTTCCGATTAGACACGACGGAAAAGAATGTCGTTACAAAAAATCGAAAAACTTTTTTCTACCCGTTCAAAAGATCACGGTTCAGCTACAATATCAGACTCTAACGGTTTACCCATTTCATATACGGTTTCAGGCACAATATCAATAGTGCCATCTTTCCACTCCAGAGTGTCCGTTACTTTAAAATTCCTAAAACACTCCCTGTCGCGTAATGGTCGGCATAATCCGACAAATATAAATTGGTTTGATTTAATAACCAGATAATTACCTCGTTATTAATGTAGTTTTTCCTTCAAAAAACGGCCTGTATGAGACTGCTTGCATTTCACGATTTGTTCCGGGGTTCCTTCAAATACTATGTATCCTCCGGCTTTACCTCCTTCCGGTCCGATATCGATAATATGGTCGGCACATTTGATGATTTCCATATTGTGTTCGATAATGATTACCGTATGGCCGCGCTCTATCAACGCGTTGAATGCCTGAAGCAGTGTTTTGATATCGTGGAAATGGAGACCGGTAGTGGGTTCGTCGAAGATGAAAACAGTCGGCTGCGCCTTTTCTTCACCCAGGTAGTAGGCAAGTTTTACCCGCTGGTTTTCACCGCCGGAGAGGGTAGAGGATGACTGTCCCAATTTGATATATCCCAACCCCACATCCTGAAGGGGTTGCATTTTCTTTATTATTTTTTTCTCTGTCGACCCTTTCTGTTGTCCGAAAAAGTCGATCGCCTGGTTGACCGTCATCTCCAGAATGTCGTGAATGGTCGCTCCCTTATATTCTATCTCCAGCACTTCGGGTGAAAACCGTTTGCCGTGGCACGACTCGCATTCCAGCCGGATATCAGCCATAAACTGCATCTCAACGGTAATGGTCCCTTCGCCTTTACATTCACTACAGCGTCCTCCTTCCACATTGAATGAAAAATAGGCTGGCGAGAAACCCATCTGTTTGGCTAATGGTTGTGCTGCAAAAAGTTTCCGGATCTCGTCGAATGCTTTGAGATAGGTGACCGGGTTGGAACGTGACGACTTCCCGATGGGATTCTGGTCTACATATTCCACTCCTTTCATCAGGTTGAGATCGCCTCCGATGCTGTTGAACTCGGCATGTTCCAGTGCAGTACCTTTATAATGATGTTGCAGTGCGTTGAAAAGAACATCGTTCACAAGTGATGATTTACCTGAACCGCTGACGCCCGTCACTACAGTCATCACGTTCAGCGGGAATTTCACGTCGATATTTTTCAGGTTGTTCTGCCGTGCCCCTTTCACTTCTATATAGTTATTCCACTTACGGCGAATCTTCGGTATTTCGATCTGCTCTTCGCCCGTAAGATATTTAACAGTGTAGCTGTCGCTTTTTTCCTGCAGTTCGGCCACATTACCCTGATAGATCACCTCGCCTCCCAGTCGACCCGCCTTGGGACCTATGTCGATGATATAATCCGCTGCACGGATGATTTCTTCATCGTGTTCCACTACCACAACCGTATTCCCCATCTGTTGCAATTCACGCAGTACGCCGATCAGCAGATAGGTGTCACGTGAATGGAGTCCTATACTCGGCTCATCGAGGATATAGAGTGATCCCACTAAACTGCTGCCCAGCGACGATACCAGGTTGATACGCTGGCTTTCACCACCCGAAAGAGTATTTGAAAGCCTATTGAGCGTAAGATAGCCGAGGCCGACGTCTAAAAGGAACTGTACCCGGTTCCTGATCTCTGTGAGGAGCCGTTCCGCGATGGCAGCATCGGTTTCGTTTAATGTGAGTTGATCGAAAAACTCCTTTAGTTCTGTGACCGGTATTACCACCAGTTCTGTGATCGCTTTTCCGCCTACCTTTACGTAAGATGCTTCTTTCTTGAGTCGCGAACCTTTGCACAAAGGACAACCGGTCTTACCACGGTAGCGTGCCAGCATGACGCGGTACTGTATCTTGTAAAGGTTTCTCTCAAGCATCCCGAAAAAATCATTGATGCCATAAATGCCGAGGTCGTGGCGACCGTTCCAGAGGATATCTTTTTCGGCATCTGTCAGATCGTAATAGGCGCGGTGGATAGGGAAATCGACTTTATAGGCATTGTGTACGAATTCCTGCCGCCATTCGCTCATCTTTTCCCCTCTCCAGCACTGTACGCACTCCTCCTTTACCGAAAGGCTCTTGTCGGGGATTACTAAATTCTCATCAATACCTACTACCTTTCCAAACCCTTCGCACTTGGGACAAGCACCGGCAGGACTGTTGAAGTTGAACATCATTTCGGTGGGTTCTTCGAAAGTGATACCGTCCGCCTCAAAACGATTGGAAAAGGTAAACGACTCAATCCCGTTCTCACTCCAGAAACGGACAATACATTCACCGTTACCTTCCAGAAAAGCAGTCTCCACCGAGTCGGACAACCGGTTCACTGTTGCCTTGTCGGAGGAGCAGGAGAGGCGGTCGATCACTAATAAGACTTCATTTGCTGCCGGCAGTTTTTTCTGTTCCAATAGTTCGTCGATCCGGTAAAACTGTTCTCCCACATCCACACGGGTAAACCCCTCTTTCAGCAGTATCTCCAATTGACTTCGCAGGTCGCGCCCGTTCCGCAACTGGACATGCGACAGTACCGTCATACGGGTGCCTTCACGGTATTCCTCCATTTTTGTCACTACATCGTGCACGTAATGGCGTTTTACCTCCACACCGGAAATAGGGGAGATGGTTTTGCCAATGCGGGCATAAAGCAATCGTAGATATTCATAAATTTCAGTGGAAGTGCCTACCGTAGAACGTGGGTTGCGTGAGGTGGTCTTCTGTTCGATGGCAATAGCGGGTGGAATACCCCTTATATAATCGCACTCCGGCTTATTCATGCGCCCGAGGAACTGCCGTGCATAAGCCGAAAGGCTTTCTACATAACGGCGTTGTCCTTCGGCATACAACGTGTCGAATGCCAGTGATGATTTTCCTGATCCGGAGAGTCCCGTGATAACTGTAAAAGTGTTGCGGGGAATGTTTACGTCGATGTTTTTGAGGTTATTGACGCGTGCCCCTTTTATTTCGATCTGTTTTGAATTACTCATATAACCTTTGCTATAACCCACAAAGATAACTATTTTATCTCCAAAAAACAATGTGCATCCATCATATTCGCCAAATCTGCCGGTAAAGGTCCTGGGTGATAAAAAGAGGCCAGTCGCCCGATAAATCAAAGAAAATAATTATTTTTGTCGATCAATATGGAAATCTCACTTCCGGAATCTGTTTCCCAAAACTCTCAAGAATCACTCTATGGAAGCTTTTCTGTCAGAATTACAACATGAGTTTACTTTACCGTTTTCCAATCCGGTATTGATATTCGCGCTGCTTCTGTCGATTGTGCTTCTGGCGCCTATCCTCCTGAAACGGATCAATGTGCCGAGCATCATCGGGTTGATCGTGGCAGGTGTGATTATCGGCCCGCACGGGCTTAACTGGATAGACAATACCCATGCCGGTGTGGAGATGTTCTCCACCATAGGACTGTTGTATATTATGTTTATAGTGGGGCTGGAACTTGATTTGGGAGAGTTTGTACTGCATAAGAACAGAAGTCTCGCTTTTGGGTTTTATACTTTTGTTATCCCGCTGCTTGTCGGTTATCCTGTTTGTCATTACCTGCTCGGTTACAGTGCGGATGCCAGTTTTCTTACAGCAAGCATGTTTTCTACCCATACTTTAGTGGCCTATCCCATCGTGAGCCGTATGGGAATTGCGCGTAACCAGGCGGTCGCGATTACAGTGGGAGGTACCATCCTTACCGATACGGCCGTACTGATCATCCTTGCGCTGGTCTTGTCAAACAGCAATGGTGGATTAGATGCCGGTTTTCTTATAAGGTTGCTGCTCTCGCTACTGCTCTTCTCTCTGATTATTTTCCTGATCGTGCCCCGTATTACCAAATGGTTTTTTAAAAGGGCCACCCCCGAGAAATATTCTACCTTTATCTTTGTCCTGTTCTTGGTGTTTTCTGCCGGTTTTCTGGTGGAACTGGGAGGAATTGAACCCATTATCGGGGCATTTGCCGCGGGATTGGCGCTGAACAGGTTGATCCCTCATTCATCGGCGTTGATGAACCGGATTGAGTTCTTCGGCAACGCCCTTTTTATCCCCTTTTTCCTGATTTCGGTCGGGATGCTGGTCGATATTTCCGTGGTGCTGGACGGGCCGCGTACCCTCATCGTGGCGTTGACCCTCATCCTGATGGCGCTGCTGGGAAAATGGTTGGCAGCATGGGCGACGCAGAAAACATTCCGCTACTCAAATACCCAGAGAAACCTTATTTTCGGGCTGAGCAGTTCACATGCAGCTGCTACGCTGGCCATTATCCTTGTGGGGTACAGGGCGGACTTGCTGGATGAATACATCTTAAACGGTACTATTATACTGATCCTGCTCACTTGTATTGTAGCTTCGGTTTTCACGCAACGAGCCGCTAAAAAGATTGCGATCAGCGAAGAGAATGAGCCTCTTACCCCCTCTTCCATGGGTGAGTTTGCCCAGGAGAAAATTCTGGTACCTATTGCCAATCCTACCAATATCGGACAGCATGTGGAACTGGCATTGCTCCTGAAAGATAAAAAATCGGTGAACCCCGTCTCCCTGCTCGGGGTAGTACCTAACAACCAGGAGGCCGAAAGGAATATAGTGAGCTTCAGGAAACAGTTACAGGGACTTGTCTCGAGAGCTACAGCAGCGGAGGTGAACATAGATATTATCACTACTATCGACCATAATCCGGCGGACGGTATTGTGCGGACAGCACGCGAAACGATGTCGGACATTGTTATCCTGGGATGGCCGGGCAGGGCCGGGTTATGGGATAAACTGCTGGGAGAGAAGGTCGACCTGATCATCAAGAATATGGACAAGAACCTGTTTGTCTGTCATGTGGAGCAAAACCTTATTTTAAGCAAACGGATTGTAGTTGTCTCGCCGCCACTGGCTGAAAAGGAAGATGGATTCGGATTGTGGGTAAGTAAGGTGGCGAAGTTATCCTCCGAGTTGTCGATCCCCGTGTTGCATCTGGGACACCCTGAAACGCAGGAGATTATCTCGGGACAGAAGAAATCGGGAAACTTTACTTTCCAGCCGTTTGTGGATTGGAGCAATCCCCTGTCCTGCGGTGATCTGGTCAGAAAAGACGACCTGATTATACTGGTTTCCGCCCATGTCGGATATATATCTCATATCCCGGTTTTGGAGAGTCTGCCCACCCGGTTAGAGAATCGTTTCCCGCATCATAACCGCATTGTTGTCTATCCCAAACAGCACCTGGCGGATCAGTTGCTGGAGACGGAAGACCATATTTTTATTCCTTAGGATTCAAGATTCAAGATTCAAGATTTAAGATTTCAAAATAAATTGGTAATTAGTCATTGGTAATTAATAATATGAATGAGGTTGTTCGATTTAGTTGTTTTTTGTTTATTGTTACGCTGATCAGTGCCTGCGGCACTACAAAACAATCCCTGACGCGTACTCCCGACGCTGCTCCGAAACGTGAATTTCGCGGCGCATGGGTACAGACCGTGGGTCAATCGCGTTACAGCCAGATGAATAGCGCTGCCATGAAGCATTATCTCTCTGATATGGCGCGAAAATTCGATGAAGCGGGTATCAATACGGTGATTTTCCAGATACGTCCCGAGGCCGACGCTTTCTACCGGTCGGAGTTAGAGCCCTGGAGCAGGTTTCTGACCGGTGAACAGGGGAAAGCGCCCGACGACCCCTCCTTTGATCCGCTGGCTTTTATCATCGAAGAGTGCCATAAACGGGGCATGGAATTACATGCCTGGCTGAATCCCTACAGGGTAAAGACCAATATCAACAATACCCTTGCAAAAAACCATCTTTATTGGAAACATCCGGAACGTTTCGTTCAGTACGGTACACAGTTATTTTTCGATCCGGGATTGCCCGAGAACCGGGGATTTATATGTGAAGTGGTACGCGATATCGTTACGCGCTACGAGGTGGATGCCATCCATATGGACGATTATTTTTATCCTTATCCTATTGCGGGCTCCTCTTTCCCCGACGATCACAGCTTCAGTATGTACGCCGCTTCTCAGGGTTTTTCTCCTTCTCAGCGTAGCGACTGGCGCCGTAACAACGTAAATCTGCTTATTCAGCAGATAAAACTAACCATTGCCGATACCAAGCCGTGGGTACGTTTTGGTATCAGCCCCTTCGGGATTTACCGGAACAAGCGGAGCGACCCGAATGGTAGCGATACCAACGGTTTGCAGAATTACGACGACCTGTACGCCGATATCAAACTATGGGTGGAAAAAGGATGGATCGATTACAACCTGCCGCAACTCTACTGGGAGATCGGCCATAGTGCAGCCGATTACACGACTCTCTTACACTGGTGGAATGCCAATAATTTTGAGCAGCACCTTTATATAGGACAAGACCTGAAACGAAGCATCGACAGGAATGAACTGAATGTGAAGATCCGGCAGTCGCGCGAAATGTCTTTCGTACATGGTAATTGTTACTGGTACGGCTACCAGATCCTCGACAACTTTGGCGGAGTAGCGGATGCACTGAGAACCGATATTCATCGTTCCAAGACATTGATCCCGGCTTATACGCATTTGCATAAAGGACGTCCCGCAGCCGTGAAGAAACTGACGGATGTGTATACCGAAGATATGCATTTCCTCACATGGGAATATAAAAAGGAGCCGTCAAACCCTGAATCGGCACAACGGTTTGTGGTTTATCGCTTCCGTCGGGGAGAAAAAGTGGATATCAACCGGGCAGAGAATATTGTAAAAATCACGCCCGACAATTTCTTCGTATTGCCTTATGAAGGTGGTGAAAGCCGCTACACTTATGTAGTAACCGCATTGGATGCTTTTCATAATGAAAGTAAACCGGCAAAGACCAGGGTGAAATTATAGAGTAAAGGTGAATATCAATATTGTTTTGTATAAGAAAAAGTGTCTTATCATGCAGATATCCATCTGGTTATAACGAAAAAGTTCTCTCTTCCAAAAGAAGAGAGAACTTTTGTTGGTGTTACTTCGAAAGGTATAGAGGAAGAAGCTAAAATATATAATTTAACGCGACGGCAAAGTTTCTCGGATCTGTCGGATTCAAATAACCACCACGATAATATGCCGTATAACCGGTCGAGTCGAAGATATTGTTAAAGAATGCTCTTATGTGGTAGTTTTTATACCGGTAACTTACATGAGCATTGACAGTAGTATAAGGATCGGCCATAAACGGAGGGGTATTGGGTTGTACGTCATGTCCGGGTACGACTGTATAGGTATATTCCGCGAGCGGACGCTCACCCACATAATATACACCTACCCCGAATGACAGGTTCCGTAAGCCTCCCGAGAGGATCGAATAGTTCAGCCAACCGTTAGCGGTATGCTTGGTTGCATTCATTGGCGAAGAACCTTCGTGGTAATAGGGACTATCACGATAAGCAGCATCCAGATATGAGTATCCGAACACAACGTCCATATTTTCAAGTAACCTCCCGGTTAAGTCCAATTCAATGCCCTCTCTTGTAAGGTTACCGGCCTTGATATAATACCCGGTTCCGTTACCGCTTTCGTCTAATGCCTCGTATGTAAGGTTGTTGTTCCGGATCAGGAACCAGGTTGCATTGAAACGTAGCCTATTATCGAACCATTCGCTTTTAAAACCGGCTTCGAACTGCTTTTCGCGTGCAGGACCTACCGGTGTTTGTCTGTCCTCCAGCAATAAATTCGCTGCTCCCCGCAAAGAAGTGGTCGTCGTATAAGACGCGAAAAGATTAAAGTCTTTAAACGGTGTAATGATCACGCCGAAAAGCGGGTCCCATACGTCTCCGCCGGTTGAGGAAATGGTATTGTCACTGATCCCGCTTACCTGGCTGTAACGCAATCCGAGCGAAGCTTTCAGATATTGGTTGAACGTAATTACTTCCTGGAATAGTAATCCGTAAGCATATTCCCGTGTCGTAGCCGGTGTCCCGTCGGTTAATGTCACCGAAGGAGCTGTGTTAGGGATCCCGGCCAGCACATCAATTGTATCCACCACCACGGAATTGGTGCCAATGGTTTTCGCATCAAACCATCGATAATCAAATCCGACATTGAAGGTATGTTTGACCGAACCAGTCTGAATATCTTTTCCCATAAAATCAATCTGAAGAACCCCGTTCTTATCGTTTCTCTGGCTGCCGCTATACCTTCTTGAACGCAAATTATAATCTCCGGTGGAAGTTGCATTTCCCAATTGGGACACATGCGCCCTGACGGATTTTATATCCAGATCGGAGCCGGCATAAGCCACTCTTACGCTGTATCCGTCACCGAGGTCACGGGTGGCATGTGCCATATACGATAAGGCATTGCTTATCTGGCGATCGGTAGAAAACCCAAGGAATTTGTCGTGAGGCATTTCGTAAATATTATTTACGCTGTCGGCGCTCAGGTTCACGGTTCCCTGGTCGGGTGTGCGGGAGTCGTGCAGGTAATCCATTTCCAGTCGGTTAGAAAGCCTTGTCCCCTGAAATCGGAGTGAACTCTTACGCCGTTCTTTACCACCGGAATACCACGGTAACCTCTTGATGTCAGACTTTCGGATGTATTTCCATAGGTCGCGAATGTTGTCAGGCCGGGCGCATTGCGTACCGCATCGTTCAATGTCAGTGCACCTTGTTCGGTAATCATTTTGTGGGAGATTACCGAAATACTTTGTACCTGTTCATCCAGCCGAAGCGGGATACGGGTAAGCGCATCCATTTTTTCAGGTCTTTCGCGACGTGCTCCGAATACTTCTATTTCCGATAATATATTTCTATCGGGCAGTAACCGGAAATTGATCTCTTTCGTCATTCCTTCCTGAAATTCTATTTCCCGTTCAATCGGCTCGAACCCCACATAACTCACCACCACTTTATATTGTCCGGCAGGTACACGGTCTATTTCGAAGTTCCCGTCCCCGTTGGTATCATCACCTATGCCTAGCTGTTCGATAAAAACAGTAGCGCCAACCAATATCCGGTCGTTATTATCATAAACTTTGCCTTTAAAAGTGCTGTTTTGTTGTGCAAAAGCACTTAAATTAACAATAAAGAGAAAACTGAGAAAGAAAAATAACGTCTTTATAGCGATTAATAATTGCGTATCCATATGTGTATGATTTTTAAAATTTGTATACATTACGGGGGACATACCGGTAATAAACGGCCTTGCTCCTCCTTCAATCTACAAAGAAATAGGAAAAGATAAAAGGAGGCAATCCCAAAAACATATGATTTTGAAGTAGAAAAAATCCCATTATTTAGGGATTATTCAAACCCCGTGATCCATCCTGTCCGGAAATCATATATATTCTTCCTTCCTATCAATAAATATCGATTTTATTTAACCGTGATGAGGTAAAATCGCTTTACGGATGTTATCTTTGTACCCATATTAAAAGGAGAATGGATGATTGAGAACGAACGCTTTTGTGAGGAGAATGAGAAGGAGGCTACCAAACCGGGATTACCCCATGACGAAGGGGTTACCGGCCATAATGAACAATTTCCGATGATCGCCAAAACACTGGCAGAACTGGAAGATGTACTGGCGGAAGAACTGATCGCACTGGGCGCGGACAATGTGGAGTTGGGTACCCGAATGGTATCGTTTACCGGTAATAAGGCGCTGATGTATAAGGCGAATGTGCATTGCCGTACGGCGTTGCGGATCCTGAAACCTTTTTATACTTTCAAGGCGGAGAGCGCCGATGAGGTATATGAAGCGGTGAAAAGTTTTAACTGGGATGATTACCTCTCATTAGACACCACGTTCTCCATCGATGCCGTAGTCTTCTCACATATTTTCACTCATTCCAAATTTGTGGCATACAGGGTGAAGGATGCTATTGCCGACTGGTTCAATGAGAAGTATGAAAAACGTCCTTCGGTAAGCGTGTCTAATCCCGATATCGTGTTGCATATCCATGTGGCGCATAACAAATGTACCCTCTCGCTTGATAGTTCGGGGGAGTCGCTCCATAAGCGGGGTTACCGGGTAGCACAGGGAGACGCTCCGCTGAACGAGGTACTGGCGGCCGGCATGATCCTGAAATCGGGCTGGAGAGGGGAGTGTGACTTTATCGATCCGATGTGTGGTTCGGGAACATTGTTGATTGAAGCGGCCATGATTGCTCTGGGTATCCCTCCTGGTATTCACCGGCCCCATTTCGCTTTTGAAAAATGGAAAGATTTCGACAGTGAACTTTTCAGCACTATCTATAATGATGATTCGGGGGCACGGGAATTCAATCACCGGATTATGGGGTTCGATATTTCTCCCAAAGCCATTGCTATTGCTGAGAAGAATGTAAAGAACGCGGGATTGAAAAAATATATTGATCTGGAGGTGAAACCGTTCAAGCAATTTGCTGAAGCACCTGTTAAAGAGGGTATACTGATGACGAATCCTCCTTACGGGGAACGTCTTAAAGTAGAGGACCTGGATGAACTCTATTCGATGATCGGTGAGCGGCTGAAACATGTCTTTCCGGGATATCGCGCTTATGTACTGAGTTACCGGAAGGAGTCGTTCGATGCCATCGGACTCAGGCATTCTAATCGGTTCTTTCTCTATAACGGTGCGTTGGAGTGCGAGATGCGCGAGTACGAGATCT
Source organism: Proteiniphilum acetatigenes DSM 18083 (assembly GCF_000380985.1). Taxonomy (GTDB): domain Bacteria; phylum Bacteroidota; class Bacteroidia; order Bacteroidales; family Dysgonomonadaceae; genus Proteiniphilum; species Proteiniphilum acetatigenes. The sequence goes on along the minus strand of NZ_KB905692.1, from coordinate 556,689 downwards.
TTTCCGGGAAACGTGATGACCACCCGACAAAGGGAGTATCCCGAGAGGGAGGCCGCTCCGGTGGTTTCGGCGCCCATTCCGAAAGAAATTCCAGAGAGGGGTATCGTCGTTCCCGACGTGCAGGCGAGGCCGATGAGGAGAAGTCACGCGACAAGTACCGTTCTAAAAGGAGTGACGATGAACGGGATAAGCCTTTCAAAACTGATAAACCGTTTACGCCGCGTAAGCCGTCTTCCCGCTCTGACAAATCTTTTAATCCTGATAGATCATCCGATAAACCTTTTAAATCCCGGGAGCGTCCTGTTCCCTACAGAGATAAACCGGAATCCCGTTCCGGCAACGCAGGAGACAAACCTCTTAAATCCCGGGAACGTTTCTCTCGCGAAGATGGAAGAGGAGGTCGCTCTGACAAAACGGGAGCTAAATCTTTTAAATCCGATAAGCCGTTCTCCGGTAAAAAATTTTCTGATAAGGATGCTAAACCGGGAGATTTTAGGAAAAAATGATTACATATCGTCCAACAGAAGACAAGCTGTTTCCATAGCTCCAGTTCCTGCTCTCGGTTATAAAACTTCATACGATTATAATTATTTGTTTTATCGCCGTCGTTATTTTCGGGGTAGCGGAATTTATACCCATCCACCCATTCACCCCGGTGTGAACTTGTTTCGGGGGTAGATATGTGTAGATTTCAATTTTGAAATACCACTTTTTTTATTATCTTTGCCACATCGAAGTATAAAAAGTGCTGAAAACAATCCGTTTCCATTGTTCCGGAAGACTCTGCGGATTTGTTAAATAACCTGATTATAATATGCAACATAGACCTTCCCGCGATGCAGGTGGCCGATTTTTTGCTTTTGTCGAAAAGGCAGGGAATGCTTTGCCCCATCCCGCAGCCCTTTTTGGTATATTTGGTGTGATCACGTTAGTTTTGTCAGCAATTGGCAGTTATTTCCACTGGCATGGTATTCATCCTGCTACAGGAGAACAGGTGGAAATAGTGAACCTGCTCTCCCGCGACGGTATCCACCGTATCCTGCTCGATATGGTGGATAGTTATACCGGCTTTGCACCGTTGGGGATCGTGATGGTGGCGATGCTGGGTATCGGGATTGCCGAGAGCAGTGGACTGATAAAAGCCGCGATCAACGCCCTGTTGATAAAAGCGCCTCCTAAAATGATCACATTTATGGTCGTATTCACCGCTATCCTTTCCAATGTGGTGTCTGATATCGGTTATCTGCTGATCATCCCGTTGGGTGGCGTGATTTTTCATGCGTTGGGCAGACATCCCATTGCCGGTATTTCGGCCGCTTTTGCCGGTGTGAGCGGCGGTTTCAGCGCCAATATCTTTATCGGTACCATCGATCCGTTGCTGGCCGGGCTTTCAACGGAGGCGGCACATATTATCGATCCCGATTATTATGTGATGCCCACAGCCAATTACTATTTTATGGCGGTCTCCACCATCGTGATCGCCGTTACGGCTACGTGGGTATCAAGAGCATGGATTGAACCACGTCTGGGAACCTACAAAGGTGATGTGCCGCGGGAAGAGGTCGGACAATTATCTTCTGCCGAGAAGAAAGGATTGATCCGTGCGTTGGTTGTATTTCTCGTATGGTGCACGATCTTCCTGATAGGGTTGATCCCTGATAACGGTTTTTTCCGTGGTGACGATAATACCATCCTTCATACGCCCCTGTTAAGAGGGTTTATTGCTGTGTTATTCTTAGTGGCGGGTACGTGCGGGATCGTGTATGGGTATACGGTGGGGACTTTCAAGAAGCATGGGGATGTGATTACGGGGATGAACAGCAGTTTCAAGGGATTAACCTCTTTCCTGGTACTGGTGTTTTTCGCAGCCCAGTTTGTAGCCTGGTTCCGGTGGAGTAACCTCGGATTGTTGCTTGCCGTGAACGGTGCCTCATGGCTGCAAAGTATAAATATAGGATTGATACCGTTAGTGATCCTGTTTATCCTTTTCTCCGGTTTTATCAATATGTTTATGGGGAGCGCCTCGGCAAAATGGGCGATCATGGGGCCGGTATTCATTCCTATTTTCATGTTGTTGGGTTATTCACCCGAATTGTCGCAGGCCGTATACCGTATCGGTGACAGTGTGACAAACATTATTTCTCCTATGATGAGTTTCTTTGCCCTGATCATTGTCTACTATCAGAAATATGATCCAAAAGCGGGTGTGGGAACCCTTATGGCTTCGATGATGCCTTATTCCATTGCATTCTTTATCGTATGGACGCTGCTGATGATCATCTGGATACTTCTTGGGCTTCCGTTAGGACCTGAATCACCGTTGTATTATACGCCTGATTGATCGTCACACATTATTGAATTGATAACCATTGTTTAATCGTTTCCGGTTATTTTATTTTACGTGGATTGACTTTAAAAGAGTGGAGATACCGTTCTCATTGAACGCTTCAATGGTGAAATAATATTCCTGATCGGTGGTCAATGCCTTTAACAGTAACTGGTTGTCGTCATAAATGAGCCAGGAACTGTACAGCTTATCCGGAGCGATCCCCCAACGGATGTTGTAGCCCTGTGCATCTTTTTGTGCATTCCAGGTGATCATCGCGTCACGGCGGTCCTCCTCTCGTTGTACATGGAATCCAGTGACAGGGCCAGGCTTTTTTCCCTCTCCAATCCCGAATACGCGGATATCGGAGATAGCCAGGTGGGGAGTGGGTACTTCTATATTTTTGTACCGCAGGTAGCGGATCCTTTCAGGTTCTGGCAATTCCACATAGTCATTGGGATTGTCCCTGAAACTGTTACTTTTATCTATCAATACTCTCCAATCCCGGCCGTCCAATGAACCCTCCACCACATACCTGTGCCTTAATCCGGGGATTCTCCCGTACATGTCGGATTCGTGATCGAAGTAGTTGATCTGCGCGGCATGTACCATACCCGGTTTTTGCAGGTCTATAGTGGCCCATTGACTGTCACTGTTGTCCCCGGCAAGCCAGTAGGTTTTTACCTGTTCGTCAGTCAGATTTTCGGCGGTATGATCTCCTACGGATGAAGAAACCGTGACCGGTTTTTTATAAGATAACAGCATCCAGCCGGCAAATTTTCCCGCTTTCCCGGGTTCTGACGGTGCGTAACGCGGATAATCACCGAAATAGGTATCTGTCCACATCAGATCATCGTTATCAAAATGGAGCGGGAACATGCAAAGCCGTCGTTCCCAGTTGACATTGTAGGAGAGCGCCATCGAGGCAAAGTGCCAGTAAAGGTCTTGCGGACCTTTTACGGTACTTCCATGTCCCGCTCCATTCATAAATCCCCCCGGTTTAAAACTGACCGGATTGTTGGGGGCATATTCAAAAGGCCCCAGCGGATGGTCGCCAATATACACGCCATCGGCATACACATTGAATTCGGTTCCCGGAGCTCCGTATTGCAGATAATATTTATTGTTGTGTTTTGTCATCCAGGGTCCTTCAATATACCCCGGAATGGTGTCGCTGTTGTTCTCGCCGAATCTTTCCCATCCATGCTTGTCCATATCCTTATTGAAAAGGGAGTCTACCTCTCCGTAACGGATAAAGCGGTGATCCTTGTTTAGTCTCTGTCCACGGATGGGGTGAAGGTTGGATGATCCCCAATAAACATAGGCTGAGCCGTCGTCATCTATGAAGAGCGCCGGATCCTGAAGATTATGGAGGATGGCGGGAACAGCTTTCCAGTCACCTCGTTTCGGATTGTCGGTATACAGCACGCTCATTGCTCCGGAAGGGTCTCCCATCACATAGAGGACCGAGTCTTTATAGTTGTGGGCGGCCGGCGCGTTGCTTCCCTGAGGATACCACTTCTCAGGCTCGATGAAATTCCAGTTTTGCAGGTCGGTAGAGTGCCAGTAACCCATGGAACGGGTGACGAACATATAGTACTCTCCCCTGAATTCCACCACTGCCGGATCGGCTCCCGAGCGATAAGAGATATCCTTGTCGGAATTGTAGATCATATAGGTGTAATCTATATTGATCGGATTACAATAGGTGCGCATCCTCGCATTTTGTGCGATGGTATTGAAAGAAGCCATACACAAAATGATCGCGATGGCGGTGGAGAGATTTTTATTGTTCATAATTCATAATTCAAGATTCAAAATTCAAGATTGAGCTTCGTTGATTTGGATTTCTACCCGGGCACCTAACCACCTGATCACCCTTCCACTTATCATTCAATCCAGAAATCGATCTCATTGGAATTATCGGCAGAATGTTGTGCTACCCAGAGTTTCATATTGCCAGGTTCGGTTTTTTTCTGCATATCAATACCATAGAAAGCCAGATCATCAGAAGTTAGCTCAAACGTTACCTGCCTGGATTGTCCTGCTTTCAATGCGATCTTTTGAAATCCTTTCAACTCTTTTACCGGGCGGGTTACGCTGGCTACAAGTTGGCGGGTGTACAACTGTACCACGATCTCACCATCGACCTCCCCTGTATTCCTTACATTGGCTGTCACTGTAATCTTGTCGTCTTCTGTTTTCAGTGTCTTTTTATCGATCTGTGCATTACTGATCCCGAACGTGGTATAGCTCAGTCCGTATCCAAAAGGATAAAGTGGAGTGATGGAGGTATCGAGGTAGTTGGATTTGTAATCTACCGACTCATTATTCAGATCCACCGGTCGACCGGTATTCTTCTGGTTGTAATAAATAGGGATCTGGCCTACGTTCCGGGGGAATGACATCACTAATCGTCCCGACGGGTTGTAATCACCCGCGATCACGTCGGCTATGCCGTGCCCTCCCTGTGTGCCGGGGAACCAGGCCTGCAGGATAGCGTCCATTGTTTCATCTTCCCATGAGAGATCGAGCGGACGTCCGCTCAGAGTGACCAGCACCACTGGTTTACCGGTTTCTTTCAATGCCCTTAGCAGTTCCCGTTGCGGTTCGGGCAGGCGTATGTCGGTCCTTACGGCTGCTTCACCCGACCAGTTGAAATCTTCTCCCATCGCGGCGATCACGATATCGGCACGCCGTGCGGCTGCTACTGCTTCGGCTATCTTCGCGGATGTGGTTTCAGTGATGGAACTCCCTTCTGCATAGATAAGTCTTACCGTGGAACCTTCATATTTTTCCGTAAGTCCTTTCAGGATAGGTACACTTTTATTACGGTCACCCAATCCGGCCCATTCGCCGTTAAGGTTGATGGAGTCGTTCATCAGCGGTCCGATTAGGGCGACTGTTTTTCCGCTTTCTTTGGTGACGGGAAGGGTTTGGTTATCGTTCTTCAGCAGCACCACCGATGACGAGACGGCTTTGCGTGCCGTCTCCATGAATTCGGGCGTCATCGTGTTTTGCTTTGCCCGCTCTTCGTCGAGGTAACGATAGGGATCGTCGAAGAGCCCCAACAGAAACTTCATTTCAAGGATACTGCGTACTGCATTATCAATACTTTTTTCGGATACTTTTCCTTCTTTGACTGACTCGGCCAGGTACTTAATAAACGTAGCACCGGTCATGTCCATGTCGATTCCCGCATTTACCGCCAGTTCCGCGGCATGCTTCTCGTCTCTTGCCACGCCGTGGGGCACCAGTTCGTTCACACCGGTGTAATCACTGACCACAAATCCTTTAAATCCCCATTCGTTACGCAACATCTCCGTCATTAACCACCGGTCTGCAGTAGCCGGTACACCGTTGATCTCGTTAAAAGAGGCCATGAAAGTACCCACGCCTGCTTCGTGTGCTGCCTGATAGGGCGGCAGATATACATTCCGGAGGGTATGCTCCGACAGTTCGGCTGTGTTATAATCCCTGCCCGACTCGGCGGCACCGTAAGCCGCCAGGTGTTTGCCTGTGGCAAGGAGCGTAGTGAGTTCACGCAGGGAGTTGACGTCTCTTCCTCCCTGAAATCCGAGCACCCTGGCTTCTGCCACTTTGCTACCCAGGTAAGGATCTTCGCCTGCACCTTCCATTACCCGACCCCAGCGGGCATCCCGACCAATATCGACCATAGGAGCGAAGGTCCAGTTGATCCCGTCGGATGCCGCTTCGATAGCTGCGATTTCGGCAGTCCGTTGCATCATCTCCAGATCCCAGGAGCAGGCTTCTGCCAGTGGGATAGGGAAGATGGTTTTATAGCCGTGGATCACATCCTGTCCGAAGAGGATCGGGATACCCAGCCTGGTTTCTTCGACGGCAATTTGCTGCATCCGACGGATCCCCTCTACAGAGGTAGCATTGAAGATACTGCCTATCAGTCCTTTTTCCAGATAGGGCTGGAAGTCATCGGACATCACCGGGCCGGTGATTGACCAGTTGGCGGAGAATTGCGTCATCTGTCCGATCTTCTCTTCGAGTGTCATCAGTTTCAGTACTGAATCCACCCGCTGCTCAATCCGCTTGTCACCACTAAAACTTTGCCACTTGCCGTTTCCCGAAGTGCCGGATGAAGGTGATCCGCAAGCAGCAAGCAGGATCACCGCCAGCACATATACTGTTGAGGTAATGTATTTTCTCATTTTTTGTCGTTTCTATTGATTACGTGTATATTAATTATTAATTACCAATTAATTTATTTTGAATCTTGAATCTTAAATCTTGAATTATTATTCCCTTTACTCACTTTTCACTCTTCATTTTTCACTCTTCACTCTTCACTATTAATTTTCATACGTGAATCCCAGTTTCTTCAACCCTTCCTGGATCTCAGGTGCCCCCATGAACAGGTTCCAGAGCAATCCGGTACGGTAGTTTTCGATCATTGGCGTAATAGTGAGTTGGTCGATAGCCAGGTATCGTTGCGGATACCAGTTGTCCTGTATACTGAACGCATCGTAAAACCCATACTTTCCCCATATCTTATCGCCCAGGTCGAAATAGAAGTGCTTCAATGCTTTCATCGATTGTTCGGGCGTGTAAGGGAAGCTGGATAATGATGCAGTAGGCGTAATTACGCCCAGGTCATTCTTCACCGGCATATGGGCCGAATATCCGTTCACTGAATAGCTGGCTGTCAGTCCCCAACAATTATCGCCATATCCTTCAAACCCTTTGGGGTTCTCCACGCAGTATTCGTAGTTTATAAGCGCATGATTCCTATTAAGTTGCCAGTAATCGGCATATTGGTCTTTCAATCCTTTCGGACTGAGCCCGATATGGGAATAGTGCGACCAAAACAGAGGCCCCCCGTATGCTTCCGCTCCGTTATGCTTCAATATTAAAGGATGGCCATAAGCCACGGCTTCGCTTTTGATGTCTCCGCCACGGGCCCATCCATTATGGTAAGCCGAAGCCGGGATAGAGTGGGTAGGAGAGGATGCTGCCAGAATATAAGTGATAAGGCATTCGTTGTAGCCTTCCAGCGGGAAGTTCATCTCCCAGCCGTATTCCGGGCTCCAGTGCCAATAAAGTACATCCTGTCCGTTCAGGTACCATGTCCAGTCCATTTCCCGCCAGAGAGTATCAATCTTTCCCGCCAGTTGTTTTTCGCTCTCGTTTCCGTTCTTAAAATATTCCCTTACGCAGAGCAAGCCTTGCATAAGAAAAGCGCTTTCTACCAAATCGCCGCCGTTATCTTTCTTCCCGAACGGTTTTACTTTTCCTGTGGGGCCGTGCAGCCAGTGAGACCATACTCCGTGAAAGCGATCTGCAGCAGCCAGGTAGTCGGCTATCTTATGTAACCGCTCAACACCCTCTTCACGGGTAATAAAGCCACGTTCGATACCGACGAGCAGACCGGCAATACCGAACCCGCTACCCCCTGTAGTAATCACATCTGCATCATCCTGAGGATAAATCCCATCCATGTGAATACGTTCCGGTGCCAGTCCCGATATGGGTTCAGCTCCTTCCCACATATAATTGAAATGTTTTTTTTGAATAAAGTCGAGTAATTCGTCGTCCGATGCGAAAGAGGCGGGACGGCTTTCTTCCCCGGTTGTAGCCGGCTCTTTTTTACTGCTATTGTTGCACGCTATGAGAAAAATACCACTGATAGCCAGTGCGATGATTGATAAGAGTATGCGATTATTCATCTTTACTATGATTGTATTATTATTTTCTTTGTTGGAACAGCCATGACATGAAGTCAGGCCTGTTAAAAGCAGGATCCCAACTGCCGTGGTTCACTCCCGGGAACTCTATGTATTCTACATCGGCTCCTTCGGTTCTCAGTTTCAGGTAAGCTTCACGTGAAAACCGGACGGGTACGACCGAATCGGCATCGCCATGAAATATGCGGAAAACGGTTTTTGAAGAGAAACCATTGAGCCGGTCGGTATGGATGCCACCACAAATAGGTATTGCTGCTGCAAACAGGTCGGGAAAGCGGCAAACCATATCGAATGTCCCCATTCCGCCCATCGACAAGCCGACTATATATATTCTGTCCTTGTCTACGGGATATGTTTCAATGATCTTACCCAACAATTCCTTCGTCAGTGCCAACGGTTTTGATATTTCGGCATCGAGGGGAAAAGGATTTTCCTGCTGAAAACCGTCGGGCCTTTTTGGGCTTGGCCAATAGAGATCTTCAGGACATTGGGGAAAGAGGACAAAAGCGGGATATTCTTCCCGGTTTACGGGATTGGTAAACATCAACCCGCCGTGGCGTAGTTGTGAAATATTGTCCGAACCCCTTTCTCCCGCTCCGTGCAGGAACAGCACAAGCGGATATTTTTCTCCCTGTTCGATCTTCTGTGGATTTAACTGGCGGTAAAGCAGCGAATCACCCCGTTGGGATATATAGATCAGGGAGTCATATTCCTGGTACTGGGCAAAAGCTGTTGTCACTAAAAGGCAGTGAAACAGAAAAAGTAGTGGAACTATTTTTACAATGTGTTGCATACGATTAAATATTTAGAAATAAGAAGTGAAGAAGTGGAGAAGTCCAAGAAGTGAAGAAACCCAATTCCCAAATTTTTCATTTTTCACTTTTATCCCCTCACTTGCAAACATTTGACTCTTTACTCTTTATTCACTTTTAATTCTTCACTTGTCTTTGTTCTTTACTCTTTAATTATAAGTAAATTCCAATTTCGTTAATCCTGCCTGTATTTCGGGAATATCCATAAACAGATCCCAAATCAGACCGGTGCGGTGATTTTCGATCATAATGATGATAGGGCCCTGGTCGATGGCGATATGTTGATCGTCGAACCAATTCTCAGAAAGGTTGAATGCATCCACGAACCCATGTTCAGCCCAGAGTTTGTCACCCAGTTTATAGTAGAAGAAGTGCAGTGCCCGCATCGACTCTTCCGGCGTGTAAGGCATGGATGCCAATGCTGCGGTAGGTGCGATCACACCCCGGTCGTTGGTTGGAGAGTGGGCGCTGTACCCCTGCTTACCGTCGCTGGCGGTCAGTCCCCAGCAATGTTCGCTGTAACCGCTATATCCGTTGGGATTATCCACACAATAACTGTAGTTGATCATTGCATGGTTTCTATTTTGTTCCATATAATCGGCATATTGGTCTTTTAATCCGTTGGGATTCAATCCGAGGAACGAGTAGTGGGCAAAGAACATCGGTCCGCCGTAGTTAGGACCTAAAGGCAAAGTGATGCCATGGTACGAAGCGCCGTTTCTCATCCCGCCATTCCGTGCCCATCCCTCGTCATATACTTCTTTGGAAATAGGGTAGGTAGGAGATGCTGCCGCCAGCAGGTAAGTGATCAGGCTCTCGTTCCATCCCTGAATCTTCAGGTTTTGGTGCCATTCATGTTGAGGACTCCAATGCCAGTAGAGTACTTTTTCATCCTCTTTTTGGAACCATGTCCAGTCAATTTCTTCCCATAACCGGGTAATGTCTTCCCGTAGTTTTGTTTCTCCGACAGTATTACTATCGAAATATTGCCTTGCTGTCAGTAATCCTTGGAACAGGAGGGAAGTTTCCACCATGTCAGCTCCGTCATCGTAGGTGCTGAATGGAAGGGTTGCGCCCGTTTCTCCATGTATCCAATGGGAAAATGCTCCGTGGTAGCGGGTCGCTTGGGTTTCCAGAAAAGAGACGATAGTTTGTATGCGGTTGAGTGCTTCCTCTCTGGTGATAAAACCTCTCTCTACTGCTACGATCATTGCCATCACGCCAAAACCAGTGCCGCCGGTAGTCACCGTGTTGCCAGAAGTGGATCGTTCGCGTGCCATCCCGCTTACCGGATGTCCAAAATCCCAGAAATAACTGAAGGTCTGTTTCTGGACTAATGTAAGTAACTCTTCATCGGAGATGCGGGGGAATTTATCCACCGGATCTATCCCGGTAGTGATCGTATATATTTTTTCTGCTGAGAAGTGTGCTCCTGTTGTTGATCCTAATCCTACCCGTATTATTAGTTGATATGAAGTATAAGAATTCAATGTAGTCACTGATGCTACGGAGACTGTATTGTTTCGGATTTCGTGCGTTAATTCAATGAATTCTCCGGCTGAGCTACGCAATGCAATATTGTTTTGTGCTGTATTTGCATCGATGGATTCCGAAAAAGTGAGTGTGACCTGCAGGTCTGGATCAACGTCTTTATAGGAAGAAGCATTTGCTTCTCCATCGATCTCGATTTGTTCCAATTGGAATGTGCCGGAAACAGGATTATCTTCTTTGCTTCCACAGGAAGTGAAAAAGACCACTCCCAGGGATAGTAAGAAACAACACCATTGCTGAAAGCCTGTTTTGCCCATACTGATTATTTGTTTTGTATACTTCACTCCGTAATTTTAAGAGAGGAAACAAAAAGGGAGGTTTGACTCCCTTCTTCTTCTCGCTTTTTACCGGTAGCGGCAGAAATTACCAGTTTGGATTCTGCGTCATTTCCGGGGTATCAATCAATTGCTGATTGGGTATAGGAAATAATTCGTGTTTACCGATAACAAAGGTTTTGTTGTCCGCGGCCATAGCCTCCTGAGCTTGCCCTGTCCGAACGAGATCGAACCAACGGTCGTGTTCAAAGGCGAGTTCCAATCGGCGTTCTTTCCAGATAGCTCTTCGAAGTTCGGCCTGATCTGTCGTCGTAACTGCCGGCAGATCTACCCGGTCACGAATAGTATTTAATGCTGCCAGCGCTTCGGAAGTGCGTCCCAACTCGTTTGCCGCTTCTGCCTGTATTAGGTAGATCTCACCCAGACGCAAATACCTTATATTCTTGTCCGTATCGCTTGCACCTTTGTTGGCACTTGAATAGGCCTTATAATTGTACATCGGATTTTCAGTGTTCCCGACAACGTATCCGTCGTATAACGTGGAGTTGCGGAATATGATAGTCGCATCCCGCCGGATCTCATCACCTTCATCATTGAATGCTGCCAGAAGGTTTTCCGAGGGAGTGTTGAATCCCCATCCCCATCCGGTAGTACCGCGTGCTCCCTGGGTTTGGGAGTATTGTTGTACACCATGTGCAATGGATTCACCGCGTGCCTGTATCTCGAAGAGTGACTCCGAAGAGTTTTCCCCTTCCACTCGCCAGATCATAGAATAGTCGTCCAACAGGCTATAGTTGTATTCCGAAGAATTAATCACCGCCGTAGCCGCATCATATGCTTCCTGCCATTTCTCCTGATACAGATAGACTTTTGCCAATAATCCGTGTGCGGCTCCTCTGGTTGCACGCCCTACGTTGGCATCGTTATAAGAAGCAGGTAATACCTGCATTGCTTCAGTCAGATCCTGTTCAATAAAAGCATATACTTCCTCTTTGGGAGCCCTGTTGATGTCGTCGATATGCTGCAGGGTGACGTCTCCCCAGCCTCTTACCAACCAGAAATAGCAGACTGCACGGAGGAATTTACTCTCACCGATAAGCCTGTTTTTATAGGCTTCATCAGTAAGACCATACTCTTCTGCATATTCAATTGCCTGGGTTGCACGCCCTATTGTTTTGTACCAACGCGACCACATAGACCCAAATGACGGAGCAGTACTGGTAAAGGTCAATTCATCGAACAGATTCTTATCCGTTCCGCTATCGGAGGGAGAACTTCCTTTGTCCGCGTTATCTGATATTATTTCTGTTACCGCGAGGAAGGAGAATCCATAATCCCAATCCGTGAACATCCCGTAAACGCCATTGACAAATTGTTCGGGGGTATAGTTCTCTTCACTATCCCCTGCTTCCACTCTTTCTTTTGATTCGACATCAAGGAAATCATCGCATGATGATAACACGAAGATAGTCGCTAGTATAAGTATAATATTGAAATATTTCATGATCTTAATTATTGTATAAGTTAGAATTGCAGATTTATACCAAATAAGAAGTTGCGGGTAGTGGGATAAGCAGATAGCTCAATACCCGGAGTAAGGCTTGGATTCCCGTCGGAACTTATTTCAGGTGTGAATCCTGAATATTTGGTAAACATAAACGGATTTTGTGCCGTAGTATATACTCTCAGGCTGGTGCCTTGTGCAACTAAATCCTGGAATGTATAGCCCAAAGTGATATTGTTAATACGGAAGAATGCACCGCTTTCGAGATAGTAAGAGGAGGCAATAGGAGCCCTGTTAGGTCCCGGGTGTACATTGGTAGAACCTTCTCCCGTCCATCGGTTTCTGTATGTTTCATACGCGATGTTCTCGCCACCATTGATGCGACCGTATTTTAATCCGTTGTATACTTTATTTCCGGCTACTCCATAGCCATCGATACCGAAATCAAAATTTTTATATTCGAGATTCAGGTGTACTGCATAGTTACTGGAGGGCAGGTAGGAGCCAAAATATACTTTATCCCGATCATCGATAACCCCATCTCCGTTTTGGTCCTTGTATTTCAATTGTCCGGGTTGAGCTGTGCCATAAACAGCATCGGCATTATTGATCTCTTCCTGCGATTGCCATACGCCGTCGGCTTCAAGCATCCACCATGCATAAATCGGTTGACCTTCCTGAAGGCGTTTGGATATCTGACCATCTGCCAGACTACCTCCGGTTGCTCCGTTATAGGTATCTTTCACTTCGAGCACCTGGTTTTTATTATAGGAATAGTTTGCTCCTATTTCATAAGCCAGGCCATTGGCTAATTGGTCACTCCATGCTATGCTGAACTCTATACCTGTATTTTGTACCTTCGCTCCGTGGTCATAGAAGTCTCCTTCATACACGGAGTTCAATACTGGTTTTACCAGTAAGATCGTATTGGTATTGGTTTTGTTATAATAATCAAAACTACCTGATAGCCTCTGATCCAGTAAGGTATAATCTATACCGACACCCCACTCTCTGGTGACTTCCCAACTTAAATCCATGGCGGGGGTACCGAATCTGGCACCATATACCAGATTCTGTCCTGTTCCGAAGACATAATTCATGTTTGCACTACCCGGGTCTGTAAGTATCTGTGACACATTCAGCGGAACGTTGTGATTCCCTAATTTACCCCATGTCCCTTTTAATTTCAGGTGATCAAGGAATGTAACATCTCTCATGAACTCTTCCTGAGACAGAGTCCATCCCAGTCCGATAGAGGGGAAAGTACCCCAATAATCCTGATTCTGTTTAAAAGTGCTGGCTCCGTCTCGTCTTAATACTGCGGAAATATAGTATTTATGATCGAAGTTGTATTGCAGGCGCCCAAAATAGGAGGCGATGGCTGTAGGTGTATAGCCAAATTGAGCTACCTCCGTTTCATAATCACCGGATACCATGCTGAGATTCCAGTATTGTGGCTGTCGTGGGACTTCATATCCTTTCAGTGTGCTTTCATAACCAATCCTGTATTTTTCACGAGAGAGGCCGAGTACCGCTTCCACGTTGTGGCGGTTGAAACTCTTGTTGAAAGTGGCAAAACCTTCCCATGTCCAGCGGAAAGTCTCGATATCCTTTAATTGAAGCGAATTGACCGCATAGGAGGTGGCTGTCGGGTTTGCTTCTTTAAGTGCCAGGAATTCCGCTTCGGTACGTACCGGATCTGCGCTTAACCACCCGTTCTTTATATCGGAGAACTGTCTGTTCTTGTTGTAATATTTGGTTCCTCCAAAGCGGGAATTGACTTTCAGGAAGTCTGTTATCTGGAATTCACCCTCAAATCCTCCCTGTAGCGTAATCACCGATTCCCTTTCATTATTTTGTGCCACATTATAGACCGGATTGCCAATGGAGTTCAGTGAGCCGATTACATCTCCGGGGGCCCCTTCATAATTGACAATACCGGTGGTGGTATTGACAAACGGCCTTCCCCATTTTCCATTGGCATAATGAACCGGAACGAGGGGTGACTGCCGATAAGCCTCATTGAAGGCTCCGAACGGTTTCTTTACTTCGTTTGAAAAGGAGATGTTCAACGTTTGATTCAGTTTAAGGCGATTGTCGAAGAAAGAGTATTCATTGTTATTCCTGATCGTAGACCGCCTGTAATTCTGGTTATCCAGTAGCCCGTCTTCATCATAGTAATTATAACTTACGTAATAACGAACGGTTTCACTTCCTCCGGTCACTGATACCAGGTTATTGTTTACAATACCGGGACGGATAAGTTCATCATACCAATCGGTATTATAAGGCTGGGAAGAAGCATTTTGTAATTGGATCGGATTGGCCAACATCGATTGATTTTGATTGTAATGCTCAATATATTGTTCTGCATTGGCCATCTGTACCCTGTTCAGGATATTTTTTACACCTACATATGATTCAACTCCAACCTTGGGTTTTCCTGACTGCCCTTTTTTGGTTGTGATAAGAATAACGCCGTTGGCTGCCCTTACTCCATAGATGGATGCAGATGCTGCATCTTTCAGCACATCCATCGATACAATATCCGAAGCGCTGATGTTCCTGATATCCGTTACGGGGAAACCGTCGACAATATAGAGAGGATCACGACCTCCCAATGCTGTTCCCAAACCACGGATTACTACTGTCGGTGTTGACCCGGGTGCATCGTTGTTGACGATATTTACACCCGATATCTTTCCCTGTGCCGATTGCAAAGGGTTTAGAGCGGGTTGTCTGGATATTACGTCCTCACCCACGCTGGCGATTGAACCGGTCAAATCGATCCTCCTTGCCGTACCGTATCCGATTACTACTACTTCTTCGAGTGCCTGTACATCTTCTTGCAGGGTTACATCAATGGTGGTCCGTCCATTGACGGGTTCCTCCCGGGTTGTCATCCCTATGTAACTAAAAACCAGGGTTGCATCGCTTGGTACATTCGACAAAGAGTAATTCCCGTCGATATCTGTCACGGTACCTTCAGAAGTACCTTTCACTAACACGGTGACCCCTATAGCCGGAGTCCCTGTGGCTTCTTCTATTACCGTTCCCGAAACGGTTACCTGTTGAGCAGATAAAAGTAGAGAACAGAAGAGAAAACTTAATACTGTTACAATTTTCAGTTTCATGGATCCTTTTTTAAATTTGTTTAATCACATTAGTCGTTTTTTCATTCCTCACAAATGACAAGCGGGGCTTGTCTATCATATTATTTAGAACAAATGTAGGGTTCGACCGGTGCGTTAACGAAATTAAAAGCCTCGTTAAAAATACGTTATGTTGTATAACATGTTTTTAAAGGGTACTTTTTTACTACTACAGTATTGGGTAATCTTCTGTATATGTGTTTTTTATATATTTATTTTTTTGCTGTTAAATGGTATCCTTTATTGGAACTTGATCATAAAGTCTACTAAATTATCGGTTTCGGAAAGGTTCAATTTCTTGCGTAGACGGTAGCGGGCTGCTTCCACTCCCCGGATAGAAATATTCAACATCTCGGCAATTTCCTTGGAGGAGTAGTTTAGTCTGAGTAGTGCACATAATTTCAGGTCGGTAGGTGTAAGAGAAGGGTACTGTTCTTTCAGTTTGCGGAAGAAATTTTCATGAATCAGGTCGAAGTTACTTTGGAATAGATTCCATTCATCCTCTTCAGGAATATTTTTCCCGATTATGGAGAGGAGTTCATTTCCCTCAGTGCGGTTGATTTTTCCGGCAAGGATTAGTGACTGGATATGTTCCCGCAAACTCTTTAAAAATTCGGAATGATTGATCAGCATCATAGCAGCACTTGCCAGTTCTTTCCCTTTGTGGGTGAGTTCCGCTTCCAGTTTTTCATTTTGTAAGGTGGCAATCTCTTTTTCCTGTCGTTCTATCTGTGCAAGGCGCCTGTTCTCCTTTTCCTCAAAGAGTTTGTGTTTCTTGCGAACAACCCTTTGTATATGTTTCTTTATTAAAAAATCTGCCAGAGCCCCGATAATAAGGAAGTAAAACAGGTAGGCCCATCCGGTTTTATACCATGGATTTTTTATCCGGAATGTATAACTCACGGTGGACAACACTTTTCCCGAACTGTCTTTCACACGTGCATACAAGGTGTAGTCTCCTGCAGGAAGGTTATGATAATAGGCCGACCGGCTTCCATCGGTATTTACCCATCGATTATCGTAACCTTGTAAATAGGTCTCCGTCAGGAATATCTTTTTAGAGAATTCAGGGTACAATAACCGGAATGCAATGTTATTATTCTGGTAAGCGATGACTCCTTTTTGAGAGGGGGCCAAGTAGAATATCGGATCATTATTACGGTTGTAGAATTCTATGGATGCAATTTGCAGGCCGATTTTTACTTCCAGTTCTGCTTCCGAGAATGAATATTTTCCTATCCCCCCGTTCATGCAAAAATAGGAGATATTGTCATCGGTTACCAGCAGGTTGGCTCTTCCCGCATTGGGCGGGTTATTCAGGATACTGTATGGTATACGGTCTTTGATGACGTATTTGTTTTCACTGTATTCCACCAGAACATACTCTTTATGGCGTATGAACCAAAAGAGCACATCGTTCACGGGAATAATGCGATGGGTGTCGGCAAGGCCGGGCAGGTCGTTGTTCAGCAGATCGAAGGGGATGACCTTGTGTTCAATATCGTCATATGTGAAAAAACGGTCACCATCTGCAAAAACAATTCTTCCCCTCAATTTCATCACCTTGATGGGCCGGTATGTAGAGACCTGTGTACTGTCGAACGACAAATAATTCTCTATTTCAACCACCTTCCGAAATTCGCTATCCAGTTTTAAGCGGTATACGCCCTTGTACATATGTCCTGCCCAGATATTGCCAGCGTGATCTATTTCAAGGTTTTTGATCAGATCTGAAAAACCTTCCACCGCATGGCTAAATGTCCAGTTACCGGAACTGTCCTGACTATAGACAAGCAGGGAGGTATAAGTAGATTCCAATAGAATATCCCTGCCATTAATGGTTGCCTGTTTCATATCCATACCACCTGTGTGTGCTCCCTGAATACGAATTTCGCGCATATCTTTCAGGAGGGATGTTCCTAAGTTATGTCCCACGAAGATCTGATTACCGAAACTTTTGATGAACCACGACTGGATATCGAATCCCGGAACAGGGAAAAGTTTTCCATCAGTATCGGAAAAACTGAAAATTCCCTGATTAGTTGCCAGGTATAGGCGGTTGTCGTGAAACAGGATGTCTTCTACCGGACCGATCTGGCTATCTACCGGTTCAAGAAAAGACAAGGAGGAGTGTGTCCTGATGTTGGAGATGCCGTTGTCGAGAGCAGCCCAGACTGTCTGGTCACGATCTCTGAAAAGTGCAAGTACGGTATTGTTATTGAGTCCATTGTTCCGATCGATATGCCATAACTGTTCACCGTTTTTATCAATCGCAAAAATGCCGCTGTTGAGTGTTCCGAAGATGTATGAATCGCCTGAAACGATAGCACGGTTAATAGTGCTCTGAAGCAATTCATTGCTGCCGGAAATATGCCATCGTGTTAATGTGCGTTCTTCTTCGGAGAACCGGTATAATCCGTTTTTGGAAGTAACCAGTAACCAATCTTCCCCATAGGGGAGCAGGGCAACTACATTGTCGTTATTCCACTGGTCCCGTGTAAATACGGGATGAAAATTTTCACCGTCGAAAAGGCTGAAACCGCCGCCGATGAGTTGCGCAAACATCTTTTCTCCCACGGGGAAAAAGTATAATACCGCGGGGTAGGGCTTTTGGATCCGTATCTCCTGTCCATCGTAGACAAAGATTGTCGCAAATGTCTGAAAATAGAGTTTTCCATCGAACGGATAGATACTCCATATCTCATCATTATGAAACTGGTGATCCTCAATATTGTGACTGAGTGAGTGATAGACAAGCTGGTTGGTTTCGTTGGATTCGAAATAACCGAACTCCTCGAAAGAGCCCACGTAAATGCGTTCGGAATTGTTATTGGAATCGATATAGATAGATTTAACGGAGAGGTTATTAGGCAGATTATGTAAGTTCCAGTTGACGCCGTCATAACTGAGCATTCCGTTATCGTTGCCGAAATAAACTACCCCATTGCTCCCCTGGGCAATAGCCCAGTTTTGGTTACCAGCGTTATAAAGGTCGGTTGTATAGTTGTAAACGGGAGGGATAAAGGGTATCTCCTGTGCGGCTGATGACACGGCAAAAGTCATGAAGATCACGGTGAAGATCGCCGTGCAAAACAGTTTTCTACAGGCCGGTTGTGTCGTCATATCTGAATATCAGCGCAATTACAGGAGTTTATTTTTTCTCCAGTATATTTTCAATCTCTTTTTCGCTTAACACTTTTACATTGGTGAAAAGGAATTTGGTATCGAGAAAATTACCGTATTGGTTACATTCGATGACAGCGTCATTGAGACTTGACTTTACATCCTTGTTAAAAGGAAAAAGCATTAGAATGGTAAAGTAATTCTCCCTGATCTCAAATTTTTCAATTACGACATCTGCTTTTTGCAGTTGAAATGTAAACTCACGCTCAACCATCTCTTTCTGCAAATCGGTAAAGTGTTGCCTGTCATTGGTTGTGAAAAGTGCGAAGAAACGCAATTTCTTGTCCTGTCCACCTAATCCGGAGGAGATATACACTTGCTGGTGGCCGGAAAGGTCCGAGCTTAGTACGATGCGGCTGCTTACCAACGCCATGGACGACCAGTGTAGCAATTCCGGTTCCAGCGGACTACTGTGGTAGGTCTCGATGGAACGGTAAGCTCCTACGTCGGGGATAGATGCCAACAGGGTTAGACTCCTCTTCTTACGCTCGACAGACTCGTTCGGCGAAAATAATATGGCCACTTCATCATCGCGCACAAAGGGGCTGTTCTCCTTCCGTAATCGGTCGAAATACCTGAAATACTCCATTTGCTCCTCAATGGGTACCAGGTCTTCGAGAATATGGAATGAGTCTATACCTTGTTCATTCAGTGTCTGGCGTAATTTCGCCAAAAGATCATCGTCGCTCATAGTTACAAAGATAAAACTTTTTCGTTAAGCGAGTGCAGAACAAATTCATTTGTTTTGCCGAGTGCCGAACTATTTCGTTAAGCGAGTACAGAACTATATTTTATTTCATTAAATTTCATCAAATAGGCTCTTAATTCCTCAGAATTATATAAATTCGCATGATTAAACAGAATAGACGTTTCTGATGAAAATTAAAATAGTCAATAAGTCACGGCATCCGTTACCCGAATATGCTACTGTTTCTGCAGCCGGTATGGATTTGCGTGCAAATTTAGAAGAATCTATAGTATTGAAACCGCTTGAACGGACATTAGTGCCCACCGGTATTTATATTCAACTGCCAGAAGGGTATGAAGCCCAGATCCGTCCCCGTAGCGGATTGGCCATCAAACATGGTATTGGAATAGTGAATGCTCCCGGGACTATAGATGCAGATTATCGCGGTGAAATAAGGGTGATCCTGGTGAATCTCTCGAATGAGGACTTCACTATACAAGACGGAGAGCGTATCTGTCAGATGGTGATTGCAGAACATGCCCGTGTGGAGTGGGACTCTGTGGAATCACTCGACGAAACGGAGCGCGGCGCCGGAGGATTCGGCCATACCGGCAGGCAGTAATAACTTTATAGAAACAAGAATGTTATATCCAATAACTGTAATAAAAAAAATACTTTTCACTTTTTTTCTGTTTGTGTCGATATCAGCGATATGTCCGGTAGAAATGGTGGCGCAACAAGAGAAACAGGGACAGCAGATCCAGCTCAATGAAGAGACAAGACGGAAATTCGACTATTATTTTTACGGGGCATTGAACGCGAAAGCCCTGGGGAATTATGATCAGGCGATCGATTTGTTTCAACATTGTTATGCACTGGATTCTACCAATGCCAATGTATTGGTCGAACTGGGAACATTTTATAATGTGTTGCAGGAGAAAAACAAAGCCCTTGATTTTTTCCGGCGGTCGGTTACCTATGATCCCGATAATTATTATTATAATATGATGCTGGCCGGTTTAAGCAAGGAACTTGACCTAAAGCAGGAAGTAATTGATATCTATACTCATTTATCGCAATTGTATCCTGAAAAACTCGATGTTCGGTTTGAACTGGCGAATGCTTATGCCGAGGCAGGAGAATTTCAGGAGGCAGTCGATACGCTCGACGAATTGGAAAAGAATACCGGTATCAACGAGATGATTGCTCTGAATAAGTTCCGTCTCTATTCAATGATGGATGAGAAAGAACAAGCTTTCGACGAGATCAAGCAGATCATTGAAAAAAATCCCTCTGAACCGAGATATCTTATTCTGATGGGAGATCTGTATCTTGAAGATAATCAGAACGAAGAGGCGCTGAAGTATTACGAGAGGGCCAAAGCGATTGATCCCGATTATCCTGCGCTTATCCTTTCCATGGTAAATTATTATGAGAGAACCAACGATAAGCAGGCGGCACAGGCAGAGTTACAAAAGGCCGTTGCAAACTCGTCGATGGATGTAGAGGTGAAATTACAATTGCTTACCCGCTATCTTGGTATTCTGCAACAGAGCCAACAGGATATGAAACAGGTCAATGCTCTCTTTGAGACACTCTTTGAACAACATCCTAATAATTCCCAGTTAAATATGATTTATGGGAATGTCCTTTTATTGCAGATGGACAAAAAAGGTGCTGCAAAACAGTTCGAAATATATACTGAAGCGAATCCGGAAGATCCTGCAGGATATGAGCAACTACTCCGTATTGCTTTACCCGATCAGGATCTGGAAAAAATAAAAGAGGTGACCACTGAGGCGTTAAAACATCTGCCGCAGGAAGCTCAATTCTATTTCTATTTAGGGGCAGTTCACTATCAACAGGAAAATCACCGTGAGGCGCTGAAAGTTTTTGAGGATGGATTGGCCAATGCTACTATGCGAAACCCAATTGTGGAGTCCGATTTTCATGGACAGATTGGCGATCTGAATTATTTTCTCGGTAACAAAGAAAAGGCTTTCGAAAGTTATGAAAAGGCATTGCAACTGAATCCGCAG
The DNA here is from genome assembly GCF_000380985.1 of Proteiniphilum acetatigenes DSM 18083. Lineage (GTDB taxonomy): Bacteria > Bacteroidota > Bacteroidia > Bacteroidales > Dysgonomonadaceae > Proteiniphilum > Proteiniphilum acetatigenes. The sequence continues at coordinate 535,442 of NZ_KB905692.1, read as the reverse complement.
AATCTGCCTGTTTTAAACAATTACAGCTATTATCTGTCATTGGAGAAGAAAGATCTCGATAAAGCGGAACAAATGAGCGGTATCACGGTGAAGGCGGAGCCTACGAATCCTACTTATCTCGATACATATGGGTGGGTGCTGTATGAGCAAGGCTCTTATACATTGGCTAAGATCTATATAGAACGGGCTATTGAGAACAGTAAAGAGGATGATCTTTCGGCAGAAGTGGTGGAGCATTACGGAGATGTCTTGTTCCGAACCGGAGAGAAAGAGAAAGCATTAGAGCAGTGGAAGAAGGCCAAAGAGTTGGGAGGTGATTCCCCTGCATTGGATAAAAAAATTAAAACCGGCAAGTTGTAATTATGGATATTTCTCGTTATCGACATATTTTGATCATCTGTTTATTATCAGCAGTGGTATTTACTGCATGTAAACCGAAACAGAAGATTGTTTACTCCACCTCCCCGGTGGAGGATAAAGCCTATCATGAGCTTTTCAATGATATTATTGCCAGGGAGTTCCCCTATCGTACCTTATCAGCCAGACTCAATATGGGAATGACTTCCGGTACGAAATCATATAGCTCCAGGGCCAATCTGCGGATTGTGAAGGACGAAGCTCTTCAGATCTCTATACAGCCGCTTTTCGGTGTGGAGATGTTCCGGATCTACATTAACCCTGATACGTTGTTTTTACTCGACAGGATGAATAAGCGGTATGTGTTGGAATCGTTCTCCACGTTAAAGGAGCTTTATCCTGTTGGATTCGACTATTATACGATGCAATCGCTATTCACAAATGCACTTTTTGTATCCGGGAAAGAGGAGATTGATGCAGGTGATTACAGCGCTTTCAGCTATAGTCGCGCCTCAGATCAGAACTATCGTATGACGGCCAAAGACGCCAATTCGGGGATCGATTATTCATTTACGGTCAACGGAGATGACCGGATCACCTTTGCCCATCTCATGCAGTCGGAGAAAAAACAGTATATGCAGTGGGAATATCATAATTTTATGGTGTTAAATAATATTACATTTCCACATAAGATGAATATCACGCTCTCATCTGTATCACGGAAGATCAATGCCGAGTTACTCTTTTCCGATATAGTTACGAATGACTCCTTACAATTGGAGTTGAATGTTCCGTCGAATTATACGAAAACGTCTATCGATGAGATACTGAAAATTCTTTCTCCGAAGTAATTTTAGGTGGAAAGATGCCTAAGACTGGGAGAATGGGAGAATTGGGGGGAAAAGTCAATAGCCAAGAACCAAAACTCCTGAACTTCTTGACTTCAGACTTCTTAGTTCTAATTTCTTAGTTCTATATAAATGATCGTATGAAAAAGATTCTTCTCGTCTTCCTTGCCCACGCAATCGCCGTTCTCCTGCTGTCCCAAACCCAGCAGATTGAGAATTTGCAACGACAGCAGCAGGCATTGATGGAAGAGATAAGAAATACGAATAAACTTTATCTTGATGTTAAAAAGCAGACCACAACAATCTTAGATCGAATCAACCTTATCAACAACCAGATATCGGCCCGCAAAGAATTGATAGATGTACAGAGCCGGGAGATAGAAGCGTTGCGGAAAGAGGAGGCACGTCTCGAAAGTGAGATATCCCGACTGAATAAAGAGCTGAAAAAGAAGCAGGAATATTATGCCGATGCGATGAAAGGGATGCTGAACCATAAGTTCAGCCAGAATAAACTGCTTTTTATCTTATCAGGAAAATCGGTAGGGGAATCATTACGGAGAATGCAATATCTGCGTGAATATTCCAAATGGCAGAAAATACAGGCTGAAGAAATAAAGAAGCAGCATGCTGAAATAAAAGAAAAACAGGAGTTACTGGCTAAAGCCAAGGTTGACAGAGAAAAAGCATTGGCTTCGTTACAGGAGGAACAGAAAAGATTACAGGGAGAAGAGAAAACACGTCAGTCGGAGATGGCGACTGTTAAGGGACAGGAGCGGGAATTGCAGAGGACACTTCGGGAAAAACAGCAACGGGCAGACCAGTTAAATGCCCAGATTGAGAAACTTATCGCCGAAGAGGTGGCACGGCTGGAGCGTGAGGCAGAGGCCAGGAGAAAAGCTGAAGAGGCTGAACGGCGGAGAAAAGCTGAAGAGAAGCTGGCTGAAGATCGGAGAAGGGGTGAGAGCCGTGAGGAGACCGGGCGTGAGACCCCCGAGAAAACAGAAGAGCGTATCTCCGGTGCTGCACCGGGACCCAGAATTGAGGCCGGCAGCAGTACAGCATCGGCCGAAACCTTTAATCTTTCGAAAGATTTTGCTGCCAACAGGGGCAAACTGCCCATGCCGGTTACCGGAACAGCAGCCATTGTGGGTAATTTCGGTGCCAAAAAACATAATGAATGGAATGTTACTACCAATAGTAACGGGGTTGATATTCAGGCTGAAAGAGATGCCAATATCCGTAGCGTATTCGATGGAGAAGTTTCGAAAGTATTCTCCTTCCCCGGCTCCAATACCTGTGTGATTGTGCGTCATGGTGATTACTATACATTCTATGCCAATATATACGACTTGTTTGTAAAGCAGGGAGACAAAGTGAAAACCGGACAGTCATTAGGGCGGATCTTTACTGATCCGGATACAGGTGTCTCCACGATGCATTTCCAGTTGTGGCAAAAGACAAACAAACTCAATCCGGCTCCGTGGCTTAGCAGGTAATTGGGTGAACATCAACTTAATAATGACCGAACATCAATGAGTAATAATTGAAAATAAAACATATGTCGCTGAAAATCAGACTAATTATCATGAATTTCCTCCAGTTTGCAATATGGGGGGCCTATCTTACTTCCATGTCTCGTTATTTGGGGCCTGCCGGACTGGGATCGCACATCGGTATTTTTTACTCCGTACAGGGGATAGTATCCATTTTTATGCCTGCCATTATGGGGATTGTGGCCGACAGGTGGGTGCCTGCACAAAAATTGTTGGGAATAAGCCATCTGGTTGCTGCTTCCTTCATGCTGTCTGCCGGTCTGTATGGATTATATAGTGGAACGGAAGTCTCGTTCTCCACTATTTTTGGCCTTTATGCATTGAGTGTAGCTTTTTATATGCCCACATTGGCTTTGTCCAATTCGGTAGCTTATACTATTCTTGAAAAGGGTGGAATGGATACAGTCAAAGCGTTTCCTCCCATACGTGTATTTGGTACGATAGGTTTTATCTGTACTATGTGGCTTGTGGATATACTGGGATACCAGACTTCTTCGATGCAGTTTGTAGTGAGTGCCGTATTGGGCGTTATGTTGGGGATTTATGCGTTCACATTGCCCAATTGCCCTGTGTCAACGGCGACAGGTAGTAAGACCCTGTTTCAGGCGCTTGGGTTGGATGCCTTCAAACTTTTTAAAATAAGAAAGATGGCGATCTTTTTTATTTTTTCGATGCTGTTGGGTGTCGCCTTGCAAATCACTAACGGATTTGCCAACCCATTCATCGCCAGTTTTGAAGCTTATCCGGAGTATGCCGGTACTTTTGGCGTAAAGCATTCAAATATATTGATATCCCTTTCCCAGATATCGGAAGCGCTCTGTATCCTGTTGATCCCTTTCTTCCTGAAACGTTATGGTATTAAGAACGTGATGTTGATTGCCATGCTTGCCTGGGTACTGCGCTTCGGGTTCTTCGGATTGGGTAATCCCGGCAGCGGTGTGTGGCTGTTGTTATTCTCTATGCTGGTATATGGTGTGGCTTTCGATTTCTTCAATGTTTCAGGATCATTGTTTGTTGACAAGGAAACCCCGCATACTATCCGTGCCAGTGCACAGGGAATGTTTATGTTGATGACTAATGGGATAGGTGCCACAGTGGGGACATTATGGGCACAGTGGGTAGTGAACCGGTTTTGCTCCTGGACAGACGTAACCATAGGCTCTACAACTACATCGCTTCTGATTGGTGATTGGCAAAGTGTCTGGTTTATTTTTGCCGGTTATGCTCTTGTAGTTACCATTCTGTTTGCTATCCTCTTTAGATATAAGCATGTGCCGGATAAATAAGAATTTCATGTACGGTTCTGTGAGAGGTTTAAGGTGAAATCCCCTTTATCTACTTCGACTGAGAGGAGGGGGGAGCAAGCTCCCACCTACCCGATTGCGAATTTTGTAATCACCAAATTCAGCTACTTCTCCACTTCGGGTTTTGATTTCGGAGTCCAAAAAGTCACTTAGTAAGAGTTTTGCGTCCTCATCACTCAAAGAAAAACTTTTCTGTGTTAAATATTATTTTAATGCAAAATAATTGTCAATAGTTCGTTATAATTTTGCTATCTTCGCTTTTGTTAGAAGATGAATCTGTTAATTAAAGAAGTAACTGCTATGATTCACTTCCTGAAAAAGTTTGCCGTTCTGTCGTGCACCTCCGTTATGTTAATAAAGCATAAATCATGGGGGGGGGGTATTTTGCATTATTTAACAAATTAATAAGCTATTGTAAGTCTTTCCATCTAATACCAAATTTACAGAATCTTATCCTGAAATATTCCAAAGTAATTTATTTCAGCCCCAATTATAAAATCCGTTATTTGTTTCGGATATGCGTGAATTTCCTTGATCCAACCTGTTTCTTTATGGAGCGGGTTTGGGTATGGGAGCGGTATGAACGCTTTCGTACATCTCTTGACGTTAAATACGTCAATATCTCAATCCCAAATATCATAATACTAAAATCTAAAAAATCGTATGAAACGAGCATGTAAGTCTATTTAATGATGCGATGATAATTCTAATCCACAAATCGATAAATCATTAAATTAACTGGTTATTGTGGTTCCATACCCATAGTGTAAACAAATAAACTAATCGTATGAAAAAAGAAATGTTAAATCTACTGAAAGGGATGATGTTCATAGTTATATGGACATTATCTTTGAATCTATTTGCACAGAATCTTACTGTGAGTGGCACGGTAAAAGATGCAGCGGGTGAGTTGCTTACCGGTGTAACCGTGCAGGTACAGGGTACTTCTACCGGTACCGTCACCGATGCGGATGGACGTTTTGTGCTCCAGAATGTCCCATCTTCGGCTTCATTAGAGATATCTTACGTCGGAATGCAAACGGTAATTATACCGGTTGATGGGCGTACCGATTTTGATATTGTGCTTGAGGAAGATACCGAGTTGCTTGAGGAAGTGGTGGTCGTCGGTTACGGTACGCAGACACGCCGCGAAATCACCGGTTCCATCGCTAATGTATCGGAAGAGCACTTTAATAAAGGTATTAACCGTGATGCCTCCGACTTGTTACAGGGGAAAGTAGCCGGATTAATCATCACTTCAGGTTCGGGCGATGTGACACGCAGTTCGCAGATACGCCTGCGCGGAACCTCTACCTTGCAGAACGACCAGGGACCGATGATCGTGATCGACGGCATACCCGGTGGAGACATGTCCACCGTATCTCCTTCCGACATCGAGTCGATCTCGGTGCTCAAAGACGCTTCATCGGCAGCTATTTACGGATCGCGTGCCGCGGGAGGGGTCATTCTCATCACTACCAAGCGCGGATCGGGAGCCAAGAACCTTATGCAATACGACGGCTATGTGTCGATGGATGTTGTTGCCAATAAACCCGATATGATGAACGCAGCACAATGGCGTGCGACTAACAGGGAACTGGATAACGATATCAGCAACTACGATTCATACACGGCCGATACCGATTGGTTCGGGGAAATGCTTCGTACGGGAATATCCACCAACCATTCCCTTTCTTTGTCGGGTGGAGGTTCCAAACACAATTACCGCGCTTCATATACTTATCTGGATCGGACCGGTATCGCTCGCGACAATTATATGAAACGCCATTCATTCCGTTTCCAGTTCCAGCAGCGCGCCATTGATGACCGTTTGCGTGTAGGACTTACCGGTTCGGGTAATTTGTCGGATATGCGCTTTCCTTTTGCCGATGATTTCATTCTCGCTTATAACATGCCGCCGGTTTTTCCGGTCTATAACGAGGACGGGTCGTATTTTACCGGGGCCAACAATAATTACGATCAGGGAAACCCCGTGCAAAACCAGGATCAGAATTACCGGAAAGCGAGTAGCAACTATTTTTACGGAGCGGGAGATCTCCAGTTCGATATTGCCGAAGGCCTCAATGTAAAGGCATCACTCTACAAAAGCCGTTTCAGTAATGACTACAGCGAATGGCAGGATCCCCGCAACTCACGCGGACAAGGTAATAACGGCCTTGCTATCCGCCAGGCGCGCAAATGGGATCGTGAGCTGATGGAATGGACTGCTAATTATCAATCGAACTTTGGCGGTAATGATTCCCATAAACTCGATGCTATTATCGGTTATTCGTGGGAGAATAACATCTACTCGGGCCAGCGCTCCCAAGCGACCGACTTTATCGTCAGTTCCATGGGAGCCGACAATATCCAGTCAGGGAACTCTTTGAAAATAGGGGAGGTCACTTCCAGTAAAAATGCCTACAAACTGATCTCGTTTTTCGGGCGTGCGCATTACAGCTATCAGGACCGTTATATGGTGACCGCCACGGTCCGCAGGGACGGGTCGTCCAAATTCGGGCAAAACCATAAATGGGGGACATTCCCCTCGGCATCGGCCGCCTGGGGCATTTCACAGGAGTCGTTTATGAAAGATGTCAGCTGGGTGAACGACCTGAAGTTCCGTGTCGGATACGGAGTTACGGGTAACCAGGATGGGTTGCAGCCCTATAAATCCCTCGAACTCTATTCGGCCGCCGGGACCTATTATAGTAACGGTGCGCAACTGATCGCTTATAAGATATCGCAGAATGCCAATCCCGACCTCAAGTGGGAGTCAACCGCCATGTTGAATATAGGGTTTGATTTTTCATTGTTCAACAACCGCCTCAGCGGTACCATCGAATGGTATGACAAGCAGACATCCGACATGCTATATACCTATGATGTGTCTACACCTACCTATGTTTACAATGAAATCCAGGCAAACGTGGGAGATATGAGTAATCAGGGAATCGAACTACTGCTGAATATCGATGTGGTGAAAAACAGGAGATTTACCTATACGACTTCCGTCAACCTTGCACACAATAAAAACAAAGTCACCAAACTTTCCAACGAATTGTATTCGACCGGACGCATCTATACGGGCGACCCGTGGATACGTGGTGCATCGGGCGTTACCTCGCATGTGGTGGAGGTGGGATATCCCATAGGACAATTCTATATGTTGAAATGTACCGGTCTGACCGAAGACGGTAAGTATATTATCGAAGATATCAATGATGACGGACAAATTACCGATGACGACCGCACCTATGTGGGTGATTCGCAACCCGACCTGACCTTCGGCTGGAATAATGCGTTCACCTGGAAAAACTGGGATGCCAGTATTTTTTTCAGGGGTACCGTCGGAAATAAAGCACTGAATAACCCCCGTGCGGCGTATGGAAACAATACCTATATAAGCGGAGCCAATGCCCTGAACGACGAACTGGTAACTACCTTAAGTGAAAACTCGCGTGTAACGTCTTTCTATCTGGAGGATGCATCACATATACGGCTTGATAATATGGCTGTCGGATACACGTTCAATACCCAATCAATTGGCTGGCTCGAAAAAGCACGCGTGTACCTGGCCGGACAAAACCTGTTTGTCATTACCGGTTACAAAGGGCTTGACCCCGAAGTGGAACTCTTCCGCGGCGAAGCCACCGACAGCGGCGCCGGCCTTTCACCCGGCATTGAGCCGCGTAACTATATGCCCAAGGCACGTTCTTTTACCTTTGGTGTGAATCTGACATTTTAATATGTACCATTTATCCTAAAACATGAAATTATGAACAAAAAGACAACCATATTATCCCTCCTGTCGGGGATCTTACTACTGATATCTTCATTTGCCTGCACGAACCTCGACGAAGTGGTGTACGACCAGCTTGCCGGTGATTTTCCGGAAACCGAACAACAACTCAACGCCATTATCGGCGATGTGTATAATTCGTTGAGAACCTATTGGCCAAGCAATTATCTCTATTTGTCGGAATGTGCCGGATCGATGGCTGTTACGCCTACCCGCCTCGGCGGCGATTGGTACGATGGCGGGCAATACCGCGAACTGTTCATGCATACCTGGACGGCGCAAACCAGCCAGGTGAAAGACGGGTGGAGCAATGCCGCCAACAGTATCGGAAAGTGTAATGCCACTATTTACATTATCGAACACACCGATGTGATTTCTGATGACGTGAAAAAAGTTAAGATGGCGGAAGTCCGGGGTGTAAGGGCTTTCTGGTATTATACCTGGATCGATTATTTCGGAAATGTCCCGTTGGTTACCGACTATTCTCCCACCGACAAGGTGTTGCCCGCGAACCAGTCCCGACAGGTGGTCTTCGACTGGCTCATAAGCGAGTTGAAAGAGATCGCTCCCGACTGTCCCGATGCTTCTTCTTATGCAAGATTCACGAAAGGCGCCGCATACACACTGCTGGCCAAATTACTGCTCAACGCCGCAGCGTGGGAGGTTACTTACGCCGGCGATGCCTATAAGGAAGTGATAGATTATTGCGATCTGGTATTGGGAATGGACTATATTCTCGAACCGGTGTGGAAGGATAATTTTTCGTTAACCAACGACAACTCGCGCGAAGCAATTTTCGCCGTAGCTTTCTCAAAAACGGATACCGAAAACCAGAACCAAATGATGAACCGGACGTTGCATTATAAAGACCAGTTGTCGCTGGGCGGCAGTTTTTCGGCCTGGAACGGCATTTGTGCACAACCCGAATATGTGGAGCTTTTCGATCCCGAAGATCTCCGTTACGAAGGTTCGTTCCTGATCGGAAAGCAATATGACCGGACTACCGGCGAGATCATTATCACCGACCATGGGTACGAATTGGATCATACCGTGGCTGTCACCATGATTCCCGGTACCGAATACGACGGCACACCGTGGGGAGCTGTGAACCAGCACGACGGCGCGCGCTGCCTTAAGTGGCCCTATGCGTCGGATCTGGTGAACGCAATGGAAAACGATTTCCATATCTTCCGCCTGGCCGATGTCTATCTGATGAAAGCCGAAGCGTTGTTGCGTTCCGGGGGAAGCGCCACGGATGCTGCGCAATGGGTGAACGATGTACGCCAACGCGGCTATGGCAGTGCAGAGCACAATTATGAAACGGTAGGGCTTCCGGAGGTTCTTTTGGAGAGAAGACTTGAACTGGCATGGGAAGGATGGTCGAGGCAGGATGATATCCGTTTCGGTGAATTTGAACAGACCATGTGGACGGCTTCCAATTGTGAGCGGGCTACGGGTGAGCATCTCAAACTCTATCCTATCTCACAGGATGCATGGCAGGTCAATCCGAACTTGGTACAGAACCCTGGTTACCCGTCATTCTGACGGATGTAAGAGGGCTTTGCTGCGGCGAACCGTTTGGGTGATAAATGAACTTCCCCACCAGGGAAGGGAATAATATAAAAAAACAGGAGGAAAACCGATAAGACTTCCTCCTGTTTTTTTAGTATGATAATCCTATGGATATAGGATCATTCCGTTATTTTCGGCATCATCACTATTGTTTTCAGGTTACCCTGATCGAGCAGTGCTTTGGCGAAACTCCGAAGATCATCCTTTGTGATGGCATTTACAGTTTCAATATATTGAGTGTGATTATCTTCGCCGTAAAAATATTTGTTGTCGAGAATATTCAGCCAGTAACTGTTCTCTTTCAGATTTTCGTTGTAACTCTTGTTCATATACTCTTTTACCTTGGCAAAATCGCTATCACGCGGGCCATCTGCCGCAAACTCCTTTAGTACGTTTAAAACAATTTGATTGAGATGTTCCATTCTCTCCGGATCGGTGTCGAACATGATCTGCAAGATGGTTTGCCCCTCCGGATAACGGGAGATAGAACCTCCTGCGTATACGCCGTAAGTACCCCCTTCCTCTTCACGGACTTTCTCGGTGTAGATGATATCGAGGATCTGGTCGAACATACTCATCAGTATCCGGTTCTTCATCTCCCGGGTTGTTTTTCCCGTTATTGTGTTGAATACCGAAGCTTTGGGATTTTGCATCTCCCGTTGGAAAATATTTTCAAAGCTTCCTTCCTGGAAGTCCATGGGTATTTTTGCAAATTCACCTTTCCCGGCCTTTCCCGGTAATGAAGCCAGATACTGTTCTACTACGGGACGAACCTTTTCCTCATCGATGTTACCCACGAATGTGAACACAAAACTGCCGGGATTGGAGAACCGTTCGGCATACATCTCCATGATACGGTTGTAATTGACCTTTTTTAGATCATCGGCCTTTATTCTCTTTGTCAATGGATTATCTCCATACAACGCACTCGACACAGAGTCGCTGAACGCTACCATTGGTTCGGCTTCCTGGTTTTTCAACTGCGTCTCCATACGTTGGATGAATGATTGGAAAGCGTCGTTATCCTGTCGTGGAGCAGTGAAATAGAGATAAACCAATTGCAGCATAGTTTCGAAATCCCTGATGGAAGAAGAACCGTTGAAATCCTGTGTGGTGAGGCTGATACCCGGATGCGCGGATGCTGTCTTTCCGGCCAGTACTTTGGGTAGATCGGTTGCGCTGAAATTACCCACTCCTCCCAGTGTAGCCACATTACTCATCAGCCTGCTGTTAACCGGATCCTGTGCCCCATAATGGGAGTATCCGCCGGCACTTGTACCGGTCATTACGATCTGGTCGTCTTTGAAGTCGGTATTTTTCAGGATCACCTTTATCCCGTTTTCCAGTGTCCACACCGTAGCATCCATCGCCTCATCCTTTTCTGCTTTTATGATCTTGCCCGGAGTGGGAGGCGTGGCCACCAACGGCTCATCAATCACCTCTTCGGCATAAGGCTCGATAGTTTCAGCCTGTACCGATGCCAGTACGTTAAGCAATACGTCTTCAGCAGGATATCCCAATCCTTCTTTTTCAGGACCGGTAACGGCAATGACTATGTTTTCATCACCAATCAGCTGTTGAATAGTCTGGTTGATCGCCTCTACCGGAATGTTGGGTACCACCGCCTGGAGGAACTGATATTCGAACTCAATGCCCGGAATAGGTTCTCCGTCGGTAAACGCACGTACATATTCCTGTGAATAGGAAGAGTTCCTCTGCTTATCCCGGTTGTTATACGCATCTTCATATCCTTTGAGGATGTTGGTGCGTGCCACCTCATATTCCGATGCGGTGAATCCGTGCTGTTTTACTCTTTCCGTCTCACGTACCATAGCTGCCAGTGCACTCTCTATCTTGTCTTCGGCGCTTCCTGCCACTACGGTCCAGGCGTCTTTTGTTTTGGCCACGAAGTAATCGTCGTTATACGCAAATGCGGAAGTGAAAGGTGCATCGGGTTTCTGTATGATTTCGGCAAACCGCTGGTTCATCATAGCAGCAGCGGCATTTAATATATATTCTGTGATATACCCCATCTGGGTATTCCTGAACTCGTCGGGCATCGTATCGTGCTTGTAAAACAGCATTATCTGTGTATTACGGGCTTCCTTGTCGGTAGCAATGGCTACGATGGGATCCTTGTTATCAGGAACAGGATAGTATTCCCGTTCTGCCCTTTCTTCATCGAGTTGGATAGGCGAGAACAGTTCCTTTATCTTTTGCTCCATCTCATCCACATCAATATCACCCACAACAATGATTCCCTGCAGGTCGGGACGATACCATTTATGGTAGTAGGCCCTGATCTCTTCCGGTTTAAAATTATTGATCACATCGATGCTTCCGATAGGCATGCGGTTGGCATATTTGCTGTCGGGATACATTTTAGGGAGCAATTGATCCCATAACCGTTGTTGTGCACCACCGCGGGTACGCCACTCTTCCCGGATCACACCCCGTTCGTTTTCGAGCTCTTCCTCTTCAAGGGCAATGGCGTTCGACCAGTCATGAAGCACAAGAAGAGCCGAGTCTACCAGGTTCTTATTGGTTGTCGGGATATTGGATATATAATAAACCGTTTCATCGAAAGAGGTATAGGCGTTGATGTTAGTGCCGAACTTAATTCCATTGTCCTGCAGATAGTTCAGCATGCTTTTTCCGGGGAAATTGGTCGTCCCGTTAAATGCCATGTGCTCCAGGAAGTGAGCCAGACCGGCCTGATTATCTTCCTCCTGCATGGATCCCACTTTCTGTGCAATGTAGAAATCGGCCCTGTTTTCGGGAAGGTTATTTTGCCGGATATAATAGGTGAGTCCGTTTTCAAGTTTTCCGGTCCTCACCTTCGGATCTACAGGGAGAGGAGGGTTTTGCTGTGCATAGGCAACCAAAGTAGCTGCAAGAAGCAATAATGTGAATAGTTTTTTCATATGATTTTAATTATAAATTACCAATTACTAATTACCAATTACTAATTACCAATTACTAATTGATAGGAGTACCCCGAATTTTGAATCTTGAATCTTGAATTTGAAATCTTAAATCCTGTCCAGTACTATTTGCAAAAGATCTTCTATGGAGCCTTTATAGTCGGCATTCGACTTCAGGGCCACACGGTTGGCAATTATAGCGCAGACAGTCATCGCCTTGTGTCCCATCAACTTCCCTAATCCCGCGATAGCAGAACTTTCCATTTCGTAATTGGTGATGGAATGCTCCCCGAAACGGAACGATTCAATTTTAGCATTCAGGTTGGGATCGGCCAGCGGCAGTCGTACATGCCTTCCCTGGGGGCCGTAAAAACCGATGGCGGAGATGGTAACCCCACGGATCATATCGTAACCTATACGGTCGACAAGTTCTTCGTCGGCACTCACCACGTAGGGAGAACAGTGGTATGGTGACCAGCCCACCTCTCTTTGGAAAGCCTCTTCGAAATCCTTTTCGCGGATCGATTCGGAACCGCCATAATAATGGATAAGTCCGTCGAAACCGATTGATTTTTCCGATACCACGTAAGAACCTACAGGGCAATGCGGCTGCATACCTCCTGATGTGCCTACCCGCACCATGGTCAGTTGTTTGAGTTCCTCTTTGACTAATCGCGTATTGAAGTCGATATTGGCCAGTGCATCCAACTCTGTGAGCACGATATCTATATTGTCCGTGCCGATGCCGTGCGAGAGCGCAGTAATCCGTTTCCCTTTATACGTTCCGGTGACGGTATGGAATTCGCGGCTGCGTACATCGCATTCAATGCTGTCAAAAAATGAGGCTGTCATCGTTACACGATCAGGATCTCCCATCATTACAATCTTGTCCGAAAGGTGCTCCGGTCGAATATGAAGATGAAAGGCACTTCCGTCGGAGTTGATGATCAATTCCGATTCAGGTATGATTCTCATAATATGTATTGTCTGTGATAATTATTTTTTATTTCCACCGCCCTGCGGTTTGGCAATAGAGTCCCTCATATCCGTATCAGCCTTGATATTTTCCATCCGGTAATAGTCCATAATACCGAGATTTCCGTTACGGAATGCTTCGGCCATGGCGATCGGAACTTCTGCTTCAGCCTCAATCACTTTGGCGCGGGCTTCCTGGGCTTTGGCCTTCATCTCCTGCTCTAAGGCAATAGCCATGGCCCGCCGTTCCTCAGCGCGTGCCTGTGCAATATTCTTGTCGGCCTGTGCCTGATCCATCTGCAATACAGCACCAATATTTTTTCCTATATCGATGTCGGCGATATCGATAGAGAGAATTTCAAATGCTGTTCCTGCATCCAATCCCTTTTTCAATACCAGCTTGGAGATTGAGTCAGGGTTTTCGAGTACCGATTTGTGCGATACTGCCGAACCGATGGAGGAGACGATCCCTTCCCCTACACGGGCAAGAATAGTTTCTTCACCGGCACCACCCACTAATCGTTTGATATTGGCACGTACCGTCACCCGGGCCTTGGCGATCAACTGGATACCATCAATAGCTACGGCAGAAACTGGAGGTGTATCGATCACTTTCGGGTTCACAGACATCCTGACGGCTTCCAGTACATCGCGACCGGCCAGGTCGATGGCTGTGGCCATTTGAAAAGTAAGGTCGATATTTGCTTTGGAAGCGGATACTAATGCATGCACCACTTTTTCCACGTGTCCTCCGGCAAGATAGTGCGCTTCCAGATTATCGCGGGTAACCATCTTCAGTCCGGCCTTGTGGGCCTCAATCATCGCGTAAACGATGGTGTGGGGTGGTACGCGGCGCAGACGCATCAGGAAGAGTTGCACGAGCGAGATGCGTACCCCTGCCGATAATGCGTTTATCCACAGGAAAAAGGGAACGTAATGAAAGAATATCAATAAAAAGATGATGATTACGGCAATCGTAATAATCAGTGGGAATGATAAAACTGTCATAATAAATTTGTTTTGATGTTTTATATTAAATTATTTTTTGCTCCTCTCCGGGTGAAACAGCTTCTTTTTTCTTTACCAGCACATTGTAGGTTTCCACCTTTACCACTTCTATTTCAGTGTCTTCGTCAAGAAACTCCCCGTCGAATGATTTACCTTCTACTTCCACATCGTTGATCAATACCTGCCCGATGGGATTCAAGCGGGAAAGCGTTACGCCACTGTCACCAACGCCAATTTTCTGCAAATAGGAGGTATCCACTTTCCCTTCGATGTTTGTATCTAAAGAGATTTTTCGTAATGACTTTGATTTCAGCAGCCAGAAAAAACTTCCGCCAAGCAGCACGGCTGTTCCTGCGAGTGTAATATTCCCTACGGTACTACCCTGAAAGATATAGGCATATATTATTCCTCCTATCAGGAAAATAGCACCGGCAATACCTGCAATACTGATCCCGGGGAGCAGGAAGATCTCAATGAGCATGAACACTACTCCCAACAGGATCACGGCGATGATGATGATCAGATCGAATGTCATATACGGTTACTATTGATTAAACTGAGTGCGTATTTCTTCATTTCTTGCTTGCATTTTGAGTCTTTCCATTTCCCTGAAAATAGATTCGCTTTCTTTTTCCAGGCTGAGGATCGATGCTGCAAGAGCGTCGCTTATTGCTCCACCGGCATACTGGTCTCTTTTTTGTGAGAGTTCTTCATTCAGCGCCTGTAACTGTTTTTCATAACCCAACGCCTGAGAAAAGAACGACCTGGCTTGATCATTCCTGAAATCCGACAGGGTATGGTAAGTTGTCCGATCATTGATCACAAATGTAAAATCACCTGCTGTTTCTTGCCTTGAGACTGTCTTTTGCTGTGCCAGTGAACGAAGCGGTCCATAGTCTGCGCCTTCCTTCCATGTGTCGGCAATGGAAGAGATCCGTGCTCTCCGTGCCAGATAACCGGCATCCTCACTTTCGACCAGTTGCACCTGTGGGTTCGGGATAAAGGTATATATACATACCGAGTCGGCCGGTTGAAACCGGTCGGACGCAAACCACCCGATACCTTTCTCTTCATCAATCGCTAACATGTAATCGTTAAAAGGCGAATTAAAGGGCATATTCAACTGATTGGGATTGAGATATGAGTCCGAAGCAAGATTATAGCGGGTGACGAACAGATCATATCCGCCGAAGGAAGATTCACCTGTAGAGGCAAAATAGAGAGTCATCCCGTCACTCAACACGAATGGAAATGCCTGGCTGCCCTCTTTATTGATGGTTTCCGGCAATCTCTTTTCATTTCCAAAGGTCTCGAGCAATTTGTCCATCGTATAGAGATTGGTGCCGGTTGTTGCATCACCTTCGGAATAGTATATCTTGTCCTGCCGCTCATTCATATAGAGTGTTTCATCCGTCGTTGACCGGCCGGAAAAGAACTCCTGTACAGGCATTATTGAACCTGATGAGGCGCTCAGGTTATAAGCCGACAGAAAATCTGACTTCAAAATCACCAGACTGTCGATGATCTGCAGATCTTCCGTGCGGTTGACAGCTCTTTGCAGCCTTTCCGCATTTGCCCGTTTCTGATCCAGTATCTCCAATGCCTCGCTATCTCTGCGTTTGGCCCGTTGGTATTTGTCGAACTCTTTTTCGGCATCTTCAAAACGATACAATTTTGCGTAAAGTTCACCCAGGTAAATGTAGGCATCGGTAATTTTCCGTCCGGAGGCAAATTCGAGGTACTTTTGTGCTTCGAGTATTCTTCCGGTTTCATAGAGGCTTACACCCAGCCATTGATTGATAGACGCATTATTGGGATTATTGAGATATTCTGTCTGAAAAACGGGTAACGCTTCGGCATAACGGCCTTCCAGATACCAGCTCTTGGCATCGTCAAGCGTTTGCGCTTTTGCACAAAAGCAAAAAAACATCAATATACAGATAGAAAAAAAGTTATTTCGTTTCATACAGCGTTACAAACTAATCTTCAAAGATAATAATTTGTTTCATTTTTGCTCCATATTCAGCGAGATAATTTAGGTTGCCGGGCTTTGTCCAATCGTCTCAACCTCTACAGGTGGGGGAGGGGGCGGTACAGCTGCAACTTTTCTGTTCATAATGCCAAAATCCCATTTATAGATCCGTTGCAGAATTAAAATCACTAATATACTAGCGACTGAAATGGAGATAAGACTTGCTACGGGATCGAGATCGTGTAACAGAAACAAAGCATCGGTCTGTAATGCCGATGCTTCGTGTGTGACAAGCAGGGCGGTGAGTGCATTGTTAATGAAATGAATGCCGAGAGCCAGTTCAATGCCATCATCGAGGATGGAGATGAGCCCCAGCATCAACCCCATGATAAGATACTGTGGCATAGAGAGCCAGAAGCCATACTCTTTTACTTCCGGATTAGCGAGGTGCATCAGAGCAAACAGTACAGAAGGGATGATCAGTGCCCACCAGCGGCTTTTAGTCCATCGTGCCACACCTTGTGCCAGATAACCGCGGAATAGAAGTTCTTCGATACTTGTCTGGAAAGGCATTACAAGAAGAAGGATCAGTAGTAGCGGGAGAAAAGCGCCTGCATTGAACCGGAATTCATATTCACCTGGTGAAGAGACTAACAGGCTGATGGCAGTATCTGCGAGAATGATGATCCCCCAGACGATGATTCCCATCCGGATACGGTCCCAGCGTATCTGCTTCCGGCCGTTGATGGTCTCGCGCACCGTACGCCCGTGTAGCGGTTTTACCAGTACGGCAAACAGAAAATATGTGATAGCGAAGGTAACCAGCATCACCAGTAGAAAAAGATTAGATGAAATACCGTAGTCGGATGGATTTTGAATGGCGGCCGAGAGGTCACTGATATTTCCCCCGTTCGACAGGATAGCAGGAAGCATTATCAAAAACAAGGGAATAGCAGCTATTTGTGCTACAACCATTACAATTACGGCCATTAAAATGTACCGGCCGATACCGTTTTTGCCTTGTAAAGCACGTTCTAAGTGTTTCATTTGTGTATGTTTTAAAAGATTATTCTTTCGCTAAAATTATTCATCTCTCCACTCCATAATATCTCCCGGCTGGCAGTTCAACTCTTTACAGATGGCTTCCAGCGTACTGAAACGGATGGCTTTGGCTTTCCCCGTTTTCAGGATAGAAAGATTGGCCGGAGTGATTCCCACCCGTTCCGATAACTCGTTCAGGGAGATTTTTTTCTTGGCCATTTCCACGTCTAAGTTTATAATAATAGGCATAAGTCTTTTTCTAGATAGTTAATTCTTGTTCTTCCTGCATTTTTATACCGATCTTAAAAATATAGGACACAAAAACAAGTGTTCCGCCAAGAATAGCAAGAATGCGTGCCCCTGAAGGTCGATCACCTGTAAAGTAACTAAAAAGTATGTCAGATAAAAGTCCCAGGAAAAGGATGATAAAACCAAAATAGCGGAAGGTTATCTCATTTCTGCGAATAAAAACGCCTTTCTTTTTTATATTTTGTAAAATTGTAACATAAAAGGCAATAAGAAATACCGACCCAAGTATAAAAACACTCTGGGGAATAAGATTGTTTGTAGAATTTTCAGGTACATTGGTGAGTAGAAAAGGATAATCCAATATATCTTTGAGAATGAATATTCCCAATAAAAATCCGATTAGGTTGCTGATCCTTTTGTAATGCTTTATTTCCATATCTGTCTTAATTAAATAGTGAGCTCCTGTTCTTCCTTTATCGCGATGGCGCGTTTCATTACGGCCGCGACAATCAGTGCGACTACTCCGAATAGTAACATTTCATTTGCCAACTCTGGAAAAGCTATTTTATATTTCTCCAAATCTATGGCGGTCTTTGCCTGAATATACAGGTGTAGCCCAAACAAAAAGAAATAGGCATATACGATAATACAGAAAAGACCTATTCTTTGTATTCTTTTTACGTTTTCTGTTGTGAAAACATGATTTCGGTATAAAGAGAAGATCAACCTGTAAAAAAGGACAGGGATAAAGACCAGTAAAGCCATAACCGGTAAGGCTGCAAACATTAGGAACATCAGAAAAAGAATACTCCATAATGGTTGGCTTTCTTTGAATTGATAGAACACATGGACGGTTCCAAATCTGGCCGGAAGGATTTCATTGGTTGTGGTATTTAAAATCGAATCGGGATAATAATTCTTCTTGTCTTTTATTTTCAGTCTTAAAAAGTATGACTCTGAATAGAAGTCGTTGTAAAGATCTTCATCCATTGTTTTCGGAGATGATTTAAATCCCTCTTTCGCCCCCTGAATGCCTCCTTCCACACCTTCAATGACAGTAGGAACCAAGATCAGCAAATAGACAATACCTGCCAGAATACAAAGAAGTGCAAGTGAATTTTTACCAGAAACTCGTTTCATGTTCGGTATATTTTAAAAGATTGACACGGCAAAGATAGAATATTAATTTGACATAACAATAAAAATATATCGAAAAACAATAAATATTTATTGTGAAATGAATTTATGCTTTATAATGCTTGTCGTTTAATGTTTTTTGTTGGATAATTCGTTATCAACCGACAAGTAAAAAAAATGTGCAACCCCTTTTTGAATTGGATTACACGTTTTTGAGTTGTCCTGAAATAAAAATTATTTTATATTCAATGTCTTTTCATCCCGCCTGCTGTCCCATATTGTTAAGACAACAAGAGTTGTTTCATTTATTTCGTAGAATAACAGATAATCACGAACAATCTTTACCCTCACATTTTTTAGCGTAGTTTTTCTCCCCGTATTAGGATATTGGGCAGCTAATCGCAGCGTTTCCTTTATTAATTTATTCAGTTTTATACTGTAAGCTTTAGACTGATTCCGTTCTATTCAATAAGCCAAAATCTCTTTTCGCTCCTGATTAGCTTTTTGAGTCCAAACTATTTTTCGCGTAACCATCGCTCAATTATTTCATTTGCCTGCTGTTCCGGCAAGATATGCCCTGCGAGATATTCGGCCTTTGCTTCACTAATTCTTTGCTCTTGTTCTGTAGTTAGTTGGTATGTCTCTTTCTCAAGCTCAAAATCGAGTACTTTGCGAAGCTCCTCTATGATGCCGGGTTCATCTGTGCTGGCAATGCGGTTTATTAAATCTATTTTTAATTCGGCAGTACTCATTATTTCAATGGTTTATCGTTTTCTCTATTTCTATCCACAAATATAACCTTTTCAGTCGAATGACAATTCCTATGGAATCAATTTAACGTTTGTTTATCCTGTCGAACATTCTCTATATCTTTCGTATTGACTGGCCTCACTCACTAACACCTATTCAATTCATTCGAATTTTGCCGTTTTTCCATGCTCTTTTCTTATCTTTGCATCCTGAAAACTTCTATTTTTGAATTGACGCCCCTCTGTCGGCGTTCCAACCCGGTTATACGATATGCACGAAAAAATTATCATCCTCGATTTCGGTTCGCAAACTACGCAGCTGATAGGTCGCCGCGTGAGAGAATTGAACACCTACTGCGAAATAGTGCCTTACAATAAATTCCCTTTCGGGGATGACTCGGTAAAGGGAGTGATCCTTTCCGGGAGTCCTTTCTCGGTGAATGACACCGAAGCTTTCAAAACCGATTTAAATGAGATTCGCGACCAATACCCTGTATTGGGTATTTGCTACGGTGCGCAATTAATGGCGCAATCGGCTGGAGGAGCTGTGGAGAAGAGTGATAGCCGTGAGTACGGGCGTGCCCGTTTACGCGTTACAGATAAAAATGATCCTTTGCTGGGATTCATTATTCAGGAGAATCAGGTATGGATGTCGCACGGAGATACAATTGTTCGTATACCGGACAGCTTCCGGGTGATTGCCTCAACCGATGACGTAGCTTTGGCCGCTTACAGGGTAGATAATGAAAAAACCTGGGGGGTGCAGTTTCATCCCGAGGTGTTTCACACGGAACGCGGAACGGAAATATTGGATAATTTTCTCGCTGTTTGCGGCGTGAAGAAGGACTGGACACCTGCCTCATTCATTGAAACCACCGTACAGGAATTAAAGGAGCAGTTGGGTGACGACAAAGTGATCCTTGCCCTTTCGGGAGGTGTGGATTCGTCGGTCACGGCAGTGTTGCTCAACAAAGCCATTGGCAGGAATCTTACCTGTATTTTTGTGGATCACGGCCTGTTACGTAAGAATGAGTTCGAGACCGTATTGGAGAACTACGAACATCTGGGATTGAACGTAATCGGGGTAGATGCAAAAACCTATTTCTACAAAGAACTGGAAGGCGTGACTGACCCGGAGCGTAAACGTAAGATTATAGGGAAAGGATTTATCGATGTGTTTGATAGGGAAGCCCATAAACTGGAAGATATCAAATGGCTGGCACAGGGTACCATCTATCCCGATATCATCGAGTCGCTCTCTATTACCGGTGTTACCATTAAAAGTCACCATAACGTAGGGGGATTACCTGAGAAGATGCACCTGAAATTGTGTGAACCATTGAAGCTTTTGTTCAAGGATGAAGTGCGCAAGATAGGCTTAGAACTGGGTATGCAACCTCACCTGATCCATCGCCATCCGTTTCCCGGACCGGGATTGGGCATCCGTATCCTGGGAGATATTACCCCTGAAAAGGTGCGTATAGCACAGGATGCCGACGATATATTTATATCAAATCTCCGCTCAGCCGGATTGTATGATAAGGTATGGCAGGCAGGAGCTATTTTGTTGCCGGTGCAGTCGGTCGGTGTGATGGGGGATGAGCGCACCTATGAAAATACGGTCGCATTGCGAGCCGTGACATCGACAGATGCCATGACGGCCGATTGGGCACATCTGCCTTACGAATTTCTGGCGAAAGTATCGAATGA
The DNA here is from genome assembly GCF_000380985.1 of Proteiniphilum acetatigenes DSM 18083. GTDB lineage: Bacteria > Bacteroidota > Bacteroidia > Bacteroidales > Dysgonomonadaceae > Proteiniphilum > Proteiniphilum acetatigenes. Next base: position 514,241 of record NZ_KB905692.1, on the reverse strand, counting down.
GATCATTAACAAGGTGAAAGGGGTCAACCGCGTTGTGTACGATATTTCATCGAAACCCCCCGCAACCATCGAATGGGAATAATTCTTATTACTGCTCCGGCCGTTTTAATTCGGGATAGGCAATTCGTGAATGGTACATCGTGACAAGTTTTTCCACGAAAACATCTTTCACAGTCTGTATATCTTTAAAAGTGATAGGTGCCGATTTGAAATAACCTTCGGCCACCTGGGCGTCTATAATTTTGTCAACCAGGTTACGGAGTGATTCTTCCGTATATTCAGGCAGGCTGCGCGATGAGGCCTCTACCGCATCGGCCATCATCATAATGGCAGTCTCTTTTGAAAACGGATTGGGTCCCGGATAACGAAAATCTGCCTCATTAGCCTCTTTGCCAGGATTGGCATTTTTCCAGGAGATATAAAAATACCTGGGCATACTTGTCCCGTGGTGGGTCTCGATAAAATCGACAATCTGCTGCGGGACATTATACTTTTGTGCGATCTTCACTCCGTCCTTCACGTGATTGATGATAATGCGTGCACTCTCTTCGAAAGGTAATCCCGCATGAGGATTCATACCGGGTGCCTGATTTTCCGTAAAGAAGGCAGGATTGGCCATTTTCCCAATGTCGTGGTACAGTGCTCCTGTTCTTATTAAGGATGCATTCGCTCCTAACTTTGCCGCTGCCGCCATTGCCAGATTGGACACCTGTAATGAGTGCTGGAAAGTACCGGGCGCTTTTTCAGACAGTTCTTTCAATAGCGGCTTGTTGATATTGGAGAGTTCAACTAATGAAACACCGGAAATAAATCCGAATGATCTTTCCACCAGATAAACCAGCGAATAGGAGAACATAATAAAGATGAAGTTGATAAGGAAATAGACCAGTACCACCCAGTGGATCTCTTTCACATTTCCTTCCTGATACAATTCCAATCCGATATAAACCACAATATAGGTGAGCAGGATAAAGAACGAACTTTTGATTAGCTGCGAACGTTCCGACAACTCTTTCAACATAAATATGGATACCATGGCTACCGAGATCTGGATGACGATGAATTCGAAAGGAAACGGTACCATAAGCGAACTCATAAGGATGGTGGTAAGGCTGGCAAATAATGCCGTGCGTGAGTCAATAAAGGTGCGGATAAGAATGGTGACGATGGCGTAAGGGATGATATAAATACTGAAAAGTTCAAATCTAACGGTAATAGCTGTGAGCAGTACAAAAAATGCTATCAGCAACACCATGAAAACCACATGTTTCCGGTTCCGGTATTCTGTCGGCCGGAAATAGAGAAGAAAAGTATAAAATGAGCCGAATATGAACAATATAAGCATAAACTGCCCCAGCAGCATCCAGTTGTTTCTTGTGGTACCTCCACTGCGCTCTTCCGTTACCCGTTTCAGAGAGGAGAGTATGTTATATGTCTGTGAGTCGACAATCTCACCCTGATCAATGATACGTTGCCCTCTTTGGACCATGCCATGGCTTATGTCGACCTGTTGAATGAATTCGTTTTGAGCCTTCTCCGATGTAGTTGCATCATACAATACGTTTTCCCGGATATATTCATTGATATTGGCGGTTTTGAGGATATTGGCATCGATACTTGATGGAACATCATTCAGCACTTTCTCATAAGCAGAACGGATAGTAAAGAAAGTTTCCACTTTTCTGGACTCGGCCACATTGCCTTTTTTTATTCGCAATGCCTGCGTACGTGATTTGTATATCCGGTCATAATCTTCCGAACGCATAATGCCGTTATTATATACCTCATTTAATTTATTTCGGATATAGAGTTTATATTCGGGAGCAAGTTCGGCAAGCCTGGCTTTCAGGTTTGCATCCGCATCAAATTCAGCAAGGGCACCATTTTGTATCTCCTCATCAATCAGGAAATAAGGCTCATAAAATTCCAGGATACTGTCCTGCTCTGCTTTCAGTTGTGCAGCAGGTTTATACACAGGGAAATCGAACGGAGCGGTGAGCAATCCGTATTGCCACGGCCTGCCTTCGTTGAAGTTATACTTGAAACTTCCTTGGCGGGGAAAAAAATAGGTAATAAAAAGAACGGCGATAATAAAGACTAACGGTACAAATATTTTTGTCTTGATTCTTATTCTCTTTTTTTTCGTTTGCATAGTCTTTGTATGTATGGTATTTACATTTTTATAAAACATCTGACCTCCATGAATTGTTTATTACATTTGTGATTATCATACTACAGTTAACCAACATAAGATTTTTGATTCGCCCTCTTTCTCTTTATGTATAGTTTTTCAAAACAGTTTCAAGCCGCCCATTTTTGATCGATTTCTCTTCCGATTCGATTTTGACAGTTTATCATCTCATAATAGGAGGTTTTTAGACCTTGCGGTTATGATCCGCCTCCGGCGAAAACTACAGATATAAATCCGGGAGATTGTCCTGATAAGACAATCTGATTGCGCAGCTTCCTTTGCCAGTAAAAGAATCTGGACGTTACAATACATTCATTCCGAAAAAACTCGTTTACCCGTAACCCGCTGGATTGGTAACGGGCATAAATCTCTTCAAATTGTTTCTGGTTCCACATAGACCTTTTTCCCACAAAAATAGGATACCCTAAACTGGAATGAAGAAAGAAGGGTGAGGTAAAATGCTTACAATCATTGAGATTGAGATGATGGATAAAAAATCTCGTTGTATGGAACGAGTGTTTGTAGTTCTCTTTAAAAATTAAAAAACTAGGGAACAGAACAAATTGATATTTTGTCAGTTCCCTATGTGTATTTATATTTGTTTGATATTTAGTTGACTAGTTGTTCTGAAATATCATTATGCATAATGTTTATAGAAAAATAGCATAAGTTTGGAAGATAAATATAGATTTTTATTTGCAGTAAGATTATCTCCAATATTGGATAAGTCCAGAATTGGTGAAACCAAAACCTGTCATATATACCCATGCATTTGTACCTTTAGGATTGTCTATTGCTGTGAATACTATATCAAGTTTTCCGTCATTATTGATGTCATAAATAGCACAATCTCCACCTTGGTGCTCATGTCCTATATTCATACCAGTAAATGTTGGTGCCACGTGGGTTGGAGAAATATATGAATAGCCTGCACTATTCACATCCCACAATATTTTGTATTGGAATTTATTTTCACCATTAGGATTGTCTAAAGCTGTAAATAGGATATCCGGGATTCCATTACCATTTATATCGGCCACCGCAACACCAGCACCTTGCCCTTCATTTCCAATACCATCTATATCGTATTGCCCTGATACTCCTCCTTTTGGTATTCCGTCGGCATCGAAATCATAAGCAATTCTATACCTAAATGTATTTCTTCCTTTAGGATTGTCATATGCCATATAAATGACATCTGGTTTTCCATTCTTATTAAAATCATATACATCTATTCCCACGCCCTGATAGTCGTGTCCCATAGCTGGAAGTGATTTTCCCCCAGAAATGTATTTTGGTTTTCCGGTTAAATCAACATCAAAAGCAACCTTATAAAAGAGAGGATTTGCTATATTTTTAGGATAATCTGCTGCAGCAAAAATAATATCAGATATTCCATTATTATTTAAATCTGTAACAGCAATAGATCCTCCTTGATTTTCATAGCTATCTACTTTCCCTAATCTCATCTCAGCGGAATATCTGTTCGAATTGCCAAATTCATCAATATCAAATAATATTTTATAGTAATAATAATTATCCTTAGCAGGATTATCCACGGCCATTAGGATAAGATCTGGTATTCCATTTCTGTTTATATCCGCAATTGCTACTCCACATCCTTGATTTTCGCTTAGGGTCAAAGGTATATTTCTTACACCACCGCTGGGGCTATAATTATTCACAGATTCAGGCTTGGCATCATCAATGTATTTTTTTACGTAACTTTCAACAGCAGACCTCTTGGAGGGATTATCTATTAGTTCATATATTGGTATAAGTGTATTTGGTTCAACCTTTATAAATCTGGGGGTATCATTCTGTATTGACTGAGACCATTTTACCATATCTAATTTGGGAGATTTAATATTAGTTCCATCTACATCCATGAATTCTCCCGACTCTAATTCAAATGTTCCTCCTACAGTTTTATAAAAAAACTTAGAATTCCGCGTCTTATTCACTAAAGACTCATTATAAGAATAATTTACATCTGTCTTAAAAAGTTGTTTGTATGTATATGCTAACTTAGCATTTACAGCTTCTTCTTTCTCTGAAGTTGTAGCTTCTGTTTCTAGATATGCTTCTAATCTTGCACCTACATAGACGCTTTTCAGAATGTGAGTCCCATATACCTCTACAATTTGGGTGGGGCTCATGGAGTTTAGATGATTTTTAAAGTTAGTGGTTAAATTAGCTTTTATATCTTGTGTGGATGCACTAATTACATATCTTTTTTTCAAATATTCGAGACTATAAAATGCGTATGATTTTTTTGAATCGAACTTATAACTACTCTTGAAATTAAAATTAAGACTTCCTGAAAATGCGGGGGAACTTAATCCTATTTCCGCTGACATGTCATTACTAAATTTTACGATATCTGTTCCTGAACTATGAGAGAATGTCGTTTCGTTAAAGTTCCCGAAAGTTATTAAGTTTTGATTATTTAAAGATGTAACATCTATTACCAAAGCCCTAGTTGAGGATCCGTCCAAATATTTCCCTGTTATGTCATATCCATGTCCCAGTACGTCAAATTGCCCGTCGCCAAGGCTTCTCAGCGGAATAGATTCATTAATGAGTGTGTCACCATTTATGTCTTCAACTAAATTGTCTTCCTTACATGATATGAAAGACAGAAATAAAAAAACACTTAAAAGAAAAAGATTTTTTTCATAAAATTTTAATTTTTTTATTAGTAATTGTTTGTATTTGAAGATTGTATATGTTTAATAATGTGGTTGGTTTTGTAAATCTATATTGCAAAGCAATCAGTTATTTGGCATATATGAAACGAAGGTATGAAAAATATTGTATGATTTTTCCTTTCTTGCAATCTCTTATTGAAATATAAGTAAACTTTAAGTTATTAAGGAAAAATTTATGGATGCTTATTTAGTGATATCGTGCAAATTTATAGAGTTTATTAATAGAAATATAGTTAATAATTAAGACTTTGTAGTGACGTGCCCTTTTGCTTTTGTTTTCTTGTGTCGCGTTGCGTTATTTTTTTTGTTTTGTTTGCATATCTTTGCGGATTATTATTGTGCTTTTTTATGATAGGTATGAAGATAATTAGATTTAAAGATATAGAATTTTCGAGCTGCTGAAATTGAAAATAGTATATTACAAGATTCTCAAGAAGGATGTTTGAACTTGACTTTATATATTAGTAGTTGAAAACATTGGAAGTTAATGATAGAATAGCTACAACCCAGGCAATAGCTATGGTGCCTGTCAAGTCTGAGAGAAAGGAGATCACTTCCTCTGATGAAAAATGAATTAATATGCGTAAATTTGCATTTCATGACTAATTTGTTTTGTATGGACAAATATATTATTGAGTCAATAGAGAATGGAATAAAATTAAAGCAGAAACTATTGAATAACAGTGTAATGCTGGCCGAAATAGGAAAAGTAGGAGAATTGGCTGTTCGTGCAATATGTTCCGGCAATAAGATCCTTATATGTGGAAATGGCGGTAGTGCGGCAGATGCCCAGCATATTGCAGCCGAGTTAGTCGGTAGATTCCTAAAGGAACGAAAGGGGTTATCTGCTATTGCACTTACGACCGATAGTTCCATACTTACCTCCATAGGGAATGATTATAGTTTTGATGAAATATTTTCCAGACAGGTTGAAGCTTTAGGTATAAAGGGAGATATATTGATTGGGATTTCTACGAGTGGTAACTCTGAGAATGTATATAAGGCCATGCTTAAGGCGAAGGATATGGAGATGAAGACGATCGGCTTTTTAGGCAGGACTGGAGGTAAGTGTAAGGATGTAAGTGATAACCTTCTTTTAATTGATTCTTATGAATCTGCAAGAGTCCAGGAGATTCATATAATGTTGGGCCATATTATATGTGGAATAGTAGATCATTTACTGGACGAACTCTATAGACAAGAACCATAAATTTCAGATGACTCAGAAGGCTGTTTTTTTAGATAGAGACGGAACGATAAATGTTGATCGCGGCTATGTATATAAATTATCCGACCTGGAACTGTTGCCAGGCGTCGGAGAGGCTCTGCAATTATTCCAGAAGAATGGTTTCAAGTTGATAGTGATTACAAATCAATCAGGAATTGGCAGGGGCCTTTATTCATTAACCGATGCAATAATGTTTAACAATGCATTAGAGGCCGAATTGGGAAAATACAATATACATATAGAAGAGTTTTTTATCTGCACACACGCTCCTGAAGATAACTGCATTTGTCGTAAACCTTCTCCTTTTATGGTGCTTGAAGCGATAAAAAAATATCATGTCGATGTGGAAGCTTCTTATCTGTTTGGAGACAAATTGTCGGATTTGGAATGCGGTGAAGGTGCAGGAGTACCCTCTTTTTTAGTAACGAAAGATAATTCATTGCTATACTGGGCGAATTTATTATTAAGACAGTCTTAATGAAACTTGAAACAATTCGAGGTAAAAGAATCCTGATCATCGGAGATATCCTGATTGATAAGTATTATGTGGGTGACGTCAAACGGATATCACCCGAAGCTCCGGTACCGGTTGTCAGAATAAATAATACCTATTCTGTGTTAGGAGGTGCAGCCAATGTTGCACGCAATCTGATCGGTATCGAGTGTAATCCTGTTGTTTTGGGACTCACCGGAAACGATGAAAACGGGATATTGATTAAGAGAATGTTTGACGATATAAAAGCCGAATGTGTTTTATTTCCGACATTGGAAACTACTACTACAAAAATCAGGATTCTCGGGAATAACCAGCAAATAGCGCGGCTTGATTTTGAAAAAGAATTCCACTTTTTATCCCGCCACGAAGAAATGTTATTGATCCAGGCAATGGAAAAACACATTCCGGAAGTGGATGTCGTAGTCGTTTCGGATTATGGGAAGGGTGTATGCAATGAATCGGTATGTAAAAATGCCATTAAACTATCCACTCAATATCATAAGCCTGTCATAATAGACCCCAAAGGAGTTGATTGGCATAAATATGAGAATGCCACCATTGTGACTCCAAACCTAAAAGAACTGTCTGAAATTTACGGGAAAGAAGTTGAAAATAGGGATCACCCCATTAGTATGACAGGTCGGTTCATTCTAAATAAATACAATATACAATCATTATTAGTGACCCGATCTGAAAAGGGAATGTCTTTTATAGGTCGAGAGATGTCAGTACACATACCTACGGTTGCAAAGGAAGTATTTGATGTTTCCGGAGCCGGAGATACTGTTGTTGCTACCCTAGCGGCAGCTTTGGCAGCGGACTTTTCGCTACATGATGCTGTCACACTGTCGAATAAAGCTGCCGGGATCGTGGTGGGCAAGATAGGAACAGCCCCGATCCTGTACTGGGAACTGGAAGGCGATATCAGGAAAAGAAAGGATAATAAAAAAATTATATTGGCCGATGATGTGACGCAAATAGTAAAGAGGCTAAAGGATACTCAAGCTAAAATTGTATTTACCAATGGCTGTTTTGATATACTACATCAGGGGCATATCTCTTGTCTGCAGCAAGCAAAAGCGTTGGGAGATGTATTAATTGTCGGAGTAAATTCTGATGATTCAGTTAAAAGGTTAAAAGGATCCTCCCGGCCTGTGAATGATGAGCTCTCCCGAATGATCGTATTAAGTGCATTGGAGTGCGTGGACTACGTAGTGGCTTATGCAGACGATACGCCTCTGGAATTGATAAAAACGATCAGCCCCGATGTGTTGGTAAAAGGAGGCGATTATGCCGTTGATGATGTTGTTGGAAAAGAATTTGCCGGAGAGGTTGTTATCATCCCTCTTGTGGAAGGATTTTCCACCACTTCCATCATTGATAAATTAAATTGAAGAAATTAGATGAGGGCACGGGAAAGGCGCAAAAGAATCTACTCTATCATCCTGATCCCACGGGTTCTGAAGATCAGGCGATTTTTAAAAAATTATATTCGAAAAGAACAAGGGAATGTCTCTATCATCGTCCTAACTGAACATATAGGTGATATTGTTGCCTGTGAACCGGTTTCTTATTGGCTGAAGAAAACATATCAACATAAAGTTGTCTGGCTGGTACAAAGAAAATATCACGATCTTCTGACCATGTTTAATAATGTGGATGAAATTGTAGATCTGAGTTGTCTCTCCGAATGGGTATATCTTGACAAATTTACCCACTTGCCGAATCTCTATAATCTACATTTCGATGGCAGAAAGTGTTCCCGTTTTTATTTAAAGAACAAGTCGTCGCAGAAAGATATTGGTTTTGATAATTATTACAATTATGGCTGCTTATTGGAAACTTTTTGCATGGTAGGTAAGTTGCCCCGGTTAAATAGTAGGCCTCGACTTTTTTTAGCCAGGAACACCCTCTCTTTCAATTATTCTTTGCCGGATAGATATATTGTGGTACATGCCCAATCAAATGATGTTTCTCGTAATTGGGATATACACAAGTGGAATCAACTGATCGCTTCCTTTCCCGATTATATTTTCATTGAAATGGGGTTGACGCCGGTTTTATCCGGGAAAAACTGTGTTACATCGTTATGTGGTAAACTGACATTTCAGGATATAGCATTCATTGTGAAGAATTGTTTCCTTTTCATTGGGATAGACAGCAGTATGGCTCATTTTGCCAATGCTTTGGCAAAGCCCAGCCTTATTTTATTGGGAAAATATGCTACTTTTGATAAGTATATGCCCTATTCAGGGATTTCTGAGAGTAAAGACTTTCGTGTAATACAATATCCGGAATATGTATGCGATCTTCCGGTTTCGAGGGCAAAAGAAGAGACCGAAAGACTCATTGCACTATTATGATCAAAAAGATTATTTTGATTTTATTTTCGTTTAATTAAAAAAGAAATGATGGATAATAATGGAAACGCCATAAGGGCGATAGCTTTCTATCTCCCTCAATATCACCCGATACCGGAGAATAATGAGTGGTGGGGAAAAGGCTTTACCGAATGGACAAATGTGGGTAAGGCAAAGCCTTTGTTTAGAGGCCATGACCAACCCAAGGTTCCTGCCGATCTTGGATATTATGATTTGCGTTTGCCCGAAGTACGTATGGCCCAGGCAGAATTGGCGAAAGAGCATGGTGTCGATGGGTTTTGCTATTACCATTACTGGTTTGGCGAAGGGAAACAGTTATTAGAAATGCCTTTTAATGAAGTGCTGAATTCAGGGAGTCCCCTCTTTCCCTTTATGCTTTGTTGGGCAAATGAAAGTTGGCACTCCAAATTCTGGAGTTATGATGGCGTTTATTCTAAAAAGACACTTATTGAGCAAAAATACGGAGATGAACAGGACTATGAAAGACATTTCTTTGCCCTTTTAGATGCATTCAAAGATCCCCGTTATATACAGATAGAAGGGAAGCCTGCTTTTATGATCTATAAACCTCTGGATTTTCCCGGGATCGAGAATTTTATAAAAAAATGGCAATCGTTGGCTATTGAAAATGGTTTAAATGGTATTTTTTTTATAGGACAATACGGCAATCCCCGGGGGAGCAAAGGTGAAATGATAAATAAAGGCTTTTCTGCATTTAATTCATTGAGGCTATTTGATTTGTTCTATAGAAGAGACCTTAAGAATAAGATTTTGAAAAAATATAGCTCTTTGATTTATGGCCCTCATATTATTAAATATAAGAAAGCTATGAGAACCTTTATCACCGAGGAAGATCGTGATAAGGATGTCTTCCCGACTATTATCCCGAACTGGGATCATACACCAAGAAGTAAGTATGCAGGAAATTTACTGAAGGATTGCACCCCTGGACTATTCAAAGAGCATCTGGAAAATGTTTTTTCAGTGTTAAAAAACAAGGATGGTGAACGTATTTGTTTTATTAAATCCTGGAATGAATGGGGTGAAGGTAATTATATGGAACCTGATTTAAAATTTGGCTTGAAATATCTTGAGGTTTTTAAAGAAGTCAAAGACAAGTATAATAATATGATCTCTTGATATTGGTTGCCACTGTAAGTATCAAATGCTCGCTTACAAAAAGAATAAACAATTTATGGATAAAATAGCAATAATCGTACAGCGATATGGTAGAGAGATCAACGGAGGGGCAGAAGTGCATGCACGGTTGCTGGCAGAGCGTTTGAAAGAGAAGTATGACGTGGATGTCCTGACCTCTTGCTCTTTGGCTTATCCTGCATGGGATAATTATTATCCTGCAGGTGAGGAGATGATAAATGGTGTACGGGTATTGCGGTTTAAAGATGAAGGTGCAAACCGTAAAAAGACCCGACGGTTAGGACGCTATCTCCGTGGAAACTGGAAGTATTACCATAGAGGATATACGATAAATAATTTCATCACCCTTTCTATTAGGCGTATATGGTACAGAAGAAAAAAAAATCATGGCAGGGTCTTTGATCGTTGGATTGTGAATCATGGTCCTGTTTGTAAAGGAATGATAACATATCTGGAACAGGAGAAGAATCAGTATAAGGCATTTATTTATTTTAATTACCCGTTCTATCCTACTTATTTCGGGTTGCAACACACATCTGGCAATAGTATTCTTATCCCATTGGCGCATGACGAGCCGATGCTTTATCTTTCAGGCTTCGAAAAGATGTTCTCTCTACCGGGATTCATCATGTATAACACAGAAAGTGAGAGGCTCCTGCTTGAATCAGCTCATCCCGTTACGCGAACAATCAGGTCTGACCTTGCAGGTGTCGGTTTTGATTTGCCGGTATTGGATGAAAACAGTGAACCCCCAATCGGTTTTCCTTATTTTGTGTATATCGGGCGTATAGATGTTGGTAAAGGGTGTTTGGAATTGATGAACTATTTTTCTATGATGAATAGATCGCAACATAGAAATATAAAACTGGTAATGATTGGGAAGAACCATCTGAAAACCTTTGTGAAGGATGATAATATTATTTTTACCGGATTTATCGGAGAGGAGGAAAAACTGTTATACCTTCAGCATTGTGCGGGTTTAATTATCCCTTCACGACACGAAAGCCTGTCGATGGTTACCCTGGAAGCAATGTCCTTTGGTAAACCGGTTTTAGCGAATGGTTATTGCGATGTGTTGAAGCGACACATAGAGAAGAGCCAGGCAGGGTTCCTCTATTATGACGTGAAAGATTTTAGCGTACAGGTTGATAAGATACTGAATCTTTCCGATAACGACAAGCAGGTTATTGCACGAAATGGCATGCAGTACGCCGAAAAAAATTATCGATGGGAACGCATCATTGAAAAATTTGACGATGCAATTGACTATGTGGGGGCGTAAGATATGTGGAGAAGAAACAAGAGAAAACAGACGAAGGTTTTGGTCGATTTGTCGGAGTTGAGCAACACCTACTGTGGGTTAAAGCAGGTTGCATTAGCTTATGGGAACTATTTCAAGGAGAATTATAAAAGAAATGAGTCCGGGTATATATTGACGCTTCTTATGCCCAGAAAGATGTTCGGCAAGTTTGGACGTGAAGTACACTATATCAGTTCTTCGAGTTGGCTTTTGAGACATTGCCGTTATCTGTTTCCTTCATTCGATATATGGCATGCTACCCATCAGTTAAGCAGATTTAAACCTGCTTATTCCCGGACGAAATTCATACTTACGATTCATGACCTGAACTATCTCTATGAAGCCACCGGTGAGCAGCGGGAAAGGAAACACCGGCGATTGCAGCGTAAAATCAACCGGGCTGATGAAATTGTTTGCATCTCGGAATTCACCAAACAGGAAGTGGAGAAAAATCTGGTATTGAATGGCAAGAGATGCAAAGTCATTTATAATGGTGTTGAAAATATCGTTCGGAAACCTGCTTTGAAACCCAATAGAGAAATAAAAGGACATTTTTTCTTTACCATAGGGACGGTCATGAAGAAAAAGAACTTCCACGTATTGCTCGACATGATGAAACTAATGCCGGACAGGCATCTTTATATAGCCGGCGATAGCAGTCTGGAAGAATATGGCAAAATGATAAAACAACAAATTGAGACAGAAGGGATTCAGAATGTTACTCTTTTGGGAACGATTCCTGAAGAAGAAAAGGTTTGGCTTTATGCGAATTGTAAAGCTTTTTTGTTCCCTTCGTTATTCGAAGGTTTCGGACTTCCTGTCATAGAGGCCATGCAATTTGGCAAACCTGTTTTTTCATCCCGAGAAACCAGCCTGAAAGAAATAGGAGGGAAATTCGCCTATTTTTGGAAAAACTTCGATCCGCAAGAAATGAAACGGTTAATCGATGAAAACCTGGAAGGATTTTATCAGGACAAGGATTTGGTACAGAGACAAAAAGAATATGCCCATTCCTTTTCGTATGAAAAGCATTTTAAGGAATATCAAAAACTATATTCCTCTCTTTAATTTGTAGCTTAAGTTAATAGTATAGATTTGTAGTTGGATTAAAAAAAGCTACATTTGTGATTTGATGCTATCGGTATGAGTGTGCCGCAAATATAAAGTTATGCAACCATTTGATATTGACTTGGTATATCTCTGGGTAGATGGGGATGATCCTAAGTGGTTAAAGAAAAAAGAAAAGTTTACAGGAAAATTGGCAGATCGTTCGGAAGAGAATAATAAGGGGAGATATGTCAATAACGATGAACTGAAATATTCATTGAGGTCTGTAGAAAAATATGTTCCATGGATCCGGCGAATTTATATCGTCACAGATAATCAATGTCCGGAGTGGTTACAGGGAGATCATCCCAAAATTCGTATCGTTGACCACACCGAGATACTTCCCGAAGAGGCATTGCCTTGTTTCAATTCAAGTGTCATCGAGTATTTCCTCTACAAAATACCCGATCTTGCTGAACATTTCCTGTTTGCAAACGATGACATGTTCTTTAACAAAGCACTTTCCCCGGATTATTTCTTCAATAAAGAGGGTTTTCCTATTGTCCGGCTGAAGAAGAAGTTTTTTGGGAAATGGCATTACCGCTTAAAAAAACTTATTCGCAAAAGGTTGGGACAATATATCTCGATGGTGGTGGAAGGCGCTTCACTTGTTGAACAGAATTTTGGGAAGTATTATTCCGGTATTCCGCATCACAATGTGGATGCTTACGTGAAATCTGATTACAGATATGTTGTAGAGCATGTTTTTGAAAGTCAGGTGAAGAAGTCATTATCGAGTCATACCAGGATGTATGGAGATATGCACCGTTCCGCTTTCTTGTATTACTCATTGGCTGTAGGTAAAGGAGATATGAAATATGTGGGACGGAAAGAATCTAATCGCATACTTGTTCATAAACACAAATATGCCGACCGGATAAATAAATACCAACCGGACCTGTTTTGTTTAAATGATAGCCAACGCACTAAAGACATAGACCGTGAAAGAATAAAACCTTTTCTGGAGGCGTTATTCCCGGAGAAATCCTCTTTCGAAAAGTAGTTCTTGCCACCTCTACTTTTGCATCCGGATCCGATATGTATGCAACTAAAGCGGAGATATTTTAGATGACTTATGGAAACCCATTGCCCGTGATGAGCGTAAAAAGAGTAAGGGTGGTGAGGTGAATCTTTTTCAGGAAGGGGCCTGTCAAAAATGCCGTGATATATATTTTCTCCAGATATAAGAGATCTTGTCCGAGTTAATTCCGGGTATTTTAAAATTGTGTTCATCAGCAAAATTGAGAATATAGGATCTTGCATGAAGCCAATCCCGACGATATTTTTCACGATGTGCTTTCTCCCGGATTGTTGATATGGAATTTTCCCAATTATAATAGAAATAGATAGTATTGGGCACGACTACTAATTTATCGGCATAGTATACTGCATGAAAAGAGAATATAAGGTCCTCCACAAGACGTCCTTCCTCAAATCTCAAATTCTGCTTTTTTAGAAAATCAACTTTGAAAAGGTATCGCCATACATATCCCCATTTTCCGACATAAGTAGCTTTGAGTTTATCGTGTGTCGAAGTATATACTTTGGTTTTTCTGAAGCGTTGCGATTTATAACTGAATCTTTCATTCCACATGCCACCGCAGGCTATATCGGCATCGGTTTTCTTAACAGCTTTCGCCATTTCCCTGTAATAATCGGGATTAATAGAGTCATCCACATCCATGAAATGAATATATAGCCCTTTAGCTGTGTCTATACCGACATTTCTGGCTGTCGACAAGCCCCGATTCTGCCCAAGATGGATTACTTGTATCGGATACTCTTGTGCGATAATTCCGGACTGATCGGAGGAACCGTCGTTTACGACAATAATCTCCAGATTCTTATACGATTGGTTAAGTATGTTTTCTATACATGGCCTTATATACTTCTCCCCGTTATAGACAGGGATAATAACAGAAATTAATGGTTCTTTCTCCATAGCACAGAGTGTGGATATGACTATAACTCAAACCGGGATTTTTCCGGCAGGATAAATTCAAAAGCTTTTTCTATCTCCTGCATAACCTGTGTATAGTTCCTTATATGGGCATTGTCATTGAGGCAGATCAACTTGTAACTCTGATCGTAGATGGCTTTTATAGCCTTCTTCGACCGAAGTACGAGCGGGAACATCTTTGTATTCTTGTAGGTGTTGTAAGGTTCAAAGTTTGAACGGCAGATCTGCCAGGTACGGAATAACTCCTGGGTGTAATCCTCGGGACTGCGAAAGCGGTTAGTCGATACCGCGGTCAATTTGTCTCCGGCGTATTCCCAGACCTCTTCAAAAGTCGATTTGAGGTAGGGCTGGGCATTATGTGGAGTAATAAGCGTCACAAACTTTCCGTAAGGTTTCAGTAATCGCGTCAGATTGGCTTTCTTTCCGTAAGAAGGATGGAACCATTTATCATGATCGCGTTGCAGCACTTCATGTTTATCAAACCTTTCGTTGATAATCCTGATATTGTTCTTCAGGCATTTCGACCATAGTCCCATTCCTGAATTGTAGCGGAATGCGGCAATATCATTGGGTAACCCATTGGTATAAAAACGGCCCTCTCCGATATGGTCGATGATGAAAAAATCGTCATTGAAGTAAACAAAACGATCTGCCAGATCCGGGATTTTATGAAGATATATTTCTATGAGCGAGGAGTTGAATACGGGTAAGTATTTTGCGGGGATGTAATCATTGTGATTTACCAGTGCCAATTTGGGATGATCGGCATTGAGCCATTCCGGTTTCTGACCACAGGTGACGAAATGTATTTTCCTCACCCATGGCGCAAATTTCTCTATCCCTCTGAACCAATATTTCAGAAAGCCATAGTCACGGAAACGGGCTTCCGAAACCTCATTCTTCGAGTTGTCGATTTTACCCGAATATTTGGTGAAATCGGCTTTCCATTTTGGATCGTCCATATCAACCCAGGTAATCACAAAATCGATATCCATTGCTGTTATACAGAATTAAATTTATCTCTACGGCAGAGTAGATATTGCCTGTTCCAAACGGTGGAGTGTTTCCTCTTTACCGATCACTTCGGTAATGTCGAACATATGCGGTCCCTTTCCGGCACCTACGATGGCCAACCGGAATGCATTCATAACGTTTCCGGTATGTAATTGGTTCTGTTGGATCCAATCCATTACAGTTTTCTCCTGGTTTTTTGCAGAGAAGTCGTCTGTTCCTTCAAGCAATGCTGCTAATTGTTTCATCTGCGCAGGAGTCTCTTCTTTCCAGCGTTTATTTACCGTTTTTTCATCGTAGGCCGTGGGGGCGACAAAGAAAAAGGATGATTGATCCCACAGCTCACTGATAAAATGTACACGCTCTTTTACCAATCCGACTGCTTTTTCCACTTTTTCTGCGGGTGTGGAGATCCCTTTTTCATATAGAACAGGTATAAACAGTTTTGCCAGATCAGGGTCGGACATTTTGAGGATATATTGGTGGTTATACCATTTGGCTTTTTCCACGTCGAATTTGGCTCCGCTCTTACTGCATCTGTCGAAAGAAAATGCCTGTACCAGTTCATCGAGGGAGAATATCTCCTGTTCCGTACCCGGGTTCCATCCTAAAAAAGCGAGAAAATTAATGACTGCTTCCGGTAGATAGCCGCTTTCGCGATATCCCGACGATACTTCACCTGTCTTCGGGTCTGTCCATTGCAATGGAAAAACGGGGAAACCAAGGCGGTCTCCATCACGTTTGCTCAGTTTGCCGTTTCCTTCCGGTTTGAGCAGGAGCGGGAGGTGGGCGAATTGCGGCATACCTTCTTCCCAGCCCAGGCTTCGGTACAACCATACATGCAAAGGAGCCGAGGGAAGCCACTCCTCACCACGGATCACATGGGTTATTTCCATCAGATGGTCGTCCACCACATTGGCCAGGTGATAGGTGGGCAGTTCATCGGCCGATTTATAGATCACCTTGTCGTCAAGTACCGAGGAGTTGACAACTACCTTACCGCGGATCATATCATCGACGATAATCTCCTGATCAGGGTCTATTTTGATGCGGACAACATATTGTGTGCCTGATTTTATCAAAGATTCTGTTTCTTCTTCCGGGAGGGTAAGCGAGTTACGCATCCTATCCCTGGTAGAAGCGTCATACTGAAAATTGGCAATCTCCGCCCTTTGGGTTTCCAGCTCTTCCGGTGTGTCGAACGCGATATAGGCTGCTCCTTTATCGAGCAGAGCATTGACATATTGTTTGTAGATATCTTTTCGTTGAGACTGTTTATAGGGTCCGTAGCTTCCTCCTTTCAGTGGGCTTTCGTCAAAGGGAAGACCCAACCAGTCGAATGTTTCCTGGATATACTCTTCCGCACCCGGCACAAACCGGGAGGAGTCAGTATCTTCAATTCGCAGGATAAAATCTCCGCCCTGTTGTTTGGCAAAGAGATAATTGTATAGTGCCGTACGTACCCCGCCGATATGCAGCGGTCCTGTGGGGCTGGGCGCAAAGCGTACCCTTGTCTTGTGATGCATCATAATTTTTTATTCAAGTTCCGAAGGTGTTCATTTCCTGATATATCCTACCGAAAGTAAAACCCTGTTTTTTCCGGCTACAAAAATAGAAAAAAATAGTGATGAATTGAAATAAAGCAGGAACGGATGAAGGAATTGATTTTCTAATACCGGTATCAAAAATGTACCCTGAAAAAAAAGTAGGAGAAAACTACTTTTTTTCTCCTACTCTTAGTCTGTTTTTACTCTACCCCTTCATTCATTGGTATCGTAGAACAGTGTCCATTCTGCTAATTGGAATATACTGGATCCGTTATTTGCGGTAACCCTTAACCTGTAATGAGAGTAGGGGGTCACATTGGATAACGGGAATGTCTTCTTCTGGAAACGTGTTGTAAACTTGATATCGGATTGTTGATCGAGTACAGTCCAGTTGCTTCCGTCATTTGAACCTTCCAGTACCCAGTCTTTCGGATCTCGGTTGTCGGCATCATTTGCCGATGTGAGTTCATACGTGTTGGCAATAAATTCACGGTCCATCTTCCACATCATCCATGTGAGCTGGGTTCCGCACAGGTATTTGGTGTTAGGATTGCCATCGACCAGCATCTGGATACCTTCGCCGCCTCCGGTGTTATGCTGGTCGGATACGGTTCCGGGAATTGTCATCAGATTGATTTTTACCGGTTCTACCGTAATTGTCTGAGTGTTGGAAAGCCATACTTCGTCAACAGAAACCAGATTGCCCTGAAGAGGCCATACAGAGACTTTAATATTAAATGTATAATCCCCTATAGGTAGAAACGGTAAAGATATAAGGTCGGCGACAGGAATATCAACTTGAGGCTTCCCTGCCAACTCAGGTAAGTAGATTTCGTCTGATAAAGAGAAATCATCCGGTCCGGTAACCGTATATTCAACATGACCCGAGAAATTCATCAACACGTTTGAGGTTCCCATGATCGACATGTATTGATCGGGACCGATTGTCTGGACAACCACCATTGGCGGTGTTAAACTTTCGACAAAGGCTTGTGAAATAGGGAAAGCAGTAATATAGGTCGGCACAGACAGGTTGTTATGAGCATCCATTGTGTAGACAATGAACTCGTAACCGGTCCCCGCAGTTAATCCTTCAATACTGATAGAATCTACCAACGTGTCAAACGATATAACAGTGCTGTCGCTACCATATACAACCCTGATCGATTTTGATTTTTGATCTTTTGGATTATCCCATGCCAATATTACTCTCTCATAACCGGGATAAACGCGCAAACTGTCGATCTTGCCGGAATAGTTATATTCTTCGAGATATTGCTTAAAATTATCCTCCATACTGTCGCATCCGTAGTTCCCCACGAAAGCAATGAGAATACTTAATGTTATTATTGATTTTATTTTTTTCATCTGTATTATTAATTTGAAAATTAATGTACCGTTGATTTATTCCCATCCTTCTAAAACACCTGTCAATGTTTCAGGATCT
Organism: Proteiniphilum acetatigenes DSM 18083; assembly: GCF_000380985.1. Lineage (GTDB taxonomy): Bacteria > Bacteroidota > Bacteroidia > Bacteroidales > Dysgonomonadaceae > Proteiniphilum > Proteiniphilum acetatigenes. The sequence goes on along the minus strand of NZ_KB905692.1, from coordinate 495,704 downwards.
TCGATAATGGATCCGTCAGCTTCCGTACCGAAAATGGTGATTTCGGAAGTACATCCCGAATTTCCACCTCCAAAAGCCTTGATACCTTTATACCGCAGATAACGGAAAGATTTGGTAAAACGTGGATTATCAGGATAAAACATGTACTCATGTCCGTTACGGGCTTCGTTTCTTGCTTCAATTACATTCGAGGGCTGGGTAATCCGGTATCTTCCCACATATTCCCATCCGTCAAAGACACCGTCAGTCGGATCTTTATCGTCACTGATCCATATCTCCCATATCTCCACATTCTCTCCGCCGTATAACATACCCCACGCATCGCGTTGCCATATTTTAAAACGGCTTCCTTTTACTTCACGTCCCAAGTCTATGAAATAGGAAAACGGGTAGCTGACTTGCCCTGTATTGAAATAATTGAGGTTGAGTTTAGGCTCATAATCATACTCATTATCCCAGAATTTCTCAATACGGCCTTCTACATGAGACATGGGTGCATTCATCATGCTGTCTTTGCGATAGGTGCCTGCATATTCCTCAAACGGTTTCTGTTCAAAAGGATTAGGACTGCTGTTATAATCCCACCGGTTACCATACAATAACTGATCACGAAGGAAAGACCACTGTTTTTTCGAGATCGCTCCATCCATAAGAGGAGTGATTTCCCCAAAATTCCTCACTTCCGTCTGATTCTCATAAGTATCTCTGATATATACATTTACCGTATGTGGTTCTCCTTTCAGATTATCAATCATAAAACGATCTTTCTCAAGATTGGAAGCATAAATTTTGGTGGCTTCCGTTTCCCCGACTTTTACATTTACGTAAATGGTTATGTTCTTTTTCTGATCGTTTTCCCAGTCAACCACCAATGAGGAAAATCCGGGCTGTACCTGAACGGTTTCCAATACTGCCAGTGTGGTAGGTTCTAACGGTACCACTTTCATAGTGACGGGTGAGGATTGGTTATTATTTCTGTCAATCGAAAAAATTTGTACATCGTACTCCTTTTCTTGTCCGAACCCGTCGATAAATAGTGTATCGGAATAGACGCTGCTGGTTTTGGATATTTTCGCCCCGGTGTCAATGATGTATTCTGCCCGGGTATAGAGAAAATCTGCATCGGATGGAATGGTGTAAGTGAAGTAACCTCCACCGTATTGCGGCGTGAAAATCACGTTTGTAACCTGCCCCGGGGGAGTAGTGTCTCCCACCGCAGTGTCCTGGCAGCTGTTCATGATAAAAACCGCTGCAAATAATAAGATAGAAGTGTAAAAATAATATATTCGTCTCATAATTGTTTATATTTTAATAGATTACCATCCCGGATTTTGCACTAAATTCGGATTTCTATTTAAGTCTGAAATGGGTATGGGCATCAGGTAGTCGCGGGGTGTCTGCCATCTGCGTGGTTGTAATGTTGTTAGCACGTAGAATTGTTCCGGATCCACACCTGTAGTGTTCCATCCTCTGACAGGCGATAAAAAGTACCTGTCTGCCTGTTTCCAGCGCAAAATATCAAAATAACGATGCCCTTCGAAGGATAGCTCGATCAGGCGTTCCCGTTGAATGATATCGCGCAGCCCTTCTTTCGTGAGGTGTTTGTCTGGCGTCCTTACTATATTGGCATCACTCCATACTTGTTCTATCGGTTTCAGTCCGCTTGTGGCCCGCACTTTGTTTAGGTAATCGTATGCAGGTGCTCCCGGTCCGTGATACTCGTTATATGCTTCGGCATACATTAAATACAGATCCGATAATCGGATAATGGGATAGGGGTATTTTACCACACGTGCCCAGTGACCGGTGCCCGACTCGGGATGCACCAGTTTCTTTACCCCGATACCTGTCCAGTAAAAGTCGGTTGTGTGTTGAGAACCTCTACCTCCCGGGAATTCGTTGTATCTCATTTTTACATCGTTGGCAAGGTCATGTGTACGCCAAATACTTCTGTCTACGACCATCCATGCATAAAATCTCGGTTCCCGGTTCAAATGTAATTTAATGGTTCGCTGACCGGCCTGCATGTATCCCTTATGATAATTGTCATCAGGAATTTCAGTGATCTGGAGTCTGTTGTCGTATTCGTAAGTTTTATCCTCTTCAATGGGTACTCCATTTTTTGAATAGAAAAGTTCAGCCATTCTGTAGTCGGCACCCAACCATTGCCATGCGTATCCGGCCTGCGTGGGGTCGGCTACAGAGCGCATATTGGTAGCGTGGGCAAACCCTCCCTGTCCTTCATAATCCAATCCGGAATATCCCCAGATCAATTCGTCGTTCCAAGAATCGACAATGGCGAAACGCTTATTATAAGCATATTGTATGATTTCTGAAGTTTCAAAGTTGTCCACATCCCAAAATTTAGGTTGCCCGTTGAATGTATATAACTTCTTGCCACGGGTTTCGGCGAAATCAATGGCTTCTTTGATGCCATCCAATGCTTGTTTCCATTTCTCAGGATCGTATTGCATAGGGAAATAGGTTTCTCCCGCTTTATTCCTGAAGTTACTGAAATATTCGGAGTTGCCGTTAAACAGTGGGCTTGCCCTGGTGAGGAGCACCTGGGCCTTAATGGCGCGGGCATTGATCTGGTCTATCTGTCCGTAATAGGCACTCTCTCTCTCAACGGCGAGTTCAGATCTCGGGCTTCCACTCTCGTCATACAATACTTCATCGATCAGATTCAACACGTAATTGAAGCAGGAGTCTATCGTTTGCCTTTCCTGCCTTACCTCTTCTACAGAAGAGAACGGTTCCAGATTTTTATCGGCAATAACAATCGGGCCGTATAGCCTGAGCAGGTAATAATGGTAATAGGCTTTCAGTATCTTCACCTGTGCTACCCAGTCGTTACGCTCAGCAGGTGTCAGGTCCGGAACATTGTCTATATTTTCGAAGAAGATATTACATACACGAATGCCTCGATATAGACCGGTAGCTCCTCCACCCTCTGCCCAGTAATTTAAAATGGGATCGTTAGAGTTGTTCCATCCACGCATCAGTTGCATCCCTCTCAGCAATCCCCTGTTTTCACCATGGTCGGCATCCAGACGTCCCACCCATTCATCGCCGGCAAGGGACATGGAGTAGTGAAGTTTTTCATGATTCGGCATATATCTGTAGCAGGTGGATAGTGCATTGAGCGCCTTATCCCGGTTTTCGAACAAGCTGCCCACCTGTACCGTGTTATCCGGGATAATGTCCAGATAATTACAATTCGTCAGAATGACGGATAAGCTTAAAATAAAGCTTATGGCAATTATTTTTGATTTCATATGATTACTCTTTTAATAATTAAAATGTTATGTTTAACCCGACGTTGTACACGCGCTGCAATGGATAAGCCAGCCCGTTTCCTGCCATTTCCGGATCCCAGAGTTTGAAATCGGAAATGGAGAGCAGGTTCTGTCCGGTGAAATAGAGGCGAACCATGCTGAAAGGTACTGATCCGATCCACTTATTCGGTAGTGTGTATCCCACTTCTACTGTTTTTAACCGTAAAAAACGTCCGTTGCGGAGCCACCAGGTTGAATTCTGCACGCTATTGTTCTGGTTGATGGTGGCGGACAATCTCGGCCAGAAAGCATGCGATACCGGGTTATTCGGATTCCAGTGATCCTCGGCGATAATTTTAAGAGCCCCTCTATGTCCGGCGAAAGGTGCTATACCGAATCGGTCGGGATCGTATCTTCTTGCATTCGGGTCGATAAAGAAGGAGACCCTGTCTTGTCCCTGGAAGAAGCAGGAGATATCGAAATTCTTATAACCTCCGGACAATCCGAATCCGTAGGTGATCTCAGGTACGGTCGGATAACCAATATGCACCTGGTCGTCGGAATTTACCCTTCCGTCGCCATTGATGTCTTTGTATTTGATGTCTCCCGGTTGAGGAACACTTCCCAACTCCTGTACAGGCGAATTATTCACATCGGCCTGATCGATAAACAACCTTTCGGCGATGTATCCCTTCCATGTATTGATGGGCCACCCGATGTCACTCAAATAGGGCCAGCGATATTCAGGTTCTTCGTTTTGGACATATTCATTCTGTGCGAAGGTGAAATTGAAACGTCCTTGAATCCAGAGATCCTTGTTAAACGAATGATTTACGTCGATAGATCCGTCCCATCCGCCGCTCTTCACCTCTCCCACGTTACCATGTACGGCACTGGTCAACCCCATGGTTGCAGGCAAATTAGCACGTGCCTGATAGATCTGTTTCCGGTTTTCTGTAAAATATTCCAGGATCAATTTCACTGCGTGGTTCTTGAACAGGTCTACCTCGATACCTATATTCTGTTTTTGTGCAATTTCCCATGTGATCATGGGATTGGCATAACGGTTGATGTTAAATCCTCCATAATTGGTGTTGAAATCCCTTCCCCAACGGTATCCGCCTGCTCCGGTAGAAATGTCGGAGAGGAAAAAGAATCGATCTGCAGCTCCGGCAATCTGGTCATTACCTACTTTTCCCCAGGAATATTTCAATTTAAAATTGGAGATAGTATTCTCAAGTGGAGACCAAAACGGTTCGTTCGACACGATATATCCTAACCCAAAAGCCGGGAATATCCCCCAGCGGTGTGATTTGTCGAATTTCTCCGAACCGGTGTAGGTTAAGCTTAGTTCAGCAAGATATTTTGAGTTGAATCCATAATTAACACGTGCCCGTAATCCTTGGTTCCGTTGAGGTAACGTCCTTTGGATGGTCATATCCTGCGGTAGATAGATTCCGGTGTTTTTTGCTTCCTCCTGCGTATAGATCAACAATCCGCTTACGTCATGTAAATCGTTTAACGTATTGGCGTAAGTGAGTCCGCCTTCCATATATACTTTGAATTCACCATCACGGGTGATAGTGGGATCACTTAAGGCATCAGTCCCTCTGCGTACCTCTTGTAGTACGTAAGTGTCGCTAAACTCATCATAGCTTTTTATATTATACAGATACGGAACGTAACTCCTGTAATTCTCATACCGGTTGTCGTTCTTAATGGATATTTTGGCTCTTGCCATCAATCCTTCCAAAACGGCATCCATATTCTGATCCAATGAAAATTGTGAGGTAATCCGCCCGAGAGAACCGTCTTTATAACCACGCACCATTTGTGCATATGGGTTGATCATCGTACCGGTGGCATCTGAACCGAACAGCGTATGTTTCACGTAGGCAGTTTTTTCGTCGGGCAGGTAATATTTAGGAAACTCCACCGGATTCGAGGCTACCACACTGGCGAAGATATCATTCGTGTTATCGAGCGGGCCTGTGAAGTTCTCGAAAATGGAATTCATATTGATGTCCATCTTAGTGGTGGACGTAAGGTCCATAGTTATATTAGCAAGAATATTGAATCGGTCGATGTCGATATTGTTCTTGAAATTATTCAACTTATTATCCCGCAGAATACCGGTATCCTTATCGTAAGATACGGATAAGTAGTATTTTACGACAGAGCCCCCTCCACTCACATTCATGTTATAGTGCTGGTTGAATGTATGGGGTTTGAACATGATATCATACCAGTCGAGATTCGGATAGGCGTATTCATTCAGATTATCAATGGTATTCTGTATTTTTTGCGCGCTGTAATAGGGTTCGAGCAACGGGTTGTCGTTGAACTGTGCTTCGTTGTATAGTCTCATGTAAGTAGGACCATCCACGGTTTCCAGCACTTGGGTGGGTGCGGACAAACGGCCGTCGGCACGAATCGATATCTTGGGTTTTCCGGCTACCCCTCTTTTAGTAGTAACCATAATTACACCGTTCGCACCTTTCGATCCGTATAAAGCGGCTGCGGTAGCATCTTTTAATACAGCAAATTGTTCGATATTATCGGGGTCTACTCGTGCCAGATCAGAAGAACTTACTTCAAAACCATCCAAAAGGATGAGCGGGCTGCTGGCGTAACCGAATGTGGTAACCCCTCGTACGAAGAATTGTGCGTTGTCATTGCCCGGTTCCCCACTTCGCTGGTAGGAAATCACTCCTGCCAATCGTCCCGCCAGAGCAGTTGTAAGGTTACTCGAAGGAATCCTGAGTTCTCTGGGATTAATGGTCTCTATGGAAGAAACTACGCTCTCTCTTTTTTGTGTAGCAAAAGCGGTAATGGTAACCTCGTCCAATAACTCGGCATCTTCCTGCATAGTGATGTTAAGGGTGGTAAGGTTACCCGCTACTGTTGTAACCTGTCTCATCCCAACATAACTGAACCTCAATGATTCTTCAGGGGCTGCATTGATAGTGTATCGTCCGTCAATATCGGTTATTACACCACCTTCCCGACCTACCACTTGCACAGTTACACCCGGTAAGGGTTCTCCATTCGAGTCCGAAACGATACCGGTAATTGCCCTCCTCTGCTGTTGTACTTCGAGATTATTTGCTGAAATCCCTGAAGAATTTGCTACAGCATTCTGAGCAGAAAGTGAAAGAGTTATCACAAGCAATGAAAGCCATAGCTCTCGTTTTCGGCTTGATACGTAAATCTTTTTCAGATTTTGTTTAAGATTGATTTTTCTGTTCATGCAATAATGTTTTTAAAATGGAATGATATTATTATGGATAAACGACTGTCCACTTCATTTGAGAGAGATTTTTAGCCGTTAAATTGTATTTTTTTAATGGTTTATTTTTTGTGTTATCCCATCCTTCAGATTCCAGTGTCTCAGCGTCGTAAATATATATATACAAGTACCCGTCAGCACTTTCTATTACTTGTTCCCAGCATGAAAGGGTGATGCCTATTCGGACTTTCTGGGTTTGGCCGACGCCTATTTTATAATCTGATGCATACGTCGGATTCGACGGGTCATAGTTGAGAAAACCGTCTTTTAGTGTAGTAGCATAATAAATTGAAGATTGTGAATTATTTTTCAAATACAAAGACTCATTGCAGTCTTCAAACTTTTTACTGCATGATATCGTATTTAATAATAAAGCAATTATTATACTTAAATAGGCTGAATGAATTCTTTTCATATCTCGTATTTTTAGTTAAGAAATAAATAATTCAGAGTATGCGAAACGTTATCGTTTCCTCTCCATAATATTGAATATCCTTTTCGATAAATAGTGAGGTCGTCTTGTAATGTTGGAATCAGCCACCACTTTAACAATCCTGAAGAACGTTGGACGTTGTACAGGACCTCATTTGAATGAGTATTTAGTAGGATTGAAAATATCTTTTTGGAAAAAAGAGTAAAAAGTTGATTAAATAAAAGAGGCAGATGAATGAACGAAAAGGTATATTTAGAGAAATAAGGTATAGTATTCCGCAAGTATCGGAACACAACCAGTATTGGAGTAGATGCAATATACTCCAATATTAATCTTATTGTATTAATTAATGTTAATGGGGGGGGGGGGGGGGGGTAAATATGTATACACTTTAGCATACAACAAATGTGTTGCTAAATGTAAATTTAATTTAGATTTATTTTTAATGTATGCGCACATTAAATTGAGTCTTTTTAGATATTCTCTTATTGATATTAAATAATGTTGATTTATAATTGATATTTCTCACTATATTTAACGCTGCAAAGATAGTAAAAAAGTATTATGTACAAATTATTAATGTTAAATTTTTTAATGTTACAGTTATTGATTTTCTTTTTCAATTGAGGAGGGTGGTGTTAAATATTGTGTTTTAAGGCTTTGTGGTATGAATATTTATCAGGTAAAGTCTTGCTTCGTTGCCCAGGTTGAAAAGCAGATCGATAATACTCAAATTTGGAGTAAATCCCAGTTTTTCGGCAAAAACCTGGTAATATTGAGGTATTTCGCAAGAGGAGGTCTTTTTTGGATCTATGGTTTCGCGCAGATCTATTATATTTGGAGGAGGTTCTTTCACATATTCCAAAGTATAGCTATACGGTGTTTCAATGCCGATAAAACTACAGATAAGCTGACGTAGTTCCTCGTTGAAATCGTGCAGGAATCGGAATTTGTTTTCATAGAAAGGCCGGAAATCCTCTTCAAAATATTGAAAAAAAGGGGTGGAATTATATGCCGAAATAATGGCGTTCCAATGCAGATGTCGCCAGTCGCCGTGTTCCGCGATACGTATATCCTTCATCCGGCTTTTTCCTTTTTCCGGCTTCTCCACCGGGATACTCAGGGAGAGGGGGCCGTTTGCTCCGCCAATGATGCAACGGTTACGATACGACTGCTTCCGGTAATTGTCCTGAATCTCAATAATCACATTTTCGGCATGAAAAAGTGCTGCATAATACTCGACCGGCGCCAGGTAAAAAGATGACAGCAGTATCATCACAAATAAATCAATAAATCATCAAATCTCCACATCAACACATTATTTTCATGCCGGTATCTTGGCGCTACGGAACAATCTTTTCCATCTTATCTTACCGTTGAACCAGTTGTTGTCTTTTTCCAGTGATAGCCAGATAAGAATAGGTTGCCCTACGATATGGTCTTCAGGGACAAATCCCCATACGCGGGAATCGGCGGAGTTATGGCGGTTGTCTCCCATCATAAAATAATAATCGAACTTGAAAGTATAAGAGTCGACTGCCTGCCCGTTGATATATACTTTACCGTCGCGATAGGCAAAGTCATTGCCCTCATAATTCTTGATGCACCGCTCGTATGCGGCTACCTTGAAATCAGTGTCAGTATCGAAATTGATGGTCGCACCTTTCTTGGGAATCCACAACGGGCCGAAAGTGTCACGTGTCCATCCTGTCTCATAGTTGAGTGGATAATAGTAAGCCTGTCCCGGTCGTTCCTTCTCTTTGATTATATCCCAGACAAAAGGTTTGGCTTTCAACTGCTCTATCATCCCGGAGGTGAGAGGAATGCTGGAATAGACTCTTCCGTTATTGCCATTGCGTGGATGCAGGCCAAATAGAGATAGGCTAAGACTATCGACGCCGGCGAGATCTTCCGAGCGGGGGCCCATCTGTCCATAGTTGTTCAGTCCGAGATAATCTGCTTTGTTAATGCCTAAATCCTTGAATACATCGGTTGCAATGATGGTTCCGTCAGTATGTATCATATAGTTGTGTTGTGCCAGGCGAGGGTTAGGCAAAAGAGTACCGTCGATGAAAACAGAATCGTTTTTCATCTCGATGGTTTCCCCGGGAAGTCCTATACACCGTTTTACATAGTTTTCGCGCCGGTCGACCGGTCGATAGACAATCTCTCCGTAGGTACGCTTGTCCGACCGTATGCCGGCACTACCGTTTGGATTGTATCTTGAAAGTAGGTAAAAATCCGTAGCCTGCTGATTAAGGGCGACAGTATCGCCGGTAGGGAAGTTAAATACAACGATATCGTTTCTTTTCACTTCACCAAACCCTTTTAAACGCCTGTATTTCCACTGCGGTTTTTCAATATATGATTTTCCACCGACTACCGGCATGGTGTGCTGGGCCAGTGGGAACGACAATGGTGTGATCGGGGCGCGGGGGCCATAGCTCAGTTTGCTTACGGCCAGAAAATCACCTACCAGCAATGATTTCTCAAGTGATGATGTGGGTATCTGGTAATTCTGAAAGAAGAAGGTATTGATGAAATAGACGGCTATCAACGCAAACAGAATGGCATCCACCCATTCCATGGTTTTTCTGAAGGTGCTGTTCTTTGACTGTTTCCAGAAAGACCATGGTACGAATTTAGTGACATAAATATCAAAGAATAGCAGGATAAAAAGCAATATCCATAGGGAACCGGCCCATACAGAGAACAGTATTGTAGCCACTAGCCATACGGCAAACCACACCCATTGCCGGCGTGAGGCATTTGAAAGTCTCATGCCCAAACTGGAATGAGACGTTGCGGCATTTTTAGCCTGTTGATTTTGAGATGGTTTATTGCTCATTTTATTTCTTTTAATTATCTTTCGAATACATTCGCACTTACGTTACGCCTGATGTTTCAACGGGTGAAATCCAACAGGTCTTCCATTGTAAGGAACCCTTTCTTCCCTTTGGTGAATTCCGCTGCGAGTACGGCGCCGAGGGCGAACCCTTTCCGGTTTTTCGCATCGTGTGTGATACGAATGGAGTCGGCATCTGATTCATAAATCACCGAATGGATGCCAGGCACTTCTCCTTCCCTAAAAGCATCGATACGCAGTGTATCTTCATCTGTCGCATCGTTACCCAAAGCCCATCCCTCTTTTCTGTCGATATTCGTAAGGATACCTTCTGCCAGGGTTATAGCTGTGCCGCTTGGTGCGTCCAGTTTATGGATATGATGAGTTTCCTCCATACGTACGTCGTAACCGGGGTAGTTGTTCATCAGTCCCGCCAGATAATTGTTCAACGCGAAGAAGATATTGACTCCCAGACTGAAGTTGGAGGCATAGAAAAATGTTTTTCCGTTTTTCTCACATGCCTCCTTAATTTCATCGAGGTGAGCAAGCCATCCGGTTGTTCCCGATACCACCGGCACTCCGGCGGTAAATGCCTGTCTATAGTTTTGTAAGGCGCTTTCGGGAGAAGTAAATTCAATCGCTACATCTGCACTTTTGAATTCGGGAGAACCGAACTTTTCCTCCTGGTTCATATCAATAATGCATACTATCTCGTGACCTCTTTCGCGGGCAATTTTTTCAATCTCATGCCCCATTTTTCCGTAACCGATAAGCGCTATCTTCATTTTGACCTTTTATTTATGATAGGCAAAAATACAAAATTAATGGATATATCTTGTTGTCGGTGATGATAGATTAATCTTTTTTGCAAGTTGCTTCATAGCCAAACGGTCGATTTTGCCGTTCCCTGTTTGTGGAATGGCCTCGGCAATATGGATAAGCATTGGTTGCTGATGACGGGGAAGGAGTTGTCTGATGGTTTTTTCTACGTAAACCGGATCATCCGATTGTTCTAGTATAAGAATAATTGCTTCGCCTAATTTAGGGTGGGGGATGGAAGTAATCGCGAAATTCCCGGTGATATGAGGCTGTAAAACCTGCTCGATCTCCTCTATCTGTATTTTTATACCACCGGAATTGATCACGTTATCGATTCTTCCTATAATGCGGAAACTGCTATCCGGGCGAAGTTCGGCAATGTCATTGGTTGTGAATGGTTCATCTGCCACCAAAGGAGCATCTACTATCAATCTGTTGTCTTCGGATAATGCCAGCCGGACGGATGGAAGAGGAGTATAATAGCTGCTGGCTTCGATCCCGCTGATCCTGCGCAGAGCGATATGTGAAAGGGTTTCGGTCATGCCGTAGGTAGAGTAGATCGCGTTCGGAAACATTTTTAGTTTTCTTTCGAGAATTTGATCTATTGCTCCTCCGCCGATGATAAGGTGTTTGATCCGGGATAAACGTTGTTTTTCTTCTTCGGTTTGAAGGGAATTGTACACCTGCAGCGGTACCATGGCTGCAAAATCAAACGGAATATCTGTATGGGCAAGAGGATACCCGTCAGGCACTACCGGATAGATATCCAAACCGGCATATAAGGCACGGACAACCATCATCTTGCCTGCAATATAATCCAATGGCAGGCAGAGTAATGCCTTGTCCTCTTCTTTCAGAGTGAAGAAATCGCATGTGCTCTTTGCACTTTGCAACATCTGTGCTTTACGTACAATAATTTCCTTTGGTATTCCGGTAGACCCTGAAGTGTGCAGACGGAGCGTGGGAGAATCGGAGAACCACTCTTTCAGGAACAGGTATAACTGGTGATGGAAAGAGGATATGCCTGCAAAATCACTTTCCCGATCTCCTGTAAAGTCGGCCGGAGTGTAAATGATACCTTCTATGCTTATTTGGGACATTTTTTTAGAAATAAGAAATAAGAACTTAGAAGAAGTTGAGAAGTCTGAAGTAAGAAGTTTAGAATTCATTGGTAATTAGTAATTCTCCAGGTACCTCAGTCTCCCCAGTCCCCTTCCCGAACCACAACTGATCTTGCCTGATCTCCAAAGGTATTGGGATATTATTCGTATAGAGAGTTCCGGTACCTAATCCCTGTGGTAACGGGTTATTGAATGTAGCACACCATTGAGCAATACTGTTGAGGCCTATATTCGATTCCAATGCCGAGGTGATCCACCATCCGATATTCATTTCTCCGGCTATTCCGATCCACTCGGTACATCCGGCTATCCCCCCGTGTAAAGAGGGTTTTAATATGATATATTGGGGACGGATAGTTTCCAGCAATTTTCTTTTTTGATCAGGATCGTTGACCCCGATCAACTCTTCATCGAGTGCGATGGGTAGGGGAGTGGAGGCACATAATCCTGCCATTTTCTGCCATTGTCCCGCCGGAATAGGCTGTTCGATGGAATGGATATCGAGTTCGGATAATTGATGGAGTTTGTCCAATACCCTGTTATATTCAAAGTTGCCATTGGCATCCACGCGCAAAGTCGTTTCCTTTGAGGTGTAATGACTTCGAATGAAACGCAGCAGATCGAGCTCCCGCTCGAAACCGATCGCCCCGATTTTGAGTTTGATACAACGGAACCCTCTTGACAATAAAGATTCTATCTGTGTCATCATGCAGGCATGATCTCCCATCCAGACAAGCCCGTTGATGGTGATACCATCTTCTCCGCGACTGAACGGTGCATCCCATAACTGCCATGTCCGCTGTTGATAGTGCCGCATAGCCGTCTCCAATCCGAAAAGAATTGATGGGTAATTACGCAATAATTCCGTGTCGACCTGCTGTTTTTCTTCCGTTATTTTACAGAGAGCGGCCAGCGTCTCAACGTAATCTGGAGTATAATCACAACTGAGGTCATGGAGCGGCGCACATTCACCTATCCCAAAATGAGATTCATCCTCTTCGTCCTGAAAAATGACATACCATACCTTGTGTTCGGTATAAACACCTCTCGATGTGCCTGCCGGTCGTTTGAACAGGAGATTGTATGGTATGATCTTTATACTGAACATAATCCTCTTCAATTTCATTGGTTGTTTTGAGTCGCCTTCGCTCCTCTCTTTGTTAATTGAGTCGCCTTCGCTCCCCTCTTTGTTAATTGAGTCGCCTTCGCTCCTCTCTTTGTTAATTGAGTCGCCTTCGCTCCTCGATTTTCAATTCTACGCTCGGCAGAACAAATAAATTTGACTTTGTCTTCTTCCTTCGAACCTCACCAAAATCCAAACAAGTTTGTTCTTTGGTTTCGGTTTGTCGTCAGGCTCTTGGGTCTTGTTCAGGGCAGTTTGGGGAATTGTTTGAAGTTCGGTTTCCGTTTTTCCAGGAACGCCTGTTTTCCTTCCTGTGCCTCGTCAGTCAGGTAGTAGAGCATGGTGGCGTCTCCGGCTAACTCCTGTATTCCTGCCTGTCCGTCGAGTTCAGCATTCAGCCCTGCTTTGATCATGCGGAGCGCTAACGGGCTATGCTGCATCATCGTTTCTGCCCATTCCACCACTTCGTCTTCTAATTGGTCGAACGGTACGACTTTGTTCACCAGCCCCATTTCGAGCGCTTCCTGTGCGTTGTACTGGCGGCAGAGAAACCATATCTCGCGGGCTTTCTTTTGTCCCACAATGCGGGCGAGGTAAGAGGATCCGAAGCCGGCATCAAAACTTCCCACACGGGGGCCGGTCTGTCCGAAGATGGCATTCTCCGATGCAATAGACAGATCGCAAACTACATGGAGTACATGTCCTCCGCCGATGGCATATCCGTTGACCATTGCGATTACCGGTTTGGGGATTGACCGGATCTGCTTTTGCACATCCAGCACGCTTAGGCGTGGTATACCGTCTTTGTCGATATACCCTCCTTTTCCCTTTACATTCTGATCGCCTCCCGAACAAAAGGCTTTGTCACCTGCCCCGGTGATTACCACCACACTGATATCCGATTCTTCACGGCAGATGCGCAGGGCATCGCTCATTTCACCGGTGGTAGTGGGTGTAAAAGCATTGCGGTAGCGCGGACGGTTGATCGTGATCCGCGCGATCCCATTATAAAAATCGAAAAGAATATCTTCGTATCCCTTGATGGTTGTCCATTCTCTGTTTGTCATAGTTCTATTAAAATTAGTCGTTTTGTCACTTTAGTATAAACTGCACAGGTTTGACTTCTAGTCATCTAACTTAAAACGTCTTTTTTGCTTATGATAATATAATCGTATTTGTTCTGCATTCTTTTCCATGGAAGTAAACACTTCCAATAGAACCGGTTTTTCGCTGTCAGTATCTGTAAAGAGTGGCAATTGCTGTTCCAATTCCCCGGCGTTGTGGGCAGAAAGATAGAGAAATCCCTGTTGTTCTGCCCAGGCCTTTGCTTCGGTTGTATGAGCGGCAGCAATATACTCATGCAATACTTCCGACTTGTTCAGTCCTGGAAGCATACCGAATATCTCTCCTCCGCCGTTATTATTCAGCAGGATGCGTAAATTGCGGGTGCTGTAATTATTCCAAAGTCCGTTCATATCGTAGAAGAAACTTAAATCGCCAATCAACAGAAAAGTGAGTTTACCCGACGACGAAGCATATCCGACCGCTGTGGAGAGTGAGCCTTCTATCCCGTTGGTTCCCCGATTACAAAACATTCTTACCGACGAGGGGATATCGAATAACTGTGCCAGACGCACACTATTGCTGTTTCCTAACTGTAAGGAAGAGTTTTTCGGCAACGCATGCATCAATGCACCGGCTGCATAAAGATCGGAGAAGGCCACGTCCGGTTCCGATACGGATGCACAGGCTCTTTCCCAAAGGTCCCGGAAACCTCTTGCCTCTTTGGAATTTTTTATTTCCCTAAAATCTTTTGTCTCATCGAACTCTCTTACCCTGCTAAATTCTTTTTCCTCCAAACAGGGCAGTCTCTCTGTCAGATAGAGCAGAAATGTTTCATTATCGCTCCTTACAATATCAGTAACCCGCTGAAATGTATCTATGACTTCGCCGGAGGGAGAAATATGCCAATGTTCGCGGATACGGGCTGAGCGGATGAACTGTTTCAGCCGCTTGGAAACGATATGTCCACCTAATGTGATGACCAGATCAGGTGTTAACTCTTCTAATTCTTTTTCCGATGCCGCATAAAGTACCGTGTCAAAAACTGAAGTCTCTTTTACGGGGATATTGGATAACTGCTCCGCCAGCACTACAACGTCCCATTCCTTACGGAGTTTTTCCAATATTTCGGTTAAGCCATTGCCCGGCAGCAATTGTCCGACAATGACCATCCGTTTGGAATAACTGCCGAATCGTTCTCTATATCTATCTTCCTTATGGATCATGTATCCGGGTGCAGATTGCCGGATCACACGGACAAGAGGGAGGGTTGGTGTATTGAAGCCAAACAGAGGTTCACCTAAAGGGATATTTATATGTGAGGGACCTTTTACCTCGTTATCCAGGCTGAGTATAGCCTCATTGATCAACCGGTTGCAATACCATTCTTCCTCCTCATCTGCTATTTGGGGGAGTTGAACCGACCGGCGGGTGAGATCTCTGAACAGGCCGCTCTGCGGAATGGTTTGCCCGTCCATCTGCCCGATCCATGCGGCAGGGCGATCCGCAGTGATCACTAACAGGGGTAACTGCTGATAAAAGGCTTCAGCCACAGCCGGGCCGAGGTTCAGTGTTGCCGTTCCCGATGTACAGCAGACAGCTGCCGGTTTCCCGATAGCCTGTATGATGCCCAAGGTAAAAAAACCGGCGCTCCTTTCGTCTACAACACTGTAACAGGTGAAATCCCTGTCTGTCGCAAAAGAATGGGTAAGCGGTGAATTCCGTGAGCCGGGAGACAGCACGATATGGGTAATATCATGCGCTTTGAGCAGCGCTACCAATTGTAAAACATTTCTTTTTTCGGAATACATGCCTTTATTGAAGTATATTCAACATCACCTCCAACTTATGTTCGGTTTCTTCCCATTCGTCATCCAAAGATGAAGATACGAGTAAACCACTGCCGGCAAACAAAGTAAGCAAATTTTTCTCAATATGCATGCATCTGAGGTTTACATATATGTCGGTTTCTCCTTCTGTGTCGAGCATGCCGAGGAATCCGGAATAATAAAGACGATCTTGCTCTTCGTTATGCTGAATAAACTGGTAGGCTTCATCTTTCGGAAGTCCCGATACTGCCGGCGTGGGGTGGAGCGCTTTTAGTAATGTACCAGGCTTTGGCGTTTCCGGCAAGTTGAAACTGAAGTCTGTCCGCAGATGCGCCAGATTTCCGGCTTTTATTGTGTAAGGCCCGTTTATTTCCGGTGTGATATGAAAGGAGGAAAGTTGTTTTAGAAGATAGGACGTGACCAGATGCTGTTCTCTTAGATTCTTGTCATCCCACGTTACAGTGCCCGAATTGGGATAGCGGGTTCCGGCAAGGGCGACTGTATGCCATTCATCTCTTACCCCTCTTAGCAGTATTTCGGGTGTGCTTCCCAGCCATGTGCCGCTTTGAGGTGTATGGAAAAGGTAAACATACGAATGGGGATATTTCTCCACGGCATTGAAAAAAGAACGTCCCGGAGAAAATGTGTCTTTTCTATCGATGATCTTGCTTCTCGACAGTACCAGTTTTTTCAATTCCCCGTTTGCCAATGGTTTGTGGAATCGGTCGAAGAGGTAGCTGTACTCAACTTTATTCTTGCTTATATGCTTTTGGAGATATGCTTTTTCCTGCCCATCTTTCCGGATAGAGATATTTACTTCCGGAAAAGTGGTACGATCCGGCCGTATCACTATGAGGGGAGATGTTGCGTTTGTCCGGAAAGGAGCGATCACAAATCCCTGTTGCTCGTTCAGTTCCTCGATATCCCTGAGGATAGAGGGGGTACCGGACGTTTGCATCACAAACCGGGGTGCTGTTTCGTGCGGCAGCCTGAAAATCGCGAAATAGGCGTCCTGTTCGATCAGTACATCTAAAATACGGTAACTATGTTGTTCTGTCATCTCTTTTTTAATACACTATTGACAACCCTGATGGAAGAGATTAGTTTGTTGGTCGAAGTAAAAACATCTACATTCCATACATGAGATGAACGTCCTTTGTGGATAATTGTTCCCACAGCCCGTACCGTATCGCCTTCGTGGGCCGAAGATATATGGTTACCGCTAACCTGCATCCCGGCAATAATCTCATCCGGTTCGCAAATTAGCATCGATCCCATTCCGGCCACTGTTTCGGCGAGCGCTAATGTGGCGCCGCCATGCAGTACTCCAAAGGGTTGCCGGGTACGTTCATCTACGGGCATTACCGCCTCAATCCGGCCTGACGAAGCATAGGTATATTGAATGCCCAGATTACCCATCAGTGTATTACGGTTGCCGGCATTCAATTTGTCCGGTGGAATATCTGCTGGACGGACTGCGGCAATGATAAATTTCTGGACTGCAATAGCGACTCCGTCATTATCATTACTTTCGGTGATATAATCGGCACATGCCTTGATCGAGTCCTGCGCATTTCCCATAGCAATACCTAAACCGGCGAGTTGGAGCATCGAGAAATCCCTCCGTCCATCACCGATTGCCATCACCTCTTCCGTACTGATCCCCAGCTTTTCAATCAGGACACCCAATGTATTTCCCTTATCGACAAACTCCGGTACCACTTCAAGGAAGAACGACTCCGACCGGTATACGTCCAGTACGCCGGCCAAACGTTTCCTCCACTGATCTTTTAAAGCTACCAGCGCCGTCTCGTTATCGCTGACCAGCACACACTTACAGGGAGAGAAGTCCACAGCTGCGGAAAGGTTTTCTACCGCCACAATTTCCATGCCGTTGAGGGTTGCTTCTTCCCGGATATGTTTGTTTTCCGGATGTGTGGTAATAAGTTGATTACTGTGATAGGTGAAAATGCCGAATCCGTTCTTCAGTGCTTTCCTTTCCAGATAGGGAAACATTACCGGATCTATCCTCTTTTCAAATAGCACCTTATCGTTTCCCGCATCAATAATCTGCGCACCATTATATGGAAGAATATAACCGCCCCATTTCTTCATTTCCAGTTTTTCAACCAGATGGCGGAGTCCATACGGTGATCGGCCCGAAGCCAATACAATGCGTATGCCTGCGTGCTGTATCTTCAACAGCGTAGTCAGTGTCTGTACGGATAATTCTTTTTTGCTGTTCACCAATGTGCCGTCCACATCGAGAACCAATAGTTTATATTCCATATTTATTTAATTCAAAATTTAAGATTATGAAATTTTCACTTCTCAACTTCCGACTTCTTTTTTAATCATCATATCATTAAATTGTTAAATCATCACATCAATCAGAGCCATCCCTCTTTCCGATACCACTCAATCGTTTTCTCAACCCCCTCTTTCAATCTGTATGCCGGCTGAAAACCGATATCTTCTTTCAATGGAGCAATCTCACAAGCCCAGTTGCGTTGTTTCATAATCCTATACTTATCGCTGTTAAAAGTAGTCGCTTTACCAAAAATAGCAGCGGTTTTTTCACTTATAAATGCTGCGGACTTTACCAGAAAGAGCGGGACTTTTAACCTCAATACATTTTTTTTATGCAATACATCCCGTACAATGGCGTTGAATTCACTATCAGTATACATATCTCCGTCGGAGACGAGATACTCTTTTCTTCGAATCCCTTTTTCAATCAGGGAGAAAACTATATTTACCAGATCTTCGATATAGATAAACGAGAGGAGTTGTTTTTTATAACCTGCTCCCACGTCTAATCCACTTTTTACCGCTCTCATCAGGATAAGATAATCCCTGTCGCGGGGGCCGTAGACACCGGTAGGGCGTAGAATCAGGTAAGGAAATCCGTCGATACTCTTCAGCCAGTTTTCGGCTTTCAGTTTGCTCTTCCCGTAAGCTGTATTGGGGGTGGGAGTCTTATCGGCACACATGGGAGTATACCCAACTTCATCCCCGGGCCCCATGGCTCCGAGGGAGCTCATAAATACAAAAGAATCGGGAACATTATCCGTCTCTATCAGTGCTTCTACGAAATTTTTGGTATATTCCCAATTTACTTTATCGAAATCCGATTTGCGGCGTGCCTTTGTCAGTCCCGCAATATGTATGATATTATCGAAACGTCCATACTCATTTGTAAAATTCCGGAGTTGTTCCTTCAACTTCGTTTTATCGCCATAGTGCAGGTCGATAAAACGAATATGTTCGTCCTGCAGATACTGCCGGCTACTGCTCTTCCGTATTCCGGCCCAAGTTTCATATCCCAGTTCCAGCGCCTTGTCAACAACGGTACTTCCTATAAATCCGCTGGCACCGGTGATGAGTATCTTTCTTTTTTGCATACTATCTCCCTTATCTTTTATACAAAAATAGCGATTACTTCAGGATTTGAAAATGAAGAAACGATTTAATTTTGTTTTATCGTATGTAATATTTATGAGATAAGTTCACACGCACAAGGATATGATTAAAATGTCTTGATTCTTGGCTCTTGGCTCTGTTTTCTATGAAATATTTTATTACTTTGTATTTAACTAAAATGCGTTTGAATTGTTTAAGTAAAAACCGACGTAATAAATTATGAGCAAAAAAACAACATCTATACCTTCCGTTAATAAACCCAAAAAAAAGGAATTGATCCCTTTAGTGACCAATTTTCTCAACCAGAATAATGATAAACAGTTTAATTATAAACAAATAGCTGCTGCGCTGGATATTCGTGGAGAAGAGGGCCGACGTGTGCTGATCAGTGTACTCGACAAGCTGCGCGATGAAGATGTGCTTCTAGAGACATCCCGTGGCAGATACCGTATCAACAACCGGGGATTGATGTTGGAAGGACGTTTTGAACGACGGAGCAACGGTAAGAATTTCTTTGTGCCGGACGATGACGGAAATATTATTTATATACCCGAACGCAACAGTAAGCATGCGATGAATGGCGACAGGGTTCGCGTGCAACTGTTGGCAAAGCGGAAACGTGCAGATACAGAAGGAACAGTAGTAGAGATACTGGAACGTGCCCAGAGCCGTTTTGTGGGAATACTGGAAGTGCAGAAACACTTCGCTTTTTTAGTGATGGATAGTAAGTTCCTGTCGAACGATATTTTTATTCCAAAAGAGGATCTTAACGGTGCCAGGAATGGCGACAAAGTGCTGGTGGAAATTACCGAATGGCCTGCAAAAGCCAATAATCCGGTGGGAAAAGTGATTGATGTCCTGGGTAAGCCGGGACATAACGATACTGAGATGCATGCCATTCTTGCGCAGTATGATCTGCCCTACAGCTATCCTGAAAAGGTCGAGAAATTTGCTGATCTGATCCCTGAAGAGATAGATAAAGAGGAGATTGCCAGGCGGGAAGACTTTCGTGATGTATTCACCATCACTATCGACCCGAAAGATGCCAAAGATTTCGATGATGCCCTTTCCCTTCGCAAAGTCTCGTCCAACCAGTGGGAGGTGGGAGTACATATTGCCGATGTGACCCATTATGTGAAACCGGGTGACCTGATCGACCGGGAGGCGGAAAACCGGGCGACCTCCATCTATCTTGTCGACAGGACGATCCCCATGCTGCCGGAGCGGTTGAGCAACGGAATATGTTCATTACGCCCTTATGAAGAGAAATTGTGTTTTTCGGTTATCTTCACGCTCAACGATAAGGCGGAGATAAAAAAATCACGTATCGTACGGACTGTGATCAAGTCGGACAGCCGGCTTACCTATGAAGATGCACAGGCGGTGATCGAAACCGGAAAGGGTGATTTCTCGGCAGAGATACTTCAATTGCATCATCTTGCCAGGCAGTTACGTGAGAGGCGGTTTGCCAATGGTGCTATCAATTTTGAGCGATATGAGGTAAAGTTTAATCTCGATGAGAAAGGAAAACCGCTGGGAGTATATTTCAAGGAGTCGAAGGAAGCCAATCATTTGATTGAGGAGTTTATGTTGCTGGCCAATAAAAACGTGGCCGAGTCTATCAGCATAGTACCCAAAGGGAAGAAACCCAAAACTTTTGTCTATCGCATACACGATGTGCCTGATCCGGAAAAACTGGATACATTCAATACATTTATCCTGCGCTTCGGACATAAGATAAAATCCGACGGCTCAAAAGTGGAGGTGGCAAAAAGTATCAACTCCCTGTTGGATAAGGTACAGGGACGTCCGGAGGAGAACCTGATCGAGACCATCGCGATCCGTACTATGTCCAAAGCAATCTATTCCACCAAGAATGTAGGACATTACGGTCTGGCGTTCGATTATTATACCCATTTTACTTCTCCCATCCGGAGATATCCCGATATGCTGGTGCACCGTCTGCTGGAACGTTATCTGGAGGGAGGACAAAGTGTAGATCAGGGGCCGCTGGAAGAAGAATGCAAGCACTGTTCACAGATGGAGCAGGTAGCAGCCAACGCCGAGCGGGATTCTATCAAATACAAGCAGGTGGAATTCATGGCCGATAAGATCGGTAAAGTGTACGATGGCGTAGTCTCCGGTGTGACAGAATGGGGGATTTATGTGGAGATCAATGAGAATAAGTGTGAGGGTATGATCCCTATCCGCGAGTTGGATGACGATTTCTATGAACTGGATGAAAAGAATTTCCGGTTAGTCGGCCGGCGTACCAGAAGAGAGTATCGTCTCGGCCAACCTGTTTCCATTCAGGTGGCAAGAGCCAATCTCGACAGGAAGCAGCTTGATTTTACGCTCGCTTGAGTTCTTTCCTTTTTATGACATTTTCTGAAGAGATCAAACAATATGCGTTATCGCTGGGTTTTGATGCCTGCGGTATCTGCCGCGCTACCGATAGCGGGGAAAAGGAGCGGTATATGCAGTGGCTGGCAGAAAACGGCAATGCGGGTATGGAGTACATGGCCCGCAATATCGACAAAAGGCTTGATCCCATATTACTGGTGGACGGTGCCAAATCCATTATTTCGGTAGCATTGAACTATTATCCACACGAGAAACTGCCCGAAGAGGTGCCGCAATTTGCTTATTATGCTTATGGGAAAGACTATCATGATGTGGTACGTGGAAAATTGAGCGGATTGTTTGAATTTATAAAATCCCGATATCCAGATGTTACAGGGCGCTATTTCTCTGATTCGGCTCCGGTATTGGAACGTTTTTGGGCGGCACAGGCAGGATTGGGATTTATCGGGAAAAATACGTTGCTCATCATTCCCGGTAAGGGGTCTTATTTTTTCCTCGGCGAACTTATTATCGATATGGAGTTGGATTATGATTCTCCTGCCTCACAAAATTGCGGGAAGTGCCGCCGTTGCCTGGATGCCTGCCCTACCGGCGCCATAGAGAGACCCCATTATCTCAATGCAAATAAATGTATTTCGTATCAGACCATTGAGAATAAGGGAGAGATCTCTTCTGACATAGCTCCTTTGTTAAGCAATAATGTGTATGGCTGCGATATTTGTCAGAAAGTGTGTCCATGGAACCGGTACTCCAGGCCACATAGTACTCCTGAATTTATGCCGTTGGATGAATTTTTATCGCTCGATCTGAAAAAACTAATTGAGATGGATGAGGAGGATTATCGCCGGATATTCCGTAAATCAGCCGTGAAAAGGGCCAAATTCTCCGGATTAAAACGGAATGTGGCTGCAATTTCCAAAACTCCCGATAAATAGTTATTTTTGCAATAACAATGATGGAAGATACTTTTGATATACATAGTAACCGCAATTTCAGGGAGACCGAGCGTGAATTTGAGAATAGTTTGCGTCCATTGACCTTTGGCGATTTCAAGGGACAGGGAAAGATCGTGGAGAACCTGAAAATATTTGTCAGCGCAGCCCGTTTGCGTGGCGAGTCGCTCGATCATGTGTTGTTGCACGGCCCTCCCGGTTTAGGTAAAACAACCCTTTCGAATATTATCGCCAATGAGTTGAGTGTGGGATTCAGGGTGACATCCGGCCCGGTACTCGATAAGCCGGGTGATCTGGCCGGAGTGCTTACCTCGCTGGAGCAGAATGATGTGCTTTTTATAGATGAAATTCATCGGCTTTCACCAGTAGTGGAGGAGTATCTTTACAGTGCTATGGAAGATTACCGGATCGATATTCTGATCGATAAAGGTCCCAGTGCACGCTCTATCCAAATAGATCTGAATCCTTTTACACTTGTGGGAGCTACTACCCGCAGCGGTTTGCTGACCAGCCCGTTAAGGGCCCGTTTTGGGATTAATATGCACCTTGAGTATTACGATCTGGAAACCCTTACCGGGATCGTCCTGCGGTCGGCTGATCTGTTGCAGGTTAGCTGTGATAGCCAGGCAGCGTTAGAGATTGCTTCCCGAAGCAGGGGGACACCCCGTGTGGCTAACGCACTATTACGGCGGGTACGTGATTTTGCCCAGATAAAAGGTAATGGGAAAATAGACAGGCAGATATCGTCTTATGCACTGGAAGCACTTAATATCGATAGATATGGACTGGATGAGGTAGACAATAAAATTTTACTGACTATCATTGATAAGTTCAAAGGGGGACCGGTAGGTATTACTACGATTGCTACGGCTGTGGGAGATGATGCCGGCACGATCGAAGAGGTATATGAGCCGTTCCTTATCAAAGAAGGATTTATTAAACGTACCCCACGAGGCAGGGAAGCAACCGATCTGGCATACCGACATCTGGGACGAAAAAAAGGAGAGGAACAGGGACTTTTATTTTAATGTCCCAATCGCAACGAAGTGAATACCTTGTAAGACCGGATGAGACAAACAACGTTCAACGGAGTGAAGCGTAGTTAAATATGCCAATGTGCCAATAAAAATAAAACGGCTCGTTTTAGAAATTACTGAAAATCATATCCAGCTTCAGATTCCCTTTGCGTTTATCCAATCTGGCTGCTGTCGGCCACATGCGGTGGTTAATTGAGATTGGAGTTGTTGTTGCATATCCGTAGCTATCGGTCGCGAAAGTGACATCCACAGGAATCAGGTAATAAACCAGATCAAAGGGTTCCCCCTTGTGCTTCTCATTATAGTGGTTTACCATCGTGGAGATATTGCCGAAGCTGTAAGAGTAGGTGGAAGAGTCAAAACCACTCAACGTCAGGAAACTGGTTACATTGTCGATGAGCTTTCTGTTTTCAAAAAATCCCGCCAACGAATCTTTATTTATCAGTAGCAGGTAGTCCGGAGGGCTCAATTTCACCATAGTGTCCTCATCGGGCTCAGGCATGGCATATACAGTAAAATTTGCCAGATTCAGGGCCTGTGACTTCAATTTCTCATTCATCTCCGAGAAGGGAAATGTGACCTCGGTCATTACCCCGGCAGGACTTTTGACATACGCATAGTCAGGATTCTCTTCCAGTAATTGGTCGTTTTTGTTTTGAATATGGTTGATCTGGGTGACCTCAGGAGTGATGTTCAGGCGCATGGCGCTTGTACGGACAGTATCCTCATTCGTTGAGGAGCCGCCTTTGTCCAGATACTGATAATGTACCATAAGAGAGGTAAGGCTCACACTGATGATAGTACTTTTTCCAAAAGTGGTGGTAAAATACAATCCCGGGAAGAATTTTCTGAATTCATCCACATTCACCAGTTGTCCATGCCCATCCTTCTTATATTCGGCAAGAAATTTTTCACCGAGAGCGTTGGGAAGCATCGCATTGATTTCATACACCCTGACGGAGGTTCCCGAACTAGTGGTTTCTGTTCTGTAGGTTGAATTCTTTCCGGTAAATGTTTGTGTGCCCAGAGGCGCCGACATATCGGCATACTCTGTGGGATCGGCATGAGAATAATTATTTATTCCTTTCAGCGATTTTGTCACCTCATATACAGACAACCCCATCGGCGACAATGAATCTCCCATCATCGTGGTGTAAGCGAGCTGCACTCTCACCGAGTCAATGGAAGCACCGTCATGGAATTGTGCCCCTTCGGGAAAATAGAACTCTCCGATATATTCGGACTTAATAGTACCGAAAACAGGATCGGTATATTCGCCCAATACAGGATATTGTATTTTGGAAAATATGGAATCTATCTGAACGGTGCGTGCCTGTAACTCCAGTGTATCTGTGCCTATCGCAAGACGATCTTGGTCGGGTTGTATGGTAAATCCTATCGGATCAAGATTGTCGTTACACGAAATGGCGGACAGGGCGATAACGGCAATAACAAGTGCTCGGCACAGGAATTTGAATTTCATTCGTTCAATCAAGTTTGTTTTCAATGACGCAAATATCTGAAAAAAATGTGGCAAATAAAAACCGTCGAAACGCTTTCTTTTTATTTTTAAAGATATTTGTATATAGATGCGGTAAAAAAATAAATTCATTAGGGATTTTAACCGGATCAGCTGTCAATTTCCTCGTAGAATGCGTCGATCTCTTCCACTCTTTTGTCAAAATCAGAATGGTAAGGCAGGAACTTCACTCCTTTCTCCTGAATGTATTGGATGATTTCGGGATTTACCTTTTCACTGCCTTGAACAACACCATCAGAGAAATCGATAGCCAGTTTCATTAGATTTGTGTAATCAATTAAACCCCGTTCTTTTATTTTTTCGATTTCGGGATCGCCAATCCCGTCAAACCGGAGCTTTTCTGCAAAACCATTCTGGAAAGCTTTGTCAAAAGATTCGTCATACAGGGAGTAAATCACTTTTGCACCTTTGAAGCAGGGATCGTCGGCATATCCTTTCTTGATATAAAGAGGAGCCAATGCACTGAACCATCCGTGACAGTGGATAATATCGGGGACCCAACGCAACTTCTTGATGGTTTCCATTACCCCGCGGATAAAAAAAATGCTCCGTTCGTCGTTGTCGTCATATTCCAGTCCTTTCGCATCGATGAGTGTTTCGCGGTTCTGGAAATAATCATCGTTATCAATGAAATAGACCTGCATCCGGGCCGACTGGATGGAGGCCACCTTTATAATGAGGGAATGGTCGGTGTCATCAATGATGAGATTCATTCCCGAGAGGCGGATCACCTCATGAAGTTGATTACGGCGTTCGTTGATGTTCCCGTACTTAGGCATAAAAGCACGTATCTCTTTACCCTTCTCCTGTATGGCCTGGGGCAGATAACGTGAAGTATTTGAAATATTAGTCTCTTCGAGATAAGGATAAATTTCCTGTGAAACGTACAAAACTTTTTTCTGGGACATGTAGCTAATTATCTAAATTTGAGTACAAAGATAATAAAAAAAATCCACATAAATACAAAATAAAAATGCATCTATTTTGTAATCAGCTTATATAGAGCTGTGTAACATCTTTTTGCTTTCTGTTATATGGAGAATTGGCACGGTTTTTTTCTGTATGTGGCAAATATTTTGTTGCTTTGCACTGTAAAATCAGATCAATGAGAGTTATTCATACTATAGCAGAGCTGAAGGAACTGCTTCAACAGCACCGGCAGGAGGGGAAAACCATTGGTTTTGTGCCTACCATGGGTGCGCTTCACAAGGGACATATCACCTTGGTGGAACGTTGTGTAGCGGAAAATGATATCTGCGTGGTAAGTATTTTTGTCAATCCCACGCAATTCAACAACCATGAAGACCTGAGGCTTTATCCCCGTACTCCTGAAGAAGATTATGAACTGCTGAGAAGTACCGGAACTGATGTTGTGTTTGCCCCTTCGGTGGAAGAGATATATCCCGGGCCGGATATCCGGATCTTTGATTTTGGCCTGCTCGACAAAGTGATGGAGGGTGCCTTCCGTCCCGGTCACTTCAATGGTGTGGCTCAGGTAGTAAGTAAACTTTTTGCTTTTGTGGAGCCTCATAAAGCCTATTTCGGTGAAAAGGACTTCCAGCAATTAGCTATTGTCAGGGAGATGGTTAAGCAGCAGGAGCTACCCGTGGAGATCGTGGGAGTCCCTACTGTCAGGGAACAGAACGGTTTAGCTATGAGTAGCCGTAATCAGCGGCTGTCGGTAGAACAGAGGGAGCATGCTTCGGAAATACACCGTATCATGCGGGAGAGTACCCTGTTAACCGAAGAACAATCGCCGGATCAGATCATTCACTTCGTAACCGGATCAATAAACAATGTGCCTGACTTACGTGTTGAATACTTCGGGATTGTTGATGGGGATTCATTACAACCGGTCTCTACCTGGCAGGATTCCGGAAATATTGTGGGAGCAATTGCCGTCTATTGCGGTGATGTGCGCCTGATTGATAATATAAGATACAGATAAGCATATATGTGGTTAGAAATATTGAAATCCAAAATACATAGGGCAACGGTAACCGATGCCAATTTGAATTATGAGGGAAGCATTACGATCGATGAAGATCTGATTGATGCGGCCAACATGATCGTACATGAAAAAGTGGCGGTAGTGAATAATAATAACGGTGAGCGTTTTGAGACCTATGTGATCCGTGGTGAGCGCGGATCGGGAATTATTTGCCTGAACGGAGCTGCTGCCCGGAAAGTACAGAAAGGCGATGTGATCATCATCATGAGCTACGTGTTGCTGTCGCCCGAAGAGGCAAAAACGTTCCAGCCTGCAGTCATTAATCTTGACGGTAACAACCGGATAAAAAAATAATCCTGTCGATAATCATACATATCCGCCGGTTGCCAGAGCAATCGGCGGCTTTTTAGTTTAAAATAGGTGTATTCTAATAAGCACATCATCAAAATAAGTACGCCCATCCTGTTAAGTTTGCTTGCGCAAAACATCATTCAGGTGATTGACACCGCTTTTCTCGGTCGTGTAGGAGAAGTGGAACTGGGTGCATCAGCTTTGGCAGGGATCATTTATATCGCTTTATATACACTGGGTTTCGGATTCAGTATGGGGAGCCAGATCCTTATCGGGCGGAGAAATGGTGAGAAGAATTACAACAAGATAGGAGATATTGTTATTCAGGGAGCTATTTTCCTGCTTATCCCGGCTATATTGCTGATACCTCTGCTGCGCTACGGAGCTGTTCATTGGATACCGGCAATGTTTGAGTCGGCCGATGTTGCCGGGGCCGTAACGGAATATCTTGAATGGCGCGTTTTCGGTATTATTTTCGCCTTTGTCAATCTTATGTTCCGGGCGTTCTATATCGGCACCGCACGTACCAAAGTTCTTACTGTCAATGCTGTGGTGATGGCCGGGACGAATGTGATATTTGACTATGGTCTGATTTTCGGTAATCTGGGAATGCCCGAGTTGGGAATTGCCGGGGCAGCTATCGCATCGGTAATTGCAGAATTTGCTTCTACCGTTTTTCTGCTTGTTTATACACGCAAAACGGTTGATCTTGATAAATACGGTTTCAGGAAAATCAGGTTTCAATGGTCTGTAATTAAAAAAGTGCTGGATATTTCTGTCTTCATGATGGTGCAGTATCTTTTTTCCATTGTCACCTGGATGCTTTTCTTTGTGTTTATTGAGAATTATATGGGAGAAAGGCCTCTGGCGGTAACCAATATCGTGCGGAGTTTTTACACTATTCTTACAATCCCTTCGCAAGCATTAGGGGCCGTGGCGAGTACGCTGGTGAGCAATACCATCGGAGCGGACAAAAGAGATGAGGTGATCAATCTGATAAAACGAATAGCTTTTATAAGTCTGGGAGTAATGGTCTGCGTGATAGGTATTGTCTCTGCCTTTCCGAGGACGATGATCCGTATCTATACGGATGATCCCTCCCTTATCAATGATACCGTTTTGCCGTTTTATGTGCTTATCTCATCATTACCTATCTATAGTATGGGATCGGTACTGTTTAATTCCGTATCGGGCACAGGGAATACCCGTACCGCCCTTAAATTTGAGATTATCACATTGTTTTTTTATCTCTCATATATGTGGTTTGTCATTATTCACATGCGTTTTTCCGTAGCTGTGGCATGGACAACGGAACATGTGTATTGGCTCTTCTTACTTACGCTTTCGTTTATTTACCTGCGTAGCGGTAAATGGAAGGAAAGGAAGATTTAAATTTCTGAATTTATACTATCTTTACCATCGGAAAGGAGATAAGATGGCCCGGTGGGATGATCTGAATAAATTAATTACATCAATTAGTCAATAAGTCAGCATATATCGATACTATCGGTAAATCAATAAGGGTATGTGGAAAAGACTTGCCTTTGTAATATGTATATTATTTGTGATGTCCGCGTTACATGCGCAAGAGTACCGCTGGAAGGTGGGGCTTGACTATTTTTTCGATAATCAGGAATATGAGAAGTCTTCTTTCGCCGATCCGCAGACTTTACACGGGATATGGCTGAATACTCTGGGAGGTGTCACCTGGGATTCAACGCATACCATTTATGCAGGTATAAACCTGCTCAAGATTCCCGGAATGAAAAAAGCCGTCAATAAAACGGTTGTAGCGCTCTATTACCAATATAAAAAGCCAGGGATACTTTTACGGGCGGGAGCTTTTCCGCGAAAAGAGGTGCTATCTAACTATTCCGACCTCTTTTTCAGGGATTCGGTGAATTATTTTATGCCGCTTATGCAGGGTGTTTTTTTGCAGATAGGAAAGGACGATAACTTCTTTAATGCATGGATGGACTGGACCGGGCATGCGGCGGCGGATACCCGGGAAAGTTTTTATCTGGGTCTCTCGGGAAAAATCTCCGGAGGAATCTTCTTCGGCGATTTTCAGTCTTATCTTTTTCATTATGCAGGTACCTTTCCCGAAAATCCGGCCTATGGCGTAAGCGAACAAATACAGGGTATGGCATCGGTGGGGCTGGAATATGAGGCAGCAAACAGCTTTAAAGGATTATTGTCCGCCGGTATTTTTGCCGGATTCGAAAGGGATCGGGAAGCGGAAGAGAGTTATAAACCGGTAGGCTTTACCGCAAGGGCCGATGCCGAATTGTACGGGATCGGTACGGAGAACAGGTTGTATACCGGAGATGCACGGATGCGCTTATTCCCCGTATATGGCGGAAATCTCTATTGGGGCACCCCATTCCTGAGAGGTTCTACTTACCTCCAAAGCAAATGGTATATACGTCTGCTGGAGTCGCATCATGTCTCTGCACGGATCAACTGCAACCTTCATTTTTCAGAAGGACATGTATTGTTTCAGCAAGTGTTTTCCATTACGGCGAATATTGGTAATTTCTACAAACCTGCGAAGAAGAAAGTGGATTATCCCTGGATGGAGATCTTTCGCTAATCCCTTTTTTCCTTTGGAATGAATTTTTCTCCGCATTATCTTTGTCAATAAAAACTATCAATAATGGAATCAGTCAAACAGCAGATTGAATCGCTTCGCTCCCAACTGCACGAGCATAATTATAATTATTACATATTATCGCAACCTACGATCTCCGATTTTGAATTTGACCGGTTGATGCGACAACTGATGGAATTGGAAGCAGCATACCCTGAATATTATGACCCTAATTCGCCATCAGTACGGGTGGGAAGCGATATTAACAATAATTTCACACAGGTGGTTCATCGTTTTCGCATGCTTTCGCTTCAGAACACCTACTCTGAAGCGGAAGTGACTGATTTTTACAATCGTGTGAAGAGGACACTGAACGAAGAGTTCGAGATAGTGTGTGAGCTCAAGTTTGACGGGACTTCTATCTCTTTGGTCTATGAAAACGGTCGGCTGACACGGGCGGTGACCCGTGGAGACGGATGGAAAGGAGACGATGTCACCGCCAATGTGCGGACTATCCGTAATGTGCCGTTGGTGTTAAAAGGGGTTGATGTACCTCCTTATATAGAGGTACGCGGTGAGATATTGATGCCGTGGAGTTCTTTTGATGCACTGAACAAAGAGCGGGCTGAACAGGAAGAACCTCTGTTTGCCAATCCGCGCAATGCCGCTTCGGGTACCCTGAAAATGCAGGATTCCCGGGTGGTGGCTTCCCGTAAGCTGGAATCCTATATCTATTCAATGTTGGGTGATTCCCTCCCGTCTCGCAGCCATTTTGAGAATATGACCCTGGCCCGCAAATGGGGATTGAACGTATCAGACACTATGAGAAAATGCAGTACCCTGGAGGAGATCTTCACTTATCTGAAAGAGTGGGATGTTGCACGAAAGACACTTCCGGTGATTACCGATGGAGTTGTACTGAAGGTAGATTCACTGACACAGCAACGGAATTTAGGGGCTACCTCCAAATTTCCCCGATGGTCTATCGCTTTTAAATTCAATGCGGAACAAGCGGTTACACGCCTGGAGTCGGTTTCCTATCAGGTAGGACGGACAGGCGCCGTTACTCCTGTTGCCAATCTGGAGCCGGTATTGTTGTCCGGCACTACAGTGAAAAGAGCTTCTCTTTACAATGAAGATGCGATCCTTGCCCTTGACCTGCATATTGGCGACAGGGTCTATGTGGAGAAAGGAGGAGAAATCATTCCCAAGATTACCGGTGTAGATAAGGAAGCTCGTTTCTTATTGGGTGATAAGGTTACTTTTACCCGCAAATGCCCTGATTGCGGAACCCCTTTGGTGCGCAATGAGGACGAGGCCGTCTATTACTGTCCCAACAGTGAGGGATGTCCCACGCAGATAAAGGGGCGTATCGAACACTTTGTCACCCGTAAAGCCATGGATATCACCATAGGTCCGGAGACTATCAATCTGCTCTATGAGAAAGGATTGATCCGTGATGCTGCCGATCTTTACCTGTTGCGGTTCGAAGACCTTGCCTATTTGGAGCGTTGGGGAGAAACAAGCGCCAATAATTTACTGGAAAGCATAGAGAGATCGAAATCAGTACCCTATGAACGGGTTCTATATGCCCTGGGTATCCGCTTTGTGGGTGAGACCGTAGCGCAGAAACTGGCACAGGCATTTCCGGATATCGATCAGTTGGCTCAGGCGACTGTGGAGCAACTGATCACTGTGGATGAGATCGGCGAGCGGATCGCACGAAGTGTGACCGCTTACTTTGTTAATCCCCTCTATGTTAATTTTGTCCGGAGGTTGCGGCAGTACGGTTTACAGTTTGCATTGAGCGAAGAGGTACTGGCTGCAAAGACTGATAAATTGAAAGGATTATCTATCGTCATCAGCGGAACATTCGAACTTCATTCGCGGGATGAGTATAAGGCTATGATCCTGCAAAACGGGGGAAAGAACAGCGGATCAGTTTCGAAAAATACTGACTACATTCTTGCCGGAGAGAATATGGGACCGGCCAAATTAGAAAAAGCAGAAAAATTAGGTGTGAAAATTATTGACGAACAGGCTTTTCTGGAGATGTTGCAATAGACCGGGTAGTTCACGCTATCCCATGATCCCGTTTTACCCTACTTGTTATTATAGGCTTTAACCAGCCGATCGGTTCTTTCGTGTCTTTTCCTGTTACGGGTACGTATTGGATCGAAATCCCGGCCGGAAGGTTTCACTATTTGGCCGCCGGTGGGGATTATTTGCATATTTTTTCCAACAAACTCATACCGAACCGATCCTGCCGGTCGTTGATTGATTGGAGGAGCATTGGTGACAGTCGTATTTATGTGTATTTTGTATTTTTCCGGGGGATTAAGTAGCTGGATCTTGTCTCCTCTTGTAGGAAGCCTGGTTGTAGGAGATACTTTGAGGATTTCTCTGTCTTGCTCTGGTAATATTTGGGGAGAATGTTGATATTGTTGCTGCCCGGGTTGTTTTTCAGGCGTAATGAGTGACTGACGAAGTCTTTTTTTCATTTCATCATTCAAATCCTGTGCATGTAATTCCGTTACGATTAATCCGAATAGTATACACAAAGGTACCAAACAGGAAGCATTTTTCATTTGTCCATTGTTATTACCGGAAAGGGGGCAATTACTAATATAGATGCCTGTATTCCGGAAATGCTGCATGATTTTCCGTTAAAGAAATTTATCGGAGTGTTAAAACGACGAAAAATGCTAATCTTTCATATCGAAACTATACGAACCGATATGATGTCCGTCGGCAAAGATATCGGCTTTGTAAGTGCCGGGCATCAGAAATTCTTCAATATCCCAGTACATGGTGACCGGTATTTCTTCGCCTCCGTATTCTACGATGCGTTTCATAGAATAGAGGATATTTCCGTTCTCATAAGGGAATGTGTTGGACGGGCTTTTTGAGAGGACTGATCCGTCGGGTGTCATCATGCGGACGTATATGGTGCGCTCTCCCGGCTCTGCAGTGATATTACGGGCAATAGTGAAGGAAACTACAAACTGCGTACTCCGGCTCAGGCGCGACTGTTCCCTGCCTCTGTCGTTTACCGCTTTGGCGCTGATATTTGTGGCAACCAATTGCGCTGCCAGCGATACTCTTTCCGAGAGTTGTTCCCGCTCCTGAGATACCTGCCTGAGGGTTTGAGTGGTTTTCTGATATTGATCGGTAATCTGTCGGTTTTCTGCACGTAGTTGCTCATTGAGCCTGTTGAGCGAATCAATCTGCTGCACATAGGAACGAAGAATTTTGCGCAATGTGGCCAGCTCATCCTTCAGTCGTTTGATTTCAGCCTGATCGCTCGCTTTGGTCATTCGAAGCTCTTCCTGTAAACGAAGCACCTTTGCCTGTTCATTCTCCAGTTTATACAACAGCGAGTCGTTCTGGACACTGAACTTAAACCCTTCGTATTGCAATGAAATGGCTTCATATTCATCCTCCAGTTCCTGTTTATCGATAGTGAACTGTTCCTGCATCTCACTCATCTGTGTATTCCTGGTGATGAGAAATCCGATGAGAATAGCCATCACAATGACGAGTACACCTATTACGGCAATCAGCTGTGGCGTTCGTTCTTTTAAGTTTATCTTCATCTAAGTGCTTATTTTCCAATCGACCGCAAAAATAACCCTTTTCAGGCTAAAGCCCAATGATTCACCGACCTTTTTTGTAAATTTAAGAATTAATCGTCTCTTTACCGTCTGAGAACTATGGATGACATTTAGAGCCGTTGGGGCCGTTTTTATTCCCCCGATGATAAAAGTCTATGCGTCGTTAAAAAATAGAAGAACTGGTTCTGGAGGTGAACTCTTCCAGGAACAACATGCCCTTGAACGAATTTCCTTTTTTGTTGAGGCGTGGACTCCATACGGCAATGGTGTACTTTTCCGGATGGACTGCCACGATACCCCCACCCACACCACTTTTTCCGGGTAACCCAACTTTAAAGGTGAACTCTCCGGCTTCATCGTAAAAGCCGCAGGTCTGCATAAGCGCATTGACTCTTTTGGTGCGGCTGACAGAGAGTATTTGTTCGCCGGAAAATGGAACAATCCCGTTGTTGGCAAGAAAGAGAAAAGATCGGGAAAGTTCTTTACAACTCATCTCAATGGAGCAGATATGGAAATAAATATCCATCACCCTGTCGATATCATTTTTGATGTTGGCGAATGATTTCATCAGGTTAACCAGGGCATAGTTTCTGTAACCGGTTTTTTTCTCCGATAACGCTACTTTAGAATTATAGTTGATACTATCCGCTCCCGTTATTCTGTGGATGAACGACAGGATATTTTCTTTTGGAGAAGCCAGTTCACTCGCAAGAATATCACAGATCACAATGGCTCCGGCGTTGATAAACGGGTTACGCGGTATACCTTTGTCATACTCCAACTGAACCAGAGAGTTGAACGGTGTACCCGCCGGCTCTAGCCCGGTGCGTTTCCAGATACTGCTCTTTATACGTGAATAAGCAAGAACAAAGGTGAATACTTTGGCTATACTTTGAATGGAAAAGCGCTTTTCTGCATCCCCGAAAGCAAATTCTTCACCTCCGACAGTTGTGAGATGCACGCCGAACTGATCGGGATTTACATGTGCTAACTCAGGGATGTAATCGCCTACCTGTCCGGGGTCTTCTACCGACTGCAACTCACTGTGAATTTCCTGAAAGAGTGTTTCGTAATGCATTTTATTGTGAAGATTAGAAATAAGAATTTAGAAAAAAGAACTTAGAATTAGAAGCGCTGATCTATAAGAACTAAGCATCAGGCTTACGTTTCAAAGATAGGGAAAAGCTGGAATTAATTACCTTTTTATGGCATTTTTTCTTAACTTTATCGACTCAAACGGGAAATTAATGTGGAAAGGTGGAAAAGGTGAATTTGATAATTCTCCACTTCTCCATTTCAGACTTCTTAGTTCTAAATAAAATCATATGAAGAAATTGGTGTTATATCTGCTTCTGTGTTGCTCATTTATCTTTACTGCTTCTGCCGATGAGGGGATGTGGATGCTCCATCTGTTGAAACAACAAAAGTTAGCCGAGATGCAGAAACTTGGGCTGGAACTGGAGGACTACGATATTTATGATCCTGACGGTATTTCATTGAAGGATGCAGTCGTCTTTTTCGGAAGAGGATGTACAGGAGAAGTAATCTCGTCAGAGGGATTGGTACTCACCAATCATCACTGTGGGTATGGGCAGATACAGAATCATAGTTCTTTAGAAAATAATTATCTGGATGACGGTTTCTGGGCAATGACCAGAACCGAAGAACTTCCCAACCCCGGGTTGACTGTTGCCTTTATCGACCGTATGGAAGATGTGACCGATTATGTGAAACAGTGCCTTGAAAGGGATAAAAAGCAGGATACCGATGGTGTTTTCTTTCTTTCGCCCTCTTATCTTAACCGGATTGCACGGGAGAAAGCAGGAGAGGAACTCCTGGCCGTCCCCGGTACCGAAGTGGAGATAAAGCCTTTCTTTAACGGTAATCAATACTATATGTTTACCAAAAAGATCTATTCTGATATTCGCCTTGTTGGTGCTCCGCCGAGTTCCATCGGCAAGTTTGGTGCCGATACCGATAACTGGATGTGGCCACGCCATACGGGCGATTTTGCGTTGTTCCGTATCTATGCTGACAAAGAGGGAAATCCGGCCGATTACTCGCCGGAGAATGTACCGCTAAAACCCAAACGATGGTTGAAAATATCTGCCGGAGGGGTTGAAGAGAGCGACTTTGCGATGATTATGGGATTTCCCGGTACAACCCATAAGTACTATACCTCATGGGAAGTAGCCGAACGAAGAGATATCGATAACAGGGTACGTATCGATATGCGGGAAGTGCGCCAGAAGGCTATGTTGGAGGAGATGCTGAACGATCCGGCTGTAAAGATCCAGTATGCAGCTAAATATTCCGGCTCCACCAATGCCTATAAAAATGCCATTGGTACCAACTGGGCTATTGATATGCGCGATTTCGAACAGTTGAAGCTGGAACAGCAGAATCGTTTGTCGGAATGGGCAAAAAATAATCGAAAACCTGAATATATTGAGGCGCTGAAAGAAATTGAACGAATAGTTGATGAAAGAGCCGATCTACGTTACAGAAGCTGGATGCTCAATGAAGGAATCATACGGGCTGTGGAATTTGCCAATGTGCCTCAAAGGGGATGGAATATGCTGACACAAGCGGTGGACAGTGCTGCGGCCGAAGGGGCGGATTCCAACGTTCCGGATGGTATAGAGGACGCAGTCCTGCAACTGGAGCAGGATTATAACTTATTTGCCGATAAAGATTACAATATTGATGTAGATAAAAGGGTTTCTGTGGCCATGCTCACCGAATATACCCGGTTGATTGGCATTGAAAAACAACCTGCTTTCTTCAATATTCTTTATACCCGGTTCAATGGGGATGTGGAGGCATTTATTGATTATATTTTTGATCGGTCTCTATTTGGAAACAGGGAGAATTGGGACTTGTTTTATTCCGATCCCCGGGCGTTCATCTCCGATAAGGCTAAGATGGAGCAACTGAGGAATGATCCTATGTTCCTGTTTGCCCGTTCGGTGACCGAAGAAGCACTTTCGCTCGGCACTCAACTAAGTAAATACGATGTACCGTTCTCCCTGGCGCGCCGTACCTATATGGAAGGGATTCTTGCCATGGACGGACCCTATACCCATTTTCCCGATGCTAATCTTACATTGAGGCTTACTTACGGGCAGGTGAAAGGCTACCAGCCCCGTGATGCGGTCACTTATGCCCATCAGACCACTCTGAAAGGTGTGATGGAAAAAGAGGATCCTGATAACTGGGAGTTTGTTGTGGCGGAAAAACTGAAAACTCTTTACCTGGAAAAGGATTTCGGTAGCTATGCCCTGGCCGACGGTAATATGCCGGTCAATTTCGTGGCTACTACCCATACTACAGGCGGTAACTCCGGAAGCCCTGTGTTGAACGGTAAAGGAGACCTGATCGGGATCAATTTTGACCGGAACTGGGAAGGAGTAGGAGGGGATATACAGTATTTACCCGATTACCAGAGAAGTATCATCGTAGATATCCGATATGTGCTTTTTGTGATCGATAAGTTCGCAGGAGCCGACCATCTGATAGAAGAGTTGGAACTTATTCGTTAAACAGGCGGCTTCGGGCAATCATGCAGGCACCGATGATCCCGGCCTTATTCTTCAGTTTTGATGTCACGATCCGGGTATCTTTATTGACCAGATTCAAGGAGTGTTTTCTGATGGAACTCCGTATGGGTAGCATGATAAATCCTTCTGTTTCGGCTACTTGTCCGCCAATAATTACCAACTCCGGATTGAAGATATTGATGAGGCCGGCAATATATTTACCCAATTTATACCCCACCTCTTCCACGATCTCGATACAGAGAGGATCTTCCATATTGGTGGCCTTGATAATGTCGGTAAGGGTGAGTTTATTGATATCTTTTATCTGCTCTGTGAGGAGAGTACTTTCTCCTTTCGAGATACGCTCCATCACCATTCTGTGTATTGCTAAACCGGATGCTTCTGTTTCGAGGCATCCTTTTTTCCCGCAATGACAGAGAATCTCATTCTCGAAAATCGGAAAATGGCCGAATTCACCGGAAAAACCTGATTTCCCGTAATAGGGCTTGCCGTCGATAATAATACCAATACCCAACCCCCAGGAAATATTTACAAAAATGACATTCTGTTCCCCTTCCGATACACCCTTCATATACTCGCCATAGGCCATGGCACGCGTGTCGTTATCAATTCCTACATTGTAATTTAACTTTTTTGTAAGTGTTTCACTGATAGGGTTTTCGCTGAAATAAAAACTGCTGTAACTATATCCCGATTCGGGATTTACACGGCCTGAGATATTCAGGCTGATGTTGAAAATCTTTTTTTTGAGTTCTCCGGTCTTGTCAATAAATTTCTGGATGTGGTCGCAAAGAAGATCAAATGATTCCGTTGTATTTTCATAAGTGTAGGGAATACTCATCTGATATTCAACTATATTTCCAGTAAAATCCATCAGAGCTATGTTCAGGTGATGCCGGCTCATATCCACTCCTACAAAATAAGCGGAAGTAGGATTTAATCCGTACACGCTCGGATGTCTCCCGCCGGTCGTCTGAATCTTGCCGAACTCGGCTATCAATCCCTGATCCTTGAGTTCGGCTATAAATTTGGTTATAGTGGGTACACTGAGGTCGAGCTCTTTGGATAATTCGGCGATGGTGTCATTCCCTGTAGTGATAAAGTGATTGATAATGTCTTTCTTTATCTGAACATTTTTCGGGCTTTTATCGCTTTTTAAAAGAAAATTCTTTACCATGATATATCTGTTTAGTATGCAAATCCAGATCACTCTAATCCATTACTGTGAAACTACTCGTCCTGGGTGGACGAGTTTCTGCAATGAAAACAAACAAAGATATGAACTTTTTCGTTAAGCGAGTGCAGAACAAATTTATTTGTTTTGCCGAGAGTAGAAAAAGCCTAATGTAATTGAAAAAAATGATCTAATAAGGGTAAAATATAAAGAAATCTTTGTGATATGCCTTTCCGATCTTTTCTTTTTTGGTACTTTTGTACGAAATAGTGATAATGCCTTTTTTAGTGACCTGGTTTATGGAATAGAAACATAACATTAAACTATAAATAAATAATCTATGAATTACTTTTATCTTGTACCAGTCGCCTCTATTGTGGCGCTGATTTTTGCATATTACTTCTTTAAGAGAATGATGAAGGAGAGTGAGGGCACGGAGAAAATGAAAACCATTGCCCGTCACGTTCGAGAGGGTGCCATGTCGTACCTTAAACAACAGTACAAAGTGGTGACCGCAGTATTTATTGTGCTGGCTCTTCTTTTTGCTGTCATGGCCTTTTTTGGCTTACAAAACAACTGGGTGCCGTTTGCTTTTCTAACCGGCGGTTTTTTCTCGGGACTGGCGGGTTTCTTCGGAATGAAGACAGCTACCTATGCATCGGCCAGGACAGCCAATGCTGTACGCCGTTCGTTGAATAGCGGGCTGCAGGTCGCTTTCCGGTCGGGCGCCGTGATGGGGCTTGTGGTAGTAGGGCTGGCACTGCTCGACATCTCTGCATGGTATCTGATCCTGGATCACTTTGTGGAGGATGCCGATGCCGGGCATAAGTTGATTATGATCACTACCACCATGCTTACCTTCGGGATGGGGGCTTCTACACAAGCCTTATTTGCCCGTGTAGGCGGCGGGATCTATACCAAGGCAGCCGATGTGGGTGCCGACCTGGTGGGAAAGGTGGAAGCGGGTATTCCTGAAGATGATCCTCGTAATCCGGCTACCATTGCCGATAATGTGGGAGACAATGTGGGAGACGTGGCAGGAATGGGTGCCGACCTCTATGAATCTTATTGCGGCTCTATCCTTTCCACGGCTGCATTAGGAGCATCGGCCTTTATAATGAATCCATCGATGCAGAAGAATGCCGTATTTGCCCCTATGATTATTGCCGCCATTGGTGTGTTTCTTTCCATTCTTGGGGTCTTTTTGGTAAGGACCAAAGAAAATGCTTCTGTAAAACAATTGATGGATTCCCTCAATAGAGGGGTGAATGTGAGCGCGATCCTGATCGCCGGTGCCACATTTGGTATATTGTACCTGCTGGGTTTCACGAACTGGTTGGGCTTGTCCTTCTCCGTAATCGCCGGTCTCCTTGCCGGGATTATCATCGGGCAGGGCACTGAATATTTTACATCACATTCATACAAGCCGACAAGAGGTATTGCTGCCAGTGCCCAAACCGGCCCTGCTACAGTAATCATCTCCGGAATGGGAACAGGGTTTATATCCACGGTAGTGCCGGTGGTTACCATTGTGTTGGCTATTGTGATTTCCTACCTTTCCGCCATTCGTTTCGATGTGCAGAATATGATCTCTGCAGGCAACCTGAGTATGGGATTATACGGTATCGCCATTGCTGCGGTGGGGATGCTCTCCACACTGGGAATCACCCTGGCTACCGATGCTTATGGCCCTATCGCCGATAATGCCGGTGGAAATGCGGAGATGAGCGGGCTGGAGCCGGAAGTGAGAAAGCGTACCGACGCGCTGGATGCATTGGGAAATACTACTGCCGCTACCGGCAAAGGATTTGCCATAGGATCGGCGGCACTCACCGGACTGGCGTTACTGGCATCCTATATGGAGGAGGTACGGATCGGCATGCTTCGCCTGGGTGACGATGTGCTTGAATTGGCAGACGGAGACACAGTGGAGGTGGTCAAAGCCAGTTTTGTCGATTTTATGAACTATTTCCAGGTTACATTGATGAATCCGAAAGTACTCGCGGGCATTTTCCTCGGATCGATGATGGCCTTCCTTTTCTGTGGACTCACGATGAATGCCGTGGGCAGGGCGGCACAAAAAATGGTGGAAGAGGTACGCCGCCAGTTCCGTGAAATAAAAGGGATAATGACAGGAGAAACTACGCCCGACTATGCACGTTGTGTGGCTATCTCTACCAAGGGGGCACAGCGGGAGATGTTGTTGCCTTCGCTGTTGGCTATTATCATACCCGTATTGACCGGTTTGATTTTTGGTGTAGCCGGAGTAATGGGACTGCTGGCAGGCGGTTTGGGTGCCGGTTTCGTGCTTGCCGTCTTTATGGCCAATTCAGGTGGAGCCTGGGATAATGCAAAGAAATATATCGAAGAAGGTCATTTGGGCGGAAAAGGAAGCGAAGCACACAAGGCCACTGTGGTGGGTGATACTGTCGGTGATCCGTTTAAAGATACTTCCGGCCCCTCCCTCAATATCCTTATCAAGCTAATGAGTATGGTGGCGATCGTGATGGCCGGTTTAACAGCAGCATGGAGCCTCCTGTAGGTCGTTCCTTTTTAGGGTTTATTATTAGTTGGGATGCCTTTGGGTTCGGTAACATTTTGTATATTTGCAGAATATAGGATGCGCCTCGGAAAAGTTCAACAAGTTAGACTATTCCTGCGTTCGGCAAAACGAGTAAACTCGTTCTGCGCTCTCTTAACGGAATAGTTCAAGCAAGCTTGGCTTTTCACTCGGCTTTCGCTATATTTGACGCTTCAAATTACACTTTTACAAGAGGTATTATTAACATTCAAATATAAATCAATTATGAGCTTTCTGACGAACGACAAATTAACGATTGTAGGAGCTGCCGGCATGATCGGTTCCAATATGGTGCAAACAGCTGCCATGATGCGTTTAACGCCCAATATCTGTCTTTATGACCCGTTTGCACTCGGTCTCGAAGGGGTAGTGGAAGAGATGCGTCACTGCGGTTTCGAAGGAGTAAACTTCACCTACTCCACAGATGTGAAAGAAGCATTTACCGGTTCCAAATACATGATCTCTTCAGGTGGTGCACCCCGTAAAGACGGGATGACCCGCGAAGACCTGCTGAAAGGTAATGCTGAGATCGCTGCACAACTCGGAAAAGATATCAAGGCATATTGTCCCGACCTGAAACATCTGACCATCATCTTCAATCCGGCCGATATTACCGGATTGGTAGCACTGATCTATTCAGGCCTGAAGCCGTCACAGGTGACTACCTTGGCAGCATTGGACAGCACCCGTCTGCAAAGCGAGTTGGCAAAACATTTCGGTGTTGAGCAGAGCAAAGTTACCGGTGCCCGCACTTATGGCGGTCACGGCGAACAGATGGCTGTTTTCGCTTCTACTGCTAAAATAG
The DNA here is from genome assembly GCF_000380985.1 of Proteiniphilum acetatigenes DSM 18083. GTDB lineage: Bacteria > Bacteroidota > Bacteroidia > Bacteroidales > Dysgonomonadaceae > Proteiniphilum > Proteiniphilum acetatigenes. The sequence continues at coordinate 453,962 of NZ_KB905692.1, read as the reverse complement.
ATGGTAAACCGCTTACTGAACTTATTGGAACAGACGCGCTGACTAACGAAGCATGGGCTGAATTAAAAACACGCGTAACCAAAGGTGGTGCCAATATCATCAAACTGCGTGGCCGTTCTTCTTTCCAGAGCCCTTCTTATACCTCTGTTGAGATGATCCGTGCTACTATGGGTGGTGATGCTTTCCGTTGGCCGTCAGGATGCTATGTAAACATCCCCGGATTCGAACATATCATGATGGCGATGGAGACTACACTTGACAAGAACGGTGTTTCTTTTGGTGAAGTGAAAGGTACCGATGCCGAAATCGCTGCACTGAAACAGAGCTACGGACACCTGGTGAAACTGCGCGACGAAGTGATCGCTATGGGTATTATCCCGCCGGTAGATCAGTGGAACAGCGTAAATCCGAATCTGTAAGAAAAGGAAGTTTGCCCTAATATTATACAGTATAGTTAAAAAACCGGCTCTGAAAAGGGCCGGTTTTTTCATATATGGAGCATATTTTCCAATTATCTTATTATGAAATCAAATCCATGTTAATAAACATTTCTTCAGGTTTATTTTGTAGATTTGCAAGAAGAAAATAATTTATACCAAATGGCTCAGATTTACGATAATATTCAAACAATTAAATCTCGGATTAAAGATTGATATAATTGAATGAAAAAAACCTTGCGCTAAAATAGATTTTTTAGTTGATAATACTCGTATATATAAATAAAATATCAACTTTTTAGTTGTATATATAAACATTATACTATATCTTTGCGTTACCATAATGAGAACCAGACAAGACGTTGAGAAGTTCTTGGAAGAGATCAGGACCAAAGAAGCTTGCGGTTTGATAACCTTTATGTTCCTGAACCAGCGGGAAAAGAATGCGCAAGCATTGCTTGATTTGGATATACCTCCGGATAAGCGGAAGGAAGTAATTTTACAATTGAAGGCTGAAGATTTCTACAGAATAGAAGAAGGAGTCTATCACGAGCAATACGAAATGGTGGCTTTCGGTAAAATAGTAAAAGGTATTGAAGTGTATATAAAAATCTCTGTCACCAAAAGAAACGTAATATGTATCTCATTTCATAAAGCGGAGCATCCCATCATCTATCCTTTTAAAGATTAAAGTTGAATAACAATGTTAAGTCCGTTTACAGAGAAAGAAATGTTCGTTCGGAAGGAATGGCGTGATATGACATTCCGGAAAGAAACGTTCAAGGTATGTTTTCATACATGGAAGTGTGAAGATACGGGTGAAGAGTTCGAAGATGAACATTTCGCGCAATTGAATTACAATCAGGTCATCAATCAATATAGGGAGAAATATAATATTCCCTATCCCGATGAGATAAAATCCATACGGGAAAAATATGATCTATCGGCAATAAAAATGTCGCATGTTTTGGGATTCGGAGACAACACATACCGGCAATATGAAGCGGGAGAGGTGCCTACCCAAGCCAATGCCCGATTGATTCAAATGGCTGCCGACCCGAGAAAATTTCTCGATATGATTGATCTTTCTCACGCATTGGAAGGTAGTGCTCTGGAAAAAGCAAGACGCAATGCGGAAAGATTGATTGATAAGGCTGATAAGGAAGAAGCAGTAGTCAGAAACTATCTTTTTGACGGTAAGCGGCGAAGTAGGTTCACCGGATTTGGCAAGCCGAATTTTGAGAAATTTGTGGAAATGATTATATATTTCTGCACCAATCAACGACCGTGGAAAACGAAATTGAACAAGTTACTGTTTTATGCGGATTTTACCTTTTTCAAAGAATATGGTGTCTCCATAAGTGGATCGGAGTATTACGCGATTGATATGGGCCCTGTCCCAGATAATTTTAATAGTATTTTTGAACATCTGACAAAAACTGATCTGTTGAAAGTGTATAACAAAATATTCTCTGATGGGGGAGTGGGGGAAAGGTATCTTCCTGCAAGAGAGTTCAATGATAAGTTATTTGAAGAGCCGGAACTGAAAATACTACAAAGTATTAATGACAAATTCAAAGATTTCTCTACCCAGGAAATGATTGATTTAAGCCACGAAGAGATTGGTTGGCAGCAGAGTTCCGACGATTCGCATCGTCCAATTGATTATTTATATGCATTTGAGTTAAAGAATTAGTACTCCCATGTAATTTGCCCTTTCCTGGAAATAATGATTTACTGAAATTGCCAAAAACAGCTTTTTTGAGCAGTAGGAAAATTTCTCCGATAGCCATACTGAGCAACCCATCATATTGGTTATGGGGAGGGTGCTTTACAAACAAATCCCCGATCTTTTGCAAAATCCTTTGAAAGAGAAGCGACTTCTACTTATTTCACCTGTTTCGCAGACGATAATGCGTCAATCCCGACAAAGTTGTTTTACCCGAAACAATTATATCATTGAGATAGCAGATAAAGTTGTCTTCGGGTCTTTAGACGAAAAAGGGAGTCTATATCGCTTGTATCTCGAAGCCAAAGCGAAAGGTAAGTACATTCAAATAATAAGTAAGATATAGGTAATCCTTTTTAATAAGATAAAACTTTTTCTGATGCGAAAGTTATCCAAATCATCTTTTCACAAAGGTCCTGACCAATTCCTTTTCCGGTGTAAGCATTGTAACCTTGAATCCCTTACTTTGCAGTAGGTTGATCAATGGAACCGGAGGAAAAGGAGAGATCAGTTCCATACATTCTCCGGGCAACAACTTTTCAGCCTGTGAAATAACCAAATCTTTGGGATGATCCCCTGCTTTGATGATCGGGCGTACATCCAGGGTAAATACAACGGACGTTTCGGAGATTTCGTGTGAGAAAGGAACAGACACCTCTTCCCCGTCAGGACAAAAATCTTCCCCCAATTCAGGCATTCCGGCTTCTTTCCGTAATGTGTTTACCATGTCTACTACATTGACATTCCCCACTTTGGCGGCCTGCTGCAGCGAAGTTACTTTAGCCACTGTATTTCGTGGCACCGGGTTTTTCAGTGCTGCGAAAGCGGGTGAGAACTGAAGAATGATCCCCTCTAATTCCGGATAATTCTTCAGTAGTTCAGCCACCTTTGTGTCGGGTGTGATATCTATTCTATCTCTGCTCATACGATAACAAACGTTGGTCGCCTTCCAGCTTTCGCATGGTGGTGATATCCTGTGTCACCTCCACTACACCGAGGTATTCACCTTCTTTCCCGCGGACGGCAGAATATTCGATGTAAATAAAACGTCCCTGAAAATTCGACATCCAGAAAACAGCCTTGTTCTCTTTCCCGCTTCTGAAATCGGTGAGTATCTGCTCCACTATATGTACACTGCCGGGCGGGTGGCACATCCGTACATCGCGGCCAATGATGGACCGGTTGCGTTCGAAAACGCGGTTGGGACTGTGCGAGAAGAAACGTACCTTGTCGTTCTTATCTACAAAGGTGATGTCGATAGGTAAGTGCAGGAACAGAGCCTCTAACTCGTCCAGATTAAATGCGCCTGAAGAGAGACGGATGGCATCGGCTGTCACATATTCCTGTTTTTCCACCTTCACACCGCCCGGCGCCCATTCATCCTCCGGATCGATCAGGCAATAACCAAATTCCGGCGTCTCCTGATAGATTTTGTACCATTCATCTTCAGTAAGCGTATCCATAGACATCGGCAAGAGAATCTCCTCCTCTTTCATGATCATTCCGGCAATCATCTCTACCGTGTGGTCAAGCACCAACTGTATAATCGATCTTAACTCTTCCGCTCTGGAAATAGGTGATGCAAGCGCTTCATGCGAATTTTTTAGTAATTCTCGTGTCTCATCATGTTTACCCCACATCACTTTGGGCGGCCCGGTGATCAGGTGTTTTTCCAGAAACGGGAAAAGTTGATACTCCTTCCGTTTGTAATGCTTGTCGATATCGGAGAAGTTGTTGAAGATGGTACGCAGTTGAAGTACATATCCCGTCACTTGTGCATCGGTGATATCCGCAATCTTTTTCTTTATCTCTTCGTATGCCTCGATCTGTTGGCGGATAGCGATATTCTCTTTCTTGAAAGTGTCTACCGGATGGCCTGCAGGTATTTGTTTTGCCCCTTGCTGGTCGATGCTCCCGTCGAGTACCGCCGTATGCAGGTCGCAGAATTCAAGTATCTCCTGTTCGGTAAGTGCATTGCTGTTGATCAGTTCCTGCTCTACCTCCACTACTTCGTGGTAGGGAATGCTTTTCAGCACTTCAATCATCCGTTGGCGCAATATTTCGGGATTGTCCCCTTCGTGCAGCCTGAGAAGGAGATGACGCAGCATCTCTTTGCGCTGCGTTGAGTTATTGATGAATTCGCTCATATATAAAGTTTATTTTACCGGTCAGTTTCTACCCTTTTATTCTTCTCCGCGGATCATAGTCAGCAGCATCTTGAAGCGCTCAACGGCTGTCAGAGCATGGGGTATATTAGCCGGCATGATGATGCAATCTCCTTTTTTCAGAAGATGCGGTACACCGCCAATCCGTATTTCAGCTTCTCCGTCCAGTATCTGTACAAAAGCGTCGTAGTTTGCGGTATGTTCGGTCAGCCCCTGGTCTTTATCGAAAGAGAAGAGAGTGATATTCCCTACTTTGTTTTTGGTGACTTGTTTGCTGACTACCCCGCCGGAAGCGTAATCTATCGATTCTTCGAGGGCGATGACTTTTGATTTTTCGTATGTTGCCATAATCTCTGTTTTTATTTGTTATTTGTGGGGGACATTTTCATCCTGTTGTATTTACTGGAAAGATCCCGTCTATACTTTTTGATTTGATAAAAATATCTCATGTTGCTCACAAAAATACTATTTAGAATCAGTATAAATTGTAACCGAAGTTACATAAACTGTGGTTTAATGTATTTTAATATGATTTATCGGGTGATTTTGATGTGATTTGTAAGGTGATTTTGATATAATCTGTCGGGTGATTTTGATTCTTTTTGACAACAATACTGTACTGGAATTGCCAACTTATTTGAGACAATAAGTTAAGCAACATTTTTAATTAATTGTTTTTTAATATTGTACTGTTTCCAAAATTCATCAATAGTCAAATTACCCAATGCTGAGAATCTTCTTTTATGATTATACCAGGATTCAATATATTCAAATACATCCAAGCACATCTGCTCTTTTGTTTTAAGCTTGGTACCATAAATCAACTCGGTTTTGAAAGATTTAAAGAAACTTTCAGCCACCGCATTATCCCAACAGTTGCCTTTCCCGCTCATGCTTTGCTCTACCCTATGGTACTGCAACAAATTAACGGTCTGTTTGCAGGCATATTGAATGCCCCTGTCAGAGTGAAAGATCATCCCTTCTTTAAACGGTCTGTTTCGGTTGGCCATCCTGATAGCCGGTATGACAGTGCCGGAAGCAGTCAAATTATCGCTGATAGACCACCCAATGAGTTTTCGATCAAAAAGATCAATCACGCACGTAAGGTAAAGGAATCCATCCTTACAGCAGATGTAAGTAATGTAGGACACACAAGCCCTCATTGGTTCTTTTTGATTGAACTCACGGTTAAGCAAATTAGGCGCTACATTGTAATTGTGGGATGCATCAGTGGTTACCCTAAACTTCTTAGAAAGCTTGCTGCGCAATCCCATATTTCTCATATGACGGGCAACAGTTGTTCTGGAAACATTGACTCCGGATGCTTGCAAATCTTTAGCCAACCTGGGACTGCCGTTGCGCCCCTTGGCATCGAAGTATGCATCTTTAATCTCTCGGCTAAGTTCCATATGCTTTTGTTCTCGTTTATTTATAGGGTTCTTAATCCAACGGTAATAACTGCTGCGAGATACACTCAATACTCTGCACATCATCCCAATCGTCCACTCCCTCGAGTTGTAATCCTTTATAAATTGATAAATCAACGATCGCTCGTGGAGATGATGCCTAAGGCTTTTTTTAATATGTCACGCTCTGTTTCAGCCTCTTTAAGGCGTTTTTCCAGTTCTGCAACCCTTCCGGCTTCTCTTTCACGAGAACGGACTCCGTTGCCCGGGAAACTGCTTTCCCCACGTTCCCGGTACTCTTTGCACCAGCGATACAATAGTGCAGGTGATATGCCCAATTCGTGTGCGAGTTCGGAAACATTCTTCCGCTCGAAACTTAATTTGACGGCATTATCTTTAAATGCCTTGTCATAATGTGTTCTTTGTTTTCTCATACTTTGACAAATGTAAGTTTTTTATGCTTAACTTTTTGTCCCAGCAAAGTTAGTAACTCCGTAACAGTTATTCCCAGTCGACAAAGATATCCCTTAATCTAAAGAACAAGACTGTTAAACAGGTCTTCTCCGAAATAGAAAAGAACAGCGAATTTATTTTCTTTTATCAGGACGATATTCTCGATGTGAACAGGAAAGTTACGGTAAATGCCGATAACGGGACAATTGAACAGATCCTGAACGAGATACTCAGCGCTACGGGTAATACATATTTTGTTTCCGACCGTTCAGTTTACATTATAAAAAAAGCCTCGGATAATATTGTGCATGAAGAAAATGTTGTCCAACAACAAAAAAAGACAATTACCGGTACCATTACCGATAAAGATGGAGAATCCATTATTGGTGCCAATATTGTGGAAAAAGGGACCACAAATGGCACGGTAACGGATGTGAACGGGAATTTTTCTTTACAAGTGGAAGAAGATGCTACACTCCATGTTTCGTATATCGGTTATTTAGCTCAGGATATTAACACGATCGGAAAATCATTCTTCGAGATCGTTTTGCAGGAAGATACTCAGGCATTGGATGAATTGGTAGTGGTGGGTTTTGGTACTCAAAAGAAAGTGAATTTGACGGGAGCCGTGGGTACAGTTGATTCGAAAGTTCTTGAGGGTCGTCCGGTGCAAAATGCCACACAGGCTCTGCAGGGGTTGGTGACCGGGTTGAATGTTACCCAGACAAATGGAGCCCTTGATGACAAAACGTCTATTGATATCAGGGGGATCGGTACAATTGGCGAAGGATCAACTTCAAATCCGCTGATATTGATTGATGGGATGGAAGGAGACCTCAATGCGATTAACCCCCAGGATATTGATAATATTTCTGTGCTAAAGGATGCCTCATCGGCTGCTGTTTATGGTTCACGCGCTGCTTTTGGGGTAATATTGGTAACGACTAAAAAAGGGCAGGCAGGGAAACCAAAAGTTAATTATAACAACAGTTTACGATGGAACTCTCCTATATTGTTGCCAAAGATGGCTGATTCATACTCTTTTGCCCTTTATTTTAACGATGCGGATAAAAACAGGGGTGCATCAGGTTTCTTTAGTGAGGATTACCTGCAGAAGATTAAAGATTTTCAGGAAGGCAGATCAACCATAAACTTATCCAATTGCTGGGGTAATCCTCAATATTATGACGGATATTCCTGCGGTTATGATAATATCGATTGGTATAGAGCAATATTCAGAGAAACAGCCTTTTCCCACGAACATAACCTGAGTGTAACGGGAGGAACCGATAAAATAGGGTATTATTTGTCCGGTAATTATCTAAATCAAGACGGCCTACTGAATTTCGGGCAGGATCTTTTTGACCGTTTTGCCGGAACAGCCAAAGTAAATGTTCACCTTACAGACTGGGTTTCTGTAAACTATACAACAAGGTATATAAGAGAAAATCATGAACAACCATATGCATTAGGGAGCGGTGTTTATGCAAATATCGGGAGCCAGGGCTGGCCTAATTTACCCCTTTATGATCCCAACGGATATTTGTTCAGTTCGCCTTCACCTGCTCTTGGATTGCGCGACGGGGGCAGAAACAGGCAACAGAATGACTGGTTGTACCAACAGTTACAATTTACATTAGAACCGGTAAAAGACTTGAAAATATTCGGGGATTTGAATTTTAAAACGCATAACACTTTCATACATTGGGATCGCCAAAAATTATACAATCATGATGTTGACGGCAACCCTTATGAACATAATTCTAATACGGAAGTATATGAATATGCTCAGAAAGTAAATTTCTTCAATCCGAACATTTATACGGAGTATTTTCGCAGTTTTGCAGACAGTCACAATGTCAAAGTTATGGTCGGATTTCAGTCGGAAGTAAACTATACACGCAATTTGTCTGCAAAAAGATTGGGTATAATAGTTCCTTCGATCCCTACCATTCAAACTACTACAGGTATCGGGCCGGCGGGAGAGCCCGTCACTCCCGAGGTCAGTGGCATTTATTCTGATTGGTCAACCGCCGGTTTCTTCGGGCGATTAAACTATAATTATAAAGAAAAATACCTGTTTGAAACCAATTTGAGATATGATGGAACTTCCCGGTTCAGAGAAGATAAACGATGGAACTGGTTCCCGTCGGTTTCCGCAGGATGGAATATTGCCCGGGAACCATTCTGGCAGCCGCTTATACCTGTTGCAAATACTGTGAAAGTCAGAGTATCTTATGGTGAATTGGGAAACCAGAATACGAATAGCCTGTATCCCACTTATGTCACGATGCCGATAGGTATTACCAATGGTGAATGGCTGGTGAATGGCAATAAGCCCAATACTGCCGGAATACCTCCGCTGGTCAGTTCTTTATGGACATGGGAGCGTGTACGCAGCTATGATATAGGTTTAGATTTGGGTCTGTTTAATAACAGATTGACCGCGAGTTTTGATTATTTTATGAGATATACTTTAGATATGGTAGGTCCTGCGCCTGAATTACCGGCTATTTTGGGCATTGATGAACCCAGATTCAACAATACCGACTTAAAAACATGGGGGTTTGAATCTGATATAGCCTGGACAGACAGGCTTAATAACGGATTAGGATATAACTTTCGTTTCCTTCTTTCCGACTATCAAACGGAAGTAACACGATACCCCAACGAACAGGGCTTTATCTGGACCTACAGGGCGGGACAGAAACTCGGTGAAATATGGGGATATGAAACCATAGGGATTGCAAAGACGCAGGAAGAAATGGACGCCCATCTGGCCACTTTACCCAATGGTGGTCAAAATCCTTTGGGTGCTCAATGGGGAGCAGGCGATATAATGTATGCAGACCTTGACGGCAACGGAGAAATTAATGAAGGAGCCCAGACGGTGAATGATCCCGGTGACCGGAAAATAATTGGGAATAGTACCCCGCGTTTCTCATTTGGTTTTGATGTGGGTGCCGACTGGAAAGGCTTCGACTTTCGCGCTTTTTTCCAAGGTGTTATGAAGAGGGACTATTTCCAGGATAGTTATTTCTTTTGGGGTGCGACAAGCAGTATGTGGAGTTCCACCGGTTTGATAGAACACATGGATTATTTCAGGGATGACCCCAATCATCCGTTAGGGCTGAATATAGACTCATATTACCCGCGTCCGGTTTTTAATACGAGTAAAAATATACAGACTCAATCAGGATACTTGTTGGATGCTTCTTATATAAGGTTAAAGAATATACAATTAGGGTATACCTTGCCTACAGATTTCACTTCTAAATTCAGTATCCAGAGACTAAGGGTGTATGTTTCAGGCGAAAATATATGGACAGCAACAAAAATGCCGAAAATGTTCGATCCGGAAACCGTCGGCGGCGGGTGGAACGGTAGCGTTTATCCACTGTCGAAAGTATTTTCTCTCGGTTTAAGTGTTAATTTCTAAAATGAATGCAATGAAAACATTAAAAACATATTTATTCTCTATTACAAGTATAGTCGTACTTTTGGTAACGTCATGTAATGATTTCTTAGACAGAGAACCTTTGTCTGATATATCTCCCGACCAGTACCTGTGGGAAGAGGAGCAGCTTGGCGCGTATGCCATTAATCAGTATGATGCAATTCTCCCGACTCACACAGGGCGAACATTTGGTACCTTTGGTATTGACGCTGTAAGCGATAATATGACAGGAATGTCGTTCGACGCAAAATACGTACCCGGCGAATGGAGAGTACCTGCTTCCGGCGGTGAATGGAATTTTGACAATATCCGTAAAATAAATTACTTCCTTCATACGGTTGTACCCCGCTGGAAAGAAGGGTTGATTTCAGGTAATGCAAATTACATTGAACATTACATTGGCGAGATGTATTTCCTGCGTGCATACGAATATTTTTACCGTTTGCATACATTTGGTGATTTTCCCATCATCAGAGAGCCTTTGCCGGATATTATGGAAACTCTTGTAGAGTCAAGCAAACGTGATCCGCATACCGAAGTTGCCCGCTTTATTATTTCCGACCTAGACTCTGCAATTATGTTGCTTCGTAATAGTGGACCAAATGAAAATAAAACAAGGATTTCACAAAACAGCGCTTATTTGTTGAAGTCGCGCGTAGCGCTATATGAAGGCACCTGGCTTAAATACTTCAAGGGTACGGCTTTAGTGCCCAATGGCCCGGGATGGCCGGGTGCAGATAAAGATTATAATGCAAATTATCAGTTTCCGTCTGGTAGTATCGACGGAGAGATTGAATATTTTCTTAACCAGGCTATTGATGCTTCTAAGATAGTTGCCGAGGCAGTGGCGCTTGTTGAAAATAACGGAATAATTGAAGCCCTGGATAATACCAATCCTTATTTTAATATGTTCAGCAATGAGGACATGAATATATACAGCGAGGTTCTGCTTTGGAGACAATATAGCAAATCGCAGGGGGTTACCCATAATGTGCCGGTATATGCCGGAGGGAACAATGATGGTGTAGGTCTTACCCGTAGTCTGGTTGAAAGTTTTCTTATGGCATCCGGATTACCTATATATGCTGACGGCAATTATAGAGGCGACAATTCAATATCTGATGTAAAAGAAGGAAGGGACGGTCGTTTGGTTTTATTTTTAAAAGAACCGGGACAAAAAAATATTCTGAGGGAACACTCTGACGGCACTCATGCAATCCCTGTTGAACCGGTTCCTGCTATTGATAGATCCGTACATTCAGAGAAATATACCTCTGGTTATACCATTCGTAAAGGTTTGAATTATGACGCTAAACATTTTGGTAACGGATTGGGGTATACAGGTTGTCTTATATTCAGGGCTACAGAGGCATACCTTAATTATATCGAAGCTTATTACGAAAAAAACGGCGTGTTGGACGAAACTGCAGAACGTTACTGGAGGGCTATACGTAACAGGGCTAAGGTCGACAATAATTTTGGCGCTACAATAGCGGCAACCGATATGTCGAAAGAAACTAAAGACTGGGGAGCATATTCGGCAGGACAATTGATAGATCCTACGCTTTATAATATACGGCGTGAACGTCGTTGCGAATTAATGGCTGAGGGGTTCAGACACATGGACTTAAAACGATGGAGGGCTCTTGATCAGATGATAACCACGCCTTATCATATTGAAGGATTTAAGCTATGGAATAGCGACATGACATCCTGGTATACTTCTGAACAGTTGCAGTATGGCGATGCTACCCCAATAGTATCGAATCCTGTATTAGGAGACTATTTACGACCTTATGCCCTCAGTTCCACAACCCATTCATATCAGGGATGTAGATGGACTTTAGCTCATTATCTCACTCCGATTGCGATGGAGCATTTCGTAATAACATCTTCAGGAGGAGATTATGCCAATTCGCCGATATATCAAAATCCCGGATGGCCTATTCAGTCAGGTTTGGGTGCGACAGATCTTTGATATCCATTTTATTTTTTATAAAACATAAAGTCTTTTTGAAACTGAGAGTTCATAACGAATCATGAACTCTCAGTTATCAGATAAATTATCAGAAAGTAAGCATAATCTATACTCTTTGGGGCTGATTGGCAACAAAGTTTATAACAAAAAAGTAAATAAATTACAGAAGATGAAAATAGGTTTAAGGCTAATAGGTATAACTTTATTGATGGTTTTTTATATTGTTTCCTGCAATAACGCCAATCAGGATAGTAACTCCAATCAGGATAGTAAGAACCCGGCTGGAATTGATTTTAAGCGGGAAACGATAAAACGTGTAGGCCATACAGGCGATAACTGGTGCATGACATGGCTCAAGGACGGGAACATAATGGTATCCATGGATGATGGAGACTGGTTAAACGAAGGACAGGAATATCATCATAACGTATACCGGCTAAAAGGAGGTAAGAATGATTTTACCATATCCGAAGTCCCAAATTATCCGAAGTTTAAAGACGAAGGCGAAGGATGGTTTGGCTATGGCATATATTCTGTGAACGGCGTGATATATTCGTTTGTATCAAGGACACAGAATGACAGGTGGTCAGGCCCTTTTAGAGGAATGAAACTCCTCAAATCGACAGATAACGGTGAAACATGGTATCGAGTCAACAGGTATGGTGAAACCCGTTTGATTGATCCCATGGATGAAGAAGCCAAAGAAGACATCTCAGAAAATGAGATGTTCTTTTGGGAAGAATATGGTTTATACCAGGATGGACAGATAGCATATCCGTTTTCATATTGTGCGTTTGTTGAACATGGACAAGACAATAAAGAAGCTAAAGACGACTATCTATACATCTATTCCCCGGAAGGCGCACAGGCGCACAGATTATTATTGGCTCGTGTAAAAAATACGGAAATAGAAATACGTGATAACTGGGAATATTTCTCGGGTTGGGATAACGGCAATCCTACCTGGTCTAAGAATATAGAGGAACGTGATGCCGTTCATGTTTTCCCACAAAAGAACGGGAAAAATGAATATTTCGGTTGGTATTCATGGCTTCCGTCCGTTGTATGGAATCCGGGGTTGAGTCTTTATATAATGACTAGTGGCGGAACTTATGGCGGTCATCGTTTAACCGATTCCGCAAAAGATTATTATGACGCATGGATGCATACAAAAACAGGAAGCCTGGGCTTCTGGTATTCGGAAAATGCGTATGGTCCATGGAAAGAATTTTATTATACGGATTACTGGGTTGCCGACGATAAGGATAATCTGACATATCAACCCAAGTTGTCGCCGAAGTGGATCAGTGAAGACGGTACGGAAATGGTTCTTGTATGGTCTGACGCTATGAAAGATGAAACCGGGAAGACACATGCGATAAACTATCTGTGGAACCAGATGGATGTTGTAATTAAACTTAACAAATAGTAGTAAACGATTAAAATCGGAAAATAAATTCATCTTCCTGAGAATAAAATAGCAATAATTCTGTTTAGGATCGGCTGTTGAAATTTTAATCATGTGGGTGTTAATGCCCTCATCTTAGGATTACCATGAACATAGCGGCGGAATATTTGTGTCTGCACAGCATTGAGAGAGAGTACAATATAAATTGTAAACCGGGTAAATAATGAAACAGAATAAATATTGGGGTTTAATAGTACTTGTTTTACTGGGTGCGGTGTTGATATACACCCATTCAAAAAAAAATCAGCAAATAAAAACAGATAATATGGTTTTAACTAAAAAAATCTTTGGAATTGCACAAAATGGAGAAGAAGTGCATTCCTTTTTGCTAAAAAATAAGCACGGGGTCGAGATTGAGATTATAGAGTTTGGAGCCATAGTAAAGAGCATTATAGTACCCGACACTCGGCATGAATTAAAAGATATTGTACTAGGTTACGATGATCTCAAAGGCTACGAGGATGACGGTTATTATTTCGGTGCCACCATCGGCCGCGTGGCCAACCGTATCGGGAACGCAAGCATTGCTGTTGGGGGTATGACCTATCCATTGGCAAAAAACACGTTACCCGACTTCGGTCCCAACCATTTGCATGGAGGTGTCAAAGGGTTTAACAAGGTGGTCTGGAAGGGAGAAGGGTTTAGCAATGAATCCGGAACAGGAGTGAAACTGTCGTACCTTAGCCGTGACGGAGAAGAGGGTTATCCCGGCAATTTAAGTTGCCAGGTCGTTTATACCCTGAGTAATGACAGTGAATTAAAAATCAGGTATTTGTCTAAAACAGACGAGACGACCGTGGTGAATTTCACTCACCACAGCTATTTTAATCTGGCGGGAGAAGGCAACGGTACAATCCTGGAACAACAGGTAATGATCAACGCCAACAAATATACCGTGGCCGACGATGACCTGATACCTACCGGCGAAATCGTTGACGTAGCCAATCTTCCGGTTGATTTTCGAACACCCCGGACAATAGGCTCCCGGTTTGAAAAAATGAAAATGGCAAAATTCCAGGGCTATGACCTGAACTACGTGATTGACCATAATGAAGACCTGAATCCGGTATTGGCAGCCGTAGCCACTGATCCGAAAAGTGGCAGGATTCTCGAAGTATATACCACACAGCCCTGCATGCATTTTTACACAAGTAATTTTTTAACCGGAAAACCGGGAAAAGGAGGCAAGGCATACCTGCAAAATGGCGCTTTTTGTTTTGAACCCCAAGGATATCCCGACGCGCCTAACAAACCGAATTTCGAATCGATTGAATTGCAACCGGGCGAAAAATATGATGAAACAATTATCTATAAATTTCTGACAAAATAAATCCTATAAATATGAACCTGTCAATACCCCCTGCAAGTTCCGTTAGCGAAAGTGATTATCTCTACTTCATGGACACTTCCTGCAAACTGTTAAGAGAATTTCCACTGTATATGGCCGGGGCAGAGAGCGCCGATACGCTTGAAATAGCACATTTGATTCCCGCGGTTCCGGAAACCGTTCTCGCCATTTATATCGGTATCAATGATGTGGTGTGCAACAAAGGTCTGGTATCCCCTTTTCTGCCAAGGCATTCACACAACAACGTGTTTGTTTTCGACCCCCAGGTTTACAGTGGGGATACCGACGTTCCTACGGGAACAATCGATGCAAAAAAGATTATCAATGATTTTTCGCCCCCGAATGATTCATGGTCCCCGGATTGGACGTATGTGATGATTGCTGATCCTGGCCGTATGTTTGACAGTGTATGGAAAGAGAAAGGGTACATAGACATGATTCCTGCGAAATTCGAGGATTTCACGATGCTTTCGGACACTACCAAAAGCAAAGTATGCATATTTATCGACCCCGGGGCATTCGATCACCCGGTTAACAAGAACCGTCCATACCTAACTACCTCAAGGAAGAGAGGCGAACGGATGTTCCCGGATTTTATCATACCGGAGCAACTTGCCGGTGAAAACAAGGATCTGGTTCCCGTTGTATTGGAACAAGGGGAAAAGCTGTATGTGGCAAAGCCTGATTTCCAGCCATGCGACCACGGCTGGACCAATATCCATCCGCAAAACTCGGAATATGCGGTGGTAAACGAAAACTCTGCTGTACCGCTCAACCTTGTCATATCAAAACCGCCTGTTAATGAGAAGTACAAATCGAAGTTGAACCCGCCTTCTGGAAGTGCCGATTCAACAACTGATTGGTTCTACAGGAGCGATAAGGTTTTCAGAAAGCCCGTAAAAGCGGGGCATATCGGGGGCTAAAACCATAACAATACTAAGAATGAAACGCACATTAATATTATCAGTGATAGTAGCAGCCCTGGGGGGATTGTTGTTCGGTTTTGACACGGCTGTTATTTCCGGCACCACGGCATTGCTCGAAACAACGTATGATTTATCTCCTTTCCAGTTAGGTCTTACAGTGGCCAGTGCTTTGATAGGTACCATTATTGGGGCTTTGGCCATCGGCAAACCAACGGACAGATACGGACGGAGGTTTGTACTGTTCACGCTTGCCGTACTGTACTTTGTATCGTCAATCGGAGTCGCATTTGCCTGGGATTGGTATAGTTTTTTATTCTTCCGTTTTATCGGCGGATTGGGTGTTGGTGGCGCTTCGGTCGTGTCACCCATGTATATAGCGGAAATTTCGCCTGCAAAATACAGGGGACGCCTTGTCGCCACAGCACAACTGAACATTGTTTTCGGGATGCTGCTGGCCTACATGTCGAATTATTTCATTGCGTCACTGGAATTAGGGGATGTGGAATGGCGTTGGATGCTGGGTGTGGAGGCAATTCCCTCGGCGGTGTTTTTCGGATTGTTATTTTTAATTCCCGAAAGTCCGCGCTGGCTGGTGGCAAATGGATCTGTAGATGCAGCAAAAGAAGTACTCCTTGTATGCGGTAATGAGCCCGGCGTGGTAACGCAGGAAATTGCGGATATCAGGGCTTCCCTGGATTTGGAACGCCATTCCCTGAAAGAGCCTTTCTTCACGAAAAAATACAAGGTTCCGATCACGCTGGCCGTCATGTTGGCTTTGTTCAACCAACTGTCGGGGGTAAATGCCGTGCTCTACTATGCCCCCCACATATTCAACATGGCCGGTTTTGAAAAGAGCGCGGCGCTGTTGAATACCATGGGTGTTGGTTTGGTTTTTCTTGTTTTCACCATAGCGGCGATGTTCGTCATAGACAAATTCGGCAGGAAGCGACTCATGTTGATAGGATCTGTAGGATACATCGTGAGCCTGGTAACCATATCTGCAACTTTTTTCACCCTTGGGACAGACTTTACACAAACGGGGAGTTGGGTGGTGCTGGCCAGCCTGTTCCTGTTCATTGCATCACATGCCTTTGGCCAGGGTGCAGTGATCTGGGTTTACCTCAGCGAGATCTTCCCAAATAGGGTAAGGGCGAGAGGACAGTCATTGGGGACAACCACCCATTGGATTGCTGCAGCGTTCGTTTCATGGACATTCCCGCTTATAGCACAACTATCCGGAGGACTGACATTTGCTTTCTATGCCGTATGTATGGTCGGGCAATTGATATGGGTCATATTTTTCATGAAAGAAACCAAGGGAATTTCATTGGAAGCGATACAAAAAGAACTGGGTATAAAATAGGAAAGAAACCTTTTGAGGTATCAGGTAATGATTAAAAGAATAAGAGAATCTATCTCATGATGGTCATTAAACATATATGGTGCATGATATTATCCTTAGGGGTAATACTACCTGGATTTTCACAAGGATATGAGATTGCAGTGACGATTGAGAATATCCAGGATACGGTAATTTTGGGGCATTATTATGCTCGGGAAAATATATTCATAGCTGATGATACGTTGTTTCTGGATCATCTGGGTTCCGGAGTTTTCAAAGGAGATAAACCGTTGCCCAAAGGGTTGTATTTTCTTAAAATAGGGAATCATAAAATGGATATCATTATGGGGGACAAACAGCAATTTACCATACATTCTGATATATCAGATTTGATACATAATGCCCGTTTTGCTTCATCCTCAGAAAATGATATCTTTTATCAATTTCAACGTCATAATTTATCCATCACCAATAAGATACAGAAATTGACTGAACAATGGATAAAAGCTCCGACTAACGAGCAGAAAACAGCTATACAGGCAGAAATACAATCTTTGCACGGAAAAGAAAGAATAGCATATCTCAGCCAAGCAGTAAATTCCAATAAAGATACATATCTGAATAAATACCTGAGATCTCTTATGCCTCCCTTATCGACCCCGACTGTTACTGTGACTGACATGGAAGGGAAAGTGACCGATCCAGGTGATAGGTACGATTACTATAGAGATCATTATTTTGATAATTTCGACATATTTGATCCTGAACTGTTGCGTACACCTTATTATACTGATAGGCTTTTGGGTTATATGGGAGACGCAATACCCCAACATCCCGATACTATATGTGCAGAAACAGATAAGATATTGATAAAAGCACAATATAATGACGAAATATTTCGCTGCATCTTAATGACTCTTTTTAACTACTATGTAAAGAGTCCTGTAATGGTACATGAAAATGTATGGGTGCATATTGCCGAGAAGTGGTATATACCTTATGCCACATGGAGTAATTTTGAACAAATCGAGAGATTGCGATTTGAAGTAGCTCTGCGGAAACCATGCCTTGTGGGCAAATATGCTCCTCCTATAGAAAAGCTGATGTCGTTATCTCCCGAGCAGTTCGAGGCAGCAATAGACACGGCAATAAAATCCGACCTTAATACAGGAAGTATTATACAAGACTTCAGGCAAAGTGTAACAGCGAAATATACCGCGATCTTATTTTGGGACGTAGGTTGTGACCATTGCAAAATAATGATAGAAGAACTATATAAGGTATTTGAAGAAGGAAGAGACAAAGGACTACAGGTTGTTGCTATACAGGTAGCAAGTACAAAAAATTCGAAAGCTGAATGGATTGATTATATAAACAAACAAAAATTCTTAGGATGGATTAATGGATGGAGCCCCAATAGTGTAAAATACATGGGCTTATATAATATTACTACAGTTCCTGTTATATATCTATTAGATGATAACAAGAACATTATCGGAAAAAATTTGACTCCCGATCAGGTAAAAAGATTTATCGAAGCGTATGAAAAATAGAATGTTATTCCCTGCCGGCAGGTTTATCCCAGAGAAAGAAAATGATTTTCGAACACCTGATAGAAGAGAACAGGGAGTCCTTCACAGGAAAGGTGAAGGAGATCAGTCCATACCTGAGGATCGATTCCAACTGGCTGATGCTAGTAATGTGGTTCGAGACGGGTGGAATAGGTCAAATGTCTTTATGGAGGCTGTATCATTTAATTATCTTCCGATAAAATTGATAAGCCATATCTATGAAGACTTTCTGACAAATCGTTGTCTTGTAGATGAGATTAATTCTGCCTAAAGGGAATTACCAACTGGTGTTGATCACACAGTTTACCGGCACCAAAACATTACTGAAAGAACCTCGTTTGATATACATTCGAATATCCTCTTATCGTATAAGAACATTCAAAAAATCGGACAACTGAAAAGAGGAAATAATGATCTGCTTCTAATACTCCATCTTTCTACTCGACTGTTTTCAAACAGTTAATTCCTTTTTTCGAAAAGGTTGATCGGATTTTTTTGTTATAGATTTATTGATATGGGAAATGCGTAATATATTGAGATTGTTGTGTCCATAGTCTTTTTTTATAATACGGAATTAATCAATGATTATTGAATTCATAAATTCACAAATATTTTTTGTAATAAAAAAAACCGGCTTTGTCAGAGCCGGCTTTTCAACAATCAATTTTACCTTACTATCACGCACTTAAAAGTGTTTTCATATCTTCATCCACATTGGTGATACCTGCTATCCCGAAATTGTTGACCAATACGTTGACCACATTCGGTGAGAGAAATGCAGGCAGGGTAGGACCTAAATGAATATTCTTCACTCCCAGTGAAAGCAATGCCAACAGTACAATTACCGCTTTCTGCTCATACCATGCAATATTATAGGCAATAGGCAGATCATTCAGGTCGTCAAGGCCGAAGGCTTCTTTCAACGCCAATGCAATCTTTACCAGAGAATAGCTGTCGTTACACTGTCCGGCATCCAGTACACGGGGAATACCGTTGATCTCTCCCAAAGGCAGTTTGTTGTAGCGGTATTTTGCACATCCGGCGGTAAGGATCACTGTATCTTTAGGTAGCTTCTCTGCAAATTCGGTGTAATAGTTGCGCCCTTTCATACGGCCGTCACAACCGCCCATCACGAAGAACTTGCGGATAGCCCCTGTCTTTACGGCATCTACTACTCTGTCAGCCAATGCAATGACCTGGTTATGGGCAAATCCGCCGATGATCTCACCACTCTCTATTTCTGTAGGAGATGCGCATTTTTTTGCATGCTCAATCAGAGCGGAGAAATCTTTGGGTTGTCCGTCTTTGCGGTCTTCAATATGTTTGAACCCTTCAAATCCGGAAGCGCCGGTAGTATATACCCTGTCTCCGTAAGTAGAAGTTTTTCTGGGAGGAACGATACAGTTAGTAGTGAAAAGGATTACGCCGTTGAAATGTTCAAAATCCTCTGTCTGATGCCACCACGAACTACCGTAGTTGCCTGCAAAATGATTGTATTTTTTGAATGCCGGATAATAGTTGGCCGGTAGCATTTCACTATGGGTATATACGTCTACCCCGGTCCCTTCGGTTTGCTTCAGGAGCTCCTCCATATCTTTCATGTCGTGTCCGCTGATCAGGATGCCGGGGTTATTACGAACGCCTAAACTGACTTTGGTGATTTCCGGATTGCCGTAGCTCGATGTGTTTGCCTTATCTAACAATGCCATCACCTGCACACCGTATTTGCCGGTTTCCAGTACCAATCCTGTCAACTCTTCGACGTTCAATGAGTCGTTGGTTACATCCACCAAAGCACGCTGCATAAAACCGTAAATCTCATTCTCTTCATAACCCAGATTGAAGGCATGTTCAGCATAGGCAGCCATCCCTTTTAATCCGTAGACCGTCAATTCGCGGAGTGAACGGATATCTTCGTTTTCAGTGGTGAGAATATTTGTTTCCAATGCCTTTTCGGCCATCTCCTCTTCGGTATCTCCTCTCCAGAAGGCTCCCTCAAAAGTGATTCCTTCTTTATTGCCACCTGCGGAAAGCAATCGCTCTTCGGCGGCATTTCGCATTTCATAAGCCAATAAAATACGTGTGATAAAACGGCTCTTGTCGAAGTTGGCATTGGTGATGGTCATGAACAGACTATCGGTAATAAACTTATTGATCTGGGGAATCTCTATTCCCAATTCCCTTAAACGAACAGTGTAGTGGGAGATACCTTTACACAGGAACATCAATAGATCCTGCAGGTTGGCCACATCAGGCGTTTTCCCGCAAAGACCTTTTACGGTACAACCTTGGTTTTTACTCGTCTCCTGACACTGATAACAAAACATTTTTTCCATATAATTCAGATGATTGATTTATGCAATTGTTTATTGCAAAGGTATTGGACTATCACAACAAAAAGTGTAACCGTAGTTACACCCCTTGGGATTAACCGATTTTGATAGCTGTAGATTTTACCTGTTCTATTTCCATTTCTGTTCATCGATGCGGTTTGCAACAGAAAATCATGTAATTTTGTATTAAAACGATAAAATGGCAATGTCTGGTTACAATATATCTTCTTGTCCGCTTTTCTTTCGTCTCTCCGAAGAGGAGATAGATGAAATCCTGGAGCGTTCCGTATCTGAAGTACGGGAAGTCGATAAAGGAAACTACGTGGTTCGGCAGGGCGATCCCGTCCAGTTCCTTTATCTGTTGATGGATGGCCTGGTGCGAACTGAGATGGTGACAAAAGAGGGAAATGTACTGGAAATAGAGTTTATCGAGCCGGTCAGACCGTTGGCTCCTGCTTTTCTGGTTGCCGCCGAAAACCGTTATCCGGTAGATGTGATCACTGCTGAGAAAAGTACTTTTTATGTGATCCCAAAATCAATGTGGATGAAGGAGATGATGTTGAACGAGATGCTGATGACCAATTTTATGAAGGTCACTTCCAATATGACCGTTTTTCTTTCGAAAAAGGTACAGATGATGTCTATCAAAAGCCTGAAAGGAAAATTATCTCTCTATATACTGGAAAACACAACTCCGCAAAACAATTCTTTCCTGTTAAGACGTACCCAGACCCAACTGGCGGAATATTTCGGTGTACAACGCCCCTCTTTGGCACGCACCCTGGGAGAAATGATCAGGGAAGGGATGATCTCTCTTTATAAAAGAGAATTGAGAGTGTTAAACAGGGGGAAACTGGAAGAATTGGTGTGAGTCATCCTGCCGTCGGAATTTCTGTAAAGGGAACTTTTGAAAAAGAAGCGAAAAAGGCCCTTTACCGGTTAAAAAAAGTCAATAATCTCGTCCTAAGTAAGGATCATCTTCGTATATTTTGCCCCTTCAAAGAAAATATTTATACCTTTGCTATACCGGAAATCGTTTAGCAACAGTTGTGAGTGCTTATTATGAATCTGTTTTTCAGCCTGTTTTGCTAATCCGTTTCTGTTTATCGTTTAAAGTTTAATATACCCTGTAACTGGGTAAAAACCGGAGAATACGATTATTCGTAGCTCAATTTTTGAAATCAATTCGAAGATTAAAAAGAGAAAAGTACCCACGTACGTATTGAACATGTTTAATTCCGATGTGTTAAACAAGTCTGACTTGTTATACATAACCGGGATATATATTCCGTTGGGTATTATTTAATCAAACAAACTACAACAATTTATGTGTATAATGCAAAGACGATTCTTTTTAGGGTTAATGCTTGTATGCTCATTTCTTCCTTTCTATTCCTGTAAAGAGACAGCGGAAATATATCCTGTCGTGGAGATAGAAAATGTTTCACGGGACAATATCGAAATCCATGGTTATTATGTGGGTTCCATCCGGGCTTATCGGAAGGTGGAGATACATGCGAGAGTGGAGGGATATCTGGAAAAGATGACTTTTGAAGAAGGAAAAAGGATCGAAGAAGGAGAGCCGCTCTTTTATATCAATAATGCTACTTATAAGGCCAAAGTAGAGCGGGCCAGGGCACAACTGAAGAAAGACGAGGCGATGGCAGCCAAGGCCAGACGGGATGAGGAACGTCTTCGTCCGCTTTATGAACAGAATGCCGCAAGCCGGTTGGATCTCGATAATGCGATCGCTGCCAGGGAGATGGCCGATGCCAGTGTTTCTATGAGTAAGGCCGAGTTGGAGCAGGCCGAGTTGGAACTGAGCTATACGGTTGTCCGTTCGCCCCTGTCGGGGTATATCAGCGAACGATATGTGGATGTAGGTACGCTGGTTGGCAAATCGGAATCGTCGCTGCTTGCCACAGTGGTCGAACGTGATACGGTCCTCGTTGAATTCAAATTGACAGCATTGGATTATCTGAGAAGCCAGCAACGGAACGTCCGTTTGGGAGAGCTGGACTCTACCCGCTCATGGCAACCTACCGTAACCATCACACTGGCTGATAACAGTACGTACGCAGAGAAGGGAGTCGTTGATTTTGCTTCGCCGCTGGTCGATCCGCAGACCGGTACTTTTGGTGTGCGCGCCGCTATTCCCAATACCAATCAGGAACTTTTACCAGGGCAGTTTACAAGGGTAAACCTGTTATTGGATGTGTTGGAAGATGTAGTGGTTGCTCCTCGAAAATCCCTGATCATTGAGAAAGGAGGAGCCTTTTTATTTGTCATCCGTCCCGACAGTATAGCCGAGAGGCGTTTTGTGGAGACCGGGTATGAACAGGGTAATAAGGTAGTTATAACGCGCGGCTTGTCTGCCGACGAGAAAATTGTTACAGAGGGTTATCATAAACTCACTCACGGGCAGAAGGTGATTCCCCGTACACGGGAAGAGATAGAAGCTGATGAACAAAACAGAATGCAAGGAGATAGCATATGAAGCAGGGATTTTTTATAGACAGACCTGTCCTTTCTACCGTAATATCTCTCTTTATTATTATAGTTGGTATCATAGGACTTGCTTCGTTGCCGATTGAGCAGTATCCCAATATAACTCCTCCGATGGTAAGGGTCAGCACATCCTATCCGGGAGCTGATGCCTCTACCGTTTCGCAGGCTGTGGCTACCCCTATTGAACAGCAACTGAACGGAACTCCCGGGATGCTTTATATGGAGTCGAGCAGCAATAATACCGGAGGATTGACTATCTCAATTACTTTTGATGTAAATACGAATGTCGATCTGGCAGCGGTAGAGGTGCAGAACCGGGTAAAACTGGCTGAGGCACGCCTTCCTGCCGAAGTGTTGCAGAACGGGATTACTGTGGAGAAACAGGCTTCCAACCAGCTTGTTACATTGGCGCTTGTGTCGGACGATCCTAAGTTCGACGAGATATATTTGAGTAATTATGCCACCATCAATGTGCTGGATGTATTGCGGCGTATTCCCGGTGTGGGGCGCGTGTCAAACGTGGGAAGCCGGTATTACGGTATGCAGATATGGGTTTATCCTGACCGTATGGCCAGTTACGGGCTCACCGTACAGGATCTGCGGAATGCGTTGAGAGACCAGAACCGGGAGTCAGCAGCGGGTGAATTGGGAAAACCGCCTGTCGAAGGGGTGGATATATCCATACCCATTACCGCACGGGGACGTTTGTCCACAGTGCAGGAATTCGAAGATGTGGTGGTCAGGGCCAACAGCGACGGTTCTTTTATCCGTATCGGCGATGTGGCACGTGTCTCTCTGGAAGCTTCTACATATACCACAGAAAGTGGATTGGACGGAAAAAATGCTGCGATCCTTACAGTCTATATGCTCCCGGGTGCCAATGCCATGGAAGTGGCTAAAGAGATAAAAGATGCTATGCAAACCATATCAGATGATTTTCCCGATGGTTTGGACTATCTGATCCCATTTGATATTACGGAATATATCTCTGAATCGATAAAGGAAGTATATAAAACGCTCTTTGAAGCATTGATACTTGTTATACTGGTGGTATTCCTTTCTCTGCAAAGCTGGAGGACCGCAATGATCCCGATCATAGCGGTGCCGATATCATTAATAGGTACTTTCGGATTTATGCTGATGATGGGCTTTACACTGAATACCCTTACATTGATGGGATTGGTGCTTGCCATCGGAATAGTGGTGGATGATGCAATCGTGGTTGTAGAAAATGTGGAGCGTATCATGGTGGAGGACAAGATGACCGCCCGGGAGGCTACTCACAAGGCGATGAGGCAGTTGACAGGAGCGTTGATCATTACTTCACTGGTGCTTGCGGCCGTATTTCTTCCCGTAAGTTTTCTGGGAGGTATTGTCGGCTCGATGTACCGGCAATTCACCATCACCATCGTCGTCTCCGTATTTATCTCTACTGTAGTGGCGCTGACGCTCAGCCCCGCGATGTGTGCACTGATCCTGAAGCCACGACACGGCAAGAAAAATATTATCTTCCGGCGGATCGACAATTGGTTTGCCAAGGGGAACAGGCTATATATAAAAGGTATTTACAAGACAATCGGTCATCCCAGGCGGATCATATTATGGTTTGGGATGATATTGATTTTTATCTTTCTGTTGAATCGGTTCATTCCTTCGAGTTTTATTCCCCAGGAGGATCAGGGTTTCTTTACCGTAGAACTGGAGATGCCTGAGGGAGCCACCATCGAACGCATGCGGAATGTAACAGAAAGAGCAATAGATTTTATAGACCGGCATGAAGCAGTAGATCATGTGCAGAATACAACCGGTTCGAGCCCTCGTGTAGGTACGAGTCAGGGGCGTTCAACCCTGATCGTGATACTGAAACCCTGGAAGGAGCGGGACGTGGGAGTAGATGATGTGATGGATGATATACGGCAGGAGTTTTATCATTACCCCGAAGTCAAAGTCTATGCCAGCAGGCCTCCGGTGGTGCCCGGTCTGGGAGAGGCAGGCGGTATCGAGATGAAGCTGCAGGCACGGTCGGAGGCTTCCTGGGATGAATTGGTCGCCGCTACCGACACCTTTTTACACTACGCCAATAATAGTCGCCAGTTAGCCAATATCTCCGCCTCTCTGCAACCGGAAATACCGCAACTTTATTTCGATCTCGATCGTGATAAGGCTATGGCGCTGGGAGTTCCTGTTTCGGATATCTTCTCTACTATGACCGCCTATCTGGGAGCGTCGTATGTGAATGATTTCAACATGTTTAACCGTGTGTATCGTGTGTATATTCAGGCTGATCAGAGTTTCAGGATGACAGGAGATGACCTCAACCTGTTTTTTGTCCGTGGTTCTAACAGGACTATGGTTCCCCTGACCTCTCTTGGCTCACTCGATTATACTACCGGTCCCGGAAATATATCCCGGTTTAACATGTACACGTCGTCATCAATACAGGTTATGCCTGCCGCCGGTTATAGTTCCGGAGAAGCAATGGCGGTGATAGAGCGGATAGTAAGGGATCATTTGCCCGAAAATATCGGCCTTGAATGGAGTGGCCTTTCATTTCAGGAGCGGAGGGCACAGGGTAGTACATTCCTTGTGCTGGCACTGGTATTCCTCTTTGCATTTCTGTTCCTGGCGGCCTTATACGAAAGTTGGTCTATCCCCATGGCTGTCATTCTCTCTTTCCCTGTTGCCACATTGGGCGCTTTCCTGGGGATATGGGCCGTGGGACTGAATAACGACATCTTTTTTCAGATAGGTCTGGTTACATTGATCGGTCTGGCCGGAAAGAATGCTATTCTTATTGTTGAATTTGCCAAGGTGCAGGTAGATAAGGGGATAGAGCCTGTCCATGCGGCCATTAATGCGGCGAGATTGCGTTTTCGCCCTATTGTGATGACATCACTTGCATTTATCCTCGGACTTATTCCATTGGTTCTCGCATCAGGCCCCGGTTCATCCAGTCGCCATTCGATCGGTACGGGTGTCTTTTTCGGGATGATCTTCGCGACAGTATTGGGTATTATAGCTGTGCCTTTTTTCTTTGTACTCCTTTATCGATTAAAGAATAAAGTCTCCTTACCCGCCTGGAGCAGATTCCCTAAAATGAGAGATAAAATCAAAGCATTTTACAACAAGAAAGGCAAAAAAAAGAATGAAACCATTTAACTGTTATATATTAATTGTATGTGTGCTGATCTTCTTGTTAAGCTCTTGTAAAATAGGCCGTGAATTCAGCAGGATAGAGCAGGCGGACATGCCGGCACATTTTAACGGTTCAAAAGAAGATCAGATCCCCGGATTATCTGTTGATGACATAGGGTGGAGTACATTGTATCAGGATACTGTGCTGCAGAGTCTTATAGATAAAGCATTGGAAAACAATAAAGATATGCTTATAGCTGCGGCACGTATAAAAGAGATGATTGCCAGCAAGCGGATCAGTTTTGCATCCATGCTTCCGGAAGCATCGTTAGAAGCTGGAGGGCAAAAAGAAATGCTCAATTATGGCGGAGATGACCAGGTGTATGATCCGGAGTTCAGAGCGAATATGAGTATTGGTTGGGAGGTTGATATATGGGGTAATCTGCGGTGGCAGAATGATGCCGCTATGGCCGCCTATATGCAGTCGGTAGAGGCGCAGCGTGCTTTGCGCCTGACAATTGTGGCGCAGGTGGCGCAGGCTTATTTCGAGTTGAGGGCACTGGACAGGCAGTTGACCATCGTCAGGCAGACATTGATCTCGAGAGAACAGGGGGTGCAGTTTGCAAAACTTCGCTATGAGGGCGGACTCACATCCGAGATACCCTACAGGCAGAGTTTGGTGGAGCTTGCCCGTACCGAGACATTGGTCCCCGATATAGAGAATGAAATCAAACTAAAGGAGAATGATCTGGCAATTCTGGTGGGTGATTTTCCCTCTTCTTTCATTCCCCGTGGGCAACGTATCGACGAGATTGATTTTCCACCTGAACTCCCCGTCGATTTGCCCTCATCTCTTCTGCGTCGCCGACCCGATATTCTGCAGGCAGAGCAGCGGCTGATTGAGAGAAATGCCATGGTAGGAGAGGCGCTGACCGATATGTTCCCCAAACTCCATCTTACCGGACGTCTGGGAGGAGAGAGTGACGAACTGGGCAATTTTCTCCAAAGCCCGACATGGTTTATATCGAGCTTCCTGACCGGACCTGTTTTTAACTTCGGAAAAAATAAGGCGCGTCACGCTGCCGCCCAGGCCGCTTACGAAGCTGAGGTATATGAATATGAGAAAACCGTATTGAATGTATTTGCCGAGGTAAATAATGCGATCTCTTCCCTGGAGAAGGCTAAGACGATGAGATTGTCGCATCAGAAATTGTATGATTCTGCCAATTCATACCACCAATTAGCACAATTGCAATATATAAATGGTATAGTGAGTTATCTTGATGTGCTTGATTCCCAGCGTCAGTTATTTGATGCGGAGATTGCTCTCAATGATGCAACGCTCAATGAACTGATCGCTACTGTAGATATGTATAAAGCCCTTGGGGGAGGAATTACACGTTGACAGAAAGGTTATATTGTTACTTTGACTTGTTTTTATATCTTTTTCCGTTAAAAATAAAGAAATTGATAATAAAACCATATATTTGCAGCAGAAAACAACTATTTCGGTAAGCGAATACAAAGGCAAAACTTGTTTTGACTATGTTGAGTGTAGAAATAGTCTGATGAAATCGAACTATTATCATATTATCTAAAAGTCATGAGTAATCAATTAACAAGAAGGAAATTTCTTAAGACAGCTGCTGTAGGTGCAGTCGGAGTCGCTGTTTTCCCGCAGTTCCTTGCCTCGTGTAAACAAAACAAGGGTACGGAGGTCGATGATGGAATTATTCGTCTGGGTTTTATCGGCCTGGGACAACAGGCAATGTATCTGTTGAATGGTTTTATTGGGATACCGGACGTACAAGTGGTTGCCGGAAGCGATGTATACGGTATTAAGAGGGAACGTTTTCTGCAGCGTGTAAATAAATACTATGCAGATATTCAGTCGGAAGTAGCCGTAGAAGTATATGAAAACTACAAAGAACTGATTGCACGCACAGATATCGATGCTGTGGTAATTGCCACACCTGACCATTGGCATGCATTTATGGCGATTGAAGCATGCAACGCCAAGAAAAACGTTTATCTGGAGAAACCGTTGACATTCACCATCAAAGAGGGACAAATGCTGACGAAAGCTGTCCGCGACAACGGGGTGATCCTGGGTGTGGGTAGTCAGCAACGTTCCGATGCCAATTTCCAACATGCAGTGAAGATGGTACAGGAAGGTAAAATCGGAAAAATTGAACGGGTGAATGCCTATGTAGGTGCTCCCCCTACACCTTACGACCTGCCTGAAGAGCCTGTACCGGCTGATCTGAACTGGCCGTTGTGGTTAGGTCCGTCAGAGTACGTACATTATAATTCTCAGTTGAATCCTCCTATCTCGCTCGATCCCGAGCAGAATGAGCAGTTCTGGGGCGCATGGCGCTGGTATAAGGAGCTGGGTGGTGGTTTTACTACTGATTGGGGTGCACATATGTTCGATATCGCTCAATGGGGACTTGGGATGGACGGAAGCGGCCCGATCGAAATTATTCCGGCAGGGTATGAGGATACCAAATATCTGACTTACAAATATGCCAACGGGGTGGTGATGACCGAGGAACCGTTCGACGAGAATCAGACGAAAGGTGTTAAATTCTGGGGTGATAAGGGTTGGATCGAAGTGTCCAGAGGTCATTATAAGGCTTCTGATGATAGCCTGTTGCCACCTGTAGAGGAAAACGTAGAGGGTGCTTATGAGACAAAGATCCCACATCTTGTAAATTTCATTGAATCGGTGAAAACAAATACCGATCCGGTGGTTCCTGTGGAAATAGGACACCGTTCCTGTACGGTTTGTACATTGGGAAATATTGCCTACGACCTGGGGCGTCCCGTTAAATGGGATCCGGCAACAGAGAAGTTTGTAGATGATCCCGAGGCAGATGCGAACAGATTGTTCAATAAAACCTATAGTGAAGGATATATCCTTTAATGCGAAGATGATTAAACCAAAAAAAGCTGCTTAAGGCAGCTTTTTTTGTGACAGTACAATGCCCAGCTCATCCAGTTGTTCCTGTTCTACACGGGAAGGCGCATCAATCATCATATCGCGTCCGGCATTGTTTTTCGGGAAAGCGATACAATCGCGGATACTATCCAGTCCTGCAAAGACAGAAACAAACCTGTCCAGCCCGAAAGCAATTCCACCGTGCGGAGGAGCACCGTATTGGAATGCATTCATCAGAAACCCGAATTGCTCCTGCGCCCGCTCCTCGGTGAAACCGAGTACGGAGAACATCTTCTTTTGCAATCCGCTGTCATGAATACGGATGGAGCCGCCACCTATTTCCACACCGTTGATCACCATATCGTAGGCATTGGCACGAACAACTCCGGGATCGGTGTCGAGCAGCGGTATATCTTCCGGTTTAGGAGAAGTGAATGGATGATGCTTTGCGAAGAAGCGATTCAACTCTTCATCTTTCTCCAATAATGGAAAATCTGTTACCCACAGGCATTTATAGTTGTTTTTGTCTCTCAATCCCAGGCGTGTTCCCATTTCTAATCGCAGTTCACACAATTGTTTTTGTGTCTTTTCGGTTTCACCGCCCAGTATCAGTATCAGGTCGCCTGATTGGGCATCACATCGTTCTGCCCATTTTTTGAGATCCTCTTCACTGTAAAATTTGTCGACAGACGATTTCAACGAACCGTCTTCATTATATCGCAGGTAGATCAACCCTTTAGCTCCGATCTGGGGGCGTTTTACGAAATCGGTCAATTCGTCCAGTTGCTTGCGTGTGTAAGAAGCACATCCCCTTGCACAAATGGCACCTACATATTCTGCCGAATCAAATACTCCGAATTCACGCCCGACGGTAATATCTTTTATCTCCGTAAATGTCATTCCGAATCGGGTATCCGGTTTGTCCGACCCGTACAGCCGCATGGCGTCAGCATAACTTATACGGGGAAAATCGGGTATTTCGATGTTTTTGATCGATTTGAACAGGTGTTTTGTCAATCCTTCAAAGGTTTGTAATACATCTTCCTGGTTGACGAATGACATTTCACAGTCGATCTGGGTGAATTCCGGCTGACGGTCGGCTCTCAGGTCTTCGTCACGGAAGCATTTCACGATCTGGAAATAGCGGTCGAATCCCGATACCATCAGCAACTGCTTGAACAATTGTGGAGATTGCGGCAGCGCGTAGAATTCACCCGGATTCATGCGGGAAGGAACAATAAAGTCGCGTGCTCCTTCGGGGGTGGACCCGATCAGTACCGGTGTTTCCACTTCCAGGAATCCTCTCTCGTCGAGGTACCGGCGTGTCTCGAAAGCCATCTTATGACGTAGTTCCAGGTTCTGCCTTATCACATTACGACGCAGATCCAGGTAACGGTATTTCATCCGTAATTCATCCCCTCCGTCGGTATCGGTCTCGATAGTGAAGGGAGGTGTTTTGGAAGCATTTAGTACAGTCAGAGTCGAGACGATGATCTCGATGTCCCCGGTAGGAATATGAGGGTTCTTGCTACTGCGTTCCTTGACGGTACCAGTAATCTGGATCACCCACTCACGTCCCAGTTTATTGGCCTGATCGCAGAGATCATGATTCAGTTCCTGGTTGAATGACAACTGTGTGATGCCATACCGGTCACGCAGGTCAATAAAGGTCATCCCCCCCATCTTACGGATTTTGGATACCCAGCCGGCTAAAGTCACCTCTTTCTCTACGTCGGCCAACCGGAGTTCGCCGCATGTGTTGCTTCTGTACATAAGATATTATCGTTTGATATATTGGACTGCAAATTTACACAATTCTCGCGTGAATCATGCGGTAAAGCAAAAAAACCGGATAGTTCTTTATATAATCGGAAAATAGTTGTACTTTTGCATCCGATTTCGGGGTGTAGCACAGTCCGGTTAGTGTACCTGCTTTGGGAGCAGGGGGTCGCGAGTTCGAATCCCGCCACCCCGACGAAATCTAAAGGGCTTATATATAGCCGAATAATCATAAAGCGAGTTGGTGCAATTTTGTACTGACTTGTTTTTTTTATTAATATTGATCTTATTTTACCTTGTCCATCCATGATACACATGGATATGCTATCTTTGTAGATGTCAAAGCCACTGATTCGTGTATAAAATATCGACTTTTTTATATAAGTTTGTGGTATAGGATATACGACAATTATGAATCTTAAGAATCTTATCTGAAATGAAAAAATATAGTTTTCTCGATTTAGTCTTTGCTATGTTATGGATTCCCAATTACCGGCAGCCAGGCAAAACAGAAGTAGTAAGTGAGAAACCGAAATCAGATTATTATGCTTAAATGGCCTTGTTTAACGATATATGTAGCGTTTTTTCTTTGCCCGGCGATGGGGATGGTATACACTCAGGATATCAAGGATTCCATAGAAATATCTGTACGGCCTTATGCCGGCTTACGGGGACATCTGGCTGTGTATGACCGTGAAATGGAAGTTCAGGAAAATGCATCCAGAATCGGGATAGACCTGGGTATTAGAAAAGAGAGGCTGACTTTTATTGCAGGAGCAGAGGTTCAGGTAAATATGTTCAGAGGCGGTTCATCTTTCAATGCTGACGGGAATCTTTCAGGTGGATTTTTGATTATCCAATCTGAACAAAAGCAACAGGTTTTTGGAAACCGATTGGGCTATTTAGGAGTGGACTTTGATAAATATGGCTCCCTTACAATCGGGAAACAATGGAGCGTCTACCGTGATATAACATCTTATACGGACAGGTTTAATGTCTTTGGAGCAAGAGCCTCTGCTACTTTTATAGGAGGAACTGACGGCGGCGCGAACGGGACAGGACGGGCAGACCAATCCATTGTCTACCGAAACCAAATGGGACCTCTGCATGTTGGTACCCAGTTTCAGGCAAGAGGAGGAAATAATGACAGATTTATAGATGGATTTGGTTTATCGGTTCAGGGGGAGATCAGGAAAGACTTTTATGTAGGAGCGGCGTATAACCGGGCCTTTCTTAGCGAAAACCTTTTAAGCAGCGGGAAAATATTAGGACTTTCAGGCCATCCCACTTATATCTCTTTGGGAACTAAGTATATTGGCAAGAAAGTAGATTTTAGTATTGTAGGCGTATTACAGAAAAATGGTGATTTTACACAAGGGTATTATTATGACCCGGTATCAGGAGGATTGAACCCAACAGTAGTATTCAATGCCAAAGGACTGGAGGTCTTCGGAAAGTATAAGCTATCTAAATTTGCCTTTTTGGCAGGTTATAATTTATACGTTCCCGACACAGATGGTATTACAACTATTTCCGGACAATATCCTGTTAATACCGGGTTTGGGAAAAGCGATTTAATTGCAGGAGTGGTATATCAGCCCATAGAATTTATTCATATATATAGTGAGCAAAGAGTGTCGTTTGGGAAAAATGCTTTAGGTGATAAAGAGCAAAGCGTGTTTACTATTGGAATGAAGATAGAACTTTCGAAGCGCTATAAGAAGCGAATAGTGCTTTACCAGAACAACGTTGCTTCAGGCCAGGCCAATATGAAGTGACCTGTCAGATTTATAATTTCAGGCAACCTCTTGTGGCAGCAGGTGGAATTTTTTGGATTTGTTTTATTGTTGTTGGTATTTACCGGATGAATGTTTCACTCGTTTTTGCAAAATAGGTTATTTTACGATCTCCGCAAAATCTTCCAGATTCTCATCCACATATTGCGCGATAATGGAGATCTCTTCCTCTTCTATATAGAAGAACTTTTCCTCCAATTCATCGAACTGTTCAAAGTCGGTATACATCGCCATGAATTCTTCCTCCGTCGTTTCCCGTTCCAGTTCCGTACGATGGGCGTCGTATATTTCTTTGGCCTTATAGAGTATCTTTGAAAATCCTTTTGCGTCCATCTGTTTCAATGCTTTTGCGACCGGATTATCGAAGATATACCCTCCGTAGCCATTCTGGATGAGTTGTACGAATCCGCCTTCATTCACTTCTTCGGTAAAGAAACGAAGTGCCAGCAGTGTGTGCTGATACCCGTTCAGACGATCCATATTTTCTGCTGTGATCTCCCCGTCCAACACTTCAAGATAAGCATCGGTAAATACTTTCAGAAATTCGTCCATCCCTTTTTCAGCAGCCTCAATAAGTTTGTTTTCGTGAATCTGTATCATGTGACCCTTGTTTAATTGTTGTGCGAGAAGCTTATTATGCAGGAATTAAACCTGTTTGTGTCGTACACCTGTTTCTCCATGACAAATGTAACGGTTTTTTCTTAAATGGCTTTGTGTTGTTCCTTTATTCGGGAGAAAATAGCTATATTTGTAGAATATAAGATGCGCCTTAGGCAAGCTCAAGCAAGCTTGGCTTACCCTTCGGCTTTCATTATATTTGTAGAATATAAGATGCGCCTTAGGCAAGCTCAACAAGTTAGTTGTTTTCTACGCTCGACATATCCAAAACAAGTTTTACCTCTGTGCTCGCTTATCGAAAACATTCAAGTAAGTTTGGCTTCTCTCCCGGTTTTCACTATATTTGCGCAATAATCTTTTAAGAATAAACCTAAGATGAAAGTAAAACCTTTTAAGGGTATTCGCCCGCCGAAATCACTGGTAAAAGAGGTGGCATCACGTCCCTATGATGTACTGAATTCAGAAGAGGCCCGTAAAGAGGCCGAGGGAAATGAGAAATCACTGTATCGTATCATCAAACCGGAGATCGATTTCCCCGTAGGAAAGGACGAGCATGATGCAGATGTATATGAAAAAGCCGCCGAAAATCTGAAACTGTTCCGGGATAACGGATGGCTCGTGCAGGATAATAAAGAGATGTATTATGTATATGCACAGACAATGAATGGCAAAACCCAGTACGGCTTGGTGGTGGGAGCTTATGTAGAGGATTACATGACCGGGAAAATCAAGAAACATGAGTTGACTCGTCGCGATAAGGAAGAGGACCGCATGAAGCATGTGCGGGTGACCGATGCTAATATGGAACCTGTTTTCTTTGCCTATCCTGACAATAAGGATTTGAATGAGATCGTGGATAAAGTTACGGTCCGTGAACCTGAATATGATTTCGTTTCAGCTGACGGGGTAGGGCATCACTTCTGGTTGATACCGGATGAGGAAACTATCCGCAGGGTCACGGAGATATTCGAAGCCGTTCCGGCAATGTATATTGCCGACGGTCATCATCGTTCTGCCGCTGCAGCGCTGGTGGGCGCCGAGAAAGCAAAGAACAATCCCAACCACATAGGTGATGAGGAGTACAATTATTTTATGGCGGTTTGCTTCCCCGATAGTCAACTTACCATTATTGATTATAACCGGGTGGTGAAAGATCTCAATGGACTCACTCCTGATGAATTCATAAAAAAATTAGAGAAAAACTTCGTTGTGGAGCCTACCGGATCGGAGATACAGAGACCGAAAAACCTCCATCAATTTTCTATTTATCTTGACGGACGCTCATTTAGCGTAACCGCAAAACCCGGTACATACGACGATAATGACCCTATCGGTCAACTCGACGTGACCATTACTTCCAACCTGATACTGGATGAGATATTGGGTATCAAAGATCTTCGTAGTGATAAACGGATCGACTTCGTGGGCGGTATCCGTGGCCTGGGAGAACTGAAGAAACGGGTAGACACCGGGGAAATGGCGCTTGCCATCGCTTTATATCCTGTTTCAATGAAACAGTTAATGGATATTGCCGATACGGGTAATATCATGCCTCCCAAAACTACCTGGTTTGAACCGAAATTGCGCTCGGGACTGGTAATACATCAATTACACTAATAATATTCAATTTAAAACGATCTATGGCACATCATGAATTAGACGAACTGGATGAAAAAATCCTCAGGATGATAGTGGATAATGCACGTATCCCTTTTCTGGAGGTAGCACGGGCATGTGGTGTTTCGGGTGCGGCTATCCATCAACGGGTACAAAAACTTACCGGATTAGGAGTGATCAAAGGCTCGGAGTTCCTTCTGGATGCCGAAAAGATCGGTTATGAGACCTGCGCTTATGTGGGGATATTCCTTACTTCTCCCTCGACTTTTGAATATGTTGTAAAAGAATTGGAAAAAATACCTGAAGTGGTGGAGTGTTATTATACTACCGGGCAATATGATGTTTTAATCAAAGTGTTCGCGAAAAACAACAAAGATCTGTTGCGCATCATCCACACCGAGTTACAACCTCTTGGTTTGTCAAGAACCGAGACATTGATCTGTTTTAAAGAAGGATTCCGGAAAAAATTGCCTATTCAGTTTATTGAAAAAGAGGCGTGATTTTCTTTGATAAATAATTTTATTCTTACACCGTCTTACTTATAGGTAGAAGGACTTGATGGCACTTGAGATTGTCATTGCGGGAGTTATGGCTTGGTAATACTTGGGAAATTATAGAGTGTACTCCCGCTATTGAGTTTTTCTATCAATTGGTCATTTTGATCCATTAACGTTTTATTCTCTATTTTCAGCATTGTATTCTCTGTAACCAGTTGTTTTATCTCCTCTATTAACCTGTTGACTGTTTTATCTGATATTTCTTCTTCCCGGAGAGGTGCTGATCTTAACATTTCACCTCTTCCCGTGATCAGCCACTCTGTATTATATCGGGGATAATTTTCAACTATCAGTTGAATCCATTTCGCTTGTATATCGGTGCCATTGTTAATGGCTCGTGATAAAACGCCCTTACTGGCTCCTATTTTTCTCTCCAGAGCCGTTATTTTTATATTTTCATAATCGGCAATTTGCTGGATTCTATATAAAATGCTCTTCATTTAGGTAAAATTATCTTCGTTATTCCTTGTTTGTTGAAAATTATCATCTATATTTGCAGTGATTCAAAAATTACTACACCTACTACATGGTAAAGTTAGTAAAATTTAAGAGAAGATATATGAATCAAGAAGAATTTAACAAATCTGGACTTTTCGTTCAGTTGTTATCAGCACCACAGTGATGATATGATGCGCAACCGTATTGTAAAAAACAGTCCCTATACAATACGGAACCAGGTTGGGGAGAAAAAGTAAAAAAGAAAAAAGATGAGCATGGATGGACTTGAATAAACAAGATCAGCCAATTTATTAATCTAAAAACTGAGAATCAAAAATTTTAATCGTATGAAAAGACTAAATTCCAATTTAGTAAAAGGAATTTTGTTTACATTTTTGTGGACATTTTCCTTATGTATGTTTGCACAGAATATTACCGTTACCGGGACGGTAACTGATACAAGTGGAGAACCGCTGATCGGGGTGACTATTCAGGCACAGGGAACTGCCAATGGTACTGTTACCGATATGGATGGTAATTTTACACTCAATGATGTAGCGCCGGATGGAATATTGGAGATCTCTTATGTAGGGATGGAATCGCAGGAAGTAGCCATAAACAGTCAGACTAACATTCAGATAACCATGTCGGAAGATACGGAACTGCTGGACGAAGTGGTGGTAGTCGGATATGGCACGATGGACAGGCGAGAAGTAACGTCTGCCATAAAAACAGTGAGTGCCCGTGATTTCAACCCGGGAGGTACGCGCAGTCCTCTGGATCTGATCCAGGGAAAAGTGGCCGGATTGAATATGACCCGGACGCAGGGAGCTAACCCCAATTCCGGCGTAGATATCCAGCTACGGGGAGTTACATCCCTTACCGGGACAAGAACTCCGTTAATTGTGATTGACGGTGTACCGGGAGGTAATCTGGATCTGTTGCAGCAGGATGATATTGAATCGTTCAATGTCTTAAAGGATGGTTCTGCCGCCGCTATTTACGGTACGCGGGCCAATGCGGGAGTTATTCTTATCACCACGAAAAAAGGACAGGCAGGGGAACCGCAATTCAACTATTCGACCTATCTGCAACATGACAGGGTGAGTGATAAGCCGGGTATTTTGAGCGCTACGGATTTCCGCGACCTGATCAGTCAGGGAGTAATCGATGCCGATCAGGATTTTGGTGCATCGACCGATTTATTTGATGAGCTGATCAATAAAAATAATCTGAGTCATTATCATAACTTCTCCGCGTCGGGAGGTACGCAGAATACCAATTACCGTGCCTCGGTTTTTTACAGTAACCTCGAAGGTATTGCCAAAGAAAATTCCCGTGAACAGTTCGGAGGGCGTATCAATATTAACCAGAAGGGGTTGCAGGACTTGTTGACGATGTCGTTGAATCTTGCCACGAACGTCAATAAGGCTAATATGCTGGGTGGAGCAAGCGGTGATTTCGAACAGGCTATTCAACGGAATCCAACAGCCCCTTTGTATAATGAAGACGGTAGTTTTTTTGAAACAGAAGCATTTAATAATTACAACCCGTTGTCCCGTCTGGCTAATCGTATTTCCGAGAGAAACCAGCAAACAACCTCTGCCGATCTCAGCCTGCAACTGCAGTTGACGAACGACTGGTCGGTTTCCGCCTTCGGTTCTTATTTACGTAATACTTACAATGACCGTTTTTATCGTTCCTCGGAAGATTGGGATAATCGTGTGGGAACGGAGTATCAGGGAATGGGATATGCTTCCAAATCGAATCATCTGGCCTGGACAAAAACTTTTGAAGCGACAACCGACTATCGGAAAACATTCAACGATATACATACGATTACGGCCATGGCAGGTTACAGTTATCAATATGAAACATTTGAAAATTTTAATGTAAACAATAGTGGTTTTACTACAGATGCTTTTCTGGACTGGAATCTCGGTGCGGGAAGCGCGATCAATGACACCAGTTTGCCGCGTCCGGGAATGGGTAGCGAAAAGCAGGATAATACACTGGTCGCCTTTTTTGGCCGTGTGAATTACTCTCTCGCGGATAAGTATTACCTGCAGGGAATTCTGCGACGGGAAGGCTCCTCCCGCTTCGGGGCGAATCACAAATGGGGTAATTTCCCGGCTGTGTCGGCCGGATGGACCATCAGCGAAGAAGAATTTATGGACGGTGTGGATTTTGTGGATGAACTCAAATTCCGTGTCGGATACGGCATTACGGGTAATCAGGGAATTCCCAATTATCAGTCATTGGTTACTTTGGGCACCGGGGGAGTATATCCTCAGAATGGCGTATATTATCAAACCTACGGTGCCGCCCGCAACCCGAATCCGGACCTTCGCTGGGAGCAGAAAGCCGAATTGAATTTTGGAGTAGACTTCGCTGTCCTGGAAAGGAGGATCAGCGGTTCCATCGATGTATATAACAGGAATACAAAGGATCTGTTATACAATTATAACGCACAACAACCACCGTATGTACGTGATCTGATATATACCAATGTGGGAACATTAAGGAATTCGGGGATCGAGTTTCAGATCTCTGCTATACCCCTACAACAGAATAATTTCAATTGGAATATTGATTTTACGGCAAATACCCAAAGTAACCGGTTGACGAAACTTTCCAGTGATCTGTATGAGGCTAATTGGCTCTCGTTCTACGGACTTCCTTCCCCGGGTAACTTAGGAGATGCATTCCGTCTGGAAGAAGGCGGTTCGGTCGGGAATTTCTACGGCAAGCGTTTTGCCGGATTTACGGAAGACGGAAAATGGCTGTTCTATAAACAGGACGGATCGACCGGAACAGCCACTGAAATGAGTGATGACGACCTGACTGTTATCGGGAACGGTGTCCCGAAATTTCAGGCATCACTCACGAACACCTTTACATATAAAAATTTTGACCTGACGTTTATGTTCCGGGGTAAATTCGGTTTTGATATCCTGAATTTGAAGGAACTATATTTCGGGAATAAAAAATGGCTGCCGAATAACCTGTTCAAGAGTGCTGTTACGAAACATGATCAATTAGATGATGATCCTCAATACTCAGACTATTATCTTGAAAAGGGAGATTTTGTGAAGCTCGACAATCTGACGTTGGGATATAATGTCCCATTGAATACCTCCTATATCCGGAATTTACGGGTTTACGTGACAGGAAAAAACCTGTTTACCATTACAGGATACAGTGGGTCGGATCCTGAATTGCAGGATACAGGATTTGAGCCCGGTGTGGATGCCCGGGACTATTATCCCCGCACACGCTCATGGTCTGTTGGATTGAATATTGGATTTTAACTGTAAAAAATCTAATGGAATAGAAAATAAAAAGTATTAATCATATGAAACGAGCATGATAATCATTATCACACAAGATCATGACTAATGCGAGTTCCATATGACACCATTGAAAATAAATATTTTAGTCATATGAAAAATAAAATATATCATATATCTGCTCTCATTTTGGCAGCGATACTCATGGCCGGAATGAATAGTTGTACCGATCTGGATGAGAATGTCTACAGTGAATTGCATGAGTCGAATTTCTATAATAACAGGTTGGAAGTGCTGCAAGCCGCTTTGAGGCCGTTTACACATATGCAGGCCTGGCTGGCGCCCACCGGTCAGAACGGATATTATTATCATGCAGAATTGTCGGCTGATCAGCTGGCATGGCCGCAGAAAGGGCGTCATGGATACGATGGCGGAGACCATTTCCGTCAGCACTACCATACATGGACAGCCAATGAAGGACGTATGCGTACGGCATGGACCCTGATGTGGACAGGGGTTGGTTATGTGAATGCTGCAATTATGGACCTGGAGGAGGTGGATTATGAAGCATTGGATATTTCCGAAGAAGAAATGATCGCCATTTTGTCCGAATTATATGTGTTGCGTGCTTTTCATTATATGAAGATCATGGAGCTATGGGGCAACGTGCCTATTATCACAGCCGTAGCGGAACCGATAAATCCGCCTACGCAATCGAAAGCCGAAGTGTTTGATTTCATTAAGACGGAACTGGAGGCACATGTGCCTAATCTTCTCCCCTATTCGGAAGAGTTGATAGGGCGTGTATCGCAAACCGCCGGATATGCTATGCTTGCGGAGTTATACCTGAATGCAGAGTACTTTATCGGAGAACCTATGTATGACGAATGTATTGCTGCTTGTGACAAAATTATCAGTGGGGAAGCAGGAGGTATTAATGGTACTCCTGAACTGGCATCTGACCTGTTGGAAACATTTTCCAATACCAATCAGAATGCAAGTGAGGCATTGTTCCAGTTCGCATTTAGTCGTTTAGGCGGATTTACATTCGATTGGGGTGGATTTTTTATGGGATATTCCAACATGAGCCGTGCGCTTAATGTCGGTTATTCCGGGAACAATGCCTTTGTGGTGATCCCGTCGGCATTCGATGCTTATCAGGATAATGATCTGCGTAAGGAAGAGTGGTTCTTGTTCGGCCCTCAATATGAATATGGTACAGATACTCCGATCTTAGGAACGGAAGAGTATAACGGGCAGCCGCTGATTTATGTAAATTCTATTCGTCGGGAAAGTCAGGGCGACCTTACCAGCGAAGGAGGAATGGATCAGGGAGAAGAGAACAGCGGAGCCCGGTTTCATAAATATAAGAGTGGAACGATAGATGATGAGGACTATCGCGAAAATCACTATATAATTTACCGGTTGACGGAGATTTACTTTAATAAAGCAGAAGCATTGATGCGGAAGAACAACGGCGTGGCCACACAGGAAGCCGTGGATCTGGTGAATGCTTCCAGAAAGAGAGCATTCACAGACGAAGATTGGGCAGAGGCACAATATACAACCTCTACCTTGACCATGGATGAGTTGCTGGCCGAACGCGGCAGGGAATTTATTTTCGAAGGAAAACGCCGCACGGATATTATCCGTTTCGGTAAATTCACGACCGGTAGCTGGTGGGATCATGAACCGACGAACGATCCGAATCGGGAAATCTATCCCGTTCCTCATACCCAGTTGGCTGCTAATCCGAATCTGGTGCAGAATCCCGGTTATGAATAAAATGTTTTGAAAACATAAAGCAATTAGCCAGGACAATCTGAATAAAAAATAACGTGGCGGAATAAAGCCACGTTATTTTTTTATCTGCATAGCAAAGTATGGTCTTTATACCTACAGTAGTTATTCTGAATTTGTTAAAATAAAAGATATACAGCATCGTTTTTTAGAAAAAGGAATATTTGTTTTACTTTTGTAAGATACGGTTCTTGTAGTGGCAATATAAAAGAGATTTGTCTATATAAGAAATGGATCGAGAATTTCCTGGAAGTATAAGATAGGTTGGGGGTAATTCAAATGAAAAAAATATTTCCATCGGATAGATTTGCTGAGTTATACAGTGCTTATTATAAAAAATCCTTTTTGTTTACCAAATCCTATGTTCAGGACAAATATGTAGCGGAAGATATCGCCTCCGAAGCGTTGATGAAATTATATGAGAAATTGCAGAAAGAAGAGATTGAGAGTATTCCTGCTTATTTATTGACTTTATTGAAAAACCAATCGTTGGATTATCTGCGTAAAAAAGCTGTCAGGGATAAAGCACATGTAGATTATTCCACTGCGGATTATGAGGAACTGAATTACCGTATATCCACTTTACAGGAATGTGACCCCAGTCTGATCTTCTCTAAAGAAATTCAGAGTATTATTGATACAACACTGGAACAGTTGTCCCCGCAAACCCGTAGGGTTTTTGTATTGAGTCGCTATGAGAATTATTCCAATAAAGAGATTGCCGCGGCGCTAAATATCAGTGTGAAAAGTGTTGAATACCATATTACCAAAGCCTTGAATCTATTTCGTGAGAACTTGAAAGATTACCTTCCTTTGTTTTATTTCCTTTTTCTTTTTTAAAAAAAACAGATTTTTTGTTTAGGGTTGCCGGGATGTAATACGTCATCTATTACAACGACGGTAATTTAACTTGCTTTTGCGAGAGATGGACGATTTATTAAAAAAATATCTCGAAGGAGATACCAATCGAATAGAAAACAGAGATGTTTTTGAATGGATCAGGCAGTCAGATAAAAATGAGCAGAAATTCAAAGCGTTAAGACGATTGCATGATATTGCCATATGGCGGGATGATGCAACCTCTGCGCCAGTTGTACGGAAAAAAGTTCAAAAACGGAATGTCAGCATTTTTATACGTATTACGGCAGCATGCATACTGGCTATGGCTTTATTTTATTTTTATCAACAGGTATCGGACAGCGATATTGAATGGATAGTCGGACAATCCGATGCCGGGATGCAGGAGATGAGTGTACCCACCGGACAATATGCCGAGTTGGTGTTGGATGACGGTACAAAAGTCTGGCTTAATTCTAAATCGACTCTTATTTTTCCTTCTCGCTTTATCGATACAGAAAGAGTTGTGTGGCTTTCCGGTGAAGGATATTTCGAGGTGGCTCACGATTCCGGTCGTCCGTTCAAAGTTGAAACACAACAATATAGTATAGAGGTGCTTGGGACGGAATTCAATGTCCGTGCTTATGAGGGATTACAGCTTTTTGAGACATCTCTATTGGAAGGAAGTGTGATGGTCAGATCGGTACAAACGTCGGAAGACCTGTATTTAAAACCGAATGAGCGGGCTATCGGAAAAGACAGTGAACTGAATATAACCTCTTTTAATAAAGATGAATTTTTGTGGCGGGAAGGAATTCTTTTTATTGATAATAAATCTATTTATGAAATCCTACCGGTATTAGAGCAATACTTTGATACCAAATTCATAATAGAGGAAGACAGCGTTGAAAAACATAAAAAATATACCGGAAAATTCCGTATTCAGGATGGAGTTGAGCACATTTTGAATGTACTTCAGATCCAAAATACATTCTCATACGAAATGCATCAGGAAGATAAAACAATTATAATTAAATGAAGGCCTATGGAATAAGAGATATTTTATCAAAATTTAAGAACATGAGTAAAACGACTAATTATTAATAATCTAAAATCAATTTAATGAATAATGGAACATATTAGTAGGAAAAGAGTGAACATTCTTAAGAACATGAGAGGACTCTATACACATAATATACGTGTCTCGGTACTTCTTATATTTACTTTATTCACGTATTCTCTGAGTGCAAATTCTCAGGATGTAAAGGTGAGTTTAACGATTAATAACAAGCCTGTTAT
Organism: Proteiniphilum acetatigenes DSM 18083; assembly: GCF_000380985.1. Taxonomy (GTDB): domain Bacteria; phylum Bacteroidota; class Bacteroidia; order Bacteroidales; family Dysgonomonadaceae; genus Proteiniphilum; species Proteiniphilum acetatigenes. The sequence goes on along the minus strand of NZ_KB905692.1, from coordinate 410,734 downwards.
AGATGTATTGACAGAAATAGAAAAGCAGACAGATTATTTATTTGTTTACAGTTCCGATGAGATCAGTACCAATAGGAAAGTTTCAGTGCGTGCTAATAATGAGTCTATTGATAAGGTACTGAAGGATATTTTTTTCAACACGGATATTGAATCAAAAATAGAAGGGAAAAATATTCTTTTGGTTAAAAAGCAGGAAAATATAGCAGCCATACGTCAATCGGGGCCAGTCGTGACCGGGATCGTCACTGATTATTTGGGAGATCCTCTTCCCGGTGTTAATATACGGGTGAAAGGAATCGATGCGGGAGCCATTACGGATATTGACGGTAATTTCAGGCTCGAAGTTCCTTATGCGAATGCTACGCTGGTATTTTCTTTTGTAGGTTTTCAGCCGCAGGAAGTAGCGCTTGGAGGAAGGGATCATATAACCGTACAATTAGTAGAAGACAGCAAAGCATTGGAAGAGGTGGTGGTTGTCGGATATACCACACAAAGGAAAGCAACCATCACCGGTTCGGTGGCGACTATAACCACTAAAGATCTTAAGCAAAGTCCCACTGCAAACATCAATAACGCTTTGGCAGGGCGTATGCCGGGATTAATGGTCAATCAATTCAGCGGAGGAGAGCCGGGAGTAGATGTGGCCGATGTCAATATCCGGGGTATGGGAACATACGGAGATAAATCTCCTATTGTGATCGTTGATGGTGTTGAGCGGGATATGAGTTATCTGTCTGCGGAAGAGATAGAGACTTTTACAATACTCAAAGATGCTTCTGCTACTGCCGCTTATGGTATCAGAGGCGCAAATGGTGTTATTATTGTAACGACAAAGCGGGGACAGGCCCAGGAAAAAGCCACGGTGAATTTTAAAGCATCCGTGGGTACGAATCATCCCGTGAAATTCCCTCAATATTTGGGTTCGGCCGATTATGCGACACTTTACAATGAAGCGATGATAAACAGTAATCCGAATACCGATCCCTCCTCTCTTACTCTGTTTTCAGAGCAATCCATAGAAAACTTCAGGAATGCAAAGGGAGATAATTCGGATGGCCTGGGATATAACTGGGATTATTTCGATTATGCTTTTAAACCGGGAATCCAGCAGGACTATAGCCTTTCTGTCAGGGGAGGCTCCAATCAGGCGCGTTATTTTGTGATGGGGAATTACTATGAGCAGAGCGGTAATTATAAACATACGAATTTAACACAATACGATACGCAGGCGGTATTCAAACGCTATAATTTCCGTGCTAATGTAGATGTGGATATTACGAAAGATTTTTATGTGAAAGTAGATCTTGGCGCGCGTATTACGGACAGGAACGCACCCGGAACCACAGCTTCGAGAGTGGTAGCCATTGCCAATACTCAACCTCCCTATCTGCCTATAACCCTGCCTGATAACGGACATCCGGAAAATGAGTCCTATGTCTTAAATAATCCGTATGGCCTGCTATATGGTGATTTTTTACATCGCTACAATATATTGGGTGAGTTATCGCGTACCGGTTATTTGAACGAAAAGAAAACTTTTTTGAACGGTTCTTTTGCATTAGGACATAAGCTCGATTTTATTACCGAAGGTTTAAAAATAGAGGGGATCTTCTCTTATGATGCCGAAGAGGGACGTTGGATCAGAAGGGTGCTTGAAACACGTGCCGACGGTTATGCAAGTTATGGTCGGTATGCCACCTTTCAGCCTGCAGAAGGCAATCACGGGGCGTTCTATATGAATAATACCTATTATGACGGGCGGTATGTATTAGGTAATCCCTGGTATAATACTGATGAGACAATAGGGAACAGTTTAAGCCATAATGCTGCGCAGAGTAAGACCTATTATCAGTTGAAACTGGAATATCTGCGTCAGTTCGGAGGACAGCATGATGTGTCGGGTCTGGTTTTATTTAACCGCTCAACACGTAGTTATGACAACAGGGTGGAATACCGTTATCAAGGTATAACGGGACGGATGACCTATGCATTTGAGAACAAATACCTGGCGGAATTCAATATCGGGTATAACGGCTCAGAAAATTTTGCTCCCGGTAAACGGTACGGGACGTTCCCCGCCGGTTCATTGGGATGGGTTATCTCCGAAGAACCGTTTATGGATGGTACGAAAAATTGGCTGGACAACTTGAAAATAAGGGGATCATACGGTCTGGTGGGAAGTGATAAAATATCGGACTCCAATGATGATCGCTTTGCTTACCTGCAATTTTACGTAGGCGGAAGCGGATACAGTTTTGGGATCAACGAGTTTGGCAGCGGACTCAGTGGGTTACGGGAAGGTAATTTTGCCAATCCGAACCTTACATGGGAGAAGGCCCGGAAATTGAATATCGGTATCGATGCTTCACTTTTTGGGCAGCGTTTGAACTTCTCTATTGATTATTTCAATGAGTATCGGTATGATATCATCACCAGCTTAAGCGGAGGAGATAAACTGGGATTTCCTGATATTGTGGGAAAAGACGCTCCCTTTATCAATTCAGGGATTGTGGAAAACCGTGGTATTGATTTTGAAATAGGATGGAACGGACGTATCGGAAGAGATATAAGATACTATATCCGGCCTAATTTCACTTTTGCACGCAACAAAATAAAGTTTATGAATGAAATTCCTTATGATGAGGAATACCGGAGAAATACCGGTAAACGAATTGATGAACATTTTGTGTATGTATTCGACCGTTTTGTCTATGATCAGGAAGATGCTGATCGTTTGAATGCCATGAACAGTGGAAACGGATTTCAACCGTGGGGCAGGCTCTATCCCGGTGATGTGGTATATAAGGATCTGAACGGTGATGGAAGGATCGATGATGAAGGAGACCGCATGAATATGGGATACCCAAGGACTCCGGAAATACAATTCGGGATCCCTTTGGGAATACAATACAAAGGATTTGACCTGAGTGTCCTTTTTCAGGGGGCGACGAACAGCAGTGTGCTTTTGAACGGTGCGGCCGTATGGGATTTTCCGGCATACGAACAAGATCAGACAGGTAAAGTAAAACCCATGCATCTTAACCGATGGACGGAAGGGACGAAGGATGCGGCTACTTATCCGCGTCTTACTATCGGTGCAAATAATAACAATAAAAACGGGCAAAGTAGTTTGTTCTTATATGATGCATCGTACCTGCGATTGAAAAATTTTGAAATCGGATACTCTTTACCGGGGAAAGCCATCCGATTCGCCGGATTACAAACAGTAAGAGTTTATATGCAGGGAATGAATCTGCTTACATTGGATAATCTTAAAGAAGTTGACGTTGATCCCGAAACAAGAAGCGGTGACGGTTCCTGGTACCCCGTACAACGTATTTTCAATTTTGGAATAGATATAACTTATTAATACAGATAAAAAATGATGAACAAGATAAAGTTATTTGCCGGATTAATAGCATCTATATCTCTCTTATTCATGGGATGTGATGATTATTTAGATAGAATGCCGGATGATAAAGTAAACGAACAGGAAGTCTTTACCCGTTTTGATTACGTCAATCAGTTGGTAACAGATCTTTACCGGGATAGCAAGTTGGCAAACAGACCTCTCATATATTTCAACCACTTTGGGACTGCTGCTATTACGGACGAAGCCAGTGCCAGTAGTCATGAAGCGGCCATCCCGCACCAGTTTCATATCGGTAATTACGGCCCCTCTCAGGGGATGCCTGATCGCAGTAGTGTAGGCCAATATTGGTGGGATCTGTATACCAAGATACGTAAAGCAAATATTATACTGGAAGGCGTGGAAAAATACAACACGCCTGACAATCCGCAAATGGGGCGGGAAGGAGATATTGTGAAAAGAGTGGGGGAAACGTATTTCCTGCGTGGGTATCTTCACTTTCTGTTATTGCGTGCTTATGGTGAAGTTCCCTATGTGGATCATGTGATAAATCCAGATGATGATATGTCATTCACTCAATTATCGGCACATGAAATAGTGGAACGTATTTGCGCCGATGCCGATGAGGCATACGCCAGGGTTGCAGCCTTTAACGGAGGACAGGATTTTGGTCGTGTAGACCAAGGAGCCTGTCTCGGATTGAAAGCGATGGCAAGGTGGATTGCTGCCACACCTATGTATAACGGAGGTAATTTCCCGAACGATACACGGTTATACAAAGATGAATACGGGTATGACGCAAGTAGATGGGAAGCAGCTAAAACGGCAGCAAAAGCGGTGATGGAAGCCAAAGATAACAGCGGAGGGTTACGTTATTCTTTATATTCAAAACATGATGTGAACGATTTCGGTGATCTTAACAACGATAATACCAACAATAGTAAAGTCTACCGGCGTTTATGGAATATGTTCTTTGATATGGATGCCATACAAAGCGAATGGGTATGGTTTGTGACGAGAGATAAGGATACCGGTTGGTCGGGAGATGTGTTGCCTCCGTCGCAAGGCGGGCATGCAAGACAGCGACCTCTTCAGCAACAAGTAGATGAATATGAATATATTGCTCCGGATGGGTATGGGTATCCTATATATGCCGACAGAGCCGTCTCGGACGGATACGATGATGAGAATCCGTATGAAAGCGTCCGGCGGGATCCCCGTTTTTACCGGGATATCCGTTACCACGGTTCTGTTTATCGGGGTGCAACATTGAATACCGCTGAAGGAAATGACGCTGTCAGCGGAAGCTATCTTGGTAACGCATCGCATACCGGTTATTATTTACGTAAATTTTACAAGGATGGATGGACCAGAGGCGATGGTGGACATATAATCAATGGCCCGGCTATCTGGCGGCTCCCCGAAATAATGTATATCTATTGTGAAGCTGTAAATGAGACAACCGGTCCCAATGAAGAGATATACGATATACTGAATGAGATACGCGCACGTTCTTTTATGGCTCCCATTCCACCGGCCGCAAGAACGGACAAAGAGTTGATGAACGAATATATACAAAGGGAGCGTCGTGTTGAATTATTCTATGAAAACCATCGTATCTGGCATACACGGTTATACCTCGAGCCCGATGATCCGGCCGAAATCGCACTTGAAAATGCGTATGTGAATGCCGATAGCTGGCCGTATCCTAAAACACAACGTTGGTCTCATGGAATGAGACCCGTTGAAGATGAGAATGGGAAAATAGAAGTGAACGGTAAAAAATATAGAATGCAACGATTTGAAATCCAGGAAGGCCGTGTATTCGAAACGCCAAGACATTACCTGTTCCCGATAATGACGGATGAATTAAGAAGAACTCCGGGATTGGTGCAAAATCCGGGTTGGTGAAAATTTGATAACACCGGTAATATAAGTATGAATAAGGTTGTCTGAATAACGATTTGATTTTGGGCAACCTTATTTTATAGGAGAATTGATCCTTTAATTTGGTAGATTGGGTAAAAAAAGGTTGAGGAGGTATTGTACAGTATATATACATTGACAAGTGGATGTTTCAAAATCTTAATAAATACAATCAAACATGAATATATCCGTAAAATAGTTGCACACGTTCTTAGGAACTTCTATTTTAGTTCCCGTTTTTCAGACAGTTTCAATAACAGGGATAACGATACAGTCCATTTGTTGTTTTGGAATTTTTAAATCCGATCAGAAGATAGTATAATAACTCATATAATTTAATTATGACAACGCGTAGAAATTTTATTAAAAAGACCGCGATGGGATTAACTGCACTTGCCATACATCCTGCCTGGGCCGCCTCATCGGTAAGAGGAGAGGCTGCCAAGAGAAAATTTGTTTCCAACCGTCCTGCAACGGGTGACCGGCATTTTACTTCGGTTGCCGTAGAACAAACCATTACAAGGGTCAAAGCAAAGATAAAAGACCCCAAACTGGCATGGATGTTTGAGAACTGTTTTCCCAATACGCTGGATACAACGGTCAATTTCAGTATGAAAAACGGTAAGCCCGATACCTTTGTGATCACCGGCGATATCGATGCCATGTGGCTCCGGGATTCGTCGGCACAGGTATGGCCTTATCTGCCGCTTACAAAATCCGATGCAGAACTGAAGCAACTGATCGCAGGGGTGATCAACCGGCAAACACAATGTATTCTTATCGATCCTTATGCCAACGCTTTTTATGCGGAGCCCAACCCCAACGGGCATTGGGTAAGCGACCGCACAGAAATGAAACCGATGCTGCATGAACGTAAATGGGAGATCGATTCGCTTTGTTATCCGGTAAGGCTCGCTTACAACTACTGGAAAACGACAGGCGATACTTCCGTTTTCGATGCCGATTGGAAAAAGGCGATGGGGCTCGTGATAAAAACATTCAAAGAGCAGCAACGTAAAGAGGGTCTCGGCCCTTATAAATTTCAACGGGTAACTGAACGTCAATTAGATACGGTGAACAACGATGGCTACGGTAATCCGGTCAACCCGGTGGGTTTGATCGTCTCTACGTTCCGTCCGTCGGATGACGCTACTACCTTCCAGTTTCTTGTTCCATCCAACTTTTTTGCCGTCACTTCACTGAAACAGATCGCTGAGATTGCCGAAAAAGTTGCCGGAGACAATATGCTGGCAGCTGAAAGCAAGGCATTGGCCGACGAGGTGAGCAATGCGCTTAAGCAGTACGCCATTGTAGAGCATCCCAAATATGGAAAAGTGTATGCTTTTGAAGTAGATGGCTTTGGCAATGCCTATTTCATGGATGACGCCAATATACCCAGTTTGTTGGCGATGCCTTATTTGGATGGCGTTGCACAAAATGATCCCATTTATCAGAATACTCGTAAACTGGTATGGAGTGAAGATAATCCTTACTTCTTCAGAGGAACTGCCGGAGAGGGTATCGGAGGCCCGCATATCGGATATGATATGGTCTGGCCGATGAGCATTATTATGCGTGCACAGACCAGCAGTAGCGACGATGAGATCCGGGATTGCCTGCGGATGTTGCGCGATACCGATGGAGATACAGGCTTTATGCATGAGTCGTTCCATAAGGATGATCCGGCTAAATTTACCCGGAAATGGTTTGCCTGGGTAAATACCCTGTTTGGAGAGTTGATCGTGGATTTGGAAGGAAAAGGAAAAATGGATTTAGTCAACTCGATATAGTCCGATAATCAATAAAAAGGAATGAAAAGAAAATTATTTGTTATTGCGACTGTATTGTCGCTGTGTGCAGGATATACCGGAAAGGCAGCAACACAATCAGAGAACACGCCGGTCGATTATGTAAATATCCTGATGGGGACCATGTCCGAGTTTCCCCTGTCTCACGGAAATACCTACCCGGCCATAGCTGTTCCCTGGGGGATGAACTTCTGGACGCCCCAGACCCGCAAGATTGGTGATGGCTGGCAATATGTTTATACCGACTACAAACTGAACGGGTTTAAGCAAACCCATCAACCGAGTCCCTGGATGAATGATTACGGGCAGTTCTCCATTTTTCCGATGACTGACAGGATGGAATTCGATCAGGAAAAAAGAGCCAGCTGGTATTCGCACAAGGCCGAAGTGGCAAAACCCTATTACTATAGCGTTTATCTTGCCGATTATGATATTACTACAGAGATTACGCCGACCGAACGGGCTGCCGTTTTCCGTTTCACGTTTCCCGAAACGGAAAAAGCCTATGTGCTGGTCGACGCATTCGACAGAGGATCGGCAATAGAGATCCTGCCTGAAAAGAATGCCATTATCGGTTACACTACGCGCAATAGCGGAGGTGTACCGGAAAACTTCAAAAACTATTTTGTGGTTCAGTTCGATAAACCGTTCCAATACAAAAATGTGGTGAAGGACGGAGATATCCAACAGCAGGGCAATAAGGCTGAAGCCAATCATACCGGTGCTTTTATCGGCTTCTCTACCCAACGGGGGGAAAAGGTGATCGCAAAAGTGGCCTCTTCTTTCATCAGTTACGAACAGGCCTGGCAAAACCTGAAAGAGGTTACCGAGAAAGATTTTGAAACGGTGAAAAAGGAAGGTCGTGACGTCTGGAACAAGGTGCTTGGCAAAATAGAGATAGAAGGTGGTAACCTCGATCAGAGACGTACGTTCTATTCTACTTTCTACCGCTCTACGCTGTTCCCCCGCAAATTCTATGAGATCGATGCGAAAGGAAACATCATCCATTACAGCCCCTATAACGGTGAGGTCCTTCCCGGATATATGTATACCGATACCGGATTCTGGGATACATTCCGTGCACTCTTTCCCTTCCTGAACCTGGTCTACCCGTCGGTGAATGTGGAAATACAACAAGGACTGGTCAATACATATAAGGAGAGCGGATTCCTGCCGGAATGGGCAAGTCCCGGCCACCGGGGTATCATGATCGGCAACAATTCGGCTTCGGTGGTGGCTGACGCCTATTTGAAAGGTTTACGCGGATACGATATCGAAACGCTCTACGAGGCGATGTTGCACGGTACTGAAAATGTGCACCCTAAGGTCTCCTCCACAGGGCGTTTAGGTCATGAATATTACAATACATTAGGCTATGTTCCCTATGATGTAAAGATCCATGAAAATGCCGCACGTACGCTGGAGTATGCCTATGCCGACTGGACCATCTACAAACTGGCCAAAGCGCTGAATCGTCCCCAGGAGGAGATCGACCGGTTTGCCAAACGCAGTCAGAACTACCGGAACCTTTATTCGCCGGAGCATAAACTGATGCGCGGACGCAATAAAGACGGTTCGTTCCAGTCCCCTTTCAGTCCCACGAAATGGGGAGATGCCTTTACGGAAGGGAATAGCTGGCACTACACATGGTCGGTATTCCACGACCCGCAGGGATTGATCGACCTGATGGGCGGCAAGAAGGAGTTTGTGAATATGCTCGATTCCGTATTTGTGATGCCTCCTATTTTTGATGACAGCTACTATGGAGGAGTGATCCATGAGATCCGTGAGATGCAGGTGATGAATATGGGGCAGTACGCGCACGGCAATCAACCCATTCAGCATATGCTCTATCTTTATAACTATGCGGGTGAACCGTGGAAAGGCCAGTATTGGATACGCGAGGTGATGGATAAGCTCTATAGCCACCATCCTGACGGCTATTGCGGTGATGAGGATAACGGACAGACTTCGGCGTGGTATGTCTTCTCCGCACTCGGGTTCTATCCGGTTTGTCCCGGTACCGACCAGTATGTGATAGGATCTCCGTTGTTCAATAAGATGACCGTTCATCTGGAAAACGGGAACAAAATTGAGATCAATGCTCCGGATAACAGTAGTGAGACGAGATATGTTTCCGATATCAAAGTAAACGGACAGCAGTATACAAAGAACTACTTTACCCATGATCAGTTGATAAATGGAGCAAAAATCGACTTTTCCATGTCTGCCACGCCCAATAAGACACGCGGCATCAATGAGTCCGATTTTCCCTATTCCTTCTCCAACGAGAAAAAATAAGGTTCAACATTCAATAAAAAAGTGCCGTCGGAATTTATCCGGCGGCACTTTTTTATGATTTACTCAACGTTTTCTTCTCTATCCGGTCTGGAACAAAATCATTTTGCAATTGTTTATGAAGCGAGCATGAGAGTAATTGTCATGCCGATGTTATAGGTATTTTAAGACTCAACCCCCACGTCACAAATGTTATTTTCAGTATTAGATATAATAGGTACAGTAGCTTTTGCTATTTCAGGAACGCTTACAGCCATAGAGAAGAGATTCGATATTTTTGGTATTGCTATTATTGCTGCCGTAACGGCTATAGGGGGAGGGACATTGAGGGATATGCTCATCGGAAATATGCCTGTAACCTGGTTGCTTAACCTTGAATATCTTTACATAGTGATTGCTGCCATTATTGTTACGATTTTCTTCAGGAAAAGTCTGAATAAACTTCGGAAATCCCTTTTACTGTTCGATACAATAGGAATAGGAATTTTTACGCTTATTGGGATACAAAAAGGCCTGTTAATCGGTTTGCACCCTATAGTATGTGTCCTTTTAGGTACGGTAACCGCTTGTTTTGGAGGAGTGATCAGAGATACGCTTTGTAATGATGTACCGATCATCTTTAAAAAAGAGATTTATGCCACGGCGTGCATTATCGGTGGGGGTATATTTTTCTTGACTCAATACTGGGGGTTGACTCAGAATTCAGTCTATTTGGCTACTATTATATCCATTATCACTATTCGACTTTTTGCCGTTCGCTACCATTGGTCTTTACCTGTGATAAAACTGTAGGAAAATATCAGTTGCACAATGCTGATAATATATTCTGTTCTTCAAACCATACAGCCAGTCCGGCGCGTGCTTCAGCAAGTTTGTTTTCCCAATGTTTAACAGAATTTCTGCCGATTATATCTGTAATATATTTCACGGAAAGGAACGTCACATTCAACTCTTTGCACACATACGCCTGCGCATAGGCTTCCATATCCACAATATCTCCCTGAAAAGAGGCCGCTTCGGTAATGAAAGTATCTCCGGTACTGCAAATACCTTGTTTTTCATATTTCATTATCCGGTTTCTTAAGGATAAATTGGTGGAGCCAAGTAACTCTATACCGTTGATCTCATATTCTATCCCGGGCAATTGAGTTGCTTCATAATCCCGATCAATGAAATGATTCGCAATGAAAATATCTCCGATGTCATGTATCAAAGTGCCTGCTGTCCCAATATTCAATACTAAATCCGGTTTGTTTTGACAAATATATTTTGTTAAGATATAGGCCGATTTTGTCTTACCGACTCCTGTCTGTATATGTACGATATTGCAGCCTTCAGACTTTAAGGGAATAAATTCTTCCTTTACGGCATAAGTAACAAAAACTTTTTTTATCATAGCAATAAAAAATAAGAAATAGTTCTCAATATACCTATAAAAGAGCCGACTCTCTGTTACGAAAGCCGGCTTTTTCAAGTGTTGCGGAGACAGGACTCGAACCTGTGACCTTTGGGTTATGAGCCCAACGAGCTACCAACTGCTCCACTCCGCGATCTGTTTTCCTTAATTGGACTGCAAAGATAGATCATTTTATTCAAAAAACAAAATATTCCTCAATCTTTTTTATTTGTAGCTGAAAAATCGTACTTTTGAAAAAATTTCTCCTTTATGTCAGACAGTATTGTACTCATACCTACCTACAATGAAAAAGAGAATATCGAGAATATCATCAGGGCGGTTTTTGCTTTGGAGAAGGATTTTCATATTCTGGTGATTGACGACGGATCTCCCGACGGAACGGCTTCCATAGTGCACAATTTAATATCGGAAGAGTTTAGCGGTCGCCTGTTCATCGAGGAAAGGATAGGTAAGCTAGGCCTGGGTACCGCCTATATTCATGGGTTCAAATGGGCATTGGCACGCTCTTATGGCTATATTTTTGAGATGGATGCCGATTTTTCACACAATCCTGATGATCTTCCCAGGCTGTATTCTGCCTGTCACGACGAGGGGTACGATGTTTCCGTCGGATCTCGTTATGTTACCGGCGTGAATGTGGTAAACTGGCCGATAGGACGTGTGTTAATGTCTTACTTTGCCTCGAAGTATGTACGTGTTATCACAGGGCTTAATGTAAAGGATACCACTGCCGGATTTGTCTGCTACCGGCGGAAAGTGTTAGAAACAATTGACCTCGATCATATCAGGTTCAAAGGATATGCTTTCCAGATCGAAATGAAATATACGGCTTATGTGCTTGGATTCAGGATAAAAGAGGTTTCGGTGATCTTTGTGAACAGAAGGCTCGGCACCTCAAAGATGAACTCAAGCATTTTCGGCGAAGCATTTTTCGGAGTGATTGACCTGCGTCGCCGTAAAGCCACCGGAAAAATAAAATCACGTCCCGAAGAGATCGGGATAATAAACCGCTCATCATGATTCTTATTCATAAGGCAACAATAATTAACGAGGGAAGCAGTTTTACCGGATCGCTGCTTCTGGAAGGAGAAAGGATTTCCCGGATTTTCAGGGAAGAGGTGCCGGAAGCGGTGCTGAATGCCTGCCGGCAGGTGATCGATGCCCGCGGTTTGTGGCTGATGCCGGGAGTGATCGACGACCAGGTACATTTTCGTGATCCCGGACTCACACATAAAGGAGATATCTATACCGAAAGTCGTGCGGCAGTGGCAGGAGGTGTGACTTCTTATATGGAAATGCCCAATACCAATCCGCAGACGGTCACCTGGGATGCCCTTTGCCAAAAAATGGAAATGGCGGCAGGAAAATCAGTCGCCAATTTCTCTTTTTATCTGGGAGCTACCAATGATAATATGGGCGAACTGAGAAAAGCGGATTATAAGCAGATCTGTGGAGTGAAAGTCTTTATGGGCTCCTCCACGGGGAATATGCTGGTGGATAATGACCAGGCGCTTCAACGGATCTTTGCCGAAGTCGATACGCTGATCGCCACCCATTGTGAGAAAGAGGAAATCATCCGAAAAAATATCGATACCTATAAAAAGAAATATGGTGAATTCATCCCTATTCAGTATCATCCGATAATCCGCAGTGCAGAAGCATGTTATCAGTCATCAGCCCATGCCGTGGAACTGGCCGATAAATATGGTTCGAAGTTGCATGTGTTACATCTTTCTACTGCCCGCGAGATGAGTCTGTTTGAAGTGAAGCCGTTGGAAGAGAAAAAGATCACAGCCGAAGTATGTGTACACCATTTATGGTTCTCCGATGAGGATTATGAAAAACTGGGAGCGCGCATTAAATGGAATCCTGCCGTAAAAACGGCAGAAGACAGGGAGGTTTTGCGGGAAGCGTTGAAAACCGGTAAACTCGATGTAGTGGCTACCGATCACGCACCTCATTTGTTGAGTGAAAAAGAGGGTGGGGTATTGCAGGCTGCCTCAGGAGGCCCGTTGGTACAGCACTCCCTGCAGGTGATGTTTGAATTGATGAAAAAAGGACTTTACAGCAAGGAGCTGGTGATTGAAAAGATGTGTCATGCACCGGCGCAACTATTCCGGATTCGAGGGAGAGGGTTTATTAGAGAGGGTTATTATGCTGATCTGGTATTGGTCGATCCTTCGACGCCATATACCGTCACTCCGGAGAACCTGCTTTACAAATGCGGCTGGTCACCCTTTGAGGGAGAAACCTTTGGTTGTTCAATCCATACGACTTTGGTTAACGGAAATATTGTCTACCAAAATGGAAGTGTGACTGAAGGCGTGTTTGGAAAGGTGCTTGAATTCAACAGATAACAAAAGGGTTCAGTACTTTGATGAGAATTAACCCCGTTTGTTGCGGATTGTGTGGCAATTTTGTATTTTTGTGCCGAAGTTTCTATTTAAAATCTTAACGAGTGAGATTTCTGTTTACTGTGCAGGGCGAGGGGAGAGGGCATTACACACAGGCACTATCCCTGGCTGCCGTCCTTCGTAAGCATGGCCACGAGGTGGTTGCTGTGCTTATCGGCAAGAGTGATTCCCGGCAAACCCCTGCTTTCTTCATCAACAAGATTGGAGCTCCCTTGTTTGAATTCGATAGCCCCAGTTTTACCTCTTTCTACAAGCAAAAGCGTCCCAATATTCTGATAAGCATGGCGAATAATATTTTTCGCCCTTTTGTTTTCAAGGATAGCCTGCAATTTATCAAGCAAAAAATTGAAGAACTGAAACCCGATAAGGTGATTAATTTCTATGAGATGATTACCGGTATGGCATATGGTATCTATCGCTTCGATAAAAAGATGGGGATAGAGATGATTACCCTTGCGCATCAGTATGTACTGCTCAACCCACATTATAAAACGACTGCAGAGCAGGATATGAAATACTACTTCCTGCGGATGCTCTCCAGGATCACTTCTACCCGGGCCTCTAAGATACTGGCACTCTCTTTCCGGGATATGCCGGGGTCGAAAGAAAAAAGGATCGTGACTGTTCCGCCTTTATTGAGATCGGAAGTATTTGACATTGAGCCTTCCGAAGGGGATTATATCCACGGTTATATGCTGAATGCCGGCTATTTTGACGAGGTATCGGAGTGGCATAAAAAACATCCTGAAGTTCCGTTACGTTTTTTCTGGGATAAGAAAGAGGCGGAAGAGGTAACACAGATTAATGATAATTTTACGCTGCATAAGCTGAATGATGAAGGGTTCCTGCGCAGTATGGCCGGATGTATGGGTTATGCTACCACATCGGGGTTCGAGTCTCTCTGCGAGGCCCTCTATTACCGGAAGCCCACCCTCATGGTACCCGTCCATGTGGAACAGGAGTTTAACGCATATGATGCAGGCCTCTCAGGTGTGGGTATCTCAGCTAAAAAATTCAAATTGAATAAACTTCTCGAATTTATACCCGAATACGCTCCCGATGAGAATTTCAGGGAGTGGGTACACCAGGCCGAAGCCCGGTTTATTGAGGAGATTTGTGGGTAAATGACCGGACGAATACATGCACGGATAAGATTCCGCATGTAATCGCCGGATCTCTCCCGGTATCTTATCTGTTTGAAGTATTTCCACTCAGACGAGTTCATCGGTCTCTATACCCAATGCGGCTGCTTTCTCCAGATAATGATACCCGATGTTCACTACCTGGATGCTCCCATCAGGGTTTAATGACCGAATGTTAGGAAGCGTGTTTTGTGTGTACTTTTGTATAACTATCGAATGTGTTGTGCACAAATATGATTATTTCCTATGTAACGTACATAGGCACGTTCGCTAATAAAAATAATAACCCAACCATTTACTTGTAAAATAGTTGGGTTATTATTGTCTTTATGAAAAACCCCGAAAATACGGTTTTGCGGCCAAAAATGGGGTGATCCAATTAATATCCTGCATTTTGCGACCAGTTGGTGTTAGTGTTTAGCACATATGTCGGAATAGGAAAGATACGACGGAATTTCTGATTTTTGGCATTAGGATTGACGATGTGCTTGAATCCCCAGTCATCTTCAAATTTACCAAACCGGATCAAATCGTTTCTACGCCAACTTTCGTCAGCAAACTCACGGGCACGTTCGTCAAGCAAATCATCCAGGGTTGGGTTACCGGTCACCAGAGGAGCATTTACATAGGCACGTATCTGGTTCATCAGTGAAACCGGTGTATCTCCTCCGGTAGCAGATGCACCGCGCATTATCGCTTCAGCCTTCATCAATAACACATCGGCATAGCGGAAGATAGGAACATCATTACTTTGATTACGGCTTTGTGCACTGGTTGTCTTCAGATCCATATAAAACTTAACGGATCGATATCCCTGTGATCTTCCTTTCAGGTCGTTCCCTACGTCAAGGGTTTGCATATCAATCAACTCTATCTCTTTTGTCAAGGTTACATGCACACCACTCACAATCCAGGGAGTTGTGGTAGCCTTGTAGGTTACCGGATCACGTACATAAAGCGGTCCGCCGATTATCTGCTGGTTTCGGTCATCACCTTCCAGTGAAAATTTATCCACAAACTCCGGATTGTACACAAAGTTACCTCCCACACTGCTGGGAAGATTGATTCCATAAAAGCCGCTGTTGCCGCTGCGGTGTGTCCAGAAGCGAGCATAAGTCATCCCCTGTTGTGATTGACGGTCGAAAGGCATCGCGTAGATAAAGTCTTTGACATGTGGACCATTCTCAGGGATAAATTTAGAAAGGTAAGGGTCGGTAAGGTCAAATTTGCCCGATGCAATAATATCGTCACACATGGCCACCACATCATTCAATTTCACATTGGGTATATCGGGAGAATAGGTTGCCACATCTGCTGAAGTATAAACTGCCCAATTCAGATAAAGCTTTGCCAGAAGTGCCTCAGCCATATAGCGTGTGGGCTTGCCATAGGTAGATGCATCCACATTGGTGGGGAGCAGGTCGACCACTTCCAATAACTCTTTTTCAATATATTTTGCCACTTCAGCACGGGATGCACGATCTATTGCCTCATCTTCCTCAAGAAGACGATCCAACAAGGGCACATCTCCGTAGCTATCCATCAATACCCAGAAATAGTAGGCACGGACAGCACGTACCGGTGCTGTTACAGCCGCCTCCTCACCACCCATCTCTATAATTGCCCTGTTGCATCTTGTAATACCTCCTGTTAATGTTTCGAAGTATCCGATAGTCGCATCATCGGGTGTCCATGAGTGAAGAGACATATGTGCATAGCGTCCGTTGTCGTAATAATCACCACTTAGCGATACACCGGTCACCTCATCAGAAGAGAGCGTTTGAGCATGGTGATAGTCTCGTCCCAGTGGTTCACGCATCACATAATAGACATCAGCTGTTTTTGCTTCCGCAGCAATTTCAGAATCGGGGAAGGCGGTGTATTGCGACTTGATATCCACGTCAAGATCGGTACAACTTGCAATCCATGAAAACAGTAAAAACGATAAGAGCAATTTTATATATCTGAATTTCATATTATTACGATTTTAAAAATTAACATTTACTCCCAACATAAGTGTACGGGTACGCGGATAGGTTTGACGGTTATCGATACCGGGCTCCAACCCGCCCAGACTCATCTCCGGATCGATCCCTTTATAACCGGTAATGGTTATCAGGTTATTACCTGTTACAAATAGACGAAGTCCTTTGATATACTCATTGATCGCACCAAAGTTATACCCCAGTGTAAGGGACGAGAGCCGCACGTAGTCCCCTCTTTCCAGATAACGATCTGATGGTGCGTGCGAATTATAGTCTGTGGCTAAGTTATCATCAAACATAGAAGCCAACACGTTTTTACCATTACCTACACTGGCGTAATTACTCAAAAATGCACGGGTACCATTCATGATCTTATTGCCGAAAACGCCCTGGAAGAATGCGGTCAAGGTCCAGTTCTTATAACTCAACGTATTATTCCACCCCAGCGTGAGTACCGGTTGTGCCGAACCGGTTGCAGTACGGTCGTCATACAGAGGCTTGGCAGTGGTAACCAATTCTCCGGTTTGGTTGTCAAGATAACGACCGTCACCCTGTTTACTTACCTTTGAGGCAAAATCTTCTCCGTAGAGATCTCTCAGGCTACCTTCACCATACACATAGAAGTGGGATACCCCCTCATTATATCCCGCCCATTGCCAGGTATAGAATTGTCCGATAGGATAGCCCTCCATAACCCGCTGCTGAGTTGCTGTAGCAAATCCGGCAGCATTAAGGTTGGCACGGTCGAAATAGTCAACGGAATAAGTATCATTGGAAAGTCTCTCTACCCGGTTTTTATTGTGAGAAAGGTTTAGAGAAGTCTCCCAATTGAAATTATTCGTTTTTACAGGAATTGCAGTAAGGCTTAACTCAACTCCTTTATTACTCACTTCTCCCACGTTAGCAGTCAACCAGTTATAGGGATACCTTGTTGTAGACACCTGATAGTCGGCAATCAGGTCCTTCGTACTTTTATTGTAATACTCAATGGTACCATTCAATCGGTTGTTGAATAAGGTGAAATCTATACCTACATTAAACATACCGGTACGTTCCCATTTCAGGTCGGGATTCGCATTACGGGTGGGACCGAGTGTATGTACCAGTTCCGTTTCTCCGGAAGGGGTTACATATTCAAACCATCCTGTTGCACCATATACCTGTGTAGCAGTGAAAACGTCAAAACCCAGCGCATTCCCGCTTATGCCATATCCCAATCGCAGTTTTAAATCATCAAACAGATTTAAATCTTTGATAAAACTCTCTTCTGAAATACGCCAGGCCACAGAGGCAGATGGGAATGTAGCCCAGCGGTTGTTTTTCCCGAAAGCAGAGGAGCCGTCCCGACGAAGGGTCGCCTGAAGCATATACTTGCTGTTAAAAGAGTAATTGGCACGGCCGTAAAAAGAGATCATTCGCAGTGTTGACAGCATATAGCGGCCATCTCCTAAGCCGAGACCATTGATATCTACTTTATTCCCCATTCCCAGATTGTAGTAAGAGAGCGCATCGTTATAAAAATTATAAGTGGTCAATTTGAATCCATCGTTGTCGTTACTCTCTTCCCAGGAATAGCCAGCCATCAACCCCAGTTTGTGAATATCCCTAAAAGTGCGGTCATAGTTAAAATAGCTTTCTAACACTTTTTTCTTATTGTTTACCGTAGACCGGTCGGCCTTTCCATTCATACCCAAGGCAATCAGAGACTGTGTGGTATTATAATTGCTGAAAATATACTGTTCATTTTGATAAGCCAGACTCATGTTGTACAAAAGACCTTTTGCTATTTCCAGGGAAGCTTTGGCATTACCCTGTATCTGCTTATTCTCCGTATCATACATGTTTTCATAGATCAACGCTACCGGGTTATAGTTCTGAGAGATCCCGCTGTCTTCATACCAGGTGCCGTCTTCATTCCTGACAGGGACAAGCGGAGAGTAATAACTCATCGCATCCAGCACACTCTGTCCCTGACCGTCAAAAGGCACACTACGCCGGTTCGTAATACTTGTGTTGATATTGAACGACAGTGTAAGCCGATTATTCATCCCTTTCGCTTCCATAAAAGCACGACCGGTCAGTCGATCCATATCGGTACCTTTGATAACTCCCTGACGTTCCATGTAATTGATACTTGAGTTATAAGAAGCCTGTTCCGATCCACCACTGATAGAAACATTATGGTTATGACTCCATCCTGTCCGCTGGACTTCTTTCTGCCAATCGGTGTTCGCTCCCAGGTCATTCACCAGAGTGATGTTGTTCTCTCTGGCATAACGACGCAATTGATCTCCATCCATTACGTCCCAGTTCTTCAGTATTTCGTCTGAAGCGATATAGGCGCTGTAATTAATACTTGTATATCCCGCCCTGCCTTTTTTCGTATTAATGATGATTACACCATTGGCAGCTTTTGAACCATAGATGGCGGTTGCCGTGGCATCACGTAACACATCTATACTCTCTATATCATCCGGAGCAATCAGCGCCAGGGACATACCCGGCACCCCATCGATCACATAGTAAGGTTCCTGTGCAGCCCCATCACGAAATGTCGAGGCACCCCGCAGTGTAATGGAAGGGGAACCGTTCGGATTGCTACTCTGTGTGATAGTCAATCCCGGTACTTTACCCTGTAATAACTGAGCAGGATCAGAGAAAACTCCTACATTCAATTTTTCGGCCGAAACAGTTGTGATGGAACTGGTCACATCTTTACGTGCCATACTTCCATAACCTATTACGACCAATTCTTCCAATGATTGCATATCTTCCTGCAAAGTGATTTGCATAGTATTTCTGCCTACAGTGTTGATCTTTTGCGTTAGATACCCGATATATGAAATGTGCAGTACGGCATTCTCATCAACACTCAAAATGAAATTCCCGTCCACATCCGTCACTGTACCGTTCGTTGTGCCTTGTTCTATAATATTGGCACCGATAATCGGTTCTCCTTGCACATCGGTGATTTTTCCGGTAATGGTCTTTTTTGTTTGTTGAGGTTGAGGCGATAGCTCAGTACCAGCTTCTTTCCGTTTATTGACCAGAATATACCGGTCATTGATTGTATATTCATAGATATCGGGAAGCACTTGTTCCAACACCGTTTGAATGTCTGCATTTTTTGCTTTCACGCTTACTTTTACCGAGGTATTTACCTGATCGTTGTTGTAGAAGAATTCAAATTCGCTTTGTCTGCGAATAATGTCGAAGACTTCTTCCAACTCCACATTTTTGAGATCCAGATCCAGCGATGTAATCTGGGCGTAGGTTTGTCCGGCCCACACTAAATTGGAACTCAACAGCAAAAAGAAAAAAACGAGTTTCATGATACAAAATAGTTTCTTTAATTCCTGTAAAAGGAATTGTTGTTTAAGTTTCTTTTTTTTCATAACTTTGAGTGCTTTAAATGAATTGTTGATTGATAAGTTCTAAAGAATGGTAACAGTTTTTTTAATGCATAAGGCTGCCCGAAAGGCCTAAGATCGGGCGGCCTTTTTTCTTATTTGTACAGGATTATTTTATCTCCTTCAGATCTGTATTGAATGTCTGTAACCGACTGTATATGATCCAGTAAATAATTAAGCGGCCTTGCTTTCTCAGCGCTTCCGGTAAACCGCATTTTCCCTATATCCGGGCTTTCATATATGATCGTGAAATCATACCATCTTTCCAATTGGGCAAATATCTCAGTTAAAGGCTGATTTCTAAATACGAATTCTCCTCTTACCCAGGCTGTATAAATATCCGTATTTACCTGCAGAACGGATATTTCGTCGGATGATTTATCCAACCGGAAATTGTGTGCGGGTTTTAACAGAAAGGTTTCCTGGTTTTCAGGCAGACGGATACGGATGCTGCCTTCTACTAAAGTGGCATTGACATACGGATTTGTCTGATATGCATTGATATTGAACGAGGTTCCCAGTACTTCGATCATAAGATCCGGAGTTTGGATTATAAAAGGTTTTTCGTCTTTTTTTACTTCAAAATAAGCTTCTCCGGTCAACTCTACACTACGTGTATCTCCTTCAAAATAAGAAGGAAATGTCAATTGCGACTCTGAATTAAGAAAGACTTTAGACCCATCTGATAGTACCAGTTCATATTCGCTGGATTTGGGTACATATATAGTTTGTTGTTCTATTGTTTTCTTAACAGGTGTTGTCTTTTGAAAACTTATAATTCCCTGATTATTATTTGAAATAATGGTGCCATCCTCTTTTTTTACTTCAAAGGATTCGGATAGATCGATCATTTCACCTTTCATTGAAAGAAGATATGCTTTTTTAGATCCCGGATCAAAAATATTTTTTTCTACTTTTTCGGGAGAGGTATTTTCCTGTAAGGTGAAATAATTTAGTGCTATAATAGATAGTGCGATGACTGCAGCAGAAGAAACAGCGTATTTAAACCATTTTTTTTGAAACAAGGGCTTTTTTCTTTCAGTATTCAGGCAAAGCTTACCGGAGATAGTATTGAAAATCTTATCCTTATCAAATAGTTCGTCATTTTGTCTTCCCTCTTTTAATGATCGGTAAAGCTTTCTGTTTTCAATATCTTCATTAAGCCAACGTTGAAAATGTCTGTCATCTTCAGGTATCTCTTCACTTAATACCTTTAATAACAGTTTCCATTTATCAATTATATTTTTTTCTATTTTCATACGATTTATTTACTCCTTTTCTTATCGGTGTATGGAACTCGCTTTTAATCATATCCTTAGCTGAAAATAATGTTTCCGCTCGTTTCAACATATTGTTGCTTATTTACCCTATCACACAACGATTTTGAAAAAGTATTATTCAAATACTGCATCTTTATCCTATTTTTTCTTTCAGAATCCGATAAGCTTTAGATACCTGTACTTTAACAGTGTTGACGGATATACCCAATAGGCTGGCAACTTCAACATATTTCTTCTTCTCCAGGGTTGTCATTACAAATATTTTTTTACATCTGTCGGGTAATTCGTCAATAGCCTTTAGGAGCAGCCTTTTTAATTCTTCAAGATCCTCATCGCGCACATCGTCGTCAATCAGATCTATCGTAATTTCATAACCATATACAAAACGCTTATTATCTCTGAGATAATTCAATGATGCGTTGTAAACGGATTTATAAGCGTAGGCTTTAAAAGAACAGTTATCAGGCAGTATATCCCTCTTTTCCCAGCAACGGATAAAAAAATCCTGTACGATATCTGCCGATGCCGAAGAATCACCGGTTATCTTATATGCCCAGACGAAAAGCAGGTCGCTATAGAGATAAAATATCCTTTTAAAGATTCTTTCATCCCCAGTCTTTAATTTTTTTATGAACCTGTTTTCTTCGTTTTTCATAGACTCTTTCTCAGAAAGATATGTAAAAGGAAACACTAATACTTGTAAAAAGTATTATTTAAAAACTACTTTTAACATTTTTTGTATTGATACATAGGAAATCATTCCGGAAATTTCGGAATGAGGTATTACGGATACAGTATGAGAACACCATTCCGTATTGTTCAGGTTATTCAACCAGTATTATTATAGGCCTACCGAATCCCTGTAAAAATCGAACGCATCGAAAACTAACTCTTTGTCGGCTGTCTGGTCGATCCGTATATCCCCTATATCGCCCAATAGGGTGAAATGGATGGTATCACCTATATTTTTCTTGTCATGCCGGGCTATTTCGTACAATGCCTCATAATGATCGCACGTGATGGGGAACGCGCCATAGTGTTCCTGGATAAAACGAACAGTCCTTTGTAGTTTTTCTTTCGGGAAACCACAAAGCCTGTATGATAGCCAGAGTTCCACAATCATCCCCCATGCCACGGCATAACCATGTGGGACAGGCTTTTCGTTGTTCATGGCAAAACTCTCAAATGCATGGGCGGTAGTGTGCCCGAAATTCAATGCTTTCCGGATATTTTTCTCGTAGGGATCTTTTTCCACGACCTCCTGTTTGATCTTCACCGAACGGAAGACCAGTTCGTTGAGCTTTGAATAATCTATCTTATCGAAAGAATAGGCAAGGATATCTTCCCATTCCGCAGCCGAATGGATCAATGCATGCTTGATCATCTCCGCGTATCCCGACAAGATCGCTGCACGGTCGAGTGTATGGAAAAAATCGGAAGAGATGATGACCGATTCGGAAGAATAAAAAGAACCGATCTCATTTTTATATCCTCCGAAGTTGATGCCGGTCTTCCCGCCTACGGCCGCATCTACTGCTCCAAGCAACGTGGTGGAAATATTGATATAACTGATACCTCGTTTAAAGGTCGCTGCAGCAAAGCCACCCAAATCGGTGACCATGCCTCCTCCCAGATTCACCAGCAATGAATGGCGTGTAGCACCGTTCTCGGTGAGGAGCTGCCAGACCCTGCACAGATTTTCAATTGTTTTGTTGGTATCTCCTGCGGGTATCACGATCTCCCTGGCTTCACGCAACAAAGG
Organism: Proteiniphilum acetatigenes DSM 18083; assembly: GCF_000380985.1. Taxonomy (GTDB): domain Bacteria; phylum Bacteroidota; class Bacteroidia; order Bacteroidales; family Dysgonomonadaceae; genus Proteiniphilum; species Proteiniphilum acetatigenes. The sequence continues at coordinate 387,922 of NZ_KB905692.1, read as the reverse complement.
TATCCTTTCAAGCAGGGGAAGGCAATGGGTGTGCGTATTTTCGTCTGTGAGAATAAACAGTTTATCGTGCCGGATGTTTTGAATTGCTTTCTCCACATCAGTTGTAATATGATCGCTTTTGATGATTTGCTGCATAGCTTATATTTCTAATCGGTTGTTTTTGGAGTTCTTATTGTTTTCAGGGCGTGATACAACTCTTCCTGAATACGTTCTCTGGTGCTGAGTGTCGATAACCGGTTCGGGGTCCGGGCAGGGTTTACCCTGTTGGAAAGGAAGATATAGATCATATTGTACGTCGGATCGATCCAGAAGCTGGTGCCGGTGAATCCTGTGTGGCCGTATACTTCGATAGGAGTCCCCGGGCTGGTCGGACTGTATCTGTTTGTGGGGTCGGGTTTATCGAAACCCAACCCACGGCGGCTGATACTGCTTTTTGTCGTGGTAAAGAGTCTTACCGTTTCTTCGCTCAGATAACGCTCTCCTCCGTATTCTCCTCCGTTAAGCCACATCTGATAGATCTTAACCAGGTCGTTGGCATTGGAAAAGAGTCCTGCGTTACCCGATATTCCTCCGAAGAGGGCTGCGCCTTCGTCATGCACATAGCCCCGTACATGTTGCTTGCGGAAAAAAGGATCATCCTCAGTCGCCGGGATCCTTTCAAGAGGGATATATTTCAATGGCTGGAAGGTGGTGGTAGATGCTCCCAGCTTATGGTAGAAATTCTGTTTCACGTAAGTATCCAGATCCGTTCCCGAAACAGACTCTATTGCTTCCTTCAACAGCATGAAGTTGAGACAGCTGTATCTGTAACTTCCTTTGCGGCTCAACGGAGTATCGATGATCTCTTTCAAAAGCTTGTCGTGCATCTTGTTGCTTGCATACAGTCCTTTGGCGACTGGAAGATGGAATTGTTCCGATTCCCGTGTAGAGATCAGATCCGGAAGAAATTTGTAATCGGTACGACCCCAGGCACCTGCATAGCGGGCGTGATAAACAGCCGAATTCTTGCCGAACAGCGAACCGGAATAGCTTTTTTCATCAATGGCCGTGGTATAGTAAGGAATAAAAGAGGCTACTCCTGTCTCATGTAACAACAAGGATCGTATGGTGAGGTTTGCCTTATTGCTTCCTTTGGTTTCCGGGACAAATTTACTGAGGGGATCCTGAAGACGTATCTTCTTTTCGTCATATAGTTTCATGATGGCAGGAAGGGTCGCGGTCGCTTTTGTGACAGAGGCAAGATCATAGACCGTCTCGTCTGTCACCTCAGTGCCATCCCTGTAATCGAATTTACCGAACTCCCTTTCATAGATTATCACACCATCTTTTGCCACTAATATCTGACATCCCGGATAGGCTCTTTGTCTGATCCCTTCCAATGCGATACTTTCTATCTCGTTGAACCTCTCCGAGGATAATCCTACCTCTTCGGGCACGGAATAGCCGAGACGGTTCTTGTTTGTGTCGAAGCCTGTACCTTCCTGCAATATATCAGTGGATACCGGAAGTTTTCCACTGATAGCGATCCCTCCGAAAATACCCTGTGCGGCACTCATCTGGGCAAAATCGGTAGCATCGTAAGCCATGACAACAGCTGTAGCGTTGTTGACCGAAGCCTGGAAATTATCTACCCTGTAAGGTGAGGTGAAAAATGTCAACACTGTTTTTTGATCTTTCGTCAGTTGTTGTAGTGCTGCGGCATCAGCGGCATTGTTTGAATGGATGGAGATAATGACCAGGTCATACTCTTTCAATCCTTTTATTTCGGGCAGTGCTGCTGTGGATTGAGCGCTGAAAGTGGCTACGGGAGCATATTTTTTCAGATACTTGTGAAATGTGTTGTTAGCCGTAGTGCCAATGGACAAGGCCGCAATCTTTGTCTCATCGAGTTTTTTCACCGGGATCAGATCTTTCTCATTTTTAAGGAGCGTAAGAGCGCCGTCGTAGATCTTTTTTTGTACCCATTCTGCGGAAGATGTATTTACACGGCTGTGTACGGAGGATGTATTAATAGGAGTGAATTTGTTTGCTCCGAGGATATATTTATAGGAAAGTATTTTCAGTACCTTTTCTTCGAGGAGTGATGTGGGGATTGTACCGTCTTCGACTGCTTTTTTTACCGAGGCGAATTCTTTACCCTGGTTTATAACCCCCAATATGATATCATTACCTGCCAATAGCGCTTTTATACTTGCTTCGGGTTGGTCTGAAACACCCTTCATGGCCATACCATCGGTAAAAGTGAGGCCGGTAAAACCCATTTCCTCCTTGAGAAGGCGTATACCGACCTCCGGTGAAAGCGATGCTGGCATTCCTTTTGTCTGCAATGCCGGTACGTTCAGGTGTCCTGTCATCATTCCCGATAATCCGGCGTTGATATATTCACGGAACGGGAGCAGTTCCACCTGTTCCAGCCGCTCGCGGTTGTGAGCGATAGTCGGCAAGGTCTTGTGCGAATCTTCCGATGTGTCACCGTGCCCGGGGAAGTGCTTGGCTACCGACATCACACCGTTTTCTTCCAATCCTTTTGCATAGGCAATTCCATTCTTTGCTGTATTGACCGGATTCTCTCCGTAGGAACGTGTGCCGATAATGGGGTTTTTCGGATTGCTATGTACGTCGAGTGAAGGGGCAAAATTGATATGGATGCCCATCTCTTTACATTGGCGCGCCACCTCTTGGCCGTAGAGTTTTATTATCTCTTCATCCTGTATAGCACCTATGATCATATTCCGTGGATATTTCGGAGCGTCTGTTAATCGCATGGACAATCCCCACTCACCGTCGAGGGAGACCAAAAGCGGAATATCAGCGACCTGTTGGGCATAATTGGTAATATCGGCCTGCTGTACCAATGTCCCTTTTGAGAATAGTAATCCTCCTACTTTCTGATTCCGGATATATCCTGATATTCTGGTCTTCCAACTGCTATTAGGTTCCACGATAGGCATAAAAAGCTGGCCTACCTTTTCGTCGAGGGTCATTTTCGTATATACCGAATCCACCCACCGCGTCATTCCCTCCTTATCCGTCTGTTCATACAGATTGGTAAACACCTGCGCTGATACAAGCACCGGGTATATAATAGAAATGCATAAAAAAAGCATCTTTTTCCTCATTGGTCTCTTCATACCGTTCTCCTCTTAACTCAATTACTAATTACCAATTACTAATCAGCACCTTCCCACCTTTCCCACCTTTCCACTTTTTTCACCGTTTTATTTTCTCCAATTCCACATCTATTCTTCCTACATAGATTCCGCGTCCGTTGGTCTGATAGATCATCACCTGTTTGTTATCGGGATTTTCCCGGATCTCCGGTTCTTTCATATAAGTATGGCTATGTCCGCCGATGATCAGATCGATATTACGGGTTGACTCTGCCAATGTCAAATCCTGCTGGTAACCCAGATGGGAGAGACAGACCACCATATCGCATTTATGATGCGTACGGAGTTGCTCTGCCAATTCGTTGGCCGTTTTTACAGGATCCAGGAATTTCATCCCCTTGTAATTGTCGGTGGCAATCAATCCCTGCGGTCGTACACCGATACCGATGATACCGATCCGGATGCCGTCTCTTTTCAGGATAATATAGGGCTTGACGAGTCCCGCTAATGCTGTCCGGGAAAAATCGTAATTGCTGGTGATGATAGGAAAGTCGGCTTTGCGTATCACCTCTTCGAGCACTTCCATCCCGTAATCGAACTCATGGTTACCCAACGTAGCGGCATCGTACTTCATCAGGTTCATAGCTTTTACCTCTACCTCCCCTTTGAAAAGATTGAAATAGGGTGTACCCTGCAGAAAATCTCCGGCATCGAAAAGGAGTACGTTTTTGTTCTCTTTTCTGACTTCATCCACATAAGAGGCCCGCCGTACCACTCCCCCTTTGCCGGGAGCCGTCCTGTCGGTTTCCGGCAAAGGTTCGATGCGGCTATGAGTATCGTTGGTATGAAGAATGACAATCTTCTTTTGCGAGAATGCCGGAAAAGAGAGAAATAACGAGAGGCAAAGTATAATGAGATTGTTTGTTGAATGCATACTTATATTTGATTAGTAGATTTGATGATGTGATGATTTGCTGATTAATCAATAAATCATCGAATTATCATATCAATGAATTATAATGCGACCATCGAGTACGGATTCGATCTCTTCTCCGCGCCGGGTCTGTTCTTTTACCCAGTCGATCATCACATCGCGTAATGTGACACCTGTATTTACGCTGGTGATGGCATCACGGAAAGCGCTCATATTGTCGTTCCCTTCAGCCAGATAGTCGAGTGTGACGATGTGGTAAATTTTATTTTTATCAATGGGTTGTCCATCGATTGTGACACTTTTTACTTTTCTTTTATCGATAACCAGTTTTACATTCGATGAGATGCCTGCCCCGCCTATACGTGCATAGGCATCAAACATCTTCTTCAGGTCATTTCCCTTCAATTCCAGGAAGGTAATAGTATTGTCGAAAGAGTAAATTTCATAGAGATTGCCGATGGTTACATCCCCTGCAGGAAGTGTGGCGCGATGTCCGTGGACGTTCATTACCCCTATATCTGCCCCGTCCGGCAAATGCTCGTCGCCGTAAGATTTCATGACATCCGACGTGAGGTTGGTCAGCAGACTCTCAGGTCTTCTGTAATCCATATATTGGGTCGACCTGCCGATCACGACATTCATTTCCCGGTCGAGTTCCGTTTTATAGGATTGTACGAGTGCTTCCATCTGCGAGTGAGAATGGGTATCGAGTGCAGAGTTCATCTCGACAATAGTACCGGACATCTCTGTGATCCTGTATTGTTGATTACAAGAAAGAAACAGGATAGCCATACAGGCAATCCACATTATTTTTAATCGCATGTTATTATGTTATTGTGTAAAACAGCTCAAAAGTACATTTTTTTACCTTCTGCGTCAAGACGTAGATCAAAAATAAACATTAAATTGTATTTTATATGGCAGATTAAAGAAAATTTTCTACCTTTGCATCCGCTTTGCGTAATCTCTGTCGGCCACAGGCCGTTATATTGCGTTTCAAAGGGTTAATTATTAACATAAAGCTTGATAGAAGATGGATTTAATAAAGATCGCGGAAGAGGCTTTCGCGGGAGAAAAGAAAGAATTTCCCAGATTCAAGAGCGGTGACACGATCACAGTGGCTTATCGTATTGCGGAAGGGAACAAAGAGCGTATACAGCAGTATCGCGGTGTGGTGATCAAGATCGCCGGTCACGGAGACGCCAAGCGTTTTACCGTAAGAAAGATGTCTGACAATATTGGTGTGGAACGTATCTTCCCGATGAACTCTCCTTTCATCGAAAATATTACGTTGAACAGCGAAGGTAAAGTACGCAGAACAAAATTGTATTACCTGCGCAAACTACGTGGAAAAGCTGCCCGCATCAAGAAAAAAGTGTATTGATATACTGCAGTGTAAAATATATAAGCTCCGGATTTTTCGGGGCTTTTTTTATTTAGAGAGTATTTGGTCATTTTAAATAAAGTTCCTACCTTTCTATAGGCAAATCAAAAGTTGAACTTTATAATTGTCTGTTTTTGTCTATACAACCTGTAATCAACTGAATCCGGATATGCTTCACAAAACAGAAGGTATAGTACTTGGTACCACTTCCTACAGCGACACCTATTCGATCGCGCATCTTTTTACGCGTGATTTCGGTCGGGTTTCCTACCTGTTGCCCATGTCGCGCGGGAAAAGGACAAAAATACGGAACTCGCTTTTCTTTCCATTATCGGTGTTGCATCTGGAAGTAGAACATATGCCGTTGCGTGATGTTCAGAGGCTGAAAGAGGTGGAAAGGCAATTTCCGTTATACGAACTGTGTGCCAATATGACAAAAGTGTCACTGGCTTTTTTTATTTCGGAATTTTTATCGTTTGTACTTCGCGAATCGGACAATAACGAATTAACCTTCGATTACCTGAAAAATTCGATAGAGACGCTGGAGGCTGCTGAAAAGGGATTAGCGAATTTTCACCTGGCGCTCATGATGGGATTAACCCGTTTTCTGGGTATTTACCCTAATACGGAATTTACCATGGAGCGTTCGTTCTTCGATCTGCAGCATGGTGTGTTTGTAGTGAGTGAACCGATGCATTCTTATTATCTGAACAGGAGAGAGAGCGCTTACCTGCGTGATCTCTATCGCATCAACTACGGCAATATGCATCTTTTCAAACTATCGCGGAATAACCGGAATGAGATTGTGGACCAGTTGTTGGACTACTACCGGTTACATGTCTATAATTTCCCTCCGCTGAAATCACTGGAAGTGTTACGGGAAATGGGGTAGGGGTTATAAAGTGAATTTTCTTAGGAACGAGAGCATAGGCAAGCTTGCTTGTGCTATGCCGAGTGACGACAGAAAATCAACGGAGTTAAAAACTAAAAGTGAAAAATTACAGAATGATTGGTGATAAGGGGTATTATTTATACACCTGAAAAACAATCACCCGTCCTTGAGGTTCAATGGTGAAAGAATCTCCCAACGACTCATTCAACGATCCCTGCCACCAGTTTGTCAGTATTCTTCCTTTGACCGGATATTTCAGGTTATGGGTAGTGAGTTCTTTGGGGTCGATAGCGAAAATAGAAACCTGTTCCCCTTTGTAACTTTTAAATTCCTTCGAAGACTGAATGGGGGTAAAGATGCCCCAGTCGGTAACCATAACAACCTTTGCTATCTCTGCATAATCGGCCAATAGCGATATGTTCCCAATGGTGTGATCTTCCCGTTTTCCGGTTCCCCCTACGATAATAATTTCTTGTATCCCATTTTCGACACAAAACCGTACAGACTTCGTGAGGTCATTTGTTTCCTGGTCGGGATCGGGGTGCAGGACGCCGGCAAAGCGAATCCTGTTCTCTTCCGAGATGGAATCGCAGTCGCCCACAATGGCGTCCGGTACCCCTCCCCGGGCAATAAAATCGTTGGCAGCGCCGTCGCAACAAACTATATACTCCGCCTCTTCGATATACGAAAGGGGAACAGTATGATTCGGAAACCGTCCATTGGCAATGATTACCGCCGTGGTAACCTTGTTTCTATCCATCTTTTACAGCTTTGATTCTACTCTCATCGAATGAAATAGTTGGTGCAAAGGTATAAAAGATGAACCAATGAAAGACGACCTCCGGTGTAAATTCTCGTTTTGTTTAGCGAAAAACGCTACCTCGTTACTTACAGCCTTTCCAGTTCCTGCTCCAACTCAATTGATTTGGGGAACAGTATATTGTTCTCCAGATGAATATGGCGGTGCAGATCCTCTTCAAACTCCTTCAGCAGGCTCAACGTTACCCGGTAGGTATTGCAGGCATCTTCGGGTGGAGTATAGTTATCGGTCAGTTCACTGATCCTTCTGAATCGCTCACCTTCAGCAGAATGTTCGTGTTCCATCTGCTCAATATAGGTAGCAGCCGAACCTAAGCCCGTCTGAGGTCTTTTTCCGTTGGTTAGCTGAGCTTTTACCAGCAGGCGGATATAAGGGAACAGCATCAACTCCTCTTTTTTCAGATGGGCCGAAAGGTCTCTTGTCGAATCGAAAAAGAGTTGCTCTACTTCCGTTAATTCGGGATGATTGCCACTGTGTACACTCACCACTTTCCGCAGGAACGGAGTGATTTCAGGGATTTTCTTTTCTACGTAGCGATGGTGTGTTTTCTCAATATAATCAGCTAAAAGGTCGGGCGGAAACGCTTTGACGTCGATATCTCCCGCTTCCTTTTTGTTGATCACTTCAGAGAGCTCATCAAGGAGCCTCTTTTCATCTATCTGTTTTTTACTGCAAGCATCGGCTATTGTCCTGTTTCCGCTGCAGCAGAAGTCAATATTGTATTTTTTAAATACCGATGCTGCCTTGTAGTTTTCAGCTACAATTTTACCTACGATACTTTGACTGTTTATATCCATAATAATACATATTTTAGAGAGCTTCCCCCGGCCTTTTTTGAGAATGAACGGGGGAGATGCTCCGGAAGTGAATAATTATTGCTTATTTTTCTTGATTGTCAATGTGTATACAAACCAGAAAAGGGCGAGCGTACCTATGGCAAAGACAGTGTCGCCCACAATCCGTAACCATTTGAACACGCTAACCAATGGCTGTTGCATGAACTCGGCGGAGCGGGCAAACCACATACCTTCCTTGACACTGGCAACAGTTTGCATCAATCCGACCGGCAGCAGGCTCAATACAACCATGAGGAACAATCCGATATTGAGTGTCCAGAAGGTGAATGAGATGAGTTTATCGTTCCATTTCCGTTTCCGGTACATGCTGCGTAAAACAAACAGTATAAGTCCGATGCCTAACATGCCGTAAACCCCGAAGAGCGCCGCATGGCCATGTACCGGTGTAGTGTTCAGTCCCTGCATATAATAGAGGGCGATAGGCGGATTGATGATGAACCCAAAAATCCCTGCTCCCAGGAAATTCCAGAATGAGACCGAAAGCAGAAAGTAAATGGGCCATTTGTAATCTGCCAGCCATTCAGTGGCTTTACTCATCCGGTAGTTGTGGTAGGCTTCGAATCCGATCAATACGAGCGGAACCACTTCGAGTGCACTGAATGTAGCTCCCAGAGCCATGACTGCCGTCGGTGTTCCGGTGAAATAAAGGTGATGGAAGGTACCCAGGATACCACCTGTCAGGAAGATGACAGTCGCAAAAAGTACGTTATTGGTCGCCGATTTGATACCGAGTAATCCCATACGTGTAAAGAGGAAGGCAGCCACTACGGTGGCGAATACCTCGAAGAAGCCTTCTACCCAAAGGTGTACTACCCACCAGCGCCAGTATTCGGCCACGGCAAGGTTGGTTGTCCGGCCCCACATCAGTCCCGCACCATAGAATAGTGCGATGGCGGCACAAGAGATCAGGAACAGGATCAACAATCCTCTTTCTGAAGTTCCCCTTTTGATGATGGGCAGGATAGGACGGATCATCAGAGTTAACCAGAGGAATAGCCCTACTACCAGAAGCAATTGCCAGAAACGTCCCAGGTCTACATACTCATATCCCTGATGGCCGAACCAGAAGTTGTTGACAAGATTGAGCCGTTGCATCACTCCAAACCACTGTCCGATCATAGATCCGGCTACTACGATAAGCAAGGCGATGAAAAGAAGATTTACTCCCAGTTTCTGATATTTGGGATCTCTTCCGCTCAGCGAGGGGGCGATATATAACCCGGTGGCCAGCCATGCAGTAGCTATCCAGAAGATAGCCAACTGGATATGCCAGGTACGGGTGATAGAGTAGGGAATGAATTTAGCGATGTTGATGCCGTAGAAACCATCTCCTTCCACTCCGTAGTGTGCAGTGATCACGCCCAGCAGCACTTGTATCAGGATCAGCAGGTTTACTATCCAGAAGTATTTTTTGACCGCCCACATAGAGGGAGTGATGGTCTGGTTCATCAGCGGGTCTTCCACCGGTTTGAGCGTTTCCTCCTGACGGGTGCGTGCCTGTACGAAGATCATAATACCAATTCCCAGCAACAGCATGATGATACTGAATCCTGTCCAGAGTACCAGATCGCTGGTAGGAACATTGCCTATCTGTTCGTCCGGCGGCCAGTTATGTGTGTAGGTTACGTCCGAACCAGGACGTTCCGTTACACATGCCCAGGAGGCCCAGAAAAAGAACTGTGCCATTTTTTCCATCCTCTCCTCCGATTTGATGGTGTTTTTCGCAATGGCATAGTCGGAGCGCAACTTGTCCAGAGCAGGGTCGTCCATAAAGAGGCCGGCATAATGCTGCTTATTGTGAAGAAAAGCCTCATACCGTTCGCTGTGAATGGTGAGTGTTCGGGTTACCGCATCGTAGGTGTTTACCCTGAGGAATTCCTGTAGCCTCGACTCCAGCGATGCCCGTTCGGCAGCGGATAATGCGCTGAACTCCTTCCCGTAATCGGCCTGAGACCATTTATTCAGAAGGTACTGTGCTTCCCGGTGCAGATAGTCGGCTGTCCAGTCGGGTGCCACATAAGCGCCATGGCCCCAGACAGTGCCAATCTCTTGTCCTCCAATGCTCTGCCAGATGTTTTGGCCGTCTTTGATGTCGTTGCCGGTAAATAATAGCTCTCCCGACTCGTTAATTACCCGTTCGGGAACGGGCGGTGCCTGTTGATAGATTTGAGCGCCGTAAAACAGTAGTACGGCAAACGATAGCCCTACCACCAGTGCAAATGCAATCCATAATTTTTTCTGTGTCATACTGAATCATTTTTAGGTTAGAACTTTTATGATATGATGCGGATTGATCTTAAAAAATGAATACCTGTTATGATCAGGCAGACAACCTTAACTACTTCTGTTCCTACATAGTAAAAATGGAGAGGTGATGACGGTACTTCAAGCCCTTGTTGGTAAAGCGGAATGCGTGCGTCGAGTGCAGGTAGTAGCCAAAGGGTTTGTATGATGAGTATCAGTAGTGCGATCAGGAATAATATCCGGGGTAGGTTTATCCCTATTCCACGATGAAGCAGGAACAGATCCACCGCCATAAGAATGGCAAATACCCATTCTACTTTGTTCAACGCTTTAAATATCAGGCTCCCGATACCCAGCCCTAACGGGAGGGTTACGCCGGGCGCCCTGAATTTTAACCACGCCTCCATGAAACTGATAGCACACACAAATCCTATCCAGAGAAAAACAATAGGGAATGCCACCATGTAAAGTTGAATCTCTTTCGTTTGCATCTTTTCTGATTTTAGCTGTGATTATGAATGTTGTTTGACTATTCTGTTTTTGGTAAGCCTGGTAAAACCAGGTGGGTTGATCTCCTTTTTATTTCAGATAATTTTGTCGTAAATTATCTGAAAAAAATTATCGCTTCAGCAGGGTTTCCCTGTTTTTAATTCCCATTGCCAGCTCGTAAGCTGTGGTGTTTTGCAGGACACCCCTCATTTCTTTCCTGATCTCTTCCACAGAATAATGCATGGGACAGGGGCGTTTTGCATCACATTGCTCCAATCCCAGTGCACAACCTTCGAAAAAAGTATTTCCATCGATAGCCCTGACGATATCGGCTACTGTGACAGAATGAAGATTTTCACGTTTGATCTCAAAGCCGCCATTGGGTCCTGTATAGGATTCCACAATACCGTTCTTTGATAACAATCCCAGTATCTTTCCCGTAAAAGCTTCGGGAGAGCCGATATTCTGTACAATATCGCCAATTTTAACCCTTCTATCCTTCAGTGACTGAGAAGCAATATACAGGGTAGCCCTTATTCCATATTCGCAAGCTTTCGAGAACATATAATCTATTTTTGCCAAAGATATATTATTTTTTATTTACGACAAAAAAGTCTTAAATATTTTTTATCCGGGAAAATTTACTTTTCATCCTGTAGATTTTCTGTCGTTACTCGGCATAGTTTAAGTAAACTTCTTTTGCTCTCACTTACTCGCAGATTTCTGTTTTAGTTTGTAACGTATTTATTGTTTGTTCTCTAAAAAAGTTTTTGTTCTTGATTCCTGGCTGTTCGATAGATGAATATTTAATAAAACATAAAAGGAGAGCTTTTTCAAACAATAGGATTGAAAAACTGTTCTTATGTAGAATTGTTCTAATTATTAAAGGATACACTAAGAAATATTTATAGAGCGTTTTCGTTAAGCTAAATGAGCAGAAGACAGCTGACGACAAGCTGAAACCAAAAAAAACTTGTTTGAGTTTTGGTGGAATGCGAAGGAAGAAGACAAAGTCAACCTTGCTTGGATTATGCATAGCGGGAACTATTTCTTTAAGTGAGTACAGAGGCAAAATCTGTTTTAACTATGTCGAGCGAAGAAATAAAATAGTGGAATATAATTCAGAACGACTAATTTTAATGAAATGAAAGTAAGCTGCTATGGCCAAAACAAAATCAAAAAAAAGTGAATTAACAAAAGAGAAAATGTTGCACATGCATCGGTTGATGCTTGATATCCGGAATTTCGATAGCAAGGTGAACCGGCTTGTGAAAAAGGGGAAGATACCCGGGATGACGCATTTCTCTATAGGGGAGGAAGCTGCTAATGTGGGCGCAATTGGTGCAATAAAGGCCGGATTTGATCTGATTACTTCCAATCACCGTGGACACGGGCAAAGTATTGCATTGGAGATAGACCTCAACGGAATGATGGCTGAAATCATGGGAAAAGCTACAGGAACCTGTAAAGGGAAAGGTGGCTCCATGCATATTGCCGATCTCGACGGAGGGAATTTAGGTGCGAACGGGATTGTAGGCGGAGGAATGGGAATGGCCATTGGCGCCGCACTCACTCAGAAAATGAAAAAAACGGGAAAGATCGTTCTCTGTTGTTTTGGCGATGGTGCCTGTAACGAAGGAACTTTCCATGAGACATTGAATATGGCCTCCATCTGGAAGTTACCTGTGATTTTCTATTCCATTAATAATATGTATGGGATCAGTACCCCGATTAAAGATGTGATCAATATCGATTACAATTATCAACGTGCGTGTGCTTATGGAATTCCGGGACACTTTATTGAAGATGGGAATGATTTGCTTTCTGTCTACAATAAATTCGAGGAGATAGTGCAGTATGTACGTGATGGCAATGGCCCGGTACTGGTGGAAGCGATCACCTACAGATGGTTAGGACATTCTACCTCGGATCCTGGAAAATACCGGACTAAAGAAGAGGTGGATGAATGGAAACAAAAAGATCCGATTGAGCGTTTCAAAAAATACCTTCTTGAAAATAAAATAGCTACCGCACAGGAGATCGAGGCGATAGAGAAAGCATCTGAGGATGCGGTAGAAGAATCTGTGAAATTTGCATTGAGCAGTCCGGAACCGACACTGGAATCGGCATTTGAAGACATTTTTGCAGATTAATTTTAAAATAAACCCCAATAAAAATGACATAATGCAGAGACTTCATCGTCTCTGTCGCTTATACAAAATAACAACAGCAGAAAAAACAGATGGAAAATAAAACAAAGCTCATGTCTGTTCGCGATGCCATTATCATGGCAATGTCGGAAGAGATGCGTCGTGATGAGAACGTATTCCTGATGGGAGAAGATGTAGGTATTTTCGGAGGCGATTTCGGAACATCGGTAGGGATGCTCGAAGAGTTCGGTAAGGAACGTGTGCGTGATACACCTATTTCAGAAAATGCCATTTCCGGTGCAGCCATAGGAGCGGCCATGACCGGGATGCGACCCGTTGTGGATGTTACATTTATGGACTTTATCGTCTATATGATGGATAATATTGTGAATCAGGCTGCTAAAACAAGATATATGTTCGGCGGGAAAGGGCAGATACCAGTGGTATTCCGTGCCGCTGCGGGAGGTGGCGTTGGTTCGGCCGCGCAACACTCTCAATCGCTTGAAGCCTGGTTTACCCATATCCCCGGGCTCAAAGTGATTGCCCCGGGTACGCCGGCCGACGTGAAAGGATTGCTCAAGGCGGCTATCCGCGATAATAATCCGGTGATCTTCCTCGAATATAAAGCACAATATAATATGAAAGGTGAAGTACCCCTTGATCCGGAATTTGTATTGCCTATCGGGAAAGCTGAAATTAAGAAGGAAGGGAAAGATGTAACGGTCATCACCTATGGGCGTATGCTGGAACGGGTGATGCAGGCGGCCAAAGAGGTAGAAGAAGCCGAAGGGGTAAGTGTAGAGGTGGTAGACCTGCGTACCCTGGCGCCGCTTGACAAAGAGGCGGTACTTGAGTCGGTGAAGAAGACCGGGAAGGTGTTGCTGGTAAACGATGCACATAAAACAGGCGGTTTCATTGGCGAGATAGCCGCCATGATTGCCGAAAGCGATGCATTCGATTTTCTTGATGGACGGATATTGCGTCTTGCCGGTGAGGATGTACCCATCCCCTATAACCAGACACTGGAGGCTGCCATGATACCCAATGTGGCACGGATCAAGAAATACATCCTCAAATTAGTGAATAACCGATAAAAAGGGAGTGATGGAAAATAAAAGATTGAGGGCAACACCGGCGGCCAGGGCTTTGGCAAGACGTCTGGGAGTGGATTTGCTCAGTGTGACCGGCACAGGTTACAAGGGCCGTATCCATAAGGACGATATAGCCAATTTCAATTACGAGGAGAAAACACATATTTCTCCGCTTGCCCACCATATTGCCGAAGTACACAATATAGACCTGAAAGGGGTAAAAGGATCGGGACACCGCAATAAGATCATGAAAGATGATGTCTTGCAACTGATTTCCGATCCCGACCTGAAAGCCAGATTCACGCTCAATGATTTTGGAGAAGTGTCTGTCCCCAAACCAGATCAGGTTGCAGCCAAACCCACAACAGAAGCACCACAGAAAGCGCCTGCCGCATCACAGGATATACCGGTTGCAGGAGAAACCGAGACTGTGCCGATGACCCAGATGCGGAAAATCATCGCCAAACGGATGTCGGAAAGCTACTTCGGCATACCCACTTTTATCCAGACATGGGAAGTGGACATGACCGAGTTGCTGGCGTTACGTAAACGGTTGATCGAACCTATACAGGAGAAAACCGGAAAAAAACTGACGGTAACCGACCTGATCTCGCTGGCGGTAGTGAAAACGCTGTTGAAACACAAGTATATCAATGCCAGTCTCAACCCCGAAGGAACGGAACTGACCTTTCACAATTATGTGCATCTGGGAATGGCGGTCGGTCTGGACGAAGGTCTGCTGGTACCGGTAGTGAAGAATGCCGACAAAATGTCCCTCAGCGAATTTGTGGTCGCATTGAAAGATTTGACGGAACGTACTTTTTCAAAGAAACTGTTACCCGACGAGCAGGCCGGAAGTACATTTACGATCAGTAATCTGGGGATGTACCCTGTAGATGAATTCACTGCCATCATCAACCAACCTAACGCCGCCATTTTGAGTGTCGCCTCGACAAAGGAAAAACTTGTGCCGGTGAATGGCGAAGCGGTTGTACGACCCATCATGAAGATGAGCCTTACCAGCGATCACCGTATCATTGACGGGCTGACAGCAGCGAAATTCATGACCGATCTGAAAAAATTGATGGAAGATCCGATCACTTTATTGATCTAAGAGTGACAATAGGAAATACAAAAAAATAGATATATGGCTTATGAAATAATCATGCCCAAGGCCGGTATAGACATGACCGAAGGGCAAGTGGTGAAATGGTTGAAAAAAGAGGGTGATCCGGTAAAGGAAGGTGAGATCATTCTTGAGATAATGACCGACAAGACCAGTATGGAGATCGAGGCGGAGGCGTCGGGTATCCTGCTGAAAATCGTGCACCCCGACGGTGATACGGTTCCTGTTACCGAGGTGATCGGTTATATCGGGTCGGAAAATGAGTCGGTGGATACACTGATGCCCGAGGTAATCGAAGATACAGGTGAAAAGGAGAGTGAAGAAGATAAACGGATGATCCGTCTCGAGGATAATTATAGTGTGGTTGTGATCGGTGGCGGTCCTGCCGGATATGTGGCAGCCATTAAGGCTGCCCAACTGGGCGCCAGGGTGGCTATCGTGGAAAAAGGCGAATTCGGAGGTACTTGCCTGAATGTAGGATGTATCCCCACAAAGGCCTATCTGAAAAATGCCGAGATCATCGAACATATCCGGGAAGCATCCACAAGGGGAATCCTGATCGACAGTTCACAGATCAAAGTGGATATGGAGAAAGTGCAGGAGTTCAAAAACGGAGTAGTGAAAAAACTGACCAGCGGTGTTGTAGCCCTCCTCAAGAGCAATGGTGTGGATATTTACCAGGGTATTGGTAAGATTAACAAGAATAAGGATGTGGTAGTGAACGACTCGCAGATCATCAAAGCCGACAAGATCATTTTGGCAGGAGGATCCAAAGCATCCAAGATCAATATTCCCGGTATCGAGAGCGACAAGGTGCTTACCAGCGATGATCTTCTCGCTATCAAGGAAGTACCCGAAACACTGGCTGTCATTGGTGGTGGCGTGATCGGTACCGAGATGGGACAATCGTTTGCCGGCCTTGGATCCAAAGTAATCATCATCGAGATGATGGATCGTATTGTGCCGCCTCTCGACCATGAAGTTTCCGCCGAGCTGACCAGGATCATCAAGAAGAAAGGCATGACAGTAATTACCTCTGCCCGTATTACTGAAATCGTGGATAAAGGTGATAAACTGGAGATCAAGATCGACGGGAAAGAGTCGGTGATTGCCGATAAGGCGTTGATCTCCATTGGCCGTGTGCCCGACCTCGAAGGAATGGGTGAGGTGAAGTTCGAGACCGAACGGGGTAAGATAAAAGTGGACAAGTACATGGAGACGAGCGTCAAAGGTATTTATGCACCCGGCGATGTGAATGGTATCAAGATGCTTGCCCACGTGGCTTTCCGTATGGGTGAAGTAGCGGCAGAGAATGCGGTAAAAGGAAATCATCGTTCCATCAAACTACTTTCCGCTCCTTCAGTGGTTTATACCTCGCCCGAAGTGGCTATGGTCGGTCTGACCGAAGAGGAAGCACGTGCGAAGTACGACGATATCCGCATCGGGCGGTTCAGCTTTGCCGCTAACGGTCGTGCTTTGGCATCGAGCGAAGCGCATGGTTTCGTGAAGGTGATTGCCGATAACCGCTATGGGGAAGTGCTGGGTGTGCATATCATTGGCCCGTCTGCCGCGGAGATCATTACCCAGGCATCGCTGATCATGGAAATGGAGATCACAGTGGATGAAGTGATAAAGACCATCTATGGGCATCCGACCTATTCCGAAGCGCTGTTCGAAGCCTTTGCCGATATCCTGGATGAAGCGGTACATATACCCAAAAAGAAGAAGTAAATAAATTATATATGTTTTGTGGCGGGTTCCGGCTGAAAGATGACGGAGCCCGCCCTCCTTTTATCTTATGATATATATTGTCAATAAAAGTACTGACCCCGCTTATAATATTGCGTTGGAAGAGTTTTGTTTCAAGGAGTTGAAACAGTTCGACAAGATTTTTATTCTTTGGATCAATGAACCGGCTATCATCGTCGGAAAGCATCAGAACACACAGGCAGAGATCAACAACCGCTTTGTCCAGGAAAACGGGATTCATGTGGTACGGCGCATTACCGGAGGTGGAGCGGTTTATCACGACCTGAATAATCTGAATTATACTATCATCTCCAATGAAGAGGAGGGAGAAAATGATTTCGATTTCAGGGCTTTCTCACAACCGGTTATAGAGACACTGGCCGAATTGGGTGCTCAAGCTGAATTTTCCGGCAGGAACGATATTACTATCGACGGCAAAAAGATCTGTGGTAATGCGCAGGCTTATGTGGGTAACCGGGTTATGCATCACGGCTGCCTGCTGTTCGATACCGATTTGAGTGTACTTGCCAAAGCACTGGAAGTATCCAAAGAGACGGTCGATTTTAAAGGGGTGAAATCGGTTCGTAGCCGGGTGGATAATATCCTGCCCAATCTTCCGGTAAAGATCACCGTCCATGAGTTTGCAGATAAGATATTGTCGCAGATGAAACGGAAGTTTCCCGAAATGAAAGAATATCATTTTAGTGAAAATGAAAAAAATGAGATTGAAAAAGCCCGTCAGGAAAAGTTTGCCAACTGGGAATGGACTTATGGGCATAACCCGGTGGCAGAGGTAGTCCGTGAAAAGCGTTATTCTGCGGGACGAATACAAGTCTTTCTCAATATCGGAAATGGCCGGATAAAGGCAATCCGTTTCTACGGTACCTTTTTCGGGAAGAACGGTGATTTAGCTGTGCCGCAGGACGCCTTAAAAGGGGTGATATACACTTCTTCGGAGGTGAAAAAGGCACTGGCAACTCTTGATATTTCCCAATATTTTGCAGGATTCTCTCTTGACGAACTTACTGAAGCAATTGTGGTTTGAGGCTTCTCAACCGATTTGCCTTTCAGCAGTTGTTTCACTGCTCATCATCCGTTTCCATTTGAAATGACCGAATACCGAGATCAAAAAACTTCCCCCTATGGCATAACCCAAATAAAATTGATCTCAGCCCATACAGATTCCGGGATAATCTTCGCAACGACGTAATTTCAAGTGAATTGGGTTTCAATTCGTGCTACTTAACGGAATAGCTCTATATACCTGATTGAAAAAACGTACCATCCGCCCGCTATAAATAGAGGGAGGCTAATTCAACTGAAACCTATGAAGATATACGGCTAAAAGGGAATGATCTTTACTATAACACTTGAGGAATAAAAAAATAATTATATAAAAAACGGAAAACACTTGCGAAATGAACGTATGTTCATTATATTTGTGGCGTTGTTATAATATAAACAGTTGAAATTAGAAAATAATCGTTAAAGAACCATCCAATGAAAGTAGCCATCACGTCCACCGGCAAGGAGTTGACTTCCGCACCTGACAGGCGGTTTGGACGCTGCAAATATTTTGTTATTTATGATACGGAGCGTGAGTCTGTTGAGTTTATTGAAAATCCCAAGAGAGACTATAATGAAGGTGCCGGTCCCGCTTCGGTGCAACTGGTAGTATCGAAAGGGGTGGAACAGATCATTACAGGAGATCCCGGTGGGAAAGCGGCATCGATCATCGATCAGCTTCCTGTTCGACTGGTCCGGCTGGAGGATGGATACCGAAATATTGGCGAAGTGATTCAATTTCTCAAAAAAAATATTTAAAAAAGGAGGTAATTATGCCTGGATTTAACAGAAAAGGCCCCGACGGAGAGGGGACTATGAGTGGAAGAGGACGGGGACGTTGTAACCCGGCCAACAGAGGGAGAAACGATTTCGAAGCGCGGGAAGGAACTGGGGCAGATGCTCCTAACCAGTCCCGCTACGAGAGAAGGGACACTCCCATGGTCGAAGGAAATGGGTCGAATGTTCCTTTTCAGCCGGGGGGCGGAAGAGGAATGAGACAGGGGTTAAGAAGAAGAGACGGATCCTGTAAAGGACGATTTGCATGAAACAGGTGATCGCGATACCCCTGGAAGAGGGCAGGCTATGTCAACATTTTGGACACTGCCGTCAGTTTGCCATTATTGAAGCAGAAGAGGGAACGATCCTGCGTGAGACGTTGCTGACTCCACCGCCGCATGAGCCCGGACTGCTGCCGGGATGGCTCGCCGAGAGGGGCGTTACCGAAGTGATTGCGGCGGGGATGGGACAGAAAGCCATCAAGCTCTTCGAGCAACAAGAGATAAAGGTGCATGTGGCAGCCGAGTATAAGAGTCCGCGTGAGCTGGTCGCCGACTATTATCGGCAATCGCTTGTCGCCGGTAAAAATGCCTGCGATCACTAAAAAGGTTGAAATGTGGAAGCAGACTACAGATGCTATTTTTGCTTTGCCCGTAACTTCGAACGACTGATTGAGCAGCAGGTGCTCTCCGCCCAAGAGAAAAAAGCGCTTGCGGCGGAGATGTTCTCTCTCTTTCAAAACGGACGCGCGGGTTTTTCTGTCCCTGCCTTGTCAAGAGAACTTTACAAGCTTTTCAGTGAAAGAAGCGGGGTAGCCGATCCTTACAGGAAGGTAAAATATGATAGTAACGCCCGGTTACTCTATATGTATGAGGCCTTTAGGAAGAGGATTGACCACTCGGACAATCCGTTTGACACGGCAGTACGGCTTGCTGTTGCCGGAAATATTATCGATTATGGAGTATCGGACTCTTTTGATCTGGAGCAGACCTTGGAAATGGTGGAAAGCAGTGATTTCGCCGTTGATCATGTTGCATACTTACAGCGACGGATCTCCGGTGCGAAAACAATCCTTTACCTGGGCGACAATGCAGGCGAGATTGTCTTTGATAAACTGCTTATTGAAACCTTTCATCATCCGAACGTGTGGTATGCCGTGCGGGGCGCTCCGGTGATTAACGATGTGACAAGAGAAGACGCCCTGCAGGTTGGGATGGATGAAGTAGCCCATGTGACCGATAACGGTTATGACGCTCCCTCGACAATCCTGGAGAGATGCTCCGGCCAGTTTCTTCAACTTTTCAAAGAAGCCGATCTGGTCATCTCCAAAGGGCAGGGCAATCTGGAGGGATTGATAGAAGAGCAAAAGAGGGATATCTTCTTTCTTTTGATGGTAAAATGTGGTGTGATTGCTGACAGGCTGGGAGTAAAGGAAGGCAGCTTTGTCTGTGTCGGCAATAATATTGAAAGGTAATGGAGGATGGTGAAAATGGATGGACAGGATGAGGATAGCGATTGCCAGCGGTAAGGGAGGTACCGGTAAGACGTTTGTTGCTACCAACCTGTTTTGGTTGGCTTCAGAGATGGGTATGGAATGTGTGCTGGCCGACTGTGACGCGGAGGAGCCTAACGTAGCCGGTTTTTTGCCCGGCGATACGGAGTCGGTGACGGAGGTATTCCAACAGGTGCCGGTAATTGACCCCAACAAATGTACTTTCTGCGGGAAATGCTACGATTATTGTGCTTACAATGCCATCCTCTATCTGCCGGAAAAAAGGTGGATCCAGGTGTTGCCCGATTTGTGTCACGATTGCGGTGCATGTAGTTATGCCTGCGAGGCTGGCGCCATCACTGAGAAGCCCCGTCTATTGGGTAAGGTGAAGCGGTCTGCTTATGGACCTCGCTCCCGGTTGACAGAGGGCCGTTCGGAGGTTAGGGTTTACTCCGCAGTGGCGGTGATAAAAAAAGCTATTCACGAGGCTGGCAACAAAAAGGTGACTATTCTGGATTCACCGCCCGGCATTTCCTGCCCCTTTATTGCTACGGTCGATAAGGCAGACTACGTTGTCTTGGTAAGTGAGCCCACCCCGTTCGGACTGCATGATCTGAAGTTGTCGGTCTCTACCGTCCAGCAGATCGGTAAGCCCTTTGGCGTGGTTATCAACAAAGCAGGGCCGGGCAACAGGGAGATGTATGAGTGGCTTAAGGAATACGATATACCGTTGCTGATGGAGATACCTTTTGACCGGGAGATCGCCCGTATATATTCCGACGGGGGACTTCTATCCAGGGAACATACTTCCTACAGGGAAATGTTCCGGCGATTGTTAAAACAGATCCTCCATTTTCAATCAGTATGAAACGAACATACTAATCATTCTTCCACAAGAATATAATTAAAATGTCTTGGCTCTTGTGTCTTGTTTATTGATTCATAGTCTTTTAAGAAGAAAAATCAAAATTCAAGCGTTTCAGTTCATTTTTTGAACGGATAAAACGTTCAGGAATGCTTGGCTCTAAAAAAATGAAACAGATAGTAATACTTAGTGGCAAGGGGGGAACGGGTAAGACCAGTCTGGCCGCAGCGCTGGCAACCATTGACGGGCCGTTGATAGTAGCCGATTGCGATGTGGATGTGGCCAACCTGCATCTCCTTCTACAACCGGAGGATGAGAAACAGGTACGGTTCACCACGGGCGCTAAAGCGGTAATCAACCAATCCCTTTGTACGCGTTGCGGCGCCTGTATGGATCACTGCAGGTTCGACGCTATTTTGTTTCACGATGGCCGTTTTACCGTTTCCGTGACTTCATGCGACGGTTGCCGGCTTTGTATGCATGTCTGTCCGGCCGATGCCATCAGTATGAAGGAGAGTAACAACAGCTTTTGGTATACAGGCAGTTTCCGTAACGGATGGATGGTGCATGCACGCCTGGCACCGGGAGAGGAGAACTCCGGCAAGCTGGTGAATGTGGTGCGTGAACAATCCCGAATGCTACAGGAGAAAAGGGGCGTTGACACCATCCTTATCGACGGGCCACCCGGCACGGGTTGTCCCGCCATCTCCTCCATGAGCGGTACAGACCTTGCCGTACTTGTGACAGAGCCGAGCCGGTCGGCTTTTCATGACCTGATAAGGGTGAAAGAACTGACCGACCGCTTTCATATACCTTCGGCGGTGGTGATCAATAAATATGACCTGAACGGGCAGATAACGGTCGAGATAGCGGAGTGGTGCGGGCGTGAGGGTATTCCGTTGGTCGGAATGATCCCTTTTGAACCGGAGGTGGTGGAGGCAATGCTGCATTGTAAAACCGTCGTTGAATGGGCACCGGAATCGACCGCGGCGAAGGAAATATTGTCTCTCCATCAACAAATATTCAAATTCAACCGCATGGGTATTCATAAAGAAGAGGAAATATGACCGGTTTTACCCGTTTGGGAGGATGAGGCGTTTTTAAACAGAAAAAAGAGGAAATATGATTAGTTTTGGCCCCATACCGTCACGAAGACTGGGACAGAGCCTGGGGATCAATAATATACCCGGTAAAAAGATATGTTCCTATGCATGCATCTACTGTCAGGTGGGCGCCACCCGTCACTATACGCTTACCCGGCAATCGTTTTATTCGCCGGAACAGATCTTTAGGGCAGTAGAGGAGCATCTTTGGAAACTGCGTGAAATACCCGATTATCTCACCTTTGTCGCCAACGGGGAACCTACACTCGATATTTATCTGGGACGATCGATCAAACTACTCAAAACAATTGGGATACCGGTCGCGGTGATCTCTAATGCTTCCTTTTTAAGGGATGAGCGTGTGCGGGACGAGTTGTCGCTTGCCGACTGGGTGTCGGTGAAGATAGATGCGAACAATGAGCCGGTCTGGAGGAAAATCAACAGACCTCACCCCGATCTCTCGTTCCAGGATTATCTCGACGGGCTCCATTCCTTTGCGGCTGCTTTCGATGGTACCCTGGCTACTGAGACAATGTTGGTGAATGGGGTGAATGATTATCCGGAACTGCTGCGTAAAAACGCAGTTTTGATCGCTGAGATAGACCCTGATATCGCCTATCTCTCTGTACCAACCCGTCCCCCTGCTTTACCTTCCGTGAAAAAACCGGATGAAGCGGCTGTCAACCGTGCCTGGCAGATCTATTCAGAAACCGGTTTAAAAACGGAGCTATTGCTCGGCTTTGAGGGCGCCAATACCGGCTTTACCGGTGACGCCAGGGCGGATATCCTTCACATCAGCGCCGTGCATCCCATCAGGGAAGAAGCAATGAGTGAGCTACTCCGGAAGAACCGGGCGGACAACACGCTGTTAGAGCAGTTGATCGAAGAGAAAAAGGTCAGGCAGGTGAGATATGACGGTAAATTATTTTGGATCAGGAATTTAACGGAGATATGATAGGATCACCTCGACGGCATCCTCTTCATCGACCGGCTGTCGGGATTGCAAAAAAGATTGATACAGGGAAAATTGAATAAATAAAATAAAAAGAAGAAGATGAACGAGCAAAGTAAAACAGCAAAAGTGCCTTTTGAAAAGACAAAGTTGCCCCATATTAAGAACATTATTATTGTTGCTTCCGGAAAAGGAGGCGTTGGTAAATCGACCGTTGCGGCAAGTCTCGCGCTTTCACTGGCGCAGGAGGGTTATGTAACCGGGTTGCTGGATGCCGATATCCATGGCCCTTCGGTGCCTACGCTCTTTAACCTGAACGGCCAGCGTCCGCTCTCCATTGAAAAGGAGGGGAAGACATGGATTGAACCCTTTGATTGCCATGGGATCAAGGTGATCTCCATCGGTTTTTTTATCGATCCTGCCCAGTCACTTCTCTGGCGCGGCCCCATGGTGTCGAATGCCCTCAGGCAATTGCTTAATGATACGGACTGGGGTGAACTCGACTATCTTGTGATCGACACTCCCCCCGGAACGGGCGACGTGCATCTGACCCTGTTGCAGATGTATGAAATCACGGGCGCCGTCGTGGTGACTACCCCCCAAACGATTGCACTGGATGATGTGGTCAAGGCGATCGGTATGTTCAACAACAAGAATGTGGCGGTACCCGTGCTGGGAATCGTGGAGAACATGTCCTGGTTTATTCCCGTGCTTCATCCCGACGAAAAATATTTCCTGTTTGGCAAGGGAGGTGGAGCAAAATTGTCAGAAACATTCGGGATCCCGCTTATCGCGCAAATACCGCTGAATGAGCATATCCGTGAAAGTTGTGATGAAGGGTCGCTTGATACTCTTTTTCAGAATGAGCAAATACAAAAAGTATTCTCCGGCCTGGCGGATAGCATTTTGGCCAATCAGAGAAAAGAAAGCACGCATAAATAGAACAGCAGTATGATCGAATACGACTACATTTTCCGGGTCTTGTACCCGGATACTGACCAGATGGGAACCATGCACCATGCCAATTACGCGAAATATTACGAGGCAGCACGTTGGGAATTGTTCCGGAGCATCGGTATTTCTTATAAGTCGGTTGAAGATGCCGGATACATGCTCCCGGTTATCCGGATGGATTTCCATTTCCTGAAAACCACCCGGTACGATGCTCTGCTAACTGCAAGAACAACCCTGACAGCCGTCAAAGGAGTCCGGCTCTGGTTCAGCTATAGCCTGTATAATGAAAAGCAGGAACTGATCAATGAAGCAGAAACGGAACTGGCCTTCGTAAAAAAGGAAAATTGGAAACCGTGCCATGCCCCCGATTTTGTTTTAAAAGCCATTCACGCTAACCTGAAAACATAAACCGCTTCCAACCGGCCATCAAAACGTAAAAGTTTTGGAAAGCGGCATGATGACCCGGCCTTATAAACGGGAAAAATAAAATAAGGCTGGGATCCTGCCCGTCAACTATGATTTTAAGCAATAACTGAAAAAATTATCCAAAATGAAACAAAAGTGGTGTAATCAATCAAAACTGAACCTGAGCATTGACATCATCATGTTATTATTGCTCATGCCCTTGGCGGGAATCGGCTTCCTGATAAAATATGTACTGATCCCCGGTATTCAGCGGAACGAACGCTACGGGGCCGGTGTTGAACTGGAATTTTGGGGATTAACGCGTCACCAGTGGGGATCCATTCACCTGATCATCAGTATCGTTTTCCTCGTTCTTTTACTTCTTCACATTATCCTGCATTGGAAAATGATCGTTGGAATCTTCAAACGAATGGTTCCTGATAAAGTTTTACGTGCAATATCGGCCACACTGGTTGTCGGTGCCGGTCTTCTCCTGATTGCCTTTCCTCTTTTTGTGGAACCGGAGATCGTTACAAGGGAATCGTTACATCTGAACAGAAAAATCAAACAAGAAACTCATAGAACCGTGCTGCCGGGAGAAATCCGTAAAGTAGCGACAAAAGAAACAGAAAAGGAAATGGACGTTTCTACTCCGGCGGATTCGAAAAAAATGGGGCCGACCCTGACTGAAATTGTATTTGCCGACCAGGAGATCAACGGAAGGCAAACCCTGCAGTTTGTTGCCAACAAATACGGCATCCCGGCGGAGAAGCTTGCAACTGATCTGGACATCCCTTCAGACCGGGCCGGTGAAAAACTCGGCAGGCTACGGAAACAGTATGCCTTTACCATGAACGACGTGCGCAAAAGCATTTTGAAAAATAAAGAATAGGCCGGATTGCGAGATTTGCGAACCGGCAAGATCAGATACTTTTGGCCAGGTACCATATTAGGATGATACTTATGATGACCATGCCCACGGTGAGATAAGTGGTGAGCTGATTTGAATTGGAATAACTATTCGATTCAAGCTGTTTTTCTATCTTCTTATAATTGGCGTATGCCATTACCGCCGTCAAGGCGCCTATCGCGACCAGAATCACACCTATGATGCCGGAGTGGCTTCCTTGTGATGGAGATGCCTGATCTTCAACAATAAAAGAAATCTGCCTGATGAACATTGAAAATTTGACGAGGATAAATCCCAAGCCTATAATCCCAATGCTGGTTCTGATCCATGCCAGAAATGTTCTCTCATTCGCGAGATGGTCGTTGGGCTTTCCCGTTTGTTTGTTATCCATCTTTTTATCTCAAATCTATATTGAAACTTCAGTAACTACAACACCGTCAAACATTTTTTTGTTTTACTGCCCCCAATTATTTTCTTACTTTTTCCATTTCAACCGTAAGTTATTGCTAACAAACTTACGCTACTCAATGCCATGGCTGCTCCTGCAATCATCAGATTTAACAGAAAGCCGTTGGCAGGGTAGAAGATACCGGCCGCAATCAGGATGCCGGTCACATTACTCCTTTTCAGGATGAACAGATACAAAAACATTCTCCAGCCTGGCAGAGACGGTGTTGGCATACCGGTGTGCATAATTACACGTTTTGAAAATTATCAGAACAGTTTTGAGGATACAATAAAGATGGCAAGTCCCACACCGCTCAAAAAAGCGTAACCGGAGTGTTTCTTTTCTTCTCCCCTTGCCTCGGGCAAAAGGTGCGCAGCGGAGATATAGATCAATACACCTGCCACGAAGCCTAACATCAATCCCAGACTGCTCTCGCTCAGACGGTTTATAAGAGGGTAGGCCACGAACGCACCCAGTGGCGTGGTGAGCCCGGCTACCAGGAACGCGTAGAACATAGCACGTTTCTTTTTCACCCCTCCCTTTAAAAAAAGGGTGTAGGTAATGATCCCTTCGGCAAATTCGTGAATGACCAGTCCCGTCGCGGCCAAAAGACCGACCGTGATACTGATACTAAAGGTGACCGTGTAGATGACGCCATCAATAAAAGAATGAATGCCTATTCCCTCTGCGGCAACGATACCGAAAGCCAACACTTCTGTTTGGGTTCTTTTTTTTATCAGGGCGTTCGAAAAAAACATGAATAGAAAACCGAGCAGCGCCATGAATCCTGCATAGAAATTCTTTAGTATCGCCTGTGGCAAAGCCATCATTAACGGTGTGGAAATCAACACCCCGGCCGCGAAACAGATAAAATAGGGCTTTGTCTTTAATGCCCATGCCTGATTTTTATAGAGAGTGAATATTCCCAACCCATTGATGAGTGCTGCCAGTATGGCGAACAGGGCGATCCAGAAAAATGTATCGTTATTAAACTTGTGCATATAAAACGTTATGATAAGGGTTTAATGATTTGTTGTGCCTTTTGAGACTGATATGCTGATCATCCGGTTGAATATCAGGTTGTCTGCCATCTCTTCCGGAAATTTAATCTCTCTTGCAAAGACACTGGTACTTACCGCAAATACATAAGTGCGGCTCCTTTTTTCAGCAAATATATAAAATAAAATGAACATACGTTCATTTCGGGCGGGTTAAATTCTATTAATCCGACTTTTCGCCCTATTGCGTTGCAGATGTCGGATCTTGTGACATGGTAATACGATTGGGGTTGTTTTTCGTAAACTTCCAGATTTCTGCGGTCACGTTGGCGCTATGATGAATACACTAATGTGATATAGCATAAATGATTTCATTATGATCTTCGCCTATATATCCATGAGGCGTTCATCTGCGGAATCTGCGTTTCCGTGATATGGTTTCTTTATTCAGCTGAACAATATCCTCAGAATCGCAGTTGCGACACTGTCTCGCCTGTTTCAGGGTGGTCATTGTCTCGTTGCATTTGTGGCACTTATACCAGGAATCCTCGGTGATATAATTCCCTCCCTGCATAAGAATGGCCCTGCCTTCAACAAATGCTTTTGCCACTTTTTTCCTTGCCTGATTGATAAGCCGGGTAAAGGTAGGCCGGGAGATATCCATTTTTTCAGCCGCTTCTTCCTGGCTGAGATCTTCGTAATCAACCAGCCTGATCGCTTCAACCTCCTCAAAGAGAAGAGTGACCGATTCCAACTGGCGAAGGGGGATGCCGAATGGCTTGTACCCATCCATCGGTGGAGGCATCATGATTTTTCTATATCTTACCCTGTTAGGCATAAAATTTTTATTTTTTTAGTTCTGACCACTTACATATCCATGTGTTCGATTTGTATGTGGCTCAATTTGATGTTCAAACATTTATCCTGTAACTTTTCCATTGCAAATTTAGTAAATAAAATGAACATACGTTTATAATATACTTTTTTCAGTTTTAATTAGGGGCTGATGAAAAATTCAATTAGTTCCCCTTGCGATGATCACTAAACATCTTCAATATTGAACCGGGCAGCATTCTTCTCTTTAAATCGATTCAGAAGGAAATAACATCTCCTGTTTTCGGTAATCTTATGTCGAAATTTTCAGAAAATTGGACCAATGCGGGGAATGCCGTACAATGTGAAGGAATCACATGGGTTATCTTGTGTTTCAAAAGATATTGAATAGTCTGCATGGTCTGTCTGTCTTTCTTCTTCAGATGGAACCCTCCCATGATACCATAGACCCTATTTTCATTGGTTACTCTTTTTGCATGTTCCAGAGTGTTGACAATCCCGGCGTGTCCACAGCCGGTAATGACAAAAAGGCCGTGTTCTGTTAAAATGGCGATTGCGCTGTCATCCGGAACAAAATCAGGAGTGCCATCTTCCAATGAGAAAGGTGTACGAGTTGATTCAAAATCGGTGACCCTTGGAATTTCTCCCAAAAACCATATCGTGTCGCTGATCTTATAGGGCTTGTCGGTGGTAACAAGGTTGAATTTTTCTGCTGTTTCCCGGTAACTGCATTTTAATCCAAGATAGGAGTGGTCTGCATTTCTGTATCTCTTCGTAAAGCAGCCCGGGTGGCAGACTAGCTTCCCCCCGGAAAGATAGGGTAACCCGTCCCCATGGTCGAAGTGCCCGTGGCTGAGGACGATCCGGGCGATAACCGTCATGTCGATCCCCATTTTAGCGGCGTTGACCAGGAAAAGGTCGCTTTGGCCTGTGTCAAACAGGACACGCACCTCCTTATGTTCAATAAAATATGACAGCCCGTGTTCCGCACTTGTATTTCTACCCGGATAGTTGTCTGTAAGTATAGAGACTTTTATCATTTTTTTTGACAAAAATAATCAAAAATATTTTGAATTGAGCATTTGCTCAGTTTGAACGGCCGGTGCATTGCATAATTTTATTTCATCATCCGTTTCCATTTGAAATAACCGAATAGAGAGATCACCGAATAGATCGCAAAAAGAATGGAGGTGGGGTAGAGCCCTTTCCATATATAAAGTCCGCAGGAAATAATATTTACAAAAAACCAAAACCACCATTGTTCCACATATTTGTGGGCAAGCAACCACATTCCAAGGATACTAAGTGCTGTCGTAAAGCTGTCGCCGTAGGGGACGGGACTGTCGGTGAAACGGATCAGAATAAAGGCAATAACTGCAAAAATAGCAGTTCCTATCAATGACAGTGGCAGGATATAGCGTCGGGGCGTGTGGCTGATCGGTAGTTCCGATCCTTCCGATTGATGCTTTGTCCATCGCATCCAGCCGTAAATGCTGGCGAAAAAGTAGTACACATTGATACCCATATCTGCATAGAATTTACTCTGGAAGAATATCCATACATAGACGATAGGCATCAGTACACCCACAGGCCATAGCCATTTGCTGGCTTTATATTCCAGATACAAATAGAGTAGTCCGATAACGGCGCCGATAATTTCAATGGTCTGCATTATTTATTTTTGTGTAAAAGTAAACGGATTTTCCCAACAAAAAAGAAAATCCGTTTACTGTATATAATTTTCTAGAAACTTAACGTAAGCCGTGCCATATAATTCCTGGGTGCCTGCGGATAGTATCCAATCCAATTGATAGTACTTCCATTCTCAAAAGCATCTGTGGATGCCCATCCATTGGCTACATATTTCTTGTTGAACAGGTTATTGA
This sequence comes from Proteiniphilum acetatigenes DSM 18083, assembly GCF_000380985.1. GTDB lineage: Bacteria > Bacteroidota > Bacteroidia > Bacteroidales > Dysgonomonadaceae > Proteiniphilum > Proteiniphilum acetatigenes. The sequence continues at coordinate 358,387 of NZ_KB905692.1, read as the reverse complement.
CAAAAATATGAAGGTTGAAAGTTCCCACGGCCGATGGCTTAAAGGTATAACCGGCAGAAAAGTTACTCACGAAATAGGCGTCAATCGATTTTGCATTGTCCGATGTATTGTCGAGATACTGTTTGCTTACATATTTCCCTGTCAGGTTTAGGTAGAGAGTCTGTGTGGGCTGCCAGGTAACCCCTATAGCACTCACCACACTGGGTGAGAATGAAATGTCGGTCGTTCCGTAATCTTTGGATATCTGTCCTGTCCAGTTGTAATCATCCTCGTTATCATACACGTCAAAGTAGGCCGTATAGTTGTCAATCTTATTCCGGCTGAGTGTGGTGTTGGCGTCTAAGACCAGTTTGTTATTCAAAACCGGAATCGCTGCTTCCAGCTCAATACCGGCCCGGTAGCTGTCTTTTACGTTTTCCATCAATTTATATCCTATGTCGCTGAGCTTGCCGGTCTGTACCATTTGGTTATGATAATCCATATAATAAAGATTTGCCCCTAACCGCATACCATTGGCTCCCTGATAACGGTACCCAAGTTCATAATCGATCATCCGTTCAGGCTTGATGGGATTGATGGCGCCTCCCTTTATCCCATCTTTCAGATCGGTTCGGAGCGGTTCCCGTTGTCCCACGGCTGCCGAAGCATAAAACCGGTTATGGTCATTCATCCGGAATGAAAGGCCTGCTTTAGGATTCACGAAATTGTAATTGAATTTCCCCGTCAGATCCATCAGGTCATCATCTATACCGCTGAAACGGTAAGAGATGTGCCGGTATTGCAGGTCGCCGAAAAACGACAGTTTCTCATTCAGTTGATATTCTGCCTTGGTGAAGAGGTTCACTTCCGATTTTTCACCCACATTACGGTACCACTCGTAGTTCTCGGGTATGTTCTCCGAGTGTTTTATCCAGGGAAGTCTCCCGTAATGGTTCCCGTCGTAGAAGCTGTACATTCCGCCGAAAGTGAGCTCCAGCGCATTTCTTCTATAGTTGAAATTGAGGTTAGCCACATAGAAATCATTTTTCATCAACTTTTGCCGTACGAAGTCGGTGCGGCTGTAAGTACTATCGTTAATTGTCTGCGGCTCTAACCCGAAATCGGAGTACTTTCTGTTGTGCCGGTAATTTTCATAGTAGCCGTAACCATGGTTATAGCTGAGTCCGGCATTCATCGAGAGATGCCGGTTCAGTTCCCGTGCAAGGGTAAGTTGCAGGATATCGGAATAGTAGTTGTCGGTTTCGTTGTCGTAATACACCCGGTTGCCCGCATCATCAAAATATTCTCCGGCGGGATTGTAACGGCGTCCGTACTCTTCGTCTTTCATTTGCTCTTCGGAAACACCTTCCCACGTGATCCCCGTATGTTGTATCCCCTTCATGTAGATCAGGCGGATCATCTGTCTGTCATGGTAATGGGATAATGCTGCATAAAGGTTGGTGTGATCCACTTTGCCGTTCCTTATATAGCCGTCGCCCAACACACGTGAGAAGCGGGTATCGAACGACAGTCCGTTTTTCATTATCCCTGTTCCCGCCGCTATATTCGATAAGAATGTACCGTAACTCCCTACTGCAGTAGAGGCTTCACCGTAGGCTTCGGAGCGGGCGCCTGCCGTCTGTAAAGAGATACTGGCGCCAAAAGCAGCTGATCCGTTGGTGGATGTTCCTACCCCCCGTTGTATCTGTATGTTTTGTAATGAGTTGGAGAGGTCGGGCAGGTTTACCCAGTAGACCTCCTGGCTTTCGGGATTGTTCAACGGCATTCCGTTGAGCGTCACATTGATGCGGGTAGCATCGGTACCCCGTATCCTGAACGCCGTGTTACCTACTCCTAATCCGTCTTCTGTAAAGGAAACAATTGATGGTTGATACTGCAACACTGCCGGGATATTTCGAGCCGCATTTTCTTTTTTGATATCAGAGGAAGAGATATTGGAGTATGTTACCGGTGTATTTTGCCCGGCACGTGTAGCAGATACAATTACCTCTTCCAGTTGAATTTGATCGAGACTGTCGGTTTGCGCATTTTGCGCCCTTACCTGATAAACCAATGCCAACAAGATTGCCGGCAATAAAAAAACCTTTTTCATTTACTTTTACTTTAAATTTTAGGATGGGCAAAGCAATTTGCGATGCACATCGTTAGTTAGTGAAATAAAAAAGGGGATTTGTAAAGATATATACCAGAAAAACCACGAAAGTGTGGACTTTATTTTCCCTACGCCGGCATTACCCGGATCAGGTGATTTGGGTATGATCTCAGCCCGTTTACTTGGGCACCCCCTGTCGAATGAGAAAACAAAGATAGGACAATTTTGTTCAGAAGGAGTGTTATCTACTGTTTTTTAACATCCAAAACAGTTGTCAGGGCAAAAATAACCGGTTGAATAGATGTTATTTTTGGATTTATTTGTAATTTCGTTCACTAAAGTTAGACTATTTCTCGCAATGGCATAATTCAAGTATACTTAGGTGTTTTCTACGCTCGACATAGTAAAAACAAGTTTCTCCTCTGTACTCGCTTACCGAAAACATTCAAGCAAGCTTGTCTTCTGCTCATATTGCTTAACGAAATAGTTCACTTAAGTAAAAACTTCTGGATTTTAATCGGGCTTTTTCCATACCTGTCATATATAGCAGATGATCATACATTGATGAATTGTAAAAATCCGGTTAAACGAAAGAATATAAACAGGGTCAAATAGGTATATGAGCGATGAAGAAAAACTGGTTGCGGAAGATCAGATGATTGAGAATGAGTTTCAGGCTCTTCTGAACGATTATCTGAATTCGAATCACCGGCGGAAGGTGGACGTCATCACCCGTGCGTATAACATGGCGAAAGAAGCGCATAAAGGCGCACGCCGGCGTTCGGGAGAACCTTATATCATGCATCCGCTGGCGGTAGCCCGTATTGTGTCGAAAGAAATGGGGTTGGGGTCTACCTCCATCTCTGCTTCCCTATTGCATGATGTGGTGGAAGATACCGATTATACTGTGGAAGATATCCGTGCACTGTTTGGCGAAAAGATCGCACAGATTGTGGATGGCCTGACAAAAATCTCGCATGGTATGTTTGGCGAGAATGTATCGGCGCAGGCAGAGAATTTCAGAAAATTGCTGCTGACCATGTCGGATGATATCCGTGTAATCCTTATCAAGATCGCAGACCGACTGCACAATATGCGTACGCTCTCTTCCATGACGGCTGCCAAACAGTACAAGATCACAGGAGAGACATTGTATATTTATGCCCCGTTGGCGCATCGCCTGGGGCTTTTTGCTATCAAAACCGAACTGGAAGAACTCTGTTTCAAGTATGAGCATCCCGAAACCTATGCCGACCTGACGCAAAAGATTGAGGAGACAGCACCAGAGCGAAACAAGATATATGAAAATTTTGCTGTTCCTGTGATAAAGGCGCTCGATAAAATGGATATGGAATATGAGATGCGGGCGCGGGTCAAGTCAGTCTATTCCATTTGGAACAAGATGCAGACCAAAGGGATTGAATTTTCGGAGGTGTACGACCTGTTTGCTGTGCGTATTATTTTCGAAGTACATCCCGGTATGGATGAGAAAAAGCAATGCTGGGATATCTACTCTGCCATCACAGATATATACAAACTTCGTCCTGATCGTATTCGCGACTGGGTGAGCCATCCCAAGGCCAACGGCTATCAGGCACTCCATCTTACGGTGATGGGGCCGGACGGAAAATGGATCGAAATACAGATCCGCAGCCGCCGGATGGACGATATTGCCGAAAAAGGATTTGCCGCTCACTGGAAATATAAGGAAAACAGGATTGAAGAGGACAATGAATTGGACAAATGGTTGAAAACCATTCAGGAGGTGCTGGCCAATCCGAATCCGAATGCCATCGACTTTCTGGATACGGTAAAGATGAATCTTTTCTCGTCTGAAATTTTTGTGTTTACTCCCAAAGGCGAGATAAAAACCCTTCCACAGGGAGCGACAGCACTCGATTTTGCCTATACCATCCATACCAGGGTAGGCGATCATTGTTTAGGCGCCAAAGTGAATCATACGCTGGCCCCATTCAGTCAGAAGCTAAGCAGTGGAGATCAGGTGGAGATACTCACCTCTCAATCGGTCAACCCGCAACCGGAATGGCTCAATTTCGTGACTACAGCCAAAGCACGAACTAAGATTGAAGCATCGTTGCGACGACAGCGGCGACGGATTACCGAAAAGGGGCAGAAAATGCTTGAAGAGCTGTTTGAAAATGAACCTATCGATAATACAGTCTTTAATAAGATACTTCATGTTTATAAGGCTGAGAACAAAGATGACCTCTATTATCTGATCGGGAATAACGAAGTTTTGCTTCCTTCCAATAAAGATGCCTTCTTTAAAATGAAGATTGAACCGGAGAAACAGGATAACCTGTTCGTGCGATATATGAAACAGGCGATGAATGCAATCAAAAAAGCACCGCCTGTCGATCAGAGAAATATAAAGAACGGGCAAAAGGAATCCGAACCATCTGTTGTGTCGGAAGAGTTATCCGGAGAAAGGGAGAAGATTGACCGGAAAGCTGTTTTCCTGCTTACGGAAACCAATTTCCGTAAGAATTTTATTGTTTCTTCATGTTGTAACCCGCTTCCGGGCGACGATGTATTCGGATATGTAACCGAGAAAGAGGAGGTGGAGGTACACAAACGTTCCTGCCAGACAGGCCTGAAGTTGAAATCCAGTTTTGGTGACCGGATCATTGCGGTGAAATGGGGTGATTACCGGCAATATTCTTTTTTGGCATCCATCGTTTTTACGGGAATAGACCGGGTGGGGATATTAGGAACTATACTGTCGAAACTGTCAGAGGATGTGGTGGTGAATATACAGAGCGTAAATGTTTCTACCAATGACGGCATCTTTGAAGGCGTATTCAATATACATGTCCATAGTGCGGAAGAAGTGAATCAACTCTGTGCCAAGATAGCAAAAGTGGACGGTGTAAGTACCGTCCACAGATCCACTATTTAATTCTTTTTCTTTTTCTACCGAACAGCATGGATGGAATCTTCCTGACAGCAAATGCTATGAGTGCCGGTTTGGCGACTTTCCATGAGAGAGATCCTATAAGAGGAAGATTCGACAAGGCGAGATTCAACCAGGGGTTGGTTCTCTTTGTCACAAAAGGAGTGACGGAATAAGAAGAACCGCTCGACAAATGATCTACTGTTTCGGCCAGTTTTGATTTTACCGAGGAAGTTATGCCTTTTGTGAGCATCGTTCCCCAGTTATCGTTCAAATACTGTAATTGATACGATAGCCGTTGACTTGCAATGACACGTTCTTCACGCAACCGTTTCTTTTCTAACCGAAGTTCCTCCAGCGGAGTTAATTTATAGGTACTCATTTGTCACTCTTTTTATCATCCTTATCATCTTGCGTCATCAGAAAGCGTACTACCCCATTTGATATTTTCTGGTTGAAACGCTTTTTCAAAAGTAGCATAATCAGCAACACCAAAATGGAAAATGCAGATACAATGCCAAAGCCTGCCCAGAGGCTTTCAAGCAGTTCAGCCAGGTAGAGGGCTGCTGTTACCAGTGCGAAAAAAAGCGCTACCAAAGCGATCCCTGCTATAATCAGGCCATAACTGATTGCAGCTGAACCCAGACTTACTTTCTCGTACACTTCCAGTTTTCCGAGTTCGAGCGAACTGGAGATGTAGTTCGAAATATCATCCCGCATTTCCTCGAATAGCGTACTTACCTTTTTCTCTTCCATCGTTTTGTTCGGTTAAAGGATAAGATATTTATTGTTTTGCCAGCTCTTTCTTGGCTATTTCGGCAATGTCATCTATATCTTCCTTTAAATCCTGTACTTCGCTTTTTCCTTTGTAGATAGCGGTTTTGACATTGGCTCGTACTTTATCTGCAAACTCGTTGGCCTGCTCCAGCCACTCCTCTTTTCTGTCACTTCCCATAATGTAACCTACTGCAGCTCCGAGAGCAACGCCGATTCCTAAACCTAATAATAGTTTTGCTTCTGATTTCATAATTTTTGCGTTTAATAGTTAATAGTTCAATTTGTATATCAGACTATTTCTGTGCCAGGCATAACCCAAAGTAAGCTTTGTTTCTGCTCTCACTTAACGAAATAGTTCATTGAGATAACGAAAATATTATTTTAATAATACTCAATCAAGCTTTGTTACTACAATCCTAACAGCTTATTGAACGCCTTCTTTATTAGATAGAACACATTACCGGCAAAATTGTTTTTCGAAACAGAAATTTCCAGGATCGGATATTATTCGGCTGACAACGAATCTCCCAGTAATGTAGCGGCTGTAAAGCCTGTTATTTTCACCTTTACAAACTCTCCGATGCGGTGTTTTTTCTTATCAAAAATAACTACCTTATTCTGGTCGGTACGGCCGAAGAGTTGTTCCCGTGAGCGCTTGGAGAATCCTTCTGTGAGTACCTCGAATTCTTTACCCAGATCCTTTTCGTTGCTTTGCCGCGACAATTCCATTTGCAGGTCGATAATTTCTTGCAGGCGTCTGCTTTTGACCTCTTCCGGTACATTGTCTTCCAATCTTCTTGCAGCGTAAGTGCCCGGTCGCTCCGAATATTTGAACATGAAAGCCGAATCGAATCCCACTTCGCGCATCATGGAGAGTGTCTCCTGATGGTCTTCTTCCGTTTCAGAATGGAATCCGCACATGATGTCGGTAGAAAGTCCGCAACCGGGGATGATCCGTTTGATGGCTGCAATCCTGTCCATGTACCACTCCCTGTCGTATCTTCTGTTCATCAGTTTCATCATCCTTGAACTTCCCGATTGTACGGGAAGGTGGATGTAGTTACAGAGATTTTTGTATTTGGCGATGGTTTCCAGCGTTTCATCGGTCATGTCCCGTGGATGTGATGTGGTGAAACGGATCCGCATCCCGGGAGCGGCTTCAGCCACCATAGCCAGCAACGCGGGGAAATCAATTTTTCTGTTGCTGTCCATAAAACGGTAGGAGTTTACATTCTGCCCCAAGAGGGTAACCTCCCTGAACCCCTTTTCGCGCATGACACGTAACTCATTCAATATACTTTCCGGCTCACGGCTGCGCTCCCGTCCGCGGGTAAAAGGTACAATACAGTAGGTACAGAATTTATCACATCCCCGCATAATGGAAATATATCCGGAGATGTTGCTGCCGTTCAACTTTAAAGGGATTACATCTTTGTATGTCTCTGTTTTTGACAGCTCAATGTTGATGGCTTTTTCGCCTCTTTCGGCCGCCCCGACTAAATTGGGAAGGTCGAGATAGGCATCGGGCCCTACCACCAGGTCGACATTATGATCGTCTATCAGGTCCGATTTTGCCCTTTCGGCCATACATCCCAATACGCCCACGATAAGAGGTTCTTTCCTTTTTCTCTTCAGTGCATTGAAATATTCCAATCGCTGTACTACTCGTTGCTCTGCATTATCCCTTATAGAACAGGTGTTTACGAAAATAGCATCAGCATCGCGGTCATTATCGGTAAGGCTGTAGCCATCCATTTCCATGATAGAAGCGACTACTTCCGTATCCGCCACATTCATTTGACAGCCGTAAGTCTCTATGAATAGTTTTTTTTCTTTTACTCCGTTCGGATTCATACGATTTTTTATTTTTTCTTTTCGGTGTATGGAACCTTCGGTGGTCGGTTTCATAACTTATTTGTAAACTGTGATATATACTATAAAATTTTTGGGAAAAGTTAAAATGTCAAATTATCGACAGAAAAGTTGCAATATTCTTTTTCTTATACTAACTTTGCCACAAGGAAAAATAAAAATTTTTTCATAGTTAAGGTTTTGGTTAATTGTTCGAGAGTAACTGTGAAGTTGCTCTCGATTTTTATATCGACCATGTAACCTCCGATTCAGAAAAAATCACTATTTTTGTCCAGTTGCAAAATTAATCAAAATATGGAGTTTGGAGATATTATTTATTTTATCCTTCTGGTATTTTTCATGATATTGGGTTTTTTTAATGATTCCCGCAAGAAAAAGCAACAGCAACAGAAGCAATCAGAAGCACAAGAGCGGTCGGAAACTGAATTCCGCCCCTTTTTGGATGAAGAGCAGGAGATTATACCCCCTCAATCACAGGGCAAAAAGCGTAAAACTCCCCCGCCGATACCTGCTGCTTATTCGGCAAAGGAAAGATACGATAATTTTCAGTCCTCAATCGATCTGGTATCTATTCACGAAGAACCCTCTACCCTCTCGAGTTATACCTTTGATTATAATGTAAATTCCTTTTATGAGCTGGATCCTGATTCACCTGATTCACCTGATAATGTCCGGGAGGATCAATCAAGGAAATCACTGCATCCGTTGCTTCAGGGTCTGAGAGATGGAACAGGCCGTGAAGAACTTAAAAAAGGGTTGATTTACGGAGAGATTATGCAAAGAAAGTATTGAAAATATATCGATTTATCTAAACACAAAAATATTTACTGTTTATGGCATTACAATTTATTAGCGCTGAAGAGGCTGCGGCACTCGTGAAAAATGACGACAATGTAGGCTTCAGCGGTTTTACCCATGCCGGATGTCCCAAAGTGGTTCCGGTAGAGATTGCTAAAAGGGCGGAGGCAGAACATGCCAAAGGCAATCCTTTCAAGATCGGTATTTTCACGGGAGCATCCACCGGTGACTCCATAGACGGTGCACTCGCCCGTGCGAAAGCGATCAAATTCCGTACACCTTACCAGACTAACAAAGATATGCGTGATGCGATCAACCGGGGAGAATTGGACTATTTCGATCTTCATCTTTCGCAGTTGGCCCAGGAAATCCGGTATGGGTTTCTCGGCAAGGTCAATGTGGCTGTTATAGAGGCTTGTGAAGTGACCGAGAAAGGGGAGATCGTTCCGACGACCGCCGTGGGGATTACACCCACCATCTGTCGGCTGGCAGATATCGTGATCGTGGAGCTTAACAAGCAAGTCCCCTCGAAATTACGTGGTATTCACGATATATACGAACTGCAGGATCCTCCCAAGCGGCGGGAAATACCTATATTCGAAGTACAGGCACGTGTAGGGCTCGATTATGTGAAGGTGGATCCGAAAAAGATATTTGTGGTGGAAACCGACAGGGACGGCGAAGGAAGCGGTTTCGCTCCGGTGGATGAGGTTACCCGGCAGATAGGAAACAATGTGGCCGACTTTTTCGTGTCGGAGATGAAAGCAGGACGTATTCCCGCCCATTTTCTGCCTATCCAGTCGGGAGTGGGAAATATTGCCAACGCTGTGTTGGCCTCGATGGGAAGCAATCCCGATATCCCTCGTTTCGAAGTATATACGGAAGTGATACAGGACGCTGTCCTCGACATGATGCAGAAAGGTTTCATCTCGTTCGCCAGCGGCTGTTCGCTTACTGTAAGCAATGATGCGCTTCATCAGTTCTATAACGATCTCGATTTCTTTAAAAATAAACTGGTATTACGCCCGTCGGAGGTCTCCAATAATCCGGGGATGGCGCGTCGACTCGGTATCATCGCCCTGAATACCGCCATCGAAGTGGATATCTTCGGCAGCGTGAACTCCACCCATGTGAATGGTACCCATATGATGAACGGGATCGGTGGGTCGGGTGATTTTACCCGCAACTCTTACCTTTCTATTTTCCTTACTCCTTCTACCGCCAAGAATGGTGCTATAAGCTGCATCGTGCCCAAAGTGACGCATGAAGATCACAATGAGCATTCTGTGAAGATTGTGGTGTCGGAATTTGGTGTAGCCGACCTGCGGGGCAAAGGGCCAAGGAAACGCGCCGAAGAGATCATCGAGAAGTGTGCCCATCCCGATTATCGTCCGCTTCTGTATGAATATCTTAACCGTGGCGTAAAGGGGCATCTTCCTCAGGATATTTACGCTTGCTACGCTTTCCATCATGCCTTGAAAGAAACCCGAAGCATGCTCAATACCGACTTCTCGAAATATCAGATAGGTTGACGTCGTTTAGAAATAACTCTCAGGAGTTTGTAAATTAAAAATAAATGGAGTTATCCTGACAGAAAAGCTTTCATGTCAGGATAACTTTTCTTTTTCGGATACCTTGACAACGGAGCGGCTTGTTGCCGTTATCTCCTGAGATACTCACGTAATACATATTGCAGAATACCTTCATTTTTGTAATACTCTATCTCAATATTGGAATCTAAACGTGCTTCAACCTGAAAACCAGTAACTTTTCCCGATGGATGCACCGCATTGACGTCAAGTATTTTATGGGGAATCAGATCATTCGCTAAACCGGTTATAGAAAAGGTTTCAGTCCCATCTAATCCCAGTGACTCAGCATTCTGTCCATTCATAAATACCAATGGTGCAACGCCCATACCCACTAAATTACTTCTATGGATTCGTTCGAAACTCTCGGCAATCACAGCTTTTATTCCTAACAGGAATGTCCCTTTTGCCGCCCAGTCTCTTGATGAACCGGAACCGTATTCTTTACCGGCCAGGACGATCAGGGCTGTTCCGTCGTTTTTATAGGACATTGCCGTTTCGTAAACGGTTTTCACTTCATTTGCCGGGAAATAAGTACTATATCCACCTTCTCTATTTGTAATTTTATTTTTGATGCGGACATTGGCAAAAGTACCGCGCATCATCACTTCATGATTACCCCTGCGAGAACCGTAAGAATTGAAGTCTGCCCGGATGACCCCGTGCTCCAGCAGATATTTACCTGCAGCACTATCTTCTCTGAATGAACCTGCAGGAGAGATATGATCGGTAGTTACAGAATCACCCAGATATAATAACACCCGGGCATTATGTATATCCTTTAATGGGGGCAATTCTTCACTCAACCCTTCGAAAAATGGAGACTCTTTAATGTATGTTGAATTTCTGTCCCATTCGTAATTCTGATCCAGGTTGACTTTCAGATTTTGCCAATCAGTAGAACCGTCAAAGATCACATCGTAGACCTGCTTAAAATCTTCGACCCTCATGCAGGCTTTAATTGTTTCTGTTATTTCATCCCTGTTGGGCCAGATATCTTTAAGATACACGGGATCACCATTCGGATCATAGTCCAGGGGATCTTCCATGAGATTGATATCTATTCTGCCTACCAATGCATAAGCAACAACAAGCATCGGAGACATCAGAAAATTCATCTTTACCTGTGGATGGACACGAGCCTCAAAATTCCTGTTACCGGACAATACTGACGATACAATCAATTCGCCCTTTTCCACAGCTTCGGCTATTTGGGGAGGAAGCGGTCCGGAATTTCCGATGCAGGATGTACAACCATATCCTACCGTATGAAAACGCAAAGCTTCCAGATCGGCATTTAGTCCGGAGCGCTCCAGATACTGTGTTACAACTTTAGATCCCGGAGCCAGAGAGGTTTTAACCCACGATTTCGTGCGTAATCCCCTCTTCACCGCATTTCTTGCCAATAATCCGGCTCCTACCATTACAGCCGGATTAGATGTATTGGTACAACTTGTGATGGCAGCAATAACTATACTTCCGTCACTTAATACAAACTCTTTATTCTTGTGTTTAATTCTTACTGATCGGATAGATTCCCTTTCTACCTCATAGGTGGTGGGTGCATTGACCGGAACCTTACCAAAAGTAAATTCTGTTCCCGAGCCCCCGTCGGCAAGCCAGGCGGATTCACGTCTGTCATGTACAGGATAATAAGACCTGGCATATTCTTTTTCCAGCAGAATCTGGAATTGCTTACCCAACTCTTTGACCAGGATTTTGTCCTGAGGACGTTTAGGTCCTGAAACAGTGGGTTGAAGTGTAGACAGATCAAATTCCACCAGTGAGGAATACTGAATATTTTCATTTCCTGTCCGCCATAACAGATTCTCTTTACAATATGTTTCGACAATCTCTACCTCTTCTTCCGTACGATTGGTTTGACGCATGTATTGCAAGGTGAGTTCATCAATCGGGAAATAGGTTACCGTACATCCGAATTCGGGCGACATGTTGGAAATAGTAGCTCTGTCGGTAACTGTTAAAGTGTCCAAACCATCACCAAACACTTCAACAAATTTCCCGACAACACCTTTGTCCCTTAACACTTTCGTGATCGACAATACCATATCGGTAGCGGTACATTGTTCCGGGATCTTTCCTGTTAACTTCAACCCTATTACTTCGGGACAGGTAAAGAAAATAGGTTGTCCAAGCATGGCTGCTTCTGCCTCAATCCCGCCAACTCCCCATCCAATTACTCCTATGCCATTCACCATAGGGGTATGAGAATCGGTGCCAACCAATGAGTCAGGGAATAGCCAACCATCACGGCTTATAATCCCCTTTGCTAAGTATTCCAGGTTAACCTGATGACAAATGCCCAATCCGGGAGGAACTACTGTGAAATTACGAAGCCCGTTCTGGGCCCATTTTAATAATTCGTACCGTTCCTTGTTTCTTTCATACTCTACTTGTACGTTTTTGTCGTATGAATAGTCCGTGCCGTAATAGTCAACCTGTACCGAGTGATCGATCACTAAATCGACAGGAATGGCAGGATTAATTTTCTGGCCATCTTTGCCATGCCGGATATATTCAGCGCGAAGTGAAGCCATGTCAACAACAGCAGGTACTCCGGTAAAGTCTTGCATTAGAATACGCGCCGGTTTAAAAGGGATATCCTTATCAACCGGGGCAGGTGACCAGTTAACCAACGTATTGATATGGTCATCTGTGATGCTAAACCCGTCATAATTCCGTAATACATTTTCCAATAGAATGCGGATACTGAATGGGAGATGTTCAACCTGACCATAAGGAAGGTCTTTGAGAGAACTGTAAAAGTAGTTTTTTCCTTTCACTGTAAGTTCCCGAAATGATTTTGATTTAGTTGTTTCCATAGCACATCTGTATAATATTCTAAACTTAACTAACAACGAAGTTAAGAAAAAGGTTTAAATATTTCTTGTGGGTGCGCTGATCTTATGCCCATTCCCGGAGGAATCGATTTATTGTCAAACAAGAAAGTGAACGTATCAAATTGCTGCTATAACTTTGTAATTTTATCTTATAAATAGAGCGAATTTATATCGAAATATATCGATATTTGAGGGTATAAATAAACAAAAGCGATTACGGTTTTTAATCGTAATCGCCTATTATGAATGTTGGTCGGGATGACTGGATTCGAACCAGCGACCACTCGCCCCCCAGACGAGTACTCTAAACCGGACTGAGCTACATCCCGAAAAAGTGAGTGCAAAAGTACCACATTATTTTTAATTCCGCAAATTTAGATTCTGCTTTGTTTAATGTATATTATGAATTTATTTATGATTGGATAAAAAAATAGTTGTTAATTTGCGGTTTAAAATATAAATAGAGAGATTGTTGATGTCTTTTTGAATTTCCATTGTTATGCTATCCGGATGGAGAAAATGATGAGTAGATTACTGCTGAAAGGCTTCAATATATTTAAAAAGAAATAGTTATATTCAATGACTTTCACTGCAAAGCAAATAGCCGATTTTCTGAAAGGTGAGATAGTCGGCAACCCGGAAGTAAAAGTTTCCAATTTTTCGAAGATCGAAGAGGGAAAAGCAGGTACTATCACTTTTCTCGCCAATCTGAAATATACTCCCTATATTTACAACACTGAAGCTGACATTGTGCTTGTAAACAATGATTTCGAGCCGGAGAAGCCGATCAGGGCTACCCTCATTAAAGTGCCCAATGCTTATGCCGCATTGGCCTCATTGATGGAAATGGTGAACAAAAGTACCCCTCGTAAGAGCGGTATTGATCCACTGAGTTTTGTTTCGTCTACTGCGATACTCAATGCAGATGTTTATGTGGGAGCGTTCGCCTATATCGGAGATCATGTTGAGATAGGAAATGACAGCAAGATCTATCCGCAATCTTATGTAGGAGATAATGTGAAGATCGGGAAAAATACGGTCATCTATCCCGGCGTAAGGATTTATCACAATTGTGTGATAGGCGATAATTGTATCCTGCATTCGGGTGCTGTGATCGGCGCAGACGGTTTTGGCTTTTCCAAAGAAGGGGAGATATATCATAAAATTCCCCAGTTGGGCAATGTAATCATCGAAGACGATGCGGAGATCGGAGCCAACACAACCATCGACCGTGCGGTGATGGGTTCTACTGTTATCCGTCGAGGCGTAAAACTCGATAATCTCATACAGATCGCACACAATTGTGAAATTGGTGAGCATACGGCTATGGCTGCACAGGTAGGTATTGCCGGTTCTACCAAGATCGGTGAAAATTGTGTGTTTGGCGGACAAGTAGGTATTGGTGGACATATTACTATTGGGAAAAATAGTCAGATAGGCGCTCAGTCCGGAATCATCAGTAATACCAAAGAGGGATCGGAAATTATCGGTTCCCCAGCTATGCCTGTGAAAAGTTTCTTCAAGTCAAGCATCATTATACCCAAGTTGCCGGATATGTACCGGCAACTGAATACACTTGAGAGAGAGCTGGCTGAACTGAAGAAAAAGCTTGAGGTCGGCGATTAAATCTCTGTTTTATTAAGAAATATACCACACATCTCACAAATTTAAAAAAGAATCTGTGCAATTGATCTTTGCATTAGGAAAATACATTTTATTGAACCGTAATGAGGTGAAATTGTTTAGTTGATGTTATCTTTGCACATAAATAGGAGAAATGAGAAATAAATTATGCTCCATAAGATACCTTGGACGATAGATAATTTTATTATATGAAACAGAAAACATTACAAAACAGCTTCACGTTAAGCGGTGTAGGTCTTCATACCGGATTGGATATTGTAGTTACTTTCAATCCTGCACCTGTAGACCACGGATATAAGATAAAAAGAATTGACCTGGAAAATCAGCCGGTGATTGAAGTGTTGGCGGAGAATGTAGTGAATACGCAGCGCGGGACAGTAATCGGTAAAGGTAATGTAACGGTAAGTACCATCGAACACGGACTTTCGGCATTGTTCGCCCTGGGTATTGACAATTGTCTGATAGAGGTTAATGCATCTGAATTCCCCATCCTTGACGGAAGCGCTGTTGAGTATGTAAGAGAAATCCGAAAAGCAGGTATTCAGGAACAAGACAAAGACAAGGATTTTTATATTGTACGCAAGAAGATCGAGGTATCTGATCCGGAAACCGGCTCAAAATTAACACTACTGCCCGACGATTCGTTTTGTATCAACTCATTTATTGAATTTGAATCTCAATATATTCCCAATCAATCGGCTTCAATGGATAACATTACCGATTATGAGACGGAGATTGCTCCTGCGCGTACTTTCGTATTTGTACGCGAAATCCAACAGTTACGCCAGGCCGGTCTTATCAAAGGAGGAAATCTGGATAATGCAATCGTAATTTATGAAAGGAAATTATCACAGAAAGAGTTGGACGATATAGCCGATGAGCTGCACGTCCCTCGTCATAATGCCGATGAATTGGGCTATCTGAACAGTCGTAAGTTGATGTTTCCCAATGAGCCTGCCCGTCATAAGCTACTCGATATTATCGGAGATATGGCTCTTATCGGTAAACCGATTAAGGGACGGCTTATTGCCACACGCCCCGGACACAAGATCAATAATCAATTGGCCCGGTTGATCCGTAAAGATATTAAAATCAATGAAGTGCAGCCACCGATATATGATGTGACCCAGGAGCCGGTTATGGATAATAATCGTATCCGGGAATTGTTGCCTCACCGTTATCCTTTCCTGATGGTAGATAAAATTATACAGATGACGGATAAGTTTATTGTGGGTGTGAAAAATATCACGACCAATGAACCTTTTTTTGTGGGACATTTTCCTCAGGAACCAGTGATGCCGGGGGTATTACAGGTTGAGGCTATGGCACAGACAGGAGGGTTGCTCGTGCTTTCCGGATTGGATGAACCGGAAAGATACTCTACCTATTTTCTCAAGATCGATAATGTGAAGTTCCGTCATAAAGTAGTTCCGGGTGATACCATTATCTTCCGGGTAGAACTTACCAGTGAAATGCGCAGGGGTATTGCTACTATGAGGGGATTGGCATTCCTTGGAGATAAAGTAGTTTCCGAAGCCGACTTCACAGCACAGATCATCAAAAATAAATAAGATAAACTAATTATATATATATGAACAGTGTTTCATCTTTAGCTTATGTACACCCGGAAGCTAAGCTCGGGGATAATGTGGTTGTTGAGCCTTTTGCATATATCGATGGTAATACCGAAATAGGTGAGGGCACCCGAATAATGACACACGCCACAGTATTGAGTGGGGCACGTATTGGAAAGGATTGTACCATCTTTCCTCACGCTACAGTGGCCGGTATCCCGCAAGACCTTAAGTTCAGGGGAGAAGATACGAAAGCTATTATAGGAAATAATACTATCATACGTGAATGTGCCACTATAAACAGGGGTACTGCCTCTAAAGGATTCACAAAAGTGGGATCAGACTGTCTGATTATGGCGTATAGCCATGTAGCTCACGATTGTGTCCTCAATGATCATGTGATCCTGGGTAATTCTACTCAATTGGCAGGTGAGGTGGAGATCGATGATTATGCGATCGTCAGCGGAGGGGTGCTGGTGCATCAGTTCTCCAGGATTGGCGCACATGTAATGATACAGGGTGGATCCAAGATCCCTAAAGATATCCCTCCTTATGTAATGGTTGGACGTGAACCTATTGTTTTTGTGGGGTTGAATGTGGTAGGGCTGAGACGTAGAGGTTTTACCAGTGAGCGTATCAACTCTATTCAGGAGATATATCGCTATTTGTACCAGTCCGGATTCAATGTTACACAGGCAACAGAACGAATTGAGAAAGAACTGCCTGAAACCGAAGATCGTAATCATATCCTGGAATTTATTCGTTCATCGAGCCGCGGTATTGTCCGGGGAAATATGGAGGGATAAAGCATGTCGGGGATTATTTTTCCGGCGGAATGGTATCCTCAGAGTGCTGTGCAGGTTACCTGGCCGCATAAAGAGACCGACTGGGCAGATGATCTGGAGGAGGTTACGGCTTGTTATATAGTGTTCTCAAAAGAGATTCTTAAACGACAAAAGTTACTGGTAGTCTGTTGCAATGCCGGTGAAATTGAGAAATATTTTTCGCAGGATGAGCAGAAAAATCTCATTTGTGTGGAGATAGAAAGTAACGACACCTGGACGCGGGATCATGGAGCGATCTCTCTTTTGATCGATGACAGACCTGCGATTTCAGATTTTGGATTCAATGGATGGGGTTTGAAATTTGCAGCCAACCGTGATAATCTGATTACAGGCAGGCTTTTCGAAAAAAGTGTTTTTCAACCCGGAGTAGCATACCGGAATAATTTACACTTCATACTGGAAGGCGGATCGATAGAATCTGACGGAAAAGGTACACTACTTACTACGTCGCAATGTCTGTTAGCCCCCAACCGCAATCAGCCGATGACGCAGGATGAGATTGACGATTATCTGAAACAATCTCTTGGCGCAGAACGTGTTTTATGGCTCCACTACGGTTATCTGGCAGGTGATGATACAGACAG
The DNA here is from genome assembly GCF_000380985.1 of Proteiniphilum acetatigenes DSM 18083. GTDB lineage: Bacteria > Bacteroidota > Bacteroidia > Bacteroidales > Dysgonomonadaceae > Proteiniphilum > Proteiniphilum acetatigenes. The sequence goes on along the minus strand of NZ_KB905692.1, from coordinate 340,837 downwards.
CCACATTGATACGCTAGCGCGTTTCTGCGATGAACAGACCATTGCTTATGTGAAATGCGACGATCCTCAAGATGAACATTATGAGGAGTTGAGAATGATGGAAGAGGAACTGGAGTCTTTTGTTGCACATGATGGTCGGCCCTATCGCCTGGTCGGTCTGCCAATGGCTGATGCAGTATATCACGACGGAGAGCGTTTGCCGGCTACCTATGCTAATTTTTTAATTATCAACGGGGCAGTATTGATCCCGTTTTATGGTACTGAAAAAGATCAAATCGCAAAAGATCAGTTACAGAAAATTTTCCCGGATCGGGAGATAATCGGGGTTGATTGCAGGCCGCTTATCCGCCAACATGGCTCGCTCCACTGTGTAACCATGCAGTTTCCCATCGGGTTTCTCTGAAAAGTGGAAAGGTTGATTTACTGATGTGATGATTAGGGGAAAGGGAGACTGGGGAGATGAGGAGACTGGGTGATGAGATAAACCGGGACAAGTAATGATGATTAGATAATTGGTAATTGGTAATTTTATATGCGAGTAGGGATCATTCAACAGGCCAATACGCCCGATAGGGAAGAAAATATAAGGCGCTTACAGCAGAAAATCAGACAGCTGGCTCAGGAAGGAGCAGAGTTGATTGTAATGCAGGAGTTGCATAATGGCCTGTATTTTTGTCAAACCGAAGATACTGCTATTTTCAACCAGGCAGAAACTATTCCCGGGCCGTCTACCGATTTGTTCGGCCGGTTGGCAAGAGAGTTGGGGGTGGTTATTGTACTTTCCTTGTTTGAGAAGCGTGCTGCCGGCCTTTACCATAATACGGCGGTAGTGATTGAGAAAGACGGAACCATTGCCGGTAAATACCGGAAAATGCATATTCCTGACGATCCGGCTTATTACGAGAAATTTTATTTTACCCCCGGTGATCTGGGTTTTCACCCCATTGAGACGTCGGTCGGGAAGTTAGGTGTACTGGTCTGCTGGGATCAATGGTATCCCGAAGCGGCGCGCCTGATGGCCCTGTCAGGGGCAGAATTGCTGATCTATCCTACTGCCATCGGCTGGGAATCTACCGATTCCGAAGAAGAAAAACAGCGGCAACTCGATGCCTGGCTTACGCTACAGCGGGGACATGCCGTGGCTAACGGTTTGCCCGTTATCGCCGTGAACCGTACCGGCTTTGAACCCGACCCGTCAGGACTCACCAATGGTATCCAATTTTGGGGCAACAGTTTTATCTGCGGGCCACAAGGGGAATTTTTATATCGTGCCGACAGTGAAGAAGTTTCACATATTATTGAGATCGACAGGGAGCGTACCGAAAATGTGCGTCGCTGGTGGCCTTTCTTCCGGGATCGCCGTATCGATGAGTACGGCCAATTGACCAAACGATGGATCGATTGAATTTTTAGTAAATATGAAGTTGATAGAAAAAGGCCGCCCGATTTGAGCGACCTTTTTCTTTATATGCTTTTCAGTTTTTTTACCTTCGTCCGGAAGATCTGCCGGATCTGTTGGTTTCACTGCTGCTCCTTGTTGATGAAGTGCTTGTAGCGCTACTGTTTCTGCTTGAAGAACCGGAGCCCGATCTTACCGTGGAACTCTGGTTGTTGTTACTGGAAGAACTTGAACTCGAACGTGTCGTAGTAGCATTTCTGTTACCCGAAGAACTTTCTGACCTTACAGTAGTATTGCTATTACTTCTGGTGGAACTTTGCGGTGTAACTGTGGTACTCCGATCGTTGGATGAGTTGCTTCGCGTATTGGTTACCGAACTGCTGTTGTTCCTGCCGGAAGAATTCTCCTGAGATCTTACAGTGGTACTTCTGTCATTGCTACCGGATGGATTTTGTGATCTGACCGTTGTACCGCTATTGCTTCTGGTGGAACGTTCCGGTGTAACCGTGCTGCTCCGGGTGTTGGGTGAGCTGTTTCTTGTAGAACTCTCCGATGACCTTACTGCAGAGCTCCGATTCGTGGATGTTCCGCTCCGTGAAGTCGTTCCTTCAGAGACTCTTGTATTGCTGTTGCTGTTTCTGACAGTTCCGCTACTATTACTTCTTTCCGTACTTCTTCCGCTTACCGAAGATCTTGTATTAGAGGATCTGCTGTTGTTTGCATCAGGACGATAGACACTTACCGAATTACCACTGACCCTTGTCGCTCTGCCGGAACGGTTGTTATTGCTTTCGAGCCGACGTACCGTAGCCTTTCTGCCTGTTTCACGTTCGTAATCCCTGGCATTCGGGCCGCTGTAATAGCGGTTGTCATTATATATATAAGTATTATTGATGATAGTAGTCCTGTTGTAGATGGTAGGGCTGTACCTGTTATAATACCTGTGCATACTGCGATTATACATGTATCTTGAGGGTAGGAAAGTCCAGTAGTTGTGAGGAGCATTCACATGAATGTGTATATTGACGCCGGGACTCATCGGTGCCCAACCGTAATAACCACCTCCGCTTCTCCAGGTTACCCAGGCAGGTGCCCATTCGTAACCCGGCACCCATGCCCATCCGTAGTAGTCGTCATAGTACCACCGTCCGTAGTGGAAAGGCGCCCATCCCCAGGAGAAGTTCGACACCCAGGTGTTTCCGTAATCGGTCATCACCCAGTATCCATTGGTTGCATACGGATGAAAATCTCTACCTACATTGGGAATCCAGATGCGGCCGTAAGCGCGGTCGTTAATCCATCGACCGTGTGGTCTCAATTCGTTGTAGAATACGTTGAACGATATACCGCCTCCCTGATAGCCGTCGTCATAGTATCCCTCTTCGTAATAATACTCGTCATATCCCTGAGAGTAGACATAATTCTGAGAGGTTCCGCATGACCATATTACCAGTGCGATTACCGAGAGAATGAGGGGATGTCTTAAAGCTTTCATATCCGTAGTTATTAAAGGGTGTAACTTCACTTCTTTTCTTTAGCAGTATGACATCCTTTTCACGGAATGGTTTAACAATTCAAGATTTAATATTCAAGATTCAATATTCAACGCAAGTCGTTTAGGCTTCACCGAACGTTGTTTCAATCCACAATTTCATAATTCATCACTTAACCACTCAGGCACTACTTAAACACCTGGTCGATGCCGGAGAATCCCATAAACGCCATGGCCATGATGCCGGCGGTGATCAGCGCGAGAGGAATCCCTTTCATTGCCTTGGGAACCCTGGTCAGCGCCAGTTGCTCACGGATACTTGAAAAGATGATCAGTGCCATGGCATATCCTATGGCGGTAGCTACTGCGTAGATAACCGATTCCAGAAGATTATAGTCTTTCTGTATCACCAGAATCGCCACACCGAGGATCACGCAGTTGGTGGTGATTAGCGGCAGGAATACGCCCAGCGCCTGATAGAGTGACGGAGATATTTTCTTGAGCACGATCTCCACCATCTGTACCAGTGCGGCAATCACTAAGATAAAAGAGATAGTCTGGAGATATCCCAATCCTGAGGGTTCCAGAATACCTTTTTGCAGAAGGAATGTGACGATGGTAGCGATAGTCAGTACAAACGTAACGGCCAGCCCCATACCGATGGCAGTATCTACTTTTTTCGATACACCCAGGAACGGGCATATACCCAGGAACTGGGCCAGTACTACATTGTTTACAAATATAGCAACAATAATGATTCCAATAATTTCCATAATGCTTGAGCGTTAATTTCTATATAATTAGACTATCTCTCGCTATGGCATAGCTCAAACAAGTTTGGCTCTGCTCATTTAGCTTTTGGAGATAGGTGTTGCTTCTTTCTTTTGAAGTTTATTGAAAATAGCGATCAGAAATCCCAGCACAATAAAAGCTCCTGGTGCCAGTACAAATATCAACGAGCCGAATTGCTCGGGATAGATATTCAGTGAGAATATTTTTCCGGTACCCAGTAATTCACGTACAGCACCCAATAATGAGAGTGCAAACGTAAATCCCAGTCCGATCCCTACACCATCGAAAACCGATGAGATCACGCCGTTCTTTGACGCAAACGACTCTGCACGCCCCAGTACGATACAGTTCACCACGATCAGCGGGATAAATATTCCCAAACTATCGGCCAATGCCGGTACATAGGCGTTCATCAACATCTCGATGATCGTTACGAAAGTGGCAATCACTACGATATAGGCAGGAATACGTACCATGTCGGGGATCACGTTTTTCAGCATTGAGATTGCTGCGTTGGAACAGACCAGTACGAACATGGTTGCCAATCCCATGCTCATCCCGTTAATAGCCGAACTGGTGGTTGCCAGGGTGGGGCACATTCCCAGAAGCAACACGAAAATGGGGTTTTCTTTAATTATGCCATTTATAAGCACTTTGAGGTTATTATTCATTGTTGTTTCCTCCTTCCTGCGATGTTGTATCCTGTTCGTTGTTATTATTTGTTTCCGGCGAACTGTCCGATTGGGTGGTTTCCGTAATACCGGTTCCGGAGTGGGCGGCTGTACCGGTCATGTTTTCGTTTTTGCTTTCCAGATAGGCGGTATAAGCCCTGTTGACCGCTTCAAGAAATGCCCTTGAGGTGATAGTTGACGCGGTAATGGCATCTACATCTCCTCCGTCTTTCGAAACGGCCAGTGCACCTTTAGACAGGTCTCTTCCGATGATCGACTGTGACGGTTTCGCAGCATCCCTGAACCACTCCGACATCTTTGATCCTAATCCAGGAGTCTCGGCGTGTTGCAAGACCGAATAATTCACGATCTTGTGTTCCATATCAAAGCCTACCATGATCTGTATATTTCCGCTAAACCCATTATTGGAAAAGCTATTCAGTGCGTATCCCACAATTTGATCCCCCTTTTTTGCGGGATAAACCAGTAGAGAGTCGCCTTGTCCGTCAGGCATCGTGAACGCCTCTGCAGTCGGGTTGTTGTCAAATTCAGGCACTACTTCACTGATGGCATTCTGCAATTTCATCGCTTTGGCGTCTGCAATCGGTTTTGCCGTCATTTTATTCACCTGTGCCAGCAGTACAGCCACCGTAAGGCATATCAGCGACAGCGACAGGAACATATTTTTGAATGATGATTTTAATTTAGCCATGTTTCACTACCTCCCCGAATCGTTTTGGCGTTGTGTAATTGTTGATCAGCGGTGTAAAGGCATTCATCAGCAGGATTGCGAATGAAACCCCTTCCGGATAGGCTCCCCAAAGTCGTATGGCGACGGTGATAAAGCCGATTCCGACACCGTAAATAAGCATTCCCTTTTTTGTCATGGGCGACGTTACATAGTCGGTCGCCATGAAGACCGCACCCAGCATCAATCCTCCCGAAAAGAGATGGATCAGCGGGTTGTAGAGCGGGATGGGGTTAAAAATATAGATTATCCCTGTAAAAATGGCTACAGTAACCATAATAGAGACAGGGATATGCCATGTGATGACCTTCTTCCAGAGCAACCAGCCTAAGCCGAGAAGCAGTGCCAGGGCACTCATCTCACCGATGGAACCGGCTTCGGTACCAAAAAACATCGTTTGTAAAGATGGTAGCAGTTCCGGATTCGACTTCAGGTTGCCCAATACGGTCGCCGATGTGACGGCATCGACTGCACCGGCAATATCGGGTGCCGGCCAGACGGTCATCTGTGCCGGAAATGAGATCAGCAAGAATATACGTCCTGCGATGGCGGGGTTGAAGATATTATTACCCAGTCCTCCGAAAGACAATTTTACCACACCGATGGCGAACAGGCATCCCAATGCCAGTATCCATACCGGCAGGTTGGATGGTACGTTGAACGCCAGTAATACACCGGTAATGATAGCCGAACCGTCGAGCACGGTAGGTGTTTTCTTCATAATATATTTTACGATGAGATATTCAAATCCCACGCAAAAAAGCACAGCCAAAGCGGTAATGATCAATGCATCGAGCCGGAAGACATATAAAGCGACCAGGAACGCCGGAATAAGTGCAATAAGCACCCCGTACATGTTTTTTTCAATCGTGTCCCCGCTGTGTATATGAGGTGAAGGGGAAACAACCAGTTTGTTCTTCATATCTAAAGTTACTCTAAGCGTTAGTTTTTCTATTCCTGATGATTGTGTTTACTCTGCCTTTACCCAGTCTGATATAATCAAGCAGCGGGCGGTCTGCGGGACAGGTGTAACTGCACGAGCCGCATTCAATGCAATCGGTGATACGGTGTTTCTCCGCTTCGTCCCATACCTCGAACTCTGTCAGGTTCATCAGCAGGGTAGGATTCAGACCCATCGGGCAAACACTTATACATTTGGAGCAACGGATACAATCTTTCATTGCTTTCCGTTTTGCTTCCAATGTGGGGATGACCAATATGCCCGAAGTACCTTTAGTTACCGGTACATCGGTGTTTGCCAGCGCTTTTCCCATCATGGGGCCACCACTGACAATCTTGCCGGTAGTTTCCGGCAATCCTCCGGCAGCGTCGATCAGGTTACCGACCGGGATACCCACCCGTGAGAGGATGTTGCACGGTTGTTTTACATCCTTTCCGGTGACAGTTACTATCCGTTCAATCAATGGTTTATTCTTCTGCACTGCTTCATAAATAGCTAAAACAGTTCCTACGTTCTGTACCACTACGCCTACTGAAATGGGTAGGGCACCGCTTGGCACCTGTCGTCCGATCAGTGCGTCGATCAACTGTTTCTCCCCTCCCTGCGGATACTGTACCTTCAGCGCTTCCACACTGATACCGGGATATGTTTCTGCACATTTCCCGAATTTTTCGATAGCGTCTTTCTTATTGTTTTCAATACCTATGATGGCCTTGTCCACGTTCAATGCTTTCATCACGATGGTGATCCCCACCATGATCTCCTCTGTTCTTTCCATCATCAGCCGGTGATCGGACGTAAGCCAGGGTTCACACTCCACACCATTGATGATTAGTATTTCTGGTCTGGATCCCGGAGGAGGAGTCAGTTTTACATGGGTAGGAAAAGTAGCGCCACCCATACCGACAATTCCGGCAGCGGCAATCTTGTCGAGGATCTCCCTGGATGAGAGGTTACACTCTTTTTTAAGATCAGTTGAGCGATCGATCGATTCTTCCCATTCATCACCTTCCACTTTGATGAATACGGCATCGCGCCTGTACCCGCTTGCATCGATTGCTTTATCGAATTTTAACACGGTACCCGATACGGATGAGTGGATATTGGCCGAAACGAATCCTACGATCTTGCCGATAAGAGTCCCCACCTTCACGGTATCGCCTTTTTTTACCACGGGTTGGCAGGGAGCACCGATGTGTTGGCTCAGCGGAATAATTACCTGATTGGGAATAGCAATGGGTTGTATTGCGTTTCCGGCAGAGACTTTCTGTTCTTTCGGGTGAATACCGCCAATTCTGAACGTTTTTAACATATATAATATCCTTAAATCTTATGCGTCAACTGTAGCTTTTTCCTCTTTGGGTGATTTATCTTTCCGGGGTGGAAAGTTCAACTCTAAGATGGAATTGGTGGGGCAGACCGGTACGCATTTACGGCAGAGCCGGCATTTGTCGTCAATAATATAAGCCAGGTTATTTTCGATGGTAATGGCTTCAAACGGACAAACCTGTTGACATTTGCTGCATCCTATGCATGCTACTTCGCATGACTTGCGGGCTACGCCTCCTTTTTCTTCATTCACGCAACTCACATAGATCCGCCGTGATTTGGGTCCCTGTTTACGTAGTTCGATAATGTCTTTCGGACATGCTTTCACACAGGCTCCGCAAGCAGTACATTTGTCCTCCACCACTTCGGGAAGCATGGTCTCCGGATTGATGTGGATGGCGTCGAAAGTACAGGACTCTTCGCAGTCGCCCAGGCCGAGACAGCCGAAAGAGCATCCGGTATCTCCACCGTAAAGTGCTGCGGCAATAGTACAGTTGGAAACTCCATCGTAGAGGTTAGTCCGGGGACGGTGCTCACATGTCCCGCTACAGCGCACCACCGCTATCTTTTTCACAGCTACCGGGGCGGCCTGCCCCAGAATCTCGGCCACTTTGTCCATGGTCGCCTGGCCTCCTACGGGACAATTGAGTCCCTCTAACGTGTCGGCTTTTACGCAGGCCGATGCGAACGATGCGCATCCGGGGAACCCGCATCCCCCACAATTGGCAGCGGGTAAGGCATCCTGAACCTCCTGTATGCGAGGATCTTCTTCTACCTTGAATTTTTGCCCAATCAGGTACAATATGGCAGCGCTACCGGCACCAATCACACCTAACGTTACAACGGCTGTAAGTAATACACTCATGTTATATAATTAGCAGATTTGTTGATTATAATCATCACATCATTACATTGGTAAATCATCACATCAGTTTTCCCACTTTTTCAAGCTGAATTGAAACGAGTTTGCCATTTTTTTTCTCAGAAGATAAAGGATCAGGTAGTAGGGGATAAGAGCAACCATCGCAGTGATCGCCGCTTCCGTTTCATTGAAGTTCCATAACGATAAAGTGAGGATAAGCGTTAAAATGAGTATAATCAGCGGAAGAACAAATGCCCAGAAAACAGCCTTGTGACCCATTGATTCTTTTCCTTCGATAATCACCCGTTCATTTTCATGGAACCGGCCGGAAAAGTCGATTACCTCGACCAGCTTTTCTTTCGAGTCGGCAGCCATGCAGACCCCTTTGGCATGACATGCACTACAAGCCGATTGTTGCAGGATACGTACGGTCACCTGATTGTCGCTGATTTTCTCAATAATTCCTTCGTGTTCGATCATGAAACAATGGTAAAATGATCCTTATCTCTTACATCCAATTTGATGACAAAGTTAAGATTATTTTTGAGATAAGTAAAAGTTTTTTTGAACTTACTCATGGTTTAGACGTTATTAAGCGACCAAAGTATTCGGTATTCAATTCCTCATTCTGATAGTCCGATTCGGGATATAGATTTTATTTATGAGATAACCGCGATAAGTTTCTCTGAATTAGCCGAACATTTACAGAAGAGTATTTGTTAAAAAGTTGAATAGCGGTGCGGAACAGCTGGTTTTATTTTTGAATTAAAAAACAATATATTTAATACTCTATCCTTATGGTTTTTGACATTGGCATGATTCGAAAGGTCTACGAACATCTTCCTGAGAAGATACAACAGGCAAAAGATGTTTTACAACGGCCTTTGACTTTGACTGAAAAAATCCTCTTTGCACATCTTTGGCCCGGAGTCCCGGTGAAAAATTACCAACGTGCCGGCGATTACGTGGATTTCGCTCCCGATCGCGTGGCGATGCAGGATGCTACCGCACAGATGGCGTTACTTCAGTTGATGAATTCCGGACGAACCAATGTAGCGGTACCTTCCACTGTACACTGTGACCATTTGATACAGGCATATAAGAATGCTGAAACCGATCTGGATACAGCCAATATAACTAACAGGGAAGTATATGAGTTCCTCCGCGATGTCTCCAACAAATATGGAATTGGCTTCTGGAAACCCGGTGCCGGGATCATTCATCAGGTGGTACTCGAAAACTATGCTTTCCCGGGTGGAATGATGGTGGGTACCGATTCGCATACCCCTAATGCAGGTGGGCTGGGTATGATAGCCATTGGTGTAGGCGGTGCCGATGCAGTGGATGTGATGGCCGGCTTGCCGTGGGAGTTGAAAATGCCGAAACTGATCGGTGTGAAACTTACCGGAAAGCTATCGGGATGGAGTGCACCCAAGGATGTGATATTGAAAGTGGCCGGTATTCTTACTGTAAAAGGGGGAACCAATGCCATTATCGAATATTTCGGTGAAGGAACGGAATCGCTCTCCGCCACGGGGAAGGGAACCATTTGCAATATGGGAGCCGAAGTGGGGGCTACCACTTCTATCTTCCCGTTCGACGAAAAGTCGGCAGCCTATCTGGAAAGTACCGGAAGAAAAGAGGTAGCCGACGAAGCCCGCAGGATCATGGAACACCTGCAACCGGATCCGGAAGTCGTTGCCGATCCTGTAAAATATTATGACCAGTTGATCGAAATAGATCTTTCTCTTCTGGAACCCCATATCAACGGACCGTTTACACCTGATGCAGCCTATACTATTTCGGAATTCGGCAAAGCCGTGAAAGAGAATAACTACCCGCAAAAAATGGAGGTAGGATTAATCGGTTCATGTACCAACTCATCGTATGAGGATCTTACCCGGGCGGTTTCCATAGTAAAGCAGGCACGAGATGAGAGTGTACCGGTGAAAGCACAGTTTCTTATCAACCCCGGCTCAGAGCAGATCCGTTATACGGCTGAACGTGACGGTATCCTCGAAGTCTTCGAAGCGGCGGGCGCTACTATTATTGCCAATGCGTGTGGTCCCTGTATCGGGCAGTGGAAGCGTGAGGATGATGTAAAAGACCGTCCCAATTCTATCGTGACTTCGTTTAACCGCAACTTTGCGAAACGGAACGACGGTAATCCCAATACCCATGCATTTGTAACGTCTCCCGAATTGGTTGCTGCGTTGACTATCGCCGGTGACCTCTGTTTCAATCCGCTGACCGATACCCTTCAAAATGAAAAAGGAGAGTGGGTGAAACTGGTTGAACCGACCGGTTTTGAAATGCCGCCCGGAGGATATGATGTAAAAGATGCGGGATACCTGGCACCATCCGAAGACGGAAGCAGTGTACAGGTGTCCATTGATCCCAATTCGAACCGGTTGCAGAAGCTGGAGCCTTTCCCTGCGTGGAATGGTGAGGACTATACAGGATTGCCGTTGCTTATCAAAGTAAAAGGAAAATGTACTACCGACCATATTTCCATGGCCGGGCCATGGCTCCGTTTCCGCGGACATCTCGATAATATCTCGGATAACATGTTGATCGGAGCGGTGAATGCTTTCAATGATGAGACCAATTCCGTGCTTGATCCCGGAACTATGGGCTATTCTCCCGTACCGGTACTGGCCCGGAAATTCAAAGTAGAAGGAGTCGGCTCTGTCGTTGTGGCCGAAGAAAATTATGGTGAAGGCTCCAGCCGTGAGCATGCTGCCATGGAACCGCGGCATCTCAATGTGAAGGTAATCCTGGTTAAATCCTTTGCCCGTATTCATGAGACTAACCTGAAGAAACAGGGCATGCTGGCGCTTACCTTTGTCAACAAGGAGGATTATGATAAAGTCCAGGAAAGGGATAAGATCAGCGTGAAAGGATTAAAAGAGTTTGCTCCCGGTAGAAATCTGACTGTGGAGTTGCTTCATGCTGATGGTACAAAAGATACTTTTGAAGTCGCCCATACCTATAACGAACAACAAATTGATTGGTTCAAAGCAGGAAGTGCGCTGAATGCCATGAATAAATAACCTTTAAACCTACTTTATTTATGGTAAATGGAACCCGTAATAATAATACTGCGTCTGATTATTCAGATGCTCCTTGCATGTATATAACCCGTCAGAACGGCCGGCTTGTCGTACCCGATCATCCCGTTATTCCCTTTATTGAAGGCGACGGAATAGGAAAAGAGATATCAATCCATGTACAGAGGATTATTAATAGTGCTGTCGACAAGGCATACGGGGGAAAACGAAAAATTGGATGGAAGGAAGTACTGGCCGGAGAAAAAGCTTTCAATAAAGTGGGAAACTGGTTACCGGATGAAACTATGGAGGCCTTTCGCATCTGCCTGGTGGGAATAAAGGGGCCACTCACCACGCCTGTAGGAGAGGGGATACGCTCCCTCAATGTGGCACTACGCCAGGAATTAGACCTTTATGTATGCCTCCGCCCTGTGCGATGGTTCAAAGGAGTGGCTACACCATTATTACATCCCGAGAAAGTGCATGTTACCATTTTCCGGGAGAATACGGAAGATATCTATGCCGGTATCGAGTGGGCGGCCGGTACACCGGAGTTGAAGAAGGTATTAAAATTTCTGCAGGAAGAGATGGGGGTAGGGAAAATCCGTTTTCCGGAGACCACCTCACTGGGAGTAAAGCCCGTCTCCGTGGAAGGGACGGAGAGGTTGGTGAGGGCGGCTATCGAATATGCCCTGGAACATCGTTTACCTTCAGTGACCCTGGTACACAAGGGAAACATCATGAAATTTACCGAAGGTGGTTTCAAAAAATGGGGCTATGCTCTTGCCGAACGTGAATTTCCCGATCAGACATTTACAGAGAATATTTTCAATAAGATAAAGGCTGAACAGGGATTGGAAAAAGCCGTGGAAGCTTATAACCATGCGATTGAATCGGGAAAGGTCTTTATCAAGGATGTAATTGCCGATGCGTTTCTTCAGAACACACTTCTTAAACCAGAAGAGTATTCGGTGATTGCGACACTCAACCTGAACGGCGATTATATTTCCGACCAGTTAGCGGCTATGGTAGGCGGTATTGGTATCGCACCAGGTGCTAATATTAATTACCATACGGGACATGCTATTTTTGAGGCGACACATGGCACTGCCCCCGATATTGTCGGGAAAGACAAGGCGAATCCCTGTTCCATGCTGCTTTCAGCAGTAATGATGTTGGAATATATGGGATGGAAAGAAGCAGGTGATCTGATCACTTCCGCGTTGGAGGTACTTTTCGAAAATGGGTATGGGACTTCTGATCTGGCGCGGTTTATGGAAAACGGAAAACCATTGTCAACATCCGATTTTTCCCGCAAAGTGATTGAAAATTTGTGAAAATGTTTACTTCTGTAAACAAAGCCAGGCGAAAGAGTGTTAAAAAGATAGGATACCGTTACTCTGTCGCCATTTAAGAACGTTTTCGTCAAGCTAAGTAAGTATATAATAAACAAAATATATCACTATGGATAATGAACAATTGAGAAAAACATTGTCGGACTCCGTTGCCTTCACAAGCAATATCGACAAGGATCTTTTTACTAAGATGGGTGTGAAGCGCGGCCTTCGCAATGAAGATCACTCGGGAGTACTTGCCGGACTTACACGTGTAGGAGATGTAGTAGGTTATGAACGTCAGCCTGACGGCACCTTGACCCCTGTTCCGGGTAAACTTTTTTATCGCGGAATGGATGTGGAGGAACTGGTGAAGGGTGTACAACAGGAAAACCGTCTGGGATTCGAGGAAACTACTTTTCTGCTTTTGTCGGGTCGCCTTCCCAATAGTGAAGAGCTAAAAGCTGTGGAGCAACTGATTGCACAGACGATGCCGTTGAATCACAGGGCCACGATGAATATTATGGCCCTGAAGGGAGGGAATATTATGAATATCCTGGCCAGGAGCGTGCTGGAACTCTATACCTATGATGAAAATCCGGATGATATCTCTCCTGAAAATCTTGTCAGCCAGTCAATCAACCTGATTGCCAAATTTCCTACCATTATCGCCTATGCATATCAGGTGTTGAGGCATGACCAGATGGGACGTTCCCTGCATATCCGTCATCCTTATGAAGACCGTTCGGTTGCGGAGAATTTCTTATATATGATGAAGGGGCGTGACAGTTATACGGAACTTGATGTGAAAATTCTTGACCTGGCGCTGGTACTTCATGCGGAACATGGAGGAGGAAATAACTCCACTTTCTCGGTACGTGTCACTAGCTCGACCGAAACGGATACCTATTCTGCCATTGCTGCAGGTATCGGTTCATTGAAAGGGCCGCTCCATGGAGGAGCCAACATCAAGGTGCAAGGCATGTTGGAAGACATGAAGAAAAATGTAAAAGACTGGACAAACCAGTCACAGATAGACGAGTATCTGACAAAAATATTGAATAAAGAGGCATACGACCGTACCGGTCTTATCTATGGTATCGGCCATGCCGTCTATACGATCAGTGACCCGCGTGCCATACTATTGAAAGAGATGGCGCGTGATCTGGCTAAGGAAAAAGGCCGTGAAGAGGAGTTCGCCTTTATGGAGTTGATAGAAGAACGTGCCGTAGAGGTATTTCTTGGCTTCAAGAAGAGTACGGCCAAGGCCCGGACATGTATCAACGTGGACTTCTATTCGGGATTTGTGTACGATGCTCTCGGATTACCCCCGGAGGTGTTTACGCCGCTTTTTGCCATGGCACGTATCGTGGGTTGGTCGGCTCACCGGATCGAGGAGATGAATTTCACCAGCAAACGCCTGATCCGTCCGGCATACAAAAACGTGCGTGAGAGACAATCCTTTATCCCGATGAATGAACGATAACCCCCATTCCATGCAAAAAATAAAAGTAAATAATCCAATTGTTGAGTTGGACGGCGATGAGATGACCCGTATCATCTGGTCATTTATCAAAGAACAACTGATCTTACCCTATCTCGATCTGGAGATTAAATATTTCGACCTCGGCATACAGCATCGCGATGCTACGGATGACCAGGTGACGGTAGAGGCTGCCGAGGCCATCAAAAAATACAATGTAGGTATCAAGTGCGCCACCATCACGCCGGATGAGGCGCGTGTGAAGGAATTCGGCCTGAAGCAGATGTGGAAATCGCCCAACGGAACCATCCGTAATATTGTGGGTGGAACCGTATTCCGCGAACCCATCATCTGCAGCAATATCCCCCGTTATGTACAGGGATGGACTGAACCCATTATCATCGGGCGTCATGCTTTTGGTGACCAGTACCGGGCCACGGATAAGGTTATCAGGGGGAGAGGTACACTCCGCCTTACGTTCACCAACGAAGAGGGTGAAACACAAAGCTGGGAAGTGTATGATTTCAAGGGTGACGGGGTAGCTATGGCGATGTACAATACCGACGAGTCTATCTACGGATTTGCCCGTTCGTCCTTCCAGATGGCGCTGACCAAAAAATATCCGCTCTACATGTCTACCAAGAATACTATCCTGAAAGCCTATGATGGTAGATTTAAGGATATTTTTCAGGAGGTGTATGAGAATGAATTCAAAGCCGAATTTGAGAAGGCCGGTATCACTTATGAACATCGGTTGATCGATGATATGGTGGCTGCGGCCATGAAGTGGAGCGGGGGATTTGTATGGGCATGTAAGAACTACGACGGAGATGTGCAATCCGATACGGTAGCGCAGGGTTTCGGTTCGCTGGGGATGATGTCCTCCGTATTGGTGACACCCGACGGTAAAACGGTGGAAGCCGAAGCGGCACATGGTACGGTGACGCGGCACTATCGCCAGCATCAGCAGGGTAAGGAGACCAGTACCAATCCTATTGCTTCTATTTTTGCCTGGACACGTGGATTAGCGCACCGGGGACGGCTCGACGGCAATCAACCGCTTATCGATTTCTGCGAAAAACTGGAACAGGTATGTATCGAGACTGTGGAAGGTGGGGAGATGACCAAAGACCTGGCACTCCTCGTCTACGGGAACGATGCGTCACGCAGTACATATCTCACTACGCAGGAGTTCCTGCGGGCGTTGAAGCGGAATCTGGAAAAGAAGTGGAAAGGTGATTAAGTGAAGACGTGGGAAGGTGTTTTTGATCCCGGGAAGTTGGAACAACTTGTCCCGATTTTTCGGGAAGTAGGAATGATTTAACAGTGCAACGATTTAACGATTCAATAATTAAAAAATGAAAGCAGGGGCGACCGTTTTGATCGCCCCTGCAGTTTTTTATCCACCTGTTAGTCTAGTCTGTATAGGCAATCCTATACAGATTGAATGAACCTGCTTCTGCTGTCGTTTGCAATACCGTTCCGTTGACAGAAACGGAAGAATCGACAGGTACAATGGCATCAGGATTGTCCAGCGTATTTTCTTTGTCCGCTTCCCCCTTCAACAGGATCGCCTGTGCTTCCGGTTGTATCTTCATCCTGCGGCTTAATCCCTCTAAGCTGATCCGTATCTCTTTGTTTTCTTCCGATACGTTGCTTAACTTCACGATGATCTCTTTCTTATTGGTATCGATTACGGCAGAGGCATACAACCCGTCTTGTCCCGTAAGGGCTCTCTTATTCCATGTAAGCGGTAATACATTGGTACCCGCATGGTGTGCGTATAGCTTCTGTACATAATAATTGGGCGTACGTACACAACGCAGGTTATCGAACCATATCAGGTCGGGACGCCACTGCCATGCATCCACATGTGCCAGCAGAGGGGCATAAGTCGCCATATGGACAATGTCGGCATTCCGTTCCAGTCCCGTCATAAATGCTGACTCGCACAATGCCGATTCAAAATTGTTCTTCCTGTTTTGCGGATGGCAGGCATACTCACCCGCGAATACTTTTGGGCCTTTACGGTCATAGGAATCGTAGCGTGCGGCTTGTTTCAGGAACCATTCCGGCGAACGGTAATAATGTTCATCCACCAGGTCTACTTTCAACCGTTTCATCTCCGGCCACAGATAATCGAAATCCTTGCCTTCGGCTTGTGGCCCGGAACTTCCGATGATCTTTATTTCGGGATATTGTGCACGGATGGCATCGATAAATTTTTCCAGTCGGGCAGGGTATTCGGGTCCCCACTGCTCATTACCGATACCGATGAATTTCAGGTTGAACGGTTCGGGGTGTCCCATTTCTGCCCTGACCTTACCCCAGGTGGTCGAGGGAGAGCCATTGGCAAATTCGATAAGGTCTAACGCATCCTGGATATAATCCTGCAATTCTCCCACCGGTACATGGCAATGTTCTCCTTCGTTCTGGTACTGGCAGGATAATCCCACATTGACTACGGGCAGCGGTTCGGCACCCATATCTTCGGAAAGCAGGAACAGTTCATAAAATCCCATTCCGTAGGTCTGGAAATAATCGGGGAATAACCGGTGTGCAAAGGTATAGTGCCAGCGGTTTTCGTTCAACGGACGGTTTTCTACCGGGCCGACCGAGTTTTTCCAGTTGTAGCGCGTTTCCAGGTCAGTTCCCTCCACAATACATCCGCCGGGGAAACGGAACAAACCGGGATTCAGTTCATTGAGCGCCTCTACCAGATCTCTGCGTAGGCCGTTTTCTCTGCCTTTCCAGGTGTCGGTGGGGAAAAGGGAGATATGTTCCAGATCCACCGGCCCTTCCGATGTAAGAAATATACGCAGTGAAGCTTTTGACTCTTCCTTTGGTGAGGTAAGCACAACCTCGTATTTCTTCCATTCCCTGGAATCGATTGCCAGTTCTTTTCGTTCAAAAGGATTGTTACTGGCATCGATCAGTTCGATCCTGATCTTTTGTCCGGCAGCGTTACCGGAGCGTGCCCAGACCGAGAAACGGTATGCGGCATCTTTCTTCACCCCGATCCCACGGAAACCCTCGTTTTCCAGTCCGGTATGCTTATGGCCGTGTCCTGCGTTGCTCAGACGCACATAGTGAGGATTACGCTCAAAGGGAGCGCCGTCGCTGCGTACTTCCACTTTGCCGAAACTGTTCCAACCCATCAACGATTGAGGGAATTCGAAAGAGCGGTTTTTGATCAGTTCGGCATACAAACCGCCGTCGGCTCCAAAATTGATATCCTCGAAGAATAACCCGTACATGGTGGGCTGTATCTCCGCTCCCGGCTTCCCTGCATTGACAACCAATTCGTAGGTTTGTTGTGCGGATATACTACTGATGCATATGCACGATAAGAGAATGATTAAAAAATATTTCTTCATATTCAATATGTTATGGAGTTAATTTAAAAGGTGTTTTCTTTACATATACCCTGTAATCTTTAATCATACCCGGTTTTCCCGATTCAGGACGCGGCAGGTATGAAAATCCGCTGATGACTTTGTCTTCACCCAAATCGATGACGATATGGTGCGGATAACCGGGATTAAGGGTAGAATAATCGGTATGCCAGAAGGTTGATTCCTGCAGATCAAATACATTGGATGCAATATTGTTGGCGTTGTTGGTTTCCTCACTATCTGCATACACCACTTTCCAGTGTTGACGTGAAACGGGTTTTCCGTCTTCTCCCAGCAATTCCAGTTCTGCAATGGCGGCATAATTGTCTCCTCCGTGTGAATTGAGCGATTCAAGGCAGAAATAGCGGATCTGCTCCTGTTTGCCGAATTTCACATGCTGCCATCCGTTCCCCGGTTTAAACGAATCGGCATAGTAGGGTTGCTCGCCGCCGAGATTTAACTCTTCTCCCGCTTTCCGGTGTGCATAGGCGGAACCTTGCAGTGAGAGTTTGTCGAGAATAGGTTCACGTAATCCGTTCAGCGTTGCCTTCTCCGGGGAAGCCATATCCAGCACGATCACCTCGTTCTTACCCTTCTTCAGCCAGCATCCCGGTACATATAACGCTTGCTGGGGGCCGATATGCCAGTAACGTCCGATAGCATAACCGTTCACCCATACCATCCCTTTACTCCAGCTCCTCATATCGAGAAAGGTATTCCCGGTTTCATCCAGCGTAAAGGTACCCCGGTAATAAGCGGGATGTCCGGTACTGTTTGCCTCTTCCCTGTATTTTTTCTCTTTTGCAAATGTATAATCTACCGGGATGTTGTATACTTCCCAGCCTTTTAATTCCGTTGTTCCGTTTTCAGAAACAAGTTCCACTTTTTCTGTAATCCCTTTCCAGTCGTATATTCCTTTACCGAAATTCATGCGTCCCATCGCTTCCACAAGAATATCCAGCACATCACCTTCCTTCACAGGCGGCAGTACGGCAGTCCCTTCTCCTTTCAGGCGGCTGAGAGTAGCGATCCGTTCACCATTGAGAAACAACTGTGTCCAGTCATTGGCTTCTGTAATCACCAGCGTCTGGCGTACAGCCGATTCTTTTAGCCTGGTGCGGTAAAGGATACTTCCCCATCCCTGATCGAAATATTCCATCGACCTTACCTCTTCACTGCGTACCGGTTCCGGGAGATTGTCGAATAGCACTGCATTTTCGGTCAATTCGAATTCAGGAATCGAAATGGTGGGTATCGAATCCGGAACAGGAGGCAACTGTTCTCCTTCGGGAAGATATTGTTCCAGCAGTTTGCGTACCTGGTAATATTTCTCTGTTGCCCTGCCATATTCGTTGATGGGAGCATCATAGTCGTAAGAAGTGGTCGTAGGTGAAAAATTGGGGAAATTGGCTCCGCCCCAGTGTCCGAAACTTGTCCCACCGTGCGTCATATACAGACTGAATGAAATATTCTGATCCAGCATTTCTTTCAATCCCGCTACCAGCGCTTCCGCACTGCGTGTTTCGTGCCTGGCTCCCCAATGGTCGAACCAGCCGGACCAGAATTCGCTGCACATCAGCGGACTTTGGGGACGTAGTTCTTTCAGGCGACGGAACTGGTCTTCGATGTTTGCCCCGGTGCCGAAATTGATCGTCCACAACAGGTCGTCGAGCGCGTTGTTCTCGAAGTTGGAATTCCAGTCACACTGAAAAAGAGGTACTTCATCCAATCCCGCGTCTCTTACTATATCGCGGATATTGGCCACGTATTCCTTATTGGTGCCGTATGCCCCATATTCGTTTTCTACCTGGAACATGATGATATTACCACCTCTCGTGATCTGCAGGTCTGCGAGCTGTTTGCTAACCTCGTTCATGAACAGTCGGGTGCGTTCCAGAAAATAGGGATCGTTGTCCCGAAGCTTGATATCGCTTTTCTTCAATAACCACCAGGGCAATCCCCCCATCTCCCATTCGGCACAGACATAGGGCCCCGGACGCACGATCACATGCATCCCATGTTTCCGGGCTAACCTGCAGAAGGCAGCTACATCGTTATTCCCGGTGAAATCGAATTGTCCTTCTTCCTGTTCATGGATATTCCAGAATATGTAAAGGCAAATCGTATTCATTCCTAACGCTTTGGTCATTTGAATACGATGTTCCCAATATTCCCGTGGGATACGCGGATAATGGAGTTCTGCCGCTTTTACCACGAAAGGTTCACCATTCAGTAGGAAGGTATTCTGTCCGACCTCGAATGTTCCTTTCTCCCTGTTATTACAACTGCTTGTCAATATGGCCAGGAGGCCGATGAGAATTAGTGAGATAAATTTATTCATTTGTTTAAATATTTAGAACCAAGATTCAAGAACCAAGAACCAAGACTGTTTTAGATTTGGGATTTGGGAAATTACCAATAAGCAATTACCAATTATCGATTTTCCATTATTCCTTCTCTTCTTAACTTTCCAACTTCTTAATTTTCAACTTTCAACTTTCAACTTTCAATTTTCCATTGTCCATTGTCAATTATCAACTGCGGTCGGCACTACCGGTTTAATACTCCCATCCTCGTTGAATTCCATGCGGTCGATACATACTTCACGGTGATAACCGGCAGCATCTCCCCACTTGATCCCTTCGGGACGGAAAAAACGGTGGTATACAATATACCATTCGTCCTTATCTTTTATTTTTAACGTCGAATTATGACCTGTACCCCAAATCCCTTCGTCAGGGGACTTCGACAGGATCAGGTTATTCTCAGGAATGGTAAGTGGTCCCAGTGGCGATTTTGAGGTAGCGTAACGTACCCTGTAATTCTCGCTTCGGGTATCATCTTCCGACCAGAGGAAATAATATATCCCGTTCCGATAAAACAGATGAATCGCTTCACGGAATGTATTGTCGGGCGTCATCACTTTGATGGTGTTCTTTTTAATGGATACCATATCGTCGTTCAGTTCCGCCACGGCCATATAACCGTTGCCCCAATAAAGATAATTTTTGCCTGTTACCGGATCACAGAATACATCAGGATCGATTTCCTGTCCACCTCTCACACCTTCGGGTTTGAAGTCGATCAGCGGTTTACCGGAATCGACAAACGGACCGGCGGGATCATCGGCGACCGCTACGCCTATTTTCTGTGCTGCCGTAAAATAGTAATAATATTTATAGCCATCTTTCGTCTTTTTTTCGATGGCGCAGGGAGCCCACGCATTCCTGTCGGCCCAGGTGACATCCTTCTTCAGATCAAGGATAATACCTTCATCTTTCCATTCCGAAAGATTTTCCGAGGAGAAGGCTTTGAAATAGGTCCCCGACCAGCCGTTATATCCGTCGCTGGTAGGATAGATGTAGTATTTATTCGTTTTGTTGGAATAAAGGGCATACGGGTCGGCAAAAAATCCTTTCAGTACAGGGTTGGGGATATTTGCAGAGAATTTTTCCGGTTTACCCCATTTCGCGATCAGGCCATCCAGCTCTTTTTGCGTGACAGGAATAATGGATCCGTGCCGGGGATGGAAATCCATGGATATCTCATGGTCGATTACCTGGAAATTCATAAGGTCGGTACTTTCGGTGAACTGATAGGCTCCTTTCATATAGACGTCATACATCAATATATATTTGTCGGAATCGATCAGTTTGAATACACTTGATCCTTCGACGGCTTCCGGCGTCTGCTGCTTGTAATCCTCATGCTCTGTCCATTGCCCGGAGGTCAGCGAACGGGTAGTTGCCAGTTTGATGCCATTGCCGTGTCCTTCGGTCTTATAGAACATATAGAACAGACCGTCTTTGAGGATAATATCTCCATCGATACACGATTTTCCGTTTTCAGGCAGGAACAATGGACGGGGTTCTCCCTCCAGGTCGGTGAAATCGTCATTGGCGTAAGCATAGTAAATGATATCAGCTCCGTCTCCGTGTTTCATCGACCAGTATACCATGTATTTCCCGGCTTCCGGATCGTAAATGGTTTGCGGCGCCCATACCCGTTTCAGGTCTTCCTGCCCTTCGTATTTTTCCTGGATATTGATGACGTTTGATGTCCAGTTGATCAGGTCGGACGACTTGAGCAACACCATCGCACGGTTCGAGTCCCATCCTTTGTATGAGGTCATATCAGTCAGCACCATGTAAAAGGTCTTGCCATCTTCTCCCCGCAGAATATGGGGATCACGTACGCCTCCGGTCGAACTGATTTTCTTCGAGTCGATGACCGGCTGGTTATTGTTCAGCGCATAATAATTGTAGCCGTTGCTGCTGATGGCATACCTCACGGCTTCTTCTTCCACCCTGTTACCGGTAAAATAGGCAAACAGGTAAGCGACATATTCAGGTTCTCCCACAAATTGAGAAAGCAGCCGCACTTCTGCGATCTTTGCCGTCATACTGCCCGGCATCGCCATGAATTTTACAGTGAGGGTTTCGCTTTGGGAAATATTCTCCGGAATGGGAACGATCAGCTTCTGCATCTCACCTCCCTTATTGCCCGTTAACGAGAGTCCCTTTACCCGTATATCATTGACAAGTATTTCGAAATTACGGGAACGATCCCTGTCGAAATACTCCACATAGAGGTAATGGGCTTTTCTGCCACTGTTCTTCAGTTTATAACTGAACCATCCGTTTGCTTCACGCCAGCGTGTATCTTCAAAAACACCCGTTTTCGAATTATCTGCCTCGATAAAGTGATCCGATTCGGGTTGTTGTTCGCCGCATACTACCCTGTCTCCGGTTACAGCATCCAGTTTCAATCTTTCTGCCTCCTGTTTTTCCTGCTCAAGACGGATTTTCCCGGCTTCCTCTTCGGTTGCCTGCGGCCAGTAAATGATATAGCGGGATTCATGCAGGTTGAAAAAAGGAACCAGTTCCATACCCCGGGCATACTGTTCCGGATAAAGTCCTGTCAAATGGAATGCCAGCGGTTTACCGGACACAGGAGACAGATAAGAGGTCAACTTATCGGGATCCCCTACTAATAACGGCATATTTTTCAGCGGGATCTGTTTTCCATGTGCGATATGTCCGCCTCTGCTGTCATCGGCAAACAGTCCTGTCTGATCTTCGCTGCCGGTTTTGGCGGCAAGCACTACCGGGCCGTACAGGAACGAATAGTAACCAGATCCATCCGGAAGTTGCTCGGCTTTCAGGGTCATTGGCATTTCCATTACCACCTTATCGCCCTTCTTCCATTTTCTGTCTATAGGGATATATCCGTTTCTGTTCTCTACAGGATATGCTTTCCCGTTTACCGTGACCTTTACGTTTCCTTCCTCAGTCCACCCGGGATAACGCAATAACAGTGTAAACTGCTTCTGTTTACGGGGATTCACGCTAATCTGCGTGGAGGCTTCATAGGGAAAGTTATTTTCCTGAATGATCTCCGTATCCTGCTGCTTCCACTGTAACGAGGATGGAATAAAAAGATTGACATATAGCTCGTTGTCCGTATGGG
The DNA here is from genome assembly GCF_000380985.1 of Proteiniphilum acetatigenes DSM 18083. GTDB lineage: Bacteria > Bacteroidota > Bacteroidia > Bacteroidales > Dysgonomonadaceae > Proteiniphilum > Proteiniphilum acetatigenes. Next base: position 317,852 of record NZ_KB905692.1, on the reverse strand, counting down.
CATAGATCATCTCACCGTATTTCGAATGATTCTCCATCCCCGATCCCACGCAACACCACATGCTGGTATGCGGTTGCGAATAGACTCTGTAATGTCCGGGACGCATCTGCGTGAAATAGACGAATCCACCTGTATGTGGATGTTGGGTAGAGAGGATATGATTATAGAGTGCACGTTCGTAATAATCTACATATTTCTTATCTTTTGATGTCTGATACAACATTTTAGTTAACCGCAACATGTTATAGGTGTTGCATGTTTCGGGGCCTTCAATGCTGCTAATCATCCGTGAGAAATCGTCCACCGGGTTGAAATGTTCGGAAACGCTGTTTCCCCCGATGGATACCGACCGGTTTTCCACTACCGTTTCCCAGAAGAAACGGGCTGCCTCTTCCCACGATTCATTGCCCTCGAGGTCTGCAATACGTTTAAAACCCAGTACTTTCGGTATCTGGGTGTTGGCGTGCATTCCGGTCAGTTTATCCTGATGGTGAAGCAAAGGTTCCAATATCAATTGATGGGAAAACTTTCGTGCCAGTTCGAGGTATTTTTCGTCACCCGTAATGGCTGCCACGTCGGCAAAGGTTTCGTTCAATCCGCCGTGTTCGCTGCGAAGCATATCCTGTAATTGCTCTTCCGATAATCTGGAAACAAGCGTGATTGCCCAATCGGTCATTTTTATCAACATCTCCTTCGCTTCTTCATTCCCTGCCACCAGCCAGGCGTCTCTCAGTCCTGCGTAGGTCTTATGGATATTGTAGAGCGGCACCCATTTACCGTTCAGGTCGAACCCGCCGGCACGGATATTTCCTGCAGCAACCTCTTCCCATATCGCTTTTCCACCGGGTACGCCTCCGATATAGCCGTTACCGTTCGCATCCTGACACCGTTTTAATTCAGCGAGCATGTAATCCAGCCGGCTCTTGATCTGTCTATCTCCGGTAGATGCAACCATCAGCGACAGTCCGGAGAGGTAATGTCCTCCGATATGCCCGTCGAGTCCGGTATTTTCCCAGTTGGTATAGCTCTCGGCTTTCTGTGGCAGGCCGGCTTCTCTCAGAAAAGGCGCAAGGAGCCGATCGGCATCCATCTCCAGCAGATATTGCTTGTTTAATTCTTCCGCGTGCCTGAAAGGACTTTCCAAAAGTCTGATATCCTGTAACCTGAAATATTCTATCTGCGGATTTATCTGGGCATTCGCAAAAGAGAAGCAGATAAAACAAAGTAGTATCCAGTTGAGTTTTTTTCTATTCATCCTGTTTTTTCTATCGTTATTCAAGTTTTGCAAGTTGCATACCTAAGTTGGGGTGTATAGTGCAATCTTCTATCAGAACTCCATTTGCAAATCCCAATGGGCGGCCAGCCTTTGCGCTTCCTCTTTGGAGACCTGGATCACCGCCCCATGCTTGGGCGAACTGAAGTTGGTTGTCTTCATTACACCTTCATTAAATCGTCCCAGATGGGTGAAGTTTACGAAATCGGATGTTTCGGCAAAGCCGAAATTATGCGGATTGATACTGAATATATCGTACATCAGTACCCATTTATCTTCTCCGATACGTTTCCAGACATTCGGCGCTTCGCAGGAGGCCGGTTCAAAATCGATCTGTTCCGGCTGATACACGTAACCACTGTTGATTTTATCCGAAACGGCCATCTTAATTCCCGCGGGTCCGTCCTGTGCGACATAAGTCATGACGAACCGTCCGTCAGGCAAGGGTGTTATATCGGCATCCAGCACCTGGATCTCTGGGTCGGGATACTCGAAAATCAACTTTGGTTCCGAAACGAGTTTTGTAAAATCATCATCAGTATAAGCATAATACATTTTTGTCTTACCACCATCAAGCCGCATGGTAAAATAGAGCATCATTTTTCCTTCCGCTTCGTCGTAGATGGTTTGCGGCGCCCATGCGCAGGAAACGTTAAGATGAGGGAACTGCTCCTCTACCAATACGCTGCTACGCGTCCAGTTGATAAGGTCGTATGATTTCATCAGTACAAAACCGCGATTATTGCCCCATCCATGAATATCCCCGTCACGGTCCCATTGTGTGGTACGATAGCCTTCACGTTGCCCGAAGATATGCAGGTCGGTCATTACCAGGTAAAATGCATCATCGGGGCCGCGTGTGATATGCGGATCGCGAATGCCCTTTTGTGTAGCGATAGTGTCGCCTCCAATCACCGGCTGGCCGTTATTCACATCCGTAAATGTGTATCCGTCGGAACTTAATGCCATAAAAAGGCTGTGGGTAGGATCGGTGAAATAGACAAGCAGGTAGGCAGCCATCTCTTTTTCTTTTGGCCCGGATTTACAGGAAGCCGATGTTGCGAGTAAACATACGAAAGAGAGCAGTAGTGTTAATTTCTGTTTATCCATATTCTATTTACAAAATTATAATTAATTGCGGGCGGAGACCATAGAAAAATCTTGCAGATATGAGTAACAAATTAATCATTAAATGATTTATCCTTACGTTCCCTGCCTGCTATGGGTATCCCGTAAAACAGCTATAGGTCTCCGCTTTAGTTGCATACAGTTCAAAATCACATGCGGAACTTGAATAATCTATATATTCGTTTTTATACGAATTATCGAAAAAGAATAAGCCGGCAATTCATATTCGAGTTGCCCGGAAACGGTCAGTTTTGATTCTTCAGGTCTGACAGTTTTATCGTCCGGTTTACCTTTCATTACTGTTAAGTCTGACTGGCTGTCGGCTATCTTTATGTCCGACAAATCAATCGACGAAGAAACGGGGACAGGCAATAGATTAACCAGTTTAATGATCAGATCATTGGTCTGGCTATCTATTACAAAAGAGGACGCAACTCGTTTTCCGATATCTTCCCGGTTATCCGAACGAATGATATTGCCGGAAATGTATTCATTTCCGGAATGGTGTCCGAATAGTTTCTGGACATAATATCCAACGGTCGGCTTCACTTCGGTATTATTGAAATAGATCAGGTCGGGGTTCCACTGCGTGAATCCTTCTTTTGCCAGCAATGGAGCATAAGACGTCATCTCCACAATATCCCCGTTCCGTTCGATATTGATCAGGTGCAATGCTTCGCAGAGCGCTGTTTCAAGATTGTTATGGCGGCCCGGGACATGGGCTGCGTATTCACCCAGATATACTTTGGCTTTTGAGCGGTCGTACCTGTCGTAATAATCCTGGTTGTTGAGATACCATCCGGGCGGCTGGTAATAATGTTCGTCGACCAGGGCAAGTCCCAGTTCGGTTGCCAGATCCCAACCTTCCACATAGTCGGATCCTTCGCTGAAAGGACCGGCTGTTCCGATCACCGTTATTTCGGGGTACTTAGCCTTAATGGCATTATATATCATCGTAAACCTCTCCACAAAAACATCGGAGATCAGGTCTTCATTACCGACTCCGATATATTTCAGGTTGAAAGGTTTCGGATGGCCCGCCTCCGCTCTTTTTCTGCCCCATTCGGATTTTGCATCGCCGTTGGCGTACTCGATCAGATTTAAAACGGACTGGATATATTCATCCATCTCTTCCATGGGAATACCCCCTTGCTGTCCACCGATCACACATCCATGGTGTGCGGAGTTCTGGCAGGGAACACCTGCCGCCACAACGGGGATAGGTTCGGCACCGATATCTTCACAGAACTGGAAATATTCAAAATAGCCCAGTCCGAACGACTGGTGATACCCCCAGAGATTACGTTGCGGCTTACGCGTTTCAAGCGGCCCGATGGTATTCTCCCAGCGATAGATATTTCCGATCCCGTCGCCATGCGCCACGCACCCGCCCGGAAAACGCATGAAGCGGGGTTTCAGGTCGGCCAATGCTTGCGCCAGATCGGCTCTTAACCCGTTTTTGCGCCCTTTGAATGTTTTCTGCGGAAAAAGGGAAACCATATCCAGGTCTACCCGGCCCGTTTGTTGCGGTATCACTTCGATACGGGCGTCGTTGGCAGTACGGGTTGCCGTAATAACGGATTCCAGTTTCTGCCAGTCGGTACTGATTGTACGTGTAGTAGTTTCTCCGTATATTTCACCGTCTTTTCCGGTGAGCCGTACTAAAATACGGCCTCTTGTTTTCCCGGGGCTACGGGCAAACAGGGAGAGATCATATTTTTCACCCGCTTTCACCGGAATACCGTTAAATCCTTCATTGACGAGTGCAACCCCTGTTTTCTCAATCTGTAAGACGGCATAATGTTTATTGTTGACGTGAATAGGGGAGACCGTATCGATCAGAAAAGTGTCTGCATTGATTACCGACCAGGCGGTACGGTTGTTCCAGTTCTTATCCCTACCTTCCTTATCACTCAAGGCATATTCGAAACCGCGGTTTTGAACCAATTCGGCATACAGCCCTCCGTCGGCGGCATAGTTGATATCCTCGTAAAATATACCGATCAATAAATCGCTGATCGATTTCTTTTTCCGGATATCCGGTGAAATGGAAATAGTGACCGGTTCCTTGAACTGACCGTGATCCATCTCTACTCTTTCCTCATTTAAAATCTGCTTATAAGCAGACAGCCTCTGAGCCTGGATAAGTCTGTCGATCACCGCCCATGAAACGTGATGGAGCGTGCCGGTCTGCTGTCTGCCTGCGATGGAAACATTCCTTCTGGCACTTTCGAATTGGTCGTTTCTTGCGGCGGGCGAGTAATGCTTGAAATCGCCGGTAAAACTGTGAAACACTCCTTGTTCGGGTTTATCGCTATGCCAGAGAATATGAAATTCTTTTCTTTGCACATCGCAGGAAATTTCAGGTCTCAGGCAGTTCCCATGGGGCATCAATACCGGATAAGATTGTGGTTTCCAATATACCAGATCGGAAGAGACGGCATGAGCGACGGCTCCATCCGTATCATTCAGACTCCAGACGGAGTGCCATTGCCCATCAGATGCCTGAAACAGGAACGGGTCGTACATCCTTTTCTGAGAACCCCATCTGCCGTAGTCAGATCTCAGAAAGGGGTATTTGTTGCCGATAGTATGCCAGTTATCCTGATCGATACTCCATGCGAAATACAATCCCTCTCCGTTCTCATCACCATAAGCAAAAATATATGCTGAATCGGGTTCATTGGCTCTTAAAAAGAGAATATTGAATAGCAATATGCTCAGGGAAAAAAATATCTTTAAAGCTTTACTTTTTTTCTCGATTACTATCATTACAGAACGGTTTTTATAAATAATTTGATTCAACTTTCGCATGTAAATTGAGAATGTATACAACTAAAACGGAGACCTTTAGATATTTTGTGGGGACCCATAGTTCGAGATGAACGTAAGAAAGAGTAGTTGTTTGAACGAAGTGAGTTCTACTCTTTCAGTAAATGAGAACTATAATGGGTCACAAAATATCGTCAGACGGATGTTTTAGTTACAATCATAAGACTTGCGAAACTTGAATAATTTGATTTTTGCAAGCCGAATGCTTCAGTTGCTCATGTTTCAGATTCACATGCAAAAGTTGAGAAAAACAAGCGGAATCCGGATAGGATATCCGCTTGTCGATAAAAGAGTTTTTACCAGAAATAAATATAAAATAACGCACAAAGAGCCACTACCCCAAGGGAAGCAATCACATCCCACTTATTCCAGCTTTTTCTGATAAGTGCTTTGTAATCGCCTGTGAAAGTGATCGCTTCAATTTGCTTAGCAGTTGGTTTCGGGGTGAAAAATGATACTACAACCATCATGCCCATGATAAAGACGAGCAGCCACACCTCAAAGATAAGCCAGTTGGTTTGCCAGAACCAGGTAGTGTTTTCCCAGAACCAGCCTGTCATCACATCTTTCCCTGTATTGGTAAAGATATTGGTCAGCAGGCGTACCATTCCGATAATAAAACCCACTATCATCCCGGCCTCTCCGGCTTTTGGTGTAATTCTCTTGGAAAATATACCCAACGCAAATACAGCCACCATTGCGGGGGCGAGGAGTGACTGAATACCTTGCAGATAATCGTAAAGACTGCCGAGACTCATCATGATAGGTATCCATACAATACCCAGTATCACAACCACGACTGTGGCGATGCGGCCTACCAGAACGTAGGTGGCTTCGCTTTTGTTTTTGAACATCGGCTTGTAAAAGTCTTCTGTAAACAGCGTGGCACAGGAATTGAAGAAAGCCGCCAAAGAGGCAACCAATGCCGATATAAAGCCTATGGTAACAATCCCTTTTACACCGGCCGGCAATACGAACTTGACCATGGAACCAAAGGCGGTATCAGGATCGCTTAACGAGAAACCGCTATCGGGACGTGCTGCCAATGCAGCGGCTACCATCCCCGGTATCAAAAACATAAATACAGGCAATAATTTGAAATAACCAGCAGCAATGGTTCCTCTGCGTGCACGTTTCATCACTACGTCAGCAGGTTCTCCCTTACGTTGTCCAAGTACACGTTGAACGATGTGCTGGTCAGTACACCAATACCAAAAACCGATGATCGATGCCCCGATAAATACCCAAAAACCGGGATAATCATCATACAACGGGTCGCCTGTATTGAAATGGAACATACGGTTGGTACCGTATGCGACACCATCTTCTCCTACGTTCAGCGTTTTGGCATGTTCAATCATTGCAGTCCAACCTTCAGCGATATTGCCGCCTCCAAGTGCCGACAATCCCAGAAACAACACAAGGAACGAACCGAGGATCAGTATAGGTGTTTGAATTGCCGACAGCGTCATCACCCCTTTCATGCCACCCAGGACGGTAAAGATCCCTGTTAAAACGATCAGGCCGATAGCCCCGAACCAGAAAGGCAAGCCAAGAAGGCTTTGCATAAAGATACCACCGGTGAATGCCGTGACACTCACCTTTGTCAGCACATAGGCTATAAGTGTAATGATAGAGAGCCACGAACCGGTTGTAGGTGTGTAGCGGTATTTAAGGAAATCGGGCATTGTGATGATCTTTCCCATCTTAATATTCAACAGTTGATAGAAGGGTACAAAAAGCCACCCTAAGATGAGTATCATCCATCCCTGCATTTCCCAGTGTGCCATACCGACTCCTGCCTTTGCACCGGTACCGGCAAGGCCTACCAGGTGTTCCGAACCGATATTGGCGGCAAAGATAGCCGCACCAATAATATACCATGGCTCACCTTTACCAAACAGGTAATCTTCACTGTCAGGACCTTGTTGCGAACGTTTATCTTTCTGTATAGAACGCCATACAGCCCAGGTTACAGCTAAAATTCCAATAACGATAATTAACCAATCCAGCCAAATAAATTCATGTGAATTCCAATTCATAAGATGTTTTTTTAAGTATATATTCGATTAACGAAACAGTTAGTTTTCAGTGAACTTGCCGATTTGTTGGTATTTCTTATACAACTCCATATATACGGCGTGATTTTCAGCGTTCGGATGGTATTCGAAAGCAAATCCTTGTCCCATCGCATCCTGGGCATCCTCCACTTTCTCATATACACCTGCTGCAACGGCTGCGAACATAGCGGCTCCGAAGGCGCATGCCTGCTCGGTCTTTGCCACTTTGATCGGCATACCCAACACATCGGATAATGTCTGCATCACAAAAGGAGATTTTAAAGAGATACCGCCTATACCGATCACTTCTTTGATCTCGACACCATTTTCCAGAAAACGATCGACGATCGCTTTGGAACCGTAAGCAGTTGCTTCTACCAGTGCCCTGAAGATCAGCGGTGCGGTGCTTCCCAACGTCAATCCACAAATAGAACCTGTCAACAGTTGATTGGCATCGGGTGTACGACGTCCGTTCATCCAGTCAGTAGCGATAAGGGTGCTTTCGCCGGGCGGCACTTTTTCGGCTTCCCTGGTCAATTCGGGGATGATCGCATCTGCGATTTCTGTAATCAGCTTTTCTTTAGTCTCCATATCCAGCAGGTTCGATTTCGAAACGAGCTGTGTAAGAGGCCATTCCAATACCTGTTTAAACCAGGCGTAAATATCGCCGAAGCCTGATTGCCCGGCTTCCAGTCCGACCATTCCCGGGATCACCGACCCGTCTACCTGTCCGCAGATACCCGGGATCAATTTGTCGCCGATCTCCTCATAAGGCACCGCCATGATATCGCAGGTGGATGTCCCGATCACACGTACGAAATCTCCCGGCTTGATCTGTGCTCCTACAGCACCCATGTGGCAGTCGAACGCTCCCACGGCCACGGCCACTTTGGTAGTCAATCCCAGCCGTTCGGCCCATTCGGGAGTCAGGTATCCTACTTTTACATTACTCGGGTAGGTTTCTTTATACAAATGAGAACGGAAGCCGGCAAGCAGCGGATCCAGCGCCGTCAGGAACTCTTCGGAAGGCAGTCCGTCCCACGAAGCATGCCACATCGCTTTATGTCCTGCAGCGCAACGGCTTCTCGGCATCGTTTCCGGTTTGGAGTTCCCGGTGATCAGCGCAGGCATCCAGTCACAGTGTTCAGCCCATGAATAAGCCGCTTTCCTTATCTGCTCATCTTCACGCAGAATATGCAGCATCTTGGCCCATACCCATTCGGAGGAATAAATACCTCCTTCATAGGCGGTATAATCAATTTCCCATTTCTTTGCCAGTTCGTTTACTTCGGCCGCCTCTTTTATGGAGGTATGGTCTTTCCAGAGAACGAACATCGCATTGGGGTTTTCGGCAAATTCAGGTCGTAAAGCCAACGGGATTCCTGCTTCGTCAGTAAACACAGGCGTTGATCCTGTAGTATCGAAAGCCATCCCCACTACATTTTCTGCTGTTCCTGCGGGTGCTTTTGTTAAAGCTTCCCGGATACTCTCTTCCAATACCTCGATATAATCGAGCGGATGCTGACGGTAACGGTTGGTCTTGGGATCACAATACTTCCCCTGTTTCCAACGCGGATAATATTTCACCGCGGTAGATATTTCCTTACCGCTCAAGGCATCGGCAATGATGGCACGACATGAGTCCGTGCCGTAATCTAATCCTATGACGTATTTACTCATCTCTTCTTATCCTTTTTATTTTTAGTTTGTTTTGTCTGATTTATTCACTACTGAAGTGTTGAATTAGGGGCCGGTTTAGCAACCCATTTTAGTAGATGGCCTCTTCTACGCCGGGCCACTGGCTCTGATCCCATGAGAGCCGGAAAATACGCAGTTTGGACCGCCCTTCGTCGTTAGCATCGTATCCATGGAATACAAGATAATCTTCACCGTCGAAACTGACGACCGCATTATGTCCCACACCATGCCAGTTTTCATCCCCTTCCATCAGGATTGTCCCTCCACCAAAAAGGAGATCTTTTCCCTCTTTGTCATAATAGGGCCCATCGATCTTGTCTGACCTTCCGTATATCATCTTGTAGGTACTTTCCACTCCCTTACAACAATAGTCTATGGATGCAAACAGGTAGTAGTAGTTGTCTTTCCTGAAAACAAAAGGAGCTTCTATCGCATTTCCTCCGGCATCCACCGGATTGTTATCGATTGCCGGCGGATTCTCCTGTCGTCTCTCTTTTTTGCGTGAGGCAATGGTAACCGGCTCTTCACCCGAATAGCAGGATTTGAGGTCATCGGTAAGCCTGACCATCTGCAGTCCATCCCAGAACGAACCGAAAAACAGGTAAGGAACTCCGTTTTCATCAAAAATAAGATTGGGATCGATTGCATTCCAATTATCGACATCGGGCGTAGAGCAGATAACGGCTCCGTGATCTACCCACTCAAAATCGGGATCATCGGGATGAAGCGTCTTGTTGGTCACCACGCCCATGCAGGATGTATTTTTCCCAAAGGCTGATACCGAATAGTAGAGATAATACAATCCGTTATGGTAGCTGATATCCGGTGCCCAGGTATGTCCCCGGTAAGTAGGTACAGCATCGACAGCCCACTGAGGTGCTTCTGCAAATACCGCTTTCTCCCGTTTCCATGTTTTCATGTCGGTCGATGACCAGACAGCGATACCCCTACCTGTAGTGAAGAGGTAGTAGGTATCGTCTTGTTTGGCCATTACCGGGTCATGTACTCCGATCCTTTCCGGTAATTGGTCTGCAGCTTTACCCTGCGGTAAAAAAACAAAGAGGAAAAATACAAATGGAAGAAAGAATGTATTTCTCTTCATAAATTGGAAATTAATTATTTTTACTGCAGCGCTTTATTCAATAAATAGTAAACTTCATTGACTTTGAGTTCGAACTTGAAGTTGTTGATAGTTGTATCTTTATCGATAGTAACCAGCTCGATACCGGCTATTTCGGCATAATCTTCCAGCATTTCGGTGGTCACTGAAAAAGAGAAACTGGTGTGATGCGTTCCTCCGGCCAATATCCATGCACCGGCTCCGACCTCCAAGTTTGGCATTGGCTTCCATAATGCGCAGGCAACCGGCAATTTGGGTAAAGCTTGCGGTTTTACCACTTCCACCTCATTGACAATCATGCGGAATCGGTTACCCATATCCACGATAGTGGCAGCCACCCCTTTCCCTTCATGCGCCTGGAATACCAGACGGGCACAGGTACGGGCATCACCTATCCCAAGGAAATGCACTTCAATGCGTGGTTTCGTTCCTGTAATATCGGGATTGATCTCGAGCATATGCGATTGCAGGATGGTACTGTTCTCCCCATCGAAATTCAGGGTATAATCTTCGAGGAACGATTGTCCACCGGGTAAACCCTGGCCCATTACCCACATGGTACGTACAAGGGCAGCAGTTTTCCAGTCGCCTTCCGCTCCAAATCCATAGCCTTCGGCCATCAGTCGTTGAGAAGCGAACCCCATCAACTGTTTCATGCCTTCCAACTCGTTAAAGCTGGTTGTAAAGGCTTTGGCACCCTTATCCTGGAGGAAACGGCGCAATCCTATTTCCTGTGCTGCGGCATCGCGTACAAACTGATGTTTTTCGGCGCCTTTCCTGCAATCATCGGCAAAGTCGTATATTTGTGCATATTCGGAAACAAGGGCATCGATTTCGTCATCTGTAACTGCTTCCACATACGGAACCAGGGTTGCGATAGGTGCATTGTCGACATGGTATCCCAGACGTATTTCCGCTTCTACCTTGTCTCCGTCCGTTACAGCCACATTGTTCATATTATCTCCAAAGCGGATGATCAACATCCCTTGAGCGTCAGCCCAACCGGCACAAACCCGCATCCATGACGCAATTTTCCGCAGCGTCTCTTCATCTTTCCAATAGCCAACCAAAACCTTGCGGGGCATTCGCAAACGGCTTGTAATATGTCCAAATTCACGGTCGCCGTGTGCTGACTGGTTCAGGTTCATGAAATCCATGTCGATCTCATTCCAGGGTATCTCCTTGTTAAACTGGGTATGTAGATGCATTAACGGTTTCCTGAAATTTTGTAAACCTCTGATCCACATCTTGGCAGGAGAAAAAGTGTGCATCCAGGTGATCACACCGATACATTTTTCATCCGTATTGGCTTCTTTGAATATTTTCTCCACTTCGGGCGATGAATTGGCAGTTCCTTTATAAACCACTTTTACGGGGAGTAGTCCCGCGTCATTCAGCCCTTTGACCATTTCTTCCGAATGGGCATTGACGGTTACTACCGCGTCGCCCCCGTACAGGAGTTGCGCTCCTGTAACAAACCATACTTCCTGATCTTTGAATTGCATAATATTGAACGTTTATGAATTATGAATTAAAAATTAAAAGTTAAGAATTAAAAATTAAGAGTTATGAAATCTTGAATTTTGAATCTGAAATATTATTTCTGTCCGTAATATGCTCCGGGTCCGTGTTTCCTGAAGAAATGCTTTTGGATAAGCAATTCGTTCATGGTGAGGTTCGGGTTGACCTGATAGGCGATAAAGGCCATTTTTGCCACCTGTTCCATTACGACGGCATTATGAACTGCCTCGTGCGGATCCTTTCCCCAGGAGAAAGGCCCGTGATTTTTCACCAGTACGCCGGGGATATGGGCCGGGTTGAGTTCACTGAAACGCTCGATAATAACGGCACCGGTCTCTTTTTCATACTCGCCTTTCACCTCGGGCTCAGTCATATCGCGGGTACAGGGTATATCCCCGCTGAAGTAATCGGCATGGGTGGTACCTATGTTGGGGATGTCACATCCGGCCTGTGCCCACGCAGTGGCATAGGTTGAATGGGTATGCACAATTCCACCTATGGAAGGGAATGCTTTGTATAATTCCACATGGGTGGGTGTGTCGGACGAAGGTTTCAGACTGCCTTCCACTATGTTGCCCTCCAGGTCCACGACTACCATATCTTCGGCTTTCATGTCGTCGTACGACACCCCGGAGGGTTTGATAACCACCCATCCTTTTTCCCGGTCGATACCGCTTACATTTCCCCAGGTAAAGATCACCAGACCGTGTTTTACCAGATCCAGGTTAGCCTGGAATACCTGCTGTTTCAGTTCTTGTATGCTCATTGTCTACTCTTATTTATAGAAGTTTCGTATATATACCACTAAAGCGGAGACATTTAGATATTTTGTGGGAACCCATAGCTTGCAAGGAGCGTAAAAAGAGTAGCTGTCTGAGTGAAACGAGTTCTACTCTTTTAGCGAATGAGAGCTATAATGGGTCACAAAATATCGTCAGTCGAGGATTTAGTTGTATAATTTATTGAAGTTCGATCAATACCACCGATTTAGGCGGCAATACCACCGAAAGACCGCTATTGGAGAGCGAAGCGCCTTTGAAGTCACTCACCGTTACTTTAGACGGTTGCTCAAAAGAATTGTAATCGTTTATCTTTGCGGAGGTAAGCATTTTACCACTTACCTTCTTTGCCGATGCACCAACCAACTGTGTTGAGATACGTTGTTCATTGTTAGGATCGGCATTTACCAGCGTGATATGAATTTTACCCCCGGCATTTTTAGAAGCGGAAACGCTTACCGCGTCTATCTCTTTGTCACCCTGGCGGTACTTATTGCTGGTAAAGGAAATGGGCAAAAGCGTCGCATCCTGATGTACCTTGTAGAGATGGAACACCCAGTAAGTAGGAGTAAGTATCATCTTTTCCTCGTCGGTAAGTATCACAGCCTGCAGCACGTTCACTGTCTGGGCCAGATTGGCCATCTGTACCCGCTCACTGTGGTTGTTGAAAATGTTCAGGTTGATACCCGCTACGATGGCATCGCGCAAGGTGTTCTGCTGATAGAGAAAACCAGGGTTAGTACCGGGCTCCACATTATACCATGTGCCCCATTCATCAATAATCATTCCTACTCTCTTTTGCGGGTCGTAACGGTCCATGATGGCCGAATGTTTGGTGATCAGTTCGTCCATGAACAGTGTTTTTTCGATAGTAGTGAAATATTCCTCTTCATCGAAATTGGTTGCCGAACCTTTATCACCCCAATTCCTGGGTACAGTATAGTAATGCAGTGATAAGCCCTGCATATGGCGGGCAGCGTTCTTCATCACAGTCTCCGTCCAGTTATAATCACCCCCGTTAGCACCGCAGGCAATGCGGTAAAGACGATTGTCGCCGTAATTGCGGCAATAGGTGGCGTAATGGCGATACAGGTCGGAATAGTAGTCAGGCGTCATATTACCGCCGCAACCCCAGCTTTCGTTCCCGACACCCCAGAATTTCACTTTCCAAGGTTCTTCACGACCGTTCTTGCGCCGCAAATTAGCCATTGGGCTTTCACCATCGAAAGTGATATATTCGATCCATTTCGACATCTCCTCTACTGTGCCGCTGCCTACATTTCCGCTGATATAGGGTTCTGCGTCGAGTTGTTCGCACAGGTCGAGAAATTCGTGCGTACCGAAACTGTTATCTTCCACAACTCCTCCCCAATGGGTATTGATCATTTTAGGGCGATCCTCACGGGGACCTATACCGTCCATCCAATGATATTCGTCGGCAAAGCAACCACCCGGCCAGCGAAGGTTGGGAATACGGATATCTTTCAGTGCCTGCACCACATCGTTACGGATACCGCGTGTATTGGGAACTGACGAGTCTTCACCTACCCAATAGCCGCCATAAATACAGCGTCCCAGATGTTCGGAAAAGTGGCCGTAGATATGCCGGTTGATGGTGTTCTGTCCACGGTCGGCCTCGATGATCAATCGGTTCTGGGCCGAGATTGATATACTACCGATAAGCAGTAGTAGTGCCACTTGGAATGTTCTTTTTGATTTCATGAGTCTCTGCTTTTTTATTGTTTATGTTCATCTGATTTTATGTAAGATATAAGTCATAAAGGTCTCGTTTACAGAACACGGCAATAGTCATTTTTCAGATAACAGACAAATAAGCGTAAAGTTAATACTTATTATTTTATTACCTATATTGTCAATCTGATTAGTAATTATTACATCGCATAATTCTTAATCCTAAGTGAGATCGTATATAGATATCACAAAAATAAAAAGCCAGTGACCTCCTAAGGTGGACAAATGACCATTTAAAGAGGAAATTCAGCTTAAAACAGGAAATAACAGTTTTTTTACGGTTTATCTTCATCATTATCGATTAATTTACTTGGAGTTATGTTGAAATGTCTGGAAAAGCAACGGGTAAAATATTTCGGATCGTTGAATCCCACATCATAAGCTATATCTGAAATGTTTTTATTCTTTGTTTTCTTATTATGGAGGATCTGGCTGTAAGCTATATTGAGTCTGTAAACCCTTATGAATTCCCCTGATGATCTGCCACTTAGTGCATTCAGTTTGTTATTGAGAAGAGATTTACTCATTCCCATTGCTTTTACAAAATCTCCTGCCGAGAAATCCGGATTCTGATAATTATCCTTCATCACCTCTAATACGCGATCCATAAACTTTTTATCATTCGACTCCTCATCCATCTCTAAAATATCAGTACTCATCTTTTCGGAGAACAATTGCTGATAGCGTTGCCGTGCCTTCAGGATATTCCTGATACGGGTTATCAGCATCTCCTCATCGAATGGTTTTATAATATAGGAATCCACACCCACACGGTAGCTATCGAGCTGGGCTGTTTCAGATGATTTGGCTGTAAGCATCAGGAAGGGGATATGTGAGGTGGACATCTTCTCTTTCACCCTTTTCGACAGTTCTATGCCATCCATCTCCGGCATCATCAGATCGCTGATGATAAAATCGACATGATGGCTGTCGAGTATTGTAAGCGCTTCAACGCCATGGGTGGCTTTGAGTGTATTATAGCTGGAGGAAAGGATAGAACAGATGTAATTTCTCATATCGTGATTGTCTTCGACCACTAAAAACGTCAATCTCCCTTTCTGTTTGTTTTTCTGTTTTTCTGTCGATTGCCCTGTTTCGGAATCACCGCGTTTATCGACCATTTGATGGTCTGTCCCGCCCGATTGCGGGTTTGATCTGTATAGCGGGAGAAGGATCCGGAATGTACATCCCGCTTTTTTATTATTTTTAACCCATATAGATCCCCCTAAGAGTTGGATAAGCTGTTTGCACAGATATAACCCGATCCCTGTACTACTTTGCCCATATACCGGAAATATGGTGCGATGGCGGGATTGATAAAAGCGCTTGAAAATTTTTCCCAGATCTTCTTCCGGGATACCTGCTCCTGAATCCTTTACAGCAATGTATAATTTTTCTTCGTCTGTTTTCCTGTCATGGACTGGCCTTACATAGACAGTTATATTGCCTCCATTCGGGGTATATTTGATAGCATTCGACAAGAGATTTATCAATATTTTATGCAGTGATTCACTGTCGAAAAAAAACAGCGGGTCGGACAGTGAAAACCGTCTCAGCAGGGATATATCCCGATCCTGTACCTGTGGTTCAAAAGAGGAGAGTATTGACTCTATGGAATGCAGAAAATTATCTTTAGCAAATGTTATCTCAATCTTTTTCGATTCCACTTTTTGAAAATCCATTAACTGATTCACAAGACTCAACAGGTATCTGGAATTTCTTTCCACATAATTCAGTTGTTCAATCACATACGGATCGGAACTCAATCGTATGGCACGTTGTGCCGGTCCTATGATTAACGTGATCGGAGTCCGGAATTCATGGGAAATATTGGTAAAAAATTCCAGTTTGTCCACGTGCATTCTGTGTACTTTGCGGGACATTTTTATCAATTGGTTTTTTTGTTGGGTGATCTTTTTATTTTGCTGACTCAGGATCAGATTTTGTTGGGATAATTCTCTCTTCTGTTCAACCAATGTTTCTTTTTGCAATTCCAACTCTTTGGTACGTTCTTCCACAATCTGCTCAAGAGCTCTCTGTTGTGCTTCGTAAGATCTTATATGACGAAAATACCATAGGAGAAAAGCTGAAATAAGCAGAGCCAGGACAATCAGTGCAAACCATGTTGTTTTATAGAAATAGGGTCTGATATAAATTTGCAATTCAGTGATCTCTCCCAGGTCGATTTGATTTTTCGGTACATACTTTACCTGGAAAGTATAATTTCCCGGAGGCAGATTCATATATCTCGCGGAGTGCATATTTTGCGCCAGTTCAATCCATTTCTCTTCATATCCTGCCAGCCGGTATGCGTATACAAAATTGGGCGTGGTAGTAAAGTTCAGGGCAGAGAAATCAATTGAAAAGGATTTATACTTCTCATGCAAAACAATTTTATTTATCCGGGAAATATCTTTTTCAATGATCTTCCCGGGGTAGATCTTTTCATTTTCCAGATAAAAATCAGTTAAGGTCACCCTGTAATTTACTGGTTGAGGTTTCATAAGTGCCGGGTTGAGCGCTATCAATCCGCTTAAAGTCCCGAAATATAGTGTGCCGTTTTTGGCTTTATGATAAGCATTCCAGTAGAATTGATTATTTTCGATCCCGTCATTCCTGAAAAAATTGATAAAACTCTCCTCTTCCCTGTTAAAACAAGAGAGTCCATGGCTGGTACTGATCCATAAATTCCCGAAATCGTCTTCCAATATACCTTTAACACTATTGTTCGCCAATCCGTCTGCGATATTGTACGATTGAAACGAATAAGTTCCGTCGCCGTTCTCAATTCTTTTATAAAAGCCGAAACCGTCGCTTCCAAGCCAGAGCACATTGTCAGAGTCGAGACAGAAGCTTGTAATCTTTTCGACCAAAAAAGATTGCGGATTATCCAGTTTATATCTGTAATGGTGAAAACCGAATTGGTTGTGGTTTCTACTGTTCAGGTCAATCGCATACACACCTTCCTGGCTTCCTACCCATAAAAATCCCTTATTATCTACAGCCATCCCGATAATACCCTGGATATTGGCAAAAGTATCAATGGGAGCCGGAATAATTAATTTGTCGTTATCCAGATCATAGAAGTATAATCCCTGATTAGAGCCAATCCACATGACATTGTTGATATCATCATAAAAAAGACCGCCGATCAGGTCGATCAGGAGTTCGGGGTATTTACCGGAGTTGATATAGATGGATGAGGGTTTAAACGGATTATCTTTATCAATAACCGAAATACCATATCCCCAGGTACCTACCCATAGCCGGCTTTTATTATCAATACTTAAAGCACTTACGGAATTATGGCTGAGACGGGTAGAAGAAGAGTCCGTGAAATGAGAGAATGTTTCCTCTCCCTCCTTCTTCAGATTCAATCCTCCTTCAACAGTACCAACCCACAGGTTGTGTTTTTCGTCTTCTAATATGACATTGACCGGATTTTGTGAAATGCTTCCTCTTTCATTGTTCCTATGGGAATAGCTTTTTATGTCCAATGTGTTGGAATTGATCTTATTGACCCCACCGGTTTCAGTACCGCACCATAGACTATTCCCGTCATAATAGATCCGACTGATAAAATTACTGTTGAGTCCGTTTATGCTGCCGGAACTTTCGGAGAACACCTGTTCAAAACCATCTGTCATAGGGTTATAGATGTTTATTCCCTTCAATGTTCCGATTATTACCTGATTGGTTTCGGTTAATGCCAGATCAGAAATATAATTATGGGATAAGGAGGTGAGGTCCAAAGGATTATTCTCATAAACCTTTACAGCGTCTTCATTCCTGTAGTATCTGTACAAACCGTGTACGGTTCCGATCCAGACTTCATTCTTGTCGGGAAGAAATTTCGTCAGGATACTGTTACTCCTGAATTTCAGGTTTTTTGATATGGGAACCGCTCTCAAATTATGATTATTATGGGTGTATAGTTTATATATGTTATCGTTATATCCCGCCCAGATATTACCGTCTCCGTCCACATCGTTCATCGCTATATAGCGTACCGATTGCAAATTTTCAGGAAGCCTGAATATATCAGCTATCCCTCCCTTTTGATTGAAATGTATTTTATAGATATATCCTGATAAAAGCCAGATATTTCCTTTATTGTCTTTTATGATATTTTTTACCGGATTTTTCAGAAATGCTGTCATTTCAGGATCAATCTCTTCGAACAAATTCACCAACTCTGAATTCTCAAGATCCAGAATATCCAATCCGCCGTCAGATGCGATCCACAATCTGTTGAAATTATCTTCGTACACCCTGTGTACAGAATTCCCCTTCAGTGTAACCGGAGAAGTTTCCATCTGGTAATTCGTAAAGGAAAAACCATCATATCTTGACAATCCGCCCCCGGTAGAAAGCCAGATAAAACCTCTGCTGTCCTTGTAGATATCATCTATATAATTATGCAATAGCCCATCTTCCATAGTGAGATAAGAGATATTACAATTGTCTCCGGACAATTGTAAATGCTGTGCATGGAGGGAGAGAGGGAGCAACAGGCATACAGATAATAACTGGCGCTTCATGTATCAGGGATACTTCTTTAATTTTTCAATATCATTCCACTGCCGGATTGTATTTCCAATGTGATTTCACCGCTCTTTTCAATATTTACCTGTTCCAATTGCGGAGAACGGTCTTTTCTGTCGGAATATATATTCACTTTCGTATCAGAGAACATCGGAAGTTTCACCTTCAGTTTCTTTATTTCTTTTTCGGCATTGATGGCTGCCACATACCACTGCTCGGCGTAACGACGGGCCAGTATTACATACTTCCCGGGATAACCGTCGATAAACACTGTCTCATCCCAGAGGGTGGGCACCTCTTTCATAAAATCGATAACGAACGGGGGATATTCGACCAGGTTGTTGGGGGTAATACCGAAATTCTGCACGGGCGTCTGAAAGAGTATGGCTGTGGCCAACTGGAATGTTTCTGTTGTCCTGCGTTCGGTTCCTCCGTCGTTATTACGGTTGTGACGCTTGTTCAGTAAAACCGGCCCGAAATCCATGGACGCCACACTGTTCCGGATAAACGGATGCAAGGTTGCGTTATAGGCTTCGGTATCATTGGCATGTTGGGTGAAGATCAGATTTTCGGAAGCTAGCACTGCTTCACTTCCTGCGAAGTTCGGATACATCCGTTCCCATCCCCGCGGTAATGTACACCCGTGGAAGATCACCGCCAGACCGTAATCGTTGGCATCCGACAGGATATCTTCGTATAACTTCATGGTTTCCTGCTTGTCGCCGCCAAAGAAATCCACCTTTATCCCTTTCGCACCGATACTTTTTAGCCAGGCCATCTCTTTCTTGCGGGCTACGGAAGTGTTCATCCTGTTTTTCGGTCCTTGTGGAGCATCGCTCCAGAATCCGTTAGAGTTATACCACAGGCAAATACCTACATTTTTAGAAGCAGCATACTGCGCCAGTTCTTCTATCTTTTCACGACCTATGCGGGTATCCCACCAGTTATCTATCAGTACCAGTTCATACCCCAATTCAGAAGAGAGATCGATGAATGTCTTCTGGTCTTCGTAGTTGATACTTCCGTCCTGCCAAAGCAACCAACTCCATGTAGAACGTCCAAACCCGTATTCTTTTGAAGGCTCATATAATGGTTCCACTACGTCGAACGCAATAGTGGTTTCAACGATCGGTTTCAAATTGTCACCCACCGTAATTGTACGCCAGGGTGTTTCACCCGGCAATGAAATCGCCGGTTTGGCACTGCCGATACCGTTATTCTCACCCTCCTCCGGAAAGGCAATTGTGTAAAGCCCCTCTTTTGTTCCTTCACTCAGTTTTGATCCGCAGTACAGACTGCTGACACCGGTTTCTGAGATTAACGCCCAACCGTTATCCCCCACATGGAACAATCCCGGAAAAGTATATCCTACACCATATTTGGAAGGCGTGCCGACCGGTTCATCGGGCATATACTCCTCTTCGTAACTCGGTTTGGTGCGCATCCAACCGATCATGGGTGTTGCCTGAGGTGTAAGAAATGTAGTTGTCTGTTGCGGAAATTTGAATCCCGTCAATTCCTTTTCAATGATGCAGCGGGCTGTCTCACCATTTTGAACTAATGCGTATTTGAACGCGATATCGTTGTTGCTGACCCGAAAAGTAACGGTAATCTTTTCTTCCTGCGGTGTTTGATAGGTACAGACCACCTCGTTTGCCAGGTATTCCACACGGCTTTTCTTAATCTTAGGCTCATTATATGTTTTGTTGACAACCTGTTCTCTTTTCTCTACAAATACCAGATCCTTACTAAAATCACTTACATTGGTGATCATTCCTAATGGAGAATCTTCCAGAATAACTTTCCCTTTATAGTTTACGTTGTAATTCAAAGTTCCTTCTTTCAGAAAAACCGAAACCTGCAGATTCTTATCCGGACTCACTATAATGAAATCATTGGCAGAAATATACTGAAACAGGCAAATCGTTAATAATAAAGTCAATAATTTCTTCATGATGATAAAATACTATTATTTTCTCTCGCTTAATGAAATAGATTTATTGTGACAAAGTTAATAATAAGTGTAATAACGTACACTTATTTTTTTATGTTTAAAAACATAAAATTGAAGATATTCATTTTTACCTCATACTAAGGTTATTATATCAAGATGATCTTTTCATGATAATCGTATGCAGTGGTATTACATATATTCAAATACAGGAGATTGGTGAAATATATTGTACCTTTGCGCAAAACACAAAAAAGGAGATATTTTTAATGGCGCCGTTTTATATAGAACAAGAGAAGTTTTTACTATCGGTCGATTGTATAATACTTGGCTTTAAAAAAGGAAAATTGTATTTATTGATCTCGAAACGAAAATTCGAGCCGTTGAAAAACCAGGATACCCTGATGGGAGGATTCCTGCGTTCTGACGAAAATCTCGAGGATACTGTTTCGCGCGTACTATATGAATATACCGGCATTAAGGATGTTTATATGGAACAGGTGGGCACATATGGAAGTATCCACCGTGACGAAGGTGAGCGTGTGATCTCTGTCGCTTATTATGCCCTTATAAACCTTGAATTATTCGATGAGGAACTGTGTAAAAAACATAACGCCCGCTGGGAGGAGCTGGATAAAGTAGGTAAATTGATCTTCGACCATAATCAGATGCTGGAGGATACAATAGAAATACTGAGAAGAAAAGCAGCTACCCAGCCATTAGGTTTTAACCTGCTTCCCGAAAAATTCACCTTGCCGCAATTGCAATCTTTGTATGAAGCCATTTATCAGACTAAACTGGATAAACGCAATTTTCGTAAAAGGATTCTGGATATGGATATACTAGAGAAACAGCAGGACAAGGATAAATCAAACTCGAAACGGGGAGCATTCTATTATAAATTCAACAAGGAGAAATACGACCAGTTACTCGAGAAGGGGTACTATTTCTCTTTGTGATCAAGCATGAAAACCGCTCACACCCCGGAAATAGTTTTAATCATATAAAAATTATTTGGGTCTAAGTTCCTGAATGATTACCGGGTCTAATAAACCGGAGGGAACGACATCCCAGTGGTCGAACAGGGTAGGTTTATATGTTATGCTTACAAAATTAATCTCGTGAAAAATGCGCCAATCCACGCCCCGGCGGTCATAATCGGCGATGCGGTTTGCCGGAAGATTCGTCACATCGATCTCTATGGTGTTTTCCCCGTCATGCAGGAACGAACCGATCATTGCTTCGAACGGTACGGCAAACAATGTACCTGCGTCTTTCCCGTTTACTCTTAGCCGGGCACTTTCCCGCACATCACCCAGAGAAATACGGTATTCATGTCCGGGTTCTTTGGTGAAATCGAATGTCAAACGATAACGTCCTGTACCCATATTCTTTTTCAGGATGTCATTATCAAGATTCGTCCATGAAGTGAGCGTATCGAGATGAAACTGTTCGGCCACCGCCGGTTCGCTCTCTTCGAAGCTTAACTCCCAGCCATTGTTGAGATCAATCTGTTTTCCCGTGGGTTGATAGTATGCCCACTCCCCGGTGATGGTGTTCTTCCCGGAAAATGTTTTCAGGATAATGGATTCCCCGGGTTTGAGCTGCATGTACACCTGTGTTCTGCCATTATTTTGTCGTATGGCGGCTTGCCCCTTTCTCCCGGTCATCGGATCGAAGAATATGGCGCTTCCTGCCTTTACCCCCAGCGTTATCCACCCGTCGACGGAGTTATTATGTAACATGGAGAAAAAGTAGACATGTCCGTTTTCATGCGAGCGCCGGATCAGTTGTCCGCCTTGTTCCGATACAAAAGTTTCTTCGTTTTCTTTCCATTTTGCAACCATTTCCCGGTAATCGGTTCCGGTAATAACGGTTCCTTTCCCCAATGGACGGACAGACATATTCTCGAAGGCCCTAACCTGTGGAAATTGGGACAGCGAGATATTGAACCGCTCTCTCCTTTCCTTCAGCTGCGACAGTCCCGGGACATCGGAAGGATAATGTTCTGCGAAGATCACGGTTGCCCCTTGTTCTGTCAGTTTTTTTATCTGTTCCATTGTTTCAGCAGGGATATATTTTACAGCCGGCAATATCAGGGCTTTGTATGTTGTTCCTCCTTCTGTCTTCAGCAATCCGTTTTCAACGGAGGTTGTCCCGATGAAATGGTCGGAGATATAATCGAGATCGTAGCCACATTCCATGATCTCTTCCACTGCATCGCAAAAATCGGGCAGTCTCTCCCGCATACCGTGAATGGCGAATGTGGTGAAATAGTGATCGCGTTGTGCTTCCCAGATATCGTAGATAGGGAGATACAGCAGAAAATCGTTATCAGGCTTTCCGATTTGGAGGAATGATTGTATCCGTGCTATATAATTGAAAAAAGCGGGAGCATCTTTCCATATGGTATTGGTGGGCGACATATCCACCGATGCATAGAATTTCCAACCCGGCCATGCGGCATCCTTAGGGGAATAGGTGGTGCCGTGGAAATAGACACGGTTTACCCCTGAGATAAACATCTGATCGATCTCCGGTTTACATTGGGAGAGGGAAGTCCTGAAATGTTCGGTCAGCCAGGTGAATGTTTCGGAAGAGGTATAGGGCTTTCCTGCCACATGGGCTGCAGACGAAGCATATTTGAGGATAGTCGGGTCACTATCGTTCTCTTTACGGATGGAATCTTTCCTCAAATAGGGGATATCGAAATTGGTGATACCGAACGATTCGCATTCGGGTATATCTACAGATGCATAAAGATCCAGCAGGTTTGCCGGTGATCCGTGTGCCTGATTCCTTGTTTTTACTCCATGTGCGTGGGCCCATTCCGTCCATGTCAGCGTGAAATTCTCTTTCAGCAATTCTCCGATGGTTTCCCTGTAATCAGTAATGACTCGTGCGGAGATATCCGTCGCTCCGTTCGCCAGAAGTTCAGGGAAATAATCCTGCAGTTCGTATCCTCTCCTTTTTTCAAATTCGTCCAACAGTTCCGGTGTCCAGTCTGCGCCGTACACTTCATACGAATCGTTGAAGAAGGTATTGGGGAAAGGGGTATTGTTTTCGGCAAAAGCAGTATCGAATTTTCCGAGATAACGCATAACCGCCCTTTTATCGAAGTGGTTGATGACATAACCCTCTCCTCCCGGAGCAGCTCTCTTTACCTGTTGCCGTGTCTTTCCTAAAAACAGGGCAATCAGTTTATAATCTTTTCCCTGCGGAGCAAGCCAGTCAAGCTTCCCTTCCGCCGATACTTTATCCGTGATATCCACTTTCTCCCCATCCGGCGAGTATGCAATAAGTTTATCTAACCGGGCAAACGCTTTTTGCCTTTTGTCCCGCACCATGACCGGTTCATTGAGTGGTTGCCCTCCTTTGAGCCGGTATTCTTCAAATATAGCCATAGTTGCGGCATCTTCCAGGCTCACCTCGGGACCACCAAAAGGCCATCCTGTACCGTTATTCATATCTACACCCATTCCCAAACGGGTAGCTTCGGAGATAGTAAAATCGAGTATACTCATCCATTCAGGTGAGAGGTAGTCCAGATAATAGGCTTCACGGCCTTTTATACCGTAGATAGGGGTAATTTCCACACCTCCGATACCGGCTTTACTTAACGCTTCCAGATTGTATGCAAGGGTTACAGAGTCCACATCGTTTCCCATCCACCACCAACGTGTCCAGGGTTTACACTCGTTGGTTATCTCAGGCCAATCAGTGTCATATGCGGATCCTACAGAGGAAGAGCACCCCATCAATAAAAGCGGGAGTAATATCCCTATGACTACTGCTTTTTGTATCATTATCCTAACAATTTTGGAATGCCTGATCTCAAAGTTTTCTATTCCCCTCAGAGCTCTTCAGATTCATTGCGTATTATTAAACCATATCCAGCACACCGTTTGAATAATGCCATTCGGTGAGCGGACTTTTGAAACGTACATCTTTCCCCTTGGGTATCTCCACTGTACTATGATATACGGTACCGTCATCCACTCCCACAAATTGGGTTACGGGTTGCGCCAGGATATTGTCGGCTACAGCCCTTATTGCTTCTTCATCCGCTTTTGTCTGTGCATATGACGGTAGTACGATTGTAGAGGACAAGGCAAAGCATAAGGCTATATAAGAAATTGTCTTCATACGATTATTTTATTTTGAGAACCTGTTTTTCAGCTTGACAAGTACACTCTCTGACACTCTGAACGCCGTTCCATGCCTTATTCCGTCAGGAAAGGAGATAGAAACGGATACATCTTCCCAATGCTGCATATCTTTTGAACGTACAGCTCCATATTTTCCTTGCGTATATTTATCGAAGTAGACATACACATAATCTCCTATCAGAAGAGGAGCAGGTCCTTCCGCCCAATAATCACCGGTAATAGGTTCAGATACTTCGGCAGGAAAATCATACGGTTTTGTATGAGAGGTGACACGGATATTTTTTTCGGCAGGAGCAGAATTTTCATTCTTGACAAACAGATAGTATAGACCATCTTTTTCCAATACGGCTCCGTCTATTACGCTAAAGCCGGGGTTAAAAAAGAGTTTGGTTTCACTGAATGTTTTGAAATCTTTGGTAGTTATATAGTACTGCCGGTGGTTAAGGCCTTTCTCACTTTCGGAGGTTGGTAGTTCGGGAAAGGCTCCGGGGATGGTGGATGCCCAGAAGATATAGAATGTTTTTTCTTTCCTATCGTAAAAAAGCTCAGGTGCCCAACTGTTCCTTGTCCCTTCAAATTTTCCCATCACCGGGATATTTTGTTGTGCGGACCAGTGTATAAGATCTTCGGATGAGGCATAACCAATACCCTGATCCCACCAACCTGTAGTCCATACCATGTGGAAAGTACCCTCATCATCCTGCACAATACTCGGGTCGCGCATCAGTTTATCTTTTCCTATTTCGGGCTTCAGTAAAATAGAGTCGTCAAATAAAGCTTCCCATTTAAGCCCATCCTCACTGTAAGCCAAATGCAATCCGTCTCCATTCCCTTTAAAATAAGAGAACAAATAGACCTCTCTTTCGTTTTTCGAAATTTGATTGTTGTTACAAGCGCATAGGCACAATGTTACAAGCACTAATCCGATTAAATTTTTCATATTTACAATTGAAAGGTTTATAGTATTCAGTGAAGACAATAGATTTCGGTTTATGGCTGTCACAAACCATTTTGCGTATGCTAGCTCCTGTTCTCCATCCTCTAAAACAAAGATACATAAAAATATTCGGTAAAAATAGCCGATTTTTATTCATTCTGCAATACTAATAGTATCCTTGCCGTGTTTTGATGTTAAAAAAGCAACTCCTCGAAGAGTGATTAAAAGAGAAAGAGTTTCAATTTTCAAACAAAGTAGGGTTGTATTTTGTTCTCTAGTTCGAACAGGTGGTGGCAGTAAGATAAATCCCGGCAAAATGCATAGATTGACAGGAATTCTCTTTTTCCTTTTGGCAGCATGCAATGTGTCTGCACAAAAAGGCGCGATTGCCGGACGGATATATCATGGTGCTACCAATGAACCTATTGAGTATGCGACAATACTGCTACAGGGGACTGACCGTGGGACAGTATCCGATAGTACGGGAGTCTTCTCCCTTCAGGAGGTAAATCCCGGATTCTTCAGGCTTATCGTGAGCTCAGTCGGTTTCAAAAGTGTAGTTTCTCCTGAAATTCAGGTACAGGGAAACCAAACGGCGTTCATCGATATAGCGCTGGCTGAAGACGAAATTGCATTAAAAGAAGTGGTCGTACGCCCCAATTTTGAGACGCGCCGTATTGAAAGTCCAGTCTCCTCTTTTTTTGTGAATGTGCAGCAGATAGAAAAAAGTGCCGGGGTTAACCGTGATGTGTCTAAGGCATTGCAAACACTGCCGGGAGTCGGAGCCATGGATCCTAACAGGAACGATCTTATTGTACGCGGCGGAGGACCTTCCGAGAATGTCTTTTATCTCGACGGAATTGAAATCCCGGTAATCAACCACTTTTCCACGCAAGGATCATCAGGGGGAGCCATCGGAGTGATAAATCCCGATTTTGTGCGTGAAATAGATTTTTATACCGGGGCCTTTCCTGCCAACCGTGCGAACGCTTTGAGTTCGGTGATGGAGATACGACAAAAAGAGGGTAGCAAGGATCGTATTCATACAAAGCTATCGGTTGGTGCTTCTGATGCAGCATTGACAATCGATGGTCCTGCCGGGGACAATGCCACCTTCATCGTGTCGGCACGGCAGTCTTACCTGCAATTACTATTCAAGGCACTTAAATTGCCATTCTTGCCTACCTATAATGATTTTCAGGTAAAATATAAATATGACATCAACAGGAAAAACGAAATTACGTTTATCGGAATCGGAGCGATTGATCATATGACATTGAACAAAGAGCTTCAAACAACCGGCACCGAAAGCCAAAAGTATATTCTCAACTACCTGCCAATCTATGAACAATGGAATTACACGGTAGGTGCGGTCTATAAACGTTTTAGTGATAACCATCTCGACACATGGGTACTCAGCAGGAATATGCTTCGCAATAAGAATTACAAGTTTGAAGACAACAATGAATCAAAACAAAAGACATCAGACTACCTCTCGGACGAAGCTGAAAATAAACTTCGTTTTGAACGTGATTTCCGATCCCTGCCGGTACAACTTAAAGTAGGAGGAGGATTACGCTACTCTCGCTATGTAAATGACACTTACAGACGTTTATACAGAAAGGGTAGGGTGACCGAACTACGGTATAATACAGCACTAAACCTTTTGGGTTATCAACTGTTCGCGCAGGTCTCTGACGAGTATATCGACAGCCGCCTGAAGCTCTCCTTTGGACTTAATGCGGTAGGAAATAATTTCAATGAGAATATGCGGAATCCGTTGAATCAACTTTCTCCGAGATTGTCTGCCTCCTATTCCTTGTCGGTACGCTGGAGTATCAATGCAAATCTCGGACGCTATACTGCCCAACCGGCCTATACGACAATGGGATTCAAAGATGGAGAAGGTAAATTTGTAAACCGCAATGAAAATTTAAAATATATAGTCTCCGATCAACTGGTGGTGGGTTTCGAACATCGTCCGCATGAAAATATGCGATGGACAATGGAAGGATTCTATAAGCATTATGACAAATACCCGCTCTCGCTTGTAGACGGTTTGAGCATCGCCAGCAAAGGCACCGATTACGGACAGGTAGGCGACGAGGAGATTATTTCCGCGGGCAAGGGAAGAGCTTACGGTATAGAGATCATGTATAAAATCACAGAATGGGAAAATCTCAATCTTACCTCTACCTATACATGGTTCAGGAGTGAATTTACCGATAATAACCTGGTTTATCGTCCCTCTTCATGGGATACCAGGCACCTGCTCAATCTTATCGCGGGATATTGTATCGCAAATAATTGGAACATTGCGGCCAGATGGAGATATGCGGGAGGAGCCCCCTATTCCCCTATTGATGAATCGCTCTCATCGGATAGGGAAGCGTGGGAGGTGACAAACCAGGCTTATATTGACTACTCCCGCTTCAATACGCTAAGGCTGAGCGATTCGCATCAACTCGATGTCCGGGTTGACAAGGAGTTCTATTTTAATAGATGGCTGCTCAACCTCTATGTTGACATTCAGAATGTTTACAACTTCAAAAGTCAGAGACCTCCGATATATACAAATAGGAATCAAAACGGAGACATAATTTCCGATCCGGGAGGAGACTTTTCCAAACAGGGACTGAGAGTGCTCGAGGAGAGTAGCGGCACAATTCTTCCAACACTCGGACTGATTATCAAGATGTGACCAGGATGTGTTTTATTTTCTCTCTCATCCGATATTAATAATTACTCATCAGGTTTGGTATTACAACCCTTATGATCATTTATTATGGATAAAGTAAAGAAGAACCACCCTAAATATTTTTAGCTAATTCAGATGGTTCTTCTTTAAAAACGCTATTTGGTGAATGCCCCTTCCAATAAAGGAATAAACTTTATTGTTCAATTACCGGGATTAGATAGAAGCTGTTGGCAATTTTCTGATGGATTTGGAATTTCATTTATTGAAGGGGACCCCTGTCTCTTTTTCACCTATTGAATTATGCGCCGTGCTTCATTACTTCATTTACAGCCTCTGACTCCAAATGTTCTCCCACTTTTTTGTCAAAAGTGATTTTAAATGAATAAGCGTATTTACAAGGTTTATTTTCAGGAAAAGATATCTTTAGCCCCATGTCTGTTGTTTCCCAATTGATCCTTTCGTCTGAACCCAGCAGGTTGATATCTACAATTACAGCATCTCCCATAGTTTCTTGGTTTAATGATTTGATAAGTACCCCCTCATCGTCCCAATCCAGTACAACAGCATAGAAAACATTGCCTTTGGTTGTGAAACGAATGTCACGTGCCGTATAAGGAGTTGCCTCATTGTCGGAAAAAGAGCCTTTGGCCGGTTCTGTCTCTCCCTCGCCGAATTTCTTCCATGGACGTGTACCGTAAATAGCTTCGCCATTTACTTTGAGCCATTCTCCAATGGAAAGTAATATGTTTTTCTGCTCATCAGGGATGATCCCGTCAGCCCGGGGGCCTATATTGAGTAACAGGTTTCCGTTTTTACTAACGATATCCACCAAATCATGCACTATTTGTTGAGGAGTTTTGTATTCTTCGCCTTCAATATGTGACCATGATCTTTTACCAATGGAGGTGTCGGTTTGCCAGGGAAATTGCATCATTTTACCGGATTTCCCCCGTTCAACATCCCACACATGTATATTGGTAGGATATCCTTGTTTGGTATTTACAACAACACCTTGCCCCCAATCTATGGCATTGTTGTAATAATATGCCATGAACTTATTAAAATAAGGCATCAAAACGGGATTGTTTACCGTCCAATCAAAATAGAATAATTTAGGTTCATATTTGTTGACTAATTCATAAGCATGCGTTAACCATTCGCGTGCAAAATCTTCCGTATATGACTGGTCATCGTAACGCCTCCCATAGAGGGAAATGTCCATATCTTGCACATCGGAAGCGAATTCCATTCCTCCATTAAAAAACCATGCGTTTTCGGCTCTATGCGAGGATAAGCCAAAGATAAGCCCTTCTTTCTCTACCGCATTTTTCAGGAGTCCTATGACATCCTTTTTAGGGCCCATTTTCACAGCATTCCATTCATTCAGGCTGCTGTTATACATCGAGAACCCGTCATGATGCTCTGCTACGGGGACAACATATTTCGCGCCTGATTTTTTGAATAATTCGGCCCATTGCTGTGCATTAAATTGTTCAGCTTTAAAGAGAGGTATGAAGTCTTTATAACCGAATTTGTCGTGCGGCCCCCATGTTTCAATATGATGCTTGTAAACTTTATGGTCTTTCTGGTACATGTTGCGTGAATACCATTCATTATCAAACGCCGGAACCGTGAAAACTCCCCAGTGGATGAATATACCGAATTTTGCATCTACGTACCATTCCGGGAATTGATAATATTCGGCAATATTATCCCAATTTGGCTGAAATAGGTCCGTACCTTTAGGAGAGGCAACAGAATCGATGTTGTAAAACTCTTTTTTTGTTGACTGGCATGACAGGAGTAAAAGCAAACCTATCATAGTTACTGATATTCTTTTTTTCATGAGGATCAAATTTTTAATTATGTATGCATTCAACCTTATTCATATAAATGAAATAATCGTTCCATTTTCTTCCATTTTTTCGACAGATCATCGTCACATGATGTTTCTTGAAAACCAGACATGTATTTTTCCCATTCGGCTTGGCGGGGAAGTTCGGCCAATTTGGTAAAAGCAACTTCCCAATCAAAATCCAGGGGTGTTTCCACAATCATAAAAAGAGTGGTATTATAAAAGTATATCTCCATTTCCAAGATACCCACCGAACGGATTCCCTCTCTGATTTCCGGCCAATGGTACGCCTCGCTGTGCAGTAGGATATATTCCCTTATAAGTTCCGGATTGTCCTTTAATTCTAATGTTTGGCAATAACGTTTTGTTGGAATGGTATGATTTTTCTGTGTATATCCTTTCGCCTTTTCCATATTTGATTAATCTTGATTTACAACACGATCCGATGTCATGCTGGGTTTATGAATTTCCTGTTGAATTTTTCCTATTCGTTTGGATTATTACTCCGACATGTTTTTAATGTAAGGAAGCTGCACCCACCGTTTAAAGCCGTAAAACCGGACGGCGTTTTTGCCTAAAAACAGGGCTTTTTCTTCTTCCGTCAATAAATTGGATCTGACGATAAAGTCATAAGACATCCGATAGGTAATTGCTACAATGGTGCGCGGATAATCGGAACCCCACATTAATTTGTCTATCCCCACCAACTCAATGGCTTCCCTTATTGCCCGAATTGCACCCCTGAAAGGGTAAAACTCATCATGAAAGAGCCAGGTGATTCCCCCGGATTCAATCATCACATTTTTATGCCGCGCCAGTTTGATCTGTTCCTGCCAATCTTTGCGGGTAACCATTCCAAAATGGCCGATCGCTATTCGAAGGGATGGACATTCTTTGATCACTTCCCGCATCTCGGCTACCTGTGTGGCACCGTCAGCCAGGTCAATCGAAAGGATGAGATCTTTTCTTTCCATCAGACGAAACATTTTCATCATTTCATCAGAGGTAAGCCAAACCCTCTTGCCCGTGCTGATCAATCGTTGGGCAGGTACTTTCAATGCTTTGAAAACTTCTTGGTTGATCAATTTTTCGGCATGTGCGTAGAAACCCGGTTTGCGGGCATCCACCATTCCACAACAAAAGAAACGTTCCGGATATTTCTGCTGCACTTCCAGGAGGTAGTCGTTTTGTAATCCGTCGATATACTCCTGTGTAATGACTGCCGCCGACACTTGCGCGTAATCCATGTTTGAGAGTAAAATCTCAGCGGTATTTCGCCCTTCTATCATAAAAGGGGGAAGCATCTGCCGTATTTCTCCCATAAACTCGGATTTGCCATTCTCGAGAGTCCTTATCTTCTTACCTTCCACCACGGTATCCTGATACAGCCAGAGATGTGCGTGGGCATCGATGATCGGGAACATTTTAAAAACGAATTAATATCCGGAAAACTTC
Source organism: Proteiniphilum acetatigenes DSM 18083 (assembly GCF_000380985.1). Lineage (GTDB taxonomy): Bacteria > Bacteroidota > Bacteroidia > Bacteroidales > Dysgonomonadaceae > Proteiniphilum > Proteiniphilum acetatigenes. Next base: position 286,079 of record NZ_KB905692.1, on the reverse strand, counting down.
ACTTGGATGAGCGGACCATTTTTCTAACGCAGTCTGCGCCTCTTCAGGGGGATGGACCGCCGTGATCAATTCTTCCACCGGCAAACCACCCTTTTTCATATATTCCATGACCGCCTTGAAGTCGGCCGGCGTGGCATTTCGCGACCCTTTTATATTTACTTCCTTTTTGACAAAGTATTGCGTGTCGAAAGGTATCCTTTCTTTCGCATATCCGATATAAACCACCCTGCCGGTATAAGCCACTTCCGAAATGGAGGCGATATAAGTCTCGGGACGGCCTACTGCTTCTATAATCACATCCGCGCCCCGTTGTCGTGTTATTTCCTGAGTACGCTCATGCAAGTTTTCATCCACTGAATGAATAGTGTATTGTGCGCCCAGGCGTTTGGCCAGTCTCAGTTTTTTGTTATCAACGTCCACGGCGATGACTTTTGCTCCCCGGAGGGCCGCCCGCACGATGGCTCCCATGCCAATCATACCGCAGCCAATCACCATAACGGTGTCTATGTCGGTTACTTGCGCGCGATTTACCGCATGGAAGCCTACGCTCATCGGTTCCACCAATGCAAAATCGCGGACAGAAATCGCCGGGTCTGCCATTACTTTTTCCCACGGGACAAGAATATATTCTGCCATGGCGCCATTGCGTTGAACGCCTAATGTTTGATTAAATTCACATGCGTTGGGGCGCCCGTTTTCACAAGCCGGACAATGTCCACAACTGGAATAAGGATTGACTGTGGCGTTCAAGCCCGGTTTGAAAAAAGGAGGAACGTCATGCGCCATTTCTTCTATCCGGGCACCGATTTCATGCCCTGGTACAACCGGAAGTTTTACCAAAGGGTTCAATCCTCTGAAAGTGTTGAGATCGGAACCGCAAAATCCCACGTAGCCTGTTTTCAACAATACGTGGCCGGGAATAAGCTCCGGTTTGGGTGTTTCAACAACGCGCGTTTTCCCTTGATCCGTTATTTGTATCGCTTTCATTTTTTCAGTCATTAACCCATGTGTCCCGAAACCCGGGCTCGAACATCGTTTGCACTTCTTTCAACAATTCCATGTCTAAAGGGGTATTCGCATACCGGATAGTTTTCAACACATTTTCAGGGTTGGCTGTACTGAACAATGTGGTGGAAATACGGGGATTGGACACAGAGAAGCTTACAGCCAGTTGTTCAATCGGGACGCCTTTCATCTCGCAAAAACCGATTACCTTTTTTGCAAGCCGTTTCAACGATTCCGGCGCGGGATGCCAATCGGGCACGCCCCGTTGGGTCAATAATCCCATGGCGTAGGGCGAGGCATTGATAATGCCTATCTGGTTTGATTCGAAATAATTGAAATAATCGGCCAAAGAGTCGTCGTTGAGCGTGTAATGGCAAAAAGATAAAACAGACTCAACGGTTCCCCGGGGTACATGGTCAATTACATATTTAAAATGACGCAGATTCAGATTGGTTATGCCCACGTGTCTTACCACCCCTTCGTTCCTGAGATCTGCCAAAAGTGGAAGTGTTTCATCACAAATCTGTTCCAAATCGGCAAATTCAATATCATGCACATTGATTAAGTCGATATAGTCGACATGCAGACGTTCCAAACTTTCATAAACACTTTCTTTCGCTCTTCTCGCGGAATAATCCCAAATCTTGATGCCATCCTTGCCGTAACGCCCTACCTTAGTGGAAAGATAATACTTACCGCGGTTGATGTTTTTTAATGCCTTGCCCAAGACGATTTCGGCTTTGAGATACCCGTAGTAGGGGGAGACATCGATGAGATTGATGCCATTCTCGATGGCCGCATAAACGGCCTGAATGCCCTCTTCTTCCCTGATCGGATGAAAAACACCCCCAAGGGAGGAAGCCCCGAAGCTGAGATTCGAGACTTTCATGCCGGTTTTCCCAATTTCCCTGTATTCCACAATAGTCGTGTTAATCTATTCTTCAATGATTAATAACCCGGGTTTTGTGCCCAATTGGTATTAGAGTTCATAACACCTGTGGGAATCGGGAAGATGCGCCGCCATTTCTGAGTTTTGGCGGCTGGATTTATCACATGTTTTAACCCCCAGTCATTCTCGAACTGGCCAAAACGAATCAAGTCGTTGCGGCGCCACATCTCACTGAAAAACTCACGCCCACGTTCGTCAAGAATATCTTGTAGAGTGGGAGGTGTGGTTATTGTAGGAGCTTTTACATAACTGCGAACCTGATTGAATAAGCTCATGGGAGTATCGCTATTGGTTGCTGTGGCGCCACGAAGAATAGCTTCCGCCTTCATCAGCAGAATATCCGCATAACGAAGAACAGGCACATCGTTACTTTGGTTGCGGTTATAGGTTTCATAATCAGCCACCTGGATACCCCACTTGATACAGCGGTAACCTTGATTCCAACCGTTAAAATCATCGCCCACATTCATAGAAGCATCGCCGGGTATGAGTAAAGTAATATTTTTCTTAAGCGTCACACGCTGTCCGTTATACATGTAAGGCGTTGTGGTTTTGTCAAAGGTGGAAATATTATAGGTGAATAGCGCATCTTTTAAGATAATATCATTGCGTTCGTCTCCTGCCAGAGAGAAACGATCGGCCGCTTCAGGTGTGACTGTGAAAATACCACCGGCATTCCTTGAAAGGGTTATCCCGAATAACCCGGCGCCATTCGCTCCGTCATTATTGAATTTGGGCCACAATTGGAATCGGGCGTATGTCATGCCTTGTGCCGTGGCATTATCATAAGGCATCGCGTAGATGAAATCTTTAATATGATAACCGTTATCGGGCATGAATTTTTTACGATAACTGTCGCTCAGATCAAACTTGCCACTGTTAATTATATCATCACAGTAGCTCACGGCATCATTAAGTCTGGAGTTTGTCAAAGTGGGTTCATAGTCGGCGACATCAGCGCAAGAGTAAACAGCCCAATTTAGATAGAGTTTAACAAGGAGAGCCTCAGCCATCCATTTCGTGGGTTTTCCATACGTGGAAGCATCCACATTTTCGGACAAGCCGCCGGAACGGATGGCGCGAAGCAGATCCTCCTCTATAAAGGCTGCCACCTTGGCACGCGGAGAACGTTCGATCGCCTCATCACTTCCAACGACATGGTCCAAGATAGGAGCATCGCCAAACATATCCATAAAAATGAAATGATAAAAAGCGCGCATTGCCAAGGCTTGAGCGATAGACTCATCGCTTGCCTCGTCGCCTCCGAGATCCACAATAGCCTGATTACACTTGGTGATGACTCCTGTGATATCGCCAAGCCAATCGATATGCGCGTCATCCGGGTTAGTCATGTGGAGCGTTGCGTGGACATAATTGCCCCCGTCGTACCAGTTGCCACCATAAGTGACCGCCGCGAATTCATCGGAAGACAACCACGCGGCTTCCGTGTAACGGCGCCCCAAAGCGCCACGGAATCCATAGTATAAATCTGCCATTTTCGCTTCGGTGGCAATGTCGGAATTCGGATAGGAAGTGTAGGTGGATTTGATATCTACATCCAAATCGGTACAGGCCATGGCTGATGATAACAGCAAACCTGCAAGTAAGGTGTTTTTGATATAGCTCTTCATTGTAAGTTCAATTTTAAGATGATTAGAAATTCACATTTACACCAAACATAAATGTGCGAGTACGAGGATAATAATTAGTACGCCTGTCAATTCCCGGTTCCAAGCCACCAAGATTAATTTCAGGATCACGGCCGGAATATCCGGTAATTGTAAACAAGTTATTGCAGGTTCCATATACTTTGAGTGAGTTAACCCAATTACCCAACTTTCCAAATGAATAACCTAAAGAAAGAGTCGACAAGCGGAAATAATCTCCATTTTCCAACCAACGATCGGAAGGAGCCTGTGACTGGACATCGGTTGGTTTTTGTTCTGTAGCCACCGATTTCAACACATTTCGACCTTCGGTGACGAAAGCGACATTACTGTATTGTTCGCGAGTTGCATTATAAATCTTATGGCCAAAAACTCCGGTAAAGAACATATTCAAACTCCAATTCTTATATTTGAAGTCGTTTGTCCAACCCAAACTCAACTTGGGCTGCGCACAGCCTGTAATGGTGCGGTCCGAGTCAACGGGGTCCGTTGTAGTCTCACCGGTACGCTCGCCTGTTTCCGCGTCACGTTTGTAGAATACTGATATGCCGTCGTCATTATAACCAGCCCATTCAAATGTGTAGAAAGTTCCGAGCGGATGGCCTTCCATGATACGTCCAATATTTGCGGTGGAATAACCGGCGATCTCCGGATTGCCCGTTGAGATATAATCTACAGAATACTTGCTGTTGGAAATGCTTTTCACGTTATTTTTATTGTGTGAAAGGTTCAGGCTTGTATCCCAAGTGAAGTCTTTCAGTTGGACAGGCGTTGCATTGATTGTAAACTCAATCCCCTTGTTGGTGATATCACCCACATTGGCATACATCGAACCATAAGGATAGCGGTTTGTCGATACATTGTATGAATAAATCAGATCGCTTGTCTTTTTGTCATAGTATTCAATGGTGCCTCCCAGACGTCCTTTGAGAAATAAAAAATCAATGCCCGCATTCAGCATGGCCGTTCTTTCCCATTTCAAATCGGGATTTGCATTTGACTGGGCGGCTATCGTGCGATAAAGGCTGGAATTTCCCTGAGAGTCAGTATAGGTAAACCATCCCGAAGGGCCATAGGTCTGAATGGCCTGGTATGCTCCGAATCCCAAAGAGTTGCCGCTTACGCCATAACTTACCCGTAACTTCAAATCATCAAACACATTCCAATCATTGACGAATTTCTCTTCGCTTGCGCGCCATGCAAGAGATGCGGAAGGGAATGTTCCCCAACGATTATTTTTACCGAAAGCCGATGATCCGTCGCGACGGACAGTGGCCTGGAGCATGTATTTACTATTGTATGAATAGTTTAAACGGCCATAGAAAGAAATCATACGGAGCGTTTCCAGTGCATAGGCCGTTATGCCGCTCATATCCATTTTATTGGCAAACCCAAGATTATAATAAGAAGTGGCATCGCTATAGAAATCATAAACGGTAAGGCCATAGCCATCGTTATTGTCGGTTTGCTCGTAAGAATAACCGCCCATCAGACCCAATTTATGAGCATTGGCGAATGTATGATCGTAATTGAAATAGGTTTCCAACACTTTTTTCTTATTTTCAAGCGTTCCGCGAAAAGCCTGCCCGTTCGCGGTAACTATCTGGGAGGCAGTGCTGTTGTAGTTGTTGTAATTGATTTGTTCGTTTTCATAGGAAAGGTTTAGGTTCCACAATAAATCCTTGTTGATTTGCAGAGAAGCCTTACCCGTTCCCTGAAGTACTTTCTTGATGGTTTCATAATTGTCCTCATAAATCATGGACAGCGGGTTATGATATTGGTTTACTGATGTGTAATTATACCACGATCCGTCTTCATTTTTTGTGGGGAGCAAGGGTGAATAATAGTTCATGGCATCAAACACACTTTGGCCGTCCTTACTTGATGAAACGGACTTGCCTTTGGTTTGTGCGGTATTGACATTTAAATCCAAAGTCAAACGATCGTTCAAAGATTTTGTCTGGGCATAAGCTCGACCTGAAATACGTTCAAATTCAGTACCGAGCACAATACCTTCTTTATTCAGATAATTCAAGCTGGCATTGTAGCTGGAACGTTCGCTCCCTCCGTTAATAGAAACATTGTGGCTTTGGCTGACTGCCGTGCGAAGCACTTCATCATTCCAATTGGTATTGTAGCCCTTATCATTGGGAAGTGTTATGTTATTGGCGGACGCATAAGACCGCAAATCGCTGGCCGACATCATATCCAGGCGTTTGGCTATGTTGTCAAATCCTACATAACCACTATATGAGACAGATGAACGATCTGTTTTGCTACCTTTTTTTGTGGTGATGACAATCACGCCATTGGCCGCCTTAGAACCGTAAATAGCCGTTGCAGAGGCGTCGCGAAGTACATCAATTGATTCAATGTCCTCCGGAGCTATAAGGTTCAAAGACACGTCAGGAATACCGTCAACAACATAATAAGGTTCCATAGCTTTGCCTGTACGCAGAGAAGAGGCCCCCCGGAGAGAGATGGAAGTTGTTCCATAAGTAGGATCGCTGCTCTGAACAATTGTTAACCCGGGAACCTTGCCTTGCAACAACTGCCCGGGGTCGGTATACACACCGGTATTCAGTTTGTCGGCTTTCACGGTGGTAATAGAACTGGTGACATCCTTGCGAGTCATGCTGCCGTAACCCACAACCACAATCTCATCCAACATTTTATGATCCTCCTTCATCGTAATGTTGATGACATCTTGGCCAGCCACATCCACCTCTTCACTTATAAAACCCACATAGGTAAATATTAAGGTATTGCCGGCATCGGCCGTAATCCGGTAATTACCTTCTATGTCAGTGACAGTACCAACGGAACTGCCTTTTACTTCCACGTTGACACCAATCAGCGATTCCCCATTGACATCAACCACTTTCCCGGTTATGCTCCTTTGAGCAAAAACCGAAATGCCGCTCATCAAAAAGATGAAAAAACAGACTAAATGTGTCTTGCACATAACATTGATATTTAATAGTTTATTAATTATTACACAATACAGGATGTATATATCATGACCTTTCTTGCATTTTTCCCGTAAATAGATCTTTTTTCATTCTCACATATTAGAAGCTGTTTTGAATTTTTTCATCCATTGTTTTTTAGCCATTTTTTGATGGATTTGGATTTTCATTTATTGAAATGTGGCGGGCCACTTGAAAGAAACAGTTTCTTGTTTTTCAATAAATTGCTTTGTCTTCATGCACGGAATTCTCCTTTTCACCAGTAAAATTCTCACTGTGCAAAATTAGAGATTGTTAGCATCCCATTTTTTATATGTTATCGATATAAAATTGCACTTTATCGATATTATTGCTATATTTACAGCCCAAATAGCGGTGAGAATGAATAAAGAAGGATTAAGAAGAGATTTCATTTTATTGAATGTGGGCTATGCCTATCATAATGCTGACTGGAACTGGAAGAATGTCGATAGCCCTTTCACCCGGATACATTATGTGAAAAACGGCACGGCAAAGATCATCAGGGAAGATGGCGTCTTCGAACTGAAAAAAGATCATTTATATATGACTCCTTCCTTTACAAGGCATGCCTATGAAAGCGACGGTATTTTGGAACTTTATTATATCCATATATATGAAAATCCGGGAAAGAACCTGAGTATATTTGATTTGCTTGATTTTCCGGTAGAAATCAAATCGGATCCTCTGGATATACAATTGATTGAACGTCTGATAAAAATAAATCCGGGTAGAGAATTAAAGTATTACGATCCATACCTTTATGATAATTCGGCGAATATTGAGCAAAATATGATTCTCCAAAAGCAAAGTCCCATTGCCTTTGAAATGGAGACACAGGCGATAATTAAACAAATTATATCTCGTTTTTTAGCGCAGGCGGTTCATAAAAATGAGCATATTGAAGAGCGGATACTTATGTCTCTCCGCCACATTCATAAAAATATTGACAGCATGATCGACATCAATCATTTGGCCGATATGTGTTTCTTGACCAAAGATCATTTCATCCGCCTCTTCAAAAAAGAGATGAACTGTACCCCAGGCAAATATATCAATCAAAAGAAGATTGAATACGCCCAACTGCGACTGTTAGTCGATAATGTCCATATCAAGGATGTCGCGTATGGCTTAGGTTTCGAAAATATTTCTTATTTCAACCGGCTTTTTATAAAACTCACGGGAGAAAGTCCGGGTAAATATAAGAAAAGGATGCAGGCATGAATTATTCAGCCGTCACTGTTATTTCCACCGGTTCCAGCCAGGGTGAGGTAAAGTCTATTTTTATTTCGCCCTGCTCACCGGTTGCCTGTACATAAGCCAGGATACGTCCGTGGAACACGCGATGCCTGTTATCGGTATAGTCGGTCATATCGGAATTGTTGCTGGCTTCCAGACCGAGGAGTTTGGCAGGACCGCTTATCCGGCAGGTAACCTCGTCGTCCGACAGTATCACCGGGATGCCGTCTTCATCCACCACCTGTACCACGACCTGGGTCAGCCCTCTCCCCTTATCTATCTGCTTTTCGGACTGAACGACCTGTAAAGCATGGGGACGTTTCGATGACTGTATGGTATAGCCGGAAACAGGGTTGTTATCCTTATCCATACCCACCACTTCCAATTTTCCGGCTTTGTAGGGGATATCCCAGAATATAATGCCGGTATTGTCGTCATACTCTTTTGTCTCGCCGACCTCTGTCCCGTTCAGCAACAGTTTTGCTTTGGCGGCATTGGTATAGCATACCACCCGGATCGATTGGCCTTCACTGTAGTTCCATACAGGCCATGCATCCATCGAGGGTGCTCTTTCCACATAGTTCGAGACATTCCCGGTTTCCGTCTGCGACAATACGTCCCTTGACTGGTTCCGGCTTCCTCTGCCCGGTGTGGGATATGTTCCCAGATAGGCCATCGGTTTGTCGGACCATAATGACTGCCGGAAGTATCCTCTGGGCTTGATGAATCCACCGAAATCGAGCAGTCCCGAATAGAAGCCTCTTGAAGGCCATCTGCCCGACTCCCCGAGATAATCGATCCCTGTCCAGAGGAACTGGCCGAAAATATGTTCCCTGTCGCGCGTGGCTTTCCATGCTGCCATATCGTGCCGGTTCTCACTTCCATAGATCACCCGGTCGGGATACTTCTTATGGTCGCTATCGTACCGGTCTTCGGTATAGTTATATCCGGCAATGTCCAATACTCCCGGGTATTCGGTCTCGTTCGACATGGCCACTCCGGCTAATCCCGCGGTCACGGGACGTGCCCGGTCGTATTCTTTTACTACTTTGACCAAACGCTTTGCAATATCACCCAGTTCCATTGCATCAGGGGCATCGGGATTATATCCGCCATAGGTGGCCTGCGTAAATCCCGCTTTCTCTCCTCCGAGAACCGGATGCGAATAGGGATCGTTGGGATAGTCCACCTCGTTACCGATACTCCATGCAAAAACAGAGATATGGTTCCGGTCGCGCCGTACCAGGTCGGCCAGATCTATCTCCCCCCATTCCTTGAATATATCATAAGAGCCCTGAAAGCCGGGAGTCCCTACATTCCAGCCTTCTATCCATTTGCGTTTGGGGAATACCCACTCGTCGTACATTTCGTTGAGTACCAATATCCCCATTTCATCACAGAGTTCGTACAGATCGGTGGCCTGCGGATTGTGACTCGTACGGACTGCATTCACCCCTATCTCTTTCAGGGTCTGTAAACGTCTTTTCCATACTTCCCGGGGAACAGCCGCACCCAGTACACCTGCGTCATGATGTATACATACTCCTTTCACTTTCATCCACTCCCCGTTCAAAGCAAATCCTTTATTGGGATCGAAGGTGTAGGTGCGGAATCCGGTACGGGTTGTGGTCTGATCGGTTTCAACACCATCTCTGAGTATGGTCGTCTTCAACTCATAGAGATTAGGATCGGACAGGGACCACAGTGCCGGTTTATTGATCTTTAAAGAAGTAATCAGTTTGTTGTCATTGCCCGGCTTTGCGGTAAGCCTCTTCGAATCTTTCGCCACAAGTTTACCTTCCGGAGAGAACAGTTCGTTCACAATAGTTAATGAAGTGTTATTTACTTCTTCGCTATTAATATCGACTTCCACATTCAACTGGTAGCCATTCTTTACTTCTTCGGGATAGGCATATACACCCCACTGGGCAATATGTACAGGATTGGCATATACCACCCATACATCGCGGTAAATACCCGAACCGGTGTACCATCGTGAATCGGCATACTGGCTGTGATCGACCCGTACTGCAATTACGTTTTCCTGACCGTATTGAATATAGGGAGTCGCATCATACATGAACGAGATATACCCGTTAGGGCGCTTCCCAAGAGATTGCCCGTTGAGGAATACTTCGCTGCGGTTATAAACTCCTTCGAAATAGAGATATACTTTCTGTCCCTGTTTGTCGGCAGGAATATCGATTATTTTACGATACCAGCCGATACCTCCGGGAAGGTATCCCGTGCAACTGGCAAGCGTAGGACTTAACTGACCTTTTACACTCCAGTCATGGGGTAACGATATGGGTTGCCACCTTGTGTCGTCCAACGTGACCGATTGTCCGTCCTGCACATCGTTCAGGATAAATTTCCAGTTGTCGTTGATCTTTTCAGGCGACCCGAAAGATACCTGTGCCCGGAGAGACGGGGCAATACACATAACCAGTAAAATAACGATTGACAGAGTTTTTTTTCGCATGCGATTATTTTTTTAATTAATTAAAATTCATAGACAAATGTAGTAACAGATAAAGGGTCAATCACTGTTTCCTCCCCGGAAGGAGTATTTTCTCCCAGGTCTTTTGTCCGGGATGTTGTATATTGTTTCACTGATGAATGCCTTCCCAGCCCTGTAACGTTCAGATTAATGGCGATAGATTTTCCGGTCATATTGGTATATACCACCACCAGCCGTTTTTTGTCGGGGGACATCCAGGCAGATCCGAAAAACGAGCTCGACGGATTCTCTATGCTCAGATCGACACGTTGGTAACCCGGTCTGATAAACAGACTGTAATTTCCCAGTACCCATAAACTTTTGGTGGCCTCATGCCTGCCGCTTTCGGAAATATCCCCGTAAATACCGCTTCCCGGCACCAGATCGATCAATAGAAAACGGTTCTTATGATCCCAGCGTGCCATGTCCATACTGGTCCAGAACGACCATGAACTGACATTGGCAGTGGTTAAATCGTGATAGATAACTTTTGACATGTGAAGCGCTATGTCAAGAGGAGTTGCCGACTCGTGGCCGGGGTAATCCTTGTCGTTGAAATGATCTCCAAGCATGCTCCATTCGGTCTGATATATTTTTAATCCTTTTGCTGACGCCGCTGCTCCCAGTTGGCTTCTGACACTCTTCATCGTATCCCAGTTTCCGTCTGTCCAGTAACTGTGTCCCCCTATCAGGAGATCTACATGCGTGAGGTCACCGATATAATTGGCTGACTCGGGCGAGAAAAAGTCGGTTATCTGATTGCTGCGGGCAGCATCACCCTTTATTTTATAAAGGTACTCCCAGTCTCCCGATTCCGTAATAAGGATCCTGCTATCCAGATTTTTCCGACTGAGGGCGTTATCCAGTTCAATAACCAGACGTTTTATTTCGGCATTTTGCCAGCCACTTCCCTCCTGGCCGCTTTCCCAATTGTATTGAGGCTCGTTCACCGGACTTATATATGAGAATGTAATGTTTTTATTATTTTTGAAATATTCAGCTACGTTGGCCATATAGGCAGCAAAATCATCGTAGTGTTCTTCCTTCAGGTTACTACGTGCTCCGCGTGCCGAAAATCCTTTTCCGTTGTAGGTATAGTGAACCGGCGGCGAATTGCTGAACATTACAAATGACCCGCAACCATACTCACGCGCCTTTTCCAGGAAATACTGTTGCCCCTGTTGACGGCTCCAGTCATAAGTCCCGTCAGCATTGAGGAAAGATTCTGCACGGCGCGATTTGTCGTCGATGCCACTATCATCACCCTGTTCAGCCGTTCCTGCTCCCAGGTTGAAACGCCACATCGACAAGCCTATTCCTTCCGGGGCACCATTATTGATATCCTGTGAAAATAATAAACGGGCTATCGATTCCTTCTGGCTACCTTCCCAGTCTCTTCCAACATAGTTGGCCGTCCAACAGTCAGAAGCACCGAATCCGTCTATCGTCTGAAACGTTTTTCCGATATCAATTGTAACCGTCTTTTTCACGTTTGTACCGGACTGTCCGGGTTCCGGGTCTGTGCCGTCGTCGCAAGCAGAAATTACAAATATTAAAAGTAAGCAGAAATAATATTTAAATTTCATAATAACTGTTATTTTAATAAAATCTGCCGCGAATAATTTTTCCGAACTACCCGCGGCAGAAATATAACTAACCTGGAGAATTATTTAATTCCAACCCGGATTCTGTGTAATCGACCCATTGGACATGGTGATTTCATATAGCGGAATCGGGAACAGTAAGTCCCGGTTTTCGTTGAATGTGATCCCTTTATTACTCGGTTCATACTGATTCTCCCATTCGTAAGGATCAGCGGTTGTTTCACTCGTATTCCATTGCACGAATGATCCGTTTACTCCCATAATATTGGCAATCACCTTTTTCCCATTGTCGTCCGTCCAACGACGAATGTCATAAAGTCGGTGGTTTTCACATGCCAGTTCAAGACGACGCTCTGCACGGATGGCATTCCGAAGTTCATTTCCACTGAGAGTTACAGCGTCAAGGTTAACACGATTGCGTACCTGATTCAAAGCATTACGGGCAGTTGCATCGTCACCGGTCTCATTGCAAGCCTCAGCATACATCAGAAGGATGTCGGCATAGCGCAGAATGCGATGATTCAAAGGCACTCTCGGTTGATTATAATTTGCGGGACGTTTAGTAAAAGGCAACCAGAATTTGCGATTGATACGGGCCGGCTTATGTTTGGCAGGATCAATACAATAAGTACCGTCACCATTCTGGTTACCCTGTGCAGTAATGAGTTCGTCGAAATTGTCTTCTCCTGCTATTTCTGTTGCACCGTGCTTGATAATCGTCCATCTCAGTCGTTCTGTGTCCCCGGCTTCAATGAAAGCATTTTCAAGATTAGCAGTAGGCAATCCCCAGGCCCATCCATCCTGGTCGCCGCCGGAACGGTTGCCCGTTACGATTGACAAGCTGCCGCCAAGTTCATACGTCTCATCATACATATTCTGCACCTCAAAGAGCGACTCTTCATTATTTTCGGCATCTATACTCCATACATCGCCGAAATCAGTCATCAGCTTATATTCACCTTCATCGATGACTGTTTTGAGGATATCCCTGGCCTTTTCAAATTTATTCTGATAAAGATATGCTTTCCCCAACATCCCAAGAGCGGCACCGCGGGTTGCACGCCCCATGTCATCGGCACTATATTCACTGCGCTGCGGAAGCACACTGGCTGCATCTGTGAGATCCTGTTCGATCAAAGCATACACATCTTCCGTACTCGAACGCGTGATGCCGCTCACTTCTTCCGGCAATAAAAATCCTTCTATAATAGGCACATCGCCGAAGTTCTTTACCAGTTCAAAATAGAAATAAGCACGCAGGAATTTGGCTTCACCAATTAAGCGTTCTTTTTTTCTTTCGTCCCGTATAGGTGCTTCAGGTATACGTTCAATAGCGATATTGCTACGCAGGATACCTTTATAACGGTACTGCCAGAAGTTGGATATGGTACCATTGCTTTGTCCGACACCCTGGTAATGTGCCAGTGAAATATATCCGCTTTGGTCTTGCGTGGTGTTACCCATCCAGAGGTCATCACTACACATATCGGTCAAAATCCAGAAGTTTTCAATCTGCCACCAGCCATGATAGGTGATCGCATTGTAGCAGCCAGTGAGAAACGATTCTGCATCGTTTTCACTTTGAAAGTAGGTGTCGAGATTCTCTTGTCCCCTCACATCTTCCACCAGGAAGTCGGAACATGCTGAAAAGGATACGGTGGCAAAGAGTGCCAATATAATAAATATCTGCTTCATAATCATTAGAATTTTAAATCAATACCGAATAAAAAAGTACGCGGATTCGGATAAGCTATCCAGTCAATTCCGGTTTCAATGACGCTTGCACCCATCTGTGGACGTTCCGGATCCATTCCCGAATAGCCGGTAATCGTGAAAGGATTTTGGGCAGAGAATGAGATGCGAAGGTTTGTGCCGGGAATAATATTCTTTGGCAACGTGTAACCCACCTGGAGCAGCTTACAGCGGAAATACGACCCATCTTCCACATAGAAGCTGGAAACGCGGGTGTAATTTAAGTTATTGTCGTTAACCGTTAAGCGGGGAATATCGTTACTGGTTCCTTCGCCATGCCAAACCTTGTTCAGTGTACCGGCATACACGTTGCTGCCGTTCGTGCCGGCATACAGTCTCTTGGTGGTGTTGAAAATATCGTTACCAAATGTACCGTAAAAGTTAGCATTGAAATCGAAACTCTTATAGTTCAAACCCAAGTTCAGTCCCGCCATTAAATCGGGATAGGCATTACCGATATAAGTTTTGTCATTTTCATCCAACACACCGTCATGGTTCAAATCTTTGAAACGGATATCACCCGGTTGTGCGTTAGGCTGGAGGATGGTTCCATGTTCATCGGTGTGTGCATACACTTCACTTAAATTCTGGAACAGTCCGTCTGCCACATATCCATAGAAGCGGCCGATTTCGGCACCATCTTCATTACGGATAATCTGATCGGAGTTGAAACCGCCGGTACTGACAGGACCGTCTCCGGAAAGTTTTACTGCTTTATTTTTTACAGCTGAAAGGTTCAGGCCGATATTATAACTGAAATCATTGGTGATCCTGTCGTTCCAATCGAAGCTCAATTCCCAACCGGTAGCTTTCATGCTCCCGATATTCATGGTTACCTGGCTATTCCAGTCCGGATATCCTACGGCAAAAATATTCTGTTTTCTATAAAGCATGTCGTATGACTTTTTTTGATAGATGTCAAACGTTACATTCAGGCGGGAATCCAAAAAAGACATATCCAATCCTAAGTTATAGTCTTCTACAGTTTCCCATTTCAGCCTGTTGTTACCGACAGAAGAGATAGTCGTACCGGTTACACGGCTTGGGTTTCTACCAAATACGGCGTCAGCGCTTGAGAGAAGGGTCAGGTAAGCGGAGTTGGAGATATTTTGGTTACCTACGCGTCCCCAACCGGCACGTATTTTCAGGTTGTTGAAAATGTCCTGATCCTGCATGAATTCTTCTCCGGTTAAACGCCAGGCTGCCGAAACAGATGGGAATACTGCATATTTGTTGCCCTCAGGGAATTTAGAAGAGCCATCTGTACGGAGTGAAGCGGTCAGATAGTAACGACCATCGTAATTGTACATCACACGCCCGATATAAGAAAGTAAAGTGCTGTATGCAGTATTACCTGTGGCTTGTTGATTCAGTGTGCCGGCACTTACCTCCTGCAAATTTTCGGAATTATTGGGAGTATCGTCGCGTGCTCCCTTTACCCAGTATTCTGCAAAGCGTTCTGCGGTAAAACCCGCCATGAGGTTAAGATTATGTTTATCGTCAAAAGTCCGCATATAATTCGCGGTATTCGTCCAGTTCCAGTCTAACCATTCTTTCATCTCCCGGGAAACATTGCTGTAAGTGGATTTTTCGAGCTGATCGATCTCGAATTCCGGAGTAAAGGCGTCCGAACGACGGATATGGGCATTGGCACCAAACTGGGTGCGTAGTGTTAATCCTTCTAAAGGCGTTAATTGTAAATAGGGATTAACAATTACGCCGTACTCACGGGAGTAAGCGTTCTGGCGCGCAAGTGATGCTACGGGGTTCCACTCCTGGTTGTTGTAAGAGCGCGCATAATTGTTATAGTGATTGTCCACCCATTCTTCCTCCGGTTTAAAAATAGGCGTAGTAGGATCCATAGACATCGCCGCTGAAAATAAATTTGGAGTATTATCCCACGACTCTACACGTGGAGCAATATCAAAGCCCATCTTTATATATTGATTGAATGTATATTCCGTATTCAACCGGACATTGATCTTATCCCAGTAGCCCACATCGTACTGTGAATTGTTACGGAAATAGCCCAGGCTCAAATTATACACAAGTTTGTCGTTTCCTCCCGAAGCGCTGAACGCGTAGTTCTGTACCAGCGCCGTTTTATTGACAACTTCATTCCACCAGTCGGTACCTTCAGCATCGGTGATATTGTCTTTGCTGTTCCATACCGGTGTACGTCCGTCGTTTGTATAACGGGCCTTGAAAACCTGTTCATATTCCGAAGCTTTTGCCATATTCGGATTGGCTATATTCTGGAAACCGACTGAAGAAGTGAAATTGAACAAAGTCTTTCCGGCAGAACCTTTTTTAGTAGTAATCAGGATGACGCCGTTAGAACCACGCGTACCGTAGATAGCAGCAGCCGAAGCATCTTTCAACACTTCCATGGACTCGATGTCGTTGCTGTTCAGGAAATTGATGTTCGTACCTACAGGCATTCCGTCAACCACGTACAACGGGTCGCTGCCATTCACTGTAGTGACACCACGAATCAATACTTTGGGAGTTGTACCCGGTCCGCCTCCACTGGTTACCTGCACCCCATTAATCTTACCCTGAAGGGCATCCATGGCATTACCGGTAGTTACTTTGGTGATTTCCTCTCCTTTTATGGTAGAGATGGAGCTGGTCAGGTCGCTCTTCCGTACGGTGCCGTAACCGATCACCACCAGTTCTTCAAGAAGTTCCTGTGCCTCTTCCATCACTACATTGATCGTATTCTGATTAGCTACCCGGATCTCTTGGGTTTCATAACCTATCGAAGAGAAGACAAGTATATCATCTCCTGCGATATTGTTCAATGAGTAATTACCATCCAGATCAGTTACAGTCCCGTTACCGGAACCTTTTATCTGTATTGTTGCACCGATCAGCGGCTCATTATCTGTTGCTGAAGTGACTTTACCCCTTACAGTGATCTGCGCATGAGCACCCAGGCTTATCAAGGCAAGACACAATAATAATATCTGTTTTTTCATATCAAATGTTACTTAATTAATTAGCAGGAACCAGTTTGGCCCTTTCAAGATGAGCATCAAATACAAGTTTATAATTTCCGGTGGTATTAACGGCCGGTTTCGCCCAGTTATCACCTACATGGTCAGGTTTTGTCCACGCTGGATTGGTGTATTTGGCCTCTTTGCCGTAGTATCCGAAGATTTCGGGTTCAGCCGAATTATCCACACGCCATGTACAATAGTTCCACCAACCATCAGAATGCCAATTGTGGATAACGAAGTTCATCTGAGTACCGGCTTCAAGGAATAATGGTTCTTCAAGATAAAAGAGGTTCGGGTTTGTCGCATCCTGCGAGAACCGTTCTACCTCTCGGGGATTGCTTGTCATGTAACCAAAATAAAACTCCTGCAGCCAGGAACCGCCATCTCCCCATGTATCGAGACTTGTTGATCCGTATTTATGAGGTATGGGATTAACAGCTTCGGCAATCGGATAAGTCCTGATACTGTAAGTACTGTTTTGGATATCAAATATAATCTCATAGTAAATATTGGCCTGTTCCAGTATGATCGGTTCCGCAGTATCAGGATCGTCTGTCAATTTGCTGTTATTCTCCGGATCGAGTCCGAAGCAAATCGGAGAGAAATCGCTCTTTTGCGGCAGGAAAAATATTTTCGTACCGGCCTGCTGGTTATAGTAATTGGCCTTATATTGATAAGCGCCTGTACGTTCAATACGCATCGGAACCCCGAATACGTCACTATTAAGTTCCTTGACTGTAGCCACGTCTGCCAGATACATTTTTTCGAAATCGGGCATTTCAGACACTGCAATGACACTGCTGATCTTAGACTCTTTGCCCATTTTGTCTACAGCCGTAATCGTCACATTATACTCCTGCTCAATGTTCGGCAAAGTGATTCTTTCTGCATAGTCAAATGTTTTTTCCCCGTTGGCTTCCAATCGGAGTGATGTAAAACCGTCTATGCCGGGAATCTCAATCGTTACATGATCTAAAGCACGATCGTCCGAAATAGAAAAACGCAGATTAAATTTAGTCTCGGCTTTAATAAGCACCGTAACATTCTTGTCCGGAGAGAGCGTGAATAAAGGATTCTCAAAATCACCGTCCATTGTCACCAGCAAATCTTCCGAGACAGTACGCCCTCCCACGTCGGTCACTGTAACTTTAATAGTAAATTGGTCTCCGGTTTCATCCCTCTGAATATTGAATTTGTAACTCAGATCATACGTTTCGAGTGGTTTTTCATAAATCTCAATCAGGTTAATGGTCTTATCGAGATTAAGATCCTCACATTCGAGTCTGATCGCTGAAATTCCGTCTTTATCGCTGACACTCCCTTCAATCGTGATTGTCCGTCCAACTCCGGATTGAATATGACTCGTTGTCAATGTCAGCACAGGATTCTGACCATCAACCTCTGGATATCCATCATCATTACATCCTGTAAACCATAAGGCTGATAATGAAAAAGTCCATAGCAGGAAGGTATTGATAAAATATTTCAACCCTCTTTTTGAATAAAAAAAATAGTTTTTTGTTTTCATTCTTTCATGCTTTTTTTAGATTATAATACAATTTTAAATTATATGCAAATGCTCATCCGACCTCGATTCTTAACGTATTAAAAGTTAGAACAGACTACAGGAAGCCTGTTACCCACGTTATTACCTGCCTCACCTTTTTTCGGAAATTGTGCCCGATGATGAAAACCATAGCATTAGAATAGTTCTCTCATATTTCAATTTCCAATTAAACGTTAATAACAATTTCTTTCGATGATATCATAACTGAAGCAAAATTATGACAAATTACAGCCTGTGACGAGACAAAAATCATGCAAAGAAGGACGTTAAATCGTGCAATGCATGATTTAACATCCCTGGAATACAAATTAGTATTATATTTGAATTATGAAGCTATTTTATAGTATGAAGGGTACAAAGAAAGGAACATTTTTGATACTGATTTTAGTCGCTACGATGGCCGGACTGCAAGCACAGCCGTCTGTCATTACTTCACTGGGACGGGAGCAGGGATTATCCAATAATTATGTGGTAAGTATTACACAAGATAAGGATGGGTTCCTCTGGTTTGCCACTGAAGAGGGACTCAATAAATTCGACGGGACCCGTTTTACCAGTTATTACAAACATACCGGAAATATCAGCGGCAATGAACTCAATTATATTTACGCCGATCCGGCTGAACCTGTCATTTGGATAGCGACTCAACGCGCCGGACTGGATGCATACAACTATGAGCATAACACTTTAGAAGTTTTTACACATAATGATGAGTCACCTTCAAGTCTTATCACCAATGATATCACATCGATTACTCCTGCTGCCGACGGTAACCTGTGGATCAGTACCTATTACCGGGGGGTGGAATATTTTAATAAGCGTACAAAAGAATTTACCCACTACAATACAGGAACTTTGCCTGATCTGGTATCGGATATGGTATGGACAATATTAGACGACCATAACGGGAATCTTTACATCGGACATGTACAACATGGAATGAGTGTTTTGTCATTGAATGACGGACAGGTTGTCAACTTCCGGAATAACCCTTCCGACAAGGAGAGTATCCCCGGAAACGAGGTAAGATGTATATATAAAGATACCAACAATAATATCTGGGTCGGCACCGATAAGGGTTTGGCTCTTTTTAACAGTGATACGGGTAAATTTATTTCCGTAGACAATTCCTCCCGGGGAATTCTAACCTCCAGGATATTCGATATCCGGCAACTGAACGATAATAAGTTATGGGTAGCAACAGAACTCAACGGTATTGCTGTGATTGATATAAAGCAACATTTTTTTATGCCGTCGGGCCAGCCTTCCATACAACATTACATGGCAGGACATAATAAATATAGCCTTTCCGTGGCAACGGTCAGATCAATTTTTCAGGATTCATTCAGGAATATATGGTTAGCCACCTATGGTGGAGGAATCAATTTTATCGGTCACACGCAACCGCTATTCGAATCTTACGGATACTCCCCGCTACCGGACGATGTGAATAGTCTGAATAACCGTATTGCATTGAGTTTATGTTTAGACAATGATGAAAGGCTATGGATCGGTACCGACGGAAGCGGTGTCAATGTTTTTGAGAACGGACAGCGCATCCGGATATACAATAAAGAGAGGGGCACTCTTACTCATAATACGATACAGACAATGATGAAAGACAGCCGGGGGAATATCTGGCTGGGATCCTTTCTGACAGGGATAGACTTTTACGATCACCAGAGCAAAAGATTCCAACCTATTGTAGTGAATGGTGGTCGCAATTGGGATGTCCGCTGCTTCTTTGAGGATGCAGATGCAAATATATGGGTTGGCACTCAGGAAGGTATCTGGGTATTGGATTGGAAAACAAAGAGAATGATACATCACTATAATACAAAAAACAATCAGCTACCGGAGGACCAGGTAAGAGCGATTAATCAGGACCATCTCGGACGGATGTGGATTGGTACCTTTGGGCTGGGACTTGCCGTTTATACCAAAGATATGCAGTTATTGGCCGACTTTAATGAATACAACAATTTCTGTTCCAATACTATAAATCAGATCTTCCGGGATTCATATGGAGAGATATGGATTGCTACAGGGGAGGGACTGGTACGTTTTGCAGAACACGATTCGTTCAATTACGAAGTATTTCAGCGTGACAATGGTTTACATAATACCAATATCCGGGCTATCACAGAGGATGCTGCGGGAAATATCTGGTTCAGCAGTAACGACGGAATCACTTGCTATGTAAGAGAAAAAAAACAATTCTATAATTACAACCTCCTCGATAAGTCGCCGATGGGTAGTTTCTCATCCGGTGCCGTAACAAAAGACAAAAAAGGGAGTATCTATTTCGGGTATAACAAAGGGGTTTGCTATTTTAATCCAGTCTTTGTATTGGAAGAGCGTATTGTACCTCAGGTTGTTATAACTGATATGAAAATCTATGAATCGGGAGTAGCACCAAAGAATGACCAGCATATCAACTCATTTGTAGAAAAAAACAGACATATCGTTCTGAATCATAAACAGAATACATTCAGTATCTCTTTCAATATTCAGGACTATTCGTTGACCAATCACGTAGATTATGCATATATGCTGGAAGGCCTGGATGAAGTATGGCATACAGTAAACGACAATACGGTTATGTTCCGTAATGTCCCTCCGGGACGTTATAAATTCCTTGTCAACACACGGATAAGAAATCAGGAGTGGTCTCCGGAAAGCATCTACCCTCTTTCCATTCATATACAGCCTCCTTTATGGCTCACCTGGTGGGCTAAAACTCTTTATGTGGCGGCAGGCCTGCTCATCGTGTTCTTTTTCCTGCTGGCTTATAAAAAAAGATTGGAAATGCAGAGTTCTTATGAGTTGGAGAAGAATAACCGTGAGCAGGAGCAGGAATTGAATAATGAGCGATTGAGGTTCTATACGAATATTGCCCATGAATTACGTACACCGCTGACACTTATATTAGGTCCTCTGGAAGATTTACAAAAGGATGTTCAATTATTACCCAGACAGCAGCAGAAAATATCCGTGGTGCATCAGAGTGCGCTCCAACTATTGAATCTTATCAATCAAATACTCGAATTCAGGAAAGCAGAGACCCAGAACAGAAAACTCTGTGTAAGTAAATCCAATCTGGCTGTCCTGGTAAAAGAAGCCGGACTTAAATACATGGAACTGAATGTAAAACAAAATATCCAATTTGGGATAAATATTGAAGATGAGGAGATGTTTCTCTATTTTGATAAAGAGATTGTGAATATCATATTGGATAACCTCATCTCCAATGCAATGAAATATACTGACAAAGGATCAATAAAAATATCTTTATACGCAACAATGCGTAATAATCTTTCCTATACCGAAATTAAAGTGGAGGATACCGGTTACGGAATATCAAAAGAAGACCAGACCCGTATTTTTGACAGATACTACCAGGCAAAAGGCACCCGGCAAGTCCCGGGTACGGGTATAGGGCTCGCACTTGTGAAAAATCTTGCAGATCTGCATGAGGGAGAGATCAGGGTTGAAAGTAAAATAGACGAGGGTAGTAGTTTCTATTTTTCATTGCTCACACATAATATATATCCGAATGCATTACACAATGACCGGGAAGAAGAGACTACTGAATCAGCAGAAAGTATAAATGAATCTGCGGAGGAGACAAAGTCGAATGGGAAACCTATTTTGCTGGTTGTTGAGGATAACCCGGAGATCCGTGAATATATACTCGATTCATTATCGGATTCATTCCATGTTATTACTGCGGGTGAAGGTGAAGAAGGGTGCAATGGGGCCTTTACCCATATTCCCGATATTATTGTAAGTGACATCATGATGCCCGGTATGGATGGGATCACTTTCTGTCAGAAAATAAAAGCCGATGTCAGGACCAGTCATATCCCGGTTATCCTGCTCACGGCGAAAGACTCACTGCAAGATAAAGAAGAGGGTTACAGATCGGGAGCCGATTCTTATTTAACAAAACCTTTCAGCGCTTCTCTTCTGCACAGCCGCATCAACAATCTGTTGGAGACCCGGAAAAGACTGGCCACACAGTTCGTGCTCGATTCGGGGAAGGATGAAAAAAGCGCTCTGTTTAAAGAGTCACTGAACAAACTCGATAATGAGTTTCTGGAGAACCTGACACGCCTGATCGAGGAAAATATCCAATCGGAAAAAGTCGATATAAGCTATTTATCCGGTAAACTCTTTATGAGTAATTCCACCCTCTATAGAAAAGTGAAAGCGCTGACGGGTATTTCCACCAATGAGTTTGTACGCAAAGTAAAGATGAATAATGCAGAGCGCCTCCTGTTAACAGGAAAATACAATATCTCGGAAGTTTCCTTCAGAGTCGGCATGAGCAGTCCTGTTTATTTCAGGCAATGCTTCAAAGAAGAATTCGGCCTGTCTCCTTCGGAATACCTCAAAAAGATCAAAACGGAATAAAGGGGATATACATGCAATGCCCCCAAAAGTTGGACAAAAACTTTTGGGGGCATTGCAATATGATCCCTTAAAATTCCCAAGTATTATTTCTTCTGATATACGCGCACGTAGTCTATCTCGTAATGCAGAGGAAATGCCGGATCGTCGGGTGTGCCGCCGTGTTGTCCGCCAATAGCCAGATTCAATAGCAGATAATGAGGTTGTTTGAACGGATTTTTAAACTCTCCCAATGAACCATTGACGGTTTCCGACAGAAGTGTTTCGTTCAGCAACTCATCATCCAGATAGAGCCGGATGGCCTCTTCGTCCCAATCCATTCTCCAGATATGAAACTTATCCGCCCAATGCGGATCTCTGTCGGTGAAATGGGTAAAAGGGATTGCCGAGGTGTTCCATTTGGCATTCCATCGTTGTTCAGTACCCCAGGCTACGTTTGCCAGGATATGCGGCACACCGTCGATGCGGTAATACTCCATAATATCAATCTCACCGTTGGATGGCCATTCCATCTCTGTTCCCAGCGTCCAGATGGCTGGCCAGGACCCTCCGGCGGTAGGTATCTTCGCCCGTATTTCGAAACGGCCGTACTGAAACTCTTTCCTTCCTTCTGTTTTTATTGAGGAGGAAGTATATTCGATATATTCCCTGCTCCGGCGCCAGTCATTACTGCCACGTTCATATAGCGGGTTCTCTCTTTTTTCCCTGCGTGCCGATATCACTAACAGGCCGTTACGGCATACTGCATTTTCGTTCTGATACCATTGTAGTTCATGGTTGCGTGCGAAACCCTTTTCAAAGGACCATACCTCACTGTCAGGCGTACCTTCTTTATCGAACTCATCGTTCCATACGAGCTTGTACCCTTCTATTTCCATAGGGGTGGAAAAATCCGTGTTTAATTTGTCAAAGATACCCAGATCCCATTTATCAAACCATTTAAGTACCGGTAAGCCGTTTTCGAAAAGAATGGGCAGCCAAATATACCTGCCGTCGATGGGGTTTTGAGGTCTCCAGCGGTCTGCCATAAATATAAAGGCATTCTCCTTTCCCTGTACGGGAAGAAGGAAAGTGCTTTGTGAATGGAATGTAAGCTGCGCATCTTCTCCCTTGCAGGGATTCGGATGTAATGTCCATTGCCCCATAATATGGTCAGCTGTCAGCAAACGGGCGGCATTGGGATCCCACCCTGTACAACCGGAAGTTATCATAAAATAGCGTCCGTCTTTCTTAAAGACAGCCGGCGCTTCGTTGTGCCCTCCCGGTTCTATGCGGATATATTTTCCGGTATAATCCAGATAATCGCCGGTTAATTCTGCTATGTGCAATGTAAGGTTGTCTTCAGACGAATAGATATGGTAGGCTTTCTTATCATCGTCCACAAACAGGGTCATATCGCGGGACATTTGTCCACCCTCGAAATCGCGGCGCACGAACAGACCATCTTTTATGGCTGCCATCCATTCGGGAGTCCACCATTTTTCAAAATCGGATGCTTTTACCGGTGAGTTCCGTTGCGCTTCCGTCATATTCATCGGCCATTTCCCTGCATTTACCCGACCGTTTTTCACCACCTTGTAAGGACCCGTCACATGATCGCTGACCGCTACTGCTGCATGGGCAGCATCATAGCCTTGGCCTTTGAGTTCAAGATGGAAATACATCACGAATTTTTCGGTTCTGGCATTATAGATCACTTTGGGACGCTCAATGGTGCTACCTTTTACTATCGGGCTTTTCGGATCCTCGCTTACGGGCAGGGCTATCCCTTCGTTTTTCCATGTATATAAATCGGACGATGAATAACATGTTACACCGACCAATGCGGCGTTAGACCGTTCGCCTTTATGTTCGCCGAACCAGTAGTATTTACCTTCGTGATAGAGAATTCCTCCTCCGTGGGCATTGATGATATCTCCATCGGTGTCGAACCATTTTTCTCCCGATACTATTAATTTCTCTGCAATTTCATCACTCTGTTGCATAGATCTATTCTGCAGCCCGCAACTATAAATTAAAATACAGGACAGGATAAATAGATGGGCAAGATATTTTTTCATTCAATTATTTCATTTAAATATTTAACAATATCAGTCGGAAAACCATATTTGTTTCTCGACTGACAATACTATAGTTTGAGTTAGTCAGATTCCGGATCATAAATATCGATCTGCACATCGTATAACATGAATTCTGCTAAGTTAAAGTAATTTCTATCGCCATATGTCTTTGTTACTGAGAAACGGACATATGTAAACGGAGTAGAATTCCTGATCACAGGAGAATTATAGATTGCCTGCGAAGCAGAAGGTAACCCCGATGTGAATTCGGCTATTTCAGTCCAGTCAGTGTCGTCGTTGCTTATCAATACTTTCAGATGTTCGGGGCCAACCTGTGCTCCGTTTCTGTTCTGATACGAGAACGAAAAATTGGTAAGCGGCTCATATAAGTCAACTTGTATATACTGTGGAAGCGGTACCTGTGGGGAAGACCATCGTGTATGGAAAAACGTATTTGGATTTCCATCGTTAAGATTGCTGATGGGGCCCTCACTTGGTTCCTGATTATCGGTACTGAACTGGCTGTTGTCCAGTTTCAACTTAGTAGAAGTTATAGTTTCAATCGCCGGAGCTATGCCGGATTTTGCACTTAATGATGTAATATCACCTCCTTCATTATTGCTGTTGAAAGTCTGGAAAGCGAATTGATAATCTCCGAATTTAGCTCTTGTATTGTCGATAATAAGTTCATCGGTATATACAGACGCAACTTTTGTTTTTTCTGTTTGTGTCAAATGATCAAAATAGGTTATCTTCAAAAAATAGAAGTTTGAATCGGCCGGAATATCCCAGTTTAATTTAATCTGCCCCGGCAGTTCGTCTGATGTTATATTTGAAACAGGTGACGGTTTTCCCGTTATCTTCTGGTCGGAGTCGACAAAAGAGTCATAATCTCCACTACAGCCTATTATAGATGATACACATAGTATTGCACCTAAGCAATAACTGATATATGATTTTATCTTCATACGATTATTTTATTTTTTATATTTCGGTGTATGGAACTCGCTTTAATCATGTTCACTGAAGTTAGTCGTTTTGAGTCGCCTTCGCTCCTCGATTTTCAATTCTACGTTCAACAGAGGAAAAACTTGTTTTTACTATGTATTCGCTTATCGAAAACGTTCTAGTGTGAAAATGATTGTCCTGCTCGTTTCATACTAATTTGAATTTTGAAATATTTGTTTTATACACTAATGTATTACCAACCTTCGTTTTGATACAGATTAGGATTAATCCTACGTTCACTATCCGGAATCGGGAAGAAATACATTTTATCTTCCCAACTCCTCTGTTTGGTTACACGGTTGTAGTTATATGTTCCGTTAGGATTTCTTGTTATTTGCATACGTGTGACAGATCTTAAAACTTCACCCTCTTTCCAACGTCTTACATCCCAAAAACGATGCCCTTCGAAAGCTAACTCTACCATTCGTTCGTTTTTATATTTTTTCAGGAAAGCTTCATTTGTCATTCCTGTAGCAAAAGGAGGCATTCCAACACCGGATCGGTTTCTTATTACATTTATCGCATCTACCGCTGATAGGGTAAAAGTATCATCTGTAGCATCCGGGGACCCGAGATAATTGAATAATGCTTCTGCATAATTCAGATAAAATTCTCCTAACCGGAAAATAATCCAGGAGTGCCTTTTCGAATTCGTATTTCCGACGCGGAGATCAACCGACGGATCAAGATATTTACGGAGATAGTATCCTGTAGTAGTAGCTCCGGCCAAAGGAGAAGCATTCCTGCCTCCTACAAATGTTTCAATCGGATTTTCATTATAAATAGGCCATTTCTCGTCTCCATTTTTAACAATAGTCATTGCAAAACGGGGATCACGGCCGGTATACGGGTCGCTGTCGCTATATCCGCTACCGGGCTCGTTCCATAACAATCCGGTTTCTTTCATTTCATAAGCGTCTACAAGGGTTTGCGTAGGACAATTCCCGGAATTGCCACCTTCTACGCCTATCGGGTAGTTATATGCTTCCAGATAGTTCAAATCCCCGATTCGTCTCATAAAAATACCTTCTCTGGCAACGTAGTTTTCAGTTCCCCATAGGTCCGTATAAGCTCCGAGCGAAATACCGTGTACAGAACAGCTATCAATAACCGCTTTACTGGCCAAGGCTGCATCTCTCCACAAATTCTTGTTATTATCCGTATTAAACAGCGGGCTGGCTTTATAAAGTAAGGTTTTTGCTTTTAAAGCTACTACTGCAATGCGTCCTATGCGACCTGTCTCATTATTGGCCCTGTCGGACAGATTCGTATATCTGACAGGCAAATGATTTACGATGGCATCACACTCGTCAATGATAAAATCAAATACCTGCTCCGCCGGAGTACGCTCAACGCTGTTTGCTTCTGCTGATGCCAGTACAGTTGTTACCAGAGGAACATCTCCATACTGCCTGACCAGATTGAAATAGAAATATGCCCGTAAAAAACGGACTTCATATTGATAGCGCTGGAAGCGGACAAACTGTTCTTCATAATCCTGATCGTACTTGTTGCCATCGAACGTTTGTCCCGCAGACGCTTCCAGATAGAAGTTTGCAGCACGTATACCGGCATAACTCTGACGCCAAATATCCGCTTTGGGATTAATTGGACTCCATGATCCATTGTAAAAATCATGGATGGATGAATTTGACCAGGCATAGTCCGCCTCATCGGATGCGGATGCCAGCATTGCACCTCCGTAATTCCCGAAATCATAATCCAACCTTCCATAAATGTCAGTCACAAAATTGGCTGTTCTGGAAAAACTGGAAAATACCTCTTCTTTGCTGTTACTTGTCGTTTCTGTGTAGTTCATATCGTCTTCACAGGAAAAGAACAAAAACAAAGCAGTTGCAATTATATATATAAATTTCGAATTCATGTTGTTATCTTATTAATATGTTATCATCAAAAACCTAAAGCAAGTCCAATATGGATTGATCTTGTCAGCGGGAAAGCGATTCCCGTAGATTCGGGATCAGCAATTTTTATTCTATCGAAAGTCAATAAATCTACACCTCTGACGTAAAGACGGACATTATTTATTTTCATTCCCGATAATCTGTTGTTCAGAAATTTATAGTAAATCTCGCAACTGCGTAATTTCAGATAGGATGCATCAGCCAACCAAACCGTATTATTCCGGTAATTGTTTTCGTTAGCCAATGTTGTCAACCTTGGATATTTTGCTGTACCCGCTGTTTCCGGCGTCCATCTGTTTTCATAATAGTGTGTAGAAATAGTGGTATTGTCTATCAAGGGCTTATACACACTGGGTGTCATCAGCATCGTACTGTAATTTCCCACACCCTGGAAACTGGCGCTTATTCCTATTCCTTTCCATTCAGCACCTAAGTCAAAAGAAAAATATAATTCCGGGATCTGGCTGTTATATCCGATGGGGACAATATCGTAATCATTGATAACACCGTCTCCATTTTGATCCTTGTACTTGATGTCCCCGGGACGTACGGTAGAAAATTCCTGCGCGGGACTATTGAGAATATCATTCTCATCAATAAAGAAACCAACGGCTTCCAAACCAAATAACTGTCCGACCGGTTTACCCGTACTTCTCAGGTATTCATAAGGTTTTTCCTCTTCCAGTTGTTCTATGATCTTACTTTTTGCCATTGTGAATTTTCCTCCCAGATTATAAGAGAAATCCCTTACTTTTTTATTAATGGAAGCACCTAATTCAAAACCATGACTATTCACCACTCCTTCATTGGCAAAGGATGGGTAGTTACCTAATACGGCAGATACCGTATAATATCCCGATACGAATATATTATCTCTTCTCTCAAAAAATATATCTGCCGAAAGATTAACATCTTTGAAGATGGATGCATCCATTCCCAAATTGTATTTCAGCGCCCTCTCGTTTTTAATATTCTCTGTGGGTAGATAATACTCCTGTGTACCATTATACCAGGATGCATTGTTCCCTAACGGATAACCATTACCTCCACCGAAATTTTGAGACCAATAATCATTTGCAGGTATGAAATCCGCATTGATCAATCCGGCAGATGCCCTTAACTTGAGGAAATCAATGAAATTGACATTTTGTATAAATTCTTCACGCGAAGCTACCCATGCTGCGGAAAGAGTAGGAGAAAAGGCATATTTGTGTCCGGGTGCCAGCCTGTTGGATCCGGAGTAGACCAATGCCATATCCGCTATATATTTATCTCTGTAGATATAATTGATATATCCTGCGAAGTTTTGCCGAAAATTGGTGTTATAACGATCCTTCTGTACCTTCTTTTCAGTTGAATATATGAAGGAAGTGAAGAGGTCGTGTTCATCAATTGATTTTTTATAATCCACGTTCGCTACAAAGTTGAAATGACGTGTCTGGTAATCAAGTGAACTGCTGTAATTCAATTTGCCGATATTTCCTCCCTGAACGCGAGACGTATCCGCAGGTATCCCGGATGATAAGTCTACAGCATCGCTCGCCCATTGGTAATCCTTAATAGAACCTTCCCAATAAGCAGCGAAATTATCATATCCTACCCTGACAGAGGCACTTAATCCTTCTGCCAAAGTTGATAAATCCTGGGTAAGTTTTGCATCTGCATATAAGGCTCTGTTGTGTCCTTTTGAAAAACCTCTCGATTGAACTAATGCCACAGGATTCATGTTGGTACCCCAAATGGAATTTCCACCCCAAAAGCCGTCATAGGTCTGTATGGGATAAGCAGCGGAAGGTACTGTGTATAACTTTGTCATCAGATTATCAGAACCTAATCCCGGCCGGTTAAATTCACTTAATACCCCTTGCAGGTTAACCTGCATTTTCGTTGTACTGGTCAGATCCATATCCAGATTGGTTCTGAGATTTAGTTTTGAAAACTTCATCTGGGTAGAGTAATCACTTACTGCATTGTTTTCATTGATAAATCCGCTATTAGACTGTAGAGTGGCTACGGTGAAATATCGCATAAACGTACCTCCACCCCTGAAGCTTATATTATACATGTTGGAGGCACCATTATTACGGAAGACCTCATCCAGCCAGTTCACATCAGCATATAGATGGGGATATGTACCATCCCTGAAGGCATTCAACTCGTTCTGGTTATACCGGGCAGGCAGTCCGTCGTTAGCCAAAGCCTCATTCAATGCACCGGCATACCTGTAGGCATTCGCAAACTCAGGTAAGCGAGTCTGTGATGTAAAAGCATGGTCATAACTCACTTTAACTTCTCTGCTATCCATCTTTCCTCTTTTTGTTTTTACGGAGAGAATCCCATTTATACCTCTGTATCCATACAGAACGACTGCAGCCGCATCACGAAGTACAGAAACCGATTCAACTTCTTCGAGGGTCAGTGTATTAATAGGCCTTTCAAACCCGTCAACCAACACCAGAATATTGTTGTCAGATAAAGTCTGCAGTCCCCGGATACTGAACCAGGCAGGTGTACCCCAGATAACATCTGAATTCTGTAATGAAGTTAATCCCAATACGTTACCAAATAATGAATTGCCCAAATTCATTGCCGAACGTTTATCGATATCTTCAATGTCAGTGCGGGAAATGGCTGCAGTAGAAAGTGCAAGCTCACGCTCAAATCCAAATCCTATATCAACCAACCTTGTGCTAAGATCCATCGTGATGGTCAATTCCTGCGAGAGATCGGTTACTGTAACTTCCTTTCTATATCCTTCTGAAGCTTCAATCAGTAACTGATCACCTTCCATCGTTTTTATTTCGAAATTTCCATCATAAGCAGTAGATGCAAGAGGTTGATTATTAATTGCATTATAGATTGCAACACCGGAAACAGGATTTCCCTTACTGTCCACAACCCTGCCTTTGAGCGTTGAGGTATCTTGTCCTGCTGTCGCAAATGAAACTGCTATTGAAACCAAAAGCATTAATATTTTATTTTTCATATGACTATTTTTTTTCTTATAAGCCGGTTACCATCCCGGATTTTGTGTTAATCCATAATCTTTATTCACCTCCAGCGTGGGAAATGCAGACAAATACCATTTGGAATTGAAATTTGTCCACCAGGAGCGCCTTGAATTTTCAAGTTGAAATTTCTCGTATCTAAATTCTGTGGGACGAGGTCCTCTTTCATTGGCGGGTTTGTCCGACCATGACTCCTCCACGACATTGCCGTTCTCGTCCAAACGATAAATTCTTAATCCATGCAGGACTTTTTTGAAATCCTGAGCCCTCTTATGCCTTATAAGATCAAAAAACCTGACATCTTCAAGTCCGAGTTCACATGCACGCTCATTCAAAATAGCTTCAAGCAGCAAGGATTGATTACTGTAATCGTTATTGGGATTAGACTCTCTCAAACCATTCAAACCTACTCTGCCACGAACTTTGTCAATTTCATTGATCGCTTCGTCTGTCCGACCGGCTATCATTAATGCTTCTGCATAAATCAGATGGATCTCAGCAATTCTCAAATAGGGCCACAGGGTAGGGCGATTCCGTGCTGAAGTAAAATCCAGGATAAATTTATACAATCCGAAGCCGGTTGCGAATTGTCCCTGTTCGGTTTTTGGTCCTTGTTGTGCTTCACGTCCACCAACCCAGAGTTCAACCTGACGTCCCTGATAGGATGCGTTATTGACCAATATTGTTTCAAACAGACGGGGATCTCTGTCGGAGAAAATCAGATCTACATGATCCGGGTTATTCCAGTCAAAAGGGGTTCCATCGGATAACGAAAACATATCAACGTATTCCAATGTAGGTGTGAATGCACCGTTCATTACCGACTGGGGGAAGTAATAATCCCATTGATAATCATCTCCATAGGTGTATCGTACTCTTGTCGATATCAATAGCTCCGGATTATCACCTCCACTTCCTCTGGTATAGTACGCCTTTCTGAAAGCTTCCCTATAGGCTGACGGAGTCGCTGCAGTTGGTTGAACCAAACCGTAGCGTCCCTGAGTATTGACTTCCCTGAAAAAATCTTCACAGGCTTTCAGTGTTTCTACCCATAATTCCGGTTTGTAGCCTCCATACCATACACTATAATTGGTAACGGCATCCTGGGGTGACGCTGTGGAATAAGGTTCCGTGTCATTAAACAGGGGGCTGGCTGCAAACAGTAATATTTTACATTTTAGCCCCATCGCGGCCGCTTTCGTGAAACGGCCATCCCAGTTAGATATTTCACCCTCATCAAGTGCCCATGGAAGTACATTTGCAGCATCGTCCAGGAGGGCAGCCATGAACTCTACTGTTTGTTCAACGGTTGCTCTGGGGGTTTGATAATATGATTCATCAAGAGAGAAGTCGTATGCTTTATCAATAATTGGTAGTCCACCAAAATGGCGGAACATATCGAAATAGCGGGAAGCGATAAT
Source organism: Proteiniphilum acetatigenes DSM 18083 (assembly GCF_000380985.1). GTDB lineage: Bacteria > Bacteroidota > Bacteroidia > Bacteroidales > Dysgonomonadaceae > Proteiniphilum > Proteiniphilum acetatigenes. The sequence goes on along the minus strand of NZ_KB905692.1, from coordinate 253,972 downwards.
TACTTTCGCTTCGGCTTTCAGTCTCTCCTTTTCAGTCTGTTGCATATCAGGTACCCGGTCTATATTTTCAATAAACAACCATGCTTTTCTGATAGCTTCCCATGTGTTTTCTTTGGAAAAACCAAATTTGGTATCGTCACTGGTGTCTTCCCTGTTCGCGTTATACGTTCCATTATAATAGGATCTGTTGACTCCATCCCAACTCAAATGGCTATGCCATGTATCGGACAGGGTCTCAAACATCCCCATATTCATTTTGTTATCCACACTATTCCAGTACACCGGTAGGCCGTAGTATAACTTGGCATAGGTGTCCCATAAAAAGTAACGTGCATTTTCGGCCTTGGCGAAAACAGAGTCAAGAGTTACATCCACTCCGGGAGCTTTCTCTAAAAAACTATCTCCAAATTTCAACTCATCAACGCAGGATGAACAGAATATGGCTATTCCTATGGTTAAGGAGATAAATAGTGATTTTATATTTCGTCTCATACGATTATTTTATTTTTAAGTTTAAAACCCTAGTTTCAATCCCACGGTAAATACTCTGGTTAATGGATAATTAGGCCTGTCGCTTGTTCTCGATTCGGGATCCGTGATCTTGAGGACATCGAATGTTAATAAATTATACCCGTTGGCATATACCCGTAAAGAGTTTAGCCTCATTTTTTCCATAAAGGGTGCATTGAAATTATAACCGACCTCAAGACTCTTTAACCGGAGGTATTTAGCATCTACGAGGTACAAGTCGGAATCAACAATATTATTCGCCTTGCTGGTTATACTTGCCCTGGGCAGTTTTGCTGTAGAGACGGTTTCCTCAGTCCATCTATCTTCATACTGATACAGCAATAAACCTTTATTGTTGGTATCTCCAAGCGGTTCTCTCAATGTTTCCTGTAACATGCGGGAAGTGTTCCACGCCCCCGTCCATTGCATGCTCAAATCAAAGCCTTTCCATTCAAAGCCCATATTGGCGCCTACTACATATTCAGGAACGTTGGTATATCCCATGGCTATCTTGTCATCATCATTGATCACACCATCTTCATTTATGTCTACATACACCGCATCTCCATTCTTTAATACAACGGAATGATCAGCAATATCCCTTCCAAATTGGGCTTTGTAACGTTCATTGGCGGTTTCATCATAAAAACCCCAGAATTTTCTGCCAAAGGGCTGGTTAATAGGTTTCCCGGTTCTCCACAGATAATCTTCATTGGGTCTGACTTCCATTTGCTCTACAATTTTATTTCTGGCAAATGATAAATTGGGATTGATCCAATACCTGAAATCGTTTCCGATTTTATCATCCCATCTGAGAGTGATCTCATAACCGCGACTGTGGACTATCCCATTATTCAGTACCGGCAGCGACATGCCAATATAACTGGGAAGTGAAGATGGAACCACAAGAATATCTCTACGGTTTTCTTTGAATATATCGAAGGTTGTCATTAAACGATCATTCAAAAAGTACATGTCTACTCCCAGGTTTTGCTTATATGCTTTCTCCCAGGTTACATCGGGATTAGATTTAGCTCCTTCATAGGCGCCACCTCTCTTACCACTCACATTTGTTCCAAAATTGTATCCCGATCCGTCAAGATAAAACGGATCAGCAATATACATGAATCTTCGATCCTGTGTGTTATCATTTCCTACAACTCCATATGACGCCCTTAATTTCAGGTATGAGATATAATCCTTTATTTCTTTCATAAAGGGCTCTTCGGTAACGACCCATCCGATGGATCCTGCGGGAAAGAAGCCATATCGTTTTCCAGGTGCAAAGTTCTCAGAACCATTATATCCCATATTGAATTCGATCATGTATTTGGAGAGATAATCATAAGTAAGGCGCCCTACCATTCCTACGTATCCTTTGGGGAGGTCGGTAAATGTCCTCGGATAATAGTATTTTGATTGGTTATATAACAGTAATGCACCCAGGTTATGGTCGGAATTTATAGTGGTATTATAGTTTAAACTTGTTTCGAAATACCAGTTACGTCCCTTATCAAATGATTCGCCATAACCTAAAGTTCCGTCTTCTCCGTATTTACGGTAACCCATTGATCCATCATCATTTTTTACGGCCACATAATATGCTTTCGACGAACTTCTCGATTTTGTTTGGGCATAACTACTATTATAAGATCCTTTCACATTGAAAGACAGTCCTTTTGTCACGAAATCCAATTTTTGCTTTAACTGAACGTCTACGTTCAATGTATTGCCTACCTTGTTGTTATATCCTCTACCATAATATGGATTTAATCCATCCGCTCCGGGATTCGGGATAACATCAGGATTGGTCTTGATCCACCTTCCATCTACGATACCGGCCCCGGAAAAGGGTGTAGCCCAATATAAATGACGGAACAACTGATTTTGATCCTCGGCGGAGATAGGAGTGTTCTTATCTTCCACACGACCTCCTATATTTAATGACAACTCTGTTGATTTTGACAGGTTAAAATCAAGATTTGCCCTGTAATTGTATCGTTTAAAATCAAAATTGAAATCATAACCGGTATCGAATGTTTTAAATAATCCACCCTGGGTGTACATCCCCGCTGAAACAAAATAGCGGAAAAATTTATTCCCTCCGGATATATTCACATTGTGTTGCGATTGCTGGGCATAGTCTTTAAGAATATAATCAAGCCAGTCCATATTGGGATACAATAAGGGATCGGACTGTGTTTGAAATGCGGTTAGCATCTCGGGAGAGAATTTCACATTGTTTGGATTCACCCCATCCCTGATTTGGGCTTCATTATAGAAACTTGCATATTGATAACTGTCGGCAAACTCAAGCAATCGGGTAGGAACAGTAATTCCGGTAGAGGTTGTTACCGAAATATTTGCTTTCCCCTCTTTCCCTCTTTTCGTTGTTACCAAAATTACCCCGTTGGCACCACGAACTCCAAAAACAGCGGTAGCAGAGGCATCTTTAAGGATGGTTATGCTCTCAATTTCATTCGGGTCTATCTGTGTAAAATCTCTTTCAACCCCATCGACTTGTACTAAGGGGCTCGAACTGTTTAACGTTGTAATACCCCGGACATAAATTTCTGCAGCATCGGCACCCGGTTCTCCGGAATATTGAACGGTACTGACCCCTGTTAATTTTCCGGCTAATGCGTTACCGATAGACCCAGTAGGAGATTTGATAAGATCACTCCCACTGACGGACGAAATAGCACCGGTTACTGTTACTTTCTTTTGTGCACCGTATGCAACCACCACTACCTCATCCAATGTTTGAGCATCTTCTTCCAGAATGATCGTCAATGGCCGGCCGGTTACAACCACCTCCTGCGTTGTGTAACCAATATAGCTAATCTGAAGAGTGGCACCTTTCGATACATTTAAGGTGAAATTCCCATCGATATCGGTAACCGTACCGTTGGTGGTGCCTTTCTCCAGTATACTCGCACCGATAACAGATTCGCCGTTTATATCGGAGACATTCCCGGTGACGCTGTTCTGAGCATACGTCATAACGCAACATAAGCTTATGACGATACTTACAATAAATGTTTTCAATTTGAACATAATAAATGCTTTTTAGTATATACCAAGTATTAAATATTATTTGGAAAATTAAGATATTAAAGTTTTTATGCTTGACATTCCCCTCTATATACCGCTAAAAAATGTTTTATGATGGAATTAATTTCTATTGTTTTTTCCGGTAAAAAACATTTTTATAATCTATCGCTAATAATCAGGACAGCAAAAGTATCAAGATCCGTTAATAGCGATAGATAATAAATCAATCATTCTAAAGGGATAAAATAATCATTGTAAGAATGAAAGATTTACCTGTCTTGAGTGATAACTATCTGTATATGTTTACTCTATGGGGTCAATGCGAGTTTTTTCATATAAACAGAATGATGACTTCTAAAAAATAAATATGAGAATTTTTTATAAATTTGTGAAGAATAATAGATCATTCCTTCCTTCTAATTATGTTAAAAAAAGCAGTTATTTTATATACTCTGTTATTAATTATTTTTAATGCATCGGGGCAATCGCAGGCTTTAAAACATTTTGGCGTAGAAGACGGATTATCCAACAGTTATATTACCGACATTACACAAGATGGCCAGGGATTTATATGGATAGCAACAGAATCGGGATTAAGCCGTTTCGACGGAAAGAATTTTACGGTATATACAAAAAATAATTCAGATATCGTAAGTAATGAATTAAATGCATTGCTGTACGACCATGAAGAAAACCGGATATGGATAGGTTCACAACGCGAAGGGATCAGCATTTTCGATTGTACCTCGCAATCGTTTAGAGATTATAGAACAGAAGAAGGACTGGCAACTAATGATGTTACGCACCTTTCACATGCAGAGGACGGGGGGATATGGATAACTCACTATCATGTAGGAGTTGAATATTATGATAAGAATACCAGGCAATTAACTCATTTTTTGGATCGGGATATAGAAGGGATGAAAAGCCAGAACTGGTGTTCTTTCGATGATGGCAAGGGTAGTCTATACATTGGCCACGCCTTCGACGGATTGAGTATTATTGATATAAAGAATAAAACAGCACGCAATATCCGCCACCAACCAGGAAATCCTAAAAGTTTGCCGGGTAATACTGTCCGTACCATTTACATGGACCATCAAAAAAATATCTGGATTGGGACCAATGACGGATTGGCTCTGTTTAATTCCCAGACAGAAGAATTTATTACTTTCAGGCACAATCCGTCCGACCCTAATTCCTTGGGTGCAAACTATATTTACGATATCAGGGAAATGAAGGACGGTACTTTGTGGATCAGTACCGATATGGCGGGGATCAGTGTTCTTGATCTCAGCAATATTACGTTACTTGATCCCAGGATGGTTACATTCAAAAATATATCTGTCACAAAAGATCATTACGGATTATCATCGTCTAATGTCAGATCTTTGTTTCAGGATTCTTACGATAATATATGGATTGGACATTATAATCGGGGAATAGATTTTATCGGTAATAAACCTCCCGTTTTTCAGACACTTTTACATTCTACTGATAAATACAGAGATACAAACGAAAGGCAGATATGGGATATATGCATGGATAAAAATCAGCGATTATGGGTTGGAACTGAAAATGAAGTCATTCTTCTTCAGGATAATGAGGTTAAGAGAGCAATCAATATTCAACCTTATTTGTCAGGAATAAGTTCAAATGTATATGTCAACAAGATAAGAAGCGATAGGAACGGAATTCTCTGGTTCGGGACATCTACTGGCGAGATACTTCAACAGAACCCGGATAATTATCAGATAAAAAATATTCCTTTTGAAGGAAGGGGTGAGTATGTCCATGAATTCTATGAAGACATCGATGGGAAAATATGGATTGGCACAGAAACCGGATTATATTCCTACCAGAGTGGAACGATAAAAAAGGAAAACCACATTAATGATCAGTTAGAGGATAAAACAATATACAGTGTTCTCCATGACAGACAGGGGAAATTATGGATCGGAACATTTGGAAAAGGAATATTTATTTTCGATGGCAATGATAATTTAGTAGATAATATAGTCAAGGATAAAGGTTTCATCTCAAATGCCATCAATCATCTTTATATGGATTCCGGGGGTGGGGTATGGGTTGCTACACGCAATGGAATGGCTTATTTTAAAAACACGGAAGATACAGGCCAATATGAAACATACGATGAAAAACAAGGGCTTGAAAACTCTTTTGTTCGTGCCATTCAGCAAGATGATATGGGAAATATCTGGATCAGTACCAATGCCGGTATTTCACTATGGAACGGAGAAAAGTTTAATAATTACAACCATCAGGACGGTACTCCTATCGGAGATTTTACCAATGGTGCTGCAAGTCTCAGGGAAGACGGCATCCTTTTCTTTGGTTCACTCAATGGTGTCTGCTATTTTAATCCTGAAGAATTAACGAAAGAAAAACGGAAAGTGGTTCCTGTGCAAATTATAGAATGTCTGGCATTGAGTAAACAGATAGAAAATTACAGTAGGGAAATTCTGGTTCCTACGCCACAGAATAAAATAGAGTTGGCCTATAATAAAAATTCTTTCAGGATCTCATTTTCCAGTCCCGATTATTCACAAAATCAGCAAGTCGAGTATGCTTACATGATGGAGGGTCTGGACGACATCTGGTATAATACTCAGGATGAAAATCAGGTGGCATTCCGCAATATATCGCCGGGAGAATATACATTTAAAGTAAAAAGTCGTCTGAAAAATCAGGAATGGGACGAAGTGAATATTGCATCACTTGCCTTTATTATTCATCCTCCGTTATGGCTTACATGGTATGCCAAACTTTTATATATAATAATAGCCTGCTTCGTAATCTTCTTCTCACTACGTTCCTATAAAAGAAGGATTGACCTGAAAACATCACTTGAGCTGGAAAGGAAAAACAGCCAGAATAAACAGGAACTGAATGATGAACGACTGCGTTTTTATACGAATATTACCCATGAACTCCGTACCCCGTTGACGCTTATTCTCGGGCCATTGGAAGATCTGGTGCAAGATGCCGGATTACCGGCAGGCTATAGCAAAAAGATCAGTATTATTCACGCCAGCGCCATCCGCCTGTTAAATCTGATCAATCAGATTCTGGAATTCAGGAAAACCGAGACACAGAACAGGAAACTCTCCGTGTCGAAGGGGAACCTGGCAAATCTGGTTGCAGAAACAGGATTGCGTTATAAGGAATTATCCCGGAATGAGAAGGTAGTAACCCATATTGATATCCAAGACAAAAATAGTATCCTTTATTTTGATGCGGACGTTATCACGACCATATTAAATAACTTTTTGTCGAACGCAATGAAATATACAGCAGAAGGTGAAATTCGCCTCTCTCTGCGTTCGATCAAAGAGAAAGACAATCACTACACCGAAATAGCGGTCTCCGACACTGGTTATGGAATAGAGGCCGACGCTTTATCACATATATTCGAGCGTTATTACCAGGTAAAAGGTAAACATCAATCGTCCGGCACGGGAATAGGGCTTGCCCTTGTTAAATCATTGGCCGATCTTCACGAAGGGACTTTGCATGTGGAAAGTACTGTCGGTAAAGGAACCCTGTTCAGGTTACGTTTATTAACCGAAAACACTTATCCTTCGGCTATACATACCGAAGAAAAAACGGATACTAATATTATCGAAGAAGAACAGGACATCCAGAAGGAAGAAAGTGTTGACAACCGCCCGGTAATACTGGTAGTAGAGGATGACGATGATATCCGTGCATATATTGCCTCCTCTTTGGAAAACGATTATTATGTGCTATCCGCGACAAATGGAAAAGATGGGTTGGAACTGGCGCGAAAACATATACCCAATATCATTGTCAGCGATATTATGATGCCCGAAATGGACGGTATGGAACTCTGTCGTAGAATAAAAGAAGACGTGCGTACCAGTCATATTTCGGTTATTTTACTTACTGCCAGAGATTCCCTCTATGATCAGGAAAAAGGATATGACAGTGGTGCCGACTCATATCTGACAAAACCTTTTAGCGCCAGACTATTGAGAAGTCGGATAGACAACTTATTGGAGTCGCGCCGTAAACTGGCAGATCAGATCAGTACATTCGCCAAGGGAACAGTAAGGCATGAAAATAACTTAGCGGAAGAACCTCTAAAGATCAGTAAATTGGATAAAGAGTTTCTAAATAAACTCACCGAGATTGTAGAGAATAATATTGAAATGGAAGACCTCGATATTGCCTTTATCAAAGAAAAGATGCACATGAGCTATTCCACCTTCTATAGAAAAGTCAAAGGACTCACTGGAATATCTCCCAATGAGTTTATCCGGAAGATCCGGCTCAAAAATAGTCTCCGGCTCCTGCTGTCCGGCTCATATCAGGTATCGGAAGTGGCATATATGTCCGGATTCAACGACGTGGTCTATTTTCGGAAATGTTTTAAGGACGAATACGGCATGGCTCCCTCAGAGTACATAAAATCAATGAAACGAGCATTATAATTGTTCTCACACAAGAACGTTTTCGATAAGCGAATACAGAGGAAAAACTTGTTTTTACTATGTTGAGCGTAGAATTGAAAATCGAGGAGCGAAGGCGACTCAAAACGACTAACTTCAGTGAACATGATTAAAAGCGAGTTCCATATGACACCATTGAACTATTTGCGTCAAGCCAGACGAGCAGAAGACAAGCTTGCTTGTATTATGCAGTGGCGAGCAAATATCTAACTTTAGTGAAAATAAAAGTTTTAGTCATATGAAATAAATTTGTTTTGATTAATTTATCACTCTTTTTTGATTAATTTATCTTTTTATTCTAATAACTAATATGCCTAATTTTGTTAAAATTATAAAGCACATAAAAATAATCGTATGAGAAAGACATTTTCCTTTTTATTCTTTTCAATTTTGGTTTGCATGAATTTATTCGCGCAAAACACTCCCGATTGGGAAAATCCGGAAGTTTTCGCAGTCAATAAAGAAGACACCCGGACTACCTCGTTACCTTATCCCTCCGAAGAATTGGCGGTAAAAGATGATTATAATTCTTCTCCTTACTATCAATCCCTGAACGGCAAATGGAAATTCCATTGGGTTCCAAAAGTATCCGACGTTCCAGCGGGTTTTTATGAAGAGAATTACGATGTAAGCGGTTGGGATGAGATGCCTGTACCCGGAAACTGGGAATTTAACGGATACGGCGTCCCTATGTACGTGAACAATGGTTTTGGATTCAGGGCAAAACCACCCCATATCGACAGGGAGGATTCTCCTACAGGAGCTTATCTTCATGAATTTAATATTCCCGACAGTTGGGACGGCAGACGTATTTTCATACATTTCGAAGGCGGCACAAATTCCATGTATGTGTGGGTGAACGGACAAAAGGTGGGATATACACAAAACTCGAAAAGTCCTGCAGAATTCGATATCACGGATTATATAAGAAAAGGTGAAAATATATTGGCTTGCCAGGTACATAAGTTCAGCGACGGTTCATACCTCGAAGATCAGGATATGTGGCGTCTTGGGGGAATAAACCGTAATGTTTATCTTTACAGCACGGCGCAAACCCGTATTTTTGATTTCTTTGCCCACCCCGATCTGGACAAAAATTACAGAAATGGAATTTTCAGTGTGGATATCACATTGAAGAACTATACCAATAATCTTCAAAATAATACGGTAGAGGTTTCGTTGTTGGACAAATCAGGCAAAAAAGTGTTTTCGCGCAATCAGAAATCGGGTATTCCGGCAAATGGGATAACTGATATTACTGTTTCAGGGAATGTCTCCAATCCGCTGAAATGGACGGCTGAAACCCCGAACCTCTATACAATGCTCATTACATTGAAAGACGGTAACGGCAGGATTGTCGAATCCACATCGCACAAAATAGGGTTCCGTAAAATTGAAATAACAGACGGACAATTGTTTGTAAACGGAAAGAAAGTCTTCTTCAAAGGGGTGAATCTCCACGAGTTCAATACCCATGCCGGGCAAGTGGTAACACGGAAGGAAATGATGCGCAACCTGCAACTGATGAAAGAACTCAATATAAATGCCGTCCGTACATCCCATTATCCGCAACAACCCTTATGGTACAAATTGTGTGATGAGTATGGAATATACCTCGTTGATGAAGCCAATCTGGAATCGCACGGTCTCGGTTACGGACCCGACAATGTTTCCAACTTCCCCGAATGGCATGCCCAACACATGGATCGCGTTATCCGCCTTGTGGAACGTGACAAAAACCATGCGTCGGTCATCTTCTGGTCCCTGGGCAATGAAGCGAGCAACGGGAAAGCCTTTTTCGATATGTACGACTGGGCCAAAGCCCGTGACAACAGCCGTCCCGTACAATATGAGCAGGCCTACCAGAGAGACAGGAATACAGATATTATCTGCCACATGTACCCATCATGGGAAAATATGCAACGCGATGCGGCAAAAGATCTCGGAAGACCCTATATCATGTGCGAATATGCGCATGCCATGGGCAACAGCATGGGGAATTTCCAGGAGTACTGGGACCTGATGCGTTCCAGTAAGAACATGCAGGGCGGCTTTATCTGGGAATGGTATAATCACGGATATCCTACTCATGATGAACAGGGCCGTTTCTACTGGGCATACGGCGGCGACCTGAATGGCTATAACAAAATGAATGATGGCAACTTCTGTATGGACGGTGTTGTCAGTCCCGACCAGGACTATATTCCACATACCTATATCGTTAAAAAAGTATATCAGAATATCCTGTTTGAAGCAAAAGAGCTGGACAAGGGAATCATTAGTGTAATCAATGATTTCAAATTTACTGCCCTGACACCCGAAAATTATTCTTTCAAATGGATACTTCTTAAAAACGGGGAAAAATTTCAGGAAGGTACTTTTAATGTATCTATTGCAGCCGATAACCGGAAAGAGGTGAAGTTGGATTTACCTGCTTTGGCTGAAGAGGCAGGCGTAGAGTATTTTCTTCAGGTGTATGCATACAGCAATCAGGCAACTGAATTAATTCCTTCCGGATTTGAAGTGGCTAAAGAAGAATTTACCCTTAACCGGAATTCTTATTTTGTGGCTAAGAATGTAAACGGACAAATTGCCGTTGAGAAACAGGACGATAAAATCATAGTCAAAGCAGGTAATCTATCTTATGAATTTTCATCAAAAGACGGCCGTGGTCTGTTAAGCATGAAAAATAAGGGACAAAATGTGTTCAGGGAACTGCCTCGTCTTAATTTCTGGAGAGCGCTTACCGACAACGAATTCGGGGAATGGATGCAGTACAGCGCCCGTATCTGGGAATCGGCCGGTCACAATACTATATACAAATATAAAAGCTCTGGAGAAACCACTGAAGGATTCAAAGCAGAGTATGAGGTCAAACTGAGAGGAATAGAGGCCAAAGTGGAAATCACCTACACGGTAAATAAAGACGGAAGCCTTACCACCTCGGCACATTACAAGGCGTTATCGGATGATCTGCCTGAAATGCTGCGATTCGGTATGTTAATGACCTTGCCCAGAGATTATAACGATTTTATGTGGTACGGCCGTGGGCCTTATGAAAACTATGTAGACCGTAAACATGATACGTTCATGGGTATCTGGAACGGAAAGGTAGAAGAGCAGGCTTTCGCCTATTACCGTCCTCAGGAAACAGGAAATAAAACCGATGTGCGTTGGCTCACATTGAAAAACAAAAATGGTAAAGGTATCAGGATTGATGGAGTACAACCATTATCGGTAAGTGCGACAAACAATTGTCCCGAAGATCTGGATCCGGGCATGACCAAGAAACAGCAGCACTGGTCGGATGTGTTGCCCCGTCACGAAGTAGTCCTGTGTGTAGACCTGTTCCAGCGAGGTGTGGGAGGATTGCAGTCATGGGGAGCAAAACCGTTAGACCAATACCGGTTTATGGATAAAGAATATTCTTACAGTTACACTATTAGCGTAAAGTAAATTGAGGTAATATTGTTGAATAAATACCTTGCTCAAGGTATAAAAACTAAAACCAGAGAACGGCTAAAGTATGATTTTTTGCGTTCTCTGGTTTTTTGTCAACAGGTAATGGAATTGCCACGATTGGATACAACCAGAGAATACTTTTCCGTACTGATAAAATATTCACTTTATTTGTGAATTTGATAAAATATTATTACCTTTGTCCCGGACAAATTTCAGGTATGAAAGTTGAATTTGAAAAGAATAATTCCGTGAAATACAGAATCCTAGAGATATGACCGAAATTGAAATTTGTTCATTGACAGATATTACAAACCATTATAAATAAAATGACTATGAGTGATTTAAAATTTCCTTTTCGACCGGTACATCCCGGAGAGTTATTGAAAGATGAGTTGAAATACCGGCACTTATCTCAGAAAGTTTTTGCGAAGCAATTGGGACTACCTTACACCGCCTTTAACGAGATATTGAATGGCAAACGTCCGGTAACAACTGATTTTGCTTTGTTCATGGAAGCGGCATTGGGAGTACCGGCTTATATTCTGGTTGGTATGCAAACAGATTATAACCTGCAAGTAGCACAAAAAGATAACAAACTGAACAAACGGCTTGACGAAATCCGCAAAATGGCTTCGATGTTTTGACAAACCTGTCTTAGCATCAAAGCCGACTTGAATCTTCTTTAGATACGATAAATATAGCTCTTATTCCAGGTATTTCACCATCTCAGAGGCAGCCAATAAGAAAGCGCCCACACCAAAATCGGCGGTCGTTCCCGCACTTACGTTATGTTGATCGGCCCGTTCACCGATAGGCTGTACATAGCCGACCTTACCGTCATCCTGTAAAGCGATATTCGTCAGGTAACTCCAACCTTCATCCACCACTGTCCTGTAGTCGTTTTTATCAAAGAAACCGTTGTTTATCCCCCATAGATAGCCGTAAACGAAGAATGCCGTGCCGCTGGTCTCGTATCCGGCAGCATGGTCGGCATCGAGCAGGCTTCTAGTCCAGAATCCCTCTTCCTGCTGGCAACCGGCAAGCGCTTTCGCCATATCCCGGTATACACTTATATATTCATCTCTATGGGGATTGTCTTCGGGCAGATCCTGTAATACTTTGGCCAGTCCGGCGAATACCCATCCGTTACCACGCGCCCAGAAGTCTTTCTTCCCATTGTTCGTCTTGTGAGCAGGATATATATATTTGGCATCCCGATAAAACAGAGTGTTCTCCTCATCGTACATCAGCTCTTTTGCAAAGGAGAAATATTCATGAAGTTTACTCAGATACAGTTCGTTTCCAGTTATATTGTATAGTTTTGTCATCACCGGCATCACCATATAAAGGCCATCAGCCCACCACCAGTAATCATTCTGCGGTGTGCTCATCTGGTATTCCATCACCTCTTTTGCTCGTGCAATCTTTCTTTCGTCTTTTGTCTCATCCAGATTATACAGGTCGACATATACCTGGAAACAGATCTGCCAATCTCCGAAAAGCACAAAATCGTCAGACTCCCCATATGAATACCTCCAGTTCTCCTTATTGTCTGATTTGGCACCTTTCCACCCATTGTGTTCTGCCCAGGCTTCGGAATATGCCTTGTATGCCTCGTTTCCGGTCACTTCATACGCAGCCATATTACCGGTATGATAGGCAGCTCTGTGCCAGAATGCATTGCCGTGTTCCGGATGATTGGCCTGCCAGTAACTGTTTATTTTGTGGATAATATCAATCACTTCTTTTACATCTGTTCTTTCAGGTGGTTTATTATTATCCTGACCCGGACCGCACCCCATGAAACAGGCGATTATTACCGTGAAAAATACCATTACAGACAAATCGTAAAACTTGTAGTTCATAATTCAGAGAGTTTGTTTGTTAAAATAAAGTGCAAATATCTCATTTATCCGGGTGTTATCAGTATCTTATAGCATGGTCTTTGGGGAAAGAATTTCCCTGCCATGCTTTTTTAGTTGTCCAGTCTTCCGCGGGAGAGATCCAGAACGAATGATCCACCGGCAGTCCCAACGGGAGAAACACCTCGGATGTGAGGTACATGCTGCCGTTGTTGGTATACCAGTCGGACAGGTCGGGCTGATGGCCGGCAAATCCTAATTGAAGGAATCCTCCTTCATTGAAATTGCCTTCGTTTATGAACATTCGTTTCATGGCAGCAGTGAGCGCACTCCTGACCTGTCCTTCGGACAATTCTTCCGGTAGGAATTCCTTCCACGAAAGCATGGACAGGGGTTGGAATACGCCTAAGCGGTAGGTCATGGAACGTCCGAACAACGGGAAGGTTCCTTCGGGAGAAATAAAGCGTTCCAATATGATCCCAAAGCGTTGCATCCGTTTTTTCGCGATATCCAAATCCTTGCGTATCGATTCCAGGCTTTTGTCCCGCAATGGTACTTTTCTGTCCACAAGCACCTGAAGGACCTGTATATACATCGGTTGTATCACATAGCTGTTATAGTAGTCAAAGGCGAAATGCTCCCCGTCAGAATACCATCCATCGCCAACGTACCATTCATCGACCTTCCTGATAGCGCTGTGTATGCGGTACATATCATACTGCGCCCCTGCCTCTATCAGGAAAGTTTCTACCATTGCCGAGAATAAAAGCCAGTTGGTGTAAGGAGGATCTATACGGCGTAGTTGCTGGAATTCCTTGATATATCTCTCTTTGGTTAATTCATCGAGCGGCTCCCATAACTGTTTGGGTGCACGGAGGAAACTGCTTGCGATATAAGCGGCATCCACCAACGGTTGCCCTTCATTTCTCCACAACAGGTAGTCGGGACTTTCGGGGTTAACCGCATGCGCGTAACTCTTCAATGCCCATTCGCGGAGTTGTTTCCTTTGCCTGCCTTCCGCCGTATCGTCGTCCGGCAGGCTGAGCCAGGGAGCTATCCCCGACATAAGCCTTCCGAAACATTCCATGTAGGTAACATCTTTATCCCGTCCATCCCATGTGGGGCTGACTTCCACCTGCATATTCTTTTTCAGTTCACCTTTACTCATATTTTCCAGTACAGGTGCAGCGATCCTGTATGCTAATCCGGCCCAGTATCCGCGGTCACCATCTACCGGTACTGCGGGGGAACCTTCCACAGTCTCCATCGAATAGACAGACATGACTGCCAGGAAAGAAGATACCATAAATGATATTATTTGTTTCATATTGTTTTTTTAGTTTACATATTTCACCATTTCAGATGCGGCCAGAAACCCTTTTTTCCGCTCTTTGTCTTGTGGGTAGGGTTAAAGGCAAAGAATAAAAGAAGCGGGGCAATGCCCCAAACCCGAAGCAAGCCCCGCTTCCGCTATCCTTGAAACCCGTCAAAAACGTTTATGTAGAACTTTGTCTTCTTAGTAACCCGGATTCTGTTTCAGTTCAGCCTCCTTGTTACGCTGGATTTCCGAGAGAGGAATCGGCAGCAGTGTATGTTTGTTTGCATCAAAACCGGTGATGGGTTTATAAAGGTCATCGTTCAAAGGAATACGTGAAGCCAACATGCCTGTACGGTGCAATGTCATACGGCGATTCTCCTCACCGATCAGTTCGCGGGCGCGTTCATCCAATATAAAGTCCATATTGATATCCGAAGCTGATACTTTACCTGCATCGGGTACAAGCTGACGGTACTCCTTGAATGCGCGGTCGCGCAATACGTTGATATCGTCGGCAGCACCGGCAGTGTTGCCCTGACGGAAGCGGGCTTCCGCACGCAGCAGGTAGGTTTCGCCCAGACGCATCATCGGCCAGTCTTTTACGACAGCATAACCGAAGTCATCCGTCGGGTCATAACCGCCCCACTTGGTACAATAGGTGTACATCGTTTCTATACTGTCAGTAGCGTATAAGATGATGGGATCACCCAACTCAACATGTACTTTCCTTACACCGGTTCCTGAAGCTACCCGCCAACCATTGGCATCCACATCAATATCTGCGCCGGTAAAGCCCGGTTTGTTATAATAAACTGTCCGGCGGATGTTGAAGTTGGAATTGCGGATGTCGCCCTGCAACCCGCTCCACGCATAATACTTCATGAAGTTGCTCAGGCGCAGGCGGCCGTTGCCGCGGCCTCCGAGGGAATCGCAGTTGGCATAACCGATATCAATCTTATGCAGTGCGGGTTGCCACACGCGGCGCTGTTGCGGATTGTCGATAGTCCCGCCCGTAACATTGACATTATATTCCATCTCAAATGTCCAGATGGCTTCGGTATTACCCTCCGAACGGCGCTGGTTCCCGAAACGGAACATGTCGCGGTAATAATCGCCGCCTTCCCCAAGGTACTTGCCGTACCGGGCTTCAATCAGCTTGTACTTGCCGCCGTCAATAATCTGGGTAGCCATCTGTTCCGCCTTGGCATAGTAGCTGTTGTCGCGCATGCCCATGCGCAGATATGCCTGGGCGCCCAAATGACGCGCCATGTCTTTGTTGCAACGGCTTGGCTTGGCCGCGGCGCCCACTTCAGGCAAATTGGCAACCGCATAGGTGATGTCTTCGTCGATGAGGGCATCCACTTCGGCAATCGGCTGGCGGGTGAAGTTGAATGTCGGCACAGATACCGGAGCGCTCAACAGGGGCACATCACCCCAAAGGGTGACCAGCTGGTCGTAGGCATACGCACGGAAGAAGCGTGCTTCAGCACTTGCAGCCGGATTCACTTCATCAACAGCCTCAATAATCAGGTTGGCATTGTTAATGAACTCATACAGCTTGCCCCAAAGATAGGAAACACCCGCATTTTCGGAATTCAGGTCGGCATACTGGTAGAATGGATTCTCTACGCCTTGCGTTGCGCCGGCGGAACAAACGTCAGTACCTATCTGCCAGATGCCCCAATAACCCTGATTGCTTGAATAACCGCCGATTTCGGCAACGATGCGGTGCAAGCCCGCCAACTGTGCATCCACGGTGGCATTGTCTGTCGCACCGGTGGCATCAAAACTATACGGATCTTCTTTCAAATAGTCGCTGCCACATGAAAAGAGGGTCATGCCCAGGGCAACCAATGAAAAGATGAATAATTTATTTCTCATTTTACATCATTTTTATCAGGTTAATACTTTAGAAAGTGACATTAAGGCCAAATACGATGTCGCGCGTAACAGGGTAATTCACGTCCCAATTCGTCGATCCACGCGTGATATATCTGGCTTCCGGATCCCAACCGATCCAGTTGGTAAACGTATAGAGATTGCGCCCGCTTACATAGAACTGCACATCGCCTAAACCGGCCTTATTCAACAGGGACTTCGGCAAACGGTAACTCAACGTGACATCCTTGATACGGGTGTAGCTGGCATCGCTCGGGAATCCGTAACCGTGTGAGTTGGAGTGGTTCCCCAGCGAACGCCATTCATTGCTTTTGTTCTCCGGTGTCCAGAAACCGACCTCAGCCGGGCCGTTGCGACGGCCAAGCTCATCGGAAGCCGTGGCAAGCACACCATTGTTGCTCATGACACCCTGGACAGTCTGGATGAAGACGCTCAATGAAAAGTTCTTGTAGGTAAATGTGTTTGTCAGACCTCCTGTCCATTTGGGTTGGGTTGTGCCAAGAACCCGCCTGTCGTTATCATCGATCTTGCCGTCGGGCCCGTCTTCGGGAAGACCGTCGCCGTCTGCATCGGGACTGCCGATATCAGCGAGTTTCAGGTCGCCGGCGACAGCTGAATCATCCCAACCGATGTTGCCGCCTTCGGCGACAGGTTTGCCAATCTCATCTTCTTGCCATATACCGACCTTCGTATAGTCATAAATCACACCGAAAGGCTTTCCGATAAACCAACGGTTACTGAGATCACTCTTGCCGTCTCCATATACATCCACCCACTTGCTGGTATTCTTTGAGAACACTAGTGTGGTGTTCCACCGGAAGTCTTTCGTATCAATATTGGTGGAGTTCAGGGTAAGTTCTATACCTTTATTGTTCAGCACACCAATATTGTCCCATACATCGGCAAAACCGGAAATGGTGTTCAGGCTTTGAAGCAGTAATACACCGTCGGTCGTACGGTCGTACCATTCGATAGTACCATTGAGACGATTGCTCCAGAGACCGAAGTCGGCAGCGATGTTGAGCGACTTGGTGCGCTCCCACTGGATACTGGAGTTACCCATACGTGTACCTACCTTCATGGTAGTGGTAGTACTGCCATCCATAGCCAAAGTGTTCGATGTCAACTTGAAGAATGAGCTGTATACAGGCAGCGAAGCATTACCGGAATATCCATAGGAAGTACGGAGCTTCAAACTGTTGAGTACATTGGTGATGGGTTGGGCAAACTCTTCACGGGTTACATTCCAGCCGATGGCGAAAGAGGGGAAAGTTCCCCACTTGGTATCGTCTCCAAATACAGAAGAAGCGTCGCGACGGACTGTCGCGGTAAACAGGTAGCGGCTATCATAGTTGTAATTCAGACGACCCATAAGGGATTGAAGACGACGCAGGTCGGCCTCGGATGAGACAGATTGCGTGGAACCGGTCTCCAGGTTGCCCCAGCCGAGGTTGTCATTCGGGAACATGCGGGAGTAGGCATAAGCTTCCTGCCAATACTTGCTCGAGGCCGAAAACAGTCCGGTAAAGTCGAAGTGATGCCGCTGAATGTCCTTCGCATAAGAAAGGATGTTCTCAATCAGGTAATACTGCGATTCGGAGTTGTAGATGTATCCATAGCCGTTTTCGTTGTAGACGGATTCACCCTCATAATAATTGTTGCGGGTAGGTATATAGGTATAACCACCGTTCAAACGATACTTCAAGCCGGCAAGCGGTTCCAGTAAATTACCAAAGTCTATTTCGCCATAACCGTTGACGGAGATGTTGAACGAGCGGCGTTTGGGGTTCAATGTAGTATTCAGCAAGGGGTTTGCCCACAATGTTTCTGCGTACATGGGATAATGCGTGTAGGTCACGCCGTCATCTTCATACATTTTAGCATAGGGAGACATGGCGGCAGCATTCAGCAAATTGGCACGGCCGCCGTCGCGGTTGTGAGCCGTAATGGAAAGACTTGAGCCGATGGTGGCGTATTTCGTGGGCTTCACGTCGATGTTGCTGCGAACGGCATAACGCTTGTAGTTATAACCTTTCACAACGCCTTGCTGATCCATAAAGTCACCGGCTACATAATATCTGGCAGCTTCGTCGCCTCCGCTTATACTCAGGTTATGGTTCTGGATGATACCCTGCTGGGTTACTTCGTCGATCCAGTCAATGGTCTTACCTGCCCTGAAATTATCCACCTCGTAAGCATACTGCACACCACCGTAATCGGGGTTTAACGGTTTATTCTGGATACGCGCATATTCGGCATAACGTTCAAGCAACTGGTCGGTCGAACCCGGTTCAAGCACGTGGGCAATTTCGGAGAACCCGACCCAACCGCCGTAGCGGACAGTCGGTTTGGCAGAAGCCCCACGCTTGGTAGTGATAAGGATTACACCGTTGGCACCCTGCACACCATAGATAGCAACAGAGGAAGCATCCTTCAGAATCTCGATAGATTCAATATCGTTGGGATTGACATCGTTAAGCGAGGCATCCACCGACATGGCTACACCATCCACCACAATCAGCGGGGAATTGCTCAAGTTTACCGAACTTCTACCGCGGGTAACGATACTTGCGGCATCACCCGGCACGGATGAAGTCTGGGTGATGTTCACACCGGCAGCCACACCCTGGATGGACTGCGCAATGTTTTGCACGGGCAAGTTGCTCAAGCGTTCTTTTGGCACTGAGGTAACCGAACCGGTAATGTCCGAACGCTTCTGCGTACCGTAACCTACAACTACCACTTCATCGAGGGTTTGGGTGTCTTCTTCAAGGATAATGGCCAATGACCGGCCGGTTACAGGTACTTCCTGTGTTATATAACCGATATAGCTGATCTGAAGGGTGGCTCCCGGAGATACGTTCAGGGTAAAATTACCATCGATATCAGTTATGGTACCATTGGTAGTGCCTTTCTCCAGTATACTCGCACCAATAACTGCTTCGCCATTCAGGTCGGAAACATTACCGGTTACGCTGGTTTGTGCAAACACCGTCATGCTGCATAAGCATAAGGCGATACATGTAATAAATGTTTTTAGTTTGTACATAGATTAATAATTTAGTAATGATATTACATTGGAGTTTATATGAATAAGGTTTTTAGATGCCTGATCATCGGCATTTTACTCTTAAATCAATATAATGTCTAGTAGGTTTTTGAACTTTTTAAGCTTTCAAGGTTGATCTTTACAATAAAATCAATATCTCTCTATAAAATCAAATTTTTTTAAAGATCTCAGGCTTTTTATTCATAGGCAAATTTCATTTAATTATATTAAAATATTATTTAAGACTCACAGTGGGCAAAGGTAGACCGGCGGGGTATAAATCAACTCTAATTATCACTCAAAAAGGTGGAAAAATATGAAGACAACTCTATTTTAACATAGCGTTTTACCGCTAATCTTTTAATAATTAGCTAAGTTTATTGGTAGGCTCCTTTTCCTGATAAGTTATCTTTTCACATAAATTCTTTCTGAACCAAGTTGAGTTTTCTTATTTTTGTAGAATATAAGATGCGCCTCAGCATAGCTCAAGTAAACTTGGCTCTGCATTCGACTTTCGCTATTTTTGTGAAAAATCTGATTTTGATGAAGAAGTTGTCACCAGATATTCTACCCAGTCATTTAACATTACTTTACGCCGTTTTCATTTTACTGTTCGGCTGTACAGATTTTATGTATTCTCAACAGAGCAGCGTTGGGTTGGATTTTAATATCCTGAGTACGACGGATGGTTTTCCCACCAATGAAATACAGAAAGTATACCAGGACCGGGAGGGATTTATGTGGTTTGCCACGAGAAACGGACTGTGCAGGTACGACGGATACCAGATAACGGTCTATAGCTCCAACCACCTTAAATCGCCTGTACTGACGAGCAATAATATTTATTGTCTTGCAGATGATGACCACGGAAATCTTTGGGTTGGTACGTATAACGGGATGAACCGGTTCGATAAGAGGTCGGGGACGTTTGAGCCGGTTGAGATCCGGAATACAAGCAACAAGGTGGTCTCCTGTATTCTCGTAACCCAAAATAATGAGGTCTGGATCGGGTTGGATGACGGACTATTCCGATATGATCCCCGGGAGAATGCCTTTACCCACCATAGCCTGCAAAGAATCGGCGATATTACCATAACCGGTTCGGTTAAATCTATTATTGAAGATACCTCCGGTGAAATATGGATCGGCACGTGGAATAGCGGATTATACCGGTATTCTCCCTCTAAAAATATCTTTTACGCTTATCCGCAACTGAATCAGCGCAACTCGGCGCATGCGATTTATGAAGACGGTAGGAAAAATATCTGGATAGGAACATGGGGTGAAGGTCTTCATCTGCTTGAAAATCCCCGTGATATGGGGAACCTCCGGTTGAAGACATACCGGCACGATACCAACGACCCGGAGAGTTTGTCGGATAACCTTGTCTATGATATCTGCGAAGATATCCACACGAATACCTTATGGATAGGTACCCGTAGCGGCCTTAGTATGCTGGAATATGATAACCCTTCCGGATTTATCAATTGGAGTACAACTCATAAGACCAATAAGCTTCCCTCCAACGAGGTCAATTCCATTATCCGGGATAACAAGGAAAATATCTGGATCGGTACTATCGGCGGAGGTGTCTTGTTTATAAATACGGAAAAGTCGAAGTTCAATTTTTTTGGTGTAGATCTTCCGGAGATACCTACCGGAGCGATACGGTCGGTTTTTTTAGATAATGATGATAATATGTGGATGGGTGTAGGTACATACGGAGTTGTCCTGCATGATAAAAAATCGGGAAAGACTATCTCGCAACTGGCCTTGCCTGAATTCAACGGAATGGGTCAAATTACAACGTATGATATCAAGCAGCGTAATACCGGCGAAATACTTTTCGGTACGTATGGAGGCGGGTTATGGGTATATGAAAAAGGAAAACCTGTCAAAACGTATACTGAAGAGAATTGCAGTTTCATCAGTGATAATCGTATACGGAGCATTTACATCGACCGACAGCAGAATTGCTGGCTTGGAACGCAATATGGGCTGGGTGTCTGGCTCAGCGATAATACAGGAGTTACTTTCGATGAGATCATTATCGATGGTAAGCGCCTGGAGCCGTCAAGTATGATCGATATCGCGGAAGACGATACCGGCAGAATATGGGTTGCAACGATCGGTAATGGTATAATATCGGTGGAAGGTGATCCCTGGCGTAAAGAAGGACTCACTTTCAGGAACTATACTGCTGAAAATGGAAAGATATCCGCTCACACCATCAATGTGCTGCATTATGATACCTTCGGACGTTTATGGGCGGGAGCCGAAAACGGAAGGTTGTACCTGTACGACAAAGTGTCGGACTCGTTTATCGACAAATCGCCCCAATTCTCTATTCTGGGAACCCTGATTAGTTCCATCAGGGAAGACCGGCAGGGAAATCTGTGGATCGGTACAAGCAACGGACTTGCCAGGCTCTCGTTCAATGAAACAGCCGAACTGACAAGCTATCGGGTTTATACTACAGCCGATGGGTTATGCGATAACTTTTTCATATCGAAATCATCCTGTAATCATAACGGAGAGTTGTTTTTTGGGGGGTATAAAGGATTGGTAAGGTTCAATCCCGATAATATAGAGGTAGAGATCAATCCGACACCGTTTTATATAACCGATATAAGGGTATTGAACACCTCTTTCTATAACCTGGATAAGGAAATAACCGGCAAAATATCTGAAAAAGTCCCTTCTTTCTCTGATCGGATCACGATTCCGCATAAGTATAACAATTTCAGTATC
Source organism: Proteiniphilum acetatigenes DSM 18083 (assembly GCF_000380985.1). Lineage (GTDB taxonomy): Bacteria > Bacteroidota > Bacteroidia > Bacteroidales > Dysgonomonadaceae > Proteiniphilum > Proteiniphilum acetatigenes. Next base: position 231,574 of record NZ_KB905692.1, on the reverse strand, counting down.
CATTTTGCGACCCTCAATTACAAAAATCCCGAACTGAACAGATATGCCTATAAACTGGCCGGGTTTGATCCGGACTGGACATATGCCGATTCGAAACAAAATGTGGCTTATTACAATAATCTTTCGCCGGGACAGTATGTTTTTCAATTGAGGGCGACTACGCAGAATGGCGTGTGGAACGATGAGATTAAAGAGATGCGAATCAATGTGCTGCCCCCGTTCTGGCTTTCATGGTGGGCTTTTGTCATCTATTTTTGTACTTTCGTGCTGATCGGTTATGCGATCTACCGGAATATCCTGAATCGCATACATCTTCGTAATCAATTACGGTATAAAGAGATAGAACAGGAAAAAGCAGAAGAACTCAACCATGCCAAACTACAGTTTTTCACGAATATCACGCATGAATTCCTGACACCGCTCACCATTATTTCGGCTACAGTGGACGAATTGCAACAAATATCACCCCGGAATGACGACCTGTATGCGACTATGGGGCAGAATATCAACCGGTTGTCCCGGTTGTTGCAACAAATCCTGGAATTCAGGAAAGCCGAGTCAGGGAATTTGCGATTGCGCGTTGCATACGGTAATATCTCCGAATTTATAAGGAACGCTATCGAGTCGTTTTATCCGCTGATCAGGAAAAAGAAACTTCATTTTTCCTACGTGAGTGATCCGGAAAATATCCAGGGATTGTTTGATATTGACAAATTGGACAAGATTCTCTACAATCTGGTCTCAAATGCTGCCAAATATGTTTCGGAAGGGGGCTCCATACGGGTAACGCTATCATACCGGGATGAAGAAAAAGACCATATCCTGGTATCGGTAAAAGATGATGGAGCGGGAATCTCGAAAGAAGACCAGCAAACATTATTCAAACGGTTCTACGAGGGAAATTACCGTCGGCACAAAACTACTGGTACCGGCATCGGATTATCACTGGTAAAAGACCTTGTCAACCTCTATCACGGGACGATACAGGTGGAAAGCGAGATCGGTAAAGGGACTGAATTCACGGTCATTCTTCCCATCGATGTCTCCTGTTTCGAGGATTCAGAAATCGATACGAATAAATTTGAAACCGTCCGGGAGCCGACAATCGTGGAAGCCCCCGCGATAGCAGAAGAAAACGCACCTACGACGAAAAAACAAAAAACATCATCCATATTGGTTGTGGAAGACAATGCGGAGATATTGCAGCTTATTCATCGGTTGTTAAACAGGGATTATCATGTATTGACTGCTACAAACGGAAAAGAGGCGATGCTTATTCTCGAACATGAAAAAATAGATATTATTGTTTCGGATATTATGATGCCGGAAATGGATGGCGTGGAACTGTGCAGATCGCTGAAGAACAATATTGAATATAGTCATATTCCTATTATCTTACTGACGGCCAAAACCGATGAGAAAGACCGAGCCGATGCCTATGAGTCGGGAGCCGATGCATTTATCAGTAAGCCTTTTAACCTGAACGTACTGCATGCGCGTATCAAAAATCTCTTAAAAAGCCGGGAACGCATAGCACGGGATTTTAAAAACCAGCTGGTATTTGAATTGAAAGACCTGGAATTCACCAATCTCGACGAAGAATTCATACGAAAAGCGATCGATTGCGTAAACCGGCATTTAGATAATACGGAATTTGACCAGCAACAGTTCTCGGAAGAGATGAACGTAAGCAAGTCCACGCTGTATAATAAGCTGAAAACCCTTACAGGATTGAATACTTCGGCATTTATCACGAATATCAGGTTAAAAGCGGCCTGCCGGATCATGGATCAAAACCGGAATATCCGGATATCGGATCTGGCTTATGCTGTGGGGTTCAACGATCCTAAGTATTTCAGTTCCTGCTTCAAGAAGGAATTCAATATGCGTCCGAGTGAATATATAGAACGATTTTCGGGTACATTGGGAGAATAATCAAACAGGGGCGGCCAAACGGTCGCCCCTGATGTTGAAGTAGTGTGTGGTTATTGTTACTCTTCCTTTTCCTGTGCCTCATACGCTTTCAACAGTTTTTCCTGTACATCGGAAGGAACCAGTTCATAGCTCGAGAATTTCATGGAAAAAGAAGCCCTTCCACCGGAGATGGAACTCAGCGATGTGGAGTAGGAACTCATTTCTTTCAGGGGCACTTTCGCCTTCAGTTTTTCGAATCCTTTTTCACTTTCCATACCCATGATCATGGCACGGCGTCCCTGCAGGTCACTCATCACATCGCCCATATATTCACCCGGTACGGATACCGTTACATCATAGACAGGTTCGAGGATCTTGGGCCCTGCATTTTTGAAGGCGGTACTGAACGCATTGCGTCCTGCGAGCATAAAAGAGATTTCATTGGAATCCACAGGGTGCATCTTGCCGTCGTACACAATCACGCGTACGTCGCGGGCATACGATCCGGTAAGGGGCCCCTGCTCCATACGGGCCATGATCCCTTTCAGGATAGCAGGCAGGAAGCGGGCGTCAATGGCTCCACCCACGATACTGTTCACAAATACCAGTTTGCCGCCCCAATCCAGGTTGATCTCCTGTGTATCGCGGTTCTGTACTTTGTATTCCTGCCCGTTAAAACGATAAACTTCCGGCACAGCCATCCCTTCGGTATAAGGCTCTACAATAAGATGCACCTCACCGAACTGGCCGGCACCTCCCGACTGTTTTTTGTGGCGGTAATCGGCACGCGCCGACTTCGTAATGGTTTCGCGGTAAGGGATCTTGGGCTCCAGGAATTCAATCTCGATCTTATCGTTGTTTTCCAACCGCCATTTCAATGTTCTCAGGTGGAATTCGCCTTGTCCGGAGACAATAGTCTGTTTCAGCTCCTTGGAGTTTTCCACCAACCAAGTGGGATCTTCCTCTTTCATGCGGGTGAGGGCTTCGCTCAGCTTTTCGGAGTTCGACTCGTTGACAGCCTTGATCGCCCGGCGGTAACGGGGTTCCGGATAACGGATGAAGTCAAACTTGTTCTCGGTATCTTTTGAGTTGAGTGTATTTCCTGTACGCACGTCTTTCAGTTTTACCGCTGCGCCGATACTGCCAGCCTGTAACTCTTCCGCTTTGTTGCGGATCTGTCCGGCCACGGTATAAAGCTGTACGAGGCGTTCTTTTGAACCGCGGTTAGCATTGACGAGATCGTCGCCTTCTTTCACCGAGCCTGACATTACCTTAAAATAGGAAACTTCCCCGATATGGGGCTCGACCGTTGTTTTAAAGAAAAACAAACTTGTGGGGGCTGATGCATCGGGTTTCACTTCTTCCCCTTCGCTGTTAAGAGGGGTAGGGACATCAAGCGGAGAGGGCGCCACCATACTCAGGAAGTTCATGATACGGTGCACAGCCATATTTTTTTCTGCTGACGCACAGAAGAGCGGGAAGAGGCTGCGGCTGATCATTCCCTTGTGGATACCGTCTCGCATCTCTTCTTCGGTAAGGGAACCCTGATCGAAATATTTTTCCATCAGACCTTCATCATTTTCGGCTGCTGCTTCCAACAAAGTCTGATAATATTCTCCCGCTTTTTCCTTCTCACTATCGGGGATTTCCAATACGTCGGGGGCTGTAGCACCCGGTTTCCATTTATACAGCTTTTGCTTCAATACATCCACGATCCCGTCGAAAGAACTGCCGCTGCCAATAGGATATTGTACCGGTACGACTTTGTTACCATATTGTTCTTTCAGGCTTGCAAGGGTGTTGTCGTAATCTGCTTTCTCATGGTCCATCTGATTCATCAGGAAAAGGAGCGGTTTATTCAGGTCGTCCACATAGCGGAGCTGATTGACGGTGCCAACTTCTATCCCGTTGGCAGCATCGATCAGCATCAGTGCCATATCCGTAACATTGAGGGCTGAAACAACTCCTCCCACAAAATCATCCGAGCCTGGACAATCGATAAAATTCATCAGTTTCTCTTTCCACTCGTATGAAAAAACAGTGGAGAAGACGGAATATCCATATTCCTTTTCTACAGGGAAGTAGTCACTCACGGTATTTTTTCCGTTTACCGTACCGCGTCGTTTTATAAGACCACACTCGAAAAGCATGGCTTCTGCGAGAGTGGTCTTACCTGAGCCTGCATTGCCAATGAGGGCAATGTTCCTGATTTCGTTTGTTTTGTAAACTTTCATACGCTTTTTTATTTTTTTTGTTGATGTGTATGGAATATTCGCGTTAAGCCAAATGGGCAGAGCCAAGTTTACTTGAGCTATACCATGGCGAGTGAATATCTAAATTTGTTTGAACTCGCAATAATCATGTGTCCGTGTGAGAATAGTTCTCTTGCTCGTTTCATGATTAGAAAATATTATAATGTTATTAATATGCCCATAAGACTAATTAATAAAGAAGTCAAGAAGTTTGAAAATCTTGAATATTGAATCTTAATCTTGAATTTCTATAGTCTTAGTTCTTGATCCTAATTTTTAATTGTATGAAAAAAGACTTTGCCGTGGTATAAAGACCGGCAAAGTCATGCTATCCAAAACAGCGCCGCAATATATAAAAAACGTATGACAAACAGTGATTCCATAATTATGTTATATAACATATAGTGGAGTGAATTGTCTAAAGAGGAGTAGGGAAGGGATAAACATTTTTTTCTACCGTTTGTTTATTCTGCATATGTTTCAGGAGGGTTTACTCCAGCCATGAAGACGCACGTTTATATTTAAAAGATTAAAGAATGAAAGATCGCTATTACAGTCAACCGGTTGAAGAGATATTGCAACAATTAAAAGTTTCATCAGATAGAGGACTTTCGGAAGATGAAGTGAAAGAACGGCTTACCCGGTATGGCCCCAATCAACTCCAATCCCAAAAACAGAAAACACTCCTGATGATGTTCTTTGAACAATTCAAGAGCATCATGGTAGTTATTTTACTTATCGCTGCCGTCGTGTCGGGAGTGATCGGCGTCATGGAGGGCGAAGGATTGGTAGAAGCTTTTGTGATATTGGCGATATTGGTGATTAACGCGGTGATCGGTACGGTACAGGAGAAAAAGGCACAATCATCGTTGGATGCGTTGAACAAGATGAGTTCACCTCATTCGAAAGTGTTACGGGAAGGACAGGTGACAGAGATCACATCCACCGAAATTGTGCCCGGCGATATAGTGGTGTTGGATACAGGCGATATTATCCCTGCCGATTTGCGTCTGATAGAGGCGGTGAATATGAAAGTACAGGAATCGGCTCTCACTGGTGAGTCGGTACCTGTAGAGAAGAGTGAGGAAGTGTTGGAGGCGAAAGAACTTCCTTTGGGTGACCGGGATAACATGGCTTTTTCTACCAGTACTGTAACGTACGGACGTGGTAAAGGAGTGGTGGTCGGTACCGGAATGGAAACCGAAGTGGGCAAGATAGCCCATATGCTCCAAAATACGCAGGATACGGAAACGCCGATGAGTAAACGTCTCGGACAACTCGGTAAAGTGTTGGGTTATGTAGCGCTGGGGATCTGTGTCTTTATATTTATTATAGGCGTCTTGTACGGCAATCACTGGTTAGAGATGCTGATGATGGCTGTCAGCCTGGCAGTAGCGGCTATCCCTGAAGGATTGCAGATAGTCTCCACTATTGTATTGGCTATTGGCGTACAGCGCCTGGTGAAGTTGAACGCCATCGTGCGTACATTGCCTTCAGTAGAGACATTGGGGAGTGTCACGGTGATCTGCTCCGATAAAACAGGTACGCTTACACAGAATAAAATGACCGTCGTGGAAGGATGGACAGGTGGTAACCGCATCGATTTCCGCAATCCACCGCTTCCCGAAGAACTTGATAGCGATGAGCAGATGTTGCTGCAATCATCTTTGCTCTGTACCGATGCACATCTTAAAATGTTGTCAGGTGGAGAACATGAGATTGCCGGAGATCCTACGGAAACTGCTATTGTGGCTGCTGCTCTCGGATTGAAAATGGATAAAAATGAATTGGACAGCCGCTTCCCCCGTGTGGAAGAAGTGCCGTTCGACTCCGAAAGGAAAAGAATGTCGACCATCAACCGTATGGAGGACGGGAAATTCCGTGTAAACCTGAAAGGGGGACTGGATGAGGTACTTGCGGTTTCCTCGCAGATACTTATCCACGGAAAAGTGCGTCCCATTACCGAAGAAGATAGTGAGACCATCAAAGAAGAAAATCAACGGATGGCGCAGTCGGCATTACGTGTACTGGCCGTTGCATACAAAGATATGGAAACCCTCTCTGATGAGGTGAATGCGGAAACGATTGAGAAGGATCTCATCTTTGTGGGGCTGCTCGGTATGATTGATCCGGCCCGCCCCGAAGTAGTGGAAGCAGTGAAAAAATGCAAGACAGCCGGGATTCGTCCCGTGATGATCACCGGTGACCATAAGGTGACAGCAGTCGCTATTGCCGGTGAGACAGGGATTTACAATGAAGGGGATAAAGCTGTTACCGGTACCGATGTGGAAGAGATGGACGATGATACGCTTTATCGAGACGTAAAGGCCTATTCGGTATATGCACGTGTAGCTCCTGAACACAAGGTGAGGATAGTGAAAGCCTGGCAATCTCATGATGATATCGTGGCGATGACTGGCGACGGGGTGAATGATGCGCCGGCACTCAAACAGGCCGATATCGGTGTATCGATGGGAGTGGTGGGTACAGAAGTAGCCAAGGAAGCATCCGATGTGATCCTGACGGACGATAATTTTGCGACCATCGTAAGCGCTGTGGAAGAGGGACGCCGTATTTATGACAATATACTAAAGGCTATACAGTTTTTGCTGTCGGCCAATGTGGGAGAGGTATTACTGATCTTTATCGCTTCTATTGCCAATATCGGCAATCCGTTAACTCCTATCCTTATATTATGGATTAATCTGGTTACAGACAGCCTCCCTGCGCTGGCATTGAGTATGGATCCTGCCGATAAGGATGTGATGACCCGTAAACCGCGGGATCCCAAACAGGGATTTTTTACCAGAGGGATGATCCGTAGAATAGGCTACCAGGGAGCTACTATCGGCCTGATCTCATTGGCTGCTTATATTATTGGCTTTAAGGATGGAGGTCAACCTTTAGGACAGACTATGGCTTTTGCCGTACTGGGTTTTTCGCAATTGTTACATGTACGCAATCTGCATTCCAACAGACGTTCTTCTTTCCAAACAAGTATATTCAGTAACAAGTCATTGCTAGGAGCAATCTTCTTGTCGGCTCTACTCCTATTTGCTGTACTGGTGATACCTGGCGTAATGGAAATTTTTGGTGTAACGGCGATGGATGGCACTCACTGGCTTTATGTAGGCCTTCTTTCTCTGGTGCCTATTGTTGTGGTAGAACTGGTGAAACTGATGAAGTTCAATCACAGTAAAGACGAATATTGAAATTAATGTGCCAATGTACCAATGTGCCAATGTCTCCGGTTTGGTAGCATACATATACCCCGGGTTGTATGCTCCTTGAGGATATTAAAATCACGTTAAACAATCCTTAAATTGCGCAAAGTGTAGTTTTTTGTGCAATAAATCAGATATTTTTCGTATTTTTGGAATTCGAAATTTACATTCTTGTGTTAAATCTGCCCTAATCCTTTCAATTTAATTTTGTTAGGTTGTCATCTTTTGGGTTAAAAAAAGGTATATATGGAAAATCTGAATACGGCATTAGGCCTATTGGTGGTAGGAATGGTTACTGTCTTTATTATTCTTTGGCTGGTTGTAGTGATTGGTAATTTAGTGATTCGTCTCACCAATCGTTTTATTCCGGTGGCAGATCCGACGGCAGGTAAAGCCGGGAACGGAGGTATTGCAGGAAAGAGGGTTCATTCTAAGAAACTTGCAGCCATTGTGGCAGCCGTAGATGTGGTGACACAGGGAAAAGCCAATGTGGAATCCATAGAGAAGAAATAAATCAAAAAATACATTTTTAATATGGGAAGAGAGATAAAATTCAGTCTTATGTACAGGGACATGTGGCAATCGTCCGGTAAATATGTTCCCACTGTAGATCAGCTCACGGAGGTAGCTCCTGCAATTATTGATATGGGTTGTTTTGCCAGGGTGGAGACAAACGGCGGTGGCTTTGAGCAGATCAACCTGCTGTTCGGGGAGAACCCTAACAAAGCCGTACGTGAATGGACGCAGCCCTTTAATGATGCGGGTATACAAACGCATATGCTGGAACGGGGATTGAATGGAATACGTATGAGCCCGGTACCGGCTGATGTGCGCAGGCTGATGTTCCGGGTGAAGAAGAAACAGGGAACCGATATTGCCCGTTCATTCGACGGACTGAATGATCCCCGTAATTTAGAGAATTCCATTAAATTCGCCAAAGAGGCAGGGATGATTGCCCAGGCTGCGCTCAGCCTGACGGTATCGCCCATTCATACGGTAGAATATTACACTGAGTTGGCTGATACCCTGATAGGAATGGGTGCCGACGAGATCTGTGTCAAGGATATGGCTGGCGTGGGGCGTCCCGCAAGCATCGGTAAGATCATCAAAAAAATCAAAGAGAGACATCCTGATATTCCTATCCAGTACCACGGCCATGCCGGTCCCGGTTTTCAGATGGCTTCCATCCTCGAAGCTGCCTATGCCGGTGCGGAATATATTGATGTGGGTATGGAGCCGCTGGCCTGGGGGACAGGACATGCTGACGTGCTGGCAGTACAGGCTATGCTTAAGGACGCCGGTTTCAAGGTGCCGGAGATCAATATGAAAGCTTATATGAAAGTGCGTTCTCTCACGCAGAAGTATATTGACGATTTTCTCGGTTATTACATCAACCCAAAAAACCGGTTGAATAATTCACTGCTGATCGCGCCAGGATTACCCGGCGGTATGATGGGCAGCCTGATGGCCGATCTGGAGAATAACCTTTCTTCCCTCAACAAGTGGAAGAAGAAGCACGGACAGCCGAAACTCACGCAGGACGATTTGTTAATCAAACTGTTTGATGAAGTGACTTATGTATGGCCCAAGATAGGGTACCCACCGCTTGTCACACCGTTCAGCCAGTATGTCAAGAACCTGGCGCTGATGAACGTATTACAGCTTGAAAAAGGCAAAGACCGCTGGACGATGATCGCTGATAATATCTGGGACATGATCCTGGGGAAGTCGGGTAAACTCCCCGGCGAGCTGGCTCCGGAAATAGTGGAGATGGCGAAACAGCAGGGGCGTGAGTTCTATACCGGCGATCCGCAGGCACTCTATCCTGATCAGTTGGATGAGTTCCGTGCAGAGATGAAGGGAAATAATTGGGATTTTGGACAGGACGACGAAGAGTTGTTCGAATTAGCCATGCATCCGGAACAATACAGAGCCTATAAGTCGGGTGATGCCAAGAAGTCTTTCGAAGCCGAATTGGCTGATAAAAAAGTAGAAAAAGAAGCATCGGTAGTTCCGGTACCTCCAAAAGCGGAGGCAACCAATGTCCATAGTTTCCAACCCAGAACACTGGTCGTCAATATTGATAATGAAGAGTATGTAGTGAATATATCCTATCCCGGAAACGGGGATGGAACGTCTCTGCCGCAACCCGCCGTTCAGTCAACCGCTCCTGTAAAGCAACCAACCGCAGTAAATGCGACACCACTCTCTTCTAATGGACAGGTAAAAGAGGTGGTTTCGCCGCTGGAAGGGAAATTCTTCCTTACCAAAGATTCTTCGGAAACTGCGGTGAAGGTAGGGGATACTGTGCAGGCAGGCGATATTATCGGTTATATCGAGTCGATGAAGACTTATAATGCCGTGGCTGCTGAAGAGAGCGGTAAAGTGACGGAGATTTGCTTCGCCAACGGTGCTGCAGTAGACGAAGATGACGTACTCATTAAAATGGTATAAGAAATGAGTGAAATCTTTGCCAGTCTGACAGAAATGACCGGATTCGGGATGATAGGGTGGGAGACCATTCTGATGTGGGTGATCGCATTTGTCCTATTGTATCTCGGTATCTTTAAAGAGTATGAACCGCTTCTGCTTGTCCCTATCGGTTTTGGTGTGTTACTGGCCAACCTGCCCGGCGCAGGGCTCGGTATAGTGGATAGTGCCCTGGTGCATCATACCGACGGTAGTTATATGAATCTGCTTGAGATCGCTGACCAGCACGGTATTATGAATTTCCTTTATTACGCGCTGATCAAGACCGGTATCCTGCCGCCTGTCATCTTTATGGGAGTGGGTGCGCTTACCGATTTCGGGCCAATGCTGCGTAACCTCAAGCTCGCATTGTTCGGTGGTGCGGCACAGATCGGTATCTTCTCGGTATTGCTTGCCGCCGTTATCATGGGTTTTACACTGCCTGAAGCCGCTTCCCTCGGAATTATCGGTGGTGCCGACGGGCCAACAGCCATCTATACCACCATTAAGCTGGCTCCCCATTTGTTAGGCCCTATCGCTATTGCTGCCTATTCCTATATGGCTTTAGTGCCTGTGATCATCCCGGCGGTGGCTAAATTGCTGATGACCGAGAAGGAGTTTAAAATTCATATGAAGAAGATGGATAAACAATATCCGCCCAAGCATGATATCAAGCATCTGAAGATTGTAAAGATCATTTTCCCGATCGTGCTGGGAGTGGTTGTGGCGGTTTTCGTACCTTCTTCAGCACCGTTATTGGGGATGTTGCTGTTCGGTAACCTGGTGAAGGAAATCGGCGCCAATACAGGCCGACTTGCCGAGGCAGCTTCCGGCCCCATCATGAACACGGCTACCATCTTTTTGGGGTTGACTGTAGGAGCTACCATGACATCGGAAGTATTCCTCTCAGGCCAGACACTGGGTATTATTGTAGGGGGATTCCTTGCTTTTGCCGTTTCGGTAGCCGGTGGAATCTTGGCTGTGAAGGTCACCAATATGTTCTCGAAGAAAAAGATCAACCCCCTTGTGGGCGCTACGGGACTGAGTGCCGTACCCATGGCCTCTCGTGTAGCCAATGAAATGGCCTTGAAATACGATAAGTCGAATCATATCCTGCAGTACTGTATGGCCAGCAACGTATCCGGCGTGATCGGCTCGGCTGTGGCGGCAGGTGTATTGATCTCGTTTTTAGGTTGATAAAAACGGCTAAAATTGTAATTAATTATATGGTGTGCGGCTCACGGGCCGCACACTTCTTTAATAGCCTCGGCAATCAGTGGTACACCCCGCCGGATGGTTTCCACATCGGTATTGCAAAATGATACCCGCATAAAATTATTTTGAATCCCGTCGGGATCGAAAGTTTTTCCCGTCACGAAGACTACCCCTTTCTCAATTGATTTTTTCAAAATGGCGGTCGCGTCGCAACCTTCCGGTAACTGTAACCAGGTATAGAATCCTCCACGTGGTTGTTCGAAGGATACATAATCCGGTAGGGATGCCTTCAGTGCTTCGATCATGGCCAATCCGCGCTTCTTATATTCCTGCCGTACACTTGCTGTATAACGGTAGACATCCCCCTGCCTGATAAACTTGTCGGCAATCACTTGCGATATGCTGGGTGAGCAGGCATCGATCGATTGTTTGATCAGTTCGCATTTCCGGTAGATCTCTTCCGGCACCAGCATCCATCCCAGGCGTAATCCCGGTCCCAATATTTTGGAGAACGACCCGGTGTAGCAGACATCGATCCCCTCCGGATCCGTGGCCTTCATCAGCCGCATCTCCGGCAGATCCTCGTCGTAAAAATAGAGCTCGCTGTAGGCGTCATCTTCGATCACGGGGATTTCCCTTTCTTTTAACAGAGCCATCATTTCCTGTTTCACCTTCCGTGAGTAGATGATTCCGGCAGGATTATGGAAATTAGGCGTATAGTAAAGGAATTTTGGAGCGGGTAGGGTGGTTTCGAGCCTCTTTTTGAGCTGATCGATATCCATTCCGTCCTCTTTCAGCGGTATGGAGACCAGGTTTGCCTGATAAGCACGGAAAGCGGAGAGTGCTCCGATAAAGCCAGGGTTTTCTACCAAAACCGGATCCCCAGGGTCGATAAATGCCTTTGCGAGGATGTGTATGGCCTGTAGTGAGCCGGTGGTGATCATCAACCGGTTGCTCTTTACCGGCAATCCCTTTTTTTCGAGGTAGTCCGACAACGACTCCAGCAACGAAGGCAGCCCTGTGGTAGGCCCATACTGTAACGCCGTCTGTTTTTCCTTTTCCGTGAGGGATTGATAGATCCGGTCAAGGGTTTCGAGTGGGAACAGCTCATTTCCCGGCATGCCGCCGGCAAAAGAGATTATATCGGGAGCCGTAGCGAGGCTCATCAGGTCACGTATCTCCGAAGAGCGGAGATTTGTGACACTGCTTGCGAATCGGGTCATAGTTGATAATTGACAGTTGATAATTGATAATTGACAATTGATAATCACAAATTTGTTGAGGCTTAATCTTAAATCTTGAATTTTGAATCTTGAATCTTGAATATGAAATCTGCTCAAAGCTGATAAATATCACATTGGGACAGTAGTTTCACACCTCTATTTTCCAGTACCTCGGTTACGGCGGATATATCTGCTGTGCGGATGACTGCCAGTGCCACATCACGGTTTGAAAAAGCATACATATAGTCCACATTGATATTCTCTTCAGTGAGTATCTTTAATATCTGATAAAGCGAACCCGGCTCGTCGGGTATGTTCACGCAGGCCACGTCGGTCAGTCCGATCGAAAATCCTGCTTTTTCCAGTACTTCCTTTGCCAGTGCAGGCCTTCCCACCACCATGCGCACAATGCCGTAATCCGTTGTCTCGGCCAGGTTGAGCGCAGTAATGTTTATATCATGTTCGGCCAGAATACGGGTTAACCCCGTAAGCCTTCCCGACCGGTCTTCCAGAAAAACAGATAATTGTTGAATATGCATCCTGTTGATTATTTTGGTGATTTGGTAATGAATTAATTTTTTATTTCCTGTGGTCGATGATCCGTTTTGCTTTTCCTTCGGAACGCTCTATGCTGTTAGGTTCCACTAATCTGATGATCGCACTGATCCCCAGCAGGCTTTTGATGTTATGGTCGATGCGCCGCCGGATCCCTTCCAGTTCGCGGATGCTGTCCGACCAGTTCTTCTCATCGATCTCCACCAGAACTTCCAGCGTATCGAGATTGTTTTCCCTGCGGACGATAAGTTGGTAATGGGGTGAGGTCTCAGACATCTCCATCAGCACCGATTCCACTTGCGAGGGAAAAACGTTCACGCCGCGGATGATCAGCATGTCGTCGGTACGTCCCAGGCATTTCTCCATACGTACCAGCGTCCGCCCACAGTCGCATTTCTCCCGGTGCAACCGTGTAAGGTCGCGTGTCCGGTAGCGCAGCAGGGGCATTGCCTCTTTACTTACCGTAGTGAATACCAGTTCACCCATTTCCCCGTCCGGCAGTACCTCCAGTGTTTCGGGATGGATGATCTCCGGGATGAAATGATCTTCGAAGATATGGTTCCCACATTGGCACTCGCACTCCATGGAGACGCCCGGCCCGATCACTTCACTCAGGCCGTAAATGTCGTATGCTTTGATATGTAGTAATTTTTCTATCTCCCTGCGCATCTCGTTCGACCACGGCTCCGCGCCGAAGACGCCTGCCCGCAGTTTGACATCTTCCGGGGAGATACCCTCTTTCAGGATGCTTTCGCCCAGATGTGCTGCGTACGACGGTGTACATGCCAGGATGGTGGCATTGAAATCGGTCATGAACTGCAACTGTTTTCTGGTATTACCGCTCGATATAGGAATGACCGTTGCTCCCACTTTCTCGGCGCCGTAGTGCAGCCCCAATCCTCCGGTGAAGGGGCCGTAGCCGTAGGCTATCTGAATGGTATCGCCGCAGTGGATGTCCGCCATGGTCAGGCTGCGCGCCACCACTTCCGCCCAGATATCGATATCCTGCTGGGTGTAACCTACCACTGTTGGTTTTCCTGTTGTGCCGCTTGAAGCATGTATCCGTACCACCTCATTCTGGTGCACGGTGAAGAGTCCGAACGGATAGTTCTCCCTCAGATCGGTTTTGGTAGTGAACGGAAGCAATTTCAGCTGATCCACGCTCCGTATATCGCCCGGTTCAATTCCTCTCTCTTTCAGTTGTTCTCTGTAAAACGGCACGTGGTCGTACATCCGTTGTATCATGGCAGAGAGTTGCCTGCTTTGCAGCGCGTGCATCTGTTCTCTTTCCGCACATTCCCTTTCGGGGTTCCAAATCATCTTATTCCGACGCATATTCTTTTCCAAGCCTGAATGCTTTTATATTCATATCGATTATTTCTTCTCCTTTTCTCTCAAAAAACAATCCGATTGCTTTTTCCAGTTCTTTTTCTCCTATCCCCAGATAAGGCGAAGCGGCTCCCAGCATAACCACATTGAAAGTCTTCGGGCTTCCTGCCTTTCTGGCCAGTGACTCTGCTTCTACCGGCAGGTGTGCGGCCGATTTCCTGATAGTCTCTAGCAATGTCTCCTCATCCGGATAGCCCGGAATATTCTTATAAGGTTCGGTTGCAGTGACGATAACACCCGCGGGCGACAGGAAAGGGAGATAACGGAGCGCCTCCATGGGTTCGATCGACAGGATCAGGTCTGCTTTGCCGAGCGGTATCAGATCCGAAAAGATCTCTTCCGATGAGATACGCAGGTGCGATTCCACCGCACCGCCGCGCTGGCTCATACCGTGTACCTCAGCTTGTTTTACGTTCAGTCCCAGGTTCATGGCCGCCAGGTCGATGATCGACGCAATGGTAAGTATCCCCTGGCCTCCGACACCTGCAATAATGATATTCTTATGCATATATTTTTTAGATACAAGATTCAAAAACCAAGACTATGGAAATTCAAAATTCAAGATTCAAGATTTTCAAACTTCTTGACTTCTCCACTTCTTTTTTAATTATTCACTACTTCCCGAAGAATCGGGACAAGTTATCCTACCTTCCCATTTTATCACTTTCCCACTTTTCCACCTTTTTTCGCTGTCTGTACACATTCCCGTTGGGCGATGATCACGGAAACACCTTCATAGTCGAGTTCTTCTTTTAGTATTGTTACGTTGTTTTCGAGGTTTTTTTTCAACGGTACTACCAACCGGATGTGTTCCTCCTCCACACCGATTCCTCTACATATATCATAGAAACGGCCTGTTCCCGCCGAGTCCTGCCCTCCTGTCATTGCCGTAGTGCCGTTGTCCGATATGATGACGGTCATGGGCGACCGGTCGTTCACCGCATCGAGCAACCCTGTCATTCCCGAATGGGTAAAGGTAGAATCCCCGATTACACACAAGGCCGGTCGTATTCCTGCGTCGGCAGCGCCTTTTGCCATGGTAATGGCCGCACCCATATCCACGCAGGTGCTGATGGCACTGTAGGGTGGTAAGGCCCCCAGCGTGTAACACCCGATATCCCCGAAGACATGATGCTCCGGATAATTTTCCATTACACGGTTGATGGCGTCGAACAGGTCTCTGTGGCTACAACCTTTGCATAGCATGGGCGGCCGTCCCGTTACAATTCCGGGCACAGTTCTTATTTCTCCCGTATCCACTTTCAGCGCTTGAGCCAACAGGTTGGGAGAGAGTTCTCCCGTACGGGGCAGCGCACCATCCAGCCGTCCACGGAATTTTCCGTTTCCGAAATATCCTTTCAATAATTCTTCGTAAATGGGGTACCCTTCTTCGGCAATAAGCACGGAGGAATATCTCTCTGAAAATTTTTTTATTTTCTTTTCAGGTAGAGGGTATTGCGATATTTTAAGTACCGGAATATGGAGGTTATACGATTTGATCACTTCCATCGCGTAATTATAAGCAATGCCGAAAGCGATGACGGCTATGGAACCTTCCCCTTCCGTTATCCGGTTAAAATCCGATAATTCCGAGGAAACTGCCAGTTCCTGTTGTTTTTCGAGCAGGCGTTGGTAGTTTTTCCGGGCGTTTGCAGGCAGGAGTATCCATTTCCCCTTATCTCCGGAAGGATGTAGCCCGTTTTGTTTCCGCGCTTCTCCGCGCATGATTGCTGCACGTGAGTGGGAGAGTCGCGTAGGGATACGCAGCATCACGGGTAATTCCGTTTTTTCCGACAGGTCGAATCCGTAGCGTACCATATCATAGGCTTCCTGCTGGTTGGCAGGTTCCAGTATAGGGATCATGGCGAATTTACCGTATACACGGCTATCCTGTTCGTTTTGCGACGAGTGCATCGAAGGGTCATCCGCTACTGCTACTACCAGTCCCCCGTGTATACCGGTAACGGCCGCATTCATGAATGCGTCGGCAGCCACATTCAACCCTACATGCTTCATGCAGGTCAGACTTCGTTTTCCTGCGTATGACATTCCCAGTGCGGCTTCGAAAGCTGTTTTCTCGTTCGTCGCCCATGCCGACCGTACCTGTATCCCGTTGGTCTGTACCGACTGTTGTATAAACTCCGTAATTTCCGTAGAAGGAGTGCCCGGATAAGCATATACCCCGGATATTCCGGCATCCAGCGCTGCCTGCGCAATGGCTTCGGCTCCCAGTAATAGTTGTTTGTACATATTTTTCAGTAGGTTTTTGCAGATTGTGAATTATACAAAAAACCTCCTAATAGTGTGTTTTTATTCAAAAATCAAAGATTCAAGTTGCAAATGTACAAAAAATAAGCCCATAAAGTTTTAAATTTTCAAAATTAGAATGATTCTAAATATACCTCATTTTGACCGAAACAATCTTTATATTGGGGTTCTGCGTTAGGATGTTTCCGAATTCATTTTATCATAGAGGATGCTAAAATCCTATCTACTATTACATAATTTCCTGAGATATGGAATACAATATTCCAGTGTTTATTTTTCGATAATAGTCGTTTGCCTTTCGGATTGATTTGTTTTACTGTTTTCCACTCAGAATAAGGTAAAACTCCGGTGGATATAATCTTCTAAGTCACTAAAAAAAGTATCCAGTGTGACACAATTGTTTGGGAAGTTTTCCGGCGTCAATGTTTTATCGAAAAGTTTTTGTTGTTTGTCTTTTCTTTTCTTTGTACTGAATTTAGTTTCGGAAGAAACCTTATAATCAGCTTCAGGATCCCTGACTGTGTTTCTTCTTTTCCCGGAGATGTAGATCTTCTTTTTCATTGTTTTTAAATTATCTATTTTGTACAAAAATAAAAGATAAAGTTAAGATAAACAAACAATAAACAGGATTTATGTTTGAGAAAAACACAAAAAAAAGCGAACCCGGAAAAGGCTCGCTTTTACTATAAATATGTTGTCTGTTTAATACTCTATACCCTGGCTGCCGCTTCTTTCAGGGCGTTCAGGCCTTTCGGGGCGTGGAAGCAATACTTTACGTGACAGTTTGAATTTACCGGTTCTCGGGTCGATATCCATCAGTTTCACCTGTATCTTATCACCTTCCTTGATACCTGCGTCTTCCGTTCTCTCCAACCGTCTCCATTCGATTTCGGAGATATGCAGGAGTCCGTCTTTTCCCGGAAGGAACTCGCAGAAAAGACCATAAGGCATTACGGAACGAACAGTGGCTTCATATACCTCTCCGATTTCGGGGATAGCTACAATACCTTTGATCTTCGCCATGGCGGCATCGATGGAAGCCTTGTTGTTGGCAGATATTTCCACGCGTCCTTTGTTGTCGATCTCTTCGATAGTGATGACGGTACCCGTTTCTTCCTGCATTCCCTGGATGATTTTTCCACCCGGGCCGATGACAGCGCCGATAAAGTCTTTCGGTATCTCGATCACTTCGATCCGCGGAGCATGCGGTTTCAGGTCGGCACGGGGTTCCGAGAGGGTCTCCATCATTTTTCCCATGATGTGTTCACGACCGGCTTTGGCCTGTGCCAGAGCTTTTTCGAGGATCTCATAGGAGAGTCCGTCCACTTTGATGTCCATTTGTGTGGCGGTGATACCGTCTTTGGTGCCGCACACTTTAAAGTCCATATCTCCTAAGTGATCTTCGTCGCCTAAGATGTCGGAAAGGACGGCAAAATTCTGTCCTTTGTTTTCCGAGATCAATCCCATGGCGATGCCGCTCACCGGTTTTTTGAGGTTCACTCCGGCATCCATCAGTGCCAATGTACCTGCACAGACGGTAGCCATAGATGATGAGCCGTTCGACTCCAGGATATCCGACACCACACGCACCACATAAGGATAGCCTTGTGGGATCATCCGTTTGAGGGCACGGTGCGCCAAGTTGCCGTGTCCTATCTCGCGACGGCCGGTAGCACGTTGCGGACGGGCTTCTCCGGTAGAAAAAGGCGGGAAATTATAGTGCAACAGGAAGCGGTCGGTGCCGTGCACCAGTACATCGTCTACAATCTTTTCATCTAGTTTGGTGCCCAGTGTGACGGTTGTCAACGACTGTGTTTCACCGCGGGTGAAGAGCGCTGAACCATGAGGTCCGGGAACAAAATCTACTTCGCTCCAGATCGGACGAATTTCGGTAGAGTTACGACCGTCGAGACGTTTTCCTTCATCGAGGATGCAGCGGCGCATTGCCTCTTTCTCTACAGCGTGATAGTAGCGGGCTACCAATGGTTTTTTCTCGTCTCTTTCTTCTTCGGGGATCGATTCCAGGAATTCTTCCAGGATTGATTCGAAAGCTTCTATCCGCTCATGTTTGTTAGGATTCTGAGAAGACGCTACTGCATAAGCTTTTTGGTAGCATTTGTCCCATACTTGTTTGCGGAGTTCTTCGTCGTTCTCTTCGTGGCAGTAGGTGCGTTTTACCGTTTTTCCTGCCATTTCGGTTAGTTCCATCTGTGCGCGGCAATGCTTTTTGATCTCTTCGTGAGCAAATTTGATGGCATCGAGCATTTCCGCTTCAGACACTTCATTCATCTCACCTTCCACCATCATGATATTGTCGATGGTAGCACCCACCATGATATCGATGTCGGCTTGTTGTAACTGCTTAAATGTGGGGTTGATAATGAACTGTCCGTCAATACGTGCCACACGTACTTCAGATATTGGTCCGTTGAAAGGTATGTCCGAAACGGCCAGTGCGGCAGAAGCGGCCAGTCCGGCCAATGCGTCGGGCATATCTTCACCGTTGGAGGAGTAGAGGATGACGTTTACAAAAACATCGGCATGGTAGTCATCGGGAAAGAGGGGACGCAGTGCGCGGTCGATCAACCGGCTGGTCAGCACCTCAGAATCGGAAGGTTTTCCTTCTCGTTTCATAAAACCACCCGGAAAACGTCCGGATGAGGCAAATTTTTCTCTGTATTCAACCTGTAACGGCATAAAATCGGTTCCGGGGGTTGCATCTTTGGCGGCACAAACGGTGGCCAGCAGCATGGTGTCACCCATACGAAGGGTGACGGAACCATCGGCCTGTTTTGCCAGTTTCCCCGTCTCCAGCGTAATCGTGCGTCCGTCTGACAGCTCGATCTGCTTTACAATTGGATTCGTCATAAATGATAAGTTATTATTTTCTTTGCATAAAATCCCCCAAAGGTACATAAAGTTTTGGTTTCTTGATGCATTCGGGACTATAAAATATGGAGGTGTGAGGTGAAAGTTGGTTGGTGATGAAAAAATATCAAGGTCTGGACTCCTGTCAAAAAAAGAAGAGCGCCTTGTGAGGGGCGCCCTTGCTTCCGGAAAAGAATATGAATTTGTTACTTTTTGTCCATATTTTTAAACGATGAATGAGTTATTGTAAAAAATAGTCTGATTCTTTTCCGTTACTTCTCCTTAATAGTAAATGATACCGTATTCGCGATTCCGGGCAAGCTGTTTTTCGGGTGGCAAGCCGGTGTTGTGCTTTTCCACCTCTTCCCATATCACCAGAATGACCTTATCCACTTTTTCCCGGTAGGCAGCTACCTCCTGCAAGGCGCACGTGGTGGCCTTCTGGTGCAGTTTCTGCGTCTGGTACCCTTCTTTGAAAAGGGTGAACATCACATTCACCTTGGCGATGGATGGATTATAGATCGGCACACCGCTGTGTGAGATACGTCGGTACTCTCCCCGGATAATTTTTTCCCCCCATTCCAGCAACTGTTCATGAGAGGTTATATCGGGGACAACCAAACGGGCATCTTCCAATCCGTATAGATCCAGTTGTTCTTCTTTTATTTCGGAGCGCATCACACACATATACAGTACCTGTATGAAATGGGAAACATAGATACGGGCATTGTGGGTTGTCTTGGCGAAAGAATGCCCCGCATTTACCTGTATGTCGTAGAACTGCTGGTAACGGGTAGTTAAGCGTTCGAATTCTGTCAACACGCTTTTGGCCTCATCAAGGATGCTTGTTGAGAACGACAGTTCCGGAAAATCGGTGTCGGCCGCTTTTTGAATTGCCGATTTCAAGGCCCTGATACGGGCGTTGTCTGTATTTGGTAATCTGCGATGTGACATGTGGTATAAAATTAAGAACTAAGAATTAAGAACTAAGAACTGAGAACTGCCTCATAATTCATAACTAAAAGTTATTTATTCCATTTTTTGGCGCGTGACCGTAATTCATCGATAGACTCTTTTTTCTGTGGAACGGCCTGTTGCGTATCAGCCTCGTCAATACGGCCCTTTTCATCACTTTGCCGGACCTGGCGGTGCGGCGGCGCCGATACCGGTTTTTTTGCCGCAGGAGTGGGCGCTGGCGCCGGAAGAAGCGACAAGAAATCGGTATATGATTTTCTCAACAAAGCCGCTTCCTGGGGATTGAGGTCGATATTTTGGTAACCCTGCGCATAGTGCACGACAAACTTCTTCACCGGTTTATCGGCCAGGAATGAAAGGTTTCCTCCGAATACGACCCTCATATCCGCAATTTTCTGCGCCACGGTATTCATCCTGCGGGCTTTTGCATACCGGGCGGCTTTTAATTCATACTTACCGCTTTCCGTCTCAACCCCGAGTTTCTCATCTTTGAAATATTCCACGGGGACGGCTTCCTCAAACACGGCATCGGTGAACATGTACTTCAAGGAGAGGTTCATGAACTGGGCTCCATTCTCATATATGAATCTCACCGTAATCATCGGGTCCCTGAATCGAGGCTTTTTCTGTAATTTTCCCTGGGAAACTACTTCCCATTCGGACGTCACCGCCTCGGGCGTATATTGCGCGAAGCCGTTGAATGACATGAATATGCATGTCGTTAACAATAAATACCTGATTGTTCCCATAATTGTTGTTTTATAATGTATATCAATTTCTAAATTTTATGCTCTAATCTCTAATCTCCAACTTCCAATTCTAAGCCCTAAGCCCGTAACTCTTAGTTCTTAGTTCTTAGTCAGTCCTAATTATTCAGCGTATCCCATAAATTGAGTTCATCGGCCAATTCCCTTACTTCCGAGTCCAACTTGGTACGGGCATATAATTCGGGATTGAGCTCACATGCCCTTTGAAGATGCTTCGCGGCTTCATTCTTATTCTCTTTCCTTGCCTTGACAATGGCCAGTAAATATTCGTTCCTGCCGGTTTCGGGCAAAGCCTCCAGCACTTCCTGGGCTTTATCGTTATAACCCAGGCAGACCAATGCCAGCGCTGTGTTATAGTCGGCATATTTGGCCAATTTGTCTAAAGCGTCCATATACTCTTTTTCCCTCAACAGTTTTATTCCTTCGGCATAATCCTCACGATAAGTTTCCTGCAACGTATTTTCTTCTATGCCGGGCCGGTTGATGTGTAGCGTCACGTCAAAACGCAGCAGTTTAGGATATATCTCCTCTTTGATGGTCTTATAATCATCGGGAAAATCCGTTTTTATGTTCTCTTCGGTCATGTCGGGGTATATCGCGTTGGTAAGGTAATCCAGTATTGCCTGCCGGTACAGCAGGCTTCTATGTGCCTGCACTTCCTTTGCCAATGTAGGCCAGTCTTCTCCCGCCGCCTTGGGCACAGCCGTCCTCACCCCTTTTTGTTTTAGATAATCGGCGGCCTCTTGCGCCCTGTTTTGCGACAGTTCGTAGTTCTCATGCCACGATCCCGTGAGATCGGTATATGCGCGGACCGACACGCTGTCAACCACCAGGTCTGCTTCATTGTTATAAATTTGATAAGCCTCGACTATTTTGTCAAATATCTCCGGGTTTTTAAGATCTTTGATGCGGTACGATTTTCCCGTCCGGTAATTGGGGTAAATGCTTTGGTTGTCCACCATATTCTTATGGAGCATTTTCCGTTCGGTGACCATTGATTCGTCCGCCAATTGGGATAACGAGGCGATGAAGTAAGTCAGCGTATCCGAAAGGGGAAAGACGAATGTCGATTTGTCCGCCCCCTCCACCATCGAGGCCAAGACCACTTCCAGCTTTTTAGTACCTTTATCGATCTTCCACGGCTGCTTGTAGGGATAGATGAAATCGACCTCGGCGCTGATCACGGTATCTACCCTTAACACCGCTTCTTCTCCGGGAAGGGGGAATTCTACCACCTCCCTGAATATCTCGTCCTTGCGGTCGATATTCATATCATTGAGCACTATCTCATCGATCAGATAATGCCTCTTTGCTATTCTTGCCGAATCTTCTTTCGTGAACGGTTTCGCCTTCAGGTCCCGCAGGGTTAATCCCTTTTGGTGGATATCCCTGTATTTTCGCGGGATATGGCTCCGTCGCATTATGCTGTCCTTGTGGGCATGGATATTGATGTCGGGGTGGATCGAATCGACCCAGTCGAAAGAGAATTGCCTTTTAAGGTAGCTTGTGTAGTCTTTCTTGTATTTGTCCATATATTGCCCATAGATACCCAGCGTATCGATCCCTTTATTTTTATCCAACTGCCTGAAGGCTTTCTTATCCGACTTGCGCCAATAGCGTGACTGCATGTGCTTTTTATGCCGTCTTGCAATGGCCTCCATCCGGAGAAATTCCATTTCGTTCATTTTCTTCCAGTTGGCATAGTCCATCATCAGGTCATAATTGCGCCTGTAATCATTGTAGTTGCGCCTTTGCATTTTGTAGATATCCTTGTTCATCCCTTTCCAGTCAACGAACAAAGAGTCATAAGCCGACGGATCCACGATAGTGCTCAGAAAATCCTGGTATGCCTCGTAATCGCCCAACTGCTTGTCCCTGAACCCTTCGCCTGTTACTAATATGGTGTCCAGCGGCGTGATGCTGTCCCCGTCTATCAGGAAAGGGGCCAGTGTCAGCCGCCAGTATGGGTCGAGTATGTCTACGGGGGCGATAATGTCAAAATCCACATGCACCCTGCCGTCCCTTTCCGTGGCAAAATTCGATTTTGCTTTTACCACTACACCGGATAATCTGTATGTCTTGGTCGTATCCAGTTTATCCATCTCATTGACGAGTACCTCGTTTTGGGAAAGGTCACCGGAGTATTCCGAGAATGAAACCTCTTCCGATACCGACCGGGAACCATCCAGTCCTTCTATGCCTCCCTGGTCGGCAAAGGTGATTTCGGGTTTCGTCGTTTGCATGAACAGCCGTTCTATATCTAACTTCCGGTAATTCTTTTTTATCGAACACGATGGGGAGATCGTGATCATAAAAGTAAACGCGATTATAAAAAATAACAGACTAAAATTAAACGGAGTATATTTCTTCATACGATTATGCTATCTTTTTTCGTTAAGGTGTATGAGTCCGGAACAATTGGTGTGCACCCGTTTCATACGATTATTCTATTGAACTTTTAGAACATCTTGGTTCTTGATTCTTGTATCTTGTATCTTTTTATAATGGATTCATGCTCAGTCGCAAACGGGGTATCTTTATGTGTAGATGCTCTCCCCTTGAAGTCCCGGGATATCCTAATTGCACCTCCGTGACCGTCGGGGTTGCATCCTGGTACGTATAATCCGGATCGCACAGAAATTGCTCCAGAATAGTCCAATCCTGTTCCCCCTTCTTTAGATCCCTTAAGAGGTCGTCGGATTCTTTCAACTGGTAGAGCGTATATTTGCCTTTCATTTCACCCATTTCGTTGACCGATCCCATGGCTTCGTACTTGTAGTTTCCCAATGCAAAATTAAACGAGCCGGCCAATGTGTCGTTCTTGACCTCTAACCGTAAATTGCGGGCTACATACGCTTCCACGGGAGTCCATGTGATTTTCCTTCCTTTTCCTTTAATAAATTCGCTTTTTCTTTTCCACTTGAATTTTTCGCAATTGATCACTACGGTTCCATTGATTTTATCATTGACAAATGTGGCGGTAATATTTTCCGAACCCGACCATATACTCCGGTCGGTTTTCTCCATCGACCATTTCCTGGTAAATTTGCCGTGTTTGATTTTTCTCCCGTCGGCACCCTTGTAATATTCGTAGCGTATCTTACAACCTGTATTCCGGTCGTGAAACTCTTCCACCTGGATTTTCTGTTTTGGACTTCCTCTTTCTTTCTTTTGCCTGTCCGGTATATTCCCCGGATAACAGAGACTGGTAAATAAAACGCTTACTGTCAGTAAAATCAGTTTAGTTCTCATATTTTATATTATTAAATCATCAAATCAGATAAATTACCAATTACCAATTACCAATTACTATATCCCATGTTCCAAATTCCACATCGTCAATTCCCCATTATCTTTTTTACCTTCTCTTTTCCAGAGGCCGTTTTTACCCGGACCAGGAATAGCTTTCCCTGTAACGCTATAGGATGGGTGTATTGGGAAAGATTGACTGAATGAACTGAAAATACCAGTCGTCCGTACAGGTCATACACCGATACGGCATCTATGTTTTCGTCTGATGTGACCTTCAATATTCCAGAACGGTACATTATATTGATCCCGTCTTCCGGATCTTCCTGTCCGATTGTTCCGGTTTCGCCGCCCAATTGCAGCACGAAGCGGTTCTTATCGACATATTGTTTGTCCAAACCCGATGCTTGTTGAGTAAAGCGATAGACCGGGCTGTGTACAAGGTCCTGCCTTACATTCAGGTGTTTGTCCACCAGGATCGCTTTTGCGCCGGTGGAAGCGGTAAACGCCGCTATATTCCGGAATTCAAGGGCCAGGCAGGAGTGTACATCGGAAGTTTTTACCCCTATGGGTACCTCATTTTCGCCTTGTCCGAGATTTCTGACCAAATAGGAAAGATCCCCACCGGAGGACATAAAAAATATTTCTGGCGCTTCGTGGCCCTCCGGCAGGATCATTTTCCTAATTTCGGTATTGTTCGTATTGCGATTATTTTGTAGTATGGCACAGTCACCCGATTCAATCCCCGCTTTCTGTATATGCACGGAAAGGGCGCCGTCTGCCGATCCGGAGCGGAGTCCGGTTACAGACGCATCCAAACCATTTTCCTCATTCTCCGTTTGCGACGGGAGGGTTACCGTAAACGGGAATGAAAGCGTGGTGACATTCGGTTTTACAGTCACGATAAAGGCTTTCCAGGCCGGGATTATACTGCCCTCTGTAAAATAGTGCTGTTCCCATATCTTTTCATCTTCCGACAAGAGTTTATATCCCTGCGAATCATCTATGTTTTCCGTATTCTCTTCGGCGAATGCCTTTGCGTCGATAGGAGCAAGGAATGGGTTGCCGACCATCACTTCGTTGCTGTCCCCCATGCCTTCCGTATTCAGCGGCATTTCATACACTGCGTTGGAGGGCGGTTCGTTCAGCTCTGTCTCATATACGAATCGGTACGCCTCGTCGCTGCGGCTCATCGATCCCAGCGGGGAATTGAGAAGTTTCAACGTCCTGGTGTCGAAATAGTAGAAATAACTCTTCTTTGCGAGGGCATCATAGTTGTGCGCGGTATAATGCGCTTTCAGGGACTCGTTTTCGAAATAGGGAATTTCGATCACCCCCTTAAGTCCTTCCAGGTTGGTTTGGTCTTTATGACCGACTTTTCCACTTTCGTATCCTGCCATTTTTACCGCGATGGCGTTGTTTGTGGTTGCGAGCGCCACGTCGTTCGTGGGGAACGCTTCAGAGAGATCCCCCTCCGCCACACTTCCGGGAGTCGTTACCGTAAACTGTGTTTGCCAGGAGAAGGGACGTCCCGCTAAGGAGAAATCCCCTGAGGCCATGCTTTTCAAAGGTGCGGCAAGTATATGCCATGCATCGCGCTGCAATATTTCTGCGTTTTCCAAAGAAAGGGGAGGTTGTTGTCCGCTTGCCGGACTATCCCCGTAATACCCCCAGTTGTAATTGATGTATGCCTTGTTGTATTTCAGTTCATGCTGGTAGTGCAGTTCGCTGCCGTACCTGAAAACGATCTCGTCCGCTTCGGGCTGTCCGTAATGGGTCCAGTCTGTATTTTCTTGCGTCAGCGAAGGATAGTTGGCCGCTTTTCCCGGAAGGTACACCTTCGTATAGTCCGCAGGTATTACTTCAATGGGGTTCTGTCCTTCCGGGTCTTTCGCCCAGTTCTTTACATTATTCCAGTCGCGGTCTTTTGTATCGGTCCTCCAATACAATACTATTCCTTCCGATTTATCAAGGACCTCTATTGTCCGGGTAATGGTGGTATCGCAATTGGCATCATGGTTCCAGATTGTTAATGAAATATTTTTCGTTCCGGATGATGAATAAAAAACTTCCACCCCGGCTTCTGTTGAGGTAGGGACTGATGCCCCTTCTCCGAAATTCCACAGATAAGTGGTGCTGAAATAATTATCCGGGTCGTCATCCGGGTTCAGTTTGATCGTGAAGTTATATGCTTTGTTTTCAAGTAACTGCTCAGGTGCGCTAAGAATATGGCTGAAGTTTTGCAGTTTCAGATACGTTTTGTCTGTTATCTTATATTGGTCTTGGTCAACAGTTAATGTGTATTCTCCGCTTTTTGTCGCTACAAACGTAGCTTCATTAGAAATTTCTTCTCCGTTATACAGCCATTTATATGATTTCGCATAGGGCGCAGAAAATGTATAACTATCGCCACAATGTGCTATGACGTCACTCTCGAAAGAGAATGTCCCGAAAGCCGAAAAATAACCATATAATGAAGATGTAGTGGCTGCTCCGAGAAAATATCCTAACGAAAAAGCTCCTTTGTCGTTTTCTATGGTACACACCCTGTTGCCTCCGCTTGCCTTGATGTCTACCTTGGCATATCGCCAATCTTCGAAGCCGACCTCGCCAACTGTAACTTTGAGGGAATCACCATCCATTACAAATCCATCTTTGGCCGATTCGCGAAATACCAAAAACATTGAGTTGATATTCATGTCTCCCTTAAAGAAAGTGATACGACGTGCCGATATGGAATACAAACTGGGCAGCAAAGAGCCGCCAACTTCGGATCCGGCAGCTGACTGGTGCATACAATATACCGGACGATTCGATGTCACGGAGTATGCCTGTGGATTTGTAGCTCCCACGCCTAAATTCCAAGAATAATATTTTCCTTTTTGAAGAGTTTGTTCCTCAAAATCGCCAACTTTTATAACGGTATTGTCTTCTACAGCCAATACACCGACATGATCGGTAACATTTCCCCCGTAAGAGAATCCTTTCACAACGATGTAATTTTGTCCGAGCTTGTTCACCGGAACCATTTGGTCGCCGATAGGATCAATGCTCGATTGACCCACAACTGAATTACAATCTTCAAAAAGCGTAACCGCAATAGGCTTGGTAGAAGTAACCCTGCTCCCTGTCAGTTGGGTATCAAATTTTTCTCCCCGCCACAACAAAGTCTGCCCTTTATTAAGTTTTTTAGTTTTCGAGGACCCACTATTCACGATACTGTTGTCGCTGAGATCTATCAGATTGCCATTGGCAGGTACCACTGTTACTTCAGTCTCATCCTCGGATGCGACAATCTGTATTTGACGAAAAGCATCCTCTTTGTAAGAAGCACCACTATTGACGTAAGCTTGTTGAAAAGGCATATAAAAGTCTTCTCCCAGCGCTTTCTTCCCTTTCAATGTGAATATTTCCTTTTGATTTCCCCCGTCAATCTGATAGTAAGCGGAGATCGGCGCTGTGGATGTGATAAGAATTCCTTTGTCTGTCACCTTCCCGGAACTTGTATAGGTATTCTCAACACTATCTACCTGTACATCTTTAAATTCAAATTTCCAATGAGACTTTGCATCCATAGACATTATCGTATCTGTTCTGGATTTGAAATACTTATTTTTCGGCATACTGATTGTAACCGTAGCGGGTTTGTCGCCCGTGGTAATCATCAAAAATGTTGGCCGGTCGGCATGTGATTTAGACGCATCGGGGGCAACGAACCAAAACTCAGTATTATCAGAGTCCTGCGCATAGAGTGAGAAAGAAAACACAGCAAGGAAAACCATAAGAAACATTCTGGAAAAGACATGCTTCCATCTGTCTCCGTAACCTATGCTCTTAGTATTTTCAAACTTCATAACCACATCTTTTTTATTAACCATACCAAATTTCTCTCATACCCTCACCCTCCTTTTAAAGTCAGAGTGATCAATAACCCATTATCTTTTTTACTTTCACTTTTCCTGAGGTTGTCTTTACCCGGACTAAGAATAGCTTTCCCTGTAACGCCACCGGATGGATATATTGGGTGAGGCCGACCGAACGGGTCGAGAATACTATTCGTCCGTATATGTCATACACCGAGACGGCATCGATGTTTTCGTCCGATGTGACTTTCAATATCCCCGAACCGTACATTATATTGATCCCCTCTTCCGGATCTTCCTGTCCGATTGTTCCGGTTTCGCCGCCCAATTGCAGCACGAAGCGATTCTTATCGACATATTGTTTGTCCAAACCCGATGCTTGTTGTGTAAAGCGATAGACCGGGCTATGTACAAGGTCCTGCCTTACATTCAGGTGTTTGTCCACCAGGGTTGCTTTTGCGCCGGTGGCAGCAGTAAACGCTGCGACATTCCGGAACTCAAGGGTGAGACGGGAGTGCGTATCAGACGTTTTCACCCCTATGGCAACCTCTTTTTCGTCCTGTTCAAGATTTCGGACCAAATAGGAAAGATCCCCGCCGGAGGAGATAAAAAATATTTCTGGCGCTTGGTGTCCCTCCGGCAGGATCATTTTCCTTATTTCGGTATTGTCCGTATTACGGTTATTCTGTAGTATGGCACAATTGCCCGATTCAACCCCTGCTTTCAATATATGCAGGGAGAGGGCGTCATTTGCCAAATTTGTATTATTAGATGAACGAGTGTGATTGGATACTTGTGCAGCCCTGAAAACCGTGGCTTCCAACGGGAACGACAGGCTGGAAACCCCCGATCCGCTCAACGTAACAATAAACGCCTTCCACGCAGGGATCGTGTCACTTTCAAAAGATTTTTGTTCCCATGTCAATCCGTCTTCAGACAAAAGTTTGAAACCCTGATCGAAAACTATTGCACTCGTATTCGCGTCGGCAAAAGACTGGGCGTCGATGGGCGCGAGGAACGGGTTACCGACCATTACTTCAAGGGTAGCCCCCATATCTCCGGTGTTCAGCGGCATTTCATAAGTTCCGCCTGCGGGAAGTTCATTCTGCTCCGTCTCATATACGAACCGGTATGCCTCTCCTGCCCTGTTCATTGATCCCAGCGGGGAGTTGAGCACTTTCAGTGTCTTGGTGTCGAAATAGTAGAAATAACTCTTCTTTGCAAGGACATCATAGCTATGCGCGGTGTAATGCGCTTTCAGCGAATCGCTCCCAAAATAGGGAATTTCAATCACACCCTTAAGCCCTTCCAGGTTGGTTTGGTCTTTATAACCGACTTTTCCACTTTCGTAACCTGCCATTTTTACCGCGATGGCGTTATTGTTTTCTTCAAGCGGTATATCGTTTGTTGCAAGCCCGTGGGGGAATCCACCTTCCGGCACGATTCCTCCTGCCACGTTTACTTCAAACATATTTTGCCATGAAAACGGATATCCTCCCAAGGAGAAATCACCTGAAGCCATCCTTTTCAAAGGCGCTGCAAGAGCGTGCCAAATGTTACGCTTTAGTATCACCCCGTTTTCCCAGGACAGACCAGGTTGTTGTCCGCTTGCCGGACTATCCC
The DNA here is from genome assembly GCF_000380985.1 of Proteiniphilum acetatigenes DSM 18083. Taxonomy (GTDB): domain Bacteria; phylum Bacteroidota; class Bacteroidia; order Bacteroidales; family Dysgonomonadaceae; genus Proteiniphilum; species Proteiniphilum acetatigenes. The sequence continues at coordinate 201,720 of NZ_KB905692.1, read as the reverse complement.
CGTAATACCCCCAGTTGTAATTAATGTATGCTTTATTGTATTTCAGCTTATGCTGATAGTGCAATTCGCTGCCGTACCTGAAAACGATCTCGTCCGCTTCGGGCTGTCCGTAATGGGACCAGTCGGTATTTTCTTCTGTCAGGGAGGGATAGTTCGCCGCTTTCCCGGGAAGATATACCTTTGTATAATCTGCCGGTACTACAGCGATCGGATGATTTCCCTCCGGGTCTTTTGCCCAGTTGTCCACATTGTTCCAGTCGTGGTCTTTCGTGTCGGGTCTCCAGTACAATACCACCCCTTCCGATTTATCAAGCACCGTAATAGTCCGGGTTATCACCGTATCGCAATTGGCATCCTGGTTCCAGACTGTCAATTCAATCGTCTTCCTTCCGGATGATGAATAGGCTACATTCACCACACGTTCGGTAGAGGTTACAACCGGTGTCCCCCCGGTATCCTCGCTATCGAAGAATTTCCATTCATACGCCGCAGGATAGTAATTATCCTTGTCGTTCTGGGGATTCAGTTCGATGGAGAAGTTGTACGGCTTTTCCTGGAGCAACTGTTCAGGTGCGCCAAGAATATGGTTGAAGTTTTGTAATTTAAGATAGGTTTCATCGGTGATCTCATAAGGATCCTGATTCACCTCCAACGTATAGGGCCCGCTTTTCGTCGTTTCGAATGTTGAAATATTTCCGGGATTAACGACTCCTTCGGGAACTGTCCATTTATACTCAAGTGCGTACGGCGCATCGAACTGATAGCTGTCTCCGCAATGATAGATGGTATCGCCGCCGAAAGAAAAAGTGCCGAAAGCAGACAGATATCCGTATAAAGATGATCCACTCTTTGTTCCGTTAAAGTAACCCAAAGCAAAAGCGCCTTTTGAGTTCTCAATAGTACAAACTTGCTCTTTTGTGGGGTCAGTCACAAGGTTTACTTTCGCGTATTGCCAATCATCAAATCCAATATCAACGGGATTGAAGGATGGAATTGATGCGCCATCCATGGTAAAGCCACTATTAGCGGATTTACGAAAAACCAGGAACATCGCATTTACCTCCTCAATTTTTCCCTTAATAAAGGTGATTCGCCGTCCCGATATGGAGTATAAACTGGGCATTAAAGCTCCGCCTATTTCTGTGCCGGCAGCTGATTGATGCATACAATACACCGGTTCTGTCGCGCTTATGTAATAGGCTTGTGGTTGATGATCTTTATCACCCAAAGGTATAGACCAAGATTCTCCGGCATTAAGGGTTTCTGTTTGTCCGTTCCATGTAACCTCCGTCCCATCCTTGACGGCAAGAATAAGAGCATGATCCTGAACAGCGGGATCATGGGTGCTATTATACTCTGAATACCCCTTGACGACTATGTAATTCTTTCCTAATTTATCTACGGGAACAAGTTGGTCTCCGATGGGATCGGCACTGGTGTTTCCTTTGATACAATCTTCGAATAATGTTATTGCAATCGGTTTATCCGCTTTAATATGTGAACCCGTTAAGATCGTTTCCTGCTTGTGCCCCCTCCACAAAAGGGTCTCTCCTTTTTGAAGTGTTCTGGTTACCTGAGTTCCCGCAGATATAGATTCAGTTGTTCCGATTGCCAGATCTCCCGTAGGAGTAATCGTAACCTTAGTGTCGTTCTCTGTTGCGACAATCTGTATCTGGCGATAAGGTTGGTTATTATAATCGTCCTTATTATTAATTGGATAGGCTGTCTGAAAGGGCATGTAAAACTCATCTCCCAGTGCTTTCTTCCCTTTGAAGGTGAATATTTCCCTTTGGTATATTTTGGTTCCCTCAATCTGGTAATAAGCGGATACCGGAGCAGTTGATGTTATCTGAATACCTTTCTTAGTGACGGTGCCGGAAGACGTATAAGCGTTTTCGATAAGATTCATTTGCTCTTCAGTCGTGAAATCGTATTTCCAATACGAATAGGCAGGAATTATAGAATCAATTGGTTCGAAAGAAGAATTCGCGGGCATGCTGATAGTAACTGTAGCCGGTTTGTCACCCGTGGTAATCATTAAAAATGTTGGTCGGTCTTCATGTGCTTCTGCCGCGTCGGGAGCGACGAACCAAAACTCCATATTATCCGAGTCCTGCGCATGCAACGAGAAAGAAAGCAGCGTGAGCAGGCCTGTAAAAAGTGCTCTGTGAAATATATTCATTTTCATAACCACATCTCCTTTGTTTACCAAATCAAAATTCTGAATACTTATACCCGCTAAATCCGGTGATTATTGAAATTCTTCCTCCTGGATGATCCAGTCTTCCCACGGTTTTACACCGATCTTGATATCCAGCGAGGTTTTACCATGAAATGTCACATTCACCTGCATAATGCTGTTGATTTTCGGCACGATAGGGATTTCTATGCCATTGGCGCTTTTCCCGAAATATTCCTTACCGCCTGACGGCATGGAAACACGCAACTTTAATTTGTGTTCCGTGGTATCCACGGCTGCCGGATTTTGCACCAATATGCCCTCTTCGTTCGTGATGAAAGCGTCATCGCCCCTATGGGCCGGCACGATAAAATTCAGCGTGTCGGCTTTACCTGCTCCATCAAACTCGAAATTTTCCCGTATCGGTTTATCCGAAACAGCCGGTGAATCCCCGTTCGGATATAGTTTTCCAGTCCATGCCAATGATGTGGGAACATCCAATAGTTCCGCATACGCCATAGCCTTGTTATCATCCGTGACCGGGTCGAAACCCTCGTAGTGTTTCAGGATTACTTGCACTTTGGCCACATTGCGGTATAGGAGCGTACTTTTTTCAGTGACTTCATCCTGTTTTATCACAACATCCCGCAGCAATCCATACCTCAACTCGGAAGGGGTCTGGGACAAAAATAGCCCGTCTGTTGTGACAGGCGTTTGCCACATGATTGCACTTCCCATTGGCGATAGGGGAGACGGCAAGGTGATGTTTTGCCGGATATACTCTTCCTTATCGCAGGTCAACAATACGATGTTCCAAGTGCCAATGGCTACATCCGTGGAAAGCTTGTTCCCTTCTTGCGTTACGTTCAGTTTTTTCTCCCAAAATCTGTCGCTGGCGTTGAACATATAAAGGGAGGTATTGGCCGCAAAGGTTTCCGCATTCGCCGCTCTCATTTGTAACGACAGGCGCGACTCGGCCGATTCTTGCGGATCGACTACGTTCCGGTCGTTGCAGGAAATTGTAAGGACGACCCACAACAAAGCGGTTACTACATACAAATGATGTGTGCCTGTTTTGAATGTGCTTGTATTCATCATCTCCTGAATTATTTATATATGTCGCCGGTCCATGGGAACAGGTTTGGCCCGACTGTTTCCTCTATTTCCATTACTCCATCCGTATCTTGCGACGAAAGAAAACCCGTCGCACGAAGCGCGCCAATTCCTGCCGATCTCGGATAATCGCCCACGTAACTTCCCAACCCTTTTATCGTTACTTTGATGCCATACTGGTTGTTCCGCTTGATAAAGTTATGATTGGCAGACCCTGCTCCTGCACGGTTGACAGTCACCACGTAATAGGCTTTCTTTACCTCCAATTCACTATCCTGCGTGTTCTTGTACTGGTATTTCACACCAATCACAAAACCGGTAGGGTATGTGTTGCTTTGGCTGTTCTCAAAGGCATAGAACCACAGAGGCACCTGATTATTTTCTATATCGTACTCCGGAAAATTGACAGGCTTACTGAGGTAGTCGGCATAGGTACTTTCGCCAGAAATATTGGAGAGTTTACCCTTCAGAAAATTATATCCAGGGATATTCCCGTGCACGAAAGAACCGTCCGGCCCTGTGAACCCGGTTTCTCCCGGGAAATAGGTGGAAGAAGTTTTTGCATTTATCATGAAAACGGTATCCACATACTGGTTGTAATCAGTTGTCTTGATCCCGTCAAATGTCAATTCTGCCGGGAGTTCGAACGCTATTTTCTGGATGGCCACCCTTGCCACAAGGCGTACCAGTTCAACGGGTTTCCCCTCGTTGAGAGGTGTTGCGCCTTCAGGCAGTTCTTCTTCAGTGTAACCCAGATATTGCTTTTCGCCTCCTTCGATAGTCAACCCAATAAACGATTGGGACATCACAAGATTGGTATAGCGATCCACCGGATCCTCACCCCCTATTGGGGTATCGCCGGATGATTCACCTTCCTGAAAGCCATATACTTTCTGGGCACTCAGATCCTCGAGTTTCGCCTTGAAAGAGGTCCGGTCGGTAACACCACTAAAATGCCCGTCCGGGGCATTGGCGATGATATAGATATCCCGTACGCCGGGAGTAAGCTCGATTTCCTTTATTTCTTCTAATTCCTTGTAATCTTCCCTATCCTGGGCGTCTTGCGTGTCTTTCAGTTCCCGATTGATGAATTTGCTTCCATCCAATTCATCGCTCCCGCTTTTGAAAACCAGTACTGCCAGGCTGTAGATCTTGCTTTCGCTTTCTACGTCAATTTCAGTCCCTCTTACTCCGTTTTCAGCCCTTGTTTGCGCAGAATGAAAAGAGATGGATAGCGAAACTCTATCCGTCGGCTTGAGGTCATCCGGTCCGTTTCCATCGGTGCAGGAGGGCATGAGCGCTGAGGCGGTAAACAGGCCGAAAAGCAGATATATGATATATTTACCGGGTTGTTTCATTATTGCAATACGTTTTGGTTTCAAAAAAATAAAATAGTCATATAGAACACGAGCGTACCGATAAAAATAAGTGGGGGCTCCCTCTGTGGGAGGCGCCCCACTCGTTTTGCTCTACCTCTTTGATTTATTCAATAATCGAAAATTCGGCGGATGCCATTTTCGGTGCTACAATGATATCAGGCGCATTGTCGGGTTTGGTGATGGAATCGATCCCTATCACAATTTTCTTCACACCCGAACTCTCCTGATTGAACAACACGATACCGTCCAGATTGATCGCACTGCGGTTCCCGTCACCCAATACCCTTAAATTATGCATATTGGTAAGGACGAAGTCTTTTCCTTCCCCAGCCGTTGTTTGGGGCAGGATAGAACATGCAATGCCGATATCTCCTCCTGTCGTATTGGTCAGGGGGTGCCCGTCGGATGCCCGCAGGAGGGCGAGTTTGAAAAATCCCGAAACGATATTGTTCATACGTCCGTGGTCTCCCAACGAGGTAATGCCGATGGTGGCCGGCTGGTCGATGATCATTCCCCGGCAACTGAGCACAGTTCCTTCAAACCCTATTGTTACATTATTGATCGTGAGTATATTGTTGAAATCAACTACTACCGATTTGGGTAATTCGTACCGGGTATCGATAAGCGTGTTTACATGGAACGAGCCGCTGGAAGCGCCTTTCCCGATGACAAGCCTCGGGGCGACGCCCATGTCGAAGTCTAGTTTGTCGGCTGTACCTTTCCCGTAATTACCTTCAATGATGATATCCGACCCGGTTGCATTGATCAGTTTTTGGCCGTTGGTTTTGAATATTCCCAATTCATATACCACATCCTTTTGTCCTTCCAGTCCGTTCTGCGTGTTTATCTGTTTTATCACAGCTTCCTGGTCTTCTATCGTGGCTACGCCGACCGGCTTTACCAAATAGCTATGTTCTACATTGGCCAAGTTCAATTCGAACATCTTTTGTCCTTCAAACAGGTTGTTGGTCTTGATGGGCACTTCAATATCCTGTTTGGTCATATAGCGTCCTGCGCCGTCGCTTGCAGGGATAAAGGAGAGGCTTCCCTTTACCGGGCTGTAATGGTCCTTTTGGTTTGCCGTCCCGTCTTTCGTGAAATATTCCACGCGTACCGGCATTGGTGCGCCCTGGTCTGAAGTGGGATAGCCCGTGAGGGTCACGCTGAACAGCGCGGTGATATATCCATCAACAGGTTTATTGATCTTTATATCGGATACATATAACCCGTGGCTTAATTTGACGAGCCTGTTCTTTACCCCTTTAAAGAGAATATCTCCGTTGGAAACAAATATGACCTCTTCGAAGGTGGTCTTACCTTCTTCCGTGGCATGACGGTCGAATAATAACTCGCCTGACGGTGATAACATGCAAAGCCGTCCCGAAAGGCTTTCGGCCAGAAAGATGCCGTTGGATGTGAAATGTACTTCATCGAAGTTCCCGTCCGTGGATTTCTGGTATGTCTGCCGTCCGTCTTTCGACAGGCCGGTGATGGTGCCTCTTCCGGTTGCGTTGTCGAAGCTCGCGATTACCGATTCTCCCGTAACGGCATTGATCCCCATACCGGAAATAGAACCGGAAACGATGTATTTCTGCAGTTCCGTACCGTCGTTACGTAAAAGGGAATAGTAACTTTTGCCGTCGCCACCGTTGCCTCCTACCAATAAGTTGCCGTTGTTTGTCATAAACAGGTGGTCGATCGTGGTATTGGATGAGGAAGGAACGATCTCCTTGTTGAATACGATATCCCCTTCCGGCCGTATCTTGATGACACGCCCACCGCTCACATAGCTGTTCCCGATAAGAAAGAGGAAATCATCCTGGGTTGTGATCATCCTGTTGACCGCAAGCCCTTCTTCGGGGAATTTGGTGACGAAAACCACTTTCCCTTTGCTGTCGAGGCTTGCAACCGAAGAGACCGTGCTTTCGGCGGAGGTGAATACGGCATGCACATATTCGGTCATACTGCCCAGCACTTCAAACCCGATGCACGGGCCGCTCTCTTCAGAAACATATTTATAGATTGACTGGCCTGTCGTATCGACCTTGGTCAGCATCCCCAGACGTACGCCTGCGGCATTTGGTTCATAGCCGCCTAAAATAAGGTTCCCGTCTTTGAGCTGGCCTCCACAAAAGAACTCACTGCCGTTGCTCCCAGCGTACACATCATTCAGGACGGTACCGGTATTGTCTACAATGACCGCTCTTCCGCAGATATTCTTTTCGGTCCTGCGGGATGTCCAATCCTGCGACTGTCCGATAATAAGCAATTTATTGTCGCCGATATGGTAAACATTGTTTACGATGGTAAACCTTTTGGGAAGCGCCTGGGAAAATAAAACCTCACCGTCTCTCTTCACCCATGTGACGGTCGTTTGCCGGTCGCTGTTCCCGACAAGCGCTACTTCCCCCTGCGAAACAGGACAGGTATGTTGATACTCCATATCATTGCCGTACGTTCTGTCGTAAACAATCGGCATGTATTGCGCCCGGGCATTTCCGCAGAGAAACAGAAACAGGATTGCCGAAAACGCTACTCTGATCACATTCTTTTTGTAGTTCATCGCTTTTTTCTTTTTATTTGATTGTTGCTATTATATCTACACGTCTTGCTTCTTTGGTCAGCCACACCGGTTTTTTCAATGCGATTGACAGAGGGATATTATCGAAAGTTTCCCCCTCTTCTTTCTTTAAATCGTCCAACAGGGGTATCATGCCTTTTCCTACAGTCTTCAGGTCGACATTGATCCCGGCTGAATTCAGGTAAGCGGCGACTGTGTTTGCCCTTTTTTCCGACAATTCCACATTGTATTTCTCTTCCCCGAACTCATCGGCATACCCTTCCATTAGAAGAGAGTCTATACGGCTGGTGTCCACATGGGCAATCCAGTCGTTGAGTTGTACCAGCGCCCTGTTGTTCAGTTCAAAAGAGTCAAAATCGAAGAACAGGCTTAGCGCAAGCTCTGAAATGGTATGCCTGGGCAATACCTCCACGCGGGGAGCGGCCGAAGGCAGGTTGTTGGTCGGGAGATTGATCAGATTGCTTAAAATCAACTTACTATCCGACATTGCGGACGATGAGGTTGAGGTCCCGAAATTGATGTTCCGCTCAAAATAATAGATGTCATCTTTGTTCGCAGGATTGCGATCTGAAATAATATAACCGCTGTTTTCATCGATCCTGAGCATGTTGAAATCGTTGAAAACCGTATTGACCGGATAGCTGAAATGCATTAAACTGCCTACGGTAACCTTTCCGTCCATATATTCTATGGCGTAGAGGTCATATCCTCCGAATCCGGTGTGGCCGTTAGAGGCGAAAATGAGTGAATTCTCAAAAAATGAGGGTGTAATTTCATCTCCTGCGGTATTCACGTGGGCTCCCAGGTTTACCGGCAATCCCCAGTCGTTTTTTTCTTCATCCCAGTGGATAACGTAAATGTCGTATCCTCCGTATCCTCCCGGCATATCGGAGGCGAACAGGAACGATTGGTCGTTATTGAACAGGAACGGGTGCGAATAAGAATGTTTTTCGCCGCCGGGGAAGAGTTCCGTAAACGATGACCATCCCTTGCGCCTGGTATTGTAGCGTGAGGAATAGAGTTTTGTCTGAAAGGTGTTAATTCCCTCATCGGTGATAGCGATACTTCCCCCTTTTTCGTAACGAACGCCGGTGATGATCATGCTCGCCAGGTCGTTCGACAGAGAAAGCGCGCCGTTTTGCATGGCCTGGGGGATCCTGTCCAACAGTGAGTTTTCACCTCTTTTCCCTGTTTCCGGACCGCCTGACGCTTTGGAGCCCAACGGGAAATACCGGGTGCGATGGTAAAACTTTTTGTGGGGATCATGGAAGCGGCTGTTGCTGGTCGCATAGAAATATTCGCCATTCACTTCGCCGACCCAGAATTCGGAGTTGGCCGTATTTATTTCTTCCAGCGCTTCCACATTGAATTCGGGTGCGCCGATAGGCAGGAATCCTTCTTCGTAATCGAACGCATGTAAAATATTCTGGAAACGCCGGTCGGAATGATACGCGTCGCGATAAGCGTATTTCCTGGCTACTCCGATCGCTTTCATTTTTTGTCCGGAAAAGCGCAAGGCATCCAGATAATTGCATACATCGGACGTGTCGAACAGATCGTCGTTTAATGCCATGGCGGCATCGTAGTGAGGTATTGCCGATACATACTCGAGCAGGGTCAGGTATAGGCGGGCCGTTTTCAGGTGCAATTTTGCCGAATAGTCCGGGCTCAGTATATTGTCTTTGAATGCCGTCTCATAGATCTGCATGGCTTTGTCGAAATCCTGCCGGGCGAATCCGCGGTCGGCTTTGGCTTCAATGCCACGGGCTCTCCGGTCTCCCTCTGCCGCCATTCTTTCGTCCTGCGACAGAACCTTGGCGGTGAAAATGACCATAAGGAGGACCACTAAGACAGCGTTACTGACGGATATTGTTCTATAATAGTTAGACATACGGCTTCTTTACTTAAAAATATTATAAATAATATGTACTCCGGCCTTGGTAGGGCCGACGTAGCCTCTTGTCTTTTTTATTTCAAGGGGAAAATTGGCGTATTCACCACCCAATTGGTACTTATCATATTGAAGATGCGCGTAACCCGCTCCTATGTTCACATCGAGCCTGAACCGGGCGGACAGGTAGAACTTGTATCCGCAGGTAATCCCGCTCGATACGCCCCATCCCTTATGGCGGTAGTTGGTTTTGCTTTCATCCTTTCTTTTCAACCCAATATTGAAATTGCCCGCCATAGCATAAGGACCGACATAAAATCCATCCCACAGGTCGTTCGTATAGTAATACCTGGGATTGATGTAATACCTGAAATCGACGCTTCCTATCAATGCCCGGAAAACTTCTTCGTTTTTCTTGAACATGTAAGGAGCCCATAAGACGTCGGCATTGACGGTCATTTGCCGTCCTACCGACCACTCAAAGCCTATATTGGGATTACCTGTCAGGGTGAGCGGGATGTTGGTTTTGATGGCTTGCGCACGGATAGTTTGACCGGCTAAAACCGGAAGAAGAAAAAGCCCCGATAATATAGCGTATCGTAAAAAATGTTTCATCTCCAAGTATATGTTTATTTAGTTATTTGTTGTTTAAATCCCCATGCCTCCATCGCCATGCTCTATTCCAGGATCCCATTGTTCGGGACCGTCTATTTCCAGTACCACGGTGCTGACTCCGTCAGTTCCTATATATATAGTTTGATTCATGTGGAGTGTTTCCGAAACGCCTAAGGGGAACGCATGTATAGAATTCCCGTCGTGGTCGATGAAATCCATCCACAGAGTGATGCTACTGCCTTCCTCTTCATCGTTCAGCGAGGGAAAAAAGTAGCCGTCTATGCCGAAATCATATCTTTCCAGATATCCTTCCAGCGGATTTTCGTAGGGGATGCATTCCATCATCACTTTATCCGACGGGGTATATCTGCCCGAACGCGTATGGATCGAATCGGTCAATAAGGCAAGGTTCTGGTAGGTGCCTACTCCGGTCGCTTCGATCTTTATGCTGCTTATATTATTATACGTCAATAGGGGATTGATATCCGTCAATTTTTCGAATGCTATGCAAATTCTTCCGCTATAACGTTTGTTGAAAAGGACGGTATCTGTTTTTATTGGCGCCGGATATTCGATTTCCGAATTGATGACATTTACTGAAAACTCGGTAAGGGAACCGGGATAGTGGTACTCGCCGTTATCGGATTCCGGCAGGCCGAATACAGCGCTCCGGTAAGATTCCACATCATTGAAACTGAGACCCTCTGTGTCGGCAAAACAATAACTCAAATACGATCCCGGGTACAGCCTGAAATTGAAATATCCCATTTTCATCCGGGGATTCTCCTGAAAGGGGAAACAGGCTGTCTTTTGTTTCTCCAGCATTTCTTTATAAATATAGATATGTATATCCTCTATCCTGTAGTCATCGGTTCTCAGTTCGGCGCATGCCTTGGGGGCATATATCATATAATTGGTCTCATCTTCGAAATAGTCGAAGGTACACGATGCGAAGAAAATAAGGCTGGTTATGAGGATGATCCCTTTTATCGTATTCATTCCTAATGTTTTATTTAGAGACAGACCAGGGCTTGGTGAAATCCTTTTCCCCCGCACGGTAGCCACCTGCGCGGTGGCGGGCTGGGCAGAGGAAAAGGCTGATTGTTAATTGTCGCTGCTTTTTATCGCTTCCGATAAAAAGATCAGATATCCATATTGGTATCTTCGATGATAGGATTCCATTCTTCGGGAGCGCCAATTTCGATAGTAAGGCCACCTTGTTCAGTCGGTCCATCGGGGAATTCGAGATACCCTGCCGATTTCAGCGTTAAATTGACTTCACGGATCACATTCCTGGTAAATGGGTCATTTATTTTTGCCCACCAAAATACACGTTGCGGTTTGGAAGCTCTTTTGCCATCGGCGTATGTGTAAGTCTCGCCTTCCTCAAGGTCAACCCAGGCAGAGATAATGATGAAATATTCTTTGTCCGTTATGTCCGTACTTTCGCCTCTACCTGCTACATTCGGGAAAATACGGATGTCATTCCAACGGGTGAACAGACCATCGATTATCTTAGGAGTACCATCGCCATTCGACTTGTACCCTTCCTGAGGATCGGCATCCATATAAGTCTTATCCCCGGTAGCGGCCACAAGTATCCTTGTGGTATCCGACTCGGCCGACATGCCGTTTGCCAAACTGAAATATTTGGGCAGGCACTGTACAACAATAAAACTGCTATCGGTGTCGAAATCAACCTTTTCCCTGTTGGCTTTATAGAAAGCCACTTCTTCAGGTGTTCCATCAAGTACGGTGGTGATATCGAAACGGGTGCGCATCAATGATATCTCTCGTTTGAGTGCCCCGGGCTTCACGTCCGCCGTCTGCCCTCCTTTAATACTTACTGGCACGTCAATAACCGTAAATATCTCTGATGGCTTTTCATATCCCTTTCGATCAGTAAAACCCACAAGGGTATCAGGCAGGTAGGGCAACTGTTTTTCTTTCAAATCCACAAGAAGGTCGCCGATTTTTGTGGCCTGATTGATATTACTACTGTTAAATTCGGTTCCCCAGGTTTGTCCCCCGTTAATTGACGTTGTCACGTTGTCTTTGCTGTTACTGGCATTGGCAATCAAAGCCAGCTTATAGTCTCCTAATGGGATGTTGGGGATATCGAAAACCCGCCCATCATTTGCTTCCGGATTTGTAGCATCGCCCGGTATCAGGGTTTTGGTAAATGTGATTGCCCCGTCCTCTTTATACAGGAACAGCTGTATCTGGTTCACATTGGCCCAACTGACCGTGGGAATCGCGGTCGATGAAGCGGCTCTGGTTGTCGCTTGCGCATTGGGTGTGACGCTTTCCCCTCCGAAGGAGATCGTCGCCCTCAACGTTCCTGTCTCCTTTGTTTCCTCATTGCCCGGCACATCATTGTTGTTGCAGGCCGTAAATAACAATATGGTTATTGTTATCAGACTAAAATAGATTTTTTTCATTTTGTAGTGATGAATTTAATTTAAAATATTGAACCTCTATGTATTAAAAGTGTGTAGTACTCCATAATTTGTAGGAAGTTCCGGATGAAATACCTCTTATCTCCTTAGTATGACATTTTGAATCGGCTTTTCTTATTCCGTCCTTTCGTATTGCACGTTCAACAGGGTACGTTTTAACTCGGGAGAGGGCGTAAATATTATACGTACGTTCTCAATGTTTTCTTTTGAGAATTTTTCAGGAGTATCTACACCTTCACTGGAGAGCGAAAGCCGTAATGTGCCGAGATCGCTCAGATTCACACTGTACCCTTTCGTTAAATAACGAGGAATTTCATCCCCCATCTTCTCTATCACATTCATTACCACGCTTCGCGTAAGGGGCGACCTGGCGGCGATATCCTTGCTCAACTGGTAGTTGTTTACCGTACCCACTTTTACAGGGCTGGCGTACCACTTGCGTTGTACTTTCGGTTCAAGCGGATTGGGCTTTTGAATTAGTTTGTACTTCATAGATCTCTTTATTTATGTAATTTGTTGTCAGATATAATCATTACCAGACCCGGACGAAAAAAATCCAGATTGGAAGTGCTTCTTTGATTACTCTTCATTTGTCTTTTTATTTTTAATAAATGTCTTAAAAATATTAAAAAATAAGATGCTCAAATCCCGAATAGATTGCATAATAATGGCCTCCTATTTTAACTTATGTTTCATTTTTGTTAAGTTAAAACCGGTTTTTTCTGTACTCAGACCGTTTTCCCCGGCTATCCACAGTTTTTTTGTATGTTTCGAATGTTGGGGGGCAAAATTTACTCTTGACCCGCGCCTTGATAATTCAATGGCAAACTTACATTTTTATATAGCTTATTGTTAGGATTAATTTTGTTAAATATAGGACGGAATGCGCTTTAACATTTAATGTTTATAGCATGATTTGCGCATTTATTTAATATAATATATTGATATTTAACTGTATGTTTGTGCTATCTTCCCTTTTGTTTGAAAAAAACGTTTTAAGCGATAAAAATCTTTTTTGTCTGTTTTTTATAATAAATGTGAATGTTTATTGATGCATTAATTTTGAGGCAAACGTTTGAATTGGGAGGGGGTAACTCCGATATGCCTTTTGAATACCCGGGAGAAATAATTCACATCGTAGATGCCGCATTCCGTCGCTACTTCTCCGATGGTCTTGTTTTGCGTGGAAAGGAGTTTCCTGGCGTGGTTCAGCTTCACCTGCAGGATGTAAACCGAGGAAGAATATCCTGTGGCGGCGTTCAGTTTCCTATTCAGTTGGGAAACACTGATGGCCAGTTCCTGCGCCAATTTCACGGAAGTGAAGTCCGGATTCTTCATTTCCCGGTGGATGATATCGGTAACATGGATCAGGAAGTCTGAATTGATATTGTCGCACGATGCTGCTTTCTCCTCTTTCAGCACGGTCCTGCGGTATTTCTCCCTTAACAGTTGACGATTCTCCAATAAATTTTCCACACGTACCTGTAACTCTTCCAGATGAAAAGGCTTTCGGATATAACTGTCGGCGCCGCTTTTTAACCCTTCGATCAGATCGGATTCCCTGTTTTTTGCGGAGATAATGATAACGGGGATATGGTTGAGCAGCGGCGACGCCTTCATCTCTTTGCATAATTCAATACCGCTTTTTTTCGGCATGACTGCATCGGTAATCACGATATCGGGGAGTTGTTTATTCAGAATATTCCATGCTTTTTCCCCGTTTGAGGCATAAATTATGTTGTATTGCTCCTGATGGAACATGGATCGGATATAGAGTGCAGTATCCTTATTGTCTTCCACCAATAAGATGGTAGGACGGGGATCATTTTCATTGGCTTCGGGTGTGATAAGTTCCTTGTGTTCCGTCTTTACCGGGGGCTTCACAATGGCCATGGTCGCAGGAGTATCCTTTTCGGGTTTCCAGTGGGGGAATAGCTGCTTTTCGTTTCTCCGGACAGGCATTTCAACCGTAAATGTCGTCCCTTTCCCTTCTTCACTCTCCACACGGATGGTTCCGCCTGAGATTTCCGTCAGCTGTTTGGCAATGGCGAGTCCTATTCCTTCGCCGGCGGGCGTTTCCGTGCCCACGTTCGGGCGTGTGTAATGCAGTTTAAAGATATGGGGCAGCATCTCCTTACTGATCCCTTTTCCATGATCGACCACTTTGATGATTACCTTTTTCCGGTCTTTTTTGTTCCTTTCCAGAGTAAGATAGATACGGCTACCCTCGTCGCTGTACTTGACGGCGTTAGAGAGAAGGTTGTGCAGTATCTTATTGAGATAATCGGGTACAAAATCAGTCTGGATCTCCTTTTCATCGCTGAAGAAGTACAGGTCGATCTCCTTCTGTCCGGCATAGAGACGGAAGGTTTCCGATACCATCTCAACAAAAGCGACGATATTGCCGGTTTTCCATTCTTCTGTCTTTTCGGCCGCATACAGATTGGCCACATCGAGCAACTGGTTGACCATCTCGGAGAGATACCTCCCTTGTCGCTCAATTGCATTAAGATAGGTGAGCGAGTTGTTGTTGGAGAAATCTTTCTGCTCCTGGAGCTGTTTGCTTAATCCGAGGATAATGGTGAGCGGAGCACGGAACTCATGGGTGATCTTCTTGAAAATATCGTTGTGCCGCTGCTCTGTTTGTTGCAGCATGCGGTTACTCTTTATCCGTTCAAAAAAACGTAGCAATATCATTGTGATGACCAACAGTAGGAGCGCCCCGATATATAAGCCTGTTCTTTCTGAATAAGTCTCAAAAGGAAATATGCTTAATGTGGGCAGGGTAATGGCCGCAGCCGGAACCTGGAATAATAAAGAGTTATCCGGCAATATACCGGATAAATGAAAGAAAAATAGATCCATAGCGCATGTTTACCGCTATTTAGTCGCGGATTTTAGTCTTGTGTTACCTGAATTAATCTGATTGGCCGGTTTGCGGGCAGGATGCCCGATTTCAATATGATCCGTTGTCCCCGGTCACCGGCAATAAAGTTAAAGAATCCGGACGGTAAGCCGCCGGTAGCATCCGTGATGATAATATATATATCGCGGATCAACGGGTAACCGCCTGACGGGAATTCAAGCGGGGATTCCCGGTGCGCCAATTCCAGCGCCAGCTGGTAAGGATAGGGCTTATGGCTGTTGCCGGGAGTAGCCTGCGCCGAACCGCTCACGGATACGACGTTCACGTTATCGATAAAACTGAGGTTTGTGGTATCGACAGGATTGGCGATCCAGTTCACACCCACAAATCCCAGCGCGTCCGGGTGCGAAGCGACATATTCGATCACTTTGTCATGTGAGTGTACCCGGGTTATATCGACTGACGAACTGTCTGACGACAACGCCTTCACATTCTTTCCGAAGGGACGGTTGTCGCAAAACGAGTCCTGTATGTAGCGGACCATACCCGAATAAGGGGTGTCGAACATTACGGTCAGAGAATCTAATGGGGAATCCGGATTTATCTGTTTCCAGCTCTTGATCTTACCTGTCAAGATATCCCTTATATCGTTGATCGTCAAAAGAGTGTCTTTGTTCTCTTTGTGGGTGACCAGGGCAATAGCATCAATCGCGATTTTCTGGCTGCGTACCCGCTGTTTCCGTTCCTTGAGGATGGCTTGCTCCTGCTCCGTTAACAAACGGGTCCCAATGACCAGCCGGATGCTGTCTTGCATCAGCAAATCATACGCATTCCATTCGGAAGTATAAACGGGGATGATCGTAGCATCACTGTTCAGCGACTCAAACACATTGATCCCTGCCTCAATAATGGGAGCAAAACTCTCGTCTACCGCTATCTGGGCAATGCCTGACGTCGGCGTATCGGATCTGCTATTCTTTTGATAGCAAGATGATAGAATAAGCGTACCGGTAATTAAGAATAATAGAAGTGCCGGTTTTATGCGATTCATTGCTCTTTCCATAACCTGTAACCTCTTAATATCCCATAAGCTGTAAAGATTACTCCAAATGCAATCCTTATCCCTGCAGGAATGCTTCCCCGGAACAAAGGGGTAAAGACCAATAAATAAGCAACCGATACATAGACGATGACCATCATTATGCCCCGGACCAGTGAAAAGCCTCTCTTAAAATTACCGGACTGTTTCCTGTTTTGCATTATTTTGTTCTTTACCCTTTGATCAATTTTGAACAGACAATGAAAAGCTAACTATGCAGCCTGAATTCTACCGGAAGGGTAAAATAGACCGCAACCGCTTTCCCTTTCTGTTTCCCCGGGATCCATTTCGGCATTGCCTGTACTACCCTGACCGCTTCACTGTCAAGCGAAGTATCAACGCCGCGAAAGATCTGGATATTCGATATGTCCCCGGTCTTGGAGACCACGAATTTTACGATTACCTTGCCCTGGATACCGTTCTCCTGGGCCATGACCGGATATCTGATATTTTCTGACAAAAATTTACTTAAAGCTTCCAGTCCGCCCGGAAAGGAGGGCGCCTGCTCTGCAAATTCAAGCGGTTTATCATCTTGGATCTTTTCCTCCACTACCACTTTGGTCTGTCGCAAGTCGCTGATATCGATCCCGTGCTGCTCATCCGTACCCATGACATCCGCGATGGAAATCTGGAGGGTGGAAGACTTCAATTCTTCCTGGGTTTTCATAAAATCATTGTCCGTTACTTCTTCGTCTTTGGCGATCACGGGCGGTACGAACTGGATGGTCGACTTCATCGGAGGGGGTGGGGGAGCATCTTCCTGTTTGATAATGCTTTCCTCGGGAACCTGCTCTTCAATCGGGAGTACCGACAACTCGACCGTTTCTTCCATGGGGCCGAGGTCTTTTTTTGTCAAGTCCTCCACCACCCCGTACAGTCGGGGCAGCATGGCGACGATAGCCGTAATGACCAATACAACAAAAAATGCGTAGGCGTACCTTTTGGAGGAAGTCTGGCGCAGCCTGTACGCCCCGTACCGTTTGTTCCTCCCCTCGAATACCAGGTCGCACCATTCCTGAGAGTTTAAGTTTATGAATTTATCCATATCGTGTCTTTTTTTATTGGTTGCTGGGCGCTAAATTCGCGTCGCCGAATGCCCCCTGGGTCCTGTAGTTCTCCACAAGGAAAAGGTCCCCTTCGGTCACATCCACGATGGCGTATTTCCCGACGCTGCATATCTGCATCTCGTCCAGCGCGTCCACCAAGTTCTTGTAGTTGGACGTCTCCATCGGCTTGATGATCACCGTGAGCGCGTCCACATCGCCTTTTATCTCCTTTGAGCGTTCGCGGAACTCCTCTTCCGTCATCCTGTTTCCCTTTTCCGCCCGTTCGAGTTTCAGGTCGCGAATCTTGGTCACCGCATCCGCGTTCCTTTCCAGCAGGATGCTCCTGAGCCCTTCATTGGAGGTGTTGGACGAATAGGTGGTTTCCTTCAGGACCGTATAATCGCTGTAGGCGCTCTCGTTGAGCTTCCCGAAGTAATAATATACCTTGTCGTCTTCCCCCAACAAAAGGGTGACCGCCTTCGATTCCTTCACCTTTGGCGCCTCTTCGTCCTCCACTTTCTGGTCGGAGGGCATCGCTATCTCCATCACCTGCGGTTTTGAAAGCGTGGTGACGAGCATGAAGAACGTGATTAGCAACATGTTCATGTCCACCATGGGGGTGAAATCGACCCGTAGGGTCTCCTGTTTGGGTTTTCCTTTCTTTACTTCTCCCCCGCCTGTATCAATACTTGCCATATCTTTTCAAATAAAAGTTAAAACCCTTCCGGCGCGCCCCTGAGGACGGTCACCAGGCTGTAACGGTTGGCCTTTATCTTCACCAGGTCCTTCATCACGCCCTCCACGAGGGGGTAGGGGGTGGTCTGGTCGGCCTTTATCGTTATCTTCATTTCACTGTCTATTTCCCTTGCCTTCCGTACCCAGTTGATGAACTGGTTGTCGGTGCTGTCGTTTGGAATGCCGTACTCCCTCATGGCCGCGTCCTGTTCCGCGAAAGGCAGGTCCAGGAAAGCCGGCAGGCGGTTCATCGGGACCCCGATATAAGGCTGTTCCAGGAAAGCCTTCTTCTGCCTGTCGTCCAGCGCCACGCCATATTCTGCCGACATCTTCTCCAGTGCCTCGAGGCGTACCTCGGGGCGGTCGATGTTCACGAATACCTTTCCCCGCAGGTCCACCAGTATATTGATCACGTTGTAATCCGGGACCTTTATCTCCATCACGGAAGCCGGGGCGGTGACCCTTACCGGTTCCAGGGGGAGGAAGGTTGAAGTAAGCATGAAGAACGTGAGCAGGAGCACCGTCACATCGCTCATGGCGGTCATGTCGATATAGACGCTATGTTTCTTTACTTTAGCCATTGTTGTTTTTTTAATTACTTAACCCGAAATAAAACAGCCATGTTATTTAATCAAGCCCCCGTGGGTTTTGACGAACGACTGTCCTATGGCGAATCCTATTTCATCGATTGCATTGGTCATTTGTTGGATCCTTCCCGAGAAATAGGTGTAGGTGATGATTGCCAGGGCGCCGGTACCGATACCCAGTGCGGTGTTCATCAGTGCTTCCGAGATACCGACGGCCAGGGCAGTTGAGTCGGGCGCGCCCTCGTGTCCCATCGCCGAGAAGGCCCTGATCATCCCCAATACGGTACCGAACAGGCCGAAGAGCGTCCCCAGCGTGGAAATGGCTGCGATGATGTTGAGGTTCTTCTCGAGGTATGGCAACTCGAGGGTGGTGGCCTCGTCGATCTCCTTCTGGATGAGTTCGGCCTTGTCGGCGTTGGTGATGTTGGGGATGTCTTCCACGTCCTTGTAGCGTACCAGTCCTTCCCTCACGATATTGGCGATGGAGCCTTTCTGATCGTCACAGAGTTCGGTTGCCCCATTGATATCTCCCTTGTCGATCAATTTCTTTGCCTGTAATACGAACCGTTCGTTCTTGTCCTTTCCGCTGGCCCTGTTCATTGCAAACAAACGCTCGATGGAGAGGGTCAGTACGGTTAATAACAGGGTGATGACCAGGGGAATTACATAACCTCCCTGGTAAAGGATACCGAACACGTCCCCTTGCAGCGGATGGCCTTTGTCGTCGAAATGGCTTGGATGACCACACACCCAGAAGAAGAAAACCGAAGCGATAATCGCACTTCCAAGGATAATTAAACCGGCTGAAACTCCTTTACTTTTTGATTGTCTTTTTGTCTCCATAATGCAATTCAATTTAGTTTTAGTTTTGATTGTGAATTTAGTTTATATTTAATAGTTCAGTCATGCGCATTGCCTGTGGACACTACAAAGAGCCCCCTGACTGTGGAGGCGGGTAGTTTAAATATATAGTTTCATTGAAATACGCGTCAAAATCGAGTACAATGATAAGACTTTTTTTTGCATTTATTCCATAGTTTTTTTATGTTAAAAAATCATATCATATCGCTGACAGGTTGGAGAGAAATAATTTAACTAATATTAACTATGTTGGGCTGGTCAATTATTAAACACTTAAAATAATAATTTATCCGAATCATGCCGGTTTAAAAAGAAAATCACGTAAATTTGCTGCGAATTTTTGGAAATATATATGAAGAATTTATTGAGAAAATGGCTACCGGTCTTGTTGGTCGGTGCAGTACTTTTCTCCTGTAAACAGGGAGAGACATTTAAAGTGACAGGGAATATCGGATCTGCGGAAGGAGATACATTGTATCTGGAACATCGGGCCCTGGCGGGTGTCAGAGCGCTTGATTCCACAGTCTTGAAAAAAGACGGGGCTTTTGCTTTCAAGCAATCCGCTCCCGAAAATCCGGAATTCTATCAATTACGTATCGGGAAGCGGATTGCCGCTTTTGCCGTGGATTCCACAGAGACGCTCCGTATCAGTGCTAATGCGTCGGATTGGTATAATTCTTTTACTGTAGAGGACTCGCCTACCAATGACCAGATGAAAGAGGTAGACCTCCTTACCAGATCGGCTGCTCGTAAGATTGACGAGTTGGAGAAGAACCACAAATCCGGATTAATTGATGAAATGGCTTTTATCGAACAACTGGATAGTGCATTGCAGGACTATAAGAGAGAGGTGTCACGGTTGATCCTTGGAAATCCTTCTGGTGCGACGGCTTATTATGCGGTTTTCCAAAAAATAAATAATTACCTGATTTTTGATCCCTATAACAGGCAGGATTATGCGATGTTCGGTGCTGTAGCTACTTCATGGAACCGTTATTATCCTGATACAGAAAGAACAAAACATCTGTATGAGTTTACTATGAATGCATTGAAGACAAGGAGGCTGCAGGAACAACAGGCGAAACTGTTAGAGAACATACCGGTGGAAGAGGGGGCGGGTTTACCCGATATAGTCTTGTCAGGAGTGGACGGACGTAAAATGGCGTTGTCATCGCTTACCGGGAAGGTAGTATTACTCGACTTTGTGGTGTATGGTGCCGATTTCTCTCCGAAGCACAATATGGATCTGAATAATCTATATGCCCGTTATCAATCGAGAGGGTTTGAAATATATCAGATATCGTTCGATTCGGATGAACATTTCTGGAAAACATCGGCCGCCAACCTCCCCTGGCTTACCGTCAGAGATTCGCGATCGGTTAACTCCACATTATTAGCCACTTATAATGTGCGGCAGATACCGACGGCGTTCCTTATTAACCGTGAAGGAGACATTGTAGCCCGGATCGAGAACTATGCCCAGTTGACCGGCGAGTTGGATAAGGTGTTGTAAAACATACCTGAAAATTTTGCATAATTGGAATAAAGCATTACTTTTGTAAAAGTATAAACATGGAAAAAAGGGGTTCCGGTCTTGTAGTAAAGGCCGGAATTCTTTTTCTTTACGTCGAGTTTAAAGTATAAAAAAAGAGACTATGGCTGTAACGTATATGACCGAAGAAGGTCTTCGGAAATTGAAAGAAGAATTGATAGAGTTGGAATCTGTGCAGAGACCTGAAATATCTCGCCAGATTGCTGAAGCAAGAGACAAGGGTGACTTGTCGGAAAATGCGGAATATGATGCGGCGAAAGAGGCGCAAGGGATGCTGGAAGCGAAGATTTCCCAGTTGAAAAACCTTATCGCAAATGCCCGCCTTATCGATGAGAGTGCTATTGGTACGGATGAAGTGCAGATTATGAACAAGGTGACGATCAGGAATCTGCAAACGAAAAAGTTGATGACCTATATGCTCGTATCGGAAAGCGAAGCTGATCTGAAGAACGGTAAAATTGCTGTCAGTACTCCTATTGCCCAGGGTTTAATGGGTAAGAAAGTAGGCGATATAGCCGAAATAAAAGTACCCTCAGGCACGATGACGTTTGAGGTCGTTGAAATATCGGTTTGAATAGAACCAGGATTCAAGAACCAAGACTAGGGATAGTGGATTTTTGATTTTTCACTTTGTGCAATCTGCTCCCGCTCGGCAAATCCAAACAAGTTTGTTTTTGCACTTGTTTACTCGCAGATTTCACTTTTAATTTTTCACTAAAAGATGACTATTTTCAGCAGAATTATCGCAGGTGAGATCCCCTCTTACAAGATCGCCGAAAACGACCGGTTTTATGCCTTTCTCGATATCCGTCCGATGTCGAAAGGGCATACCTTAGTTGTTCCAAAGCAGGAGATTGATTATCTCTTTGATCTGGACGATACCCTTTTGGGTGATATGGCTGTTTTTGCCAAAAAAGTGGCAAAGGCGATAGAGAATGCGGTTTCCTGTAAAAGGGTAGGGATGATGGTAATCGGCCTGGAAGTGCCTCACGCGCATATTCACCTGATTCCTATCCAAAAAGAGGGTGATATGAGCCTTGCCAATCCGAAGTTGCAACTGTCGGCAGAGGAATTCGAAGAAATTGCAGAAAAGATCCGCAAAGCATTTTGATCTGAAACGTAAATTTACACTACAATAATATAAGATGGGCTTCCCCGGAGGTTCATCTTTTTAGTTTCTAATATTTCGGATGTGAGTTGTTTTATATTTTCCTGATACGGACACCTCTGACAAAATGACATTCTCCCTTCTCAAGAATGAGGTCGGCCCGGAAACGGGTTGGAAGAATATTTTGCAGCAGATTGGGTAAGTTGATCTCATCCCATACCTCGTTGGCAAATTTCAGCAATTTTTTTTCCGAATAAGAAGCATATTGATGAAAATAGGAATCCGGATCCTGAAAGGCAGTCTGTTGTAGTTTTTTAAATCGTTCGATATACCATTCCCGCAAATCTTTCTCGCTCGCATCCACATAAATAGAGAAATCGAAGAAATCGGAGACAAAGACTCTCTTCCGTATTTTTTTGCCGGGTGAGACTTGCAGCACGTTGATCCCTTCCACGATAAGGATATCAGGCCGTTCAATGATTTGCATCTGTCCCTTGATCACATCATAATAGAGGTGCGAATAGACAGGTATCTCAAATATGTCACGTCCCGATTTTACACTTGCAAGGAATGCCAACAATTGTTTGGCATCATAACTCTCAGGGAATCCTTTTTTGTTCAGCAGCCCCCGTTTCTGCAATTCATCATTGGAATACAGGAATCCGTCGGTAGTAATCAATTCTACTTTTGGCTGCTCAGGCGTCATCGAGAGCAGTTTCTGTAATACCCGGGCAGTGGTGCTTTTCCCGACTGCCACACTTCCGGCAATACCGATAATATAGGGGATAGGTTTACTTTTATTGGAGAAAAACTGATCCCGTTCATTGTGCAGATTGCGATAGTGGGTGAGATGGATCTGGAGTAGCCGGATCAAAGGAATATAGATATCTTCGACTTCTTTGAGGGTAAGTGGCTCATTGAGCGCCTGCAGTTTAGTGAGATCAATATCGGAAACAGGAAACATAGGGTGTTCCTCTAACTTACTCCACTCCTCACGGGTGAAGGAACGAAAAGGGGAAAAGGTCACCTCGTAGGCTTTGTTCATTGCACAACTTTTTGCTGCAAAGATAAAGTAAAAACCGGTAAACAGTAGTTGTTTACCGGTTTTTTACTCGATTGATCTCTGACTATGACTGGGAGACTGGGGAGACGAGGTGAAATGGAGATAACTGATTTAAATCATTTCGAAACTTCTTTTCACGAAGTTATTCAATGCTTCCCCTTTGAGCATCCCGTTGGAGAGCAGGGCCAGGTCGATTAACTGCTTTAAACGCTTGTCGGATGCCACTTTTGCGATAAGCGCTTCTTTATCCTTATGCTCACTCTCATTGATAAGTTCTTTGACGAACGGATGCTGCACATTCAGTACAATCTGGTATGTGTCGGGCATTTCACCATAGAAAGCCATTTGTTGCTGCATGGCAGCCATCTCTTTCATTCTTCTGGAGAATTCGTTTTGGGTGATTTGAATCGGTCGGGTAGTTTCTCCAAGCGCTTTGAAATCGACGCTGAATTCCGTTTTTTCCATAACCGGGAGTTGTGATTTCACTGCCTCCGACACATTTTCTTTCTGTTGGTCGGTCAATTCCACTTTTGCAGTCTCTTCTTTCTCGATGATATGTTCAATAGTGTCGCTGTCCACTCTCACAAACCGGGTCTTGTCGGATTTTTGTTCCAGAAGTCCCATCCAGTGAGTGTCGAGTTGTCCGTCCATCAGAAGTACATCATAACCCTTCTCTTTCGCTGCCTCGATGTGGCTGTATTGCTCCTGTCTGTCGTTTGCATAGAGGTAGACAAGGTTTCCATTCTTGTCGGTTTGGGCCGATTCGATTAGCGTTTTGTATTCTTCTGAAGTGAAATATTTGCCCTCCATATTTTTCAACAAGGCAAATTTGAGAGCTCTGTCACAGAATTTTTCGTCGGAAAGCATTCCGTATTCAATAAACAGTTTCAGACTGTCCCACTTCTCTTCATACCGGGTACGCTCTTTTTTGAACAGTTCTTCCAGCTTATCGGCCACTTTTTTGGTGATGTGGTTCGATATTTTCTTCACGTTTTGGTCGCTTTGCAGATAGGAGCGGGAGACGTTCAGCGGGATATCGGGCGAATCGATTACACCGTGCAGCAATGTAAGAAATTCAGGCACTATGCCTTCCACTGAGTCGGTCACAAAAACCTGATTGCTGTAAAGCTGTATCTTATTGCGTTGCAGATCGAGATTATTCTTTATTTTCGGGAAATAGAGGATACCGGTGAGATGGAAAGGATAATCCACGTTCAAATGGATCCAGAACATGGGCTCGTCGCTTATGGAGAATGGATATAGCTCGCGGTAGAATTTCAGGTAATCTTCCTCTTTTAATCCTGCCGGCTTCTGTCGCCATAGCGGATTGGTGTCATTGACAACATTATCTTCTTCCGTATCTACATATTTACCCTCTTTCCATTCCTGTTTCTTTCCGAAAACGATCGGCACAGCAAGGAATCTGCAATATTTTTTGAGTAATGATTCAATCTTATCCTTTTCTAAAAATTCCTTGTTGTCTTCATCTATATGGAGAATGATGTCGGTACCGCGATCCTCTTTGGTAGTCTCTTCCATCGTGAATTCCGGCGTGCCGTCGCAAGACCATTTCACGGCTTGTGCATCCTCTTTATAAGATTTGGTGATAATCTCCACTTTTTTGGATACCATAAAGGAAGAGTAGAATCCTAAACCGAAATGGCCGATAATGGCGTTTGCATTCTCTTTGTATTTATCCAGAAAATCATTGGCGGAGGAGAGTGCTATCTGATTGATGTACTTATCCACCTCTTCGGCGGTCATCCCGATACCACGGTCGGATACGGTAAGCGTTTTATTTTTCTTGTCAATGGAGATATGTACCGATAGATCTCCCAGCTCACCTTTAAAATCACCCACATCGGCTAAGGTTTTCATTTTCTGTGTGGCATCCACTGCGTTCGATACGATCTCACGGATAAAAATCTCATGATCGCTGTAGAGAAACTTCTTGATAATGGGGAAAATATTGTCAGTTGTTACCCCTATCTGTCCTTTTTGTACCATATATATATAAATTAAAAAATTAAGAATTAAGAATGAAAAATTAGCTCCTCACTCTCCATTCTTCATTATTCACTTTTCATTCTTCATTTTTCAATACAAATTGTATGCCATAAAGCCCGATTGGCAGGGTCGGGGAATTGGAATTTTTCTTTCTTTCCCGATAATTAACCAGTTGTGTTAAACCGGGGGATTAACATATGGAATATTTGCTTGTCATCTGAAAAAATTATTTAGAATCGGTCTAAAAAAATCCATGGCTTTAAATCTATTGTAATCATTTATTCAATGATTTAAGACATAAATTTTTTTTATCAGTTATCGAGGGTTTTAGGTATGTTTTTTTTGATGTTTATTTGTCTGTTTATCAGTATATTTTTAGCGATTCTTTATTTGTTAACACTAATTAATCGTTTTTGGGTGCATAAAGGGAGTAGTTTTTAAATATATCTCTTTATATTTGCAAGGACAACGATCATTTAACACAACTAAAGCACATCGCTTATGAAAACAAAGATTTCTTTCGAAAAACAGCTATTGGGGCTGCAGGACAACATGTTCAACTTCGCATTGACATTGACAGCCGACAGGGAAGAAGCTAAAGATCTGTTGCAGGAAACAACTCTTCGTGTACTGGATAACAAGGAAAAATATTATGAGAATGTCAATTTTAAAGGATGGGTTTTCACCATCATGCATAATATTTTCGTGAATAATTATCGTAAGATCGTCAGGAGCCAGACTATCATTGACAAGACAGAGAATCTGTATCATCTGAATTTACCGCAGGATTCCGGTTTTGACACGCCTGACGGAGCTTATACGATCAAAGAGATCAACAAGGCGATCAATAGTTTTACCGATGAATATAAGGTGCCTTTCTCAATGCACGTTTCGGGATACAAGTATGAAGAGATCGCGAAACATCTTGGGTTGCCGATCGGTACTGTAAAGAGTAGAATATTTTTCGCCAGAAAACGGCTTCAGGAGTTACTCAAGGATTTTAGATTTTATTCTGAATAATTGGAAGAGTAAAGAATAAAGAGTAAAGACCCCTTTTATACAAAGGGGTTTTTTTATGGGTAGACAGGATATTTTGGGAGAACAGGCTATATTTGTACCATATTTGAGAAAAAGATAGATTAGATTATGGAGATTGTTTGGTTATTGGTTTCGCTGGTGATTTTGTATTTTGGCGCGGAAGGTTTGGTTTCCGGAGCATCATCGTTGGCAAAACGTATCGGTATCAGTCCGTTGGTGATCGGGCTGACCATTGTTTCGATAGGTACCAGTGCACCGGAACTGGTAGTGAGTGTGAAGGCTGCTATGAACGGGCAAAGCGCACTCTCTATCGGCAATGTGCTGGGTTCTAATTTTTTTAATATAGGGATTATTCTGGGATTATCGGCTCTTATCTACCCCTTGGCAGTAAAAAGGCAACTGTTAAAGCTGGATGTACCTGTAATGGTGCTGGTATCAGTGTTATTTTTCCTGTTATTTCTCGACTCCAGGATTTCCGGGATTGAGGCATTGGTTTTTATTCTTCTTTTTGTCTCTTATACGGGATATCTCCTGATCTCTTCAAAAAAGAAAACCCATGAAGCAAAGGATCGTGGTGAAGAAGACGAGATACGTTTGAGTAAGCACTGGATGCTGGATGTGCTGTTTATCGGGGTGGGTTTAGCCGGTTTGGTATATGGTTCCGACCTTTTAGTGGAAAATGCGGTCATTATCGCCGGGCGGCTGGGAATGTCGGAAGCAATGATAGGGCTCACTATTGTGGCGGCAGGAACCAGTATGCCGGAGTTGGCTACTTCGGTGGTAGCAGCCATCAAGAAGCGGGCTGATATAGCGATAGGTAACGTGGTGGGATCAAATATCTTCAATATCCTTTTTATTCTGGGAGTGGCAGGACTGATCCAGCCCATCAGTACATCTGATATTAACTATGTCGATAGCCTCTTCGTGATCGGGATCAGTTTGCTGTTATGGCTCTTTATGAAAATGAGTACCCGCCTTGGAAGATGGCAGGGAGGTGCTTTTATCCTGTTTTATCTGGTCTACTTTTCTGTCAAACTCTCCACGATGTAAAAGATGAAAAAACAGCGTATCCGAAGAGGCTTCCATGCCAATAGGATACGCTGATGTCATCAAAAAATTGAAAATCGTTATTTACTTTTGAGATTTCTCCTTTATTGTTGAAAAGTTTTTCGGCTGATCTACCTTCTCGTTCATAAGCGCCAAATCCAGCACTTCTTTCACGTCGCTTACATAGTGAAAGATGAGTCCTTCCACATATTGCGGATTGATCTCATCGATATCTTTCTTATTCTCCTT
This sequence comes from Proteiniphilum acetatigenes DSM 18083, assembly GCF_000380985.1. Lineage (GTDB taxonomy): Bacteria > Bacteroidota > Bacteroidia > Bacteroidales > Dysgonomonadaceae > Proteiniphilum > Proteiniphilum acetatigenes. The sequence continues at coordinate 174,245 of NZ_KB905692.1, read as the reverse complement.
GCAAAGGACAATTTCTTTGATACCCGCCCGTTTGGCAGCCAGGATCTTTTCGCGGATACCGCCAACGGGGAGCACCTTCCCACGTAGGGTGATCTCGCCGGTCATGGCCAGGTTGGGACGTACTTTCCGTTGTGTATAAGCCGACGCCAGAGAAGTGATCATTGTGATACCTGCCGAAGGTCCGTCTTTGGGCATAGCGCCTTCCGGTACATGGATATGAGTATTCCAGTTTTCAAAAATTTCCGGATCAATATTCAATTCCTGCGCATGTGAATGTATATATTCCATGGCGAGCATGGCCGATTCTTTCATCACATCACCCAGATTTCCGGTAAGGGTAAGCTTGGCACCTTTTCCCCTGCTGAGTGAACTTTCCACAAAAAGGATCTCGCCACCTACGGCAGTCCATGCCAATCCGGTTACCACCCCGGCGTACTGGTTGCCCTGATAGCTGTCCCTGCTGTATTCTTCAATACCTAAATACTCTTTCAGATCGGATATCCTGAGCGTTTTCGGATAAGGTTCTTCCGCCGCAATTCTTCGAGCTACTTTCCGCATGATCTTGGCGATTTTCTTATTCAGTTCACGTACACCCGACTCTCTTGTGTAATTTTCAATAATCTTCTGCAAGGCAGACTTGGAGATGGAGAAAGCACCTTTCTTGATACCGTGGTTCTGAAGTTCTTTGGGTATAAGATGGCGATGGGCGATCTCGATTTTCTCTTCCGTGATATAGCCACCCACGTTGATTAACTCCATTCGGTCGAGCAGCGGCTGAGGGACGGAATTCAGGTTGTTTGCAGTGGCAATGAAAAGTACTTTCGACAGATCATAATCGATCGAAAGATAGTTGTCGTGAAATGCAGAATTCTGTTCCGGATCCAGTACTTCGAGTAATGCCGAGGAGGGATCGCCCCGGAAATCATTCCCTATCTTATCCACTTCATCCAGTACGAAAACAGGATTGGATGAGCCGGCTTTCTGTATGTTTTGTATGATCCTGCCCGGGATAGCGCCGATATAGGTACGGCGGTGCCCGCGGATCTCGGCTTCATCATGCAGCCCGCCGAGCGAAACACGCACGTATTTGCGGTTGATCGCCTCGGCAACGGATTTGCCCAATGAGGTCTTTCCTACACCCGGAGGACCATAAAGGCAGAGGATGGGAGATTTCAGGTCGCCTTTCAGTTTCAGTACGGCCAGGTGTTCAATAATACGCTCCTTTACTTTTTCCATGCCGAAGTGGTCTTTGTCGAGCACCTTTTGGGCATTCTTCAAATTGAAATTGTCTTTGGTATACACACCCCACGGTAGCTCGAGAATGGTCTGAAGGTATCCGAACTGTACCGAATAGTCAGGTGACTGTGGGTTCAATCGTTCCAGCTTCTGAACCTCCTTCTCGAATGTTTTCGCTACCTCATCACTCCATTTTTTCTCTTTTGCTTTTTTCCTGAATTCGTCAATCTCTATCTGTTGGGTATTTCCTCCCAGTTCTTCCTGGATGGTTTTAATCTGCTGCTGAAGAAAATACTCTTTCTGTTGTTGATTCAAATCTTCCCGGGTTTTCATCTGGATATTCATTTTTAGTTCCAGTACCTGGGACTCGCGGTTCAGGATCATCAGCAGGCGATAGGCTTGCTCTTTCTCGTCGTTGATGCTAAGCAGTTCCTGCTTTTCATGTCCTTCGATGGGCAGGTTGGTGCCACTATAGCTTATTAGCATATCGGAGAAAGATTCACTGCTGATGGTCTGTATCAACTCACGGGGAGGTTCACCCAGCATGTGAAGCATATGGAGCAGAGAATCACGGATAGAATCCAGGATTGCCTTGAATTCTTTGTCATCTTTTGATGCTTTCACATATTCCCTTAGTTTGAATGTTGCCCTCATATAGGGTTCGGTCTGTGTGATCTGTTGCCACTCGAACCGTTTCCTTGCCTGTACAATGATACTGAGATTATTATCTCCCAATTCAATGACACGGATCACTTCGGCAATTACACCGACAGGATAAAGATCTCCATCTTGTGGATCGTCAATAGCAGCATCTTTCTGACATACCAATCCGATGTACTTTTGTTTCTTGCCAAGCGATCTGATCAGATCCAGCGATTTTTTCCGTCCTACTGATATGGGTAGTGTACTTCCCGGAAAAACGATTGTATTCCGTAAGGGAAGGAGGGGAAGGGTTTCTTCCAACTGGGATTCGTCGATCTCCTGGTTCCCGTCAACGAAATCACTGGTAATAAAAGATATTACATTTGTCTCGGGATACTCTTCAGGGGCCATATATTTTTTGAATGGATTCATCATTGTATTTGTTTCTGTTATCAGAACAGAAAAATATTTACTTTTGTTTTTGGTTTTGTATTGAATAATTGAATAGTAATGTTCAAAATCCGTGCCAAAGTTATTGCAATTGCAAATTAGTAATTACCAATTGCCAATTATCAATTAATATGAGTAATTCCTATTTTCGGTTCAAGCAATTCACTGTTTTTCACGATAAATGTGCAATGAAAGTCGGAACAGATGGGGTGCTGCTTGGTGCTTGGACGAATGTGGATAACGCGGCAGAAGTACTGGATGTAGGCACAGGTACCGGCCTCATTGCATTGATGGTGGCACAACGCAACCCGCAGGCAAAAGTGGTTGCTATTGATGTAGATGAACATGCAGTGGAGCAGGCGAAAGAGAATATAGGGAATTCCCCTTTTTCTGACAGAATTGGTATAGAATTGGTGGCTTTCCGGCAGTTTGTCCGAGACAGTTCGAAACGTTTTGATCTGATTGTTTCCAATCCACCTTATTTTTCCGGTTCTCTTTTGCCGCCGGATAAAGGACGGGCAAGAGCAAGACATTCCGTTTCGCTGACATTGGATGATTTGTTGCTTTCCGCCCGGGGCTGCCTTAAAAACCACGGAACGCTCTCCCTTATCCTCCCTTACGATAAGAGGGGTGAGTTAGACTACTTGTGTGAAAAACATATGTTTTGCATGAAACGGAAAACCATTGTATATCCTTTGCCGGATATCGAACCGAAACGGCTATTGGTTGAGTTGACGATGCAACCAACTGATCATACAGAAACAAGTTCGCTCATCATTGAAAATAGCCGGCATCAATACACTGAAGATTTTTCCAACCTGGTAAACAGTTTTTATATTCACCTCTGACATCTTTGTCAGGTCTTTCTCGAAAATATTTTTAAACAATTGCATTGGCCCCCTTTTGCTGAATTATATTTATCTTTGTTCAATTTAGAGACAAGAGCCAAGAATCAAGACACAAGACACTTTAATTATCTTCTTGTGTGGATATAGTTCTCATGCTCGTTTCATAATCAATAGAAAAATGAAACCCATTGTTTTTTACGACGGAGAATGCGATGTCTGTCATCGTTGGGTGAAATGGATCATAGATAGAGATGCCGGCCGGGTTTTCAGGTTTGCGTCGTTGCAATCAGATTTCGCCAACGATTTATTCTTGCATTTTAATAAGAAGATGACTTATAACTCCATCGTCATCTTTAAAAATGAGACGGAATTTTTAACCAAATCGGAAGCAGTTTCCTATATCTTCTCTCAATTGAATCCTGGTTCCGTTTTCTACAAAATGTTGAAAGTATTTCCCCGCTTCCTTTCAGATATAGGATATAATTGTATTGCAGCAATTCGAAAAAAAATTAAAATGCGTACCTGCCGTGTGTTTAACAGTGAAGAGAAAATGCTTTTTCTGAACGATGTTGATTTCCCGGAGTGGTTATCTGAGAATTATCCATTATAAATACTGAAAAAGTTATTTTCATTTTTGTAAAATCATAAAAAGTAGTAATTTTGACGCTTTAAAAAATCCGGAATAGTGAAAGAAGTCATAACCATCAAGGATAAACAGTTTGAATTGTTTATTGAACAAGAGATCATTGAACAGGGAATAAAACGGATTGCCGAACGTATAAACTCCGACCTGAGAGGAAAGGATCCGATCTTTCTGGCTGTGCTCAACGGTGCTTTTATGTTTGCCGGAGAGTTAATGAAGGAGGTTTCCATCCCCAGTGAAATTACATTTGTACGTCTTGCCTCCTATCATGGAACATCTACCACAAACAAGGTACAGGAAGTGCTGGGCCTGAATGAAAGCATCGAAGGCCGTAATGTGGTGATTGTGGAAGATATTGTAGATAGCGGGAATACTATGGTAGCGCTCAAAAAGGAGTTGGAGAGATACAATCCATTGGAGGTAAAGGTTGCTACTTTGCTGTTTAAACCTGCTGCATTGCGGCAGAAACTCCATATCGATTATGTGGCATTGGAAATCCCCAATGACTTTATTGTCGGTTACGGGCTGGATTATGATGGATATGGCAGAAACCTTAAAGATATTTATAAAGTAAAATAAACGCTTTTCGTTAAACCTTGGCTAGATTATATTGTCCTATTTTTAAAGATGATGCCGGCATTTGGGAGATGTGATGATTAGGAGGTTTATCGATTTCATATGGGTTGTTGAGTAAACACATATGAAAACTGTGATAATCGCATAAAAGAAATTAAAAAGTTCTTTTTTTCGGAATTTTCTTTATAAATTGCGGTACGGAATAAAAAAATAGCTATTTTTGCATTTAAACAGAGTGATAAAAACAAGCAGTAGATAAAAAAAGATTCACAATGAACAAAGATGAAGTAAAAAAAACGCCGAAAGCGAATCTGGAAAGACATCGAGGCACATATATCCTGATGGGAATGGTGCTTGGTGTTTCTATCCTTTTCTTCGCTTTTGAATGGTCGACCGAAACACGGAAACTGGATGAGACTGTTCTTGTTCAGGATGTTTTGGCCGAAGAGGAAATCGAGATCACTCGTCGTGACCCGACACCTCCGCCACCTCCTCCTCCGCCTGAACCCGAAGCACCCGAGATTATCGAGGTGGTAGAAGAGAAAGTGGACACCAAGATGGAGATAAAGAGTGAAGACGATCAGAGTCAGAGACAAACGGAAGTCTATATTCCACCTCCACCACCTAAACCGAAACAGGAAGAGGTGACCGAAGAGATCTTCGTTGTGGTGGAAGAACAGCCGGAATTCCCCGGTGGGAATGCAGCCATGATGAAGTTCCTGAGTGATAATATCAGGTATCCGGTCATCGCACAGGAAAACGGTATCTCCGGGCGTGTAATCTGTAACTTTGTTGTTGAGAGAGATGGTAGCATCACCGACGTGCAGGTGGTACGCGGGGTAGACCCGTCACTCGATAGAGAGGCTATCCGTGTGATCCAGCAGATGCCTCGTTGGAAACCCGGAAAACAACGCGGATCTGCGGTACGTGTTCGATTTACACTGCCGGTGGTATTCCGCTTGCAGAACTAAAATGATTATAAAAATATAAAAAAAGCTGCTTTTGACTCCCAAAAGCAGCTTTTTTACTTAAGTCAATCGTGATGATGCATAAAATATCTGTTTTCGAGAAACTCATCGATGAGGCCGCCAGGAAGGTATTAAAAGACTGTCAACCCCGTACACTTTTCGCTCCCGCCGAATATATATTATCGCTGGGGGGAAAGCGGCTCAGGCCGCTATTGACATTGATGGCGGCAGACCTTTTCGGAAAAAATGCCGAAGAGGTTATAGATGCCGCATTGGCAGTAGAAATATTCCATAATTTCTCCCTTGTGCATGACGATTTGATGGACAATGCCGATTTGAGGCGCGGATATCCGACTGTACACAAAAAATGGAGCGAAAACAGTGCAATCCTGTCAGGTGATGCTTTAGTAATAGAAGCTTATAAATATATCGCTAAAGTTCCTGTCAGTGTGCTGCCCGATATTTTGGAGTTGTTCACAACTACAGCCATGGAGATATGTAAGGGACAACAATACGATATGGATTTTGAACAGCGTCTCGACGTGACAGAAGAGGAATATATCGAGATGATACACCTGAAAACGGCGGTACTCATCGGTTGTGCCTTGAAGATCGGTGCCATCATAGCCGGAGCTCCGGCTGAGGATGCCGATTTGCTTTATGAATTCGGGATCAATATAGGGCTGGCATTTCAGTTAAAGGACGACCTGCTGGATGTATATGGCAATCCCGAGACATTTGGAAAGAAAATAGGGGGAGATATCCTATGCAATAAGAAAACCTTTCTGCTGATCAGATGCTTGAAGAATGCAAACGATATGCAGAGAGAGGAATTGAACAGATGGTTGACAGCAACCGAATATGATCCCGACGAAAAAATCAGGTTTGTTAAAAATGTTTATGATGAATTAAATTTGAAATTTGCCGTTGAAAATCTTATCGAAAAGTATTACCTTGCGTCGCTTGATTATCTGTCATCAATCAATATTACCGATGATCATAAAAGGGATCTGATCTCTTTAGCGGAAAATCTGATGTACAGAGAGAAGTAATAATAAAAAAAGAAAAAAGAAGAGGCTTATTGATGAAGCATAGCCGTTAGTTACATGCCCTATCGCAGATTACCAAATACAGACAGCGCCCGTATCAGGGCCTTGAGATCGGCAGTTGAAAAAGCGGCCGATACGGATTTTCAGGAACTCTTATTCTCCACGGGAACTCTTGATGAGGCTAAGAGTGTATTGACTCATTTCGAACATTTGTCTGCCCGTTATCAGCAGTTGTACGATACACAGGTAAAAGCCGGGAAATCCTTTGCCGGAAAAACGAAAAATGCCCGTATGTATATTTCCCATTTTATACAGGTACTATATATGTGTGTGATGCGCTCCGAGATTAAAGAAGAACAGCTAGCTCTGTATGGGTTGGAAGAAGCCAATATGGTTGTTCCTGATTTAACCTCTAACGAGCAACTGTTGGAATGGGGCCAAAAAATCATTGATGGGGAGCATCAACGTAGCATACAGGGTGGAGTCCCCATTTATAATCCCTCCATTGCCAAGGTGAAGGTCATGTTCACCCTTTTTAAAGAAGGATACCAGACCCAGAAATTACATCAGAAGGCTACGGCCCGTGTCTTAGAGGACGTTGCTGCCTACCGGGAAAAAGTGGATAAGATTATTTTTGAGATATGGGAAGAGGTGGAAAAGCACAACAGTGGTTTATCTCCCGAAAAACGACTTGCCCGTAATAGGGAATATGGTATCGTTTATTATTATAGAAAAGGAGAAATCGCGGAATGAATCTCATTGATACGCACGCTCATCTGTTTGTGGAAGAATTTAAGGATGATCTGTCTGATGTAGTGATTCGCGCAAAAGAGGTGGGGGTAGAGAAAGTATTGCTGCCTAATATCGATGAAACCTCTATTGTACACCTGAAGCAATGCGTATTGGATTACCCCGGTTTTTTTTATCCGATGATGGGACTTCATCCCACTAGTGTGACCGGAAACTGGGGAAAGCAGTTAGATATTATTTACCGGGAGTTAAACTCCGGAGATTATATAGCCGTGGGAGAGATAGGGATTGATCTCTATTGGGATACTTCGCTGCGGGAAGTTCAGATGCATGCTTTTGAAGAACAATTGAAATGGAGCATTGAGAAAGATTTGCCTGTGTCCATCCATTTCAGGAATGCAACCGAAGAGGTGATACAAAGTATTCGAAGGGTGGGGGCGTCATCATTGAAAGGTGTATTTCACAGTTTTGGGGGTACAAAAGCAGAATTAGAAGCGATATTGGAGTTGGACAATTTCCTGATAGGGATCAACGGAGTGGTGACTTTCAGGAACTCCGGTTTGTCTGAAACGCTGAAACATTGTCCCTTCAACCGGGTAGTACTTGAAACCGACTCTCCTTATCTGGCACCAGTGCCTTACAGGGGAAAGAGAAACGAGTCGGCCTATCTGTTGCATGTTATTACGCAACTGGCCGGGATATGGAATGAGAGTCAGGAATCAGTCGCACGGATCACCAGTCGAAATGCCCGTGAATTATTCAAATTGGGTGATTAAGCGGGCCCTCGTTTATCAACCTAAGGTATGAAAATGGGTTTTTATTAAAATTATTGTGATAGAAGTAGTATATATTTGATAAATTCTGTAATTTTGTTTCCTGAATGGAGCGGGAATGAAATATTTTTTGTAATTTGCACCCGTTTTCAGAAAAATCTCTTTCAGAAGAGATCTCCGTTCTCTTTAGGGAGAGATGCTCGAGTGGTTGAAGAGGCACGCCTGGAAAGCGTGTATACGCCAAAAGTGTATCGCGGGTTCGAATCCCGCTCTCTCCGCTCCCAGATAAAAGAAAAAAGTCACTATTATTATAAGGTATAGACAGAAAAACTGAAATTTAAATATTAAAAACAAACAAGTAAAGATCATTAATCAAAAAATTGAACACACAATGAAAAAGTTATTTGCAATTTTAGCGATCTTCGGAATGATGTCCGTAGGATTGTCGTCGGTTCTTTTGGCGCAAGATACTGCTGGAGAAACAGAACAAGTTGCCACTACTTCGGTTGAGACAACACAGGCTGCCGTTCAGGAAACATCAGGTGGTTTCCACCAGGCGCTGAAAGTGAAATTTATTGAGGGTGGAGCTGGCTTTATGAGCACGATTGCTATCTGTTTAATTCTGGGTTTGGCTTTCTGTCTCGAAAGAATTATCTATCTGAGTTTGGCAGATGTAAATCCTGATCCTTTCCTGAATAAAGTAGGCGATGCACTCGACAGAGGTGACGTAGAAGCTGCAAAAGATATTGCACGCAATACCAGAGGTCCTGTAGCATCTATTGTATATCAGGGATTGCTTCGTCTTGACCAGGGTCCCGATGCAGTAGAACGCTCCATCGTTTCTTACGGTGGTGTACAGTCGGGTCTTCTCGAAAGAAACCTTTCATGGATCACTCTGTTTATCGCTATTGCCCCTTCACTCGGATTCTTGGGAACAGTAGTAGGTATGGTTATGGCTTTCGATGATATCCAGAGAGCAGGAGACATGAGTCCGACGATTGTTGCCGGAGGTATGAAGGTGGCTTTGATCACGACCGTAGGTGGTTTGATCGTAGCTATTATTCTTCAGATCATTTACAACTACATCCTCTCTAAGATGGAAGGTATCCTCAACAAGATGGAAGATGCTTCTATTTCTTTTCTGGATCAGGTGATCAAATATAACGTTAAATACAAAAACTTGTAATTATTATGGCTGTAACAAAAATAAGCAGGACTGCCAGATTTACCCTTTATATAGGAGTTTTGATTACTCTTATAGTGTTGGGGTTATTCTATCTGGGAGGGCAGGTGCCGGCGCATGAACAGCTTGTCGCCGATATGGATCAGCCTAGATTTACGGATCTTCTGTTGTACTGGGCTTATGCACTCCTGGCGATTACAGTTGTTGTTTGGGTACTATTTATAATAGCATCTTCCCTGAAACAGTTGAAAGAGAGTCCTAAAAAAACGTTGGGCGGATTTCTGGCCCTTCTGGGACTGGCTGCACTGCTGGTGATTACTTATGTAATAGGTGATGGGACGCTTTTAAATATTCCTGGATACGAAGGGACTGACAATCGCCCGCCAATGTTAAAAATGACAGATATGTGGCTATACAGTATGTATGTCATGTTTGTTGTGACAATATTGGCAATGATTATCTTACCATTGGTTGGAGGAAGAAAAAAATAATCGACCCGATCAAAGGTCAATTTAAAGAAAGGTTTTTTTATGGCAAAGTCAAATAGAAAAGTTCCGGGACTTAATGCAAGTTCAATGGCTGACGTTTCATTCCTTTTGCTGACCTTTTTCTTGCTTGTTTCGAATATGGACGTCGACTCGGGTTTGGCACGCCGACTACCGCCGCCGCCACAATCAGAGGAACAGACCTCTGTGGATGTACAGCGTAGGAACCTGTTGGTTGTTCTGGTGAATGCCCAGAATGAGACCATGGTGACAAACCAGCAGGGTACCGAGTGGTACGCTAATGAGGCCGAGTTAAGGGGTGAAGTAGGAGGAAAGCCTGCATTGAAAGATAAGGTGAAAGAGTTTGTTTTGAATACATCTAACAGTTCTGAATTGCCCGAACTGGAGGAACAGGATTTCGGTGCCCCGATAGGTGTTGTTCCTGTCACTGCATCCCACGTGGTTTCTATACAGAACGATGCTACCACTAGTTATAAGGCGTATATCGCTGTGCAGAACGAAGTGGTGAGGGCATACAATGAGTTGAGGGAAGAGGGAGCAAGGAAATATTTCAATACTTCATATGGGGAGTTGACGGAAGAACAGAAAACTCAGATCAACGATCTCTATCCTCAGCGTATTTCTGAAGCAGAACCTAAAAATTATGGAGGAGGACAATAAAAATGGGAAAATTTAATAAAAGCGGTAAAAGAGAGATGCCTGAAATGAATACGGCATCTATGCCTGACATCGTTTTCGCCATCTTGTTTTTCTTTATGGTTACTACCACTATGCGTTCGGAAACATTGATGGTGAGGGTGAAAATACCTACCGCTTCGGAAGTTCAGAAATTAGAGAAAAAGTCGCTGGTGACCTATATCAATATTGGTCCCCCTACGGATACAAGACTGGGTACCGGTACACAGATGCAGTTGAACGACAGGTTCGCTCAGGTATCGGAGATTCAGGATTATATCGCACAGGAAAAGGCCAGTATGAATGAAGCTGATCAACCACTGATGACCGTTTCTATCAAAGCAGACGAAGATACGCGGATGCAGTATATTACAGAGGTGAAACAGGCATTAAGACAGGCTTATGCATTAAAAATCAGTTACTCGGCCCGCAAGGGAGAGAATTAATAACTGAAAAGAATATTTTAAAAAACCGGATCACTTCAAGTGATCCGGTTTTTTTACATTCCATCTTTTCACCTTCCCACTTTTCCACCTTTATTACGTGCCCATTCCATCACGTTGGCAGGCGGACGTTTTGCCAGCAGTTCACGTTTCATAAAGTCCATATAGGGAGCCACATGGGAGAAAAACTTGTAATATCCTTTACAAAGGTAATTTAATCCTTCATTACCGTATTTATCCTTAATGAACCTGTTCTTGGGACACTCGCCATAGCAGGCAAAAAGCATATCACATTCACGGCATTGTCGCGGAAGTTTGTCGAATTTGTCATTTCCGAATTTCAGTTGTTCTTCTGAATACATCATCGAAGTGAGTGTTCTACTGTAAATATTTCCTAACTTATATTCCGGAAAAACGAAATGATCGCATGAATAGACATCCCCGTTAAATTCCATAACACCCGCATGTCCGCAGGTCCTGGCCATGGTACATACTCCCGGTTGTTCTCCTACCCAGTTGGCAAGTGTGGAATCGAATATCTGAATAAACATTTTGCCCACATCCTGCTTTACCCATTCATCGAAAATGGCACAGAGGAAATCACCCCATTTTTCAGCATCCACAGTGAAAGGGGCTAACTCCACTTCCTCCTCTTTCTCTTGTGCAGTAGCCAGTTTCAGTTCCCGGTTGTTTTTGCGTAAGCGCTCCACAATTGGGGTGAATTGTACAAATTGGCAACCGATCTCTTTGAAGAACCGGTAGAATTCCAAAGGATAATCTACATTATAATCGTTGACCACCGCCATGCAGTTGAACTCCACTCCATGTTTCTGCAGGAGTTGTATTCCCTTCATTACACGGTGGAATGAGGGTCGACCCATCTTGTCGCGGCGGTATTCATCATGGAAATCCTGTGGCCCATCGATCGATATTCCTACCAGGAAATTATTCTCTTTGAAGAAAGCACACCATTCGTCGTTGAGTAGTGTGCCGTTAGTTTGAATGGAATTATCGATCTGCCGTCCGCCCGCATATTTTTTTTGTAACTCTACTGCTTTTTTATAGAACGCAAGGGGGCGCATCAGCGTTTCACCTCCATGCCAGGTGAACATTACCTGAGGCATAGTCTGGGATTCGATATATTGTTGGATAAACCGTTCGAGAAGTTCTTCGCTCATTACCTGGTTTTTCCTGCCATACAGGATTGCCTTTTCCAGATAGTAACAGTAATCACAATCGAGATTACACTTCGAACCTACTGGTTTGAGCATTACGTACATCGGTTTGGCAAAGGGAGCAAAAGTCGACATATTGATATTATTTATAAAGCAAAGATAAACAATTTATAAGATTAGGAGGTTTAAAGAGAAAAATTTTGAACATTGAGCCGGATATAAGAATATAAGAAGGTGGAAAGGTGAATTTTTGATTTGATGATTTTGAATTTGAAATCTTGAATTGAATTGAAAATCGACATAGTCAAATCTTGAATTTCTATAGTCCTGGCTCTTGGTTCTGGATTCTAATAAAAAAATCATATGAAGAAAGAAAATTTATTACAGTGGGGTTGGTTAATATTAAGAGTAGGTATAGGTATATCGATTTTTCTCCATGGTTTTCCTAAAATTACCGGTGGAACGGAAATGTGGACAGCCATAGGAGGCAGTATGGGGGTATTCGGTATCAATTTTGCTCCGACTTTTTGGGGGTTTCTGGCTGCTGTGGCTGAATCGGTGGGTGGACTTCTTTTTGCCCTCGGACTATTCTTCCGGCCTGCAGCTATTATGCTTACCGGGACGATGATGGTTGCTCTGGGGACGCATCTTGCTGCGGGAGACGACTTTATGCGATTCGGGCATGCGCTTGATCTGTTGATTGTTTTTGCCGCTTCTATCCTGATCGGTGCAGGTAAGTATTCATTCGACGCAAAATTCCTGCCGAAGATTGCATAAGACAGCAAACTGAATAAGAAATTTGCCAATCGTATAAAGATCCCCTTCCTCTCAATACGAGAAGAAGGGGTTTCAAATTTTACTTCATCTTTCAGTTGTGCGCATTTGTATTCGATAAGCAAAAACCGTTGCCAGAAAGTATACCGCTGTTTGAATCCATAAAGCGATATATTCGAATTGCACTTGAGGTAGTCCGGCTCCCATCGAATTGATCTTGAGATATCCCTGGATACCGAATGTGCTTGGAAAGATCATCCCGAATGTTTTCCAAAGCCAGGGTATATTGGATTGCGGCCATGAAAACCCACTCAAAAACAGTAATATGACTGAGAAAAACGGAAAAATAACCAATGCTGTTTCCCGGTTGCGTATAAATACCGATACCAACATTGAAAAGAAAATGACGGCTAAAAGGAACGGGATAAAAAAACGGATAATATCCAAGGGATTGCCTATATGGGGAAATTGGAAGAATCGGGGGACTACCAGTAATATATAGGAGCAAACCACTATATACAAGGTAAAATAGCACAATGTTTTGCCGAAGATGGTGGGAAAGAACTTGCCTCGCTGCCGCAATTGCGGATCAATAGTTACCAGTTTCTCCTCACGCAATGATCCGGTCAGCATGGTGATCCCGAAAAAGAGTGTTTGATGAATAATCAGTACAAGCACTACCGGCATAAGAAAACTGGCAAAACCCATCGGTTCGTTGAACAGAATATTCTTTTCATAGCGGAAAGGACTTGCCGATATTTCAGCCGATCTACCCGTTATTCCGGCTGCATTCATCCGTTCTACTTTGATATCGTTACCTGCTTCGAGTATGCCGAAATTGGCTCCCAACATCATGGTGCGGTAGTACATAAAACTACTCATATCGCAATAAATCGATACTGTAGCCTGTTCATTACGATTGATCTTTTGATTGAAATCTTTCGGAATATATATGACTCCATGTATTTTATGCTTGTAAAACGGTTCTTTGGCTTCTTCGAGATTATTAAACTGGTAAGCTACTTTTAGATCCGGAGTTGCATCTAATCGTCTCACCAGTTCTCGTGACCGGACACTTTGTGACTCATCGATCACGGCAATTGGCATATCACGTATCGTCTCGTTACGATATATAGATGAATAGAGGATTGGATAAACAAGTGTCGCCCCAAGAAAAACGACTGTCAGTCCCGAATCTTTTAAAATCACCCGGTATTCATCCAGCATAATGTAGATAACCCGTCTTAACTCATGTAAAAGCCGGAAAAAGAAATTGGGTTTATTGGAGTTGTTCATTGAATCTACTGTTTTTTGTTTCTTCTCTGTCATGATGGACGATGGCTTTTCTTAACCGGATATAAACCAGGAAAGGTAATATCAAAAATGTAACCATCCCTGTAAAGTAAATAAGCGAATAGCGTATATCCACACCATTCAGTGCTTCATTCACATATATTCTGAAATAATGACGGATAGGGAAAAACCATGCAAAAATTTGTGCTCCCCGGGGCATGGCTTCTATGGGAAAGGTGAAGCCTGCATATGTAAAACTCAATAACCCATAGAATACCCCTAAACTGATGGCGTCACGCAATCGCGGGAACAGGCCGATAATAAATATACCGATGGCCTGGTGTGCCATTACGAATAGAAACATGGCCAGAGACATCCATGCGATACTGCCGTTCATAGGAAACTCCATCCCTTCATATAACAGAAATACTCCCATCAAACCTAATAACGTAAACAGAAAGGTGTGTGGCAATACCTTGCCGGTGAGGGCTGCAAGTACCGATTCATTACCCGTAGAAAGCCATTCACGTGTGGTGTTTTGCTTCATTTCTATACCTATACTGTAGATCGTAAACATGATGATCAGCAATTGCAATACACCGGGCAGCAATACATTCGACAGATAAACATTGTAGTTTGCCTGTGGATTGGCTATCTGGTGTGTATCGATGGCGACAGGTTGTAAGATAGGCATCAGGTTCTCTTCACCTGTAATTCCCTTTGCCTGCAGCGATTGTTGCAGAATGAAACCCGACATTAACTCACTGATATAGGTCAGGTCTTTATAGGATAGCGATCCGGCCACAAGATAGACATCGTTTACATAATAGGCGATGGCCGGTTGTCGGTTGGCAAGCAAGTCAGCCTGAAACCCCGGTGCAATGTCGATGATAGCATAAATGCGTCCCTTTTGCATATCTTTGCGAGCTTCGGTAAATGAAGCATATTTACCGACGATTTTTACCTGCGGAGAAGCATTTATATTCCGTTCTAAAGTGCGCGACAATGATGAGTTGTCGTTATCAATAATCCCGATGGGAAGCTGTTCGGGTAACCCTTCCGACATAAGCGTCAGGAAGAAGAGATAGCAGAAAAGCATCGCGATGACCGAAGAGAGGAGATAGATGGGGCGCGATAGCATCCGCTTCCATTCCCTGCGTGCCACATTTCTTATCTGTTGTATAATTGAATTTGACATCTGATTAAAAGTGAAAAATTAAAAGTGAATTAGAACCAAGAGTCAAGAACCAAGACTATAGAAATTTAAGATTTAAGATTCAATATTTAAGATTCAATATTCAAGATTTTCAAACTTCTTGACTTCTCCACTTCTAATTGGTAATTAGTGATTGGTAATTAATCTCTTACAACCAACGCCGTCATTCCCGGGCGAAGGTCTTTAATCGGCTCTACCGGCTTTGCCCGGATCTCAAATGTTTTCAGATCGAAATCACCGGTGGTTTTTGTGGTCTTCCAGGTAGCAAACGAAGCCATCGCCTTTATGTAAGTAATTTCCAATTTGGCTTCACGGTTATTTAAAGCCGGAATCTTTACAGTGATTACTGCACCCTTTTTCATGTCGTTAAGTAAATCTTCACGTACATTGAAAGTGAACCAGATATCATCCAAATCTACAATATTCATAATAGGCGCTCCTGTGCCGACCAACTCTCCCTGTTTAGGAAATATATCCGTCACCTCACCCGAAATAGGAGCAATAAGGGTTATTTCTTTCATATAGGCTTCCACTTCTTGTACAGCTCCCTGTGCACGATCTACCAGCGCCAGTGCGGCAGCCTTGTCTTCCGCTTCGGCACCGTTTTTAGCCATATCGTATTGCGATCTGGCTGCTGCGGCTTGTGCAACCGCTGCCTGATACTGTGCTTCGGCTTCATCCCGCTTTTGAGCTGTGACTACTCCTTTTTCGAAAAGTCGTTGTACACGGTCGTATGATTTCTTGGCAATATCGGCACCCACTTCAGCTTTTTGCCACATCTCATAAGCTCCCTGAATCACTTCACTACGAGCCCCTTTTTGTGCTTTGCGATCTTGTGCCATTGCCGCATTTTGTGCAGCCGTAGCCTGTGCAAGCTTCGCGTAAATTTCAGGACTGTCGATGAATACCAGTGTGTCTCCTCGTTCAACATGTTGTCCTTCTTCTGCCAGGAACTGTTGAATGCGTCCGGCGACTTTTCCCGAGACACGTACCTCGTTGGCTTCGGCAGACCCTTGAATAACGACCGGCTCCGGTTTATAAATGATCCATCCGATGATAAAAAGAATAGTTATCACAACGATAAGTCCGACCAATGCAATTTGCAGATTGCGTATGTTTTCTGTTTTTTCTCTTTCCATTTCAGTATATATTATTTCAATTACTAATTACTCAGTTCTAACTTAACCTCCTCCATCTTCTTAGTTCTAATTTCTTAATTCTCCTCTTCTTGAACTTCTTCAATAAAGATTTCCAGTCGATTTCTTCAAGTACAAATTATTTAACTTTACATCGACGGTTGCGTCGAGATATTCCGATTCAGCCGATAACCAGGCTGTCTGCGCCATCAACAAATCGGTAGAAGTGATTACTCCCGCATCAAAACCCTCCTGGGCATAAAAAAGGTTTTCTTTGGCATTTTCCACATTCTTACGGGTCATTTCCTGCTTTTTCAGGCTTTCATTGATCCTGTAGCTATTCTGGTGTATTTGAAGTTCTATCTTTTCCTTTGCTTCTTCCAGTTCAAGTTTTGCTATTACGGCCTGAGTGCGTGCAGCATTGAGTGTGTGAACCTTTTCGCCGAAATGAAACAAGGGGACAACGGCGGTTACTCCTACAGTAAACATACCGTTGAATTTTTTTTCGTATCCATTAAAAACGTTAGGATTGGTAGTGACATATCCTCCGGTGAGGGCGATAGTAGGCATAAAGCGTGAAGCCATGATCTTACTGTTTGCTTCAGCTATGCTGCCCACCTGCGTCAGCATTTTGATCTCCGTACGGTTTGCCCAGGCCTGTTCGATCGAAACAGATGGCTGTAATTCAAGTGTTTCCTTCAGATTGGCATCTTTCAATTCCATGCGTTCTTCCAACGGTAAACCGCATAATTGATTCAGTGCCATCCGGGAAAGATTTAATCCGTTCCCGGCTTTAGTCAGCGAAACATCTGCTTCGTTCAATTTAACCTTTATCTTCAGTGCATCCGCTTTAGTTGCCAATCCCTCCTCCTGAAGAGCTTCCATGTTTTTATCGAGCTCGGCAACGAGATTGCGATACTCTTTTGCCAACTGCACTTTATTTTCTAATGATACCACGCGCCAGTAGGCTTCATCGACATTCACGATAAGTTCTTCGGTTTTCTCCTGCACACGTGCTTCGGCGATTGCCTGATTAGATTTTGCAATGTTATTGAGCTGGACAATCTTACCACCCATAAAAACCGGCTGTACGAAACTGATACCTCCTACGAAAATATTATGCATATCGAATTCCATCGCGTCTTTCGGAAGGATAGCATGATTTTTCCATTGTAAATTCTCAGGATTTTCTTCAGGATCAAATGGGTTGCCTTGCGCATCCAGTGGAACAGGTTTTCCGTCGATCAACATAAATTTATTATTGATGGCCGATTCTTCAAAAGTAAAAGTTCCGTCTGCATTGGGAGTAGGACGGGAATTCGGCCCGATACCGGTGCCGAAGTTGCCATTTGCATCCAGAACGCCTACCGGTAAATGTGCATCTTCACTCAGGAGAGAAATATTCTTCTGATTATACCGATACGTTCCGTAAGCCGAGATATTCGGGAAGAATTCCGCAAATGCAGCCTTTGATAAAGACTTGGCTGCACGCACATTTTCTTCGGCTACTTTTAAACTCTTGTTGTTCTCCAACGCTAATTGCCGGCATTCTTGCAAATCTACCAGTTTTTGTGCTTGCACGTAAGGAATGCAACATATGCAACAGGTAATGAATAGTATTTTCTTCATAATTTGAATAGTTAGTTAAACAACTATTTGTTTCAATGTAACTCTTATTATATAATCAATAACCTAAAAACAATTTAATATTCTCTTAAATTGTGCATGATACGTAGCAGAACATCTTTAGCCCCACTCAGTTCCTCATCTGATATTCCTTCCAGTGCATGATTGACAATATCATGCACTACTTCGGTTGTTTTTTTCTTTAGTGCAGCTCCCCGGAGAGTGAGATGGATATGATTATTGCGCCGGTCTGCCGGATCGGGTATTCGTTTGACGAGATCCTTTTTTTCCAGATTGTCTATCAATCGTGTTACACTGGGTTTATCTTTCTGAGTAAGATCACAAATTACTTGTTGTATAATTTTGTCTTTTTCCCATAAACAAGATAATACTGTCCATTGCTCGGTCGTGATATCGATTCCTTTCTGGGCGAATGCCTTCAGTACAGTGCGATTGATAACCCCCGAAATTTTTCCGGAAAGAATATCGAATATTTCCCTTTCTGTTACTTTTATCATAGATGTTTTTTAGTTGCATAGACAACTAATTGGCCGCAAAGATATATTTTTCATTGAATAGTTGTTCCTGAATTGAAATTCTTTATCCTGTTTTAACTTTTTTATGGAAGACCAGACAGATAAAAAATAGGCAAGAGAACCGGTAATACTCATATTATATAGCAAATTCCTACCGGATGAGATTATGTTAAAGTCTGTTATGCTTTCTGGTATTCGATCGCAATAGGTAATAAAAAAGGGTAAGCTTACTATATCGCGCCGCTACAACCAAATACCCTTGCTTCGATCAAGACCTGGGGGATTCAATGGGAGCTGGCCGTATAGGACTTACCCGACTGCAAAGATAAGGCTTTTTTTCGAGTTACAAAATGGTGAAATAGATTTTTACTATTCAGTCCCTTTTTTTATATTTAAAGAAGATAGGATACATCTCGGCAATCTTTAGAGAGTAAACTCTCACGGTTGCTCTCGATTTTCACTATCTTTGTAGAATATAAGATGCGCCTTAGGCAAGCGCAAGCAAGCTTGGCTCACCCTTCGGCTTTCATTATATTTGTAGAATATAAGATGCACCTCGGAAAAGCCTAAGCAAGCTTGGCTTTTCTCTCGGCTTTCATTATCTTTGTAGGGTGAGTACGATTTTAACTATACAAAGAATATTACCAAATATAAATAATCATGGATATTGTAGATAGGTTTATAAAGTATGCTCGCATCGATACACAATCGGATGAGAACAATACACAAACTCCGAGTACACAAAAACAATTCAATCTTGCCAAAGAGGTGGAGCAGGAAGCGCTGGAAATGGGGTTGACAGACGTAAGTCTCGATAACAATTGCTATCTGATGGCCACTCTACCAGCCAATACACAGAAGAAACTGCCGGTGATCGGTTTTATCGCTCATTTCGATACCAGTCCTGACATGAGTGGCAAGAATGTGAATCCGAGAATTATAAAGAATTATGATGGAAAGGAAATCATATTGAATGAGTCGAAAGAGGTAGTGTTGTCACCTGCCGATTTCCCCGAACTACTCCATCATGTGGGCGAGGACATCATTGTGACCGATGGAACTACCTTGTTGGGAGCTGACGATAAGGCCGGTATTGCGGCGATCATGAACGCTATGCAGTATCTGATTGATCATCCTGAAATTGAACATGGTAAGATCCGCATCGGTTTCACCCCGGATGAGGAGATTGGCCGGGGGGCTGATAAGTTCGATGTTGCCAAATTCGGTGCCGATTGGGCATATACGATAGATGGAAGTGAAGTGGGAGAGTTGGAATATGAGAACTTTAATGCCGCTTCAGCCAAAATAGAGATACAAGGAAGAAATGTCCATCCCGGATATGCAAAAGGAAAGATGGTCAATGCATTACATCTGGCCAACGAACTGATTGCCCTGCTGCCGGAGAATGAGCGGCCCGAACATACTGTAGGTTATGAAGGATTTTTCCATCTCATCTCTTTGAATGGTACTGTGGAGGAAGCTAACCTGTCATTCATTATCCGCGATCACGATCGGGAGAAATTTGAAGAGCGCAAACGGTTAATGGTGAGAGCTGTGGACGCGTTAAACAGAAAATATGGGGACCGGCTAACACTGCAGATGAAAGACCAGTATTATAACATGCGGGAAAAGGTGGAACCGGTGAAATACATAGTGGATTATGCCTATCAGGCTATGGAGGAAATAGGGGTAAAACCCAATGTAAAACCTATTCGTGGAGGAACCGACGGTGCACGTTTGTCGTTTATGGGACTCCCTTGTCCCAATATCTTTGCCGGAGGGATGAATTTCCACGGCAAATATGAGTTTTTACCTGTTCCTTCCATGAAAAAAGCATCGGAAGTGATTGTGAAGATAGCCGAAATAGTAGCCAGAGAGGAAAAAATATAATATGAAGACAACTCCATTTACAGATTTACATATCGGGCTGGGAGCCAGGATGCATGAGTTTGCCGGATATAATATGCCCATTGAATATTCCGGAATTATAGATGAACACCTGACGGTAGTGAATTCCGTGGGTGTGTTCGACGTATCACATATGGGTGAATTTTGGGTGAAAGGCCCAGATGCGGTGGAATTTCTGCAGCGCGTAACCAGTAACGATGTTTCCGTGCTAAAACAGGGAAAAGCGCAATACACCTGTTTCGTAAATGAAAAGGGTGGGATAGTGGATGATTTTATCGTCTACCATTACGAACCGGAGAAATACCTTTTAGTGGTAAATGCCGCCAATATCGAAAAGGACTGGGCTTGGTGCCAACAATGGAACACTATGGGCGCCGAATTGGAGAATGCCTCGGATCATATGGCCCAATTGGCAATCCAGGGTCCCAAAGCAACAGCGACTTTACAAAAACTGACGGACCAGGATCTGTCGGACATCCCCTTTTATGCTTTTACAACAGGCAGATTGGCAGGAGTGGACAATGTGATCATTTCCAACACGGGATACACCGGAGCCGGAGGTTTTGAACTTTATTTCTATCCCGAATATGGCAAGAAAATCTGGGATGCCATTTTTGAAGCAGGTGCAGAGTACGGCATCAAACCTGTCGGGCTGGGTGCACGTGATACGTTGCGGTTAGAGATGGGATACTGTCTTTATGGAAACGATCTGGATGACAGCACCACACCGTTGCAGGCCGGTCTGGGATGGATCACCAGGTTTGCTGAGAATAAGCCGTTCGTAGGCCGTGAAGTGTTGGAAAAAGAGAAAGCAGAAGGTGTGTCGCGTAAACTCTGTTGCTTTGAGCTGGTAGATAAAGGAATTCCCCGCCACGGGTACGAGATTGTAAATGCAGAGGATGAGGTGATCGGAAATGTCACTTCCGGAACTATGTCACCCGTATTGAAAATAGGTGTCGGCATGGGATATGTGAAACCGGAGTTTGCGAAACCTGGCACCGAAATCTATATAAAGGTACGCAACAGAAATCTGAAAGCAAATGTAGTAAAGCCGCCTTTCAGAAAGTAACTCTCTCACTTACCTTATGGTGAAAAAAACGAAGATCGTCCGGAATCTGTTTTTTCTTCTCGGTGGATTGGCGCTGGGGATAATGATCTACAAAACAGGGTTTAATCACATCTTAAGTAACATAAAACAGACTGGTTGGTGGTTTGTCCCGATTATCGGGATGTGGATTATTGTCTATCTTATGAATACTTATTCCTTTTATGTCATTGTGAATGACGGAAGTGAAGAAGCGAAGAGAATAGGTTTCCTGCGACTCTTTAAGTTAGTCATAAGCGGTTTTGCGGTCAATTACATCACCCCTTTCGGATTGATGGGAGGAGAGCCGTATAAGATCATTGAACTGAAGGGGCCATTGGGGATAGAGAAGGCGACTTCTACCGTACTGCTCTCTACGATGATGCACCTTGTGGCGCATTTTATCTTCTGGATGGTTTCGATCCCACTATTGCTTTTTCTGGTGCCGGTGCTTTCCGGAATGGTGGAGTGGTCTATGATACTGGCCACTATCGGCTCGGTCTTGTTCCTTTTCTGGGCTTTCAGGGTATATACCCGGGGCGGGGTGGACAGGGCTGTACGGCTGGCTATCGGCCTCCCTTTCATAGGGGGGCGAATAAGGGCTTTTTACTGGCAGAATCAAGAGAGACTCAGTCAAATGGACGGCCTGATTGCCGATCTCTACAGGAACCGTAAAAAAGACTTTATTATATCACTTTCCCTGGAACTTTTAGCCCGGGTGTTTATTTGTGTGGAGATAATACTGATCATGCAGGCGGTCGGGCGACCTGTTGATTTTGGACAAAGCGTATTGATCGAATCTATTCAGTCGTTGGTCTCCAACCTGTTTTTCTTTATGCCGATGCAGATGGGGGCACGTGAAGGAGGATTTGTACTCGTCTACCGTATTCTATCGATACCGGTTGCTTTCGGTGTGTTCACCAGCTTGTGCAAGCGTATCCGTGAACTGTTTTGGACTTTAGCCGGCCTGCTGTTGATCCAGATAAAACAAGGAGGGTAGTAACGCCCCGGTTAGGAGGCTAAGCTGGCGGCCGCTAGCCTGGTCCTGGCTGGATATTACTTATCTCATCTGTAAATCTCCTTTTTCCCTGCCAGAAGGGTATTCTTTAGCAAAGAGACGATGGTCATTGGTCCTACGCCGCCGGGAACGGGAGTGATATAGGAGCACTTGGGAGCGACCTCGTCGAATAGTACGTCTCCTGTGAGTTTGAAGCCTGATTTGGTCTTATCACTGGGAACACGGGTGGTACCCACATCGATTACCACAGCACCTTCTTTTACCATATCACCTTTCAGGAATTCGGGTACACCCAGTGCTGCGATAATAATATCTGCCTGCAGTGTGATCTCTTTGATATTCGGAGTGCGGCTGTGGCAGACGGTGACGGTGCAGTCACCGGGATAGGCTTTCTGCAACATCAGCATGGAT
The DNA here is from genome assembly GCF_000380985.1 of Proteiniphilum acetatigenes DSM 18083. Classification (GTDB taxonomy): domain Bacteria; phylum Bacteroidota; class Bacteroidia; order Bacteroidales; family Dysgonomonadaceae; genus Proteiniphilum; species Proteiniphilum acetatigenes. The sequence goes on along the minus strand of NZ_KB905692.1, from coordinate 151,326 downwards.
ACCGGCTTACCGACAATATTGCTGCGACCCAGCACTACACAATGTTTTCCCCTGGTTTCTATTTCATACCTTCTGAGCAACTCCACGATGCCGGAAGGTGTGGCCGAAAGGAAACAGGGCATACCGAGCGACATGCGTCCCACATTTACGGGATGAAAACCGTCGACATCCTTACGAAAATCGATGGCTTCAGTTACTTTTGTTTCAGAAATATGTTTCGGGAGAGGCAATTGTACAATAAACCCGTCGAGATCGACATCGTTATTCAGTCGGTCTACACAAGCGAGTAGCTCTTCCTCGGTGACATCATCTTCGTAACGGATCAGTGAGGAGCGGAATCCAACCTCTTCACAAGCTTTTACTTTGTTGGCTACATAGGTCTCACTTCCTCCGTCATGACCGACCAATACTGCCGCCAGATGAGGTGTTTTACCGCCGTTAGCTTTTATCTTCGCCACCTCTTCGGCTATCTCTTTTTTTATCTGTGCGGCTACCGCTTTCCCGTCAATTAATTGCATAAAGTTGATTTGCTGATTTTCTAATTCATTGATTTGATGATTATTAATTGTTAAATCATCACACCGATTTATCTGCGTCTCATATTGCGCATTGCCTGACGTCCTCCACCGGTGGTCATCATGCGCATCATTTTGCGGGTCTCGTCGAACTGCTTGAGGAGTTTATTCACTTCCTGTACGTTGGTACCGCTGCCTTTGGCAATACGGGCGCGGCGACTTCCATTCAGTATCTCGGGATTGGTACGTTCCTGGGGAGTCATGGAGCGGATAATGGCTTCAATACCTTTGAAAGCATCGTCGTCGATATCCAGATCTTTGATTTGTTTACCTACTCCGGGGATCATTGACGCAAGATCTTTCAGATTACCCATCTTCTTGATCTGTTGGATCTGGGCAATGAAATCGTTGAAATCAAACTGGTTTTTGGCAATCTTCTTTTGCAGTCGGCGTGCCTCTTCTTCATCATATTGCTCCTGCGCCTTTTCCACAAGTGAGACAATATCACCCATACCGAGGATACGGTCAGCCATACGATCAGGGTGGAACACATCGATAGCATCCAGTTTCTCACCGGTACCGACGAATTTGATCGGTTTATTTACCACTGAGCGGATAGATAAAGCCGCCCCGCCCCGGGTATCTCCATCCAGTTTGGTCAGTACCACACCGTCGAAATCGAGGCGCTGATTGAATTCTTTGGCAGTATTCACCGCATCTTGTCCGGTCATGGAGTCGACCACAAAGAGGATTTCCTGTGGATTGACTGCCTTCTTGATCGATTCAATCTCATTCATCATCTCTTCGTCGATAGCAAGACGCCCGGCAGTGTCGATAATGATCAGATCTTTCCCGTGCTGACGGGCATACTGTATGGCGTTCTGCGCGATCTTGACCGGAATCTTGTTATCTTCTTCCGCATAGACCGAAACTCCGATCTGTTCCCCCAGTACTTTTAACTGTTCGATAGCTGCAGGGCGATAAACGTCGCCGGCGACCAGCAACGGATTTTTACCTCGCTTACTTTTGAGTAGATTGGCCAGTTTACCTGAGAAGGTGGTTTTTCCCGATCCTTGCAGACCTGACATAAGGATAATGGCGGGATTCCCTTTGATATTGAATTCGGCAGCACTACCTCCCATCAGAAGAGCCAGTTCATCGTGCACGATCTTCACCATCATCTGCTCCGGCTTCACAGCGTTGAGCACATCCTGTCCCATCGCCTTTTCTTTTACCGTTTCGGTGAATTCTTTGGCGGTTTTATAGTTTACGTCGGCATCCAATAGCGCGCGACGTACATCTTTTAATGTTTCGGCTACATTGATCTCGGTGATCTTGCCCTGACCTTTTAGTATTTTGAACGACCTCTCAAGTCTTTCACTTAAATTTTCAAACATAATTCTTTACTCTGTTTTTTATTCCGCATTTCCGGTAAACGGTACGCAAACGCCAAGTTCCGGTATATAGGCACGGTATGGAAACAGTTCATTATCTGGACCATCCTTTGGCGCATACGCAGTTCTGCTTAGAAGATACAAAAGTACATGAAAATCGATGTATTTCCAAGTAAGTGAAATGAAAAACTATATATGGAATCTGTCTGCTATTAAATCTTTACAGATGGAAATAGGGGAGTCTTCCCACTGAAGTGTCGTGTTATTTGATTACACCGGCTTCTTTGAGTTTGTTTAATTCCGTAGCAGGATTACCGTGTTTTAATCGTTTCCAAACTTCCTGTGCCGTCATTCCCAGTTCATTTTTATATGATGAGAGCAAATAGTCGTTTGCAATGAAGGTATAATCCAGGGTTACATCCCTGTCTGCATAATTCGGATTGGAATGATAATCCACGTGCTCAATATATTGGTTAGATGATAATACCTCATAAGTACCTGAAATAGTAATAAGCGACAGGACCGGAGTGATAAACATAGCTGTGAGTTCATCTTTGTTCCCGAAAACTTTATAAAAGTAAACAGGTTGAAGTTTAGTCGTGTCCAGTTCTATTTCACCGGTTTGCCGATTCGTGGTTAAATAGTTCCCTGTTGGGTTACACATTTGCCAGACACCCTGTAGTGCATGTTTATTACTTACATCATTGGTTGTTTGTGCATTCAATATAAAAGAACAAAGGGACAACAATAGTGCTGTTAAAGTTGATTTCATTTGATAATAATTTATGGTTTATATCTACACTCCAAATGTATTGAATAATTTCCTGAACCCCAAATATATTATAAAAAATCAGATTTAATGTATTTAAATTTAAATGAAATCAAATCAATAAGGAGGTCGGACCATCTGATCAAAGTAAACTTTGTTTCTGCTCTCATTTATCGAAATAGTTCATTTTAATTGACTATTTTTGTTGTCTCTAAGCATGGCTGCAATGAAAAAAAATCCACTCCGTAAATTTATATATCTCTCTATTGCCGCTGCAATAGTAACCATTTTACTGAAATTTTACGCTTACCTTATTACCGGTTCCATGGGCTTCCTTTCGGATGCATTAGAGTCGTTTGTGAATCTGTTCGCAGCGATCTTTGCCCTGATCATGTTCAATATATCGCTGAAACCGGCCGATAAAGAACATGAATTCGGACATAGTAAAGCGGAGTATTTCTCCAGTGCGACAGAGGGTGCCCTTATCCTGGTGGCTGCTTTCACCATTATCTGGTCGGCTGTTCCCCGGCTTATCGATCCCCGGCCCATTGAAAATATCCATACAGGTTTACTGTTTTCGTTGTTGGCATCGCTGGTCAATCTGGGAGTAGGCCTTACGCTGATTCGTCGCGGAAAAAAAAGGAAATCTCTGTTATTAGAGGCGGATGGTAAACATCTGATGGCCGACGTATGGACTTCGGCGGGGGTAATCATAGCCATCGTGATCGTGAAGTTTACCGGATGGTTTATCGTCGACCCTATTATTGCCATTCTTGTGGCACTCAATATTATCTATACAGGATACAGGCTGATCAGCCGCTCCGCCAGCGGCCTGATGGATGCTACCATTCCCGAAGAGGACCTGGAAAAGATTACCGCCTATCTCGATTCACTGAAAGACCAGCAGATAGAGTACCATTCCCTGCTGACCCGTGTGGCGGGCCGGCGTAAATTTATCACCCTGCACGTGCTGGTTCCGGGTAAATGGACGGTCAAGCAAGCCCATGACCATGCGGATGATATAGAAGAGACCATTGTGGATATGTTCGATGAGCCGGTGACAGTGCATACACACCTTGAACCGGTGGAGGATCCTGCTTCGATGAAAGATATCGGTCTCGACCGGCAGGAGATCGATTATCATTTATAGATTGCTTTCCTGTTTTACGGTATTGACCCTTTTATAACCAAAAAAAGCTGCCGCAGTATGCGACAGCCTCATAGAATTTACTTTTCTTATTCGTTCTCCCCAGTTTATCATGCAACGGCAGAACCGATCAGGAACACACCGGCTAACGCCACAATGGCATACAATTCCGGGAATACGGCAAGGATAAGGGTATTTCCGAATACATCATTTCCCTGTCCGATAGAAGCAATACCGTTAGCACAAACCTGACCCTGACGGATGGCAGAAAGCAATCCCACCAGACCCATTGAGAGGCCTGCTGCAAAAACAGCGGCAGATTGAATGGCTGTGATATCAGGTGTCAGGATATTGAAGATACTCTGAAACATAAAGTATCCGGCAAAACCGTATAATCCCTGTGTTCCGGGCAGCGCTGTCAGTACGAGAAAGTTCCCGAATTTGCTGCTATCTTTCTTCAACGCCCCGATAGCCGCATTTCCGGCAATGGTAACCCCGTAGGAACTACCGATACCCGAAAGTGCGATCATAAGTCCGATGCCTGTATAGGCGATTAATAAATTGGTGTCCATAATGTTTTATTATTTGTGATTGATTTGAATTTTTTCGTTTATTTTTTCACTTTTTATTCTTCACTCTTCACTATTTCCTGAAAGGGGTATATTTTTTTCCTCCTCCTTCAAATTCTGCATTTTTATAGAATTCCACAAAAGTAAGACGCAGTGGGTGGACAAAAGCGCCAAGCACGTTCATGAACATATTGATAGCATGTCCGAAGAGGAAGATAAGCAGGAAGACAACCGCTCCCCCAACCATATTATCGGGACGCAGTCCCAAAGCCAGGCTATTGAATACACTTGCCAGGATACCTCCGGACAGGCCTAACGCGAAGAGGCGTACATACGACAACACATCGCCCAACAGGCCGGTCGCCATGTTATAGGTATCCCATAAGCCAAGCCCCACGTTCATGAACGGATTCTTTCCGGGAGAGTTCAGGAAGAAGATCAATATGGCTGAGAGCCCCATCACGATAAGGTGTGTCGTACCTCCCATCGGCATAAAATCCGGGAACAGATAGGCCACAATCACGCTCAGAAGCAACACGAACCAGCCGATAGTTGAGAGTGTCTGCATCCATCCGAACTGCTTGATGCGGTTCACGATTTTCAGGAACATGGCGAACATGATCTGCACGACCCCCAATATAAGGGAAAGCATGAACATCTGTTCATTATCAAAATAGACCTGATCCTTCATATTCCGGAAAAAGGGGATATTGGTCTCGTAGATGCTGAAACCGAAAAATCCGCCGGTAAGCAGGCCGCATACCATAGTCGAGATCCCCAGTATCTGTACCAGTGCGAGTATGCCCCGCATCGAGCCGGCTATCTTTTCTTTTCCGAAAATTCTTGCCAATGTAGCCCCTATCAATAAAAAGGCTCCGTAACCAATATCCCCGAGTGATAATCCGAAGAAGATCATATAGAAAGGAGCGAAGAAAGGGGTGAGGTCTATCTCGTTGTATTTGGGCAGCATATAGAGTTCAGCGATCGGTTCAAAGAGCCGCATAAAACGGTTATTCCTGAATTTGATCGGCACGTCGTCTTCAGGTGTGGGGTCGGATACCCGGAAATAGACATCCTGCGATTCCAGATAGTTCGTGATCTCGGCCACATTCTCTTCCGGTGCCCATCCCTGAAGGAGCAGTAGTTTATCTTCCGCTGCGGGTGTAGCACTGCGGGCTACCCTGGTGAAGAAAATATCTGATTCCAGTGCTTTCAGGGCAGCCTCTGCGGAGGGGATTTCGGCTGAGAGCGCTTTTAATATTTCCTCTTTTTCGTGTATCTTTTCACGTAGCGAGTCGATGAGATTGTCGAGGGCGTCTAATGATACCTCAGGAACTTTCATCTCCTCGAGTTGTAATTCATCAGCGGGTTGTGAGCCTTTTGTTACTGTAATAAAATAGGTTTTGGATCCTTCCTTTCGAATGACGATAGCATTATACAGCATTTCCCATTCGGGATCATATTCCTTGTCGGGAACGATAAAGAACCGGATATGATATCCTGCTTCTTTCAGTCGGTGGATATTCTCCGGATCAAAATTTCCCCAGGGGCGCAAGGTCTCGCGTTCCTTGCTGCTCACCTGTAACTGCTGGTTGAGGGCTGACTTTTTGTTTTCGATCTTCTCTATCTCCGCCGGGATATCCATTCCCCTTTCCACATCGGCTACGTGAAAGGGAACGACTGTCTTCTTATCCCGCAGTTGCTTGAGCTTTTTGATTGATTCACTCAGTCGTTTTGATGCCGAGAGATAGTCCTGTAATTTCTCTTCATCTACCATCCTATTATCCTGCTCTGCCACGTGTATCATGCCCAGGTCGCGCAGTGCATGAAGGAACCGGTCATAGTCCTTATGGAAAGAGATAAAAACAAATTTCTTCATTGTAGCTACCATACGCTTCCCTCCTGTTGTCTACGTTGTTCCTGATGAGCACGCATGATCTTCTGCGACGATTTGGAAAGATTTTCCTCATCTTCCAGATAGCGTTTTATTTTCAGGATGGCTTCCTGATAGCCCGGTATCTGTACTTTTTCGAAGAGGTTGACCTTCTGCGTAGTTTTTTTCCTTGCATACTCAAGCCGGGAGAGCCTTATCTCCTGAAAATCGCGGTGGATCCCTATTTCAGCCAGTCCTTCGAGGGTTTTTACCCCATCGAGAAACCATTTGGGGCGGTTGAAAAGACTGAACGGCCGGATCTCAAAATCTACCTTGTCGAGCATCGGCAGAAGTACACCCGCAATTTTTCTCTTTGATAGATGCACATCCTTTACACGGAGAAGGGTAGGGTCGAACTCTGTCCACATGCTCACCATCTTATCGTACGATTTGATCTTTGCTTCGAGTTCCTTGTCGAGTTCCTCTATCTCCGCTTTGGTCTTTTTCACTTCCATCCGCAGCGCCGATTCTTTGTTCTGCAGCGTGGGAAGCGCCCTTTCACGTACAGCCAGTTGTTTTTCCAACTGCTGGCGTGACGTTTTATTATATTGAAATCGAATAGCCATTATTGTTGCCAGTAGGTATCTATCAATTCCTGTTTCATATTTACCTCGGCCGGTTTGAAATGCCTTGACAGCAGCTTCCATGTGTTGTCCAGCATCTCGGTGGTATCGAGGTTCACATCGATAGCGAGTATCTTTTCCGAATAGTCCAGGGCAAACGAGAGCGCCCGGGTGTCATAATCGGTCAGGTCGAATCCGTTCTCCATTTTTGTTTTCGCATTGGCAGCATCGGCATAGAGGCGTACGGCAGCGTTCATCACCTGTGGATGATCTTCGCGGGTCTTCTTGCCCTGCACCAGTTGTTTCAGACGGGAGAGCGAGCGGAACGGATCCACCACCACTTTCCCTACATCGCTGTCGCGGCGCAGGAAGAGCTGTCCTTCCGTAATATATCCCGTATTATCAGGTACAGCATGGGTGATATCGCCTCCTGAAAGGGTCGTCACCGCTACAATAGTGATGGAGCCACCCGAGGGGAATTGAGCCGCTTTCTCGTAGATTTTTGCCAGGTCGGAATAAAGAGAACCGGGCATCGAGTCTTTCGACGGGATCTGATCCATACGGTTAGATACGATAGAGAGTGCATCGGCATAAGATGTCATATCGGTAAGCAATACCAACACCTTTTCGTTTTTATCCACTGCAAAATATTCAGCGGCCGTCAGTGCCATATCGGGTATCAGCAGACGTTCCACGGCCGGATCTTCAGTGGTGTTCATAAAGCTGATGATCCTGTCCAGAGCCCCTGCGTTGCTGAATACATTCTTAAAGTAGAGGTAGTCGTCGTTGGTCATCCCCATACCGCCCAGGATGATCTTGTCGGTCTGCGCACGAAGCGCCACAGTAGCCATCACCTGGTTAAACGGCTGGTCCGGGTCGGCAAAGAAAGGGATCTTTTGTCCCGATACCAGCGTATTATTCAGGTCGATGCCCGAGATACCGGTGGCAATCAGTTCCGAGGGTTGCTTCCGGCGTACCGGATTGACGGAAGGTCCGCCGATGGGGCGTTCCTCCCCTTCGGGTACAGGGCCGCCGTCAATGGGATCACCATAGGCGTTGAAAAAGCGACCCGCCAGTTGTTCACTCACCTTCAATGAAGGAGATTTCCCCATAAAGATCACTTCGGCGTTGGTAGGAATACCCTCAGTCCCTTCGAAAATCTGGAGAGTTACCTCATCGCCGATGATTTTTACCACCTGTGCCAGACGACCTTCCACCGTAGCCAGTTCATCGTACCCTACATTGGTCGCCTTTACCGAACAGGTGGCTTTAGTGATCTGGGTAATTTTTGTATATATTTTCTGAAATGCTTTTGCCATAAAATTGATTTGTTGATTTGTTGATTTACTGATGTGATGATTCAATCATCACTACATGTCCCGACTTGTCGGGATTATCACATCGGCACATTAGTCAGATACTTTTTTCCGGGATATCAATTCATCTAATTGTGTTCTGTATTTATGAAACCTTTCTGACTGGAATTCCGAGTAGTTCATCTGTCTTCCTATATTGATTAACTCCTTGAAAAAGTCGGCAACTTTGTTAAAGTTATCGAACTCGAAATCGGTGCGGCAGATATCCGTCACCATATCCAGGATATATTTCTGCCGCTCGATGGGAGTTACTGCGTCAATATCGTCGAAAGCGTCCTGTTGTAATACGATAAAATCGATCAACTCAGATTTCCAGAAAGTAATATGATATTCGGTCGGTACCCCGTCGTCCCCCAAAATATTGATCTGTTCTGCGATTTCCTTCCCGCGTAATAGGCGGGTTTTGGCTTCATTCACCTTCTCTGTCCAGTCGTCCGATATATGTTCCGAGATATACTCTTCAAACTCAGGGTATTCGATGTATTTAGAATAGGAATCGATCGGATTGATGGCCGGATAGCGTTTTTTATCGGCACGATCCTGTTCCAGCGCGTAGAAGCAACGAGCCACCTTCTTGGTATTTTCGGTTACCGGCTCCTTGAGATTTCCCCCTGCAGGGGATACTGTCCCAATAAAGGTGATAGAGCCCTCTTTTCCATTGTTCAGGGTCACATGTCCCGCACGGCCGTAGAAATTGGAAATGATGGCCGACAGGTCCATTGGGAACGCATCGGGACCAGGGAGTTCTTCGAGACGATTACTCATTTCACGGAGTGCCTGTGCCCAGCGTGAGGTGGAGTCAGCCATCAGCAACACTTTCAACCCCATAGAGCGGTAATATTCTCCGATCGTCATGGCAGTATATACCGATGCCTCGCGGGCGGCTACCGGCATATTGGAAGTATTGGCAACGATGATGGTACGCTCCATCAGTTTGCGGCCGGTATGAGGATCGATCAGTTCCGGAAATTCGGTAAAGATTTCCACAACTTCGTTGGCACGTTCACCACAGGCGGCAATAATCACAATATCTGCTTCCGCCTGTTTGGAGATGGCATGCTGTAATACCGTTTTACCCGTGCCGAATGCTCCCGGGATAAATCCTGTTCCTCCTTCCACGATGGGATTCAGGGTATCGATAGAGCGTACTCCCGTTTCCAATAATTTGAAAGGACGGGGTTTCTCTTTGTAAGCCGTAAGCGGCATCTTTACCGGCCAACGCTGGATCATGTTTAGTTCGGTTTCCTGACCGTTATTGTCTTCCACTACGGCGATGGTTTTGTAAATATTGTAATCACCCTCTTCCGTAATGCTTTTTACAGTATATTCCCCCTTCATGATGAACGGCACCATGATCTTGTGAGGTTGGAAATTCTCATCCACTTCTCCCAGCCACGATCCGGCGGTCACTTTATCACCCGGCTGGACCATCGGTTGAAAATGCCATAATTTCTCTTCATCGAGAGGGAAGGTGTAATCACCCCGTTTCAGGAAGATTCCATCCATCTTGTCGAGGTCGTTTTCTAATCCGTCGAGGTTGCGTTGCAGTAGTCCCGGTCCCAGTACCACCTCGAGCATATGTCCCTGAAATTCCACCTCCGTACCGACGGTCAACCCGCGGGTACTTTCGAATACCTGCACGTAAACGTTGTTTCCGACCACCTTGATAACTTCCGACATTAAACGGGTGCCATTGAGATCGATATAGGCGATCTCATTCTGGGCCACCGCACCGTCCACTTCCACAATAACGAGATTAGAGATAATCCCTTTAACTGTTCCTTTTGTTAGCATATATGATTGTTTATTTTTTCTTCTTCAATGTCAGATATCTTCCGGTTTCTGTATCTCATTCTTTAATTGTGTGATCAGTTCCCGGAAAACACGCTCCCCCTCTTCGGCGTTAAGGCTTACCCACCGCTCCAATATCCTGAGTTTACAAAGATAGGCGAAGATATATTCGATATTGAAATAGTCGAACAGGGTGTTGTCCTCTAACCAGTCCCAGCGGAATTTATCGATCTTGCGTTCCCTCTCGTAAATATCGGGTTCTTCCGCTATCCGCAGGATGTCATCGTAATAATCGAGTTCGCGGCTGATGCCGAAATCGCGTGTATTGGCATTTTCTCTGATGAGGTTGGCAATTTCGTTGTTTCCGACAACCACCTGGCTTACATCCATTCCGTATTTCCTTGCGAAGATAGCAGCAAGGATATTGCCGATGTTGAGATTCATTTCAAACCATTCGGAGATCAGGCTATTCTTTACCTCCATCCCGTAGTCTGCATATAAAGAACTGATAAGATCCTCCAGCGTTTTCAGGTATCCGGGTATCTCTTCATCGAGCCATGCCCTGACGGTCTTTTCGAAATACGGCGGTACCTGTTTGTTCTCTATGGTATCTCCCTCTTTCACCTGCCGGATCACCTCTTCCAGTTCGGCACGTGAGAGTATTCCCTGCTTTTCCAATTCACTTTCCTTCTTTTCCAGCAACCTGAAAAGATTGTCGTTGTCGTAAGAGAGAAAATAACTGTATAAAAGCTTTTTATCTTCCGGTTCAAGGGCTTCGTCGAGCATCTCCCTGAATTCCTCTACGGAGAAGGGTAGTTTCATGCTATCGAAAGAAAAATCGGGTAGCCCGGATATGAAATAGTAATATTGATTCTTGAAAATCATAGGCAAAGCCAATCTCCTGAAAGAGATCGATGAAAATTTTCAGTTTCTAAAAAAGAAGTTGTTGGATCTGGGGCCGTAAAAATTCCCTGAAATAGTTGACAAACTCTTCTTCACCGAATTTTACTTTGTAGGAACCATCTTCAGGTGCGAGGGTGAACCCGGTTTTGATGCCGTTCACCGATTCGATCTTTAATCCTTTGTCCAGTAGGTTTTTCGCGTGTGAGGCAATATAGGATTTCAGATCTTCCGGGTTTTCCACACCAACAGTCAATGTGTCGTTTTTCGACCAGTTTTGTACCAGTTCCACAATTAATTTTTGCATGAAAGTTTTGTCTTCCACGGCTGTTTTTACCTGGGTTGTGGATAACTTGTCGGTCATCAGATTGATGATTTCTGTTTTTAGTGCTTCGGAAGATTGGGTAGCATAGAGTTTCAGTTCCGCTTCTGTGTTTTTTTTCAGTTCTGCGCTCTCCTTTTCGGCCGAAGAAAGCAGTTCTTCAGCTTTAGCACGTGCAGCATCTAGTATTTGTTGCTCCTGAGCCCGTGCTGCGGCAATAATTCTTTCGGCTTCTTCTTTGCCTTTTTCCACGCCTTCCGCATAAAGTTTTGAAGTAAGTTCCTGAATCTTATCCATATATTAGTTTGTAATGAGTTTTTCCTGCAAATTGACCTCTTCCCCCTATGGGATATTGATAGCCAAGCTGTTTTGAAAAATGTAAAGTGAATTTACAAATTTACAAAAAAGAATGTATAATTGTCATTTTCTTATTTCAAAAAAACAGAATCTTTTATTAAAAATAGATTTTAGCTTGTTTTTTGCATAAGCGAGAATTACACAACCATATCTTTATCTTTCGGAGTTGTTATTCCGATCATACAAAGTTATGGTATATATTGTACCCTGTTTATACCAACTTGCCGAAATGAAAGTTTTGGGTACTGAACTTTGCAATATCAGTACCCAAAAGTTGTTCACAGTAATGATATGGTACTATAACTTTCCAGCCGCCTTCAAATAATAGGTTTCGTTCAGTCGTAAACGGATCAATGCCTCGACATGTTCCATCCACGCACGCTGCCAGACGGTTTGTGCCTCCATGTAGTCGGTCAGCGTTTCCATTCCGGCTTTGTAACGGTCTTGACTAACCCGCATATTTTCCTGTGCCTGTTCCAGTGACCGGGTTGTCAGTCGTACGTCAAGAGCGGATTCATCCCATTTATCGAAGGCCTGTGCCAGTTCGAGTTCCATCTGTTGGGCAATATCATCACGTTGCAATTGGACAATAGCCCGTTCGGTTTCAGCTGCACGAATCTTATTACGTCCTTCTCCCCATTGGAAAAGAGGAATGTTGACGGACATCATGGCAGAGAATGATGCACCGTCTAAGAGTTTATAACCGTTTAATTCCAGTCCGTTTATATAGCCGTAATTAGCTGCAACACCTACTTTGGGAAGAAAATCACTACGAGTGAGTTTAATCTCCTGTTCTTTCAGTTGTATCTGCTGTTCGAGCATGGCATATTCGGGACGGGAGGTGTAATCACCCATAAATCTTCTTTCTAAACCGACGGAGTGGTCAAATGATTCGGGTAGTGTAATTTCACTATCGAGTGGAAGTCCCGTTACATAACAAAGATTTTTGCGTGCCAGCCTGTGACCGTTTTCTGCCTGTCGCAATTGTAATTCGGCTTCATTGACCTTTACCTGCACTTTTAACACATCGTTATGATGTTTCATGCCGACTTCACACGCATTTTGTACATCCCGCAAAAGTTCAGAGACCACCCGTTGATAAGATAATGCCAGGATGATCAGTTCTCTTGTCTTTACATAAGTCCAGTATGCTTCATCTGCTTTTACAATAATCTCTGTACGGGAAAGTTGTTGGTTCAGGCCGGCGATTTTATCTCCGATCTGCGCCATCCGGTAAGCAGAGATTATTTTCCCACCGGTATAAATGGGTTGTTCAGCATGTAGCCCCGCCATCCAGGTATTTCTTACATTCATTGAAATATCCATATCGGGAAAGTAGGCATATTGGTTGAAGATAGGATTGCCATCCGTGCCTATGACAGGATTCCCGTCCGGTCCCCTAAGAATATTCGGTGTCAATTGTCCGGTAGAAGGATCGGGAACAAATGTAGGAAGATAACCTCCCGGCAGGCTACTATTCAGCTTCGTATCAGAATAGAGATAGTTGCCCGATGCGGAAATCTTAGGGAAGAAATTGGCCCTGTATGCCTTTACGGTATATTCGGCCTTCTCTTTGTTACGTGATGCGACAGATATTGCCTTATTGTTCTCCAATGCCAATTCCCGACATTGTTCGAGGGTCATTGCCTGTCCGGGCACAGAAGTCATTTCTTGTCCAATTAACACAGAGGGGACAGAGAAAGAAAAGAAAATCAGTATGATTATAATTTTTAGTTTCATATTTGTTTGTTTTTTAGACATAAGACCCAAGAACCAAGATTTGGGAATTGGGATTTGGGAATTGACTACCTCGATTGTTAATTCAATTCAGTATTTCGCTGTGCTGATTTTGACTGCGTCGTTTTACAATTCAATTCAAGATTCTATGATTTCACAAAATTCCTAATCACTTTTCCACCTTTCCACTTCTTAGTTCTAATTTCTGTCACATTATTCTCATTGACACATTATTCACATTTAAAAAATCATCACATCGTTAAATCGCTAAATCATCACATCATTTTATCTTAATCTTAAAGAACAGTGCATATAGCACCGGGATGAAGAGCAATGTGATCAGTGTACCGACCAGCAGTCCCCCCATAATAACCACAGCAGCGGGGCCGAACAGCGAATCGCCCAGTAGGGGTATCATCCCTAAAATGGTTGTCAATGAGGCGAGCATCACGGGACGGAAACGATTTTCGGAACTGTCCATCAATGCTTTGACCGGTTCCACTCCGTCTGATATCTGCAAAGTGATCTCATCCATCAGTACAATCCCGTTTTTGATAAGCATGCCTACCAGCCCCAATGCCGCCACCATAGCGACGAATCCGAATGTTTTACCGGATAAGAGAATGGCGGCGATGATCCCGATAAACAGTAGAGGCATACATAGAATGATGATCATTGGCTTTTTATAGTCCTTAAAAAGCATGATCAGAATGGCGATCATCAGTATAACCGTCAGGGGATAATACATGAAGAGGTATTTCATCGATTCGTCGCTCGCACTTCGTTCCCCTTCCCATTTCATGCTGTATCCTGTGGGTAGGTCGATATTTTCTATTTGCTGTGCGATAGTTTGCCGGGCGTTTTCCACGGCCTGTCCGGGCACCGGATAGCATTGCACACGCATTGCACGTTCGCCGTTGCTGCGGATAACCACCGGTTCTTCCCAGTCGATATAGACTCTGTTGGAGGCCTGGCTTAAAGGAACGGTCTGTAACACCGAAGCCAGCACCTCTTCTTCCGAGACAGCCCCGGTGATTAATCCCTGTAGTGTTTGCCTGTCTAAACCTGTCAATGAAGGTATCATGCTGAATACAGGTGTATGTTCGATCGACTCTATCGGATTACCGTCTTTATCGACACTTTTAACGGTAATGGTCTTGCTTTCGATTCCATCATAGAAGGCACCCGTAGGGATTCCGTCCGTCGCACTCATGATCGATAATCCTACATCCTGTCGGCTTAACCCGATATTCCGGGCGACCGGCTGGTTATAATCGATCATCAATACCGGTACTTTGGGTTCCCAGTCGGTCGTGGGCATATATAGCACGGGGCTGCCGTTGATGATCCCGGTTGCCTGTGCCGACAACTCCCTGAGTACTTCGGGATCGGGTCCCCGGAACTCAATTTCGATAGGGAATTTCTTGTACATCAGGTTGTAGCGTTTTACCCGGATATAGGCATCGGGGTAATGCTCATTGAGATAACCCTGTATCTCGTCAATAGAAGAAACCAGGGCTTTGGGCGAAGTGTAGTCCACAATTAGCTCCCCGTATGAAAGCGAAGGGTCGGCGATACTTCTGACGAGATTATATCGGCTGGGTGTACCACCAATAGATGTGGTTACATGGGTAACATCTTCGCGTGCAATCAGATAGTCTTCTATCTCGCTCAGGTCGGCTTTTGTCCGTGTACTGTTGAGCCCTTCCTGCAATTTATACTCGATGTAGAGCTGGTCGTAGTCCATGTCGGGGAAGAATCCCTGCGGCAGGAACCGGTAACAGTATGCGCTGATAAGCACCAGCACGAGCCCTGTGCCCAATGTGATGATGCGGTGCGACAATGTCCAGTTCAGCACTCTGCGTAAAGCCCGGTAATATTTGTTGTCGTAAGGATCTTTTTGGTCCTGACCTTCTTTTATCTTTATCGACCTGTCTGCCAGGATAGGGATCATTGTCAACGCGAGTACCCAACTCAACAGAAGCGAAACCGCCAGTACGATAAACAGGTCGCGTACATAAATGCCCGCCGTGTCGGGCGACAGGAAGATAGGAAGGAATGCCAATACCGCGATCAATGTAGCCCCGAGCAGCGGCATTGCCGTCTTCTTGCCAATGCCGGTCAACGCCTTTTTTCGTTCCACTCCCCGTTGCAGGTCAATCTGGATACCGTCGAGTATCACAATGGCGTTGTCGACCAGCATCCCCATGGCTAATACGAATGAAGCCAATGAGACACGTTGCAGCGTACCGTCGAATATCTCCAGTATCATCAGCGAACCGAATACCGTAACGACCAGACTTAAACCGAGAATAAGCCCGCTCTTGAACCCCATCGAAAAGATCAGTAGGAGTACTACGATAAGTACCGATTCGATCAGGTTAATGATAAATGCATTCAGGGCTTCATTGACTCTTTCCGGCTGGTAGAATACCTTATTTACCTCCATCCCGGCAGGCAGGCGTTCCTCTTCCAATGTTTCCATCAGCCTGTCTACCTGTTTACCGATTTTGGTGATGTCCGTTTCGCTTAAAGCTGAGATAGAGATACCCAGTGCTTGTTTTTTATCATATCTCAACTCGTTACGGACAGGACTTGTATAATTTTCGGTGATGCGGGCAATATCGCGCAGCCGTAACTGGTCGTTCTCATGCCCCTGTAACAGAAGATCTCCGATATCATCCACCGTCCGGTACCTGTCGTTGACCGATACCCGTATCCGTGCATCACCACTTTCGTAATAACCGGAATAGATGGTGCGGTTCTGCCCGTTCAGCGTAGAAAGTACTTCTGTCGGATGGACACCCAGGTTGGCCAGCTTATCCTCATAGAGTTCTATATCGATAGATGCTTCCCGTTTTCCGTAGATGGTTACGTTAGATATACCGTCTATCTTCAGTATCTCCTTTTTTATCAGTTCCGCATATTTCCCCGCCTCCAGGTTATCATACCCGTCAAAGGTGAGGGCATATACCATTCCGTACACATCGCCGAAATCATCCATTACAATAGACGGGGAAGCGCCTTCCGGCAAATTTCCCTGTACGTCGTTTACCTTGCGGCGAAGCAGATCCCAGTACTGCTCTACTTCATCGTTCTGCACCAATGTCGACAGTTCGACTGTAATCATTGACATATCGCTCATCGAGCGGCTGTAAACATCCCCGATCCCTTTCATCGAACGGATGCTTTTCTCCAATATATCGGTCACTTCCAGCTCTACCTGATGGGACGAAGCGCCCGGGTAAAGCGTGATGACTGTTGCTTGTTTGACTTTTAACTCCGGATCTTCCAGCTTACTCATATTATAGTAAGCGAATATCCCGCCGATTATCAGTACGACTATCAGAAAATAAACCAGTTTCCGGTTACCCAACGCCCAGTTTCCTATATCATTCATAACAACCCTCCCACATTGGTTTTGGTAGCCTGGGGCAACAGTTTCACTTTTTCACCGTCCGATAATTTGTGGACTCCCGCCGAAACTACCTGCTCACCCACATTTAATCCTTCGGACACAATCATCGTGCCGTCGGTCAATATCTCGGATATGCGGATAGTACGGGCATTGATTATTTGTAGCCGTTCATCATACACCCATACAGTAGGTGTGTTATCGACCTCAAACATGGCTGTAAGGGGGATGGAAACCATGGTTGTGTTTTCCGGCTTGTACCGGATCGTCACCATCGTCGACATTCCGGGCGAAGGCATTGAAGAATGAGGATTCTCTTTGAACCGGAGTCGGACGGTGTAAAGCTGGTTGAGATTTGCTTTCCGGTTAATGGATATCAGCTCCAACGGGAAAGTCCGGTCAGGATAGAGTTCAAAATAACAACTATAGGAATCGAATTGATCGCGTTGAATGAATTCACCGGCAGGAATATTGATCTCCACTTCCGGTGTTTCAGCGCTGATCATTGAAAAGAGAGGCATCCCGGCACTTACCGTTTCGTTTCTATCAAAATAACGCTTTTGAATATAACCGTCGAAAGGCGCTCTCAGTTTGGTATCGGACAAGGCATTCTGATGGGCATTATATTTTGCCATAATCTGTTGCAGACCCGACACGGCTTTGTCATAATCGTTTTCCGATATGCTCTGCTTCTCATACAATTGGATAATGCGCTCCGCCTCTGCTTTTACCTGTTTGTATTCCGCTTCCGTAGCCGAAAGCTGTACGGCATAATCGCGTGAGTCCATTTCGGCCAGCACCTGGTCTTTGCGGACAAATTGTCCTTCCGTCACATTGACCTTTGTGATCGGTCCACTTATACGAAAAGCCAGATTCACCTCCGATGCCGCCTTTACCTTACCCGGAAAGGAAACAGTTTTCTTTTCACCATAAGTGGCAGCCATATCGACTTTTACTGTTTTGATAACCTCTTTCTGTTCTTTTTGCTGCTTGCATCCGGTAGTGATCAGAAGCAATCCGCACAAGGACATAATTACAATCTTTTTCATATTATTTTAAATTCAAAATTCAAGATTCAAGATTTCAGGATTTGACTACGTCGATTTTCAATTCAGGATTCCAGGATTTCAAAACTATCAAACTCCAGTCTCCTAATCTCCCAATCTCTGTCTCCCAATCTCTGTCTCCCAATCTCTGTCTCCCAATCTCCCCAGTCTCCCAATCCTAAATCTCACATCCTGCATCTTCTTTTTCTTTCGCCGACAAAGGTATGGGTTCGGTTTTGAATAAATATGTCCGTTCTTTCATTGAAAATGTTTAAATTCGGAACTATTCGTTTAGCTTGAGTGTTTTTTGTCTAAATAATGTTTATTTTTGGAATATGTATGACTGACTTTTGCAAGTGTACTATATGATTTAGTTACATATACTCCGTCGGATATGCTTGAGAAAGTTGAAAAAGTAATAATAACATGCAACAAGGTTTCTCAAAACAGAATACTTTTGAACGCCTCTCCTTTGCAGAGGGGGATAATATCCTTTATGAAAGTTTTGTATTGAACGGGAGTGAATACGATATGCTGGGTGCAGAACAGTTCCCGCGTATTGTTGATGCCGCAGGTTTGTGCATTTGTTTGGAAGGGGAGGTAGAGATAGTTATCGGAGCGCAGGGTTATCATATGAAGAAGGGGGATATGGGCGTAATCCTTCCCAATGACATTCTATATATAAGAAGAAAAAGTCCGGACTTTAGGGGATATACCCTAGCGTGTACACCCGATTTCTTGATCAATTCCGAGATTCCTATTCCCTCCAGGACACCTCTCTACCTCTTTATCAAAGATAATCCATGTATCTCATTGAAAGAGAAAGAGCTGGAAGAACTGATAAAGATGTGTGAATTTCTGAAGGAGCATGACTCCAGAAAAGATCATCCATGTAGAGAAGAGATCACAAGAAACTTAGGGTATGCCATTATTTATGAGGTGATTGGGATCTACAAGAAAAAAGAACCATTACATCAACAGCCTTATTCCCGGAAACAAACTTTATACTTTGAATTTATACAATTGATAACAAAACACTACCGGGAGCAAAAGGATATTGAATTTTACGCCGAACAACTATGCATCACCTCCCGGTATTTATCGGTGGTATGTAAAGAAATCAGCGGGTTTACAGCCAAAGAATGTATTGACCTTCATACCATGATCAATGCGCGTATTTTGCTTACCACAACCGATATGACCATTCTCCAGATATCGGATGAACTGAATTTTGCCAACCCATCCTTTTTTACGCAATTTTTCAAAAAACGAACCGGGGTAACTCCCAAAAGATACAGGAATATAAATAGGACGGCATAATGAATAATCAGGTGGGTAGCGGTTTAATAACTATCAGATCGTTGATACGGTCAAAAAGATAATAACCGGTAAAATTCGGGAATATCGCCTTTTTGACGTATTTTTGCGCCAATGGACAAAAGAATCTTCAGGCTTGCCCTTCCCAATATCATTACCAATATCACTGTTCCCTTGCTGGGGATGATTGATATTGCCATTGCCGGCCGGCTTGGGTCGGCTGTATATATCGGAGCCATTGCACTCGGTGCCAATATCTTTAATATGATCTACTGGAACTTTGGCTTTCTTCGGATGAGTTCCAGTGGGTTTGCCTCCCAGGCATTGGGAGCCCGGAATTTTCCGGAGGTGATGAATGCGTTTATTCGTTCGCTGGCGATCGGCCTGGGGGCAGGGCTGCTGATCATATTGTTGCAATATCCTATCGGAATGTTGGCTTCCGGTTTGATACAGTCCGGCCCCGAATCAACGGAACATGTGATGACCTATTTTCGTATCGTGGTGTGGGGAGCACCGGCAGTGCTGGGGATGTATGCCTTCAAGGGGTGGTTTATCGGTATGCAGAACGCAAGGATCCCGATGCTCATCGCCATATTGAATAACCTGCTTAATATTGTCCTGAGCATACTTTTTGTGTTCGGCTTCGGGATGAAGATCGAAGGGATCGCATTAGGAACAACACTTTCACAAGTTATCTCGCTGATGGTGGCAGCCGGTTTCTGGTGGAAGTACTATCGCCGGTTACGAAAATACATCCGCAAAGAGACTATTTGGGACAGACAAGCCATACGGGAGTATTTCAGGGTGAACAGTGATATTTTTGTCCGTACTTTTTTGTTGACCTTGGTGACTACCTTTTTCACCTTCGCCTCTTCAGGAATGGGAGAGACTATATTGGCTGTGAATGCTTTGCTAATGCAGTTCTTTATGCTGTTCTCCTATTTTATGGATGGTTTTGCCTATGCGGGTGAAGCGTTGACCGGACGGTTTTATGGAGCAAAGAACCAGGAGTACCTGCAATGGATGATCCGCAGGGTCTTTTTCTGGGGATTGATAGTGAGTCTTGCTGCTGTAGTGATCTATATGCTCTTTCCCGATCCGATATTGCGTATCATGACCAACGACCTTGATATTATCGAGCACACCAAAGATTTTATGTTCTGGACAGTCCTGATTCCTGTTGTCGGCTTTGCCGCTTTCTTGTGGGACGGCATCTTTATCGGTGCGACCGCTTCCGCCGAGATGCGCAACGCGATGATCCTTTCGTCTATTGTCTTTTTCGCCTGCTATTTTCTCATGACTCCATTATGGGGAAATAACGGCCTCTGGCTGGCGTTTATCCTCTACCTTTTTGTGCGAGGCGCTACGCAAACATTCTGGGCGAAGAAAGCGCTACAGTTGTAAGTGGTTAGGTGGGAAGGTTTATATGATTTGCTGATGTGATAATTTGTTGATGTGGTGTGGGTGGTTGTGAATAATGTTTGACCATACATCAACGAACATGCTTAAATGTTTTCTTGCCTGCGAAAACAGAGCTTCCTTTCAGTTGATACTCGATGCGCAGAAATTGATTGAATTTTTCGATACGTTCGCCGCGACATCCGCTACCTGTTTTGAGGTGACCTGCATTTAATCCGACTGTCAGGTCGGCAATAAATGTATCGACCGTTTCCCCGCTACGGTGTGAAACGAAACAGTTATACCCGTTATTCCGGGCTATTTCCATTGTTTCTAAGGTTTCCGTTACCGTTCCTATTTGGTTTAGTTTGATCAGTATGGAATTTGCCACACCTTTATTAATGCCTTCCTGTAATATTTTTTTGTTGGTACAAAACAGGTCATCTCCTACAAGCTCTATTTTACTACCCAATTCCTTGGTAAGGGCTTGCCATCCTATCCAGTCATTTTCAGCCAGTCCGTCTTCAAGCAAAACAATCGGATATTGCTTTATCCAATTTTCCCATAATTTTATCATTTCATCGCTCGACAGAATTTTCCCCGTGCTTTTAGACAACTTATATTTACCATTATCCCATAACTCACTGGTAGCCGGATCAAGACAGATACTTATATCTGTATCAGGGTTATATCCCGCTTTGGTAATAGCTTCAAGAATAACTTCCACTGCTTCCTCATTGGATTTCAAATTAGGGGCAAAGCCGCCTTCATCGCCTACTCCCGTACTGTACCCTTTTATATTAAGGACAGATTTCAGAGAGTGAAATACTTCTTCGCCTATACGTATCGCTTCTTTAAAAGTTGGCGCATTATGTGGAGCAATCATAAATTCCTGAAAATCTATATTATTATCGGCATGCCTTCCTCCGTTGATCACATTCATACAGGGTACGGGCAATATATGGGCATTGCTCCCGCCAAGGTATTGGTACAACGGCAGTCCCATACTTATTGCTTTTGCACGGGCATAAGCCATCGACACGGCAAGTATTGCGTTTGCGCCAAGTTTGGACTTGTTTGGCGTGCCGTCCAGATCAATCATCAGGGAATCAAGTTCCCGTTGGTTGATAAAGCATCTGCCGGTAATTTCTTTGGCAATAAGTCCGTTTACATTTTCTACCGCTTTGAGAACTCCGTTACCTCCATAACGGCTTTTGTCTTCATCGCGAAGTTCGGTTGCTTCCCGTTCCCCTGTCGATGCACCGCTGGGAACCATGGCACAGGCATGTGCCCTGTCTTCTAATGTTAAATCTACTTCTATTGTTGGATTTCCTCTTGAATCGAGCACTTCGATTGCTTCTACTTTTGTAATCTTCATAAGTCAATTATTTTAAAATAAATATATACAAACAGGTATAGCCCATGTAGTTACTACATGAGCAGATATTATTCCTTTATTTCTGGGAGTCTTACCGCCAACCGGGAAGTCTACAAATACAAAATTCCTACTCATAATCTTTATTTTTATTGATTAATCAAGTAGGAACTATCAGCTATTTATATTAGCGGTTTATAACAGGGAAGTTCCATTCCCTTATATACTTTGCAAAGGTAAAAGTTTTTTGTTCATAGTATACAATTCAGAAGTTAAGTTTTATCTTTGCTATGAAGTATGTGAAACAATGGATAGTATGGTAGGCTAAAAAAGCTCACTCGTGTTCAAAATATTACCTAATTATCGTTTTACACTTATGATTTATGGATTTTCTGTTTTTACAGGGTGTGGAAGAGAACTAACATGGAAGATCTGCAATTGAACTTATCATCTTGATAATGGAAAATTTTGAGGATTACGAGAAAGAACTGAAAACGATCAACATCCATACTGCAAGTCGTATTTCGTTGGCGATTACCATTGCCGCGGCAATATTGTTCGGCATTCCTTTTTACTTTATATGGAGGCCGGAGTTCTCATTATCGCTGCAACAAAGTCTGTTATTTGTATTATTATTCTTAGTCGGTATTGTTCTGCATGAACTGATCCACGGTTTTTTCTTCGGTTTATTTGCCAAGAAGGGGTTTAAAAGCATTCGGTTTGGAGTGATGTGGAAGATGCTTACACCTTATTGCCATTGCAAGGAACCACTAAAGATAAAGCATTATTTCCTGGGTGCATTGATGCCGGCGCTACTACTGGGAATCGTGCCGGCCGTTATATCGCTTTTCAACGGCAGTGGACTGATGCTGTTGTTTGGAATTATTTATACCGGTGCAGCAGCAGGTGATTTTATGATAGTATGGGTACTGAGGAAAGAGCATCCTGAAACTTATGTACAGGATCATTCGTCGGAAGTGGGGTGTTTTGTTTACCGGAAGAGTTAGTATGATATCAAAACATAGAGATAAAGTATCTAAGCAGCAGTTTCTGCTTTTACTGATCAGTGTTGGTGCATTGTTTGTAATGATTTTTCTGTTTAGCCTTAGCACAACGCTTTCGGAATGGTATATGCGTGTGATTTATCCCGTTGTAGCCATAGTGCTCTCTTTTATCTCGAATATTTTCTCCTTTTCGTTATACGATATATTTCTGATCGTGGCGGTGCTGCTGTTGATAAAACTGATCCTGTTCGTCATCATGCGAAAGATCTCCTTTTCGAAGTTTCTTTTTTCGCTGATCCGGTTTATGATGGTTATCGTCTTCTGGTTCTATTTTAGTTGGGGGATTGCTTATTTCCGGGAAGACTTCTATGGTCGGAGCGATGTGGAGGAAATGGCATTTGATCCGGAAATCTTCAGAGATTTTGCTGTCCGGTTTATTGACCGGGCGAACCTTTACTATACCGATTGTACAGATATGGACAGGCAAGAAGTACGGCGAGAAATTGAGTTATCGTATCGTATAATGTATGAGACGTTAAGAATATCTTATCCCAACGGGAAAAGGAACCCAAAGCCGATGATGTTCGAATCGGTCTATTCGAAAATGGGTGTTTCCGGCTATTTCGGCCCATTCTTTAATGAAATCCATGTAAATAACTATAGCCTTAATTTTACCTATCCGTTTACTTTAGCTCATGAAATGGCGCATCAGTTCGGTATTGCCACCGAATCGGAGGCGAATCTGTATGCATTTGTTGTCTGTACCCGTAGCGGTAACGAAAAGATCCGATACAGTGCATATCTGTCTACGCTTCGGTATGTATTGAACGATACACACAAGTTTCTTCCTGAGGAATATGAGTCGCTGGTTTCATCCATCCGGCCGGAGATTATTGCAGATCTGCGACGAAACCGGGAGCATTGGCTTGCGGCGAGAGACGAATCCTTGTCAGATGTTCAGGATAGAGTATATGATGCTTATCTGAAAACAAATAAAGTCAGTTCAGGGCAGGATAATTATTCTGAAGTAGTCGGCTTACTTATTTCTAGTTATGATATTTTTACGGAGTCACCTCTATAATCTTCCTCACCCCAGTCTCCCAGTCTTCCCAATCTCCCCAGTCATCCCTTCTCCCGGTCACTATTGGTTGTTCAGTCTCCCTTACTCCTTCTTTTCCCAGTCCCTTATTCACTGCCAACTGTCCATTGTCAACTGTCCATTGTCCATTATCCCTTATCTCTTCATTCCAGATATTCTCCGACTTTTCCGCTAATTTGGAGCAGTGATATCTCATAAAGTTTAGTGTTGTATTGTGCGGTGAGAAGTCGTTGTTCCGCTTCGAGCAGGCTGTTTTGCGCTTCACGTAATTCTAACCCGGAGAGGTCGCCAATTTTGTACCGTTCCATGGCGATTTCGTAATTCAACTCTGCATTTCCTAAACTTTCGAGTTCCAGATTGGTCAATTCTATATTATTCTGATAGGCCATCCACATATTTGCGAAATCGCTTTCCAGCGCTAATTTGTTCCGTTCTACCTGCAATTCACGGTTTTGGACGGTGATCTCGGCATTTTTCTGTTCCCTTCGGCGATTGAATCCGTCGAAGATAGTATAACCAAGTGTGAGTCCAACATTAGGACCCCAGGTACGTTGCCTGTCGAATGTGCCGGTGTTGTAATTGTAGTGGGTGAAGCCATAAGCGGTATTCAGTCGAAGATAAGGATAATTACGGCTTCTCAGACTTTTCAGATCCAGTTCACTCAGTGTTTTGTTCTTTCCGGTCAGCAAGAGAACCGTATTATGTTGCATCGCCTGATTGAACAGTTCTTCTTTCGACAAAGAAGCATCGAAGAGAATAGTGGTGTCTTTTGCCAGGAAGTGTTGCTCCACATCACCTCCCATCATCTCATTCAACCGTATCCTTGAACTGTTAAGTATCTCGTACTGCTGGATAAGCAGTGAGCTGTCCGCATTGAAATCGACCTTCGCCTGTTGCAAGTCGAGTTGCGAAAGAGAACCCACCTGATAGCGGGCTTCCACTATACGTAATCTTTCTTTGGAAAGGGATACCGCATATTGGAGATTTCCCAGGCGTATCTGCTGTTGCACATAGTTATAATATTCCGCCGTAAGGTTGGCTATGAACTCTTCCACCGCCAACCGGGTATTTAATTCCCCCACAGTTTGTAACTCTTTCAGTCGTTGATAGTTGGTTTGCACCCGGAAACCTTCGAAGAGTGTCCAATTGAGATTCAGTCCGGCATCCAACGTTTGTGTATTGGAATTACGAGTTTCTATAGCCTCTCCTCCTTCTGCAGGATACTGATCGGAATTGCTGTTGCGCAGATTATAACCGGAGTTAAGACTGACTTCCGGCAGGAATCCGGCATTTCCCAATGTGACATTATTGTCTGAGATCAACTCTTCATTGCGTACTATACGCAGATCATAATTGTTCTCCAGCCCAATCCTCAGACATTCCTGCAAGTCCATCACAGGCTGTGCGGATACAGCGGAAGCAAGCAGGAGAAAGAGCAGTAACGGCACATTCTTTATCATCATATAGTCTGTTTTCAATTACAAATTATCAATTACCATTATTTGAGAACCAGGAGCCAAGAATCAGGAACTAAGACTATAGAAATTCAAGATTTAAGATTCAATATTTTAAACTTCTTGACTTCTTTATTAATTAGTCTTCTTGACACATTTAACTACGTTTCACTCCGTTGAACGTTGTTTGTTACATTATTCTTGCTCCATATCTCTTTGTTTTCTCTTCAATCTTTTCATCTCCTTTACTTCTCTATCGGTAGAGAGATAGATATACATGGCCGGGATGAGGAAGAGAGTGAGCAAGGTAGAGATAAGCAATCCACCCACTACGGCCGTACCCATTGCGATCCGCCCGTTGGCTCCTTCACCGGTAGCGAACATAAGAGGCAGTAACCCAAGGATAGTAGAAATACTGGTCATCAGAATAGGACGTAACCGCTGTAATGACGCATCAATGATCGCTCTGAGTTTATTGATGCCGGCATTCTGGCGCTGGTTGGCAAACTCCACGATAAGGATACCATTCTTGGTAACCAATCCGATAAGCATAATGATCCCGATCTGACTGTAAATATTCATTGTGATGCCGAATAGCCACATGAACAGAAGTGCACCGAACAGGGCGAGGGGGACCGTGAACATAATGACAAACGGATCTTTGAAACTCTCGAATTGTGCAGCCATCACAAGGAAAATCAATACAATGGCCAGAATAAAAGCGAAGAGAAGGCTGGATGAACTCTCCCGGAAGTTTCTGGATTCGCCCTCGAGGGCAGTTCTGAATGTTTCGTCCAGCACTTCGGAGGCGATCCTGTCCATCTCTTCCAGTCCTTGCCCCAATGAATAACCGGGTGCGAGCCCCGCGGAGATAGTAGCCGAATTGAAACGGTTATACCGATAGAGTTGAGGAGGGGCAACCGATTCTTCCAGTTTCACCAGGTTGTCCATCTGGATCATTTGTCCGACGTTATTCTTGATGTAAATGGTTTTTAGGTCGACCGGCGTATTGCGTTGCTGGCGGTTGATCTCACCCAGGATCTGGTATTGTTTTCCGTTCATATAGAAATACCCCATCCGCTGGCCGCTAAGCGCATATTGCAGGGTTTGTCCGATATCGCGGGTGCTTACTCCCAACATAGCCGCTTTATCACGGTCAATAAGTATCCTCGTCTCCGGTTTGGTAAACTTCAGGTCTACGTCGCTCATCTGGAAGTGAGGACTTGCATTCATCCTGTCCATGAAAGGAGGAATAAATTCCTGTAATTTTTCAATATTGGGTGCCTGTAATACATAACGTATCGGCATACCGGCACGCCGGCCACCAAAAGTGGATTGCTGCTGTACGAATGCGCGGGCAGCGGTCTCATTCCTTACGGCAATGGTAAGGGCATCGGCTATTTCCATCTGGCTGCGTTCGCGTTCGCGCATGTCAGGCAATACTAAACGGACCATACCGAATCCACCGCGGGTTATATTAATGTTCGATTCTCTTTCAGGAGCGACAGAGTCGGCTATCTGTGAGATGCGATCAGTATAGTCCCTGATGAATTCGTAGGTGGCCCCTTCCGGAGCAGAACTTCTGACCATCACTACAGAGCGGTCTTCCAAAGGAGCCATCTCCGCTGGGATCGTATTCCACAAAAAGACAATAAACACGGCAGAAACTGCAATAACAGGTATTACCAGCCATTTATGGCGCAGGAACGAACGCAGTGATTTGTCGTAAAACCGATTCATGCTATCGAAGATTACCTCGGTCTTCTCGTAAAGCTTATTCTTTTTCCGTCTTCTGGCGAGCATTTTGGATGAGAGCATTGGCACAAAAGAGAGGGCGACGAAAGATGAGATAATAACTGCACCTGAGATCACGATACTGAATTCGCGAAATAGCCGTCCCGTCATTCCTTCCAGGAAAACAATCGGAAAGAATATGGCCACCAGCGTGATGGTGGTTGAAACCACGGCAAAAAATATTTCCTTGGATCCTATGATAGACGCTTCCTCTGGATCCATTCCATTCTCTACCTTCTGGAAAATATTCTCAGTCACTACGATGGCATCGTCTACTACCAGCCCTACAGCCAATACGACTGCCAACATCGACAACACATTGATAGAGAACCCGGCCAGATACATCACGAAAAAGATTCCGATAAGCGAGATGGGGATCACCAGTGCAGGGATCAGTGTCACACGCCAGTTCCGTAAGAATATAAAGATAATGGATACGACCAGAATGAAAGCGATAATTACCGTGGTTTCTACCTCATTGATAGAAGCCCTGATAAACCGGGTGTTATCGAATGCTACATCTATGATCACATCTTCAGGAAGATCCTTCCTCATTTGTTCCATACGTGTCCTTACCTCATCGGCAATATTGATATGGTTGGCGCCCGGTTGCGGGATGATCACACAACTTACCATAGGCACCCCGTTTCTTTTAAGGATATTCTGGCGGTTGGCCGCATCCAGTTCTGCATATCCCACGTCGCGGAAACGCACAATACGGAAGTCATTCTCTACCAGAATCAGGTTGTTGAAATCTTCCGGAGTCTGCATCAATCCCATAGTACGTATGGATTGTGCTATATGGTCGCCTTCAATGCTCCCGGCAGGAAGTTCTATATTTTCCCTGTCCAACGCGTTTTTAATATCTATGGGTGTAATATTGTACGCAGCCATCCTGAGGGGATCGAGCCACAAACGCATTGCGTACCGGTATTCACCCCATATCTCCACGGCACTTACGTTGGAAATAGTTTGCAGCCGTTCTTTGACAGTGAGATCGGCAATTTCGGAGAGTTCCAGCATTGATCGGACAGGACTCTGTATGGTGATCTGCATGATAGGATCGGAATCGGCATCGGCTTTCGATACCGTAGGTGGATCGACATCGCGGGGGAGGTATCTCTGAGCGATAGAGACCTTATCCCGCACGTCGTTTGCAGCGGTCTCCATATCCACGCTCAGCTCAAACTCTACGGTGATCCGTGAACTGCCCTGGCTACTTTGGCTCATCAGCGAGCGGATTCCCGGAATACCGTTGATATTCTGTTCCAACGGTTCTGTGATCTGGTTCTCAATTACTTCTGCATTGGCGCCAGGATAGGATACCTGTACGGTAATAATAGGATTGTCTACATTGGGATATTCACGAACAGGGAGACTGGTATAGCCGATCATGCCGAAAATGATAATAATCAGCACCAATACCGTAGCCAAAACCGGTCGCTTTATACTTAATTCAGATAAGTTCATCTTATATTAATCTGCTCTGTTTTCAACCATTTGACCGATTTGTACCGGCATTCCGTTTCGTAATTGCATCACACCGGTGGTCAGAAGCGTGTCGCCTATACTCAAGCCGCTGATCACTTCCACGGAAGAGGATGTACGCATGCCTGTAACGATTTCCACTTCTCTCGCTATTCCGTTGTCGTACAAATAGGCTATATCGCGCCCCATTTCCTTGATACTGGAAATGCTTGGTATGACGATGGCATTGTCGATCTGATCCAGATTGATCCGGACGCTGGCTGACTGACCTGGTTTCATCTTCCCGTCAGTATTAGGGTAGCGGGCACGCGCAAACAGACTGAGGGTTTGTACGTCTAACCGTGATTCTACGGCATAAACAGTGGCATTATATACTTCCAGATCGTTTTCTACCGAGAAATAAATTTCTGTTCCCGGTTTGATTGTATTCACGAAATTCTGGGTAAGAGAAAATTCAATCTTAAGGGGTGAGATTTTTGTGAGAGTAGTGACTACGACTGAAGATGAAGCATAGGCTCCTTCACTTACCTGTCGCAAGCCGATCATTCCGTCGAAGGGAGCCCGCAATTCGGTCTGCTGAATACGTGCTTTGACCAGCTCAATATCGGCTTTCAACGTTTCTAGCTGGGTAGCGACCGACTGGTATGTTTCCTGACTGATAGCATCTTTTTCAAGGAGTGTCTGTTGACGATACAATCTGTCTTCTGCCAGCGGCAACTGGGATTCCAGTTTTTTGAGTTCAGCCTGTAACGGAGCATCATTTACCTTTGCCAGCAATGCCCCCTTTTGCACATAAGAACCTTCCTGGAAATAGATGTTGGTGATCTTTCCTGATGACTCGAACGTAAGGTCTACCTCCTCGTCCGGCAGTAAAATTCCTGTGATCCGGAACATATTGTTCAACGTTTGGGGTTTCAGTACTGTCGCATTCACCATCAGTGCCGATCTGCCACCGCCACCGGCCGTACTGAGTTGAACAGGTACATCATCCTGACTGCCGGTAAACAATTGCTTGATCTTTGGGAAGAATGCCATCCCCAGGATCAACACTGCAATGGAGGCAAAAACAATTATTTTCGTTTTTTTGTTCATACAATTGCGTTACTATCTTCTTACCGGTCAACATGCGTAATGCGCATTACCACATCATCATGACTTGTCCCGACTTGTCGGGATTAACCCGTTAGCAGATTAATATATCATCACCTCAAATAAAATCTCTTTCCTTGTTCTTTACTCTCCTTGTTCTTTACTCTATATATCCCGCGCAAAAATCTTTCACCAAAGTTAGTCGTTTTCAATTTTATTGCACTATTTCAAATCCTTTAGACTATCTAAGTCGCCTTCGCTCCTCAACTTTCAGTTTTGCGTTCGGCAAAGCAAATTTATTTGCTATGCTCTCACTTAACGAAATAGTTCTACGCTCAACATAGTCAAAACAAGTTTTGACTATGTGCCCATTTATCGAAAACATTCAAACGAGCCTGACTTTGCTCATTTAGCTTAACAAAAACGTTCAAAAGTACCGATTAATGTAGAGAAAAAGTAATGTTGAAAGTGTTTTTAGTTTTTTTTAGGTCTTAAAATCGATATATCATTCAAATAAGTCGATGAACCCTGTGTCGAATCAGCAATTAAATAACTATTTTTGACATTCGAAAACGGGATTCAATACAATTAAAAATATAAATAGGATGAATGTAAAAAAATTGTTTCTTGCATTGGTATTTGTGATGAATGGTATATTGTGTGCAGAAGCTCAGGACTGGGCGAACCTGGATCGGTTCAGGGAAGATAATGCGAAGCTGGGACCCGCGAAAACATGTGATGATCGGGTGGTCTTTATGGGTAATTCCATTACACAGGGTTGGAAAGAAAAGGTACCTGAATTTTTTGAGGGTCGTCCCTATATCAACCGGGGGATTAGTGGACAGACTACACCGCAGATGTTGCTCCGTTTCCGTCAGGATGTACTTAAGTTATGGCCTAAAGTGGTGGTGATCCTGGCCGGAACAAATGATATTGCCGGTAATACAGGCCCGTCGACACTGGAAATGATCGAAGACAATATCCATTCTATGACGGAATTGGCACAGGCGCATGGCATACAGGTGGTGTTGTGTTCGGTTCTCCCTGCATACGACTATCCCTGGCGCCCCGGTTTGGAGCCGGCTCCTAAAATTGTGGAATTAAACAAACGTATTAAGCAGTATGCCGGCACACGGGGGGCTGTCTATTGCGATTTCTTCTCTGCCATGACCGATGAGCGGGATGGTCTGCCTAAAGAACTGTCGGAAGACGGTGTCCATCCAAACAAGGAGGGATATGCCATTATGGGGCCTTTGGTAGAGAATGCCATTGCCCGGGCACTTCTCATGTGGAAGGAGTTTAAATAGCTTTGCAGGCTGTCCCATCTCCGTCAAAGTCATTTTCTCTCTTTCAATGCTTTCCTTGCACGGCTATGGCGTCGTCCGTACAGAAAATAGATCATGATCCCGATTACCATCCATCCGATTAACCGCAACCATGCGTCTAACGGTAATGAGGCCATCAGAGCAAGACAGCATACGGTCCCTAAGATCGGAATAAAAGGAACCCAGGGCGTTTTGAAGGCGCGGGGGAGGTCCGGTTCCTTTTTTCGCAGGATGATAATACCTATGCATACGATGATAAATGCCAGTAAAGTTCCGATAGAAACCATGTGCCCGAGCATTTCAATGGGAAATAATCCTGCAATTAATCCGGCGGTTATTCCGATAACAATAGTGGTAATATGAGGCGTTCTGAATCTGGGATGTGTTTTTGAAAAGCTTTTCCAGAGCAGCCCATCTTTGGCCATCGTGTAGAATACGCGCGATTGTCCGAGTAGCAATACCAGTATCACGGAACTTAATCCTGCAATCGCACCGATTTTAATAATGGGACGCAACCAGAATAACTCTTCTCCCGCATGATCAATCGCCAGAGCGATAGGAGCAGCTACGTTCAGTTCCTTATAGTTGACAATACCGGTGAGTACCAATCCTACTCCCATATATAAAATGGTGCATATCACCAATGTTCCGAGAATCCCCACAGGCATGTCCCGTTTTGGATTGATTGCTTCCTGCGATGTAGTGGATACGGCGTCGAATCCGACGTAAGCAAAGAAAACCACGGCAGCTCCTGCCAGAATGCCGGACCATCCATACTCTCCCCATGTACCGGTATTTTCAGGGATAAAGGGTTGCCAGTTCTCCACATGAATATGCGATAGTCCGAATCCAATAAATAGCAAAATAACAATCACTTTCACCATTACAATGATATTGTTGAATTTTGCGGATTCTTTTATTCCCATCACCAATAAAGTTGTTATGACCGTAATAATGAAAACGGCTGGGAAATTAATGATGGCGCCGGTTGCATATAAGCCCGAAGAGCCGTAAGCGAATGGGCTTTCACAAATTACCGATGGTAAATGAATGTCAAAGTCGGCAAAAAAACTGACGATGTATCCCGACCAACCGACAGCTACTGCTGAAGCGCCGAAGAGGTATTCCAGAATCAAATCCCAACCGATGATCCACGCCACAAATTCGCCCATCGTTGCATAACCATACGTATACGCGCTACCCGAAACAGGGATCATCGAGGCGAATTCAGCATAGCAGAGTCCGGCCAACAGGCATCCGAATGCCGAGACAATGAATGCTACGGATATGGCCGGTCCTGCATGTAAAGCAGCGGCTGTTCCCGTTAATACGAAAATGCCGGCGCCTATTACTCCGCCTACTCCCAGCATAACCAGGTTTGTGGCCGTTAAGTGTCTTCTTAACGGATTGTTAGACCCTTCTACTTCTTTCTGAAGCTGTGTAATATCTTTTCTGACGAATAAGTTTTCAGCCATAGGTGCTATATTAATAAAAGAACAATACAGATTGTTCTCTTGCAAAAGTTTATATAAATTGCAAAAATAATCTTTTTTGGTTTTATAACGGTATAAGTATGATAAAATGAAAGTTTTGTATGCGAAAATGGTGCTAATTGATATTTGTCAGAATTGTGGAATCATCCGGTAGGAGCGAATGCCATTGCACGGGTATTTCTCATGTGGAAGGAGTTTAAAGTCTTTGTTATTTTTTGTCTTATAATTGCTTTTCAATAAAAGATTTTAATGTTTATTTTTAGGAGTTCCCCCGGCTGTCCAATTCTTGCGCCATCTTCGCAAGAATTGGACTGGGGTTTATCCATTATTCGGGATCAATGAACTGATATTCTTTAGGATTCCTTAAGCCGGGCGCGCTAAAATAATTCTCCAGATTTCCTCTTATCTTCACTTTTCTATTTACGTTTCCGGGGTTATCAGGAATATTCAGGGCGTTTCTCACGGCGGATGCTGCTTCTGATAAATTGACTGGAATCATTTTATCAATATTGGTCTCATCCTGGGTATCTGCGATAGCGATATTGGTAGTCGATGTACCTGTATTTCCCGGGAAAAAATTATTAATCGTACCTGCAAATGACCCCACAATAAAACCTTCTACCCATACATCTGTTTTGCCTTGATTAACTTGTGCTTCCGCCACGGTATAAGGGCTTTTCTTCGATCCTTTGATAAGGGGAGGATCCTCCTCTGTCCGCTCAGCCTTTACATTTTCCGACGGACCATCCGTCCAGCCGGTAATATTACCATCGGTGATCGCCACGGTTTCATCCGTGAACAGCGTGACATTGTAGGTGTATTTGGTAGATTTTTCGAAAGCGTCGATCTCAAGGGCATCAGCCAAAGGGAATTTATACACTTCTGTATCCTCCCCGATAATAAACCACAGATCCATCCCCGATATGTCTCCTGCAGGCAGCAGTATCGCCTCGGCAGTCGATCCATCGGTATCCACTCTCAACGCTATATCCCCGTAAGCCGTTGCTGCGGAAAGAGTACCTGTAGCCAGGTCGAACGAAGCATAAGTGCCGGTGTTAGAGATGATCACCGACAGGTCGCTTAAATCGAACAACTTGCCATGGACGATATTCAGCACAATCTTGGATAACTGGTGTGAGAACTGCATTCGTACATTCGGATTTTTCGAGTTAGACCCTTTGGCGTTGTCAGAATACATCAGGTCTATACCTGCCTGTTCCGACTGATCAGTCAGATCAACAGGATACGGTAAATCGTTAATATTTTCATTATAAGGGTAATAGCTTATAAAATCGACACTTGAACCATTGAAAGGGAAAATGATCTCATCCGCGTCATCGGCCGGCCCGAAGGATGAGGAACCGGAAGTCACATACTTTGCATTCTTTTTGATGGCTGATGAATTGAGAGTTGTGCCTGCCTTTACCATATAGATCCCGATGGCATCATCCGGTTCCCACGAGGCATTGGCGGCACGGGTTTTTAATCCGTCTATTTCCGCATGTAGTTGAAGGGATCTTCCGGCCTTATCGGGCTCTATCGTTTCTCCTTCACACGAATAAAGAATGATGCAGAGTAATGATAATACGAGCCTGAAAAAAGCCCGGTCATTGTTTTTTACTTTCATGATGAGTAAATTTGGTGGATTTTTAAATTCATCTTACCAGGGTAAAGATGGTGGTTTAAATAGAATTAAATAATCAGCAATGAAGTCAATAATTTACGATAAGGGAAACAAATTACGCGAAGCAAATAATCCGAATAATACTCAAACACCGTATCTAAATACTTTACGGCGAAAAAAGACAACCTGCCCGGGCGGGCATACATATATAAATCTATCTGTTAATCAGATAAAAGAGAATAACAGTGCAAATTTAGGGAATACAGAGAAAGGGGCAACTGTTTTAACCAAAAAAATCAAAACAGTTTACCCCTTCCGGTAATTTATATCAATTCTAAATGGAGACGACGGGAAAACTAAAAACCAAGAGTGAGAAACTAAAAATGAACAAATGAAAATTTAGTCATTTCATCCCATCAATTATGAATTGATTTAGCTAACACAGTCAAATCATTAAATCAATTTATATACTTGAGAGCCGGTAACTTCCGGAACCTAATTCTATCTCAATTCCACTTTCGGTTTCCATAACATTCCTTATACCCTTCCCTGTTGGTGTCGACACATTCAGGTCCTTTGGCAACCTGATGATGGCCGAACTGTTTCCGGGAATGGTGATATCCCAATGGAATATTCCGTTTTCTTTCTCCCATTCGCTTTTAATTTCTCCGTAAACCGATTTATAGGAGGCTTTTACATGCGATAATCCTTCGGGGAATTTCGGCTCCATCAGCAGTTTTTTATAAGCCGTACTTTCCGGGTGGTTTTTGATCCCTGCCAGATCCTCATAAAACCAGATAAGCAGATCGCCCAGTAACATCACGTGATTCGCGGAATTCATTGCCGGATCGGCCGTATCTCCGTTCCACAGTTCCCAGATGGTGGTCGCCCCTTTTTCAATCATGTATCCCCAACTGGGATAGGTATGGTTGGTGGCGATCCTGTAGGCCAGATCTACATTTCCCTGTTCCGTCAGACCGCGCATCAGGTGCTGGATTCCCAATACTCCTGTGCTAACATGACCGTTGAAATCCACCTCTGTCTTGCGTACGATATTGTCGAATACCTTTTGCTCATATCCTTCAGGAACCAATCCCAAACGAAGCGAAAGTATATTGGCTGTGACGGTATTATTGTCATACAAAGCTGAATCGGTATTGAAAAAACGGGCATTATATGCTTCTTTGATTTTTGATGCCAGCTCCCGGTATCCGGCTATATCTTTCTCATTTCCGGTGAGCAGGGCAAATTCGCTCATCAGATCCAACAGACTGTAATACATGGTGGTACTGAGTACTGCTCCGGCGGTTTTCCTGGTGGGGTCTTGCGAGTGGATGAGTTCCTGCGATTCGGGCGGCATGCACCAGTCGCCGTATGTATCTTTGGTGAGGATATAATCCTGCATCGATACCTGTTGAATGCGTTCCAGATAGCGTTTCATGGACGGATAGTGTCTTTTTACCGGCTCCGTATCTCCATACTGTTGCCAGAGCATCTTAGTTCCGTAGAAATAGGCGGCCGGCCAGGTCACGTCGTCGTTGTAGATTGTCCAGTACCGCGGGGAGACCACCGAAATGCTTCCCTCCGGGCTTTGGGAGTCTTCGATGTCCTGCAACCATTTGCTGTAGAGCAGGGCATTGTCAAACACGAACGCCTCTCCGAAGCAGCCGGTCGCACGGTCGCCCAGCCAGCCCTGACGTTCGTCACGCTGTGGACAGTCGGTGGGCATACCCCTGTAGTTTCCGCGGATACCCCAATAGGCATTTTTGAATATTTGGTTGATGATTTCGTCGGATGTTTCAAATTGACCGGTCGTTTCCATTTGGTCATAAATAACCCTGCCGGTGAAGTCAGATAGTGCCGGTTGATGATCCAGCCCCGAGATTTCCACGAACCGGAATCCGTGATAAACGAAGGAGGGTTCCCAGCTGAATTCCCCGTCTTCCGCGGGGGTATAGATATCGGTAACCTTGGCACCCCTGAGATTTGCCATATAGAGTGTCCCGTCGGGATTGAGCATTTCTGCAAACCGCATTGTAACGGGCTGATCCTTTTTCCCATTTAACCTGTTGATCTTTATCCAGCCTACCATATTCTGTCCCATATCCAGAATAAATTTCCCGTCGGTCAGTTTTGTGATAGCTACCGGTGTCAGTTCTTCCTGTACGCGGATATTCGGATTGGGTTGTGCGGTAAGTGTCCCTCCGGGTGAAGACATTATATCGACCTGTTTCCATGTAGTATCGTCGTAACTGATCTTATCCCATCCGGGAAGCTCCATCCGGGCATCATATTCTTCTCCGTCGAATTCGTTATTGGCGATGATGGGGCCCCTGGAGGTGACTTTCCAGGATTCATCGCTGACAATAACATCTGTTGAACCGTCACTGTACTCAATTTCCAGTTGTGCCAGTAGTCGAGGCAAACCGAATACCTGGGTTGGAGATTCACGCATACCGAAATAGCGACCGTTACCTAATTTTACTCCCAATAGATTACTATCTCTTTGAATCAGGGAAGTAACATCATATACGTTGTAATACACTTTTTCAGGATACCATGAAACCGTGGGGGCAAGAACGTCATCCGATACTCGCTTTCCATTTATATAAGCCTCATAGGCGCCTTGCCCGGAGATGTAAAGCACTGCACGTTTTACCTTCTGTTTACTGTCGAAAGGTTTTCGCAGATAACGGGCAGCCAGACGGGTATTTCCTTTATCTGTTTCACCCGGATTTGAAAGCGCATTTTCGCCAATCCATTTGGCCTGCCAGCCGGCAATGTCCGGCAGGGCCATAGCCCAGTGGTTGATCTTACTCCAGGCTGTTTCTCCCTGATTGGTAGTTACTTTTACCCGCCAGTAATATACTTCTTTCGGAGAAAGTGTTTCTCCCGTATAAGGGATAAGAATCGATACATCACTAGTAACGATTCCCGAATCCCATAACAAGTTGTTTCCTTTTTCCAGATCCTGCTCCGATCCGGCCACCTGAATCTGATAGCTTTCCTGCTGCAAGTCAGGTTGGTTAGAGGTGATCTGCCATGAGAATCGGGGCGTCGATGTGCTTACTCCCTGGGGATTCTCCTGCATTTCTACCTTCAGGGAATCCACTTTGACCATTGTTCCCTGACATCCG
Source organism: Proteiniphilum acetatigenes DSM 18083 (assembly GCF_000380985.1). GTDB lineage: Bacteria > Bacteroidota > Bacteroidia > Bacteroidales > Dysgonomonadaceae > Proteiniphilum > Proteiniphilum acetatigenes. Next base: position 113,895 of record NZ_KB905692.1, on the reverse strand, counting down.
GCCATGAATATGGCCAGGGTAAGTCCAATTAAAAAATAAATGTGTTTCATATTGATTAAGAAGTTAGAAATTAGAACTCAGAAATAAGAAGTTGGAAGTTGGAAGTGGAGAATTATCAATTAACGGTTTCTAAAACTTTTTACTACGTAGATTTTCAGTCGTCTCTCGGCAGAGTACAAGTGAACCTGACTCTGTCCTCGTTCCTAAGAAAATTCACTTTTCATTTTTCACCTTCCCACTTTCCACATGACATATTATCAAATCAATATCGGTCAATTATTGAACCGGTACTTTCCTGCCGGAATTTCAAAAAGGATATATCCTTCTTTCCTACCGGTTTCTTTCACATGTTCAGCATTCACATGTACGGTTTTTTCGTTGTCATAGGGGAACAGGACTGTTGCGGTACAGTTTGGCGGTACAGTTACATTTAATGTAATCCTTCCGTTTTTACGCTCCCATGAGGATTCTATCAACCCGGCAGGAGAATCGAACGAAGCTTTTGCAGAGGATATTTGTGTTTCGGTGAGCTTAGGTATCCGTATCATAAACTTTCTGAATCCGGGAACATCAGGATCCCTTCTGATACCGGCCACACCGTCGATATACCACGCACCGGGATAGAGATAAGAGCTGTGCAGCAGTGAGTGCCCCGGCAAATCCTTTTCCCACATCTCCCATATAGTAGTGGCTCCGCTTTTACGCATAAGCCCCCAACTCGGATAGGTGGTCTGGGATGTCATGGAGTAGATGAGGTCGTCTCGCCCCTCTTCACGCAATACTTTAAAAAGCATTGCACCACCGGTGATCCCTACGTCGATATGTCCGTTCTTATGAACGAGAATCTCGTCAGCCAGCCTCTCCATCACTTTTGGGCGTAATTCATCTGGCATGATATCGCCATAGAGAGCCGCAGAAAGGCTCCGCATCGATCTGTCCGAATAATTATGATCGTCCGGGTGATAATATTTGGCATGGATGGCCTTAGATGACTGTTCTGCCTGACGCGCCCATTGTTCTGCCTCTTCAGTTCTTCCAACCACCCTGGCTATTTGTGCTGCAGTTTTCAGGTTATACACCCAATAACAATTATTGAAAAACAGGTTTTCATCGGAATAGTTATTCATCCCTTGCGACGTAGCTCCCGGCCAGAGCCAGTCGCCCAGGAAATCCCACCGGGCGCCGTATCGTTTGAGCATATCGTTTTCTACATGGGTATCGAGAAATTCCAACCAGCCTTTGATCATCTCGAAATTATCTTCGAGCACCCTCATATCACCATGATGTTGGTATATGAACCACGGGAGGGTGACCACTATTCCGCCCCATGCCGGGCCGCCGCCACCATGGTAGGTTGGTGCTGTCTGAGGGAGTATACCTCCACCCAGTATCCTGCCGCTTCCTTCCTGCTTGCGTGCCCATGCCGGATCGTTCATATTGCCCGTCATCGGTTCTGTTCCCTGTACGTCGCGCCAGTCTTCCAGCCATTTGGTATAGAAAGCACCCAGTTTGTAATTAAACAGGCCGGTTTCGGAAGTGGCATGTGCATCGCCGCCATAGCCGAATCGTTCGCGTTGGGGACAGTCGACGATAAATCCGCCGAGAGACAGATTCTCAAAAGTCCATTTTACCGTATTGTAGATCCAGTTCTGCAACGGATCGGAACACTCGAAACGGGCTGCATTATCGAAAGCGGTACGTACCATCCATCCTTTGATCTCCTCTTTTTTCGGAGCCGATTTCAAGCCTTTGATCGTGATCCATCTTCCCGAACTGTAATTGAATCGGTTTTCAAATGTTCCTTTTCCTGAAGCACCGATCACGAAAGAGTTCATCAACCCGAATGTGATATCATCCTGTTCCCGTTCTGAAAAAAGGAAATGAACGGTATCTCCGGGGTTACCCTGTACAGAAATTTGTGTCCATCCTGCGAAATTCACACCCATATCCACACGATAAGTACCATCAGGGCGGGAATCGATGGAGACGGGACGGATTTCGTCAAACAGGATATTGGTCTCTACCTGCTGAGCCGATAGTTTCAGCGTCGGTGTGTATATTGTGGCGTTTTTCCAGTTACGGTCATCGAGAGTTGCCAGATTCCATCCTTTCACCTCTTTGCCGGCATCCCAGATCTCGCCTCCATAGCCGCCTACACCGAATCCCCAGTTGCCGGTCAGCATATTGGGACTGGGATGTGTTTTCCACGACTCGTCAGTGATGATTCTCATTGGTATTGAGTTCTCTTTACTATAGATATCTGTCTGTGCAATCACGATAGGTGTCCGGGGTTTATCGGGAGTCGCATAAGGACCGAAAATAGACCATGAGGTTCCCAGCCACAACACAATAACGTTGGTGCCGGAGGTGAGTGCGGGTGCAATATCGTAGGCAATATAACGGGCCCGTTTGGTGTGATCCGTCACTGCCGGTGCAAGCACGTGGTCGTCGATCTTCTTTCCATTGACATACACTTCATGATATCCTACCGAAGCGACAAACAGAGTCGCTTTAGAAGGCTTTTCCTTTAAATCGAATGTTTTACGGAACCAGGGATCCTGCATCTTATTAGGCCCTTCGGCCGGATTATAAACCTCGTCCGTACCGATCCATTTTGCCGTCCACTCATCCTGTGAGAACAATCCGGTACTCCATTCGGCTGTTTTACCGTAAGCCGAGATCCTTCCCTTTTCATCTTTGACCGATACCGTCCAGTAATATTTTTGGTCGGATTGCAGCGGTTTACCTCCGTATTCTATCAGTTGCATATTGTCCGATTCGATCCATCCGCTGTCCCACATGTCGCCGAAATGGTCAGCTCTTTTTTGTAGCGAACTTCCTACCAGTATGCGGTATGCTGTTTGTCGTTGTCCGTAAGCTGATTCATCGGTCGGTTGGAGTACCCAACTGAAACGTGGATGCGCTACATCCAGACTTGCCGGATTCTTCAGGTGTTCACAGGTGAGTTGAACAGGGAGTACGCTACTTTTCGGGTTGGAAGATAGAGAACATGTTGCCAGAAAAGTCAATAGGATCAAAATTATTTTTGGTCTCATACGGATATTTAATTACTAATCATCATATTGTTAAATTATCACATCAACAAATCCCAAACCAATCCCTCAACTATTCATTGTAAAGGTAAAATTGTGGGTTCCTGCATCCAGTTTTATTAATTTGTTCCCTTCCACATAATCGGGAAGATACAAAGTGGCACTGCTGTTTGCAGGTACCACAACCCGATAGTTTATCTTTCCTTTCTTCCATTCCCATTGAGAGTGGATCAAACCATAAGGTGAATGAAACTGTACGTCGAATCTCTCCAGATCTTTCTCAAAGTGGGGGCGCAGGATAATATGCTTGAAACCGGGCTGTGCAGCATCGGGGTAGATGCCTCCCAGTCCTTTAAAGAACCATGCGCCGATCTCGCCGAACATCATGTGATTGTCGGAAATATCCCGCTCTGCATCCAGATCCCAGTTCTCGAGCAGGGTAGTGGCTCCATTCACGATCCACCAGCCCCAGGAGGGATAAGTGTCCTGTACCGCTACCTTATACGCCACATCGGGATAACCGTTTTCACTTAATGCGTTCAAAATAGCTTTGGCACCTAATACACCTACATCCAGGTGAAATCCTGCTTCTTCCACTTTCTTTGCGAGATTCTGTGCTACTTTGGGTATCATATCTTCCGGAACCACTTTCCACTGAAGCGGCACACTTAGTTCGGTTTGAGTACCACTGGCATAAATGCCGGTTTTACGATCCAGGTATTTTTTGTTGATGGCATTTTTGATTTTCTCCGCCAATGCGGAGTAATACCGGTAATCGTCTTCTTTTCCGAATAGATTCGCCGCTTCAGCCAGTATTTTTGCATCTACATAGAAGTAGACAGAGGAAGTCAGTTCCAGATTGGAACGTGATTTCACCGGTACCCAGTCTCCACGTCCCCATGAGGTCAGACCCCCGGGACTTGTACGATCCACATAATCCACATACCGTTTGATGTTCCCGTAACAGTCTTCCAATAGTTTACTGTCACCATAGAACCTGTATATTTCCCAGGGAATAATGGCAATTGTACTGGTCCAGTCTAACCCGTTATGAGTGCCATACCCCCATCCTCCCGTAGGAATAATGTCGGGCAACACTCCGTTGGGTTGTTGTTCGTCCCGGTGGTCGGCCAGCCATTTCTCATATACTGTAATACCGTCGAAATTGTACAATGCGGTTTCGATGGCAAAATGGCCGTCGCCAGTCCAGCCGTTTTTTTCGCGTTGCGGGCAGTCAGTAGGATAACCCATCAGATTTGACAGATAGGCATTATTGGTTGCCCACCATAATTTATTGATAAGGTCACTTGAAGTCTCAATTTTCCCGATCGGCGGTACATCGCTATGCATAAAATAAGCAGTCAGGTTGTTTTTATCCAGTTCAATCGGTTTACTGCTCGTTACTTCCACATAACGGAATCCTTTGTAATTGAAACGCGCCATAAACTCATCCTCTCCTTTTCCGCTCAGAATAAGAATATCCGTCTGAAACGGATCTTTTTCCCTGTCTCCCCGGTAATATACATCAATATTGGACATATCCACACGGCCATTGTGGTGGAGCCGTTCACCATGTTTTATCCGTAGCTCGGTACCTTCTTCACCGGAGACTTTTATTCTGGTCACCCCCGACATATTTTGCCCGAAATCATATACATACGTCTTTTCATCTATTTTATTGATGGATACTGCGGGTATTGTCAATGCATTCCGTATCGGTCTCAATTGTTGCGCAGTAATATTCTGGGAAGGAGTAGAGCGTAACCCCACCCCCTGCCATTGTGAATCATCAAACTCCGGCTTGCTCCATCCATCCTGTTCCATCCGGGCATCGTAATGTTCCGCCGTATAGATACTGTTAAAGATTACGGGGCTGTCCGATTTTTTCCAGCTCAGGTTAGAGGGGATGGTCTCTACAGTACCGTCAACGTAAGTAATCCGCAGGTCGAGGCAGAAAGCGGGACGGTTGCGCCAGGGCGCCCGGTGAAAATCCCATACGGCCATGGACTGATGGTTATACCATCCGTTGCCCAGAATTACTCCCATGGCATTTTCTCCTTTCTGCAGCTGGGTAGTCACATCATGGGTGACATAGAGGTTTCTTCTGTCGAAGCGGGTGTACATCGGATCGAGTCGTTGGTTGCCGATTTTTTCTCCGTTAATATAGAACTCGTATAATCCGGCGACGACAATATATACACGGGCTGATACAATTTCTTTGTCAGTCTCGAATTTCTTACGGAAATAAGGTGCGGGCAAATAATGTATATCCCTTCCGTCACTGATCCAGTTCCCTTGCCAATTGCTGATGTCCATCATCCCGGTTTCAAAAGACTGGATATCGGATTTGCTTTCATTTTGCCATGCATCCCATACCATCACCTTCCAGTAATATCTGGTGAACGGTGTAAGGTCTTTGCCTTCATAGGTGACAAGTTGCCTGTCCGAATTTATTTTTCCGGAATCCCAAACTTCCCCTTCTCCGTTCACTACTTTCAGGGAATCGGTTCCGACAATAACCCTGTAGGCAGACTGTCGTGCCCCCTCCCTGTTGTCTTCAATTCTCCATGCCAATCTGGGATTAGGGTTATCTATCCCGATAGGATTTTCGAGATGATCGGTTTTCAGACTGACCGGTAATGAAGATGATTGACCTTTCAGAAAATAACTGAACGAAAGTAGTATAACCAGAATGGTATATCTGCATAATTTTACCATAATAAAAGATTGTTTTAGTATAGACCAAAAACGATTTACTGATTTATATATTTATTGATCATCTGATTAATTGTCAAATCGTTAAATTATCGAATTAATTTATTGTTGTTGTAAACGAGTGATGTCCGCTCCCCACGGAGGTGTAGTCTTCTTGTTGCGGAAGATATACTTTGGCCGTGCAATTGTGGGGGACGAACAAATCCATTTTAAATTGGTTGCCATCGATTCTCCAGTTGACGGAGATCGTGCCATACAAAGTATCGTAGGATGCTTCTACAAACTTCAGATCTCCCACCGGTTCAGGTGCAATCACTATGTTTTGGAACCCGCTGTAGTCTTCTGTTGTTATTCCAGCCAGCGATTTATAGAACCACTCTTCAATCTGACCCATCATGAAATGGTTCCACGATGCACCGTCTCTCGGATCCCATAATTCAGTCAGTGTTGTGGTGCCGAATTGCAGTTGAAACCCGTATCCGGGCACTTCCCTGTGATTATGCATTTTGTACATGACCTCGTTCAATCCGTTATCCGCTAATGTCTGGAACAGATATCTATTCCCGACATCCCCCGTAGAAAGCCTATACCCTTTTTCTTCTATATCTTTCACTAAATTATCCAGCACAGCCTGTTTGTATTGGGGTTCCACAATACCTGCAAACAACGGCATGGCATTTGATGCCTGGCTTCCCGTACCGTATTGCCGGGTGTTTTCATCAAAGAACTCTTTATTAAATGCCTCTTTTACCTGCTCTCTGAGGTTTGTGTAGTAGGTATGATCGTTGGAATTGCCTGTTATTTCGGCAGCCTGCACAAGATAGTCAATCACCATATAATAGTGAGTAGATGCGGACAAAGGTACCGGAGTGTTCTTGGATACGCCGTACGGCTCGTCTTTCCGGTAATCGCACCAGTCACCCAGTCCATGTGAAACAATATGGTCAGTTGCGGTAGTAGAAAGGTAATCGGCATACTTTTTCATTACGTCGTAGTATTCCGTGATCAGGGATTTATCTCCGTAGAACCGGTAATACATGAACGGCAGGAAAACGGCTGTACTTCCCCATTCGGGAGAATCGCGGAATCCTCCTTCAAAAATAACATATTCGGGAGCAATATCGGGAACCAGACCGTTTGGAAGCTGTGCATCGCGTATATCCTGCATGATCTTCGGTGCAAATGTGGTCAGGTCAAAATTGTAAAACAATCCAGGACCGTTCAGATGTACCTGTTCCAGCCATCCGAGTTTTTCACGGTGGGGACAATCGGTAAACACAGCGTGCATATTACTTTTGATCGCATTCACAATAATCCGGTGAGCCTCATTGAATATCTCATTTGAACAGTGAAAACGACCTGTTTGGATGCTCGAATTATACACGAAATGAGACTGTACCTCTTCCGGCTTAACACCATCTGCCTGAATATATTTATAACCGTAGTAGGAGAAACGGGGATGCCATGTCTCTTCCGTCTCTCCTTTTAAAGTATATTCATAATAATAGGGCGATCCCGATTGTGATTGATTTACAGAGCCGTCTTCGTGAATGTTTTCACCTACTGTTAACCTGACTTTATCTCCTGATTTTCCCGAGACTTTGATCTTTGGAAAGCCCGACAGGTTTTGTCCCATATCGAAGACATATGCATCACCCACTTTTTTCACCGACTTAGGTGTGTATGTTTCCATTATTTTAACAGAAGCAGTGATCTGTGGTGTCAGGCGGCCATTGGGGGCACTTTGTATTACTACCGGTAACCAATCCGACTCATCGAATCCATAACTATCCCAACCATTCTGCTCCAGCCTTGCGTCATAGTCTTCACCACCATACATATCATTGAAGATAATCGGGCTTAAAGAATATTTCCAGTTTTCGTTCGAACCGATTACCTCTTTTGTACCGTCCGTATAAGTTATTTGAAGTTTAAAAAACAGGGTAGGGGGACCAAAACTCACCTGCATTTTTACATACCGGCCACCCTGCTGATTAAAGAATCCGTTTCCCAACAATACTCCGATAGCATTGTCCTGTTGCAGGGAATGAGTCACATCGTAGGCATTATAATAGATTGTCTTGTAGTAATCGCTCCACATCGGATCAAACTGGGAATCTCCCACTTTTTCTCCATTCAATGAAAGTTCATAATGCCCTAATCCGCTGATATAGATAATTGCTTCATTAATTTTCTTGTCGACGGAAAATTCTTTTCTCAGATAGATACTTCTTTTGGAAAGGGGATGGGTATTCCTCCATTTTTCTGCTGCTTCCGATGAGGCAGCCAGTGCGTGATAGGCTCTTCCTTCCGGGATATTGGCCTCTTTTTTGTCAATCGCTCCGATCCATTCGGCTTTTAATTCCGTATCCGAAGGAGCCATCCGGAAACTGTTCATATCACTCCATTCCGAAGAATTATTCCGGGTATCCCAGGCTTTGACTCTCCATCGGTACTTTCTTCCCGGTTCCAATGTTTCCATGCCATCGTACTTTACCCGTTGGTTTTGACTGGATTGTACTTTTCCGGAATCCCATATTTTTACTTCTTTACCTTTAATACGGGTATAAATCTCTATGGTGTAGGCAGATTGAACTGCTTCCTGTTGATCCGATTGCAATTGCCATCCGAAATGAGGGGTGTCTGAAGCAACCAGAAGCGGATCTTGTTGGTACTCGCAGGTAAGTTTTATGATCCTGAGCGGATGAATGTTATTTCCATATACTGTATTGTGAGCACAGAATAGAAAGGTTGACAGGATAATTAAAATTCCCGGCTTTTGAAACTTGTGTAAAGTAGTTAGTCGGTTTAATAAGAACATGTTGTTGTTTTTTGTATGGTGACATTATTGCTTAATTCCGGCACAAGAAACTATATCTTACAAAAATAAAACATTATTTCCATTTTGTAAATTATTCGAAATGATATAAAGACTAAGCTATTTGATATGGGAAAGGATTGTCGGATATAAATTATTTTTTACCCGGTTCGTGGTAAATGGTTAAATTTAATCTGTCGGGAACTATTGATGTATTCATAAGGATGGATAACACATTCCAATTTCCTTAAAAGTTAAGAAAATATTCTTGAGAAGCTTGTATTTGTGAAACAAATTTAAAAAGTGGACTTTATTAGTTAAAATGCAAATTACTTTTTGTTTATTAAAAAATATTGACCGTATATTTGTCAGACAAATCATATAATTAATACAAGACGTATAAAGTACGTAAAATATCAATTACTCATGGAAAGACTGAAAATTCAGAATAATTCTGTTACCCTGGTGGATCAGGTGGAAGACAAACTTTTGACCTATTTTAGAGAGAAAGATCTTCAAACGGGGGATCCTATTCCGAATGAAATGGAATTGTCGGCTTCTTTAGGTGTAGCCCGGAGCGTATTGCGTGAAGCGTTAAGCCGGTTAAAGATGATGGGTATGATTGAAACCCGTACCCGAAGAGGTATGATACTTTCGGAACCCTCCATACTTGGAGGAATGAAACGGGTGGTAGATCCCCGTATTTTAAGTGAAGACGCGTTATTTGATATTCTGGGATTCAGGATTGCATTAGAGATAGGAATATGCAGCGATATTTTCAGGAATATTACGCCGAAAGACATAGAAGATCTCGAAGAAATTGTAAAGGTGGGTATTATGTATGAGAACAATGAATATGCTCCTTTCAGTGAATTTACCTTCCATACGAGATTGTATCAGATAACAGGAAATAAAACCATCGCTGAGTTTCAGAATATTGTGCATCCGGTTATGACCTTTGTAAAGGATAAATTCAAGGAATATCTGGCTCCTATCAATATTAAACTCAAAGAAGAAGGGCGTATTGTCACCCATCAGGATCTGTTACACTATTTGAAAGAAAATGATGAAGACGGTTATAGAAGAGCATTAGAGCAACATTTCGAGGTGTATAAGATTTTTATTCGACAAAAAAACGAAACTATTCATCATTCAAAATGCGTTGTCAAGTAATAATATCTTTTTTGATTGCCATGAGTACTACTTCTGTCATGTATGCAATGGATAATCTGCCATTACCTTGTCGGATAGAATGGAATAATTCGAACTCTCTTCCTCCGCTTTCGGATAATGAACAAAACAGAGGTGTTGCAGGTGCATTTTCTGGATTTGTCGGCAATGAACTGATTATTGCGGGAGGAGCAAATTTTCCTGATAAGATGCCATGGGAGGGAGGAAAAAAGAGTTGGGAGAGAACACTTTATCATGCATATACGGACACCCTGGATTTTCAGTGGGGGATTATAACTGATTTTCTGCCTGCAGCTATTGCCTATGGCGTGTCCATACAATTGGCAGAAGGTCTGCTGTGTATAGGAGGATGTGACATGAAACGGTGTTTTGATGATGTCTTCCTCATCTATAAGGAAGGGGGAGTTTTTAAGCTCTCTTATGATTGGCCTTCCTTGCCGGTCCCTTTAGCAAATGCTACAGGTGCGCTTTTGAATAATAAAATATATATAGCCGGAGGTCAGGAAAAGATGATCGAAGAAGAGGCAACGAATCATTTTTTCGTACTAGACCTTGACCGTAAGGACAAAGGATGGGTTGCTTTACCTTCCTGGGATGGTAATCCACGGGGTTACGCAGTGAGTGTTGCCTTCGAAGACGGAAAGTATCCCGGTTTTTATCTTTTCAGTGGGCGGGATTATCGTTCCTCCGGTTATGTGGAGGTATTAACAGACGGGCACAGGTATGATCCGGATATAAACAGGTGGACGCAACTTCAGGGATTTTTTCCGGTGATGGCGGGAACCGCACTTGTGAATCTGGATAACATTGTCTTCTTCGGTGGAGTTGCGAAGTTGCTTCCCGGATCGTACGAACATCCGGGTTTTGAGAATATCATCAGGGTGTACAGCCCTATGTCGAATACCTTCGTCCATGAGGGAATAGTGCCTTTTCCCGTTCCGGTTACTACCAATATTGCCATACGGGAAAACAAATTTTATATTACCAGCGGAGAAATAAAACCCGGAATAAGAATACCTCTTGTTTATGAGGGACAGATTGTACCATTAGAACAATAACCTGTCGGCAGGAGAGGAAAACGTACCATTAGGGAAATATTTCTCCGTCAGGAAAAGAATGCATCGACAGAGAAATAACTTACCGGCTATCTTGGGATAGTACGTAATTAAATACTAATTATCTTATCAATAAATCAAAATGAAAAATTATCAGAGACTAAAAGGCTTGGTTGCTGCAACTTTTACCCCCATGCTTCCGAATGGCGATATTCATTATGCTGTCATAGATCAATATGCACAGCATATCGCTGATTCGGGTATCTCGGGTGTGTTTGTATGTGGAACAACGGGCGAATTCACCTCATTGACGACGGAAGAGAGGAAGCTGATCCTGGAACATTGGGTAAAAGCGGCTGAAGGGCGTTTTAAAGTAATTGCACATGTGGGTAGCGATAATCAACGCGAATCGATGGAGCTTTCCCGTTATGCGGCAGAGACCGGAGCCTGGGGTATCGGTTCCATTGCTCCCGGGTTTTTTAAACCTTCTTCTGTGCGCGACCTTATAAATTTTTTTAAGCCGGTAGCGGCTGCAGCTGCTGAACTTCCATTTTACTATTACAACATGCCTGCAATGACAGGGGTTAGTCTATCTGTTGCCCAATTTTTACGGGAAGGAAAACAGGAGATACCCAACCTGGCGGGTGTGAAATATACGCACAACAACCTGATGGAAATGGGAGACTGCATCCACCTTAACAATGGAGCGTTCGAAGTATTGCATGGGTATGATGAGATGCTTGTCTGTGGATTGGCATTGGGTGCGGTTGCCGGTGTAGGGAGTACCTATAATTATCTGGCTTCCGTCTATTTGAATATCATGAAAGCGATGGAAGAAGGAGATCTTGTGTCTGCACGGGTATTTCAGATGCAATCCATCGAGGTTGTCAAAGTAATTATCAAATACGGAGGAGGAGTAAGAGGCGGAAAAGCCATTATGAATCTGATCGGGATCGAATGCGGAGAATGTCGTTTACCCATTGCTCCGCTGGATAAAGCAGAATACGATTCTCTCAGAAAAGATCTGGAAGAAATTGGTTTTTGGGGAAAATAGAGAAAGGGATACATCCTGCAAATAGTACCCCTTTCTACAATAATTTTAAAACACGGATATCTTAAAATCATTACAAAGATGAGAAAAAATTGTCGATTTTTAGCCTTTTTTATTTTCTTGTTTGCTTCATTATCTTTCCTTATGGCACAGGAAATAACCGTTAGCGGGGTAGTACATGATAATGAGGGAGAAACGTTGCCTGGCGTTTCAGTAGTAGTCAAAGGTTCTACTCAGGGGACGGTTACGGATATAGATGGTAATTTTGAAATAAGAGTGTCTCAGGGAGCAATTTTAGAATTCTCTTATGTGGGATTTCAAACTCAGGATATAAGAATTACGAATCAGGAACATATCAATGTTATTCTGAATGCTTCGACTGTAGGTCTGGATGAGGTTATTGTGGTGGGATATGGCACACAATCCAGGCGTACGGTAACTTCTGCTATTACAAAAGTCGGCGGGGAAGCATTGCAGAATATTCCGATCAGTACCGTGGGGGAAGGATTGAAAGGAAAAATAGCCGGAGCTCGGATATATTCTAACGATAATACTCCTGGTGCAGATGCAACCATCCGTATCAGGGGAGGTTCCTCTATTAATAAAAGTAATGAACCGCTTATTCTGGTAGATGGAGTGGAAAGGGCGTTCAGCGGAATAAATCCGAATGACATCGAATCCATAGAAGTGTTAAAAGACGCTGCTTCGACAGCCATTTACGGATCAAGAGCATCGAACGGTGTGGTATTGATCACAACGAAGAAAGGATCGGTAAATAAAGCGCCGAACATTACTTTTGAGGCCAATGTGGCATTACAGGAGGCCGCTACTTTATATAAATTCATGAATGCTGCCGATTATTTGAGTATCGTGCGTCCGGCCGTTGCAGTAGGCCCGAATCCACAATTTAATTGGATGGACGGTTATTCAGCCAGTTCCGGTAATACAGCTTCATCCATATATTCAACCCGTTATCTGAATGATGGCGAATCTGTACCGGCTGGTTATCAGTCCATGCCGGATCCGTTGGATCCTACAAAGACGCTGATTTTTCAGGATAATAATTTTCAGGATGAAATTTATAAGCAAGCCATGTGGCAGAATTATTATGTGGGGCTTGACGGAGGAAATGAGGGTGTTCGGTATAATATCAGTTTAGGATATACGGATGATGCCGGTGTGGCTATCGCAACCAATTATTCACGCTTAAGTTTGCGGAGTAATATTGATGTGAATATCAATAAGTTCTTGTCGTTTATGGGCGGGTTTGATTATTCCCGTACCGAATCCCAGGAATATGAAAACCAGATGAATGTTATATCACGGGGTTTGGCGACTCCTCCCACACAAAAGAAATATAATGAAGACGGAACTCCCACAAAAGGTTACAATGCAACCTCCCCTAATCCGTTATGGTATGCCTATTATAATGATCAGAGTCGGGAGGACAAACGGCTGTCTGCATTTGGTAAGTTGACTTACCGGATCATAGATGGGCTTAGGCTGGAGACTCAATTATCGACTTACAATCATCATTATAAGAGTGATAGTTTCCAGAAAGCGAATGAATTTAACGGATTACGTCCTGCCAAATCCTCTTTTGGTGAACTCAGGAGGGATAAATTGGAAATATATGCAACCTACAATAAAGGGATTGATAATCATTCCTTTTCTTTAATGGGTGGATATTCTTATCAGAAAGATATTAATCAGGCACTGGCGGCAGAGGTAGATGGGGCAAGTTCTGATAAAGTGCCGACACTGACAGCCGGGCCGAATAAAAAGAATGCAACCAGCAATTATACGGAGGACGTTACGATCGGCTATTTTGGGCGTTTATCTTACGATTTTAAAAAGAAATATCTTTTTTCTGCAACATTTCGTGAGGATGCATCTTCCCGTTTCGTGCCGGGTAATCAATGGGGTTTTTTCCCCGGAGCATCAGCCGGTTGGATTATTTCCGATGAGGATTTTATGCAAGGAATCAGGAATCTGGATGATCTAAAATTAAGGGTCAGTTATGGGCAGACCGGGAATAATGCGATCGGATTATATGATGCGTATGGAAGATATTCGACGAACGCAAAATACGACGGTATTGCGGGTATTGTTCCCGCCACGATGCCGAATCTGGATCTGACGTGGGAAACTTCTACGCAATTGGATTTGGGTTTTGACTTATCACTATTCAATAACCGGCTGACGGTGAATGCAGACTATTTTGATAAGAGAACGGAAAATCTTCTTTTCAGTAAAGAACTTCCTAATACGACCGGTTTTGCCAATGTGCAAACCAATATCGGGGAAGTAAAGTTTTACGGATTCGATATAGAAATCGGTTCGACCAATATTCAGACCAAAGACTTTGAATGGTCATCAAAGCTTACTTGGAGTTTTGTGAAAAACAAGGTATTGAAACTCCCGGATAACGGGCGTGACCGTAACCGTATCGGTGGTATTACCCTGGCCGATGGAACCGCTTTTGGGGGAACTGCCGAAGGAGAGCCACTTTACCGGTATTACGGATATATGGTGGATTACATAATAGAAACACAGGCACAGGCCGATAACGCCATGTATGATAATTCTGCGAAAGGATACCGTCATTCCGACGGAAAAAGAATTGCCGGACGCAAAGAGATCGGAGATTATGAATGGAAGAACCGGCCGGGGAGTCTGACCAGAGACGGGAAAGATTATATCGACAGCCAGGATCAGTTTTTCCTGGGATATACCGTTCCTCATTCTACAGGAGGGCTGAACAATAGTCTCACTTATAAGAATGTGTCTCTGAATATTTTCCTGGATTGGGCGTTAGGGCACTCTATCAACAATAATTCAGAGATGCGTTATTTTATGAATACGTTTGCCAATAATTATACCTTGATAGATAAAGTAAAAGAGACCTGGAAACAACCGGGAGATGATACGAAATACGCCCGGTTTACAGCAAATGACCCGGATGACGGAAACGCTAACTTCAGCAGAACATCCAATATATTTAACTATAAAGGTGACTACCTGTGTATCCGTGAAGTTAGCCTGCAATATACTGTTCCTTCTGATAGACTGACGAAATTTGGAATTCAGAATTTAGCAGTCACACTGTCGGGAAATAACTTGCATTATTTTACGCAAGTGGAAGGGGTATCTCCCGAAGTAGGAGCATCTACTACCTATAATGCCGGCTATTATAACTATCCCCCTATCCGGAAATATTCGGTAGGTGTAAAAGTTACATTCTAAACCTCACTCAATAAAAATCTAAAATTATGAGACTTAAAATAATAATATTATTGACGATTTTTGCGGTACTTACTGCTTGTCATGCCGATCTGGATATTCAACAAAAAAGTGAAGTATCCGCAAATTCAATGTGGCAGGATGAAGGAGATGCTACCTCAGCCATGTATGGTTTATATAATAAATTCAGATCGACCTTTTCCCAGGGTTATATGTATTGGGGAGAGTACCGCACAGGATTGTGGGGTGACGGATTGACCGGACAGACCGCCCGTGATCAGGTTTATCAAAACCAGATACCTACCAACCATGGATATGCAAACTGGGAAGATCTGTACACTACCATCAATCAGGCAAATCTGATACTCAAATATACACCGGATATTGCCTTTAACAGTGACGAAGCTAAAAATAAGGTATTGGCGAATGCTTATTATGTGAGGGCTTTCTGTTATTACTGGATCGGTCGTGTATGGGGAGATGCTCCGGTATTACTGGACGGTTTTGAGTCCGATAAACAGGAAGGGCTTTTCCCTGAACGGGATCCGGCAGAAAAACTGTTTCAACAGGTAAATGATGATATAGAAATGGCATTGTCTTTGATGCCATCGAACATAACAGATAGGAATCTTGCCTCAGCAGCTTCTATTAATATGCTGAAGGCCGACTATAACCTGTGGATGTACAAGGTAAGAAACGGAGGACAAACGAATCTGGATGCGGCAAGTACAGCTATTACTGCTGTATTGGCCAATTCTACTTATGGTCTGGAAGAAAGTTTCGCTACTGTTTTTGAAAATGAAATGGGAAAAGAGATTATTTTCGCATGGAGTTATATCAAGGATGAGTATACGGGCGGTTATCCAGCTGACTATCTTGTTCCTTCGCAGTATGTTTCAGAGGAAGCTATTGAAAATCCTGTAAAAGTAGGAAGCCATCAGCAATGGTGTTTTTATACGGAAGAATATAAGGCAATCCTTTCTGAGAATGACAATGACCAAAGGACAAAAGTAAGTTTTGAAACCTATTTCGATGAACCGAAAAATGCAACATTTCAATGGATCAATAAATTTGCCGGTGAATGGACAAATGGAACACGGATATTTGATTCGGATGTAATTGTGTATCGGTATGCTGATGCTCTGTTGTTTGATGCCGAAATAAAATTAGCAAAACAGGATTTGACTGGCGCACTTGCTTCGCTGAACAAAGTAGCTGAAAGAGCCTATGGAACGAAAGACTTTTATACTTCCGGATTATCTTCTTCTGCAATTGAAGAGGCTATATTGAATGAACGACTGAAAGAATTTGCCGCAGAAGGAAAACTATGGTGGGATTATATTCGCTTTGGTGTAGCTTTTGAAAAAAATTCCTATCTGGAAGGACGCGAGAATGAATTAAATGTATTGCTATGGCCGATAGCGCAGGCATCTATCAATAGAAATCCGAATCTTACACAAACACCTGGATACGATAAATAAGGGACGAATGAAAAAAATAGTTACCATAATATTTATACTAATTATCTTATTCCAGTCATGTGGATATAACGATAATGTAGAGGTTGGGATTAGCAGTCCTGTTCTCCCGGTATTAACCGGGAAAGATGCGAACCCTGTACTGAAAGTTGAAATGATCCGGCAAAAACCGGTGAACTATACGTTGCAAAAGATCAGTGTTTCACTGGA
The DNA here is from genome assembly GCF_000380985.1 of Proteiniphilum acetatigenes DSM 18083. Taxonomy (GTDB): domain Bacteria; phylum Bacteroidota; class Bacteroidia; order Bacteroidales; family Dysgonomonadaceae; genus Proteiniphilum; species Proteiniphilum acetatigenes. The sequence continues at coordinate 97,081 of NZ_KB905692.1, read as the reverse complement.
AGGAACCACCGATCTGAACGATATTGAGCGGATATCGCTGTTTAAGTCAGACGATAAAGGGCGTTTTGCAACCGATACTCTTATCGGTGAAGCGCAACCGGCTTCTATTGTTACTTTCAAGGATAATTTCGATGTTACTGAGGATACGCTCACATTCTGGGTATCCGTCACATTAAAAGAAAATATCGATCTTACACACAGGGTGAAGGTGCAATGTAAGAGCATTTCAACGGATATTGGAAAGGTACATATTCCTGCTGTGGATACACAGAGCCTCAGAGTGGGTGTGGCGGTGCGCCGGCATATGCAGGACGATGTGCATACCTCTCGTATTCCCGGATTGGCGACATCCAAGAATGGCACGTTACTGGCAATTTATGATGCGCGGTATGAGAGTGCACGGGATTTGCAGGGACATATGGATATCGCGTTGAACCGGAGTACCGATGGAGGCCGTACATGGGAGCCGATGCAGGTTGTGCTGGATATGAACGAATGGGGCGGATTGCCGGAGAAATACAACGGAGTAAGCGATGCCTGTATTCTGGTGGATGACAATACCGGTGATATTTACATAGCCGGGTTGTGGATGCACGGAGTGCTCGATCGTGAAACCGGCAAATGGGTGGAAGGACTCACTAAAGACAGTATCCGCCATATCCATCAGTGGCAGGCGAAAGGTTCCCAACCCGGATTTGGCGTAAAGGAAACATCGCAATTCCTGATCACGAAAAGTACCGATGACGGCCAAACCTGGAGCGAACCGGTGAATATTACCCCTATCAAGAAGAAAGAATGGTGGTTGTTTGCTCCCGCTCCCGGTCATGGGATCACGCTGTCCGACGGGACCTTGGTATTCCCGACACAAGGGCGGGATGAGACGGGTGAACCGTTTTCCAATATCACCTGGAGCAAAGACGGAGGAGAAACATGGATCACCGCTAATCCTGCCACAAAGAATACGACGGAATGTATGGCTGTGGAGTTAGCTGACGGGTTCATCATGCTCAATATGCGGGACAACCGCAACCGGGGGAATGAGGAAGTGAACGGACGTTCCGTTTTTGTCACGAGCGACCTGGGAGAAACATGGAGGGAACATCCCACTTCCCGGAAAGCGCTCATAGAACCTACCTGTATGGCAAGCCTGCATAAACATGTATATCAGGAAAATGGTGTTGAGAAATCCGTGTTGCTGTTTGTTAATCCCGCCTCTACGTCAAAACGCGATCATATTACATTAAAAGTAAGTTATGATGATGGCAATACGTGGCCCGAAGATAAGCATATCCTGCTGGATGAATATAGCGGACGGGGATATTCCTGTATCACCTCGGTAAATGATTCAACTATCGGTATTCTTTATGAGAGCAGCCAGGCCGATATGGTTTTTCAAACCGTATCATTAAAAGAGATCCGGTAATTGTATAGGAAGTAGTTTGTATCATGATGAAGATTCAAAATAGTAAAATATATCCCTGGATCGTAGTGGGACTGTTATGGATGGTGGCATTGCTGAACTATCTTGACAGACAGATGCTGTCGACGCTGCAATCTTCCATGCAGATAGATATAAAGGAATTGGCGGTAGCTGAAAATTTCGGGAGGTTAATGGGGATTTTCCTGCTTATTTACGGACTGGTCAGTCCGTTTGCCGGAGCCATTGCCGACCGCATCAACCGGAAATGGCTGATAGTGGCAAGTCTTTTTACCTGGTCGGCTGTGACATATGGTATGGGAATAGCACAGACATTTGAACAGGTTTACTGGCTGCGTGCTTTTATGGGGGTGAGTGAAGCGTTGTATATTCCGGCGGGACTGGCTATGATCGCCGACTATCATTCCGATAAAACACGCTCGCTTGCCGTAGGTGTCCACATGACCGGATTGTATGCCGGACAAGCTCTTGGCGGATTTGGAGCGACTATTGCGGCTAATTACTCCTGGCATACCGTTTTCCACTGGTTCGGGATTATCGGTATCCTATATGCGGTGTTGCTGGTGTTTTTCCTTCATGAAAAGAAGGGACATGGAAGAGCCATTGTTCTCCCGGAAGCGGATAATAGCATACAACTGAAAAGGGAACCTGTATGGAAAGGATTCGCAGTATTATTTGCCACAGCCTCCTTCTGGGTGATGTTATTCTATTTCATGGCACCGAGTTTACCCGGATGGGCTACAAAAAACTGGTTGCCGACACTGTTTACGGCAAACCTGGGTGTGCCGATGGCGCAGGCCGGGCCGATTGCCACCATATCTATTGCTATCGCATCGTTTATCGGGGTAATGATCGGCGGGCCGCTGTCCGACAGATGGGTACAGAAGAATATCAGGGGGAGGATATACACCAGTGTGATCGGACTGGGATTGACGATCCCTTCACTGATCCTCCTCGGATTCGGGCATAGTTATATCAGCCTTATCGGTGCAGCACTACTTTTCGGTATTGGTTTCGGTATGTTTGATGCCAATAATATGCCCATTCTCTGTCAGATTATCCCGCCTAAATACAGGGCGACGGCATACGGCATTATGAACATGGCGGGCGTTTTCGGGGGATATACTATTACCCTTGTTCTGGGAAGTTCAATGGATGCAGGCCATTTGGGCGCTGATTTCAGTAAACTGGCGGTTATTGTGTTGGCAGCCATTGTTGTTCTGCTTGTATTCCTGAAACCGAAAAAAGAATACACCTATCAGTAAGGTTATATTAACTGATCAAAAACGGTCCGGATAGATTTTCTGATCAGTCCGAATCAATCAAACAAATCTTATTCAGATAACAATGAGGTGTGGGACATATCTCTCACTATAACTCCATCCTCGAACAATTCATAAGCGAAGACCCAGTCTTTCTCGAATATGGCACATCGACAACTTACACGTTTTTATCGAAATGTTCATCGATCTGTCGATGTAATTCACCGACAAAAGTACTTACCGGAACCGCATTGCATTCTTCAGCAGCCTCACGAAAACTTTTCTTTTTTTCCTCGATTACCGTGACGTAGGGCAGTGTCTTGATATATTCAACCAATTGTTTTGCCTGCAGGCTATTTTCTTCAATAATAATAGTGGTCATATTACTTCGCTTATAAATATCTCTTACAAATCTATATAAAAAGTCGAGATTCCTTTATAATGAGGGAAATAAAAATCGGAACATATAATTCATATACCCAAAAAGAAACGTGAGGATATTAAGATATTTGATATCCCTAAAAAGAATATTCCACAAAATATTTTCCACTTTTAAGGGAGATCGTATCGGATTGATCCGTAATCACTTCCTGATTTATCCGGGTACTGATGGCGGATTCGGGGGAAATCAGTTTTGCGATTGAACCGACAGGCACTTCCACTTCCATAGTCATCGTTTCATTATGGAGCTCCCAATGAACACCTATTTTTCCGTACGGTGTCTCCTGTGTTGTTTTGGCCCAGGTGACGCCTTCCGGAATTTGAGGATCTACCAGAAATTCACTGTAAGCCTGTTTTCCGGGAATGGAATGAATTCCTCCTATGGCCTGATAGAACCATTGTCCTACACCGTTAAAACAGTTATGTATCCGGCTTCTATCCCCTGCCCAATGCTCCCAGGTGGTGTTGGCTCCTTGTTCCAGCATATATAAATATCCGGGATGTGTTTTCTTCTTCAGCATGGAGTATATAAAGTCGGGCTGGTTATTGATTGCCGCCCATTCCATCATTACCGGTATCCCGACCAGACCGGTATTCAAATGACCACCATATTCTTTTGTAGTCCGTTCAATCAATGTATTTGTAAGACCGTCTTTTAATTCTACAGGAGCCACACCGGCAAGCATCGGGAAAATAATATCGATCTGCGATCCGGTGGCATAATAACCCTGTTGCGCATCAAAGAAGGTTTCATGAATTATATTGTTCAATTGCGCTCTCTTACCGGAATAATATCTGGCTTCTTCGGTTTTTCCCAGTACTCCGGCTATATTCTCCATCTGACTGAGACAGACGGAAATATAACAGTTATTTACCAGATCGACCGATCTTTCATCTGTATTAACAGGATTGCCGACTCCCTCCGGTGTGGCCCAATCTCCCAGATACCAGTTCCTGTAGTCGGTGTCAGGCCATCTTTTTAGTAATCCGTCTACACTGTATTGATCGACATATCCCAGCCATTTTTGCATTACAGGATAATATTTTTCCAATACCTTTCGGTCACCATAATGCTGATAGGTGTTCCATGAAGCGGAAATAATAAATCCACACCAATAGGGTCCTCCTCCTGCTGCGTAAGGATTAGGCGCCGTGTGAGGCATACTGCCGTCTTCACGAATCACATCTTCCCATGCCTGAAGCCAATTATTATAGAGTGGGGCTAGATGAAACATTGTTTGAGCCGTTATGGTGGATGCATTTCCATCCCCTCCGTACCCTAATCTTTCAATCTGTGGACAATCCACCAGGTATCCGCCAAGTCCCACACAACGGAGCGTATAGGCAATCATATCGTGGATACGGTTCAGATCTTCATCCGAACATTCAAATGTAGACGTAAATTCAAAATCGGTATGAATAAGATGGGCTTTTATATCTGTTAATTGGGGTATCTGTTTGAGGTTAGAGATTTTTACATAGCGAAAGCCATGGTAATTGAATTTGTTGATGAAATATTCTGTTCCAGTGCCCGATGCAATATATTTATCCGTTTGTCCTTGTTTTGCCAATCCTCCGTTATTATCCAGATGATCGGCATACTCCATGACAATTTCCTGTGATTTTTCCAGATCGGGAAAAGTTATTTCGAACCATCCGGTGAGGCACTTACCCATATCCACCAGAAAAGTACTGTCATTGAGTTTTTCTATTTTGGCAGGCTGTATGGTTTCCATGATCCTGTTGGGTTCAACTGTCTGAGGAGTTACTTCATGCTCCGGTATTTCAGCAATCGCAATTTCTCCCCATTTCAATTCATCCGGCGCTTCAAAAACTATATGCTGTGTTTCCAGATTACCGGAAACGGTTTCGCCTCCGTATCTTCCCGTCATCCAGTCGCTGATACGGCTATATTCGCTTTCTCTCCCCACCCAGGAAGCATCGGTATATAACACAGTTTCACTGGTTCCTTTGTGAACATGTTCCATCTGTGCCCTTACAACAGGGCCGTTGCCTGCAACCCCCGGTAACCCTTCGGTATACCAGCCGCTCCCCAGCCAGATGACCAGATCGTTCTTCCCTGTTTTCAGGAAAGGCGTCACATCGTATGTCACAATCAGGGAACGCTTGTCAAACTGGGATACTGCCGGCGATAATACATCTTCGCCCACTTTCTTTCCGTTCATGAAAACTTCGTGATATCCGAGCGAATTTACATGCAAAAGGTATGCTCCCTTTTTATCCGTTTTATTGAGAGAAAATGTTTTTCTCAGTTGCGGACAACTATAAAAACCCTTTTCAGAAGGATATCCGATATAAGAAGCCGTCCAATCGTTCTTGTCAAGCAACCCGACACCGAATCGGGCCGGTTTGCTCCATGATGATTCATTTCCGTTCTCGTCCCAAACACGTACTTTCCAGAACAGGAGTTGTCCGGGGTGAAGCGGTTTTCCTGCATACTCAACCCATATATTCGATGAGGAGGTTATTTTTCCGGAATTCCATACATCAGCGTCTTTTTCATTCAGCTTTTGGATATCGTCGGCCACTAAGATCTGATATGCCGTTTGAATGGCTCCCTGGCGGTTGGAATTGTTTTTCCAGTTAAACCGGGGATGGAGCGTGTTAATCCCCAAAGGATCTTTTAAACTTTCACAGGTAAGGTCAGATATGGAAAATCTGTCCGAATGGGTACATCCCAAAGTGAAGATTAAGAGGATACTTAGAATTGCCAATTGGGAGTATTTGTGGGTTAATATCATGATTACAAATTTTTATTGAAAGATTTTCAAATGAATATATGTCAGATTATCTATTTTCTCGGGTCATATAGCTGCGGCATCCAAACTTTAAAGAAAGGATAAGTCATCATGGCATTTCCTGCCGAAGCATAGTCACAGAGTTCCGTTCCTACCGGTTCAGCGCCATATTCTGCATATGATTCCGGAATAAATTTAGCTGAAAATACCATCCAGATATCCTTGCCGGAATAATTTTTCTGTGTTAAATCGATATATTTATCTTCATTTACAACAGGTCTGAGTATTGCCTCTAATGCCGCACCTTTTAGTCTTTCATCTCTGGACAGCACGATTGGTCCTCTCGTGATAGCTATATAGGTTGGATTAGTGTGCATGGTATGAATTTTTCCTTTCATTTCGAACCCGATTGAAATTTCATCGTTGTTTTTCCATGTTCTGTTGAGGATAAGATATTCGCCCGGAACAACGTTTTCTACCGGAGTACCATTTACAGTGACAATGGATTTTTCACTCCATGAGGGAATCCTGAGAGCGATATCCATTTTCTCCTCTTTTTGAAGCTGCAATTGAATGTCAATTTGCCCCGACAAGGGATAATCCGTTTTTTGGTGCAATGTGACCGGTCGGTTTGCCGGTGTCTTTAACTCATATGAGCCATCCAGGTAGAAATTGATATAGGGTCCTTTCTCAGAATTCATCACTGCGGTTAAAGGGATTGTAAATAATCCTCTCGGCCCGCTCGCATTACAGCAATTCAAACCCATGCCACATTGTTCCGATCCTTTTAATCGTTGACCGTACAAGGGAGTATATTTTGCCCAGTCCGACCCATCAGGGCGCATCGATCCCAAAAGCGCATTGTAAAAGGTCTGTTCGATTGCGTCGGCATATTTGGCTTCCCCGGTCAGACGGAGCAATTGCTGATTGAATTTAAGCCAGGTTACAGTAACACAGGTTTCCTGGTAATGCTCTATCGGCATTGTCTGCAGTTCTTTACCGGAGAACCATGCTTCCATTGCGGAGCCGGAACCGGCAATATTCAGTTCCGTATCCATAATACTTTGCCAGGTTTTCCCGGCAGCTTTTTTGTATTCCTCTTTCCCCGTCAGGCGGTACAGTTCAAGTAATCCTTCGTAACAGGACATCATTTCGTATGCTTTTTGTCCCTGGTCCCATCCGTACCAATTATTCCTGTCAGGTTTAGGGAAGCGCTTGCCGACAGGAATATCTGCTTTGGAAAGCAATTGGGGACCGTCCGGTGTTTCCCATTCCCTGATAATTTCTTCGGCGAAATCCAGGTATTTTTTGTCTCCGGTACGAACATATAATTGACATATAGGTTCAAGGACGGAAGATGCTGCCATACCGCGATGACTACCCAGTCTTACAATTTTTGCATTTCTTTCGGTGAGTTCCCGGATCAGGCAATCAGCCTGTTTGGTTGCTGCCTGTAATGCCGTGTGATCTTTGAAGGTGTCGTAATAGGCGATCAGACCGAGCAGGCAGTATTTTCTTCCCCAGATATCCCATGCTTGCAACCGGCTTTCGGGCGCATAATTTCCGATATATCCGTCGGGAGTCTGTGTTTTTATTAATTCTTCGACGGCTTCTTTCAATTTATCGGCAAGAACCGGGGTAGGGTTGTATTGATAGGCGAGTACAGCCGATGTAAGCCATTTCCCCCAGAATTCGCTCTGCCAGCAACGGTGCTCATCTCTGACGGTAAACGGATGAACAAGCGTGTGTACATCCTGAGCAAGAATACGGTTCTGATAGGACACGTTGAATTTCTCTCCTGCATGCCGGTTTATTTTGGCAGAAGTTACAGGGGTTAACTTATCGTGTACTGTGCTTTTCACGGTTGTTTGGGGACAAACGAATTGAGCAGACAGAAATAGCAGAATAGTTATTACGTGTTTCATATTTCACCTGTTTATAGAATGTAATTGTTCTACCTTCATCCAGCGGACACATTGATTGAACCAATCCTCGAAGGATGGAGTACTCCCAAAACCATGTTCCCCTTTGGAATAAATATGTATTTCGGCCGGTATACTATTTTGAAGTAATTTATTATAGAAACGAAGACTATTTTCCACCGGAACAACCGTATCGTCTCCGGCATGAAAGAGAATGGTTTTAGGGGTATCTCTATTCACTTGTAATTCGTTGGAGAAGAATTTTACCGAATTTTGCCCGGGATGTTGTCCCAGCAAATGATCTTTTGAGCCGACATGTCCGATACTATCATTGAAACTGATCACCGGATAGACGAGAATCATAAAATCGGGTTTTAGGTTTGTATTCCGTTTGTTCTCAATCAGTGTGGAATCATAATGTACTCCGGCAGAGGAGGCCAGATGCCCTCCTGCCGAGAATCCCATTATCCCGATCTTACCGGGAGCGATACCCCATTTTTTCGCATTTTCACGCACGAGTTGGATAGCACGTTGTGCATCTTTTAATGGTACGAATGATTTATCTGTTACGATTTCCTCGTCAGGCAGGCGATATTTAAGCACAAATGCCGCAATTCCCTGTTTGCTGAAAGCCTCCGCAACCCTGAATCCTTCCCGTTGGATATGCAGGGTTTGATATCCACCACCGGGACAGATAATCACGGCTGCTTTATCCATATTTCCATCAGATGGTATGAAAGGTGTCAACGAAGGATTGGTTACTTTAGTGATGATCAGGTTATTTCCCCGATCATAGATATGCTCCTCTGCGATGATCTCATCTGTTTTATCATACAATAGAAACTCCTGTCCCTGTTGCGGCAACAATTCCTGTCCCTTTACCATAAGGCAAAACCCAAAAAATAGAACGATAAGCAGATCCCGGTAAATTGTCATTGTTATATACTGTTTAATTGTGTTTTTTGGATAAAGCAAAATCTTTATTAGTAATTTTTCTGGCTTTACGATCCAGTTTTACAAAAATAAATATTTTTTCTATTCTATAACCCTGTCATAATGATATAAAACTAAGTATTTTGATATTGCGTCTCAGATACCCGGTAATAAACGAATTAAATCAATAGCCTGCAGTATATCATATACTTTTCTCCGATACAGGTGTGCAATGTTGTTTAATCGGTAAAAGGTATGTGAAGCGCTGCAGGCTATATCTTAAATTAAGATACTCTGTTATTTTTTAGTGAACTTCAGTGACCTGAAGTTGTGTCCCCCTTCAAAGTAATATTTGATTTTATGTCTTCCCTCAGTCAAAGTTAAAGTCAGCTTATCTTCCGGTGTGGAAACCCACGTGAAGCTCCCCCATCCGCCGGTGTCAGGTACACCGATGGTGCCGGTCACGTTTACTCCATCCACTTCAATGTGGAAGCTACCTGTGCCGGGTACCGCCACTTGTGCTTCAACTAAATAATCCCCTTCATTCAAAACCTCTACCGTATAGAGTAACCATTCTCCGGGACCCGTCCATCCGACATTGAGCCCAAAGCCCTCTATGTCAACCGCGGTGCTGTTGTTATCGCCGTTGCTTACACGGTAATTCCCGTTTTGTCCTGAAGAATCTGTGGCATCGCTGTCGTGAAAAGCAGACCCTTCGCCGCCAAGGTCAAAGTTGGCCGCCGGAAGTTCATAAGGTGTTGCTGCGGAAAGAATGTGGGGCCCTTTGAACGGACGGGTATAGGCTATGTCCACTACAATTTTCTTCTCAATCTCGCCGATACGATAGACGATATTGGTCACACCTTCATCAATGGCTGTTATTTCACCACCTTCGCTAACGGTGGCTATATCCGGATTTTCCGAACTCCAGGAATATGCAGGAATGTCGTTGGCATTTTCCGGAATAAAACTGATGAGTACGGTTTTTTTATTTCCCGGAAGTAGTTCCAGGAGGGGCTCACTTACGACTACATTTTCCAGAGGTATTCTGATTACGGCTGTAAGAGGTACTTTTGTGGATAGATCGCCTCCGCGTACCACGATATTGGTAAACCCTTCGCCAACCACTTCCACCAGACCGGTTGAAGATACGGTCGCTACCGTGGGATCTTCGCTCGACCAAGAATAGTGGTATGTTCCGTCTGTAGGACTTGCCGTCAGCTGAATGGTTTCTCCCACAAACAGCGACAATTCCGCACGGTTCACATAAATATTTTCTTCAATCACCTTTTGATTGTAATCATCACATCCTGTCCCATAACTGATCAACAGGAAACATAAGCTGTATTTTAAGAATTTTGTTTTCATTATTCCAAATAAATTAATTGGTTACTGTCTCCGATATCTGCAAAAGCTATTCATTTTCATCTTCATCTTCACTGAATTCGAGCCTTAATTCTTCTTTCATTTCATAAATCGTATTTCCGCTTTTGTAATCATACCTGAGCAGGAACGTTTTGTAGGTCTTGAAACCGTCGTCTTCTATTTTGAAAATGTTGGGAAAGTCCGGATCTCCGTCCACCTGGGTAACTTCCACATTGTTATACGGTGTGATGGTTACTTTATGGTCTTCATCAATCTCCAGCACGATGGCAAACCTGTTGAATACGTTCACATCGGATTCGTATGTTTCATTGCCCGCCATTATCCGGACTTTGTTCTGCGTGATCGGATGCATCACCTTTGTTCCGGGCATTTCCAGTTCGCTGGCCGATCCCTGTACCCGGAGTTTTGCTCTCATGGAATAATTGGTGTTCCCGTCTGCCTGCGCCCAGTAGTTTTTAGTCCTTATCCGGTATAAAACAAAACTTTTTTCAGGATTCACCTCATACGCTGAATGGGAATCTACCCGCAAAGAAATGAAATAAGCCGTATCGGGTGAAAGGCCGTCGGGTCTTATCCGGATGGGGAGCCTGCCGCTTATCTCTCCTGCCGGAATAGTAAACCGGTATGTGTCTATATCGTATTTACTCTCGGGAAGAGGTTTTCCGTATTTTGATATATCCGTGTCGTAGTTGGTTTTATTAAAATCATCCAATAATGATTGATCCTCCACTAGATCTACTACAATATCTTTGGTGGTTGGATTGGTTCCGCCGAGAGAGGCCGCCACATAGCCTACCGATTCTTCACCGAGTTTGTGAAATTTCCGCGACACGTTGTCGCTTTCACTGATTAAGGCAAATACATTTTTGTATTGTTCGCGTTCAAACACTTCATCTCTGTCACAAGTGGCGGTGATAAAGAGAAGGAACACCGGCAATGCGATTCCCAATCCCTTTCTTCGGTTTTTATTTATCATATATATTCGTTTCATAACTATAAATTTATTGTTTAGTCTTCCCAACCGGGATTCTGGTCTAATGAGGGTAATAATCTGACTTCATTGAGTGGTATCGGCAGCCAATTCAGGCGTTTATTCACGATTCGCGAGCCAATACGGGCCGTGTTGGGGATTACCCGTGTGTAAAAGACCTCTTTTGTTCCTTCTACGTTCATTCCTCTTATTGGTACGCTTTCCACTTCTTCATAAATACCCCATCTCCTTACATCGTAATAACGACGGTTTTCAAAAAGGAACTCAATGAATCTCTCGTCTTCAATGAGTTGCTGTATCCGGCTTGCATCCTCTGTTCCCGTTATGCCGGGCAATCCCGCACGATAACGTACCTGATTGAAAGCCTTCCTGATTTCGCTCATATCTCGGGAAAGTACCATTGACTGTCCACCCATTTCAATCGTATGATTGCTTGTCAGGTTGTTCAGCGCCTCAGCATAGGAGAGGAGAATCTCTGCGTAACGGATAATAGGAAACCCTTTGTCCATTCTTCTTGCATTTGTTCCTCCCCAGGCATCCGAAGGATGAACGAATTTTTTGATCACATATCCGGTAATGGGATAATCCTGGGGCGAACTCACACCGCCTTTTCCATTCGGGGAATTATAATAGTATGTAATGGTTTGGTTATAATATCCCGAAGAGGTGGAAGACGACATGGGCCAGAAACATTCGCTAAAGCCTACGGAAGCATAGAAGCGAGGTTCACGACTCACATACATGTTGTGCACGCCTGCATTCAGACGATATCCTGAAAATGTTTGCACGTTGGTGGAAAATCCGGTTTCGCTGTACGGATACCTGTCACTGGAATTATTGATAGAGCGTCCGTCTATCATGGAGTAGGCATCCACCACTTTTTGGGTAATACACATCCCATTCCATCCGTCTAACCTTTGCGGAAAGACCATCTGGGTATTTGCTGTTATTGCACCACTTTTTCGTCCCCAGACATACTCGGGGTTAACCGGGATTACCGCTTCGCCGTTGAACATTTCGGAATAGGACCTGTAGGGATCAATTCCTGCGGCTCCGTCCGGCCATTCTTTATAATAATCGGGATCGGAGGTAACTCCCTCGGGCAGCGTGGAGGTTTCCGAGTCCGACTGAACGGTAAACAGCCTGTACATGGGAGCTCCTGAAACTTGTAGTTCCATTACTCGTTTAGCCGCCGCAGCCGCTAATGCCCAACGTTTTTCATCATATATTTGGGATACGTATTGAGCGCCGTCGGCAGAACGTTTCCAATTGCCGAAATAAGTGCGGGCTACATCACCACCGTTATATAACGGACTGGCATGGATCAGTCGTATCCGGGCAATCAAGCCATAGGCAGCCCCTTTGGTAGGACGTCCGAATTCCATTAGTGGAACCGTGTACGGTAAATGCTCTGCAGCGGCCTCCAGTTCGTTGCAGATATACTCTACCGCTTCGTCGTAGGTGCTTCGAGGACGGTCGTACTCCGGAAGCGAAGCATTAGACTCAATGATCTCATCTCCTAAAATGATAGGTGGCCCAAAATCCATAAGAAGATTATAGTAAGCATATCCTCTCATAAAGCGGGTGTATCCTATGATATTGAATCGTTCCCGGGTAGTCATGTCGGCCGCTTCATCAATACGCGCCAATATGGTGTTGCATTTACGGATAATTTTATACATGTTACCCCAAACGCCTCCGAATGAATGCATATTATTTGCCGTTACTTCGCCTAAAACAAAGCGCATGCCGTTATAGCCATGTAATGTAAGAAAGCTGGTAAATGCCTCGTCGGTAGCCAAGGGACCCGGTGTGTGCTGATTCTGTAATAAATTTCCTTCGTCGGGGAACAGACTGGCAGCTCCCCACATGTAGGCCTCCACATAGCGTGTTTGCGCGAAAACGGAATCCAACTTCAATTCATCACTGAAATAGTTGTCGACACTGAGCAGGTCCTTGCAAGAGGAGAAAGATATCATCAGTGATAAAAAGACCATAATTTGTTTAAAAATGTCTGTATAGAATGACTTCATAATACTGTTTTATTTACAAGTTGATATACATTTGTAATGTGTAGGTCGTGGGAATCGGGTATACTTCGCCGTTGCGGTGAGCTTGCTCCGGATCGAACAGCTTCACTCTATCCCATAATAGCAAATTATTACCTACTAATTGAAGATCGATGGACTGAACTTTTATTTTTTGCAGGAATGAATTTTTCAGATTGTAATTGATGGTTACTTCCTGTAAGCGTAAATACCGTGCATCTCCTTTCCAGAAGTCCGACAATTGTGAATTGTTTTCGTTGTACCCGTATGTCAATCTTGGATAACGGGCATTAGGGTTTTCCGCTAACGACGGATCAATTCCGTTTGCTGCTGCATAATCTGCCGGGATCCATCGGTTGGCTGGATCATTGGCGATCTTCAGTACATTCCCGTTGATCCCGTTGTAAAAAGGTACATATCCGGTGCCATTTCCATTGTATCCCACATGGAAGAAATCGGTCTTGCCGGTTCCTTTAAAAAGGACGCCCACTGTCAGGTTTTTATACTTGAATTCACCGCCAAATCCGTACATTAGCAGGGGGTAGGTACTGTAAGACAGAGGTACCCTGTCGTCGGAGTTTATCACCCCGTCACCGTTCACATCACGGTATTTGATATCGCCGGGCATTACCGTCCCAAATTGTGCCGGACTATTCCTTACATCATCCCAGTCTTTAAAAAGGCCGATCGACTGGTATCCACGGATAGTGCCTAATGGATAATCGGATGCTTCCTGATAAGGATATTTGGGATTGGCCTCTTCCCAGTTCTGGACATTGTTTTTCGAATAAGTGAAATTTCCTCTCACGGTAAATGACATATCTTTGCTTAGATTATGTGTGAAACTGGCATTACCGTCCGCGCCGTAACTTTTCATTTTCCCCACATTCCCGAAAGGCATCGTAACCAAACCTGCATAATCCGGAATCTGTACACGTTCCATGAAAATACCGTCTCGCTGGTCATTGAACATGTCAAAAACAAGTTGTATCTTGTCGTCAAGCAGGTTCGCTTCGATACCAACGTTGGCTTTCAATGCTTTTTCCCATTGCAGGTTATCGGCTCCGATTGTGGATTCCGTGATGCTTTCAACGGAAGCCGAGCCCCACGGTCCGGTAGTGCCTCTGTTTACCATGGTGAGGTAAGGAAATCTGCGCGAACTGATACGATCATTGCCTACTGTGCCGTACGATCCTCTGAATTTCAGGAAGCTGATCCATGATAAATGTTTTTTCATGAAATCATAATTGGAAGGCACCCATCCCAGAGCGATGGACGGAAAGAATCCATATTGTCTGCCGGGCTGGAAGTTTTCCGAACCGGTATATCCGAAGTTAAAATCTACCATGTAGGTATCTTTGAATCCATAGGTGAGGCGACTGGATACGCCTTGGTAGCGAAGAGGAATCGCGCTGAGATTATTGGTTCCTTCGTTTGCCCATTTCTGATCGCTCAGATAGTAATAGACTAATCCTGAAGCGCGATGGTCTTCGGCGAATACTTTGTCGTAGTTGAGCGTACTCTCAAAATGGTATTTTCGGAACTGATCCGTTCCCCGGGCATAGGAGATCCCTCCTTCCTTCACTCTCTCGATGGTTATCAGTTTTCCTTGTTGGTCTCGACCTACCGCCTGGTAAAGAGCTGGTTGAATGTATCTTCCTTCTGAAAAGTTGCTATATAGATCATATGCCCCCTGCACCTTTAATTTCAAGCCGTCCAGGACCATGGAGAGATTCTGGTCGATCGCTAACGTGAACTTACCCCTGTACTGCTGATCGGTGCGACGGCCCATGTGGTTGATCATCACCAAAGGGGACCGTAACGATGCGCTGCTTGCCGAGGCCGGAAGTTGTCCGTTGGAATACTTTATGGGTAACAATAACGGGTTAAGATTTGACTGCGCGTACCAGATATAGTCAGTACTCGCAACACCCGGATTGTTTTGAATGGAAAGGAAACCATCCGTACCGAAATAGAGTGTAGTGGAGGGAGATAATTCCAGATCGATATTACCTCTGTAGTTATAAGTGTTGTATCCGGTGTTTGCCGCATATACACTGTTTTTGTCGTAATTATAAGCGGCAGTTTCATTACTTATTCCCAAACTGAGGAAATAGCGTGCTACCTGTGCGCCGCCACGTGCACTCACGTAATATGATTGAGTGAAAGAATGATTTCGGAGTACCTCGTCTTGCCAACTCACATCCGGATAGAGATCGGGATCAGAACCGTCGTTAATGATATCTAACTCCACATCGGAGTATATGGGTGCGTCTCCGCGTACCACTCTGGCTTCATTGGCTAACTTCGCATAATCGTAAGCGCGCAGGTACTCAGGAACTCTGTTCAACCGGGAGACGGAAAAATTGGCGCGTCCTGTGATTGTCAATTTATCTACTTGCCCCCTTTTGGTAGTCACTAATACTACTCCGTTGGCTCCGCGGACACCATACACCGCGGTGGCCGAGGCATCTTTCAGTACGGAGAAGCTTTCAATATCGGCAGGATCGATGGAGTTGATATTCCCTTCCAGTCCGTCTATCAATACCAGGGCGCTGGCATTGGCGCCAAAAGTGCCGATACCGCGGACCCAAAATTCGGAAATGTTTTTCCCTGGCTCTCCACTGGTTTGCATGGAGATCACACCGGCTACGCGTCCTCCCAGCAGGTTGGCTACGGATGCCGCAGGTGTTTGCAGTTCACCCACGTCTACACTGCTTACAGCAGCCACTGTTGAAATCTTTCGTTGGCTACCCAGTCCGGTAACCACCACTTCATCCAATTCCTGAGCTGTTTCAGAAAAGACAATTTCCAAGTCTTTCTTCTCTTCGGTCACTAAATATTCGATCCTTTTGTAACCTACAAAGGTGAAAACGATCATGTCTCCTCTGGAAGCACGGATGCTGAACTTACCATCTATGTTGGTCGTTGTTCCGACACTGATTTTATCTCTCAGGTAGACCGTAACACCAGGCAAGGGTGTTTTCGTTTCGTCATAGACGGTTCCCTCCATGACAAAAGTGCTTTGTTGTGCCGGAAGAAGAAAGCAACCGGATAAAAGTATCCATACTATACACGTTATGCGTTTCATTTAGTTTAAATTATAATGTTATTATTTGTATTATTTATTCTTATCTTCAGGAAGAAAGAGGGCTGGAGCAATAAACTATAATTGTCTTTTAATCCTGTTTTATGCGGTACAATAGCCTGATTATTTCGGTGAGATCCTTAAAAAATCAATTGATGGAAAGCTTTCTCACGCGGGCATTACCTAAGTCTGCAACATAGATTGAGCCATCTTTGCTTATGCCAAGTCCTCTGGGTAGATTGAATAAGGCTTCCTCCTTTCCTCCGTCTTTCCACCCGGCAGTACCGGGCATCCCTAACACGGTTTCCACCATTTTCTCCGGGGTAATTCTTCGTATGCAATGGTTGCTACAATCCGCCACATAAATATTCCCGTCAGCATCACTATAAATCTGACTGGGATTACGGAATTGGGCTACTTCCAAGGCTCCGTCCCGATGTCCGCCACTAGTGGAACCGGAAAGTTTTTTAAATGTGTTTTCCGGATCAGTAATATCAATACTACAAATGCTGTTTGCATTAACCCCAGAGTTGCCCCAAAACGATATATATAAAATGTTTGGTTCAAGAGGATTGAATGTCAGTCCATAGCTGTCTCCTTGTTCCGTTTTAAAAATGGTTTCCACTTCGTATGTTCGGGGATTCATTTTTACGATGTGCCCATGATAGTAACGGGTGTAAACAAAACCATCACTGGGATTCACTACCACGCTATGTTTATAACCTTCCGTGGGTCTGTCTCCGGCGGGGGGCCATTTCATTTCTCGGAATCTGGGAGCCCACATTTCCTTGGGATCGAGAGTGAAAAACGATCCAACCGTGGTTTCAGTTAAGATAGTAATGATTCCCGTTTCCAAATCTACAGCCGGAATATTTGCAGTAACATCTCTGGCAATGGTAATCAGTTCGTTATTTTCTTCATCAATTCTGACAATGTGCATATGACCGTTAGTTCCACCGAATTCATAAGGCCCTCTGGTTGTAATAAAGATGTTGTCTTCATTATCCACACAAATATATCGGGGCTGCAGGATAGATTGAGTAAGATCCCCATCCTGGTAGTCATCTTGATTGCCGTTTCCCGCAATAGTATTCACTGTAACCGACGAAAAATAGCGGAATGTTTGATCATAAGCAACGGAATCATTACCAATTGCTACCGAGATCACACAGGTATCGCCCGGCAATCTTGGAGCAAGTACATACATCCTGGAGCCTGTAGAACCAATGACTGCCGCTTTTTTGCTATTAAAATATACTCTGATTTTCTCAGGATCGGTACCGAAGTTCTTTCCCTCCAGCATCACTTGTTCCAGATATCTTCCTGAGTCCGGATAAAAGGTAGTAAGTTCCACCGGCTTGCCGGGATCATATTCACTCTTCCCTTTTTCGTTATCGTCATTTTCTCCACACGAAAACATAGCCAATATACATGCGAATAGCAGCGTCCATGTGGTCTTTAAGGGATGCTTCTTGATCAATTTGTTGTTCATATATTCGATTTTTAATTAGAGATTTTCTTTTATTCTTATTTATTGTTACATTATATTTCAATTTTTCCATGATAATTTATTCTTATATCTGAGTAAGAGCAGATATTGAAGTTGTATGCCTAAAGATGAAAGTTCACCAGAAGACAGCAGGAATCAGCTCTTATCGGCATTGCATGCAAATAAGAGTGAATATTAGTTGTATATGTAAAATTAAAGTTTATTAATGTTAACGGGGGGGGGGGGTAATATATATGTTTCCTTATAGGTAGAAACAAAGTTTTATCAAAGAGATATATATAATTTCTTTGTGTCATATGGATGAATTAGAGTACAATTAAAATAATTAAAATTTCGACGATCTACCCTTAGTTTTTGATGAAATTTATACAAAATTACTTTTATTGTGTATTCTTTAGCTGTAAAAAGTGATATTCAGACTAAGTGAAATGATATCTTATGTTAAAGAAGTTTTTATTTTTCATGATACCATTATTTTGTATTTTAGCTGTTTTTTATTTCTGCCCTGGCTTTTTTAATGATATATGGCTGTTAGTGAAGGAGATTCTAAAACTATTCCACAATCGAATGTTCCGGGAACTTCCCAGCCTGCATTCATTGTAGTTATTGCTAAATCTTCAAATTTCGAACCGGTAAGATATCCCCTTTCCTGTGCTGTTTTAAAAGCTTCCTTTATAAAAGGTAAAATATCTTTGTCGATGGTTATCCATTGTTTATCCTGTAATGTTCCGTCGAAAATATTTCGGGAAGCTACAGAGAAAATGAACTTGTTTGATGCGTCATCCTTACCAATATCCTGCGCCGCATAGAGTTCGATATTTTCATAGCGGTAGTCGTAAAATGGAAGTCCGAACCAGAAAAAATCGCCATAGCTTTCGGAGTCTTTGTTGTTGTCCTGGATGGTGAAGTATTGAGAAAATTGTGCTGTGTGGAGATCGGGATTGAATTGTTCTCCCATTTTGTTACTGCAATATAGCAATTTACATTTTGTTTTGTAAACCAATTTATCAGTCTCTATTAATTTTAGGGGTGTATTGAAATATTGCTCGAACAATAAATGCGGCCAATCCTCATTCATTTGTCTCGGATGTTCATATTCTTCTGAAGCAATCACTTCCAATGTGATCTCTACAGCTTTACTCTTATTTTTAAAAAAGGATACTTTTTTTGCTTTGTTACGGTAAATAATAGAATCATCCACAATAAGAGGCGGAATATTTTGCATTACAAGTTTACTTCCCCACTGTGGCAATAGCCAATAGACGGTATCAGTTGAATATTTAAACGGATATAATGTGTCGATGGGAGCCGGATAGGATGTGGTATGTCCCTGTACCTTGATTCCATTGTGAAAATTCCTGTCCCGGATTATTTCCCGCGAATTTGTTGTAGTATTGCATTGGGTAAAAGCAAAGAATGGAAAAAAGAAAAAAAATATCAATATCAGGTATTTTAATTTATACTTCATCATGGGAATCTTATATTACTGGTCACATATTTTTTTTACATTTCAGAAAATCTACTATTCTCTGATTTTTCCGGACGAATATCGGTAGACTTTTTTATTTTTTAAAATAAGGTTGTCAAAAATATAGATAAAATTGCAAACTGTGTGAAAATATTAAACAAATATAAAGCATATTCTATTCTGTTCGACTATGCAATATGATAAAGGATAAAAGAAAAATGACACTTCGAATCCATCTTATTGTCTGAATATACCAAATTGAATTTATCCAGGATATCTCTTTACATTATTTTCAGCCTTGTAAAAATGTTTCAGTAGCTTTTTTCCATTGTCATCAACTTCCAATATTTTTTCGATGATTTTTGAATATAAATATATTTGCCCGCTATAGTTAAATAAATTTAAATAATATCTTTCTTCAAGTATTTTGTTTTTTTGTTTCCGATATATGCATATATTTGCGATATGAAAACGCAAAAAAACGCACCTATGTCTTATTTGTGAGATGATCGAAATCAGAATATCAGCGATATATAGATGCTTAAGTAATTTGTTGTCAGCAATTTACCTGTGTGTTATTTAAATTCGGAAAAGACAGCCAAATGACAAGTTATTCTTAACAATGTATTGAAAATGAATAAAAAATGAAACCGTTTAATTTTATTATTATCACAGGCATAATTCTCTTATTTGTCTGTTCAAACAAAAAAGCCCCAACAGATGCCGACGGACGACCGCTAATCATAAAAACTGGTACCATCGACTGTGATCTTGTAGAAACAACCCCTGTGGTTTTTAAAAACAGGGTTTACCGTTTTGAATATGTAAGGACTCGCTACTGGAATAATGATACCGGTGATTCCTATTTCCGGTTCGTTAACCATGAAACCGGGGAGATAACTCAATCTTTTGCTAGAGGCTATCACTTGGGGAGCGCTTTTGTGTATAATGACACAGTATACGTTACCGCTGTCGATATGTGGGATGGAGAGAAGATATTTATTTTTGCTTCAAATGATTTGAAAAACTGGGATCGCTGGTTGGTATTCGAACTTCCCGGCTATGGTATTTTTAATACCTCACTCACAAAAGCGGAGAATAAATTTGTTTTGATGTTCGAGATCGGGAGACCTTACGAAGTTGCGGGAGTGGCATTTACTGCCCTGTTTGCAACATCACCCGATATGCAAGACTGGGATATTTTACCGGCCGATCACAATTATACAAAAGATCGTTATACAGCTCCTCATTGTTTGCGTTATCTCGATGGCTGGTTCTATAATTTCTATTTGGAAGCACACCAAGGATATGAAATGCGAGTAGTACGGTCTAAAGATTTGATCCGTTGGGAGTCCAGTCCTTTCAATCCGGTTTTAAAGGCTTCGCAGGAAGATAAACAAATCGCAAACAATAATCTTCTAACCGATGAATTATGTAAAAGGATTAATAAGGCTGAAAATCTGAATAACTCTGATCTTGATTTTTGTGAATATAATGGGAAATTAATTATCAATTATTCATGGGGTAATCAAAACGGGGAGGAATTTTTGGCTGAGGCTTATTATAACGGAACAATGGAGCAATTTCTGAAAGGATGGTTTCCTGAATAGGAGGTAGAACTTTCAGCTATTTTGTTTTTTTATTTCTGATATGCGCCTATATTTGCAATATAAAAATGCATAAAAACGCATTTGTGTATTATTTATTCGATAATCAAAGTTGACAGATCGCTGATATATAGTTGATTAAGTGGATTTGTGAAATAAAGGATTCAAATTGTGAGAATATAAACGAAGGGCCACAAAAAGGCTTAAGGCATAGGGTGGTAGAGAGAATATCGTTTTATTTTGAGTTTCTGAGAAAGTTTAAAAATACTGCTGTTTATGTTAAAAGAAGAACGATTTAAGATAATAATGAAGCAAATTAATTTGCATAATAAGGTGCTTTCAGTCGATTTGAGCATGCTACTTAATGTTTCGGAAGATACGATCAGGAGAGATCTGAAAGAACTGGCTGATGGCGGTCATATTATCAGGGTGCATGGAGGAGCGATAAGCAATTCATTGGTAAGACCTTTTATTGCGGATACCAATGTTTATTCCATTGAGGAGAAGAAGATTATTGCTTCAAAAGCGGTAAAGTTGATAGAGACCAATATGACCTTGTTGTTGGAAGGGGGGACAACCATTTTTGAACTAACGAAGATTATTCCTAAAGAGCTTGATCTTACCGTATTTACAATAAGCCCTCAAATTGCAATCTCATTATCGGATCATTCAAATATTTCAGTTTATACCATTGGCGGTCAATTAAAGAAAAACCATAATATCCACGTTGGATCTAAAACAATCAATGAATTATATAGGATGAGATTTGATCTGTGTTTTATGGGAGTAAATGCTTTATCTGTTGAAAGGGGGTTGACGGATATCGATATGGAAGTTGTTGAGGTAAATAGGGCAATGTTTGAAGTATCCAATAAAAATGCTTTGCTTACTATTTCTGAAAAATTGAATTTTACAAAACGATACCAAGTATCTGATTTATCTGATATCAATTATCTGATTACTGAATTAGACAAGAATGATCAACAGCTTGCCGAATTCAGGAAAAATTACATGAATATAGGCATTCTATAAGATTATATTATCTAACACATAAATTGCACTTTGACAAACAGCATGAATGTTTGTGAAAGGTTTTTTTATACAATAATGGTTTTTTGCGTATATACAATTGATTTCGTTTTATAAAAACGCATAAAAACGCATAAAAACGCATTCCGGCTCGTTTCTATTGATATCTAATAATAATTGCTTGTAATGAATGGTGTCTGGACAAATATCGACTTTTTGATTATTCTGGTGTATTTTATTCTGATGCTGGGACTTTCCTTTTGGTTTAAAAAATTTGCATCAACCGGAATGGAGAATTTTTTTCTTGGGGGAAGAAGAACTCCCGGATGGATCAACGGTATTTCCTATACGTCTGCTTTGGTAAGTCCGGATGCTGCAACTGCATATGGAGGATTGGCCGTAGCAACCGGAGCATTTATTTCCTGGTGGTATTTAAGTCGTTTTGGGTTGGCTATGTTTCTGGCTGGGGTATTATTTGCCATGTTTTGGAGACGGCTTAAATTATTTACTTCTCTTGAGTTTTATGATTTGAGATTCAGCTCAAAAGTCGCCAATACCATGAGGATATGGATTGCCGTGCGTACATCGTTTATTGCAATTCCTGCATGGACCGGGATTACCTTGTTGGCAGCCTATAAAATATTAGGACCTGCTTTTGGACTCACAATATTTCAGACATTGATATTGGTAATTCCGGTTTCCTTCATTTACGTCTTTTTTTCGGGTTATCGGGGGGTGGTTGTATCGAATGTTATTCAAATGAGTATTTTTCTTGTTGGTACAATCGTGGTAGCTGTATTTACAATGAAATATTTTGGGAGTGCGGTCGAAATGACTGCAACGATCAACAGGATGTACGGTGATATCGGGAAAGAGATTTTACAACTGGTCCCTCCGGCAAAACATGAGATCTTTCCTTCGATGGCTGCACTTGCCTGGCTTATAGGTCAAAGTATAGGGTACGGTGGAGACGTGGCACCCATAGGGGGGGCTATGGAGGGACACCGAATACTTTCTACCCGGAGTACACGTGAAGCAGTTTACATGTACGTTTCAGCAGCATTGAGCATGTTTCTCTTATTACTTCTCGTAACGCTTCCCTGCATCTCTGCTGCTGCAATCTGGCCTGAATTCAGGGATGGAGCGGTTGACAGGGAACTTGTTTACGGCAAACTGATGAAAGAGATGTTACCTTCCGGTGCACTTGGGTTACTTATTGCCGCAATGTTAGCAGCAACAATGTCTGTTGTTTCGGATAACCTGAACTTCGGCGGACAGATAATGGTAAGTGATATTTACCGAAGATGGTTTGTCAGGGATAAAACGGAAAAACATTATCTGATCATTGGAAAAGCAGCCATGCTGATAATTGTTTTTTTATCTCTTCTTGTAGTATTTAAGGTGAAGTTCATAGTTGATGTAGCCATTTTTATGCTACAAATAAGTGCCGCTGAATTACCTGCTAACTGGGCTCAATGGTGGTGGTGGCGTTTTAATGGAAAAGCCCGTTTGGCAGCATCTTTTGGAGGATTTATCTTTTTTATTTTGATTGTGCTGGTTCCAAAACTATTGCTATTGTTAGGTTGGGAATGGGCGCATATATTGATAGTCCCATGGTGGTGGCAGACGCTTATTATCATGCTTCTTACGACTATTTTATGGGTGATGGTCGTACTGTTTACCAAACCGGAATCTGAAGGAAAACTGACTGCTTTTTATCAAAAAGCACTTCCTCTGGGATGGTGGAAAATCAAAGTATCATCCGGGGCGACTGATGCTGAGAGGATCAATATCAAACCAATCATTTATGGAATTCTTATAGCGATTTTAGGTTTTACCGCCACCTGTTGCGTAATTCTGGGACTCTCAGACTTATGGTTTGCCAATTTTTTGGAAGGAGGCATTCTATTGGGAATCTCAGCTCTCCTTTTCATTGCCTTTAAAATCTTTCTGAAACATTATCTGGATGGACTGGAGAAAAGACTTAATAAAAATCAAATAATTGAATAGAGGATGAAGAAGCTAAAAATCGGCACTTCTGTGATTGATATTACGGGCCCGTTAGAACTGGGTATCCTAATGTCCTCAGTAAAGGAGCAATATTGCGCATTTGATCATGTCCGTTTACCATTAAAGGGCAGGATACTGGTGTTGGAGCAACAGGGTGAAAAAGTGGGTATCGTTACCCTGGATTTGTTAGGTATGAGTGACAGTGCAGTTGGGGGATGGGATAATTTTAAAATGTCTTTATCCGATGAATTGTCAATGGATAAAATTATTATGGTTTGTACTCATACGCATAGTTCTCATGAAACTGCCGGATTGACTGATCTATATAAAACAACACTATTTGGAGAGTGGCTTAATGAGCTAAAAATCAAAATTAAGTCAGGGATAAAGAAAGCTATTTCTAACCTGCAGGAATGTAAAATATACCTTGGTTCTTCAGCACTGAGAGGGTTCTCCCTTCAAAGAAGAATTTTAAAAAACGGAGAAGTAATCATGTCTGATTCCATTCAACCGATCGATAAAAAATATTTTGACTTAGGTCCTATTGATCATCGGATCAGATCATTAAAATTTACAAGTTTAACCGGGGAGAATATTGCCACATTGATCCATGCGGTATGTCATCCGGTGCATGAGATGTGCTCCGATTATGTATCTCCTGATTTTCCCGGGGAAGCCTGTATAACATTTGAGGAGAAGAACCCAAACGGGATATGTGTCTTTTTTAATGGAGCTTGCGGAGATATCAATCCTCCTACGGTCTCGGAAGGGGTTCAGGCAGCTCAAAAACATGGAAAGGTGATCGCAAAAGAAGTGGAGAAAATGAAGTGGGATGAGGTGGAATCAGCACCAATGAGTATCCAGACTTCGGCCTTATCATTCAGAATAAGGGAAAATTCCGGGATAAACTCCGACGCAGACGGTATTTACCGTATCAATACCTTAATTATTGGAGACATTGCAATGGTGTTTCTTTCAGGTGAAAATTTTACTGATACGGCATATGCGATTGAAAATGATTCCCCTTTTAAAACTACGATTGTGATCGGTTATGCTGAAAATTATGTGGGATATGTCCCACCTCGAAGAGTTTTTGAAGAGGGTGGTTATGAAGTAGGACCGGGCAAATGGTCATACTTAGAGATCAATGCTGAGGAGATCATAGTAGAAAAAACAGTTCAGATTTTGCATCAATTAAAAAGTAACGCATGGAAATTATAATATGAAACGAGCATATAAATCGATTTAATAATGTAATGATCCCGATAAATCGGGACAGGTAGCGCTGATTTGATAATTACTAAATTGATAAATTAACTAATCGTTCAGGTTACATACATCTTCCATGTAAAAATAAAATAATCATATGAAATATTCAAAAGAGGATTTGTCGGGTTTAATGAATTTCTATAGGGATCAACTTCTGAATGATACCCTTCCCTTTTGGTTTCCGCATTGTGTGGATAAAGAATTTGGAGGATATCTATTAATGAGGGACAGGGACGGATCATTGCTCGATGATGATAAATCAGTATGGTTTGTGGGACGAACAGCGTGGACACTTGCCAATCTTTATAACAACATTGAAAAGAAAGATGAATGGTTAGGTATGTCTAAAGCAGGAATTGATTTTTCTGAAAAATACTGTTTTGATCCAAACGACGGACAAATGTATTTTTATGTAACCCGGGACGGCAAACCCATAAGAAAAAGGAGATATTTCTTCTCTGAAACATTTGCAGTAATCGCTTACGCGGCATATGCAAAAGCAACCGGAAACGATTTTTATGCAACAAGAGCAAGAGAGATATTTTCTACTTGCCTCCAGTTTATCAGTGGTGAACGAATCTTATCTCCACGGTATACCGAAACACGCCCTGTAAGAGGGTTGGGCGTGCCTATGATTATGATCAATGTTGCCCAACAGTTGAGGGAAAACATTGGAGATGAAAGATGTGATATCTATATTGATCAATGGATCCATGAAATAGAGAAATACCACCTCAAACATGATTTAAGATGTGTTATGGAGCAGGTAAGTCCGGATGGGAAGATTATTGATCATGCGGACGGCAGGATAATCAATCCCGGACATGCCGCAGAGGCTGCATGGTTTATCTTTAATGAGGCGGTTTATCAACATAATGATGCACATCTTATTGAAACAGGCTGCAAGATTTTAGATTATATGTGGGAGAGAGGTTGGGATAAGGAGTATGGGGGAATACTCTTTTTTAGAGATGTATATAATAAGCCGGTGCAGGAATATTGTCAGGATATGAAGTTTTGGTGGACTCACAATGAGTTTATTATTGCCACGCTATATGCTTATTTGCTTACAGGTGATGAGAAATATGCGGGTATGCATCAGCAGATTCATGATTATTCATATGCACATTTCCATGATAAGGAATATGGAGAATGGTTCGGTTACCTTCACAGGGATGGAACAGTCGCTCAACCGTCAAAAGGGAATCTACACAAAGGACCGTTTCATTTACCCCGGCAGGAACTTTTATGCTGGAAATTAATTGAGAAATACCTGGATAAATTTTAGAAACAACCCATCATTAATTTATCACTACATTGAGTTTACCATTAATATAAACAAAAAGAGATGAAAAAGAAAACACATTTACCTTTCCGCAAAGGACTCATAAGTATGGTCCTGTGGATTTTTTCTCTGAGTATGCTCCTGGCTCAAAATTTGACTGTTACCGGTGTCGTTACAGATTCGGAGGATGAAGTGCTGGCTGGAGTAACTATTAAAGTACAAGGAAGGGAGTCGCATGGTACGATCACAGATGTCAATGGGCAGTTTTCCCTTCCGGATGTAGCTCCTAATGCAAAATTAGAGATTTCCTATGTAGGAATGAAGACTCAAATTATCGATGTAACCGGAAGGACCCTTATTAACATTGTATTAGAGGAGGATACTGAAATGCTCGAAGAGGTTCAGGTTGTGGCCTTCGGAAAACAGAAGAAGTCAGATGTAATCGGTGCAATCACAACCATCAATCCCTCTGAACTGAAAGTTCCTTCAAGTAATCTGACCCAATCTCTGGCTGGAAGGTTATCGGGTCTTATCTCTTATCAACGATCAGGTGAGCCGGGTAGAGATAATGCAGATTTTTTCATACGAGGTGTTACCACCTTTGGGTATTCAAAGAGTCCGTTAATACTTCTCGATGGATTTGAAATATCTGCCAGTGAGATGGCAAGAATTGATCCGAATAATATTGCCAGTTTTTCCATCATGAAGGATGCTACCTCGACCGCTTTGTACGGTGCACGTGGAGCAAACGGCGTAATTCTTATCACTACGAAGGTGGGAAAGGAAGGAAAAATACAGATTTCTTTCCGGCACGAGTCATCCCTCTCCATGCCCACACAGATTCCTGAGGTTGCAGATGGTGTTTCTTATATGCAATTATATAATGAGGCATTTTTCAATGACAATCCAACATTGCCTCCATATTATAGTGCACAGAAAATAGACGGAACAATTAACAATATCAATCCTAATGTATATCCTAATGTGAATTGGTACGATGAGCTCTTCACGAACTATGTGTATAACCAACGTTATAATTTGAATATTAACGGAGGAGGAAAAGTTGCCCAATATTACCTCTCTGCAAGCTATAATAAAGATAACGGTATTCTGGAGGTTGACAAACGGAATAATTTTAACAATAATATTTCGATAGACAGATATAATCTGACGACCAATATTAATCTTAATTTGACACCTACTACAAAGGCTTCTTTCAAGATGAACGGCGTATTTGAAAGGTATAACGGTCCTATTCAGTCGGGAAATGAAATATTCAATAATGTAATGAACGGCAATCCTGTCGATTTTCCAAAGTATTATGAACCCGATGATGCCAATCTCTATACTCGTCATATACTTTTTGGCAGAAGATTCAATGGTGGAGTTAACCCCTATGCGCAAATGGTTTCAGGGTACCGGGATGATTTCTCAAATACGATACTTGCCATGTTTCAGGTTGAACAGGATTTGTCTTTTGTCACTCCCGGTCTTTCCGCAAGAGCCAGTGCCAATATCAGGACTTATGGTAATCACGGGAGCAACAGATCCTATTCTCCATATTATTATGAGATCAAAGAGTATGATTTGATTAATGATATTTATACCCTGAATAATGTTGTAACGGGAACCGAATCATTGGGAGATCCGGCAACTTATAGGAATTCAAATAGCAGAACCTATTTTGAAGGGGCCATAAACTATAATAAAAATATTAATATCCACGAAATGTCAAGTATGTTGGTTTTCACCCAATCTGAAGAACTCAATACCATTGATGGGAATACCATTGAGCAGACTCTCCCCCGGAGAAATCTCGGACTCGCAGGACGTTTCACTTATAATTATGATCAACGTTATATGGCTGAGTTAAATTTTGGCTATAATGGTTCGGAACGCTTTTCAAAGAATAATCAATTTGGGTTTTTCCCCTCTTTCGGATTAGGTTACATGATCTCCAATGAAAAATACTGGACACCTTTAAGTGATATTTTTCCAAAGACTAAGTTGAAATTTACCTATGGACTGGTCGGAAATGATGCAATCGGGGCCCCCACCGATCGTTTCTTCTATTTGTCGCGAATCGGTTCAGGTAACGGATACCGATTTGGTGATACATTTTTCAATCATTACGCGGGATATTCAATTAACAGATACTCAAATTTCGATATTACCTGGGAAGAAGCATTAAAAAGTGATCTTGGACTGGAAATGAATATTATGGGAGTGGTGGATTTGATGATTGATTATTTTACTGAACATCGTAAAAAGATATACATGGTTCGGGTGGATATGCCTGCCGAAATCGGTCTCTCTGCAAATAATTCCGGAAATATCGGCGAGGTCAAATCTCATGGTATTGATGCTTCAATTGATATCAATCATTTTTTTAATCAGCGTACCAATACATGGATACAAGGTCGTGCCAATTTTACCTATGCGACGAACAAAGTACTTGTATATTCCGAACCTTATTATAAATATCCCTATTTATCGAGAATTGGATATCCTGTAGATCAGCAATGGGGATATGTAGCAGGAGGAATATTTTTTGACGAAGAAGAAATCAATAATTATCCTCGTCAAAGCTTTGGGGTTGCTCCAAAAGTTGGGGACCTCCGATATATTGATATCAATAGTGACGGACAAATTGACTCCAATGACAGAGTACCTATTGGTACACCTACTGTTCCTGAAATTCTTTATGGTTTCGGTTTCTCTTTTGGTCATCGTGCTTTTGATATTTCCTTTTTCTTCCAAGGCTCAGCGAAATCTTCGTTCTTTATTGATCCTACTTTTGTGCAACCTTTTATCGGAAACAGGAATATCCTGCAAGTTATTGCAGATGATTATTGGTCTAAAGATAATCCAAATCCACAAGCATTTTGGCCGAGGCTCTCTACCGGAAATGTCAGTAATAACACCCAGCTTTCGAACTGGTGGTTGAGAAACGGAGACTTCCTCAGATTGAAAAATGTTGAATTAGGAATTTCTCTTGATAATACAACCCTGAAGAGGATGAAATTACAGCAATGTAGGTTCTTTGTAAATGCTTCTAATTTGTTTGTATTCTCTGCATTCAAATTATGGGATCCGGAAATGGGTTCTCAAGGCTTGGGGTATCCTATTCAAAGGACTTTTAATTTAGGATTACAACTGGATTTTTAATCTTATAATTCTCAATAATTATGAAAATAGTAAAAATATTTAAATCGTTAGTCGTTACATTATTGATATCTTTATCAATCACTTTGTCGAATTGTTCCGATTATCTGAATATTGTTCCCGATAATATTGTGACAGTAGATAAAATGTTTGAAAACAAATCAAAAATTATTCAGGCATTGGCAACGTGTTATGCATTTCTGCCGGATAACTTTAACGACCATTACAGAACACGTTTGACATTAGGGAATGAATGTATGTTTCCATCTGTCTATGCTAACAGAACAGATGTTTTTATTTCGAACAGGGTGATGGTGGGTGATCAAAATGTGGATAATCCTTATTTTTCTTATTGGAATGGTTCTGGTTATGTGGCCAGCTTATACCAAGGAATCCGGTATTGTAATATTTTCTTAAATAATATTCAGAATGTACCTGATTTAGAACCGGGAGATTATGAGGATTATGTGGGTCAAGTCAAATTTCTGAAAGCGTATTTTCATTTTCTTTTAATTAATTCCTATGGTCCGATAGTTATCGCAGATAAAGAAATAGACATGAATGCATCAAAAGCTGAGATTCAACAGTATCGACAACCGGTTGACGTATGTTTTAAATATGTTATTGATCTGATTGATGAAGCAATCCCTCATATGCCTGCAAGAAGGATAAAGACTCAGTTTGGACAGATTGATCAGTTAATAGCTAAAAGCCTCAAGGCGAAAATCTTATTATACTGGGCAAGCCCCCTTTTCAACGGAAATTCTGAATATTATGGTGATTTTATTGACCCTTTGACAAAAGAGCCTTTTTTCAACCTGAATTACGATAAGGAGAGGTGGCTGACTGCGGCAACAGCACTAAAAGAGGCAATTGATCTGGCACACATAAGCAATGTGAAATTATATACATACAACAAACCGGTTTTTGATTTCGATTTAAATGATATTGAAATCTCTGGTGTGATGAGATATGCTTATAATAACAGGTTTTCAATTGTGGATCCCTGGAATTCAGAGCTTATTTGGGGATATTCCAATGTAAGTCCTACCAGTGGAGCATCTATCCAATCTGCTTGCCAGGTTAAGAATATTGAGTACCCGAATAATTATCAATTTTCTTACAATTATATGGCTGCCAGTCAGTTTATTGTAGATCAGTATTATACCAGAAACGGTGTTCCTATGGAGGAGGATAAAACATTTGACTACAACAACAGAAAAGAGATTGTAAATTTACCTACCGATAATTATCATAGGGGATACTTCATCCCCGATGATCAGGAGGTTACCGTCAAAGAGTATTTAAACAGAGAACCAAGATTTTACGCCTGGATTGCTACTGATAGGTCGCTTTGGCGTACTTACGGTATGCTTTATCAAATCCGTCTGAGGTTTAATCAATGGGCAGGAGGTGGGACTCAGGCCGCAAACGGTGAATATTATCAGACAGGTATTGCCATCAAGAAGTGGGTACATCCGGAAACTCAGAATCTTTATTGGGAACGTATTGTGGTATACCCATTTCCACTTATCAGACTGGCAGATTTATACCTGATGTATGCTGAGGCGCTGAATGAATATTATGGACCCAGGGAAGAGGTTTATCATTATCTGGATTTAATTAGAGAAAGAGCCGGATTACCCGGTATAGGATCAGTGTGGAGTAATTCCGATATTGTGAAGCATCCAGGTAAACATTTGATTCAGGAAGGATTAAGAGAAATTATTCGGCAGGAACGTGCGATTGAATTATCATTTGAAGGTCAACAATACGATGATGCAAGAAGATGGAAAATAGGAGATATTTTCTATAATGAACCTATTATGGGATGGGATAGCTCCAAGGGTGAAGCAAAAGATTTTTATGTACCGGTAACCTGGCAAAATCGTGATTGGGTCACACCGAGGGATTATTTTACTCCTCTGAGTAACAGTGTACTTAATCAGAACCCTAATCTCGTTCAGAATCCCGGTTGGTAATATTATAAATCATTAATTAAACACTAAGCATAATGAAAAACTATAGCATTACAATATACATGTTACTGATTCTTCTGGTTTCCTGTAAACAGAATGAATCTGATGATCTGACCCTCAAACCGAAACCGGTCTTAAATGCAAAATTCGAACCGAATATGGGAGGAGGAATCATTAGCTATGATCTTCCCGACGACGAGTCCATACATTTTGTGAAAGCTGTATATACTTTAAAAGCAGGACAGACTATTGAAAGAGCTTCGTCCTATTTTTCAACTTCCATTGAAATTGATGGATACGATGATACAAGTGAGCATGAGGTCAAATTGTACAGTGTAAACTACGATGGTATTTTATCCGATCCAGTCTTGTTAAAAATTAAAACATTGGGATCACCCCTTGATGATATTGTTGAATCTTTCAATATTACTCCCTATTTCTCTTCAGCGAAATTAACATGGGAGAATGAAGCAGGAGCATGGGTGCAGATTATCATTGAAATTGAAACAAAGGATAGGACAGTTATACAGACTGAATATACTATGAACACAGGAAATAACGAGATGGTGATTAAAAATCTCTCCGCTGAAAATTATCATTTTAAAGGCTATGTAAAGGATAAATATGGAAATGAGAGTAAGAAAGTAGATATTGGGTCTTTTATCCCCTACGTCGATTATAAAATTGACAAATCGGATTGGAATTATGTTCCTAATCATGAATTGCCTGAAGGAAGAGTGAATTCAGATTTAATTTTTCAGGAGGGTCGGTTAACTAAGTTTTGGGATGATATGATTGATGATGCCTTGTTGAATAATTTGAATTTTTTTGTGTCTGCCCAGGGATTCCCTTTCTCGTACTATATCGATTTGGGCAGGATGGTGAAAATCAGCAGATTCAAAGTATGGCAAAGAGAGAAGGTATGGTCAATGCCGCATTATTATTATAACGGACAAAATCTTAAAACATTCGAACTCTGGATAAGTAAAGATAAAATTAATTGGGAAAGGGTAAGAAGAGCTACCATCATAAAACCAATGAGTGAAACAGCAGCATTGGAAGAAGCTAGAGAGGGACATGAATTTGTAATTTATCCGGATGATCCCAAATTTAGTCCGGAATTCCGTTACCTTGAATTCAGGGGTATCGAGTCATTTGGCATGGAGGATCAATATGCCTGTCTTTCAGAGATCACATTGTTTGGTATTGAAAAAAAGGATTTTTAAAAATTGACTGTCATGAAGAAAATACTTAATTACTTGTTTATATTCTTGATTGTAATAGCGGCTGTGAATTCATGCTCTGACTTAGACGAAAATTACAGTCACTATCTGAGAGATATCAAGTACTCAAGCAGAGTGAGGGAATTATCTGGTGAAATCGGAATTGAAAAGGTGAGACTGTCATGGATAAATCCTGAAGACCATGTTGCGAAACGAATACGTATTGAATACGGGAATGATATGTTTATTGAAACAGAGAGTCTGATCTCCTCGATCACCATCGAGGATTTAACTTCAGCCGTAGGATACAGCTTTTCGGTATTTACATTGGATGCTTTTGGTAATAAATCTATCGGTTCAACCCTATTTTTAACACCTGTAACGCAAACCTATATAAATTCCTATGTGGCTAGATTAACCACTATCCAGCCGAAATTCAGTATTCAGGATAACAGCGTAATTATTAAATGGGAAAATCTGACCGAGAATGCTTTTCTATGGTATACCGGAAAAATTAATTATACTTATTCTGTGCATGGTGAAACATATACCGGAAGCTCCGATACTGGAAATAATAATGAAGAGACCGTGATTATACCCGATATCCATTCACCGGTAAATATTACTTTTGACTATGTAATGTATTATCAGCCCATTATCGGGAATAATTTGTTAATTGATACAATCCCCAAAAGTGAAAGTGCCGAGATTGTAATAGATTATTCGAGCGGAGATATTTTTGAAAAGATTGAAGGATCAAAGATCAGCCGATATTTTGGTATTCCCTATAATAATACCACGGAGTTTAGTTCATATTATCTTTTTGCTCATTTATTTGACGGAAGTAGCAGCGACAATAGTTCATGGGTTTCATCAAGCCCCGATGTAGACCCCTTAAAAGGAGGAAACAAAGAGAACGATTCTCAATATCCATTGTCATTCACGGTCGATATATCCGATGAAAAGGAATTGAGTCATATAGATATCTGGGGATGGGAAAACTTTTCACAGGCACCCAAAAGATTTGAAGTATGGGGTACGCTTTCTATTGAGTCAGATAAACCGCAATCCTACTGGGAAACAATTAATCCTGGTGATTGGCAAGATGATTGGTATAAACTTGCAGACTGTGAGGTTGTCGGAAACCCCATACCCCCCGGCTATAAATTTGAGATTAATCCTAACAGGGAGAAGATTCGATTTGTCCGTATTCTTGTGCACGAAGTTTTTAAACCGGTAAATCATGTCCGGGTTGGGATGTCTGAGTTGATGTTTTATGAACAACTTCCTCCCAGGCTTATTGTGAAATGATACAATTTGAATTAATCGTATGAAACGAGCATGAGAATTGTTCTCACACAAGAATGTTTTTGATAAGCGAATACAGAGGAAAAACTTGTTTTGACTATGTTGAGCGTAGAAAACGACTAACTTCAGTGAACATGATTAAAAGCGAGTTCCATATGATACATTTGAAAATAAAAGTTTTAATCATATGAAAAAAGATATATTACGAACAAGAGCCTATTTCCTGTTTTTATTTTTGGGCATCCTGTTTTGTCAATCCTGTTCATTCTCAAAACAAACAATTATATTGAGTTGCAATGAGCAGAACGATTTATATAATGTGTTGAAAAATAATGGGATTGCCTGCGTTCGTTTCAATACGCCGGAAGAGGCAATTCTCAATGCCCGCGAAGGTAGCGCAGTGATGATATTGGCAGATAATTACCCCACAGAGACAGTGAAAGTGGACAGCATTCTGTTTGACGAGGCATTGAAGAAAAAATTGAGGTTATACCTCGAGTATCCTTCTTCCATTCCGGGCTATGTGTCGCATGGTATCAAAAAAACTCATTGGGAAAGAGCCGTGATTTCTTCAGATTCTTTTGCCCCGGAACTTAAGAAAGACAGAATTCTGGTGATTCATGATTGCCATTTTGTGGATATGGAATTGGATAAGCCGGATATTGTGGTAGCCCGTGTAGCCGGGTTTGATAGTGCGGTGTACGGTTTACCCGAAAAGGTTTCCCCTATCCTGAGCGAGATAAGTCCTCATCCTGAGCAGGGAAAGCTCATGGTCTCAACGACTAAACTGAGTCAGTTCATCACTGCACGATATGCACCGACCGATGCCTGGGACGAAATATGGAATTATCTCCTTGAATGGTTGTTGCCCGACAATAAGATCCGAAAATTAAAATGGCAACCTATAGTGGAGCCAAGTTTTAGTGTATCGGATAAACTGCCTGAGGAGGTTGAACGAGAGGCGCTGAAACGCGGAATAAACTGGTATTTTAATGCAAAAATGATTCTTAGTGAACATGGCAACAGGTTATATGAAAAAGGAGATTTCCCAATGGGTGACAGAATCGGTAAGATATCCGATTCATTAGAGGCTGGAAACGGTTCATACGGAGTGCTTGAGGGGTTAAGATCCAATATTCTTTTTAATGGAACACAGCCGACACTCTGGTGGCGTCGGAACGATTGTAACGGTGAAGTAGCCGGAAGCATCTCTCTGGCAGGTGTTGTACTTGAAAATCCTGATTATTTGAAAACCGGTGAGAATATTGGCAGATGGCTATTCTCATCTATAATGACACAAGAAGAAAGAGCTGATCCTAATAATTCGGCTTATGGTTTGATAGGATGGAATGACATCCCTCATTATTATCAGACTTTGAACGGGTACGATGTCTATTACGGAGATGATAATGCACGGACGCTGTTAGGAATGATTATGGCTGCATCTGCTTTGCAAACGAAGGAATTCAATCAAAGAATTGCGAACGGGTTGTTGGCCAATCTAAGATTAAGTGGTCAGAAAGGTTTTCAACCGGATAGAATAAACCATCCTGAATTAGTCCATAACGGATGGGAATATTACTTCAATTCGAGTAATGTCAGTTACTCCGGGAATTTTCAGGCGTATCTCTGGGCTATTTATCTTTGGGCATATCGGCAAACCGGATTTGAGTTGTTCTTAGAGCGGGCAAAGACTGGTATTTATACCATGATGGAGGGATATCCCCACAAATGGGGTGTTACAGGAATTCAAATGGACCGGGCAAGAATGTTGCTCCCCTTGGCATGGTTATTAAGAATTGAAGATACTTCCCAGCATCGTACCTGGCTTTATGAACTATTGACAGATATGGAACAGGACCCTGTTACAGGTACAATCCCTGAAAGGATCGAAGCTGATAAAAACAATTTCGGAGCCGGCCATTATCAAATACCCAAAACGAATGAGGAGTATGGCGCCACAGAATCTCCGATCATCCAGATCGATGGGGATACCGGTAGTGATCTTTTGTATGCAGTGAACTTTGCTTTTCTCGGTCTGCATGAAGCTGCCGAAGCCTCGGGAGACCCTCTCTTCAGTGAGGCGGAAAACAAACTGGCTGATTTTCTCTGCCGGATTCAGATCAGCAGTGATAAACATCCTGAACTCGATGGAGGGTGGTTCCGGGGATTCGATTACCATCGGTGGGAATATTGGGCTTCAAACGGTGATGCCGGATGGGGTGCCTGGAGCATTGAAAGCGGATGGTCACAGAGCTGGATCACCATGGTGTTCTCTTTACGATTGCTTCAAACCTCCTTTTGGGATTTTACCCGGGAAATGGACTTGAAAAGCTATGTTGATGAGGCTATTAAAGATTATTTTAGAGAATCCGTTGTTGCCAAGAGATGATCTCTCTGCGCACTACTCTTCGATTAGAAATAGTAAACAGGATTTGAAAATAGAGTAACTATATGACAAGAACATTATATTTTTTATTGATACTGCTTATCGCTCCTTTGTCTCTTTTCTCTCAAGCTGAAAAAGATATTATTCTACCCAAACCGGTCTCCGTTGAACTGACAGAGGGAGTATATAAAATTCCTGAAAAAATCAGTATCTACGCTCCCGGGAACATTCTAGAAGCGGACTTTTTTGTGGATGAGGTAAAAGATCAGTGTGGTTTTGACGCTGAAATCAGTTTTGACAAAAAAAGAGCAAATCTGTTTCTTTCAACCAATAAAAAGGTTGTCAAGAAAGAAGAGGGATACCGTTTAGAAATCGGAAACAGAAAAATTGAAATTATCGGGCATGATGATGCAGGAGTGTTTTACGCTTTGCAGTCGCTCTTACAGCTCTACACCTCTGCTAAGGGAAAGGGCGTTTTACAAACACAAATCATTGATGATGCTCCGGTATTCGGGTGGAGAGCTTATCTGGTTGATGAAGCCAGATATTTTAAAGGAGAAAAAGAGGTTTATCAAATACTGGATGAGATGGCTGCCTTGAAAATCAATAGATTGCATTGGCATCTGACAGATGATCAAGGGTGGAGAATTGAAATTAAAAAATATCCCAAATTGACAGAAATTGGTTCAAAAAGGAAAGATACCCTCAAGGGAGGAGGAAGTGATGAAACGATGGGTGAACCTCATGAAGGTTTTTATACGCAAGAAGATATCAAACGAATTTTGCGCTATGCCAAACGTAGACATATCAAAATGATCCCAGAAATTGAAATGCCTGGACATGCCAGTGCAGCAATTGCATCCTATCCATGGCTGGGATCCAAAAAAGAACAAATTGAAGTGCCCATAAGAATCGAAAAGCATTACCCCACTTTTAATGTTGCCAACAGTTGTGTGCAACAATTTCTTAAAGATGTGATTGATGAAGTGTTTGATTTGTTTGAAACAGATGTCATACACATTGGCGGTGATGAAGTAAGGTTTGACCATTGGCAGGAGAATGATGAAGTAAATGAATTGTACAAAGAGAAAGGATTTACATCCTATATGGACGTTCAAATAGACTTCAGTAACATGATGTCCAGGTATATCCAGGATAAAGGGGCCCGGATGATGGGATGGAACGAAATTTTGGGTAAAGCTCTCCATGAAGATGATAATATCTCTTTTGAAGATCCTTCTCAGAAAATTGCTGATAACGTAATAGTCCACTTTTGGAAAGGCGATCCAAATGAAATTGCCAAAGCGGTTGAAAGCGGATACGATATTGTCAATTCCTATCACGTCTACACCTATTTAGACTACAGTTATCAATCCATACCTCTGAAAAAAGCTTACAGTTTCGGGCCTATTCCAGACAATATTCCCGAGGCCTATCGTAGTAAGATAATCGGAATAGGGTGTCAGATGTGGAGCGCATGGACTCCAACGCCAGAATCGATTCAAAAGCAAACATATCCTCGAATTGCTGCTTACGCAGAAGTGGGTTGGACGCAACAAGATGCAAAAGACTACAAAAGTTTTCTTCGTCGATTGAACTATTTCACGGATCGGTGGTCAAGAAAGGGAATAAAGTTTCAGCCTGTAGAAGAAGCAAACTGAGAGTTCTTTTCACGTCTAAAGGGATTTATGGGATTTTTTTGAAAGACTTAATTGAATTAGAAGTAATAGCATGAAAAAGAAAACAATGAATCGCCGGGATTTTATCAAAACCTCCTCCATGGTGGGCATGGGGGCAGCCGTGGGATTATCGCATATTCCCTATAGTTTACAATCACAAAACCGGCAGTCAGCTATTCTTGGCGGGAGACCCTCTTTTGGGGGTTTCTGGCCGGGATGGCCTGTGATTGGTGCTCTTGAAGAACAAGAACTACTGAAGGTATTACATAGTGGCCAGTGGTGCCGCTTGGGGAGCAAAACGACTCCCCGCTTTGAAGAAGAGTTCAGAGGGATGACAGGTTCGGGATATGCCCTGGCCACATCGAGCGGCACTACGGCTCTCTCTACAATGCTTGGTGCGTTGGATATTGGTCCGGGGGATGAAGTAATCCTACCTCCCTATACCTTTATTGCCACCTACAACGTTATTGTCCAGAATTATGCATTACCTATTTTTGTGGACATCGACATCAAAAGCTTCCAGATCGATGCTGCTAAAATTGAAGCGGCGATTACTCCCCATACCCGGGCTCTGATGCCTGTTCATATAGGAGGTTCTCCTTTTGATGTGGATGCGGTAATGAAGATCGCAGCAAAATACAATCTGCCGGTGATTGAAGATGCTTGTCAGGCTCACTTTGCCGAATGGAAGGGAAAGAGTGTAGGTAATTTCGGGGTAGGAGGTGCTTTCAGCTTTCAGGCTTCAAAAAATCTCAATTCAGGTGAAGGAGGGGCTATTATCACCAATAATGAAGATTTTTACAAGAAATGTTACAGTTTCCACCATCAAGGTCAAGGGTCTGACTCGGCCAGCCTTGTCCCCGGTTCCGGTACCCGTGGGTCCAATTTTAGACTTACGGAATTCCAGGCGGGAATCCTGCTGGCGCAAATGACCCGGATACCGGAACAGATAAAGAAACGCTTCGAGAATGCGCAGTACCTGACGGAGATGCTTTCGGAAATACCCGGTATTACACCGGCAAAGCTCTATGAAGGAGTAACCCGTAGCGCCTATCATCTCTATATGTTCCGTTACGATAAGCAACAGTTTGCCGGTATGGATCGCTCGAAATTTATTGGTGCCCTCAATGCCGAAGGAGTTCCCTGTTCACCCGGTTACGTCTCTCTGATAAAAGATGCTTATGTAAGGAATCTGGCTCAGAATAAACATTATCTGAAAATATACGGAGAGAAGAGAATGAAGCTGTGGCTCGATCAGCTCTCCTGTCCTGCGAATGACAGACTTTGCGGAGAAGAGGCCGTATGGCTCACACAGACGATGTTACTGGGCAGTAAAAGCGATATGGAAATGATTGCTAAGGGGATAAGAAAAATATCCCGTGAAGCAAAAGCGATCAGCAAGCTGTAATCAGATATATTGATCTTGCTTTTCAGAGCAGAATCAATCACACAGACAGATATTCATAATGATATGCAATATATTTTTTATGAGGAAAAGAATGCCGTTTATTTCCCTGCTGCTATTCTTGTTTCTGAAGCCCTCCTTTTCCCAGAAAATTTATGAAGTAGGAACGGGACAAGCCAGCCTTGAGCCGGATGGTAAATTCGTATCACTTGCACTTGCAGGATATGCATCTCCCTGGGACGGACGATTTACGATTCAGTGGAATGAAAAAGGAGAGATACCTTCCTTTATCAGTATTACAGGAGGTAAGAATGGTCTTTATTCAGTTGACGGTCAATCATTATTCAGGAGCAGTCTGACAAATCCATTGCGCTGGGAGAAGGTCGGTGATGCTGTTGATATCAGATATATCTCCATCGAAGAGAATATAATCATTGGTATTACTTCGGACGGACACCTGAAAAAGGGAGATTTATCCAAGAAGAGGTTGAAGTGGAAGGAGATCGGCATAACGGGTCGGTCGGTAAATGCAATTACCATTGCCGCGGACAGACTATACCTGGCAGATGGGGAAGGATTATTCTGGATTGCTGATATCTCATCAGGGAAAGTGAAATGGGAGAGGACAGGTATTCCTCTTTTGAAAGAGGTTGCCAGCCTCATTGACGTTGACGAAAAACTGGTCGCATTGACAACTAAAGGTGTTCTTTTTCAGCAAGGTAGTACATGTCAACATAATAAATGGATTAAGATTGGATATAAAAACGGGATAACCGTAGTTGAAGATATGGCAAAGATCGCTGTGGCAAATCATCATATATACGGGATAGACGGGAATAACAGACTCTACATAGCAGAACATTGCAGTAAAGGGGATCTCTCTGCCCGTGCGCTTGCCATCCGCTCCGGCGATAATATAGCGGTGATTGTTGGTCTGGATCTGACAGGAATCAACAATAAGTTTGCCGCTATAGTCAAGGAGGAACTCAACAGGAAGAGAGGTCTTCCCATTTCTGCTATCTTTATCAACTCATCACATACTCACTTTGCTCCCGTTACTCAAAATTGGCCTACATGGCAGGAAAGCAACCGATTACCGGATAGTACCTATCTGTATACGACAGTGAAGGAAGCAATCATCAATGCAGTATGTCAATCGCTCGACAATGTGAAATCCGCTGAACTCTTTTTCGGACGGGGCAAAGCACAACTCGGATATAACAGAAGTCTTCCCGATCGCCCCGATCTTTATGAC
This sequence comes from Proteiniphilum acetatigenes DSM 18083, assembly GCF_000380985.1. Lineage (GTDB taxonomy): Bacteria > Bacteroidota > Bacteroidia > Bacteroidales > Dysgonomonadaceae > Proteiniphilum > Proteiniphilum acetatigenes. Next base: position 56,232 of record NZ_KB905692.1, on the reverse strand, counting down.
GACGCGGTAGATGTGATCCGTTTCAGGTATTTGCATGATCACAGTGAGGGATATCTTTTTATGGCAGCCTGCCACCCGGTGTTGGGAACTATCGGAAAACTGAACTTCTCCATCTCAGCAAATTTTCCCGGAGTGGCAAGAAAACTGATTGAAGAGAAAAGAGGCACTTCGTGTACTATCTTTCTACAGGGTACCGCGGGTGATATCAATCCTCTGGATGATTCGGCGGATGTTACAGGCGAGAAGCTGGCTAATGAAGTGATAGCAGTGCTTAACCGGCCCATGCAGCAGATTAGCGGTGCGATTACCACTTTTCTCGATACTATAGAAGTGGATATAGATATGAAGAGCAGGGAGGAACTTCTCGTCTTCATCCGTGATGAAAAGAATAATACAAATGTAATGCTCGCAGAAAGGAATCAGATATGGGGGGAGATTATGCTCAGTCACCTGCAAAATGGGATGAAACAATTTTCGATGCCTGTATATGTGCATACTCTAAATATAGGGAACTGGAAGTTGGTGGGATTTTCCCGGGAAACGACCAGTCCTTACAGTTTTCGCCTAAAGGAACTTTGGCCGGGGAAGATGGTCTCGGTAGCAGGTTACACGAACGATGTCTCGAGCTATCTTCCTACTCGTTTACACATCGATAAGAGAAATTATGAAGGGATGGATTCCTTCTACTGGTATGGTATGCCCGATACCTATCCCCTAGATATTGAAGAGAGGATTATTTCCCAAATACAAAAAAATAACAGGTAAACAATTTATACTTTATAGAAAAACGATCACATTATTTATTTTGAATAGAACTATATATATGGAAAAAATTACTGAACAACCTTCGTTATACCGTGATCTGGAGAAAAAGGGCATAGAAGAACTGACCTCCGGATTGATTACTGAATACAAAAAGATTGCACTGGCTGTAGAAGCAGCAAAGCCGCAACTTGACAGGTTATTGACGGCGGTTGTAAATAAGGTAAAATCGGGGGGAAGAATGATTTATCTGGGAGCCGGTACCGGAGGGAGACTCTCCGTGTTGGATGTCCTGGAACTGCCTACTACCTTCGGGATGGAGGATGATACGATTTTTTCTGTACTGGCCGGAGGAATAGATAAGTTGATCCTAGCGCTGGAGGAAAAGGAGGATGATACGGAAGAATCCTGGGAGATGCTTACCGAAAGGAATGTCTCATCGAGAGATATTGTGGTGGGTATCTCGGCGAGCGGAACCACACCGTTTGTGTTGCACGGTCTCAAAATGTGCAGAGAACATGGTATCACTACCTGTTGCATTGTAAACAATCCGGATTCTCCGATTGCTGGGATGTCCGATTATCCCGTGGAAATAATTACCGGTCCTGAATTTGTTACCGGTAGTACCCGGATGAAAGCAGGTACCTCTCAAAAGATGATCTTTGATATGATCAGTACCACTGTTATGATCCAACTCGGGAGAGTTCTGGATAACAGGATGATCAATGTTCAACTCATCAATCACAAGATTACCGACAGGGCTGTTCACATCCTGATGGATAAATCCGATATTACCGACTATGATCAGGCGCGTGACTATTTACTTCAACACGGGAGTGTGGCCAATGCTCTGAAATCATTACACCAATCCGGGAAATAAATTCCATATGATGGATGTAACATATCCACACAAAAGGTGATACGGCTGCTGTTTTTTACACTATTTTTGATATATAAAGAAAGTAAATAAGAATATTTTACTAAAAAATACCCTGACATGATACTGATTGCCGATGGAGGATCTACCAAAACGAGTTGGTGCTTGTTAACCCCAAATGGACAGGAAACGCTGTTCGAAACCGAGGGATATCACCCTTTTTTTGTGGGAAGTGACTATATCAATGAATCTTTAGAGAATAATATGCCTGAAGGAGTAAAAGAAAAAAAACACCGTGTAGAACGGATCTTTTTCTACAGTGCTGGCGGGGGATATTCTTCCGAGACCGATGGAATCCTGATAGAAGGGATAGGAAGCTTTTTTCCTTCTGCTCAGATCACCATAGAGACTGACCTGCTTGCTGCAGCCCGCGCATTACTTGGAGATAGGGAAGGTTTTGCCGCCGTACTGGGTACCGGTACCAACAGTTGTATCTATGATGGAAAAAATGTGATAGCTAATATCGAATCACTTGGCTTTCTGTTGGGGGATGAAGGCAGCGGCAGCTATATAGGTAAGAAATTGATCGGTGATTATATCCGGGAGGTAATGCCCGATTTAGTTAAGCATACTTTCTTCCATACTTTTCAACTGACAGGGGTGGAGTTGTTGAACAAAGTCTATGAACACCCTATTGCCAACCGTTACTGTGCCTCTTTTGCGAAGTTTGCAGGAAAACATTTACAGGAGGCCGATTACTATTATGATCTGGTATACAATTCTTTTCAGGATTTTTTCCGGAATATTGTGATAAGGTATCCTTACTACCGGGAATACAGTTTCAATTGTGTGGGATCTGTTGCTTATTATTTCCGTGAGATACTGGAGAGGATAGTGAGGGAATATGGAATGAAACTTGGAAATATAGAAAAAGATGCAATGAATGGGTTGATTGCCTACCATGCCACGAAATATCTGAGTATTTAATAACAACTATTTATGAAAGAAATAGTAGAATAAATTCAAAAAGTCATGAAAGAAAAAGTAATCTGTCTCACATTTTTGTTCATTATAACGACTTTCAGTATAATGGCAAAATCCCGACTGTATTTCTACGGAGAAAAATCAAATGACCTCTACCAGCTATTGACCATAAATGAAATTCCATTTATATCCGTCTCATCCATTGATGAGATTGCAAAGCAGTGTAAACAAGGTGATGTCGCGATAATTACATCTCCTGGTTACCCCCATAAAACGGTTGATATCTCACCTGATAGTTACAAACAGTTTTTTAAGAAAAATATCAGAGTATATATTGAATATCCCACGTATTTACCCAATCATTCCATGGATTCGGTCGTACACAAAGGGTTGTTGGAAAGAGGAATCGTCTATTCCGATTTTTTCGGGGAAAAGCTTCCTTCCATGAGCATATTTAGCGTAAACGATTGTCATATCAGAATGATATACAATGTTACCGATACATTGCTTTGCTATGCCAAAGTTGCGGGATTTGACTTCGCTGAATATGGATTAACCAATACCACCGTTTATCCACTTCTTTTCAAGGAAAAGAATATACTGATTGCTGCTTCTTGTTTGTCAAATTTCAGTACAGCCCGTTATGGACCGCATAAAACTATGGAGATCATATGGGAAAAGATCCTCGGATGGTTGACCGGTAACTCGCTTGAGTTGATAAAATGGGAACAGGATCCGAAGCCCATGTACGGAAAAAATGAGAAATTGAATCCCGAGGCGATTGTTCAATGTATAGAAAATGGTCACAATTGGTATTATTCATCGAACCTGTTATTGGATCCTTCCTGGGAGGGTGAGTGGAAAAAATATCAGGGAGATGGTACATTTCCTTTTGGCCCTCCTGTAGGCAATGATAAAAAAAGAGGAGATGGCTCGAATGGGATTTTGGAAGGTCATGCATCCAGGATAAATTATGACGGCACTCAGGAATATCGTTATTGGATGAGAGCTGACGTACAGGCCGAATCGGCAATGGCACTTGCTGCTGGAGGAAGATATTTGCATAGAATGGATTCTGTTCCCGGTAATCTATTGTATTATCTCTATGATTCATCCATTCTTCGCAATGGACCACGCAATGATAAACTGAGTAAATCATACGGCTTAATCGGTTGGTCTGTTACCCATCCGTATGTGTTTTACGGTGACGACAATGCACGGACCCTCCTTGCTACGATAGGAGCCTCTGCATTTTTAAATAAACAGCACTGGAACAATAAAATTGTCGAAGGAATACTGGCTAATTATCGCCTGTCGGGTAAATATGGTTTTCAGGGAGAAAGGCTTAATGAAGGTGATATTATTGAAAGAGGGCTAGAAGTGTATCAGGGCTCAGAATTAACCCATTTGAGCGCTCATTTTGAATCATGGCTTTGGGCTAATTATCTCTGGCTTTATAAACAAACCCAATATGGACCACTCTTGGAAAAAGCAAAGGCGGGCATAAAAATGATGATGGACAATTATCCGGATAATTGGAGATGTGTGCAAAGTATTCAAATTGAAAGAGCGCGAATGATTTTACCTTTGGCATGGTTGGTGCGTGTCGAAGATACGCCTCTTCACAGAGAATGGTTAGAGTTGATGGTATCGGATATATTAAAATATCAGGTAGAATCCGGAGGAATTCGGGAAAGTTTCGGGGACAATGGTAAAGTTGATCTGGGAAAAACCATATCTAATGATCAATATGGTGTATATGAAGCGCCTTTGATCTTTAACGAAGGAGACCCCGCTTCTTGTAGTTTATATACCTGCAATTTTGCCATTTTCGGATTAAACGAGGCATATTATGCCACTGATAATATACAAATTAAAGCTGCTCGTGATAAATTGGCAGAATATCTTATAAGAATTCAGGTAACGAGTGATCGTCACCCAGACATCGCCGGGGCATGGTTCAGAGGTTTTGATTATAACAGATGGGATTATTGGGGTTCAAACGCCGATGCCGGTTGGGGTGTTTGGTCCACATTGGCCGGTTGGTCACAGCCATGGATCTTATTATCCCTAATATTAACTGATAAAGAGGAAAGTTTTTGGGATTATACTCATACTATGTTGGATATGAAAAAAGCGATGGAGGAATCATCCTGGATAGTAGAATAGAGGTTCATCAAAAGTCTTAGAAGCCAAAGTTCGAAAGAATGCAAATCGTACTTTTCGAAGTTGGCTTCTAAGTACTCCAGTGGGCTCAAAAGGGTATTTTATAACAGAATAAAGGGTAACTGTTTGGTTTTGATCGGGGGATGAGGATGGGATGACCAGTCAATCAAGTCTAAACTTTTACACATAAAGAAAAGTATTTGATTTACTTAGTCTGATATATATAATTAAATCGTCCTTCAGGCGCCACATCGCCGTTGATATACCAATCCATCGGATCTTCGGTTTGCATATTGTCAGACCATTTAAATTCAAAATTGAGTTCACCTTTGCGGCCGGAAATTGTTTTCAAGGGAAAACTATACATAAGTTTGTTTCCTTCCGTTTTGACTGTGATTTTACTGATTGTCTTCCATTGCCCATCGGTATACTGTTGCAAGTGTGTTCCCGCATTGATTCTAAAGTCATATCCCATCCATCCGGTAGTGTGATCTCTGTCGCTGTTGATATAGAGCCTCATCCACTGTTCGTCATTACTATTGATAATCGGTTTGGCAGTCTCTGCAAGAAAATAGATCGTTTTTCGGTCTCTTGCTACTTTCAGTATTGTGAAATCATTTCTGCCGGTGGTGTTAGTGTATTGGATATGAGGATTGATTACTGCCGATGGATGATCTCTTTTTTCAGTGTCCTCTTTATAGTCTGTATAGACCGGGGTAACTTCTTCCCAGTTGTTCCATCCTTTGATACTCTTTTCGTTACCGGCTTTTTGTACAGGATTCATACCCTTGTATTTCCGGATGTTTGCCACCATCTGCATATAGTAGTTGTCTTTTAATCCGGCTGTCATTGTGGGTTCTATGTCTCTGCTGTATTCCGGATCAGCCTGGTCGCAGAAGTAGGAGTGCTCCGGATTTCCATCCGTGCTGCCCCATCTTCCGGCTATCCACTCGTTCCATCCGGTGATAAACACAAAAGGAACATCCTGTTGAAGGGCATAATCCCACTGTTCCTGAAAATTATATCCGTAGAGAATATCCTTTTCCGGATTACCCGGGTTGCCATTTCGATAACTACGTCCCCAATTGTTCTTGTTGCCATAAAAAGCAGAACCCCCCATTCCCGCTCCCGGATCAGGGTGCTGGCATACCGACACATTGATGATTTCCCTTTCTCCCCTCCGGTTTTTGTATACATGCTGCGGCCTGATAAAATCAATCCATGGCCATCCGTTATCCTGGATTGGTTCATTGGGCCATTGTGATTCCCTAAAAGTAAAAAAGGGTTGGAACTCTTTTCCGTCGACCTCTTTGGTCCTCCCGATGATAAGGGGTTTTCCTTCCAGATAGTACCAAGTTTCAGGGTATCGGATTGGTGCGTCCAATCGATAAAATGCATCATAAATCTTTTGCATTGTTTTTCCCGATTCTGTATTGGTGTAATAGACTATTTTGGGCGGATTCCTGCCCTGTTGTTGAAGAGTTCGAATGGCCCTCATCAAAGCATCCGATTGCTCTTCATAGATGAGTGTGTTTGTAGCGTCAATTATCAGGAAGTCTACTTGTGCATCGGTCAATAACTGCATATTTCTCAGATGTACCCAGTAATCATCTCCCCTGTAGTAGCCATAAATCGGTTCTCCCCAGAAATAATAACGTCCTCTCTGACGTGATCCCCAGTTTTCGTGATCCCCTTTTTCGAGTACTTCCGGGTGACTGGGAATGATCTTACTTAGATCCCATTTTTGTTCTGATGTTTTAGAGGCATTATCTCCCTGCCAGAGGAAATAAAACATACCAACATTCCTGTTTCCCCTGATATCACCTACTTCCTCATGTTCCGGAAGTATTCTGCCTAACTCATCACATCCTGCCAACGGTTGAATAAGATCTATTGTTTTCGTTTCCTGTTTGGAAAGGAGAGGGGTGTGCACCACAGGATCATTCTTTCTGTCGGAACTGCTCAAAGTGAGAATTGCGAGGAAAAATAGAAAAAAGAAGTATATCGATTTCATACGATTAAATAAAAGTTAATTGGCACTGCCGAATACATTTCTTACTGCTTCCAGATAACCGTATCCCCATGTGATGTCAGGTTCCAGGTAACTTCCTTCAGACCATTCATTCCATGCATTGATGGTGATAATTTTCGGCTTAATAGCGTTCTCGTCGACATAATTCCTGGCTTTTATCAGGTACTTCTCAAATTTCTGAGGAGTTGAGTTATTGATATACCCTGCCTTGAAAGGGAATCGGGGATTGGCATCCCAGCTTACGGTGATGTTGGGATAGTAAGTCATGGAGAACTGATCTCTAAATCCGCCCCACATATCAGTGGAAGCATCCCCCCATACCTCGTAATCTCCATCCGGATTTTGAAGGTGTGCCCAACAATAGTTTGTCAGGCTCTTAAAACCGAAATAACTCAGTACATCATCCTGACTTTTGATCGGATCACCGGGAACACCTTCAATGGTGGAGGGTAGCGCTTCCCATAAAATACTTTGTAGATGAAGTCCGGGGAAACCGGCTTCCACGGTTTTTTGCCTGAAATAGTCAAGTGCTTCTTTTGTCTTTTCCGGTCCTCCCAGTCCATTGATCAGTGTGTTCAACTCATAGATACAGAAGACCGGCTCGCCATCGATTTTAAAATAGGATGGTTCTTTGAAATAGTTGGAGATCACCCGGTCCACTATTATATCAAACTGCTCCCTGTCCACTTCTCCATCCCAGTAAACCGAGTCTACACGAGGATTGTTTACGTCCCAGTAGGTGGTGGCATCGTGATTGGCCCACATAAGATAGAAGTTCATCCGGTCATTGTTCGCTTTAAGAAAACCATCGTTGATGCAACTTTCAAGAAAAGGTGCCTTTTCGAACCAATACCAGTCGAAAATAAATGTATTTACACCGTATTCGAGTGCTGTGGAGATTTTCAAGTCCATATCTTTGGGATTTGCTTCATCGAGATATCCCCAGAGCGGCACCTTGGGTTGTTGATGCCTTTCCTCTTTTGGGACGGCATTGCGGATGATTTCCCATTCACCGGTTTTCTCCGGGAAAAGGAATTCCGATCGTGGCTCATAATGATAGGCAGGCCAGTAAAAGGCTGCAATTGTGTAATCGCTCTCTTTTACGTTTTGTTTTTTATTCTCCGAACAGGAAGAGAGGAAAACAATCGCTGTAAAAAGGATAAAGAACTGAGAAAAATGTTTCATACAATTAAAAAAATAGACTCAAGAACCAAGAATCAAGACATAAGATATTTTTTAATCATAGTCTCGTGTGAACTTGTATCTTATGAGTGTTTTATATGATTGTTTTATTTTTTCCATATCAACCGGTAATTGAACCTTCTGTTAGGTGCGGTATCCCCGTTCAGGCAGAAAGAGATAGGATCTGCCAGTTCTTCCGGATTATCACTCCATTTAAAATCAATTACAAGTTGATCCTGACTGATATTCAGCAGGCGGCGGGGAATTTCAATCTCCATTTGGTTACCTGTGTAGTGGTAAGTAAGGTCACCGGTTTCGATCCACTGTTGACCGTCATATTTCATCAGTGTTGTCATATTTTCACCCTTCACGTTTTGATTAACCAGATAATCATAGCCATACCATCCAGTCTTGGAGTCGTTGTCTGCATCTATCAGTAAAAGCATCCAGTTCTTATCTGTATGTGGAGTAAGAGGTTCCGCCGTTTCCACGTAGAAGTAGATATTCTCTTTGCCAACTGCGGCCTTACCGGTAATGATATCATTCCTGCCCGAGTTGTTGACATACCTGATCCCGGCATACCCTATGGCATCTCTGTGATAGGTATCTCCCCTGGTATCCCTGAATTCATTTCTGATCTTTCCCCAATCACTGAAATTTCCATCGATCACGATCCTATCAAATCCTTTTTGTTCAGGGATAGGACGTACACCCTTATACCTCCTGATATTCTGTGCCATTTGCATGTAGTAGTTATCGGTATAACCTCCTTTCATCGGTTGAATGCCACGATTAAATTCGGCATTGTACTGGTCTACAAAAAAGAAGGGGTTGTCTCTGCCCAGCCAGGGAATGGTCCCTCCGCCATCGGGTTGATATTTTCCGGCAGTCCATTCATTCCAGTCGTTGATATAGAGAAATTCGGGATTGGCTTCAAGTGCTTCATCCCATCTTTCCTGAAAATAGATGCCGTAATCTGTCGGGTTTTCAACCTCTTTCCCCAACCATGGGACATACGCCGATTTGGGCATGTCCTGTTCATTGAGTTCAGGCTGGCCAAACTCTCTGGACCATGATTTTCCTACTCCCATATTTTCATCGGTCATGGTAACGGGATGCTGTGCTGTGGTGACTGCCGCCTGTTCCCTTTTGCCGTTATGCAATGAGAGAAGTTGTTCGGGGGGAAGACTCTTTATACGCTGATCCGCCATACTGTAACCGAAACTCCAGTTGTCTTCAGTACCGATAAAACGTTTCCCGCCCCATTCATAGTATCCCCACCACATTGTCCGCAGGGTGAAAAACTCTTTCACTTCATTGGTATAATCCTGATAAAACTCCTCCGCATAATCAGGATCCTGATAATGAGGATGATCGGGATCTGTGGCTGCAGCAGGGTCATAATGGGGATTAGGGTGCTGGATTCCTCCTCTGTTCGCATCGAGCGACGGTGTTCCATTGTAGAGCAGCAGGGGCTTGCCATCCCAGTAAAACCAGAGGTCACTGTATTTGCCCTCTTTGTAAACCTTGTCATAGAGGTCTTGTACTACTGTGATAGAGGGACCGTTAAAAGACCAGAATGCGAATTGGGGTACTTTGTTTCCCTCTTTTTTCATCTCCTGCATGATACGGAAAGTGACATCCCACTCATCCCAGTATCTGACCGCGTTTGTTACATCCATAATGAGTATGTCCACACCGGCATCTGCGAGCATCGACATATCCTTGCGGATCACATAGTCGTCCTGACTCAGGAAATAACCCATTTCCGGTTCTCCCCAATGATAGGAGTTAGTGTACCATAGCGGGTGGTCTGCTTTGATTCGGGCAGAGGGATCTTTCTTCAATATTTTGGTTACATCTGCATTATAGGGTTGTTCCAGATTTGCCAGTCCCTGGGTATGCCACGTTATATAGAAGATACCGACCACCCTTCTTTGATCTTTTTTTACATCACCTACTTCCTGATGGCCGGGCATCTCCCGGCCAATAGCATCGGTGGCTACCCATGTGTCGGAAAAGAGGTCTCTGTAGTAACTCTCTTCCGTGGAGCCATCCCTGTTCTCTTGTGAGACTCCACACGATAAAAGGATCACCGGAAGCGAGAGAATTAGAGTAATAAATTTGATTATTTGCATATTCGACATCCTCAATACTTTACCGACTGAATGGTTACAGGCCCGAAAAGACCGGATGGTTGTAACGGACTCTGTGCATTATACGGATTTACAAAACACCATGTCTCTCTTTGTTTTTCAGGAAGGTTCTGATCCCCGATCAGGCGATTCATCCAGTTATTGACCACCTCGATCACCAGTTCATTCTCTCCTGGTTTTACAAAATCAGAGATATCGAGTTTGTAGGGATATGTCCAAACTCCGCCCGCATAAGTGCCGTTTATACTCACTTTTGCCATTGCAGTCAGATTACCCAGATCAATCTCGATAGTCTCATTCTCTTTTGCTTCGGGAGCAGAGAAATTAATCCTGTAATGTGCTGTTCCCGAGTAGTATCTGATAGATCCATCCGGGGAGGAGGTCCAGTCATGAAGCGTTTCAAAGACCACTGGTTCGGCAGGACCTCTGAATGCGGGATCAAAGCTGACACTCCACGGCCCTTTCAAATCCTGAATAATTTCGGGTATAGGGTAATTATCCAAAATATCCGTCGAGTTGCTGTTTCGGGCTTTGTTCCTGAATACTATAAAAACGCTTTCATAGGCGGCCAACCTGATGGGTACGGAGGTTGTCTGTTCCTTTATCTCAAAAGCCGGAAGAATACGGATTGATCCGGAGGTTGCATCCCATAATTCAGGTTGTTTTCCCGTTACCCTGAATTCAGGATGGATCACTTTTTCCTCTCCTGCCTGGTTAGAGATAAAGTAAATATCGATACCTCCCATCGACCTGTGTCCGTAATGAATGGAATTGTCTTCGGGTAGTCTGCAATCGGGAGGGAGTTGGAGCATTCCAAAAACCTCCTCCAGCGTAAGACCGTCCATAATCCTACCCTTGCCATATTGTCTATGTGTAACTTTGACTCCATCAATTTCACCCCATAGTTCTGCGGACATCTCGCGAACCTGTGCATCGGCTTCAGGTTGGTTCCGGAGGCTTGGCGAACGGTTGGGTGCCGGACCGAGTACCACGGCCCCGTCATGGACCAGTTTTTTGATCTTTTTGAGCACTTCCGGACGCATAGTCTCTAATTTCGGTAGTACAAGTAGCCTGTATTGCGTGCCGTGTGGTAATGTAAGCATTCCATCTTTTACCTGCATGTCTCTCAGAATCACTTCTGCATTCATGTAGTCGAACTGGTAACCTATCGGGAGAGGAGGATCTGCGATCCCTGTCATTTTGGGTGCATCTTCCCCGATAAAATAGGCCACATCAGCGACATTGAGCCCCTGTTGTAACATGAAGTTGGTTCTTTTCAGATATTGCGTGAAGAGATCCAGTTGGGAAAACCATGTATTCTTCCTGTCAAATTCATTCCCAAACCACGCATTCACTCCCGGATTCTTATCCTCATAAGGTTGCATGATATAGACATGCAGGAGGGTATTGTTGATCCCTTCGGCAAAGAAGCGGTCGGTCCGTTGTTTCATCATCGCCGGATGCCGTGAATAAGCGGGCCCACCCGATGTATTGGACTCGGCGGAGATTTTTGTTTTTCCGTAGATATGCCCGGCAGAGGTAGCAGCCCGGTTTTCAATATCACCCAGTTCTCCCTGGCTCCAGAATTCTCCTCCGATCTCGTCAGACTGTCCGCCGTACATCAGGAATTCTCCGGGGAATCCCCAATGGCCGTAATTCTCCAGCCAGGTGGTCAACCCATGTTGATGACTTACGTCTCTCAGGCCGCCCACGTAATCATATGCCACTTTATCTGCTATCATTCTCCTTAAATCCCATAAGAACCGGTCTGATTCCTGCGGGCTGTTCACAACATATCCCCTGTAAACCGGTAAATAGGGAAGAGCATCATAGCCGTATCTCTCTTTGAATTCTTCCAGCATATTATCTGTAAAATTCTGGCCTCCGGTTTCGTAGCTGTCCTGTACAACTACTTTGAATGTTTTTCTGTCAGCTGCCGGGATCTTCCTGAGTATTTCCCCTATAAATTGATCGAAATGACTGGCGACCCATTCCTTGCTCATCTTATCTATCTCGAGACCGGTTGCTTCGGGTGAAGCGGGACTATTGGTTACCTGTGTGGGAGTCATTCCCATGCGTAATATCTTCCATTCTCCTTCCGGTACATCCCAGTTTAGCATTCCATCGGGGGACATCTTTTCGGAGATATCGACCACCTGATGAGCATGGATGATCAGGTTCTTATTGTCGATTTCCGGCTGTTCAGGCCATAGATAAGCATCCCAGTAGGGTAGAGGGGTGGGGTGCATTTTAGCCAGTATTTTTTCACTGTATCTTTCCATATGAGGGATAGCACTCAGATTTACTTCTGCCAGTCCCGCACCCTGTGAATGATAATTCAATATCAGCCTGAATTCTTTGGCAGTAGTGGCCGGTAAAGAGATAGTAACCGGCGCATAGGAATCAAAACCCACATTGAGCGACGGGTTCGATCTGTTAATTTCGAATCGTGAGATAGTGTTGAAGCCGTTATTATCCCCTTTTACCTGTAGTTCCGCATCTGCTCTCAATGGTGAAGGGGTTGTTTGAATAGTCAGGCTTCTGGCTGTAAATGGTTTTTCCGGTGTAAAAGTGATCGTTACATTATTGCCGGGTAAATTTATACCTGTGAGCGGGTTTTTGTCTGTCAATGCAGATAGATTGGGAATAGCAGGAGATGTTTCAATTTTAGTGTTGTTGTAATTCAACTCCATCCCTTCGCTTGTAATAGACGGAATGGCGATGACTTTTACATCCTGAAACATCTCATGCGGCTTTTTGAGCAGTTGCGTTATTTTTCGGGGTCCTTTGACAACTACTTCCGACGAGGCAAGATAGCGCATCGATTGTTCCGGTCTGACCCATGGTCCACCCGATTGACTCCACCCAGGAGAGTTGAAAATACCAATTTCTATATCCAGCTCCGTGGCAGTTTTCAATGCGACATGCAATATCTCCCACCACTCATCACTCAGCATTTTAATGTTTCCGTAAGGAAGATCGTGAATCCCGATATTACCGATAAATGCACGGTTAATTCCCGCTTTCTTCATTGCATGCAGATCTTTTACAGCTCCCTCTTTTGAAATGTTATCGGAAATCCAGTACCAATAGACACTTGTCTGGATTGAATCGGGTGGATTCACAAATCCTTTTTCCAATTCCTGCGATAGTTGTGGCAGATTTTTTTCGGAATTTTGCATACATGCAGTCAGATGTAAGGCGAAAATCACAATCAACAACATCTCCATTTTTAGCTTCATAATTTTAATCTTTTAAATACTGATTCGTATTAGTAATTCTTTTATTTTTACGTAGAACTGGTATTCTCCTGGCCGGAGTTTCATAATTACTCTTCCCTTCTCTTCTCCCACGATTTCAATATATTTTGATGATTCAAGCGATTTGTTGTTTTTACTTCATTTTAGATAAGTGAGAGAGGATATGTCTAATTCATGTTTGGTAAGTTATACAATTGTGACGTAATAGTTTGTCTGACGATTATTTGGATTTGTTTAATTGCATGCACTTCCCAAGATATAAGTGAAACTTAAATAACTAAATAATCCAAAGATAATTAAAAATTAAACTAATTAACTCAGGAAAATGATATATCAACTATGTAATATGGCTGTTTGTAAGAATTTCCCTTTGTCTGTACCTTTTAATGTGATTTCGTAATATGTTCATTTTACTGCGATTACGGATACACTTAAAGGGTTCTTTTGTTTCATACGTCCATTCGTCAGGATTTTATTCCATATAAAAAAATTCTATCAAAGGTATGGATATAGGAGAATTATCCTCATTTACTTCCATTATATCCGCCATGTAGTCCCACCATTTTTGTACTATCGGCTCTATTCCTATTTCCTGAGAAGATTGTTCTCCGTAAATTTTTTGAACTGCAAACAGGATATTTGTATCTTTATCCCAAAAGATTGAATAATCTTTTACTCCCGTATCGGATAACAGCTTCTTCAACTCCGGCCAAATCTCCGAATGTCTTTTTTTATACTCTTTTTCAAATCCGGGTTTTAAGAACATTTTGAAAGCGATTCGTTGCATAATTTTATTGTTTTATTACACTGATATATCGTTATTTTTATCCGCGAAACGGAAGAGGAACTTTTAAAAATGTCCAATTTCTGGTGATAGTTAATAGCTGTTCCGGAATTTCACCTTCATAGCCTTGAATAATTCCTTCGATCTCTCCGTTATCGTTTCTCCATAAAGCAAGATCAATCCGCTCTTCCAGGTCAATAATAAAGTCTTTGGTCTTAAAATATTTTAAACCGCCTGCTGCCAATGCCTGAACCTGACCGTCTTTATCGAGTCTGACAGCTGCAATGCCGACCGCATCAAAAATTACAGTATATTTCCCAATTTTCTTTTTTGAGTGTATCACATCTCCTGCCGGATTATCTTTTCCTGAGACTTGAATTAGGGTTCCGTCAATTAAACGGGCATATCCCTGTGTGGGAGGAGTATTGGAAATATATCCAAACCCCTCTGATAACCGTGTCGCCGGGATCTGAAAATCAATATTTTGCTTTCTCAGCTCTTGTGAAACCGCCAATACAATTGTTTTTATATCTTTTCCAACAATCATTTGTTCCGGTAAAGCAGTGTTACCGTCAAAAGCGTTACCTTCAAAATCCATAGTCCAATCCCCCATCCGAAAAAGTTTGCTTGGTCCCCGGGAGGCCTGATTGAAAAAACCGGCAGTAGTTATTTTTTCAAATTCGGGGTTATATAGAATAACCGCTGCGTATTGTTGTTCCCCATATCTTATTCCCCCATTTTCGCCAATATATAAACTGCCGTCTTCTATTTCACTGGACGGAATTAAATCCGTAGGAATGCCGGTATGCCAAAGGCTGTTCACCAATTCCATACCTACATCATCGAAAGACAAGCTGGCCGGATTTATTGCCGCCGGATGGCCGAAGACAACCGCCACGGGACAGTCCAAAGGGCTTTTGCTTATAAAATTTAATAGGCGAATCTTGCTTTCCGCATGCATCAGGTCGCCGCCAAAGAGTTGCGTATGTCTATCCGGACGTTTTTCTTTACTTGGATACAGAGGATGGTAGTTGATCCTGCCCCCGGCGAGTGCACAACTCCAGATTTCGTCTTCATAATCCTTCCTGCTGGTTGAGTAATACTGGTTATACCAGACGGGACTGTTCCACTTTTTTGCCAGGGCGGTCCGTATACCCAGAGGTGTTACTTCATCTGTTTGTGCCCAATCGCGTCTTGCCGCCCACCAGTACAATCCGTTTTTTTTACTTTCCAGCCTGTTGGGGTACGGATACCAGGTCGGATGGGTTACTACCGCTGCATCCGGCCCAAAAACTTCTTTTACGGTTCGATAAAAATCATCTTCCAGCATTTTGTTTTGCTGCCGGTTTAATTCCATATAATGGTTTATCGCCATATATCTTTCCTGTTCTTTCCCTTTTATGCCGACAGACATTAACAGGCAGTCCGCCAATAATTCTCTTCCTCCTGTTTTTTTTGCATAGGCGGCAGCATAATGTATGGAATACCAGAAATGATTTCCTGAGACCATTCTATCGGCCGGAATACTGGGTGGAAACCCCCATTCGTCACGCATGCCGCCCGCCAATGGAATATCTGAATAGCTTTGGATGATATTCTGTGTAAACTCCATTAGGTGCGGAGCAAAAACATCAGGTACAAGATGTGTGAATGTGACCATTACGCAAGCATGTAACCGTCTGTTCTCTTTATTTTCGGGAAGCCGGACGACAATCGAATCTTTTGAAGAAACGGTTACTGCACATTCTTCAGTTATCTCCCGAAGGGTCTCCGGGCTAATTCCCTCCGGTGTCTTATCGTAAGCATACACACGCAGCAAAGAACCTTTCAGTGAGATATAAGGAGTTCTGCTTCCCGTCATATGGTCATTGAGATCTATACTTCTGATAACGGCTTCAACCGGTGTTTTTTCTGAAAGAGATATTTCTTCCAGCCATAATGATTCCTGAAGTTCATCCGGATACATAGCTTCAAACTTTCGACAGGCCAGACGGGGATCCAGGTCCGGCGCAATTTTTATTCCTCGTTCTTTCGCGTACTCTGCTGCCAGCTTCACCTGATCGTGGACGTCGATGTCGGTGATATCCCTCCCGGCGATTCTAATCGCCGTTGTCAGTAAATTATAACTGGAATATTTGTTTACCTGATCGATAAAATATTTATAACCATCGGTTTCGAATTGCTCTTCTCCCCAGAACCATGCTCCTATCACAGGGGGTATCCGGTAAGGAATATATTCCGATTCTTCTGTTGGAAATAAGGTCTCAAAACATTGTTTCTCCCCGTTTTTTGCCATCACGTTTGTGGTAGTGCAAACAATGATTGCATACAGAATACAGGTAAATCGAAAGTTCATAGGAACTGCGTGTTTTATTGTTGGTGATTATAGATGTGAAAATTCCCGGAGGGAAATCTGTAACTGACAACTCCCTGCGCCGATTCAACCCGTGAAAAGTCACCATCTTCCAGTTTATTTC
The DNA here is from genome assembly GCF_000380985.1 of Proteiniphilum acetatigenes DSM 18083. GTDB lineage: Bacteria > Bacteroidota > Bacteroidia > Bacteroidales > Dysgonomonadaceae > Proteiniphilum > Proteiniphilum acetatigenes. The sequence goes on along the minus strand of NZ_KB905692.1, from coordinate 39,552 downwards.
CGTTGACCGTGACCTCCCCTTTAAAAGGGAACGTTACCAATCCGGTTGAATTAGGCGGAATTGAAATCTCCCATTCTAATATGTCATTTTCTTTTTTCCAACTGCTTATCACCTCGCCGTAAGGAGAACGAATACTTGCTTTTGCCCAGGGGAGATAATCACAAAAAAGCGGTTGAAAACGAATCACTTTGAAACCGTAACCGGCAGGATCAGGAGCTATACCGGCAATATCTTCGAAAAAAGATATGTCGAACCCGGCCTGCATAGGGTGGTTATAGGAAGCGCTTAAAGCTCCTTTCCTGCTTATCTCATTGATCGGTAATGTTTCCCATAGGGTAGTGGCATCCGCTGATTTCCACATCCATTCGAAACTGTGTTCCCCTTTTTTGGTGAACATGGTCCATGCGGCTTCTGCGTTGCCATGACGTGCAAGCATACTTCCTATTCTGCATAATCCGAATATTCCACAGTGCATAAATCCTTCACTCTTTTCGTTCATATTTTTCACGATGGATGCACTTACGGCGTTCTCGTCACCGTCAGGGACAAGTCCCAGATCCAGCGCGATGGCATCAGCGGTTTGCGTTCCGAAGGTTTTATTTACCGGATCGTACATTATTGCGATCATTTCACGGGCAATCTCCTCTTGTAGAATAGAGAAATACTCTTCATCCTCTTTTTTACCCAGCAGACGTGCTGCCTCTTCCATGATCTTCGCGTCCAGATAATGAAAGGCGGTGGAAGTAAATTCAACCGGTGTCGGATCAGTTGATTCGTACAATGGAGGGCACCAGTCTCCCAGTCCCTGGTAGACTACGGACGTGGTCTCCCTGTTATAAAGTTTTTTCCTCTCTTCATTTTTTGCCAGTGAGTTCACGTACAGCGTCCATTGTTTCATCTGCGGATAAAACTCTTCAAGAATCTGTTGGTCGCCGTAATACACATAAATCCACCATGGGAGTTGTACGAGAACGGTTCCCCAGTCGGGAGAAGCTACTCCGCAAAGCCTTTTGCCGGGTGCAATCATATAAGGTATTCCGGCTGCTTTGTCGGTAAAGTAAAAGGTGTTATTGTATCTTTCGTGAAAGAGAGTGCTTTTTTCCTCCTTTGAAGCGCCGGAACGAATATCTTCCAAATATTTATGCCAGAAATTTTCCAGTTGGAAATTCATATTTGCCATTTTGACATATGCGTGCACATCTCCCAGCCATCCGCATTTCTCTCTGATGGGACAATCTGTGGGAATGCCGTGAAGGTTACTCTTCACTGTCCGTAAAGCCATTTCATGCAGCTTATTGATCTGTTCGTCTGCGCATTCAAAGGTGCCACTGTGCTCGATATCGGAATGGACAACAATCAATTTCAATGTTTCTCTATCCGGCTTTTCTGTAACACCCGACAACTCTGCATACCGGTATCCGTGGTAGGTGAATCGCGGTGACCATTCTTCCATGCCCTTTCCGTTACAAATATATTGGTCCTTAAAGATATCACCATGATGAATCCATCCGGTTGATCTGAAATCCAGTCCTTTATGCTGATCAATCCCTTCCGCAAAGCGGATAGTAATTTTAGTGCCGTTTGATTCATTCACTTTCAGCAGAGGAATACCGGCCACATTTACACCAAAATCAAAAATCCAGTTTCCTAATGAATCCTGCCATATCTTTTCGGCTGATAAAACCTCTTTCTTCCTGATGGGAGGGATCAATTGCGGTAATAGTCGCGGCGGCATATTCTCTTTGACTACCAATGCTTTCTGCCAACCTTCTGATGAATACTCAACCTTGTTCCACCCTTCAATTTCATAATTGGCATCGTAGGTTTCTCCAAGGTAGATATTACTTTTTCGTACAGGCCCTTCGGTCCATTCCCACTTTTCGTCACTCCCCACGATCATTTGTGTACCATCTTTGTAGGAGATTATCAGTTGTAATCTGAGCATAGGCTCTCCGTATGAGAAATTTGCCCCGCCCCATGCATCATCCTGGGAGAACCAACCGTCACCCAGCATCACACCAACGACGTTCTCTCCGTTTTCCAGGAGACCGGTTACATCAAAGGTGCTATAAAGCGCGTATTGCTCATAATTGGTCTGTGCGGGATCAAGAAAACGTGTAGCATCAACGAGCCGGCCGTTCATATAGAGCTCTCCCGCTCCCAGTCCACAGAAGTACACAAGCGCTTTTGTGATCTTTTTCTTTTGGTCTGTTGAAAATACTTTCCTGAAATAAGGCAATGCATGTTGATCCGGATTGGAATAGGTTATCCATTTCGCATTCCAGGAAGCCTCATTCAACAGACCGATGGAAAAGCAGGCCGGTTCACTCCATTGAGTTGCTTCACCATTGTTTCCCCAGATCCTGACTCGCCAAAAGTAGGATGAGCCCTCTTTAAAATCTGCTTCCGGCTGAATACCGAACTGTTGACCGGAGATCTGCTTCCCGGATTTCCAGACGTCGGCCTTTCCTTTTTTGAGCAGGTCTTGCCGCGAGGCGATCTCTATTTCCCAGGTTGTTTGTTCCACCCCCGGCCGGGATGATTTGATCTTCCAACTCAGCAAAGGAATATCAATCCCCTCCGGATCAGTCATATTGCAACATTTTAAATCCGCGATATATATGTCGCGGTCACTTGTATTACACGCATTGAATAGCAGAACGGAACTGAAAATATACAGAAGTACCCCGATACTGATATTGATAGATCTTTCTTTTTTTCGTCTCATATCTTTTTCATTAATTGTATCGTATGAATAATCAGTCATTGAAACAGTTATTTAAGATTCCAGAATCAATTTTTACTCGGCATAAACGAAGTTGAAGCGACCTCCCGGTGCGGTATCACCATTGACATAGAAATCCATGATGTTTCCGTTTTCCTGCATATTGTCATTCCATTTAAACTCAAAATTAAGCGGTTTCCCATTCAGGTTGAGCGTTTTTCTGTCGATCTTTATTTCCAGTGTGTTATTTTTCACTACATAGGATGTTTTTTTCACTTCTTCCCATTCCCATCGGTTTCCGATATTTTTTTCGACAATCACTTTTTTTGCCGTGGGACTCTTGCGGTTTATAATATAGTCGTATCCATGCCATCCTGTTGATTTATCTCTGTCGATATCAATAAAGAGGAGCATCCAATTCGGGTCTTTTCGTGAGGTAAGCTTTTCGGTGCTTTCCACATAGAAATAGATGAATTGATTGTCCCTGGCCACTTTGGCTTTGACAATATCGTTCCGCCCTGTATTGTTGGTATAGTAAGTGTTGTTCCTGCCCATATGGTCGCGGTGAAAAGTATTGCCCTTGTAGTGGTTATAGTCGGGTGTTACATTTTCCCACTGATCGGATCTTCCCATCTTGATGGTTTTTGGAGATGATACCTTTGCCGGAGGTGTCATTCCTTTGAATTTCCTTACGTTATCCACCAGTTGGAGGTAATATACATCGCCTTTATCCCCCCATCCTTTATTGGGTTCGATGTCCCTGCTTCTTTTCCAGTCGAACTGGTCGACGAAAGAGAAAGGATCTCCGGTCCATCCGTGTTGCGGAAGCCATTGTCCTGCAATAAACTCATTCCATCCTGTGACAAACACCAGTTCGGGATCTACTTCAAAGGCACGATCCCACTGTTCCTGAAAATTCCAGCCATAGAGGTAGCCATCCACTCTGGGGTCGAAGCCGTTCCGTTGAGAGAAATCACGGCCTTGCGATCCCGGGAGATTGAAAGCGCTGCAATGTCCGTTGGTCTCAGGTGCGGCATTTTGGGCTACTCCCACAGATATTTGTTCAAAACCGCCTTTTTGATCGGGTATATATCCATGTTGAGGGTAGTTCTCGAGCCATGCCCACTGATCCGCTCTCTGAGGACCATCGACATAATCAGGTTGTCCGGGACGGAAAGTGAAAAATTCCGCAATCTCGCGGTCTTCGGGTGAATCAGTCAGGTTGTCGGGATAAGCCATAATTCCCGGTTTTCCTTTCCAGTTAAACCAGAGATTCTTATATCTTCCCGGTTTGTAGACATCCCGGTAAAGTTGCCTGAGGGAGACCAGCGAATGAGGAACCGGGCCAAAGGGAAGCATGAATGCAATCTTTGGAACCTTCACCCCATCTTTCTGTGCCTGATCCCAGATCCTCATCAGCGCTTCGTATGATTCAATCCAGGTAAGGCTCCCATTTGTACAGTCGAAAAAGACCACATCCACTTTTGCGTCTGCCAGCATTTCTGCGTGTTTTCTCAGTACCCATGGGTCGGTTGTTTTATAATAACCCAACAAGGGTTGTTCCCAAAAGAAGAATCCCGGTTTGGATTTACCCCATGCCGGATGATGGTAATCTTTCATGGCTTCGGGATGCTTTCTGACGATTTCTGTTATGTTTTTGACTGTTGTTGTGGTGTCGTCCTTTCCCTGATGCCAGGTCCAGTAAAACATTGCCACATATTTGTCTCTTTTATCTCCGGCATCGGGATATTCCCTGACTTTTCTTTCCAGCGCATCGGTAGCAGACCATTGGTCGCTGTCTACCACTTGCGCTGTAAGCAACTGGCCCGAGCAGAATAACAGAGAGATAAAAGTCAGATTTTTTTGTATTGTCTGTTGTACGCGCATAGTGTGATCTATTTTGATTATGGTGAAATAAAATGCATAATTTCACCCCAGTTAGTAATACCTATAATTGATTTGTAGGGTTCGAATACCTCATCTTCCTTGTCAGTTCCCGCAGCCTGGTAGGCATACCATACTGGCTTGGCTCCTCCCGGATCGCTTAAATCATCGGGAAAACGCCTCAATCCAATTCTCAGGCCAAATTCCGCCCTGTTATCTATCCAGTTATGCCATTGGATGGCATCAATACCATCCAGGTTTATCAGTTTTTTCCATGCATAGGCAAAACCTGCCGCCTGTTCCATCAAGTCTTTATCCTCATAGGTTCTGGAATTCGTACCGTTCTCAGAGAGCCATAACGTCCTTTTGACCGAACTTTTATAACTGTTTTCCGGTTGTTTGATCCAATGATCTATCACTTCCAGATTCTTGAATGTTACCAAAGGGCTATTAGGGTCAAAAGTAGCTTTTGCATCGTTCCACGTCTTTGGTTCATTCAGATCCTGAGGATAGGGATGATAGGCGACTCCCCATTGGAAATCACCCTCGAGGGAACTGAATTGCTGCAAGGCTGTCAACATCTCCCTGGAAGAATAGAGTTCAACCGGTTCGACCCATGAATGGGTGAATGAACCCATTACCTCACTGTTTTGATCGTATTGTCGGGTGATATTATGACAAATCCTCATTGATCTCAGGTAAGTATCAAGGTAATTCAACATGGGTTTTCTTCCCATATTTGTCCAGGTGAGCCCTGCATCCACTTCGTTGTGCATGATCCACTTGTGTACTCTGCCGTATGTATTATCGGTTCGATTATAGCGGGATGCAAGAAAATCGAGGGCTGCGGCATAGCAGTTGACTCCCTCATCCGTTGTCATATTGGGCATAGTATAAATACCCTCCGGCGTGAAATCGGGATGCTGCAATATTTTCCCTATTTCCGGATCTGCACATTCTGCTGCTTTTTGCACCAGGATGATTGCTCCTACAACAATCTTTTTTGAAGCTGCCAGTTTCAATGCATTGTCAATATGGTTGAGATAATTGAGTGAGAAATAATATTTCTTATTGCCGTAAGTATGGGTGATCGTATTGGCAGCCGGATAGGAATAGAGCATGGCTGTAATGGGAATATTGACGGTAATACTCGTAATGCCGAGATGATCAAGGTCATCTACGTAACTATTCATGAAAAATCCGCCCAACCCCTTCTTACTCATTAAAATACCCGGAGGCATAGACTGTTTGGGTTCAATTATATCGGCATATCTGGCATGTGAATCGATCGATTCGTCGTTACCATCCTCTTTGACAATCACCCATCTGGAAAGTAGGCGGTCATATTCCAGATTGTTTTTAGTGATTACCCGGGGGAGTGTGATCCGGAATGAATTATTGTCAAGTGGAATTTTATTCTTGAAGATTGTAGTGGTAACCAGTGTGTCATTCGGGAAAACTTCACACAGGTTAAACTCTCCTTCACCGCTGTATTCTCCTACGATTGTGACTTCGGACGAACCTACCTTCACTTCGGTAATAGCGGAAGAAAAGTGCTCTTTTAGATAAGATGCCAAAGCTTTTTGGATCGTCTCATCTTGTTTGATTCGTGCCTCTTCCTCTTCAAAAATCTCTTTTTCCGATTGATTCATCGCCCTGAAATAGATATCTCTGATCTCGATATCAATTCCACTTTTTGTGCCGAAATCAAATCTCATAAAATCATCCCGTTTCCCCCACGAGAATTTATTTATCTCTCTGACCAGATTCACGGAGTAGATTTTCCATGTAGAGGTACTGGACATGGTGGGGCCGAAGACGGATCGATCCTCGCTAATGGTGGGGCCGAAAAAGAACTGCATCCGTTCGATACTCTGCGTGCTTTTGTATTCAAATGTCAGTACAACCGAGTCCTGATGGAGTGGTTTTGATATACCTTCCATCATGATATAGGGATCGTCCCCCGTGGTCTTGATAGAATAACTGTTTTTCTCGTTTTGCGATATGGTCAGTTGATTTGCCGAACCGAGGTTGAATTTTAGGTACTCGGTTCCCGGTTTGACGACAACCGGAGGTGTGATTTCCGGTTCTTTGCTGCATGAAAAGAGAAAAACCGATACGATTATAAACTTTATAAGAAAGATCCTGATATGTTGCATTTCAATTTTGATCTTGTTGTATACTAAAATCCTTTTTGGAACATAACGCGAGAATAATTATGTCAGAGTGTTGCACTAAGCCATTTGCCCGAAAGTGAAGCGTCGATATCGAGTAACAGCAATTGTCCGTTTACTTTCGAAGGAATGATTTGTTCTCCTGTTCTTACCACTGGCACTTTTTTACCAGTTACAATGGGTAATGACACACGTCCTGTTCCCTGTATCTGTATTTGATAAACCGTTCCCTGTTCGGTTATTTCAGGAATGAAGACAATCTTCGCCAGCGGTTGTTCTGCAAAGGCGTATTTACGACCGTCAACAGTGATGCCCTTACAACTATTTCCGATAAAGGCTATCAAGCGGTTATCAGGGTCTGTCCTGAAGGCCATCGAAAGTTTTCCGTTATAGGTGATCCGATGTCCGTTGATAGCTGTATTATGAAGTTCAATGGTGTCGGTCGGCAGAGGATTAACCGCCAGCGCTTGCGCATCTCTTTCGGCATTACGGGAGAATCCGGTATCCCAATTCTCTCTGTGTGTACGGTAATGGCGTACTACCATCGTTGTCTTATTGGGGAAAGTGGTCACGAAGTAATCTGATGTACGTGATACCACGGAAGGATTATCGTTGACATCCTTCAGTCGTCCGGTGGCAGGATAAGCATTGGCTGCATGAAGTAGTTCGAAAAATGTCCGGGTTTCGTAACCAAGGCTCTGCGACTGATCATCACGGGGCCGGAATCCGAGATAGTAAAATGTCCCTTTTCCATGATCGGTTTTTACGCCGACAATTTTACCATCGCATTGTGCAATGACTTCATTATTAATGGTATCCACCGGGTAGATCCGGTCTACGAGGAAATCGGTGAGGATCGTTTGCGGTGGTACAGCAACAAAACTTCCACTGAAAGTAATCTCTTTCCCTGTGGCAATCTCTCCCATAAATGCATCGTGTCGGTAACGAACTCCCGCCAGCTTCTGCCATTGTTCCGCACAAGCGTTCCCTTCCGAGTCGAGCAAGGGTGGGGTACCGAACCAAAGCACTTTACCTCCGTTTTTCATGAACAACTCCATCATATCGAGAAGTCCTTTTTCCGGTAACGGTTCAAACATGACGACCAATGTACCGTAGGTTTTGTCTTTTACTTTTAGTTTGCCATTCGCCAATACTTCTCCCATCTCCATTAACTTCTGCGCAGTCAGGTAGTTGGTGTAGCCATACTGGGTGATCCAACTCCCGAAACGTTCTTCAACTGCTACCAGGCTCAGGGGATAAATCGTCAGTACATCTATATCACGGTGGACATTTCCCGTAATCATCGATATATCCCGGGGTGGTTGGGCACCAAAAGCGTAATTGATTGCCATACGGCGGGCATGCGCCTCCACCGGGAAACCCCATGCTGCCGCATATGCATTGGGGTATTTATTGATTACCCCGATGGAAGTAGCCATCGCTGCCCCGTAATAGTTGCGGTCACTCCAGCCACATTCAGCAAAGTCGTTACCCGTAGGTTCCAGGTATTCGCCCCATTTAAAATAATCATAACAAGCAGATGCTGCCTGATGCACTGTATTACTCCACACAAAGTTGGAGGTATATTCATACTGAGCGGGTATCGGAGACAGTTTTTCGGTATTCCACAGATCGATAGTCGGACTTTCCGCCCATGATGCATGTGCGCCCGTTCTCAGTTCCCGTCCGAATAAAGATTCGGCATATTTTTTCGCATCGTTAAAAAGGTCGACAACCCCGTTATTCAATAGCTTGTAATAACGATCGCGCAATTGATACGTTTTGTGGATATCTTCCGGTGCAATTCCCATTACATACTGAATATTGAGTACCGAATGAGCAAACGGTTCATAGTTTGGTGCACCATACACGAAGTAGAGCAGGTATTTGTCATCAAATGGTTGTCCATACTTACGTGTGTAAGTATCAGCCATACTTTCAGTGAGATAGAGGGAGTTGAACTGTCCGTTCTCATGATGGCTGAAATAACTCCAGTCTTGCTGGATATGCATCTCATCGGAGTAAAGTTCTGTAAGGTTCACACCTTTATCGTGATATTTTTCTATCAGTGTTTTAAGGAAAGCAGGTGCGTTAGCGTTGAAATAATCCATTTCCTGAGTTTCATACTCGAGCATGACCATGACACGGTCGTACCCTTCCACCTCAGGTTCTTCGCCCGAAACCTGCAATAATCGCATTTCGATACTTTGTCCGACCCCCTGTGCCTGGTAATTCATCGTGTCGGTTGCTTCGTATGTAATCTGCTTTAACTCTACAATATCCGCAGGCTTTACTACCCGATAGGGTATAAAACCGCCGCTTTCTTTAAAAGCATACGCCTTGATACTTTTTAATTTTACCGGCGATTTACCCTTGTTATTGGTCCAATAGAGCTGATGCCATATAGGAAGGTGGAATTTACCGGTTTTGGCATCCCGGAACCCTACTTTATAAGCCAGCCAACGTCCACTGTTGCCGGTCTGTTTTTTATAGGCGGGTCCCAGTTCCAGCGGACTCAACAGGCTCAGACAGATACCCATATCGTATTGTTTGACGAAATCGCTGATGATCTTGATATTATCAACATATTCGTCTGTATCAGGTGTCAGTTCTCTTTTGGCACCTGTATCGTTACGGTACTGCCTGAAAAACTCGTCGAACGCGATAATAAGTTGTTTGGAACCATGTCTGCTCCCTTCCTCACAGATTTGTCTCAGACTTCGGATGTACTTGTTGTAGCCGAGGGAGAGATCCATTTCCTTGTCCGGATCGGTGAGATCTTTCAGTTGCTGATCACTGGTAAGAATAATTGACTGTGCCTGAAGAGATAATCCCATTCCAAAAAGGCATTCCAATACGCATGTTAAAAAGAAAATTTTTATTGTTTTCATGATTCTTTTCATTGATTATTCCTAATCCTGTAATTTATTATAGTGAAAGCTACAATGGTTATCTCATTCCACTTTATGTAATACTTCCGACCAGTCACTGATCCCTATGATCGGTTTGTATTGGTCGAAGACCTTGTCTTCCCATGGGGTATCGGCTGCCTGATAAAGATACCAAACTGGTTTTTTCCCGGCAGGATCTGTTTCATCGTCAGGATATTTACGAAGCCCGATGCGAAGTCCGAATTCACCGCGGGCATCCATCCAGTTGTGCCACTGGAAAGCATCGATACCATCAAGATGTTTCATCTTTTTCCAGGCATAGGCGAAACCGGCTGCCTGTTCGGCAAGATCTTGTTCGGAGTAGGAGCGTGAGTTTGTTCCGTTTTCCGACAACCAGACAGTTCTTTTCTGTGTGCCGAGATATTTATTTTGTGGTAGCTTAATCCATTTATCCAGCACTTCAAGGTTCTTGAAGGTGACCATCGGTGAATTCATTGTAAAGGTGGCCGTTTTGTCGTTCCACGTTTTTGGCTCGTTCAGGTCTTCCGGATAGGGATGATAGGCTAAACCCCATTGGAAATCGCCTTCAACTTCAGAGTAACGAAGTAGTCCGTTGAGAAGATCGAGCGTGGCGTAATCTCCGTCGACAGGCACCGGTTCAGCCCAGGAATGGGTGAATGATGCCAGCACTTCGCTATTTTCGTCGTATTTTCGCGCGATATTGTAGCATAAGCGCATTGATTTGTAATAAGCATTCAGAAAGACATGCAGCGGCCTATTACGTCCCATATTTGTCCATACATGCCCCGCATCCACTTCGTTGTGCATAATCCAGTGGTGGATGCGCCCATATTTGTTATCCTCCCTACCGTAACGACTGGCGAGGAAATCGAGTGCGGCAGCGTAGCAATGGACACTCTCTACGGATGTCATATTAGGCATGGTGTAAAAAGCATTCTCTCCTCCGAAGTTTTCATCCTGTAGTAGTTGTCCCACTTTGGGGTCAGCAGACTGGCTTGCAGGATTAACCAGGACGATTGCTGCCACGATGATATTATGCCTGAAGGCTTCAAGCATCGTGCGATCGAATCCCTCCACCGTAGTACTATCGAAATAGTAGGTCTTCCCACCATACTCATGGGCTATTGTATTCTCTCTTTCGTCGAAGTACATAAACCGGGTGAACCAGATATTGACAGTGATACTGGTCGCCGGAAAATCAACCAGGTCGGAGCTATATCCTCTTCGTATGTGATAACCTCCAATACCTTTTCTTCCGGCAAGTTTCCCTTTCGGTAAGTTTCGTTCCGGTTTAATATAATCAGCATAGCGTGCTGACGAAAGAAGTCTATCCCCTTTGGTTATTACCCACTTGGATAGCGCCTGGTCATAGAGGAATCCGTCGATATTCACATATCTCTCCAGTTCAATGGAAAATGGTGATTGAGTCAGTTCCACCTCTTCATACTGTTCCAGCGAAGTGATGTTTTCCCACGGTTTCACCGTGTGAAGTATTGCCTTTCCATCGTCGGAACGGTAGTTGCCCTCTATGCGAAGAGCGGAATCCAGTACCTCGACACGAGTGATGGAGGAGTGGTAATCATTGGATAAATAGTTTACAAATTTATCGTTGGCTTGTTGATCGAGCGCTTTGAAAGCCTCTTTCTCCTTAAAAAGATCATTCTCAGCTTCATTACGTTTACGGAAATAAATATTGCGAATAATTATTTCGATATTGTCCTGATCACCGAAATCTAACCGGATAAAACCTTTTTCCGAATTCCAGTTGAAGTTTTCAATGGATTCACCCAAGTCTACTGAATATACAGCTATTTCTTCCGTTGCTTCCAGTCCCGGGCCTTTCTGGCTGCCTGCTAAGTTAGACCCGAAGGAACCGGTTTCTTCGGAGAAAAAGAAAACCTCTAAAAAGTTGATCCCCTTTACTGAACTGTATTCAAAGGTCAATACTGTTTGGTCCTTAGCGAGTGGCTTCTTTAATTTCTCCAGGAAAATATAGGGATCGTGCCCTTTCGTCGTTATTTTATACTCATTCTCTTCCAGGGAATCTATTGTCAGATGGTGGGCAGTGGGCAGATCAAAACGCATGTATTCGGGACTCCCATTGTTACAACTTACTGCCAGTAAGCTTGCAAGTAATAATATGATGATGGGATATCTTGATTTCATAGTTATATGAGTTTTTTATATTATTTCCAGAAAAACAGGTGTTACTTTCCTAAATAAATCCTTGTAATATTGGCCTTGCCGGCATCTGAAAATGAAATTTTAATATCTTTCATAGCGCCCTGGTAATCGGGCACTGCGGATAAATCAATCCTATATTTATGAGGATGACCATCCGAAACAATGGTTTGTTTGACCGTTATTGCTGGTTTCGTTGGAAAGAGGAGTGCCTTCATCTCTTTCTCCTTTTCTACACTAAATTCCCCTTCACTCCAGTTCAGCCAGTCCGTAAAATCCGATTTACTGACCGGTCGGATTTCAACAACTAATTCCAGTTCCTTACCTCTTTCGGAGGTGAACGTACCTTCAATTTCCAGGAATGGAGATTCGGATGCTAGCCAGAATGCCAGAGGACTTATCAGTGTTGCGTTTTTTTCGAATTGTATATTTAATCCGCCTTCAATAGGGAATCCCGTATCTTTTATTTTACCTTGATAATACCAATTGCAGCGTGAGTTTTCAAAACTCCATTCGGAATTCGATCTGGTGGTCCGGTTTTCTTTCGCATATGACCGGATATCATCCAGGGTACCCAGAATGAATGATGTCTTATAAGTCCAACGAATGTTATGGTCAATAATCTGTCTCGCCACCGGTGCAATATGTCCTGTTTGTCCATCTTTTTCTCCGCCATATCCTTTGAACCCATCGTTGGGATGAAATCCTCCGTTGAAGTTCATTACTTCTGGTTGAAATACTCCTATTCCATACCCTTTGTCATCCAGTAATGCAGCCCAATTTTCAGGGGTATAAAAATGTACCCAGGGCCATCCTTTCTTATCGTTTTTGTCGACGATAACAGTTACAGGCTCATCGGTGAAAGGTTGATCTCCAAGATAGGCAACCAGTTTATACCAGGGACCGTTTGTGTAAACTGCCGGCATTTCCTGTCCGGCGGCGTGATACTGAGTTTTATCCTCCCTGTTGTTCACAAGGGTGGCCTCCATTGTGATCACATTACCTTCCAGCGTATAAAGGCTTTCAAACACGCATTCACCGGCAACACCTGTTTTATGGGGCCATTGCATCGGAATACTTCTGACAAAAATAGCATTATCTCCCCGTCTTTCATAGGAAATCACCTTTGAACGGTTACCTCCTGCATCTCCCGATTGAATGGGGTTCCATCCTAACCCTTCCCATTCAGGCGTAGGCCTTTCGCCATTTGGACCAATATATGGCCAGGGTCCGCTATAAAAGGACATCTGTATCTGTCGACCCCAGTCGAAACTGTTGATCATGTTCTCACCGCCGTTGGCCTTGTCGGAGAGATAAGTGATTGCACCTCCCAGGGTTATATCCACGCCGAGTTTTAGTCGCTCATTTTGAATGTACACCATAGATGTGTCTTTACTGGAAGGAATTGTATGAGGATGGGTTTGGGTGTTTCCACCGGTACATGCCATAAAGCCTCCTGGACATAAGTATATGAGCAATAAATGAAGGTACTTTCTATACATTTTCTCCGAATTAAGTGTAAATGAAAAATCAGAACTTCGAAGACTCACGTTATTGTATTAGGGATCAACGAAGTTCTGATATAAAATATTAGCTAAAGAGATTCTTACCAACCAGGATTCTGCCAGTCATCACCAGTGAGGGATTCTATTTTGGAAACCTCAGACTGGCTGATAGGAAACATCAGATATTTATCTGTATTGGTTCCACGTTCTTGCAGTTTTATCCTATTGTAGATATAATTATCTCCATCTTTTGTTATTCTCATACCTGTAACGAACTTGTCAGTCTCGTTGAGTATCTTCCATCTTCTTACATCAAAGAAGCGATGCTCTTCAAAAGCAAGTTCCACTTGACGCTCGTTACGATATCGAACCTGAAATTCTTCATTGGACAGTCCTGCTGGAAGAGGGGGCATTTCGGCACGCGCCCGGACAATATTTACAGCCTCTCTTGCAGAAAGTGCACCTACTCCGGTTGCTTTGCCCGGTACCGCTACATCAGGGCCACCTGCATTTGAAGCAGCCTCGGCAAAATTCAGATATAACTCGGCCAATCTGAAAATTTTCATGAGTCCGTCATTATCCACATTCACATTTGACCTGTAGTCATTGAACTTCCTCAAATAATAACCGGTGCGTGTAAATCGGGTCTGTGTGATATCATCGGAAATGCCGCAGTTACCTCCGACAAATGTTTCCACTGGGATTGGTGCAGGAGGAGGAGTGAAGGCTTCGATCTGAAAATCTTTGATCGTTATTTCATATCCGGCTCCGCCTGTGATATCAAATCGTAAAAAATGGTTTTGCGGTTCTGCTCCGCCATTTGCATTCATACCAAATCCAAACCTGGATATTGCTGAGGAAAGATCATATTCGAATCTCGTCCATTCGGAAGCTTGTTCAATCACGATGTTCTCTCCTGAAGAAACTCCTCCTTGTGGGCCGCCTGCCACACAGAAGAAAAACTCGGCGTTAGTCACTCTTATATTACTTTTGTATTGAAAGCTAATCACCTTTTTTTCGGCAGTGCCCAATGGTCTTCCAAGGGTGGTAGTATGGATCCATGGATCACTTCCGGTACTTCTCAGGGTGATTTCACCATTATTCTCTGAAACCGAGATATTATTTATTGTGGAAGTAAATCCTAAGGGAAAGATATCTTTCTCTACATTACCACTGGAAAGCGATCTGGGAGAATTATTGTAATATATGGAGGCATAAAATCGTGGATCCCTTCCTTCATAGGGATTGTTTGGATCATATCCGGATGCCGCATTGATAATGGGATTCAGATGATTAGCATCATTATATCCCAAGATCGGCATTTCTCCCGTAGCTTGCATTCCATACGCATCAACCAGCTCTTGTGAAGGGCCTGCGCCTGCTTTTTCAGCACCTCCGGTGATGGGTGTGCCTGCCCATTTCCATACATTCGTTCTGGCGCTGGTTGATTCGAAGATGGTCTCTTTATCTACAGAACGACTTGGATCGGAACGGAAAATGAAATAATAGGCGTAAGCATTCTGGGCTACATCCCCACCTGGTGTGACGTTGAATAACTCAAATCCGTGTGCCAGACATTGGTCCAATGCTTCTTTGGTGATTTCTGTGGCTTTTTCCCAGGTATATTTACTCCCTGATATGTACCATAACGGACTTGTAGCATATAGCGCTGCCTGCGATTTGACAGCATATGCAAAGGCGCGGGTAATGGTTCCCCTTTCATTGTCACTTATATTCCAGCGGAAACCTATATCTGATTTTCCACTTTCAGGGATCGCCAATGCAGCATCGCAATCGGCAATGATAAAGTCTACACATTCTTCGAAAGTAGCACGGCGATCATTGGAAAAATCATGAGTAACTTCATAGGGTGTACTTATGATCGGCACGCCTCCATACCTTTTTATCAACTGTAAATAATAAAATGCCCTTAATACGTGCACTTCACCAATCCATCCGTTTTTTTCGTCTTCGTCGATTGTTGCTGTAGCCATTTCAGGATCATTGATATTTGCCAGAAAGGAGTTGCATTTTCTGATCCCCTGGAAATAGTGGCCCCAGGAGTACGCTCCTGCTACAGGATTGTTGTTGGAAGAGGTGCGGTTATTATACCAGTCGAATACGGCACCGCTAACACCGTCACTCGCGTCATGCGCTTCGTCACTAAAAGAGGCAAGAGGAGTTCGCTGGTTCTGGTACATGAATCCAACCTGGGGGAAATATGAACGGCAGGAGCCGTAATAGTTTCTTGTACGATGATAGCTGTTGAATATATCTTTAAGCGTTAATCTGCCGTCTGAAGGCAAATCCAGATCAACACAAGAATTTATGCTAAAGAGACTGACAGCTATTATACATATTTTAATAATACTTTTCTTCATGATCTACAATATTAAAAGTTTGCACTAATGCCAATATTAAAAACCCGATAAGGCTGGAATGTAGCTATACTTCCAATTTCCGGATCGATGTGCCTGGATTTCATATTGTCTAGTGTGAACAAATTTTGAATGTTGAGTATAACTTTAATTCTTTCGGAACGAATCTTTTCCGATACCCGTTCAGGTAAAGAATATGCCAGCGTAACATTGCGTAAGCGCAGGTAAGAACGATCACTCAAAAAGAAATCATTGGCGACATGGTTTGTCGACGGTGACAGAGAGAGTGCAGGGAAACTGATCTCTTCGCCGGCTGCATACCGTTCGGGTGTCCAGGCATTCATATGGATGTCATTGAATATCCCTTTTCCTTGATTTTCATAAGCCCCGATACCGCTTAAGAATTGTGAACTTTTTCTTACACCATGAAAAAGGAATGAAAATTCCACGTTCTTCCATGCGAATCCTCCTGTCAAGCTATATTCCTGCTGAGGGATTCCGCTGTACCCCATAGGAGCTTTATCTTTCTCATCGATAATTCCATCATTGTTCAAATCTTTGTAGATAAAATCTCCGACTCGTGGTGTACCAAAAGAGTAACTGAGTTTTGAGTTGGCAAGTTCTTCGGCCGAATTGAACATCCCGTTGCCGTTGCTCCTGTCAATTTCGTATCCCCAAAGTTGTCCAATGGAGAAACCTTCGGTACGGTATGGATAAGCGTAATCATCTCCCAGTGGAGCCTCATTGATGTTAATCACTTTGTTTTTAGCCTGCATGAAGTTTGCCTGTGCAAAAACTGAGAAATCTTTTGAGAGATGTTTGTTGAACCCTAATGACACTTCAAATCCTTTATTTTCCATTTCACCTTCATTTAGTTTTGGAAAATATAAAAGAGGAACTCCCTGGTATTCAGGTACCCTGTAGCTGCTATTGATCAGCATATTATTTACATGATCGGAGAAATAATCAACATCGAGGGTAAACATGTTTAAGAATCCCAGATTGATTCCCACGTTCAACTTTTTGATTTTTTCAGCCTCCAGTCTCGGATTTCCGATTTCCAGTTCCGAACCATCCGCGCGGATATTATCCAGGTAAAGGAATCTTGCCCCGCCAAGCTGGTCATTACCACTGATACCATACGACGCCTTAAGCTTTAGTAAGGAGATCAATTGAGTCTGAAAAAAGTCTTCGTTGGAAGCGATCCAGGCGCCAGAGATAGCAGGCGTGAATGAATACCGGTGGTCGGGATGGAATTGTTCCGAACCGGAATATCCCATGTCTGCTTTTAAGAAATATCGATCCTTATACCCATATAGGGCGGAGAGTCCGAAGTTTTGCCGTTTATATGGCAATACATCACTGGAGGAGCCGGCCGATTCTTTTTCCTGCTTTAAATAATAGGTGTGAGCAGAAGCATTGATACTGTGGTCTCCAAAACGACGGTTATAATCCACACTCGCCAAAAAGTTCAGATAATAAAAGAATAAAGAACCTTTGCCGTAACTTAACGGTGTATTTTCGAATGTTTTATATTGAATGAAATTGTCTAAGGTAGAAAAATCATCCTCCCGTATAAGCCTTCTATAACTCTGATTAGTCCCTGTTTCGTTTCGCACATAGGTTTGATAGGCCATACTGCCACTGACAGAAAGCCCTTTGGTGAGGAAATCCAAATCGAACTTTAACCCTGCCTGGGCTATGATATTTGTCTCGATCACCGTACGATACCCGGACCGGTTCAATATACCATATACGGGATTATCCAACCCATCTACCGTTACTACCTGTTCGCTCATATCCGGATCATCTTCATTGATGGGTGAAAGCGGGCCGTACATTGTAGGGGGCTGCTGGAAAATATAGTTATATATAGTCCATCCCATATTTCCTCCTGCTAATATTTCCCGTTTTACATTTCCTGTCAACCTCATATAACCGGATATATAGTCGTTGAAATTTACATCCATGTTTGTGCGGAAGTTACCGATATTCACATTGGGTGTAGGATCATACTTTCTATTGGGTTCGTCTGTAATAATCAGGGGTTCATCCTGATGCACAAAACTTAAATTTGAATAGTAACGGAACTTATCCGTACCGCCTCCCACATTCACACCTACACGTTGCCTCATCACATAATCCTTGATAAACTGGTCGAACCAGTTGTTGTTCGGGTATCTGGGGTCATCGCCTGCTTCGAACAGACCGATTTCCTCCTCCGAAAATTGAGAATATTTACCCAATCCGTCCCGTTCTCCTGCCTCATTGCGTAGTCTTGCATATTGGGCGGAGTTGACAAATTGCGGACGCCTGGTCATTTGCTGAAATGAGTAGTCGGCATAACCCTCTACGTTCAATTTACCGCTATATCCTCTCTTTGTAGTGATGACGATCACCCCGGCTGATCCTTGAATACCGTATGCTGCTGTGGCAGATGCATCCTTTAATACCGATATGCTCTCTATTTCTTTGGGAGAAATAAACTCGATATACTGTGTAGGAGCAATTACGCCATCAATGATTACTAATGGGGTATATCCATTCACAGTAGAAATGCCCCGGATCGTTTTGGTGAAATTCCCGTATCCGAAGAAAGTCAGCTCGGCAATGTTATTTATAACCGTCAAACCGGGTAATCTCCCTTCATAGGTGTCGGACAGTACATTGGAAGGTGTCCTGTCCAATATCTCCCCTGAGACGGAAGAAACAGCTCCGGTAATCGACTCCTTATTATAGGAGTTATATCCGAAATTAACTTCTCCTCCCATGTTGTGCGGATCGAAAGCGAGTTGTATCTTTCCGTCATTTATCAATTGATCTACGGAAATACGGGTATTTTGATAACCGGTTGCCGAGACATGAATAAATTGACTCTCCATTTTGGAGGGTAATTGAAAAGTACCGTCTTTGGCTGTTCGTGATGTAAATTTACCATCTTCCGTCTTGATCAGTGCACCCTGAATCGGTTGGTTATATTCATTCACAATCCGATTCAGTTCATCATCTGTTCCCTGCGCGTATGAAGGCACGGCCATGAGTAAACAAATCATGTATAACGCTATGAATTTTATATTTTTCTCCATTTTATTCATCATTATTGAAGTTACCATCCTGGATTTTGCCATTTTTCTCCCGTAACAGCTTCAAGAGTTGCTGCTTCATTTAAAGGCAGCGGAAGCAATAAATCGCGGTTTTGCCATCCACCCCGCGGGTTGGTCGAGATATTCCGTCGGGTGTAGGTAAAACTACCATCACTTTGTTTAGTGATGACCATTGCTGTAAACCACTTGCTTGTCTCATTTAAATCGCCGTCTGGCTTTTGCCAGCGCCTGATATCGAAATAGCGTTGCTCTTCCCATGCCAACTCTACACGACGCTCATTGCGTATGCGTAAAATCAACTCTTGCTGAGATAAACCTGCCGGTAGATCGGGCATTCCTGAACGGCTACGTACTTCATTCGCTGCGGCCCTCGCTTCCTCTAAATGGTTGGCTTCCGCTGCTGCTTCGGCTAAATCCAATAAAGTTTCCCCCAGACGATAATATTTCCATCTTGAATTATTGACCTGTCTATTGCCGCTTGAGCCGGGTGTAACCATTTTGTTGTGGTAATATCCCGTCCTTGAGGAACTGCGGTTTGTTATATCGAAGCTGGGGGCATGTGCTCCGCCGGTAAATGTTTCAATAGTCACTTCTTTACTGTCGAATATGATCTTGCTGCCGTTATGAAGCACTGTTTCTCCAAGACGAGGATCTCGGTTGGCATAAGGATTGTTAGGATCATACATTGTATTCGAAGTATTGTAATTGGGCTGTAGGTGTTTTTCATCTAGATAGGGTTTGCTCAGGTCGAGCACCGGTTGCCCGTTTATTGTTTCAAAAGCATCGACCAGTTCCTGCGTCGGTGCGACCCCGCATTTGTAGGTATTGGCCATATTACTTCCAATATAACCAATATGCCAAACAAACACGTCACCTCCCCGTACCTGGAAAATAGTCTCTCTGTCGCGCGGCGTGGCGGAATAATCGGCGTTTTGAGTGACCAACTGCCGGAAGGCGGCAGCAGGCCCGTTCCCATATACATCAGGTTGTGTAGTTTTGGTGAATAATTCATAACCGTTCGCCTTTAATCTCGTAACAGCATCTTTGGCTGTAGCATAGGCCTCTTCCCAGTGGTCTTGATCTTCATTATGCAGAGGACTGGCAGCAAATAGTATTGCTTTCGTTTTCAGCGCTAAAGCCAATGCTTTGGTTACCCGCATGGCATCATTGCCATTGTCAATTCTCCACGGTAAATTGGGTTCTGCAAGGGCTGCATCGCAATCGGCAGCAATAAATTTTGCTACATCGTAGACTGATGACCGGGTCATGGTGGAAAAATCAGCATCGAAAGGCACAGTTGCTTCCAATACCGGTACTTTACCAAACCACTTGATCAACTCCATATAGAAAAATGCTCTTAATACACGGGCTTCCGCTTTGAAACGCCCTCTGTCGGTTTCCCTGTGCACGGCTGCTTCGTCTATTACTTCAATAAATTGGGTACATAAACGAATCTGTTGCCAGGAACGTGTCCAGTAATCCGTATTTCCTCCTCCATGTCCATCATGGGCATCCCTTATATGGTGGTAACTTGCTGAGTTATTATCAGCATAAAGACCACTGGAAGGTATACCTTGTGCTTCCTCTGAATTATATCCATCATCGCTTGCGGCTATCACTAAAGCGTCAAAAAACCAATAGCTATAACCTTTTTGGGGGATATTATTATAGCATCTGTTTAAAAGCCCCTCCACCTTATCCGGATCAGAAAGCACTTCATCCATCTGCATGTTTCCATCAGGAGCCATGTCAAGAGCATCAGTACAATTACTGAGACCCAGGATTAAAGGCAATATGATAAATATTAATTGTTGATATTTTTTCATACGATTAAAACTTTTATTTTTAAAGATATCATATGGAACTCGCTTTTAATCATGTTCACTGAAGTTAGTCGTTTTCTACGCTCAACATAGTCAAAACAAGTTTTTCCTCTGTATTCGCTTATCGAAAACGTTCTTGTGTGAGAACAGTTATCATGCTCGTTTCATATCTTATATTGTTATTTTGTTGATTAGAATGTAATGTTAAGTCCAAAATTTACCATCCTTGTCAAAGGATATACTAAGGTGGCAGGTTGTTCCGGATCTACAGTATCTATCGGCAACTTTTTGAAAGTAAGTAGATTATTTCCATTTGTATAGACTCTTATACTTTCAACGCCAATAGTTTTTAACCATTTATCCGGAATGTTATATCCCAATTCTATGGTTTTTAAACGTAGAAAAGAGCGATCCATGATAAATACATCATTGGGATTCTGGCTAACACCACTTGACATTCCCAGGGCAGGATAAAGAATTTTTTCCCCGTTCGCATATCTTTCGGCAGTCCAGGCGTGCTTATGCCATCCACTATAAAAACCGACCAATGCAAATTCTGTTGCTCCCCATCCGCTGGTATATCTGCTGGTTTGTCCTACACCCGTAAAAAGAAATGAAAAATCGACATTCTTATAATTGAGTGAACCCGATAACCCATAAGTAACACGTGGGACATTCGGATGTCCTATGGGTACCATATCGCGGTCATTGATAACTCCATCTTCATTTACGTCTACATACATAAAATCACCTAGGCGTGGAGTTCCACCAACTTCATATTTCGGTAGATTTTCTAATTCCTCTTGCGTGTTAATGTATCCGTTTCCATTACTGTAGTCTATCTTATATCCGAATGGTTGGCCAATACTAAATCCTGTAACACGGTTTCTATAGGCATAATCCTCTCCATACTGCACTTCATCGGCATAAATAACGGTGTTTTTATTGTATGCGTAGTTTACTTTCACTAAGAAAGAAAAGTCTTTATTGATTGTTTTCCTGTAGGTTAACTCAGCTTCATAACCTTTGTTATCCACTTCACCGATATTTACCCTGGGAATATTTCCCAGTGGCACACCTTGAAGTATAGGAATCGTATTACGTCTGATTAGAATTTTTTCGCGGTGTTCCTTAAAGAAGTCCACCGTCAGTGAAAGACTTTTCAGTAATTCCACGTCGATACCCGTATTGGTTTTCTGGGCTATTTCCCATTGGAGAGCCTCATTTCCCATTCTCCCTTGTACCACACTTTGCCCTCTTCCTAAACCGGGAAAGACACCGCCTTCCATATTGATGAAACTTTGATAGAGGAACCTTTCATTTCCCAATTTATCATTACCCGTCAATCCGTGTGAAAATCTTACTTTCAGGTTTGTGAGAAAGGGACTCTCCCTCAAAAACGCTTCATTACTAATGACCCAACCAGCTGAGACTGCGGGAAAAGAACCAAATCGATTTTTGGGGGCGAATTGCTCTGAGCCATTATGTCCGTAGTTGAATTCGGCCAGGTACCTGTTATCGTAATTATAGGTCACACGGCCTACAATACCTACTATATTGTAAGGTAAATCGGCGCCTTCTTTATCCCAGTTATCACGCTGATAAAGAAACATACCGGTAACGTTATGTTTCCCGAAAGTCCTGGCATAATTCAATGAGGCTTGGTAATTCATATAATAACGGGTTGACATACCTTTCGATAAACTAATGGCCGGGTCCGTGTTGGAGCGGATTGGGCTGTAACCACTGGTTTCATTGGCATTGCGGGCTACATGAAAAGCATAGGAGTCTAAATCACGAACCCCCTGAAATACGGTATTGGCATGACTGTCAAAGGCTATCATACCTTTGGCAGATAATCCTTTGGTAATAAAATCCAATCCCCAATCCAATGTCAGGGAAGAGTTCAGATTATTGGTCGTTTCCTGGCGATAACCCCTTCGGTTTATCTCTCCATAGGTATTTCTATCCTGTCCAGATTGTGCTACTATTTCATTTTCCGGCACACCATAACCCGGAGCGGTAGTAGGTCCGGGATCTGTCGGTGGCGTAGCCCATGTGTAAGCGATCATATTTTCCACCATTCCGGCCACACTCCCACCAAACAGAGCAATGGTTTGAGGTGTGTTCATTTTCTCAAGATAAGTGGCAATATTCAGCGACGCTTTTAAATTACTGGCGATGTTATAATCAATATTTCCACGAAAGTTATAGCGATCCATTTTATAGCTTGGGTCATAACCGAGGAAACTTTTCGGTTCAGTTTTAAAGTTACCTCCCTGACCGATATAACCTGCGTTGAGAAAATAGGTAAATCTGTCACCACCCCCATCGAAGTTTGCATTTACACGTGTTTGTGGCGCCCAATCTCTAAAATAATCATGATAAACATCCCGATCGGGATAGAATACACGGTCCTCACCACTACGATATTTATCGATCATGTACTGCGTAAACGGTAACTCATCCTCTGATGCTCCCGGATAGTCGTTCATATAAGCCTGGTTTCTTAGTTCTGCAAATTCCCATGAGTGTATACGGTCGGCTTTCGCCAGAAATTTCTGCATGCTTTGGTCGACTGAAATACTAAGTCTTGCTTTACCGGGCTGCCCTCGCCGGGTGGTCACTATCACAACACCATTGGCACCTCGCACCCCAAATACTGCAGTTGCTGATGCATCCTTAAGGATACTGATCGATTCAACTTCATTGGGGTCTATTTTACTTATATTGTCTCGTGGTACCCCGTCTATAAGGATAAGCGGGGAAGCGTCATTCAAGGTACCCAACCCACGAAGGTAAAGATTAACCGCATCACTTCCCGGCTGTCCGGAGGTCTGGATAGCTGTTAATCCGGGTAAGCGACCAGCCAGAGCAGCAGACAAGTTGGCCGATGAACTCTGTTTCAGATCTTTAGTGTCGACTGATGATATGGCTGCGGTAACAGATGCTTTCTTTTGTATGCCGTAACCAATCACCACTACTTCCTCCAGGAGCTCTGTGTCTTCGTGAAGTACGATGTCAATCGTGCTTCTGCCATTTACATCTATTACCTGGCTTTCCATACCCACATAAGATACTTCGATTTTTGCATTCGGCGGAATATTGGGGAGGATATACTTTCCGTCAAAATCGGTGATCGTACCTTTCTCACTTTCCCCAACAACCCTGAGGGTTACACCGATAAGAGGTTCATTCTTGGTGTCCGTTACGAATCCTGTAACGGTAATATTCTGTGCAAATATTCCGATGGAGTACATGCATAAAAAAAAGAACATGAGCCTTTTCCCAACATTTACTGGAATTGTCTTTTTCATTCTTTCATTTTTTAGATTAATTGATAATTAGAATTTGTTTTAAATTATTGCAATCGTCCGGTATTTTTGAAAACTATCTGTAATTATGAAATTATTTAAATGGTTGATAATCGTATTTTTTTGTTTGATTTCATTATAATATTTTATAAGATTCGGGTATGGAAATGTATCCTTGTTTTTATTTTATAAACAGAGAAAACAGATGGAATTTTACCACCTGCTTGTTTGGCGGTATTTTCAGAGAAGACAATACGGGTTTATCCCTTATCGGAATTATTTCCGGACAAGGGACATTTTTTAGTCGAAAGAAATAGAATTTTATTTTGTTAAATAGAGTTAACGGGGGGGGGTAAAATTGTATATCTATCCATCTCTATAATAGGAAGAAACGGATTCTTTTCCGGAAAAAAGATATAATTGATTGGTGTCATTTCATTTTTAAACTATCATTATTGCTAAATAATCCGTCATGATATCGTTTAATAGGACAGCATATTGTTGTAGCAATGAAACCGCGCTATTAAGAGCTCTATTCGGTATTATCTCTTGTTTAAAAGGTTTTTCTGTCTTTTAAACATATTACAAATATAAAGTAGTTATATTGTTTATAACTGTAGAAAATGGTATTAAAACTATATAAAATGGTTTTTTATGTTAAAATGAGTTTTTCCTGATATTGTGATTTTTATCCGTTACAAATCCCTTTATTGTTACAGGTCCTAAAATCCCTGATTTTTCGAGTGGTGAATCGGCCGAATAATGCTTATAGGTGGTAAAGGTATAGCGTTTACCGGGTCTTTTCTCCTTGCGGACAATCCAGTCAGGCCATTCTCCCTGCCGGATACCGTCGTCAGGTAAATTTTCATCACCGATCAATCTGTTTATCCATAAATTGGCAACTTTAATTTCCAAAAGGTTATTTTTACTTTTTACCAATGATGTAACATCAAGTTTCCAAGGGTATGTCCAAACGGTGCCTGCATCTTTCCCGTTTAATTTTACCTGTGCCATATTTTTTACATCTCCCAGATCGATATAGTATTTGTTGAATTCTTCCGATAGTCCGGAAGGCAGGTCGAATTCTATAGTGTATGTGGCAATCCCGGAGTAATATTTAATTCCATCCAAATGATGATCAGTCCAATCGGTAAGCGAATCAAATACAATTTCGGCAGGCCCTCCGAATGTAGGGTCGAATGATACGTTCCATGCCCCGTTTACAGTTGTAATAACCGATTCGGTATTAAAAAAGGAATCATACTCATGGGATATATTCTTTTTATCAAAAACAATAAAATAACTCTGATAAGGCTCAAACTCCAGCGTCATGGAAGTGAGATGGCGATCGCTTGCGACATCATTTATTTTGTACATATTTCCGGTAATTGGGTCCCACAGCACTGGACGGGCTTTTTCCACTCTGAAACCACAGTGAGAGGTAATGGGGCCGTCTGTTTTGTTGGATAAAAAATAGATATCCCACTCCGAATCAGTTCTGTGGGTATAACGGATCTCCTCTCTGTCCGAGATGAAATCTTCTGTCACATGCATTTCCTGAAGTGTTTTTGAGATGATCTCATAATGGGGGTATAAATTATCCGTTTCTTTTGCAAGGATCTCCCCCCATGTTATTTTCCCTTTTCCGTAACGTACAGTTGAAAGTGTCTCCGGCAATTGATGATCACCCCAAACCATTTCTGCAATCTCTTTTACTTCTTTGTCGCAATCCGGATACCCGGTGAGGCCCGGGGACTGAAGAGGCGGGATTCCTATGATGTGAGCCCCGTCATTTACCAGCGATTTGATTTTTTTTAATAAGTGAGGGGTCATGGTCTGTACAGAAGGTAACACCAGGATACGATATGTAGCCCCACCCGGAAAAACGATCCTGTTGTTTTCCACCTTTGCCTGGTACAATTGACCGGGTGAGACACCGTCGAAATTATACCCTCTTCTGTCGGGGATGGTATCTGAGCCGGACATTGCTGAAAATGGAGGTTTAAAAACATGTGGCGCTCCTTCCGGGGTTAAAAATAAAATGTCTGCAACATGTCTTCCCTGTTGTAGAAGGTATTGGCAGCGGGAAACATAATCATGATAGGCATTTACCATGGGCCACCATGTCTGGCTTCGGTCCCAATGTACTCCGTAGGGTCCCATCGTTGCCCCCGGCTTAAGGGAATCATCCAGGAATTGATTTTGAAATGTATGGTAGACAAATCGATTGATCCCATTGGCAAAAGCCCAGTCACCCTGATTTTTCATAACTCCCGGATATTGTTTCCACCCTTCACCCGGATCAGCAGTAAAAGCTTCGGCCGCAATAATGGGACTGCCGTTTATATGCCCTATGGATGTCGCTTCTATGCAGCTAAACGCCGAATTGAAGCCGAACCCTTTGCTCCAGAACTCACACATCGGAATATCGGCAACCGCTCCCAGTTCCAGATCGGCGGTCGGATTCATATCATAGGGCTCAATGGAAAAACCCATATTATGTTCTTTGGCATATCGTTTTGCTTCCTTCGCATGATTTTCAATTACTAACTCTTGTGATGTTTGACGTAAATCCCAAAGAAACCGTTCACTGATCTCTCTGTTTTCAACGACAAGTCCCGTGAGTACAGGATAAAAGGACAACAGGTCGTACCCCCTCCGTTTTTTAAATTCTTCCCTGAAATTTCGGCTCCAGTTTTGTGCGCCCATTTCCCAGCTATCCATATGCAGTCTTTTTAATCCTCCTTTTGAATTTTTCTCAGGTATCCCTGTTTTATTTAACAGAGAGCCGATAAAATGGTGCAAATGTTTATTGAGCGCATCCTTGTCAAATTTATCCGATTCGAATCCCAATCCGGGGAATGGAGCGGGCCTGGTGGATGCGCCATTGTTACGGCTTACAAACCGCATGAGGGTCCATTCACCATCGGGAGCATCCCAATTCAGTTTCCCGTTTTTATCCATTTTATCTGTCAGGGCAATAATTCTCTCTTTATCGATCCCTTTTTCTTTTAATGCGGGATCAGTTATTTCGGAAATAAAATAAGGCTTCACTCCCGGTACTGAGGTGTATGGAGGGCGGTAATAAAGCGCTTTCTCGTCAATATCATCAATGGAATCTATCCTGTGTATATTTGGAAAGGCAATTACTGCAACGTCTTCATAATATTCGGACCACTGATCTTCCATTTCTGAAGGTAACCCGAAAAACGGTTTTTTAGGAAGTGGAACAGGCAAAGTAATATCAGTCGGTTTACCTCCTTGTACAATAACAGAAGCCCCTACGATATGCTGCATCGATTCTTCGGGTTTTACCCATGGGCCACCACTTCCTGTCCAGCCGGGACCCAAGCCCAGTGAAATCTCAATCCCTAATCTTTCAGCTTCTTTCACTGCATGGGCGAATAAATGCTGCCACTCTTCACTGAAAAAATCTATATTTCCTCTTGGAACGCCCACATTTACCTCAAGATACATCAGGTTGCCTATCCCTGCCTGTTTCATCGATTCAATATCTTTTGTCAAAGATTCCCTGGTGATATTTCCATCCATAAAATACCAGTATACACCCGGTTTTGCTGAATCCGGGGGAGATTTAAATCCCTTCCTGAGCAGATCGATATTTTGCGAACTCAAACCCGAACAGCAAATAAAAAATAAGGTAAGGAGTAAAGAATTAAGTGTTTTCATTTTTTGTCTTATTTAGCCATAACAGAACAGTCGTAATTTCTTTATTTTATTTTTACGCAGAACTGGTATTCTCCTGACCGGAGTTTCATAATTACTCTTCCGTTCTCTTCACCCACGACTTCAATATCTTTTGATGATTCGAGCGGTTTGTTGCCTTCTTTGATCATATCCGCACCTGTAGCCTGGAGATAAAGTGTAGCTCTGGTGTTTGCCGGTATCTTAAAACGATATTGACAGAGGTCGTCTTTGATTTCCCAACTACTCTCGATCCGTCCGTACATCGAGTCATAATATCCTTTGGCGAAAGTCATCTCTCCTGTCGGGTCGGGGTTGGGTTGTAAAACAAAGGACTTGAATCCGGGATAGTTTTCGTCACGTTCTATTCCCAGGGAATGGTTGTACATCCACGAACCAATTGCTCCAAACGAGTAGTGGTTAAAGGAGTTCATCGAATTATTACCGCTAAAACCGTGCTCGCGGGTATAGGAATTGAGCCGTTCCCAGATGGTTGTAGCGCCTTGTTCTACAGAGTAAAGCCACGAAGGATAAGTGGTTTGCTGCAATATCCGGTAGGCCGCTTCGGAATATCCCAGTTCCGATAATACCCGGTTGATCCATGCCGTACCGATAAAACCGGTCATCAGTGAGTAGGGAGGATAAATTGTATTTTCATCCTGATGATATTGATTCTCTATACAATCCATCAGTTGCTTGACAACAAGGTCTTTTATTTCTTCGTTACAGATATCGAATGCTAACGGGAGGATATAAGATGTTTGTGTACCGATCAACTCGCCTTTTCTTTCAGGCTGCCGGAATCCTGAATGCACGGTTTGACCTGTCTCCGGATTGAAATAGGTCTTGTTGAAAAACACTTTTCGTTCCTGGTGCAGCTTACTGAACCATTCGGCGTCTTCTTTCCTGTCCAGCACGTTTGCCATGCGATACATCAATTCCAGATCGAATATAAAGTAGGCCTCCCATAATAAAGTATTGTCGTTCTTCTCCTGTTCCGGTCCGAGCCAGTCGCCAAGATTTCCTTCAGTCAATATACCCGTGTCGGGATCTATATAATCCAGTAAGTAGTCGATATACGATTTCATAGCATCATAGTGTTCTGCCAACAGTCTTACATCATTGTATTGCATATAGCTTTCCCAGGGCACGGTAATGCCTGCGCTACCCCACAGTATACCGCCAAAACCGCCGCCGATGGGGGCTACATCGGCAAAGCGTCCATCTTCGCGTTGTGTATCCCGCATAGCCAGCATATGGCGGTGAAGAAACGCGGGTATATCAGCCAGATAAGTTGCCGTACGCGAGAAGACCGATATATCCCCGCTCCAGCCCATACGCTCGTTACGTTGGGGACAGTCGGTGGGTATCGACAGGAAGTTGGCCAGTGTCGACCAGGTAATATTTTCCCACAGTTTGTTTACTTTGGGATTGGAGGTTTCGTATCGTGACGCCAGTTCATGAATGGAACTCAGGACATCGCCCTTTACCGCCTCCAGAGGGAGGGGTTTGTCTATCCCCGTTATCTCTATAAAACGATAACCGTGGAAGGTGAACCGTGGGAGGATGACTTCGTTGCCACCCTTCGTGATATAAATATCCTGGGCCATTGCCCCACGGATATTTTCGAGCATAATCATTCCCACGTTGTTTCCGAATTCAGGTAAATCGGGGTATTTTACTTCTGCAAACCGCAATTTGATCTCGTTACCGGGCTGTTCTCCCTTCAGGGTGATTCTTGGTACACCTACCATATTTTGTCCCATATCATACACATAGACACCGGGCCTGACCTCTTCCAGCGAAATGGCGGTAAGCTCTTTGATCTTTTTGACGGTTTGACCATACTGGCCTACCAGCTTCATTCCTGAAAAATCATTCACCGCAGGCATTCTATTGGCTTCTGTGGCTTTATCCTCAATGATCGCTTTTTCCTGATTGACTTCTACTGCTTTTTTCCAGGTTGAAGCATTATATGAGGCTTCTGTCCAACCTTCTATCAATGATTCTTTCCGGGCATCATATATTTCGCCCTGAAAGAAGCTGCCGTATATGATGGGACCATTGTCAAAATATAGCCATGTGTCGGGATTGCTTACAATCGTTTCTTTCGTACCATCGGCATAAGTAATTACCAGTTTGGCAAGGAGTGATTGCCTGTCTCCAAACAGATTCCACAGGTATCCCATATAGGTGATCGCTCCGCTCCACCATCCTTCGCCCATAACTACTCCGAGGGCATTATCGCCCGTTTTGACATGGTTGGTGACGTCGTAAGTCTGATAGAGATGGTGCTTATTATATTGAGTCAGGCCGGGATTGAAATAATCATCTCCTATTTTTTTCCCGTTTATATATACTTCGTATATCCCTCTTGATGTAATATAGAGACGTGCATTGGTGACTTTCGTTTTTTTTGATGAGAAAGTTGTCCTGAGCAGCGGCATCGATTTTTTCTGTATATTGGTGGTAATGAATGTCCCAGACCCTGCCCCATCTATCCGATAACTATTGTTGTCGATTGTGATATTTTTCTTATCTGCAAAAACACTTTTCGACCCGTCTTCATCCAATTCTTCGGAAAACAGGATATTATTAGGTACCCGATAATTACGTATTTCCACAGCCGAGAAACTTGCCGATTGTCCTGGTTTTACTGCGAAACCAATTTCACAAAGCAACGGAAAACAGATATAGTCCCAGCTGTTTCCGATGGGGTTGATCGTTACACTTCCTATCTTGTCCGTTTCCTCTTCACCGCCGATATAGAAGTCGGTGTTGCTATACATGGTTTTAAGGTGAACGGTATGCTTGTCGTATTGATTCCCTTTATTGATCGTCGAAATGGGAACGATCAGACTTTGCAGCGGGGTTTCCTTATTATCCCCCGGAGCATACCCTACGCGATAAATATGTAAGAAGGCATTTCCTCCTGTATCTACCTGCGAAATATCCAGCTCCACTTCAATGTAAGATTCGTCTCTTCCATTTTGCAGATTATAGATATTCATGTTTTTATCCATCAGTCGGGGGTCGTTGGCCCCGAAAAGAAATCCTGCTTTGGTTGTACCGCTTTCCTTGTCCAACTGCAGGGTATAATTGATATTATAGGCAGGCAGGTAATCAGGATAAAGGATCAGATCATCATCTCCACCGCCAATCCACTTAGCACCTTCCCATGCATCTACTGAGGGATTCATCAACCCGGTCTCAAACCATGATTTAGCGGATAGCAGGCTGTTATCCTGATCCCATACCTGTACTTCCCAGTCATATCTGGTGCAGGGTTGCAAAGGCTTTCCCGCATATTCAATGTTCAGAGATATGCCACTTTCAATTTTCCCGGTATTCCATACTTCTTGTCCTTCCTGGTCGGTAACGGTAATCTGATAAGCGGATTGCGATTGCCCCCGCTTGTCGGATGCCATCTGCCAGCTAAAACGCGGCTTTTCAGCATCGATTCCCAGAGGGGTCTCTTCATATTCTACTTTTAGAGAAGAGAGTCCCTTACCTGAGCAGGCAGTGAACAGTAATAGTAAAGAGAGTAATAGAATAACTTTGGGTTTAATAAAAATGATGTTCATGATTGTTTTTTACTCTGAGAATATATTAAACGCCGATTGATAGGTAAATATCCCTTACTTGATTGCTTACCGATCGGAATAATTTATTGTCTCTGCTTGAATAGTAGAGGCCATACAAAATCACTGTCCATTTCTTCCATATTTTTCCTTACCATAAATATCATTCTGTGCTGTAATGGAACTGACAAGCGGATCGCCGCCTATGGGTTGAACCCATCTTATTATTGGAATGTTTATGAAACAAGCATAATATCGAATGTCACTTATTCTATTTTTGTTAATCCGGCAAAACTGAAGTACTGTTCGGTAATATTTAATTCTTCTACTGTTTCGCGGGTTTCCATGGTTTTCAGATGGGCGGTGTTGAAACCTTTTCCTCCATCGTTATTGTACACCCATGTTGGAGTGGGCCATAAGCATGCCCGAAACTTTACCTTACGGTAAAAGTCCATAGAAACACCCTGTTGTCCGTGATGCGACATTTGGATGTAATCGCAGTCCAATTCGTTTTTAAACGAACCGTTCAGCAATTTATCCCCTGCTTCTTTTCCCGTATCCGCAAGGAACAATACCGATTTAACCGGATCAGAAACCCGTATTACCACGCTGGAGTTGTTATATGGATTAGTTCCTGCGAGTTCTTCATTTTTAATTCCCAGGATTTTAAATATGGTATTCCCGAATGTGAAAACCATACCGGGAGTTACCTCTGTAGACTTTATTCCCGATTTTTTTACTGTTTCGTAATATTTTACGGCATGCTCTTTAGAACCGGGTTCCGTATTCAACAGGCTTTCAGAAAAAGTGGATTGGCAGATTTCCCGTATCGTGATCCCTTTCGGATCTTCTAAGATTTTTGTCAATGCTCCGATATGGTCGGCATGGGGATGAGAAACAAACCAGCAGTCTACCATATTGCCCAATGCGGCTAAAAAACCTCTCAGATAGTTTTCTTCTTCCTTTACACCTCCGTCTATTACAATAATTTTATTATTGTCGGTACGAATTACATAAGAATTTCCAATGGTGTTTATTTGTGAGGGTAATTGCCAAAGAGTGAAGGTATCGTCTTGCCGGGAGAATGAGGGTTGCTGATTGAAATAACCCAATTTCCGCCAACGGCGCTCGGTATTTTTTACCCGCCGGCAAAAATCCCTATAATCCTTGTCTGCGGCTTTTGTCCAGCCACTTTCCGCGTAAGCCGCAAGGCGGGGGAAGGTCTGGTAATATAGACGTGTCAGATTCGGTGTAAATTCTCCCCACATCTGGCATCCGGTGCCGAGTATTTTGGATTCTTTCGGTTTTTCCAGCCCTTCGGGTATCGGATCAAATGAATAAGCTTTTTCGAGAGGTATCACTTCGTAGGGGTAGTCGAGATAGGTAAAATGTCGGTTTGAATTCACCACATCATACCCTTTCTCTATGGCTTTGTTCACAAGGGTGATGTCGCCATCCCAAAAATGGACGATTGTGCCTTTTGCCAGCTTTTCCGACTGGCTCTCCTGGATATGTGCTTCATTACGGATATTATCTCCCGTAATCTCATTCCAACCCATCATTTTCACACCTTTTGATGCAAGGTATCTGGAAAACCGGTTGATCGACCAAACCTGCAGATCAGCAAATGTAGGAATGCTATTCTCTTCCATGAAGCTTACAACCTGAGGGTCATTCTGCCAGTGCCCGTAATCAGCTTCATCCCCGCCGATATGTACTATTTTTGAGGGAAACAGTTCAATCACCTCATCCAAGACATCATGCAGAAAAGCTTCAACCTTTGGATCGGTCACATTGTAAAGGTCACCCCAGATACCTTTGCCTTCTTTTCTGCTACTTGTGCCAAGCCAGGGATAGGCGGCTATGGATGCGGAAGCATGTCCAGGGACTTCAATTTCAGGTATGATTTTGATTCCTCTGTCGGCAGCATATTGTACGATTTCACGAATTTCTGATTGAGTGTAAAACATTTTTTTGTCGGGAAAAGTCTCGTCCCATTTTTCGGGTGTAAGATCTCTATGGGAAAAATCTCGTTTGGACCCGATTTTCGTGAGTTCAGGGTATTTCTTGATCTCGATTCTCCAGCCCGGATCATCGACCAAATGCCAATGGAAAGTGTTCATCTTTAAGCGGGCTATTTCGTCAAGTAATCGTTTTACTGTTTCCATTCCATGGAAATGACGGCTTTCATCGAGCATAAATGCGCGCCAGGGAAATGCCGGTTCGTCCGAGATTCTGCAGACAGGCAATGTGACTGTACTATTGTCTGTTTGCACTATCTGGTTCAAGGTCTGGAATGCATATAAAACCCCGTTTTCAGATGAGGCGGATATAGTTATTTTACCTTTACCGGTAATTTCAAGATGATAGGCTTCAGGACTTTCCGATAGTTTTTTATTCACATTTACAACAATCTGTGCTTTATCTTTTCCGGAATTTACAATCTCAATGCCAAACTCATTGAATAAAGAAGAAAGGTATTCTCCGTATATGTCGAATTGAGAAGGAATATAAACACTCCACTTTTTCTGTAGGGAAACCTGTTGACCTGAAGTGCTTTCGTGAGCCGGTTTAGGAACAATCGGTAAAGAAGTATTTGATTGTGCTGCCGGAAAAATAGATAAACAGAGAAAAAATGTCAGAAGCAGGTATTTCATCTTTAAAATATTTGTTTTAACTACAACAGGGTTATTGAAAATAACTACAACCGTAAACAGCTGTAAAAAACATCGAACAAATATAAAACTTATCACGTTCTGTTCTACTATGTAATATGATAAAAAGTAAAAGAATAATGACAATCTGAGTCATGATGAATGTCATTATTCTTCCAATTCCTTTATTTTCGCAATCAGAATAAACCGGTACGGATTTTTACGGTGTTTTTCGATTTCTCTTTTTCGGCCTGACAAAATTTGTTCTCTTTGTTTTGTTCGCAATACCTTTCATATCCACTAATTTCCCTTTTTCAAAAACCATTTGAAGATAGGCGCTTTCCATCCAGTTCTCAAAGTTTTTTTCGTAACTTTCATAATCCAGTCCTCTTTTTGGATTAAAAGCTTTTTTCACAAATAATGTATCAGTGAACCATGTAGCGGGCATTAATCCATGTATTTTTCTTCCTCCTAGTGAAATATATTTATAATGAGTATTGAATTTCTCCCCGGTTAGTTGTTCCATTATAAGATATTGATCTTTCCTCCCCTTTTCTACGTCATCTATTTCGCTATCATTGAAAAGTATATTAGCCAAGTATAATTGTTTGTTTTTTATAAACCATATACATTGGAATATTTTATCGTCAAATCCCGTTGTTCCGAACACATCGGTAGTCAGTACCCGATATTCTAAGAATTTATGATTCTGATAGATTTTTTTAAATCCCTCGAAAAAGGATAAAGGTGAATCGTTCATTAAATATTTATCATTATCGTTATAAATATATAGTTCATCGTCCGTTTTTACCATTTTCGCATAGAAATCATCCTCAATAATTATAGTTGTATGTTCTTTTGTATCTTGGGGAAACAATTGCATTGTAAGAAATATAGTAATAATTGAAAGAATTTCTTTTTTCATTGTAAATAATATTTATAAGCTATGAAGATCAACTAGTTAGAATAATGGCTATAATTTCTTGCGACAAGATCTTTGTAATAAGGACTTGCATAATCGTATTGATCCTGATCTAACACGTGATTGTAAGCATCTCTCTCCATCTGGGCTGTACTACCATTGGGGATATAATTATTTTTATGATAGTTTTCATGTTTTAAAGTGCAGTAAAAATCATTGTAGTTCCCAAATTCAAATAATATAGAATTAGAGTTAATTGTAACCATACCAGTACTATGATTATATTCTCCATTTCTGGTATAATTATCTAAATCCCTTATATCCATATAATAATTACTTAATCCAGCTTGTATTCCTATTGAGCGGATAATATTTGTTCTTTGTTGAAGAGTTGAGTCTCTAAACGGGGTACTTCCCATCAAATTATTCCTCCAATCTCCATCACCACTGATACCACCTAAGCCTCCAGCAATAGCTGCACCATAAAGGCTATTGTCAATTACTCTAATTTCAGAGCTATCACCGCAAATTCCTATTAAGTTTCCATATAAATCATAATAATACGCCCTGCCTAACATAGATTCTTGTTCTTCTTCACTCATCACATGCATTTCTTTTGCAAGTTCATCCAAACTTTTCTTTGTTAACTTTTTCATAATGATAAATGTTTTAAAAAATTAATAATCACTAAGTACTCAAAGTATTTTATTTTTCATACTCTTTTACAGTTGTTTTTAATATTTCATTGACCTTATTTTTCCACACATCCCAGTTTAACCGTGTCTCAAATTCATGACGCGAGGATTTTCTAAGTTGTAAATAACTTTCCTTATCGGTAAAAACCGATTTTATTTTTCCGGCATAATCATCCGCGGTGGCATTGAGTGGTAATAGGTAACCGTTTTTACCTTCTCTTACCGGCTGATTGACTCCACCCACATTGGCGGCTATGCTTGGCACGGCATACGCTGATGCTTCACAAAACACAATACCAAAGGCATCGTACTCTGTAGGCAACACAAGGAAATGTGACTCAGACAATATTTGACACAATTTTTCCATATCCCTTTTTCTAGATTTATCAAGAAAAGGTATGATAATCAAATCTTTTTCTTTTGGTATGACATTAGGCATACATCCTATTATTGTAAGTGTACAAGGAAATCCATCCGTTTTCAATTTTTTATAAGCTTCCAGGACCTTATTTCCTCCTTTCTTCTCCCAGTTTCTACCTATAAAAACTAAACGGCATATGTCCATATCAATATTAATTGTGTATTCTTTCAGATTGGGTATATTGGCACCGAACTCCACTACATGAACTTTATCGGGCAATATATTATAATATTCAGTTGTGGATTTTTTCATCCACTCAGAACTGTAAATTATAGTATCATACTTTTCTAATCCTTTTTTTTCAATTTCCTCTGTCATTTTGATTACTTCTGCATCCCGTACATCCAGATATTCCTTGAAGCTATGATAGGTTACATCACTTAATCTAATAATAGGTTTATTTATTTCTAAAAAAGGTACAAAGTATAAGTCTCCGAAAAATATTAAATCACAATCTATTTTATTAATTCTCTCCGATAGCAGTTTATTAATTATCTTGATATAACGATACTCATTCCCAGGATCTTTTCGTTGAAAATTATCTTTTGTGAAAAATCCAAGTTGATTAATCACTTCCATTCCTAAGGGTATAACATGATGGTCTTCTTTCAATTTGTTATAGATATGAAATAATGTTCCCGACCATGTATTAATGTCTGAAGGATCATATCTTGTAAGAAATAGAATATTCATAAAATATAATATTTATTGAGACTATGTTTTTAATTTGTTATTATTTTATCCTTATTTTTCGAATATAAATTTTGATAAAACATAAGTATTTCTTCATTAGTTAATAACTCCTTTTGGACAAGACTTTCAAATTGTGAGAAGAGATCCTCTAACTCCGGATAATTTGCTTTGTTTTTAATTATAAGATATTGTACAATTTCATTCCGGATTTTAAGGCTTGCATCTTGTTGTTCCTTTTGGAATTTTTGAGAGGCTTGACCTTTGGATAGCCGGTAATACATCAATGGTTGTGATTCAATATAGAATATTCCACCGGCTTTTGCTACTTCCACCCAGAATTTATAATCGGATGCAAACGAATAATTTTCATATCCTATATTTTTTTTCCGTAAAAAATCCGTACGTATCATGCCGGTAGGATTTGATATATAATCCCCGCCGATAAATTTAAGTAAAGGGTTTTTGATAATTCCGCTCTCTCCCCCTGTAATCTTAAGATCGACATCTTTCCCGAAAAGTTTCATCGTTGAACTACATACCGTTATATCCGGCCATTCTTCCATTATGGCATGCTCTATCTTTAATCTGTCTATATGCATTATGTCATCGTTATCCATAAATGCAATGTATTTTCCACTTGCATGAGAAAGTCCTTTATTAATAGAATCAGTAAAATTATGTTTGTTTTCTATCAGTCTGATTCTGTTATCAACATAGGAACGAATAATATCTCTTGTAGTATCCGTTGATCCGTCATCCACAATGATAAATTCAAAGTCGGTAAATGATTGTCGTAGTACGCTGTCAATCGCCTCTTTTATATATTCCTCTGCATTATATGCAGCCATTACTATCGAAATTTTCATCGATTGCTTATTTGTGTTTTCTCAATTGATAAAATCTTTATACAAATAAATGCTTTTTATTTGTCACAAATACGAGTAATCGTGACAACCCAAAACCATATCCTGTATCTTTTGCATATTGGGGAATACGATAATTCAATTTATCCCAAGAATTTTTAGGTTGCGAGTTTACCCATTCTTTTTCAACTGTTTTTATTATTCCGTCTTTTCCATTTCTGGAATCTGCCTGTTGTAGCAAAGAAAGTAAATCTATTTGCTCATGTAGATGTAACGAACAGTTATGAAAATTTAAAAGTCCGTACTGTTTATTGTCTTGAATAATATCTTGGTAATCGTTTTTATCCTTTACAATATTTTCCAATAAACATCCTGTATAATAATTGCTTACGATTTTTCCATTGCGATATAATTGTGCATATGAATCTAGTAATAATTGGGAAAAATCAGAATAACAAGCGAAATCAACTAACTTTAAGTATTGTTTGAATACATTCAATACCAATGACTTATTATTTGTATACCGTCTGTCGTTAAAATCGAAAAATTGCAAGGACAAATATAATTCAATGCCTTCGAATATTTTTGGGACTATTCTGCTTATTCTGTCATCTTTTTTAGTGTCACGTATTTTTGCAAAGAAATAAATAACATGGAAAGAAGATAATAATTTGTGCGGTTCATTCTCTAAATTTGTAAACCTTTTAATAAGGGATTCGTATTTCTCTCCGAATATTTCATTAAAATCGGCATCAATAAATTTATTCTCTATTAAATAAAGCAATACATACCCGATTCCGGATAATCCGTTTTCAAAACCATAGTCCTTATTCTCTGCCACTAAGGACTCTTGCAATAATTGAAATGCTTTATTTTCGATATTCTTATCATTCAGATATCTGGATGCTTCGAATAACGAAAGCGATACCCCAACTTTCCCATTATATAATCCGGAAGAATTAATTGAAGCGGAATTCAACAGAATATAATCGACCAACTTTAATATATCTTTCTTTTGGATCATGGAGAGATTAATTTTATCGTGCTCATTTTTTTAATAAATCTCCTGTCATTAAACGTATTAGTCCCCAATTATATAAAAATTTTCAGTATAAACAATGCGGATTATGTTAAATAATTGGGAAATATCAGATTATATAGTTTTTATATCATTTTCTGTAGTATTCCTGCTTTTAGTCTGATTTCCATAAAATAAGCCGTATCGTTTAGGATATTGTGGGGACATGAATTGCGCTCGGCTATACTATAAGGATAAAACAAATTTAATTGGATAAATAATATGTATTCCGGGATTCCGGTGATCTTCGCACATGGTTACTATGCCTTCATCTGCGTAGAAACCAAATTGTAATACTGTCCTTTCTTCTCCATCAACGAGTCATGGTTGCCGACTTCCACCACAAATCCCTTGTCCAGCACCACGATCTGGTCGGCATTGCGGATAGTGCTTAACCTGTGTGCAACAACAATCACCGTCCGGTCTTTAAAGGCGCCGTTCAGGGCATCCACGATCCTGCGTTCATTGATCACGTCCAGCGAATTGGTGGCCTCGTCCAGGAACAGCAGTTTCGGGTTCCGGTAAAGCGCCCGGGCGATAAGCAGCCGCTGTTTCTGTCCGCCGCTTAGCCCACGGCCGTTTTCACCGATCACCGTCTCGAAACCTTTCGGCATCTCGTTGATCTCCGTTTCGATCTGGGCAATGCGGCATACCTCCCGTAACCTTTCATAATCGATACGCTCATCATCCAGCACGATATTGTTCAGGACGGTATCGTTGAATGTCTTCCCGTCCTGCATCACCACCCCGCACATCTCACGCCAATGGCGCAGGTTGATAAGGTTTACGTTCATCCCGCCCATCCTTATATCCCCGTAACTGGGCTTGTATAACCGTACGAGCAGTTTCAGCAGGGTGGATTTCCCGCTGCCGCTGCCCCCGACAATGGCCGTTATCCTGTTTTCGGGTATCGTGAGGAAGACGTTCCGTAAGACCAGGG